>NZ_CP135996.1 GCF_029211325.2 Caproicibacterium argilliputei | reverse complement strand
GTGTTCGCTCTCCTCCGTGATAATAGCGTTGCATTTAAACATTTAAATATAAATCATTTTAGCATAACCGGGCTTTTTTTGCAACGAGCCGCAGCACTTTGCGCAAAAAACAATGGGGACTGCGAAGCAGGTGAGGAAAGAAAAAATTTTTTTGAATTTTCGGGAACTTCTTTCTTTTGCAGGCCGATTGTGGTATATTAAATCTTGACAGGCTCTGTAAAAGTAAGCTATAATGCTATCTTGCAGAGGTTTATTCCGAAAGGAGGTTTCAATTCATGAAAAGAACGTATCAGCCGAAGAAGCTCCACCGCAAAAAGGAGCATGGCTTCCGCAAAAGAATGTCTACCAGCAACGGCCGCAAGGTACTTGCACGCCGCCGTGCGAAGGGCCGGGCACGCCTGACCTACTGATGAAGGCAACGTAGGGCCACCACAGCGTGGCCTTTCTTTGTATGTAACGGAGCTGACCGTATGGATTATGTACCAATCAAAGAAAACAGGGACTTCCGGCGCATTTACAGCCGGGGAAAAAACATGGTTTCGCCGGTGGTTGTCTGCTATACTTTAAAAAACAGAACGGGGCAGGTGCGCATGGGCGTGACCACCAGCAAACGAATCGGAAACGCGGTCAAACGCAGCCGTTCGCGCAGGGTGATTCGCGCGGCGTTTCGGGAGTTGCTGCCGCGTATTAAGCCCGGCAACGATTTTATCTTCGTGGCACGGGCAAAAACACCGTATGTCAAAAGTACGGCGGTGCAGCGTGCCATGGAGCAGCAGCTGCGCAAAGCGGGGATTCTGCAGTGAATACGCTGAAAAACCTGCTATTACGGCTGATCCGCTTTTATCAAAAGCGGGTTTCGCCGCTGCATGGGCCAATGTGCCGGTATATGCCAACCTGCTCGAACTATGCCCTGGAGGCGATTGAGCGGTTTGGGCCGTTCAAGGGCGGTTTGCTGGCACTTTGGCGGCTTTTGCGGTGCAATCCGTTCAGCCGGGGAGGCATTGACCCGGTGCCGGAGAAAAAAATAAAGCTGAAGAAAGAAAAAAAGAAACGAAAATCCTTATTATAGAGGAGAGTTTGTCACCTTATGCAAATTTTTAACGGACTTGGATGGCTGCTCGGCTACGTGCTGTACGGCTTGTACTTTGTAGTACGCAATTACGGCGTGGCCGTCATTCTGTTTACGGTTGTGCTCAATCTGCTGATGTTTCCGCCTTATATCAAACAGCAAAAAGGTATGGCCGGCAGTATGAAGATGCAGAAGAAAATGCAGGAGCTGCAGAAAATCTATGGCAATGACAAAGCAAAGCTGATGGAAGAGCAGCAGAAGCTTTACGAAAAGGAAGGCATGGGCGGCATGGGCAGCAGCTGCCTGATGATGGTCATTCCCATGCTGATTTTTATGAGCCTGTTTTATTCGCTGTCCAGTCCACTGACCAATATGCTGCATTTGAACACAGAGTCTCTGGCGCAGGTTTCTGCTTTCATGGAAAATATCCCCGGTAACCCGCTGGCAAGTACGCTCGGCTCTTATGCAAGCACTTACCATGAGCTGGACCTTGCCAAAAATTTCAGCTTGATTCAGCCTTACGTGGCGCATTTCTTCAGCGCATATGACCTGCAGAAGCTGACGCTGTTCAGCCATAGCTTCATGTTCTTTGGCTTGGATCTGCTGCGTTCGCCGGCCGTGTCCGGTCAGTTCTGGCAGACTTTGTTCAGCAGTCCGCTGTTCCTGCTGCCGTTTGCCAGTATCGCGCTGCAGATTATTTCTACGATTTACATGACTTACAGCCAGAAAAAAATGGGACAGGCACAGCCGGGTGCCCAGCAAGGCTGCATGACAGTCTTGATGGTCGGTATGTCCCTGCCTTTCGGGTACTTGACCTGCATTCTGCCTGCCGCTATGGGCCTTTACTACACAATTAACGGTCTGATGGGATTGTTCCGTACTTGGTTGATGCAGAAATTTTACTCTCCGCAGATTCTGACCGCGCAGGCAGAGGGTGCGCATGTACTGTTGATGGAGCAAAAGGAAGCGGGCGTGAAGCCGCTGGCGCCGGAAGTGCAGGCACAGCTGGAAACCAAGCTGCGCAACTGGAACCAGACAGCGCAAACCGCCGATGCCGCTAAGAAGAAAAAAGGTGCTAAATCCGCGCAAGCGAAAAAAATCAAAGACGGCGCTAAGAACAAAGCGGATTATATGGGACAAAAAAAGTAATGCCAACCGTCTGTTTTTAAGGGCTGAAAATGGCCGCAATACAACGAAAATGCTAGGCTGAAGACAAAGGAGGATACTGTTATGCGCAGAGAAGCAATTGGAACAGGAGAAACGGTAGAGGCGGCGCGCGAAGCCGCCTGCCGTGAGCTGGGTGTGCCGGCAGAAGAAGCGGAGTTTGAGATTCTGACGATGCCGGTGCGAAAAACACTCGGTCTTTTCGGCGGAAGTCCGGCGAAAGTCCGTGTCTTTGTGGAAGAAAATTCGGCAGAAAAGGCCGCGGCGTACTTGCGCGGTATCCTGAAGAACCTTGGTCTTACAGATGTGCAGATATCCATTCAGGAAGAGGAAAGCGGCGCGATGCTTTCCATCACCGGCGGCGATGTGGGTTTTATCATCGGGCACCGCGGAGAAACCTTAGATGCCCTGCAGTATCTGGCGGGGCTGGTGGCAAACCACACGGAAACCACCTATTACCGCATTACGCTGGACATCGGCAACTACCGGGAAAAGCGGCGGGAGACCCTGGACGCGCTCGGCAGAAAGCTGGCGGCAAAAGCGGTGAAGTCCGGCCGCAATAATTCCCTGGAGCCGATGAACCCCTATGAACGTCGGATTATCCACACGGCGGTGCAGCAGGTGTCTGGCGCTATCAGCTGGAGCGAAGGAAAGGATCAGGCGCGCCACGTGGTCATCGGTCCGGAGGGCGGCGAGCGGTACCAACCGCACCGCCCCTCTGGCGGACACGGCAGACGGCCTTGTGGCAGCAGCGACAAACGTCCGGCGCCGGCAGGTCGAAATTTCCGACAGACTGCCAGCCGGCCGTACCCGCAGCAGCGGCGGACAAACACCACGCAGCAGGGAACCGCGCAGCGGATGCTGCCGAAAGAGAACTGAGAATTTTCAGCGCTCGCGCCCGTCCGGGTGCAGGCGCTTTTTTTTCTGGAAGGAGCGATTTCTTTGCATACCATAGCAGCCATCAGTACCCCGCAGGCGCCGGGCGGTATCGGCATTGTCCGCATTTCTGGCGAGCAGGCACGCGCGGTTGCGGGGCAGGTTTTTACGTCGGTGTCAGGAAAAACACTGGATGAAATTCCGGGCTATACTTCTTTATTTGGTACGGTACAAGACGCGGACGGCACATTTGACCAGTGTGTGGCGGCCAATTACCGTGCGCCGAAAAGCTACACTGGTGAGGATGTTGTGGAGCTTTCCTGTCATGGCGGCTTGTACCTGCTGCGGCGGCTTTTAAATGCCTGTCTGGCTGCCGGGGCGGTGCTGGCACAGCCCGGCGAGTTTACCCGGCGCGCGTTTTTAAACGGAAAAATGGATCTGACACAGGCGGAGTCTGTGATGGAGATGATCTCCGCGCGTGGACGGGAAGCAGCGCGGGCAGCGCGCGCTGGTCAAGAGGGCAGGCTGCACGACCGAATTGCCGGTGTGTGTGAGATTCTGACCGCGGAGGCATCTCACCTTGCGGCATGGGCGGATTTTCCGGAAGAAGCAGTGCCGGAGGTCAGCCAGACTGAGCTGCACACGCAATTGAATGAAGCAAAGGACAGCTTGCAGAGCCTGCTTTCCGGTTTCGATACGGGGCGGGTATTGCGTGAAGGTGTGGATACCGTGATTGCGGGGCGGCCTAATGTTGGCAAAAGTACCCTGATGAATTTGCTGGCCGGATGTGACAGAAGCATCGTGACCTCCTATGCGGGCACCACGCGCGATGTGGTGGAGGATACCATTTTACTGGCTGGTATTCCGCTACGCCTGGCGGACACTGCAGGGCTGCACGATACGGAAGACCCCGTTGAGCAGATTGGCGTTCTGCGCAGCCGCGGCCGCGTGGAAGCGGCGCAGCTGATTTTGGCGGTGTTTGATTCCTCTGAACCACTGCAGGACGAAGATAGACAGTTTGTAGAGCTGATTGGCGGAACGCCTGCTGTGGCGGTCATCAACAAGAATGATTTGGAAAACAAAATCGACATTTTGTATATTCAGTCGAAATTTAAACATATCGTATATATCAGTGCTCTGCAGGGAAGCGGGTTGCAGCAGCTGACGGCTGCGGTGCGGCAGGTGTTGCAGCTGCAGGCAATTGACCCGGCAGCGGGCATCCTGTTTACACAGCGGCAGCAGGCCGCTGCACAGCGTGCGCTGACAGCGGTTTCGGAAGCACTGGAGGCGCTGGAAAGCGGACTGACACTGGATGCTGTGACAGTTTGCGTGGAAGACGCGGTTTCTGCGCTGCTGGAACTGACCGGCAAACGTGTTTCCGACACGGTGATTGACCGGGTATTTGAAACGTTCTGTGTGGGGAAATAAGCGCAGGCGGCAAAAAGCTGTGGGGATTTTGGAAAGGACGAATGAATGATGGAGCATGAATATGATGCCGGTGTCTATGATGTAGCGGTGGTTGGCGCAGGGCACGCGGGAATTGAAGCGGGCTTGGCCAGTGCGCGGCTGGGCTGCTCCACACTGGTTTTTACTGTCAATCTGGACGCGGTGGGCAACTGCCCGTGTAACCCGAGCATCGGCGGTACAGCAAAGGGACATTTGGTGCGCGAAATTGATGCCTTGGGCGGAGAGATGGGCCGCACAACGGACAAATGCTTTCTGCAGAGCCGGATGTTGAACCTTGGCAAGGGACCGGCAGTGCATTCGCTGCGCTGTCAAATTGACCGCAGAAAGTACAGCGAAACCATGAAGCACGTTTTGGAACGGCAAGAGAACCTGTATCTGAAACAGGCAGAAGTGGTGGATCTGCGCCATGCGGCGAACGGCGTGCTGTGGGAATTAGTGACGCGCATGGGTGCGGTTTACACGGTGAAAGCGGTCATCTTGGCAACCGGTACATTTTTAGGCGGCCGCGTTTATATCGGCGAGGTCAGCTACGAAAGCGGGCCGGACGGGATGTTTCCCGCTGCCTTTTTAAGCGAGCCGCTGCGCCGGTTGCATCTGCGGCTGCGGCGCTTCAAAACCGGAACACCGGCGCGTGTTTTGCGAAGCAGTATAGACTTTACAGATTTGGAAGTGCAAAAAGGGGACGAACCGGTGGTGCCGTTTTCATATGACACACTGGAACCGGGGCAGAACCGCGCGGTCTGCCATGTTTCCTGGACCAATGACCGAACCAAAGAGGTTATCCTGCGGAATATTGACCGCAGTCCGCTTTACAGCGGTCATATCCATGGAGTTGGGCCGCGTTACTGTCCCAGTATTGAGGACAAAATCATGCGCTTTCAGGACAAACCGCGCCATCAGCTCTTTATTGAACCCTGCGGTTTGCATACGGAAGAAATGTACCTGCAGGGGATGAGCTCCAGCTTGCCGGAAGAAGTGCAGCTGCAGTTTTACCACACAATCAAGGGGCTTGAGCACGTGCAGATGATGCGCTGCGCATATGCCATTGAGTATGACTGCGTGGACCCGCAGCAGATGGATGCCACGCTGGAGTTTCGCGAACAGCCTGGGCTGTATGGCGCCGGTCAGTTTAACGGCAGCTCCGGCTATGAGGAAGCTGCCGCCCAGGGCATTGTGGCAGGTATCAATGCGGCGCTGAAGGTGCAGGGACGGGAGCCGATGATTTTAGACCGTGCCAGTTCCTATATCGGCACATTGGTTGACGATTTAGTAACCAAGGGTGTTACGGACCCGTACCGCATGATGACCAGCCGCAGCGAGTACCGTTTGGTGCTGCGGCAGGATAACGCAGATGAGCGGATGACACCAATTGGCAGAAAACTGGGGCTAATCAGTGACGCGCGCTGGGCACGCTTTCAAAAAAAAGAGGAGCAAAAAGCTGCGGAGTATCAGCGTGCGCAGAAAACGGTTTTGCCTCCGAGTGAAGCACTGAATGCCTTGCTTGTTTCACGTGAAACATCGCCAGTAACAACGGGCGTGCGCTTAGCAGAACTTCTGAAACGGCCGCAGCTTAGCTATGCTGCGCTGGCACCGGTGGATTGGAACCGCCCGGACTATCCGGCAGCGGTTTTTGAAAATGTAGAAATTGAACTCAAATACGAAGGCTATATCAAGCGGCAGCGAGCAGACATCGCGGAAATGCGGCGTTTGGAGGGTAAACTCCTGCCGCACAGCATGGATTATACCACTGTGCAGGGGCTGCGCAGTGAAGCGCAGGAAAAGCTGAACAAAGTGCAGCCTGCAAACATCGGGCAGGCAAGCCGGATTTCAGGCGTCAGCCCGGCGGATGTCAGTGTTCTGCTGATTTGGCTTGCCAAGGAGAAAGGCTGAATGGAAAATATAGAAGCACTGCTGCGAAAAGAGACGGCCGCCTGCCGGACGCCGCTATCTGCGGAGCAGACCGCACAGTTTCAGCGCTACATGGAACTGCTGCTGGAGTGGAACAAAAAATTGAATTTGACTGCCATAACCGAGCCAATGGCTTTTACAGAAAAGCATTTTCTGGACTCGTTGTGGCCGCTGCAGTGGATGCAGCTTGCAGGCAAGCGTTGCATAGATGTAGGAACCGGTGCCGGTTTTCCAGGACTGGCGCTGAAGCTGGCAGAGCCGCAGCTGGAACTGACGCTGCTGGACAGTCTGCAGAAGCGTCTGACGGTTTTGGATGACATCTGCAGCAAGCTGGGTGTTGCTGCGCAGACGGTTCATGCCAGGGCAGAGGAGGGCGGCAGAAAGCCGGAATTGCGACAGCAGTTTGACTTTGCTTTTGCACGTGCAGTGGCGCCGCTTTCTGTTTTGTGTGAATACTGTCTGCCATTTGTTAAGCCGGGCGGTTACTTCTGCGCATGGAAGGGGCCGGCGGGGCAGGAAGAACTGCTTGCCGCCAGATATGCTCTACAGGTGCTGGGGGGCAGCATCTGCAAAAATGCGGTTTACACACTGCCGGATGGCAGCAGCCGCACTTTTTTGATGATTCAGCACACACGCACCTGCTCACCGACCTATCCACGAGCCGGCGGAAAAATTAAAAAGCAGCCACTTGCGTTTTCCACAACAAAAAAGCAGAAAAATCAAGGCAGTTGACACTTTTCAACAATGTTTTCCACAGGCAGAATTCAATTAAAATTGGTGCTGTGCAAGGTGCACAAATCTTGCTTTTATAGAAACTGGAAAAGCTTTTGAAAAAAGCTTGAAGCCTTTGTTCATGGTCATGAAAGCGTAAACATCACCTTTGGTAAGGATGCATCTTTGCACTTGCAATCATGCAGCAAGAAACCGTGACACGAAAAAAATTATGCACGTGCGTTCTTTCTACAAAATGGTACGGCTCCTGTATGATAGGATAAGGACAAGCAGGAGGTGAGGGAATGCTCGGACAGCAGCATATTGTGAAATTGGACATCACGTGTATACGGCCAAATCCGTCGCAGCCGCGGCGCACCTTTACTGCGCAGGATCTGCGGGAGCTTGCCGATAGCATTGCTTCCAATGGTCTGCTGCAGCCGCTGGTTGTGCGGCGCGTGCAGAGCGGTTACGAATTAATCGCGGGGGAAAGGCGCCTGCGCGCCTGCAAATTCATCGGTATGCGGGAGGTTCCGGTTTTAATTACCTCCTGTACAGACCGTGAAAGTGCTATTTTTGCCCTGACGGAAAACCTGCAGCGCGCGGATTTGAATATGTTTGAAGAAGCGGACGGTATCCGGCGGCTGATTGAAGAATGGAACATCACGCAGGAAGAGTGTGCCACCCGTCTGGGCAGAAGCCAATCTGCAGTTGCCAACAAGCTTCGTTTGCTGAAGCTGCCAGGGCGCGTGCGCGAGACCATTTTGGAAAACCGCCTGACAGAACGGCACGCACGGGCGCTGCTGCGGCTGAGCGAGCCGGAACAGCAGGCGCAGGTTTTGGAAACCGTTTTGAAAAAAAAGCTAAATGTGCAGCAGACCGATGCGCTGATTAGTAAGCTGCTGGAAGCGGAGCCGAAGCAACACCAGCACCGGCTGCCGATTTTTAAGGACGTACGGATTTTCGGAAATACCATCCAG
Source organism: Caproicibacterium argilliputei (assembly GCF_029211325.2). Lineage (NCBI taxonomy): Bacteria > Bacillati > Bacillota > Clostridia > Eubacteriales > Oscillospiraceae > Caproicibacterium > Caproicibacterium argilliputei. The sequence goes on along the minus strand of NZ_CP135996.1, from coordinate 2,896,822 downwards.
CACGCTGTCACCACCCTGCGCAGCACCGGCGTTCCGGCGGAAACCTTCCATACAGAAACGGAAGAGTACCTGGAGTGGGTGGTGCGGATTCCGAAAAGCGCATCTCCCGGTCGGAAGCCGGCATAAGTCCGTTGCTGTTTTAAATTAATTACAAGAAACCCATTTTCTTATCATTTTCCCACAATCATTTACAAAGAGAGGGCTTGCTTACCGCAGGTCCTCTTTTTGCGTTTGTGCCAAGCAACGCAGCGCTGTTTATCAGCAATGTTTCACGTGAAACATTGCTTTCTGCACTTTCTTTGTGAAACCGAAGCGCGGACACTTTATTTGCGGCAGTATTCGTGGTATAATAGGGCATACTGAATTTGTAAGAGAGGAGATGAGCCTGTATGTGCCGCGTTATTGCTGTTTCCAACCAGAAAGGCGGCGTGGGGAAGACCACAACAGCCGTCAATTTGGCTGCTGCCTTGGGGGCTGCCGGCAGGAAAACCCTTTTGGTAGATACAGACCCACAGGGAAACTCCTCCAGCGGTGTCGGTGTGGATCGGCGCAAACTGAGCCAGTCGGTGTATGATGTGCTGATTCGCGATGCGGAGATTCAAAAGGCGATTCTCGCTACGGCATTCAATCATCTGGATTTACTGCCCAGTTCACTGGATTTGGCAGGCGCGGAAATTGAGCTGGCGGAAAAACCGCATCGGGAGAGTGTTTTAAAGCGCGCACTGGTTCAAGTGAAAGACCAATACGCCTATATTTTGATTGACTGCCCGCCGTCTTTGGGTTTCATCACCACCAATGCGCTGACAGCAGCGGACAGCGTTCTGATTCCCATTCAGTGTGAGTTTTACGCATTGGAGGGTTTAAGTCAGCTGATGAACAGCGTGCGCCGTGTAAAGCGCCAGTATAATGGTGCTTTAGACATTGAGGGCGTGCTGCTGACGATGTATGACGGGCGTCTGAACCTAACGCAGCAGGTGGTTGACGAAGTGAAAAAATACTTTAAAGGAAAAGTATTTGGTACAGTAATTCCGCGCACGGTTCGTTTAAGTGAAGCGCCAAGCTTCGGTCAGCCCATTCAATACTTTGACCGATCCTGCAAGGGTGCGGAGGCTTATAATGCCCTTGCGGCAGAAATTATACAGAACCATGAAAGCTGAGGTGAAGCGGATTGTCCTCTAAACAAAGAGGTCTGGGAAAAGGTCTGGATATCATATTTGCAGAGAATGACGCAGAGGACCGCAACTCTTCCGTTGTTCTGAATATTAACGAGCTTGAACCGAACCGCAACCAGCCCCGCCGGGACTTTGACGAAGCGGAATTAGCGGAGCTGGCAGAATCAATTGCCAAGCACGGCATTTTGCAGCCGCTGTTAGTGCGCCCACTGCACGAAGAGGGCGGGTACCAGATTGTTGCAGGTGAGCGCCGCTGGCGTGCCGCCCGCATGGCGGGGCTGCAGGAAGTGCCTGCTTTGGTGCGGGAACTGACCGACCAGCAGGTCATGGAAATGGCGCTGATTGAAAATTTGCAGCGTGCAGACCTAAATCCGCTGGAAGAAGCCGAGGGGTATCAAGCGCTGATGACCACCTATGAAATGACGCAGGAAGAAGTGGCAGACAGCGTTGGCAAGTCTCGCCCAAGCGTTGCAAACGCGCTGCGCCTGATGCGGCTGCCGGAAGAGGTGCAAAAGCTGCTGGCTGCCGGAAAATTGACGCCGGGGCAGGGGCGCACGCTGCTGGCGTTTCCGCCGGAGCACCAGGTGCCGATGGCGCTGCGCTGTGTGCGGGAGGGGCTGACCGTGCGGCAGCTTGAAAAGCTGTCACGGCAGTTTAGCGCACAGCCCAAGGAAGCCAGTATTCAAAAGGAAATCCCATTTTATGAGGAAGCGGCGCTGTCCCTGCACCAGCAGTTGGGGCGGCCCATCAAGGTCACAGGCAGCCGCAAAAAGGGCGTTTTGCAGATTGAGTTTCACGGGGAAGAGGATCTGAAAAATCTATTGAAGCTGTTTGACTGAAAAAAGAAAAATTCATGCAGTTCCCTGCAGAGGAAAGCTATAAAAGGAGTAAATCGAAAATGGTAGACATTAAACTGATTCGGGACAACCCGGACTATGTGAAAGCGGCAATCAAAAAGCGCGAAATGGATTTGGACAGCGTTGTCGACCAGATCCTTGAGGTGGACAAGCAGCGCCGCGAGGCAACCGGCGCGGTGGAAAGCAAAAAGGCAGAGCAGAACGCCGTTAGTAAGGAAATCCCGAAAATTAAGAAAGCCGGCGGCGATGCTTCCGAAGTCCTTGCAAAGATGAAAAAGCTTTCCGAAGAAATCAAGGAAGCAGATGCGAAGCTCGCGGAAATGAATGACAAGCAGCAAGAATTGATGCTCTGCCTGCCAAACCTACCGGACGACGACGTGCAGGCGGGCGGCAAAGAGAAGAATGTGCCCGACCATTACTTTAAAGAAAAGCCGATTTTTGATTTTGAGCCAAAGAACCATGTGGATCTCTGCGAGAGCCTCGGCATGATTGACTACCAGCGGGGCGCAAAGATTGCGGGCAACGGTGCGTGGATTTACCGTGGCTGGGGCGCACGCATGGAGTGGGCTATTCTGAACTTCTTTGTCAACGAGCATCTTTCAGACGGCTATGAGCTGATTCTGCCGCCGCATATGTTGAACTATGAATGCGGCTATGTTGCGGGCCAGTTCCCGAAATTTGGTGATGAGGTCTACTGGATTCAGAATCCAACCAGCGCGGATAAAAAGTTTATGCTGCCCACCGCGGAAACCGCACTGGTGAACCTGCACCGTGACGAGATTCTGACCGCGGACGAGCTGCCCAAAAAGTATATTGCGTACACGCCCTGCTACCGCCGGGAGGCGGGTTCCTACCGCAGTGAGGAGCGCGGCATGATTCGCGGCCACCAGTTCAATAAGGTGGAGATGGTGCAGTACACCAAGCCGGAAGACAGCGACGCCGCGTTTCAGGAGTTGGTTGGCAAGGCGGAGCGTCTGGTACAGGAGTTGGGTTTGCACTATCGTCTGAGCCGTCTGGCGGCAGGGGACTGCTCCTTCTCCATGGCGCGCACCTATGACATTGAGGTGTGGATTCCCTCTATGGGGATTTACAAGGAAGTTTCTTCAGCCTCTAACGCGCGGTCTTATCAGGCGCGCCGTGGAAACATCAAGTACCGCGATGAGAACAAGAAGCTGCAGTTTGTGCATACGCTGAACGCTTCCGGTCTGGCAACCTCGCGTGTGATGCCGGCCATTGTGGAGCAGTATCAGAATGCAGACGGCAGTGTAACCGTGCCGGAGGTTTTGCGTCCTTATATGGGCATTGACGTGATTCGCCCGAAAAACGCATAATCAAACGAAGTCTTTTCTGGGCTGCTGCGTTTTTTGCGGCAGCCCAGTTTGCAAAGGAAGGGGAAAGGCATTTGGAAACGTTCGCAATGGGAACCGCCGTTTCCGCAGAGCGCTTTGAACGAAACGTTCGCGTGGAGTGCCACGAAATCGGTGCGGCGGGCAGAATCCGACTCTCCTCCATTCTGCGCATGGAGCAGGAAACCAGTGAGGAACACATGACCGCCCTGGGGCTCAGCTACGAAAAAATGCTGGGCGACGGCATTGCCATGCTGATTACGGAAAATCAGGTGCAAGTATTTCGCTTTCCGGTCAGCAAGGAGCAGCTGCATATTGTGACGCGTCCGGCAGGCGCGGTCGGCGTGCATTTTTATCGGGAGTTTTTGTTTTATAGTGGGACGAAGCAGCTCATGCAGGTGCGACAGGTCAGTGTTTGTGTGGACTGCAGTACGCACCGCCCGCTGCGACCGGACGCGCTGTATCAATACCACGTCTTTCAGAAGAAGCCGGTGCCACCGGAGCAGCGTGTGAAAAAAATTCGCGTCAAACCAGACTTGGCTGTTTTGGGGGAGCGCCCGATTCGCTACAGCGATTTGGATATGAACCGACACCTGACCAACACCATTTACGGCGATATTGTAGAGGACTTTTTGCCTGAAAGCTTTCGGGATTGGAAGCGCGTACAAATCAATTACCAGGCGGAGAGTCTGCTGGGCGATGTTTTGCAAATCAGCGGGGAAGAAACGGTGCAGGAAAAGGAATTTGTGCTTGCCGGACAGAGCGGCGGAACCATTCGATTTTCTACCGCAATACAGAAATAATAGATGTGAAAAAGCTGCCGCAAAACACTTGTGGCAGCTTTTTATACCTATTCCGTCTTTTTTGCCTTTGCTTTGCGAGTGTTATGCATACCGACCGCAATCGCAATCGCGCCGAAAAGCAGTATCACAAGAAAGGTCAACCGGCTTGCGCTCTGCCCACGTACAAGGTCAGAAATTGTTGCAAGACAGGTGGGAACGAAAAGAATAAACAAAGGTACATAAGAAGTATCTTTATCGTCAGAACCGTTTTTTTCGCTTTTCGCGATGCGTAGACCTTTACAAAGGCAAGCATAAGAAATATAGTGGAAATGATTAGAACCGTGAATCTTTCCATGCATTGAATACTCTCAGCGTTTTTAACATGAAATATTTTGTGGCAATCCTTTTCAAAGGCTTGCCAATGATAACCATATGTTTAGTATAGTACAGTAAAAAAACCATGTTAACAAGTACTTTCCACGATTCATCATAAAATAGTTTTAAAGAGGGAAAAATGGTCTGCTGCGCTTGCCCGTATCTTTTCCTGTATGGTTCATAATTTGTAAATCTGTTTATCTGGTTGCAAAGAGCGGCGCACCGTGTTATAATAGCAGACAATATTATTTTTGCTGTTTCAAACGGCTGCTGCCGTTGCAAACAGCATTTTTTCAATGCCCCCGCGCGCTGTCGGGGAACAGGATGATAAAAAATGGAGGATGCTGCAAATGGCTTTTTATTACGAAGAACCCTGTCATACCTTTAATGAGTATCTGCTGATGCCCGGATACTCCTCCGCAGAGTGCATACCGAATCATGTGAGCCTGAAAACACCACTCACCAAGTTTAAAAAAGGGGAGGAGCCTGCAATTTCTTTGAATGTCCCCCTAACCTCTGCCATCATGCAGTCGGTTTCCAATGATACGCTGGCGGTCGCGCTGGCCAAAGAGGGCGGCGTTTCGTTTATCTATGGCTCTCAGACCATTGAGCAAGAAGCCGCCATGGTGGCGCGTGTCAAGGCGTACAAGGCAGGCTTTGTCACCAGCGACTCCAACATTAAGCCCGACCAGACACTTGCGGACATCCTGAAGCTGAAAGAAGAAACAGGTCACTCCACTGTGGCAGTGACAGATGACGGCACTGGCACCGGCAAGCTGCTCGGTGTGGTTTCCAGCCGCGATTACCGTGTCAGCCGGATGGCTGTGGACACGCCGGTTTCTTCCTTTATGACACCGATAGAAAAAGTCATTTCCGCTCCCAAGGGCGCTACCCTTTCCGAGTGCAACGACATCATTTGGGAAAATAAGCTCAACTCCCTGCCGGTTGTGGATGACGACGGGAAGCTCTGCTACTTTGTGTTCCGGAAGGATTATTCAGAGCATAAGGAGAACACCAGTGAGCTGCTGGACGCACAGAAGCGTTACATGGTTGGTGCAGGCATCAATACGCGTGATTACGCAGAGCGGATTCCGGCACTTCTGGAAGCGGGCGCGGACGTGCTGTGCATCGACTCCTCCGAAGGGTACTCTGAGTGGCAGAAGCGCACCATCGCGTGGGTGCGCCAGCAGTACGGCGACCGGGTAAAAATCGGTGCCGGCAACGTGATTGACGGCGACGGCTTCCGGTTTCTGGCAGAAGCGGGCGCGGACTTTGTGAAAATCGGCATTGGCGGCGGCTCCATTTGTATCACCCGCGAAACCAAAGGAATCGGCCGTGGGCAAGCAACCGCTGTCATCGAGGTTGCCAAGGCACGCGATGCTTATTATAAGGAAACCGGCATTTATGTGCCGATTTGTTCCGACGGCGGCATTGTTTATGACCATCACATCACACTTGCGCTCGCCATGGGTGCGGACTTCGTGATGCTGGGCCGCTACTTCTCACGCTTTGATGAGTCCCCGACGAATAAAGTCAATATCAACGGCCAGTATATGAAAGAGTACTGGGGCGAGGGAAGCAACCGTGCACGCAACTGGCAGCGTTACGACCTCGGCGGTGCCAAGAAGCTTTCCTTTGAAGAGGGCGTGGACTCCTATGTGCCATACGCCGGTTCGCTGAAAGACAATGTCAACACAACGCTGAGCAAGGTGCGTTCCACCATGTGCAACTGCGGCGCGTTGACCATTGCTGAGCTGCAGGAGAAAGCAAAGCTGACGCTGGTGTCCAGTACCAGCATTTTGGAGGGCGGCGCGCATGACGTGCTGCTGAAAGACAGCAACAACCAGGTGAAATAAAAGCGAACCGCAGGTTCTGCCTTTTTTAGAAAATTTCAAAAAAGGCTTGACAAAGCAGGACAAGTTCGTTTATAATAATAAGCGCTTCGCAGTGTGCGAAGTGCAGATGGCGGCATAGCTCAGTTGGCTAGAGCATTCGGTTCATACCCGAAGTGTCATAGGTTCAAATCCTATTGCCGCTACCATCTGGCCCGGTCGTCAAGCGGTTAAGACACCGCCCTTTCACGGCGGGTTCATGGGTTCGAATCCCGTCCGGGTCACCACTTTTTTGTCTTCCTTGTCTAGAGCTGTGGACGCGTAGCTCAGCTGGTTAGAGCGCTCGCCTCACACGCGAGAGGTCATGGGTTCGAGTCCCCTCGTGTCCACCACAATTTGAAGCGGCGCTTTTCGGGCCGCAGAATTCGAAAACCGCTCTTTGCAGCGGTTTTTCTTCTATCCAGCATTCTTTTTCCGGGAGGTTTGTATGAAGAAAGCATTTGTAATCGCGGCGGCGGTTGTTTTGTCCGCAGCCTGCACCGCTTGCGGCGCGGGTAACGTGACTGTTTCGGGAACACAAAGCGCAGCGGTTTCTTCCGCGGCGCCGGCTGTCTCTTCCTCTCAGGCTAGCAGCGAGGCTTCGCCTGAGAGGAAGGTGGATGCTGCAAAGTATGAGGACAGCCTGACCGGACTGGTTTCTTACTTGGGCGCCTGCGGCTATGTGCAGGGGAACGGGACGAAGACGGAGTTTCAGCTCATTGGGGCAAAGTCCGGTTACCGCTACACGGGTTACGTGGAGAAAAAGGAAACGGTGACAGCTGAGTTCTATGCGTACGACCCTTCTAATTTGAATGACACCGCGAAAAAGGTGCTGGATTCGGTTAAACAAAACGGCAGTTTCACGCTGTTTGGAAAAGCAGTTCCGGCGGTTCTGAGCGACAGCGGTAAGTATCTGATGATTTATCAGGATACATCGTCGGCAGATGCCAATACGACACGAAAAAAAGAAGTTACAGAAGCGTTCAAGTCCTATAAGGCTTGACGGAGATTCGCGAAAAGGACTGTTTTCCTGCGGGAAGGCAGTCCTTTTTTGTTTGTGTACCGCAGCGGGTTCTTTCCGGTTGACAATTTGTGAAGCTCTCTATATACTAAAATTAAGAAATATAGGGAGGAAAATGCAATACGAGAAAGCAAATTGGGAAGCTGGCTGCTGTTTTGATGACAGCACTTTGTGTGACCGCTATTTTCTTCGGGTATGATGCGCCGGGTCAGAGCGACCATGTTAATCTTCATTTCCAAAATTCCGCAAAATTCAGCGCAACGGAACTGACTGCGGCCGGGGAGTGGCGCGTTGTGGATCGGGGTTATTAAGGTATCATAAGCATTTTCAAGAGAAGGAGCATTGTATGATTCGTCCGCATTGAGTACAGCAGAACAGAAAAAACATCTCAGCGGGTCGGCCGCAGGCTGATTCGCTTATTTTGCTGTACGGAAAGGACGAAGTTTCTCTTGAAAATCAAACAGAATATTTGCATCATGTACCTGCTGTCGCTGCTGCAGGGCATGGTGTTTTATGCACCGGTGGCAACACTGTACCGGCAGGCGGCCGGGGTATCCGTGCTACAGATGATGGCCCTCGAAAGCATTTCCCTGGTGGTTTCTATTCTGCTGGAGCTGCCGTGGGGCGTGGCTGCAGACAGGATAGGATACCGCAGAACGATGATTCTTTGCTGCGGCTTGTATTTTCTCTCAAAGATTGTGTTTTGGCGGGCGAGCGGATTTGCGGCATTTCTTGCGGAGCGGCTGCTGCTCAGCGTGGTGTTTGCCGGACTTTCCGGTGTGGATGTCAGCGTCCTGTATCTTTCCAGTGGAAAAGAAGAAGCGCAAAAGGTGTTCGGTATTTACCAGGCACTCGGTACAGCGGGGTTGCTGACCGCTGCAGGCGTGTATGCGGGATTCATCAGGGAAGACTACCGTTTAGCCGGTCTGCTGACTGTGTGCAGCTACGGAGCCGCCGCGATACTATCTTTCGGTCTGCGGGAAGTGAAACCCGAGTCAGGCGAAAAAAGGGAAACAGCCGCGGATTTCAAAGGAGAGATAAAGCGGCTGTCTGCCAACCGGCCGGTTCTCTTGTTTTTGCTGTCTGTTGCACTGCTGAACGAAACCCATCAGGCGGTGGCAACTTTTCTGAACCAGATTCAGTATGTGAAGTGCGGCATGACCAATGCGGAGATTGGCTGGGTTTACCTTGCGGTCACGGTGCTGGGGCTTTCTGCAGGCTTTTCTGCCAGGCTGACGGGTCGTTTTGGCAGGGTGCGTTTCGGTGCGGTGCTGTTCGCCTTGTGTGCAGCGGCTTGCACAGTGCTTGCGGGGACCTCTAGTGCGGCAGTGTCCATTCTAGCGGTTGCTGTACTGGAGATAGGCTTCTGCCTGTTCCAGCCCTTGCAGACACAGCTGCAGAACCAGGCTGTGCAAACGGAAAACCGCGCCACTGCATTAAGTATGCATGCGCTTCTGTTTGACAGCACAGCGGTGCTCACAAACCTGCTGTTTGGAAAGCTGGCAGAAGCGGGTATTGGGTTCGCCATGCTGCTGGGGGTCGGTCTTTGCGCGGCAGGCCTGGTGCTTTTTCTGCGGAGCAGCCGACAGATTCTTTCTTCCTATATATAAAGAAAAACAAGGCGGATATATAAAAACGCTCGGCATACCACTGCCGAGCGTTTGCTTTTTGGTTTTAGGAACAAAAACGGTGGTTGCCGATCACGGTAATGACCGGACGGGAGAAAATCCACTTGCTGGTGCTCTTTGCCGGGTTGTAGTAGTAAACGGCACCGCCGGAGGGGTCCCAACCGTTAATAGCGTCGCGCACCGCTTTGTAGGCGGAGTCCGCAACCTCTGCGTTCACACCGCCATCTGTCAGGCAGCTGAAAGCGCCAGGTTGATAAATGACGCCTGCAAGCGTGTTGGGGAAGGAGGGGTGTTCCACACGGTTCAGAATGACTGCCGCAACAGCTACCTGCCCTTCGTAGGGTTCCCCGCGCGCCTCTGCGGAAACAATGGTTGCCAGCAGCTTAATGTCGTTGCTGGAGTATTTGCCGATGCCGCCGGTGCTGTCAGAAGAGCTTCCGGTGATGCCGAGCGCCTTCAGCGTCTGCGTGCCGGCAATGCCGTCGGCTGTGATGCCCTGCTGTTTCTGAAAGGTGACCACGGCGCTTTTGGTGGCACTGCCGTAAACGCCGTCAATCTTTGCGGAGTAAATGCCCAGATCCTGCAGCTTGGTCTGAATCTTTGTGACCTCTGAGCCCTGCGAGCCGACTTTGGAAAGCGTTTCTGCGCTGCGGTTCGTGTGCGCCAGCATTCCAAAAGCGACACAGCTGACGAGGACAACAATCAGCACTCTCCATGCTGTAACGCCTAACTTCTTCATATACATCCTCCTTTTACATGAATTCTCCCCGAAAAAGGCGGTTTCATGCGGATATTTTACGATTCTGAAAAAAACCCGAAAAAAGATTAAAAAAGGTGTTGACAGGCGGGGAATGGCGTGGTATTATATATGAGTCGCCGCGAGAGAGACACAAAAAACTAAACAAGCTGCTGTAAAGCGGGGCGGGAAGTTGAAAGGTGTTTGTCGAGAATGACGGCAGCAGGACCTTGAAAATTAAACAACGATGACAGAATGAACGGACCCGAAAATTCCGAGAGGAATGGCGAGAAGCTGACTCGCGAAAAAACAGCAAAAGCGATACGCAAGCGTATCTATTGAGAGCTTTCAAAAGCTTTAAGATTGATTTGGGCATCGAAAGATGTTTAGATATCATATTTTAGAGAGTTTGATCCTGGCTCAGGACGAACGCTGGCGGCGTGCCTAACACATGCAAGTCGAACGAAGCTTAGGACTTCGGTTTTAAGCTTAGTGGCGGACGGGTGAGTAACGCGTGAGTAACCTGCCTTACAGAGGGGGATAACGTCTGGAAACGGACGCTAATACCGCATGACATTTCAGCACCACATGGTGCAGAAATCAAAGGAGCAATCCGCTGTAAGATGGACTCGCGTCCGATTAGCTAGATGGTGAGATAACAGCCCACCATGGCGACGATCGGTAGCCGGACTGAGAGGTTGAACGGCCACATTGGGACTGAGACACGGCCCAGACTCCTACGGGAGGCAGCAGTGGGGGATATTGCACAATGGAGGAAACTCTGATGCAGCAACGCCGCGTGAAGGAAGACGGTCTTCGGATTGTAAACTTTTGTACTTGGGGACGATAATGACGGTACCCAAGCAGCAAGCTCCGGCTAACTACGTGCCAGCAGCCGCGGTAATACGTAGGGAGCGAGCGTTGTCCGGATTTACTGGGTGTAAAGGGTGCGTAGGCGGCTTGGCAAGTCAGTTGTGAAAACTATGGGCTCAACCCATAGCCTGCAATTGAAACTGTTGAGCTTGAGTGAAGTAGAGGTAGGTGGAATTCCCGGTGTAGCGGTGAAATGCGTAGAGATCGGGAGGAACACCAGTGGCGAAGGCGACCTACTGGGCTTTAACTGACGCTGAGGCACGAAAGCATGGGTAGCAAACAGGATTAGATACCCTGGTAGTCCATGCCGTAAACGATGATTACTAGGTGTGGGGGGTCTGACCCCCTCCGTGCCGGAGTTAACACAATAAGTAATCCACCTGGGGAGTACGACCGCAAGGTTGAAACTCAAAGGAATTGACGGGGGCCCGCACAAGCAGTGGAGTATGTGGTTTAATTCGAAGCAACGCGAAGAACCTTACCAGGTCTTGACATCCAGCTAACGAAGCAGAGATGCATTAGGTGCCCTTCGGGGAAAGCTGAGACAGGTGGTGCATGGTTGTCGTCAGCTCGTGTCGTGAGATGTTGGGTTAAGTCCCGCAACGAGCGCAACCCTTACTGTTAGTTGCTACGCAAGAGCACTCTAGCAGGACTGCCGTTGACAAAACGGAGGAAGGTGGGGACGACGTCAAATCATCATGCCCCTTATGACCTGGGCTACACACGTACTACAATGGCCATTAACAAAGAGAAGCGAAACCGCGAGGTGGAGCAAACCTATAAAAATGGTCTCAGTTCGGATTGTAGGCTGAAACCCGCCTGCATGAAGTTGGAATTGCTAGTAATCGCGGATCATAATGCCGCGGTGAATACGTTCCCGGGCCTTGTACACACCGCCCGTCACACCATGGGAGCCGGTAATACCCGAAGTCAGTTGCCTAACCGCAAGGAGGGCGCTGCCGAAGGTAGGATTGGCGACTGGGGTGAAGTCGTAACAAGGTAGCCGTATCAGAAGGTGCGGCTGGATCACCTCCTTTCTATGGAGAGCTGAGCAGATGAAACAAGCTGCTCTAACATCCAAGGTTGGTCGGATCCGTCTGTTAATCGTTGTTTAATTTTGAGGGTCTTGAAAGAGACACTCAAAGGTGGATGGGAAACAGCCACCAGTATGGGGGTATAGCTCAGCTGGGAGAGCGCCTGCTTTGCAAGCAGGAGGTCAACGGTTCGATCCCGTTTATCTCCACCAGGGGCTTCTGGTGAGAACCGGAGCCGGGAAATGGGCTTATAGCTCAGCCGGTTAGAGCGCACGCCTGATAAGCGTGAGGTCGGTGGTTCGAGTCCACCTAAGCCCACCAGTGGGGAGACCCCCACGGGGAAACCCGAAAGGCAGCTGTACATTGAAAACTGAATAAAGAAAGATTGCGAAAACGATATCAAGTAAAGTTAAAAAAATTACTACAATTTTGCAATTTACGAGTTCATGTTGAAGAACGAACAATATGAAGCATGAGAACCAAAGAACACATGGTCAAGCTACAAAGAGCGCAAGGGGAATGCCTTGGCACTGGAAGCCGAAGAAGGACGCAACGAACTGCGATAAGCTATGGGGAGCCGTAAGTAGGCCGTGATCCATAGATTTCCGAATGGAGCAATCCGGCTGGAGTCATGTCCAGTCATCGTAAAGTGAATTCATAGCTTTGCGAGGGGAACCGCCTGAACTGAAACATCTAAGTAGGGCGAGGAAGAGACATCAAATGAGATTCTGCTAGTAGTGGCGAGCGAACGCGGAAGAGGCCAAACCGAGGGTAGCAATACTTTCGGGGTTCGGACAGCATTTAGCATGCAGAGCTTTAGTTGAACGGTCTGGGAAGGCCGGCCAAAGAATGTGAGAGCCACGTAAACGAAAAGGCGAAGCAGCGAGCTGTATCCAGAGTACCGCCGGACACGTGAAACCCGGTGGGAAGACGGGGGGACCACCCTCCAAGCCTAAATACTACCCAGTGACCGATAGAGAATAGTACTGTGAAGGAAAGGTGAAAAGCACCCCGGGAGGGGAGTGAAATAGAACCTGAAACCTTGTGCTTACAAGCACCGAGAGCCCGTCAAAGGGTGATCGGGTACCTTTTGTAGAATGGTCCGGCGAGTGAATGTAACTGGCAAGGTTAAGGACTTCAGGTCCGGAGCCGTAGCGAGAGCAAGTCTGAATAGGGCGCACAAAGTCAGTTGTATTCGACCCGAAACCGGGTGACCTACCCATGTCCAGGTTGAAGTGAGGGTAAAACCTCATGGAGGACCGAACCGACTCCCGTTGAAATGGTAGCGGATGAGGTGTGGGTAGCGGAGAAATTCCAATCGAACCCGGAGATAGCTGGTTCTCTCCGAAATAGCTTTAGGGCTAGCCTCGTACTCAAGAGATTACCGGAGGTAAAGCACTGAATGGTTAAGGGGCCGAGAGGCTACCAAGACCTATCAAACTCAGAATGCCGGATAATTGATGTACGGGAGTCAGACGGCGGGAGATAAGTTTCGTCGTCAAAAGGGAAACAGCCCAGACCCACAGCTAAGGTCCCCAAACACGGTTAAGTGGAAAAGGATGTGGGGTTGCACAGACAACCAGGATGTTGGCTCAGAAGCAGCCATACATTAAAAGAGTGCGTAATAGCTCACTGGTCGAGTGACCCTGCGCCGAAAATTTAACGGGGCTAAATCGTGTACCGAAGCTTGGGATCCGAAAGGATGGTAGGAGAGCGTTCTGTATGGGGTGAAATCAAAGCGGAAGCGTTGGTGGACTGTACAGAAGTGAGAATGCCGGAATAAGTAGCGCGAAATGTGTGAGAATCATATTGGCCGAAAGTCTAAGGATTTTGGAGGAAGGTTCGTCCGCTCCAAGTAAGCCGGGAGCTAAGGCGAGGCCGAAAGGCGTAGTCGATGCACATACGGTGGAAATTCCGTAGCCGCCAAAAGATTTAAGATAAGTGACACCTGCAAAGCGAATAACCCGGGCGATGGTTGCCCCGGGCGCAAGGGACCGAAATTAGAGTAGGGAAGTATTCGCAGCGCAGGGCGAGAAAAGCTTATTGTATATCTGAGGCGCCCGTACCGCAAACCGACACAGGTAGACAGGAAGAGAATTCTAAGGCCAACGGGAGAAGGGTAGTTAAGGAACTCGGCAAATTGGCCCCGTAACTTCGGAATAAGGGGCGCCTCCCTCAGGGGAGGCCGCAGTGAAAAGGCTCAGGCGACTGTTTATCAAAAACACAGGTTTCTGCCAAATCGAAAGATGACGTATAGGAGCTGACACCTGCCCGGTGCTGGAAGGTTAAGAGGAGATGTGCAAGCATTGAATTGAAGCCCCAGTAAACGGCGGCCGTAACTATAACGGTCCTAAGGTAGCGAAATTCCTTGTCGGGTAAGTTCCGACCCGCACGAATGGTGTAACGATCTGAGCACTGTCTCAATTACCCGCCCGGCGAAATTGTAGTACCGGTGAAGATGCCGGTTACCCGCGACAAGACGGAAAGACCCCATGGAGCTTTACTGCAGTTTAATATTGGGTTTCGATGGTTTATGTACAGGATAGGTGGGAGACATGGAAACATGCGCGCCAGCGTGTGTGGAGTCACCCTTGGGATACCACCCTTAAACCATTGGAATTCTAACCTGCGGCCGTGAAACCGGCCGGGGGACATTGTTAGACGGGCAGTTTGACTGGGGCGGTCGCCTCCTAAAAGGTAACGGAGGCGCTCAAAGGTTAGCTCGGCACGGACGGAAACCGTGCTTCTGAGTGTAAACGCAAAAGCTAGCCTAACTGCGAGGATGACAATCCGGGCAGTAACGAAAGTTGGAGTTAGTGATCCGGCGGTATGAGAGTGGAATTGCCGTCGCTCAACGGATAAAAGCTACCCTGGGGATAACAGGCTGATCTCCCCCAAGAGTCCACATCGACGGGGAGGTTTGGCACCTCGATGTCGGCTCATCACATCCTGGGGCTGTATTCGGTCCCAAGGGTTCGGCTGTTCGCCGATTAAAGTGGTACGCGAGCTGGGTTCAGAACGTCGTGAGACAGTTCGGTCCCTATCTGTCGTGGGCGCAGGATATTTGAGGAGAGCTGTCCTTAGTACGAGAGGACCGGGATGGACGCACCGCTGGCGCACCAGTTGTCATGCCAATGGCACAGCTGGGCAACTAAGTGCGGATCGGATAAACGCTGAAAGCATCTAAGCGTGAAGCCGACTCCAAGATAAGATATCCCATTGCGTAAGCAAGTAAGACCCCTTGAAGACTACAAGGTTGATAGGCTGCGTGTGTAAGCATGGTAACATGTTTAGCTTGGCAGTACTAATAGGTCGAGGGCTTGACCATAGTTCATGGTTCTGTCCATATCCAATTCGTAATCTTATTCTTTATTCAGTTTTCAGTGTATAGAAGTTTAAAACCGACTCTTTTGAGTCGGTTTTTTTGTATTACAAAGAAATTTTAATTCTATAATCGCATAATTGTAAAAATGTTTCAGCTTTAGTGCCGAAAAATCCACAAAAGGGATTGACAATGATTCCATACCATGGTATAAGTAAAATATGGAAGTGATACTTTTAAAATATTAGAAAAGTGAAGCTGAAATTCATGAAAAAATTACTGAGTTCGGTACTGGCAGCGTGCATGATGTTTTCAATTAGTGCCGTAGGCGTTCATGCTGCAACGCCTACGGGGACGGAAACAAATGAAAAGGTGATTCATTTAGAGGATGCAAAGATTGTCAGTTAGTCACCAAAAGTGGACTTGCCATCTGACAATCCGAATATCAAAAAGTATCAAGTTACCACTGTATATGACAATGGCATTAAAACAGTGGATGTTATGATTGATGAAAAAATTGTTCCGTCGAAGCCTTCTTCGTCTGATCCTTTAAGTGCATCTTTGGCAAGCTCTGCGCAAAGAGTAAGGCTTGAAACGGATAGTAATATTTATGATAATGGTTATTGCGCCGCATATGTCCGCTCTGTTGGATTATTTGAGTATGTACCCGGTACAAGTGTACGCGTTATCAACACTTATGGAACAGGAATTACCCCAAAAACAAAGTTATACTCTTATTCATGCACACCTACAGTGGGTGAATGGTGGGGAAGAGTTTATGTTGATGCGAATTATTCCTTGTATGGATATATAGGCGGTGTTCTTGTTCAATCGGAGGCAGTTTCTGGAAAAGTAACGGTTGGCTGTGATAATCATGGAAATCGTGTCTGATCGTTCGGAATTGTTATAAAGGGAGATGAATACTGATGGGGGTTATACCTATATTTTATTTGAACTGGTATGTGACAGGCGGGAACATAAATTTCGATATAAAATACACATATTTAGGGAACATGACTGCCGGTGTGTGGAATTTGTTTCGAGTTGATTTATCTCCATATTCGGCGCGCGTCCAACAGTTCGGCTATTTTGCTCGTGGGTGGTGGATCGTTACTGTTGTTTTACTGATTACTGAACGGGTATTGCTGACACGGACTGTTCGGAAAGATGTGCGCGAGCGCTGCCCGCGGCATCAACTGGTTTGGACGATTTTGACGGCGGTATTTGGAATGCTTTCCGTTATCGGGTATGCAGTTGCCGGTCGTACCGTGTATGCGCGAAAAGTAGTTTGTGCAGATTGTGGACATGCTGTGCGGCATACCCCGAAAATGAAGATTTCTTGGCAATGGAAGTTTCTTTGCCTTTTCGTATTTTTGATTTTTGAGTTTTTCTTTTTTTACGCCAACAGTTTGATAGGAAATATACGAGAGCTTTAAGCGCAGATGGGTGGTTAGTAGAAAGGGGAGAGAATCTCTATGTTTGACATTCCATTATATTATCTCGTCATTAGAAGTGGACAAGTTTTCGTGGATTCCACCAGCCTCGGCTCGATTACTGAGTGGTTATGGTATATCATGCATGTAGATTTATCTTCTTATCCAACTGGAACAGTTAAGATTGTACATACTATTTTAATTTGGTGGGCAATGGTCATTCTTTCGCTGGTAGCTGAACGGGTACTGTTGATGCAGGCTGTTCGGAAAGACGTGCGAGGGCGCTTCCCACAGCATCAATTGCTTTGGACAATTCTAACGGCGGCGTTTGGGTTGCTCTCGGTTGCCGGTTATGCAGTTGTCAGCCATACCGTTTATGCGCGAAAAGTGGTTTGTGCAGACTGCGGAGCAGTTTCCTACCATACGCAGAAATTTGAAAAAGTTTCTGGGATGTGGCAAGTGGCCTTCCTTCTTGTGCTTCTACTTTTTATTTTTGCATATAACTATGCCAACAGCTTAAGTACAATGAGATCAGCGTAAGGATCATCCGTTATATGTTGAAACCGACTCTTTTGAGTCGGTTTTTTTGTATCACAAAGAAATTTTAATTCTATAATCGCATAATTGTAAAAATGTTTCAGTTTTAGTACCTAAAAATCCACAAAAGGGATTGACAATGATTCCATACCACGGTATAAGTAAGATATGGAAGTGATACTTTTAAAATATTAGAAAAGTGAGGCTGAAATTCATGAAAAAATTACTGAGTTCGTACTGGAAGCGTGCAGGATGTTTTCAATTAGCGCGGTAGGCGTTTATGCTGCAACGCCTACGGGGACGGAAACAAATGAAAAGGTGATTCATTTGGAGGATGCGAAGATTGTCAGCCAGTCACCAAAAGTGGACTTGCCATCTGACAATCCGAATATCAAAAAGTATCAAGTTACCACTGTATACGACAATGGCATTAAAACAGTGGATGTTATGATTGATGAAAAAATTGTTCCGTCGAAGCCTTCTTCGTCTGATCTGTTAAGTGCGTCACTGGCAAGTTCAGCTCAAAGAGTAAGGCTTGAAACAGATTGTTCTTTTATGGCAGTGGTGATATAAAAGTTGCGTATGTTCGTGCAGTTGGTTTATTTGAATATATAGCAGGAAGTAGTGTACGGGTTATTACAACATACGGAACTGGAATTACTCCGGTGGATAATAGATTATTCGATTATTCTTGTCAGGATTCTGTAGGATATTGGATGTGGAATGCTTATGTGGATGCCAAATATACATATCGCATTAATGCAGATGGTATCGCATCTTTACCGAATTCAGGGAAGGTAACAGTTGGGTGCGATAAGTATGGAAATCGTGTCTGATCGTTATAAACGTGATTGAAAGAGATGAGAGTGGATGGGCAGTATTCCTTTTTGGTACTTAAGATGGAATTTTTCCGGTGGATATATACAGTTTGATATTAGGCATTCAAATTTAGACTACTTGATTTATCTACACTAGCTTTAAGCGCAGATGGGTGGTCAATAGAAAGGGGAAAGAATCTCTATGTTTGACATTCCGTTATACTATTTTTCGCTCAGCGGCTGGAATTTCGGTGTACAGCAAAGCAGCGTGGGTTCTCTGTTTGGTTGGCTGGGCTATCTTAGCAGCGTGAATGTGTCTTCTGCAGAAGCCGGTGCGCTGGTACAGAAAGCGCTGTTCCTTTGGACGGTGGTTGGCGTGCTTTTTCTTGTGGAACGTACTTTGTGCGCGGTGACCATTTATAAAAGTGCCCGGCAGAGAACGCCGCGGCTTGCCGCTATGTGGACGGTTTTCACCGCTTTCTTCGGAGTGATTCCGCTTACGGTATTTGCAATACAAAGTCGCGTCGCTTCTGCACAGCGTGTGGTCTGCGTTGAATGTGGGCACACTTCCGTTCAAGAACAGCCGCGCGTTCGTCTGAACCGTCTGTGGCTGACGCTGAGTTTGGTGGCTTTTGCCGCATTCTTTGTGTTTTATAACTACGCATTTACATTCAGCACGGGTATGGGATAAACGCTCGATATTGTGTATGAAGGCGCACTGTATCTTAGCAGTGCGCCTTTTAAAAATTTTTTAAAAAAAAGCTTGCATTTATAAAAATGTTGTGGTATTATATATAAGTCGTCAGGAACGACGGCAACAAAACGACAAATAGTTGGTGCTGATGACGGTGAGGGTCCACCTGTTCCCATTCCGAACACAGAAGTTAAGCTCACTCGTGCCGAAAATACTTGGCTGGTAACGGCCCGGGAAATTAGGTAGGTGCCAACATCAAAAGCTGCCACCCAATAGGGTGGTTGTTTTTTTACAGCTAATGCTTCTACAGATAAAAGCACAAAAGCTTTAAATCAAAAAAGTAGATTCAAAGGAGAATTTCTATGATTATTTTGATGAAAACCGGCTGTACCAAAGTGCAGATTGACAGCGTGATTTCGATGCTGCAGGCAAAGGGTCTGGACGCGAATCTTTCAGTCGGCAGAGAGGCCACGGTCATCGGCGTGCTGGGAGATAAATCAAAACTCAATACAGAAAACATTGAGGTGATGGACGGTGTCGAAAAGTGCGTGCCGATTATGCATTCTTATAAACTTGCCAGCCGTGAAATGGTGCCGGAGGGCAGAAAAGTCACCGTGCAGAATGTAACGTTCGGCGGGGAAAAACTGGTGATGATTGCCGGCCCGTGCGCCGTGGAAAATGAAGAACAGATTACAAAGGCAGCACTGGGGGTTAAGGCTGCCGGTGCGCAAATGCTGCGCGGCGGTGCGTACAAGCCGCGTACCAGCCCCTATGCGTTTCAGGGACTGGAGGACGAAGGCTACCGCCTGCTGCGTAAAGCAGCAGATGCCGCCGGTTTGCTGTGCGTCAGTGAGGTTGTGGACGCACAGGACTTGACTGCCGCCGGAAAATACTGCGATATGATTCAAGTCGGCGCGCGGAATATGCAGAACTTCCGACTGCTGCGTGAAATCGGCCGCTCCGGTCTGCCGGTACTTCTGAAAAACGGAATTGCCTGCACCATCGAGGAGTGGTTGGACGCGGCAGAGTACATTTTAAGCGAGGGCAATCAGAATGTAGTCCTGTGCGAGCGCGGGATTCGCACCTTTGAAACGGCAACGCGCAATACACTGGACGTTTCTGCAGTGCCGGTTGTCAAGGAGCGCAGCAGCCTGCCAATCATTGTGGATCCCTCCCACGCAGCGGGCAAGCGCAGTCTGGTGACACCGCTGGCAATGGCGGGAATTGCCGCCGGAGCAGACGGAATTATCGTGGAAGTGCACCCGGACCCGAAGGTCGCCATGAGCGACGCCGCGCAGCAGCTGACCCTCCCAAATTTCGAGGAGTTTATGGGCAAGTGCAGAAAGGTTGCGGCTGCGGCTGGGCGTACCCTTTAAAAGCGGCGGCTTGTTTTCCACAGATTTTAAGAGATTGGTTGAAAACTTTTTTGCGAACGACAGGTCAAGCTTATCCTGCCGTTCGTTTTTTTTATGTGATATTGAAATTCCATGCAGAATCAGGTATTGTTATAGCACAGATAAATAAATAGGAAACGGAGGGAACAAAGATGGAAAACAGGCAATATGTGTGCCCGAAGTGTGGCTGTATGCAGTATGAAACTGATCAGTTTCAGGCAACCGGCGGCAATTTTTCAAAGCTGTTTGACGTCCAGAATAAACGCTTTATCACGGTATCCTGCGTACAGTGCGGGTATACGGAACTGTATCGGGCGCAGACAGACGCCGGAATGAATATTCTGGACTTTTTAATTGGAAATTAACAGTACAAAAGCTTTGCGGTGCTTTGGCACCCGGGCTTGGGAGGGGGATTCCTATGAAAAAATCAACGAGAAGTCTGGTGCTCTGCGCGATGTGTACAGCGCTGACCTGTGTGCTGGCACCGGTTTCCATTCCGGTTGGGCAGGTGCCGATTAGTTTAGCAACGTTTGCGGTTATGCTGAGTGCGGCACTGCTTGACCCGAAGTGGGGGGTGCTGAGCCAGGTGGTATATTTGCTGCTTGGCTGCATAGGTCTGCCGGTGTTTGCCGGTTTTAGTTCTGGTGTGGCGAGTGTTGCCGGGCCAACCGGCGGGTATCTGCTTGGCTATTTGGCACTGGCAGCGGTTGAAGGCGTTCTGTACCGGATGCTTAGTCACAGTGGGCAGAAGTTGCTGAAAAAATCTGGAGCATTGGTTCTTTCGATGGCGGTCGGCACCGCAGTGCTGTATGCGTTTGGAACAGTTTGGTTCTGTGCGGTGACCCATACGCCGGTCGGGGCGGCGCTGATGGTTTGCGTGGTGCCATTTCTGCTGGGAGATGTGGCGAAAATCGCGGTGGTCACCGCGCTGGAACCACAACTGGAGCGCGTGCGTGACCGGCTGGATCGCAGCGTGCAGGCAGTTTGAAATGCCGGTTTTGGAGCTGCGCCCGCACCACGGGCTTTGCTTGCTGCACTTTGTTGGCAAAGGGTACAGCGACGCTTTTACGGCGCATATGACGGACACACTGGCCACCCTGTGTGAAAATCCGCAGATACCTGTGCGTTTGCGCAGCGGCGCCGACCATTTGTGTGCAGTCTGCCCGCACCGGCGGGAGACCGTCTGTGAAAGTGCAAAACCGGCACGGTATGACGCGGCGGTTTTGCACTACAGCGGTCTGCAGACCGGACAGACGCTTTTCTGGAAGCATTTTCGCGCGAAGATGGAGTGGCTGTCCAAGCGGCACTTGCAGGAAATCTGTGGGGATTGCCGGTGGTATCCTCTTTGTGCGGAGTTGGAAAAAGCAAGAGAATAAACGCAGGAAGCTGCTCGATGGCACACCGCCACCGTGCAGCTTCTTTCACAAACAAAAGCAGTTTATATGTGCGCGAAAACAGGAGGTGCCAGATGCAGAAAAATCTTTATGACGATCCCATCTTTTTTGAAAACTATATGCAGCTGCGGGAAAACCCGCTGAACTACAACCGGCTGTTGGAACAACCCGCCCTGCAGGCCATGCTGCCGCCGCTGCGCGGAAAGTCGGTGCTGGACTTGGGCTGTGGCTTTGGGGATGCCTGCCGGGCGTACCTGACCCTGGGTGCTGCGGAAGTGACCGGCATTGACCTGTCACACCGAATGATTGCAGAGGCGGAAAAACGCAATGCAGATGCGCGCATTGTCTATCATTGTATGGATATGACAGCGCTTTCTGCCTTGGATAAAATGTTTGATGTGGCGGTCAGTTCGCTTGCGGTACATTATATAGAAGATTTCGACGCATTCCTGTGTGCGGTGCGTGCCTGTCTGCAGCCCGGCGGTGTTTTTGTATTTTCGCAGGAGCACCCACTGACCACCGCGCCCAGCGCAGGCCCGCAGTGGATGGCAACGGAAGCAGGCGCAAGGTATTACGCACTCAGTGGCTACAGCAGACCCGGTGCGCGCACGGTGCCGTGGCTGGACCGCAGCGTGCAGAAATATCACCGCACGTTTTCGCAGATTCTGTGTGCCGCACGGCGCGCCGGCTTTACGCTGGAGGAAATGCAGGAGCCAGTGCCAAATGCCGAAACTGTGCGGAAAAATCCGCGTATGGAGAAAGAATTTGACAAGCCCAGCTTTTTGCTGCTGCGTCTGCGCGCCGGGGCTGTGTAAAAAAGTGAAATGACGGGCAAGCTACAGCCAGAATGAACGCCTGTGGCGCCGAAAATGCGAGAAAAGCACCTGTTAAATGTAAAAATCGGGATTTCTCCCTTGACACAGCCGCGCGCTTGTGGTAGTATCATATATGCAATTCCTCTGCGGCGCGGTTCTGCCCGTGGCGCACTGCTTTCGAAGAAGCTGCCCCGCCCGGGGCGGGGCAATTGTAATATTATTATTTTTGGAGGTTCCGCTCATGTCCACTTATATGGCGAAGGCCCAAGAGGTCACCCGCAAGTGGTATGTCATCGACGCCCAGGGAAAACCCCTCGGCCGCGTGGCTGCCCAGGCTGCCGTACTTCTGCGCGGCAAAGAAAAGACCACCTACACCCCGCATGTTGACTGCGGTGACAATGTCATCATCATCAACTGCGCCAAGGTTGTTCTGACCGGCAAAAAGCTGGAAAAGAAGCATTGGTACCACCACACCGGCTACATCGGCCACCTCAAGGATGTTCGCTATGACACCCTGATGCGTGAGGATCCCTGTGCCGCCATGAAGAAAGCGATTAAAGGGATGCTGCCCGACAATACCCTTGGCCGCAATGCACTCACCCGTCTTCGCACTGTTGCAGGTGCAGAGCATAACCACGCCGCCCAGCAGCCGACTGCTTGGGAACTTTAAGGGAGGAGGACAAGCATTATGTATGATAAAACACCTTACTACTACGGTACCGGCAGAAGAAAAAGTTCGGTAGCCCGTGTCCGCCTGTATCAGGGCACCGGCAAGGTAACCATTAACGACCGCAGCATTGATGATTACTTCGGTCTGGAAACACTCAAGCTCATCGTTCGTCAGCCGCTGGAGCTGACCGGCAACGCCGCGAAGTTTGACGTTGTGTGCCGCGTTTCCGGCGGCGGTGTCACCGGCCAGGCCGGTGCAATCCGCCACGGCATTGCTCGCGCCCTGCTGCAGTTTGACAGCGAAGGTCTGCGTCCGGCCCTGAAGAAGGCTGGGTTCTTGACACGTGACCCGAGAATGAAAGAACGTAAGAAATACGGTCTCAAAGCCGCACGTCGTGCACCGCAGTTCAGCAAGCGATAATCGACAACTTCAAAATGCTAAAAAAGCCCGGAAATACGCTATTTTCCGGGCTTTTTCTATACCCAAAATTCTGCCTGGACTGTTCGGTTTTGATGGAATTTGAACGGAAATTTATGGGTTTATAGTGGTCAAATTACTGGTGGACAAGCCCGTTTTGACCTCTTATAGGTTAAATTACTGGTGGACAATAGGAGCAAATGAAGTCCAATTTTGCCATCGACGGACGAACACATACTTGACTGATTTACATAGAGCCTTGGCTCATTCTTTGAAAACGAGAATGGGTCAAGGCTCTATTTTTTTTGCCTGAAATCCGGCGAGACAAATTTGAGTAGGAGGTAACAGGTATGACGGATTTCAATCAGAAGACCCATGATACCGATGTGGGCAGTCATGGCGGACAGTCGAGGCAGATGATGGAGGTGTTTGAGAACCAGGAGTTTGGTTCGATCCGCGTGTTGCAGGAGGCGGGAAAGACATTCTTCTGTGCAAGTGACGTAGCGAAAGCGTTGGGGTATGTGAATCCCTACGCCGCAGTGAAACGCCATTGCAGGGGCCCTCTAACGAAACGCAAGGGGGTCGTTCAGAAGGTGAATCAGTATGGGGATGCTGGAGAGCAGGTCGTTGAAATCTCCTTTATCACAGAAGGCGATGTTTACCGGCTGATCGTTCACAGCAAGCTGCCATCGGCAGAGCGATTTGAACACTGGGTGTTTGATGAAGTTCTTCCTTCCATCCGCAAGCATGGTGTGTATATGAGCGATTCCGTTTTGAATCAGGTGATTCAGCATCCGGAGGTCATCTACACCCTGGCGCAGGAGCTTGTAGCCGAGAGAGAGCAGCTTGAGGGTATCCGCAAACAGCTGGATGCGGCGCAGCCCAAGGCAGACTACTTCGATACCTTTGTGAATTCGGAGGATTGCACCTGCATCCGGAATTTCTGTAAGGAAATCGGAATCCCAGAGAAGACGGCAGTGGCTCTCTTGCTGGATCATCGCTATCTGTACCGCAGTCCAAGTGGCTGGCTGATGCCTTTTGCAGACAAATCTGCAAGGGGCTATTTTATTGTCCGGGATTGCTACGGCAGAAGCGGAAAGCTGGTGCAGCAGACGAGAGTGACCTGCAAGGGAAAGAATCATCTCTTCAAGTTGTTTAAGAAATGGGGTGTGATCGAATGACGCTTTTTACAGAGGGACGCCTTCAGGCGTTTGAACGCATGATGCAGGATACCGGCAAATACCATCGCCGGGAGGACAGTGAAGATCGTCCGCGCAAATGTCCGAAGAAAAAAGCGGAGCCTGCGAAAAAGGATGGTGAGCACCATGCCGGTATTCAGGGTTGAGAAGAACAGCAATTACACAACGATGTGCAATTACCACCTGCGCGATCAGGGTCTCAGCCTGAAAGGGAAAGGACTTCTCTCTATGCTGCTCAGTTTGCCGGACACATGGAACTATTCGGTACGGGGTTATCTTCGATTACGCCGGATGGCGTAGATGGGGTGCTTACGGCTCTAAAAGAGCTGGAGCGTCTTGGGTATCTGGAAAGGAACCAGCAGCGTGAGAGTAACGGTCGGATGGGCAGAGCGGAGTATGTGATTTATGAGATGCCAAGGAAAAAGCCGTGTTCGGAATCACCGTGTACGGAAAAGCCGTATACGGTAAATCCGGATACGGACACACCGGTTACGGAAAATCCCGCGCAATTAAGTACTAATAGAACAAGTACTGAAACAATCAATAAAAGAGAGAAGAAGGAAATCCAGCACCGGTATGGCTCATACGAAAATGTCCTTCTTTCTGACACGGAATACAGTAAGCTCCGGCAGGAGTTCCCAAGAGATTATCAGATGCGGGTTGAACGGCTCTCTGAGTATATGGCCTCCACCGGCAGGAGCTACAAAAATCACCTTGCCACAATCCGGAGCTGGGCAAAGAGAGAAAAGCCGAAGTATAACCCGGCAGACTACACATTTGAGGAAGGAGACAGCCTATGAGCGACATGGTGCCTGAAGTTTTGAATGCGGCGTTGGATTCGCTCTTTACGCCGAAAGAGCCCGGAGAGCGGGAATACCAGGGCGAGGACGGACTGCTGTATTGCCGAAGCTGCCATACGCCGGTGCAGTGCAGGGTAAAGCTCTGGGGCAGAGACAAGATTGTTCCCTGCCTTTGCAGATGCCAGCAGGAAGCGATGGCGGAAAAGAAACGTCAGGATGAGCTGGTGGAGCGTCAGCGTAAAATCAGGCAGCTGAAAGCAACGGGAATTCAGGAAAAGCATCTTCTGGAATGGAATTTTGCCGTTGCAGAAGACAACAAGGATATCCAAATGGCAAAACGCTATACTGCGCCGGGCTTTTTTTTGCACATATCAAACCACAAGCGCCCTGTGTGCAAAATAATGTACATTGCATCTGCCATTCTATGGGTGGACGATATATAATAATATCAAAGCGAATGATGAGAAAGGTCTAAATACAAAAAGAAAGAGGAAGATAAAATGGCAGTATGGAGATTACAGGTGAATACAGGAGGCACAAATGTTGCCGACTATTGCTTGAAAAATCATGTCGCAGCAATGGGATGGAGTCTACGTGAATTAACCCAGACAGAACGTTCTGGGATACATACATTTTTGGATTACTGTAATCTGGCAAGAACCCAGTACAAATCATTCGACAGTGTGTGCCGCATGGTAGAGGATGTAAAAGAAGGAGACCTTCTTTGGATGCGCTCAAGAAATGAAGGAAAATACTATATTGCGAGAGTTAAGGCAAACAGTACCTGGGTGTTTCGCGAAGATGCGGTACAGATGGATGCAGCGAATCAGTTGACTAATATAGACTGGTATCCAGCTACAGATAAGGCAGATGAAGAATCCGTTCCGGGTGCTGTGGCAACATCATTTATTATGGGTTCAACCATCCAGAGAATTAAGAAAAATGGAGTGGAAGAATACAGTCAGATGTTGTATAACCGTGTCCACGATTCAGCACTGGATCTATTCAATTATCCCGATCCGGCTCTTTCATTATGTGAAAAGCATTTTTACAGCTTGCTCCAGCCGGAAGATGTTGAAGATTTACTTGCGCTGTGGCTGTATGATACGAAAGGCTATGTCTGCATCCCATCGACAAATAAAATTGCTACACCAAAGTATGAGTGTGTTTTGGTTGACCCAAATGACCTGAACCGAAAGCATATTTACATTCAGGTAAAGAAGGGTGATGTTGATCTCAATACAGATGACTATTCCAGCCTGAATGGTGAAGTATATTTGCTTACAACAGAAGGAAACGTTCAGAATGCACAGAAATATTCAAATGTGAAAGTAGCAGATCCAACAGTTATTTATGAGTTTGCGATCAATCCGGATAAGTCCCATATCATCCCGGAGAATGTTTTATACTGGGTGAAGTTTCTTACAGAAATAGAAAATAATCGTTTGAAGTTTTCTGCGTGTAAGGGAATCATGTTTGATACGAATATCTCGTATTCAGATTCAAATGAGTCTGAGATGCTACTTGGAAACAAAATAGCGGCATATGGAGATGCAAAACGGTATATCGACAGCTTCCGCAAAGATGACTATGCTCTTTTTTATTCTAAAGGAAGAGGAATTATTGCGGTTGGAAAGATTATCACAGACGCGCCGACGGAAGTGGCTGATGAAAAATATCACAGTGTAAAAATGATTGTACCGGAAAAATTCAATGGAGATGTCAAAGCCCTACCTGCGCTTTCTCCGAATGAGATTAAAACAATTTTGAAGCGGAATTTTTATTGGGCATCGACAATCAAAACACCGTTCCTTACAGGAGCACAGGTTGAAATGTTGATTCGTGAATTGAAAAAGAAGCATGTTTAACGAGGCGGCAGAAAGGGGAAAATAAGCAATGCCCTTACAGATTATCAGAAACGATATTACAAAAATGAGCGTTGACGCGATCATCAATGCTGCCAACACTTCTCTTTTGGGCGGTGGCGGTGTGGACGGCTGCATTCATCGTGCCGCCGGACCGGAGCTGCTTGCAGAATGCAGTACGCTGCATGGCTGCGAGACCGGCAGTGCAAAAATCACAAAGGGTTACCGACTGCCCTGCAAATATGTGATCCATGCAGTCGGCCCGCGCTGGCGGGATGGCAAGCATCGGGAGCAGGAGCTTCTGGAATCCTGTTATTGGACATCTTTGAACCTGGGAAAGAAAATGGCTGTCAGTCGGTGGCCTTTCCGCTGATTTCCTCCGGCATTTACGGCTATCCTAAAGACCAGGCTCTGAAGGTTGCAGTCGATACCATCAGCACATTCCTGCTGGAGAATGAGATGATGGTCTACATCGTTATCTTTGACCGGAAGGCATATCAGATTAGCGGAAAACTTTTTGCGGATATCGCAGCGTACATAGATGACCGGTATGTGGAGGAACATACCGATAGCCGGGCAGAGCAGAGACGGCGGCTCAAGGCGTTGTCAGAGGAATCTTGCTTTCCATGCGACCACTCCACAAAAGAAAATCGCTATACTATGGCTGTAAGGTACGAAACCGAGCAGCCATAATCTTTTGGGAGGACAAGCATATGAGAAAGAATTTAACAGAGATCGTTTTTATCTTAGACCGTAGCGGTTCCATGAGCGGATTGGAACGTGATACCATCGGCGGATTCAATTCCATGATTGAGCAGCAGAAAAAAGCAGAGGGCGAAGCACTGATCTCAACGGTGCTGTTTGACAATGTGAGCGAAGTTCTGCACGACCGTGTAAATGTAAGGGACATCCGACCGATGACTGACCGTGATTACACGGTTCGGGGATGCACAGCACTCTTAGATGCCATCGGCGGTGCGATTCATCACATTGGAAATGTTCATAAGTACGCAAGACCGGAGGATGTGCGGGAACACACCATGTTTATAATCACTACGGATGGAATGGAGAATGCCAGCCGCCGGTACAACAGCGAAAAAGTGAAGCAGATGATCGAGCGGCAGAAAGCGAAATACGGTTGGGAGTTTTTGTTCCTTGGTGCCAATATTGACGCAGTAGAGACCGCAAGTCAGTTCGGAATCGGTGCAGATCGTGCAGTCAACTATCAGTGCGACAGCGAAGGGACCGCGTTGAATTATGAGGTGGTCAGCGAAGCAATCAGCTCTGTCCGGTGCAGTGCCCCACTGAGCGCAGATTGGAAAAAGCGTATAGACGAGGACTACAAAAAGCGTGGAGGCCGCAAGCACAAGTAAATGTTTTTTGAAGCCGGGGTGATGATTCACTCCGGCGTTTTCTTTGGCAGGAACTGCCGTTAAAGCATCCGGAACGGACGCGCAGCCCGATGCCGCAGGCAGCGTTCTATGGGGATTGGGGAGTTTCCCCAACAAGCAGAAAATCGCTTTCGTGACACGAAAGCCCTGCTTGCAGAAGAGTGGATTCTAAAAAAATCGTTCAAAATTTGGAAGAACTTTCGATTGATTTTGTTCGTTTCTTGGAGTAGAATATAAATGAGAAATTTTAACTTGCTGCGAGTGACTTTAGACATCGAAAAAGAGGTTCCGTATGGATTTCATGACGATTAAGCAGGCTTCTGAAAAATGGGGAATCTGCACAAGGAGAGTACAGACATTATGCACAGAAGGGCGAATTGATGGTGCCGAGCGTTTAGGCCATCAGTGGGTCATTCCTATTAACGCCGAAAAGCCGAAGGATGCCAGAATCAAAAGCGGCAGATACATTAAAACAAAATCCGGAAATGGAGAGAACGAAGATGGAAAGAAAACCGTATAGTGCCGGAGCAGTGAAATTTTCGTTCTGGTTCATGGAATTTCGGAAAACCGTGCAGCTTTTGAGCGAGGGTAAGAGCTTTGCAGACATTAAAAAGTTGAATGAAGAGACAAACATTTATGGCGCACCAACAAAACTACGAGCGCAGCAGATTTATTCTACCGTAACAGCCCGTATCAAGACATTAGATGAAAGCTTTTACCCAATCTTTTTGAGCAGTGATCTTGCTACACAAAAATTATTTGTGCTGACTGCGGCTCTTTTGCATGACACGCTGTTCTTTGATTTTGTGTATGAAGTAGTGCGGGAAAAAATGATTCTTGGTTCCGACGAGCTGACGGATGCAGATATCCGGATATTCTTCAAAAATAAGCAGGAACAGAGTGAGAAAGTGGCTTCTTTTCAAGACTATACGCTGCACCGTCTCGGTTCCTGCTATAAGACACAGCTTTATGAAGCTGGGCTTTTAGAAAGCAACCGGGCAAACAGCACAAGAAAAATACTGAAGCCAATTCTTGATATTGCATTTGAGCATTGGCTTTATGACCATGATCTTGGCATCATGGTAAAAACACTGGCGGGGGTAAGATGAAATGGATTTAAGCCAAAGACTGGATGAGATGGAGCTTGCAATCCATAAGCCATCTTTCCGAAAAGGAACAGGCCGCGCAAATGAGGTCAACTATTGGGTGTTTGATTATCCACCGGAAAAGGAACTGGAAGTTCGGGAGCGTGTAGAGTATCTGAAAAATAAGAACGACCGGGGCGATGATGATTTTGAGCTTGTGGTCTTTGACCTGTATGATATCATCATTGACTTTTTGGAAAAGAAAAACTTCATGGAAAAGTGCTATGACTTTGAAAAAAAGCGAGGAATCGAGCGTATCGTCAAGGCAGTGACCAACTCCATGAAGGTGAATGACGATGACAGCCTGATCGTGCAATATATCAAAGAACATACGCCGGAGAATGCAGTTGTGTTCCTGACCGGTATCGGCAAGTGCTATCCGATTTTGCGCTCCCACAAGGTGCTTAACAACTTGCACCAGGCGTTTGTGCGCTGCCCGGTCGTGATGTTCTTTCCGGGAACCTATAATGAGCAGGAGCTGATTCTGTTCAATGAGATTAAAGACGATAACTATTACCGGGCATTCCGACTGGTAAAGTAATGGATGGAGGAAACTGTTATGCAGATCAAGGACATGTTCCGAAAGAAAATTGACCGTGAGATACAGGGCGTTATCATTGTCGGTCAGGGTGAAGAGACAAATGTAGCGCAGGAGCTGGAAGAGTATGTTGTGACCCGTGAGCTTCAGCGTCATTTTGCAGATTTCTTTGCAGCATATAAAAAAGGTATTCAGGGAACCACACCGAAAATGGGTGTCTGGATTTCCGGCTTCTTTGGAAGTGGTAAATCTCATTTCCTGAAAATCTTGTCCTATCTGCTTCAGAATAAACAGGTCGGAGACAAACATGCCATCGACTACTTTATCGAAGATCAGAAGATTACCAATCAGATGGTGCTGGCAGATATGCAGCTGGCAGCAAACACCCCATCGGACGTAATTCTTTTCAACATTGATTCCAAAAGCGATTCTAATGGCAAGGAAAATAAAGATGCCATTGTGAACGTGTTCCTGAAGGTTTTCAATGAGATGCAGGGCTTCTGCGGTTCCATGCCGCACCTTGCTGACCTGGAGCGCAGGCTTTCCGAGGAAGGTCGTTTTGAAGAGTTTAAGGAAAAGTTTGAAGAAGAGTATGGCGATCCGTGGGAAAGCTCTCGTCAGGACTTCGATTTCATTCAGGATTCTGTTGTCGATGTTCTTTCTGACATGGATTTCATGAGCGAATCAGCTGCCCGTAACTGGTGCGAGAAAGCAACCGAGAGCTACCAGATCAGCATTGAAGATTTTGCCAAGCGTGTAAAGTCCTATATTGATAAAAAAGGCAATAACCA
The DNA here is from genome assembly GCF_029211325.2 of Caproicibacterium argilliputei. Lineage (NCBI taxonomy): Bacteria > Bacillati > Bacillota > Clostridia > Eubacteriales > Oscillospiraceae > Caproicibacterium > Caproicibacterium argilliputei. The sequence goes on along the minus strand of NZ_CP135996.1, from coordinate 2,865,904 downwards.
CCATGTAGTTTTCCTTGTGGATGAGATCGGTCAGTACATTGGTGATGATTCCAAGCTGATGCTGAACCTTCAGACAGTGACGGAAGAACTGGGCAAGGAGTGCATGGGCAAGGCTTGGGTAATCGTAACGAGCCAGCAGGATATCGACTCCATTACCAAGGTGAAGGGTAACGACTTCTCCAAGATTCAGGGACGTTTCGATACACGCCTTTCTCTGTCCTCTGCCAATGTAGATGCTGTTATCAAAAAGCGTATTCTGGATAAGACTGAGACCGCAGCACAGAGCCTGCGTCTGCTCTATGACCAGAAATCAACCATTATCAAAAATCTGATTGTCTTCAATGACGGTGTGGAGAAAAAACTGTACGCCAACGCAGAAGATTTTGCAGAGGTTTATCCTTTTGTTCCGTACCAGTTTAATTTGCTTGCAAGTGTACTGACCAGCATCCGTACCCACGGTGCATCCGGTAAGCACCTGTCCGAGGGTGAACGTTCCATGCTGGCTCTGTTCAAAGAGTCCGCCATGCAGCTGATGGACGATGAGATGGGGGCAATCGTGCCGTTCTATCGGTTCTATGATGCATTGGAGAACTTCCTCGACCACAGCCACAGCAGCGTGATCATCCGCGCTTATGATAACAGCTACATCAACCCGGAAAAGAAGGAAAAAGATGTCTTTGCCATCAATGTGCTGAAGACCCTTTTCCTGATTAAATATGTTCTGGAGATCGAAGCCAATGTGGACAACATCGTCAGCCTGATGATTACCAGCATTGACGATGATCGTATCTCTTTGAAAGCACAGGTGGAGGACGCACTGAAAGTGCTGATGCGCCAGATGCTGATCCAGAAGAATGGCTCCATCTATGTATTCCTGACCGATGAGGAACAGGAAATTAACAACGAAATCGAAAAAGAAAATGTGGAGATGCCGGAGGTCATCACGAAGATCGCGGAGATGATCTATGAGGACATTTTCTCCAGTAAGAAGTATCAGTACCCCAGCTTTGGTGGGCGGTATGCGTTCTCCTTCAATCAGACAGTGGATGACCGCCCCTATAAGGCAAATCAGAATTACGATATCGGCCTCCGTGTGCTGACCCCGTGGTATGAGGGCGGCACCGATGATGGTACGCTGCGTCTGCTCTCTGGCCAGGGCAAGGAAGTCCTTGTGGTTCTGCCGAACGATGATGCGTTCCTGACGGAAATGCGGGCATACTTGAAAATTGAGCGGTTCCTTCGCAAGAATACTTCTGTGCAGCTTGCCAAGTATGAGACCATTAAGGAAGCAAAGCGCGTAGAGATGCGGGAACGCAACGGGAACGCCAAGCTTTATCTGACGGAAGCTCTGAAAGAGGCTACCATCTATGTCAATGGCGATGTGCTGCACACCTCCGGCAAGGAAGTAACCAGCCGCATCAACGAGGCCATTGGCAGATTGGTGCAGACGGTTTACCACAAACTGTCCTACATTGACGCAGCGATGGGTGAAGCAGACATCCGGAAGATGTTCAAGACCAGCAACCAGCTGTCGCTGGCACTGGGAGATACCGGAGAATCCAATGTTCACGCACTGGATGATGTGCTGCAATTCGTGGCGGGCAATTCCCGGATGCACATGAAGACTTCTATGAAAACCATCAAGGATCGCTTTATGAAAGCACCCTATGGCTTTGTCGAAGATGACATCCATTGGCTGGTGGCACGTCTCTTTAAGCGTGGAGACCTGTCCTTTACGGTCAACGGTGAGAGCGTCAATCTGAACAACCGCTCCGAAGAGGAAATCATCGGGTACATCACGAAGAAGCAGTTCGTGGATAAGCTGCTGACGGAAGTGCGCGTCCGTGTGCCGGAAAACCAGAAAAAGACCGTCCGCACCGTGATGAAAGAGCTGTTCAAGGTGGCACCGCCTGCCGATGACGAAGATACCATCATGAAGAACTTCCAGCACTACTGCGAGAATCGGATCACCGAGGTTGAGCGGCTGGAACCGAAATATGAGAATTACACCTATCCCGGAAAAGAACTTCTGGAAAAGGGCAAGAAGCGGCTTTCCGCACTGGTGCAGATTCAGGCACCGCTGGAATTCTTTAAGACCGTATTTGACGAACAGGACGATCTGATGGATTTTGGAGAGGACTATGAGCCTATCCGTGATTTCTTTGGCAGTGAACAGCTGACCATCTTCACCCGTGCGCTGGATATGCTGAATATCTACGAGGACAGCAAGACCTACATCGTGGATGCAGAACTGGAAGAAGTGGTGGCTAAGATGCGCACCATCGTCCGGATGGCGAAGCCTTACAAGGAGATTCCGAAGCTGCCGGAGCTGCGCGAGAAGTTTATGAACTGCTATATGCGCATTCTGGAAGAGCAGGCAGAGCCGGTCAAGGATTCCATCAATCAGGATCGGAACCGTGTCTTTGAAGTGCTGAACACCAAGCCCTATAAGGATACGAAGTTCAACCGCTATCTGGAGCTGTTTAAGGAGATCATGGATGGTGCAGAGCACTGCAACAATGTCTCTACTTTGCGCAGCTATGCAGATAAGGCGGAGGCACTGAAGCTGCGCCTGCTCAACGAGATGAACGCAGAGGACATTCGCCTTGCGAAGGAAGCAGCGGCAAAGGCCGAGGCAGAGCGCAAGCGTCAGGAAGAAGAGGCGACAAAACGCGGCGAGACCGTGAAACCGGCTGAAAAGGTTGCAGAACCGCAGCCGGTATATAAGGTGCGCACCACGAAGAATGTTTCCATCAAGACGGTTGCCAAGACTGCATCGTGGCGACTGGAGAGCAAGGATGATGTTGATAAATACCTTGCCGCATTGCGTGAAAACCTGCTGAAAGAGATGGACGAAGATACAATCGTCAACATTGAACTATAAATGACAGGAGGATTGGCTCCATGAACAAGACAGCCATAAAGAATTTTGCGATCTGGGCGCGGAACAAGCTGATTGCAGATGTCAGCTATGATGCCCGCCTGATCGGTATTACGGAGGACGGCATTGCCAAGCCGCTGCCGCAGAGCTTCGACGGCACTCAGTTCTTTGATATCGGCACCGCAGAACCGTACTCGATTTCCGGCGAGGCCGTGCGCCAGCGTGACAAGCTGATAGAGGTTATTCAGCAGAAGGAAAAGGATACCGACTATAAAACCGCATATCAGTATGTGATCGAGGAGGTTGCCTATACATGGTTCAACCGCCTGATTGCGATCCGGTTCATGGAGGTCAACGACTATCTGCCTTCCCATATCCGGGTTCTTTCTTCCGAGAGCGGAAAGCTGGAGCCGGATCTGGTTACAACACCGTTTGACGCAGAGCTGCCCTTCACTGCGGAGGAAGAGGCTCAGATTTTCCAGTTGAAGCAGGACAACAAGCTGGACGAGGTGTTCCGCATCCTGTTCCTGAAACAGTGCAATGCCCTGAACGAGATTCTGCCTGCTCTGTTTGAAAAAACAAAGAACTACACCGAGTTGCTGCTCAGCCTGTCCGTTATTGACCAGGATGGTGTGGTCTATCATCTGATTCACGATATCCCGGAGGATGACTTCAACATCGAGCGCGGTGGTCAGGTGGAGATTATCGGCTGGCTGTACCAGTATTACAACACTGAACCGAAAGCGGCTGCATTTGCCAAGAACGGTAAGATCACCAAAGAGGAAATCCCTGCTGTAACCCAGCTGTTCACTCCGGACTGGGTCGTCCGTTACATGGTGGAGAACAGCCTTGGCCGTCTGTGGGTGGAAGGACACCCGGACTGCGGCCTGAAAGAAAACTGGAAATACTATCTGGAAGAAGCACAGCAGGAGCCGGAGGTACAGGCGAAGCTGGCTGAAATTCGCAAAGAGTACGCCGCCCTGAATCCGGAAGATATCAAGCTCATCGACCCCTGCATGGGTTCCGGACATATCCTCGTATACGCCTTTGATGTGCTGATGCAGATTTACGAGAGTGCCGGTTATAGCCAGCGTGATGCTGCAAAGAGCATTCTGGAACATAACATCTACGGTCTGGATATTGATGACCGCGCCTATCAGTTGGCGTATTTTGCCGTAATGATGAAAGCACGGCAGTACAACCGCCGTATCTTAAACGGTGAGAACACCTGCCATGTCTATGCTATTCAGGAGAGCAACAGCATTAACCGTGCGCACCTGAAGTGTTTCGGCGCAGGGATGGATGATATTGAGAAGAACGCCGCAAAGATGCAGCTGGAAGGCCTGCTGGACACCCTGACCGATGCCAAGGAATACGGCTCTATCCTGAATGTGGAGAGCTATAACTGGGATTTGCTGCGCCGGTTTGTGGCAGCGGAGGACACAGACGGTCAGATCAGCATGGACAGCGTGGGCGTGGAAGATACAGCTGAACAGCTGAATCGGCTCATTGATATTGGCGAGACGATGGCACGAAAATATTGGGTTACCTGTACGAATCCGCCCTATGCCGGAACCAGCAACCTGAGTGCAAACGTCAATAACTTTGTCAAGAAGAATTATCCAGATAGTAAGGTTGATCTGTATGCTGTTTTTATTGAACGTTGCCGCCAGATGACTGTAAACAACGGTTTTCAAGCAATGATTACGCAGCATAGCTGGATGTTCCTGTCCAGCTTTGAAAAATTGCGCGAAAAGATGATGCTAATTGAAACTATCAATATGGCACATCTGGGGGCTCGCGCCTTTGAAGAAATTGGAGGCGAGGTGGTGCAGACCACATCGTTTGTGCGCTGTGCAAACCATGTGGATGGTTATAAAGGCACTTACTGTCGCCTGATTGAGCCTACTTCTCAGCAGGGAAAAGAAGACATGTTCCTTGAAGGAAAGAATAGGTATATTACAAATCAAAATAGCTTCAGAATAATTCCTGGAGAGCCAATAGCATATTGGGCAAGCAATACAATTTTGAAGTGCTTTTTAAATAGAAAAGCTCTCGATGTAAAATATATGATGAGAGAAGGAATTCACACTGCAGATAATGAGCGTTTTTTACGGCTGTGGAGTGAAGTTAACTCGAATACGATTGTACAAAATGCAACTTCTTATAAGGACATTGACAAATATGGTCGATGGGTACCCTACAATAAAGGGGGAGCGTATAGAAAATGGTTTGGAAATAATGATTGGGTTATTGGTTTTGATTCAGTATATAGAGAGAAAATGGCGATGCTAAAAGGGCATGTTCGTCCTAGCGAGGGAATTTATTTTAGAGAAGGTGGAACATGGACAGCAGTTACTATGGGGGGATTTGGCATAAGATACTACCCTTCTGGATTTTTGTTTGATGCTGGTGGTCAAGTTGCTGTGGGCCCCAATATTATTTCCTGCATTGCCTACTTGAATTCTAAATTGTTTGGCGAAATCGCAAAGTTAACTATGCCAACAATAAATTATAAATGCGGTGTTATTAAGACATTGCCTGATTTATGTGTTGATGATAATGCGATAGTAGAAAAGGCTAAAAACAATATTGAACTTTCAAAATGCGATTGGAATGCGTTTGAAACCTCGTTGGATTTTAAGAAGCACCCATTGCTCCGGAATGTTTCCACGATTTCCGAAGCCTTTAACCAGTGGCAGACAGAATGCGATGACCGTTTTAACCAGCTGAAGGCCAACGAAGAAGAGCTGAACCGCATTTTTATTGACATTTATGGTTTGCAGGATGAGCTGACCCCAGAAGTGGAAGATAAAGATGTGACTGTGCGGAAGGCTGAGTTGCAGCGGGACATCAAGAGCTTGCTTAGCTATGCCGTGGGCTGTATGTTTGGCCGCTACTCGCTGGATGTGGAAGGATTGGCTTATGCAGGCGGCGAGTGGGATGGCAGTAAATACCAGAGCTATATTCCGGATGCCGACAATGTTATCCCCATCACCGATGAAGAATATCTGGACGATGATATCGTATCGCGCTTGTGTGCATGGCTGAAAGTGGTGTATGGTGCCGATACGCTGGAAGAGAACCTCGATTATATCGCAAAAGCACTTGGCAATAAGGGCAGCACCAGCCGGGAGATCATCCGCAACTACTTCCTGAACGATTTCTTCAAGGATCACTGCCAGACTTACTCTGTTACCGGCTCCGGCAAGCGTCCGATCTACTGGCTGTTTGACAGCGGCAAGCAGAACGGCTTCAAGGCACTGGTTTACCTGCACCACTATACGCCGGATACCATTGGCAACCTGCGTATCGACTACCTGCACAAGATGCAGCGCGTGTACGAATCCGAAATCAACCGGATGCAGGATATGATGGATCACAGCGGGAATGCCCGCGAGGTGGCAGCAGCCTCCAAGCGTAAGGATAAACTTGCCAAGCAGCTGAAGGAATGCCGGGAATATGATGAAAAGATCAGCCATCTGGCACTTTCCCGTATCGAGCTTGACCTCGATGACGGCGTAAAGGTCAACTACCGTAAGCTCCAGACTGCGCAGGACGGCAAGTTCTATGAGGTGTTGGCAGACAGTAAGAACATCATGGTGAAAGAAAAGAAATAAGAGGAACAGGAGGCGTTTGCAATGATTTTGTATCACGGAAGCAATGTTATCGTAGAACAGCCGAAACTTATCCGGCAAAATCGCTATCTGGACTTCGGTTTTGGATTTTATACCACCACCAACCGCGATCAGGCAGTGAACTTCGCTCAAAAGGTCACTGACCGCCGCAAAACAGGAGCCGCTACGCTCAATATTTATTCCGTAGAGGAAGCTGTGGCTTTCAAGGAGTGCAGCTTGCTGCGCTTTGATAGCCCAGATGAAGCATGGTTGGATTTTGTAGCCGAGAACCGTCAGGGAACCTATCAGGGAAAGCAGCATGACCTGATTTATGGTGCTGTGGCAAATGATGATGTGTACCGCACTATTACCCTGTATATGACCGGAGTGTTGGATAAGGAACAAACACTGGCGGCACTCAAGATTCGGAAATTGTTCAACCAGCTGGTGTTTGCAACTGAGAAGTCCCTGCAATACTTGCATTTTGAAGGGAGGGAGCTTGTATGAACGAAGATCAGTTCAGCGCAATGCTTGCAATCATTGTGCCGCCCATCATCGAACAGATTACAAAAAACAGCAATGTGGATGATGAAAAAGCGATATCCCGCTTTTATCAGTCCAAGCTCTATCAGGAGCTTTCGGATGAAAAATCAAAATTGTGGCACTACAGCCCGATGACGCTGTATACCATGTATCAAGATGAACTTCTGACAGGTTCCTATGATTACCCGGAGGAGGCGTGAGAGATGAGCAAAGAATCCAATTTTTTGATTTATTGCATGGAGCGGTACCGTCATTTCAAAGGGCTTTCCGGTGCGGATGTGGCGAAAACCTTTGAAGAGTATGGCATCTATGGGTATATCACAAAGTATTTTGAATCACTGCACACAATGGGGGATCATTGCATCGTGCAGGATATTGACGATTATATTAGTAGCATCACAGGCAACAACCGGATCAAGGCGTAACTGCCTGTATGATATTCCCCAAAGGGCGGAATCTATCAAGTAAAGGAAATTGATATGGCAGAATTGAACCTGAAACAAATTATAGACCGCCTGAATGCGGAATTTACCGGGGAGACCCGAAAACTGGTTTTCTGGTATGATGACAAGGCAGAATTTGCCGAGGATATGGAGACGGTGGAGCTTCAGAATGCGAAGATCTACCATCTCCAGCCGGATAACCAGTTCTATACAAAGTATTTTTTGGAGCGTGTGGATAAGACCACGAATTATCTGATCTATGCACCGTTTCCGAAGCCGGATGTAAGGGACAACCATCTGGAAGACACAATGCTGTATTCCAGACGGTTCTTTGCCGACCGTGCCTCCCTGCTGTCGGTTGACCTCGGTATTGAGGAAAGGTACAAGCCGGTTATTGAGAAGCACATTAAGTTCTTCGCCAACAAAGAGCGCACCCAACGCTTCTATGATCTGGAAATCGAAAACTTCAATGAAGAAAATATCCTTGTCGGTCTGCTGAGTGCAGTCTGCAAGGCGCGTACCTGCTCTTTTGAGGAAGTCGTGCGCATCGTGTTGACGGATGGCGAGCTGGTGGACAATGCTTTCTTGCAGGAGTTTGAAAAATACGATCTGCTGTCTGCATTCTGGCAGCTCTGTGAGCAGCATTTTGGATACACCGATACAAAACCGAGTTTGGAACGGCTGCTGGTGACGCTGTTCGTTACCTATACTGGGCGATATGTGCAGGCAGAGCTTCCGGCAGCATGGAAGAGTTTTGTCTCCTACAAGTCTGGCAATATTATCGCATTCCTCGATAGCCTGATGAACAGCGTCCTGTATCGGGACAAATACGATGCTCTGTCAGCGCACGTTGCCAAAGGGCTGAATGTTTTTTCGGCATTTGCAGGAATGCGAGTGGACGATTTGGTGGAGTGTGACACTTTCCTTGCCGTGGATCAGGTGCTGGTAAAGTGGCTCATTGGCAGACTTGTTTCGGAAGATATCGGCGCAATCGTAAACGGGCTTACCATCCCGGAACTCTGTGAAAAACGGGCTAAAATGCACTTTGGCAGAAAGACCGGGAAGACCTATCAGATGCTTTCCAGTGCATACAGCATGGTGAAGGAAGCGGATTACCATGCCGCAGATGGCTTAAAGCCAATCATCGACCGATATCTTGCTGCGGATTACAATATGGATCAGCAGTATCGGAAATTCTACTATTATTACGACCAGCAGGAGAGCACGGAAAGCTTTGAGCCGCTTCGGGAACTGGTGGAAAATATTTACACGAACGAATATCTGGCTTGCCTGCTCCCTGCCTGGAATGCCGGAATTCAGCAGGATGCCGCATTTTCTGCAATTCCGTTGCAGCGGGAGTTTTACAATGCCAACCTGCGCTATACCAAAGAACGCACCGTGGTCATCATTTCGGATGCCATGCGTTACGAGGTCGGACAGGAATTGTTTGCCCGAATGCAGGATGACCCGAAATGCACGACAAAACTTTCTGTACAACTAAGTGTCCTGCCGTCTTATACAAGGCTCGGTATGGCAGCACTTTTACCGCATAAAACACTGGAGATGACGGATGACTTCCAGGTGCTGGTAGATGGTATCCTTTGCGATAATCTGGCAGGTCGGCAGCAGGTGCTGCAAAGCTATAACCCGGATAGTGTCTGTGTACAGTTCGATGATATCAAAAATCTGAAAGTGGCAGAGCTGCGAGATGTGCTGACAAAACGTCAGATTATCTATGTATATCATAATCAGATTGACGCGCGTGGAGACAAGGCAAATACCGAGGATGAGGTGTTTAATGCGTGTGAGGAGGCCGTTCAGGAAATCATGGACTTGATTCATCGAATCTCCGTCAGCGGCAACACCTATCATTTTATCGTCACTGCCGATCATGGCTTTATTTACAAGCGTGATAAGCTGACAGAAAGTGACAAGATTTCTGGGAAAAGCGCGGAAAAAGCATTTGTTAATCGCAGATTTATTGTGTCCAAGGCGGCACTGGAAGATGACGGCATCGACCATATGAGCATGGGACGCGTTCTGGGGAATGAGGACAGCAAGGTGGTGTCCTATCCTGTCAGCAGCAATGTCTTTAAGGTGGCCGGAGGCGGTGCTAACTATGTGCATGGCGGTTCCTCACCGCAGGAAATGCTGGTACCGGTGCTGGAGTTTAAGATGGAACGTGGTCACATGGAAACAAAGAATGCAGAGATTGCTCTGGTCAGCATCGTCCATAAGATCACGAACCTGATCACTTCCATGGACTTTATCCAGTCGGATGCAGTCAGCGATACTGTGAAAGCCGCAAAATACCGCATTTTCTTCCTCTCGGAGGACAATGAGAAAATCTCGAACGAAAACAGCTATGTGGCGGACAGTCGCGAGGAAAATGCACAGAAGCGTATCTTCCGGATGCGTTTCACATTCAAGAATAAGAAATACGACAAGGACAAGCAGTATTACCTTGTGGTTTATGACGAAGAAAGCGGTCTGGAGCAGTGGAGGCAGCCTGTCATCATGGACATTGCCTTTGCAGATGACTTTGGATTCGGATTCTGATACAGAGGAGGCAGGAATTCCGTATGGAAGTGATGGATATGGCGGCAGACGATACCCGTGAAGAACTGCGCCGGAAGCTGCGCAGCAACTTTGACGGTCGGATCGTCCGCAAAGACCTGACAAAGAAAATAAAAGAAGGAGCAAATGTTCCGGTCTATGTGCTGGAGTTCCTGCTGGGTCAGTATTGTAGTTCAGACGATGAGACAATCATTGAGCAGGGCGTTCAGAATGTGAAACGCATTCTGGCAGACAATTTTGTCCGCCCGGATGAGGCTCAGAAAATTCTCTCCCAACTGCGCAAGAACGGGAGTCATACCATTATTGATATGGTGACCGTGCATCTGGACATCAAAAAGGATTGCTTTTTTGCAGAGTTCTCTAACCTTGGTCTCACCAATGTACCGATTACGGATGATTATCCGGAAAAATATGACCGGCTGCTTTGCGGCGGTATCTGGTGCATCGTGCAGCTGGAATATGAGTCTGAGGGAGACAGCAGCTTTGGAATCACGGATATAGATGGACAGCCGATTTCCTCTAAACAGAAAAAGCAGAAGGACATCTCTCCCATCAGCATCCATAAGCTGACTCCGATTCAGATGCCCCATATCGACATTGAAGAAGTTCGAGAGGGACGCAAGGCGTTCACACAGGAAGAGTGGATGGATGTTATGCTGCGTTCCTGCGGATATGAGCCGGAACAGCTGAACAATCGGGAAAAGTGGCTGCTGCTTGCGCGTATGCTGCCGTTGGTGGAGAACAACTTCAACCTCTGTGAGTTGGGGCCGCGCAGCACAGGCAAGTCCCATATCTATAAAGAAATCAGCCCGAACAGTATCCTGGTATCCGGTGGTCAGACGACCGTTGCAAATCTGTTTTACAATATGGGTCGCAAAACCGTAGGTTTGGTAGGCTTATGGGACTGCGTTGCCTTTGATGAGGTTGCCGGAATCAAGTTTAAGGACAAAGACGGCATTCAGATTATGAAGGACTATATGGCTTCCGGCTCCTTTGCCCGTGGCAAAGAGGAAAAGGCAGCATCGGCATCTATGGTCTTTGTAGGAAACATCAATCAGAGCGTGGATGTGTTGCTCAAGACTTCTTCTCTGTTTGATCCGTTCCCGCCGGAGATGGGAACGGACACCGCTTTTCTTGACCGTCTGCATTGCTACATTCCAGGCTGGGAGATTCCGAAGTTCCGTCCGGAGCATTTTACCAACGACTACGGCTTTATCACGGATTACTTGGCGGAGTTTATCCGAGAACTGCGGAAAGAACAGTATGGGGATGCGTTGGATAAGTATTTCCGCCTTGGAAAGAACCTGAACCAGCGCGATACGATTGCTGTCCGCAAGATTGTAGGCGGCTATGTGAAATTGCTGTATCCGGATGGGGAGTTCACGAAGGAACAGATTGAAGAAATTCTTGTATTTGCGCTGGAAATGCGCCGTCGTGTCAAGGAACAGCTGAAAAAGCTGGGTGGAATGGAGTTCTATGATGTGAACTTCAGCTATATCGACCTTGATACCTTTGAAGAAAAATTTGTTTCCGTGCCAGAGCAGGGCGGTGGAAAGCTCATCCCCGATGGCATCTGCAATCCGGGACAGGTATATACCGTAAGTCAGGGCAAGTCCGGTATGATCGGCGTATTCCGCCTTGAAAGCCAGATGCTGCCCGGCAACGGAAAATTTGAGCGCACTGGCCTTGGCAGCGACCGTGATTGCAAGGAATCCACGAATACGTCGTTCAATTTCCTGAAAGCAAACGGAAATCGAATCAGTGGTAGCATCAGCACCACGATGCGGGATTACATCATCAACTATCAGGATTTACAGGGCATTGGCATGACTGGAAAGCTGGCATTGCCTACATTGATTGCACTATGCAGCATTGCTCTTGGACGGCCTACGGTCAGTACACTTGCCGTGCTGGGAGAAATCAGCATCAGCGGCACGATTCTGAAAGTGGACGAGCTTGCCAATAGTTTGCAGGTGTGCCTCGATAGCGGAGCAAAGAAAGTGCTGCTTCCGATTACCAGTGCAGCAGACCTTGGCACCGTGCCGCCGGAGCTGGTGGGCAGTTTTAATCTGATTTTCTACAGCAGTGCGGAAGATGCGGTGTTTAAGGCGTTGGGGGTAGAGTAATACTAAAGGTACGGAGGAAATGCGCCAATGGAGAATAGTTCGTTGGATTACCGTAAAAAACTATATTCTCAAATACAAGAAGAATATGGGAAACTTGTATATACCTATACATGTCATTTTAAGATGGCTGATCGGTTGAGTAAGCGTAATTTTTGGATAAAATGGGGACAGATTGGGCTATCAGCAATATCGACAGGTGGCTTCTTGGGAGTGCTCATTTCAAATAAACAGATACTGTTATGGGCTGGTGGACTATGTTCGACAGCACTCCTTGCCCTAACAAGCTATCTGAAGGATAAGGATATTTCCACTGAAAAAACCGATCATATTAAGACTGCGAATAAGCTGTGGAAGGTAAGAGAAAAATATCTGTCACTTTTGACAGATTTTGACGAAATCAGTATTGAAGAGATAGTGCGCAAAAGAGATGAACTGTTGGATGGAAGTTCGGAAATCTACGGTGCTGCACCTTTAACTGATGGGGAAAGTTATGCTGCCGCCCAAGCTGCACTCAAAACAAATGAAGAGCAATTCTTTACGCAGGAGGAATTAAACAAGATGCTTCCGGCGCATTTGAGAAAAAATGAGTAAATGGGGGATGAACACATTGGGTTTGTATGTTCAAAGAAATGGAGAGGTAATATCAGCTGACAGCCGTTCTCTTATTTCAAAAAGATATTGCACTGTAACATCAGCAATGAACCGTGAGTTTTGGAATATAACAAGCGATAGACAAAATAGTATATATGTTGGCTCCTATGGAAGGGGAACTGCGATAGATACAAGTGATATTGATATTTTGATGTCCTTGCCGGAATCATATTACAACCAGTTCAACTCTGTTTTGGGAATGGTCAATCTCGTCTTCTGCAAGCAGTTAGACAGGCTATTCTTGTTCCGTATCCAAGAAGTGAAGTAAGAGCAGATGGACAGGTTGTGAAGATCAATTTTTCAGATGGAATGTTCTTTGAAATTCTGCCGGCATTCAAAAATTGGGATGGCTCATACAGATATCCAGATACAAATATGGGTGGGAATTGGCGTTCAACTAATCCGAAAGCAGAACAGGATGCCATGGAAAATAAAAATATAAGCAGTAATGGACTGCTTTTTGACACTTGCAAGCATCTACGATATGTGCGAGATAACTATTTTAGAAGCTACCATTTGTCAGGAATCGTTATTGACAGCTTCGTTTATCAAGCAATAGGAAATTGGAGATGGCTTTCCTCTGGAGAAAGTTCAACTTCAGCAGCAGGTACATACGAGAGGATTCTTTTAGATTGTTATAATCAGCATTTTATGTGGGGAGCGATGCCTCTTAGCGCACCTGGAAGTAATCAACGGGTGTCTACGGATGACAGCAGAGATTGCCTGGGTAAAGTTCTTAGGGCAACACCGCACAGAAAAAAAGCTGCAGTAAGAAGCGAGATATGATAAAATAGGTATATGGATAAGCAGATGAGTATGTCAGCTCTGTGCGATGAACTGGCACAGGTGCGTACGAAGAAAAAAGAATTTCTCGAATGGGGGAAATGGGTGGCCATGATCAAGCCGTGCTACTACAAAGGAGAGCACGGAAACAAGCCCTATGATTTGGAACTGATGCTGCGGCTGTATCTGCTGCAAAACCTATATAATCTATCCGACGAAGCAACGGTGGCTGAAACGATCGACAGTCGTGCCTTTTCGGATTTCTGCGGCGTGGAATCAAGCAATCAGGTGCCGGACGGGGATACGCTGGGAAGATTTCGTAATATTCTCATACAAAACGGTTTGCAGGAGCAGTTGTTTGCGCAGGTGGCAAATTTGCTGCAACAAAAGGGACTGCTTCTGAAAAAGGGTACCATTGTGGATTCCACCATCATAGCCGCTCCGTCCTCCACGAAAAATCAGGAGAAGCAGCGAGACCCGGATGCACATCAGGTGAAGAAGGGCAATGCGTGGCACTTTGGCTACAAGGCACATGTTGGGGTGGATAAGGATAGCGGGCTTGTTCACACGGTTGAGGTAACGGCCGCCAATGTCCATGATGTCGCCATGACCTCCAAACTGCTGACCGGAGAGGAAAGCGTTGTATACGGAGACAGCGGATATTTGGGAGCGGAAAAGCGCGAGGATGCCATTATAAAGAACAATGCTGGCAAGCGTATCCGTTACAAGTTCAATCGTCGCCCATCGCAAATCAAAAAGGGTTCCAACAGGTCGCAAGCCCAACTCAAGCGCAGAGAGCACGAAAAGTCATCGGTTCGTGCCAAAGTAGAACATGTTTTTGCCGTTGTGAAAGGTCTGTTACGGTACCGAAAGACGCGATACCGAGGTCTGCAAAAGCAGACCGCCAAACTGAATATGATGTTTGCGTTGGCGAATCTGATTCTGGCTGACAGGCCCGGCCTGGCAGTCTGATTGCGTTTGCCTTCGCAGATATAATTGGGAGAGTTCCTCGCTGTTTGCCGCCTTTGGCAGATGGCGTGGATTTTTTATGCCATTGTGCGGTGTCGCCCTAATTCACGCATCGGTTGATCCTAAAACAGTTCAGTATCTTGCCGGTCATGAGAACAGCAAGATAACGATGGACATTTATGCAAAGGCAAAGTATAACCGACCGGATGAACTGGCGGGCATATTAGAGGATACCTTTACACTGTGGGATGCAGAATAGGCCAGACAGTTTCATGAATGAGATCAAAAAGAGTAGGGATAATCCCTGCTCTTTTTACATATAGCGACATCCTTGAGAACCAGAGCAGCATTCTGGATAATTAAAGAGCAAAGGTCAATTTGGATATATCAAGAAAATGGAGGAAGCAATAATGGCAAGAAAAAAAGTAGTGCCGGAATATGGAACAATTATGAAGAGGGGCGTTCAATATTACAGAACACGAATGCAGAATGCGGATGGAAAATGGATTTCGCTATATGCACAGACTCCTGAAGAGCTGTACGATAAATCCGTTGAGATGAAGCGCAGTATTGAGGATGAAATATTCCGGAAGAATAATCCGACAGTAGCTGAGTATTGCGAAAAATGGTTGAAGATGCGCTCGGCGAGTGTGCGAGAAAACACATTGAGCGGATATGAGCGCACGATAAGAAAATACATTATTGGAGCTATTGGAGATATGTATATGGACGAAGTGACGACCGATGACCTTCGCTTGCTGCTGGTTCCAATCTCCAAGCAATCAGCTTCCCTGTACAGCAAAATGAATATGCTGATCAAATGTGTTTTCTATTCAGCAGAAGAAAGCAAAATCATCAGTTATAATCCGGCTGCGTCGCTTTCTGCAAAAGGCGGAACACCAAAGCAGGAAAAGAAGGCATTGACGGATGAGCAGGTGAAAATTCTTCTGGATACAATCAGGGGATTACCACCGTATGTTTTTGTAATGATTGGGTTGTACGCAGGGTTGCGGCGGGAAGAAATTCTTGCACTGCGATGGGATTGTGTTTTCCTGGATGGTGACACACCATATATTTCGGTACGGCGAGCATGGCGTTCTGTGAACAATCGTCCAGTGATTTCAACAGAATTAAAAACGCCAGCAGCTAAAAGGGACATTCCTATTCCGGGCAAGCTGGTGGAATGTTTGAAAGAGGCAAAAGAAAAGTCAAAATCGGAATATGTGATCTCGGACAGGAATGGTAATGCTTTGGCTGAATCCCAGTTCGTGAGGGTATGGAAGTACATAGCAGTTCGTTCTACGGAAGAACGCTGCTATTACACCTATGTGAATGGGCAGAAGATTAAGCATGTTGTAAAGCCGAAACTTGGTGAGCATCAGCCGAACAATCCGAAGTTGGTATATACGATGGATTTTCAAGTGACACCGCATCAATTGCGTCACACCTATATCACGAACCTGATTTATGCTTCGGCTGATCCTAAAACCGTACAGTATCTTGCCGGACACGAAAACAGCAAGGTGACTATGGACATTTACGCCAAAGTCAAGTATAATAAACCTGCCCAATTACATGGGGTGATTAACAGAGCAATCGACACATCAAAAAAAGATTAGGGTTAAAATCCGACAAAAGCCCACAAAATTGTGGGTTTAAGAACTGGTGGACGAAGAGCAAAAGGATCGAAAAACCGCGTAATATCAAGCAAATTCGAGCTTCGGTTTCGTGAAGTACGGTCTCAAAGCCGCACGTCGTGCACCGCAGTTCTCGAAGCGTTAATTTCTGCTTTAAAAAATTGGAAAGACTCCGAAAGCGTTTGCTTTTCGGGGTCTTTTTTTGGCTGGTTTTGTTGGCAACCACAGCTTTTTCTTATCTATATATATAGAAAAGAAAAAAGCATGGCTTGCTTTTTCAGCAGAGTAAAAACAGTGGTGTTTAGAAAGTTATTCACATTTCTCAACAGCTAATAGTGGAAAACTGATGACTATTTTTATTGAAAAGAGATAAGAAACATCTTATAAATCTGATTATATAGGCAAAAATAATAATAAAAATTTTCAAAATACCGGTTATTCAGAGAGCTTCCAACAGCGAAAACAGCAGAATCTGCTTTTTCGGTGCGGCAGCCGTCCGGCAGCAAAAAGCAGCGACGGAATGCAGTACTGTCGTAGGGATATACATAAATTTGCAAAATTAGTGTATAAATATAGATTGAAAAAGATGAAAATGCAGCTTCTGAAAACGAAAATATTACCATCCTCCACTCCTGCCAAATTTTTTGATGATTTTCGTCCTCCTTTCACACAGACAAGGCTAAAACTGGTTTTAAAGTGGGAGGAAACGTTTATGTAATCTTTGTAACAAGTTTGTAATTGTTCAGATTCTTACATAATGCACAGAAAAACACGGTGCGCACACACCAGTGCCCCCCGTAAATGCAGGCTTGGTTCTCCGTTTCCGCAGGTTTCTTTGCAATGCTGTTGTGCATAATGCCTAAAATTATGCGGCTTGAAAATTTGACACGAGCAGATTGAACAGGTATGATGCAAGCGTCAAAGCAAAACCGCCGCAGAATAGTCGCAGCGCTTCGCACAACCAACCACAGAATGCACATAGAGAGTCAGGTGAACCAGATGCATATGACAGGCAAAACGTTGATCGTATTGGGTGCTGTTTTTACAGTGGGACTGGGCACAGCCAGTACGGTGATTGCAACCACGCAGAACGCGGTCGTAACCAAAAACGGCGAAACCCAAAAGCTTTATATGCTGACGAGCGATGACACCAGTGACATCTTGAAGTCGGCCGGTGTCCGCGCCGGGCACGGTGACCTGGTTTTGCGCTCTACCAATGCGCAGGGCAGTATCGAGGTAAATGTGCGCACCGCTTACCCGGTGGATGTTCTCGCAGATGGCAGCACAAAGCAGGTGACCGCGCACTTCGGCGATACCGTGCGCGACGTTCTGCAGGAGGCAGGCGTTGCGCTGGGGCCGGTGGATACCGTGAATGTGCCCCTGGACCAGCCGGTGACAGAGAACACAAAGCTGCGCATCTGCCGTAATCATATCGTCACGGTTAAAGCGGACGGCGTTTCCACACAGGTGGTGGCGGCAACCGATACACCGGCACAGCAGGCGGTGCAGCGGGCGGGTGTCACGCTGAGCAAAGAGGACGAATTGGCAGAGGGTACAGATCAGACGATAACAGTGAACCGTGTGACGTATAAAGACGAGGTGCTTTCCGAAACCATTCCGTTTGAAACAGTTACCGAAGAGGATGACGGTTTGCTCGTTGGGGAAAGCCAGGTTAAGGCTGCGGGTACCAACGGCAGCAAAAAAGTCGTGCGCCGTACAAAGTTTGTCAATGGCAAAGCAGCCAGCACAAGCGTGGTTTCGACGGAGGTCGTAAAAAATGCGGTTGACCGTGTTGTGGTGAAGGGCACGAAGGAGCGGCCGCAGGAAGCGGAAGAAAGTCGGTCTGCGGAAAGCAGCAGCGCATCTTCCCAGCAGTCTGCCAACGGCCTTTCTTACAGCAGGGTGCTGACCGGCAAATGTACCGCCTATACCGGCGGCGGCGTGACGGCAACCGGTGTTTCCGCCGCGGTTGGCCGTGTGGCGGTAGACCCGAACGAAATCCCCTATGGCACGCGTCTTTACATTGCCTCGCCGGATGGCAGCTATGTTTACGGATACGCGGTCGCTGCGGATACCGGCGGATTCGTTTACAGCAGCTCGACAATGGCGGATCTGTACATGGACACCCAGGCGGAATGTGAAAACTTCGGCCGCCGCACCATGAATATCTACATTTTGGATTGATATTTTTTTCCGCCCGCCGCACAGCGAATCTGCCGTGTACGGGCGTTTTTGCTGCCTTGCTTGTTACAGTAATTTTATAGAAATTAAAATTTTGTAACAAAATGCTTGCAAGATTGAAATGAATATGGTATTATGTTACAAGTGTTTGGAAATAGTCAGAAAGTTTCTGTTGAGTCTGCAGGCTCGGCACCCAAAACAGACGGAGGGATTGCGCAATGGACAGCTGTTTATACGTAGGGGCAATGTTACTATTCGCAGCGTGTGTTTTGACGGCGGCGTTTCGTCCCCGCGAAGAAAAAGGGAAGTTCCTCTGCCTGCTTCTTGCCGGTATGGGCGTGCTGACCATTTCCCTGCAGCAGGACGGCGCGTTCCTGCTTGGCTTTGAAATCCTGCTCGGCATCGTCATGACGGTATGTACCACCGGCGTCCTGTTTGCGGAGTTCTGCGACCGTCGAGCGAAAGAGGCGGCACAGGCTTATGAGCGCCGTCGCTTTGCGGAGCTGCGCCGCCGCCGTGCCGAGATTTCCGGCACGCTGGAGGACGAAAACGAAGCGGAGCGCCGCGTGGCCTGACCTTGCTGTGCGGACAGCCTGTAAAAAGAAACAAAGTGGAAAAGTGCACAATGCACCGGTCAGCGCATAGACTGAGAGTGCGGGGCAGCGCTTCCAACCGCTTTATCATAGATGAGGGACGACGGGCAGTTTGGCTGCCTGCCGTCCCTTTTTCGAGTCGCGTATTTTTGCTTTCCCATGGCAAATTTTTGTGGTATACTAAGTGCAATAAACAATTCAATAGAGCATGGAAAACGGAAAAAGGCATTAGGAGGGGCACCAATGCGCATATCGGTTTCAATTTTGGGCGCGGACTTTGCAAGGCTGGGCGAAGAAGTGGACCAGATCAGGAAGGCCGGTTCCGATTGGATTCATGTGGACGTAATGGATGGGCACTTTGTGCCAAACATCACCTTTGGTCCGAATATGGTGCAGTCCTTGCGGGCTGTGACCAAGCTGCCGCTGGATGTTCATCTGATGGTGACACAGCCGCAGAAGTACATTCAGTCCTTCGTGCAGGCCGGCGCGGATCTGATTACGTTTCATCTGGAGGCGGAAGGGGATCCCGCCCAGACTGTTTCCATGATTCACGGGCAAAAGGTCAAGGCGGGCATTTCCATTCGACCCGGCACACCGGCAGAGGCGGTTTTTTCCTATCTGCCGATGCTTGATATGGTGCTGGTCATGGGGGTGGAGCCGGGTTATGGCGGCCAGCAGTTTAACCGGAAGATGCTGCAAAAAGTGCGCACGCTCAAGCAGAAGGCACCGTCGCTGCCCATTGAGATTGACGGCGGCGTCAATGCCGGCAACATTGCGGAAATGGTACAGGCGGGCGTGGAAATCTGCGTGACCGGCAGCGCCGTGGTTGGCACACCGGACTACACCGCGGCGGTGGCGGCGTTGCGCGCAGCTGCGGCGGTTCCGCCGCTACACATTTAAAAAAATCGAATCGATTGCTTGCAGGCAGGCGTATTTTTGAAAATCCTGCAAATACTATCCATTACCTGACAAAAAGCGTAATGACTTCTGATAAGGGGATGTTGGTATTGAAAGCAACCGGTATTGTAAGAAGGATTGATGACCTTGGGCGGGTGGTCATCCCAAAAGAAATTCGCCGTACACTCCGTATCCGTGAGGGGGACGCGCTCGAAATCTTTACGGATAATCAGGGCGGCGTGATTTTTAAGAAGTATTCGCCCGTGGGGGAGATGTCTCTCTTTTCCACACAGATGACAGAGGTGCTTAACAGTGCTTCCGGTCTGCCGGCACTGATCTGCGACCGGGACCATATCGTAGCGGCGGCGGGTGTTTCTAAACGGGAATACCTGGAGCGCCGTGTCAGCCAGGAGTTGGAGGAGTGCATTTCTTCGCGGCAGGATTTTGTGAAAGCCGCCGGTAAGACCCTGCATCCGGTGGAGGGTGTGGACTGCACAGCGGCTGTGGTCTGCCCAATTCTGGCGCAGAGCGATGTTACCGGCGCGGTGGTGCTGCTGGACAATGGCAGCGACACAGGCAAAGATGCCGGGCATATGGCGCAGGTTGCGGCCGGCTTTTTGGCTAAACAGCTGGAAAGTTGAAAATGCGCGCTGCAAAGCCGTTTTTTTGCGAAACAGCTTGCAATTATCCTGCAGATGTGTTAAACTTAACAAAGAATAGACTGGTATGATGAAAGAGTGGGGCGACCCACTCTTTTGTTTGCATTATATGCTTTATGAGGTGAAACGATGGCAGCAAAGAAAAAAGGGAAAAACACCGCCGAAGCCGTGCGGGAGCTTGTCCAGCCCCTGGCCGCGGCGCTCGGCCTTTCCCTGTGGGATGTGCGCTTTGTGAAAGAGGGTGCCGACTGGTACCTGCGCATCTTCATTGACAAAGAAGGCGGCGTTTCCATTGATGACTGTGTGGATATGACCCATGCGGTCAATGAACCGCTGGATACACAGGATCTGATGCAAGGTGCGTATACACTGGAAGTCAGTTCTCCCGGCACTAACCGAGAGCTGACCCGGCCGGAACACTTTGCGGCGTGCCTGGGGCAGCCGGTGTGGGTGCGCTTCATCCGTCCGTTTGCAGACGGCAGCCGTGAAGTCATCGGAACCCTCTGCACCTGTGAAAAGGACGCTGTGACCCTGAAAAATGAGCAGGATGAAACCATGACCTTTGCCCTGACAGACACCGCCTGGATAAGGCTTTATGACGACGATAATTTGGGAGGAAACGAAGATGAGTGAGGAAGACATCAGCATTATTGATGCCCTGGACCTGCTGGAACAGGAACGCGGAATTCCGAAGGATTACATGGTAGAGCAGATTTGCAAAGCGATTACCACCGCCTGCAAAAACAGCTACGGCAACGATGAGGCCAGCGTGCGTCTAAACGAAGATAAAAATGAGTTCGAGGTTTTTCTGCGCAAGGAAGTTGTCGAAGACGTGCAGGATCCCGACCGTGAAATCATGCTGGAAAAAGCGCGCCGCATTGACCCGACTTGCGGCATTGGCGACAAGGTCAGCGTACAGCTGCACACGAAGGAGTTCGGGCGCATTGCGGCGCATCAGGCGCGCGGCGTCATCCGGCAGGGCATCCGTGCCGGTGAGCGCGGGCTGATGATGCGCGAGTTTGAGTCCAAACATCAGGAGCTGGTCAGCGCCGTGGTGGAGCGGGTGGACCCGCGCTCTGGCGCGGCCACGCTGCAGATTGGCAAAAGCGAGGCAATTCTGCCGCGCAGTGAGATGGTTGGTGAGGAAGTGTTCCACGAGGGCGACCACATCAAGGTGTATGTCGTCGATGTACATGATACCGAGAAAGGTCCGCACGCCATCATCAGCCGCACACATCCGGATCTGGTCAAGCGCCTGTTTGAAACCGAAGTGCCCGAAATTTATGACGGCACCGTGGAGATTAAGGCAGTTTCCCGCGAGGCTGGCTCCCGCACAAAGCTGGCGGTGCTGTCGCGCGATCCGGCTGTGGATGCGGTGGGTGCCTGCATTGGCTCACACGGCAACCGTGTGGGAACGATTGTTGAGGAACTCGGCGGCGAAAAAATTGACATTGTCGAGTACAGCGACGACCCCGCCAAGTTTATTGCCAGTGCGCTGTCCCCCGCAAATGTGGTTTCTGTCACCCTGGCGGAAGACGGCAGCCATGCCTGCCGCGTAACCGTGCCGGACAGCCAGCTTTCTCTGGCAATTGGAAACAAAGGGCAGAATGCCCGTCTGGCAGCGAAGCTGACCGGCTGGAAGATTGATATTAAGCCGGAAAGCGGCTTTTACGGGGAAGAGGGCGCCGCTGCCGCACCCGCTCCCGAAGCCTGACGCTTTCAGAGTAAGACGGATGATTTTTAAAACATGAATCGGGGAGAGACCCCCACGCAGGTCCCTCCCGCAGGAGGCTTGTGTAATTGCACCAGAAAAAAGTTCCGCTGCGGATGTGTACCGGCTGCGGTGAGATGAAACCGAAAAAAGAACTGGTTCGGGTAGTGCGTTCCCCGGAGGGGGAAATCTCCCTGGACCTGACCGGCCGTAAACCCGGGCGGGGTGCTTATGTGTGCCGCAGCACCGAGTGCCTGCGGCGCGCGCGCAAAGCCCGCCGCTTTGAAAAAGCTTTTTCCTGTCAGATTCCGGAGGACGTTTACGACCGTATGGAGAAGGAGATGGAACAAGATGCCCAATGACAGAATGCTTTCCCTTTTAGGGCTTGCCCGCCGCGCCGGCAAGGTGCAGATGGGCCACGACCCCGTGCTGGAAAGCCTTCGCCGCGGCCGCGCGCGGCTGGTGGTACTGGCCAGCGACCTTTCTCCGCATACGGCAAAAGGAATTTTGTTTGCCGCCCGGCAGGAGGAAATTCCGATTTACACGCTTTCCCACTCCATGGAGGAGCTGAGCGCTGCGGTGGGGAAACACACCGGTGCTGTGGCAGTGGAGGACAGCGGTTTTGCAAGAAAACTCGAGACGTTTTGTACGGACAGATGAGGAGGAATGTTATAGATGATGATTAAATACCGGGTACATGAAGTTGCGAAAGATCTCAATGTCCCAAACAAGGACGTCATCGATATACTCGAAAAATATACGGGTGAAACGAAAAAACACATGACCGCTTTGACCGAAAGCGAGCTGGATCTTGTGTTTGAGGCTTTCACACAGAAAAGGGCGATGAAAGACTTGAACACCTATTACGCACAGCGGGAAGAAAAAGCGGTGACTGTCAGTACAGAGGGTTCTGCCAAACAGATTCCGCTGAAAGAAGCCGCACAGAAGAAAGCCGCAAATCCCCCCCAAAAGCAGGGGAAAAGGAATCCGCGCCGGGAGCCTGCGGCAAAAGCACAGCGCGTGCCGCAGAACCAGCAGGCAAAGGTGATTGGTCATATTGAAATCAATAAGTCCGATAATGTGATTCGCCGTCCGGCAGAGCGCATTGTCGACACGCGCACCCATAATGTGGAACTGGATAAGTACAACGAAAAGTATGACCGTCTGGCCAGTGAAAAGGTGAAGACAGACAACGTCGTGCGCAAGCAGAAGCTGAACCAAAAGAGCGCCCAGTACCGCCGCGGGCGCCGGCCGAAACGCGAAACCGAGTCGGAGCGTCTGCGCCGTATCGCGGCAGAGCGCAAGGCAAAGCCGATTACGGTGCAGATTCCGGAAAATATTATGGTTGGGGAGCTGGCGCTGCGCCTGAAAGCCACTGCCGCAGAGGTCATCAAAAAGCTGATGGCAAACGGCGTGTTTGCCACTATCAACGATGAGGTCGATTTTGATACGGCTTCTCTGGTTGCACTGGAGTTTCACGCGAAAGTGGAAAAAGAAGTGGAAGTGACCATTGAAGAGCAGATTATCGATGACAGTGAAGACAATGATGCGGATCTGCAGACACGTCCGCCGGTCGTTGTGGTCATGGGTCATGTTGACCACGGCAAAACCAGCCTGCTCGATGCTATCCGCCACACCAATGTGACAGAAAGTGAAGCGGGCGGTATTACCCAGCACATCGGTGCGTATCAGGTCAATCTGGACGGTCACGTGGTGACGTTCCTTGACACCCCCGGTCATGAGGCGTTTACTACCATGCGTGCGCGCGGCGCGATGGCAACCGACATCGCCGTTCTGGTGGTTGCGGCAGACGACGGTGTCATGCCGCAGACAGTCGAGGCGATTCATCACGCAAAAGCCGCGAATGTCAATATTATTGTCGCTATCAATAAAATCGACAAGCCCGGCGCAAATCCGGACCATGTCATGGAAGAACTGACCAAGTACGAGCTGGTTCCGGAAGAGTGGGGCGGCGACGTGCCGTGCATCCGTGTTTCCGCAAAGCAGCAAACCGGTATTAAAGACCTTTTGGAAATGATTCTTCTGGTTGCGGATATGAAAGAGCTCAAGGCGAACCCGAACCGTGCCGCCAAGGGCGTTGTCATTGAAGCGCGTCTGGACAAAGGCCGCGGCCCGATTGCCACCATGCTGGTACAGAACGGTACCCTGCACACGGGAGATATCGTGGTTGCAGGTACCAGTGTTGGGCGCGTGCGCGCTATGGCCAGTGCAAACGGAAAAGAAATTGTGTCTGCCGCACCCAGCGTGCCGGTGGAGATTACTGGTTTGGACAGTGTGCCGACCGGCGGCGATACGTTCAATGCGGTTTCCGATGAGCGTCTGGCGCGCCAGCTGGTTGAGCAGCGTCGTACCGCGCAGAAAGAGGAGCAGTTTAACGCCCGCACCAAGGTTACGCTGGACAATTTGTTTGAGCAGATGCAGATTGGCGATATGAAAGAACTGCAGATTATTGTAAAGGCGGATGTGCAGGGTTCTGTGGAAGCGGTTCGTCAATCGTTGGAGAAACTTTCTAACGAAGAAGTGCGCGTAAACGTGATTCACGGCGGTGTTGGTGCCATCAGCGAGAGCGATGTGATGTTGGCATCGGCAAGCAACGCGATTATTGTCGGTTTCAACGTGCGTCCGGATCCGGTTGCGGAAGAGAACGCAAAGCGTGACGGCGTGGATTTGCGCTTGTACCGCGTCATTTACGATTGCATTCAGGAAATCGAATCTGCTATGAAGGGTATGCTTGCGCCGAAATACCGTGAAGTACAGCTGGGCCGTGTGGAATGCCGCGAAACCTATAAGATCAGCAGTGTCGGCACGGTCATTGGCGCGCACGTTATTTCGGGTAAAATCACCCGCGGTTCCGATGTGCGCGTGGTGCGCGATGGCATTGTGATTGCTGATGATAAAGTGGCATCGCTGCGTCGGTTTAAGGATGATGTAAAGGAAGTTGCGGAAGGCTATGACTGCGGTGTCTGCTTAGAGAAGTTTGCGGATATTAAAGTCGGTGACATTCTGGAAACCTATACGTTGGAAGCGTACCGCCCCGAATAACGAGCGCGGGGAAGCCCCCGCGGGCGGTGTGCTGAAGTTCACGCGGAGCGCTACTTGCTTCTTTTACAGTCTGCGTCAACGTCAAGTCAGCGCTTCGAGCAGGTTGCTTTCCGTCGCTTTCTTAGAAAGCGACTGGGGGTGTGGGGGCGAAGCCCGCCACGACCTTGGAATGTAAAGCAGGTTCGGGCTGCAAGCCCGAGTGAAAGGCTTGCTGTTGTCTGCCTTTCAAATGCTCCGGTGGAGCATTTGAAATAAAGCAGCACGCGGGGAGCCCCCGCTGGCGGTGTGCTGAAGTTCACGCGGAGCGTTACTTGCTTCTTTTACAGTCTGCGTCAACGTCAAGTCAGCGCTTCGAGCAGGTTGCTTTCCGTCGCTTTCTCAGAAAGCGACTGGGGGTGTGGGGGCGAAGCCCGCCACGACCTTGGAATGTAAAGCAGGTTCGGGCTGCAAGCCCGAGTGAAAAGTGTAGCATCTTTTGCCTGATTTATGCTCCGGTGGAGCATAAATCATAGGCAGGCTGAGCCTGCACGCGGGGAGCTACTTGCTTCTTTTACAGTCTGCGTCAACGTCAAGTCAGCGCTCCGAGCAGATTGCTTTCCGTCGCTTTCTCAGAAAGCGACTGGGGGTGTGGGGGCGAAGCCCACCGATCTTTGTACCGGAAGTTGTTCATTATTTGATTGGGAGAATGCAGGGTGCAGTGCGCTCTGCATTTTCAGACAGGAGGGTTTTCTATGCCGAGTCATAAATTGGGCCGTACCACAGAAGATATCCGCCGGGAACTGTCCGCGATTTTCCGGGAACTGAAGGATCCGCGCGTAAATCATACGCTGCTGAGCATTGTACGGGTAGAGGTCAGCCGTGATCTTTCTTTCTGTACCGTTTATGTCAGCGATATGGAGGGCCTGCCGCGCGCGCAAAAAGCGGTGGAGGGGTTAAAATCAGCCGCCGGGTTTATCCGCCACGAGCTGGGTCAGCGCCTTTCTCTGCGCCATGTGCCCGCGCTGACGTTTAAAGCAACGGATTCCATTGAGTACAGCGCAAACATTTCGCGGATTCTGGACGATTTGAAGGAGGAGGACCATGGAAGTCAGTCTGAGTGAAGCTGCCGCTTGGCTTCTGCAGCAGCAGGATATTGTAATTCTCTGCCACCAGTCGCCGGACGGCGATACGCTCGGCAGCGGCAGCGCGCTGTGCCGCGCTCTGCGCAGCTTGGGCAAGCGCGCGCAGGTGCTGTGTGGCGACCCTATCGGCAGACGCTTTCAGTTCCTCTTTGACGGGCTGGAAGAGCAGCAGTTTGTGCCCAAAGCGGTGGTTTCCGTTGATATTGCAGATGAGCAGCTGCTCGGCGGTCTGCGGGAAGTGTACGGCGGAAAAATTGAATTGTGCATTGACCATCATCCCAGCAATACGCACTATGCGCAGCGGTACTTTGTAAATCCTAAAGCCAGCGCCACCTGCGAGATCATCTATGAACTGCTCCCGCTGCTGGGGGTTCAGCCGGACATTGCCACGGCAACGGATTTGTATACCGGCATCGCAACGGATACCGGCTGCTTTCAGTATATTAACGTAACGCCGCACACATTTCGTGTGGCAGCGCAGCTGCTGGAGCTTGGCGTACCCGCGCCGCAGATTAATCACGCGATGTTTGCAACCAAAAGCCGCGCCCGCCTGCAGCTGGAGCGCGAGGCGCTGAATACTATAGAATACTTCCACCATAATGAAATTGCGGTGGTTACCTTGACACGCAAAATGGTCCAGGAATCCGGTGCGGAAGATGCGGATACCGATGGCATAGCCTCCATTCCACGTTCGATTGAGGGTGTGCATATCGGCGTTACAATTAAAGAAAAAGCGGACGATTTGGTCAAAGTTTCTCTGCGCGCGCCGCAACCATACAATGCTTCGGAAATCTGTGCAAAGTTCGGCGGCGGCGGTCATCCCGGCGCAGCCGGATGCGCCATTTCCTGCGGTGTGGAGGAAGCGAAAAAACAGCTGGTGGCGGTCATCAGCACGTATTTGGAGAGTTTATGACCGGGGTACTCATTTTGGATAAGCCGGAAGGCTACACTTCGTTTGATGCAGTGGCGGTTCTGCGCCGGCTGACCGGCGAACGGAAAATCGGGCACACCGGCACGCTGGACCCTATGGCGACCGGCGTGCTGCCCATGCTGCTGGGGCGCGCAACGCGCGCCCTTCCGTTTTTGGCGGAGCGGCACAAAACCTACGAGGCGGCATTTGCGTTCGGTGCGCAGACAGACACACTGGACCGTACCGGCACCGTGCAGGTGCAGGACGATGTCCCTATTTCCCGGGAAAAACTGGAGCAGATTCTGCCGTGCTTTACCGGAAGCATCATGCAGATTCCGCCTATGTTCAGCGCACTGCGGCAAAACGGCGAGCGGCTGTATGACCTTGCCCGGCAGGGAAAAACAGTGGAGCGCCAGCCGCGTGCGGTCACTGTGGACAAGCTGGAAATTCTGGCGTACGACGAGGAATCCCGCACCGGGCGGCTGCGCATGACCTGTTCCGGCGGTACTTATGTGCGCACGCTGTGTGACGATTTGGGTCGTGCGCTTGGGTCGCATGGGATTATGACTGCCCTGCGCCGCACCTCCGCCTCCGGATTTTCCATTCAGGATGCGGTCACAGTGGAGGCAGCAAAGCAGATGGGGCAGGCGGCGCTGCTGCAGCGGGTGCTGCCGGTAGAAACGCTGTTTCTGGATTTACCGGAAGTGTGCGTCACCCTGCCGCAGGCAAAGCGTTTTTGCAACGGCGGTGTACTTTCTTTAGAGCGCCTGCACGGTTTGGTGCAGGCTGCCGGGAACTGCCGGGTGAAGGACCCTGCCGGAAATTTTCTTGGACTGGGTGCGCCGGATGAAGCCAAAGGGGAGCTTGCGGTGGCGCGCCTTTTTGCACAGGAGGACGGAACGTTATGAAAATCTTTTATGACCTGCAGCCCAGCGCGGTAGAAACAGCGGTCGCGCTCGGCACCTTTGACGGGCTGCACCTTGGGCACCGCGCTGTGATTTTCCAGACACTGGGGGAAGCGGGGCTGACGCCGACGGTGCTGACCTTTTCCGCCAATCCGCTCTGTGACCTCGGCGGCAGCACGGGCGGTGAACTGATGACAGAGGCGCAGAAAGTGCGGGTACTGGAGTCGCTTGGCGTGGAGCAGCTGTATCTGCTGCGCTTTTCTTCCTTAATGAATTTGTCACCCGAACAGTTTGTGGACGAGGTTCTGGTGCGCGCCCTGCACGCGAAAAAAGTCTGCTGCGGATTCAACTATACGTTTGGCGCGGGCGGCAGGGCAGACAGCGAAACCTTGCGGCATCTCTGCACCGGGCGCGGGCTGCGGGCGGCGGTGGCACCGGCGGTGCTGTCCGGTGGTGAGACGGTCAGCAGCACCCGTATCCGCGCACTGGTTGAAAAGGGAGAGGTCGCCGCGGCGGCGCGGCTGCTGGGCAGGCCGTACGGATACCTTTCTGCTGTGCGGCACGGCAGGCAGTTGGGGCGCCGGCTGGGTACACCAACACTGAATCAGGAAATCCCCAAATCGTTTGTGCTGCCGCCTTTCGGTGTCTATGTGAGCCGGGTTCATCTGCAAGGCAGCACTTACTGCGGTGTCACCAATGTCGGAATGCGCCCCACGGTGGATGGGCATCGCCTCACAGCGGAAACTTGGATGCCCGGATATACCGGCCCGGAGGTTTACGGCGAAACCGTGCAGACCGACTTGCTGCAGTTTTTGCGGCCAGAGCAAAAGTTTGCCGATGTGGAAACACTGGGCAGGCAGATTCGGGCGGATGGCAAGCAGGCAGAGGCGTTTTTTGCTCGCCGCGGGCAGTAAGGTTTGCATAATCCTGCTTTCCGTGTTATAATAAACACATACACCTACTTCGCGGAGGTCGGCGACTGCCCGTTTATGGGAAACCACAAGACCCTCCTCTGCGTGTGCGGTGAATTTTTGAAAAGGTGGTTTTATCCATGACAAAAGCTGAAAAAACCGAAATTATCAAGCAGTATGCAACCCATGAGGGCGACACAGGTTCTCCCGAGGTGCAGATTGCAGTTCTGACCAAGCGCATTAACGACCTGACCGATCATCTGCGCACCCATCAGAAGGATCATCACAGCCGCCGCGGCTTGCTGAAAATGGTTGGCACCCGCCGCAGCCTGCTCAAGTACCTGACCAAGGTTGACATTGAGCGGTACCGTTCCATTATTGCAAAACTGAACATCCGTAAGTAATCGCAAGTATAGAAAAAGCCGCCGGAAATGCAGGAACCCCTGCGTTTCCGGCGGCTTTTGTCTGCTTTGTCAGGCACTGTGAACACCGTCATCCGTGGTAATGCGCTTAAAGAGAAGCGAAATACACCACAGCGCCGCAAGGCCAATGAGGATGTAAAGAATCCGTGCCGGCCACGTGGCGGCGCCGCCGAAGATCCACGCCACAAGGTCAAACCGGAACAAGCCCACCAGCCCCCAGTTAATGCCGCCAATCACGGTTAGCAGCAGTGCGATTTTATCAAACATACACACAAGACCTCCTTTGCAGAGATAGTCTTTGCTGTTTCGGCGGGATTATCCAAATTTTTTGGGAAAAGGCGCGGCTGTGCAGGCAGGCATTTTGCAAGCTCCCTTTTTCTGCTTGCGCTTTTATGCTATAATGCTTATAAAAATCAGGGGACGGAGGAAACAACAATGTCACAAATCACACAGGCGAAGCGCGTGGTGGTGAAGGTGGGAACCAGCACACTGACCTATGAAACCGGCAGGCTGAACCTGCGCCGTCTGGAGGAACTCTGCAAGGTTCTGTGCGGCCTGCAGAACGAGGGGCGCGAGGTGGTGCTGGTGACCAGCGGCGCGGTTGGCGTCGGTATGGGCAAGCTGGGGCTGCACCGGCATCCGGAAGAAATCGAAAAACGGCAGGCGGTGGCGGCGGTCGGCCAGTGTGAACTGATGTTTATGTACGATAAATTTTTTGGCGAGTACAACCACACAGTTGCGCAGGTGCTGCTCACCAAGGATGTCGTGCAAGATACCGTGACCAAGCGCAACGTGGAAAATACATTTTTAACGCTTTTAAACTGCGGTATTATTCCGGTGGTAAACGAAAATGACTCCGTTGCTACCGATGAGCTGGCAGGCAGAAACTTTGGGGACAACGACACGCTTTCTGCCACAGTGGCGGCTTTGACGCAGGCAGACCTGCTCGTGATACTGACAGATATCGACGGTCTGTACAGCAGCGACCCGCACAAAGACCCGCAGGCAAAGCGAATTCCGTATGTTTACGGTATCACCGAAGAAACCCGTGCGCTTGCAGGCGGCGCGGGCAGCGCGCGCGGCACCGGCGGCATGGCGACCAAGGTGGCGGCGGCGAGCATTGCCAACAAAGCCGGCATTCCGTGCGTGGTGATGTCCGGTGCAAACCCGCGCGATCTTTACGATTTATTTGACGGCACCATTTTAGGTACAACCTTTTTGCCGAAAGGCATAAAAGAATAAACCAAACAAACCGGAAAGGCAGGTTCGAGCTGATGACGCTTACAGAAATGGGAAAGGCCGCAAAGCAGGCGGCCGCGGTACTGGCGCAGGCAGGCCCCAAAAAGGACATGGCTCTGCGTGCGATTGCAAAGACTTTGGAAGACCATCAGGAGAAGTTGCTGGCAGCCAATGCGGCTGACCTGGCGGCTGCAGAGAAAGCGGGAATGCGGCCGGCGCTGCTCGACCGCCTCCGTTTAACACCGGAGCGCATTACCGGTATGGCGAAAGGGG
The DNA here is from genome assembly GCF_029211325.2 of Caproicibacterium argilliputei. Classification (NCBI taxonomy): domain Bacteria; kingdom Bacillati; phylum Bacillota; class Clostridia; order Eubacteriales; family Oscillospiraceae; genus Caproicibacterium; species Caproicibacterium argilliputei. The sequence continues at coordinate 2,834,792 of NZ_CP135996.1, read as the reverse complement.
TGCGCGAAGTTGCCGCGCAGGAGGACCCTATTGGGCAGGTCATAGAAGGCGGCGTGCGCCCCAATGGGCTTGAAATTCGCCGCGTGCGGGTGCCCATCGGGGTTATCGGCATTATTTTTGAGGCGCGGCCCAATGTCGCCGCAGACGCTGCCGCCCTTTGCCTGAAAGCCGGGAACGCTGTGCTTCTGCGCGGCGGCAAGGAAGCGATTGAAAGCAACCGCGCCTGCGTAGAATTGATGCGTGCGGCGGTTGCTTCTGCCGGACTGCCGCAGGACAGTATTCAGTTGGTGCAGGACACCAGCCGCGCTTCCGCGGCAGAGATGATGGGGCTGACCGGCTATCTGGACGTACTGATTCCGCGTGGCGGACGCGGTCTGATTCAGAGTGTTGTTGAAAATGCCCGCGTGCCGGTCATCCAGACCGGTGCGGGCAACTGCCATGTCTATGTGGATGAAAGCGCGGATATTGCCATGGCGGCGGATATTATCGACAACGCGAAAACCAGCCGCCCCAGTGTCTGCAACGCGATTGAAACCATTTTGATACATCGGAACATCGCAGAAAAAGCCCTGCCCGTCATCGGGGCAAGGCTTCTGAAAAAAAAGGTGGAGCTGCGTGGCTGCGCGGTTACCCGGGAAATACTGGGCAACTGCGTGGTGCCGGCAACGGAAGCAGACTGGGATACCGAATATGATGATTTGATTTTGGCGGTCAAAGTGGTGGACAGCATGGAGGATGCGCTGCGGCACATTGCGCAGTACAGCACCGGCCACAGCGAATGCATTGTGACCCGCAGCTACGAAAACGCGCGCCGGTTTCAGCAGGAGGTAGATAGCGCGGCGGTTTATGTGAATGCATCCACACGCTTTACTGACGGCGGCGAGTTTGGTCTGGGCGCGGAAATCGGCATCAGCACGCAAAAACTGCACGCCCGCGGGCCGATGGGGGTGCGCCAGCTGACCAGCAGCAAGTTTTTGGTGCTGGGCAGCGGGCAGGTGCGCTAAAGCAGCAAATACAAAAGTGCAAACGTAAGCGCCGGGTCGGTCTCTTTTTCCTCCATGAGCAGAAGCAGGATGCTCAGCACCAGGTTTCGCTCACGGTCAGAAAACAGTGCTTCAAAAAAATCGGGCTGCTTGGCGGGGGGCGCCGCAGGCGCGGCATCCTCCTGCTTGGCGGGCTGCGGCGGTGCTTCCGGCTGTTGTGCCTGTTCCTGCTTCGGTTCGGCAAATGCGCTGCCGGAGTAGCCGGGCGGCGCCTGCGCGCGCCGGTACATTTCCTGGGAACGGCGGATGGCGTCCTGCCGCATCTGGTTCAAATCGTTGGACTCCAGGCTGGCCAATGCAGCCACCCCCCTTTCCTTTCCGTTACAGTAGCTTTCCCAGCAGACCGGACTGCCGCAGCATGGGCAGAACGCGAATCATCTGCAGCAGCCGCACCGCTTCGTCCAGCTTTTTTTGGCGTGTTTCGCCCAGCAGCGGGCGCAGCGCGTGCAGCAGGCGGGTGCTGTCATCTTCCTGCTTTACGCTGGCGAGCATCGGAGCGAGCCGGGTGACCAGCCCAAGGGTTTCTGCATTTAGGCCGGAACCGGCAAGGCCGGTCAGCGTGCTCAGCGGATTTTCCACAGGTTTTGCCGCTGTCGGCTGTGGCTGCGGCGCGGGCGGTGTCTCCGGTGCGGCGGTGTTCTGCCCCAGTGCCCCCATGATGGACTGTACCTGCGCCATGGTGGCGGGATCATTGAGCATTGCAGAAAGCTTTTGGGTAAGGTCATCCATGATTTATTTCCCTCCGCCGAATTTTTTCATCAATGCTTTGGCTTGCGGGGTAGAAAGCAGCTTCTGCGTTGCTTCCTGATTTTGCAGGACGGCCTCCACGCGCTGTTTGTCGGCGGGAGAAAGGCTGTTCAGCAGCTGCTGAACCTGTTCGGGTGTTATATTCTGCGGATTTGCGGGCATTTGCACGGGGCTGTTGTTTGCGGGAACGTTGTTTTTTCGGTTTTGCAAGTTGACCCACTCCTTCTGTAAAAAAGTATGCTTCCTGTTCTTACGATATGAGTCAATTCACATGGAGGTTCTTAAAAAATGCGAGTATTGGTAGTGTCAGACACGCACCACGACCGGGCAGCGCTTGACCGGGCGATTGTGCAGCAGCCGTCTGCGGAAGTGGTTGTGCATCTGGGGGACGGCGAGCAGGAGGCGCTGGAAGCGCAGCGGGCATTTCCGGAAAAGCAGTTTTACATGGTGCGCGGAAACTGCGACTGGGGCAGCCGGCTGCCCGCGCACAGGCTGCTGACGCTGGCAGGCAAAAAGCTGCTGCTGACGCACGGCTACGCGGAAAACGTGAAGTACGGTTTGAGCGAGGCGGTTCGTCTGGCACAGGAGCGCGGCGCGGACATCCTTCTGTTTGGGCATACGCATGAGGCGCTCATGGATTATGAGAACGGCCTGTACATTCTGAATCCCGGTTCGCTGCATGGCTGGGGGGGAACTTACGGCTTTGTAGACTTGACCGAGGCGGGTATTGCAACAAATATTGTACCGATTCGATAAAGCTGTACATTGACATTTCCTGGCGGGAATGATACGCTAATGAAAAAGGACTGCTCTTTCCCGTTTGCAACAGGCAGTCCCTGTATCAGAAAATGAAAATGCATTGGACTGGGAGGACTTTTCTATGACAGAATATCAGAGATGGCTTTCACACAGTTTGGCAGATGCGGATCTGACAAAAGAATTGCAGGCGATTGAGAAGCAGCCGGAAGAAATCAACGACCGCTTCTATCGCAGCCTTTCCTTTGGCACAGCGGGTCTGCGCGGTGTCCTCGGCGCAGGCACCAACCGGATGAACGTTTACACAGTCGGACAGGCCACACAGGGGCTTGCTAATTATCTCAACAAGCACGCTTCCGGCCGCCGACCCAGCGTGGCGATTGCGTACGACAGCCGCATCAAGTCAGATATCTTTGCGAAAGAAAGCGCCGCGGTGCTTGCCGCAAACGGCATTACCGCGCACCTGTACCCGTGGCTTTCTCCGACGCCGACGCTTTCCTTTGCTGTGCGGTACCTGCACTGTGACGCGGGCATTAATGTGACCGCAAGCCACAACCCTGCCAAGTACAATGGCTACAAGGTTTATGGCAGCGACGGCTGCCAGATTACGGCGCAGATGGCGGCGGACGTGCAGAGCGAGATTGACCATACCGACCTGTTTGCGGATATCCGCCGCATGGCGTATGAGCAGGCAGTGCAGCAGGGGCTGATTGTCACCATTCCCGACAAGGTGCAGAACGCGTTTCTGGACGCGGTGTTTGCCGAGCGGATTCTGCAGGTACCCTGTGACAACCTCCATGTGGTTTATACACCGCTCAACGGCACAGGCCGTGTCTGCTGCACCCGCATGATGCAGCGGCTGGGTGTGCAGCAGGTGGATGTTGTGCCAGAGCAAGAGTGGCCGGACGGCAATTTCCCGACCTGCCCGTTCCCGAATCCGGAAATCAAGGAGGCACTGCAAAAGGGACTGGAACTGTGCCAGAAAACCGGTGCAGACCTGCTGATTGCAACCGACCCGGACTGCGACCGCTGCGGCATTGCGGTGAAGGATGGAGCAGACTTTCGCTTGATGTCCGGCAATGAAGTGGGCGTGCTGCTGCTGGACTTCATCGCCAGCGCGAAAAAAGAGCAGGGTCGTCTGCCGAAAGTGCCGGTGGGCGTTACCACCATTGTCAGCACCGATATGGCGGATGCTGTGGCAGAAACCTACGGCATAGAAATGCACCGCGTGCTGACCGGCTTTAAGTACATCGGCGACCAGATTGCTTTGCTGGAGGAGAAAGGCGAGGAGGAGCGGTTCCTGCTTGGTTTTGAGGAAAGCTACGGCTATCTTTCCGGCGGCTATGTGCGCGACAAGGATGCGGTGGATGCCACCATGCTAATTTGCGAGATGGCAAGTTGGTACAAAGCCAAAGGCATGACGCTGGCGGACGCCATAGAGGCGCTGTACAAAAAGTACGGGTACTACCGCAACGGTCTGCTGAATTTTGGCTTCGAAGGGGAAGACGGGATGCTGCAGATGCAGCAGATTATGGATGGTCTGCGCAAGCAGGCTCCTGCAGAGATTGCCGGCTTCCGGGTTTCGGGCTGGAGTGATTATGAGCGCAGCGTGCGCTGCGACGGTGGACGTGAAAGCACCATCGCCCTGCCGAAATCCAACGTGCTGGAGTATCGTCTGGAAAATGGCTGTAAGGTCATTGTGCGCCCCTCCGGCACAGAGCCGAAAATTAAGGTGTACCTTTCCGCGAAAGGAAAGGATGAGGCGGAAAGTATCCGCCTGATTGCGCAGCTTTCAGAAGGCGGAAAGACCCTGTTGGGAAAATAATGCCGGCGCTGTAGTCGAAAAAAGACCGGACAGGCACCTTTATTTCAAAACTTTTTCGGGAGATTTTATTTGTTTCTCTAAAAATTTTAAATTCCTATTGACATTTTACAGCATTATGCGTATACTATATGTAACGTACAGATTCGGGCAACCGAGGCCCGCGCGATATATTTGAATTAGCGCCATGCGTCTTTACGCATATCGTTCAAAGAACGAGTCGGAACTGTATAATGAAAGAGCAGCTGCTGGTTTGCGGCTGCTCTTTTTTGCTGTATTCTTTAGAAAAGAGGACATAGAAAGCCATGAACCAGAAGTTGAAAATTCGCGCGGCACAGCCGGCGGACGCGCCGCGGCTTGCGGAAATTTATGCGCCGTATGTTCGGGAAACCGTGGTCACCTTTGAAGAAACCGCACCGGATGCTGCAGAGATGGTGCGCCGTGTGCGGGAGGTCGAAAGGACGTTTCCCTGGCTTGTTTGTGAAAGCGGCGGGCAGGTGCTGGGCTATGCCTATGCGCATCAGCTGCAGGAACGCGCTGCGTTTCAGTGGTCTGCGGAGGTCAGCATTTACCTGGCTCGAAACGAGCGTGGGCATGGTGCGGGCAGCGCGCTGTACCACGCGCTGGAAGCACGGCTGTATCAAATGGGCGTGGCGCAGCTGTATGCGCAGATCAGTGTGCCGAATCCGGAAAGCATGGGGTTTCATCACCGGTGCGGGTATCAGGATTTGTGCGTTTATCCACATGTGGGGTACAAGCTTGGCAGATGGTGCGATTTGGCGGTGCTGACAAAGCAGCTGCAACTGCCGGAGCATCCGCAGCCGCGGAAAAATCCGTGAGGGAAAAAACTTTTCAACAGAAAGTCGGGGGTAGTGTGGAAAACTACCCCCGGCTTTTTCTGGCTATCCGATTTTTTTATGGATGTACTGTGGATGGAATTTGCTGTACAAAATCAGCTGTTCCGCATATAGACCTGTGTAACCGGAAAGTGCGTAGGAAATGGCGCACCCCAGGAAAAAGTACGGTGCACCACTGTAGCCGAAAATCGAGCAGCCGAGCAGCAGGGCGGTTAGCGGGCAGTTGACCACGCCGCAGAAAACACACAGCAGACCGACTGCGGCGCCAAGCCCGGGGTCCAGCCCAAGCAGGCCGCCCGCCCAGCAGCCGAATGTAGCACCGATGAAAAAGCTGGGCACAATTTCGCCGCCTTTGAATCCTGCGCCGAGTGTCAGCGCCGTGAAGAAAATTTTTAGCAGGAAAGCTTCCGGGCGGGCGTTTCCGCCGATGGCGCGTGCAATCACGTCGCCGCCGGCACCCTCGTAGTCTGTGGAGCCGCTTAGGAGCATTAGAGCGGCGACCAGTGCGCCGCCGACCGCAACGCGTACATACGGGTTTGGCAGAAAGCGCTGGTACAGGCGACCTGCCAGCTGCATGGCGCGGCAAAACAGGATGGCCACAACCGCACACAGTGCTGCCAGAATGGCGACCTGCAGCGCGGGCAGCAGATGGATATTTCCGTCCACCTCCGCCAGCGCGAAGTGTGTGGGGATGGCGCCCAAACGGGTGGCAATGCCGGAGGCAAGCAGGCTGGAAATCGAAACCGGAACCAGCGCGGAGTAGTACATCTGACCAACACTGGTGACCTCCAGCGCGAAAACCGCCGCGGCAACCGGCGTGCCAAACAGTGCGGAAAAAACTGCCGCCATGCCGCACATGGTAACCACATGAATGGCCTTTTCATCCAGTTTGAACAGACGACCTGCGCCGTAACCGAGGCTGCCACCGATTTGCAGGGCGGCACCCTCGCGTCCGGCAGAGCCGCCGAACAGGTGGGTCAGGACGGTTGCCGCAAAAATGAGCGGCCCCATCCGAACCGGAAGCGGCTGTGGTGAGCGGATGGCCAGCAGAACCAGATTGGTGCCCCGGCTTTCCTGAATGCCGCAAAGGTGGTACAGCCAGACAATCAGCAGACCGCCTGCAGGGAGAAAGTACAGAAGCCAAGGGTGGCTCATGCGCGTTTGCGTGCTCCACTGCATCATGTAGTAGAACAGCGTGCCGACACCGCCGCCGATGAGTCCGCCGACACTGATGCTAATGAAAATCCACTTGAAAAAAGTGAGCAAACGCTGTTTCCAGTGAATCGCCTTCTGTCGAATCTCCTCTTTTTGCAAATTCTTTTCGCTCCTTCATAAGCTTTTCTTTATTTTATCATGGGAAAGAACCGAATGCAAGGCAGCAAAGGCTCAAGTTTGGACCTTTGCTCCGCGTTGCTGAACAAAGTTTCTAAAAAGATATTGCATAATGAACAAATGTTTTGTATGATAAGAAATAGAGGAATTCCGCTGCACAACAGAAAGTGAGTGGTAAAGCATCATGGATTTTCAAAAATGGGGAGAAGAATATCTGCAGGAGGCAGCTGTGCTCAAGGCGCATCTGGCGCCGGTCAGAGCAGCCTTAAAAAGAACGGGGCTCGGTGTGGAGGAGAGCCGCACCCTGGCTGCACGCGAAAGTATGCTGTACCAGATGTATCTGGAGTGCCGCAGCACAGGACTTTACCTTAGGGGGTACAGGCAGTGAGACATCAAATTTTGAGTTACGACCTGCTGCCGCAGGAGCTGAGCGGTTCCGGCCCGGACCAGCCGGACTACCGCTACGACGCTATGCGCCGAGCACTGCGGCTGGCCATGCGGCAGGAGTTGACACAGCGGCAGCGCGAGTGCCTGGAGCGCCGGCTTGCCGGGCAGCGGGTGAAAGACATCGCTGCCGCGCTGGGCATTACTTCGCCGACAGTTTCCAAACATCTGCAGCGGGCGGCGTGTCGGCTGCAGCACGCACTGCGGTACAGCTGCTTTATTCCCAGCGACTGACCGGAAACTTAAACGCCCGGAAACTTCCAGCTCAAACGGAAGCCTCCGGGCGTTTGTTTTACAGTGCGAACGTTTGTGTAATTATGCCGCCGCCCAGCAGTAAGTCGTCGTCATAAAAAACAGCGGCCTGCCCCGGCGCGGGCGCGCGCTGCGGTTCGTCAAAGTTGAGTCGCAGCGCGCCGTCCGGCTGCGGCACCGCCGTGGCCGCAGCCGGACGCGCCTGATAGCGAATTTTTGCCTGCAGGTGCAGCGGCGCTTCCGGTGCGGAAATCGAAACCCAGTTCAGGTCGCGCACAAGCAGCGAACGACTGTATTGGCTGCCCTCCGGCCCGAGAACAACGCGGTTGTGCACTGCGTCCAGACGGGTCACATACATTGGCTGCCCAAAGGCGATACCCAGCCCTTTGCGCTGCCCGACGGTGTAGTGCGTCAGTCCGCGATGACGGCCCAGTACCGTTCCCTGTGCATCCACAAAGTCGCCCGGCTCGCTGACCTGCCCACGGCGGCAGAGAAAAGCGGCATAGTCATTGTCCGGAACAAAGCAGATTTCCTGGCTGTCCGGTTTGTGCGCAACCGGCAGGCCGGCGTCCTCCGCAATGGCGCGCACTGCAGACTTTGGCAGGGAAGCAAGCGGCAGCAGCGTGTGTGCCAGCTGCTCCTGTGTCAGGCTGTACAGCACATAGCTCTGATCCTTGCCGGTGGGGGAGGCGCGCAGCTGCCAGCGGCCGTTGTTCCCCTGCTGTACAATGGCGTAGTGTCCGGTGGCCACAGCGTCGCAGCCCAGTTCCCTGGCGCGCTGCAGCATGGCGCCGAATTTGAGCCAGCGGTTGCAGCGGATGCAGGGGTTGGGGGTATGTCCGGCAGCGTATTCCTCCATGAAGTTGCGGATGACGCGGTCTTCAAACAAATCGGTAAAATTGAAAATGAAGTGGTCAATGCCCAGTTTGTAGCAGATGCGGCGGGCATCCTGCACGTCCTGAAAGGAGCAGCAGCCACCCTCCCGCGTAGGAAAGGCGGGGTCGTCCAAATGCAGCCGCAGCGTGCAGCCCACCACGTCCCAGCCGTCACGCTGCAGTAAAAGAGCGGCAACGCTGCTGTCGACGCCGCCGCTCATGCCTACCAATACTTTTCCTTTCACGCTTCAGGTTCCTCCGGGGCGGCTTCCTCTTCCGCCGGTGTAACGGCAGGCTCCGGCGGAATCGGTGCAGCGAGCGGAGCAGACGGAATCGGCTCTGACGGTTCCTTGGGGGTTTCCGTGGATTCCGTTTCGGCAGGCGCGGCTTCGGTGTTGCCGCAGTTGTCCTGGAACTTGCAGGCGCTGCAGTCGTCACTGCAGTCGGCACACTCGGTTTCCGGTACCTGTGCAATGGTTTGCTCGCGGATTTCTTCCAAATGCGCAAAAGCGCGTTTCAAGCGGCGGTCGCTGTCATCAATGGAGGCGCACAGCGCTTCGGTTTCGGCGTTGCCCTGCGCGCGCAAATGTTCGTAGTAATATTTTCCCAGGGCAACGTAGGCGCGGGCACTGTTTTCGCGCTCATTTTTGATGACAATGCGCAGCCGGTTGATGACAGCCGAGCGGTGGTTTTTTTCACGCAGGCTGTCAAATGTGCCGGAAAGCTGTTTTCCAAAAGAATCGAGTATTCCCATGATTCGTTCCTCCGTGCCGCACCGGGTACCGATGCGGAAATAGTTGTGGTCAGTTATTTGGCTTTATTATACCGCATCGGCGGCGCTTTTAACAGGGGTATTTGAGAGAAAGGCGCTTTTTCCCGCGGCAGGGTAAAAATTTCACGGAGGAGTTGGGTTTTCGGTAGGCATTTCGGCGCAATTGTGGTATAATAAAATCCTGTATCATCAGCAATCAAACACGGGGGTGTTTTTATTTTATGTCTACTCAGGTGAATAAAGATGTCTGCTGCCCGCAGTGCGGAAAGCCGGTGCGCACAAAGATGTGGACCGGCATCAGCGCGGATACGGAGCCGGCGCTGCGGCAGAAGGTTTTGGATGAAACCCTTTTCGACTGGCAATGCCCGCACTGCGGCTATCAGGCGGAGCTGGTTTATCCCTGCCTGTACCATGACAAGGCGAAGAAATTCATGATCTATTTGGTGCCGGAAGGCAGCGAGCAGGATCTGAAAAAAGTCGAGGTAGACACCCGATTCCCACAGCTGTCCGGCGTTCAGAAGCGCGCGGTAACCTCCCCGATGGAGCTGAAAGAAAAAGTCCTCATTTTTGAGGCGGATCTGGACGATGTGGGTGTGGAACTGGTCAAAACAGGCCTGGCGGCCATCGTGGAAGAAAAGCAGGGCAAAGCGGTGGAGGCGGGCTGCTTTTGCTTTGCGAATCCCGCGACCGACCGCATGGGCTTTCTGTTCTTTCTGGAAGGGGAGGCGAATCCGCTGAAAAAGGCGACCCGCTTTGCCACGTACCAGAAGGCACTGGAAATCAATGCGCAGTGCAGCGGTGCGCAGAGCGACGACTTTACGCACGTGGACAGCCGCCTGGCTGCCCGCCTGCTGGAAAAATATCAAAGGCTTTGAGGTCCACAAAATCTACCAATTTAAAAGACGGCTGCAGGGCAAAACGCTGCGGCCGTCTTTTTTGAGGAAAACACCGGGATTTCCGTGCTCAGTAGGGGAAGAACAGGTTTTTTCTGCCGAACAGCAGTTCCTACCCCTTTGCTTACACGGTGGGTTGCATATATTGTGTTTGTATTTTAAGTGCATATTTACTTGCAATAAATTTTCAATGCTTCAAACAAAAATTCAGCGCAACCTTGTTTAATATCATCATAGTATTTTTCGAAACGAGGGTCAGCAACATACGCTTGAGCTAATCCGAGGTGTGCTTCCTTTGAGTAGTGATTCCAGTAATATCCTAACCATTCCTTATGCCAAGTGCATACTTGCTGTGCAAGCTCACTGGAGGGATCCCCCTGTTCAAAAGCCGTTTTCAGCGCACTATTTATTTGTTGAGATAACTTTTGCATATCCTCATATTGTGCGTTCGTTAATTTTATTATCTTGGCATTGCTGGCATCTATAGCAACGTCACCAAATCTTTTGCGAATTTCTTTGCCGTACTGAAGTTCATTTTTTCTGGCATTTTAATACCGACTTTTTGCAAATCATTCATGGAATTTTCAATCACATATCTGGCTTCGGTCCAAACATTCATAGCCATTAGTTGATTAAGCATACCCTTAGCGACATCATCTGCACCTGTTAAAGGGAAACAAAACATTGCCTCTGGATTGCGCGGCATCATAGTTTTTTCAAACATAGGCGCAAACGGCTCAAGTATTTTTTCATTGAAAAATGCCGACCTATCTTTGTCGGGTATGGACATCATTTCACAGTAAAGCTTGTGCGTGTTCAAAATGTTAATTTCCATAATCTCACCTTTTCCTTATTTGCTTGATAGTGAAATCCTACTCACATATTTTAATGTTACTTGGAGTATAGACTATCACGCAGCGTGAATGTCAAGGCATTTATCATATTATTTTGGCTTGTTTTTGGGCGAGAGTTTATTTTTGAAACGCAAGAGTCGCCGCCGTTTTTCTTTGATTATCTTGATGGTTTGCATACATACCCTAGCACCAAAGAGATTTTAGTTGCAATATTGACGCATGAATTGCCGACAAAGGGAAGTGGATTAGTATATCTCCCATATAAAGCTTTGTAACGGAAATGCTTTTTCAGGGCGAACTTTACTTTTAATGAAAAATTCCTTGACAATCCTCTTTGCGCAAACACGCAAAGAGGATTGTCTTTTGGGGGCGCATACGCTATAATGAAACGGAAAAAGCGGCGCTTCTGTTCCTGCAAACGGCAAGGGGAGATGGCAGTTGCAGCGCTGGTGGCGCTGCCGCAGGGAGATGCACTGAAAAAGCACCGCGTGCGTCTGCCAACGGTGCTTTTGGCGGTGCGCCAAAGTGTCCGCCCCGCTGTGACAGGCGAACAGAGGGGTATCAAAAATCCCGCAAAGCAGACAGCGTGCGGAACCGCGCTGCTTTGCGGCATCGTTTTAAAGAGGGGTAGACCAATGAAAAAGATGTGGCTGCAGGTTGCAGCCCTGGTATGGATGAGTTTTATTTTGGGATGCAGTGAGTTTTTGGTTGTGGGCATTCTATCGGACATCGCGGCCAGTCTGCAGATACCCGTTACGCAGGCAGGAGATTTGGTGACGGTCTTTGCGCTGGTGTATGCGCTGGTTACGCCGCTGGTGACCACGCTGCTGGGGCGGTACCGGCGCTATACGGCGCTTCTGGTGCTGACGGTGCTCTTCATTTTGGGCAACCTGCTGAGCTTTTTCAGCAGCAGCTACGGCAGCCTGCTGGCTTCGCGGATTTTGACCGCGGTGGTATCCGGCCCGATGATCTCGCTCGGCTTCACATTTGTAGATGAAATGGTGCCGCCGGAAAAGCGCGCTAAGGCAGTCTCTTATGTTTTTTCCGGCTTCAGCATTGCCTCGGTGTTGGGGGTACCGGCCGGTACGTGGATTAGCGTTCATGCCGGATGGCGGTATTCCTTTTTAACGATTGTGGTGCTGAGACTGGCGGTGCTTGCGCTGTTGGCGGTGCTGCTGCCGCGCACCGGCGCCTTGCCGCAAGCCAAGGGCAAGGCAGGAAACCTGCAGATTCTGCGCGACCGGCGCATTCAGATTGGTGTGTTGCTGCCGCTGTTCAGCGCGGCGGGGTTTTATGTGTTTTACACCTATTTACGCCCGATTCTGATGACCTCGCTGCACTATCCGGCATCGGCAGTCAGCACAGTGCTGTTCCTTTACGGATTGACCTCCATTGCCAGCAACCTGCTTTCCGGAGTGCTGGCGGAAAAAGGCGGTTTGCGCCGGATGCCGTGGGTGTTTCTGCTGCAGGCGGTTTTGTTTCTGGTGCTGCAGCTGTTTCTGCACAGCCAGATGGGGGGCACGGTGGAAATCCTGCTGCTGGGCGTGACCATGTATCTGCTGAACGCGCCGATTCAGCTGCACTTTTTCGCAGTGGCGGAAACAGATTATCCGGGCTCCATGGTGCTGGCGTCCTCCTTCAACTCCATCTTCTTCAATTTTGGCATTTCGCTGGGCTCGTTTGTCGGGGGGCTGCTGGTTTCGGGTGCGGGCCTTTCCAGTGTGGGCTACGGCAGCGCGGGGTTTGCTCTGCTGACCGTTGGGCTGCTGGTATGGCTCAACCAGCTGAACCGGCAGCACCGCGCCGCCGCATGAACGGAAACAAGGAACGCGCCGGAACATTCTGTTTTTGAAAGAACTCATCACACGTCAGAAGCGTTGCGGTGGGTTCTTTTTGTCATTTTCGGCGGTGTGCGCCGTGCAAAACTGCATAAGATAGAAACAACCGTAAAAAAACCATGAAATTTTGTTTTTCTTTCTGCTGTCTCTTGCAATCCCTAGTAGGGCGCGGTATAATTGGGGCGTGGAGATAGCAGACGGAACGAAAAGGGGTAAAAAATGAATCATTCTAACCTGACAAATTCCGATTTTCTGCAACTCCGGATTTACGAAAGGAACGAGCGCCGGGGAGCGCAGCGGGCAGCTGGCAGAGCCGGCTGGATGGTGCTGGGTTCCATTGGTCTGATGATGGCTGTCCAGTTTTTGCTGGTTGCGGCGCTTTACGCGGCGGGGGCCGCTGAGGGAGCGCACAGCACGCTGCTGGAGTACCTTTCTTCCTGCATCGGCTATCTGTTTCTGGCGCTGATCCCCATGATTTATGTGATGACCGGAGAGGAATCGGTCGAGCGGCTTCTGCCGTTCAGTCGGCCGCAAAAGGTCGGCCTGACGCGCGCCGATGTGCTGCTGCTGTGCGTGGTTGGTATGATGCTGACGCTTGCAAGCAACTGGCCCACCCAGGCGGTGCAGGCATTTTTGCAGGCGGTTGGGCTTTCCGGAAACATTCCGGATATGCCGTTAGACAAATCCTTCAGCACGCAGGCGTTCTATATGATTTACAGTACGGTGATTCCGCCTCTGGTCGAGGAAATCCTGTTTCGCGGCGCGGTTCTGGGCAGCTTGCGCAGGTGGGGTGACTGGTTTGCTATTCTGGTTTCCTCCATACTGTTTGGCCTTTACCATGGCAACGCCGGACAGTTTGTGTTTGCCACCCTGGTCGGTTTGGTGTTTGGGTACCTGCGGGTGCGCACGGATAATATGCTTCCGGGGATGCTGCTGCATATGCTGAACAACGGGCTTGCCACGCTGGCATCCGTTTTGGGGCAAAGCTTCGGGTCACAGGTTTCCAATGTGTTTTCTATCACGTATTTTGCTGTGGTATTTGCCGCCGGGCTGGCGCTGGTGCTGGTGCGGCTGGTGCGGCAGGGGCCGGAGTCCTTCGCAAAGCTGTGGGTGCCGGTGCAGCGCATGGTTTCTACCCTGGGTGGCAGGATGCGCGGGCTGGTCACTTCGGCGGGCGGCGTGCTCATGCTGGTGTACGGCATCGGGTTCAGCATTTTCTATATGGTGCGGTCATGATGACGGATGAGCAGTGTATGCGTCGTGCGCTGGAGCTGGCAAAGCAGGCGGCGGCGCGCGGTGAGGTGCCGGTCGGCGCGGTTCTTGTCAAAGACGGGGAAATCATTGCAGAGGGGCAAAACCGGCGGGAAACCGGCAAAAACGCCCTGTGCCATGCAGAGCTGGAGGCAATCTCCGGCGGCTGCAAAGCGCTGAGCGGCTGGCGGCTCTGGCAGTGCACGCTGTATGTGACGTTGGAGCCATGTCCGATGTGCGCGGGAGCAATCCTGAACGCCCGCATTCCGCGCCTGGTGTACGGTGCAAAGGATGCAAAAGCTGGCTCCTGCGGCTCTGTGGTCGATTTGTACGCGCTGCCTTATAATCACCATCCGCAGGTGGAGCAGGGACTGCTGGAAGCCGAGTGTGCAGAGGTGCTCCGGCAGTTTTTCAGGGATCTGCGCAGACACAGGAAAGCGGAGAAGACAAACACGGATTGATAAAACAATTTTAAGAATTTTATTTTCAATATTGGAGGGGTGCCACAATGAAGAAGCTAAAAATACGGAAGTTTTTCGCAGCCTTTACAGCGGCAGTCCTTCTGACTGCTGCCGCCACAGCAGCGCCGGCCGAGGCGGCCTCGGTTCCCGAAACCACGCCGGAGCGGGTGGGGGAGTTGCAGGTAAACGACGGTTTCGTCACCATGCAAACAGACCACGCAGCGCAGCAGGCACAGCCCGGCAAGGGGCTGCGTACCGGCAGCACCCTGCCGGCAAAGTTTGACCTGCGTAACGACAGCGGCTCCGCACGTGTGACCACGGTCAAGGCACAGGGCAAGGACGGCACCTGCTGGGCATTCGGCACAGTTGCGTCCGCGGAGTCCAACCTGCTGACGACTTTGCGGGAACAGGGCATCCGCTTTGCAACACCGGCGGCCGCCGGTGCTGCGGTGAACCTTTCCGAGCGACAGCTGGTGTGGTTCGCTTTTAACGGAACTAACCGGCAGGAAACCAGCCAGTATGCGGGCAATGACACATTTTCTGCCGCTGATCCGTTTACAACGGGCGGTTCCCGCTTTATTTCCGTGCCGACACTGGCGCGGTGGTACGGCAGTGCGGATGAAAAGGATTTGCCGTACCTTATGGATGCGAAGGGAAATGTGCAGTCGGTGGGGAATAACGCCCTGCAGACGATTTCCCGTGCACACTTGGAAAATGCGGTGTATCTGCCGGAACCGGTGCAGCGCGGTGTCATTGACACGGCGGCACTGACCGCCATCAAGCAGGCGGTCAAAACAGACGGCGCGGTCAGCGTGGGGTATCATTCTCCCACTTCGACGGCAGAGAATAAAGCGTATTATAACGCCTCTACCGCTGCGTATTTTTGCCCGCGCGACCTGCAGTCTAACCATGAGGTCAGCATTGTCGGTTGGGACGACAACTACGCACGTACAAACTTCAATGCGTCGAACCGTCCGGCAAAGAACGGTGCGTGGATTGTCAAAAACAGCTGGGGCACCGGCACTTCGAACCGAAACGGCACAGACGGATATTTTTACCTTTCCTATTATGACCAGTCGTTTGTGGAACCCACATCGTTTGAGATGGAATCAATCCGTTACAGCTCCTCCAACACCGCGCATACGTATGATGAAATTTATCAGTACGACGGTGTCGGTATGGGGGCGGGCTGGTACAGCATGAAGCAGCCCACATCTTTTGCAAATGTATTTACCGCGCGCAGCAACAGCACCTTGGAGGCAGTTTCCGCTTATGCCATCGCTGCGGGCAGCACGGTGACAGTGGATGTCTATAAGAACCCTTCCGCGGGGAATCCGACCAGCGGAGAGCACGTTGCGTCCCTGACGCGGAATTTCACGAATGCGGGGTATTACACTATTGCTCTGGGCAGCCAGTCCTTTTCTCTTAAAAAGGGAGAAACTTTTGCGGTGGTAGAGTCCTCCTCGTTCCAGCGAAGCGGCAGTACGCGCTATGCCATGCTGTATGAAACCGGAAAGTCCCTTGGCAATATGAGCGTGCAGGTGGTGTGCGGCGCCGGACAGAGTTATATGTCCGCAAGCGGCGGCGACTGGGTGGATTTAGCGGAAAAGAGCGGCTTCAACAATGATGGAAGCAAGGTTGGCAATGCGGTCATCAAGGCGTTTGCATCGGACAATCCGCAGGCGGAGCAGTCCAGTACGGCGTTGGAAACAGCCGGTGCTGCAAAAAACCTGGCGGTCGGTTCCACGTATGTGTTTCATATATCCAGTACTTCTGTGCCGGTGTTTACCAGCAGCAGTGACGCAGCCGCGAAGGTGCGCATGGTTTCGCGTAATGCACAGACAGGCGATACGGAAGTCGAAGTTTACGGCCACGGCCACGCCGGTGAAAGTGCGGATATTTCGATGACGACGGATGGAGAAACAAAGCTTCTCTGCACCGTGACACTGTTTAATCCGCCGTTCTCCAGTGACACAACGGTGAATTTTATCAAACGCGTGGGTGACACGTACTGTTTTCGAATTATTCCCGATGACAGCAGCAAGGTACCAAGCTACACTTCCGGCAACGGTAAAATCTTAGCAACCGGGTATTCCGGCAGCAAGCGGCTCTCTAACGGCTCGGTGGCTTATTACTATCAGTTCACCTGTAAGTCGGCGGGCGAAGCCGGCATCTATATCACCATAGACGGTGTGCCGTACCGCGTGTTTTACTGTACTGTACAGGCATGAGAAAAGACGAAAAGCCGCGGCGGAGTTTTTTTACTTCTGCCGCGGCTTTTTGCTGGACTTGACCTGCGCGAACCGTGCGGCTTATAATAGAAAGAATTAGGAGTTCATGCTGCCAGAAAATAAACCGCGGGCAGGCGGGCGCGGAAACACGAAAGGGAAAATAATATGAAACATTTTCAAAAGGGAATCGCGGTCGGTACGGTTCTGGCGCTATTGCTGTCGGTCAGTGTGCCGGTCAGCGCGGCCGGTACGGCGGTCAGCAGCAGTTCGCACCTTGTTAAGGTTGGCGAACTGCAGCAGAACGGCGCTTATCTGACCATGGCAGAAGACCACGAGCCGACAGCGCGGACTGCGCTACGGCGCGCACAAAGCACACTGCCGGCAAGCTATGACCTGCGCACGGAAAACCGGGTAACGCCGGTTAAGGATCAGAAAAGCAATGGCACCTGCTGGGCGTTTGGTGCGCTTGGTTCTGCAGAAAGCAATCTTCTGACCACACTGAAGTCTTTGGGCACTGCTTTTTCCTCCGTTGCGGCCGCAGGGCAGGCGGTTGACCTTTCCGAAAAGCATCTGGTCTGGTTCGCGTTTCATGGTCAAAACAGCGGCACGGTCAGCCAGTATGCCGGCGCCGACACCTTTACCACTGCGGATACGTTTAATATCGGCGGTTCTCGTGCTATTTCTGTGCCGACATTGGCCCGCTGGTACGGTGCGGCGGACGAGTCCGATTTGCCGTACAAAACGACCGCATCCGGAAAGCTGCAGGCTGTGACGGATTCTTCTCTGCAGACCATTTCCCGTTCGCACCTGCAGAATGCGGTTTTTCTGCCGGAGCCGGTTGTGTATGACCTGCAGCGCAACGGCCTGCCCGGCGACATTTCTTACAGCAGTGAGGCGCGCACCGCGGTGAAACAGGCAATCATGCAGCAGGGTGCGGTGAGCGTGGGGTATCACGCACCGGAAGACACTGCGGAACAGAATCGTTTTTACGGCGAAGATACAAACGGGTACTATTGCAATGACAAAAAACTGTATTACGCTAACCACGAGGTAACGCTGGTTGGCTGGGATGATAATTACGCCAAAGAGAACTTTGTCAGCACGCCGCAGGGTGACGGTGCCTGGTTGGTGAAAAACAGCTGGGGCAGCAGCGCAACCTGGACTTCCGGCAAAAGTGATGAGGGCGGTGTCGGCAGCGACGGCTATTTCTACCTGTCCTATTACGACCTTTCCCTGAGCGAACCAACTTCCTTCGAAATGGAAAATACCGCTTACAAGGGAACACAGACCGCGCACACCTATTCGCAGATTTACCAGTACGATGGTGCCGGTCTGGGCGCTTCCGTATGGAGTTCGGATGAACCGGTGCAGTTTGCAAATGTGTTTACAGCACGGGAAGACACCCAGCTGCAGGCGGTTTCCGTACAGGCAGCGCGCGCCAACGCGACTGCAACGATTGACATCTATGTAAACCCCACAGAGGGGAATCCCGCGAGCGGTGGTCATCTGGTGTCGCTGAAAAAGACCTTTTCCGATGCGGGGTATTACACGGTTCCACTGGGGAGCAATCTCCTGCTTAACAAAGGCGATACTTTCTCTGTGGTGGAGCAGGTTAGCTATCCGGAAGACGGGCAGACGCTTTACGGCGTGTTGGTGGAGTCCGGCAAGTCCAACATCTCCGAGGACGGTTACGGCGTGGAGATTAGCTGCACGGCAGGACAAAGCTACTACAAGGAAGCGAACGCCGGCTGGAAAGACCAGGCGGGTAATGACCGCCTGCAGACAGAGCGCGGCAGTACAACCGGAAACGCAGCCATTAAAGTTTTTGCCAATGCGCCGGCAGTCCAAAGCAGCCGCACCGGACAGACGGTGCTGCCGCTTGGCTCGGCGCGAACCTTTACGGTTACCAGCAAAACAAAGCCGCAGATGGTCTGCGGCAACGGCGCAGTTGCGCAGCTGCACGTGCTGAAGCCGTGGGATGCCTCTACCGGCGAAATGCAGATGGAGGTTTACGGCTGCGGGCACAGCGGCGAGGAAACCGGCATTTATGCGAATGTAAATGGGATGGCACAGCGGCTGTTTACGGTTTCGCTTTCCACACCGCCGTTTACCAGCGATACGACCGTGGATGTACATATGCGCGTTGGGCAGACTTACGCGTTCCGCATTGTGCCCAACAGCAGCAGCGCGCTGCCGGTATATACGGTCGGCGATGGTTCTGTGCTTTCCACCCGCTTTAACGGCAGTGTGCGGCAGGCGGACGGGCGTACGGCTTATTACTACAGCTACCGCTGCCTGAAGCCTGGAAACGCCGGTGTGTATATTTCCATCGGCGGGCAAGCGTATCGTGTATTTGCGTGCACGGTGACCCGCTGACCGCCTGCGGGCAGAGCAGAAAAAGAGAAATGCAAAAAAAGACCGGCTGCTGAGAAAGTTCAGCAGCCGGTCTTTCCTTATAAAAAGGGGGAGAAAAAGGCCAATTAGTAGTTTTCCGCGCGGCGCTCGAAGTACGCCTGCGGATGTTTGCAGGCGGGACATACCTTCGGTGCCTCGCGACCCACATAGATGTAACCGCAGTTGCGGCACACCCAGACGGTTTCTTCTTCGCACCGGAAAACAATGTCTTCTTTCAGGTTGTCAAGCAATTTGCGGTAGCGCTCTTCGTGGGATTTTTCCACGCTGGCAATCATGCGCATGGTGGCGGCAATGGCGGTGAAGCCCTCTGCCTCTGCGGTGTCTGCAAACTCCTTGTACATTTCGGTCCACTCGTACCGCTCGCCTGCGGCTGCGTCCGTCAGGTTGGTGACGGTATCTGGGATATTGTTGTCATGAAGAAGCTTGAACCAGAGTTTTGCGTGTTCTTTTTCGTTGTTTGCGGTTTCTTCAAAAATCGCCGCAATCTGTTCGTAACCTTCTTTTTTTGCCTTGCTGGCATAGTAGGTGTACTTGTTGCGTGCCTGACTTTCGCCGGCGAACGCCGCGGCAAGGTTTGCTTCTGTTTTACTGCCTTTGAGTTCCATGACGATATCCTCCTTTATGCTCCATTTTATCTTAAGCGGAGGTGTAAAAATTATCCCCGCAAAATGGACAAAGTTTTGTTACACGTTAAAGCGGAACAGAACCACGTCACCGTCCTGCATGACATAGTCCTTGCCCTCGCTGCGAACCAGACCCTTTTCACGGGCAGCGTTCATGCTGCCGCTGGACACTAAATCGTTAAAAGCGACCACTTCCGCGCGGATGAAGCCGCGCTCGAAGTCAGAGTGAATCTTGCCGGCGGCCTGGGGCGCCTTGGTGCCCTTTGTGATGGTCCAGGCGCGCACCTCCGGCTCTCCGGCGGTCAGGTAGCTAATGAGCCCCAGCAGCGAGTAGGAAGCCTGAATCAGGCGGTCCAGTCCGGACTCGGTCAAGCCCATATCGGCGAGGAAAATTTCCTTTTCCTCCGGCTCCAGGTTGGAGATTTCCGCTTCGATTTCCGCGCAAATGGGCAGAACGCCCGCGTGCTCCTGCCGGGCAATGTCCTCGACGACTTTCAGGTATTCGTTGCCTTGAATCCCGTTTTTAAAGTCTTCTTCGCTCATGTTGGCGGCATAAAGGATGGGCTTGTTGGTCAGCAGGTTTACCGTTGCGAGCAGCGCCGCTTCGTCTTCGGTGCATTCCACGCTGCGGGCAGGCTTGCCGTTGTCAAGCGCTTCTTTCACGCGCAGGAAAAAGTCCAGCTCCTCCTGATAGGATTTGTCCGCCTTTATCATCTTTTTGGTTTTGTCAATGCGGCGGTCTAAAACCTCCAGGTCGGAAAGAATCAGCTCCACATTGATGGTGTCGATGTCGCGTGCCGGGTCAATGCTGCCCTCAACGTGCACGATGTCGTCGTTTACAAAGCAACGTACCACGTGGATGATGGCGTCTACCTCACGAATATTCGCGAGGAATTTGTTTCCCAGACCCTCGCCCTTGCTGGCGCCTTTTACCAGACCTGCGATATCCACAAATTCAATGGTTGCCGGGGTGTACTTCTGCGGATGGTACATTTCCGCCAGCTTGTCCAGGCGCTTGTCCGGCACAGCCACGACACCCACATTGGGTTCGATGGTGCAGAACGGGTAGTTGGCGCTCTGTGCGCCTGCGTTGGTGATTGCGTTAAAAAGGGTGCTTTTGCCGACATTCGGCAGCCCCACGATGCCAAGTTTCATGCAGTCTTTTCCTTCTTTTCCGACAAACGAGCCGCGGGAAGCCCCTTGCAGACGGCTCTGTTTCAAGTGTCTTAATCTATCTAAGAGTATACCATTCCCGCACGGGAAACGCAAGGCGGAAGCGATAGCGGAACAAAGAAAATCCGGATTCTGCCTGCGGAAAAGCCCCGCAGGCAAAGGGGAACCGGCTGCGGGGCTGCGCCCTTATGAGGCGCGCACGTGATATTTATTCTGAAAGTCGTCGTTGCTCATGGTAAACAGCAGGATTGCCTCTGTCAGGGAAACCGCATAGGCAATGCCCCAGATCCAGCCGGTCCAGCCAAGGGTGATAAGCAGGAACAGGTACACCACGCCCCAACCCCACTGACCGGTGTAAAATTTGTGAAGACCGAACGGGCCGAGCAGCAGGCATAGAATTGCCGCCACAGAACGGCTGCGCACAGGGGTCAGGCTGCCGGGGACGAAGCGGCCGTCAAAGTGCCCGAAAATACGGTCAATTTGCCCAAACGGGAACTGCGGGCGGGACGGGCGTGGGAAGCCGCCGTATCCATACGGCGGCTGAGCGCCGGGTGTGCCGTAACCAAAGCCGGGCTGGTAGGGCGGGTGCTGACCGTTTGGCTGCGGTGCGCCGTAACCATAACCGGGCTGGTACGGCGGCTGCTGGCTGTCGGGCGCGGCGTTTGGCTGCGGTGCGCCGTAACCGTAACCGGGCTGATACGGCGGCTGCTGGCCGTTGGGCGCGGCGTTTGGCTGCGGCTGCTCATCGGCAGCGGCTGCCTGCGAAGCGGATTCGCCGGTGCCTGCGGATGCCGGCTCCTGCGGCGCATCGGTCGGGCGGGCGCTTCCGTCGGCTGCTGCGGGATTCGGCACAGCCTGGGCGGCAGGCTCTGTGGGTTCTGTCTGTGCGGTTGCTGCTTCTGGTTCCATGCGGATACCGCACTGCTCACAGTAAGCGGCGTCGGCGGGATTGGAAGCGCCGCAGCTGGGGCAGGTTTTTCGTTTTTCCATGTTTGTAAAGGCTCCTTTCAACCGAAATAGCATGATGGATACTGTCATTTTACCATATTATTTTGAAAAAGGAATGGACAAAGCACTGTATTTTTGCATAAATTTTCAGTGGCTCTGCGCAAGCAGGTCTAAAAAGCCGCGCCAGTCAGACAGCTTGGTGCAGGGAGCCTCCGGCTGCCGGCACTGCGCAAAGTCATTTTGGCAGCGGTACCAGAGCGGATGCATCCCTGCAGCAGCAGCCCCCTCAATGTCACAGACAGGATTGTCGCCGCAGAACCACGTGTCTGCAGGGGCTATGCCCATTTTATGCAGGGCGAGAGCGAAAAAGCGGGTATTCGGCTTGCGGAAGCAGTATTCGCTGCTGGCAAGGATGAACCGAAAGGGGTCATCCGGAAAGCAGGCGTGCAGGCGGCGCTCCAGGGTTGCGCCGGTAAAGCAGAGGTTGCTGACCACGCCGAAAGGAATGTGCTGCGCCTGCAGCGCGGTGAGCACATCCTTTATGTAGGGAGCAGGCGTGGCGGGGGAGCAGGCGTCCCAGTAAATCTGCTCTGCCCGCAGGGTGCTGACGCGCAGGGTGATGTCGAACTGTTCAAGCAGATAGTGCAGAAACGAAAGGTAATAGGTTTCCAGAACTTCGTTTTGCTCGGGCCCGAACCAACCGAGGTCGCGCTTTGCCTGCTCTGCGGTTTCGGTCAGCTGTGCGGCGGTAACGTGGTGTGGGTTGTAGGCTGCGTTTTGCAGAAGTGCGGCATAGCCTTTTTCAATGTCGGCGGGCGGTTCGGTGCATAATGTCATGCCATAATCGAATAAAACGGCTTTTGGGTACTGCATCAGGAAGACTCCTTCATAAGGCGGCACAGTGCCGCCTTGGCTTTCACATGAAATTTTGGTACAATAAAAGCAAATTGCTTTTACAAATAGCATAGCATTTTATGGGGGAATCGCAAATGGCAGAGACAGTGGTTCTGACACAGGAAGTAACAGAGGAAATGCTGGCGGTAAACGTCGGCAGCGGAAGCTTGCGGGTGCTTGCCACGCCGGTGGTGTGCGCATGGTTTGAAAAGGCGGCCGCGCAGCTGGCACAGCGGCTTTTGCCGGAGGGGCAGACCACGGTTGGCTGTGCCATCAGTGTGGAGCACACCGCCCCTACGCCGCTGGGGATGGATGTGACCGTAACCGCACAGCTGACAGCGCATGAGGGGCGCGGTTTTACATTTACACTGCGAGCTGAGGATGAGGCTGGCGTGTGCGCAACCGGCACGCATAGGCGTGTTGCGGTGGGCAGTGAGCGCTTTCAGCAGAAAGCGGACGCAAAAAAAGCAAAATAGACCGGGAAGCGGCCGCCTGCGTTTTGAAAACGCGGCGGCTGCCTTTTTTGCCTTTTTGAGGCTCAAGAGCCGCTGCTGTCTGCCTGCGCGGAAGATTCCCCTGCGGAGGAAGTGCCTGCCGCAGAGGATACTGCCTGCTCGCGGAGAACCACCTTCCGACTGCCCACCACAGAAGTCAACAGTTCGGAAAGGTTTGTTTCTGCTTTCTCGGCAGCCTCTTTGAGCAGCCCGTGGCTGATCGCTTTCTGCTCCATTTTTGTTTTTTCTTTGGCGGCGAAGTCGGTGTAGTCCTTGACACTGATGGGGTTAAAGATATTTTTGGTTTCATCGTAGACCTGGATAGAGCTTTCGTCAATCTCGTGTGAAAGCACCTTTGCGGGCGGCAGGGTCAGTGTGACGGTGCTGTCGGTGACAGAAACGTCGGCATTCTGCAGATCCACGCCGGCCTTGATGGTACCGTCATAGGTAATCAAAAAACTTTTGGTGGTAAACGGAATCTCGTAGCCGTAAAAATCATTGGACTGCGAAAATTTTCCGACATTGGTGTACATATATTTGACCGTGGAAAGCTCATTGATGTGCAGGATGCGTTCCTTGACAATGGTGCTGGTGACCTGCGCCTCTCCGCCGGTGCGTTTGGCGCGGCCGACCGTCATAAAAATGACAGACACAGCCACCGCCGTTGCCGCGACTGTAAGCAGCAGCAGTTCTGCGGTGCGTCCCAGCCGCAGGGGTCTGTTTCTTCTCATAGCGAACCTCCGAGTCCCGGTGCCGGCTTTTTGCGGCGCCGTGTGTCATTCTGTGTTCTATTATAGCGGATTTGGACGCAGAAAGCCAGAAAAAAGACGACTGCCTGTGCGGCGGTCGTCTTTTGTGTCTATTTTCAGGAGGATTTAAACCTGACTGGAAAGCGGCGGAAATTCAAACCCCGAAAATTCCAGGAAGCGGTGCAGAATGGCGACCCAGTCGTAGGTTTCCTCTGCGAAATTCCGTTCCTCGATGACGGTGCGCGGATCATCACGGCAGGCCTGCACGAACCGCGCAAGCTGCTCCATGCTGACCGGCGTGTTATCATTGGGCACACGGAGCGCCCAGGCGGCGTCGCCGGGCAGAGAGTCGTCGTCATATGCGTACAGGAAAGGCAGACCAACTGCGGCGTACTCACGCGCTTTCAGCGAGGAACAGCGCGTAATGCCGCGGCGGTAACAGCCGAGTGTGGAAATGCCGACATCTGCGCGGTCATAGGAAGCTTGCAGCGCTTTTCCGGTTTGGAAGCCGGGGGTTTCCACGCGGTCGGACAGCCCGAGGGTTTTGACGGTTTGGTGAAACTCCGGCATTTCTTTGGCATCTCCACCCACCAGCGTAAAGCGGAAGTCAAATACCGGTTGGGCGTTTTGTGCGTAGTAGTTGTGCATTCCCTGCAGAACGCGGTCGTAAGCCTGCCACCACAGCGTACCGGCAACACCGATCATCCGGATGGTGCGGTCGCTTTTTGGCCACGGAACCGCCGACAGGGCATCGCAGTCAATCCCGTTGGTGGCGTTCATCGCTTTGACACCGTAAAAGGTTTCGGCACTGTCCCCAAACAGAATGACGGCGTCGCACAGGGATTTCAGCTGCGGACCGGCAAGCTGGTCTTGCAGTGCGCCGAGGTTGACCTTTACCGCCGAAACCGCCCGCTGTATTTTATTCTCTACAAAACGGTAGGAGTTTCGGTAGGTGTCTAGATACGGGTAGTTGGGGATTTCCAGAATGATTTTCTGCACGCCAACGGCCCGTGCGGTGCGCAGCAGCTTGAGAACGCCGAAGTCAATCCGATCCAGCCGAACATAGAGAATATGGTAGGGATTTTGCAGCAGGTGCTCTGCGGCAATCTCATAAAAGCGAGCCATCAGCCCGTGCTCGGCGCTGATGGGAATCGTTTTTTCTGCATGACCGTAAAAGCGGAAGTTGTTTTTCTGCCACAAAGAGTAAGTGACGCTGAAGCCGAGCTTGGAAAACGCGGCAGCCTGCCCCTTGATTTTTTTAACAACACCGGCGTATAAAACGTCGTCTTCCTGAAAAGTCAGATACAGCAGTTTCAAGTTTCTGCCTCCTAGATTGCGTTCATCCTGGTCTTTAGCCGCTTTTCAGCAGACAGGCGGCTGCTGCGGCGGTGCCTGCGGCGCGGGCACCGGCAGGTTCAACTCGGCGGGGTTCAGCAGCCCCGCGTTCAGTGCGCGGTCGCGCACAAAGATATAAAGCTCCGCGCGGGCACTCTGCACATAAGGCAAAATCAGGCTGAACAGCACCCACTCCAAAAGCACGCAGAACAGCAGCGCCGGAAGCACACTTGCTAAGGAGGAAAGAATCTGCAGATAAGGCATATAGGAAGTGTAAGGGTCCATCATCCCCGACAGACTGCCATACAGCGCGTGCATTATTGTGCAGGTAAGAATGATTACGCTTGCGAGAGCCGCCAGAAGGTACCAGCCGATGAAGGAGAGGTAAAACAGGAACACGCGGCCTTTTTCTCCCTGTGTCAGCAGATTGCTGATTGTGCGGGCGCGGCCGTTGCCGAGATTCGGGTTATCTGCCAAGAGAAAATCAACATAGGAATAGCGGATTTCAAAGTAAATGGTTGCCACAAGACCCGCAATCGCAATGATGGAGGCGACGATATCAAGCGCAGGCACCTGCTGCCTTTGCAGGCTGCGGGAAATGGCGTTGCCAAGCACTTCCCAGATGCCGGCAATCAAGCCGGTTACAAAGAGCACGCCGACGGTGTGTACCCAGCGCTGCTGAAAGCCGGTAAAGAGCGTCGAAACGTGGGTGTCGCCGAAGCGCTTGTGCAGGAAAAACCGGGCAGAGCCAACCGTAACGGCGCTTTTTAAGAAAAGCGTGCAGACTGCCGCGGCGACTGTCAGCAGAAGCAGGCGGCTGAGCGGGACAAGCAGGGATTGCGTCAGAAGCGTGCTGCGGTCTTGTGCGGCGTAAAACAAGGCCTGCAGGCATTCATTCAGAGCGGACGGTGCAAGCAGCATCAGAATCAGCAGAAGCAGAAACGATGCCGCGCCGGAAATGAGGGAGCGCAGGATGCTGACGCCGAAACTGACGCCGTACTGCCCCCGCAGGGAAACTTTTGCATTGCTTTTTAAAATGGAACGCTGCCAAACCATAAAATCTCTCCTTCGTTGTGCGGACAAACCTGTCTATTCTCTTTATTTTATATGAAGTTAGAAAAAGTTTCAAGAAAAAAATAGGCCGCCATGCGAATTACCAAAAAAAGACCTGCGCGCAAAGCGGCAGGTCTTTTTTGTTGAAAAGCTTAGTCAGCGTATTTATCTTCGTTCCAGGCGTACATTTTGCGCAGCTCCGCACCGACTTTTTCAAGCTGATGCTCTGCGTTCATGCGGCGGCAGGCATTGAAGTGGCTGCGACCGTTTTTGTTTTCGGCGATCCACTTGGAGGCAAAGGTGCCATCCTGGATTTCGTCCAGAATTTTTTTCATTTCCGCCTTGGTTTCGGGGGTTACCAGACGCTTGCCGGTTTCGTAGTCGCCGTACTCTGCGGTGTCGGAAATGGAGTACCGCATGAAGCTGAAGCCGCCGGTGTAAATCAGGTCAACAATCAGTTTCATTTCATGAATGCACTCAAAGTAAGCATTCTCCGGCGGATAGCCCGCCTCTACCAGCGTTTCAAAGCCGGCCTTCATCAGGGCGGTAACACCGCCGCAAAGGACAGCCTGCTCGCCAAACAGGTCGGTTTCGGTTTCAATCTGGAAGGTTGTCTCCATCAAAGCTGCACGGGCGGCGCCGAGGCCTGCGCCGTAAGCAAGGGCAATCTCCAGGCAGTGGCCGGAAGCATCCTGCTGCACGGCAACCAGTGCCGGTGTGCCTTTGCCTTCGACAAATTCGCTGCGGACGGTGTGACCCGGCGCTTTCGGGGCAATCATGAACACATCAACGTCTTTCGGGGGCTTAATCTGACCGAAGTGGATGTTGAAGCCGTGTGCAAAAGCAAGTGCTTTGCCGGCGGAAAGGTTTGGCTCAATATCGTTTTTGTAGATATCCGCCTGCTTTTCGTCAGGGGTCAGGACCATGATGATATCTGCTGCCTTGGTGGCCTCCGCAGTTGTCATGACCTTAAAGCCCATATCTTTTTCGACATGCTCCCAGCGCTTGCTGCCCTTATAAAGACCAACAATGACGTTGACACCGCTGTCGCGCAGGTTCAGCGCGTGGGCATGGCCCTGGCTGCCGAAGCCAATGACGGCTACGGTCTTTCCTTTCAGTACATTGATGTCACAGTCTGCATCGTAATAGATTTTTGGCATGGTTCTGTTCCTCCTTGTCTTACTTTCCAGCAAGAGAATAGTTAATCTATAACGGAACTCTTGGAGCAATCCAACCAAGACTCGCCCCCCGCCGGTGCCGGGCGCTCCTCTTCGTAAAAGAAGCTCTGGAAAAGAGTTAGGTTGATTAAGGCTTATTATAAGAGCAATTTCAAAAAGAAACTGTAAAGCAGTTTACAGTTTCAAATTTAATTCTTTAATCTGCTGCAGACTTGCTTTTTGTACGTTTGGAAAGGGCGGTGGTGCGCACACCCCGCTCGATGGCAATGGTGCCGGCGCGCACGATTTCCTTAAAGCCAAACGGCCGCAGCAGGTCAATCAGCGTCTGGGTGCGCTCGTCTGTGTCGCAGAATTCCAGTGTCAGGCTGACCGTGGTCACATCGACAATGCGCGCCTGCATCAGCTCAGCAATTTTCATCACATCGCCGCGCTCCTGCGTGCGGCAGTTGACCTTGATAAGCGACAGCTCGCGGGAGATGAAAGCGTCAGGTTCCAGCACCTTGACTTTAATGACCTGAATCAGCTTGTTGAGCTGTTTTTCCACCTGCTCGACCATGTGCTCGTCGCCGTTGACCACAATGGTAATGCGCGAAACGGAGGCGTCGTCTGTGACACCGACAGCGAGAGAGTCAATATTGAACCCGCGGCGGGAAAAAAGCCCCGCAACTTTGGAAAGAATACCGGGCTGGTTTTCAACCAGAACGGAAAGCGTATATTTCATAAACGGCCGCCTCCCTTAAATGGTGGGTGTGCTGGGGTCTACCCTGCACACGAGAATATAAGGGCCGTCATACGAAAGCATTTCCTTTGCCTGCCGCTTTGCCTGTGCGTTGCTGCAGGCAAAGGAGGCGCGAATGCCGTAGCTGCCGGCCAACTTGACAAAGTCAGGGGCGCCGCCTTGCAGCGAGGTGCCAATATAGCGCCCACCGTAAAGCCTGTCCTGAAACTCTTTGACCATGCCGAGCGTTTGGTTTTGCATGATGATGATTTTCACATCGGCTTGGTTTTGAATCAGTGTGCCAAGTTCGCACATGGACATTTGAAACGAGCCGTCGCCGCAGACTGCCACTACCTGGCGCTTTGGCTTTGCCAGCTTGGCGCCGATGGCGGCGGGAACTGCGTACCCCATGGTACCCAGTCCGCCGCTGGTCAGGAAGCGGCCCTCCTTGACGTTGAAGTTGCGTGCCGCCCAAATCTGGTTCTGTCCCACGTCAGCGGCAAGAATCGCTTTTTCTTCCATCATGGTGGACAGGTCGCGCATGAAGACACGCGGCTCTACAAAGTCCTCGCGGGGTTCACCGCGCGGCGGAAATTGATTTTTGTAGTCCAACACTTTCTGTTTCCACGCCTCCGGGACGGTGTCGGTCACCTGCTCGGTCAGGCTGCGCAGCACCTGCCGGATGTCGCCGACAATGGGGATGTCGACCGGCATATTTTTGCCGATTTCCGCGGGGTCAATGTCGATGTGGATGATTTTTGCCTTTTCCGCAATCTGCTGCGGCGCGGAAACCGCGCGGTCACCCACGCGCGCGCCGCAGAGAATGACAAGGTCTGCCTGCTGCATGGTCAGATTCGCGCTGGAGCGACCGTGCATACCGATCATGCCCATATAATAATCGCTGTCCATCGGCATGACGCCGATGCCCATCATTGTTGCGCAGACCGGAATGCCGCTTTTCTTTGCGAAAGCAATCATTTCCTCACGGGCATTAGACAGCACCACGCCGCCGCCACAGCAGAGGATGGGGCGCTCTGCCTCGCTGATGGCTTTGAGTGCCTTTTTCACCTGCAGCGCATGCCCCTGCGTGCGGGGCTTGTAGCCGCGGATGGAGGCGGACTCCGGGTACTTCCAAGTCTTTACTTCCTGGTTCTGCACATCGGTGGGCACATCAATCAGCACAGGGCCGGGTCTGCCGGTGGAGGCAATGTGAAACGCCTCCTTAAAAATACGCGGCAGGTCGGCAGCATCCTTAACCAGATAGCTGTGCTTGGTAAAGCTTTCACACGCGCCGGTGATGTCGGCCTCCTGAAACACATCGCGTCCCAGCAGCCAGGAGTTGACCTGGCCGGAGATAATCACCAGCGGAATTGAGTCCATATATGCCGTGGCAATGCCGGTGATCAGGTTGGTTGCGCCGGGACCGGAGGTCACCACGCACACACCCACCTTGCCGCAGGAACGGGCATAGCCACTGGCCATATGGGCCGCGTTTTGCTCCTCACGCACCAAAACGTGCCGGACGGAGGAGGGAAGAAGACAGTCGTAAAACGGACAGATGGCAGCGCCCGGATACCCAAAAATGAGGTGTACATCCTCGTTTTCCAGACACTTGACCATGATTTCAGCGCCGCTTGCCAAAATGGACGCCCCCTCTTTTCAAAAATATCGCAGCACAAATATGCGGAACGGCTGCTTTCCGGCAGAAAATCCGCGAAAAGAAGCCCTGCCTTCATTATAGGCAAAAAGGCGGCAAGCGTCAATCTGCGTATGCTTCCCGCCTTTATGTTTTTGTGTTCAGCGAAGAATGTTCATCTGGTTCATGGCAAGGCCAGTAATCAGCTTGGGATAAAAGTAGGTGGACTTCTGCGGCATTTTTTCACCGGCAGCCGCCACATCCCGAATTTCCTGCACGCGGGTTGGGTTCATCAGGAACGCACACTGGTTCTTTCCAGATTGCACGCTGGCGATGGCTTCGTCAAAATCGCGGGTGTAAGACAGATTTTTCTGCTGCGCCATGTTTTCCTTGTCAATGCCCAGTACTTTTTCCAGTACCAGTGTGTGCAGAACGGAAACGTCCAATCCACGGCTTGCCGCAGACTTTTCGGGAAGAACGTCCTGCATCACAGAAAGGTCCTTCAGTACCAGCAAGTCCCAGCTGTCACCGCCGCAGTAGCACGCGAAGGCTTTTTGACCGGCAGCATAGCAGGCGCTGAGCTTCTGCGGAACGGAGGCGGTTCCCTCCTCGTGCGTAACGGTAAAGGTTTCGCGGCAGCGATTCAGCAGTGCCTCACGGTCAAAGTTGTCAAGACCGTGTATCAGCCGGTGGGTCGGGAAGACAACCAGACCGGGATCTTCCATGTCCACCAGCATCATCATGCAGTAGTCCGGCTCCGGAGAGATGATGCCCTCGTCGCGGCAGTGGTTGCGGAAGTTCAGGGCGGTTTCGTAGCGGTGGTGTCCGTCTGCGATGTACAGCCTGCGCGCGGCGAAGTCATCGCAGACCGCCGAAATGGCGACGGGGTCGTTGACAATCCACAGGCGATGGGTGACCGCGCCGTCCGAAAATTCGTAGCGGGGCGTGTCCTGACTCAGCGCGTCAATACGGGCGCGCGTCACGTGCTTGGGGTCCATGTACAGCGAATAAATCTGACTGAAGTTGCAGAATGTGGACTGCATCAGCTGAAAGCGATCCTGCTTGGCTTTACTCAGGGTTTCCTCATGCGGCAGAATGACGCCGTTTTCAAACGGCTCCAGTTTGACGCGGCAGATAAAGCCCTTGACACGCTTGGTTTGGCCGTAAGCGGTAAATTCCTCCTCGTAAATGTACAGGCCGGGCTGGGTATCCTGCTGCAGGATGCCGCTTTTTTCCCATTCATGCAGGGTGCGGCCTGCTTCGGCGTAGGGTTTTTCGCCGCGGGGCAGCTCCAGACGAATGACATTGTATGGATTTTCGGCAAGATACGCGCTGCGTTCGTCCTCACTTATGATATCATAAGGCGGGCAGACCAGCTTTGCAATGCTGCCTGCTTTGTCGGCATAGCGCAGTGCACGGAACGGTTTTATGACAGCCATGAAATTCCCCTCCTGACAGGTTGTAGAAAGGCTCCGCGCCGCCCACAGGCGCCGGCGGAACCGGAAAAATGCGTCGACCGGATAATGATTCTTATTGTATACGCAAGAAAAGGTTCCGTCAAGTAAAGTACAGAAATTTAAAGCACGAAACCGGGCCTTCCACGGGATATCCACGGGAACTTCACACAACGTTCAGATAGGAAAGGTATACTGACAACGCTATTTTAGAAAGGCTGCCCACATCCCGCCGAGTGGGAAGCCTACAAAAAAGCGGGAAAAAACCTGTTTTTCGAAAGTCCTGCTTTTGCGAACAGGTGGGGAGAAAATCAAAGGAGTTGGAAACGGATGATTGAAGTCAGCCACCTCACAAAACGATATGGGCCGAACATCGCCCTGCAGGATGTGAGCTTTGCTGTGGAGGGCAACGGTGTCGTGGGCTTTTTGGGGCCGAACGGTGCGGGCAAATCCACAACGATGAATATTATTACAGGCTACCTTTCCGCGACAAGCGGTACAGTGGTGGTCGAGGGGCACGATGTGCTGGAGGAACCGGATGACGCCAAAAGCTGCCTCGGCTATCTGCCGGAAATGCCGCCGCTGTATCTGGACATGACTGTGGAAGAGTACCTGAGCTTTCTGTATGATCTGAAGAAAGTGAAAAAATCCAAGCAGGAGCATATCGGGCAGGTCTGCCGCCGCACCGGCATCGACCATGTGTACACCCGCCTGATCGGCAACCTTTCCAAGGGCTACCGGCAGCGTGTTGGGCTGGCGCAGGCCCTGCTGGGCGACCCGCCGGTGCTGATTCTGGACGAGCCGACCGTTGGTCTGGACCCAAAGCAGATTATTGAAATTCGTAACCTGATTAAAACGCTGGGCAAAAACCACACGGTGATTCTGTCTTCGCATATTCTGCAGGAAATCGAGGCGACCTGCGACCGCATCCTGATTGTCAACAATGGCCGCCTTGTGGCGGACGGCACCCAGGAGGAACTGGCAAAGACCGTGGAGCCGCAGCGGCTGATGGTGGAAATCGAAGCACCGAAAGATACTGCGGAAAAGGCGCTGCGCGCCCTGCCGCACGTGGAGGGCATTGAGCCGGCGGGTGAAAGCGAGCCGGGCATCTGGCGCTTTGCGCTCAAGGAGCACGACGACGCCCGCCGCGAGGTGTTTCACCTGTGCTGTGACAAAAATTGGACGCTGATTTCTATGTCTGCACGGCGCAATACGCTGGAGGACATCTTCCTGCGGTTGACCAGCAATACCGTTGACGACCGGGGCGACTTCAGCAAAAAGCCCAAAAATAAAAAGGTGCGCAAAATCCTTGCAAACGCAGTGGATTACACGGTGCCCACGACCGATGCGGAGCTTTCCCGCAAAGAAAAAACCAGCGCCGCGCACGCAGATGCAAAACCGAAGGATGAACCGCAGACGGCGGAGCAATCCGGACAGAAGGAGGAGAACTGAAAATGGGCGCAGTTGCAAAAAAAGAGCTGAGGCAGTACTTTCATTCGCCGGTGGCGTATGTCTGCATTGGCGTGATGCTGGCGCTGTTCGGATATTTTTACACGCAGGTGTTTATCTCCGGCAGCTCCTCTAATGTTTCTTACGTTTACAGCAATATGTTTATGTGGTGTATGCTTATCATTCCGGTGCTGACCATGCGCACACTCAGTGAGGAGCGTCGCAGCAAGACCGACCAGGCGCTGCTGACCGCACCGGTGAGCACGATTTCCATTGTGGTGGGCAAGTACATCGGGGCGTTTGCCGTTTATGCGATTGCCATGACACTTTCCCTGATTCCGGCGGTGGTGCTGCTGTTTGTGGGTCAGCCGAACATGGGCTTGATTTTTGGTTACTATCTGGGCGCGCTGTTCTTCGGTTCTGCCATGACAGCCATCGGTATTTTTATTTCTTCCCTGACGGAAAACCCCATCGTTGCGGCCATCGGCAGCCTGGGCATCGCCATTGCGCTGATGGTTATCGACTCGATCGCATCGGCGGTGAACAATTCGGTGCTTTCTAAAATTGTAACATGGATTTCTTTTTCCAGCAGGTACCAGCAGTTTACTTCCGGTATCTTTGACATTTCCGCAGTGGTGTTTTTTGTTTCCATTACAGCGGCACTGCTGTTTTTAACCGGACGGCGGCTGGAGAGCCGCCGCTGGCACTGAGGAGGGGAAAAGCATGAACAGACGCGACAAATCCACCGAGCTGAAAAAATCCGAATACGTCAAGGATAAAGAGGAAAAAGCGGCGCAGGAGGCGGAACTTGCCCGCAAAAAAGCCCGCAAGGAAGATAAAAAGAAAAGCAAGAAGCCCTTGCGGGAAGTTTTGCGCTCTCAGCACTTCCGCCACGGCAGTACGGCAACCGCTATCACCGCACTGGGGCTGGTGATTCTGGTTTTGGTCAATGTGGTGATTTCCATGCTGGGCAGCAAGTTTCCGAGCATGAACATCGACCTGACTACCGGCGGGCTCAACTCCTTGAGCGACAACGTTAAAAAAGTGGTGGACAGCGTGAAGCAGAATACAACGCTGACCATTATCGGCACGGAAGAGGAAGTCAAAAACAATCAGATTCTTTCTTCCTATAACATTAAGTATAGCCAGGTGGGTGTGATTGCCGGCAAAATGGCAGAGCGCAACAGCAAGATTTCTGTTGCTTACAAAGACCTGGACAAAGACCCGAGTTTCGCTACAAAATATGCGGATGACAGCCTGACCTCCGGCGATGTGGTGGTCACCACCCCCAAAAACAGCTATGTGGTGAAGTACACCGACCTGTTTGATGTGCAGAGCGACAGCCAGTCTGGCACCCGGCAGGTTTACGCGCAGGTGGGCGATGCGCTGGCCTCCGGCATCAGCAACGCGAATTCCGAAAACCGCCCGATTATCGCGTTTGAAACCGGGCATAAGGAGCAGCTTTCCTCCACAGCAGCCACAGCCATTAAAAAGTTGTACTCCAGCAACCAGTTCCAGAATAAGGACTTTAGCTTGCTGACGGATGCAATCCCCGAGAACGCCCAGATGATTTTCATCGGCGCGCCGCAGACGGATTACACGGAAGCGGAAATTAAGAAGCTGGACGCGTTCCTTTCCTCCACAACCAACAAAAAAGACCGCGGGCTGATTGTAACCACCTACGCTTTGGATCCCACCAAAATGCCCAACTTGACCGCATTCCTGAAAGAATGGGGCATTACGATTGAAAACAAATTCGTGATGGAGTCAGATGCCAGCAAATATGTTATGCAGGAGCCGTCCTATATCCTGGCACAGGCGGGCACGGATGTGACGCTGAACAAAGACTCCTCTTACAGCAATCTGCTCACACCGGTGTCGCAGGCCATGACGGTTTCCAGTTCGGTCAGCGGTGTGACGACCAGTGCGCTGCTCAAATCGAACGACTCCAGTTACACAGTGACACAGGAAACCACGGATTCCTCCGCGGCAAGCAAGAACAAGGGCGCATCGGTTGTCGCGGCCATGGGGCAGAAAACCGTGGGTAGTGCAAAGGCCAGCGTGGCAGTCTGCGGCAGTACGTACTTCTTTGTAGATGGGATTATCAACACCAACACGTACAGCAACGGCCTTTGGAGCACCGACCTTGCCAAGTACATCACCGGTTCTGACAGCACCAATGCGATTACCATCACGCCGGTACAGACCAACTCGGCGGATATTTCCCTTTCCAGTGCTGCCAGCAGCATGGTGGGTCTGCTCGTCTTTACAATCATACTGCCGCTGTGCTGCTTTGCGGCAGGCATTCTGGTTTACAGAAAAAGGAGGAAGCTCTGATGAGGCACCCAAAACGGACGCTCATTGCCCTGCTGGTTTGTGTGGTTGGTCTGGTGGCCGTCCTGCTGGGGCTGCACTTTGCGCCGTCTGGGGACAGCAGTTCATCGAGCAGCAGTCTGGAAACCACGCAGCTCTACAGCCATAAGGACAGCGACTTGGTCAGCATGACCGTGAAAAACGCACAAGGCACATACACCATTGTGCCGGATAAAGAGGCAACCGCAAAGGCTGCTTCGGAAGCGGCAGCATCCGCCAGCGCTGCGGCCGCCTCCGCTTCTTCCTCGGGTTCTTCCGCTTCGTCTTCCGCCTCTTCGTCGGCAGCGGTGCAGACCGTGTTTAAGATCAGCGAGCTTTCCGGTGTCAGCGCTTCCAGCGACACCATCGAAACCACCGCACAGGACGGCTACAGCCTTTCTGCCTTGAAGACCATTGGTTCTGCCGCATCGCTTTCGGATTACGGCTTGGATAATCCGATTGCGTCCTTTACCAGTACCTTTTCAGACGGCAGCAGCGTGACAGTGCTGATTGGCAACGAAACACCGCTGGACACGACGGCACGTTATATTAAACTGAAAGATAAGGACACGATTTATGCCGCAACACTGGCAGACAACCTGCTGAAGGGCAAAAATGCCTATCTTTCCACGCAGGTCACCAGTATTCCTACGGTGTCGTCTGCTTCCACAACGGCTTCCGGCAGTGCGGCAACGGCGCCTTCCTTCAGTAAGATCGATGTGAAAAACCAAAGCGGCAGCTTCGGGCTGGCTCGCTCCGGCGACGATTGGACTGTGAACGGTCGCCCAGCAGACAGCAGCAAGGTGGAAACGCTGACCAGCGCGCTTTCTTCCATCAGCGCATCCAGTGTGGAGGCACTGGATCCGACGGCGGAGCAGCTGAAGAAATTCGGCTTTAACAGTCCGGTGTCTGAGCTGACTTATACCTCGGCCAGCGGAACCGGCACCCTTCTGGTCGGCGGGCAGAAGCCGAGTGACACCAGCAGCGCAGACAGCGACAGCACAGACTCCGGTACGTATGAGTATGTGATGCTCAAGGGCGGCAGAATTGTTTACGCGATCAGTGTAAACGGCCTGCCGTGGCTGACGCAGAAAGCCTTTGACCTGCAGCGCCTGACGCTGGTTTCCAACACATCAGCGGATATTGCCGGTGTGAAGCTGGAGGGCAGCGGCGTTGACTATCAAATGGTGGTCACTCGCACCAAGGACGAAAGCTCCTCGACAGAAGACCAGCCGGTGTACACCTACAAAACGCAGTGCAACGGCAAGAAGCTTTCGGATGAAACAAGCTACACCAAGTTCTTCGACAAGATTACCGGTTTGCAGGTGCTGGAGGACAGCACCGCCGCGCCGTCCGGCAGCCCGGCATATACGCTGACACTTAACGGCTACGATGCAAAAGTTCGCCACACATATCAGTTCTATAAGGTGAACGACCGGCGCTATCTGGTTACGGCAGACGGTCAGACCTTCGGGCTGTTTAACAGCACCGATGTGAACGCATTGCTTGCGGCGGCAAAGGCAGTGAAGTAAGCCGAACGGGCAGCAGAAAATGTAAAGGCGCTTTCAGAGCGGAAAACCTCTGAAAGCGCCTTTGTTCTATCTTATTTTTCGGGCAGAGAGCCGATGTGCGGGCTGCGCCGCTTTTTCAGAAATGCCAGCAGGAACATTCCGCAAATGCTGCCTGCCAGTACGGCAAGCAGGAACGCGGCGCCGTTTTCCATCAGCGGCACCACAAAAATTCCGCCGTGCGGGGCAGGCACCTTACAGTGAAACAGCATACTCAGCGCACCGGCGCACGCCGAGCCGAAAATGGAAGCGGGCAGAATGCGCAAGGCGTCGGTTATGGCAAACGGAAGTGCGCCTTCCGTCAAAAAGCAGCAGCCCATAACATAACAGGACAGGCGAAGTTTCTGCTCCTGCTCCGTAAAAAGATGCGGAAAAAAGGTCAGGCACAGTGCGATGAGCAGCGGCGGCACCATGCCGCCCGCCATGACGGTGGCCATTATGCTGCTGGAAACTGCGGTGCCGCTTACCACCAGAGAAGCGGTTGCAAACAAATAGGCGGCTTTGTTGACCGGCCCGCCGAGGTCGACGGACATAAGCCCTGCCAGCAGCGCGCCGATGCCGCAATCCAACAGTTGGTTTTTTCCGGTATCCAGAAAGCCAAGCTGGCGGCTCGTCCAGGCGTTGATGTCCGCGAAAATGGGGTTGAGCACGAAAACCATCAGCAGGGAAACCAGCAGGGTGCCCACAATGGGATACAGCAGAATGGAGCGCATACTGTTGAGCAGGGAAATCCCCCGGCTGGTGCTCTTTTCTAAGGCTAAAATGATGAATCCGCTTAAAAAGCCGGAAACAATCGCGCCGAAAAACCCGCAGCCGGACACGTCGGTGCCGAAGCTCTGCGTGCTGACCAGCAAACCGTATTTGTAGCAGTAGCCGAATGCGGTCAGCCAGCCTGAAACCAGGCCGGGCAGCAGGCCGGGGCGGTTGGCAATCGCGGTGGCAATGTAGCCGGAAAGGATGGGCAGAATCAGCGAAAGGCAGATGTTTCCAACGGCGCGGCAGAAGCTGCCGGGAATCGTATTGGTGCCAAAGCTCTGGCTGGCAGAGCCGGGCGCCAGCAGGCTGTCAAACAAAAATGCCAGCGCCGTGAAGATTCCACTGCAAATGACAAACGGCAGCATATGGGAAACACCGTTCATTAGGCTGTTGTAAGCGCGATGCCAGAAGTTTTGCGGGGCGGCTGCCGTACAAGTCGTTTCGGGTGCGGCACTGCAGACAGGGGCGTTTCCCCCGGCGGCGGCAGTGAGAAGCTTTTCGGGGGCACGAATGGCCTCGGAAACCGGTACCTGCAGCAGCGGCTTTCCCGCAAAGCGGGAAAGATCCACCGCACGGTCCGCCGCTGCGATTACGCCGCTGCAGCCGGCAATTTCCGCTTTGGTCAGCGGGTCGCGGATGCCGTCAGCGCCGTGTGTTTCCACTTTGACTGCAATGCCCAGCTTTTCGGCGGCATCCCGCAGCGCCTGTGCGGCCATGTAGGTGTGCGCAACGCCCAGCGGGCAGGCGGTGACCGCAGCAACCTGAACGCCGCGCGCCTTTTGCAGCGGCTGTGCATTGGCGGCTGCGTCTGCCTGTATCAGCAGGGTGCAGAAAGTGCGCGTGTCCGGCGCCTGCAGCAGGGCGGCGACAAGGGCTTTGTTCATCAGCAGAGCGGCAAGACTGCTTAGCACCTGCATATGGACGGCGCCGTCCGGTACCGCAATCAGAAAAAACAGGCGCACCGGCTGACAATCCAATGCGTCAAACGGGCAGCCGCCCGGTACCCGCATGACTGCGAGCGCCGGACGACGCACCGTGGCGCACCTGCCGTGCGGAATTGCCAGACCGCCGCCAACGCCTGTGGTGGTGGCAGCTTCACGCTCCAGAACATTTTTGCGGAAAGCGTCCGCATCGGCAATGCAGCCGGTTTTGCAAATCAGCTGCAAGAGGCGCGTCAGCGCTTCATCTTTGGTGGATACGTGTGCATCCAAATCAAAGGCGCGCGGGTCCAGCAGATCCTGCAGATGCATGGCGGTACAGCCTCCTTCTGCCGGTTATGGCGGGAAAATATATGAACTCTGCACCCAAAGAATACCATCAAATTCGACAAAGGTCAACCGGATTTCAAATTGCATTTTGCAGAAAAATATGATACACTAAAAGCATAAAAATACAGGAAAATTCGGGTGTAATGCAAAAACATACATCCGGTGGTGAAACAGACACAGAGAAAGGCAGGGCGGAAAAAGATGGCGCAACTATGGGGCGGAAGATTTACCAAGGAAACCGATAAACTGGCGTATGCATTTAACGCTTCCATTTCCTTTGACCGGCGCTTGCTGCCGCAGGATATTGCGGGCAGCTGTGCGCACGTGAAAATGCTTGCGAAGCAGGGGATTCTCACCGAGCAGGAGCGGGATGCGATTTTGCAGGGGCTGGAAAGCATTCTTGTGGATGTGCAGGCCGGCAAGCTGCAGATTACGGAGCAGTATGAGGATGTGCACAGCTTTGTAGAGGCAAACCTGATTGCCCGCATCGGTGACGCGGGCAAAAAGCTGCACACTGGGCGCAGCCGCAACGACCAGGTTGCGCTGGATATGAAGCTGTATGTGCGCGATGAAATTGCCAATATCGACGAAGAACTCAAGGAACTGCTGCAGACGCTTCTGGAGCAGATGAAAGCAAACCGGGATACCTTTATGCCGGGATTTACCCACTTGCAGAAAGCGCAGCCGACCACGCTGGCGCACCACTTCGGCGCGTACTTTGAGATGTTCCGGCGTGACCGCGGCAGGCTGGCGGATGTCAAAAAACGGCTGAATTTGTGTCCGCTGGGCAGCGGCGCGCTGGCGGGAACCACCTATCCGCTGGATCGCGCTTACACAGCGGAACTACTTGGCTTTGACGGGCCGACGCGCAACAGTATGGACTCTGTTTCCGACCGCGATTATGTGCTTGAACTTCTTTCTGCGCTTTCTATGGTGATGATGCACCTGAGCCGCTTCTCTGAAGAAGTGATTCTCTGGAATTCCAATGAATATCAGTTTGTGGAAATTGACGATGGGTACAGCACCGGCAGCAGCATTATGCCGCAAAAGAAAAATCCCGATATTGCCGAGTTGGTGCGCGGCAAGACTGGGCGGGTGTACGGTGCGCTGACTGCAATGCTCACAACGATGAAGGGGATTCCGCTTGCATACGACAAGGATATGCAGGAAGACAAGGAGGGTACCTTTGACGCAATCGATACCGTCAAAGGCTGTGTGCGGCTCTTCAGCGGTATGCTGCGCACCATGCGTTTTCATAAACCGCGCATGGAAGAAAGCGCCAAGCACGGCTTTACCAACGCCACCGATGCGGCGGATTATCTGGTGAACCACGGCGTGCCGTTCCGCGACGCCCATGGAATCGTCGGGCAGCTCGTGCTGTATGGCATTCAACACCACAAGGCACTGGATGACTTTACACTGGAGGAATTCCAGGCGGTCAGCGCGGTGTTTGCGCAGGACATTTACGATGCCATCAGCCTGGAAACTTGTGTGGAGAAGCGCAACACCACCGGTGCGCCGGGCAGCGCCGCCATGGATGCCGAAATTGCCGAAGCCGAAGCCTATTTATAAGCCTTTGCATAAATCAAAAGGACTGCTGCAGCCATTTGCTTCGCAGCAGTCCTTTTTTGTTTGGTCAGGCGGTGTCTTTTCCGGTGGGCAAACGGCGCATGGTGACAAAGTAGGCAATGCACAGCGGAACGGCGCTGCCCAGCCACGCCAGCGGATTGGATGCGGACGCGCCCGCAAAACCGAACGGCCCGACCAGCGCCAGCGCCGCCACGGTACGCATGACCAGTTCCATAATGCCCGCAAAAGTCGGCACAAAGCTTTTGCCGAGTCCCTGCAGGGTGTAGCGGATGACAAACAGCACCGCTAGAATAAAATAAAAGCTGCTGTTAATCACTAAGTACACCTGCGCAAGGTCAATTACCCCGGCGGCGTTGTCCACAAACAGGCGCACCAGATACTTGCCAAGGAAGATGTTGATGCAGGTCATGACCAGACTGAGCAGGATGGAAACTGTCAGGCACTGGCGCACGCCCTTGCGGATTCGGTCCATTTTGCCTGCACCGTAGTTTTGCGCCGCAAAGGTTGCCATAGTCATGCCGAAGGACATCATAACCTGAATCGCGAGCTGGTCCACTTTGCTTGCCGCTGTGTAAGAGGCTACGGCGGTTGCACCCAGACCGTTCAATGCCGCCTGCAGAATCAGCGTGCCCATGGCGATAATGCTGCTTTGAAATCCCATGGGCAGTGCCAGACGCGCGTGCGCGTAAAAATCCTGTCGGGTCACGTGCCAGTCCTGCCGGTGCAGGTGCAGAATCGGCAGCTTTTTTGCAATAAAAATGACGCAGCAAGCACAGGAAACCAACTGGGCGATGACCGTTGCGTAACCCGCGCCCGCCACGCCCATGTGAAAGTTCAAGATAAACAGAAAGTCCAGTGCAATATTGAGTACCGAAGCGATTACCAGAAAAACAAGCGGCGTGCGGCTGTCGCCCAGAGCGCGGATGATATTGGAAAGCAGGTTAAACAGCATGGAGGCGACAATGCCGGCGAGAATTACGACGATAAATTCGTAAGCCTGCTCTTCAATTTCCGCGGGGGTGTTCAGCAGGCGCAGAATGGTGCGCGCCAGCGGTACGCTGACGGCTGTCAGCAGTACCGTGACACCGGCGGAAAACAGAATTCCGGTGGCAAAGCTTTTGCGCACGCCGGCTGCATCCTGCGCGCCGAAGCGCTGTGCGGTGAGGATGGAAAGTCCGGCGGTCACTCCCTGGGCGAAACCGAGGATTAAAAAGGTGATGCCGCCGGTACAGCCGACCGCCGCAAGGGCATCCACGCCAAGCGTGCGTCCGACGATGAGGGTGTCTGCCATGCTGTAAAGCTGCTGAAACAGGTTGCCAATCAGAAGCGGAATGGTGAAGAAAAAGATAAGTTTGATGGGGCTGCCATGCGTCAGATCCTTGGTCAAGTGGAAACCTCCTGTGTGCAAATGGATTTTGCTTGGTTCATAACCTTATTAGTAACGCATAAAAGGCGCAAGTTGTCAAGTCCCTTTTACGTCCACCACGCAGAAAGACAAAAAGCATCTTTATTATTAGCGTTTTGAATTATTTGTTCTTGATTTTTATTGTTTTGCGATGTACACTGAGGTGAGAAGGAAAGACAACTGTTGGAAACGGAATGAGGCGATTGCAATGCTGTATCAAAATGCGGAACTACTAAATGGAGATTTTCAGCTGGTACGCGCGGATTTGCGCACAGAGGGCGAGCGCATCTGCGAAGTTGGACAAGCTCTGCAGGGCGAGCAGGTGACAGACCTTTCCGGCTGCCTGCTGCTGCCCGGACTGGTGGATATTCACATCCACGGCTGCGTGGGGGCGGACACCTGCGATGCCGACCCGGATTTGCTTCGAAAGATGGCGGTGCATCTGGCGCAGGGCGGCGTCACATCGTTCTGCCCCACGACCATGACCGTCAGTGAGGAAACCATCCGCGCGTCCCTGCGCGCTGTGCGTGAAGTCATGCAGGCGGAGCAGCAGGGGGCGGCTGTGCTGGGTGTGAACATGGAGGGGCCGTACATCAATGCGCACAAGCGTGGTGCGCAGAAGGAGTCCTTCGTAGAAAAGCCGGATTTGGCGCAGTTTTATTCTTATTTGGAAGAAAGCGGGAAAAGCATTAAGCTGGTGGACATTGCCCCGGAAAGTCCCGACGCCAGTGCGTTTATCCGCGGCGCGCGGGAACTCTGCACAGTGAGCATTGC
The DNA here is from genome assembly GCF_029211325.2 of Caproicibacterium argilliputei. NCBI lineage: Bacteria > Bacillati > Bacillota > Clostridia > Eubacteriales > Oscillospiraceae > Caproicibacterium > Caproicibacterium argilliputei. The sequence continues at coordinate 2,792,532 of NZ_CP135996.1, read as the reverse complement.
ACACACAACGGCGGATTATGACACGGCGGTACAGGCATTTCACACAGGTGTTTCGCACGTGACGCACCTGTTCAATGCCATGCCGGGACTGAACCACCGCGCGCCGGGCGTGGTGGGGGCAGTATTTGACAGCAGCGGGGTTACTGCGGAGCTCATCTGCGACGGGTTCCACATTCATCCGGCGGTGCTGCGCATTGCGTTCCGGCAGCTGGGCGCAGCGCGCATCTGCGTCATCAGCGACAGTATGCGTGCGGCAGGTCTGCCGGATGGCGTATCGGAGCTGGGCGGTCAGACCGTTTATGTGAAAAACGGAGAGGCGCGGCTGGCGGACGGCACGATTGCCGGTTCCACGACTAATTTACTCAAAGAAGTGCAGAACCTCGTTTCGTTCGGGATTCCACTGCCGGATGCCGTGCAGGCTGCGAGCCTGACGCCTGCGCGCGAAATCCGTGAAGACCACACACGCGGGTCGCTGGTGCCGGGCAAGTTGGCGGATTTGCTGGTTTTGGACAGGGAAACACTGGCACTGCGGCAGGTCATCTGCAGGGGCAGACGGGTAGTATAAATTTTTTCAAACAAACAAAAAACCATTCGGACGGCGCGGTGAGCGGTTCGAATGGTTTTTTGCTGCAAAAACGGGCGGTTCTGCGCCGCTTTGCGTTTTTTCTGCGGTATAAGCAGACAGAATCCGCGCACACTAGCCCTAACGGAAACGAATACCGAGGTGAGAAAGATGGATCTTTTACGGGCCTTTCTGGTTGGCGGTGCCATCTGTGTGGTGGGTCAGCTGCTGATGGATTTGACCAAGCTGACACCGGCACGTATTTTAGTGTCGTTTGTAACAGCAGGGGTTGTGCTGGGGGCGCTGGGCATTTACGAACCGCTGGTCAACTGGGCGGGCGCGGGCGCAACCGTGCCGCTGACCGGGTTTGGCTATCTTTTGGCAAAGGGAACGAAAGAAGCGGTGCAGCAGCAGGGCGCGGTTGGAATTTTCACCGGCGGGCTGACCGCCTGCGCGGCCGGCGTGGCGGCGGCGGTGGCGTTTGGTTATGCGGCGGCGCTGCTTTCACGGCCGGGAGATAAAAGCTGAACAGCTGTCAAATAAAAATGGGGCGGACCGAAAAGGCCCGCCCAAATTGTTTCTGTTTACATACAAAGGTTTACTGAATGGAACAATCCAGATAGTGCTCCAGTTCTTCCTCATCCTTGCGCTTCTTTTCAAAGTACAGGGTAGCCGCAACAACCGCTGCAGCTACGGCCGCCAGAGCAGAGACAACGGACAACAACACAGTGAACTTACTGCTTTCTTTCAATGCGAGCACCTCCGTTCTAAAGAGCCTTTTTCTTATCATACCCAACTTTGCGCAGAAAGTCAAGCGCGCGGCGGCGGGTAAAGAAAAAGCAGGGCGCTTCGCCCTGCTTTGCACTTTTCGACAAAGAAGTAAAAAACTCAGCCTGCGGCGTTGAGCTTCCGAGCCAGAGAGCTCTTTCTTCTGGCAGCGGCGTTCTTTTTCAGGATACCCTTTGCGGCAGCCTGATCAATCGCCTTAACGGCAACGCGGACAGCTTCTGCCTTATTTGCATCACCGGATTCAATGGCAGTATTCGCCTTTTTGATATCGGTTTTCAGTCCGGAGTTGATGGCTTTGTTCCGTGCGGCTTTGGTAGCAATGACCTTCACGCGCTTCTTAGCGGATTTAATGTTCGGCATGGTCACACCTCCTTTTCAATAGTCGTCACGTACTAATAATACTAGCATTTTCGCAGAATAAATGCAAGGGGTTTGAAAAATTATTTTGGATATACTGTATCTGTACGGGAAAAGGCAGAAAACGCCGGACAAAATCTTTTGTGAAAAGGGGAGATTCCTTGTGGGGTACCGCACAGACTTGGCAATGGAACGCGCGAGCGTAAAAGCGCAGAAAGAAGAAATTCACGGGCTGCAGGTCAGCCGGATGGAGGAAAAGGGCGTACACTATATTACCGTGGAGGCGCCGCAGATTACGGGCACCATTGACGGTGACGGCAAGCTGCGGGCGCTGCTGACACAGGAACTGCAGGAGCTGCTGCCCGCAGAGGGAGAGGTACTGGTGGCGGGGTTGGGCAATCCGCAGGTCACACCGGACGCGCTTGGCCCACTTTGCGCGGACAGGATGCTTGCCACCCGCCACGTGCGCGGCAAACTGGCGGCAGACGTGGGTTTGGGCGGTCTGCGCAGCGTGTCGGTCACCAAGCCGGGGGTTTTGGGCACCACCGGCGTGGAAACGGCGGAACTTCTGCAGGCGCTCATCCGCCAGCTGCACCCGGCGGCGGTGGTGGCGGTGGATGCCATGGCGGCGGGGCGGCTGCACCGGCTGGGAAAAACCGTACAGATTAGCGACGGCGGCATTTCTCCAGGCGCGGGCGTGGGGAATGACCGACCTTCGCTGTGCGAAGAAACGCTGGGCATACCGGTCATCGGTCTGGGGGTGCCGACGGTGGTGGACGCGGCGACGCTGTGCAGTGATTTGTGTTCACAGGAGGTAGAGGGCGCTTCCCGTATGATGGTTACGCCGCGCGAGGTGGACACGCTGGTGGTGCGTGCGGCACATCTGCTGGCACTGGCACTGAATTGTGCGCTGAACCCCAGTCTGGAGCCAGAGGTGTACGAACAGCTGGTGGCGGTATAAAAAACTACTGCCCCTGTGCGAGAACCTTTAACTGCTGCGCCAGTACCTGACCAAACAGGGCGCCGGAGTAGGTGGCTTCGTCTAGGGTGTTGACCTCGGTGCCAAATTCGCACAGAAGCGAGCCGGGCGTGACCTGTTCGTTGTAGCGGGTGGAGCCGAAGTTCAGCGGGCGCATCAGGTGCGGAAACATCTGGGAAGCTCCCTTCTGCAGGCGTACCGCCAGACGCAGGTTTTGCTCCCAGTTCGGAAAGCCGAGGGAGCCGTCGTCGTCGCAACCGGAAATAATCATAATCTGGCAGGCACGCTTGCCGTTTACCAGCACGGTTGGTTTGTAGCGTGTGCCGCTTTTGGAGGTCATGGTGTCACGGTGGATGTCCAAAGTTACCTGAATCGAGGGGTACTTCGCCAGGTTTTTCGCCATGGTTTTGGCACTGCGGGTGTAACTGCCGTTAAAGGCGGGGTAGTCGTGCACGGTGGTGTCGTGCACCACGCCGATACCGGCAGCCTGCAGGCTTTTGGCAATGGCGTTGCCGACGGCGACAACGCTTTTGGTGAGGTCACGCGAGCGGGTGACGCCAGCAAAGGCTTCTGTGGTATGGGTGTGGTAAATCAAAACCATAGGGGTGCCGTCCAGCTTGATGTTGAGCGGCGGCTTTTCCTTTAAAACCGAGGCAACGTCCAGGGTGTGGTTTTTGTTGGCATTCTTTACCCGAATGCCGTCCTGCTCCTCGCCTGTGTCGGAAATATCGGTTTCCAAGATTTGATTGCCGAGGCTTTTGTCCGGCAATTGCTGGGTTGCACCGCTTCCGGTCGGCAGGGAGGAAGTGGCAGCGCTTGCTGCGGGAGAGGAAACTACGGAGGAGGAATCCGATGCGGAGGAGGAACGGGAGACAGGCGCAGCGGAAGACACTGCCGGTTGTTTGGAAGATACAGCGGTGTCTGCTATGCCGTGCTGCAGAGCCTGTACCGCTCCGGTGGGCAGGATAAACCCAGCGGCGGCCAGCGCGCTTTCCTGCGCGGTGATGGATGGAAAGCGCGCAACCACGCAGGCACAGGCGGCAACCGCCATCAGCACAGTGCCCACGGCTTTTATTTTTACGTTCATGACAAAATCCCCCGCTTATTCGGCATTCCTTTTTCGGGAAAGGTACAACGAATACTATGGAAAAATTCTGCCAAATATGAACTGGGGACAAAGTTTTCGCCCCGCGGGGAGGTGCAGCATTGAAAAACAGACGGAAAAGGACGTTTGCCTGCGCGTTTGCGGGTACGCTGCTGGTACTGCTGCTGCTGGCGGGGCTGGGGGGCGCGGATGTCATTTGCAGGCATATGACGTATGCGGATGGCCGCACCCTGTACGAGAGCCGGATTCGGCCGCTGCTTTCGTGGCAAGGTTCCCTTTGTAAATTCACGGATTTATGGTATAATCAATTCGTAGATTTTGTATGCCCAGAAGCACTGGAGGATTGATTGTGACCTGTCAAAAGCAGAGGTGGAAACGCTTATCCCGTTTTGCCGCGGGGCTGTGCTGCGCCGTGGCGGTGTTCTGCGGGGCTGTGCTGCCCGGATTCGCCACTTCGGGCGAAGGCGCTTCTGAGCCCATAAAGGCGCCGATATCTCAGCCGGTGCCCTCCCATGCGCCGGCTTCTAAAGTGGAAGCTTCCAAGCCGGCGGTTTCAAAAGCACCGGTATCCAAACCGGTTTCGTCAAAACCGGTATCATCGCACAGCACGATGTCGCGGGCAGCATCTTCTGCCAGAACCTCCTCACGTGCGGCTTCCTCCCGCAGGGCATCTTCCCGCAGGGCTTCCTCCCGCGCAGCGGTCTCTTCTGGCGCATCGTCGGTTTCGGCGTCCTCTGCAGCTTCCAAGGTTTCTTCCACAAAAGCTTCCTCAGCGGCGAGCACGGCTGCCGGGGGAATCGTGCTGCCGAGTGTTGGCAGTGTATCTGAAGAAAACCTGTTTGCCAATCCGGTGGATTTGACCGGACGGAACACAACCATCAACGGGGTTGGCATTGCGCTGTGGACGGTTGCGGTCAGTGCGGGCGTGGTGGTGTTTTTGGTGGTGTACCGCAACCGCGGCAAGGCCCGCAAAGAAACGGTCGGCCACCAGCGGTACCGCTCAGTGCGACGGGACAAGAAAAAGCGGCTGCTGGGCAATAAATACTATAACGACAGCAAATATAAGGGTGAATAAAAGGCTGCTGCAGAAAATCATCTGCAGCAGCCTTTTTGCAGGGCAAAAATTACTCGTCGAGTTTGAGCACCGCCATGAAGGCGTCCTGCGGCAGTTCGACGGAACCGACCTGGCGCATACGCTTTTTGCCTTCCTTCTGCTTTTCCAGCAGCTTTTTCTTGCGGGAGATGTCGCCGCCATAGCATTTAGCAAGTACGTCCTTGCGAAGCGCCTTAACGGTTTCGCGCGCGATAATGCGGCCGCCGATGCACGCTTGAATCGGCACCTCAAACAGCTGGCGCGGAATTTTGTCTTTCAGTTTTTCTGCCATTTTCCGTGCGCGGGTGTAAGCTTTGTCCGCATGGATGATGAAGCTCAGGGCGTCCACGACTTCGCTGTTGATCATAATGTCCAGTTTTACCAGATTGCTCTTTTCATAGCCTGCAAGTTCATAGTCAAAGCTGGCGTAGCCGCGGGTGCGGCTTTTCAGCGCGTCAAAGAAGTCGTATACGATTTCGTTGAGCGGCAGACGGTAATGAATGTCAACACGGTCGGTGTCGATGTACTGCATATCTTCAAAAACGCCGCGGCGCTCTTGGCACAGTTCCATGATGTTGCCCACGTACTCGCTGGGGGTGTAAATATGCGCGTTGGCGATGGGCTCTTTCGCCTCTGCAATGGTGGAGGGATCCGGATAGTTGGTGGGATTGTCGATTTTCAGCTCGGTGCCGTCCGTCAGGGTAATCTCATACACCACGCTCGGCGCGGTGGTGACCAAGTCCAGGTTATACTCCCGTTCCAGCCGTTCCTGTACGATTTCCATGTGCAGAAGGCCCAGAAATCCGCATCGAAAGCCGAAGCCGAGCGCGGCGCTGGTTTCCGGTTCATAGGAAAGCGCGGCATCGTTGAGCTGCAGCTTTTCGAGGGCATCGCGCAGGTCGGGGTATTTCGCGCCGTCCGCAGGATAAATGCCGCAGAAAACCATCGGCTGTGCGGCGCGGTAGCCGGGCAGCGCTTCGGCCGCAGGGCGGTCTGCCAGCGTGATGGTGTCGCCAACGCGGGCTTCCTTAACCGCTTTGATGGAGGCGGTGATGTAACCGACCTCGCCAGCCTCCAGCGTTCCGGATGGCTCAAACGAGGTGGCGCGCATATAGCCGCACTCCACAACGGTGAAGTTGCAACCGGTGGACATCATGTGGATGGTGTCGCCGGTGTGCACCATGCCCTGCACAATGCGCACGTGCGCGATGACGCCCTTGTAAGCATCGTAATAGGAGTCAAAGATCAGCGCTTGCAGCGGTGCGGTGCTGTCGCCCTGCGGTGGCGGAATCAGGTGGACAATCTGTTCCATCACAGCGGGAATGTTTAAGCCGGTTTTGGCGCTGATGCAAGGGGCATCCTGCGCGGGAATGCCGATGACGTCTTCAATTTCCTTTTTGACGCGGTCGGGGTCGGCGCTGGGCAGGTCAATTTTATTGATGACCGGCACAACTTCCAGCCCGGCATCCGCCGCCAGATAGGTGTTTGCCAGCGTCTGTGCCTCGATGCCCTGACTGGCGTCCACCACCAGCACAGCGCCTTCGCAGGCGGCCAGCGAGCGGCTGACCTCGTAATTAAAGTCAACGTGACCGGGCGTGTCAATTAAATTAAAAACATAGTCCAAGCCGTCCTTTGCGGTATAGACGAGCGTGACCGCGTGTGCTTTAATGGTAATGCCGCGTTCACGCTCCAAATCCATGTCGTCCAGAATCTGATTTTCCATCTCGCGCAGGGGCACGGACTTTGTCTGCTCCAGAATGCGGTCCGCCAGCGTGGACTTGCCGTGGTCAATATGTGCGATGATGCTGAAGTTCCGGATCCGTTCACGTGGAATCTGCAAATTTTGTTTCCCCTTTCTTGTGCGGGTTTCCAGAGAAGAACCGTTTCGATTGCCTTTAGTATACCATAAAGAAAGAAAATGCAAAAGAGAGAAAACGCACAGGCGCGGCGGGTGGGCGCGAATTTTTTTGAAAGCAGGTGTTTATTAGGATGGAACCGGTGGGACTCTATATCCATGTGCCGTTTTGTGACGGAAAATGTCCGTACTGCGACTTTTTCTCGCTGCGCGGCAGCGAGAAAACCATGGATGAATATACAGAATGTATTGTTAGAGAACTAAAAAAATACAAAAAGGAATATCCGGCTTTGCAGGCAGATACCCTGTACTTCGGCGGCGGCACGCCGAGCCTGCTGGGTGCGCGGCGGCTTTGCCGGATTTTGACGGTGGCAAAGGAAGCTTTTGGTTTGGAAAATGCGGAGATTACGCTCGAAGCGAATCCGGACAAATCCTTAAAGGAACTGTTCGGGCAGGTTCGGCAGGCGGGTGTCAACCGCATTTCCCTGGGGCTGCAGAGTGCCGATGAGCGAGAGCTGCACACATTGGGCAGGCAGCATACGGCGCAGCAGGCAGCGCAGGCGGTTGCCGACGCACGCGATGCGGGCATTGCAAAGGTTTCGCTGGACTTAATGCTGGCGGTGCCGGGGCAGACCCGGCAGAGCCTGCGCAACAGCATTCGCTTTTGTCTGGAGGCGGGGGTTACCCATCTGTCCGCATATTTGCTGCGGGTGGAGGAGCGCACGGCATTCTGGCAGCAGCGGCAGACTTTGTGCCTGCCCGACGAGGAAGAGTCCGCCCGGCTGTACGAATCTGCCTGTGCACAGCTGGAGGCCGGTGGTCTGCGGCAGTATGAAATCAGCAATTTTGCAGTTCCGGGGTGCGAAAGCAGGCACAACCTGAAGTACTGGAACCTGCAGCCGTACCTGGGATTCGGTCCGGCTGCACATTCCTATTTTTTGGGACGGCGCTTTTACCGGACGCGCTCCCTGCGCGCGTTTCTGAACGGAGAGGAGCCGCTGCCGGAAACGGACGAGGAGATTCCCGCGGGTTCCTTTACGGAGTATGCCATGCTGCGCCTGCGGCTGACAGAAGGGCTGACGGAAGCAGGCTGCCGTGCTTGCTTTGGCAGCGGGATTCCTGAAGAAGTTCGGCGCGCCGCCCGGCGGTATGAAGCGGCAGGGCTGACACGGACGGGGCCGGCAGGCATTCAGCTTACAACGCAGGGATTTTTGGTCAGCAGCGCGCTGCTGGCGGAACTGCTGTTTAGCGATGGAAACGGGCAGGAACTGGCGTGAAACGTGCCGGAGAAGGCGCAAATTCATAATGTATTTACAATTATCCTATTGACAGCAGGGCAAAGTAATGGTACATTAGTAACTGTAGTTAGCACTCAACTTGATAGAGTGCTAACCGCAAAAGGGAGGCGAGGATATTGGAGCTGACGCCACGCAAGCAGAAGATTCTGCAGGCTGTTATTGAGCTTTACACCGTTTCCGGTGAGCCGGTGGGCAGCAAGGCATTATGCGACTGCCTGGACTTCTCCGTATCCAGTGCCACCGTCCGAAACGAAATGAGCGACCTGGCTGCCATGGGGCTGCTGGACCAGCCGCACACCTCTGCCGGGCGGGTGCCCAGCGAACGCGGCTACCGGCTGTATCTGGATGAGCTGATGATACCGGCGCCGGTTACGCCGGAAGAACGGCACTTTATCGATGCGCTGCTGCTGCCCAGTGCGTATGACCCCGAAAAGCTGCTGGACGGTGTGGCGCGCACACTGGCGGGGCTGACACACATGGCGGCGGTGACCACCACACCGAGTGGCAGCGGCGCCTCTGTGGCGGGCATTCAGTTTGTGCAGACCAGCCGGCGCACCGCGATGGTTATTCTGATGACCAGCTCCGGCACCATGCACAGCCGTGTGTTCCACTGCGACTTTGAGCTGACGCCGGAAATCCTGCGAGTGTTTTTCCGCGTGTTTAACGAAAGTCTGGCAGGGCGTCCGGTGCGCAGCATCACCCCTGCCTGTATTCAGACCATGGGCGCGGGCATGGGGGAAGCGGCGCTGCTGATGAGCAGTGCGCTGATGGCACTGCAGGATGTCGCCCGTGAGGCAATGGGCAGCGATGTGCGCATGGACGGGCAGACCAACCTGCTTTTTTTCCCGGAGTTCAATGCCGAAAACCTGCGCCGCATTATGCGGTACCTTTCCCGCCCGCAGGAGGTTTACCGCCTGCTGGAGCGCGCGGGTACACGGGTTTACATTGGGCAGGAAAGCGGCGTGCCCGCCCTGCGCGATGCGGGGCTGCTTGTTGCGCACTACGCGGTGCGCGGGCAGGACGCCGGTGCCATTGCCGTGCTGGGGCCGATACGGATGGATTACCCGAAGCTCACCGGCAGCCTGGAGTACCTGGCGCGCAGCGTGGGTCGCATGCTGACAGAGTTGATTGACCTGCAGTAGCGGGCGGCGCGAAATGACTTGGTTTATAAGCGATTTTGCTTACGATAGATGACTAGGAAAGGGGTAAACGTGAATTTGAATACCGAAGAAAAGAAAGAAACAGAAAGCACGCAGCAGACGCCCGCAGAAGAAAAGCAGGAACAGGCCGTGCCGGAAACGAAAGAGCCCCAGAACCCGTCCAAAGCGGACAAAAAAGAAAAAAAGGCAAAGAAAAAGACACAGGAAGATGCCCTGAAGGCTGATTTGGAAACCGCCAAAGCTGAGGCAGCCAAACAGAAAGACCTGCTGCTGCGCACCGCGGCGGAGTATGACAACTTCCGCAAGCGGACGGAGCGCGAAAAAAGCGCACTGTATGCGGGTGCAACCGCAGACGCGGTGCAGGAGTTCCTGCCGGTGGCAGACAATCTGGAGCGGGCGCTCAGCCAGCCGGACTGCTCTGTGGAAGACCTGCGCAAGGGCATTGAAATGGTGCAGAAGCAGATGGACGACGCCCTCGAAAAACTCGGCGTCGAGCCAATGGGCAAGGAAGGTGAACCGTTTGACGCGCAGCTGCACAATGCCGTTTCGCACATAGAAAGTGAGGAACTTGGTGAAAATGTAATTGCGCAGGTGTACCAGAAGGGCTACCGGATGGGCAGCAAAGTGGTGCGCCACGCCATGGTGCAGGTCGCCAATTAGCGGCGCTGCCTGAAAATCATCTACAGCCTGCCGCAAGGCAGTTTTCCACATAAATTTTGAATAGTTTATCTGAAAATAAAACGGAGGTAAGAACTATGAGCAAAACTATTGGGATTGACCTTGGCACAACCAACTCCTGCGTGGCGGTCATTGAGGGCGGCGAGCCGGTCGTAATCGCCAATGCAGAGGGCGCACGCACAACACCGTCTGTTGTGGCTTTCAAGAAAGACGGCGAGCGCATTGTCGGTCAGGCCGCAAAACGCCAGGCTATCGCGAACCCGGAACGCACCGTGATTTCCATTAAGCGCGAGATGGGCTCCGACTTCAAAGTGAAGATTGACGACAAGCAGTACACGCCGCAGGAAATCAGCGCTATGATTCTGCAGAAGCTGAAGGCGGACGCAGAGGCATATCTGGGCGAGCCGGTCAGCAGCGCAGTCATTACGGTTCCGGCATACTTTACGGACTCACAGCGCCAGGCGACTAAGGACGCGGGCAAGATTGCGGGGCTTGATGTTAAGCGGATTATCAACGAGCCGACCGCCGCGGCACTTTCTTACGGGATTGACAAGGGCGAAGAGCAGAAGGTTATGGTTTATGACCTTGGCGGCGGCACCTTTGATGTTTCCATCATTGAGATGGGCGACGGCGTGCAGGAAGTTTTGGCAACCGCAGGCAACAACCGCCTGGGCGGCGACGACTTTGACAAGCGCGTTATGGACTGGATGGTCAGCGAGTTTAAAAAGGAAAACGGCATTGACCTTTCCGGCGACAAGATGGCAGTACAGCGCCTGAAGGAAGCGGCGGAAAAGGCGAAAATCGAGCTTTCCGGCATGACCAGCACGCAGATTAACTTGCCGTTTATCACTGCGGACGCGACCGGCCCGAAGCATTTGGACCTGACGCTGACCCGTGCGAAGTTTGACGAGCTGACCGCAGATTTGGTCGAAAAGACCATGGGCCCGGTACAGCAGGCCATGAAGGACGCAGGGCTTTCTTTCAATGAAATCAACAAGGTGCTGATGGTCGGCGGTTCTTCCCGTATTCCGGCTGTGCAGGACGCAGTAAAAAAGGCAACCGGCAAAGATCCGTTTAAGGGTATCAACCCGGACGAATGTGTGGCCATCGGCGCGGCGCTGCAGGCAGGCGTTCTGGGCGGCGAAGTCGAAGGACTGCTGCTGCTGGACGTGACGCCGCTTTCGCTGGGCGTTGAAACCATGGGCGGCGTTATGACCAAGGTTATCGAGCGCAACACGACCATCCCGACCAAGAAGAGCCAGGTGTTCTCCACTGCGGCAGACGGCCAGACTCAGGTGGAAATCAATGTCCTGCAGGGCGAGCGCGAATTTGCCCGCGACAACAAGCAACTCGGCATCTTTAAGCTGGACGGCATTGCCCCGGCACCGCGCGGAATCCCCCAGATTGAGGTTTCCTTTGATATCGACGCCAACGGCATTGTCAATGTTTCCGCAAAGGATATGGGCACCGGCAAGGAGCAGCACATCACGATTTCCTCTTCTTCCAACATGAGCAAGGATGATATCGACAAGGCTGTGAAGGAAGCTGAAAAATTTGCCGCAGAGGATAAACAGCGCCGCGAGGAAGTGGACGCGAAGAACAGCGCGGAGCAGATGGTTTACACAGCGGAGAAGTTGATTTCCGACAGCGGCGACAAGATTGACGCCGCCGACAAGAGCGAACTGGAAACCAAGATTAACGCAGTGAAGGAAGCCAATAAGGGCGAAAATCTGGAGGACATTAAGGCGAAGAGCGACGAACTGCAGAAGACGATGTTCTCTATCAGCGAGAAGCTTTACAAGGCAAACGCCCCGCAGGGGGCAGCGCCGGGAGCCGCACCGAACGGCGCGCCGACAGGCGGTCAAACCACGGATGCAAACGGCAACCCGGTTTATGATGCCGAGTACAAAGATGTGGACGATAAAAAAGACGATAAGAAATAAGACCTGATTCATGCAGGACGTACGGCAGGGGCTTCTTTTGAGGCCCCTGTTGTCCTATTAAAAAGGAAAAGCGGGTGCGGCCTCGTGCTGACTTGCGCGTGGCTTCCGCTTGACTTTCCCGAAAAACACTAGTATTCTTTAAAAATGTCCGGCAGCGCTGCCGTGTGTGGAAAATACAATGCAAATGAAAATAGAAATCGTGTCCTGCGAGGAGGAATTTTATGGCGGACAAAAGGGATTACTATGAAGTAATGGGCGTGCCGAAGAATGCCTCGGAGGATGAAATCAAGAAGGCATACCGAAAGCTTGCCAAAAAATATCACCCCGATCTGCATCCCGGTGACAAAGTCGCCGAGGAAAAGTTTAAGGAGCTGAACGAAGCGTACGAAGTGCTGTCTGACAAAGAGAAACGCACCCGGTACGACCAGTTCGGTCATGCGGGCGTCGACCCGAACTTCGGCGGCGGCGCCGCCGGTGGGAACCCCTTTGGCGTTGACATGGATTTTGGCGACATATTCGATTCCTTTTTCGGCGGAAATCCGTTTGGCGGGCGGCATTCCAGCCCGAATGCGCCACGCCGCGGTTCAGATGTGGAGGCGGCGCTGGTCATTGAATTTGAGGAAGCCGCCAAAGGCTGCCGCAAAACGGTTGCCTATGAAAAAGTGGAAGCTTGCCCGGACTGTCACGGTTCCGGTGCCAAAGCGGGCACCAGTGTGAAAACCTGCCCGGCCTGCGGCGGCTCCGGCCAGGTGCGGGTGACCCAGAATACCTTTATGGGTGTGGTGCAGACTACCCGTCCCTGCGACCGCTGCGGCGGCACCGGCAAAGTGATTGAAACACCGTGTCCCACCTGTCGAGGAAGCGGTCACCTGCGCAAAAAGCGCACCATCGAAATCAATGTGCCTGCCGGTATTGATGACAGGCAGATTCTGAATGTTTCTGGACAGGGCAATGCCGGAACCAACGGCGGCCCCGCCGGTGACCTGCACCTGTTGGTGAATGTACGCCCGCACCCGCTGTTTGAGCGTAAAGGAAACGATATTTGGTGTGATATGCCGATTACCTTTATGCAGGCGGCGCTGGGCGGCGAAGTGATTGTTCCGACGCTGGACGGCAAGGTGAGCTACGAAGTACGCGAGGGCACGCAGCCCGGCGATATCTTCAAACTGAAAGGTAAGGGCGTGACCAAGCTTTCCGGCCGCGGCCGCGGCGACCAGTATGTGCGCATGGTGCTTGAAGTGCCGAAAAATCTGACAGTGAAGCAAAAAGAGCTGCTCAAAAAATTTGAGGACAGCACCAGCGAGAAAAATTACCAAAAACGCAAAGGATTTTTTGAAAAGCTGAAAAAGAAGTTCGGGGACTGAGCACAGCCCGAACGGCGTAAAGCCGTACCAGAGGAAATTCCGGTGCGGCTTTTGTTTTGCCAAAAAACTGCCGGCAGGCGGTGTGGCGGTATATTGACATTGGCAGAGCAGTTTATTATAATAATAAAGTATATCTAAATGCGGGAGCTGTACTCCCTGAAAAGGTGGTAAAACCATGCAGAAGCAAACCGTTTTAACCAAAGAAGGCCTTGAAAAGCTCGAAAAAGAACTGGAAGAATTAAAAGGTGTTAAACGGAAAGAAGTAGCGGAAAAAATCAAAGTGGCTTTGGGCTATGGCGACCTTTCCGAGAACAGTGAATATGACGAAGCGAAAAACGAGCAGGCAATTCTGGAAGCGCGCATTGCGGATGTGGAGGCCATGCTCAAAGACGTAAAAATCATTGATGAAAATGAGCTGGGCAGCGCGCACGTCCACATCGGCTCGACCGTGCGGGTGAAAGCGGACGGTAAGGAACTGCAGCTGAAAATTGTGGGCAGCAGCGAGGCAGACCCGATGGTTGGCTGCATCAGTGACGAAAGTGCGGTCGGCGCGGCCTTGCTGGGGCACGCACCGGGCGACCAGGTTGAAATTACGGTTCCGGCGGGCACGAAGCTTTACGAAGTTGTTGAAATTGTGAAATAAACGGCAACCCTTTTTTGAAGACAGACTGCGCCGGACGGGGCGGTGTGCGGAAAGCCCGTGCCGGTGCGGCTGTTTTGCTGTTTTTGTACGGGGTATTTTCAGGAATAGACGGTCTGCGTTTTTTAGGAGGAAATCATTTTTTATGAACGAAAAGAAGGAAAATCAGGCACAGCCTGAACAGGACCTGGGCGAACAGCAGCGAATCCGCCGGGAAAAGCTTGCAGCTCTGCGCGAAGCGGGCAAGGATCCGTTTGTGGTAACCACTTGGCCGCAGGACAGCTTTGCACAGGGTGTCCGCGATAACTTTGAAGCCCTGGAGGGCAAGGATGTCTGCATTGCAGGGCGGATGATGAGCCGCCGCGTGATGGGCAAGGCGAGCTTTCTGGATGTGGCGGACAAAACCGGCCGGATTCAGGTCTACTTTCGGATTGACGAGGTGGGCGAGGAAGTTTACAAGGAATTTAAAGCTTACTGGGATGTCGGCGATATTATCGGCATAAAAGGGCACGTGTTCCGCACCAAGCGCGGGGAAATCAGCGTGAAGGCAACGGGCGCGCAGCTTCTGAGTAAAAGCCTGCTGCCGCTGCCGGAAAAGTTTCATGGACTTACCAACACAGACACGCGCTACCGCCAGCGGTACCTGGACTTGATTGTGAATCCCGAGGTGCGGGATACCTTTGTCAAGCGCAGCAAAATTATCACGGAAATTCGCCGCTTTCTGGATGGTGAGCAGTTCTTGGAAGTAGAAACACCAGTGTTGCACACCGTCGCGGGCGGCGCGGCGGCACGCCCGTTTGTGACCCACCACAATACGCTGGATATGGATCTGTACCTGCGCATTGCGCTGGAGCTGTACCTCAAGCGGCTGATTGTTGGCGGCTTTGAGCGTGTGTATGAGATTGGCCGGGTGTTCCGCAACGAAGGAATGGACACCCGCCACAATCCGGAGTTTACGATGCTGGAGTTGTACCAGGCCTACACCGACATTCACGGGATGATGGATTTGACGGAGAATCTGATTCGCACGGTTGCCACCAACGTACTGGGAACCACGAAGGTGACCGTGCATGGTGTGGATATCGACTTTGCGCAGCCCTTTGCACGCGTGAGCATGAAGGATGCGGTCAAGCAATATGCCGGTGTGGATTTTGACACATTCCAGTCTTTGGACGAAGCGCGCGCCTGTGCGAAGGAGCACCATCTGCAGGTGGAAGAACGGCACAAGATGGGCGACATCATGAATTTGTTCTTTGACGAGTACTGTGAGGACAAGCTGGTACAGCCGACGTTCCTGACCGGCCACCCGACGGATATTTCTCCGCTGGCAAAGAAAGACCCGCGCGACCCGCGTTACACGGAGCGGTTTGAACTGTTTATCTGCGGCGTGGAGCACGCGAACGCGTTTTCCGAGCTGAACGACCCGATTGACCAGCGCGAGCGGTTTGAAGCACAGGCGGCCGCCAAAGCCGCCGGCGATGACGAGGCCTGCGATGTGGATGAGGACTTTCTCACCGCGCTGGAGTACGGAATGCCGCCCACCGGCGGGCTTGGCATTGGAGTTGACCGCTTAGTTATGACGCTGACCGGCGCGGAAGCAATCCGCGATGTACTGCTGTTCCCAACCATGAAGCCGAAGGAGTGAGTCCATGGCACGCGAAGGATATCTGGTTCATGAGGGAGAGGAAACCATTCACAGCGACAAGCTGAAGCGCACACCGCTGACGCCGAAGGAAAAACGACAGAATTTTTGGTACTATCACAAGTGGCATGTGCTCATTGGAATTGTGGCAGCAATTCTTTTGGGATTTATCATCTATGATGCCATGTCCAAAGTGGAGCCGGATTACGAAATCGGCTTGATTACGGAATATGATGTGCCGGATAATGTGGTGCAGGATATGGAAAGCAAGCTTGCACTGGGCGCAAAAGACCGCAACGGCGACGGCAAGGTTGTGGTGCAGGTGAGCAACTATGCGTTGGGCGGCGACACGACAAATGCGCAGGTGACTGCGGCGAACGTAACGCGCCTGATGGGCGATTTTACCACTTACAGTGATATGCTGTTTATCTGCGACAGTAAGGGCTATGCGTATATCCAGAAGCAGGATGGGTGGGATACCTCTAATGTGAAATTACCGATGCCGAAGGTGATGACCTACGACGGGTACAGCTTTACCGTGAATCTGCGTGCACTGGATAAGGACAGCGATAAGAAATACACCCAACATAAAGAATACTGGGATGCAAGCAAAGAAATCTATGAGAATGCCATGAGCGCGAAAAGCAGTACCAAAACATCCTAAAAAGACCGGACAGTCCGCGGACTGTCCGGTCTTTGATATATAGAGGGTTACTCCTGCGCATAAGCGGCGAGGGCGGCGGGATTGGTTAAGGTGACACTGCGGTACTGCAGTGTCAGCCAGCCCCTTTGCGCAAATATATGCAGGACGCGGTTCACCGTGATTCGCGTGACACCGACCAGATTGCCCAGCTCTTCCTGAGAATTGTGCACGACGTGTTCCGTTCCGGCGAGGGCGACCAGAATGCCGGCAAGCCGGCGGTCTGCCGACAGAAAGGATATGGTGTCCAGCTGACCGGAAAGCATACGCACGGTTCGCGCCAGCACCTGCAGCATTTGCAGCGCCAGAGAAGGCTCTTTGCGGAACAGGGTAGTCAGCTCGGCGCGGCCGATGCTGACAATTTGGCACTCGGTGATGGTACGGGCGGAAGTGGTGCGCGGCTTGCCGTCAAAAAAAGCTGCTTCGCCAAAGATAGAGCCGCTTTCGCGGAACGTGACGGTTTTTTCATCGCCCTCGTCAGAAATCAGGAAAATGCAGACGCGGCCTTTTTTTAAGTAATAAAAGCTGTTGTCGGTTTCTCCCTGCAGGTAAACCAACTGACGCGGACTGTAATGGCGAAACGGCTGTCCCTCGCCGAGAATGGACCAACCGGACTCTGGTTCGGTAAAGTGAAAACTTTGCGCCACGATTCTCTGCTCCTTTCGCAATGCATTCGGACGGTGTAGGAAAGTTCCAATGAGATTGTATCATGGTTTACATTCTTTGTAAATCATCTGTGGGATAATCAATCTAAGAAACGACAGGAGGCATCTCATATGGGAATGACCATGACGCAGAAGATTCTGGCGGCGCACGCCGGGCTTCCCAGCGTAAAGGCCGGCCAGCTGATTGAAGCAAAGCTGGATCTGGTGCTTGGAAACGATATTACCAGTCCGGTGGCCATCAACGAATTTGAAAAATGCGGTGCCAATCGCGTGTTTGACAACACACGCATTGCGCTGGTGCTGGATCACTTTGTACCAAACAAGGACATCAAGGCG
The DNA here is from genome assembly GCF_029211325.2 of Caproicibacterium argilliputei. Lineage (NCBI taxonomy): Bacteria > Bacillati > Bacillota > Clostridia > Eubacteriales > Oscillospiraceae > Caproicibacterium > Caproicibacterium argilliputei. Next base: position 2,775,366 of record NZ_CP135996.1, on the reverse strand, counting down.
GCGGAGCAGTGCCGCCAGACTCGCGGCTTTGCCGGAAAATACAACATCAAAAACTTTTTTGATGTTGGCCGCATGGGCATTGAGCACGCGCTGCTGCCGGAGCAGGGATTGGTTGGCCCGGGCGACTGTGTCATCGGCGCGGACAGCCACACCTGCACCTATGGCGCGCTGGGGGCTTTTTCAACTGGCGTGGGCAGTACGGACATGGCGGCAGGCATGATTTCGGGCAAGGCATGGTTTAAGGTGCCGTCTGCCATCAAGGTAGTGCTGAAAGGAAAGCCGACCGGCTGGGTCAGCGGCAAGGATGTGATTCTGCATCTGATTGGGGAAATCGGTGTGGACGGCGCGCTGTACCAGTCACTGGAATTTACCGGTGACGGCGTGACGGCACTTTCGATGGACGACCGCCTGTGCATTGCCAACATGGCGATTGAAGCTGGCGCCAAAAACGGCATTTTTCCGGTGGATGAAAAGACGCTGGCTTACGAAAAAGGGCGGTTTCAGCGCGAAATAAAGGTTTACGAAGCCGATCCGGACGCGGAATATACGCGCACAGTGGAAATTGACCTTGCCGCGCTGCGCCCGACGGTGAGTTTTCCACATTTGCCGGAAAACACCAAGACGATTGACGAGGCGGCAGGCGTTAAAATGGACCAGGCGGTGATTGGCTCCTGCACCAACGGGCGCATTGAGGATATGCGCGTGGCGGCAAAGCTGCTGAAAGGCAGAAAAGTGGCGGATGGTGTGCGCTGTATCGTGATTCCCGCGACGCAGGCGGTTTATCTGCAGTGTATCCGCGAAGGACTGACAGAGATTTTTGTGGAAGCCGGTGCGGTGGTTAGCACGCCGACCTGCGGGCCATGTCTGGGCGGGTACATGGGTATTCTCGGCAAGGGCGAACGCGCAGTTTCAACCACGAACCGCAACTTTGTCGGGCGGATGGGTCATGTAGAAAGCGAAGTTTACCTGGCAAGTCCGGCCGTGGCGGCGGCCAGCGCGGTGACCGGCGTGCTGACCGACCCGGAAAAGCTGTAAAGGAGGCGCACACATGACTGCAAAAGGGACAGTGCACAAGTACGGCGACAATGTGGACACAGATGTGATTATTCCGGCGCGGTATCTGAACACCGCTTCACACGCGGAGCTGGCGCAGCACTGCATGGAGGACATTGACAAGAACTTCGTAAAAACCGTAAAGCCGGGTGACATCATTGTGGCGAACAAGAATTTCGGCTGCGGCTCCTCGCGGGAGCACGCGCCGATTGCCATACAGGCAAGCGGGGTTTCCTGCGTGATTGCGAGTACGTTTGCACGGATTTTTTACCGCAACTCCATCAACATCGGTCTGCCGATTCTGGAGTGTGCCGAAGCTGCACAGGAGATTGCAGAAGGAGACGAGGTGCAGGTGGACTTTGCCACCGGCGTGATTGCCGACCTGACAACCGGCAGGCAGTTTCAGGCGGAGCCGTTCCCGCCGTTCATCCAAAATATCATTGACAAGGGCGGGCTGCTGAACAGCCTGCAGAAATAAGCCTGTTACAAGATTCTGTTACACGCAAAAATGCCGTTGTTCCGCAAGTCGGAGCAACGGCATTTTTGCGCGCCTGTAGGGAAAGAGCATTGCATGGCGCATACAAACATGGTAAAATGCAGAAAAGAACCTCCTGCAGCAAGGTCCGGCACCATTTGCACTTTGGCAAACGCAGGCTGGCGGATGTGGAAGGCCGCCTATGCGGTGCATAGAACGGGAATACAGGTACGGAAGGAGAAAACAGTTGCTTACTTTAAAGAAAGTCGATGCGCAAAACATCCATGAAATTTTGGCGCTTTCGGTAAAAGAAGAACAAAAGCCCTTTGTGGCGGAAAACACTGAAAGTATTTTGGAAGCATACACCACCATCACAGCGGGAAAGGTTGCGCTGCCGTTTGGTATTTACGAGGAGGAGCAGCCGGTCGGGTTTGTGATGTTTGGCTATGACGGTACTGGCGAAGAAGGAGAACCGGCGGCACTTGCCGGCAACTATGCAATCTGGCGGTTTATGATTGACCGCCACTGGCAGGGGCGCGGGCTTGGCAGGAAAGCACTGGAAGCTGCGCTGGCATTTGTGCGCAGCAAGCCGTGCGGCGAGGCAGATTACTGCCTGCTTTCCTATGAACCGGAAAATACGGTGGCAAAGGCGCTGTACCATTCTTTTGGTTTTCGGGAAATTGGAGAGATGGACGGGGACGAGATTGTGGCGGCTTTGCGGCTGTGAAACGCGCTTTTCGGGGGAACCGCATTAAAGCACGCCGGATTTGTGGCAACTTCATAGAATATTCATCATTTGACAAGGGGAATCTTCTATAATAACTTTGTATCACTGTATTTTGAGGAGGCGTTTCAAAATGTCGCAGGGGAAAATTCTGGTGGTGGACGATGACCAGAACATTTGTGAACTGCTTCGTTTGTATATTGAAAAAGAAGGATTCGAGGTCGTGATTGCCAACGACGGGCGCAAGGCGCTGGAGCTGTTTGACGCGCAGAATCCGGATTTGATTATGTTGGACATTATGCTGCCGGAACTGGACGGGTGGCAGGTGTGCCGTGAAATCCGAAAGAAGAGCCAGTGCCCAATTATCATGCTGACGGCGAAGGGCGAGGTTTTCGACAAGGTGCTGGGTCTGGAACTGGGCGCAGACGACTATGTGGTCAAGCCGTTTGAAGCCAAGGAAGTGGTGGCGCGCATCAAGGCGGTGCTGCGGCGCATGGGGAAATCCGGCAGTGACGCGGTGAAGGAAGTGCACTACGATAAGCTTTCCATCAACCTGACAAACTATGAGCTGAAAGTAAACGGAAAAGTGGTGGACACGCCGCCAAAAGAAATGGAACTGATTTACCACCTGGCGAGCAACCCGAACCGCGTGTTTACGCGCGATCAGCTGCTGGACGAAGTGTGGGGCTTTGATTACTACGGCGACAGCCGCACGGTGGATGTGCACGTGAAGCGCCTGCGGGAAAAGCTGGAGGGCGTTTCTGACCAGTGGGCGCTCAAGACGGTGTGGGGTGTCGGTTACAAATTTGAAGTCAAAGAATGAGTGGTATTTTGGAAAGAGCAAAACGGAAAACCCTATTTAAAAAGTACCTGATGATGACGCTGCTCACGATTTTTGTGAGTTTCTGCATTCTGGGCTTGGTAATGCTGCTCTCTTTCAACAGCAACTGGAAGCAGGAAAAACGGGACGGGTTGACGAAAAACGCGCAAAGTGTTTCGGACATTGTCGCCCGCAGCCTGACGCTGAGCAGCGGGCAGGTGGCGATTGATACCGAGGGAATTGAGAAATTTCTGCCGGCACTGAGCCGCAACAATGAAATTGATATTTTTATCGTCAACGAAGCGGGACAGATTACGGTCAGCTCGCAGGGGGCGGCCGGCACCATTCATACGGAAAAAACAATCCCCAAAAGCATTATGCAGAAGGCGCTCAGCGGCATTTACAATGACCAGACACTGCTGGGCGGCGTTTATGACGCGCCCTGCTATGCGGTGGGAGTGCCGGTGACCGTACAGGTCTCCAAACAGACGCATACCATCGGGGCGGTTTTCACCAGCGTTTCGGTGAGCAGTCAGGCGGAGTACCGCAAGGATATTTTTCGGATGTTTCTGTTCGCGGCGCTGGCGGCATTTATGGTGAGCTTCTGCATGGTGTGGGTGTTTTCCTACAATATGGTGCGGCCGCTGCGCATTATGGCGGGCGCGGCGCGCAGCTTTGGCGACGGGAATTTCAGCACGCGGGTGCCGGTGACCAGCCGCGACGAAATCGGCGAGCTGGCGCTGGCGTTTAACAACATGGCGGATTCGCTGGCGAGCAGCGAGTATACGCGGCGGAATTTTATTGCCAACGTTTCGCATGAACTGAAAACGCCGATGACCACGATTGCAGGCTTCATTGACGGCATTTTGGATGGTACGATTCCGCAGGAGAAGCAGGCGCATTATCTGCAGATTGTGACGGAGGAGGTCAAACGCCTTTCTCGCCTGGTGAAAACCATGCTGGATCTTTCGCGCATTGACAACGGCGAGCTGAAGCTGCGGCCCGCGCGCTTTGACATTACCGAAACTGTGCTGACCACGATGCTGAGCTTTGAAAAACCGATTGAAGCAAAGAAAATTGAGGTGCGCGGCCTGGAGGACACCCACGCGGTTTATGTGGACGGCGACACGGATATGATTCATCAGGTTGTCTATAATCTGGTGGAAAACGCTGTGAAATTCACCAATGAGAACGGGTACATTCAGGTGACGATTGCGGAACAGCCCACAAAGACCACGGTGACCATCCGCAACAGCGGCGAAGGAATTGCACCGGAGGAAATTACGCAGATTTTCGGGCGTTTCTACAAAACCGACAAATCCCGCAGCAAGGACAAAACCGGCATGGGGCTGGGGCTGTACATCGTGAAAACCATTATCCAGCAGCATGGTGGAGAAATTTCGGCAAATTCGGTGGTCGGGCAATACTGTGAGTTTTCTTTCTGGCTGCCGCGCGAAATTCCGCAGTCCGCCGCATCGCAGCGGCCGACGACCACGGTTTGTGCGGAAGTGGTAGAGCCACCTGCTTCCAAACGGCAGGATGCGGCGCAGCCGGACGGTACCCCGAAACAGACCGCCCCCAAAAACAAAAAGGACGGTATGTGACAGAGAAATTTCGGCAAGGAGGAATCCCGGATGGACGAACAGAATCCGCGGCAGGCGAACCCGACGGAGCAGCCCGCGGCAGGCGAACCGCCGCAGTACCAGCCGGAGCAGTGGTATCCGCAGGAAAAACCGGCTTTTGTGCCGGAAACGGACAGTCGACCGGTACCACGGGAAGACGGTGCAGACGGGGAAGCCCACTACCGAAACCCCGCCGAACCGCGAGTGCGCAAAAAGATGAGCCGGGGCATAAAGACGCTGGTCGGCGTGCTGCTGGCGCTGCTGGTTGTTTTTACAGCGATGCTGATTGGCATTAGCATTTCTGACGTGCAGGGGAACAGTGCCGGCGGACATCTGGGCACAGCGGATGAACCCTCTTCCGGTTCCTCAAAGGCGACAGTTTCCCGCTCGAAAGACGTGATTCCAAATCAGGGGGAAAAAACGGGCAGTGTCCTGACACTGCAGAAAAAATCCGGAAAAGCGCTTTCGCCCGAAACGGTGTTTACAAAAGTCAGCCCGAGCGTGGTGGGCGTGCTGGCTTCCGTACCGACAACGGGCGGCGGCAGCGGGGAAAGTCAGGGCACCGGCATTGTTGCGAGCAGCGATGGTGTGGTGCTTACAAATTCGCACGTAATTGGGAATACAAGCGCCGCAACGGTGACAGTGGTGCTTTCGGACAAGAAACAGTATGATGCGCGGATTTTGGGTTACGACAAAACCAGTGACCTGGCAGTGCTGAAAATCAGCGCAACAGGGTTGACACCGGCGGCTTTCGGCAGAGCAGAAGAGCTGAAAGTCGGGGAGCAGGTGCTTGCCATCGGCAACCCGGACGGCATGAACTACAGCGACAGCCTGACGGGCGGCTATGTTTCCGCACTGAACCGCACCATTGCAGGATACAGTGACAACGGCATGACGTATATTCAGACGGATGCTGCCATTAACCCCGGCAATTCCGGCGGGCCGCTTTGCAACCTGTACGGGCAGGTGGTGGGAATCAATTCCGTAAAAATCATTACGAACGGCTACGAGGGCATGGGCTTTGCGATTCCGATGAGTCAGGCAGTGGGGATTATCAATCAGTTGATTCACAACGGCTATGTACAGGGGCGCACACGGCTGGGCGTTACGTGCCGCTTGCTGTCAACGTATGAAGAAGCGGTGCTGCCGGTGGACGGCGGGGTCGAAATCCTTTCGATTGATAACGAAAGCTCCCTCAAAAACAGCGGCGTGGAAAAAGGCGATGTCCTGTATCAGATTGACGGGAAAGAAATTTCCGCGCTGAATGATATTACCGGGGTGCTTTCCAAGCACAAACCGGGGGATCAGGTTTCAGCGAAAATTTACAGCGTGAAAAAGAGAAAAACCCTGCGCGTGAAAATAAAGCTTTTGGAAGACAAAGGGGAAACCCAGCGTGTGGTTTCTCAGGAACCCTAAAAAAAGACTGACTGCATATGGAATGCAGCCAGTCTTTTTTTAGGGACTTTGCAGGGCAGCAGCGCGGCGGGCAAAGCGGATTTTTGCGAGCATTTCTTTTGCAAAAACAGGGAGCAGCGGCCGTGCCTGCTCCAGAGGAAACGGCGCAGTGCCGCTGTATCCTTTTTCTGCCGCAGAAAGCAGCGGATGAAAGGAAACCGGCAGGTTTTGCAGCCCCCATTGCGCACCCTGCTGTTTGGACAGGACGGCACCGCTCTGTGCATAAGCGAGAACGCGGCATAAATTTAAGACAACATAAACCGGGTCCTGAAAAATTTGCGCAGGTGCATCCGCGATGTCACTTTCGATACTGCTCCAGTATGCTTCTTCCGGCACAGGACCGAACACGCTTTTAACCGGCGGACCGTAAAGAGGGATGCCGCAGTGCCGGAGGACGGTAAAATGAGCGGCTAAATCACCGTCTGTGCCGTGCATCCGTTTGCAGTATGTGCGCGGGTTTTCCCGGCAGGCTGCTTTGTGGAGGTTTGAAAAATGCAGTTCGAACGGAGTGGGATAAACGAAATGGCGGCAGTCCTTTTCAAGAACCAAACTCATCTCGAAGCCCTTGGGCGGGCTGTGGCGGTCGAGCTCCAGCAGGACGTTTACAAAGGTTTCCTTTTGCGGCAGGGTGGGCGATTTTTTTGTGACCACCAGAAAATCGAGGTCGCCTGTTTCCCAGTTGAAACAGCCGAACGCGAGGGAGCCGTGCAGGTAAACGCCGACCAGATTGTGTGAGAAAATTTGGCAGCAGGCGGTCTTTAGCGGTTCCAGAATCTGTACTGCCCGAATATCCATGCTTGGTTTCCTTTCTGATGTGCGGAATAGAAAACGCGCAGGCGAATCGCTCCACTCGCCTGCGCGTTTTGTGCTTGTTTCAGCGTTCGGTGCCGAGGAAAAAGAGTGCAATGGTGCCGGGACCCGCGTGCGCGCCGATGACCGGCCCAACGTAATTGATGAGAACTTCCTTAACGCCGATGCGTTCTTTGATTTGCTGGGCAACATATTCAGCATCCGCGCGGGAATCCGCGTGGCTGATAAAAACCACCTGCTGCTGCGGCTGCAGGGCGGTTTGCTCCATGTGGTCAACCAAAGCATCCAGAGCGGCGCGGCGGCCGCGCGCTTTGCTGACATTGACCAGATGGCCGTCGTTATCCATATGCATGACCGGCTTAATGCCAAGCATGGTGCCAAAGAGGGCGGTGGCGGAGCTGATGCGCCCACCGCGCTTGAGGTGCTGCAGGTCATCCACGGTGAACCAATGACACAAGTGCAGCTTGTTTTCTTCCAGCCAGTCTGCGACAGCCTGCAGGGACTCGCCCTTTTTCTGCTTTTGCGCGGCGTAGTAAACCAGCAGCCCCTGCCCGAGGGATGCTGCCAACGTATCTACCGCCCGCAGCTGGCGCTGCGGATACTGGGGCGCCAGCTCTTCGCAGGCAATTTTGGCGGCGTTATAGGTGGCGGAAAGGCCGGAGGAAAAGCAAACGCACAGCACATCTTTGCCGCTTTGCAGAATCAGCTCGATGGCGGCTTTGAAATCTTCCACATTGACTGCATTGGTGGTGCAGGGAACACCGCTGCGGATGTGCAGGTAAAATTCCTCGAACGACAGGTTGCTGCCGTCCAGCAAATTTTTATACTCTTTTCCATTCAGCCGGAAAGTCAGCGGCAAAACCGTAACGTGCAGCGCCTGTGCCAGCTCTGCCGGAAGGTCACAGCTGGAGTCGGTGAGAATGACGAAATCGCTCATAGTGTGCTCCTCCAAAATCTATGGTTTCTGTTTCTCTTATGGTACCATTTGCTTTCCTAAAATGCAAGCATTAAAAGTAATAAAAATGAATTTATATAGTATTGAAAATTACATAAGCACAAAAAATTTGAATACTTTTTTAAAATTCGCCTCTTGAAGCAAATTTATGCGGCTGACATACGGAGGACTGCAGGCCGACAAAACCGCCTGCAGAAATGGGGGAGCAGATGGATACACGCAAGGAAGCGCTGCAGGTTTGCAGAAGGCTGGCGCGCGGCCGGATTAACGATGCGGTGCGGCTGCTGTTTGAACCGCAGGAGCCGGAGTGTCTGCGGAAGCTGGACCTGTACTGTGTAGCGGAGGTGAAGCGGAGCGACAAGGGTGTGGAAATCAAATTTGCAGACCGGCTGAAAGCCGCGCAGATGCTGGCGCAGCTCGGCGGAGAGGAAAGCGTGCAGCCGCTGTTTGCGGCACTGAACCAATCGGCGCAGGCGGTAAAAGAAGTCGGACGGGGCGGCGGCGATGCGGTTTAGCGAAAAGCAGCTGCGTGCGATGACCTGGTGGTGCCCGGGAAGTGCGGATGCGGGATTTGACGCGCTGATCTGTGACGGCGCGGTGCGCAGCGGCAAAACGCTGTGCATGGGGTTGGGCTTTGTCTGCTGGGCGATGGCGTGCTTTCGGGAACGCAGCTTTGCAATTTGCGGCAAAACCGTGCGTTCGCTGCGGCGCAACCTGATTACAACACTGCTGCCGGCGCTGACTGCGGCAGGATTCCACTGGGAACTGAAAGCCGGAGAAAGCCTGCTGCGGGTGACAGCCGGACGGTACTGCAACCGCTTTTACTTATTTGGCGGGCGGGATGCGGGAAGCGCCGCGCTGATTCAGGGCATTACGCTGGCAGGCGTGCTGTTTGACGAGGCGGCGCTGATGCCGCAGGAGTTTGTGGAGCAGGCACTGGCGCGCTGCAGCGTGGAGGGCAGCCGCTTCTGGTTTAACTGCAATCCAGAAAATCCCGAACACTGGTTTTACCGGGAATGGATTCTGGGCGCGGCGCGGAAAAATGCACGGTACCTGCACTTTACCATGGAGGACAATCCGGGTCTTTCTGAAAAAGTGAAGGCGCGCTACCGGAATTTGTACACCGGTACATTTTATGAGCGGTATGTGCTGGGGAAATGGGTGGCGGCAGAGGGGCTTATCTATCCGTTTATGAACAGCGGAATGGCGGCGGATGTGCCGACGAGCTGCGAAGAATATGCGGTCAGCTGCGATTACGGCACGCAGAATCCGAGTTCGTTCGGTCTGTGGGGACGGTGCGGAGCCGTTTGGTATCGGGTGGACGAATACTACTATGACGGCAGGAAAAACGGACCACGCACGGACGAAGAGCATTACCGCGGACTGGAGGATCTGTGCCGCGGTAAGCGCATTTCCCGTGTCGTGGCAGACCCGTCGGCGGCAAGCTTCATGGAAACGATACGGCGGCACGGCCGGTTCCCAGTGACGCCGGCACGCAACGATGTGCTGCAGGGCATCCGCCGTACAGGATTGGCGCTGAAGGAAGGCCGGGTGCGCATTTGTCGGAACTGCGGGGATACCTGGCGGGAGTTTTCTCTGTACCGCTGGCAGGATGGAAAGGAAGCGCCGGTGAAGGAAAATGACCACGCAATGGACGACCTGCGGTACTTTGTTTCTACGGTGCTGACCGGAAGCGGTGGCTTTGCGGCGGCGTTGGCGGTGCGCGAATCGTAAAAGCGGGAGGAATTTATGCGAAAGTGGAAGAAAAAGCAAACGGCGGTAAGCGCCCTGGCTGTACAGACCAGGGCGGCGGAACTGCCTTTTTCAGCGGTACAGCAGTATGTACCGCTGAATGCGGGGGAACTGCGGCTGTACCGGCAGCTGCGCGAAGCGGTGCCAATGATTGACGCGGCGCTGGACAAGCTGGTACGGCTGATTGGAAAGTTTCATGTGGAGTGCGGTGACCGCGCCGTGCAGGACAGACTGAACACTTTCTTGCACACGGTGCCGGTCGGCGCGGGCAGTTCGGGAATCTTTTCCTTTATTACGGCGTATTTGGATCAACTGCTGACCTACGGCAATGCGGTGGGGGAGGCTGTGGTACAGAACGGAGAATTAAAAGCGCTGTACAATGCTGCGCTGTCAGATGTGGAACTGCGGGTGAAGTCACCGCTGGAAATTGAAGTGCGGCGGCGCTGTGCGGGCGGCAGCGAAGCGGTGCGCTATCCGGAACTGGTGTTTCACACGGCGCTGAATCCGGCGCCGGGCAGCGCAAAGGGGACAAGCGTTCTGCAGGGGCTTTCCTTTGTCAGTGACATTCTGGTTCAGATTTTTCATACCATCGGTGTGAACTGGGAGCGTGTGGGGAACGTCCGCTTTGCGGTGACCTGCCGACCCGGCGAGGAAGACCGTGCCTTTGCCGCCGAGCACGCGCAGCAGATGGCGCAGGAGTGGAGCCGCGCGATGCGTCCGAACAGCAGAAGCGACTTTGTGGCGGTTGGGGATGTGGAAATCAAAGCGATTGGTGCGGACAACCAGATTTTAAACAGCGAAGTGCCGGTGCGGCAGATGCTGGAGCAGATTGTGGCGAAACTGGGTGTGCCACCGTTTTTGTTGGGGATTTCCTGGTCCAGCACCGAGCGCATGAGCAGCCAGCAGTCGGATATTTTGACCAGTGAACTGGAGGCGTACCGCAGGCTGCTGAATCCGGTGATTGACAAAATCTGCGCGCTGTGGATGCGGCTGGACGGGAACAGTATGCCATTTGACATTGTGTGGAATGACGTTACCCTGCAGGACAAAACGGAAATGGCGAACGCAAGCCTGACCAATGCGCAGGCGGAGTTGGTACAGGTGCAGACAGAGAAGCTGCGCCGGGAACTGTGAGAGGAGAGAGAAAATGCAGAGCGGATATGTACTGAAAAGTGCGGTGCGGCCAGAACAGGAGGATTTGGAAAAGATCAACCACCTGACCCGCAGACCGTTTACGGCAGAGGAAGTGTACACGTTCAAGGTTGCGCTGTGCGACAATGAGATTGACCGGGACGGCGAACGCTTTTCTACGCAGGCACTGTACGGTTTGGCAGATTTATTTTTGGGAAAAAGCGGAATTTTTAACCACAGCATGGACGCAAAAACGCAGAGTGCGCGAATCTATGACACAGCGGTGGAAACCGACCAGAGCCGCCGAACTTCCTGCGGGGAGCCATATACGCGGTTGGTGGCCAAGGCGTATATGCCGCGGACGCAGGGCAACGAGGACTTGATTCTGGAGATTGACAGCGGCATTAAGAAGGAAGTCAGCGTGGGGTGCAGTATGGGCAGTGCGGTGTGCTCTGTCTGCGGAACAGACCGGCGGGAAAAAGACTGCGGGCACCGCAGCGGAGAAATCTACGGCGGGCAACCTTGCTGCACGATACTGGGAGACCCACAGGATGCGTATGAGTGGAGCTTTGTTGCGGTTCCGGCGCAGCGGGAGGCAGGCGTAACCAAGAGCTGCCACACGCAGGAATCGTCTGTAAAAGCAGAGGATGCAGAATGGGGCAGGCGGTGGAAAGCGCGAATGCTGCAGGAAACGGCGAAATATTTTTCAATTACCTGTCCGGGCGTGACGGCGCAGACGGCACAGAGAATGGCGGAAGGACTTTCACCGGAAGAACTGGAGCAAGTGGTGAAAGGACTGCGGCGGGCTGCCGGGAGTGTGGTGCCGCTGCAGCCGCAGCTGGCGGTGGAAAAGCAGCGCACAGGGGCGGATGAAAGTTTTCGCATCTAAGCCCCCCACAGTCGGTGCACTGAAGCGCGGGGAGCCCCCGCGGGCGGTGTGCTGAAGCTCACGGGGCGCACTCCTGCTTCTTTAGCAATCTGCGTCAGGGCGAAGTTAGCGCTTCGAAAACATCGCTTTTCGTTGCTTTTTGCGAATGCCCGGGAAAGCGCGGGGAGCCCCCGCGGCGGTGTGCTGAAGCTCACGGGGAGTGTGCCCGCTTCTTTAGCAATCTGCGTCAGGGCGAAGTTGGCGCTTCGAGTGTAACTGCCTTGTGGTACAGAATAGGCACGGATATAAACGTATGGTAATATTTTTTATATTTATACAGGAGGGAATTTTATGGACACAGCTATGAACGGATTCGCGGAAAATGCGGCGACTTTTCGCTGCGAAAAACAAATTGCCGCCGGAACACCGGTGATGGTAACGGAAAGCGGTGTGGTTGCGGCGGCGGACGGTGCATTCTGCGGTGTTGCGCTTTCGTGGCGGGACGGCTATGCTGCTGTTCAGCTGAGTGGCTATGTTTCGCTGCCGTACAGCGGCAATCAGCCGGCAGTGGGGTATCAGGTTTTCACCGCGGGAACAGACGGCAGCGTACAGGCCGCTGCAGCCGGTACAGACGGCGTGAAGCGTCTGGTGGTGGATGCTGACAGCACACACGTTGGATTTATTCTGTAAGGAGGAGTAAAAATATGGCATTTTATGAGAACCTGCATTTGGAAAAGGGTATGTACGGTACGGGAAAAAGTTTTTCTGCGGTTCTGGAGAGCCTGGACCGTTCAGAGAATTACCGTGGAACACCGTTGGAGGAACTGGATGCCTACCAGCGCCAGCTCAAGCGCTTTGATATTCATGTGAATGGGCGCGGCAGTGACCGTGTGGAAAAATTCTTTCAAACCGGAGAAAGTGCCGCGCTGTTTCCGGAATATGTTTGCCGCGCGGTGCGGCAGGGAATGGAGCAGGAAAACCTGCTGCCGAGTCTGGTTGCAACGACAACGCAGGTGGAGGGGATGGATTACCGGACCATCACCAGCACGCCGCTGGAGGCAGAAAAGGAACTGAAACTGGTGGCGGAAGGAACTGCAGTACCGCAGACAGTGGTGCGCACGCAGGATCATCTGGTGCATTTGCACAAGCGCGGGCGGATGTTGGTGGCAAGCTACGAGGCACTGCGCTTTCAGCGGCTGGATCTGTTTACCGTAACTCTGCGGCAGATTGGCGCGTACATTGCGCGGATGCAGATGGGCGATGCGGTGCAGGTGCTGCTGCACGGAGATGACGGCAAGGATCAGGCAGAGGAACTGACTGCTGAAAAAGGGGTGACCTATGCGGGTCTGCTGCAGCTTTGGGGCAAGCTGACGCCTTACCGTATGAACGGTCTGTTGGGCGGCACTGCGGCAGTGCAGCAGGTACTGGGGCTTGCGGAAATGCGTGACGCACAGGCAGGACTGAACTTTCAAGGCACCGGCCGGCTGGTGGCCCCGATGGGGGCGCAGCTTCTGCACGTGCCGGATGTGCCGGACGGCAAGCTGATTGGCATTGACCGTACCTGCGCGCTGGAAATGGTGCAGGCAGGCGATGTGCAGACCGAATATGACAAACTGATTGACCGGCAGCTGGAACGTGCAACCATCAGCACGATTGCGGGCTTCACAAAAATCTTCAACGGCGCAGTGAAAGTGTTGAACTGCGCTGCTTAAAGCCGAAGCAGAGAAAGAGGCAGCTTGGCTGCGGGGCAGGGGCGGGCGTTTGGAGGATACTATGAAAACAGAAAATGTATGGACCAGGCTGCGGCTGCTCAGAGCCGTGACGGCGCAGCAGGAAACGGATTATCTGCCGTTGGTGCAGGATGCGATGGAACGGCTGGAGGCACAGCGCAGACAGTTGGGAGGCGACAGTCTGCTGGAGGCGGCTGCGGCGGCATTGGTAAATTGGCAGCTGACGCTGACCGAGGTAGACGGCGATTTTACAGCGGGGGAAGTCCGGTTTGCCGGGGGAAACACACGAGAGGGCGCCCATCAGATCTGGCGGGACGCACTGGCTGCAGCGGCGCCGTATCTGCACGATGAAGCATTTGTCTTCCGGAGGATTTCATGACGCGGGCGGCACTGGTTGCAGACCTGCTTGTCCGCTACGGCAGCGAGGCGTCCTGCGGCGAACAGCAGGCACACATTCTGCTGCGGCCGCTGCGGGACGAAGAACAGGAGGACAACCGCTACCGAATGACGGCACCGCACACGTTTTGCCCGCAGGTGGGGGAAACAATTGCGTGCGAAGGGCACTTTTATACAGTCCTGCGCTGTGACGGAGTGTTTGCCGGCGGCGAACGGCTGTATACCTGGGCGGTGCTGGAACAGCAGGACGGCTGGGGGAGGTGAGGCGGATGGATGAAACATTACAGACACCGCAGGAACGGTTGAGCAGTGCTTTGGAGCAGGAAAGCCTGCGGTACCCGCATCCGTTGGTGGAAATATGATGCAGCTGTTTATGGGCTATAAAACGTTTTCGTGGCCGCGGCTGCCTGATACGTTGTGTATGGAACAGGAAAAGTATACGCAGGTGCTGCAGCAGCCTGAAAGTGGGGAAGTGCTGCAGGAACTGGGGGAGCGTGGACAAAACGTGACCGGCAGCGGCGTATTTCTGGGAAAGGAAGCCGCCGAACAGTGGCAGGCGCTCTGTGCGTGCTATGAGAAAGAGGGCGCCGGTGCGCTGTACCTGCCGGGCAGGAAGCCGGTCACAGCGGTTTTTACCGCGCTGACACTGGACGGCACACCCAGGGAAGACCGGATTGCGTACCGGTTTGCGTTTCATGTAACGGGAGTGCCGGAGGGGCAGCCGCAGACTTACCGGGTACAGGCAGGGGAGTGCCTGTGGAGTGCGGCACAGAAAGCCGGTGTTTCTGCCGAAGCGCTTTTAGCGGCAAATCCGGGGAAAATCCGCTGGGTGAATGAACTGCCGGAAGGATTGGAGTTGAGTTTGCCTTGAACTATTTTCTGCAGAATGCAGACGGGCAGAAATGGAAGCTGCCCGCGCCGGTTTCCGTTTCCCTGCAGAAAGACGAAGATGCGCCGGCGGCCGGGCTGCAGGCGGTGTTTCCGGCGTGGGAAGATGTGCCGTGCGCCGCGTTCTTTCGTGTGGAGGAGATAGACGGCACGGTATGGTTTGACGGCGTTGTGGATACCCTGATGCAGACGGACGGCGCTGCGCGGCTGTTGAAGTTAACGGCGCGCAGCCGTGCCGCCCTGCTGCTGGACAGCGAGGCGCTGCCGTGCCTGTATGCAAGGCCGAGCCTGCCGCAGCTTATCCGCGACCATGCGGTTCCCTATGGCTTTGCGGGCGCGGCGGGCTGTACGGATATTTTTGAAGTGCCATACACCGTAGAAAAGGGAATCAGCGAATGGCAGGTGTTGGCGGAATTTTGCCAGAACTATCTGGGTCAGACGCTGCGGGAAATGGACGGCGTTTTAACAGCCGAGGCGCAGAACGGCGGGGAAGCGCTCCTTTTGGGCGGAAAGGGAATTCCATATATGCAGGTTTGCGAGCAGCGGAACTTTTACCGCGGGCTGTCGGAAATCTGGGAATACAACAATGGAATCTGGAAAAAACGGGCGCAGGACAGCTTTGTGCAGCAACTGGGCCTTTTGCGGTGCAGGCGGACGACGGATGCGGCGGCACTGCTGCAGACGGCACAAAAAGCAATGCTTTCGGTGACGGTGCTGTGCGCCGGCTGGGTGCGCGCGCAGACCGGACAGAAGGCCGTGCTGAACCACCGCGGAAAAACGCGGGAACTGCGGATTGGACAGGTTTTGTACAGCCTTTCCGCAAGCGGAAAGACCACGCGCTTTCTGCTGTACGCACAGGAAAAGGGGGAATTGCAGTGTGGATGCTGAATCAGCTGCTGCAGGCGGCGCCGGTACAGGAGCCGGCACAGATGGGAAAGATCACCGGAGCGGCAAACGTACAGACGCTGACCGATTATGCGGGCGTGCAGATGTGCGCGCCGTGGGGGGTGCGGTGGCGCGCCCCGGACGGCACACGCGCGGTGCTGCTGAAAACAGAAGACGGCGTTGTCTGCACGGGGGTGCCGTTTGATGGCACGACCCTGCAGCCGGGGGAACTGCTGCTCTGCGCAGAAGGCGGTGCACAGATATATTTGAAAGCCAACGGAGAAGTGGTCATCAACGGGCAGACATTTCCCGCAGTGAAGCAGGAGCGTGCAAATGGAAACAGCAATTAAAAACGGAGATTATGTGCAGGCAGGCGGCACACTGCAGCAGGTTTCGGGTACAGCGGAACGCCTGCAGGAAGCAGCCATGCGGCTGTGCACGCGGCGCGGCGCATTTGTGTACGCACCGGCGTTTGGGAGCAGATTGGCGCAGGTTCGTGTCGGTGCGGCGGATGCCAATCTGCAGGCGCTGCAGTTTGCACAGGAGGCGCTGGCACCGATGCTTCCGCAGGTGCGCGTGACAGCAGTGCGGGTGCGAACAAGCGGTATTTGTGTGGAACTGCAGGTACAGGGTACACAGCAGGAAGTGCTGGTGCCGTATGCGGAAAGCGGGGGAGAATCATGATTTCCTATGAAGAATTGGTGCAGCGGATGAACACCGCCTACGCGAAGGAAACCGGCTTTGCGCCGGATGCGGCATCGGATACCGCCATCCGCTTTCGCGTGCTGGCAGGAGAGGTTTATAATTTGCTGACGGATCTGGCGTGGCTGAAGCAGTCTTTGCTGCCGCAGACGGCGGTGGGCGGGCAACTGGACAAACTGGCGCAGGAACACGGCCTGCAGCGGGCGCAGGCGGCGCAGGCGCAGGGCAGCCTGCAGTTTACCACGGCGCAGGATGTGCCCTTTGCCGTGGTTTTGTCGGCGGGAACCCAATGCACGACCGGCGGGGAGAATCCGGTGCTGGTGGAAACACTGGAAGAACTGCGGCTGCCGGTACGCGGCGGGCAGACTGCCGTGGTGCAGGCTCGTGCGGTGAAATCCGGCCCGGCGGGAAACCTTGCCGCCGGTGCGGTGAATGCACTGGTTACCGCCAACACCTATGTGGCTTCGGTGACGAACCCACAGGGATTTTCCGGAGGCAGGGATGCCCAGACAGACAGCCAACTGCGCAAACAGCTGCTGGAGCTGGGGCAGCAGCAGAGCAACGGCACAAATCTTGCCTTTTACCGGCGGCTTGCACAGCAGGCGGCGGGTGTTTCCTCGGTATCGGTGCAGGCGGTAACGCCGGCTGCCGGTGAAGTGACAGTGTGGCTTGCCGCTGCCGGTGTGGCTGCCCCGGAGGAAGTTGTGCAGCGTGTGCAGAAAAGCATGGAGAAAGCCAGAGAACTGAATGTGCAGGTACACGTTTATCCGGCAAAGACCGCGCCGGTTACGGTGGCGGTTACCATGCGGGCAAAGGACGGGCAGGAAGCGATTGCCGCCGCAGAAACGGTGCGCAGCGCTGTGCGAACGGGCTTTTCTGGCTTGCAGATTGGCGAAACCCCCAGTGCGGCACAGGTCTGCACATGGATTTACAGCACCGGCGTGGTGCAGGAGGCAGTTTTGCAGGCGGATACCGTGTTTCCGGCAGCGGCTGCCGACACGCTGGTGACGCTGAAAAGCGTGGAGGTATTCACATGAAGCCATTGGAAAGTATGCTGCTGCAGATGAAGCCGCTGGGGCTGTATGACTTGGGAAAGGACGGAAGCCTGGTGCGGGCAGAACTTTCAGCTTGCGCAGATGCCTTGCAGCTTGCATATGATGGGTTGCTGGAACTGGAACGCGAAGCGTACTTTGCAAGTGCGCAGGACTGGGGCTTTTCCGGCAAGTGCGCGTGGCTGGGCATTGCAGATGGCGGGGAGCACCGCCGCACCGCTGGTCTTGCGCTGCTGCGCATTCGGCCGGACAGCTTTACAAGGGCGGACTTTCTGCAGGCGGCAGAAGCGCTCGGACTGGGTGGTCCGCTTTATGAGTGCTTTGCGCAACGGCAGGTACTGCTGTGTCCATCCGTCCCACCGGACGACCGCGAATTTGCGGCACGGATGCTTCGGCGACTGCTGCCGGCGCATTTGACCGTGCGGGCCGACCTGCGCGGAAAGGACGCGTCGTGGGCAGCGCTGGACGCGCAGGCGCAGAACTGGACGCAGTACGACGCACAGGCGGAAACTTGGGGGGAAAGGGAGAAGGACGTCGTGTTTTTTTAGCTTTGCGTGAATTTTGCACAGGTTAATTTTGGAGTAAAATTCCAATTTTTTGATTCGTTCCATTTGACCGATAGTTTATCGAGAAACAGACAAAATACAGGAGGATGAAACGATGCCGTCAAGCAAACAGACCGCACATGGTTTGAATTTATGGGAGGCGCAAGACCATCCGCTGCGCGAGGATTTTGTACGGGATAACCAAACGGTGGATGACTGGCTGAGCAAACATATTGCAGATACATCCCTGCACAAGACGCCGACAGACCCCGCACAGCTGGTGTGCGGGACTTACACCGGAGACGGCGGCAAGCTGCAGACGGTCAGTCTGGGGTTTGATCCGCAGGCAGTTCTGGTATTTCCTTTTCAGAAAGGTCTGCTGCAGAAGGACAGCAGCGGCAATTTGGTACTGTACGGCGGCATTGCAGCAGTGGGCTTGTACTGCGGGCCGTTGTATGTGCTGAAAAACAAAGGCTTTTCTGTAAAGAATGACACAGCGGGCACAGCGGTTTATGCACTGCTGAACGAAAAAGACAGCAAGTACTGCTACGTTGCGTTTCGCTGATTGCAAATCGGGCACATTTGCAGTAGAATAAAACCCTGTTGGAAAATGATGAATTCGGGCGGAGGGAATCAATGATGTACGAAAATACAGAGCAGCTGCCGCGCGCGCTGCTGGTGGAGTGCGACACCGGCGAATATGATGCCGAAGCTTCGCTTGCGGAGCTTTATGAGTTGGTGCGCAGCGCAGGCGCGGAGCCTTTCGGTGCACTGACACAGAAACGCCCGGCACCGGACACCGCAACCTGTGTGGGCAGCGGCATGGTGGAGGAGATTGCCGCATTCTGTGTGGAGTATGCCATCGAACTGCTGATTTTCGACCGGGAGCTGACCCCTACCCAGATTCGCAACCTTGAGCAGGCGGTCGGTGTGCGCGTGGTGGATCGAACCATGCTGATTTTGGACATTTTTGCGGCGAATGCCCGGTCTAAAGAGGGAAAGCTGCAGGTGGAGCTGGCGCAGCTGCAATACCTGCTGCCTCGGCTTTCCGGACGCGGAACGGCGCTTTCGCGGTTGGGCGGCGGCATTGGCACACGAGGGCCGGGCGAAACCAAGTTGGAAACCGACCGCCGGCACATCCGCACGCGCATTCAAAGCCTGCAGGCGCAGCTTGACGAAGTGGAAAAACACCGGGCACAGATTGACCGCCGCCGCAAAAAAGATGGCGTGGTGACTGTGGCACTGGTCGGCTACACCAATGCGGGGAAAAGCACGCTGATGAACCGGCTGACGGATGCGGGCGTGCTGGCGGAAAACCGGCTGTTTGCCACACTGGACCCGACGGCGCGCGCCCTGAAACTGCCGAACGGTTTTTCGGTGATGCTGATTGACACCGTTGGTTTGGTTCGGCGGCTGCCACATCACCTGGTGCAGGCGTTTCGCTCTACATTGGAACAGGCAGCCAACGCGGATATTCTGCTGAATATCTGCGACGCTTCCAGTAAGGAAGCGCAGGTGCACTTGGACGTTACCCGCAAGCTGCTGGAGTCACTCGGCTGCACCGGAACGGTACTCTCGGTGCTGAACAAGTGCGACGAAGTGCCGGGGCTTGCGGATTTGCCGCTGATTGGCGGCGGCGTGCGCATCAGCGCAAAAACCGGGCAGGGGATTGACCGCCTGCTGACAGCGATTGAAGAGGCGCTGCCGGTATGCGTGCGGCGGGTGAAGCTGCTGCTGCCGTTTACCCAGACGGGGCTTACGGCGCGCATCCGGCGGGAGGGTACCGTGCTGAGCGAGGAGTACACCCTGAGCGGTGTGCAACTGGAAGCTTTTATCGGGCCGTCGCTGTTTGCCGTGTGCGCACCCTATCTGGAGGAACCGGAAACTCCGGCGGGCGGGGATTAAAAAAGGACTGCTGTGTGCAAAAAGCCACAGCGGTCCTTTTTTGTATTTAGGCTTCGTAAGCCTTGCATACTTCGCCGACAAACAGAATGTGGTAGTCGTGTTCCGCATAAAACTGGCTGTCCAGAGAAGCATCCGCAAAGCCCTTTGGGTCCAGCGGCTGGTGGTACAGCTTTCTGCACACCAGTGTTAGGGAAGCCTCCTGAAAAATCGGAACGTTCTGGTCGGGCACCAGCGTCAAACCGGCGGCGGCAATTTTTGCGTTTTCACCGCCGGAGTGACTGCCGCAATAATTCAGCGCGCCACGGTGCGCCTCGTCAAAAAAGCTAAGGGTGTAAGTGTCGTTCTGCTCCAGAAAACGCAAGGTATGGCGCTGTGGGCGAATGACGACTGCGGAAACAGGCTTTGCCCACATAATGCCCAGTCCGCCCCAGGAGGCGGTCATGGTGCTGCACTTTTCGGGGGAGCCGGCGCTGATGAGCATCCAGTCCTTCCCAATTTTTTCAAACGGTGCAAACGGCAGGGATTCTACTGTAAGTTCTTTCATAGCGTACCTCCATGAATAAAGATTCTGTTTTTTCTAGTATAGCACACAGCCACAAGAAAAAACAGGGCGTTTGCGCACCTGATACCGCGCAGGAAACGAACATAATGCCGCCTATTTCCGCTTTTGAATAAATAATTTTATGAAGTTCTCATAAATATGAATAAATATGCAAAATCGCTTGATTTTCTTCGTATATGCAGTATAATAAAAGCATCAACAATAAACGGAGGCTGTACAGATATGGATAAAAAGAATATTAAAAAAGTCGTGCTGGCTTATTCCGGCGGACTGGATACGTCCATCATTATCCCGTGGCTTAAGGAAAATTACAACAACTGTGAAGTCATTGCTGTGGCGGCCGACGTGGGTCAGGGCAGCGGTGAGCTGGAAGGCTTGGAGGAAAAGGCAAAGAAGACCGGCGCCAGCAAGCTTTACATTGCAGACCTCAAAAAGCAGTTTGTGGAGGACTACATCTGGGAAACGCTCAAAGCGGATGCGGTGTATGAAAACAAATACTTGCTCGGCACCAGCTTTGCGCGTCCGCTGATTGCCAAGCGCTTAGTCGAAATTGCACAGGCAGAGGGCGCGGATGCCATCTGTCACGGCTGCACCGGCAAGGGCAACGACCAGGTTCGTTTTGAACTGAGCATTAAAGCGTTTGCGCCGAATATGCCGATTATTGCCCCGTGGCGCGAGTGGAACATCCAGTCCCGCGATGAGGAAATTGACTATGCGGAAGCACACAACATTCCGCTGAAAATCACCCGTGAAACCAACTATAGCAAGGACAAAAACCTGTGGCATCTTTCCCATGAGGGTCTGGATTTGGAAGATCCGGCAAATGAGCCGCAGTACAACAAGCCCGGCTTTCTGGAACTCGGTGTTTCGCCGGAGCAAGCGCCCGACAAGCCGACTTACGTTACCATTCATTTTGAAAAGGGCGTGCCGGTATCTCTGGATGGGCAAAAGCTCTGTGCGGTTGACCTGCTCAGCCAGCTGAACAAGCTCGGCGGTGAAAATGGTGTCGGCCTTGCGGATATTGTGGAAAACCGTCTGGTCGGCATGAAGAGCCGCGGCGTGTATGAAACCCCCGGCGGCACCATTCTGTACCATGCGCACAATAAGCTTGAGGAAATCTGCTTGGATAAGGACACCTACCACTACAAGCAGGGAATTGGCGAAAAATTTGCGGAGTTGGTTTATGACGGCAAGTGGTTTACCCCCCTGCGCGAGGCGCTTTCCGCGTTTGTGGACAGCACACAGGGAACCGTGACCGGCGATGTAAAGTTGAAGCTTTATAAAGGCAATATTATTGATGCAGGCGTGACCAGCCCGTACAGCCTGTATGACGAGGAAATCGCCACGTTCAGCGCAGACGATGTATATGACCAGAGCGATGCGGACGGATTCATCAATCTGTTTGGTCTGCCACTGAAGGTACAGGCGCTCAAAAAGTTGAAGCTCGGTAAATAATTCGAAAACGGCGGACGGGAGTCCGCCTTTTTGAAATTTCAGGAAGGAAGGAAAAAACATGATCGTCAACGCAGGCGTTATCGGCGCAACCGGCTATGCCGGTGCGGAGCTGGTGCGAGTTCTTGCGGGGCATCCGCAGGCGCGGCTTGCAGCTGTCAGTTCTGTCAGCTTTGCGGGCAAACCGCTGAGCAGTGTGTACCCGGCGTATTACGGTCTTTGCGATTTGTGCTGCGGTACGGAAGAGGAAGTGCTGCAGAAAAGCGACGTGGTGTTTGCTGCGTTGCCACACGGTTTGTCGCAGGAGATTGCCAAAAAGTGTCATGACGCAGGCAAAGTCCTGATTGACCTTGGCGCGGATTTTCGGCTCAAGCGTCTGGATGAGTATGAGAAGTGGTATCAGGTTAAAGCCGTATATCCGGAACTGCATGAGGAGGCCGTTTACGGTTTGCCGGAGCTGTTCCGTGACGAAATCCGCGGCAAAAAGCTGATTGCCAACCCCGGCTGTTATACCACGGCGGTTCCACTGGCTTTGGTGCCGGCGCTGCAGGCAGGGCTGATTGAGAAGGACGGCATCATCGCCGACTGCAAGTCCGGCGTGACCGGCGCGGGGCGAAAGTCAACGCAGGATACGCATTATCCGGAGCTGAACGAGGGAATGCACGCCTACAAGGTGGGCGGCCACCGCCATACGCCGGAAATTGAGCAGACGCTGCGCCGCTTCTGCGGAGAAGAAGTGACGGTTGTGTTTACGCCGCACTTGCTGCCGGTGAACCGCGGGATTTTGGCAACCTGCTACGCACACTTGAAATCGGGCACCACCCTGGAGCAGCTGCAGCAAACCTATGAGGACTTTTATCGCAGAGAATACTTTGTGCGTGTTCTGCCGCAGGGGATGCGGGCGGATATTCACCACGTGCGGTACAGCAATTTCTGTGAAATCGAACTGCATATTGACCCGCGCACGCAAATGCTGATTGCGGTTTCCGCGATTGATAATATGGGAAAGGGCGCCGCGGGGCAGGCGGTGCAGAACATGAATTTGGCGCTCGGTTTGGAAGAAACCGCGGGCTTGACGGCATTACCGCCCGCGTTTTAAGCGGACGTAAGACAGTGTTTACAGGATACAGGAGGAATCTGCATGAAATGGATTGACGGCGGCGTTACGGCGCCGAAAGGATTTCGGGCCGCAGGCATCTATGCCGGTGTCAAAGCCTGTGCACACATGACCGCGGCGGAGGCGGCGAATTATGCGCAGGATATGCGCACCGGAAAAAAGCCGGTTGGAAGCAAGAATGACCTGGCACTCATTTGTGCGGACGCTCCCTGTACGGCGGCGGGTGTTTTTACCAGCAATCTGGTGAAGGGCGCGCCCATTGCAGTCTGTCAAAAGCACCTGCAGGACGGCAGGGCGCAGGCGGTGATTGCCAACAGCGGCAATGCCAATACCTGCAACGCGGACGGCAGACAAAAGGCAGAAGCCATGGCCGCCGCCGTTGCGGAAGAGCTCAATCTCCGCGACGAGGATGTTCTGGTGGGCAGCACCGGCGTCATCGGGCAGCCACTGCCGCTGGAGCCGATTCTTTCCGCAGTGCCTAAGCTGACCCAAAAACTTTCTACGCACGGCAGCTTGGATGCTGCCACGGCCATTATGACCACGGATACGGTGCCGAAAAACGTTGCCGTGGAAGTGGAACTGGACGGCAGGCCGGTGCGAATCGGTGGTATTTCCAAAGGCTCCGGCATGATTCATCCCAATATGTGCACCATGCTCTGCTTTTTGACCACCGATGCCGCCATCAGTGCAAAAGCACTGGACAGCGCCCTGCGCTTTGCCGTGCGCGACAGCTTCAATATGCTGAGTGTGGATGAGGATATGAGCACCAATGACACCTGTGTGATTCTGGCGGACGGCAAAGCAGGCAATGCGGAAATCACCGAAGACAGCCCCGCTTTTTCCATTTTCGCGCAGGCGCTCAAGGCGCTTTGTGTGAAGCTGGCGCGTGCCATGGCGAAAGACGGCGAGGGCGCGAAGAAACTGCTGGTTTGTCAGGTGAGCGGTGCGGCAAGCGATGCGGATGCGCGGAAAATTGCCAAGGCGGTGATTTGCTCATCCCTGGTGAAAACCGCAATTTTCGGAGCGGATGCAAACTGGGGGCGCGTGCTGTGCGCCATCGGTTACGCCGGTGCAAAAGTGGATGTGCAGAAAGTGGACGTCGATTTCGTTTCTGCCGTGGGAACTCTGCCGGTGTGTCGCGGCGGCGCGGGCATTCCATTTGATGAGGAACTGGGCAAGCGGATTTTGCAGGAGGATGAAATTACCGTGCGGACGGTTCTGCACGACGGCAATGCCGCCGCGGAAGCTTATGGTTGCGATTTAACGTACGACTATGTTAAAATAAACGGAGATTACCGCACTTGATACGGAATCAAGAATGTATGAAGTTGGGATGAAAATGGAGATTGCAAACGAAGACCGGGCGCGGGTCCTGGTACAGGCGCTGCCGTATATTCAGAAATATGCCGGAAAAACCATCGTGGTCAAGTATGGCGGCAACGCCATGATTGACGAAAAACTCAAGGATGCCGTCATGAGCGACATTGTGCTGATGCAACTGGTGGGCATTCATGTGGTGTTGGTGCACGGCGGAGGGCCGGAAATTTCAGCGATGCTGAAAAAAATCGGCAAAGAGAGCCGCTTTGTGCACGGGATGCGCGTGACGGATGCGGAAACGGTGGATATTGTGCAGATGGTGCTTGCCGGAAAGGTCAACAAGGCGCTGGTGCAGCTTTTAGAGGCGCACAGCGGGCACGCCATCGGGCTGTGCGGACTGGACGGCAGTATGCTGCGCGCGGAAAAGCTGGTTTCTGCGGACGATTTGGGTTTTGTGGGGCAGATTACCGAGGTTCACCCCGAAATCATTCAGGATGCGGAAAACAACGGTTACGTGCCGGTGATTTCCACCGTTGCGGGCGGTTACGACGGCGAGGTGTACAACATCAACGCGGACGTTGCGGCGGCGCGGATTGCGGCCTGCCTGCACGCGGAAAAGCTGATTTTGATGACGGATGTGCGCGGCCTGCTGCGTGACAAGGAAGATGAACGCACGATTATTCCGGTGGTGCAGGTATCGGCGGTGCCGAAGCTAAAAAAGGAAGGCATTATTTCCGGCGGAATGCTGCCGAAAATCGACTGCTGTGTGGAGGCGGTACGGCGCGGTGTCAAACGAGCGCACATCATTGACGGCCGGATTTCCCATTCGATTTTGGTTGAGCTTTTCTCGGATGAGGGCATTGGCACCATGTTCTACTGAAGGCTGAGCCTGCACGCACTTGCTGAAGCTCACGCGGGGAGCCCCTGCAGGCAGTGTGCTGAAGCTCACGGGACGTTAAGTTTCCGTCTTTTACAGTCTGCGTTAGGGTGAAGTCAGCGCTTCGAGCAGGTTGCTTTCCGTCGCTTTCTTAGAAAGCGACTGGGGGTGTGGGGGCGAAGCCCGCCACGACCTGAGAATGTAAAGCAGGTTCGGGCTGCAAGCCCGAGTGAAACGTATGGTATCCTTCACCACGCCAATGCTCCGCCGGAGCGTTGGCGGCACAGAAGTTCTTTGACGGTCTGCGTTAAAATGAATATTATCAAATAAAGGAAAAGGGAGGCTGCTTTCCATGCAGTTTGCGGAAATACAGGAAGGCGACAGCAGGTATATCATGCACGCGTACGGCCGGTTTCCCGCGGCATTGGTCAAGGGGAAAAATGCCACAGCCTGGGACACCAAGGGAAAAAAATACATTGACTTTACTTCCGGCATTGGCGTAAACTGCTTGGGTTACAGTGACCCGCAGTGGGCAGCGGCGGTGGCGGCGCAGGCCGCACAGATTCAGCATCTTTCCAATCTGTACTACAGTCCGGTTACCGTCAAGGCGGCGAAAGCACTGTGCGAGGCTGCCGGAATGCAGCGCGTCTTTTTCGGGAACAGCGGTGCCGAAGCAAATGAGTGCGCGATTAAAATTGCCCGTAAGTACAGCGCAGACAAATACGGCGAGGGTCGCAGCCAAGTGGTTACCCTGCAGAATTCTTTTCACGGCCGTACCGTAACCACACTGGCGGCAACCGGACAGCGTGTGTTCCACGAAAAGTTTCTGCCGCTGACAGAGGGCTTTGCCTATGCGGAGCCGAAAATGGAAAGCGTGCGTGGCGCGGTGAATGCACATACCTGCGCGGTTTTAATTGAATTGATTCAGGGCGAGGGTGGCGTGCACCCTATGGAAAAACAGTTCGTGCAGGATTTGGCGGCTTTTTGTGCGCAAAAAGATCTCTTGCTGCTTATTGACGAGGTGCAGACCGGCATCGGCCGCACCGGCAGCTTTTTCTGCTATCAGCAGTACGGTATTACACCGGACGTTGTCAGTGCGGCAAAGGCGCTGGGCGGCGGACTGCCGATCGGCGCGTGTTTGGTTGGCTCCAAATGCGCGCAGGTGTTTGCGCCCGGCGACCACGGCAGCACGTTTGGCGGCAATCCGGTGGTTTGCGCCGGCGCGCTGGAAGTCCTTTCGCGGGTGGCACAGCCTGCGTTTTTGGAGGATGTGCGCAAAAAGGGCGCATACCTGCGCAGCGAACTGGAAAAGCTTCCGAATGTGGAAAGTGTGCGCGGATTGGGCATGATGCTGGGCGCCAAGCCCGCAGCCGGCGAACCGGGCAAAATCGCCGCTGCCTGCGTGGATGCCGGGCTGCTGGTGCTGACCGCCAAAGATGTGCTGCGCTTCCTGCCGCCGCTGACGATTTCCAAAGCGGAAATGGACGAGGGGCTGGCAATTCTGCGGCAGGTTCTGCAGGGATTTGCTGGCTGACGGCAGAACTGCTTCAAGCGGAAATGATGCGTGAAAACGGAAACTGTAAATAAGGAAAAGAGGTATCCCGATTTATGAAACACTTACTCAAAATGCTGGACCTTTCCACACAGGAAATTACGGAAACTTTGGATCTTGCCGATCAGCTCAAGTACGAGCTGAAACACAATATTCCCCACCCGCGCCTTGCGGGAAAGACCCTGGGGCTGATTTTTGAAAAGGCGAGCACCCGCACCCGCGTTTCTTTTGAAGTGGGTATGTACCAGCTGGGCGGACTGCCGATTTTTCTGTCTGCGCATGATATGCAGATTGGCCGCGGCGAGCCGGTGCAGGACACCGCGCGCGTGCTTTCGCGGTACCTCAACGGCATTATGATCCGTACCTTTAAGCAGAGCGAAGTGGAGGCCCTTGCGAAAAACGGCACCATTCCAATCATCAATGGACTGACGGACTTTTCTCATCCGTGCCAGATTCTTGCCGACCTCATGACCATCCGCGAGAAGCGCGGCGCGCTGGATGGGCTGAAAATGTGCTTTATTGGCGACGGCAACAACATGATGAACTCCTTAATCGTCGGCGGCCTGAAGATGAAGATGGAAGTTGCCGTGGCCTGCCCGGCGGACTACCGCCCGGCGGCAGAGGTGCTGGACTTCGCGCAGGCATATCCGGCATTCAGCATGACGACCGACCCGCTGGAGGCGGCAGTCGGTGCGGATGTGGTTATTACCGATGTCTGGGCGTCCATGGGGCAGGAAGAGGAAGCCGCGAAGCGCCGCAAAGCGTTTGCGGGCTACCAGATTAACGACAAAGTTATGGCGGCGGCAAAGCCGGATGCCATGGTGCTGCACTGCCTGCCCGCGCACCGCGGCGAGGAAATTACGGCGGAAGTGTTTGAAAAGCATTCCGAAGAAATTTTTGAAGAAGCAGAAAACCGTTTGCACGCACAGAAGGCAGTTTTGGTGAAGCTTCTGGGCTGAGTCTTTCTGTTTGCAAAGAAAAAACAAAAGCATCCCTTTTCGGCGTTTCTGCCTTTAAAGGGATGCTTTTTGTGCTTTTGGGATTTATTTCACCAGCGTGCCGGTGTCAGACGGCTGTACAATCATAATCTGCTGCTCCATGCCGGTTTGGCAGTTGATATAAACCAGAACCCGGTCGTTGCCGCTGCCGGTGCAGTTAAACTCCCAGCACAGCACTTCGTTGAGGCCCTCGGTTGGGATGAGCGCCAGCCGGCCGGAGTTGACCTTCAGGCGGGTGCTGACGTTTGCCTGTGCCTGCGCCTTGTCGTACTTCGGGGTGTCAAAATTGCGGGTGGTGTGATTCATTACATAGCCGTTGGCACCAAGGGATACGATTTCGCCGGTGTCCAGAGCAACGCCGACTTTGATGAGGTCGGGGTAGCAGCGCACATCGCCGTCCTGATAAGCAAAGTTAAAAAGGATGCGCCCATCGGTCTTAATCCAGTAAGAGGGCAGCATATTTTTGTAGCCCTGCTTGGCAAGATACGCTTCCGCTTTCTGTTGCGCGGCTTTTGCGTCGATTTTTTCGGAGGTAATTTCCCGGCTGTTTTCCATGGAAACCACCATGCCGCCTTTTTTCGTCACGGAAATGCGAATGGTGCCTGTGCTAAAGTTGTAGGTGGGCAGACCGCCGGCGGTGTCGGCAATATGCGTCAGTTTGTCTGTGGGAATTCCCAGACACTTTGCCGCGATGACCTTGGCATTGCCCTGTTCAATATCCTTTTTGTTCTGTAGGCAGCGGGGGCTTTTGCGCCCGATGTGGTCGGAAAACGGCCCGTCATAAATGAGGGACGGGAAGTCGGTAAAATCTTCCGCAGTCTGCTTAAATTGCTTGGCGACGTTGGGTGAGCTGTAATCCGGCTTCACAGAGGTCAGGCTTTGGGAAAGCTTTGTCGCGTAGGTGTGCAGCTGCTCGATGGTTTTGTATTCGGCATCAGTGATTTTTCCGCCCGCACTGACACGGCTGCTGAGCGTCATGGAAAAGTCGCCGACCTGGGTAATGTATTTGGATACGTTCGACATGGTGTCATCGGTAATCGGCAGGGTGGAAAGCGCCTCTTTGGCAAGGCTGGTTTCGCGCATCAGGCGCGCGGCCAGACCATTCTGCTGGGTGGCGGTATTTGCGTAAATGCTTTTGTCCAGTGTGGTGGAAATGTTGTCCACACAGTCACGCAGGTCACTGTAAGCGCGGTTGTAGGTGTACTGCAGGTCCCGCTTGGCGGCTTTTTCCGCAGCCATGCTGCGCACGGTGAAAGCCCCGGCGGTTATCACCGCGGCCACAGCGATGACGGCCATGACAATTTGCTTTTTTTTCATAAGATCACCTTGCCCGCAGTTGTATTTTTGCATGGAAACTTCCTGCAAATGAAAGCGAAGCGGGACGCTTCTATTTTTCGTCAGCAGGGGCAGAATATACACGCGATTTTTCCAACCGCAAAACAACCTTTGAATTGCACAAAATATGATGTATAATGATACAGCGGCTGCCCACTCTGCGCTTCGGTGCAGGCAGAGCGGCGCAGGAAACATACAAATAGAAATATTATTATAAATAATACAAATCGTATATATTTTTTTACGGGAGGAAAACAGGATGCCGATAGCAGATTTTTATAAAGCCATGCGGGAAAAGCAGGTCGCATTCTGCGGGCTGGGCGGCAGCAACCTGCCGCTTGTGCGCCGCTTTGCGAAGGAGGGCGCCCATGTCACCGCGCGGGACCGCCGCACCCGCGCACAGCTGGGCGTACTTGCCGAAGAACTGGAGGCACTTGGCGTGCAGTTGGTGCTGGGGGAGGGCTATCTGGAAAATCTGACGGAGGATGTGATTTTTCGCACACCCGGTATGCCGTATCACCTGCCGCAGCTGGACGCCGCGCGCGCGCGCGGCAGCGCTGTGACCAGCGAAATGGAGGTTTTTCTGGACTACTGTCCCTGCAGGGTGTTTGGCGTGACCGGTTCGGATGGCAAAACCACCACCACGACCATTTTGGCAAAAATTTTGCGCCATGCGGGCAAAACCGTGCACGTTGGCGGCAATATCGGTACGCCGCTGCTGCCGATTCTGGAGGAGATTCAGCCGGAAGATGTGGTGGTGGCGGAGCTTTCCAGCTTCCAGCTGATTTCTGTCGGGCACAGTCCGCAGGTTGCCGTTGTGACCAATATGAGCCCGAACCACCTGGATATTCACAAGGATATGCAGGAGTATGTGGACGCGAAAAAGAATATTTTCCTGCATCAAAACGCTTTCGGGCGCGCGGTGCTGAATTTAGATAACCCGATTACCGCAGGTTTCGTGCCACAGGTGCGGGGCGAGTGCCTGCTGTTCAGTCGGAAACAGCCAGTGCAGAACGGCTGCTGTCTGGACGAAAGCGGAACCCTCCTGTTTATGAAGAACGGTGCCGCAACACCAATTCTAAAGGAAACTGAAATTAAAATTCCGGGTGCGCACAATGTGGAGAATTACATGGCCGCCATCTGCGCGGTCTGGGGGTATGCTTCGCCGGCGGATATCCGTGCGGTGGCAACGACCTTTACCGGCGTGAAGCACCGCGCCGAGCTGGTGCGCGAGCTGGATGGCGTGCGCTGGTATAACGACAGCATTGCCACCACCCCAAGCCGGACGATGAAAGGAATGCTTTCGCTGTTCCCACAAAAGCTGATTTTGATTGCAGGCGGCTATGACAAAAAAATTCCGTTCGAGCCGATGGGCGTGCCGGTGTGCGAGCACGTCAAAACACTGGTGCTGCTGGGTGCGACCGCGCCGAAGATTGAAGCGGCGGTCACCGCGGCAGAAAATTACCGCCCCGGTGCGCCGAAAATTCTGCACGTCAGCAGTCTGGAGGAGGCGGTGCAGGTGTGCCGCAGAGAAGCGGTCAAGGGCGACATTGTCGCGATGAGCCCCGCCTGCGCCAGCTTCGATATGTTCCCGAATTATGAAACCCGCGGCGACTTGTTCCGCCAGATGGTGAATCAACTGTAAGGAGAGTTAGAACATGAAAGTAGAGAGGATTCTCAAAACACTTTGTGCCGCAGTCGGTACCAGCGGTGACGAAGCGGCACCAGTTCGCGAGGCACTGGGGCTGACCGGTCTGCCGGACGGCCAGGTGGACGCACTCGGAAACGGTAGTGTGACGCTGGGCGCGGCAGACGCGCGGCTGCATCTTTTACTGGAAGCACATATGGACCAGGTGGGCATGGTGGTCACTTCCGTAGAGGAACACGGGTTCCTGCACTTTGCAAACTGTGGCGGCGCGGACGCGCGCGTGATGCCGGGCTGCCCGGTGCGCGTGTTTGCATCCGAAGCGGCGCAGCCGCTGTTGGGTGTGGTGGGCAGTGTTCCGCCGCATCTGAACAAAGATGGTACGGACAAGGTGCCCAAGACAGAGGATATGACCATCGACCTGGGGCTGCCCGCCGCAAAGGTAAATGTTCAGGTGCGCCCCGGCGACCGCGTGGTGCCGGTGTATACGCCGAAAATGCTGCTGGGTACACGCATGGCATCTGCGGCGCTGGATGACCGCGCTGGTGCGGCTGCCTTGGTGCGCTGCGCGCAAATGCTGCAGAAGGTTGCCCTGCCCGGTGTGAAAGTGACGTTCCTGTTCAGTACGCGCGAGGAAGTCGGCGGGCAGGGTGCGCGCACAGCCGCTTATACAGCGGACGCGGAGCAGGCGATTTGCGTGGATGTCAGCTTTGCCGCGCAGCCCGGCGTTAAGCCGGAAGTCAGCTGGAAGCTGGGCGGCGGCGTGATGATTGGCGCCGCGCCAATTTTAAACCGCGCCATGGGCAGAAAACTGGCGGCGCTGGCACAACGGGAGTCGATTCCTTACAAGTGGGATGTTATGGGCGGTTCTACCGGAACCAACTGTGACGAAGTGGCGGTTGCGCGCGGCGGCGTACAGACAGCGCTGCTCAGCATTCCCGAGCGCTCCATGCACACTCCGGCGGAAGTGGTTGACCTGCAGGATGTGGAAGACACCGCCCGCCTGATGGCGGTGTATGTGTGCGATCTGTGCGGGGCAAAGCTGCCGGAGGAGCCGGAAGAAAAACCGGCGATGCAGGAAATCTTCAGCAGTACCGGCGCTGTATCAACGGATACCGACGCGCAGATCTGGAGCGGCTGCCTGCCCAAGCTGTGCACCGCACGCGGAATTTCCGGCGCGGAAGACGCCGTGCGGGAGCTAATCCTTTCATACATTCGTCCGTATGCGGAAAAAATTGAAATTACGCCGCTGGGCAGCGTTCTGGCTTACAAGAAAGGGCGCAGCCGGGCGCGTACGCGCCTGCTGCTGAATGCCCACATGGATGAAGTCGGTCTGATTGTGACACACATTACAGACGAGGGTTTGCTCAAATTTGCCGCAGTCGGCGGCATTGACCCGCGCATCCTGCCCGGCCGGAGCGTGACCGTCGGTTACGGCAGCGAAACCGTGCCCGGCGTGATTGGCTTAAAGCCGATTCACCTGACAGAAAAGGGCGAGCGCCAGAAGAGTATTCCGATGGACGATTTATATATTGACATCGGGGCAAAAGACAAAGCAGAAGCCGCCGCCGTGGTCACGCCGGGTGACATGGTCACCTTTGACAGTGTTTATGAGGAAAACGGCTGTTCTGTGAAAAGCCGCGCGCTGGACGACCGTGCCGGCTGTGCCTTGCTGATTCACCTGATGCAGCAGGAAGACTGGGCATACGATACCGTCTTTGAATTTGCCGTACAGGAGGAAGTGGGCCTGAACGGTTCGCGCACCGGTGCATTTTTGGCAGAGCCGCAGGCTGCCATTGTGGTGGAAAGTACGACCGCCGCGGATGTGCCCGGCACAGAAAAGGAGCGCCAGATGTGCCGCCTAGGCGAAGGCCCGGTCATCTCCTTTATGGATCGCCGTACAATTTATGATAAGGAATATACCCAGTGGGCGTTTGAAGAAGCGCAGAAGGCCGGCGTGCCCTGCCAGTGGAAAGAGGGCGTTGCAGGCGGAAACGACGCGGGTGCCATTCACGGCAGCCGCGGCGGCGTGCGCACAGTGGCAGTGTCTTTGGCATGCCGCTATCTGCACGCGCCGATGGGCGTGATCAGCAAGGAGGATTATGACGCGGCGGCGGTGCTGCTGCAGCGCCTTGCAGAGCGCATCGCGGGTTCCGAATGATTCGGCAGGCGGAACACCTTGCGCAGCTTCTGCCGTATGACGATGATGCGTTTGGATGTCTGGTCGTTTCCGGCGCACAGGCGTATGGGCTGAAAACCGCTGCCGTACGGTTTTGGGCAGGGGAGGGCTTTGCGGTGCGCCTGCAGGACGGCACCGTCACGCTGTGCGGCAAAGTGCTGCCGCAGGCTGCGGAAGAACTCCGTGCGTTTTTGCCCTGTGTTGGGATGCACACGTTGGTTTGCAGTGCGTCAAACGCGCGCTGTCTTGCCCTGCAAACGGCGGGAACCGGCGTGGAAATGCGGCTGACCGGAAAGATTCCTGCGCCGCAAATACCGCTGCGCTTTGCGGAACAGGTGCCGTGTGAAACGGCACTGCCCCTGTCGGGAATGCACCGCCTGCTTGCCGCTTGTGAAACACCGGGCTTTGTGCCTCCGCCGTTTGAGCCGTTTTACCTAGACTTAAGCCATCGGATTCGGCACGGTGCGGCGCTCGCTGCTGGCGCGTATAAAGGGGAAACGTTGTGTGCCTGCGCGGCGGCGGCGCTCTCCCCAAGGCAGCTGCTTCTCTTTTCCGGCGCGGCACTGCCGCAGGTGCGCGGAACCGGCATCTTTGCGGCGGTGCTGGCAGGACTTGTGGAACGGGCGGCGCAGGGGCGCACGGTTTCTCTGCTGTGCGGGGAAGCACTTTGCGCGCATTATGAAAAACTGGGATTTACAATTTGGAAGCGCGGAAATGGGGAGAACGATAATGGCGAAAATTGAATTTTTTGAGGAAATCGGGGACAAGCCGATTCGTTACGCCGTGATTGCCGCGCAGGAGCAGGGGAAGTGGCTGCTGGTGCGCCACCGCCTGCGCAAAACATGGGAGATTCCCGGTGGGCACGTGGAGCCGGGTGAAACACCGGCGCAGGCGGCGCGCCGCGAACTCTGGGAGGAAACCGGCAGTACGCAGTCAGAAATGCGGCAGGTGTGCGTATACTCCGCCAGCGGAAAAGATATCATCAAGGATGGGCTGACGCAATCGTACGGCGTTTTGTATTTTGCGCAGGTCACCGCGCGCGGCGCGCTGCCCGAAAGCGAGATCGGTCAGGTGACGTTGGCAGACACCCTGCCGCCGGATGCCGAACTGACCTATCCTCTGATTCAGCCTGCGCTGTTTTCGCGGGTGCAAAAATTCTTGGTACAGCAGCACAATGAAACCATAAAGGAGATTTCGGATTTGCAGATTTATCCGTATTTTAAAATTGACGAAAAAATTCAGTCGGCAGCAGAACAGGCACTGCAAAAAGCGCAGCCCGCGCTGGCACGAATCGATGAAGTAACCGATTATAATCAGCAGAAAATGCTTGCCGCATTTATCGAGTGCGGCGTCAGCGAGAGCCATTTTGTTGCCAGTACCGGTTACGGATATGGCGACCGCGGCCGCGAAACACTGGATGCCGTTTATGCAAAAGCGTTCGGCGCCGAAGATGCGCTGGTGCGCCATAATTTCGTTTCCGGCACCCATGCCCTGACGGTTGCGCTGTTCGGTGTGCTGCGTCCCGGTGATACCATGCTGTCTGTGACCGGTGTTCCGTATGATACCCTGCAAAGCGTGGTTGGCCTGACCGGCGACGGCAACGGTTCCCTGAAGGAGTACGATATCCATTACCAACAGGTTGACCTGAAAAAAGACGGTACGCCGGATTACGCGGCTATCGAGCAGGCGGTGCGTCCGGGGCTGAAAATGGTGTACGTCCAGCGCAGCCGCGGGTACAGCCTGCGTCCGTCGCTGTTTGTAGAGGATATTGAGAAAATCGCGGAGATTGCAAAGCGCAAAGCGCCCGACTGCGTGGTCATGGTAGATAACTGCTACGGCGAGTTTGTGCAGCGGGAGGAGCCGGTTGCGCACGGCGCAGACCTCATGGCGGGTTCGCTGATTAAGAACCCCGGCGGCGGTGTGGCGCCAACCGGCGGTTATATCGCCGGCCGTAAGGATTTGGTGGAAAGCTGCGCTTACCGCCTGACCACCCCCGGCACCGGTCGAGAAATTGGCTGTACGCTTGGCAACAACCGGGAGCTGTTTATGGGCGCTTTCCACGCACCGCACGTTACCGGAGAAGCGCTCAAGACCGCCGTGTTTACCGCGGCACTCTTTGAGGAACTTGGCTATGGCGTAACGCCGCGGTGGAATGAGCCGCGCGCTGATATCATTCAGGCAGTTTTGCTGCGGGAAAAGGAAGCGCTGATTGCATTTTGCCAGGGCGTGCAGAAAGGCGCACCGGTAGATTCTTTTGTGGTGCCGGAACCTTGGGATATGCCCGGCTATGACTGTCCGGTCATTATGGCTGCAGGTGCGTTTACGCTGGGCGCTTCCATTGAACTGTCTGCGGATGCGCCGCTGCGTGCGCCTTGGGCCGCGTGGATGCAGGGCGGATTGAACTTTCATAGCGGGCGTTTAGGTGCGATGCTTGCCGCACAGTCGATGCTGGAAAAGGGAATTTTATAAGAGTAATTTTTAAACTTTGTGAAAACAAATCTTATTTTCAATTGCTTTTTTTCGAAAGTTGACTTAAAATGTAGGAAAAGCCGAAAGGAAGCGGAAAGATGTATCAGTGGACAAAAGATTTGGAAACTGGAAACGCAACCATTGATTCCGAGCATAAAGAGCTGATTCAGGCGGTCAATACGCTTCTGGAAGCGTGCGCGAAGGGCAAAGGCCGTGCCGAAATTCAGGACACCCTGCGCTTTTTAAAAGATTACGTCAGCCGCCATTTCAGCCACGAAGAAAAGCTGCAGCTGGAGTCACAGTACCCGGACTATGCGAATCACAAGCGGTATCACGAAGGGTTTAAGAAGACGGTGCAGGAGATTGCCACAGAGTATGAGCAGGGCGGCGCAACGATCCCTCTGGTGGCGAAGGTAAACCAAAGCATCGCCGGATGGCTGCTCAATCATATCAAGCGAGAAGATGTCAAGGTGGCGGCACATATTCGCGCGCAGCAGAAGTAAAGCTTGCGTTTCTCTAAAAAGTTTCGTATAATAAAGCAGGCGCCTTTTGGGCGTTTTGTCATGCGGATGTGGTGGAATTGGCAGACACGCCAGATTTAGGTTCTGGTGCGCAAGCGTGCAGGTTCAAGTCCTGTCATCCGCACCAAGTCATTTGCCCAAAATAGATACATGGCCGAAAAAGCCAGTGTTTATGCGGGCTTCGGGGGTTTTGAATGGACAAATTCAAAACCCCCGATTTTCATAGATGCAGCCCTCTTTTTGAGGCTGCTAATGAAAAAGCGAATCAGAAGCCGCGCCTTAAAAAAGGTACGGCTTCTTTTTCATAGATTCAAAATTAAATAAAGACCCCATGCCGGGTAACATTCTGAGCGGTTGTGTTCTTCGTAACGGAAAACACAACCGCTTTTTTTGTTACCCATTTTTAAGTTGAAACGAAATGGAGGAACGCATATGAAACAGGATGATTTAAAAACGCTTCGCTTATTCAGTCCCCTCTACCCTCATATTTACAGGCAGGACGAATACGGCGATCTGGGAAATATGCCGGAGGACCTCACTGCGGAAGAAGCCTGCGATTACGAGGGAGAAATTCTCGCGCTCATCAACCGGGAGCGCCTTCCCGCTGAAGGCGACCGTGGGCTTGCCGTTTATCTGGGCGATGATGCGTTGAAACGCAAAGTTTACAGCATGAAGCCTACGGTCGAGGAATGGGATGGCAAACTGTGGGGTGTGCTGGAAGTGCAGACGCACGGAGAGCTATCCCCATCCGAATTGGAGGCGCTAAAATCCGAATGGTGTGGACAGGAGTCCGATGGGTGGGGTGAAGGCGCGGAGCAGAGGCCGATCCGCACATCGGAGGGCGAGCTGTATGTCAGCTTTTGGAGCAGCAACAGCGATTTCTTTATTAAGACCGAGGAAGAATTGAAAAGCGCCCCGGAACAGCGTTGGGGCCTGCGGATGGGAGGAATGTGAGATGCCGAATCATGTTGCCAACATTCTCATTGCTCACGGCGATGAGAAACAGGTCAGGGCCATGTTTGAAGCGGTCAAAAATGATAAGATCGGGATCGGCAGCTTGGACTTCAATAAGATCATCCCCATGCCGGAAAATATCTTCCGAGGAAATCTCGGCACGGAGGAATTCGCCCGGTACGGGAAAAACAACTGGTATGATTGGAGCGTCGCCCATTGGGGAACGAAATGGAACAGCTACGGCTACAGCGAGAATACGCCCAAGGGATTTGACGGCAGCCGGATCAAGTTCGACACCGCGTGGAGCAGCGCGGCTCCCGTTATTGAAAAGCTCTCTTCCTTGTATCCGGAACTTTCCTTCGAGTATCAATGGGCAGACGAAAACCTCGGGTACAATACCGGAAAAAAAGAATACGAACACGGAAAGGAAACCTTCTCCTTTGATCCGCAGGGCGGCTCTTCCGAAGCCTTGGAGCTTGCTGCGGAAACTCACGGGATCGATTTGCAGGACGAAGGGTATCTCTACAATGAAAAAACAGGCGAATACGAATATCAGGAGCCGCCCTCCATGCAACTGACATGACGCGCGGCCCCTGTTTTTCACAAAGGGGGTGATGATTTATCAACAGCTTCATCAGTTGGATCGGCGGCAAAAAAGCGCTGCGTAAAATTATCTACCGGTTTTTCCCCAAGGATTACGGCAGATACATTGAGGTGTTCGGCGGTGGCGGCTGGGTTTTGTTCGGCAGGAAACCGAAGCGCGGAACGATGGAAGTCTACAACGACTTCAATTCCAACCTGACCAATCTTTTCTGCTGCGTGAAAAACCGCACATGGGAATTTCTCCGATACCTTGGCTTCCTTCCCCTCAATTCAAGGGACGAGTTCCGCGTCCTGCGCAAATTCATCGAAAAGGAAGAATTCACGCAGGAGTATCTTTCGGAAGAATTGGAGCTGGCTCAGCATAATCTGTCCCCACCGGAGTTTGAGGATATGAGGGAGCTGATGCTGGAAAACGCGAAGAAAAGCGACGTGCGCCGCGCCGCCGCCTTTTACAAGCTCATCCGGTACAGCTACGGCAGCGGCTGCACATCCTACAGCTGTCAGCCGTGCGATGTCAGGAAAACCTTCTTTCTCATATGGGAGGCATCCCGCAGGCTTACGGACACGGTGGTGGAAAATAAAGACTTTGAGGCATTGATCCGGCAGTACGACCGGGACAATGCCTTTTTTTATTGCGATCCGCCCTATTACGAAACCGAGGGGCATTACGCGGTAGTGTTCCGCAAGTCCGACCATGTGCGGCTCCGGGATACGCTGAAAAGCTGCCGGGGCAAGTGGATGGTGTCCTACAACGACTGTGAGTACATCCGGAATCTCTACGCGGGATTCTATATTCTGTCCGTCACCCGCCTGAACAACCTTGCGCAGCGGTACGACGGCGGCTGCGAATATCCGGAAGTGATCATCACCAATTATGATCCCAAGGAGCGCCGGAATTCCGAGCCGATGCAGCTCAATCTTTTCAATTACGAGAATGGAGATGATGAGGACGAATGGTATCGAGCGGATGAGATGGGCCAAAGACCTGATCTTTGAAAAAACAAGCGGCCTGCAGGAATTGGCCGTCGGCAGTCTGCACGGCGAGCCGTATATCCGTACCTCGGACAAGGCAACGGTCGGGCTGTATCTTTCCGTACCGCCCAACCGCGAAACCGGGCGGTACGACTGCCTGTTCAAAGGCTACCTTCGCACCTGCGGCGGCTACAACACAGCCGAACAAATGCAGGCGCTTGCCGACGAGATGCAAAATATCGCCGATCTGTTGAAACAGCTTGAATCAGCAAAGATTTTGCTGACAGAGGATGAGCTGAACGTTTTCGTCGGAGAGCTGAAATCGATAGAAGAACAACAAATACCCGCCCCGCAAACGGAGCAAAAGGAGGATAAATCCATATGAAAATGAATGGTGCAAGTCCCTGTGAGCTTGACGATCTCGTTCTTCCGCGCTGCCTTTTGGAAGCGTCGGAGCTGAACGGAACCTGCGATCTGGAAATTCAGTGTGTTCCCGGCGCAATCATCATTGCCGCAGGCGATATGCCGGACGGCGTTCCCGAACCGCTGGCGGCTCTGTTCCGCGAGTTGGGAATCAGCGGCGCTGCCGTCCGGAGCGTTCTGACGGAGGGAGGGCTGCAAAATGAGTAACGGCAAACCCGTGTACAAGCTGATCGACGGAAAAGGCCGCGTCCTGATACCCAAAGAGCTGCGCTCCGCCGCAGGCATGGATTACGGCGACATCGTGCGCCTTGGCGTTACGAACGGCAGAGTCAGTATCCGAAAAATAGACATAATCGAAGTGGGAGATCAGTCTCCGGATGCGGTGAAAGCCTATGTCAGGGCGGCGTTTAAAACTATGCCGGACGATACCCGTCTCAGCCTGATTGCCGAACTTACGGAACTGTTGAAGCAGAAAAAGGAGGTGTGAGCTTTGGAAGAAAAAGAGCGGTATAACGAAAACGACTGTGTGGAAGCCGGTCTTTCCTGCTCGATCAAAGGTAAAGTCGTAATTTTGAACCGTGAGTCGCTGCCGCCGTGCAGCCAAAATCAACTGTATTACTGCCTCTGCGGAAACGGAGCCGGGGTCAATCCCACAGGCCGCGCTGTGTTTCTGGTATCTCTGCGTACCGGCGAGTTTTCCCTGAAAAACCGCAATGAGGTCGTTGGCGTGCTGAAGCCGGAGCTGCTGCCGGATCAGGCAAAACTTCAGCTTTCCCAAATCAGGCCGGTGGGAGCGCTGGATTTGCAGAACCACGAGCCGAAATACAGCGGCTACAGCTTTCTCCCAGATGGCCGGTACGCGGCGGGCGTCTGGCTGTGCAGCGAACAGGAAGTGCTAAGCTATGTGGAAATGCAGAAGTCCTATCAGCACCGCATCATGATCTGCGACCGGGAGGATTTCTGTGTGCTGGAAATGGAAAGCGGCAAGCTTCTGCACCCTTCTCAAAAAGAGCTGGACGCCTTCCGCTGCCCGCAGGACGGAGGGATAGAAATGATATAAGAAAGGGGGATTTTCCATGCGCGGGATTCGAATGGAGAAGGACACGATTCTGTATTATGGGAATGCCGCAGGATACATTTCAAATGACAAAGCCGTGGTCGATCCATTGTTTCAATCGAAAGAACTGCAAGATTTTCTCGACCGTCAGAAGGACGTGACCGAGGTGAAATGGGTAAACGGTACCTTCGACCGCCTCATGAACGGGCAGCGGGATAACCGGGAAATCACTCCGCTGAAAAATGTTCGCATTTGGCAGCTCAAACCGGATGTGGATATCCGGATGAAATTCATCGGCTACGACGAACTGTTGGAACGCTTCGGCGAGCCGATTCCCGAACATTATCAGGCGGCGTATGACGGGACTCTGGGCACCAATGATCTGGAAGAAATCTACGCCAAATTCAATGTTGAGCACCCGGAAGGCTTCACTGGGCATTCCCTCTCCATGTCGGATGTGGTGGAGCTTTATGACGAGGCCGGAAGCGAGTTTCACTATGTCGACCGCTTCGGCTTCAAACAGATCGGCTTCCAGCCTCCCTCCCAAACGCAGACCATGCAGCTATAACCTAAGGTTCACCGACAGCGCAGGCTGTCTTTTTTTGTACCCATTAAACAAAATTAACGGAGGTTAAACGAATATGAAAAAGAGATTTCAGAAGGCTCAAAAGGCCCTTGTTGTCAAAATAATGACTGCCAAAGCCGCCCTTGCGGACCGGTGCGGCGAAGGCTTCATTGATACGGCCATTAAAATTTTGATGGCCGTGGTTATCGGCGCGCTCATTCTCGCTGGCCTGTATGCCCTGTTCGGCGATACGATTCTGCCCACCCTGACGCAGCGCATCAAGGAAATGTTCAACTATGCTGGCTAATTGCATTCGCTTTGGTAATTTTCCGGTGCCGCCAGTCCATGTGCCGATTCTGCCGCCCGAAACCGTATTGCAAACGCTGCCGTATGTACAGGCGGCGCTTTTTATTGCCTTTCTCGCCGCAGCATCGGCAGAAGATATCAAAACCCGGCTGATTCCCGACTGGCTGTCCCTTTGCGTCGCCCTGACGTCACTGTTGGATTTTCATTTGATAAACCTGTGGGGCGTCCTTGTCGGCCTGCTGTTCCTCCTTGTCAGCGTGCTGCTCGGAGGAATCGGCGGCGGGGACGTAAAGCTGATGCTGGCCGTCGGTCTGGTGCTTGGACTGCCCGGTGCCGCCGCAGCCGCCGTCATGGGGCTTGCGGCGATGGTGCTGTACTATCTCGGCAGCAAAATGGCTGCCCGTCTACGCGGGAGGGAGGCTTCCAAGCGCCTTCCTCTCGCGCCTTTTTTGTCGGTCGGCTGCATCGCCGCCTATTTCATGATTAAGGGAGGACTGATTATATGAACTTTTTCAAAAACAGAACCGTCGTCGGTGTGATCTGCATTGTGCTTTCTCTGCTGATCTGCTTCGCGGTCACGCCGCTTTTTAACGCGGGAATATCGCAGAAAACCAGCATTGTACGCGTCACAAAGGACATCAAGGCCGGAGATCAAATTACCAAGGACATGGTGCAGAGCGTTGAGGTGGGTGGCTATAACCTGCCGGAAAACGTGCTGAAAAACAAAGACAGCGTCATTGGAAAATATGCCGCCGCAGACCTGTCCGTCGGGGACTATCTCCTTCCCTCCAAGCTGTCCGATACGACATCTGCCGAGAACGCCTATCTCTACAGTCTGACCGGGGAAAAACAGGCCATCTCCATCTCGGTAAAGACCTTTGCGGACGGGCTTTCCGGCAAACTGATGGCCGGGGATATCGTCTCGGTGATCGCCCCGGATTACAAAAAGCAGGGCGCGGCCGTCATCCCTCCGGAGCTGCAATATGTGGAGGTTATCGCCGTTACCGCCAGCACTGGCTATGACACGGATACGGAAAGCAACGATGAAAAATCGTCCGGGCAATCGTCGGATGAGGAAAAGAGTTTGCCAAGCACGGTCACTCTTCTGGCCACTCCGGAGCAGAGCAAAATTCTCGCCATGCTGGAAGCGGATGGCACGATGCACCTGTCCCTCGTTTATCGCGGCGATAAGGAAAATGCCGACGAGTTCCTCAAGGCGCAGGACGACGCGCTGGCCAAGCTGTACCCGGAAGAATCAACAGGAGAAAAAACGGAAAGCGAGGCTTCTTCGGATACCGGCTCTTCCACTGCGGGACAGGGGGCCGATTAAATGCTGAATTTCATCAAAACCGGCATTTTCAGCCGCCAGACTGAAGAACTCGCGCCGGAGCCGGAAAGTAAAAATCAGGTGCTGGCCGTGTGGGGCAGTCCCGGTTCCGGCAAAACAACCGTGTCGGTCAAGCTGGCAAAGCATCTGGCCGACCAAAAAAAGAATGTGGCGCTGTTGCTGTGCGACATGACCGCGCCCATGCTGCCCTGCATCTGCCCGCCCTCGGATCTGGAGTGTGAAAAATCTCTCGGCAGCATTCTGGCGGCAACCCATGTGACCGACTCTCTTATCCAAAACAACTGCGTCGTTCACAAAAAAATCAGCCATCTCACCCTCATCGGAATGCGGAAAGGCGAAAACGAGTATACCTACCCGCCGTACAGCGCGGCGCAGGCGTCGGAGCTGATCGACCATCTGCGGGACATTGCCCCGTATGTCGTCATCGACTGCGGCAGTTACATCGCAAACGATATTCTCTCGGCGGTATCCCTCATGGCAGCGGATTCCGTGCTGCGGCTGGTCAACTGCGATCTAAAATCCGTCAGCTACCTTTCCAGCCAGCTTCCCCTCCTGAAAGACAAGAAATGGGACGCGGACAAGCAGTACAAAGCGGCGAGCAATGTCAAAAGCAGCGAAGCCAGCGAGCATGTGGAACAGGTTCTGGGCAGCGTCGCGTTTCAGATTCCCCATTCCGACGAGCTTTTCAATCAGGCCCTCGCCGGGGATCTGTTTCAGGAGCTGTGCCTGAAGGACAGCCGGGGTTTCCGCAAAGAAATCAAGAAAATATCCATGGAGGTGTTTGGCGTATGACGCTGTTAGAACGCGGGCCGATAAGCCCGGATACGCTCATGGAAACTAAGGCTCTGCGCACCCATGACCTGTTTTTTTCACCGCAGGAGGACGCGCAGAATTTCGACTCTGTCCTGCGTCAGGTGCAGGAGTACATCTCCGGCAAATATTCCACGCTCATCGTGGAAGGCGGCACCGGCGAGGTGAAGGCGCAGGTGAAACGGTACATCGCCAAATATGTGCAGGATAACCGCATCGCGGTCAAGGGTATGACCGGGGAGCAGCTTGTGGATGCCCTGTATACGGAAATGGCCGAGTTTTCCTTCCTTACCAAATACATCTTCGGCACCGGAATTGAGGAAATTGACATCAACAGCTGGAGGGATATTGAAATCCAGTACAGCGGCGGCAGGGACGAAAAGCTCGCGGAACATTTCGACTCGCCGGAACACGCCATCAACGTAGTACGCCGGATGCTCCACGTGTCGGGCATGGTGCTGGACAACGCCAGTCCCGCTGTCCTCGGCCACCTCAGTAAAAATATCCGGATCGCCGCCATGAAGACCCCGCTGGTGGATGAGGACGTGGGCGTGGCGGCAAGCATTCGGATTGTCAATCCCCAAAACATGCGAAAAGAGGACTTCATCAAGGAAGGCACGGCGACGGCTGAAATGCTGGATTTTCTCACCGAATGCGTGCGCTACGGGATTTCCGTCTGCGTGGCCGGGGCCACCGGTTCCGGAAAAACCACCGTGGCGGGCTGGCTTCTGACCACCGTTCCGGATACGAAACGGATCTTCACCATTGAAAGCGGCAGCCGGGAGCTTTCCCTCGTCCGGGAGAAGAACGGCAAGGTCCAGAACCGCGTTATTCACACCATTACCCGTGACAGTGAAAACGAGCGCCAGAACATCGATCAGGATTCGCTCCTCGACATGGCGCTCCGCTTTAATCCGGAGGTCATCTGCGTTGGGGAGATGAGAAGCTCCGAAGCCTACGCCGCGCAGGAGGCCGCCCGCACCGGGCATACGGTGCTGACCACCATCCATTCCAATAGTTGCGAAGCCACCTACCGCCGCATGGCTACCCTTTGCAAGCGGAAGTACGACATGGCCGACAGCACTCTCATGGATTTGGTGACCGAGGCATTCCCCATTGTGGTGTTCACCAAGCAGCTTGAGAACAAGCAGAGAAAAATGATGGAGATCATGGAATGTGAAATTCTGCCGGACGGTACCCGCAGCTTTCATACTCTGTTTCATTACAATATCACGGAGAACCGGCTGGACGGGGATGAGTTTATCATCAACGGGTACCATGAGCCGGTCAGCCAGATTTCCGACAGTCTGTGCAGGCGGTTTCTGGAAAACGGTATGCCACAGGAAACTATCAATCAATTCAGGAAAGGAGGCGTTGCTTCATGACATGGATACAACTGATTGCCTGCGTCGGAATGATTACCGGCTTTTTTCT
Organism: Caproicibacterium argilliputei; assembly: GCF_029211325.2. NCBI lineage: Bacteria > Bacillati > Bacillota > Clostridia > Eubacteriales > Oscillospiraceae > Caproicibacterium > Caproicibacterium argilliputei. The sequence continues at coordinate 2,731,102 of NZ_CP135996.1, read as the reverse complement.
TTTATTGCGCATTTCCCCGATGGAGTTTACAAACGGGCTGTTCGGGTTTCTTCAGAACCGCCCCAAAAGCATCCGGGAGGAAATCAACGAGGCGGCCCATCGGAAAAAGCCGTCCCTTTTTCGCAGGGAACTGATTGAGGCGAAGGACATTCTCGCCATGACCGGCAGGAGCAACCGATTTCCAACTGCCTGCGCCTGTTCGCTGCTGCTGTTTGCCATTGGAGCGTCCATCGCCATTGTGATGGGCAACTTTTTTCTGGCTCCGGTGATGGCCGTGGGCTTTCTGTTTTTTCCCTTCTGGTACATCCGGCTGACGGCAAGCCATTTTAAAAAGGATGTCGCCGCCGAGTTGGAAACGGCGCTATCCGTCATCACCACAGCATACCTGAGAAACGAGGACATCCTGACAGCGGTGGAGGAAAACCTCCACTACCTGAATCCGCCCGTTCAAAACGTGTTTCGGGATTTTCTGCTGCAGGTCAAAATGGTGAACCCCGATGTGGATGCGGCGCTGAAAAAGCTCCGTACCAGAATCGACAACGATGTGTTCCGGGAATGGTGCGACGCTGTGGCGGACTGCCAGTACGACCGGAGTCTGAAAAGCACGCTCACGCCTATTGTTTCCAAGCTCAGCGACGTGAGGATTGTCAACGGTGAGCTGGACGCTCTCGCAGCGGAGCCGAGGAAGGAATTCATCGTCATGGTGGTGTTCGTGATCAGTAATATTCCGCTGATGTACGCTCTGAATAAGGACTGGTACGCCATCCTGATGCACACGGTGCCGGGGCAGATCATTCTGGCGGTGAGCGCCGCTCTGATCTTCCTGTCGACGGCTCGCGTGATCCGGCTGACCAAACCTATCGAGTACCGGAGGTGACGTTGAATGAAGGGATTGCTCTTTTTATTTGGCGCTTTTCTGGCAGCGGGCCTGTTCCTGATTCTTTCCGATGTTTTAAAACTGCCCTATCTGCGCACGGCGAAGGCCATGCTGAATACCGGCAGGCGGGAGAAAAAGGCGGCGAAAACGCTGGAGGCGTATCTGCTTTCCGTCTCGGTGAAGCTCGCCCGGTACGTCCGCATGGACGAGTACCGGAGAAACCGGATGCAAAGCGTCCTCAAGGCCGCCGGAATGAACCTGTCGCCGGAGGTGTACCAGACGTATGCCCTTGTCAAGGCCGGAGCGGTGCTTTTATTTGCGATCCCCTGCCTGTTTTTCTTCCCGCTGCTGGTTCCCGTGGTGCTGTTTTTATCCATTATGGTCTATTTCAAGGAAAGCAGGCGGGCCGAGGAAAAGCTCGCGGCGAAACGGGAGAGCATCGAAAGCGACCTTCCGAGATTCGTGGCCACCATCGAGCAGGAGCTGAAGAACAGCCGTGACGTGCTTTCCATTATTGAAAACTACAAGAAAAACGCAGGTGCGGAATTTGCCGATGAACTGGACGTTTTGGCTGCGGACATGCGCTCCTCCAGTTATGAGGCGGCGCTCACCCGTTTCGAGGCAAGGCTTAATTCTCCCATGCTGTCAGACGTGGTGCGCGGGCTGATCGGCGTCCTTCGCGGGGATGACAGCGCTATGTATTTTCAGATGCTCTCCCATGATTTCAAGCAGATGGAGTTGCAGCGGCTCAAAAAAGAGGCGCAGAAAATCCCGCCGAAAATCCGTGCGCTTTCGTTTGTGATGCTACTGTGTTTTCTGTTTACGTATCTCACTGTCATTGCCCTGCAGATCATGGATTCGCTTGGCAATCTGTTTTAATGAAGAAGGAGGTCGTCCGTCATGACGGAAAAAGAAATTCAAAAACAGCTCCAAGACTTCTATGCCTTGGAGGAAGAAACACAGGGCGGCGGCGAAGAGGAGGTACGGATGTGCTGAAGGTATGGAGAAGCAGGCGGGGCGAGGGTTATGTGGATATCTGCGTTTTCGTGCTGTGCGCCATGTTGGTGCTGGCTCTGGCGGTCAAGGTATTTCCGGTATTCATTGCCAAAAATCAGCTCGACACCTTTGCGACGGAGCTGTGCCGGGAAGCGGAAATCACGGGCTGCGTCGGCAGCGAAACCAGCCGCCGCGCCTCCGTTCTCCGGGAGCAGACCGGCCTTGATCCGAATATTTCATGGTCAAAGACCGGAAATATCCAGCTCAACGAGGAAATTACGGTCACCGTCACGCTGCGGGAAAACCTTGGTCTGTTTGACAGCTTCGGCTCCTTTCCCATCACCCTGCGGGCGCAGGCCAGCGGCAAAAGCGAGGTGTATCACAAATGAAGAACAGCGTGACGCTGTATCGAATTTGCACAAGGTTCCGTCAAGTTGTAAGGGATCGGCGCGGCACCGCCTTTCCTCTGGTGATTGCCCTTACGATGGCGCTGATGCTCATCCTGTGCGGCGTTACCGAGTATATGAGGCTGAACATTATCGCCTCCGGTGTTCGGGACGCGCTGGAATCCGGGATTATTACAACGGTCAACGACAACTACGCCAACGTCTATCACGGTGTCCGGGAAGGCTACGGCGGTGGGTATCAGCCGGACGGCTCCGGCTTTGAGGAAGCGCTCGACTACGGCGACATCTACCGCGATCTTGATAAAACACTCGGCACGGAAAGCAGCGGAGGCAAGCATGTGAAATATACCGGGGATGTTGTTGAGTACACACTCAGCGGCCTGTCCGTCAGCATTCGGAACGCGCCCCTCGCCCCGTCCAGTCCGGAAAACGCGCAGAAATTTGTCGCCGATGCCACAATTCGGCTGGAAGTGCCGGTTCGGTTCGGGGGCAAGGTTTTGCCGCCGATGTCCATTGATTTGAAAGTACAGGCGGGATATACGGAGGTATTCTGAGATTGTCTCAAATATCTCTGGACTTGTAAAAAAATGTAGAGTATGTTGAAAATCAGAAGGAATAAAACCTATCGGACAAGGAGGTTTTTACGATGAAAGACAAAAAGAAAAGACTGCTGATTGTGGCGGGCGGCGGCATCCTCGCACTGGCGCTAATTCTTGCTATCGCGGGGCAGTTTCATACAGATACCCCGGCAGAGGACGTCCTGTCCTCCTCCGGCGCGACCAATTCGGGGATTTCCTCGGCACCGGAAGTGAATGTGCCGGAACAGAACGAAAGCGCCGCTTCCGTCAAGTCAGAGGATACGGACTCCGAAGCGTCGGCGGACTCAATGCCGCCGCAGACGGATCAGTCGGAACAGAGCATCCAGCCGGATGTGTCCAAGCCCGCAGCGCCGGAAAAACCGAAAGTGGATAACGATGCCGATATAACGAATCCGAAGCAGCCGCCGACCTACAGTCCGGAAAATACGGAAAAGGAAACGGAGACGGAATCTTCGAAAAGCACTCCGCAGGGCGGCCTTCCCGGATTTAGCAGTGTCCCGGATGGCGGCGCAAATCAAGTGACAACCGCCGACGACATGTATGAAAACGGCAATAAAATCGGGGAAATGAATTAAACCCGTAATATTTCAGGGGACGCACGGTAAAAACACCGTGCGTTTTCTTTTGCAAAGGAGGCGACCCAATGAAACGGTTATTCAGTGTTCTGCTGGCGCTTATCCTGCTGTGCTGCCCACTGTCGGCGATTCCGGCCTACGCCATCGGCGACGGAAATGTAGATGGAGGTGGCGGCGGCATGGGAGATGGAACAAGCACCAACTCATGGACTCCCGGCAACGAGGGTGTGCGGGTCACGGTGATTCGGGCCTCCGATCACGCGGTGGTCACCACGCCGATTGATTTGACAAACAAAGCACCCTCTTCTTCCATCTATAATTTCGGGAAAGTCAGCAAGTTACAATACAATAATGGTCAAGCATTATCACCTGTTAAAGGCGGATATTCATGCGTGAAACCAGTTGAATCCCTGCCAAAAATCATCAGTACCAACGGCACCAACAACATTGCTGCAATCAAAAGCTATTTTACCGACGAACAGGTGATCCGCAGCATTGCGAACCTCACCGGCATGGATTTTGATGTATTGACAGACGGAGACTACCGATTGCTGCTCGAACCCATCGCCTATTACAAATTTGAGGGCGTGATGATCGCCACCACCGCCACGGAAGCCGCGCTGTATGATAAGCAGGTCGGTGGCCTGCTCAGAAGCAGGATGGTGTCCCTGTCTCATAAGAACCTGCCGCTGGCCATGTTTTTGGAGGTGGCGGATCTCGGCTACCCCGCATGGTCGGGCAGCACAAGCACGGCGGCTTCCGACGCGGACATTATTTCTTCTCTCGGTCTCGGCATCGTCCGGTTTAAGGACGCGGCGACGGAACCGCCAAACGTTTCCGCTTACAATTATGAGTACCGGGTCAACACCGAGGTCATCACATCGGTCATGGTCAGCGGCGGTCAAAGCGATCCGGATCATCCGGTAACGGTCACGTTCAACGTCGGCGGCAAAAGCATGCGGGTCAGCAACGTGTATTATCCGGAAGGCGACAGTCAGATTGCGTGGATACGCTGGACAACGCCTTCCACGCCGCAGACCATGACCATCCCCGTGACCGTTTCAGGAGGCGGCAGTACCAGAAGCGCAACCATTACCGCCAAAATAGTGGATCTGTCCGGCAACGATCCGCCGAATCCCATAGCCGACGACCGAAACGATTCCTACTCCACACCGTCTGTTCCGAGTAAGGCGCAGAAAACCTCCGCTTCATGGAGTGTATGGCGGCCTTGGTGGAAGGCGTATTGGGTTTGGCACAGCGACTGGAACTGGTACGGCGACGGCAATGGCGGCGGTCATTGGGAGGATGACGGCGAATGGGTCGATGAGGGCTGGTGGGAATTTGACCTCGATCAGTACCGCGCAAGCCTTTCCGCTTCTATGAAAATACAGCCGGACGAAAAATCCCCGACCGCTTCGGGGAAAACCATGAAGTCCGGCTACGGAATCAACCAGACCGTGAACACAAATGTCAGCACCAATCAGTCCTCGGCGGTGACCGGCGCGCAAAATGCTGTGACCTATTTTCCGGAATTCGGGTATCAGACTTACTGGCGGCTGCTGGAGCGTATGGGTTCCAGTTACAATTCCCAATTCGAGTTTCAAAAGAATCCGTACAGCACTTATGACCGCAGGACACATTTCACGCCGCTGTGGTTTCCTGATGGGAGCTACACGCCGTATACATGGTTGATCGATTGCTGGACACCGGACGGGATGCTCTCCATGAATCTCACCGATTCGGTAACCATCCGGGGAAATCTATGGTCGGACTGGCACATCGCGGTGCAGAATCCGGATTAACAACAGAAACGAATAAGGGCCGCATACTTCAAAAAGCAAGAAGCATGCGGCCTTTTCTTCTCTAAACATTTAAAAGGAAAGGTGGAAAAAATGATGAAAATGAAGCGAATCCTAACCGCGCTTTGCGTCGTTATACTGCTGGTCTGTATGTTCAGCGTCACCGCTTATGCCGCTGGCAGCGGTGATGTCGCCGGAGCTGTGGAAAGCACATGGAAAACGGCATCGCAGCAGATTAAGACTGTTGTTAACAGCGTTGTCTTCCCCGCAATTGACCTGATCCTTGCCGTGTTTTTCTTCGCCAAACTCGGTACGGCTTATTTCGACTATAGAAAGCACGGGCAATTTGAGTGGGCCGCGCCAGCTATTCTTTTCGCTTGTTTAGTGTTCACGTTAACGGCTCCGCTTTATATCTGGAGCGTCGTAGGAATATAGCAAAGCAGCACAGAGCAGATATAGGGCTGCCCTGTGCTTGATATGCAGTTACAGGAAAATTGATAGAAAAGCGCCAATTATTTTTCCAGTTTCCAAATGTTTTGGTCTGCCCGAAACGGCAGACAGGATAACAATCCAAAGATTCCAATGGCAAAAAACAGCAGTGCTGCCCCGGAGCCTTTTCCCGCTCCGAATAACGTAACCCATAGGCTGTCCGTCGGCTGCGCCGCCATAAAAGGCTCGAAAACCCTGTCTACCAAAATGCCGCCGCATAAATATCCCAAAGGGATGGTAAAAAACTGTAAGGTATTTCTTGCCGAATAGACGCGTCCCTGCATCTCAATGGGGATTTTGGTACGGAAAAGGACATCCATGTTAGCGCTCATCACCGGGATGAATATCCATCCAAGTACTGCGCCAAAGCACCATACCGGTGTGCTTCTGCCAAAGGCCAAAATAAAATTCTCTGTACTCATGGAAAACAGCAGGGAGTTAAGAATCACTCGGACTCGGCTCTTTGGCGCGGGAAATCCCGTTACCAGAATACTTCCTAACATGGTTGCTATTCCTGTAACCGTATTAATCATGCCCAAAGCCATCTCTCCTGCGCCGGTCCGTGACAGCATCATAGCGGGCAGGGCGGCATTGAAAATGGATGCGGTAAAATTAATGACAGCTAAAAGCAGAATCAGGTCTAGAATACCCCGGTTGCTTTTTAGGTACTGCAGGCCGCTTCTGGCGGACTGCAGTACCGATTCACTTTCCGTGTCGCTCTTGTTTATGGCCTGCGGGATTCTGATAAAAAACAGCAGCGCTACAAAGGCAGTGGCAAAAGTCAGTAGATCAAACAGGATGACGACCTGAAGACTGGTAAAGGAAAGCAGTGCTGTGGCAAGTACAGGCGTCAGTATGGTAACCAACGAATTGGAGAACGACCGCAGCCCACCGACCTTCTGATAATGCTTTTGTGGAGCCAGCAGGCTAATGGCCACATCGGATGCCGGTTGCTGGACGGTGTTCATTAGTCCGTTCAGGGTATTGATCACATATAGATGCCAAATCTGAAGATGACCCGTTGTCAGCAGTACCAGCACCGAAACAGAGCAGAGCGCCGCAAAACTGTCGCTGACCAGCATGGTGAGTTTTTTATTCCAACGGTCACTCAAGGCACCCGCAAAGATGCTCAAAAGGACATACGGCGCATAGGAACAAATGGCTAAAAGCGAGGTGGTGAGCGCAGAACCCTGCTGTTGATAAGACCAGATAACCAAGGCAAAATTGGTCATAGCGCTGCCCAGCTCCGAAAATGACTGGGTAATCCATAAAATCAGGAAGGTACGAAGTTCCCTGATAGATGCTTTAATATTTTTGAACATGACTTTGCTCCTCTTTCAATAAAATCTTAAGATTTGATGAAAGTGCAAAGTCGAACGGACGAATTCAATCCGCTCCGTGCAGTCTCGTCCGGTTCAGACCTTGCACGGAGCATTATCAATGCAGAGTTGCATGTTTATTCTCCTTATTAATCTTGGCGCGTCACGCGTCATTTATAATAATTATTTTACCATAACTGAAACTGAAAAGCCAATACACATATGTTCCTCATCAGAAAGGGGTGATGACTTTCAATGTTCATATGGGACTTCGTCGCCGACACGGTCCTCGGTCAGATTGTGGATTGGATCTACAGCCAGATCGTGGGCTTTCTCGGCGATTTCTTCATGCAGATGGGTGACATGGGAGCCGATCTGTTCGAACTGCCGTGGGTGCAATCCATCGTGCTGTTTTTCTCTTATCTCGCGTGGGCGCTGTACGGCGTCGGCCTTGTGGTGGCCTGCTTTGAATGCGCCATCGAATATCAGTCCGGCAGAGGCAGCATCCGGGACACGGCGCTCAACGCCATCAAGGGCTTTATGGCCGTGGGCCTGTTCACGACAGTGCCGGTGGAGCTGTACAAGCTGTCCGTGTCCCTGCAGGGAAGTTTTACGGCTGGCATTACCGGGCTTGGCACCGACTTCGGGACGGTTGCCGCCAATATCATTGATACGCTGAAAAACGCGGGCGACGTGAATCAGGCCATGAGCAGCAACGTGTTCGGCGGCCTTACCGCTATCACGAGTCCGATTATGATGATCTTTATTCTGATCCTCATGGGTTATGCGGTCATTAAAGTTTTCTTTGCCAACCTGAAACGCGGCGGCATCCTGCTCATTCAGATTGCCGTGGGGAGCCTGTATATGTTCTCTGTTCCGAGAGGATATATCGACGGTTTCGTGGGCTGGTGCAAGCAAGTCATCGGACTGTGCCTTACGGCCTTTTTGCAATCAACCATCCTCATCGCGGGCCTTATGGTGGTCAAAGATCACGCCCTGCTCGGCCTGGGACTGATGCTGGCAGCGGGCGAAATTCCCCGGATCGCCGGACAGTTTGGGCTGGACACCAGCACCAAGTCAAACCTCATGGGAACCGTTTATGCGGCTCAGACCGCTGTGAACATGACGCGCACCATTGTACAGGCGGTGGCGAAATGAGTGAAAACAAGCTGGTCTATATCTGTTCGCCATACGCCGGTGACGTGGCGAACAATGTCAAATTTGCAAAGGCGGCCTGCCGGTATGCGATTCGGCAAAATTGCACGCCGGTGGCTGTTCACCTGTTATATCCACAGATTCTGGATGATGCTGTCCCTGCTGAGAGGGAAACCGGCATCCGGATGGGACTTCGGATCTTAGAGGCCGCCGACGAGCTGTGGCTGTGTTCCAGCCGAATCTCCGAAGGCATGCGCGCGGAACTTGCCGCCGCCAAGCGGCTCGGAATCCCTGTAAAAGAGATATCGGAAGCAGAAATTAAAGGAGGACTTTCTATGAATCAATATGGCGTATGGGCGGTTCGCAGCGCAAATTCCGTGTGCGGCGCGGCGCAAAGTTGGTGCAAGCACAATGGCGAGCCAGTCAAATTCGATACCTATGAGCAGGCGGCGGCACACGCGAAATCGTTGAACGATAACGCCTACAGTCCGAATGTTCATTATTACCCGAAAGAGATCGAACCGGAGCTGCGGCAATACCCCGGCATGAGCCTGAAACTCTGAAGGAGGCCGAAACATGTATATTTATCCTGACAACCTGAAGGCGAAGGCTACTCTGTGGCTGTGGCAGCTTCGGGATATCGGCGTGATCGGTGTGGGAGCGCTGCTTTCCATTCTCGCCCTGACGCAGATAAGATTTATACCGCCCATCGTCCTGACCGCCGTATACGCCTTCCTGACCATCCGTTTTGAGGACACAAGCATTCTGGATTTTCTCCGGTATGCTTGTGCTTTTTTTATCGGCAAGCAGCAAATCTATGAATGGGCAGGCTGATCCTGAACGCTAATCACGCAATCATTTATTGCGGAAGTCGCGGCGCAATCCCCGCGCCCCGGATTTCGCGGAAAGGAGAGCTATGAGCAGAAAGAAAAAAGAGGCCAAGCGGAAAGCCTCCACAAGGCAGCTTATGAATACCAAAGCGATCACCGACTACAGTTTGCAGACCTATGGTCACGGAGAACTGGTGTATTTTCAGATCAAGCCGAGCAACATTTCCGTTTTGTCGGAGGAAAGCATCAGCGCCCGGATTTATGCCCTGATGACCGTGCTGAAAGGGATCGCTGAAATTGAGATGCTGTGCCTCAACAGCCGGGAAAATTTTGAGGACAACAAGCACTTTCTTCGCAGCCGGATGGAGCAGGAGCAGAATCCCGTGATGCGGAAACTGCTGGAAAAGGACCTGTCCTTCCTTGACCGGATACAGGTGCAGATGGCCACAGCCCGTGAGTTCCTCATCATCATCCGTCTGCGCGACGAGAAGCAAAGCGAAGTATTCCCCTATCTGTCCCGGATCGAAAAATCCCTCAAGGAACAGGGCTTCATCGCAAGCCGCGCCGGGAATGAGGACATCAAGCGGCTGCTGGCCGTTTATTTTGAGCAGAACATGACCACGGAAAAGTTTGAGGATTTCGACGGGGAAAGGTGGGTCATATTGAATGAGTAAGAATGGGCCTACATTCTCGGCTTCCGATTTTGCTCATAATATGCCCAAAGTAATTGGGACGTTCTAATAAATCGTATCTGCATCGGGTGGTAATGCTCTGATATGTTTAAGATACCCTTTGCTATTATCAGCTTCGATTAAGTCATATGAAAAGTTTAATTTTTTACTCACTTGAATAGCAATTTCCTCAAATAAATCACACATGGTAAAAACAGCATCCCAGATGGCGTCTACTTGAGCTGCTGAATATGTTTGGAGATACCTCTGATAAATCTTTTTTGAAACATACTTGTTCATATATTTTGCGGATTTCCCCACGCTTACAGAAAATTTGTTTTCCATACCGATTTTCCATTTCAACAGTCGGCCAAGCATGGGCCTTATCTGAAAATCTATCATATCCATAACATACGGAATCTCTTCACGCCATAATCCTTTAGCAACATTATTTAAGCACCACCAGAATTCGTTACATGTACAGTGAAATTGTTCCGATGTTGGTTTTTTAACCCAATATCTTTCATCTGATAGCATCTGCTTCTCTGGCATGATGCTATCCTTATCCACCAAAGTTGTATATAATTCAAGATTACTTAACGCATTTTTCAATGTGCGCACATGTAAATCCAGTCTATTACCATCTAAAAACTGAATTAACCACCCATAACAATTATTAACATCGGACTGGTAATATACACTTTTTTCCGGATATTGCATATATAAGCGTGCGCCAAAACGGTTAATCCAATTTTTATCTTCTCTGAATGATTTTGTTTCCGTTACAACATACACTACATCATAATCTTGAAAAATATCCTGCGGTACATTTGGATTAGAACGTGAGCCTTCCAGATATGCCGCGCGAATACGGGAATCAGCGGTTGCAGTATCTATTATTAAATCAAGCATTTCTTCTCTCGAACGCATAGCAATACCTCTTTTCAGTTATCCACTTTATCTACGTGTTATATAAACAATGCGAATTTATATACGACCATTATACCATGTTTTTCCTCAGATTTGTCCAAAGCCGTCACAGAAATGTGGCGGCTTTTCTATGTTCAGAAAAATCAGAAAGGAAGTATGCCTCATGGCAAAACAGCCGAAAACCAAAGCTTCTCCGCAGGAGGATATTCATGTACAGGAATTTCTCGATATGATCGCGCCTTCCATCATCAAATTCAATACCGACCATTTCATCTGCGGCAATACATTCCGGTGTGTGTGGGCGCTTCGGGAATATCCGACATCCACCGATGAGCAGGCAATCCTCCGGCACCTCGGTGAAAAAGACGGCATCACGCTGCGGATCTATACCCGCCATGTCACGCCTGTTGAGGAAAAAAAGATCATCAGCAATGCCGCAAATAAAAACCGCATGAACAAGAGCAACACCAACGATCTGCAGCAGACCGTGCTTGCCGAAAGCAATCTGCAGGATGTGGCGACCATTGTGGCGCAGATGCACCGTAACCGTGAGCCGCTGCTCCACGCCGCCGTATATATTGAGCTGTCCGCTCACGATATGGATCAGCTCAAGTTGCTGCAGACCGAGGTGCTGACGGAGCTGATCCGCAGTAAGCTCAATGTCGACCGGCTGATGCTCCGCCAGCAGCAGGGATTTCTCTGCGTCATGCCGAGCGGCTGGAACGTGTTCGGCGACCAGTTTGAACGCGTTCTTCCCGCGTCGTCGGTTGCCAATCTCTATCCCTTTAACTACTCCGGCAAGACCGATCCCCACGGTTTCTACATTGGGCGGGACAAATTCGGCAGTAACGTGCTGGTGGATTTCAACCGCAGGGCCGATGATAAAACCAACGCCAACATCCTTATTCTCGGCAATTCCGGTCAGGGCAAGAGCTATCTGCTCAAGCTCATCCTGTGCAATCTGAGGGAATCCGGCATGAATGTAATCTGCCTCGATCCCGAAATGGAGTACGAGGATCTCACCAACAATCTCGGCGGCTGCTTTATCGATCTGATGTCCGGGGAACATATCATCAATGTTCTGGAACCAAAAACATGGGACGAGCAGGATTGCGCGGATGCCTGCGAGGACGGCGAGTATGTGCCGGAAGCCTTCCGGAAAACCAGCAAGCTCAGTCAGCATATCAGCTTCCTCAAGGATTTTTTCCGGACATACAAGGATTTCACCGACCGGCAGATCGACGTGATCGAAATCATGCTCCAGAAGCTCTATGAGAAATGGGGTCTTACCGATCACAGTAACTTCGACCGGCTGAAACCTGCGGATTATCCGATTCTGTCCGACCTTTACGCGCTGATTGAGGACGAGTATAAAAATTATGATACGGGCAGCCGCCAGCTCTACACCGCCGAGCTTCTGCAGGAAATCCTCCTTGGCCTCCACTCCCTGTGCAAAGGGTCGGAGGCCAAATTCTTTGACGGGCATACCAATATCACGGACGGCAGTTTCATTACTTTCGGAGTGAAAGGTTTGCTGCAGGCCAGCAAAAGCATCCGTAACGCCATGCTGTTTAATGTTCTTTCCTACATGAGCAACGAACTGCTGACCACCGGAAACACCGCCGCCAGTATTGATGAGTTCTATTTGTTCCTGACCAATCTCACCGCCGTGGAGTATGTCCGCAACTTCATGAAACGTGTCCGCAAAAAGGACAGCGCAGTGATCCTTGCCAGCCAAAACCTTGAGGACTTCAACATCGAGGGTATCCGGGAATACACCAAGCCTCTGTTTTCCATACCGACACATCAGTTTCTGTTTAACGCCGGGAATATCGACGCGAAGTTCTACATCGATACGCTCCAGCTTGAACAGAGCGAATACAATCTGATCCGCTACCCGCAGCGGGGCGTGTGCCTTTATAAATGCGGAAACGAGCGGTACAACCTGATGGTGAACGCGCCGGAGCATAAAGCGGCTCTGTTCGGAAAAGCGGGCGGGCGCTGATGGGAGGAAGTGAAAAAATTGTATGGACATGAAGCAGCAGCGATTCGGCATTGAAATCGAGCTGACCGGAATTACCCGCAAGGCCGCCGCTGAAATTGCCGCCGAGCATTTTGGCACTGCCGCCAATTTTGACGGCACCTATTACAACACCTACAGCGCACTGGACGATCAGGGACGCAAGTGGAATTTCATGAGCGATTCCAGCATTTCGGCGCAGAAAAAGTCCGGCGGGCAGGTCATATCAGCCTCCGACGAGTACAAAACCGAGATGGTCAGCCCCATCTGCCGGTGGGAGGACATCGAAACCGTACAAGAGCTGGTACGTAAACTCCGGAAGGCAGGGGCCATCGCCAACGAGAGCTGCGGCATTCATGTTCACGTGGATGCCTCTCCTTTTAATGCCAACACCCTTCGGAATATCACCAATATCATGGCCAGCAAAGAGGATCTGATTTACAAGGCGCTGCAGGTTACCGTGGCAAGGCAGCACCGCTGGTGCAAGCCGGTAGATGCCCGTTTCTTGGAGGAACTGAACCGAAAAAAGCCGAAAACGCTGAACGAGGTCAGCCGGATCTGGTACAACGGCGGCGACCGCAGCAATATCCACTACGATGACAGCCGCTATCACTGCCTCAATCTGCACAGCGTATTCCAAAAAGGCACGGTGGAATTCAGGTCGTTCAACTCCACCACTCATGCCGGAAAAATCAAGGCGTATATCCAATTCTGCCTCGCTATTTCCGCACAGGCGCTGAACCAGCGGTGCGCCAGCCGACAGAAAACGCTGACCACCAACGAGAAATACACCTTCCGCACCTGGCTTCTGCGGCTTGGTCTGATCGGCGATGAATTCAAAACCGCCCGCACTCATCTTTTGGAGCATCTGGACGGCTGCATTGCGTGGCGCGATCCGGCGCAGGCCGAGAAGCAGAAGGAACGGATGCGGCAGAAAAAAGAACAGGAGCAGACGCAATCCGCGCCCGCAGAAACAATCGAAAGCGGACAGGAACAGGCCGGGGATCAGGAAGAATCCCCGGCCTTTGTCATGCGCATGTGAGAAAAAGGAGACGGATCATGAGTACGAAAAACACGTTGTATATCGCCTACGGCAGCAACCTCAGTTTGCCGCAGATGGCGTTCCGCTGCCCGACTGCCAAGGTGGTCGGCGCAAGCGAAATCAAGGGATACGAGCTGCTGTTCCGGGGAGGCCGGAAAGGAGCCGTGGCAACTGTAGAACCTTTTGAGGGCGGCTCGGTGCCTGTGCTTTTGTGGAAGATCAGGTCCGGTGACGAGCAGGCCCTTGACCGTTACGAAGGGTATCCTCACTTTTACCGCAAAGAAATGATGGAGGTGGAGCTGAAAGGAAAAGCTGTTCCGGGCATGGTCTATGTGATGAACGGAGGCCATGAGTTTGGCGCTCCCTCTGATTTTTACCTCAACACTATTATGGAAGGATACAAAACAGCCGGGTTTGACACGGATTTTTTGGATCAGGCTGTTGAAAAATCCATCCGTTTGGCAGCGGAACAGCAGGAAGCGGAAGCTGTGCAGGGCAGCCTGTTCGGCCCGAAATGGTGGTGATGCCCCATGGCTGATCCGGCAACCATTGCCCTTGCGGTAAAAACAGCCATTGCCGCCGCGTCGGACAAGCGGACGTGGAAAGCCGTCGGTGTGCTGATTGCCGCCGTTCTGACTCCCTTCATTTTAATCATCGTAATGATCATGAGTTTGTTGTCCGGAACGGCGCAGCACAACGACTCCGCTGTGGATCTGGTTTTCAACGGCGGCTCCATCTCGGCACAGGTACCCGCTGAATACAGGCAGTACATCGAAGATATGCGGAGCAGCTTCTCTGTCTTGGACGGGGCTGTGTCGGAGATCACGCCTCAGATTGAAAGCGGTGGCATTGACGCCACCCGTGTGAAATCTATTTTTTATTCTCTGTATTTCGGCGCTGAAAATCTCCGAATGGACAAAAATGACTACCGAAAATTTACCGATGCTTTCATCCGGTACGAAAAGCGAACTCGTACTGTTACCGACAAGGACGGCAATAAGACGCAGGAAGCCTACACCGTGGCTGTTCCGATTTCCGACCTGAATGAAATTTACGCCAACCTTGAAAGCGCGCTTGGCAGAACGATCACCAACGAAAACAAAGTCAACGCCGCTCAGATTTACAGCCGTGTGCTTTATGGCCACAGTCTGCCGGAGAATGAAAACATCGGCGAGGATGAATGGAAAAAAGGTGTTGGAACAGATGGACCCTACACGGGCGGCGGTAATTTTGCCAGTCCTCTCGGGGCGAACTGGCGCGGCATGGTCACTTCGGAATTCGGCTGGAGGCCAAATCCGTTCGGCGGCAGCGGCGGCGAAGGACACTCCGGTCTTGACCTCGGTGCACCAAAAGGTACACCAATTCATGCCGCCCGCGACGGTGTGGTGAGCAGCGTAATAGACTCCGGCAGCAGCGGCTACGGATATCATGTGGTCATCGATCACGGAGACGGAATGGTTACGCTGTACGGTCACTGCTCCAAGGTATATGTCCGTTCCGGCCAAGCTGTGAAGCAGGGCGACGTTATCGCAGCGGTGGGCAGCACGGGGCGCAGTACCGGAAACCATCTTCATTTTGAAATTCGCATTAATGGAAAAGCGGTCAATCCGAGAAATTACTTACCTTAAGGGAGGAACGAATCATGTTAAAGACCAAGGCTGTATTTGAAAGAAAGCTGGATTGCTTCCAGCCGCAGGAATGTGTGATCGAGGCAATCGAAGAACTGTCGGCAACGGAATTCAAAGACTTTTGTGAAAATATGCTGGCCGACAGGGACTTTATTGCCGACCGTATCGGTGATATGTATGTGGACGGGAATGGAGTGCAGCACGGGCTGCTGGTACTCGGTGAAGATACGGACGATGCTGTTCTGGTGGACAGTTCCGGCTATTCCTACGGCAGGTATACCGCTTTTCTTCCAAACTTCAGGCCCTATGTGAACCGCCAGATTTCACTGCTGGCTGATGAGATCATCAGGGACGGCACTCAAAAAACCGAAAATGGCGATTGGGAGATTTCCTTTGATGAGATCGAGGAACGGTACGGTGTTCACGTTACACCGAACAACGGCATCGGTACCATGCTGCTGAATGCGTTGTCCGCCAGTGATGAGGTAACGGAAATTGAACCGATGGAGGACAATTTTGACATCACCTATTATCTTGATTACTGCCCCAAGTGCGACGGGCAGCAGGAAAAAGGTTCCGAAAAAGCAACAGAGCAAATTGCCCCGGCTGCCAAGCTCCATGATCTGCTTCACACCAAATGGGAGGACATCCATCTCATCCACCACGAGATTGAAAACGAGCCGTCCACCATTGTGGAGCTGGATGAATCTACGCTGACCGAAGCCGGAAAGGAAGCGTGGGCCGATGTTCTGAACGCGGATGTCCTGCGTGTTTATACCGGCTATTACGGTTTGCAGATGGAGCTTGCCGGTGTGAAGGCCAGCCGACTGGATGCGTTCTCTTCCATGCTGGCTGGCTTCTGCTCCGTTCAGGACTATGAAAAATGGGTGAACGAACCGGAGGATCAGCCGTCGCATACCCCGGAAATGAAATTATGAAATGGAGGAAACCAACATGAAAAACACAAATTTAACCGTTTCTTTTGATACGGAAAAGCTAGACGCCCTGACCTATCACATGGACAAAAAGGACGCGGATCTGCAGACGGAACTGCAGGATACCGTTCAGAAGCTCTATGAAAAGTACGTTCCGCAGGCTACCCGAGAGTACATTGACGACAAGCTTTCCCGCGAATCTGCTGAAAAACAGAAGCCAAAACATCCGGTACACCCTGCTGCATCAAACAGCACTGTGGACAGTCTGGCGTAATGATCAAAAGCGTTGACGCGTGTTGGCGGCTGTGTTGCCCCGTGTGGCTTTTTATGAGGCCGAGTAGCATCCGTATACCTGTTGGCAGCAACTGCCCCACGTTGCGCCCATTTGACGGAAATGTGAGAAATGTCCTGATTGCCTTGGAATGGCTGCATCCCTGAGGCAGACTGGCAGGGTCGAAAGTGGTGCTGGTTAAAGGCTTTATGCTGCTTTCGCAGCCTAAAGCCGGAAAACACCGACCGGCAAAGCCGTTCGGGGATTGCGAAGTGGCATAACTTTCTGCCCGATAGCTCAATTTGTTATGCTGGATTTGGCAAAAGGCAAACTGTTCCGGGCATTCAGGGCGTTTTCTTTGCATACCAACCTTATCGTCAGAAGGAAAGGAGAAATCATGGCAAACGAACTGGAAAAAGTACGCACCGGCTTTTATATTGAAAAGGAAATGCTGGATCAATGTGATGAACTGCTACCTGTGGCAAACGTGAAATCCAGAAATGAGTTTGTCACCGAGGCGCTCAAATTTTACTGCGGCTACCTGACTTCTCAGAAGGCAGAAAACTATTTGCTGCAGACTTTGTCCTCCGTGCTGACTGCTACCGTTCATGACAGTGAAAACCGCATCGCACGAATGGATTTCAAAATGGCCGTGGAGCTTTCCGAGCTGGCGCATGTGATTGCCTGCTCGCACAACATCGACGAAACGGCTCTGCACAAGCTACATCTGAAATGCCTGGACGAGGTGAAACGAATCAACGGTGCGGTGGATTTTGAAAGCGCGTATAAATATCAGAAACGGGAAATCTAAAAAAGAAAACTCGATCTGTTGATTTTGGGTATGGACTTCGCCCCGAAGTCTGTTTATGTTGTAGTCAAAAAGGAGTGATTTCAGAATGGACAAACAGGAAATCGCGGAAATGGCAATCCGTGAGCTGACGGAGCATGCGTTGTCGCAGCGGAGAGAAAATCTATGTGAGGAAGAACAGAAACTCCATAACGAGGTACGAAATTTAAGTACGCAGGCCCACGACATTGTCGCGGAGCTGTCGCCGGAGCAATGCAAAATCCTCACCGACTACTTTGAGAAAACCAATCTCATCGCGGATCACGAGTGCTCGTTCCTTTATGTGCAGGGCGCGAAGGACTGCGTGGAGCTTCTCAAGAAGTTAGGTGCGCTATAAGGAAACATATGGTAGACGGCCTCTGCGAAAGCAGAGGCTGTTTTACATAGTTCGGTGAAGCTTTTTGAAAAATGTGATATAATTAATGCTTAAATAGGTGTATTCAAATTCGATTACAAGAGAGGCTACACTGATAGAGTACAATAAAGTTCGCAATTTCGTGAAGGTTATAGAAAAGCCATTGGGACTCCGGTAAAATGAATGGTGTCTAGACATTCAAAGAAGGAGTTGGCCCCAATGGCTCAAAGAAAGAATAACACAGATCTTACGGAATTGCTACTGAAATGTATGGCGGAGCCCGACCCAATGCTCAGCATGCTGGAATGGCTCTGCGCTCAACTCATGGAGGCGGAGGTTTCTGGAATCGTAGGCGCGGAAAAGAATGCACACAGTTCGTCCCGCAGTGACTACCGCTGCGGATACCGGCCCCGGCGGCTGGACACTCGCGTAGGAACAATGTATCTCATGGTGCCAAAGCTGCGCAGTCATGGATACATCCCGTTCTTTGTCACGGAACGCAAGCGCGGCGAGGCGGCGCTGATACAGGTGATTCAGGAGGCGTTCGTGCAGGGTGTGTCTACCCGGAAGATGGAAAAGCTGGCTCACAGTCTGGGAATAGAGAACCTTTCCCGCAGTCAGGTCAGCGAGATGACAAAGGGTTTGAACGAGCAGGTACAGGAATTTCGCGGCCGTTCTCTCGCGGATTCCCATTATCCGGTGCTCTGGACGGACGCCCTGTACGAAAAAGTCCGTATGGATGGCCGTGTCGTCAGCATGGCGGTAATGGTTGTCTGCGGCGTCAACGAGCAAGGGCACAGGGACATTCTCGCCGTGGAACCGATGTTGGATGAATCCAAAGAGAGCTATTCCCAGTTGTTTCAAAACCTTTTGGATCGCGGCCTGAAAACGCCGCTTCTGGTGGTTTCCGATGCGAACAAAGGGTTGATTGCCGCCATCCGACAAAGTTTTCCCGGCGCTTCCTGGCAGCGCTGCAAAGTGCATTTCATGCGAAATATCCTGGCGCACGTACCGCAGAAGGAAAAGGAAGCCTTCGCGGCCCAGCTGAAAGAAATCTGGCTGGCGCCTTCCGTCCAATTAGCGCGGCAGCGCGCAAAACAGTTGTCGGAGCAATACGGGAAGAGATTTCCCGGAGCGATTGAGCTTCTGGAAAATGGGTTGGAAGATTCGTTGGCTTTTTATGCATTCTCCGATCTTGACGCACGTAAAATCTCATCCACCAATATGCTCGAACGGCTGAACAAGGAAATCCGGCGCAGAACCAGCGTCGTCGGAATATTCCCAAACAACGATTCCTATCTGCGGCTGGTAACGACATATCTCATGGAATATGCCGAGGACTGGTCTGTTTCCAGAGCATATTTGAATCCCAAATCCATTCAGACACTTTTGCTAAACGCAGCTTAATTCATTTTCCGGAATCCCTAAATTGCGAACTTCTCTTGACACTAGCGCTACACTGAAATGTTATCAGCAATAAAAAGCAGAAGAAGCATACGAAAATATAAAAACATAGATGTGCCAAAACAAATGATAAAAGAAATTCTGCAATCAGGGATACTGGCACCATCTTCGAAAAATCGTCAGCCTTGGAAATTCATTGTGGTGACGGGCAATGCAAAGAATGACATGATCGCGGTCATGCGTAAAGGGTTAATAAGAGAGAAAACAAAACCACTTCTTTCAGAAAGTGTGCAATATCTCAGTGGCGCGGAATATACTCTGAAAATCATGGAACAGGCGTCCGTTGTTATTTTTATTGCTAATTCACTTGGAATGGATCTTCATACTTCTTTGAATCCCGAAGAACGCATTTACGAAATTTGTAATGCTCAGTCGATAGGGGCAGCTATTGAAAATATGACGCTCACAGCCACGGAACTTGGGTTAGGTAGCTTATGGATTTGCGATACATTTTTCGCATATAAGGAATTGTGTGATTGGTTAAACGTTGATGGAGAACTATTTGCGGCAATGACAGTTGGATATGCCGACGAAAATCCTTCTGCTAGACCCAGAAAAAATCTGGATGATGTTGTTGAGTGGCGTGATTAAATTTCAGCTTGTCGATTAACCAGCTTTATACTTAGGGCGATCCACAGAGGTCGCTCTTTTTCTTTGCCCAAAACACAGAAAGGAGGCCGCCATGCCCAAAATTATTTTTACCTCCCGTTATATGCGGGATGCCCCACCGGAGCAGCTACAAAACTACGTCAAATACATTGGCACCCGTGAAGGTGTAGAAAAAATTGACGAAAGCAAACCGCAACTCCCGGCGACGGAAAATCAGCAAAAGCTGATCCGCCAGCTTCTTCGGGACATTCCATCCGCAAAAGATATGCTGGAATACAGCGATTACCTTCTGTGCCCCACAAGGGAGAACGCTTCCGAGTTGATCTCCTGCGCTTTGGAACAGAACCTCGATCTGGTCGGCAAGCGCGAAAATTATGTGGATTATATTGCAAACCGCCCCCGCGTGGAACGTATCGGTGAGCACGGCTTGTTCACCGATGCCGGAACCCCGGTGATCCTGTCTCAGGTGCAGGATGATGTGGTCAATCACAAAGGGCCGGTCTGGACACATGTGATTTCCCTCCGGCGTGAGGACGCTGCCCGTCTCGGATATGACAGCGGCAAACAGTGGCGGGAACTGATCCGCAGCAAACGGGCCATGCTGTGCAAGCACATGAAGATCGACAGCGAAAACCTTCGCTGGTACTGTGCGTTTCATAATGAAGGCCATCATCCGCATGTGCATCTCATGATCTATTCTGCGAAGGACAATGACGGTTTTCTCACTGAGCCTGCCATCGAAGCCATGCGCTCCGAATTGGCGCACGATATCTTCCGTCAGGACTTCGCTCAGATTTATGATCAGCAGAATCAGGCGCGGAGCGACCTCAAGCAAGGTACTGCGGATATAATAGACGAACTGCTGCGGCAGATTTCCTCCGGTGTCTGCGAAAACAAGGCAATCGAAGAAAACGTTTTGCTGCTCTCCGAACGTCTTCAAAATACAGGAGGAAAAAAGATATACGGGTATCTCAAGGCCGATGTAAAGGCTATCGTCGACCGGATCGTGGATGAGTTGGCCAAAGACGAACGCGTTGCAAAGCTCTATGCCGCATGGGGCGGCTGGCAAGATGAAATCTATCGAACGTATACCAATCAGCCTCCACCCATGCCGCCGTTATCCCAACAAAAGCAATTCAAAAGTATCAAAAACATGGTGATCGCCGAAGCAATGAAAATCGGCGGTTGCCATTTTTCGTTTGAGGATGAGTCCATGCCGGAGCCGGTGATGCCGCCGGAAGGTCTTCCCGATACTTCCGGGCCGGAAAACGAGCTGCCCGATGAGCCTGTCGAAATCGCATTCCATGCCGCATGGAGTGAGCGATACAAACAGGCCCGCGCGTATCTCTACAGCAGCGATACAGTAAAACAGAACTTTGACGAAGCATTTCGATTGTTCCTGCTAGAAGCGGAATCCGGCAATGCCCTCGCCATGCACGATCTCGGCAGAATGTTCGCAGATGGCCTCGGCAGGGAAACTGATCCGGCAGCCGCTCATGCGTGGTATGAAAAGGCGCTCTCCGCTTTTCTCAATGTGGAAGCGGAAAAGCATAAGCCTTATCTGCAATACCGTATCGGGAAAATGTACGCTGCAGTATTGGGTACTCCACAGGATTATGAGCAGGCCGCCTTATGGTTTCAGAAAGCGGTTTATAAAAATCACAAGTACGCTCAATATTCTCTGGCCGGTCTGTATCATCGCGGTCAGGGTGTTGCGCAGGATTATGAAACAGCCTTCGAGTTATACCGACGATCTGCTGATCAAGGCAACCCCTATGCGGATTATGAGATTGCAAAAATGTTCCGGGACGGAATCGGAACACAAGAGAATACGGACAAAGCCGGTGAACACTTCAAACGTGCCTTCACCGGCTTTTCTTCTTTGGAGGCTGAAAGCCATGACGATAAACTCCAATACCGTCTCGGCCAGATGCTCTATACCGGAACCGGCACGCAGAAAGACATTCTTGCGTCATTATTCTATTTTGAGAAGGCCGCCAAGGTTGGAAACGGTAACGCGCAGTACATGCTCGGAAAGCTGCGGCTTGAAACCGATACCGGTGATCCGGAGCAGGCAATCGAATGGCTAACCAAGGCTGCTGACAGTGGAAACGCGGCGGCACAATATGTGCTTGCCAAGTGCTACCGTGATGGTACCCATGTGCAGAAGGATATACAAAAAGCCGTGGAGCTTTTCACTTTATCGGCAGAACAGAAAAACGAGTACGCCGCCTATCAGCTCGGCAGGCTTTATCTCTCCGGCGAGGACATCCCAAAAGACGCAGTGGCTGCGGTCAAGTGGCTCACGCTTTCTTCCGACCTCGGCAATCAGTATGCTCAATACACCTTGGCGAAGCTGTATCTTGTCGGAGAAGATGTTCCAAACGCAATCCGGCTATTCACTCTATCGGCAGAACAAAAAAATGAGTACGCGGCATATCAGTTCGGTAAGCTCTACTTCGCCGGTGAAGATGTTCCGAAGAATGTGGAGGCCGCTATCCGCTGGCTGACCGCATCCGCCGAACAAGGAAATCAGTATGCCCAATATGCTCTCGGAAAGCTGTATTTCTATGATGGCGATGTTCCCCGCGATAAGGAGAAAAGCCTGTACTGGCTTTCGCTGTCTGCACAGCAGGGAAACGTTTATGCGCAATTTCTTATTGACCGTATCAACGAATACCGCAATCCGTCTGTACTGCTGGCGGCGACGAGACTGATGCACCGGCTGGAGAATCTGTTCCGTGAGGATTATCACAAGGCAACTGGCAGCGCTGCTTTCCGTATCGACCGGAAACGCCTTCGCAAGCTGAAGGAGAAAAAGCAGGCACAGGGCCATGCCCGTGACGATCACGAGCAGCAACATCAAATCACGTTATGATTGGAGGTTTTGCCATGTCAGGCTATGTGCATTTTACAGAAGGAGAAAAACAAAGGGCCAATTCGGTGGATCTGGTTGACTTTCTGCAGCGGCAGGGAGAGAAGCTCCTGCCCTCCGGTCGGGACAAACGGCTGGCGTCGGATCACAGCATCACAATCCGGGGCAATCAGTGGTTCGACCATGCTTCGGAGGAAGGCAGCCATGCCATTGATTTGGTGCGCAGACTTTATCACCTGTCCTTTCCGAAAGCTGTTACGCTTCTTCTCGGCGGTGAACAAAAAATTGAATACCGGCAGAGCGGCGGGAATAGAGAGCCGGAGCCAAAAAAGCCGTTCAGCTTACCGCCGCCCAATCCCAATATGCGCCGCGTGTTTGCTTATCTCATAAAGCAGCGGTTTATTGACCGGAATGTGGTAGCCTGTTTTGCAAAAGCAAAGCTGCTTTATGAGGACAAGGAATATCACAATGCCGTGTTTGTCGGGGTGGATGGAAATGGTATTCCCCGCCATGCCCATAAACGCGGTACCTACACCGGAGGCAAAAGCTACAAGGGCAATGTGGAGGGCTGTGATCCCCGGTTCAGCTTTCATTACACCGGAACCGGCGACAGTATCTATGTGTTTGAAGCGCCCATTGATCTGCTTTCTTTTCTTACGCTCTATCCGCAGGACTGGAAGCGGCAGAGTTATGTTTCTCTCTGCGGCGTCGCGGAACACGCTCTTCTGGAGCAGCTGCAAGAAAATTTGAATATCCGGAGGGTGTTCCTTTGCCTGGATCACGACGAGGCGGGGATCAAGGCGACGGAGCGCCTCGAAGAGATTTTACAGGAACACAGATATTCCGATGTATCCGTGCTGCAATCGCAATACAAGGATTGGAACGAGGATCTTAAGGCGCGGCATGGTGTGAATCCGCTTCCCGCCGAGGAACTGGAGGCCGAAAAACAGCACTGCGGAATGAAAATGACGATGTAAAAATGGAGGTGGAAATTATGCAGTCATCGCAAATTATTACATTGCTTGTGGTTGGGATTGGGATGTTCGCCGTCATTGGGTTCATCTCTCTACTGGCGCACTACTATACCCTCAACGGAATCAAATCCAAAACGGTTGGCGACGGTCAGCACGGAACGGCGCGGTTCGCCACCGAAAAGGAAATCCGGCAGACCTATACCCGCGTCCCATTTGAGCCGGAAAAATGGCGGCAGCATGATGCTGGACCCAATTCGTCTGCGGAGCAGCTTCCGCAGGGACTGATTGTCGGTTACAAAAAGAAAGGCGGCTCCGTCACCGCGCTGGTGGATATCGGGGACATCCACTGCTTGATGATCGGGGCCGCCGGTGTCGGTAAAACCGCGCATTTTCTCTATCCGAATATCGAATACGCCTGCGCGTCCGGGATGAGTTTTCTCTGCACCGATACCAAGGGCGACCTGTTTCGGAACTATGGGGGCATCGCCAAAGAATGCTACGGTTACAATATTTCCGTATTGGATCTCCGCAATCCGACACGCTCGGACGGTGACAACATTCTGCATCTTGTCAACAAATATATGGATGCTTACAAAGAGAATCCGGAAAATCTGTCCTTTAAGGCCAAGGCTGAAAAATACGCCAAGATCACAGCCAAGACCATCATCACCAGCAGCGGCGAGGACTCGGCGAACTACGGGCAGAACGCCTTCTTTTACGATGCCGCCGAGGGCCTTCTGACTTCGGTGATTTTATTGATCGCGGAATACTGCTCCCCGGAAAAGCGCCATATCATTTCGGTGTTCAAGCTGATACAGGATCTGCTGGCACCCTCGCCGGTGAAGAACAAAAGCCTGTTTCAATTGCTGATGGATAAGCTGCCGCCCGACCACAAGGCTAAATGGTTCGCGGGGGCTGCGCTGAACACGGCAGACCAAGCGATGGCCTCTGTGCTTTCCACCGCCATGTCACGGCTCAACGCCTTTCTGGATTCCGAAATGGAGCAAATTCTGTGTTTTGACAGCACATTGGACACGGAAACCTTTTGCCGGGAGAAGTCGGCAATCTTCATCGTCCTTCCGGAGGAAGATAACACAAAATATTTTATGGTGTCGCTATTTTTACAGCAGCTTTACCGCGAGATGCTGACCGTTGCCGATGAATGCGGCGGTAAGCTGCCGAATCGCGTGATGATTTTCGCCGACGAGATCGGCACCATCCCCAAAATCCAGTCAATGGAAATGATGTTCTCCGCAGGCCGTTCCCGCCGTATCAGCATGGTACCGATTATCCAGTCCTTCGCGCAACTTGAAAAGAATTACGGCAGAGAAGGTTCCGCCATCATTTCTGATAACTGTCAGGATATTCTGTTCGGCGGCTTTGCGCCCAACTCCGAAAGCGCGGAGATACTCTCCAAGGCCCTCGGCAACCAGACTGTCATGTCTGGCTCCATCAGCCGGGGGAAAAACGATCCGAGCCAGAGTTTGCAGATGATCCAAAGGCCGCTCATGACACCGGACGAACTGAAAACGCTTCCCAAGGGAAACTTTATTCTTGCAAAGACTGGCTGCTGCCCCATGCGCACCAAACTGCCGCTGTTTCTCAAATGGGGCATTACATTTGACAAAACATATGAAGTAGATGAACGGGCCACCCGCAAGGTGTCCTACGCCGACCGCTTCGAGCTGGAGCAGGAAATCCTAAGGCAGAATTGTGCCTACGAAGACGACTATGACGAATCCCCCGAACCTCCTGACGCCGCGACCGGAGGAATTGCTCATACGCCCGCGCCGGAACCGCCAGAGCAGATGCCTGCGCTGCGGACGGATTAGGGGGCGGCGCTGTGGGTTATTTTACATCTATCTATGCGGAAGATCTGCCGCACCGGGCCAAAACCGTTTATATGTACCTTCGGGATCGGGCAGACCGGGATGGGAGATGCTACCCGGCCATCGGCACCATCGCCAAAGAACTGAAGCTCTCACGCAGTACCGTCAAACGCGCTATCGCCGACCTTGAAAAGACCGGCCATCTTTTCAAGGAGCAGCGGTGGCGTGAAAACGGCGGCAAAAGCAGCCTGCTCTACACGCTGAAGCTGTGAAAAAAGAAATCGGGCCGCCAAGGGGCAAGTGTGTGTTTCCCTTGGTCTATGGCATGGCTCATGATGAACCATGCAGGGAAGGACTCACTCTATCAGAAATTTATCAACAGAGAAAAAACAAGCTGATACTTTCAGAAAAAAAGCCAACCTCCGAAAAAAAAAGTATCTCCCAGTTATCTGGAATCCAGCAGCGCGCGGATGGTCGCGGTTGCTACATTGGTTTCCCGTTCGTCGCACAACTGGATCATGTGGATAAGGTGTTCTTTTTTCTTGTCTGTATGTTGGATTTCCGGATAAAAGATTGTATCCGCAGAAATTTTTAAAGCCCGGATCAGTTTAAACAGCACCTTCATGCTCGGCTGTCTGTTTTCGTTTTCAATGGCCATGATGTACCGGGTTGTAATTCCCGACTGTTCCGCAAGCTCGTCCTGTGTCAGTCCTGCGGATTGCCGCGCGTCTTTGACGATCTGGCCTAATATGTTCATTGATTTCTCCACTGTCAGTTCACCTCCACCGATTATTGTACAGGATGGATATAGGAGTGAGAACGTACTGACAGTGGCTGTTGCAGCGAACAAAATTTTTGCTAGAGCTATTTTGCTGAGTGAGGATAAGGTATCCTTATATTCTTTTAAACAAGGTCAGACCATCGGTTAAAACTGCACTTTTTGCTTAATTGCTTCGTTGCTTAACTGAATAAATTTATGTGCTTTGTGATTTTCAGGATTCTTATGCAAACATCTTCTTACATATAGCCGACCCACTTTTAGTCCGAAAAATGTGATTTAAGGCCGACTCGCACGCAGCCTTTGACTCATTGCCTTCGAAAAGGTTGACCAAAAAATCCGACTCAACAAGGATTTGGTAATCCATGCTGTCAATATTGGAATAAGTGTGATGATGCCCAACCAAATAGCATACCCGCTCGATTACTGCAGCGTCATAGCCAAGGCGTTCGAGCATATCTTTCGCAATTGCAGGACCCTCAGTTTCCTGCAGCTTACCATTACAGTCGCCGTATTTCTCCTCACACAGCTTAATGCCGATGTCGTGGACAATAGCGGCGGTTTCAAGAATAAATAAGGTGTTTTCATCCAGCTTTTCAAGCGTACCGATAAGTTTTGCAAAGCTGTGGACTTTGATGAAATGCTGGATGCGTTTTGGATCGCCGGTATAGTAATCGATCATATCCATAATTAGTCTATTCGTTTCTTTCATAACCATTCTCCTTATAGCAATTTAAATTGATTTTTGCGGAATGACAACATTCCATCATCCCGAAGCTTGCAAAGCTCGTTCGACATAGCGCTGCGATCAACGCAGAGATAATCGGCCAACTCCTGCCGGTTAAATGGAATCGCAAATGCACTGCTCTTTGCCGCGATCGCCTGAGCAGACAAATAGGACAGCAGCTTTTCCCGCGTTGTACGGTTTGCTGTATACTCCATCTTTTGTGTGAGCAAGATATTTCTGTTTGCCAATATCCGCATCATATTATTGATCAATGCAGTATGAAAAACGCAGGCCGATGTGCAGGTGGTTATAATACGCTTGTAATCAATAAATAAAACCTCCGTCTTCTCGGAAGTCACGACACTTACAGGCAGCTTATCCGTATCAGAGCATGAAAATGATTCGGCAAACAACTCGCCGCCGGATATCTTTGAAATGATTGTCCGGTTGCCCCAATAATCCTCATTGATAATATTTACACTACCGCTCAAAACGATGCCTACTTCTGTCGGAACGTCTCCTGCCGACAGAATAAAGGCGTCTTTTTTGTATTCAGCCTCCCGCGCGGATAGGCACTTCAGCATGGATTCTATATTCTTTTCTTCAATTCCGCAAAAGAGTGCGGATCGTTTTAGAATTTCAAATTTATTTTCCATGTGCCCTCCATTCGTTGTAAATACAACGGACTTATTGTCTTCATCATAGTACAATGGCATCACAAAGTCAAGGAGGCGTCTAAAATGGTAAGAAAAATCATTCACATAGATTCGGAAAAATGTAACGGCTGCGGTATGTGTGCCGCCGCTTGCCATGAGGGAGCCATCGGTATGGTCGAAGGCAAGGCAAAGTTGTTACGTGAAGATTACTGCGACGGGCTTGGAGACTGCCTTCCCGTCTGTCCCACTGGGGCTATTTCTTTTGAAGAGCGCGAGGCGAATGCGTTTAACGAAAAAGAGGTGCAATTACAAATGAACGAGAATAGAACCCCTGTCTTCAGCGGCTGTCCGGGAAGCATGGCAAAAGCGATCCAACGTCCTGAAGCTTCTCACGTGGAAGAACAGAAAACACAACCGTCTGAAAGTGAACTGACGCAGTGGCCGGTACAGATCAAGCTTGTGCCGGTAAACGCCCCCTATTTCGACGGCGCCAATCTTTTGGTGGCAGCGGACTGCACGGCGTTTGCCTATGGAGGTTTTCACCGGGAATTTATCAAAAACCATATTACCTTGATCGGCTGCCCCAAGCTGGACGAGGGTGATTATTCGCAGAAGCTTACCGAAATCATCAACAGCAATAATATTAAGAGCGTCAAAGTAGTCCGGATGGAAGTCCCATGCTGCGGTGGAATTGAAAATGCTGTGAAGCAGGCACTTGTGAACAGCGGAAAAATGATTCCGTGGCAGGTTGTTATTATTTCAACAGACGGCAAAATAATTGAAGAATAGGAGATGGATTTATGTCGGAAATATTTATCAAAAACATGGAACACGAAACCGTACTGAATCTGGCGGAACAGGTAAAAACATTGCCGGGGCAGGTGGTCAGCAAGACGCTGGCGCAGAATGACGCGATCAGCATCACGCTTTTCGCGTTTGACAAAGGGGAGGAAATCAGCACCCATGACTCTGACGGCGACGCCATGGTGACGGTGTTGGAAGGAACAGGCCGTTTTACCGTCGACGGCAAAGAGCATATCGTGAGCGCCGGTGAAGTGCTCATTATGCCGGCAAAAAAGCCGCACGCGGTCTATGCACAGGAAGCCTTCAAAATGCTTCTTGTGGTCGTATTCCCCAATGACCGGCAGAAAGGATGACGAATATGAAAGTAACAATCGACCGTTCTGGCTGCATAGGCTGCGGGCTTTGTGCCGAAACCTGCCCGGAGGTTTTCAGAATGAACGAAGACGGCAAGGCCGAGGTCTATGCCCAGCCGGATAAAGACTGCGAAAATACTGCTGCGGAGGCCGCTGAGAATTGTCCGGTTGCCGTAATAAAGGCGAAAGAATAAATTTAAAGGAGAATACGATTATGGAGAATATGTTTTGTTTCCAGTGTGAACAGACGGCAGGCGGCAAAGGCTGCGCCGCCGCTCAAGGAGTATGTGGAAAGAAACAGGATACTGCGCTTTTGCAGGATAAGCTGACCGGCGCATTAATCGGGCTTGCCCGCACCGCGAACAACAATGTTCCGGACGCAGCGGCAACCCGTGCAATCATTGAAGGGCTTTTTGCCACGGTCACCAACGTCAGTTTTGACAGTACGGCCATACGGCGTCAGATCGACGAAGTGCACGCGGAAAAGGCAAAGCTTCCTGGGTGCGCCTGCTGTTCGTCGGGCTGCGGCAATGATTACGATATGAAGGAATTATGGAACGACAATGAAGACATCCGATCGCTCAAATCTCTGATTTTATTCGGAATGCGCGGCATGGCCGCCTATGCGTTCCATGCGCTGATGCTCGGCTACACCGACGATAAGGTAAACAGCTTTTTCTATAAAGGCCTTTTGGCTGTCGGCTCCAATTTGGACATGAATGATTTACTGCCGCTGGTCATGGAAACAGGCAAGGCCAATCTGAAATGTATGGAGCTGCTCGACCGCGCCAACACCGAAACCTATGGTACGCCTGTGCCCACAACGGTTCCGCTAACAATAGAAAAGGGCCCGTTCATCGTGATTTCCGGACATGATCTGCACGACCTGTACCTGCTGCTCGAGCAAACAAAAGGCAAAGGCGTCAATATTTATACCCATGGGGAAATGCTTCCTACCCACGCTTATCCTAAGCTGAAGGCATACCCGCAGCTGAAGGGCAACTTCGGCACCGCCTGGCAGAACCAACAGAAGGAATTTGCGGATATTCCGGCCCCGGTGCTGTTCACCACAAACTGCCTGATGCCCGTCAAAGACAGCTACCGTGACCGCATCTTTACCACCGAAGTTGTTGCCTACCCAGACATGGTACATATCGGAGACGACAAAGATTTTGCTCCGGTGATCAACAAGGCTCTGGAGCTCGGTGGCTATCCGGAGGATAAAATCATGACCGGCATCAACGGCGGAACTCAGGTGACAACCGGGTTCAGCCATGGAACGGTGCTCTCCGTGGCTGACAAAGTGGTCAACGCGGTTAAATCCGGAGCAATCAAACACTTTTTCCTCGTTGGCGGCTGCGACGGTGCAAAACCGGGCCGCAATTACTACACCGAGTTTGTAAAGAAATCGCCGAAAGATAGTATTATTCTTACGCTCGGCTGCGGCAAATACCGCTTTAACGATATTGATCTCGGTACCATCGGCGGGCTGCCCCGCATCATGGATATGGGGCAGTGCAACGACGCTTACAGCGCCATCCGCGTCGCTCTCGCCATGGCGGAAGCTTTCCAGTGTGGCGTCAACGAGCTGCCGCTGACAATAGTGCTTTCCTGGTACGAGCAAAAAGCCGTGGCGGTCCTGCTTACGCTGCTTTCTCTCGGCATCAAAAACATTTATCTGGGCCCAACGCTTCCCGCTTTCGTCTCGCCGAACGTTCTGAATTATCTGGTTGAGAACTTCCAGATCACGCCTACAAGCGACCCGGAAACCGATCTCAAAAAGATATTGAACCAATAAAAACGCAGGGCGAGGCAAGCCGATTTTCTTCAACTTGCCTCGTCCTTTCAGTAGAGAGGAAGCATATACATGAATATATCGGACTTAAAAAGACAGCACACAGAAATTTTGTCGCTGATCGCGAGTATTGAAACTTTAAGCGCCGAAAACATTGATTCGGCGGCAAAAGATATTGTTTACAACATAAACACATTATCCGGAAAAATGAAGATGCACCTGCTGTCGGAAGATCAATTCTTGTATCCGAGCCTGATGAACAGCAGTGATAAACGGATAAAAGAAACGGCCTGCAAATTTTCTGAGGAAATGGGAGGTCTTGCGGGCGCTTTTCAGCCTTTTGTCAAGCAATATAACGTGCCGTCCGGAATAACACAGCAGAAGGACAACTTTTCAGCGGAAAGCAAAAAAGT
The DNA here is from genome assembly GCF_029211325.2 of Caproicibacterium argilliputei. Taxonomy (NCBI): domain Bacteria; kingdom Bacillati; phylum Bacillota; class Clostridia; order Eubacteriales; family Oscillospiraceae; genus Caproicibacterium; species Caproicibacterium argilliputei. The sequence goes on along the minus strand of NZ_CP135996.1, from coordinate 2,700,080 downwards.
TTTCGGACTAATCAAAGAGAGAATTGAAAACGAAGATAGAAAGTTGTACCCGCTGATTGAAAAATTGTGAGTTGATATGAATTCAGGGACTACTGTTTACCGACAGTCATTTGCTACAGCACGATATTGATTGGTTGATCCAGCCATATTTCATCCGGGGAAGCACAGCAATCGAAAGCCAGCAGGGTTACGCCGTATTTCCGGGCATCCTCCATGGCCGTTCCGAATGCCGGATGGGTCCGCCGCTTTTGGGACAGATACCGGACATTTTTCATCTGGATTACAAAAACAAGAAAAGCAAGATAGCTGTCCTCTGTGGCACGGCAAAGCCCGTGAATGTGTTTGACGCCCCGTTTCGTAGGCGCGTCTGGAAAGAGCACCGCGCCATTTTCCTCAAGCGTGACGCCTTTCACTTCGGCAAACGCCTTTTGCAAACCGTTTTTCATGTAAAAATCGAACCATTAATCGCTGTAGCGCGTTTCCGGTTTTAAAACTTGTGCAAGGCCCGACAGTTCAATTTGTCCTTGTTCTATCGCTTCGTGAAAAGCCTTATTTGGGGCAATAGAATCGATATTAACGATACTGCCAAACTTTTTAACACTGATAAGAGTATAGTTGGTTTTACGGGCAGAGTTTAGATTTTCTTCAAGGTAAGCGGTACAGCCCGGTACCAGCAGTTCCAGGCACCGGCCCGTATTGTGAACATGAGCCTTTACTTGTTCGCCCTCAAGTTCACATTTGGCAATAAACCGGTTTGGCCGGAGTCTGAATACCGCTTTATGTATGTTTCCGTATTTCATAACACCTGTTTTCACTCGTTTCACGTATTTATTTGCATCAGGAGTCTATATGCAGTTTGTTCAGCAAATCGACATCCATGATTGTGATCTGTTTTGGATCATAGGTGATAAGGCCGTCTTTTCTCATTTTATTCAGCTCTCTTGACAGAGATGGCCTTTGGACCCCTATTTTTTCAGCCAGTTCTTTTTTGGTCATATTCAATTTAATAGTAGTTGATTTTTGTATGTGGCATTCATAAAGCAAAAACTCAATGATACATTGTCTGATTGTCTTTAACGTTAATATTTTAATCTTGCCTGTTAAAATAAGCGTTTTATCGGATACAGACTGGAGAAAGCCCTTCAGAAATTTACTGTTATCTTGGCACAGCTTCAAAATCAATTCTTTCTTGATCTGGAGAATTTTCGCATCACACTTTGCGGTGATTGTCATGGGATAAAAGTTTCTGTGTGAAAACAGGAGATTTTCTCCCATAACCTCACCGGCCGAAAAACTGCAAATCGTGAGCATATCCCCATTCGAATCAATTTTTTGTACCGAAACAGTCCCACTCAAAATGATGTCGAGGTTTTCACATTTTTCGTTCTGAAGATGTACCACGGAATCTTTGGTATAAGTTCTGATATGGTAAAGATTATTTTGAAACAATTTATCTAACTCATCAGAAGAGAAGCAGTTAAATAGATCAACCGTTTCAAGTATCGAAAATAAATTATCCAAAATAGCACACCTTTCTTGAAAGGAGTAACCATGGTTACTCCTTTCACTTTTTTTTTTGATTATAATACAAAAGTATCAAAGATGAAAGGGGCCCTAAATGTTTTGGATAAAAAATATGAGGATCAAATCCTGAAATCGATGGATGCCGTGCGCGAAAAAGCACCAGATATCCCTCTTGATTATTTTTTCGATATCTGGAAGGGATTCTGGTTTGGTGAACAAAAGACAGAAATGCCGTCCATAGCGGTATTGGGGACTGGTATTCCCGAATTATATATCCGGGCTACCGGCGCGAAACCGTTATTTTTGCTTGGCGGTAATTACTTTACGGATCAATACGCAGAACAGGTGTTTCCGCAGATTTCGGACCCTGTGTTGAAATCTGCAAGCAGCATTCTCTTTTCCGAACAGCTTGCCTGCATGAGGGATATTACCGCGATGGTTGTTCCGGTGAGCAACGCAGATACGCGTAAAGTTCTGCCTTATTTCAAGGATCTGGGGCATCCGGTAATCGTGATGGAGGAGGAGCCGTTTCTGGATTCAAAAGCCACATCACGGTTTCGGTCGTCACAGATGGATTTAGTTATGGAGCTGCAAAAGCTCACACACCGACCGATCACCGCCAAGAGCATCCGAACTGCCGCGAAGCAAATCACCAGCGCACATGATGCCATCCGGCGCCTTAAGACTATGGATATTCCGCAAATCGCAAAGGATTTTATCAAGCAGACCTATTATCTTGCTCCTGACATTCAGGAATGGACCGACCGCGTGAATGGATTCGCCGAGGAAAACCTGAAGCCGATGCCCGAAAACCGGTCCCATCTGCTGCTGATCGGGTCACCGATCTTTTTCCCGAATGTCAAAATCCCGACTGTATTACATAATGTCGGCATCCGAAATTATGAGAATCACTGTGGAGTCCCTGATCCGGAGGATTACACAGAGCTTATGGAGCATGATCCTTCCTCGCTAAATTCCATGTTCAGGGATCTGAATGAACTTCATTACAGATCGGCACAAAACGATATTGCTCGCGCACTGTGTTCTGATACTTCTTTCCTGCAAAACGCCAGCGGCGTCATCTACCATCTGCTCAAGGGGCAACTCATGTATGCTTATGAAGCGAATCGGATTGAAAAGGCCGCCATCAGGGCGGGGATTCCGTTCGTCTGCATTGAAACGGATTATACGAATGCCGATATCGAACAGATCAGAATTCGCCTGGAAGCTTTTTCTGAACTGCTGATGCAGACCGGAAGACTGTCCGCAGCAATATGAAAATGAATACTCACCAGTTTATAAACTCAAAGCGATTAAGGAGGAACTTATGTCATTCAGCTTTCTTTTACAAGAACTGCATCGAAAAGTTATGGAAAAAACAAAAGCGGCAAAAGCACACCGCGGAATAATAACCATCGTGATTGCCGCCATTCTTGTTACAATCGTTTTTTTCGCTGTCAAAGCAAATCTTGCGCAGAATCCAGCAGGCCGGACATTAACTCCCGTTAGCAGCACTACTCAAAGCGACGAAAGCACGACAATTCCAAACGGCGGTAATCAAAACGAAACCGCTATGCAGGCTAAGACGCTCAAGCGTATCGAAAATGTTGCCTCTATTTTGGGTATTGCCGTGTTGACATCGGGAGGCATGACAGTCTATTACAGAAAAAAGAAAAACCGCGTTAAACCGCTTCCGGTACTGCGGAGTGAGGAGGAAACACATTGAAGCAGCGTAAAATTACAGCTTTTCGTATCACATGTCTTCTGATTGCCGCTGCCGTGCTCGCTTTCCTTGGAAGCAGATACCGGATTATTATTTTATTGCTCAGCATCTTCAGTGCTCTAGTTTTTGGGCGTCTCTGGTGCGGCTATGTTTGTCCGCTGGGATTTTATCAGGAACTACTTTCAATGCTTCGGAAAAAACTGCATATTCCGACGTTCCACGTGTCATTAAAGGTGAAATCCTATTTGCGTCCGCTGAAATGGATCATACTTGTATATTTTCTGGCCAGCGTTTTGTTTTTTGGGCTGCGCCCAGTTATGTATATACGGCCCGACCTTTCCTTCAGCAGCGCAGATATGAGTATCTATAAAATCATTATTGTCGGTATTGTAACGGGAATTTGTTTTCTGAAAGAAAGGGCGTTCTGTAAATACTGCCCGCTAGGGACACTCCGGGGCTTTGTCAATAAAATCAGCTTCGGAAAAATTAAAAAGGACGGCACCGCGTGTACACACTGCCGCGCTTGTCTTGAATGCTGCCCAATGGATATCCGTTCTATTTATGAGGAGCGCAACAAATCCGATATCACTCACTCGGATTGTATCTACTGTATGAAATGCATTGAGGCATGCCCGGAGCAGGATGTGCTTTCCTTTACCCTGTTTGGGAAAAAGGTATTGTCCTCCAAACGTAATAGTAAGCAGGTGAAATAATGGAAGAGCGTACATTAGAACGTTATAAGCGAAATATTTCGCGTGTTTCGGCTGGTTCACTGAAACAGTTGACGTCCGCGCGGGATATTCCCGATGGGCTTGAATATTTTACGGATGTTCTTAATAGAACATTTGTCGATTTTAAGAAGGATGACAACGAGTACATAGGCAGCTACTGCGTGATGGTGCCAGATGAAATGATATACGCATTCGGCTACAGGCCACTTCGTTTATGCGCTGGGCACAGCGTTGCGGCAATGATCGGAGACGAGATCGTCCCGCGCGACGCTTGCCCGGTCTTGAAAGCAACCGCGGGATTTCATGCGATGCGCGTCATGCCAATCTATCAGCAGTGCAGGCTGGCGGTGCTGCCGATGACCTGCGACGGCAAACGGAAGAGCGCGGCGCTTTTGTCGCAGTATCTTCCGGTTATTCCCTTGCCGATTGAAATGGATAAGTCGGAGGAACGCTTTGCGCAGAACCTGCAAAACATGCATGCTCTCATGAAAAGTATTTCCAAAGAAACGGGCCGCAGGTTCTCCAACCGGAAACTGATTGAATCCTGCAAAAGCATTAATGCGGCACAGCAGGAAGCATATAAACTATACGGCTTGCTCTCATCCGACAATCCGCCTGTCACGGGTTCACAGGTTATGGCTGTGCTGAACAGCTATTGCTATGATACGCCGGAAAGCTGGGCGCAGCACGCGAAAATACTAAATGCCGGACTTTCCCAAAAAGCAGCTGCCATGCAGCCTTTGAAAAGGAAAAAGCCGCGTATCTTTATCGCAGGCTCTCCCATTACATTTCCAAACTATAAACTGCCGTTTTTGATGGAAGGTCTGGGGGCACAGATTGTCGGAGACGAGACGTGTATGGCGGGGAGGCTTTTATATGACCCCGTTGTTCCTGATGAGTACAGTACAGACGGCATCTTACGTGCGCTTACGGCGCGATATGTCTGCGCATGTACGTGTCCGGTATTCGAGCAGACGGACGATCGCCTCAGCAGTCTCACAGAAAAACTGCGTCAGACGAAAGCGGAGGGCGTTATTTATCATATCCTGCGCGGCTGCACGCCTTACGACTTCGAATTGTCCATGGTGGAACAGCTGGCAGATAAGCTTGATATTCCGGTTCTGCGTGTGGAAACAGATTTCTCCGCCGAGGATGCAGAACAGGTAAAAATCCGTCTGGAAGCGTTTGTTGAATTGATAGAACAAAGGAGATAAATACATGGGAAACTATTATGTGGGGCTGGATGCCGGTTCGACATACCTGAAAGCGGCATTGATAAAGGATAACTGTGTTTTAGGCGCTGAACTTCTTCCAACAGGCATCGACTGTGAGGAAACTGCGGGCAAATTGCTGGAAAAGATCTATGCAAGCCAAAGTATCACACGCAATGATATCGCCGTGATCACCGCAACCGGATACAGCAGGCGCAGTATCGGCCTCGCAGATGCCACAATTTCAGAAATCACCGCTCATGCCTGCGGTGTACAATTGACAGCCCCTGAAAACGTGCATCCGCGCTTGATCATTGATATCGGAGGCCAAGACAGCAAGATCATCAGCCTTGGCCCCGATGGACATATCGTTAATTTTACAATGAACGATAAATGCGCCGCTGGAACAGGAAAGTTCTTGGAGGTCGTGGCTGATCTTCTGGAAACTACCATTGATCAGATTGCTTCGCTTGCGAAAGAGAGTACAGACCCCTGTCAAATCAACAGCACCTGCGCCGTTTTCGCCCAGACGGAAGTGATCTCTCTTCTTGCTCAAAAGAAAAGCCGAAGTGATATCCTTGCAGGTATGCATATAGCCATGGCAAACCGTATCGCCAAAATGGCGCGTAAATATAAGTCGGATGGCGATGTGATGATGACCGGAGGCGGCGCAAAAAATGATGCGCTGCGCCTGGCACTGGAGGATGAGTTGATGTGTGATATTTATAAAGCCAATTATCCGCAGTACAACGGTGCAATTGGAGCTGCTTTAATTGGTATGCGGAATGCTGAAAAAGAATTTAAAAAGTCATGAAAGTCATGAGGGAACTGAAAACCACAAGGCACTATCCGGTAGTTCACTGGAAGGTAATGTGAAGATGGTGTTCCCTATACTTTAGGTGGCTTACAGTTGCAAATCGAACGTATCGGCCCCAGTCGGTGGTATTCAGTAACAAAATAATGCTAAGGGCAAACTTGCTGAAAGGCAAGGACGCAAAGCCGAGGGTCTAAAGTGCAACCGCATGATGACAGCCTGGCCACCGTGAAGTGCGTATTAGACCTGCCCTTTTTGCGGCAGGTCTTTTCATAAATGGGTATAAAAGGAAACCGTTACCCGCCCAACAAAAAAAACGTAAGTTTGGCGGGTCAGTTTTTATGCCTGAATAAACCATTTTCTTTTTCCCTCCAAGCTTACGGGTTTGGAGGGCTTTTCTATGCGTGTTCGATATGTTATGAGTTTCAGGCGACCGCTGTTTATCAGCGGTCGGGCGTGATGAAGCGGACATCTATCTGCTACATAGTTTCTTAATCGGTAACTCGTCAAAAAAAGTCTATGCTGCGCATGGGCGCAGAGCGGTTACAAACACGAACTGACAGAACGTGTTCAATACGAACATATCTACAAGAGTGTATCAACGGACGACTATGTCCGCTGGTGCGCTCTTTTTGCGTTTTTAAGGGATATTCCCCGCTGCAGATTGCCGCCTTCTTGTCCTTCGTTTTCAACCAAATTTTGAAAATCAGGAGGACAAGCATATGTCGGAAGATAAAAAATATACGATCCTTGTAAAACACCAGCGCGTCGAAGTCAGCAAAGCGGTCTATCACGCTTACCATAAAGCGCGGGAAGCGGAACGGTATCAGGATAAAGTTGCCCGTCAATTTGAGCTTTCTCTGGAACGCTTTCAGGAGGACGGCGTTCAAGTGGAGCTTCAACTTTCCATATATGAGCCTACCGTTGAGGACAGGCTCACCCAGCAAGAACAGTTGAAGAAATTGGGGCAAGCCCTTGCTGCCTTGAATTCTGAAGAAAAGCTGTTAATCCATGAGCTGTTTTTTAACGGACTGAGCGAACGCAATCTCTCCGCAAAAATCAACGTACCGCAGAAAACTATTAATGACAGGAAAAGAAAAATCCTGCTGAAGTTAAGAAATCTCATGGAAAATTAAAAACAATCCGCTCAACCCCCTCACTTTTTCCTTTATAGAAGTGAGGGGGATTTTTATCTCTCCCGTGTTCCTTGAAAAACACCGAAATCATTCGGTTATATCCAGCAGTTCAGATACATTAGCTGTTTCGCGTGATGAGCGAAAGCGGCGTCGGGAAACACGCCAAGACCACCTGCAGGCAAGTCAGAGCTGCCTGTCAAAACGATTGCATCAAAGGTGCCGAGCGGGAAATGTTTGACCGGAAAACGATCCGTGGTGGATCGTACCGCCAAGACCGGAACAGCCTATAATGATACTTCCGTCCAGCCACAGACATCGCAATGGGGGCGGTCGCCGGAGATCCCGGCGAGGGTGAGAGTCCCATGGCAGCCATTCGTCACGCTTGCGTGACGTTAACCACTGGCTGGTCTGAATTGACTGCCCCGGCTCCGGGAAGTAGTGTCGAATAGGAGCAGCCGAAAACGAAGAACAAGTCTGGCGGTTTCATGCCAGATACCATGAGGGTAGGCGTTTTGATACGTCTGCCCTTATGCATGTGCCATGAAGCCAATAATTGCGAAGGAGGATATCGATATGGATACAAAACGAAAAGCGTGGCTTTACTGCCGTATCGACGCGCCGGAGGATACCCACGGCGCTTTAAAAAAACAGAAGGAAAAACTGGACGGATATGCACGTCAAATGGACTTCGAGGTTGTCGGGGCTTCCGAAGACTTGAGCAGCGGTCTGGATTATAACCGCGCCGGCCTAAAAGACGCGATGGCCGCCGCCAAAGCGGGTGAAGTGGAGGCTTTGATTGTTCATTCCGCCATCCGTATCGATCGCGACACAGCGAAAACCGTTGACTTTCTCCGACAGCTCAACGACTGCGGCGTGAAGGTGTACTCTCCGCTGGAAGGAGAAATCTCCGTGGAGCGGCAGGCCAAACTTTCGTCTCCATTACTCGGTTAGGAGGCGTTCAACCATGACACAGAAACAGGTAACGAATGAAATCAAATATCGGATGGCTCGAAATTTTCTAGTATCCCTTTTAAAACAGGGAAAAATCACCTCGCGGGAATACGAAAAGGCTGAGGAATACGTAGTCAAAAAGTATCGCCCGGTGCTCCGGTCGATTTAGTGGATATTGTGATAGCTATTCCCGCGTCCATGTGGTAGTGTATGTGCTAATACCAAAAAGGTATCGAACCCACAAGAAAGGAGACAGTGAAAATGAATAGCGCATACGCTCAAACCGCTGCGGGAGCGGGCAGAAACGAGATGCCGGTTGCGTGTCGAAGCCTTCAACCGCCGCAAATTCAGGTGATTGAACCCGTTCGCCCGGTTTTGGGTTATCAGCCGGAAAAGCTGCGTGTCTGTGCCTATGCCAGAGTCAGCAGCGATTCGGACGATCAACTCAATTCCTTTGCCGCGCAGGTGGATTACTATACCGAGCGTATCACCGGCAACGACGAATGGGAGCTGGTCGATATTTACGCCGACGAGGGCATCACCGGAACCCGGACGGATAAACGAGAGGATTTCCTGCGGATGATGAACGACTGCCGCAAAGGGAAAATTGATCTGATTCTGGTCAAATCCGTTTCCCGATTTTCCCGAAACATTCGGGACTGCCTTTCCGCTCTCCGGGAGCTGAGAGCGCTCGGCGTGAACGTTAATTTTGAAAAGGAAGGTATCAAGACTGACGAAATGCGGGACGAGCTGGTCATGGAAATGTTCAGCACCGTCGCGCAGGAGGAATCTTCCTCCATCTCCAATAACATGCGCTGGAGCTATCTTCACCGGATGCAAAGCGGTAACTTCATCACCTGCAAGGCCCCCTTCGGATACCGGCTGGTCGACAATATTCTGATTCCGGATAAAAAGGAAGCCCCGGTCGTCCGGGACATCTTTGCAAGCTACCTCGCCGGAAAAAGTATGGATGTCATTGCCGACCGCCTGACGAAAGACGGTGTCCCGCGCAAGGACGGTGAATCCAACTGGCACCACACGGGTATCCGGTACATTCTGACCAATGAGAAATATATCGGTGACTCTTTGCTGCAGAAGTCCTTCACCACCGATACCCTGCCGTTTCGAAAAGTAATGAACACCGGACAGAAAGATCGCTACTATGTGACGGGTTCTCACGAGCCGATCATCAGTAAAGCCGAATTCGAGCGGGTCAAGGAACTGATTGACTTAAGGCGGCGCCAATGTCCCGGCAGAGGGGAACGAAAGCAGTACAATCTAAGCCGGAAAATTTACTGCGGAAAATGCGGGGCGTCGTTTCGCAGACGATATACTAACGGGAAAGCCTATTGGATCTGCAGAACCCACGACAGAGGAAAAGATCTCTGCGAAATCCGGCAAATTCGTGAAGATGCCATCTATCAGGCGTTTATCCGCTTGTACAATAAGTTAAAACAGAACAGCCGCTATCTTTTGAATCCGGTTCTCGATCAGCTTCTGGCGTTACAGTCCATTTTTACCATGAGCAACGCCAAGGTCGGAGAACTGAATAAGGAAATCGCGGAACTCACCAAGCAGAATCTGGTACTGAATCGGCTCCGGTCGAAAGGGTACATGGATTCTGCTCTTTTTATGCAAAAAACGAATGAGGTAAACCAGAATATCGGCTTTCTGCGCGCAAAACGCCGCCGCCTGCTGGAAAGAGACGAGGACGACAAAATAATCGCCGATTGCAGGCTGCTGATCGAAATGATTGAAAAAGGAGCGCCCTGCCTTTCCGGATTCAATGAGGTGCTGTTTCACAGCATCGTGGACAAAATTATCGTGACTGAGCAGTATAAGCTGAAATTTCGGCTGATCGGCGGCTTTGAATTTACCGAGAGGCTGCCCAAGGAGGTGTTCGGGTGATGAAGCAGAACCGATATCTCCCTTTCGGATACCGCATTGTAGACGGGACGCTGACAACCGAGAAAAACGAGGCCGAAGCGGTCAGGCGGATATACGCCGATTACTTATCCGGAATGTCCTATCAATCCATCGCCGTAAAAATGTCCGCAGGAGCCGTTCCCTACAAGGCTGACAGCACGGCATGGAATAAGCACATGGTAAAACGGATACTGGAAAATCCGAGATACACCGGAGAGAAAGGCTTCCCGCCTCTGATCAATCCGAACACCTACAGGGCCATATCCGAACTCATTCGGAAGAAAAATATTCGACAGCCGCTCTCCGAGGAATTAAGCCTCATTCGCAAAAAGCTGTACTGCTACAACTGCGGAAGCCGATACGAGCGGGATGGACGCAATCCCCAGTATGAGAGCTGGTGCTGCAAAGCCGAGGGACACACAGGGCGGCGCGTTTCGGACGAAATCCTGCTGAAAGGCATTGTTGCCGCCCTGAACGCCATTATCGCGCAGCCGGAGCAATTAAAATTACGTGAGCGCCGCCCTTACGAGCCGTCGCTGGACGTCACCAAGTTGAATAATCAGATCAACCGGGAATTGGAAAAGGCCGAGGTAAACAGCGACTACGTAAAACTGCTTATCTTCAACTGCGCCGCAGAAAAATACGCGTCCTGCGCCGATTGTGGAAACGAATATTTAACGGAACGGCTTCGGAAACGCTTTCAAAATTATTTACCGCTTACTGCGTTTGATCCGGTCCTGTTTGAGAAAACCGTCAAGTGGGTACTGATGGAGCCGGACGGCACAGTGCACTTGAAGTTAATGAACGATCAGATTATCGATCCCGATACTACGGAAAGGAGTACGCCAATATGCTGACACAAACCATATCACCGGTTCAGAAAACCGTATCCGTCATTCCCGCCAATCCGAAAACGCTGCGGGAAGGTGTTCGAAAAAAGAAGCTGCGGGTGGCCGCCTACTGTCGTGTCAGCACCGATCAGGAGGAACAACAGTCCAGCTATCAGGCGCAGATCGAATATTACACGGCAAAAATCAAGGCCAACAAGGACTGGACTATGGCCGGGATTTTCGCGGACGAGGGCATAACCGGGACGTCGGCGAGAAAGCGCACCGAGTTTTTGAAACTGATGAAGCTGTGCGAAAGAGGCAAGGTAGATATGGTGTTGACCAAATCCATTTCCCGGTTTTCCAGAAATACGCTGGACTGCCTCGGTTATATCCGCAAGCTCAAGGAAAAAGGCATCCCAATCATTTTTGAAAAAGAGGGTATCAACACCATGCGGATGGCCAGCGAAATGACCATCAGTCTGCTCGGCAGCTTCGCACAGGCCGAAAGCGAATCCATCAGTAAAAACGTCACGTGGGGCAAGCGCCAAAGTTTCAAAAACGGCAAGGTTACGTTTCAGTATTCCCGCTTCCTCGGTTATGAAAAGGGCGAGGACGGCAAACCGAAGATTGTCCCGGAGGAAGCCACCATCGTCAAGCGGATTTATCAAAGCTATCTGTCCGGGTACAGCATTGCCCGAATCAAACGCGGGCTGGAAGCCGAAGGTATCCCCTCCGGCACCGGCAAAAAAGTCTGGTCAACGAACGCCATACGGTATATGCTTCAAAATGAAAAATACATTGGGGACGCTCTGCTGCAAAAAACCTACGTGACGGATTTCCTCACCAAGAAAAGCAAGAAGAATCAGGGGGAAGTTCCTCAGTATTATGTCACCGGCAACCATGAGGGAATCATCTCGAAGGAGCTGTTCAACCTTGTGCAGGAGGAAATCGCCCGGAGAGCCAGCAAGCGGAAAGTGTCGCAGAAAGCCACCAAAACCGAGCAGGGCAAATACAGCAGCAAATATGCACTGTCGGAACTGCTTGTCTGCGGTTGCTGCGGGGCGCGGTATCGGCGGGTCACCTGGGCCAGAAACGGGAAAAAGAAAATCGTGTGGCGGTGTATCAACCGCTTGGAATACGGAACGAAATACTGCAAAGTGTCCCCTACCATAGAGGAATACAAGTTGCAGGATGCCATTATGAAGGCTATTTGTGGATTTGTCGAAGATAAGGACGAGCTGATCGATACCTTGGAGCACAGCCTCCGTATGGCGCTAAACGCGGAAGATGACACCATTGATACCGCCGCCATTCAAACCCGGATTGAAGAACTGAACAAAGTCATGCTGGATTTGGTGGAATTAAACTCCCGTTCCTCCGCCAGCGCGGATTATTTTGACCAGAAATTCAAGGAAATTTCCGATGAGCGCACGGCGCTTCAAAACAGACTGCGGGATCACGAACAGCGGCAGGTTATCGCCCAAAACAGCAACGCCCGGATGAATGAGCTGTTTGAGATACTGGAGAAGGCCAATTTCAGTCTCGACGAATACGACGAGGCTCTGGTGAAACAGCTTATCTCCAAGGTGACGGTGGTTTCCGCTGAAAAAATACAGATCGCCTTCAAAGGCGGGCTTGAGGTGGAACAGACAATTTGAATACAACATGCGTAAAATTTACGACTTCCATTTTGTCCGACATAAAAACCGACCATTATAGCAGTGACTTCTTTATTTCGCACTTGTAATTCACTATAGCAGATGCTATAATCATTATGAGGTGATATGCCTATGAGACTCGACGAAATACTCAGGAAAATTCGTAAAGAACTGAATATATCTCAAGAACAATTTGCCAGAGATTTGAACGTCAGTTTTACTACGCTAAACCGCTGGGAAAACAGCCGCACCACGCCAAGTCGTCTGGCGAAAATGCGAATTATTGATTACTGTAATGAAAAAGGCATATCTAAAGAAATTATAGCGGCACTGGAGCAGGCCTGATTTCCAGAGGGGAGGCTAACCATGTTTTATAAGATGTTAAATATGGCAAGGGACAGATGGTACAGATCTTCCGATTGCACCGTTAATCCTTTGATTGACTATATGATTCATAAAGGACAAATGCGAGACGCACAGATAGAAGCGATTAAAACATATCTTTATTTAAAAATTGCCTGTGAAAATAAACCCCTTGCGGTTTTGTTTAAACAGGGAACATTTAATTCGTTAGATTTAGATGGCATAGAGCTCTCAGCATCAGCACGGGATTTCCTCGACAATTACCCTGCCGCTGCTGCTTTGTTGGAATATGCCCAGCTTAAAAATGATTTGGGCGAGCAGGTCTCAGAGAAAATTGAAAAGCAAATCAAGAAATCCCCCGATTCCATTGATTATAACAAATTCTTTAACGAGGCCTTTTATGGAGTTACTTATACCGACTATCTTTTCAGTCTGCCGATGGGTGCAGGTAAAACCTATCTGATGGCGGCGTTTATCTATCTTGATTTGTACTTTGCTATGAATGAGCCGCAAAATCCGGTTTTTGCCCATAACTTTATTATTTTTGCGCCGTCAGGACTAAAATCCTCCGTCATACCAAGTCTTAAGACAATACAGAAATTTGATCCATCTTGGGTTATACCGGAGCCTTCCGCAAGCAACATCAAGCGTAAAATGATGTTTGAGGTGCTTGATCAAAGCAAGACCGCGAACAAATCAAATAAAACAAAAAACCCGAATGTGCAGAAAATCGCTAACCACCAGCCGCTTTCAGAACTGTTTGGACTTGTCGCCGTGACCAATGCGGAAAAAGTAATTCTCGACCGTATTCAAGAAAAAAACGGACAGGTTACTCTATTTGAAGAGAGCGATGATGAAAAAGATCGTCAGGCAAACGAATTGCGTAACCTTATCGGCAAACTTCCGTCACTGTCCATTTTTATAGATGAAGTTCATCATGCGGTAAGCGACGAAATTAAGCTTCGCGCCGTTGTAAATAAATGGTCGGAAAGCAAAACGGTTAATTCCGTCATTGGATTTTCCGGTACACCGTACCTTGAAAAAGCTGAAAAGTTTGAAGTGACGGATAAGCTTTCAATTGCCTCGGCGGAAATTTCCAATATCGTTTACTATTATCCGCTGATAAACGGAGTGGGGAATTTTCTCAAGAAACCGATTGTTAAGATATCCGATGAAGCAGACAGCGCGAAAATTGTTGAAGCGGGTGTTCGCGAATTTCTGGATACCTACATAGATACTGTATATGATGGAGGGCTTGTGGCAAAGCTCGGTATTTATTGTGGAACCATCGAAAAACTGGAACAGATGGTTTTTCCGCTCGTTGCACGAATTATAGCTGAATACGGATTGACAGCCGACTCCATTCTGAAATTTCACAAGGGAAACAAGGAATATCCACAGCCATCTGACAGCCAGCTTCAGTTTGATACTTTGGATAAAGCAATATCAAACATCCGTATCGTCTTGCTTGTACAAATCGGCAAAGAGGGCTGGGATTGCCGCAGCTTGACAGGAATAATCCTCTCGCAGGAGGGTGACTGCCCCAAAAACATGGTATTGCAAACATCCTGCCGCTGCCTGCGCCAAGTTATGAAAAACGTGCCTGAAACTGCGCTGATTTATTTAAATGAAAGCAACGCAGAAAAATTGAATGCTCAGTTGGAACAGCAGCACCATATCTCGCTAAAAGAGTTTTCATCCGCGAATAACCCAAAGGCAGATATCAAGCGCTACGACCGTACCGCATATCTGAAGCTTCCGCCGGTTCAGTTCTATCAGCTGAAAATTCATTATGAAACCCTGACGCTTGAACAGGCAAGGCCTGACGATGAAATTCCCATTGCCGCCGCAAACGCGGAAATCTCTCATACGGTCAAAACGCAGGACTTTGCCCAGCATGTCACCAATATCGACGTTGACGACGAAGAACGCGGTGATGAACCCGCAGCCTTTACCGCATGGCTTTATACCATCGCAAAATCAAGCCTTGGTTTTGTGACGATGGAACAGTTGAACGCGCATTCCGGTGTTTTGTTAGATGTGTTCCATACAATTACATATGTCCGCAATGGCAGCAGATTTTTCAGTTCAAAATATAACAGGGCGCTGATCGAATCGAATATCCGCAAGGCTTTTTATGAAAAGCGCGGGTATACAACAAAGGAAGAATTAATTCCGCAGGAAGCGAAACTATTAAATATTGACAATTTTGCAACCTGTGTCAATACAGATAAGCCGGATGATTACTATCCCGAGCAATCAGTAGTTGAAAATATCATTCTTGACGATAACGGGAAGCTCAAAATTGACAGGAAAACAGAACAGCTGATTCAACTCGCGGAAGAGACAGGCAACACCGCCTTTGCGGAGCAAACAAGAAAAAAATATTCCGCCCATCCGGCGAAAAACCGTTCGTTCCATTACCTGCCCTATAAAACCGACAGCAACTTTGAGCAGACCTTTCTATCAGAAGTGCTTGTATTTGATGATGTGGAGAAGCTGGGACTGGAAGTTTACTACAACGGCGACCGCGCCTTGACTGAATTTAAAATTCGCTGTTTTAAGCAGAATGGCGGTCGCTGGCAGTACATCGGAAAATACACGCCTGACTTCCTGATTATTCAGCGCAAGGCCGGACAAATCCACAAGGCAGTCATTGTAGAGACAAAGGGTAAAATATACGCAAATGACCCCACATTCCTTGATAAGCGTAAATTTATGGAAACCCAGTTTTTAAAACAAAATAACGACGCGTTCGGCTATAACCGGTTTGAGTATCTTTATTTAGAGGATACCTTGCCGGAAAAAGAGCGAATTGTGCAGACACACAAAGCAATCACCAGTTTCTTTAAGGAGGATGCCGCCAATGCCTAAGAAATATATACCGTTTATCCCCGAACCGGTTGAGGGGCAGGCCGTTCTTGCAAACTTCAACCGTGTTCTCAAATACAAAGGCGCAAACGACGTTTCCATGGTCTTGGAACGCGGGATGCCGCTGTATGAGATGGAAAAAGTCGAAACCGTAGGCAAAAACGAAAATGGTAACATGGTGATTCGCGGCGAATGTGTTTCCGCCTGCGCTTATTTAAAAGAGCGGGGCATCGAGGTTGACCTTGTCTACATTGACCCGCCTTTTGCCAGCGGTGCGGATTATGCCAAAAACGTCTATATCCGCCGCAATCCCAAGGTCGCGGAGGCAATAGTCACAGCCGAGCAGGAACTCGACATTGAGGAACTCAAAGCCTTTGAGGAAAAAATGTACGGCGATGTGTGGGACAAAGAAAAATATTTGAACTGGATGTATGAAAATCTTATGGCAATTAAGTCTGTGATGAGCCAAACGGCAAGCATCTATGTGCATTTGGATTGGCATATTGTTCACTACGTGAAAATTCTTATGGATGAAATATTTGGAGAAGATAATTTTCAACGCGAGATTATTTGGGATATTTCAGTTCTATCTGGCTTTAAGACCTTGGCTCCCAACTGGGTCAGAGGACATGATACTATTCTTTATTATTCAAAATCAGACAATCGAATATTTAATAAATTAAGGCAACCACATACTCAAGAATATTTAAACTCGTTTAATCGTGTTGATGAAAATGGAAGACATTATATGGTTGCTCATGGTACCACTCGCTATCGTGATCAAGTCGAACAAAAAGGAAAACCATTTGGAGATGTATGGAATGATATTATGTCGTTTCAACAACAGCCAACTTCAGAAGAAAAAGTTGACTATGCAACTCAGAAACCAACTTCTTTACTGGAACGTATTATTAAAGCATCCTCAAACGAGGGCATGCTTGTCGCCGACTTTTTCGGCGGAAGCGGCGTTACGGCGGCTGTCGCTAATAAACTCGGCAGGCGTTTTATTCATTGCGACATCGGCATTAACTCCATCCAGACCACCCGTGACAGATTGGTTGCCGACGGCGCGGCGTTTGACATACTGGAAATCAAGGACGGCGTATCGCTCTACCGCAACCCGGTTCAGACGATGGACAAAATTAAATCCCTTATTCCGGGGCTGCGAAATGAGGATTCACTTGATTCTTTCTGGGAGGGCGCTGTCTCCGACAGCAAGCTCGGCACCATCCCGGTCTATGTGCCGAACCTGATGGACAGCGGTTCAAAACTGCTTGATGTGGTGCTGATGAACCGCATCATTCATCAAGCTATTCCCGACCTTGATCCCAATATTAAAAAAGTTATTGTTTATTATGTGGATATTACAAGCGAAGAAGAAATCCGAAAATTCATCGCGGAGGATGACAGTACGGATGTTGAAATTGAGCTTCGCGACCTAAAAGCGATTCTTGACGACGTGGTTGTTGAAGATTACGCCGAAGTAAAACTGGAAGAATCCCATGAGGACTTGTTCGGCGGGTTTGAAGTAATAATTGAAAAGTTCGCTAGCGATCGTGTGATGCAGAAAATCAGCGATTTCAACCAAAAGGCGTTTTTAAACTCAAGCGCGAAAAAGCCTTATAAGCCGATTGAAATCAGCGAAGACGGACTTGAGCTGATTGAATTTCTCAGCGTCGATTGCACATCCGATAGCGGCGAGTGGCACTCCGACAGTGAAATCAAGATTGATAAGCTCGGCTATGTTATCAAAAACGGTGAAAAGACAAAGGAATTCTGGGATGGAAAGATCCGCAGTCAAAAGAAGCCTCTGCGACTGAAAATTCGAAATATCTGCGGGGATGAAACAGTCTGGGCTGTTAGTTAAATGTAGCGGGGTTATCATAATTTAATAACACAAATAGTAATCAATTATAGACACAGATTAACTTTGATGGTGGTGAGCCTCTTGAGTAAGCACTTAGATAAAATTATCGAACGTTTAGGGTATGCTAATTCCCCATGCCTAATATATGGACATAACAATTTTGACGATACACAACTGACCACACATACAATTAAGGTATTAAAAGAATTGGCTCCCTACGCTGTCTACATGGTCGAAAACGAACCATTCGTATTATTCTTTGATGAATTCCACAATCAGGATGACAGGAAAGCAATAAACAAAAAGATCTGGAATGCACAAATACCTGTTGCCATTTTTTGTGGCACTGATACTGTAACAATTTACAATGGATGTACAATTGATCAAAAGACATTGCTATTGACTCAGATTGAACATCTCTCTGTGGATTCGATTGATGATAATTCTCCATTTTCATTTTTTGAAATAACAAGTCAAAATTTCTGGAAACGATACACAAATCAGTTTAGCAGCGAAAAGCTCAACGATGTTTTGCTGAGTAATCTGGTTTATTTGACAGATAAATTACGAAACACATACCATCTGTCATATGCAACTAAATTGGTTTTGCGTCTAATTTTTATTCGTTATCTTATTGACAGAGGCGTTGACTTGGATTATCCTGGTTTTTCGTCCAATGTAGCCGCATCGCGTTCAGCGTTACTTAAATTGCTTGAAAATAAGGACTCTATATATTCTTTGTTCACGCACTTGAAGAAAAAATTTAACGGAAACCTATTTGAACTGGGAGACGAAATTAATGATAAAGCATTTACTCCCATTGCGTTATTAGAAATCAAGGATTTTCTGGCAGCCAATATTAATTCTTCATGCGGTCAGTTATCTCTATTTGATCTGTACGACTTCAATATCATTCCTGTTGAATTGATCAGTAATATTTATGAAATCTTACTTGGTAAAGAAGCACGGGATAAGGATAACGCTTTTTATACACCAAAGTATTTAGTGGATTACATCCTTGACGGAACAATTGACAAGCACATTAAAGAAAAAGGAACATGCAAATTACTCGATCCTTCCTGTGGCTCTGGCGTTTTTTTAGTTGACAGTTATCGCCGTATGATCGAAAAAGAATTGAACGGAGCCTTCTTTACTGAAAACGATAAACTACTGTGTGATACTTTGACAGATAATATATACGGCATAGATCTGAATGAAGACGCCATTGATGTTGCTATTTTTTCTTTATATTTGGCAATGTTGGATTATAAGAACCCGAAAACACTGCACAGTTTTCGTTTGCCAAATTTAAAAGGGCATAATCTGTTTGTATGCGATTTCTTTGATGAGGAAAATTTGTCCTCACTCCAAAAAATACCGTTTGATTTTATCATTGGAAATCCGCCATGGTCAAACAAACCGGGGCTTCATGTCGAATATTGTAAAAAGCATGGATATGTACAATATTTGCAAAACAATGATACTTGTCGCTCTTTTGTTTTACGTTCGAAGGATTTTTGTAATTCAGAAACGCAATGCTGCTTTATACTCCATTCGACAATACTTTATATGCAAAAAAATCCATCAAAGTTATTTAGAAAGTTTTTACTAACTCAAGCAGAGATCGTTCGTATTATTGAATTATCATCTGTTAGAAAACTTGTGTTTAAAAACGCAGATGCCCCTGCGGTTATATTGTCTTACAGATTTTCAGGCAAAAATGAACTCCAGAATCTTGAAAATCGTTTTGAGTATATTTCAATGAAACGCAATATATTTTTTGAGCTATTTAACATAGTGGTTGTGGAGAAGACTGATGTCAAACATGTTCAACAAAAGTTGCTTAAAGAAAACGATTGGGCATGGAAGACGTTGGTTTATGGTTTAACAGGTGATATTGATCTAATCCTTTTTCTGAAGAAAAATTTCCCTACTCTTCGTGAATATATAAAATCGCAAACTCCAGTCCTTATATACGGAACTGGTGTACAATACAATGACGGTGAAAAAATGGATGCGTCTCATCTTTATGGACAGCCGTTATTAGAATCAAAAAATGCAATTGATCATTTTTCAATTGCACTTAGTAATATTTCTACATTCTCAAAGACTAAAATTCACAGAACGCGAGATGCCACCTTGTTTCAGGCACCATATTGTTTGATGTTGCGTGGTATTGATATGTCAGATTATACCATGAAGGCAGTATATGAAGAAAATAGTTTTGTATTTAAAGAAGCAGTATTTGCAGTTAAGGGCTCTTTTGAACAGAAATCCCAGTTGTTAAATATTGTTGGATTACTAAATTCTAAGGTATATGCGTATTTCAATTTAATGTTGGGATCTTCTTTAGGTGTTGAGCGTGAACAACGTCAAGTGGAGGAAATCCTTGAATTTCCATTTGTGTACAGCCTTGAAATTGCTAACAAAGTAAAACTAATTCAAGACTTAATAAAGCAGGATTTTTTCGTTGTAGGTGATGATCCAACTGCTCAAATAAACCAACTCAATTTGATGATTCTTAAGGCATTTAATTTGTCTGATAATGAATTTGTTGATTATGCACTGCGCATTCAAATTCCACAATTAACTGGGAAAAATGATCATGACGTTTATCGCAATGTAGAGGAAAAGGATTTTAACGAGTACAGTAAATATTATTACAAGTATTTGTCAGATGTTTTTGAAGGTACAGGAAAGTATATTCAAATCAATGTGTATCCAAAAATTGCGAAGCACTATAGCGCATTTGAAGTCATGATTGTTGATTCTAAACCCGAGGAATGGTTGCAATTTATTAACAATACTACTCTCGAGAAATCAATGTTTGCAAAATTTTCTGCGCACAGAACTAATGAAATGTTTTATTCTCTCAAAGACGTAATTTATTTTGAGGAGAATTCTTTCTACATTATTAAGCCGAACTACTATAAAAATTGGCATCCGGCAATCGCTAGGCTCGATTTGATGGACATAACAAATCAAATACTCTCCAGAAATGGAGGAAAGCACTAATGGGAGGTTTTAAAAATGAATCTATTAATGCCTTGTTTGCTGCAGGAAGTCTCAAGAGAATAATCGCTCATCTAATACAATGTAGCTCACAGATGAAAGCGAATTGCCGTAGCACTGAAAACATGTTGAAAAATGATGAAGATAAAATTACAAATCATTTGATTGAATGTTACCTTAACAACGGTGTGTCAGAGTTTCGTTATGTACTCCAAGCCCCTGAAAATTTTGACCCTCAAACAGATCAGTACATTGGACGATCAGATATAAAGGTGATTTCCTCTGATTGGTTCAGTAATTCAAAATGCTATTTTCTGATTGAGTGCAAACGAATTGATGGCACTCAGCACTTAAATAAAGAATACATCATTAATGGTGTCAGCCGTTTTGTTTCTACTCCTCCCAAGTATTCCTCTTATCATAAAAAGAATATTATGTTTGCATATGTCGTCAAAGCCATTAATATTTCGGATGCTGCGACCAAAATCAGCCAGTTACAGAAGACCTTGTTGACAGATGTTGTTGCTACTCCATTTTCGCTGGCACAGTGCGACACTGAGTATGGAGAATATTATAGTGAATACACATCCGATAGTATTGGAGTGATCGAGTTGCGTCACCTTTTTTATGATTTTGCAGAAGTAATTAGTTGAAATTAACCTTTTTGTATATAGTTGTAAAGTTATCATAGTGTATAAACTCCCGGCTTTTGTGTTATGGTCAAATCGGCATGCAGAGAGTAAATAAATGAAATTGCTGGAATGGCTCTTTTCCTTTTCTCAATGAAAACTTGCGTCGAAAGCCTGCATCTAAATTGAGCAAATGACACAAATAATCCGAAATTATTTGCGCTAAAAAATTGTTTCGGAATTGTGTTTGTATTGCCAGAGCTATGCAAACAACGATAAAGCAAGCAGGTCCGGGCTTTTACGCCTGGACCTGCTTGCTTTATCTGTTAATATTCAGCTGCGTTTTCAACGCGTCTTGCAGCGTCTGTGAAAGGAAATTCATGTATCAGGGCGTCAATTTGCACATGAATTTTTTGCTTTTTGTTGGGATGCTTTTGTGCTATACTTAATTCAATCTAAGCGCAAGGATTGGTTAGTGCTCGTGCGACTTTTTTGAACAAGGGGCTGCGGTGCGATAAGCCGGCGTCATCGCCACAGCAGAGTTCATGACCGACTCAGCCGGCATACAGAAGACCATGAAAATACCGTTTATGATTAGGAGAAAATGGGATGTACATAAAAAATCGCTTCCTGTCTGTTGTTTATAAATTCTGTATTTCCCTTTGCGGAATCGTTGGGATTCAGATGCAGCTTTCCTTGTTCAGCGGGACTGCTGCAAACTGGGGGATGTTTCGCTTTTTCACCAATTTGAGCAATTTGGCTTGTGTTCTCTATTTTTTAGCCGACGCTTTTTATCTCCTCATTCAAAAGAAGGAGGAAGGTATCACTTTCTGCCCGGTACTGAAAATGATTGTCATGATGAGTGTGACGGTTACCATGTTGATTGCACAGTTCCTGCTGGGTAATTTTCATATGAATGGCGCAGGGAGCATCGCTTTAATTTTATTGCATCGTGTTGTTCCGCCGATGGCCATTTTGGATTGGCTGCTGTTCGACAAAAAAGGATGGATGACGAAGCTTTCCCCTGTGTGGGGAGTCACTGCGCCGCTGGTCTATTTCGCTTATGCGGTCATAGCCGCGCAAACGGAGAGTTCGGTGCAAAACGGAAGCCGGTATCCGTATCCGTTTATGGACATCGACAAACTGGGCGTGCCCACAGTGGCTGTTACGGTTGCTGCGCTTGCAGCAGGGTTTATCGTACTGGGTTATCTGTTTTATGCGGTGGACCATACTCTTGCTAAAAAAGCAGAGCACAAGCGCGCCGCACGCAAAAGTGGCAGTTCCCAAAAATCGGAGAGTTGACAAAGCTTCGCTTTGTGTAATATTTTTTAATAAAGGAGAGATTCTGTATGAAGGACACACAGACGGTTCGCCGGATGCAGGAGAAACGCGACCGCGTGATTGTAAAAACCAGCATTGTGGGAATCCTAACCAATGTGCTGCTGGCTGTTTTTAAGGCTGTGGTCGGCATTGTGTCCAATTCGATTGCAGTGGTGCTGGATGCGGTGAATAACCTGACAGATGCGGTTTCTTCGGTCATCACCATAGTCGGGGTCAAGCTTGCCGGGAAGAAGCCGGACAAGGCACACCCCTTTGGTTACGGCCGGATGGAATATCTGTCTGCCATGATGATTGCCGCGCTGGTTCTGTATGCGGGGGTTACCTCCGCGGTGGAGTCTGTAAAAAAAATCGTGGTTCCGGAAAAGCCGGCGTACGGTGCGGTTGCCATGCTGATTATCGCGGCGGCTGTCGGCGTGAAGTTTGTGCTGGGAAGATATGTGAGGCGGACGGGTGAGCGTGTCCACTCCGGTTCCTTGGTTGCCTCTGGAAAGGATGCGTCCTTTGACGCAGTTGTTTCGGCATCGGTTTTCCTGAGCGCGGTGCTTTATCAGCTGACCGGCATTTCACTGGAAGCTTGGGTCGGCGCGGTGATTGCGGGTATCATCATCAAGTCCGGCATTGAAATGATTTTGGAGACGGTCGGGCAGATGCTCGGCAGCCGCGCAGACCGGGACTTGACCGGAAAAATCAAAAAGGCAGTCTGCGAGGTGCCGTAAGTAAATGGCGCTTATGACTTGGTGCTGCACAATTACGGCCCAGAGCGGTTTGTCGGTTCGGTGCATATCGGCGTGCTGGACACCATGACTGCAGAGGAACTGGACAATTTGGAACGCGAAATCAGCAGAAAAATTTTTTGCGAATTTAATGTTTTGCTAACCGGAATCAGCATTTATTCCATCAATACGAAGAATGATCAGGCAAAAGAGATGCGCACCCGCGTGACAGACCTTGTCATGAAGCATGACGATGTTCTGGAAGTGCACGGCTTCTATGTGAATTTGCAGACGAAAGCCCTGCACTTCGACATTGTGGTTGACTTTGCGGCGGAAAACCGGCAGGCGCTGGCAGAGCAGATCCGGCAGGAGGCGCAGAGCGCCTACCCGGATTTTCAGGTGGAAATGACTGCGGACACCGATGTGTAACCGCTGGCTTTCACTGCGGATTTCAACAAATTATTACTGGGCAGGAGGAGAAGTATGCCTCGTTTTTTCATTGATTTTGTTCCTACCGGTGACGCCGTGCTGACCGGAGAAAATGCCCGCCATATTGCCAAAAGTCTGCGGATGCAGCCCGGCGAGGCGGTGACGCTGTGCGATGGACACGAACATGACTACTTTGGTGAAATTGCGGAAATCAGCGGCGAAACCGTCCGTGTCCGCATTCAAGAAACGCGGGTCAGCTGCGCGGAGCCGCGCATCAGGGTGACGCTGTGCCAAGGTGTTCCGAAAAGCGACAAAATGGACTGGATTGTGCAGAAAGCCGTGGAACTGGGAGTTTGGCGGATTGTGCCGACTGTAACGGCACGCTGCATTTCCCGACCGGACGAAAAGGCCGCACATAAAAAGGTGCTGCGCTGGCAGAAAATCGCACACGAAGCAGCCAAGCAGAGCGGACGCGGCATCATACCGGAGGTTGCAGACTTTATGACGCTGAAGCAAACCTGCGCACTGCCCGGCGAAAAGCGTGTGCTGTTCTATGAGGGCGGCGGCGAGCGGATTCCTGTGCTTGTCGGTGAGCAGGACGCCGCTTTGACCGTTTATGTTGGCCCGGAGGGCGGCTTTGCGCCGGAAGAAGTGCAGCTGATACAAGAGGCAGGCGGCTGCGCGGCAACGCTTGGGCCGCGTATTCTGCGCACAGAAACCGCGCCGCTGGCGGCTTTAGCCGCCATTATGCTTGTGACCAATAACTTGTAAGGGAGTCTTTGAGAGATGCGCACAGCGCTTGTTACCGGCGGCAGCCGCGGAATCGGTGCCGCCGTTTGCCGTCGGCTTGCGGCAGACGGGTTTCATGTCATCATCAATTATCGGACGCACGCGGAGGAAGCGGAAACGCTTGCCGCACAGCTTGGCGCCGAGGCGGTTTGTGCGGATGTTTCCAGTCGTGCGGCGTGCGAGCAGCTTTTTGCAAGAGCAGGAAACGTGGACGTTCTGGTCAACAATGCAGGCATTGCCCAGCAGAAGCTGTTTACGGATATTACCGAGGTGGAGTGGCGGCGGATGTTCGCCGTAGATATAGACGGCGTGTTTCACTGCTGCCAGCTGGCACTGCCGTACATGATTCATGTCAAACGCGGAAGCATTATCAATCTTTCCTCCATGTGGGGACAGGTGGGCGCTTCCTGCGAGGTGCATTACTCGGCGGCCAAGGCCGCAGTCATCGGGTTGACTAAAGCACTGGCGCAAGAACTGGGGCCAAGTAACATTCGTGTGAACTGCATCGCCCCCGGCGTGATTGATACGGAAATGAACGCTGCACACGGGCCGGAGGTTTTGCGGGAGCTGGCGGAAGAAACCCCGCTGCAGCGGTTGGGCACACCGGCAGAGGTTGCCGCGGTGGTTTCATTTCTGGCAGGAGAGGACTCTGCCTTTGTGACCGGCCAGGTTTTGGGGGTTAACGGCGGTATGATTCTTTAAAAAGGGGCATAAATTAAAAGGAACGGCTGTGTGCGGCGGTGCGCCGTGTGCAGTCGTTTTTTTGGAACGGAGAAGCCACCGGAATTGTTACAAAATTGAAAGGAATCCAACAGAAAAAGCTACAGTTTTGAATAATTCGTAAAAATTATGTAAACCTCGTTGAAGCACATTATAAAGAATGTTAAAATAAAAGAAAGTGAAAGAAAACAGGGGGCAGATTTGTGAAGCGGGCACTCGCCATTTTGTGCAGTATTGTACTGCTGGTCGTATCTATGTCGGGTTGCGGGGAACCCGGAAATGCAAACAAAACCATTCGTGTCAAGCTTTCGGCAGAGCCGGCAACGCTGGACCCGCAGGTTGCGCAGGGAACCGATGCCGCAACCGTGATTACGTCCCTTTATGAAGGACTGTGCCGCTTGGACGATTCCGAAAGGGCAGTGCCGGGTGTGGCATCATCGTGGGAGGCAAACAGCGACAGCACGGAGTTTACCTTCCATTTGCGCACGGATGCTGTTTGGAACGGCAGTGTCAGCAAGCTGAGCGGGGAGGACGAAACGGATACCAAGCCGACGCCGGTCACCGCGCAGGACTTTGTTTTTGCGTGGCGGCGGGCGCTGGATCCGACAACGGCCTCACCAGTCTGCGCCGCGATGATGTGCATCGAAAATGCGGTGCAGGTGCACGCGGGTACGCTTTCAACGGACAAACTCGGCGTTACAGCAAAGGACAGCCACACTCTGGTTGTCAAACTGCGCTACAGTTCCCCAGACTTTCCGTCGCTGACCGCGCAGAGTGTGTTTATGCCCTGCAACGAAGCCTTTTTCAAATTTGCCGCCGGTCGCTATGGCATGGAACGCGCCTCCATTTTGGGAAACGGTGCGTTCAGTATTCCGAACTACGGCTGGGAGCATGATCAGAGCTTGACCGTGAAGCGGACGGACACCTACGTCGGCGAAACTACGGCACTCCCGTCTGAAATTGTTTTCAGCATCGGGGACGTTTCCTCGACCAGCTCCACAGATACCGCCTCTGTGGCTTCAATTGCAGACAGTACGGTTTCCGCACAGGCGCTGGATGCGGTGCAGGCCATGACCGCCGGGAAAATCGACGTGGCTTCTTTGGACGTTTCCATGACAGCGCAGGCGAAAAAAGCGGGGCTGACAGTCACATCCTTTCAAGACACGACCGGCGGGCTGTGTTTTAACACGCAGGGAACCTTCCGGTCAGCTGCGCTGCGCCGCGCCTTTGTGCAGGTGCTGAACCGCAGTGCGCTGCTGAAGCTGCTGCCGTCCGGCACAAAGCAGGCGGACGATATCCTGCCGCCTGCCGTACAGTTCGGCGGAAAGGCTTACCGCAGCCAGGCGGGCAGCGGCCTGTATCTCAAGCAGTCCGCTGCGGCAGCGACACAGGGAAGCAGCCTGTGGCCGAAAGGAAAGACCGTCACGCTTCTGTGCACCAAAGATACCAAGCCTTTGGCAAGTGAAATGCTGGCAAACTGGAACCAGGCGTTCAAGACCTATTTCAGCCTAAATGCGGTGGATGAGAGCACGCTGCTTTCGCGGGTCAGCACTGGAAACTATGACCTTGCCATCTACCCGTACACACCGGCTTCTGCGGATGCGTATACGGCGCTGGCGTGTTTTCAAAGCGGGCAGAGCGGTAACTTTACACAGCTCAAGGACACGGATTATGACCGCCTGCTCAATGGAGCAACGGTAAACAGCAGCAGTCTGGCGCAGGCGGAGAAGTATTTGAATAACAATGCGGTGTTTTACCCGCTGTACTATACCAAGCACGCCTACGCGGCGCAGTCCACCTTGACCGGTGTGCTGTATCGCCCATTCGGCGGCGGGTTGGATCTGCACAATGCGGGCATAGAGGATTAAAAAAACGCTGTCGGGAAAATTTCCTGACAGCGTTTTTTTATGGGAAGGGGTCCGGTCTGCGCTTTTCCATACCGGGCGTTTAGCAGGTTTCCTTACAGCTCCAGGTTATCGAGCACGCGGTGCGCCGCGTACAGCAGGATAATCACGGCGCACACAGCCCAAATCGGGGCGGTGAAAAGCACACCGCGCCCAAACCACGTGACCAGCAGACAGACCGCCATCCATCCGGCGCCGAGCAGAAACGCTTTCCGGCGGAATTGACGGCCGTGGTTTTCGGGCTGCAGAGATTTTTTGCAAATCCACATGACCAGTGCAGGAGCAATGACAAGAATCATTCCGGTCAGGGCAACAGTCGATAGCGTGATCGAGATTTCCGGATGCAGGGGCTGCCGCGCAAACAGAGCCTGCAGAAGTGCCAGGGTTCCGTCTGCGAACAGCAGGCTGACGGCGCCTAAAATGGACAGGGACAAGCAGAGCGTATCCAAAAAGGCAAGAACTTTTTGACTGCGAGTGCGTGCAGGCAGGCTTGCGATGATGTCATCGCAGAATGCCTTGTAATCTTCTCCGATAACCGAGCGGATGCCTTCGCCGCGCTGCTGTGCGGCAAGCACCATTTCGGTTAAGTCCCGCCGCACAAACTCCTGGTCGTATTCAGATAGTTCCGCAACGCGCAGGTAGCAGATGAGGTTTGTTAAGTCCTCCTGATTTTCGGGCAGGATCGCTTTGTCCAGTGCGTTATTGATTCGGTTCAGTGCTTTGGCTTTTCGATTCATGGGTTTGGTTTCCCTCCATTCCGAAAACACGGTTAACTGCTTTTTCTAAAGCAGACCAGTTTTCATAAAATTGGTTCAGTGCTGTTTCGCCGGACGCGGAAAGGCGAAAATACTTGCGCTTTGGGCCGACTGCCGATGCTTGGAACTGTGCGGTGACCAGGTCACTTCGCTCCAATCGCAGCAGAATCGGGTAGATGGTGCCTTCTGAAACCTCAGAAAAGCCGAAGGAGCGCAGCCTTTCGGAAATTTCGTATCCGTAGGTTTCATTTTCCTGAATGATTTTTAGAATGCAGCCTTCCAGCGTGCCTTTGCGCAGTTGTGCAGCTTGCAATGTTTTCACCACCTATCTTGCAATACCATGTAGAGTGACTATATTGTATCGCATACTAGTGCGTTGTGTCAAGTTCGGCGAGGAAATTTCCAATGCGTTTATTATAATTAAAGAAATTCGAGTACTTGACTTTAATATTATTTATGTTATAATCAATTATGTTAAACAGTGAAAGGAGGATACACGATGGAAATTGATGAAATTCCGCATTGGCTCCTTGCTTTAGAGCAGGAGGATGTTTCGTTTTTGCGCAATTTTGTTTTGCACTCCGGCTCGCTGAAAGAAATTGCAAAGCTGTACGGTGTTTCTTACCCGACGGTGCGCCTGCGTCTGGATAAATTGATTCAAAAAATCGAACTGAATGACCGGCAGGAGGAACCGTTCCCCGCATTTATCAAGGAACTGGCGGTAGACTCGAAGATTGATTTGGAAACCGCAAAGCTGATTTTAAAAAAATTTGAAAGTACAAAGGAGCAAACCGTATGAAGTATGTTGGAATTACGCTTATCGCTGTCGTTTTGTTACTGCTGCAGAACGCGCTGTGCAAAAAGCGGAGCGCCGCATTTTTGTTCCTGCTGCCGGTGCTGAGCATAGCCGGCGGACTGGTGTATCAGGCGGTCACACTGCACGCGGTGCAGCTTGCCGGGCTGACACCATTTTTGCTTGCTGCAGGCTGTCTGCTGCTGTTTGGCGCCATCCGCCGCGCAGAGCACCGCACAGCAGAGATGGAGCATATGAAAAGCCAGGATTTGTAAGTTGCGTGCAAGCAGAAGATGCAAAAAGCACTCCGGTCAGCAAATGACCGGAGTGCTTTTTTTAAAATCTGGAATCCGGCGCAAACCTCGCCGGTAAAAAGTCAGATAACAGCCTGTACCACAAAATTCAGAACAAACAGAGCCGTGACAACCCACAGAACCGGGCTGACTTCCTTTGCCTTGCCTTTAACGGTTTTGACAATACAGTACATGATGAAGCCCATAGCGATGCCGCAGGAGATGCTGTAGGAGAGCGCCATGAAAACGCCGGCGAAGAAACCGGGAATGGCTTCTTCCAAGTCAGTCCACTCGATTTCCTTAAAGGACGACAGCATCATAATGCCCACGGCAATCAGTGCCGGCGCGGTTGCGCAGGCAGGTACCGCGCTGATGAGCGGTGCGGCAAATGCACTGAGGATGAACAGCAGTGAAGTAAAAACACTGGTCAGACCGGTGCGGCCGCCCACACCGATGCCCGCGCTGGATTCGACA
The DNA here is from genome assembly GCF_029211325.2 of Caproicibacterium argilliputei. Taxonomy (NCBI): domain Bacteria; kingdom Bacillati; phylum Bacillota; class Clostridia; order Eubacteriales; family Oscillospiraceae; genus Caproicibacterium; species Caproicibacterium argilliputei. The sequence goes on along the minus strand of NZ_CP135996.1, from coordinate 2,670,623 downwards.
AACGTAGTGACATTGGAGGTGCCGATGACAGCGCCGGAAGTGGTTGCAACCATGTCTGCAAACAGTGCGCGGTCCATCTTGGTGCTGACGCCTTTGCCCTGGGAAAGGGTGCCTTCGTCAGAAATGTCGAAAATGCCGCTTTTGGAGCCGGTACCAATCAACGTGCCGACGGTGTCAAACATATCGGTCATGCTGAATGCAAAAACAGTCATGAAAACGGTTGGCAGTGTCGCCGGATTGGAGAACAGGTGCCCCATGCCTTCCGCCCCGAACGCCGCGCCAAAGGTCTGCGGCAGCTGGCTGATGGCTTCGCCGAAGCTGATGGTCGTGCCGCCGCCCAACTGCGTAACACCAAATGGAATGCCCAGGATTGTAACAGCCGCAATACTGATGAGGATGGCACCTGGCACTTTTTTCACCAACAGGATAAAGGTGAGGATGATGCCGACCACTGCCAGTAAAACGAAGGGGGTGTTCAGCTTTACCAGTTCCGGTACTGCACCGGCAGTGGCCGTAACAGCGGTTTTGGTAATGTCAATCGTGTTTTTGCCGTCTGCGCTCACATAGTTGCCGGGGTCAACTGCAAACTGCAGCAGACCGGCATTTTTAATGCCGATGTAGGCAATAAAGATGCCAATGCCGCCGCTGATTGCAAAACGGAGGCTTTTGGGGATGGATGTGATAATCAGGCGCCGCAGTTTGGTGACGGTGATGACCATGTTTACAATGCCGCAGATGAAAACCATGGCCAGCGCTTCCTGCCACTTAAAACCGAGCGCAAAGCAGACCGTGTAGGTAAAAAATGCGTTCAGCCCCATGCCCGGCGCCTGCGCGTAAGGCACGTTGGCAAACAGCCCCATCATCAGCGTGCCGATGACGGATGCAATGATGGTGGCGATGAAAACCGCACCCCAGGGCATACCTGTCTGCGAAAGCACAGACGGGTTGACCATGATGATGTAAGCCATGGCGAAAAATGTGGTAACGCCGGCCATTGCCTCTGTGGCCACCGTGGTGTGGTTTCCCTTCAGGTCAAAAAAGTCGCCTTTGGGGTGAATCGGACGAGTGGAATGTTCCTCCATAATGCAGTGTACCCTCCTGTATTGAAGAATAAAAATGAATAACTTCATTATAAATTATTCGTAAAGGTTTTGCAACATTTCGGACAAAGAATCCTCTTGAAAAATTAACATATTATTCATATATTGCAGCGGTACAGCAGACAGCAAGCAAACAGCCGCAGAGAAACTCTGCGGCTGTTTGCGGATTCTAGGAAATTTATGAAAAAGAAAAGGAAAAACAAAAGTTATTGCAGGCGGGCTTTCAGGCCGTCAAGCTCTGCGGCGAGTTCTTTGGGCAGCTTGCTGCCGAACTTTTTGTAGAACTCCTCGATACCCTGTGCCTCTTTCTGCCATTGGGTTTTGTCGATGGTCAGGATTTCTTTCAGCGTATCCTGGCTGACTTCGTCCTCGATGCCCTCCAGATTGATATCCTCGGGCTTCGGCACATAACCAATCGGGGTTTCGACCGCATCGGCTTTGTTGTCGCAGCGGTCCAAAATCCAGTCCAGTACACGCAGGTTGTCGCCAAAGCCGGGCCACTGGAAGTGCCCGTCTTTGTCCAGACGGAACCAGTTGACGTTGAAGATTTTCGGAGCTTTGTCACCAAGCTTTTGCCCCATTTCAATCCAGTGATTGAAGTAATCGCCCATGTTGTAGCCGCAGAATGGCAGCATGGCCATCGGGTCGCGGCGGATAACGCCCACGGCGCCGGTAGCGGCAGCGGTGGTTTCGGATGCCATAATGGAGCCTACAAACACGCCGTTGTTCCAGTCGCGGGACTGATAAACCAGCGGAGTGGTCTGAGCGCGGCGGCCGCCGAAGATAATGGCGGAAATCGGAACGCCGGCGCCCTTGTCAAATTCAGGGCTGATGCACGGGCAGTTTTGGGCAGGAGCTGTAAAGCGGCTGTTCGGATGCGCGCCCTTTTCGCTGCTGGTTTTGCCGTTCCAGGGGTTGCCCTTCCAGTCGACTGCGTTTTCCGGCGGGTTCTTGTCCAGACCCTCCCACCAAACGGTGTTGTCGTCCAAGTTCAGTGCAACGTTGGTGAAAATGGTGTTTTTCTTTGTGGAGGCCAGGGCGTTCGGATTGGACTTCGCGTTTGTGCCCGGCGCCACGCCGAAGAAACCGTTTTCCGGGTTAATTGCCCACAGGCGGCCGTCCGGCCCAATGCGCATCCAGGCGATATCGTCGCCGACAGTGAAAATCTTGTAGCCTTTCTTTTTGTAGCCCTCCGGCGGAATCAGCATGGCAAGGTTGGTTTTGCCGCACGCAGACGGGAACGCCGCAGTGACGTACTTAATTTCCCCCTTGGGGTTCTGGATGCCGAGAATCAACATATGCTCTGCCATCCATCCCTCTGTTTTGCCCTGATAGGAGGCAATGCGCAGTGCAAAGCATTTTTTGCCAAGCAGGACATTGCCGCCGTAAGCGGAGTTGACGGAGATGATGGTGTTATCTTCGGGGAACTGGCAGATGTAGCGCTTTTCGGGGTCAACGTTGCACTTGCAGTGCAGGCCGCGCACCCAGTCATTGCTGTCACCTAAAACGTCCCAGATCTTGTTGCCAACGCGGGTCATAATGGACATATTGAGCACCACATAAATGGAATCGGTGACTTCGACGCCGATTTTCGCGAAAGGCGAGCCGACCGGCCCCATGGAGAACGGGATGACGTACATAGTGCGGCCCTTATAGCTGCCGCGTGCGATGTCATACAGCATTTTGTAGCACTGCTGCGGATCCATCCAGTGGTTGGTGGGGCCTGCATCCTCTTCTTTTCTGGAGCAGATAAAGGTACGGTTTTCTACACGTGCAACATCATTTTCAGCGGTGCGGTGCAGCAGGCAGCCGGGCAGCTTTTCATCGTTGAGCTTAATCATCTCACCGGTCTGAATTGCTTCCTTGCGCAGGGTTTCCAGCTGCTGTTCGGAACCGTCAATCCACAGCACGGTGTCCGGTGTGACCAAAGCCTTCATTTCATCAACCCAGCTCAGCACAGATTTATTCGTAGTCATACGACGCTCTCCTTTCGGCCCAAATGGCCCTTGACGATATTGATAGGTGACCCATCACTTTTCATTATAGTACAAATTGCGACAGGAAACAAGACAAAAATGAATTTTTGCGAAACTTTACTTTCATCAATTCGCTTCCATGGGCATTTCGGGGCGCGCATTTAAATCATTTTCGGCGGTGTGACCTGCTAAAAATTCATAGTAAGCCTGCGCACCGACCATGGCGGCGTTGTCGCCGCACAGCGAAAGCGCCGGCCGGAAAAACTGCCAGCCGCGCTCAGCACAGGCTGCTTCCAGCCGACGGCGCAGCAGGCGGTTCGCACTGACACCGCCGGCAATCACCAGCTTGGTGGAGCCGGTTGCTTCGGCGGCTTTTAAGAAGTTGCGCTCCAGGCAGTCCACCACCGCGCAGCGGTAGGAGGCGGCAAGGTCTTTAGTCGGCAGCTCCTCGCCGCGCTGTTCGGCGTTGTGAATCAGATTGATGACCGCGGTTTTCAGCCCCGAAAAACTGAAATCATACGGTGCGCCGTCCACCCGCGGGTGCGGTAGGGAAAAGGCGTGTTCGTCCCCGCCCTCCGCGGTTTTGTCCAGTTCAATGCCGCCGGGGTAGGGCATTCCCATGGCGCGGGCGGCTTTGTCAAAGGCTTCGCCGGCTGCGTCGTCGCGCGTTTGTCCCAGTACGCGGATCTCGGTATAGTCTTTCACGTGGACAATGTGTGTATGCCCGCCAGAAACGACTAAGCACAAAAAAGGTGGCTTCAGCTCCGGGCTGGTGATGTAGTTTGCGGCGACATGACTGCGCAGATGATGTACGGGAATCAGCGGCTTGTCTGCAGCCATGGCAAGGCCTTTGGCAAAGTTGACGCCCACCAGCAGCGCGCCAATCAGCCCCGGTGCATAGGTCACCGCGACGGCATCCACATCGGAAAGCTGCAGCCCTGCGTCAGCCAGAGCCTTCTTGGTAACGGGTACCACGGCTTCGCAGTGGCGGCGGCTGGCGATTTCCGGAACCACGCCGCCGTACAGCTTGTGCTCCTCCACCTGAGAAGCAACTACGCTAGACAAAACCGTGCGTCCGTTTTCCACAATCGCTGCGGCGGTTTCGTCACAGGAACTTTCCAATGCAAGTATTTTCATAAACTGACTCCTATATTGAAAGATTGATTTTACAGCAGCGCATAAAAAATCGGGATGGTCAGATACAGAATCCATCTGGGGTGCCACTTGTTAAAAAGGAAACCCACCAGCAGATAAAGGATGGTGATAAACACCGGAAATGCGCTGACGATGCCGGAAAAGAAGATCGGTATCATCAAAAAAATCAGCCAGCCGGGGTGCCACTGCTGAAAGCAGAAGCCGAGCGCAAGGTAAAGGAATGTTGTCAGCAGCGTGAACACAGGCAAGGCAAGGCTGTGCAAACTCGGAATCACCGTGAAAAGCAGCTGCAGCACGAGCACCGACAGAATCGGCGCGGTTTCAGCGATGGTTTGTGCGGCGCGCATACCCGCAGGCGGCTGGACCGCATGACAAAACGGTTGCGCATACTGCGGCGGATTGGTGTAAGCGCGGGGACCGGCGTTTTCGTTCGGTGCACCGCCACCGGTAGGTACGGCGTGCTCCGTGGCGGAAGCTGTGCCGGTGCCTGCCGAATCAAAGGGCTCTGCGCGGTACACGGGAGCATCGGCATCCGGCAAAGGTTCCGGCGGTTCGACCGGCCCGTCGGTTTTCAGCAGTTCGTCAAGGGATACCCGGTACAGACGCGCGAGCAAAATGAGGTTGTCGGTGTCCGGCGAGGATTCGGCGCGCTCCCATTTGGAAACCGCCTGCCTGCTGATGCCCAGTTTTGCGGCAAGCTCTTCTTGAGAAAGGTTGTTTTTCTTGCGCAACTGTACTAAGCGGTTTGCAATTTCAATATTCATGTGTGAAATCTCCTTTACCTGTTTTCTGGTAAAAGCATACCAGAGAAAGCGGGCTGCGAACCACCGTTTCTGCTTTTCATCCGCGCAACTATTGGTTGCAGGGGGCTGAAATCCGCGAAAAATCGCTGCCTTAGCGGAAATGACCGGCGCTGGGTGCGGGCGCTGCTTCGGCAAAAATGCGTGTTAAAATCAGGGCATCCTCCGTGGGCTTGGAGTAGAAACCCCGTCTGCGTCCGGCTTTGGAAAATCCCAGCCTGGCGTACAGGGCAAGCGCCGGAGCATTGCTTTCGCGCACTTCCAGCGAAACGAACTGCCCGCCGTGCTGCCGGGCATAGTCGAGCAGCGCGCACACCACTGCCTCACCGACGCCGCGCCGCCGCAGGGCGGGAAAAACAGCAATGTTGTCCACGTAACCTTCGCCGCACACAAAGTGCATTCCGCCGTAGCCTGCCGGCACGCCGTCCAGCAGGGCGACCCGGAATACGGCGGTGTTACTCGAAAGCTCCGCCCGCAGTCCGGCTTCTGTCCAAGGGGCGGAAAAACACGCCTGCTCCATCTGTGCAACGGCGGCGAGGTGCGCTTCCGCCATGGGAACCAGAATCAAGCTCATGTTGCGTCCCTCTCATACACCAGAAAATCAAAGCCGATTTCCGTGGTCAGCTCCGAAACGTGCTGTAGATTGTCGCGTCCCGCCTTCGGTGTTTTCCACGAGTACGGCGTCATGGCAAACAAATCCTGCACCGCCTGACCGGTGAGGTGCAGGCTGCCGCGCACCGGCACGCGGCGCACGAACCGGAAGCCGGGATATGCGGTGTCCTTTTCCGCATTTTCATACGGTGCGTCATACAGAATTTCTTTCAGCGCAAATAAGTGCCGCGCACTGGGAACTGCCAGAAGGAAGTACCCGCCCGGTTTGACCACACGGCGAAATTCTTCCGGAACCACCGGCGCGAACACATCGGTGAGCAGGTCGGCGCAGCGCTCCGGCAGTGGCAGGGAAAAACTGCTTGCCACAGCAAAGGAAATGTCCGGAGCGGCCTTGGCGGCAAGCCGCACGGCAGCCTTGGAAATGTCGCAACCGAAAGTTTGCGGCGCTTTTCCGGCGGCGCGCAGGGCTGCCGTCAGCCGCTCGGTGTAAGCGCCCTCTCCGCACCCGGCGTCGATGACAACCGGACTTTGGCTCTGCAGCAGACCGCACGCCAGCTTGTTCAGGGCGTCGCTGAAAATGCGGTAGTGTCCGGCAGAAAGGAACCGCCGCCGCGCCGCAACCATTGCCCGGTCATCACCAGGGGCTTTGCTGTGCTTTTTGTTGGGCGGCAGCAGATACAGGTACCCCTCTTTGGCATAATCAAAGCTGTGGCCGTTTTCACAAGCGACAGAATGATTCCTATTTGTATTATATAACGGTTTATTACAAATTGGACAAGTAAAATACATAGCGGATAAAATACTCCAAGTATTAAAATATAAAAGCAAACGGGTTGTATAAACCGAAAAATCAGGCTTTCGCCTCATACCAGGTTTTTCCGGACTTTGCATCGGCGGTCAGCGGCACTGCCAGCGCAACGGCGTGCTCCATTTCCTCCTGCAGCAGGACTGCGGCAGTTTCGGCTTCTGCTTCGGGCGCTTCGACAATCAATTCATCGTGCACCTGCAGAATCAGCCGGGCGGCAAGCCCCTCTTTCTGCAGGCGGTCTTCCACATGAATCATGGCAATTTTAATGATGTCTGCGGCGGCGCCCTGAATCGGCATATTGCGCGCCACGCGCTCGCCAAAAGAGCGCAGGTTAAAGTTGCTGCTGGAAAGTTCCGGCAGGTACCGCCGCCTGCCAAACATGGTCTCAGCATAGCCTTTTTCCTTTGCCTCGGCAACCACACGCTGCATATAGTCGTTAATGCCGCTGTAATGCTGCAGGTAATCCTTGATATAGGAATCCGCTTCCTGCCGTGCGATGTGCAGCTGCTTGGAAAGCGAAAAAGCGCCAATGCCGTATACAATGCCGAAGTTGACGGCTTTGGCACGGCTGCGCATCAGCGGCGTGACCATTTCCTCTGGCATATGAAACACCTGTGCTGCGGTCGTGCGGTGAATGTCCGCGCCGCTTTGGAACGCAGCAATCATGTTTTGGTCGTTTGCAACGTGTGCCAGCACGCGCAGTTCAATCTGCGAATAATCCGCGTCAATCAGTACGCAGCCCGGTTTGGCAACAAAGAACCGACGCAGCTCACGGCCAAGGTCGGTGCGTACCGGAATGTTCTGCAGGTTCGGCTCAGTGGAGCTGATGCGCCCGGTGCGCGTTTCCGTTTGGTTAAAGCTGGAGTGGATGCGCCCATCCGGCGCAATGACCTTGAGCAGACCGTCGCAGTAGGTAGATTTCAGCTTGCTGACTGTGCGGTACTGCAGAATCATTTCTACAACCGGATGGTCGTACCGCAGATTTTCCAGCACAGCGGCGCTGGTGGACCAGCCGCTTTTTGTCTTTTTGCCGTGCGGCAGCCCCAGTTTGTCAAACAGCGCTTCGCCCAGCTGCTTGGGACTGTTCAGGTTAAATTCATACCCGGTCTGTTCCCAGATTTCTTTCTGAAAGGCTTGCACCTGCTGCTCCAGCTTCGTGCCGTAGGCGGCAATGCCGGCGCGGTCCACGGCAAAGCCGGTTTGTTCCATGTGCGAGAGAACGCGTGCCAGTGGCTGCTCGATGTCCCGCAGAAGCGGGGTTTCACCCGAATCTTCGATTTTTGCCGCCAGGGTTTTGCAGAGCTGCGGCAGTGCGCAGACGCGGGCGCAGCCGCTCAGGGTGTCAGCACGCAGCAGATCTTCCGGTTGGACGTTTTCCATGGAAACATCCTCTGCCAAGGGCACCCCATATTCTTGACATAGGCGTGCGTAGTCGTAGCCGCTGGCGGTTGCGTTCAGCAGGTACGCTGCCAGCAGCGCATCCTGTGCAAGGTTCAGCTGTGCGCCGGCTGCCGCAGCGGCGGCAAACAGCGGCTTGCTGTCGTAGGTAAAGCAGGGCAGCGAAAGCGCGAAAACGCGTTTCCATGCGGCAGGGTCTTCTAGCAGATAGGCGTTTCCGCCCTGCGCAACGGAAAGGCGCTGCAGCTCGCGTCCTGAAAAATCTCCCAGCAGGCAGATGCTGCCATCCTTTTGCAGCGCGGCGCACAGCGCGTCGATGTCCGGATGCAGATACAGGTGCACAGCGGCGGGCGTTTCTTCGGCAGTTTCAGCGGCAGGTGCGGGTACACTGCCCCAGTCCATCTTTTCCAGCAGTTTAAAGAATTCCAAGCGGCGCATCAGCGCGGCGGCCTCCGCCTGCTTCGCGGGTGCCTTTACATAATGCGCAGGGTCGTCATCAATCGGTGCGGTGGTGCAGATGGTGCCGAGCTCCTGCGAAAGGTAAGCGCTTTCTTTGCCGTCGCGCAGCTTCTGCCGCAGGTTTTCGCGGATGTCCAGTTCGTCCAGGTGCGCATACAGATAATCAATCGAGTGATATTTCTGAATCAGATCTCCCGCGCCTTTGGGGCCGATGCCGCGCACGCCGGGAATACAGTCGGAGGAGTCGCCCTGCAGGGCCTTGATTTCAATCATTTCCCTTGGTGTGACACCATAGTCCTCACGAATGCGCGTTTCATCATACAGCGTGACCTGCGGCTGCCCGTATTTGGTGGTTGCCAGACGCACGGAAACGTAAGGCCCGACCAGTTGCAGGCTGTCGCGGTCCCCAGTGGCAATGACACAGGTGTCGCGATGCTCCGTACAGGCGCGCCCAAGCGTGCCGAGAATGTCGTCTGCTTCGTACCCCTCGCAGGTGACCAGCCGGTATCCGAGCAGCGTTAGCAGCTCCTTGAGATTGGGCAGCTGCTGGGCTAGTTCCTCCGGCATACCGTGACGGTTGGATTTGTAGCCGGCGTAGCGCTTGTGGCGGAAGGTGGGTGCCTTCAGGTCAAACGCGATGGCGACCGCATCGGGCTGCACTTCGCCCTCCAGCTTCTGCAGCATGGTCAGAAAGCCGTAAATGCCGTTGGTGTACAGACCGTCCTTGGTTGTAAGGAGCTTAATGCCGTAAAAGGCACGGTTCAGAATGCTGTTGCCGTCCAGGACGAGTAATTTCATGGAAACCTCCCGGTAAATCCAGTTAGATGTTCGTGTGGTTTTCCGCGCTCACGTCCTTGACGGTCACACCCAGCAGGGTGGCCAGCTCTGCAGCCTGCGTCAGGTTCACTGTGCAGCCCTTGAGCTCAGTCGGCGGCGCAGACAGGGTCAGCGCCGAAAGTGTGTTTTCCGAAAAGTCAATGCCGGTCAGCGGCGTTTTGAAAAAACAAGTGTGTACAAACTGGCAGTCCCGAGCAGAGAAGTTTTTCAACTTGGTTTCCTCAATAGATGCATCGGTGAAGTTGCAGCCGGTAAACTCAATGTTTGTCATTTTGGCGCGGTCAAAGCAGGCATACTGGAAGGTCGTTTGATCCGCGTCGACCCGGCGGAACACAGAACCGTCAAAATCAGCGCCGACACAGCGGCAGTTGACAAACCGGCACCGCTCAAAGGAAGTGTCCGTAAACACACTGTTGGACAAATCGCAGTTTTTAAACAGCACGTCCACAAAGGTAGCGTTTGCAAAGGAGCAGTTGGTAAATGTGCAGCGGGAGAATATCCCCTGGTACAGGTTGAATCCGTCCAGATCCTCCTGTAACAGGGCTTCTTTGCGGACCAGCAGGTCGTCCATCTGCATTTCCTCCTGCAGGTAAGGGCGTACATATCTTAAAAAGTTTTCCGGCGCAAAAAGCGAATCCGGAGTTGGCAAGGTTGATTGCTGCAAGTGGGGCACCTCCGTTCATTTTTTCAAACATTTATTATACCACGATTCCGCGGCGCGGAAAAGGTGGGAAATGCCTTACCGGAAAGAAAATGTACCGAATACTTTTGTCTGCGTAAAAAAGCGTGTATAATAGACGTACAAAGCCGGCCGCGCGCTTCTCTGCGGTTTGGACGAACTGCTCCGGCGCTGCCGGTACGGAAAGGACTTTCTGAAGTTGAAAATCGGACAAGTGGAACTGACAGGACAGGCGCTGCTGGCGCCCATGGCGGGCGTGACAGACCGCGCTTTCCGCGAACTTTGCGTGCGCTTTGGCGCGGGGTACTGCGTTACGGAAATGGTCAGCGCGAAGGCGCTGGAATATGAGGATAAGAAGACAGCCGCGCTCATGGATATTGGCTCGCGGGAGCACCCCTGCGGCATTCAGCTTTTCGGCAGCGAGCCTGCCGTGATGGCGCTTGCAGCCAAGCGAACGCTGGCATTCGGCCCGGATATTCTGGACATCAATATGGGCTGCCCCGTACCGAAAATCAATGCCTCCGGCAGCGGCGCGGCGCTGATGAAGAATCCGCAGCTGTGCGGGGAAATTGTGCGCGCGGTAAAAGAAGCGGTGGATGTGCCGGTAACGGTCAAAATCCGCACCGGATGGGACAGCAGCCATATCAATGCGGTCGAAGTGGCAAAAACCTGCGTGCAGGCTGGCGCAGACGCGATTGCGGTGCACGCCCGCACCAAAACGCAGATGTACAAGCCCGGCGTGGATTGGCGTGTTATCCGCGCGGTGAAGGAAGCGGTCAGCGTGCCGGTCATCGGAAACGGTGATGTGACCGGGCCGGCTGCTGCGGCGCATTTGCTGGAGCAGACCGGGTGTGATGCGGTGATGATCGGCCGCAGCGCCATGGGCAACCCGTGGATTTTTCAACAAATTAACGCGGCCCTGCGTGAGCAGGTGGCAATGGTGCCGGAACCGGGCATTTATCAGCGTATGACCGTGATGCTGCAGCATATTGCGGACATGGTAGCATATAAAGGCGAGCACCGCGCCATGCGGGAGGCGCGCAAGCACGTTTCCTGGTACCTGCATGGTCTGCGCGGCGCCGCGGAGTTCCGCAGAAGGGCCGGCGCGCTGGAAACATACCGCGATCTGGAACTGCTGGCGCGGGATATTCTGCAGGAAAACCATGAGGCGGAGCAGTGTCTGTAAATGCGGGAAATCCGCGCTTTTGGCGCTTCGACGGGGAAAAAGCGGAAGAACCCCTGCCGTACGGCAGAAAACAAAGGTTTATAAGCGAACTGCGTCACACGATAACGCTTGTATTTGCGCCCCGGTTTGTGTTAAAATAAGAAACACTGAAAAGTGGAAGACATACCATGCGGGCGCTGCCGTCCCCCGCTTTGTACTGGAGGTACAATATAGTGAAAAAAAAGACAGTTCGTGCGCTGCTTTTGCTCTTCATATGCGTTTTTACAGTTGCGTCAATCAGCCTGACTTCATGGGCGGAAAGCGGCGGCGGAGCCATCACCGCAACACCGGCGGCTTCGGATACACCGGCATCCGCGCCGGCAAGTGAAACTGACACGCCGTCTAAGGAGGAAATTCAGTCTGAAGCGCCGACGCAGTCAGAGGAAGCACCGACTTCGCGGGAAGAATCCACTGCGGAGGAATCAACGCATTCGGAGCGGGCGGAGTCAGAAAAAACCGTGTCGCGCGAAGCTTCCCGCAGTGAAAATCGGCCGGCTTCCCGTACCAGCAGCAAAAAGGAATATGTTGATCCTGACGATGTGGTCAGCAGCGGCAAAGCCTCCATTGCGGAGCGCCCGAATACTTACGAAAGTCATATCAATCAGAATGCAGAGGCCGTTGCCAGTGCCTCTCCCAATGCCAATTCGGAAAACTGGGACGACTTGCTTTCCGGTGTGTCCAGTACGGCTTCTGTGGTTTCCTCGACGACCGTGAGCATGGCGACCGGCGGCGCCGGTACCCTGACAAGCGGAAAAAGCGGCGGCACGTCTTCTTTGTTTTTAATTGGCGTGGGCTTAATTGCCGCTGCTGTGTGCGGCATTGGCGCATTTATTTATCTGCAGTTTTTCTCGCGCAAGCACCGCGGCGGCGGTGCCAGCCCGCGCGATGATGATACATTTGAGGACGGTGAAGGTTTTGCATATACCACCACCGAACTGGATCGTATGGCCTCGGACAGCCGCGGGCAGACAGGCGGCAATCCTGCGGCACATGCTGCGACGGCGACGGTCATTCCCCACCGGATGCCGGAGGTAATGCAGGACGATACCATTGATACATTTACCGATATCAACTCCAGCAGCGATGGGATTCAGCACCGCGAAGAATACGAGGAATTTGTGGAGCGTACGAAACCGCCGATTGTTCCGAAACCGGCAACACGCACCGCACCGCCTGTTTATAAACCGGCAAAGCCGGATGCGGAAACGCTGACACTGCCGGAGCTGGCTCCGGACGAGGCAGCGCAGAGAGCGCGGCAGTCGCAGGCGGCACGGGTGCAGTCCCGCCGCCGCCAGCCGCCGCTGACTTCTAACGCTGTTCCGCGCAACCTGCGTGGACGCCCCACAGCGGCACAGACGCCTGCGGAACGCACGCCGGCTTCCCGACCAGCCCGACCGGTGGTGCCGCGTCAGGCCACTGCACCGCAGCCGGAACATCCGGTGCAGAAGCCGGCGCAGTCTGCCGCGTCGCACAAGTCCCTGCGCGGGGATAACTTCGACTGGGATAAATTTTTGAATGATAACCGCCATGATTGAGTGCGGCTGTACAGTGAAAAAGCAGAGCTTCGGCCGTCTTGCGGGAAGGTCAAAGCTCTGCTTTTTGCCGTATTTCTTAGAAAGCGCAGAAACACGGAAGATGCGGAACCGGAGAAAAGGCTCTTGCGCTCCTACAAAATTTCGCGTATCATAAAAGCAAATAATCCGGGAGCGAATGGGATTGCACCTGAAACCCATTTCATCATAAAGCGGCGAACGGCACAGGCGAGGGGGATTCGGATGGATAAAAAAGAAATCACTATTTACGATATTGCACAGGAAGCGGGTGTGTCGCCCGCCACGGTTTCCCGCGTGCTGACAAAGAACGCGGCCGTCAGTCCGGCAAAGCGCGAAGCGGTGGAAGGGCTGATTCGCAAGTATAAATTCCGTCCGAATGCGATGGCCAGAAGCCTGAGCGATACAAAGACAAAAATTCTGGGGCTGTTGGTGGCAGACATTCGCAATCCGTACTATGCGGCGCTGTCTGTTGCCTGCGAGGAGGCGGCGAACCAGCAGGGCTACACCGTGATGCTGTGCAACGCCTTGAGTGACAACCGCTTGGAGGACAGCAACCTGGAGAAAATGTATGAGCAGCGGGTGGATGCGGTCATTCAGATTGGCTGTCGTGCCGATGATCTGGTTTCGGACTCCGCTTATGCCGCACATGTGAACCGAATCAGCCGAACAATCCCGTTTATCACAACAGGAAAACTGGACGGAACAGACTGCTACCGGCTGAACATTGACGACGTTGCCAGTATGCGTATGATTTTTGAATATCTGACTTCGCTGGGACACCGCCGGATCGCCTTGCTTGGCGGACAAAAGAAGATTCAGTCCACCTATGACAAATGGCAGCAGTATATTTACCTGATGGGCAAATATGAGCTGACATTTCATGAAGCGTATCTGCAGGAGGGGGACTACTCAGAAAAGGCGGGATACCGCTGTATGTTGGAACTGTTGGAGCTAAAAAAGCCGCCTACGGCGGTCATCGCGGTGAATGATTTTACCGCGGTAGGTGCGCTGAAAGCCGCTGCGGAAAAAGGCGTGCAGGTGCCCCGCGATATTTCAATTATCAGCTTTGACAACACGTTTTTGTCTGAGATCTCCACCCCCAAGTTGACCAGTGTGGACTACAATTATGCGGCGTTTGGGCAGCGGTTGATTGAGATTGCGGTCAAAGCGATTCAGAACCAAAAAATCCCCAAGGAACAGCTGGTTACGCCGACGTTGGTCATTCGCGATTCCTGCACGCAGGCGCAGGAGCGCTGACGGGACGAACCTGTGCGGGAAAAACAAAGCTGCCCGCTTGCTGCTTAAAGGGGAAACCATCCACTATGTGAAATCGGTTTCTAAAAATATACTACAAGAATGTGCTGCGCAGAATTCGACTTTTTCTGTTGTAACTTGCTTTTTAAAAGAATCCGGCCGGAATATTATTCAGAGAGCAGATTGTGAAAAGTTTACGTGTGGGTCGCACTGGCAAGCCCGGTTTCAAAGGAGATGGTCTTGCCGTCTGTCTGCGCGCAAATGGTCTTTTGTTCGTCTGTGCGGTAAATTTTTACACCGGCGCTTTTCAAGTGTGAAAGCGTCTGCGGTGCCGGGAATCCATAGTCGTTGCCGCGTCCGCAGGAAATGACTGCCGCAGTTGGGGAAACAGCTTTTAGAAAAGCGGTCGTCGTGCTGGTCTTGCTGCCGTGGTGACCGCATTTGAGGACATCCGCGTGCAGGCTGACGCCGCTTTTTACCATTTCCTGCTCACTTTCTTTTTCGGCATCGCCGGTAAACAGAAATTTTTTCGCCCCGATGGTGACCATTGCCACAGCGGAGTAGTTGTTGAGTTTGGTGTACTGGGCCTTTTTCGGTGCCAGAAGCGTGATGCTGCATCCGGATTCGTTCAGCAGCGTCAGACCTGCCTTTGCCTGGGTTGCAGTGATTTTTTTCTTCTTCATTTCTTTGAGCAGGTTGGTGTACAGTTTGGTGGTGGGCACGTCGTCGTCAGCAACGCGCGGCATCACGTACTGTCCGATTTCAAAGTTTCGCAAAACCTGCAGCATACCGCCGATGTGGTCCGCGTGCGGGTGGGTGGCAATCACAATGTCTAGCTTGGAAATGTTCAGCCCCTTGAGAAGCTTAACCAACCCTTTGGCGCTTTCAGAAGTGCCGGAATCAATCAGAACGGTTTTGCCGTCCGGCAGCTGCAAAAGCTCGCTGTCACCCTGCCCCACATCGAAGTACCAGATGCTCGCTTTTTTCTGCAGAGCCGCAGCGGACGCTGTGGCTTCGGATGCGGTGCTGCTGTTTGTGCGCGGATTTAGGGCGGCGGCATCCTCCGGCAGCTGGCAGCCGCTGAGCAGAAGTACTGGCGCAAGCACCGCCGCAAGCAAACGTAAAATTTTTTTCATAAGTCCTCCTTGTCAAAAAAAGACCGCCCGTTTGGGGCGGTCTCATTTGTTCAGCCAATTATTTTGTGTTGTCGTCGCCTTTGCTGCCAAACAAATTAAAGCGGAAAAGCATGGACTCATCCTCCGGATTGTCGCAGGAAATGTAGCAGGAAGCAATTTTTCCGCCTTCAATCAGGCTGGTCAGCCCGACAAGCTGGCACAGCTTGCTTTTCAAGTTCAGTTTGTCGCCTTCATCAGATACCAGATAAACATTGCCTTGGCACCGGTCAAGCAGTTCTAAAAACTTTGGGACATTCACATCATGTAGTTCCAGTAAAGAATCTGCCATATCCGCATCCCCCTTCATGTGTTCAGAAATCTTCGAAAGAATTCTTTGCAAGTATGACTAGTTTTATTATAACAGGCGTTTCCTTTTTGTCAACCAATATTCCGGCAAAACAGACGCCAAATTTCGACTATTCCTATAAAAATGCTTATTTTAATAAAATATTTTTATTTGTTTTGTGCATTCCGCCTAAGCACTTGGTTTTACAAATCGACCGCGCTGCGGTATAATAGAAAAAATCCGCGTACCTGCGGAACTCAGGGAGGAATGATCATATGCTGAATGCAGACTGGAAACATTTTAAAAGCGGAACGGATATTCGCGGCGTTGCCAGCGCAGGCGCGCCGGACGGCCAGCCGATTGATTTGACTGATGAAACGATTGAAAAGATGACCGCGGGGTTTGTGCTCTGGCTTGCCGCCAAGACCGGCACCGCACCGCAGAACCAGACGGTTTCGGTGGGGCATGATTCCCGGATTTCCGCCGCACGCATAGAAGCAGCGGTGCTGCGCGCGCTGACCGGCGCGGGCTGCCGCGTGCTTCGCTGCGGGCTTGCTTCTACGCCCAGTATGTTTATGACGACCGTTGATCTGGGCTGTACCGGCGCTGTGCAGATTACGGCGAGCCACCATCCGTTTTTCCGCAATGGGTTAAAGTTTTTCACGCGTGAAGGCGGTCTGGAGGGCAGCGAAATTGAACAGATTCTGGAGCACGCACAGAATGGAGACACACCGCCCGCCCTGCAGGGAACCAGCGAAACGGTGGACTACATGGCACAGTACAGTGCACGTCTGCGCAAAATGATTCAGGACGGGGTCAAGGCAGCGGATTATGCGCATCCGCTGACCGGTTTCCACATTGTGGTGGATGCCGGAAACGGCGCGGGCGGTTTTTACGCGAAGGATGTTCTGGAGCCGCTGGGCGCGGATGTTACCGGCAGCCAGTTTCTGGAGCCGGATGGTATGTTTCCAAACCACATTCCAAATCCGGAAAATGAAGAAGCTATGAAATCCGTCTGTGCGGCAGTTATGCAAAGCCATGCGGATCTTGGCGTGATTTTTGATACAGATGTAGACCGCGGCGGTGCGGTGGACCACCGTGGCAGGGAGATTAATCGCAACCGTTTAGTCGCGCTTGCAAGCGCGATTGCCCTGGAAAATGCGCCCGGCGGAACCGTCGTGACCGATTCCGTGACCAGTGACGGGCTGAAAACTTATATTGAAGACGTTCTCGGCGGAAAACAGCGCCGGTTTAAGCGCGGATACAAAAACGTCATTGATGAGGCGCTGCGGCTGAATAAAGCCGGGGTGGACTGTCCGCTTGCCATTGAAACCAGCGGCCACGCCGCCATGCGCGAAAACTATTTTTTGGACGATGGTGCGTATCTGGTCACCAAAATCATTATCAAGACCGCCGTCCTGCGGCGGCAGGGCAAAGCACTGGAAGACCTGTTTGCTGCCCTGCCGGAGCCGGAAGAAGCCGCAGAAGTGCGCCTGCCGATTTTGGCGGAAGATTTTCGCACGGCAGGTGAAGCAGTGCTGGAAAGCCTGCGCAACTGCGCAGCCCATCAGCCGCACTGGCACTTGGTGCCGGACAACTGTGAGGGCGTGCGCATTTCCTTTGATGAGCGCGCGGGCGATGGCTGGGCACTGCTGCGCCTGAGCGTGCATGACCCAATTCTGCCATTAAACATGGAAAGCAACATTGCGGGCGGTGCTGCGATGATTGCAAGCCAGTTGTATGTGAATCTGCGCACACATACGGACATTGACGCTTCGCCGTTGGAAACGTTTATTGCCAATGACTGACGCGGTGTTTGGCAAAATTCAGGTTTCGCGGTGCAGGTGAATCGCGTGTGCAATGCCGACGATGCTTTCACCCTGCTGTAGCGCTGTGGGAGACATCAGCGCACCTGTGGCGGCAAACAGCACATCGTTGAGGGCGCCTGCCTCCATCTGCTTAAACACATAACCGCAGACTACCGAACCGCTGCAGCCGCAGCCGGAGCCGCCCGCGTGGACATCCTGCTTTTTGCGGTCGTAAAGCATCAGGCCGCAGTCGTTATGGTTTGTTTCCAGATTCCAGCCCGCTTTCCGCATGATTTCGCGCAGCAGGCTGCTGCCGACATAACCCAGGTCGCCGGTCAAAACCAAATCAAAATCCTGCGGCTTGGTGCCGGTGTCGGTAAAGTAATCGGTTAAAGTCCGCACGGCGGCAGGCGCCATGGCGGCGCCCATGTTGTTGGCGTCGGAAACGCCAAGGTCGGTCATGCGGCCAAACGTGACTTCCCGCACGGAAATGGCGCTTGGGCGGTGTCCCAGCACCGCTGCGCCCGCGGCGGTGGCGGTCCACTGCGCTGTTGGGGTTCTCTGCCCACCATATTCCAGCGGAAAGCGGAACTGCCGCTCCGCAGAGCAAAAGTGGCTGCTGGTCACGGCAACCGCATTTTCCGCTGCACCGCTGCTGACGAAAACAGAGGCCATGCCAAGCCCCTGCGCCATGGTGGAACAGGCGCCGTACTGCCCCAAAAACGGAATGCCCAGACCGCGCAGACCGTAAGTGGAGGAAATGCATTGGTTGAGCAGGTCGCCGGCAAAAATGTACTGGATGTCGGCTGATTTCAGATGTGCTTTTTGAATGGCGGTTTTCACCGCCTCTGTTTGCAGCTTGCTTTCCGCTTTTTCCCAGCTGTCCTCACCCAGTGTGGTGTCATCGTGGGTGGCATCAAAGTACGCTTTCAGCGGGCCTTCACCTTCCTTTTTGCCGGCAAAGGAACCACTGCCGAGAACATAGGCGGGCGGGTCAAGCTGCAGCGTGTAGCTTCCTATGCGCTGCATAGTTCATCAGCTCCTTTCGCTGCGCTTTCAGTAGAGATGGAAAAGGTACAGAATCAATCCGTAAATTACGCTGGCGGTGGTGCCGTAAACCAGCACCGGCCCGGCCACAGTGAACATTTTCGCGCCGACGCCGAGCACCAGCCCCTCGCTTTTAAACTCCATGGCAGGAGAAACAATGCTGTTTGCAAATCCGGTGATGGGCACAATGGTGCCGGCACCGGCGTGTTTGGCCAGGTTATCGTACACCTTGCAGGCGGTCAGCAGGGCGGCAAGTCCCACCAGTGTGACAGAAACCCAGGTGCGGGCCACCAGCAGGTCCTTTACAAGCAGCAGGTACAGATTGCACAGCACCTGCCCCAGCGCGCAGATGGCACCGCCAACGCAGAAAGCCCAAAGACAGTCGACAAACAGATTGCTGTTTGGCGAAGTTTTTTCATACATGGTTTGATACTGCTGCTGTGATAGCTGCATAACAAAACCCCCTTTGGAAGTAGCTTTTCCAAAGGGGGTTTTGTTATGCAGGACAGGAGCGTTCTTCGTCGTGGCGCGGATTGCTGCGAACCAGCATGGCGCCCTTTGCAATCTCGGTGGCAATATCCATTTCGTGCTGTTTCTCCATCGTAAAGGTTTTGGCATACAGCGCGCCGGATCGGCTGACAACGTAGTGGGGCGGCAGGCGATTCAGCGCATAAGCAACGATGTCGTTATGGCAGCGTTCGCACTGGCAGCAGCCCAGACTGTCCTTCATTTTTTCATACATTTCCTCGACCATGTTTTCCATGATGTTTTTGTAGGTTATCATTCTGCGCACGTCCTCCCATCCAAGACCGATGAACAAGAAGAGGGAATTTCCTCTAATTCCACAAGTATAACATTAAAATCTCAAAAAATCAAGGAATTATACTTAAAAAGTAAATATATTACCGAAATGCTTTGTTTGAAACCTGCAGCGCCTCCAACTCATCCATCCAAAGCCTTGCACTGGCATCGCTGGGCATCCGCCAGTCGCCACGCGGAGAAAGCGTGACGCTGCCGACTTTTGGGCTGTCGGGCAGGCAGCTGCGCTTGAACTGCTGGCGGAAAAAGCGATGATAAAAATTTTTCAGCCAGTGGTAAAGTTCTGCAGACGGATAAATGCCGGCGAACGTGTCCTGTGCCATACGGAAAATTTTGGACGGAGAAAATCCGAAGCGCAGAACATAGTACAGGAAATAGTCGTGCAGTTCGTAGGGACCGACCACTTCTTCGGTTTTCTGTGCGATTTCCCCGTCTTTTGGGGGCAGCAATTCAGGGCTGACGGGTGTGTCCAGCACATCCAGCAGGATGCGGCCAATCTCTCCGCCGAAGGACTGCGCGGCGTATCGCACCAAGTGCCGCACCAGGGTTTTCGGAATGGAGGCGTTGACACCGTACATACTCATGTGGTCGCCGTTGTAGGTTGCCCAGCCAAGTGCCAGTTCCGAAAGGTCGCCTGTGCCGATTACCAGACCGGCTTGCTGGTTGGCGATGTCCATAAGAATCTGTGTGCGCTCGCGCGCCTGGCTGTTTTCGTAGGTGACGTCCTGCACTGCCTCGTCGTGACCGATATCTGCAAAATGCTGGTGCACTGCGGCGCTGATGGAAATTTCGCGGAAGGTTACGCCCAATGCGCGGGAAAGCCCCTCCGCATTGTTTTTGGTTCTGCCGGTGGTGCCGAAGCCGGGCATGGAAACGGCGGTAATGCCGCTTCGCGGCAAACCAAGCAGGTCAAAAGCGCGCGCGGTTACCAGCAGGGCAAGCGTGGAGTCCAGTCCGCCGGAAATGCCGAGCACTGCCGCGTGAATGCCGGTGTGCTTCAGGCGGGTTTTCAAACCGTTTGCCTGCAGGGACAGGATGCGTTCGCAGCGCTCCGCGAGGTCTGCTGTGTCCTGTGGCACGAAAGGCGTGCGTGCAAACCGCCGCTGCAGGCGGCTGCGGTCAAACGCATAGGAGTAGGAAAAGGGAACAGTGGGCGCCGGCGTGCTGCTGTCCATCCAGGAGGAAGCCCGTCGGCGCTCCTGCAGCAGGCGCTCCAAGTCGGTGTCGGCGGTCAGAATGCCGGTTTCAAATAATTGAGACGCGGCGAGCACGGTGCCATTTTCCGCAATCAGGTCGTGTCCGGCAAAAACCAGGTCGGTGGTTGACTCTCCTTCACCGGCGTCTGCGTATACATAGGTGCAGAACAGGCGGGCACTTTGCGTGCGAACCAGTTCCTGCCGGTACTCTGCTTTGCCGATGATTTCATCGCTGGCGGAGGGATTTAACAGCAGCGTTGCGCCCGTCTGCGCCAGTTCTGTGCTGGGCGGCGCAGGTACCCACAGGTCTTCGCAGATTTCCACACCGATTTTCAGGTCGGGACGCTCCGCACAGGCGTACAGAATGCCGCTGCCCAGCAGCGCAGTCTGCCCCGCAAATTGTACGGTCAGCGGTTGGGCTGGTGCGGGTGTGAACCAACGGCGTTCATAAAACTCGCTGTAATTCGGCAGGAAACGTTTTGCAGTCAGCCCCAAAAGGGTTCCCGCACAGCAGACCGCCGCGCAGTTGTACAGGGCGGCACCGTGCGGCACCGGAACGCCAATGACAGCCACCAGTGGCAGGTCCGCAGTTTGAGCGAGGATGCTTTTCAGCGCATCTTCCGCTGCCTGCAGCAGGGTGCGGTCATGGAACAGGTCGCCGCAGGTGTAGCCGGTCAGGCACAACTCCGGAAAAACGACCGCACCCACATTCTGCGCGGCACAGGCGCGCATTTGTTTCAGTACGGCCTGTCCGTTCGTTTTGCAGTCTGCCACCCGGATGCATGGAGTGGCGGCGGCGGTACGAAAAAAACCGTCGCATGGCACAGCGTCGTCCTGCTTTTTTGTTTGCGGTTCTTTCATCAAACAAACCTCCTTCAGCGTAAAAGAAAAAGGCGCTGCAGCCTGCGGAGAACCGCTCGGCGGCAGCTGCCTTCTGTTTTTGAAAAAGTCATTTTCGAGTGTAAATCCACGTCACCGTGCCAGCCGTTTATGCCGCTCCGAACGTCCGCTCATGGAAGGGAGTGCCTGCAGCACAGCGCTGCTGCTGAAAGGTTCTGCGCAGCAGCAGTCAATCGCCTGCTTGACCTGCCGCAGGTCAGGCAGAAGTCCACGCAGCGTTTTGGATTCAGAGTGCAGCTTCAGCACGAAGTAATTGCAGTTATTCAGCGTCTTTTTGGCTAGCGCATGATAACTTTCGCGGTAGTGACTGTACTGCCCGCTTTTTTCCAGAGCCGCGCGAACCATGGCGATGGCACGAACGTAATCGTTCACTTTTCCGGGGTTCATTTTTCCCAGGGTGCTGTCGCAGTGCATATTATAAAAGTACAGTGGTTCGTCAATCACCGCAACGCGGTTTGCCACGGCAAAGACCTCGTGCAGAACAGCCAGATCCTCGAAGCACATATGCGGAAACTTGACGCCGGAGCGCGTAAACAGCTCCTTACGATACATTTTGCACCAAAGAAACGATTGTATGAGCACATCGCGCAAAAGAATATTTAAGGCTTCTTCCGTGGTGTAAATGCCGCGGCAGCGGAAAGGATATTCAAACAGAATATCGTTGGAAACCAGGTGCCAGTAGTAGTAGCAGCAGGCGATGTCCGCATCGTTCAGCGTGCAGGCGCGGTAAAGGCGCTCCAGATAATTCGGCGCGACGTAGTCGTCGCCGTCAATAAAGCAGAGGTACTCGCCGCGGGCGGCCTCCATGCCGGCAGTGCGCGCTGCGGAAACACCGGCGTTCGGCTGGTCAATGATTCGAATGCGGCTGCTGGCGGCCGCATACTGATGCAGCACCTCCAGGGAATTGTCGGTGGAGCCGTCGTTTACGGCCAGAATTTCATAAGGAACAGAAATTGTTTGGTGTGTAAGCGTGCGCATACACTGCCCAACATACTTTCCGACGTTGTAAACCGGCACAATGATGCTGATTTTCGGATTTTCCATCAGAACCGACACATCTCCCCATCCTTTCTTTTTCACAAAATAAAAGCAAAAAGCATATACATTTAATATTACGGATTTTGCGAAAAAAGTCAAGACCTTTACAGGAAATGCGCCGGAAAATTCTTCACCAGTGTCGGTTTCTAAGGTCACGCCGCCGGCTTACTGGAGGCGGTGGAGGACGTGGAGGAAGTGGTGGGTTTGGAGGACGAGGCCGGTTTGGAAGATGTCGTGGAAGAAGCGGCGGCAGCAGACGGCCCAACTACATAAACGGCTGCACGCGGCGGATAATAGGATTTGAAAAGGGTTTCGGTGCGCACAACGCTGCCGTTTTTGTAAAAGGTGCGGCTGCTGGTGGCATAGTGTCCAGATAGAGGTTTTACCGTTTCTTCCCGATAGCCAACCGGCTTGGTTTTGTCAACTTTTACAACGTCTGCCGGTGGTGCAACCGTGCCGGTTTCTTTGGAGTTGACCTCAATTTTATCCCAGCTGTCATCTTTATAACCGTAAACGGTGCAGTACATGGTGCGTCCGTCCGCGCCGCTTTGAATGTACATGGGGTAGTCTGTCGGGTTGCGGAACTTAAAGTCCAGATAGGGGTAAGCCACCGTGGCATCCAGGCCGATGGGCACATAGACCGATGGGCTGGAGTGCGGGCTGCGCTCGGTGATTTCGCCGTTGGAGCGCAGCACGGCACCGTAGATGGTGGAGCTGGCCTGGCAGATACCGCCGCCGTAAGCTTGCACACCGACCCCGTTTTCCAAAGCGCCGGCCATTTTGTAGCCATTGTCTTTGTCTGCGTTGCCGACAATGCCGAGAAATGAGAAGACACCGCCCGGAGCTACCACGGTACCGTTGACAGTTTTCAAAGCCCGGCTCATATTGTAAGTGCCGTTTTCCGTATTGACCGACTGGGTGGTAAAGCTGCCGAGCTTTTGAATTTTTCCTTTTAAATCCGCTGCGGTGTATTTGCAGGGCGTTTCTGTGGTCGGAATGGCGATTTCACCGGAGTCGGCCGCCGTGACCGCTTTGACCGTATCGGCCAGCAGCGCGGTCAAGTCAACCTGAACACCCGGCGTTCCGTCCGTAAAGGTAAAACTGCTGCCGTCAAAGGATTTGATAGTCGGTTCCTTCGCCTCTTGATTCACGGGCTGTGTCAGTTCTTCCAGACGGGTTTTCAGGGTGGTCTGGTCCACCACGGGGGTCAGCGAATAGTCCTTGGTGTCAGTCGGGTCCGCTGCGCTTTCGTTCAGCGCCTTCTGCAGGGTGGCATTGATATTATAAGTAATGTGCAAATCCTTTCCACTGAGCGTGTAGGACTTTTCGCTGCCAGTCAGCGTGTAGCTGCGGCCAGTGTCTTTGCTTTCCACATGGCTAATCACAGCGGCGCGTGCCTTTGCCAGAGTCATCCCCTGCAGGGACACGCCCTCTACTTTGACAGAACCAAAAACCGGCTGTGCAGACTGACTGGAGGCAGTGCTTTCCGGCTTTGCCGCAGAACGATTAAAAAGCAAAGCGCCGATGCCGCTGCCTGCCGCAACAATGGAAACGGCCAGGATGACAGCAAGCAGCCCTTTGCGCGGTTTCGCTTTTTTTGATGGTGGGTAACGATGTTCGGATGTACGCATTTTGGATTCCTCCATGCTTCTGCCGCATTTTCTTTGGCGGCAAAATATGTTTCCATAAATCCATTATATAATTTGCGGGCAAGGAAGTAAAGTTACAGCTTTGCATTCGTTTTTTCCGCGGCGGCGCAGTGCCCCGCGTAAACAATACAAATCTCCCAGATTGTGCATAGAAAAAACGACGGCGGTATGGTATACTGTGTGTGGCGGAGGACAGGCCGCCAGTACACGCAGAAAAGGAGTGATTGGGTGAAAATCCTGATTTTAACCGCAGCTACGGGCGGCGGTCATATGCGTGCGGCGCACGCGGTCGAGTCGTATATCCAAACCCATTCCAGCGGCAATCAGGTGGTGGTTCTGGACGCACTGAAATGCGTTGGTCCTCTGCTGAACCACACCTGCTGTGACGGGTACCGCTTTTTGTGCAAGCGCGTACCAAAAGCTTTTGGTACGCTGTACCGCGCGACCAATAAAGAATCTCCCATGCGCGGCATGATGTTCCGCATCAACTATCAGCAAAGCGGCAAGCTGGCGCCAACCATTCAAAATGAGCATCCCGACGTCATTTTGAGTACGCATCCGTTTGCAACGGAAATGGTTTCCGAAATGAAGGAGCGCGGCTACCGGGTGCCACTTGTGTGCCTGATGACCGACTACGGCCCGCACCAGGCGTGGATTGCGCCGCACGTGGACGCATATGTGGTCAGTAATGAAGACATGGTGCCGCAGATGGAAAAGATGGGCGTGCCTTCGGAAATCGTCTATCCCTACGGGATTCCGGTGACGGATGTTTTCTTTCAAAAGAAGGACAAGGCTGCTCTGCGCGAAAAAATGGGGCTGGCTCCCCACAAGCGCACAGTGCTTTTTATGGCCGGTTCCTTCGGCGTGACCAATATTATTCATATTTATGAGGACTTATGCACGCTTAATCTCGACTTTCAGGTGATTGTAATCACCGGAAAAAATGAGCGGCTGTATCAGGAATTTGAAACCGCGGTGCAGGACAGCGGCAAAAAAACAAGGCTGATTTACTTTACGCACGAAGTGGAAAATTTTATGCACGCGAGCGATCTGCTGATTACCAAGCCCGGCGGGCTGACCGTCAGCGAAGCGCTGGCGTGCAACCTGCCGCTTGCCGTGTTTGACGCGATTCCCGGACAGGAAGAGGACAACGCCGCATTCCTGCGCAGCCACCACATGGCGGTGAAGCTGGACGAATGCACAGATGTGGCGCAGGTGATTGCGCGGCTTTTGGAAAATCCGGAGGAGCTGGACGCCATGCAGCGCGCCTGCGAGGCGTTTGACAAAAGCAAGGCGGCACAAAATATCTTTATGCTGATGCAGACGCTGTATGACCGGGCACATCCGGAAAAAACGGAAAAGTGAGGTTTTCTTTTTGCAGCAGATCTATCTGGACAATTCTTCCACCACGCGTGTCTGCCCGGAAGCGGCGGACGCGGTGCTCAAGGCGATGACGGAAACATTCGGAAACCCTTCGTCCCTGCACGCGCTCGGCTTTGCTGCACAGCAGGCTCTGACTACGGCGCGGGCGCAGGTAGCAGCGGCGCTTTCCGCCAAACCGGAGGAGATTACGTTTACCTCCGGCGGTACGGAAAGCAACAATCTGGCGGTGTTCGGCGCGGCAGAGGCGCGCCGCAAACGCGGCAGCCGCATTGTTACCACTGCGATGGAGCACCCAAGCGTGCTGCTGCCCATGCAGGAACTGGAAAAGCAGGGATTTGAGGTCGTTTACCTGAAGCCGGACCAGACGGGAAACATTTCGACACAGCAGCTGTTTGAGGCGGTGAATCAGGACACGATTCTGGTCAGTATGATGGCGGTTAACAACGAAGTGGGCAGCATCCTGCCGATTGACGATGCGCGTGCGGCGATTGACCGCGCCAAGGCGCCCGCCCTGCTGCACGTGGATGCGGTGCAGGCGTTTGGCAAGCTGAATCTGCGTCCCGGCCGACGCGGGGTGGATCTGATGACGGTCAGCTCTCACAAAATCCACGGTCCCAAGGGCGCTGGTGCCCTGTTTGTGCGCAAGGGCGTGCACATTGCTGCCCGCACCTTTGGTGGTGGGCAGGAGCGGAACCTGCGCCCGGGCACCGAGGCCATGCCGGCACTCTGCGGGTTTGGCGCGGCCTGCGCGGCGCTGCCGGATACAGAGGCGGAACTGCAAGCGATTGCGCGGCTGAACCGTTGCCTGCGTGAAAAACTGGCTGCCCTGCCGGAAGTTATGGTAAATAGCGGCGATGATGCGCTGCCCTATGTGCTGAACCTTTCGGCAGGGCGGGTGAAGGCGCAGACCATGCTGAATTTCCTTTCAACGCGCGGCATTTACGTATCCTCCGGCTCAGCCTGCGCCAAGGGTGCCAGAAGCCATGTACTTACAGCGCTGGGACTTCCGCACGAGCGGATTGACACCGCGCTGCGTGTCAGTTTCTGCCGGTACAACACCGAGGAGGACTGTGCGGCATTTGCCCAGGTACTGCAGGAGGGGCTGCGTACGCTGCAGAAAGCGGACTGAGCCGCCGGCGGTTTGGCGGCTTTTCGAAATACAGAATGAGATGGGATATAGAACATGAAAGAAATTATTTTAATTAAATTAGGCGAACTGGTTCTCAAGGGGCTGAACCGCCGTGTGTTTGAAGATCAGCTTCTGCGCAACCTGCGCCGCAAGCTGGAGCCGCTCGGTTCGTTTGACGTACGCTCCCGCCAGTCCACCATTACGGTGACACCGCAGGGAAATGTGGACTTTGATGAAGCGGTAGACCGTGTCGGTCGTGTGTTTGGCATTGCCACCTACACGCGCGCGGGTGTAGCGTCGAAGGATATGGAAGCCATCAAATCTGCTGCGGCAGACTACCTGCGGCGCGACCTGTTGGCGGCAAAGACCTTTAAAGTGGAAGCGAAGCGCTCAGACAAACGCTTTCCGATGAATTCTCCCGCCATTTGTGCCGAGATGGGCGGGTATCTGTTAGAGCAGTTCCCGAACCTTTCGGTGGATGTGCATGAGCCGGACATTACCGTGTATGTAGAGGTGCGCGATTTTGGCGCTTACATCCACAGCAATCCGGTGCGTGGCGCGGGCGGTATTCCGGTGGGCACCGGCGGCAAGGCAGCTGTGCTTATCAGCGGCGGCATTGACAGTCCGGTGGCGTCCTGGCAGATGGCGCGGCGCGGACTGGAACTGACCGCGGTGCATTTTGCAAGCCCGCCGTATACCAGTGACCGCGCGGAGCAGAAGGTGGTTGACCTGCTGACACAGGTGGCAGCCTATGCGGGACGCATTCCGATGTTTACGGTACAGTTTGCGCACGTACAGGAAGAAATCCGGGACAAATGCCCGGAAGACCTGTTCACCCTGCTGATGCGCCGCTTTATGATGCGTGTTTCCGAGCGGATTGCGCAGAAAGAGGCGTGCCTTGCGCTGATTACCGGCGAAAGTTTGGGGCAGGTTGCCAGCCAGACGCTGCAGGCCATCTGTTGCACGGATGCGTGCGTTTCCATGCCGGTTTTCCGTCCGCTCATCGGTTCTGATAAAATCGACATTGTAGACACTGCGCGGAAAATCGGTACGTTTGACATTTCTATTGAGCCGTACGAGGACTGCTGCACGGTCTTTACACCGAAGCATCCGCGTACCCGCCCACAGCTGGACGCGCTGGTTCGTGCGGAGCAGCTGCTGGATGTGGAGTCGCTGGTGGAGGAGTGCGTGCAGACCGCGTCTGTGCGCATTATCCACGCAAAATAAGAATCTGGAAAAGGGGCATACGCATGAAAGCGGAAATCATCAGTGTGGGAACGGAACTTCTGCTGGGGCAGGTGGTCAATTCTGACACCGCTTATGTGGCGCGCGAACTGGCGGCGCTGGGATTTGACATCCGTTACACCTGTACCGTTGGCGACAACGCACAGCGGTTGGCGGAAACGCTGAAAAATGCGTTTGCGCACAGTGACATTGTGGTGACCACCGGCGGTTTAGGCCCCACGGACGATGACCTGACCAAGCAGACCTGCGCCGCCGCGGCGGGCAAAAAGCTTTGTTGCCACGAAGAAACCCGCAGGCGGCTGGAAGCGTACTTCGAGGGCAGGGTCTGCGGCCCCAGTCAGCTGAATCAGGCGATGCTGCCGCAGGGCTGCACCGTGTTTCCAAACGACCACGGTACCGCCCCCGGCTGCGGGCTGACTACCGAGGAAGGGAAGATTCTGCTCATGCTGCCCGGCCCGCCGCGTGAGCTTGTGCCGATGCTGCGCAATTACGCGGTGCCGTACCTGTCCCGGTGGGCGGACGGTGTCATTTTCAGCACCAGCATTCGTGCGTTTGGTATTGGCGAAGGCAGCGCGGCTGAAAAAATTTCCGACCTGATGCAGGGGGCGAACCCCACGGCGGCAACCTATGCGTTGGAAAACGAGATGTATGTGCGTGTGACCGCCAAAGCCAAAACTAAGGAGGCGGCGCAGGCGCTCTGCGACCCGCTTGCGGAAAAGGTGCGGCAGCGTCTGGGCGGCTTCGTGTATGGAACCGATGTGGCAAGCCTGGAAGTCGTTGTGGTAGAGGAACTGAAAAAGCAGCACAAGCTGCTTGCCACCGCGGAAAGCTGCACCGGCGGCCTGCTGGCGCAGCGCATTACGGATATTGCCGGCGCCTCACAGGTGTTTCACATGGGGTTGGTGACGTATTCCAATGCGGTTAAAAACCTGCTGCTGGACGTGCCGCAGGAAATTTTGGATACCAAAGGTGCGGTTTCGCCGGAAACGGCGTTTGCCATGGCGCAGGGCGTGCGCCAGAAAGCACACGCCGATTTTGGCGTCGGCATTACCGGTGTGGCGGGGCCGAAAACCAGTGAGGAAAAGCCGGTCGGGTATATTCTGATTGCACTGGATGACGGCGAACGTACCTATCTGCGCACCATGACGGGGCGCGGCGGGCGCAAAGACCGCGATTACCTGCGCCACCTGGCGTCGAGCAACGCGCTGGATATGTTGCGGCGCCGTCTGCTGGGGCTGCCGGGGATTGAAACGGCGGCATACGAAAGCCGTTGAGCAACACCATGCAAAGGGGGATTTCCATATGGAAGCAGCGGTGCTTTACTGCGGTGCCCGCAGAACGGCTTACTGCCAGGAACTTTTGTCAAACAGTGGGTTTGAGCTGACACAGGTCTGTGCTGCGGGAAAAAATGCGGTCGGTGTACTGGGCAGTCTGCTGACCAAAAACCGACTGGTGCTTCTGCTGGGGTCGGAGCGTGCCGGCGAACCGATTTACGGAGAGCCTTTCTTCCGGATGCTGCATGTGCCGCTGTTGGACAACAGCCCGCAGGGCGTTTTGGTGCTGCAGGGGGCAGCGTGCAGGGGCTGGCTGATTGAAAGCCGGCAGCAGGCGGTTGCGGTGCTGCCGGACCATCCGGAGCATCTCAGGCTGCTTCTACCGGAGCTTTGGCTGCGACTGCGGGAAAAATTTGACTTGCAGCAGCCTGCGTCCCCTGCGCCGGAGCCGGATTTCCACCAATTGGTGGAGCGGGACTTTGCTGGGAAGGAGCAGCTATGATTTTGGATTTTGTGTCGCAAATGAAAACGGTCAATCTGCTGATGAGTTTGGTGCAGGGCAATCTGGAGCACTGCACGCCGTATCCGTTTGTGCCCAATCCGGAAAAACCGCTGCCGGACCGCTCTCTGTATGGTTTGGAAACCAGTACGCCGGAGGCGCAGGGGGTGGAAAGCGCGTGGATGAACGGATTTTTCTGCGCCCTGCGCGACTGCTGCTCCATTCATGTGCACAGTGTGGCAGTGCTGCGCCACGGAAAGCTGATTGCAGAGGGCAGCTTTAAGCCTTACACGGCGGCGTATCCGCATATGCAGTTTTCTCTTTCCAAAAGCGTGGTGGGCATGGCGGTCGGGCTGGCGGTGCAGGAAGGCCGCCTTTCTGTTGAAAACCGACTGGTTGACTTTTTTGCGGATGCGCACCTGCCGTTCCGCAGCCAAAAGCTGGGGCAGGTAACCGTGAAGCATCTGCTGCAGATGACTGCCGGGGTCAAGTACAACGAAGTTTTCAGCGAAACCGACCGTGACTGGGTGCGCGGGTACCTTGCTTCCGATTGTGCGTTTGAACCGGGAACGGATTTTTATTATAACAGCATGAATTCCTATATGCTTTCTGCGATTCTGCGCAAAGTGACCGGTGAGCCGCTGGTCACTTACCTGATGCCGCGCTTGTTTGAGCCGATGCAGATTCCCAAGCCGCGCTGGGACGTTTGCCCAATGGGAATTGAAAAGGGCGGCTGGGGGCTGTATCTGCGCACGATTGACATGGCGAAATTAGGGCAGCTTTACCTGCAGAACGGCCGCTGGAAATGCGCGGACGGCTGGCGGCAGCTGGTTGCGGAGCAGTGGGTTCGCGACAGCGTGAACGGCATGGTGCAGACCAGCCCCGACTGCCGCGACAGCGGCTATGGCTATCAGCTTTGGCGCTTTCCGATTGAAAAAGCCTTTCAGTACAGCGGCGTGTACGGGCAGCACGTGATTGTGCTGCCGCACCTGGATGCGGTGGTTGCGCTGACCAGCGGCAGCCAGACGTTTGTTACGGATGAAGCCAGTACCATCATTGCACAGTATTTCGCGCGGGATGCGCAGGGCTTTCACAAGGAACCGCTGCCGCCGAATCTTCGCGCGGTGCGCCGGCTGCAGGAAACGCTTTCGCATTTGTATGCGGTGGGTCAAACAGCGCCGCCGGAAGCGCCGCGTGCGGCATTTCCCTTTTTGCGAAAAAGCCGTGTACCGACGCTCACGCTGCCGCCGGTGCCGGCGTGCGTACAGCCGCTGGACGGCCGGACGTACCATTTGGAGGGCAGTTTCGGCTCGGTGATGCCGCTTGCGCTGCAGATTTTCACCAACAATTTTCCACCTGCGGTTCGGGAAGTGACCTTTGGCTTTACGCCGGGAATGTGCCACCTCTGCCTGCGCTGCGGGGAAGAGAACAACACGCTTTCCGCCGGACTGGAAAACGAGCCGTTTCGCGGAAGCCTGACATACAGCGGAGAAACTTATCCGGTGGGCTGTTCCGCCCGCGCCACAACGGATGAGGAGGGCAGGCCGGCTTTGCAGCTCTATGTTTCTTTTCTGCAGACGCCCTTTACCCGCGTAATGAAATTTATCTTTTATGATGAAACCGAAAAACTTCTGATTCGCTTTGACGAGCAGCCGAGCCTGTCGGAATCCACAGAAATGCTGCTGGATCTTTTGGGCAGCGACGGTGGAATTCGAACCCACTTTCAGGAGGAAATAACCAAACAAAAACTGCGCGGTCAGTTCCGGGCGGTTTCACTGCCAAAATTGCACGGCGTTTGGCAGCAGGCGGCGCAGCCGCCTGTTGCGGAAGAAGCGGAAACCGTCCCTGCCGACGGCGAATAGGACTTTCAAAAAAGCCTCTGAACCTGCATGAATTGCGGTTTCAGAGGCTTTTTATGGTGCGTCGCGGTCACTTACTTTCCAATATGGCGGCCTTCCCGCCGGAAAAGCGGCAGAGTCCGCGCGAAGGCGAGTTCTTTCCGCAGTCGAAGTCGATGGTCACTAAAGGAAGCGGGGTAACGGCTGACTGTGTCGGAGTTTCCGTTAGAAAATGACGAAAAAGCAGAAAGGCAGCCCGGGTTGCCCCGAACTGCCTTTCCAGAGAGAGGAGAAATTTATGAAAAAAAGACTTGTAAGCAAATAGAGAAAATCAGGCGCTCTTGCCGGTCTGCGCGATTAACTTCACGGTGACCGATTTGGTGGTGCCGGTCTGCAGGCTCAGCAAGGAAAGCTTCACCGTGTCGCCGGCTTTTTTCTTCGCGACTGCCGAGGTAATGGTGCCGCTCGACGCGACGTCTGTGCCGTCAATTTTGGTAATCATATCGCCAATGGTAACGCCTGCTTTGGTCAGCTCGGTGTTGGTGATTTTCTGAATCACAAAGCCGGTGCTGCTCAAACCATAAATGCGGGCGGTGACGGAGTCAATCATGCGACCGCTGATGCCCAGTACCGCGCGGTCTTTTACATAGCCGTACTGTTTCAGACTGGAGATGATGGGCTGTGCATCGTTGATTGGAATAGCGAAGCCAAGACCTTCTGCGGAAGTGCCGCCCACCTGTGTCAGCTTGCTGGAGTTGATGCCGATGACCTGCCCATACATATTGGCAAGTGCGCCGCCGGAGTTGCCGGGGTTAATGGCGGCATCGGTCTGGATGCATTCGCGGCTGTAGCCGTTTTCATCCGTAATGTTTCGGTTCAGCGCGGAAATGTTCCCAAATGTAGCACTAGAAACCAGTTCACTGCCGCCCGGATTGCCGACAGCTACAACGCCGTCGCCGATTTTCAGGCTGCTGCTGTCGCCAAATTCGGCGGCAGTCAAGCCGGTTGCGTCAATTTTAATCAGCGCCAGGTCGGTGACCGTGTCGCTGCCGATCAGCTTGGCTTCGTAACTCTTGTTGTTGCTCAGAACCACTTTCAGCGCGGTGGCACCTTCCACCACATGGGCATTGGTCATGATATAGCCGTCGCTGCTGGTGATGACGCCGGAGCCTTCTCCTGCTGGAGACATACTGCCGGAATCCTCAGAGGAGGAACCGGAACCGGAGCTGCTGGTTCCGCTGCTCTGGCGTCCGTTGTTTTCTTCATCTCCGCCAAAGCCACCGAACAGGCTGGTATCGTCATAGGTGCTTCCACTGCTACTGCTGCTCTTGTCGGTGCTGGTGCCGGAAAAGTCCAGTCCGGAGGTGTTTTGATAATTCTGCACAAGCACAACACTCGGAATCACCTTGGCGGCGACCTGCTGTTTGGTCAGCAGTTTGCTGGTAGAGGTGCTGCTGGCGGTACTGCTGGTGTTGTCAATCATTTTGGTAATGGTGAAAGCCGCGTTGCCGGAACCGCTTGTACCAAACTGAATGACGCCATTGTTAACCAATGCAACAAACGCACCGATGGAGCACGCCGAAATCATGAAGCCGCCCACGACGCCGGCAACCACACGCACCCAGGTGCGGCTGCCTTTTTTGCCGCGCTTCTTTTTGGGCTTTTTTACGTCTTGCGCGGGGTCCTGATAAATCGGCGGCTGCCAGGTGCTTTGGTGCCACACGGGGTCCTGCGGTTGGGTGTAACCGGTGTAATTGTTCTGCTGGGACTGCGTTGTGCCGTAAGCGCTGTTGTCCTGCCACTGGGTGGAGGGGTTGGTGTAGCCTTCCGGTGTGTAGTCATCCGCGTGGATATGTCCGGAATGGTAGCTTTCGCCGTTCCAGACCGCATCGCTTCCCGTATTAGAATTGGCATTTTTTTCTTCATTATTCATGCCGCTGTTATTTGTGTTCTGTTCGTTGCCAGTTGGGGTATTTTGATTGGGATCATACATAGTGCTCATTCCTTTCACTAAGTGGTAGCGATCCTGATTTCTCCTTGACTGTGCTTATTATTATGCCCAAACTATGTGAATACTGCGTGACGAATAAAATAAAAGTTCATGATAAATGAAAAGTCGGATTGTAAAAGAAAGCAGAGCAGGCAGGCGAAAGCGCTATTTACAAAAGAAGAAATATCCTAGAGGGAAACATCTTCAGGGTTTGTTTCGGGTTCAGATACTTTTTCCGTCTTGTTTGGAAACATACTTGTCTCCTATTTGCTGACATTTTTTGCTTCTGTACTGCTCATAAGGTTGATTCGGCGGATTGCCAGACAGAGATGAGCGAAACAGACGAAAAAAGGCTCTGTGCATTGCTGCACAGAGCCTTTTTTTCTATTGGATTCAGGAAAAACTTATTGTTTAGCCAATTCCTCAAGATGCTCGAAATCTTCCTTCGCATCTTTCTCAGCGGCTGCAAACAGCTTTTCAGCGCGATCCGGGAATGCACGGGTCAGGCTGTTGTAACGGACTTCACCCATGATGAAGTCACGGTAGTTAGCGGTCGGAGCCTTGCTGTCGAGGTGGAACGGGTTCTTGCCCTCATCGGTCAGACGCGGGTCATAACGGAACAGCTTCCAGTAGCCAGCCTGCACAGCCTTTTTCTCTTCGGTCTGTGCAATGCTCATGCCGCCCTTAATGCCGTGGTTGATGCAGGGAGCATAAGCAATGATGATGGACGGGCCATGGTAGCTTTCTGCTTCGTGGAATGCCTTGATGCACTGGTTCATGTCAGCACCCATTGCAACGTGTGCAACATAAACGTAGCCGTAGGTCATTGCGATGCCGGGCAGGTCTTTCTTCTTCGTGGCCTTGCCGGTTGCAGCGAACTGTGCAACAGCGCCTGCCGGAGTGGACTTGGAAGCCTGTCCGCCGGTGTTGGAATAAACCTCGGTGTCGAATACGAGAATGTTGACATCTTCGCCGGAAGCAAGCACATGGTCAACGCCGCCGAAGCCGATGTCATAGCACCAGCCGTCGCCGCCGAAGATCCACATGGACTTCTTTGCGAGGTAGTCTTTGTCAGCCAGTGTCTTCTTGGAAAGCTCACAGCCAGCAGCTGCAGCTTTTTCCAGTTCCGGAATCAGGGCATCCGTTGCGGCGCGGTTGTCTGTGCTGCTGTCCTTGGTGTCCAGGTAGTTCTGGCAGGCAGTCTTCAGGGCTGCAGAAGTTTTGTCGCTGCTCATAATCTGCTCGATGTAGCTCTGCAGACGGCCGCGAATCGCGTTCTGCGCCAGGGTCATGCCCAGACCAAACTCGGCGTTGTCCTCAAACAGGGAGTTGTCCCATGCCGGGCCGAAGCCGCGCTTGTTACGGGTGTAAGGTGTGGACGGTGCGGATGCGCCCCAAATGGAGGAGCAGCCGGTTGCGTTTGCAATATACATCCGGTCGCCAAACAGCTGGGTTGCCAGCTTGGCGTAAGGTGTTTCACCGCAGCCTGCGCAAGCGCCGGAGAACTCAAGCAGCGGCTGTTTGAACTGGCTGCCCTTGACGGTTGTTTCCTTGAACTTTGCAAGCACTTCCGGCTTGACGTCGATCTTCTGACCGGCGACAAAGCCTTCTTCTGCGAAGATTTCTTCGTCCATTGGCTTCATGACCAGTGCCTTGTTGCCCTTCATACCGGGGCAGACATTTGCGCAGCTGCCGCAGCCCTGGCAGTCGTACGGAGAAATGGTGACTGCGAACTTCATGCCGGGCATACCGGTCATATCCTTGGTCTTCTGGCTTGCAGGCATCTTTGCAGCCTCTTCTGCTGTCAGAGCGACCGGACGGATAACGCCGTGCGGGCAGACATAGGAGCAGAAGTTACACTGGATGCAGTTGTCCGGATTCCATTCCGGAACATCGATGGCAATGCCGCGCTTCTCATAAGCAGCGGAGCCTGCCGGAACCGTGCCGTCAGCCATATCCACGAAAGTGGAAACCGGCAGCTCGTTGCCCTTGTATTTATTGGAAGGAATCATCACGTCGTTGACGTACTTTTCGGTGTCCTTGTTTTCACAGGAAACCTTTGCAGCCTTGGCGTCTTCCGCCGCGGTTTTCCAGCTGGCCGGTACGTTGACCTTGTGATACTCCTGCGCGCCGCGGTCAATTGCGGCGTGGTTCATGTCAACAATCTTCTGACCCTTTTTGCTATAGGACTTAGTAGCAGCGTCCTTCATGTACTGGGCTGCCTTCTCGCCGGGAATGATGTTGGCAATGGAGAAGAAAGCGGACTGCAGAATGGTGTTAATGCGCTTGCCCAAGCCGATTTCCTTGCCAAGCTTCACACCGTCAATGGTGTAGAAGTTGATGCTGTGGTCGGCAATGTATTTCTTCATCTTGCCGGGAAGCTTTTCGTCTAACTCATCATCGCTCCACTCGCAGTTGAGCAGGAAGCTGCCGCCGTCTTTCAGATCCTGCACCATGTCATATTCATAGACATAGGAAGCCTTGTGGCAGGCAACAAAATCAGCCTTGCTGATATAATACGTGGACTTAATCGGCTTGTCGCCAAAACGCAGATGGGAAACCGTCAGGCCGCCGGATTTCTTAGAATCATAAGCAAAGTAGCCCTGTGCGTACATATCGGTGTGGTCGCCGATAATCTTAATGGAGTTCTTGTTTGCACCGACGGTGCCGTCAGCGCCCAAGCCCCAGAATTTGCAGGAGTGCGTGCCCTTCGGGGTCGTGTCGGGATTTTCCTTAACAGGCAGGGACAGATGCGTGACATCGTCGTTGATACCAATGGTGAAGCGCTTCTTCGGTTCGGCAGCTTCCATGTTGCGGTACACAGCAACAAGGTCGCCGGGGGTTGTGTCCTTGGAGCCGAGGCCGTAGCGGCCGGTGTAAACCGGTGTGTTCTGGAACGGAGTGCCTGCGAAGGCAGCCAGAATATCCAGGTACAGCGGCTCACCGATGGAGCCGGGCTCACGGGTGCGGTCAAGCACGGAAATCTTCTTGACAGTGCTCGGCAGGACATCGAGCAGATACTTCGGAACAAACGGACGGTACAGGTGAACCTTCACCAGACCGACCTTTTCGCCGGCAGCGCAAAGGTAGTCAACAACTTCTTCTGCAGCTTCGCAGACAGAGCCCATCGCAATGATGACTTCCTCTGCATCCGGTGCGCCGTAGTAGTTAAACGGCTTGTAGTCTGTGTCAATCTTTGCATTGACTTTATTCATATACTCCACAACGATTTCCGGAAGGGCATCGTAGTAGGGGTTGGAAGCTTCGCTTGCCTGGAAGAAAATATCATCGTTCTGGGCAGTGCCGCGGGTTACCGGATGCTCCGGGTTCAGTGCACGGCGGCGGAAAGCATCGACAGCGTCATGGTCAAGCATATCGTCCAAATCTTTGTAGTCCCAGATGTGGATCTTCTGCACTTCGTGAGAAGTACGGAAGCCGTCGAAGAAGTGCAGGAACGGCACGCGGCCCTTAATGGCAGCCAGATGCGCAACTGCGCCCAGATCCATGGCCTCTTGCGGGCTGTTGGAGCACAGCATGGCAAAGCCGGTCTGGCGGCAGGCGTAAATGTCGGAGTGGTCGCCGAAGATGCACAGCGCATGGGTTGCCAGGGAACGGGCGGCGCAGTGAATGACGCCCGGAAGCAGCTCGCCGGCGATTTTGTACATATTCGGAATCATCAGCAGAAGGCCCTGAGAAGCAGTGTAAGTGGTGGTCAGGGCACCGGCGGCCAGAGCACCGTGAACAGCACCCGCCGCACCGGCTTCAGATTGCATTTCTGTTACTTTGACCTTTTGGCCAAAAAGGTTTTCGCGGTCTGCAGCCGCATACTTGTCAGTCTCATCAGCCATCGGTGAAGACGGGGTGATGGGGTAGATGGCAGCGACATCCGTAAACGCATACGAAACATGCGCGGCAGCGGTGTTGCCATCCATGGTTTTCATTTTCCTAGAATCCATGAAATGTTTTCCTCCTTTAGGAATGATTATATTACCTAATGGGGTGCGGGCTGAACGCAGCACGCATTCCAGAGTAAATTCTAACACTATTTTCACTTTGTGTAAAGGGAATTTGGCCCGTGGTGTGAAAATATTGACGAATTTCTTGTTTTACAAAAAGGGCGGCTCCCGCGCGGCGGGATGCCCGCCCGCACGAAACGCCGCGTGGGGGTACGCCGGTTGACAGTGTGCCCTGCTGTGCTGTAAAATAAGGACAATATACTGGCTGTGTACGGATATTATGTACCAAAAGCACAAGATTATTGGAGCCAGTTGTGAAAGGGGATCTTTTTTTTATGGCACCTGACCCTGATGGTACCGCAATGTTTCCATGGGGCAGCCTGTTTCTGCTGGCTGTCCTGATTCTGATTAACGGCTTTTTTTCCGCCTCTGAAATCGCAGTCATTACGCTTAACGACAGCAAGATCCGCAAAATGGCGGAAGACGGAAATTCAAAAGCCAAAGCCATCCTGAAGCTGACGCGCAACTCCAACCGCTTTTTGGCGACGATTCAGGTCGGCGTGACGCTGTCCGGCTTTCTCTCCAGTGCGGCGGCGTCGCAGAGCTTTTCCACCATGCTGGCGGATGCACTGCTAGTGACCGGACTGCCCCGCAGTGTTCTGCAGGTTGTTTCGTCCTTGCTCATCACGCTGGTTCTTTCCTACTTTTCGCTGGTGCTGGGGGAGCTGGTTCCCAAGCAGCTGGCGCTGCACCGTGCGGAGGCAATCGCGTTTCGCTTCGCGGGCTTTCTAAACGGCCTGTCGGCGTTCTTTACACCACTAGTGAAGCTGCTGACAGTCAGCACCACAACTGTGCTGCGTTTGTTCAACATCCGCCCCGGGCAGGACGACCAGGAAACCGTAACCGAAGAGGGCATCCGGTTGATGGTGGACGAAGGCGAGGAGCGCGGTGTGATTGAGGAAACCGAAAAGGACATGATTTCCAATGTATTGGACTTTGATGATAACACGGTTTCGGAAATGATGACGCACCGCACCGAAATTGCCGCCGTGGAGGACACCGATACCGTGCAAGATGTGGTGCGCCTTTCTATGGAAAAAGGGTTTTCCCGCATTCCGGTTTACCATGAGGACTTGGACAACATCCTCGGCTTCCTGTATGTAAAGGATCTGCTCAAATTCATTGGGCAGCCACCGCAGGAAGGAAAGCTGACCGACCTGATGCGTCCGGCGGCATTTGTGCCGGAAACGCAGTCCTGCAGCAAGCTGTTTCAGGAGATGACCGAGCAGCATCGCCAGATTGCAGTGGTGGTGGACGAGTACGGCGGCACCGAAGGTCTTATTACGTTGGAAGACCTTCTGGAAGCCATCGTGGGCAGTATTCAGGACGAGTACGACCACGAGGAGGAGGAAATCGTGGAGGATGGGCCGAACCACTGGTCGGTAGAAGGTTCCCTGCTGGTAGAGGACATCGAAGACCTGACGGGTGTCACTCTGCCCAAGGGAGAGTATGAAACCATCGCAGGGCTGATGGTGGCGCTTTTGGGGCGGATTCCGCACGAAAACGAGCACCCCACTGTCAACTGTGAAACCCTGACGCTGACAGCACTGCGCATTCGGGAGCGGCGCATTGAACGTATACAGATTAAAAAGACGGTTCCTGCCCCGCAGGAGCAGTCTGAAGCGGAATAAAGAAAAAACCGAACCGGCTTTTCTGCGGTTCGGTTTTTTGCTGCCTGCAGGAAGAATGGTTTGCATTTTGCAGGTCTTTCGTGTAAAATGTAGAACGTTGCCGAATTGCTTCGGCAGGTCCGTCGTGAGTTCCGGACCTAAAATATTTACTAGGGCGGCTTCTGTGCGGAAGTCTGCCTACTGGAGGAATTACAGATGCAGAGTAAGAAAATGCCTGTGCTGTACTTGGCGCAGGCGGGGATTATTGCGGCCCTTTACCTGGTGTTGACGCTTCTGGCAAATGCACTCGGTGTGGGTTCGCAGGCTATTCAGTTCCGCTTCAGCGAGGTGCTGACCATTCTGCCGGTGCTGACGCCGGCGGCGGTGCCCGGGCTGGCGGTTGGGTGCTTTCTAGGCAACCTTTCCAGCCCGTTCGGGCCGGTGGACTGGATTTTCGGCACTTTGGCGACCTTGGTGGGGACGGTGCTGTGCCGTGCGCTGCGCGGGGTGCGCTGGAAAGGGCTGCCGGTGGTGTCCTCGCTGATGGCGGTCATTGCCAACATGGTGATTATTTCTTTTGAGATTACCTGCCTTGGAACAGGCACCAGCCTTTCCCTTGCCAACTTCGGGATGCAGGTGTTCCTGATGAATGCCCTGACAATTGGCATTGGGGAAGTGGTGATGTGCACCGTTGGCGGTCTGGTTTTGGTTCATGTGCTGGAGCGCTCTCACGCCGCACAGCGTTTGTTCGCAGAACACTGATTTTCGGAACCATTCTATAGAATAATAGAAAGCAATCAAATGAGCTCATAAAAGGAACTGCCCAACGCACTGGAAAGTACCGTGTGCGTCGGGCGGTTTCTTTTTTCATCGGTCTGTAACAGCAGAAAAAACGCGCAGGGCATTTTTCCAGCAGATTTTTTCAACTTCTTCAGAGGGAAAGTACATGGCCAGCGCATCTGCCAGCTGTGGCAGGCCGGCGCAGTCGCCAAACTCCAGAGTGGAATCAATGCCGTCGAAATCGGAGCCGAGTGCCAGCGCGTCAATGCCGGCTTTGTTGCGCATATACCGTGCACACTGCACAATGTCGTCAATTTTTGTGTAATTGCCGCTGCGCCCGTTTAAAAAGTAGGCGTTGAAGTTGATACCGCACACCGAGCCGGTTTCACCGATGGTGTGCAGCATTTCGTCAGTCAGGTTGCGCGGGTGCGGGCACAGCGCGCGGGCACACGAATGGGTTGCGGCAAAGGGAATGTGTGCAGTGCGGGAAAGCGCGGCAACATCCTGAAAGCCGCCGTCCGAAAGGTGGGAAACATCCACTAGAATGCCAAGCTCCTGCATCCGCTGCACCGCCGCTTTGCCAAAGGGCTTCAGACCGCGCGCCATGTCTGCGGGAACCGGGCTGGCAGGGTAGCCGAGGCTGTTTTCATAGTTCCATGTCAGCGTCATAATACGCACGCCTTTTTTGTGCAGCGCAGGCAGCTTGTGCAGATTGCCATCCAGCAAAACGGAGTCTTCAATACTGAGAATGGCGGAGATGCGGCCGTTCTGCTCGTTTTTCAGAATGTCCCTGCCGGAAAGCGCAGGCGCAAGCAGGTCTTTGTTGGCACGCAGTTCCTTTTGATAGCAGGCGTAAATTTGGTCAAAAAGCGCCTGCGGCTTTTCAGTGACGCCGACTTCTCTGGCGGCATCGCCGGTGGGCAGAAAGGCGGCAAAAACCTGCGCGGAAACGCCGCCTGCACGCAGGCGCTCCAGGTCAAGCTGCCCCTCGCTGCGGCGCAGGTGCACTTTGCCGCCGCCGCGTGCCACCCGTGTGCTGATGGTATCACAATGAAGGTCAAAAAAGCGCATGGTCATCCCTCCCGATAAACCTGATTGTTAAGCCTGCACGCA
This sequence comes from Caproicibacterium argilliputei, assembly GCF_029211325.2. Lineage (NCBI taxonomy): Bacteria > Bacillati > Bacillota > Clostridia > Eubacteriales > Oscillospiraceae > Caproicibacterium > Caproicibacterium argilliputei. Next base: position 2,629,972 of record NZ_CP135996.1, on the reverse strand, counting down.
TTTGTTCCAGTAGTCCGCCATCGTCCAGCCCGGCTCCTCTGTGACCTCGCGGCCAAGGCAGGCGGGTGCGCGAAAGGCGTGCGCGGCTTCCACACTGGAAAATTCCACTTCTGCATAAGCGAAAGCCCCCGGCTTGCCGGTGTCCACTTCGCTGTATTCCAGTCGCAGCCCGTCGGGCAGGGCAAACACCGTGTAGTCCTTGCGAATCATCGGCTGTGTCAGCAGGCGGGAAAGCGCCTCGAATTTTTCCGGTGGCAGATCCAACTCGATTTCTTCCCGCACCAGCGTGCCCTTGCCCTTGATGCACAGGCGGTAGCCGGTTTGCCCGCCGCAGGTTTTGCTGCGGATGCGCACGGTTGGCCGAGTGCAAAGATACCCTTGGTACACCACTGCCTCCTCCAGAACCGGAAAGCCCTGCGGTTTTGCCTCCATCAGCCATTTGCGTTCAATTTCCATTCGACTGCCTCCCTGCCGCCGCGGCGGCACTGTTTCTCTTATTATGGCACAGGTTGCCTGCAGTTGCAATCGATTTTGCACGTTCTTACGGAGGTGTGCGCTACTGACCGCTGACAGAGTCTTCCGATTTGTTGCAATTGCATAAAATCAGCTTCCAATTTTCGGAGAAGAAAATGCGCAGCCCGCCTTGTAAATACAGGACAGAAGCAATATACTAAACTCATACGGACAAATACGGCGTGCTTTCCGGAAGGGAACCTGCATTTGTCAGTAACTATTTTGATGCAGGAAAAGGAGTGTCATTGAAAGATGAGCAAAATCACTATTGATGCAGCCCGCAAAAAAAGCAAGATCAATCGCAATATTTACGGCCATTTTTCCGAGCACCTGGGCCGGTGCATTTACAACGGCGTCTTTGTAGGGGAAAACGCGAAGATTCCAAATGAAAACGGTATGCGCAAAGATGTTGTCGAGGCGCTGCGCAACATTCAGGTGCCGGTTCTGCGCTGGCCGGGCGGCTGTTTTGCGGATGAGTACCACTGGAAAGACGGCATCGGTCCGAAAGAAACCCGCAAAAGGATGGTCAACACCAACTGGGGCGGCGTTACTGAGGACAATTCCTTTGGTACCCATGAATTTATGGAGCTCTGCCGCCAGCTGGGCTGCCAGCCGTATGTAAACGGAAATGTCGGCTCCGGCACGGTGCAGGAAATGAGCGAGTGGGTTGAGTACATGAACTTTGACGGCCTTTCGCCGATGACAGAACTGCGCAAGGCGAATGGCAGTGAAAAGCCGTGGGGTGTCAAATACTTTGGTGTTGGCAACGAAAACTGGGGCTGCGGCGGCAATATGCGTCCGGAGTATTATGCGGATCTGTTCCGCCGGTACCAGACCTTTGCGCGCAACTACGGGGAAAACAAGCTGTGCCGCATTGCCTGCGGCCCGAACGGCGCGGATTACAACTGGACAGACAAAGTCATGGCGAGTGCAGGCCCGTTCATGGACGCGTTGACTCTGCACTACTACACCGTACCGGGCACTTGGGAGAAAAAGGGGCACGCGACCGGTTTTGACGAGGCGCAGTATTACGACACTCTGAAAAAAGCCCTGTTCATGGAGGAACTGATTTCCAACCACACGCAGGTGATGAATAAATATGACCCGAAGCACCGTGTGGGTCTGATTGTCGACGAGTGGGGCACTTGGTACGACGTGGAGCCGGGCACGAATCCGGGCTTTCTGTATCAGCAAAACACCATGCGCGACGCGATGGTTGCCGCGCTGACACTGAACATCTTTAACCAGCACAGCGACCGCGTTGTTATGGCAAATATTGCGCAGATGGTTAACGTGCTGCAGGCAGTTATCCTGACAGAGGGCGACAAGATGCTGCTGACGCCAACCTACCATGTGTTTGACCTTTACAAGGCACATCAGGATGCGGAGTTGGTGGACAGCTTCGTTGAGTCTGCACAGATTGGCACTGAGGGCGAGGAATTCCCGCAGCTCAGTGTTTCCGCTTCCGTCGATGAAAAGGGCGTGTTGCACCTCACAGCGGCTAACACCTCCCTGACTGGTTCCGAGCCGGTGGAGTGCCGCCTGCTTAACAAGGAAGCCGGAAAGGTCAGCGCACGTATCCTGGCCGGCGCGATGGATGCGCACAACACCTTTGATGCACCGAATGCCGTACAGCCGGAACCGTTTGACAAGGTTACGGTCAAGGGCGAAACGCTTACCTTTACCATGCCGGCGTGCAGCATTGTGGAAATTACAGTCGAGTAAAAACCCTTTTTGGAGTTACTAGGGTATAAATAATAAAAAGCATCCCTTTACGATTTTTTTTCGTAGAAGGATGCTTTTTCTGTATCATTTAGGGAAGACTTGCTTTCAGTCTGCCAAAGGAAAGCGAGCTTACTGAATCAGGCTTTTTCCGGTCATTTCTTTCGGCTGCGGCAGACCCATGATCTGCAGCATGGTTGGGGCAATGTCTGCCAGGCAGCCGCCCTCACGCAGTTTGCAGGGATAGCCGACTACGCAGAACGGAACCGGGTTGGTGGTGTGTGCGGTAAAGGGCTTGCCGTCCTTGTCCACCATTTTATCCGCGTTGCCGTGGTCTGCGGTAATCAGCGCGACGCCGCCCATGTCCGCAATGGCGTCTGTGACTTTACCGACGCAGGTGTCTACGGTTTCCACGGCTTTCACAGCGGCTTCAAACACGCCGGTGTGACCAACCATATCGCAGTTCGCGAAGTTGAGGATAATCATATCGTATTTACCGGAATGAATGGCATCCACCAGCTTTGCGGTGACTTCCGGTGCGCTCATTTCCGGCTGCAGGTCATAGGTTGCCACTTTGGGGGATTTGACCAGAATGCGGTCTTCACCCGGATACGGCTCTTCCACGCCGCCGTTAAAAAAGAACGTCACATGCGCGTACTTTTCGGTTTCGGCAATGCGCAGCTGTTTCATGCCGTGGTTAGAGATATATTCGCCCAGCGTGTTGACCAACTTTTCCGGCGGGAATGCGACGGTAACATTCGGCATTTCAGCATCGTACTGCGCCATGGTGACAAAGGTGACCGGGAAGCAGCCGTTTTTGCGTTCAAAGCCGTCAAATGCGGGGTCAACGAACGCGCGGGTAATCTGCCGGGCACGGTCAGGACGGAAGTTTGCGAAGATGACGGAGTCATTGGCCTTCACGGTGCCGGCTTTGTCGATTACGGCGGGCAGAACGAATTCGTCCGTAACATTCTTGTCATAGGAATTCTGAACCGCTTCCTCTGCGGTTGCGGCGGTTTCTCCCACGCCGTAAACCATGGCGGCGTAAGCCTTGCTCAGGCGGTCCCAGTTTTTGTCGCGGTCCATGGCGTAGTAGCGGCCGGCGACTGTGGCAATCTTGCCGACGCCGATTTCCTGGAGCTTTGCGTCGCACTGTGTCAGGAAATCCTTGCCGGACTTCGGCGGCACGTCACGGCCGTCCAAAAAGGCGTGCAGATAAACTTTTTTCAGTCCTGCACGCTTGGCCAGTTCTACCAGCGCGAAGATATGTGTCAGGTGGCTGTGTACGCCGCCGGAGGAAAGCAGGCCGAAAATGTGCAGGGCACTGTCGTGTGCTTTGCAGTTTTCAACAGCTTTTGCAAAGGCGGGATTCGTGTAGAAATCGCCGTCCTCAATGGACTTGGTAATGCGGGTAAGCTCCTGATAAACAACGCGGCCGGCGCCCATGTTGGTGTGGCCGACTTCACTGTTGCCCATCTGCCCGTCCGGCAGGCCCACATTCAGGCCGGAAGCACCAATGTGTGTAACCGGGTTGGCGGCAAACAGACGGTCGAGGTTCGGTTTCTTAGCGGCGGCGATGGCGTTGCCCTCTTTTGGAGCAATGCCGAAGCCGTCCATAATCATCAGGATAACCGGTTTTTTTGCCATAGTTTGTATCCTTTCTGTGTGTAAGTCAGTTCGTTTCGGGCTGGGTTCAGCCCTCGGTTGCAGCCTTGACGATGGCAGCGAAGTCTTCCGGCTTCAGGGAAGCACCGCCGATGAGTCCGCCGTCAACATCCGGCTGTGCAAGCAGTTCTGCCGCATTGGCAGGCTTCATTGAGCCGCCGTACTGAATGGTCAGAGCGTCTGCGGCGGATTTGTCATAAACAGCGGCAACGGTATCGCGGATGGTTTTGCAGACTTCGTTTGCCTGCTCGCTGGTTGCGGTTTTACCGGTGCCGATGGCCCAGATAGGTTCATAAGCGATGATGATGCGGGACAGTTCCTCTTTGGAAACGCCGCCCAGCGCAATTTTGGTCTGCATGGCAACCAGCTCGCCGGTAATGCCCTGCTCGCGCTGCTGCAGGCTTTCGCCCACGCAGAGAATGACGGTCAGACCGGCATCCAGTGCGGCACGAACACGCTTGTTGACGGTTTCATCGGTTTCACCGAAGTACTGACGGCGTTCACTGTGGCCGATAATGACATACTGAACCCCCATGGAGGCGAGCATTTCAGCGGAAACTTCGCCGGTGTAGGCGCCGCTTTTTTCCCAGTGGCAGTTTTCCGCACCGACGCCAATGTTTGTGCCTTTGGCAGCTTCCAGCACGACGGGCAGGTCTACGTACGGTACGCAGCAGACAACGCCGCAGCCGGCGTCTTTTACCAGCGGTTTGATTCCCTCCAGCAGCACTTTGGCCTCTGCGGGGGTTTTGTTCATTTTCCAGTTTCCGGCGATGACAGCCTTGCGGATTGCTTTCTTCATGAGAATCGCTCCTTTTCCTGTATGTGCGGGCACGCCCGCAGAATTCATTTTGAAAACACAAAAGGGACGGGGCTCAGCCCCGCCCCTTGCGGCAGAATTAATCTTTATCGTTCAGGCAGGCAATGCCGGGCAAAACCTTTCCTTCGAGGAATTCGAGGGAGGCGCCGCCGCCTGTGGAAATGTGCGTCATCTTGTCGGCAAAGCCGAGGTTTTCGACTGCCGCTGCGGAGTCGCCGCCGCCGATAATGGAAATCGCGTTGCTTTCCGCAACTGCCTTCGCAACGGCAATGGTGCCGGCTGCAAAGTTTTTCCATTCAGAAACGCCCATCGGGCCGTTCCACACCACGGTGCCTGCGCCGCGGATTGCCTGTGCGAACGCTTCGCGTGTTTTCGGGCCAATGTCCAGTCCCATCCAGCCGTCCGGGATACAGTCGGAAGGAATGGTCTGGAATTCGGCATTCTCAGCATATTCCTTTGCAACCACATTGTCAAGCGGAATCAGGAATTTGACGTCCTTTTCCTTGGCCTTTGCCATGATATCTTTGGCAGTGTCGATCTTGTCTTTTTCACACAGGGAAGAGCCGATGCTGTAACCCAGTGCATTCATAAAAGTGTAAGCCATAGCGCCGCCGATGATGAGGGTGTCCACTTTATCAAGCAGGTTGGTGATGACGCCGATTTTATCAGAAACCTTTGCACCGCCGAGAATGGCAACAAACGGACGCTTCGGGTCCTGCAGGGCTGTGCCCATCACGGTGATTTCCTTCTGGATGAGGTAGCCGCAGACAGCCGGCAGGTAGTCTGCCACACCGGCGGTGGAAGCGTGCGCGCGGTGTGCGGTGCCGAAAGCATCGTTGACGTAGATGTCAGCCATGGATGCCAGCTCTTTTGCAAACGCCGGGTCGTTCTTTTCCTCTTCCTTGTGGAAGCGAACGTTTTCGAGCAGCTCAACTTCGCCGTCTTTCAGCGAAGCGGCAATGCCCTTGGCGTCTTCGCCAATGACGTCTTTTGCCATCTTGACTTCCTGACCGAGCTTTTCGGAAAGGCACTTGGCAACCGGTGCCAGGGAGAATTTCATGTTGAACTCGCCCTTCGGGCGGCCCAAATGGGAGCAGAGAATGACCTTTGCTTTGTGGTTCACCAGGTACTTGATGGTGGGCAGGGCACCGTCAATGCGCTTTGTGTCGCTGATATTTCCTTCACTGTCAAATGGGACATTGAAGTCGCAGCGGACGAGTACCCGTTTACCGGCGACATCAATATCTTCGACGGTTTTTTTGTTCAGATAGTTCATGGGATACACTCCTTTTGATATTAGGTATAAAAATAGAATCCATGTAGTAAGCCTTTTAGTACAGGCTAATTATACAGCACAGGCTGTCTATTTTCAAGGATTTATCGGGACATTGCGCAAAAATTGTTGATTTTTTCACAAACTTTACGGGAAATCACGCAACAATTATTTGTTTTACCAATGCAGGTGGTGCAGCTGTCCTTCGCAGAGCAGGTCTGGATAGCCCCACTGGCGCAGCACTTCATAAGCGGCAATGGCGGCGCTGTTGGAGAGGTTCAGGCTGCGCGCGTCGGGGTGGTTGCGCATGGGGATGCGCACGCAGCTGTCCGGATTGGCTTTCAGAAGCTCTTCAGGCAGACCGGCGGTTTCTTTGCCGAACACCAGATAGGCACCGTCCGGGTAGGAGACGTCCGAGTGAATATGACGTGCTTTCGTGGAAAAATAGAAATACGGGCCGTCATTTTTTTGAAAGAATTCGTCCAGACTGCGGTAATACGTAATGTCCAGCAGGTGCCAGTAGTCCAGACCGGCACGCTTGAGCTTGCGGTCGTCAATTTGAAACCCCATCGGCCCTACTAAATGCAGCCGCGCGCCCGTCAGTGCGCAGGTGCGCGCGATGTTGCCGGTGTTCTGGGGGATTTCCGGTTCGACCAGAACCAGGTTCAGTGTATGCATGGCAGAATCTCCGTTTCTTTTCATAGTATGTGCAGCTTTTTCGCGCTGCAGTCTTTTTCTTCTATAAAACAGCATTATACAACACAATCGAACCGGTATCAAAATTTTCCGCCGTATGCGCGCTTTTCCGCCGGGCAGACTACTGCACAGAAGGAAGCGGCGCGTCTGGGAAAAGCAGACAGCCCGCGCAGTATTTTCACCAGATAAAATGCAGCAGGGAGGGTATGCTGATGATGGGGCTTATTCTGATAAGCACCGCAATTTTAACGGGGAGGTTTTTGCGTATGTTTCGAAACACGGCAAGTATGATGAGAGGCATCGGCGTTGGTGTGGCAGTGGGCGTTGCCGCGGTTGTGCTCGCGGGCAAGGCAATGGATAACGACCGCCAGCTGCGCCGCAGGGCGGGCCGCGCAAAACGTGCGGTGACCGACCTGATGGACGAGGTTGGGCACATGGTCAGCGCCAGAATGTGAAACCGGAACCGGAAGGGTGCCGCGCGGCAGAGCAGGTGTGCCGCACGGCGCCTTTTGTTGTTTTGGCGGAAAACGCTTGCATACACCGCGCGGATTTCCTATAATAAAATAGAATACGGATACAGGGGAAAGAAGGGTGCCAAATTGGGCGACAGAATATTCTATTCCGTCACCAGCAGACAGCTGCGGGAGGATGACCGTGAACTGCTGGCACAGGTGCGCCGGGCTTACTTTGAAACCGGCGCGCCGCAGCACGGCCGGGCGGCTGCACAGACATTCGGGGCAAATGACGAGGCCAGGTATCGCATGACGCGCAGAACCATGAAGTGGGAATTGACCGCCGGGGGCAGGGTGCTGCAGCGTGCGGTGCCCATGGGGGAGGAAGGCTATGCCATCCTGACCTGGGACACCGCAGGCGACTTGCGGGAAAAAGCGGACTTTGACCGCCGCCACCATTGGCTGCGCTCCTCTTTTTACCGCGGCAACCCCAAGCGGCCGGAACTTTTGCTGGAGCCGGTCGGGGAGGAACTGAACTGCCTGCGGTATGACGACGGTATCGGCAAGTACCGCCGCACCCGCCTTTTCGCGTACCCGATGGAAAAAACCGACGCTGCGCGCATTTGGATGGACAACGAAGCGGGCACGCCGGACATCGAGGCGGAAACCGGTGACGGCCGCTTTTACTACTGCACCCAGCAGGAGCTTGCGGCGCGGCAAACGGCGGCGTCCCACCGTGACAACGCGGAAGCGGAGGACGTGCCCGGCTGGGACGCGACGCCCGCCACGCCGATTTCCTTTCAGTTTATCCGCAATGAGCACGTTTTGGACCAGACCACCGCGCCGCAGCTGAATTTGGAGCTGGAAAGCGAGGACGGCCCGCTGCTGCTGGAAGTGGAGGAACCGCTGCCGCAGCCCGCGCTGCCGGCGCTGGAGGACTGCATCATTGACACCGAAACGCCGGACGAGCCTGCTGTTATTGAGGAGGACGTTGCGCCGGTGCCAGTGGTATTTCAGCCGGTGCCGCAGGCGCCCGCCACGCCGGAGCCTGCCCCCGTGCCGGCCCTGCCGTGCGCGGACGCGTTGATGCCGGACAAACGTATTCCGGTGAGCGACACAGAAACGTACCTTTACTTCGGTGCCCTGCAGGACGGCAGACGGCAGGGGCGCGGCCGCACGCAGATGCCCTCCGGTTATACCGCCTATGAGGGCGGCTTCGCAGGCGACAAGCGCGACGGCTTCGGTACGTACTATTATAAGTCCGGCAAGCTCTGTTACGCAGGATATTGGCACCAGAACCGCCGCAGCGGCATCGGTGTCAGTTTCAGCGCGCGCGACGGCTCCCTGTTTGTCGGGCAGTGGGAAAACAATATCCCCACTGGCCGCGGCGCAGCCTTTGATGGCGAGGGTGCGCTTTCCTACTATGGGATGTGGCTGGACGGCCGCCGTGACGGGTACGGCACCGAGTATCACGATGGGAAAGTTTTGTATGACGGCAGCTGGCACGGTGACTGCTACCACGGGCAGGGCTGTTTGCACCTGTCCGGCGGCGGCACGCTGACCGGCACGTTCCGCGGCGGTTTTGCGGATGGCTCCTGTGAGGAGCGTGACGTACAGGGCAGGATTGTACGCACCGGCGTGTGGGCGCACGGCCGCTTTGTCAGCGGTGTGTGCTACCGTGACGGCAAGCCTGCGGAAATCGTTGTCAAAAAGGATGAACCCGATGCGTTGGATTGATTTACATAATGTTGAGTACGGCGAATGTGTGGTTCTGGGCACCGATTCCAATAGCCTGCTGATGGTGGACTGCGGCAGCCTCAACACCGTGATTCGCGAAGGCGCGCGGAACTTTAAAGAATATGCGCAGAAAAGCCTGACGGCACGCTACAGCGGCGTTGCCCATCGGGCTTTTTTGCTGACGCATTATCACCGCGACCACGCCTGCGGCCTGTGGGATATTCTGGACGCGCAGCCGAACTATTTTGAGGAGCTGTACCTGCCCTGCTCCCCCTGCGATGAGCGCGGCCTGCCGCTGCTGCTCGAATTTGCTTTATTTGCGTATGTGTTTTTGCCGCGGCAGGGCTTCTGCGGTCAGGTCAGCACCGGCGCGCTCAAGTCCTTTTCCCGTGTGCTGCGCCAGACACAGCAAGGCACCGCCTATGCGCTGGGGCAGGGGGACTGCTTCGTTTCCGGCGGCGTGACGTTCGAGTGCCTGTGGCCGCCGCGGCAGGACTACCCCTTTGACGAGGGCTTCGCGGACGCGGTGGAGCGCCTGCACCGCTATGTGGAGCAGCCGGAACAGCCGGGTGCGGATTTGCTGCAGGATTTTCTGGATGATTTCTATACTTTTTGCAATTTGTATACCCGGCTTTGCACGCAGTGCCCGGTGCAGAGTGCAGACGCCGCCGCCGCGCTGGCGGTGCTTGACCGCATTGACGCCCTTGCCCCCGCGCTGGCGTGTCTGCCTGCCGCCGCCGAGGTTTGTGCCCTGCTGGAAAGCCAGTCGGTGCGCGAAGCGTACAGCCGGCAGGTGAATGCCGCTTCCCTTGTGTTTCAAAATGTGCGTACGGAAAGCGGCAGTACCGACGATGTTTTAATGACCGGCGACGCTACGCCCGAAACCATTGCCGCGGTAGAGCCGCTTCTGTACCATGATTACTATGCCGTGAAAGCGCCGCACCACGGCACGCACAGCGCGGTTTCGCCGGTGCTGCTGGGGCTTTCCGCCGCGCACGTGCTGCTTTCCTGCGGTGAAGCCCCCGATGGCGCGCGCTGTATCGCCGCGGAGTGGGCCGCCATGCCCGCCATGAAGCACTGCACCGTTTCCAACTGCGCCTTTCTGCAGGCAGGCGGCGGCTGCTGCAACCGCACGGCGCTTTGCTGGGACAGCGGCGGCCTGGCACTGCGCTGCCCCGGCAACCGCCGCGGCGAGCCGCTTTGTGGCATCCGTGTGGTGGGCACACAGGCGCGCGGCTGCGTGTGTGACACCGGCGCGCAGGAGAGCAAATTGTGGTAATTGTTCTTCTTTTTATAAATTTTTTGTGAGATTTTTTTAAATAAATCTTTGCAATTCTCGGCACATGCACTTGACTTTACCAATTCATTATCATATAATCTTCTTAAACGAATTGGCAGCACCTGTGGAAACAGCCGTTTCCGGCGGCTTTGCGCCGGGCCTTTTTCTAAAGTGGGGTGCTGTCATGCTGTTTCACTCTCATAGCACGCGCAAATACGCACAATTATTTTAAGGAGGACAAAAAGGATGAACAAAAAAATGAGCAGAATCGCTGCCATCGCGCTTTCCGCTGCGATGGTCACCAGCGCTTTTGCAATGAGCACCAGCTCCGCTTTTGCAGCAACAACGCCCACTATTTCCACAACAGCACAAGATATTGCAGCAGTTTATGATTCAACAGCTGGTGCTGCCAATACTTTCACACTGCCTACAAAAATTGTTGATGGTGCAACCATTAACATTGGCGACAACAAAGAGAGTGTTGATGTAAACGCTAATCAGAACGCCAATGACAAGTATAACTGGGTATCTTCTGATAATAATGTCGCAACAGTCAATAATACGACCGGTGAAGTAAAACTGGGCAAAGCCAATAAGAAAGTTACTTTCACTGCTTATGGCACTGCCGATTTTGGAAAAATTGAGACAGGCAAGCACAATCAGACAGCACAATATAAAGCAACTAGCGTAAAAATGACAGTCAATGTTTATGTTTACGCAAACAATGCTGCATTGGTACTTCCTACGGATGCTACAATGACAGCGGGTACTTATGTTGATTCTGATGTTACTGCTTCTTTCAACCAGACAAAAGAATTTGGCGTTTATACTGTAAAGGCAGGTTCGGATGCACAAGCTACATATGAAGCAGCAAGTGGATATGATTTTGCTACTGGCAATTCGAATATTCCGCTTGTAGACCCGGCGGATACTCAGAAGACAGTAACAACAGTATCTAATGCCGCTGCCGTTACCGTGGCAGCACAGCCGGCTTCCGCAGTGAAAACTGGTGCAACTACAATTACTGCATATGTGCATGGCGATAAGGATGCAACTGCTGTTCCTGCAACACTGACTGTTGATAACACTTACACTTTGTCTGCTGATGCAGAGTTCAATGGTGTAAGAAGCTTTGGTCAGGAGACTGCCACTAACAACGTAACAGCCGATGATGACTATAACCTGACTAATGTTGCGGTTAAACTGAACAGCCATAAGCTGACTGTTGACGAGGATGCCCTTGTTGGCGCTGTCTCTGGCGCAGGTGATGTTGCACTTCAGGACGGTACTGTTGCCAGCATTACAGGTGCTACTAACGTAACTACTGATGTCGACAATGCTACAACCAGAACCACTGCTCCTACAGTTAAGGTTGGCGACATTACAGGTGCAACTGCAGTTACCGCTACTGGCTCGGTAGATCCTGTGAACGGAAAATACGGCACAATCTCTTTGGGAAATATCTCCACAAAGAACCTGACAGTTGTAACAACTCAGGATGCCGACGAAGCTGCTCAGGGTCTTGTCACAATTGGAAACGTAACCGCGAGCGGTGCTGTTTCTGTAACCACAACTTCTGATGCGAAGACTTTGACTCTTGGCACGATTTCCGGCACACAGGGTGCATTTGCAGATTGCCCGTTTGATGCTTCCTTTGCTTTAACCGCTGGCAAATTTACTACTGGTGACCTGAAGAACATTGGTCGTGTTACTGTTAATGCAGGTGCGGAGTTGACAACTGGTGCTATTGCAACAGGTACTGTTGGCACAGCGAGCGATGCTTGCGGCGATAATTCTGCTGATACCAGCATTGTGAAAGTTAACGGAAAGCTGAATGCTAAGTCTATTTACACACAGGCTTCTCCGGATGGCACTGGCACAATCATCATTCCTGCAAACAGCTTCACAATTGCTGCAAATGGTCAGATTAACACTCACTTGAACCTGACTGTAACAAATGCTACAGTTGGTAGCGTTCTGTATACTACTAACTATGCAAGTTCCGGTGCATTCAATATGCCTGGCTTTACAACAGTTGAGAGTGCAAATGTAGGCAAGAATGTTTACAATTACGTTGTAAAGGCTGCAGAATTGCAGGGCATTCTTCTTGACAACGCAGATGTTGCCATTGGTGATGGCTCTTCTGCTACTCTTAAGGCTTCCACTGTACCGAACCTGTCTTTGCCGACTGGCGTATCTGTCAAATGGACTGCTAGCAAGGATTCTGTTTCCTTGACTCCTTCTGCTGATTCCCTGTCCTGCGCAGTGAAGTCCACCGGTTATACAGCTGCAAATATCAACGGTTCCAACAACGTTGTTGTTACAGCTACACTGGTAAACAAAGACGGCACAGTCTACAAACCGTTTGGCACAACTCTGAGCTCTCAGGATGCTCAGATTACTTTGACAGCAGAGCAGGCTCCGGTCCTGACCACAAAGGTTCAGAACCTCGGCGACACAGAAGCAAAGGCTGTCACAGCTGATACCGTTGTTAAGATGACACAGTCCACCTATGCAACTGTTGACTTCTCTGCTGACAAGGCTGGCATTACTGCTGCTGACCTGAAGTACGGCACAGGCAACGGCAAAGTTGCTGAAACTGGCACTTATGACCCATGGAACGGCACTGCTGGTAAGTACTACATCTATGCAAACGGCAAGGTCGGCGACAAGGTTGGCGTTTATGCAAACGGTCAGAAGATTTTCCAGGTCGAAATTGTTGACCGCCCCTTCACTTCTGACACCACTGTTGACTTCGCTATGAAGGCCGGCAGCAAGTATCAGTTCAAGATTACCCCGAATGCTGACACAACCATTAAGGACTTCGCTTTCAACACAGCAAATGATGCGGCTCTGTCCACTTGGGGCTTCACAAAGAATGCTGACGGTACCGTTACTGCCACCATCAAGGCAAACAAGGCTGGCAAGTATGGCGTGTACTGCGACATCAACGGCGTGAAGTACAAGGTCTTTGCTGTAACAGTAAAGTAAGTTTGTAAACAACCTAAATTAAAACAAATCTCAACAAAATAAGTGTAGTTGTATTTGCGTGGCGGCGGCACCGGTTTTTCCGGCGCCGCCGCTTGGTGTTTGGCGAAAAGCCCCCGCTTCTTCGGAATGCGGGGGCTTTTCGTAAATTCGCTTGTAAATTGCGTGTAAAACAGGTAAAATAGATAAGGCGAAAGGCAGGTGAGCGTATGCGGATTTTGCAGGGAACGCCGGCATCCGGCGGAGTTGCAGCTGGCACGGCGTGTATTCTGCCTGTGCGGAAAAAACCGGCAATGCAAAAGCAGTATGCCGCTGACCCCGCACAGGAGTTGGTACGCCTGCAGAAAGCGCGCGCCTGCGCCAAGCAGGAGATTGAGGAAATCTACCGCAGTGCCTGCCGCCGCATTGGCAGCCGGGACTCGCTGATTTTTCAAATTCACATCATTATGTTGGAGGATGAGGGCTTTCAGCAGGCGATTTTAGACAGCATTATGCAGAACCGCTGGACGGCGGAGTATGCCGTGTGGTACAACGGAAACAAGCTGTACCGCACCTTTGCTGAAATGGAAGATGAGTATATGCGCGCGCGCAGCGAGGATATGCTGGACATCTGCCACCGCCTGCTCAAGTGCCTGAACCGCGGCTGCTGCATGATTCCCGCCGTGGAGGATTACCTGACGGAGCCAGCGGTGCTTTGTTTGGCGCACGCGCTTCCCAGCGAGGTGGTGCAGTCGAACCAAGGTCGCATTCTGGGCTTGGTCGAGCAGTATGGCAGCTCCACTTCGCACAGCACCCTGTTGGCACGCAGCATGGGTCTGCCTGCGGTAACTGCATTGGGCGCGGCGTTTCGGGAGCTGCAGCCCGGCGGAGAATTGCTTGTGGACGGCGACGAGGGTCGGGTTTATGTGAACCCCTCTCCGGAAGTACGAGCGCTGTTTCAAAAGCGCATCGGCGGCAAAACCGAACCATAAAGCGGGGGCGTCTGCCGCCCGCATCTTGGAGGAACGGATAGATGAAAATAAAATTTACAGCCATGCTTTTGGCTGCTGCATTGACGGCCGGTATGCTGACTTCCTGCGGCGAGTCGGCGCCCGGTACAGTTTCCACCGCACCGTCTTCGACGGCGTCATCGAAAGCGTCCACTGCGAAAACGGTGTCTTCGGCGGCTTCCAGCCAGCCGGCGGACCGTGCATATGCATCGCAGACGGCGCTGGATGTCAGCATCGGGCCGGAGCCGCAGTCGCTGGACCCCGCATACAGCACCGGCGCGGACACGGATGCTTACTGTGCCGCCACATTTGAGGGCCTGTACAAAATTGATGAAAGCGGCAACGTCGTACTGGGACAGGCAGAAAAGGCGGTTAGTTCTAAAGACAAAAAGACCTGGACGTTCACCCTTCGGCAGGACGCCAAGTGGTCAGACGGAAAGTCTGTAACGGCAAATGATTTCGTGTATGCATGGCAGCGCAATATTTTGCTGCAGAATGCGGAAAAAAAAGAATTATTTGCATATATACAAAATGGCACCGCCATACTGAATGGTACCCAAACGGACGTTAAGGCGCTCGGCGTGACTGCGAAAGATGCGCATACCCTGCAGGTGACGCTTGCCGCACCGTGTGATTTTTTCTCACAGCTTTTGGTACAGCCGATTTTTATGCCCTTGCGCGAGGACGTGGTGAGCAAGCAGAACTGGTCGCGCAGTCCGGACACATTCGTGTGTAACGGCCCCATGAAGCTGACGCAGTGGAACATCAAGTCCAACATCACGTTTGAACGCAGTACGACGTACTACAATCAAGCGGCGGTGAAGGCGCAGAAGCTCAACTGCACGCTGGCAGAGGACGACAATTCCCGCCTTTCTGCGTATGACAACAACGAGTGCGAAT
Organism: Caproicibacterium argilliputei; assembly: GCF_029211325.2. Taxonomy (NCBI): domain Bacteria; kingdom Bacillati; phylum Bacillota; class Clostridia; order Eubacteriales; family Oscillospiraceae; genus Caproicibacterium; species Caproicibacterium argilliputei. Next base: position 2,614,941 of record NZ_CP135996.1, on the reverse strand, counting down.
TTGCGTATCCGCTGCCGGTGCAGTATTATGCGCGGATTCGCGAGCGCGGGGACTTGAATGCGGCACAGACAGCCACAACGGTCTGCCTGCAGTTCAACACGAAAAACGCGGCGCTGTCCGATGTGCAGGTGCGCAAGGCGCTTTCTTTGGCAATTGACCGGGATGCGCTTGCGGTTTCCACAACCGGAATGCGCTTCACGGCGGCTTCCGCGTTTGTGCCGACAGGCTTCGCGGATGCCGGCGGCAAAGGTGACTTCCGCACCAAAGGCGGTTCCTTTTACGAGGTCACCGCAGAAACATATCCGGAAAGCGCGCAGCGCGCCGAAACACTGCTGGAGCAGGCAGGCTATGCAAACGGCAAGGGCTTTCCGGAGGTGACGATCACCGTTCCCATTTCCACGTTGTACAGTACCGTCGCCAATGCCGTGGCAGGAATGTGGAAAGCAAAGCTAGGCATCAACTGCAAGGTGGAGCAGCAGCCGTACAGTACCTATTTGGACAACTGCCGCAAAGGCAATGTGCAGGTTACCCTCGGCAGTTTGACGGCCGCTTACCGTGACCCTGCGGCAATTCTTGACAAGTTCACATCGGGAAGCGGCTGCAACATCACTGGCTGGAGCGATTCCGCTTTTACAAAGCAGATGGAAAAGTCTTATCAAAGCAGCACAGCAAGCGCAGCACGTTTTCAGGCGCTGCACGCGGCGGAAACACGCTTGGTAGAGGAGGCGCCCGCCACACCACTTTTCTATATGCCGACCATCAGCCTGCGCAATCCGAAGGTAAACGGCATTTTCACAGCCAAGAACGGCATTACCTACTTTGCCTATGCGAATACCTTCAGCGGCTGACCGGTGCTTTACACCGCGCGCAGGGTAGAACCCGGATAGTACCAGGAGAGAATCTGCGTATAGGTTTCCCCTTGCTTTGCAAGCGAAACAGCGCCGGTCTGGCTCATGCCAACCCCATGGCCGTAGCCTTTTACAGTAAAGGTGAAGGTGCCGCCGGCGTAGGTTACCGTGAAGTTCGCGGAACGCAGGCCAAACGCCGTGCGGGCTTGGTTGCCGGTGACAGGTTTGCCGCCGAGCGGCATGGAAGTAACTGTACCGGAGTCGGTGCGGGAAATCTGTCCGATCCAACCGGCGGCATCGCCGGAAAGGGAACAGCCAAGCGTGGATGCGGCGGTTTGGAACTGCGCGCTGCTCAGCTTTACGGAGGTAAGGTAGCCGGATGCGTAAACATCGCCGGGACTGGCGACCGGAACCAGGCAGGGCGACGCCGCTCCCCATACGTTGGCGGCATCTTCTGTCCGACCGCTGCTGATGGCATAGTAGGTTGCGTCAATCAGACTGCTGCCGCTGTACAGCGCTTTTCCATAAACGCTTTCGACTGCCGGTGCGAGGTTGGCATAAAATTTTTCATAGTCTTCCTTCCACTTCTCCTGCATCTGCGCATTGGTGACGTAAATAAGCCACTTACCCGTTTCACAGGAAAAGTCGGCGCCCTGCAGGCCGCTTTCGGGTTTTTGTCTGCGCTGCTGGCGCAGACGGGTGTAATATGTATAGGCGGCGACTGCCTGCGCTTTCAACGCCTCCTGCGGGCTGTCCGGACTCATTTCCGTTGCAACGGTGCCGCGCAGAAAGTCCAGCTCGTCCACGGACAGCACCTTACCGCTGGTTTTATCCAGAATGCGAAACGTTTTGCCGGCTGTTTTTGGGGACGACAGACTGGCTGCGGAAGCATTGCCTTTGGACACAACCGCGGAAGATGCGCCGGAGGTGCGTGCCGCGCTTGCGGCAGAGGCGCTTTTGCCGTGGGTACCGCCGTTTTTCCCCAACGCGAGGCAGGGCAAAACGAGCAGCAGAATTAAAAAAATGACCAAAAGGGTTCCTTTTCCTTTCATTTCTACAGCACTCCCTTGTTTTTCTCCGCCGAACTGCAGGCAGAGTCGTTCTTTTCCATTTTACAGGTCACAGCAAAAAATTATGCATTGCTTTTTCTGGGGCAAGCGGCGCTTTTCTCAGAAAACGCAAAAAATGCAGGAATGGAACGCAAAAAATGCATATCGAACAACCCAATGCTTGACTTTAGGGTATTGCCGCTGTAAAATTATGATTTAAGGATTCTTTACTTTCATAAGTTTGCAGCACGTTTTACTTCAAGTTAAGAGGGGGATTACATTGGAGCAGAAAGAAGACAATACGGGATTGATTTCGCAGGATCTGCAGGACCTTTGTGATGAGTTTCGCGAGAACAATCAAATCCCAATGGCTAAATTCGATCTGTACGGCGTGAAGCGGGGACTCAGAAACCCCGACGGCACCGGTGTTTTGGCTGGACTGACCCAAATCAGCAATGTACACGGCTACCTCATCAACGACAGCGAGCGCGTGCCGGACAAGGGCATTCTGACCTACCGCGGGATTGATGTGGCAGAGATTGTGGAGGGCTGCCGCAAGGCGGATCGCTTCGGCTATGAAGAGGTGGTTTGGCTGCTGCTGTTCGGCAAACTGCCCGACAGCGCGCAGCTGAAAAAGCTGCACACACTGCTCAGCTACTATCGGGAGCTGCCGGAAAATTTTGCGGAGGACATGATTTTAAAAGCGCCGTCCCGCAACATTATGAACAAACTGGCACGTTCGGTGCTTGCACTCTATTCTTATGATGAAAATCCGGACGATATTTCACTGGAAAACAGCATGCGGCAGTCTTTCCAGCTGATTGCGCAGCTGCCGGCCATCATGACATATGCTTATCAGGTGAAGCGGCGGCGGTTTGACAAGCAGAGTATGTTCTTCCATCCGGTGAACCCCAGCCAGTCGATTGCCGAGTCTATTCTGGACGCAATCCGTCCGGACCGTAAGTTTACACATGAGGAAGCGCAGCTGCTCGACCTGTGTATGATGCTGCACGCAGAGCATAGCGGCGGCAACAACTCCACCTTTGCGGTGCGGGTACTTTCCTCCACCGGAACGGATATTTATTCGGCAATCGCGGCGGGAATCGGCTCGCTGAAAGGCCCTAAACACGGCGGCGCCAATCACCGCGTTATGATGATGATGCGCGATTTGATGGAGCACGTCAGCGACTGGAGCAGCGAAAGTCAAGTGTATGATTATCTTGTAAAAATCGTAAATAAGGAAGCAGGGGATCATTCCGGCTTGATTTACGGCATGGGACACGCGGTGTACACGCTTTCTGACCCGCGTGCGGTGATTTTGAAGCGCGAGGCGGAGAAAATGGCACCTGCGCACGACGGCATGAAAGAGAAGTTTGAATTGTTTGAGCTGGTCGAAAAGCTGGCTCCGGAGGTATTTGAGAAAGTACACGGCGACTCCAAGGTGATCAGTGCCAATGTGGACTTTTACTCCGGACTGGTGTATGAAATGCTCAACATTCCGGCGGATCTTTACACGCCGCTGTTTGCGGTTTCCCGCATGGCGGGCTGGTGCGCGCACCGCATTGAAGAACTTGAAACGGCGAAGCGCATCATGCGCCCGGCGTACCGCTCCCTGTCGAAACCGAGGCCCTATGTTCCCATCGAACAACGATAGGAGTGTCCAATTTCAATGAAATCAAAACTCGCTTGGGCCGCGTTCGGTGTCACTCTGGCGGTGTCGCTGGGACTGCGGGCGGTGCAGCTTGCCGCGGCGGAAACTTTCGGCGCGTGGGGCATCGCGCTGTGCGGTGTGCTTGCGGCGGGCGCATTGGTCTGCCTGCTTGCCTGCCGCAGCGACCACACGATGGTGCGCCTGCCGGTCAGCGGCAGGCTGCTCAGTACCGCTTATACGCTGACTGGCATCCTGCTGACCGGCGTATCAGTTGTTTATCAGGCGTGGAATAAAACCGGAAAGTTCCCGTATACTACGGGTATCTGCACGGTGCTTGCCGTGGCGGCGGGACTGATGCTGTGCCTGGAGGGCTGTCTTTTTGCAGCGGACGGGCAGAATTACTTTGCAGACCATCCGGTTTTGGCGCTGACCCCCACGTTGTGGTGCTGTGCGGAGCTGGTGCTGCAGTTCCGCGTGAACGCGTCGGAGCCGGTCAGTACGGAAAACATCCTGCGCACCGGCGCGCTGCTTTTCCTGATGCTCACGCTGCAGGCGCTGGTGCAGATGGATACGGAGGTGCGGCGGGTTTCCCGCGGGCGGCTGTTTGGGCTGACGTTTGCCACGGTGCTGTTTGCCGCCGCTTCGGCGCTGCCACGGTTCGGCAATGCCGAAGCGGCAGCGTACCCGCCGGGGCTTTTGTGGGTTTTGCCGGTGATGGGCGCTTTTTTGATGATTGCTGTCTGCACGGTGCGGCCTATGACGCGGGAAGAACTGACCGGAGAAACAGAAGACGAGGAAGTACCGGAGGTGCGCCCGGTCGTGATGAAGGACGCCCCCACGCTGACCGCGCGCCGCTCGCGCGGAAACCGCCCGGTGATTGCGTCACGGGAGGACCGCCGCCCGCTTTCTCCCAATGAGATGGAAAAGCGGCTGGAACGCGTGCTGATTCAGTATCTGGGGCAGAAGTACAACGCAAAGTGTTATTTTTATACGCATAAAAAGCCGCACTGAATTCTGCAAACCGGATTTCGGGGCAGGATTTCGATGAAATTCGATTATTTTTTGTTAATCATCAGACAAGCACTTGTAAATTTACCTCTAAAATAATATAATAAAGATGGCCGCTTGAGGCTTACATGCAAAATTGTTCATTCTTACTTTCAAGGAGGATATTAAAATGTCAGTTAAGGTAGCAATCAATGGTTTTGGCCGTATCGGCCGTCTTGCTTTCAGACAGATGTTTGAATCAGACGGATATGAGGTTGTTGCAATCAACGACCTGACAAAGCCGGAAATGCTCGCTTTCCTGCTGAAGTATGACACCGCACAGGGCGGCTTCACAGGCAAAATCGGCGAAAACAAGCACACAGTCGAGGCCGGCGAGGACTTCATTAAGGTAGACGGCAAGAAGATTACCATCTACAAAGAGCCCGACGCTTCCAAACTGCCTTGGGGCCAGCTTGGTGTTGATGTTGTGCTGGAGTGCACAGGCTTCTACACCTCCAAAGAAAAGGCTTCCGCGCACATTAAGGCCGGTGCAAAGAAAGTTGTTATCTCTGCTCCTGCAGGCAACGATCTGCCGACCATTGTTTACAGCGTAAATGAGAAGACCCTGAAGAAAGAGGATCAGATCATCTCTGCTGCTTCCTGCACAACCAACTGCCTGGCGCCGATGGCAAAGGCTTTGAATGAACTGGCTCCGATTCAGTCCGGCATCATGGTTACCATCCATGCTTACACCGGCGATCAGATGATCCTCGACGGCCCGCAGCGCAAGGGTAACCTGCGCCGCTCCCGTGCAGGCGCCGCAAACATCGTTCCGGCTTCCTCCGGTGCTGCAAAGGCAATCGGCCTGGTTATTCCGGAACTGAACGGCAAACTTACCGGCGCTGCACAGCGTGTACCGGTGCCGACAGGCTCCACCACCATCCTGACTGCTGTCTGCAAGAAGGCTGGCCTCACCAAGGAAGAAATCAACGATTACATGAAGAAAGCAACTAAGGACAACGCTTCCTTCGGCTACAACGACGAGGAAATCGTTTCTTCCGACGTTATCGGTATGCGTTACGGTTCGCTGTTTGACGCAACCCAGACTAACGTGACTAAGATTGACGACAACACCTATGAGGTGCAGGTCGTTTCCTGGTACGACAACGAGAACTCTTACACCAGCCAGATGGTTCGTACCATTAAGTACTTCGCTGAGCTGTAATTTTCTTTTCTCTTTCTTCCTGCGTAAAACGTAGGTGCGTCCCCTGAAGATTGGATTTTCAGGGGGCGTTTTTTTATCCGGCAAACTGTTAAAGCGTCTGAGAAACGGGATGGTTTGGCGGAATTTTTGCTGCTTTACGAAAACTGACTTCCTTTTTAACCGTTTGGTCGTATACTGTTCCTGATTGGTGGTGCTGCTTACTACAGAAAAACCACCTGATTTTGTAGCAACATAGACAAAAGCACGTGCAATTTCTGCACGAACTTCTGCAATATTTTCAGAAACCTATTGAAATTCCGTTTTTTTGTGGTATGATAATACTATAAAAGATTACCAAAATCCCATACATACAGGAGCTGTTGGCTATGCAAAAAAGCGAATCTCAGAAAGACAGCGTGCCGCTCTATCTGTTTCATCAGGGGACGAATGTGCAGGCTTACGACTATATGGGGGTACACAAAGAGCAAACCGGCGCGCAGACGCAGACGGTTTTTCGCGTTTGGGCGCCGAATGCCTGCAGTGTTTCGGTTGTGGGGGACTTTAACGAATGGGACCCGCAGCGTTGTTCCTTGCGAAAAATCAGCGGGGGCGTGTGGGAGGGAACGCTTCCACAGGTGCTTCCGGAGTTTGCACGCTATCAGTTCTGTGTGACAGGGGCAGACGGCGTGCAGGTGTACAAAAGTGACCCGTATGCGCGATTCTTTGATACGCGCCCCGGCACCTCCAGCAGATACTGCGAACTGGATGGCTACCGCTGGGGCGACGCGGCGTGGCAGCACCACAAGGAAACCGCACCGCACTATGACCATCCGGTGAATATATACGAGGTGCATCTGGGCTCGTGGCGGCGGTACCAGGACGGCAACGTGTTCAGCTATGATAAGCTGGCGGAAGAGCTGGTACCCTATGTCAAAGAAATGGGCTACACCCACATGGAAATCATGCCGGTGACGGAGTATCCCTTTGACGGTTCCTGGGGGTACCAGGTTACCGGGTATTTTGCGCCGACTTCCCGCTACGGTACGCCGAAGCAGTTTATGCACTTTGTGGATGCCTGCCATCAGGCGGGCATTGGCGTCATTATGGACTGGGTGCCCGCACACTTTCCCAAGGATGCGTCCGGGCTGGCGCGCTTTGACGGCACCGCATGCTATGAGTACGCAGATCCCCGCAAGGGTGAACACAGGGACTGGGGCACGCTGGTGTTTGACTATGGCAGACCGGAGGTCGTTAGCTTTTTGATTTCGAGCGCGGTGTTCTGGCTGGAGCAGTACCACATTGACGGAATTCGGGTGGACGCCGTTGCCTCTATGCTGTATCTGGATTACAGCCGCAAGGACGGCGAGTGGGTGCCGAACAAAGACGGCGGCCGGGAAAATCTGGAGGCCATTGCGTTTCTGCAGAAGCTCAACGAAGCGGTTTTCGAACGGTTTCCCACGGTGATGATGATTGCAGAGGAGTCCACCAGCTGGCCGATGGTCAGCAAGCCGACCTACATGGGCGGGCTGGGCTTTAACTATAAGTGGAATATGGGCTGGATGAACGACATGATGCACTACATGGCGTTGGACCCGCTGGGGCGCAAGTACAACCAGAAGGACGTCACGTTTTCTTTCTTCTACGCCTTTGCAGAAAATTTCATTCTGCCCATTTCCCACGATGAAGTGGTGCACGGCAAGTGTTCCCTGATGAACAAAATGCCCGGCACCGCAGAGCAGAAATTTGCCGGTGTGCGGGCGTTCATGGGGTACATGATGGCGCACCCGGGCAAAAAGCTGCTGTTTATGGGCACAGAGTTGGGGCAGTTTATTGAGTGGAACTATGAGCAGGAATTGGACTGGCTGTTGCTGCAGTACCCGCAGCACGAGGCGCAGCACCGCTTTTTCCGAGAACTGAATCAATTCTACCTGAAAAACTCTCCCCTGTGGGAAATTGATTTCAGCTGGGAGGGCTTTTCGTGGATCAGCAGTGATGACTGTGACCAGAGCGTGATTGCGTTTCGCCGCTTTAACAAGGCACATGAGGAGCTGCTCATTGTCTGCAACTTTGTGCCGGTTGAGCGGCCGCAGTACCGTATTGGTGTGCCGTATGACGGTATTTATGAAGAAGTCTTCTCCACGGATTGGAGCCGCTTCGGTGGCAGCGGTTTGTCAAACGGCAGGCACCTGGTCAGTGAAAAGGAATTTCCGATGCACGGCATGGAGCAGTCTGTAAACCTGCACCTGCCGCCGCTTTCTACCATTTATCTACGGAAAGCTGCCGAACAGACGGCAGTGAAACCCAAAGCCCGGATACAGAAGCCGGCACAGACAGCCAAAAAGCGCACCGCCAGACAGCCAAAACCGGTGCTGAAACCATAATGGGTGCAAAAGCAGAACCAAAGAAAGCGTATACGAAGGAGGAACAAAATCATGTTGCCTAAACAAGAAGTAGTGGCGATGATCCTGGCGGGTGGCCAGGGGAGCCGGCTTGGGGTGCTGACAAAAAAGCTTGCAAAACCAGCGGTTCCCTACGGCGGGAAGTACCGAATTATCGATTTCCCGCTTTCCAACTGCGTGAATTCCGGCATTGAAACAGTTGGGGTGCTCACCCAGTACCAACCGCTGGAACTGAACGAATATATCGGCTCCGGTCAGCCGTGGGATTTGGACAGTATGAATGCGGGGGTGCGGGTGCTGCCACCATATCAGCGCAGCAGAAAGTCAGATTGGTACAAGGGAACCGCCAATGCCATTTATCAGAATATGCCGTACATTGAGCGTTACAGCCCGGAGTATGTGGTCATTCTTTCCGGCGACCATATTTACAAGATGGATTACTCACAGATGGTTGCCTACCACAAGGAAAAGAATGCGGACTGCACCATTGCGGAAATCGAAGTTCCTATGGAGGAAGCACCGCGTTTCGGTATCCTGAACACCAACGAGGACAACTCCATTTATGAGTTTGATGAAAAGCCCAAAAAGCCAAAAAGCAACAAAGCCAGCATGGGCATCTATGTATTTACCTGGAGTAAGCTGAAAAAATATCTGGAAGAGGACGAAGCCACTCCGAAAAGCAGCAATGACTTTGGGCATGATGTGCTGCCCGCCATGCTGCAGGCAGGCGAGCGGATGTTTGCGTACCCTTTTGAGGGATACTGGAAGGATGTCGGCACTGTCGAAAGCCTCTGGGAATCCAACATGGATTTGCTCAACCCCAACATTCCGCTGGATTTATCAGAGAATACTTGGAAAATCTACTGCCGCAATCCGGTCATGCCGCCGCACTATATTTCCAAGGACGCCAAGGTGCAAAATTCACTGGTGGCAGAGGGTGCCAATGTGTACGGCGAAATTGACTTTGCGGTTCTGTTCTCCGGTGTTTACATTGCGCCCGGCGCGGTGGTGCGCGATTCGATTATCATGCCCGGCACGCGCATTGAGGAGGGCGCGGTTGTGCAGTATGCCATTGTTGCGGAAAATACGGTTATCGGCAAAAACGCGGTGGTCGGCCAGCGCCCGGAGGATATGGACGATAAGGACGAGTGGGGCGTGGCTGTGGTCGGCAGCGACTGCATGGTGCAGCCCGGCACAGTCATTCCGCCAAAGGCAATGGTGGATGCAGAAACAATGGCAGAGGAGGCGCAGAAGAAATGAATGTGAACCATGTGCTTGGCATTATTTTTGCCAATATGCACGATGAAAAAGTGCGTGAGCTGACAGAAACGCGCGCCATGGGCAGTGTGCCGTTTGGTGGGCGCTACCGCTTAATTGACTTCACGCTTTCTAATATGGTGAATTCGGGGATTAACAACGTCGGCGTGATTACCAAAAGCAACTATCAGTCCCTGATGGATCATCTTGGTTCCGGCAAGGCATGGGACCTTTCGCGCAAGAGGGAGGGGTTGTTTATGCTGCCGCCCTTTTCTAACGGCAGCGCAGAGTACAACAACCGGATTGAGGCGCTTGCGTCGGTGATGCGCTTTCTTTCTCACTCAAAAGATGAATATGTGTTTATGACCGACAGCGACTATGTTTGCAACATCGACTGCAAAAAAGTGCTGGCTTCCCACATCAAAACCGGTGCGGACGTTACGCTGGTGTACCGCTATGGACATATTCCAGAGAAGTATGCCTCTCCGGTGGCTTATGAGATTGACCCGGACGGCATGGTGCGGGATGCCCTGGTTGGGCCGCGAGACGAGGGCGACTGCAACTACGCCCTGCCGATGCTGCTGATTGGGCGTGATCTGCTGATAAAACTGATTTCCGACTGTGTCAGCCGCAATTTGTACAACTTTGAGCGTGACTTTATTCAGCGCAATATTGCTAACTATCGCTTCCACGGCTATGAATTTAACGGGTTCTTCCGTTCTATCTGCAGCATGAACGACTACTTTGAATCCAATATGGCACTGATGCAGCCGAAGGTGCGCAGCGAACTTTTTACGCCGAATCGCCCGGTTTACACCAAGGTACGCGATGATATGCCCACCCGCTACGGGCTGGGCAGCGAAGTTTCCAATAGTCTGATTGCAGACGGCTGCGTCATTGAGGGCAGCGTCGAAAACTGTGTGCTGTTCCGCGGGGTACACATCGGGAAAAACTCGAAAGTGAGCAACTGCGTGATTATGCAGGACAGCATGATTGGGCAGGACTGCAAACTGGACTATGTTATTATGGACAAAGACGTTGTAATTAAAGAGGAACGTTCGCTGATGGGGTTCCAGTCCTACCCGGTGTTCATCAATAAAGGCAGCGTGGTGTAAGGTGCACGCGGAAACCGGCACAGCCGGCAACTGAAACAGGAAGGGATGATTTTTCATGAAAATCTTATATTGCACAAGTGAAGCGCGGCCCTTTGCGGCGACCGGCGGTCTGGCGGATGTGGCAGGTTCGCTGCCGCAGGCCCTGCGGCAGCGGCTGATTGGCTGCCGTGTGGTGATGCCGCTGTATGAGGACATTCCGCAAGAAATGCGGGACGGCATGAAGTTCGTCACCAGCCTATCCGTGCCGGTCGCGTGGCGGCGGCAGTACTGCGGCGTGTTTGAGGCGCGCGCCGGCGGGGTGATTTACTACCTGATTGACAACCAGTATTACTTCAAGCGCAAGGGGCTGTACGGGCACTACGATGACGCGGAGCGCTTTGCGTTCCTGTCCCGTGCGGCACTGGAAATGCTGCCGTACCTCGACTTTAAGCCGGACATTATTCACTGCAACGACTGGCAGACTGCCATGGTGCCGATTTATTACAGCCTTTTTTACGCCAACAATGACTGGTACCGCGGCATTAAAACCGTGATGACCATTCACAATATTCAATATCAGGGCAAATACGGCAAGGAACTGGTGGAGGATGTGCTGGGCCTGCCCAAGAGCGACCTGCCGATTCTGGAGTATGACGACTGCGTCAATATGCTGAAAGGTGCGATTGAAACTGCCAACCGTGTGACCACCGTCAGCCCGACTTACGCGAAAGAAATTCTGGACCCGTGGTATTCCAGTGGACTGGATGGCATTTTGAATCAGCGTGCGTGGAAGCTTTCAGGCATTCTGAACGGCATTGACACGCAGTCCTACAATCCGGAAACGGACGAAGAGATTTACGCCCCCTACACAGCGGATGACCTTTCCGGCAAGGCGGCAAACAAACAGGCTTTGCAGGAGCGTTTGGGGTTGGAGCAAAAGGCGGATGTGCCGTTGGTAGGCATGGTGACGCGGCTGGTTTCGCACAAGGGGTTGGATCTGGTCAAAGAGGATTTGGACTGCCTGATGCGGGAAACGGATATGCAGTTTGTGGTTCTCGGCAGCGGCGACTGGGAGTACGAAAAGTTCTTTCAGGAGATGCAGAGCCGGTATCCGGGGCGGCTGTGCGCGTGCCACGGGTTTGTGCCGGAGCTTTCCAGAAAGATTTATGCCGGCGCGGATATTTTCCTGATGCCAAGCAAAAGTGAGCCATGCGGGTTGTCGCAGATGATTGCACTGCGGTACGGAACAATTCCGGTGGTGCGCGAAACCGGCGGCCTGAAAGATTCCATTCAGGACAGCGGCGATGGCAAGGGAAATGGCTTTACATTTCAAAATTACGACAGCACAGATATGAATCATGCGGTTCGGCGTGCGCTGGATGGTTATCGGGAGCCGGAAGGCTGGAAGGTCCTTGTACAGCGCGCCATGCACTGCGACATGAGCTGGGGCAAGTCCGCCAACGAATACATTCGGATGTACCGTAACCTCCTAAAAGCAGACTGATGCCTGCGGGGAAGCCCCCGCAGGCGGTGTGCTGAAGCTTACGCGGGGAAGCCCCCGCAGGCGGTGTGCTGAAGCTCACGCGGGTGCGCTCTCTTGTCTTTTACAGTTTGCGTCAGGGTGAAGTCAGCGCTTCGACAGGTTGCTTTCCATCGCTTTCTCAGAAAGCGACTGGGGGTGCGGGGAAGCCCCCGCAGGCGGTGTGCTGAAGCTTACGCGGGCGCGCTCTCTTGTCTTTTACAGTCTGCGTCAGGATGAAGTCAGCGCTTCGACAGGTTGCTTTCCGTCGCTTTCTCAGAAAGCGACTGGGGGTGCGGGGAAGCCCCCGCAGGCGGTGTGCTGAAGCTCACGTGGGCGCACGCTCACGTCTTTTACAGTCTGCGTCAGGGTGAAGTCAGCGCTTTTCATAAAAACAGGACGGCACTTTTTGAAGTGCCGTCCTGTTTTCGTTCTCGCATTGCAAGAATGTGCGGTTTCGTTTATACTAAAAGCATTGAATGTGAAAAGAGGAGAAATCTTTATGACTTACACAGATGCACAGAAAGAAATCCTTTGGAAAGTGTTTCAGCACCGCCGCTTTCCGATTGTCCGTTTTGAACTGCACCGCGAGGGTCAGCCAGAGCTTTGCAGTATCGCGCTGAATGATGTCTATATAGAACAGCCCCAAGACAGTATGGAACTGGTCAAAGAACGTGGAAAAGCCCTGCACTCATTAACGGAACAAGGTATCCTCACCGTAGATTATTCAACTCGCGTTTGGGTGCAGGGAGATTACGATGTTTACTATCGCAGCAAACTGTACGAGGAACTGTGCCATGCCGTGATGGAAAGTTCCAAAAACCCCGCCGCTGTCTTTAACCTGCCGTATATGCGCAAAGGCTACGCCGGCTTTACTTCTTCTTTTTTGGCTTCTCTGCCGCAGCTGTAGGCGCACCCATGCGCAGCTCCGCCTGCTGCAGAAGCGTAAACAGGGACGAAACCAAGGAGGGGTAAGACTCTGAAAGCTTTTCTGGGCTTAACGCGGGCAGCTCCGACTTTGGCAGCCCCGCGAGGCTGTCCAAGTCTTCGCCGGAAAGCAGGCAGCAGATGTTGGAAAGCGCGATTTCCGCACCGGCGGCAGCGCGGCCGTCTGCCAGCTTTTCCCGGATGGTAAACATTCCTTGCGGATTTTTGGGGTTGGCAGAATACACGGTGCGAAACAAACGGTAAACTTCACAGAATAAGTAAGCGGATGTTTCGTTTGTAATGTCTTCATTTCCGCAGTTGCCCAGAATGGAATACAAAACGGACAGGGAGTTGAAAAGCAGCGCTTGCCCCATGGATTCCTGCGCCGCGCGGGAGATGGCGGCGGGCTGTGCAATCTGTACCGTTGCGCCGGTGGGGTGCGGTGTGCGCCCCAGCAGGTAATCGCACGAAACATCGTAAAAATCCGCAATTTTGACTACAAAGTCCAGCCCGCATTCGCGGATTCCCTTTTCATAGTGGGAAAGCAGTGCTTGAGAAACACCAAGACTTTCGGCAACAGCCTTTTGGCTCAGCCCGCGCTCTTTGCGCAGCAGCGTGATGATACGCGGAAAATGGCTGTTCAATCCTGTCCCTCCCACTCGAATTTTTTCATTTCGTGTCGATTTATAAAATAAACGTAATGTAAAGTATAAACCAAAATTAACAAGTTGTAAACCACTAGATATTGCGGTGGAAAGTAAGAAAAGGAGCTATATCATGCACTCGTATTTAATCCATCTGGTTCGCCACGGCTTAACAGCCGGAAATTTAGAGGGACGCTACATTGGCAGCACCGATCTTTCTCTGTGCGAGCAGGGCAAAGAGGAGCTGAAAAAGCTGAAAAAGCAGCATCCGTACCCGGCGGCGCAGGTGTGCTATTCCAGCCCGCTGCGCCGCTGCCTGCAGACGGCGAAGCTTCTTTATCCCGAGTTGACGCCGCAGGTGGTGACGGACTTTCGGGAAACAAGCTTTGGAGAGTGGGAAAACAAGACCGCCGCGCAGATTGCCAAGGAAGACCCCAGTTTCGCCGCCTGGATGGAAGGCGGCAAGCAGGTGACACCGCCCGGCGGGGAAGACGGCGGTTGGTTTATGCAGCGCACCTGCGCTGCTTTTGAGCACATGGTGGATGGGCTTCTGCGGCAGGATATCCGCAGCGCGGCGGCGGTGCTGCACGGCGGCTCCATCATGGCGATTCTGGCGGCTTACGGTCTGCCGCGTGCGCAGTTTTACGACTGGATGACCCAGCCGGGCTGCGGCTACTCCCTGCGCATTACGCCCGGCCTGTGGATGCGTTCTATGGTGGCGGAGGTGTATGAAACCATTCCGCCGCGCGAAGCGGAACAGACGCAGGAGGAAAAAACCGAGCGTATGGTGCTGGACGTTGCGCGCGAAGCCGCCAGCCGCGCGTACCCGCCGGAAAAAGGAACAAAGCCGAAAGAGTGAAAGTTTGACAAAAATAAATATAGAATAATTGACAAATATTTCTGCTTCTGCTAAAATCAGAGCAGAGGTGATTCCTGTGCACCGAACGAAGAAAAAGACAAAGACTGCGCTGTGTGTGCTGCCCGTCGGTTTGCAGAAGTTTCATGCGCATCCGCCGTTGGATAGAGAAGCAATTCGCTCAATTTCGGACAGTATGCGTAAGACTCGTATTTGCAAAAGAGGGTTGCATTTTATGAATTCGCAGGACACAATTTCTGTAAAGAATTTAGAAAAAAGTATCCGGAGTTTTGTTTGTCCGGCAGTACCTTCACAGTGGAACCGGGACAGATTGTTGGCTAATATCTGTTTTCCCCCTTACCGCGTGGAGTAGCAACACATAGTATATCTGCGTTACAACAGCTTAGATTTACGTTATAAAATTCTTCAGGAAGCACATATTATGCCAGAAAGCACCTTACTGATAACTTCAGTTATTCTGTGAGGTGAAATATATTTAAGGCAACACCGCACAGAAAAAAAGCTGCGGTAAGAAGCGAGATATGATAAAATAGGTATATGGATAAGCAGATGAGTATGTCAGCTCTGTGCGATGAACTGGCACAGGCGCGTACGAAGAAAAAAGAATTTCTCGAGCAGATTGAGCGCATCGTTCCATGGGGGAAATGGGTGGCCATGATCAAGCCGTGCTACTACAAAGGAGAGCACGGAAACAAGCCCTATGATTTGGAACTGATGCTGCGGCTGTATCTGCTGCAAAACCTATATAATCTATCCGACGAAGCAACGGTGGCTGAAACGATCGACAGTCGTGCCTTTTCGGATTTCTGCGGCGTGGAATCAAGCAATCAGGTGCCGGACGGGGATACGCTGGGAAGATTTCGTAATATTCTCATACAAAACGGTTTGCAGGAGCAGTTGTTTGCGCAGGTGGCAAATTTGCTGCAACAAAAGGGACTGCTTCTGAAAAAGGGTACCATTGTGGATTCCACCATCATAGCCGCTCCGTCCTCCACGAAAAATCAGGAGAAGCAGCGAGACCCGGATGCACATCAGGTGAAGAAGGGCAATGCGTGGCACTTTGGCTACAAGGCACATGTTGGGGTGGATAAGGATAGCGGGCTTGTTCACACGGTTGAGGTAACGGCCGCCAATGTCCATGATGTCGCCATGACCTCCAAACTGCTGACCGGAGAGGAAAGCGTTGTATACGGAGACAGCGGATATTTGGGAGCGGAAAAGCGCGAGGATGCCATTATAAAGAACAATGCTGGCAAGCGTATCCGTTACAAGTTCAATCGTCGCCCATCGCAAATCAAAAAGGGTTCCAACAGGTCGCAAGCCCAACTCAAGCGCAGAGAGCACGAAAAGTCATCGGTTCGTGCCAAAGTAGAACATGTTTTTGCCGTTGTGAAAGGTCTGTTACGGTACCGAAAGACGCGATACCGAGGTCTGCAAAAGCAGACCGCCAAACTGAATATGATGTTTGCGTTGGCGAATCTGATTCTGGCTGACAGGCCCTGCCTGTCAGTCTGATTGCGTTTGCCTTCGCAGATATAATTGGGAGAGTTCCTCGCTGTTTGCCGCCTTTGGCAGATGGCGTGGATTTTTTATGCCATTGTGCGGTGTTGCCTTAATATTTGGGAAGGTGTCCGCCTTGAAAGCTCGAAAACGTGTCAGGAATCGTGGGCAGCATATTGGCTGTTGTAATAGTGGCGTCTATCTTTATGGGTTTCCAGTTTATGCAGTACCGTGATGAACTGGTGCGGGTGTTTTACGGGCAGTTTCGGATTGCCACGTTTCAGGGGTGGGAAGATCGCCCTATACGGACACTTTTAGAGCGCCAAAGCTTTGATCGTGAAATGGATGGCTTGATTACCAATGTGAACGACAGGGAGTACGAGATTTCCGGGGAGCATACGGGCAAAGAACTGCGGGATTTCACCTGCTATGTCTATCAAAAGGACGACCAGTTGGTGCTGTTCAGCCCTGCAAAGGCGCGTTGCGCGGTTTTGAGCGAGCAGGACGCAGCGGCGCTGCAGGCGCTTTTGGCACCCGAAAATCTTGACAAGCGGGCAATCGGATAAAAAGTCTTGACACGCCGGTTTTGTTTGTGCTATGATGAATAAAAATCAATCGTTGACAAGGCAATGACGGGAATAAGGCAGACGTGCGCTGTTTCAGAGAGCCGGCGGGTGGTGTGAGCCGGTGCGGCAGCGTCTGCGCATAGCTCATCCCCGAGCCGCCGTCCCCGAAACCAAAGTAGGGGCGGACGTTTCGGCAGCGTTACTTGCCGGGGCCTTCTCCTTACGGACGAGGTCACTGAGGGCTTCTTTTGCGGAAGCTGAACAACTGGGTGGTACCACGAAGTAAATTCGTCCCAGACACAGAATTTCTGTGTCTGGGACTTTTTTTGTTGTACTGGGGTAAAGTCCACTCGCGCTGTGAGATGCCGACGATGCAAGTAGAGAAAAGGAGTGTTTGATGACGATGAACAGTGGCTGCAAAAAGTATATTCCCTTTCAGCAGATTCCCCTGCAGAACCGTGCCTGGCCGCAAAACACGATAACGAAGGCACCCGTGTGGTGCAGCGTGGATTTGCGCGACGGTAACCAGGCTTTGGTAGACCCGATGAATCTGGAGCAAAAGCTGGAATTTTTCAAACTGTTGGTTGACGTCGGCTTTAAGGAAATTGAAATCGGCTTTCCCTCTGCTTCTGAAACCGAGTATGAAATCTGTCGCGCACTCATCGAGCGTAACCTGATTCCGGACGACGTGACCATTCAGGTGCTGGTGCAGGCGCGCGAACATCTGATTCGTAAGACGTTTGAAGCGATTCACGGTGCCAAAAATGTGATTGTGCATTTTTATAATTCCACGTCCACCCTGCAGCGCAAGATTGTCTTTCGCAAAGATATGGACGGCATTGTGGACATTGCCGTGCAGGCTGCCAAGCTGATTCGCGCGCTGACGGAAAAAGAAGTGGCACAAACCGGCATGAACATCCGCTATGAGTATTCGCCGGAAAGCTTCAGCGGCACCGAGGTGGAAAATTCGGTGCTCATCTGCGACAGGGTTTTGGAAACCCTCGGCGCAACACCGCAAAATAAGGTGATTCTCAACCTGCCGGACACGGTGGAAATGTGTACGCCGAACACCTTTGCCGACCAGGTAGAGTACTGCATCCGCCACCTGCAGGGGCGTGAAAACGCGGTCATCAGCGTGCATCCGCACAACGACCGCGGCACCGGCGTGGCGGCAACGGAGCTTTCCCTGCTGGCAGGCGCTGAACGCGTGGAGGGCACTCTCTTCGGCAACGGCGAGCGTACCGGCAACGTGGACATCGTGACGCTTGCCATGAATATGTATTCACAGGGCGTTGACCCGAACCTGGATTTCTCGCAAATTCATCATGTACGCGATGTTTATGAGCGCTGCACCGGCATGAAGGTGCCGCCGCGCCAGCCGTATGCGGGCGATTTGGTGTTTACGGCATTTTCCGGTTCCCACCAGGACGCCATCAAAAAGGGCGTGGATTATATGCGTACACAGAACAGCCCGTACTGGGAGGTGCCGTATCTGCCCATTGACCCGGCGGACATTGGGCGCGAGTATGAGCCGATTATTCGTATTAACAGCCAGTCCGGCAAGGGCGGCGCCGCCTTTGTGATGCAGCAGGCATTCGGCTTCCAGCTGCCCAAGGCCATGCATCCGGAGTTCGGCGCGGTGGTCAAGGCTGCCTGCGATGAGGCAGGCCGCGAGCTGCTGCCCAAGGAAGTTTACAGCCTGTTCAGCCGAGAATATCTGGAGGTGAAGTCTCCTTATAATCTGAAAGCCTACAAGCTGCATGAGGAAAACGAAAATGAGGACGAAAATGCTGAAAACGGCACTGCCGTGCATTTTGAGGGGAACCTGCGGTTCCGCCATGAGGATCACCGCGTCAGCGCGGTGGGCAACGGCCCGATTGATGCGTTTTTCCGTGCGCTGGAGCAGGTGGGTATCAAGGACTACACCTTTGTGGCGTATCAGGAGCACGCCATTTCTCGCGGCGCAGACAGCAAGGCGGTTTCCTACATTCATTTGAAGAACCCGCAGGGCAAGGATGTCTTTGGTGTGGGCATTGACAGCAACATCAGCCTGGCATCCATTAAGGGCATCATCTGTGCCATCAATCGCAGTACCCGTTCGTAAAGGAAAACAAAGACCCGGCGTGCGCAGCAGCCCGCCGACAGAATGGAGGAACCACTCATGCAGACTTATCGGATTGCAGTATTAAAAGGAGACGGAATCGGACCGGAAATTGTGGAGCAGGCGGTCAAGGTGCTGAAAAGGGCAGGCGAAAAGTTCGGCTTTGGGTTTGCGTTTCAGGAGGCGCTGCTTGGCGGCGCGGCCATTGACGCAACCGGCGCACCGCTGCCGCAGGAGACCGTGGCGGCTTGCAAAGCGGCAGACAGCACGCTGCTGGGTGCCGTGGGCGGCCCGAAGTGGGACACCCAGCCTGGCGCCAACCGCCCGGAAAAAGGGCTGCTCGGCATCCGTGCGGCGCTGGGGCTGTTTGCCAATCTGCGTCCGGCAGTGATTTTTCCGGAGCTGCGCAGCGCTTCGCCGCTGAAAGAGGAAATTATCGGTGACAATCTGAATGTACTAATTGTCCGCGAACTGACCGGCGGCATTTACTTTGGCGAGCGCGGCAGATGCACAGAAAACGGCGCGGAAGCCGCCTATGACACGGAAAAGTATTCTGTGCCGGAAATTGAGCGTATCGTGCGCGTGGCGTTTGAAATGGCGATGAAGCGCGGCAAGAAGCTGTGCAGTGTGGATAAAGCCAATGTGCTGGAATCCTCCCGCTTGTGGCGCGCAACGGTGCAGCGCCTGCAGAAGGAATATCCGCAGGTGGAAGTTTCCCATCTGTATGTGGACAACTGCGCCATGCAACTGGTGCGCAATCCGCGCCAGTTTGACGTAATAGTCACCTCCAATATGTTCGGTGACATTCTTTCGGATGAGGCAAGCATGATTTCCGGTTCCATTGGGATGCTGGCATCCGCCAGCTTGAGCGCGGGCAAGGCAGGGCTGTATGAGCCGATTCACGGTTCCGCACCGGATATTGCCGGTACCGGTAAGGCAAATCCGCTGGCAACCATTCTTTCCGGCGCCATGATGCTGCGCTACTCGCTGGATCAGCCGAAAGCGGCAGACGCAGTGGAAGCTGCGGTTTCGGCAGCCCTGCAAAAAGGCCGTACCTGTGACATTGCTGAGCCGTCTCTGCCGACGCTTTCCTGTACGGAAATGGGCGATCTGGTTTGCAGCCTGCTGTAAGTTCATTTTGAGAAAAAGAAATGCCAACCCTGCGCTTGCGGGGCTGGCATTTCTGCTGTTCAGAAAGGTTTATTCATTTTTTCATCGGCAGGGTTTGCACGCGGTGCGCTTTCCGGGGCAGGCGGTGCGTCTTCTGGCAAAGGCTCGTTCCACGCCTGAAAGGCAAGGTAAAGACCGCCCAGTGCCGTCACAATGGCGACCGCCGCCGCTGCGATGGACCAGTTGTCCTGGTTCAGCGGGCTGAACACCATGGCAATCAGCGTGCACGCAAACGAAATGCAGAAAAAGATTTCAGACATTTTTCCATCGGAACACTCTAACACAGGAAACACCTCCAAAAGGAATGATTTAATGCACCGGGTACAGCCGGTCGGTAAGTGCGGCAAACTGCTCCAAGGAGAACTGCTCCGCGCGCATGGTTTCCGGCAGGCAAAGGGCTTGGAAGGCAGCCTGCACGGTGGCTTTCGGCAGCGAAAGCCCGGCGGAAACGGCATTGACAGCCGCCTTGCGCCGCTGACAGAATGCCGCCCGAACCACCCGGAAGAAGGATGCCTCGTCTGCTGTTCGAACAGGCGGCTGTTCGCGGATGCGCAGCCGGATGACCGCCGAGTCCACATTGGGGCTGGGCAAAAAGCTGCCGCGTCCCACCGGAAACAGCAGCTCCGGCTCCGCATAGTACCACACAGCGGCGCTGACAGCCCCACAGGCGCGGGTGCCGGGCGCGGCGCAGAGACGCTCTGCCGCTTCTTTCTGCACCATGACCGTCAGCGATTCAACTGGCAGTCTGCTTTCCAGCAGCTTCATGATGACCGGAGAGGTGATGTAGTACGGAAGATTGGCGCAGACCGCGATTTTTAGTCGGGGGAACTCCTGCGCCAGCAGGGCGGGCAAGTCCAGTTTCAGCACGTCGCCCTGCACCACATGGACGTTTTCATGTGCCGCCAGCGTTTCAGACAGCACCGGCAGCAGGCGGCTGTCCAATTCCACCGCGCAGACTTTCTCGGCTCTGGCGGCAAGCTCAGTGGTCAGAACGCCGATTCCGGGGCCGACCTCCAAAACGCCGACGCCCGCCGCGGCTCTGCACGCCTCTGCCATGCGGGGGCAGACGGTGGGGTTGATGAGAAAATTCTGTCCCAGCTTTTTGCTGAATGTAAAACCGTGCCGGGTCAAAACTTCCCGTATGGTGCTGATATTTGATAAATCCATCCCGATTCTCCTAAGTCAGTACAGAATCGCACCGTATTTTTTTGCAAGCGGCTCCAGAACCGCCGGTTCCAGTTCGCAGCTGCTGTCAATCAGCAGCCTGCCTTGAAAGTACCGCAGCGCCGCGTCCAAGACCGGCTTGCTGTCCGCGTGCACAGCAATCGGCTGACGCGTCAGATGCGCCGCGGCAGCCAGCAGGTCGGCATCCGCCAGGTCGTTGACCGTAACCAGTGTGACGCTTGCCGGTTCGTCATCCAACGCAATCAGTTCGTCCCCAAGCAGTGCGGAGCAGCGCAGCGGGCGGCTGCAGGTCAAGTCGTCTGAAAGGAAAAAGGCATCGCTTTCGATGGCTGCAGCATGGCTGTCCGGCTCTTTGGAAAGAGAATGCGGAACAAAATTCTTCAACGAACCCTTGAGTGCACGGATGTGTGCCGGCGTGGTCTGCAGACAGCCGCCTGCCGCCGAAACACCGGCATCCATCAGCCTGCGCATCGCCTGTGCCCAGGCTGTCGGTTCCAGCGCACAGTTGGTGGGGCGGGCAAGCAGCGGCACTTCGGTGTGCGGAAGCACTTCCCGCACCAATGGAATCATGCGGTCGGGTGGGCAGGTAAAGTGCAGACCGACTGCATCCGCGCCCATGGCCTGCAGCGTCAGCAGAACCGGCAGAAAGGCGGCGCCGGTCGGGGTGCGGCCCTCCTCATCCACAGTGACGGTCACAAGGACAGGCAGGTCGTTCGTACGCGCCGCCAGCACCAGCGCCCGCATATCGGCAAGCGAAGTTTGTGACGCCGCCAGCAGAAAGTCTGCCCCCGCTTTTTCCAGTGCACGCACTTGCTCCCGATAAAGACTGTAAATATCGTCAAAATCCGCTTTGCCGTGCGGCGGCACCAGCAAGCCGGACGGCCCCACCAGCGCGCCGACCAGTTTGCCGCCGGCATTTTTCCGGCTTAGGGCAACCAGTGTGCAGTTGAGCGCTTCCACTTTTTCGGCAAGGCCGAAGGGTTGGAGGCTGGCGCGGTTGGCATGAAACGTTGGCGCGAGCACGGCATCGCTTCCTGCGGCAAGGAAGCTTTGTTGTACGGCGCGCAAAGCGTCCGGATGCGCCGCTGCCCACTGCTCCATGCAGCAGCCCGCGGGCATTCCCGCCGCTGCCAGGTTAGAGGCGGCACCGCCGTCCAGCAGCAGGGGTAAAGGATAGGGGAAATCATCCACGCAAACATACACCTACTTCATAAAATCAAAAAACCAAAGATGCAGCAAAGCCTGCTTTTTACAGGAAAAAGCAGGCAGACCGTACCGAACCCTCACATGGACTCCGGCGCGGTGATTTTTAGCAGAGAAAGGACATTGTGCAGCACCGTGCGGACACAGGCGCACAGGTACAGCCGCGCCGCAGCCAAGGACGCTTCTTCGCCCTTAATGTGGCAGGCTGTGTAAAATTTGTGGAACAGTGTGGCGAGCGTCAGCGCGTAGCGTGTGATGCGCGCGGGATCGTAGTTTTTGGCGGCTTCCACAATCTCACCGGTGTAAGCGGAAAGGTGGCGGATCAGCTCAATTTCCTCCGGCGTGTTCAGCAGTGCAAGTTCCGCGTCTGTGCAGTCGCGCAACGCGGTGCCCTCTGCCGCCATGGCTTTAAACAGGCTGCAGATGCGCGCATAGGCGTACTGTACATAATAAACCGGATTCTGGCTGTCCTGCTGCACCGCAAGGTCGAGGTCAAAGTCCATTTCGGAGTTCGGCTCGCGCAGGTTAAACAGGAAGCGTGCGGCATCCACCGGCACTTCTTCCAGCAGCGTCACCAGTGTGATGGCTTTGCCGCTGCGCTTGCTTGCCTTGATGACTTCGCCGTCGCGCACCAGACGAACCATCTGCATCAGCAGCACATCCAGATTTTTGGGGTCAACGCCCAGCGCCTGCAGCGCGCCCTTTAAGCGCGGCACATAGCCGTGGTGGTCGGCACCGAGCACGTCAATGGCTTTGTCAAATTTGCGTACCATCAGCTTGTTGTAGTGGTAGGCGATGTCCGGCACCACATAAGTCGGCACACCATTTGCGCGCACCAGCACGAAATCCTCCGAGCCGTAGCCTTCGCCCTTGAACCAAACCGCGCCGTCCTTTTCGTAAGTGGCGCCTTTTTCTTTGAGCAGTTCCACCACGCGGGCAACGGCACCGTTTTCGTGCAGGGTGGATTCCCGAAACCAGTTATCGTACTGAATGCGGTACTTCAGCAGGTCGTCTTTCAGCCCCTGAATGTTCAGCGGCAGGGCGTAATCCACCAGTGCCTTGCGGCGCTCCGCTTCCGGTGCGTTGACGTACTTGTCGCCATTGCTTTCGGCGAATTTCTTCGCGTGCGTCATAATATCCGCGCCCTTGTAGCCGTCCTCCGGGAAAGGAACCGCATCTTCTCCCTTGTAAAGCTGCAGGTAGCGCGCTTCCAGTGACATACCGAATTTATTGACCTGGTTGCCGGCATCATTGATGTAGAACTCGCGCTCTACCTGATAGCCCGCAGCGTCCAGTACGGAGGCAAGGCAGTCGCCGATGGCGCCGCCGCGCGCGTTGCCGATGTGCATGGGGCCGGTCGGGTTTGCCGAAACAAATTCAACCAGAACGCGCTTGCCGCCGCCAAAGCAGCTGCGGCCGTAAGCTTCGCCGCAGCCCTGCACATCGCGCAGAACCGCGCTGTAAAATGCCGGTGTGTAAAAGAAATTCAGAAAGCCGGGGCCGGCAATTTCAAAGCGATCGAAAAACGTGCCCTCCAGAGAAAGGTGCCGCGCAAGCGCTTCGGCAATCTTGCGGGGCGCCATGTGAAACGCGCGCGCGCTGACCATGGCGGCATTTGCCGCCCAGTCGCCGTGGGCGCGGTCGGCGGGCACCTCCAGGGTAAAGCCGGGCAGCTCACCTGCGGGCAGCGCCTTCGCTGTCTGTGCAGCCGCTGCTGCTTTCAGAATTGCCTGCCGCAGTTGGTTCGTCGCTTCCTGTACGTGTTTTGACATCTTTCTGTTCTGCCTCCTTGACGGTTATACAAAGTTGATTGACACTGGAAAGGTTTGCATCCAGGTCAAGCGTATAGTTGACGGTCAGCCTGCCGCCTTTGTCGGTCAGCTGGTTGTCCACAGTTGAGGTAAAAACGCCCAGCATCATCTGACCGAAGTCTGTTGCGTACTGGCACTGGTGGCGCTTGCCCTTTTCGAGAATCAGGCGGGTGCCGTCCGCGCCGCCGCGCATGAGCGTGACACAGCGGTCACCCTCAATTTTTAAAATGGACGTCTGCGACTGGTTGGTTTCCTCGTCGTATCCCTCGTAGGAAATGTAGCGTTTGCCATTGCGTTCCAGATAAGTGCCGAACGCAGTCACCTCGACTTCCCCAGCCTCGTCATCAATCACTTGGCGGCCGCAGACAGAAATCAGGTAGTTTTTTTCCATGGAATTGCTCCTTCGTATTTCTCAATATCCACAAGCTGTACGGAGCTGTGCACATCCTCCCGCAGGAAGATGCCCGCCACCTTGGAGAATTCTTCGATGCGGTCGCTGACGTAAAACGAGCAGTCGCCGGGGCCCTGTGCCGCAAGCAGGTTGTTTTGCTCCAGCAGGGTACGGCAGTAGGCGGCGGTTTCACGCCCGCTGTCAATCAAGCGAACCTGTGCGCCCACGACCTCCCCGATGATGCGTTTTAAAATTGGGTAGTGCGTGCAGCCGAGGATGACGGTGTCCACATCCGCCTCTCGCAGGGGGGCGAGGTAGGTTTCCGCGACCTCTTTGGTGATGTCGGGGTGCTCCAGCATAAAGCCGGATTCCACAATCGGCACAAACAGCGGGCAGCTCTGCGCAAAGACCTGCAGCTGCGGGGAAATGGTGTGCAAAGCCCGCTGAAACGAGCCGCTGCGCACGGTTACATCCGTCGCAATAATGCCGATACGGCCGTTTGCGGTTGCTGCCGCCGCCGCACGCGCGGTCGGCTCCAGTACATCGGTCAGCGGTACGGGCAGCTCCTCTTTCAGCAGGGAACCCGCCACGCTGCTGGCGGTGCCGCAGGCAATGACAATTGCCTTGACATCCTTGCTCATCAGGAACGCCGCGTCCTGACGGGAATATTGGGTGATAATGGCGCGGCTGCGGCTGCCGTACGGCACGCGGCCGGTGTCGCCAAAATAGATGATTTGTTCATCCGGCAGAATGCGCAGCATTTCGCGCACAGCGGTCAGCCCGCCGAGGCCGGAGTCAAAAACGCCGATTGGACGATTATCCATATCTTCAAAATCCTTTGCTGTGATTCAAAATTGCGCGGTCAGATATAGCGCTTGCGCTGCTCCGCCAGCGTGATCAGTTCATCCAGCAGCTGACCGATGGGCTTGCCGCAGGCTTCCCAGAGTTTCGGGTACATACTGATGGCGGTGAAGCCGGGCAGCGTGTTCAGCTCGTTAAGCAGAATTTCATTGTGATTGCGCACGAAGAAGTCTACGCGCGCCAGCCCGGTGCAGCCCAGCAGCCGGTAAGCGCGGCAGGCGATGTGGCGCAGCTCATCGGCAACTGTTTCTTCCAAATGCGCCGGAATATAAAGCTCGCTGGTGCCGTTTTTGTACTTGTCGTCGTAGTCGTAAAACTCCGCATTGGAGCCGATTTCGCCGACGATGCTTGCCTGCGGGCATTCATTGCCCAGCACAGCGCACTCCACTTCCTGCCCGACAATGGCCTCCTCCACGACGATTTTGCTGTCCTGCAGGGCGGCCAGTGCCACGGCGGCGTCCATTTCTTCCATGTTTTTTACCTTGGAGATGCCCACGCTGGAGCCGGCGTTTGCCGGTTTGAGGAAGATGGGCCAGCCGAGGCGCGCGTCAATTTTGCGCTGGATTTTTTCACGTCCCTCGCCGCTGTAGTTTTCTGCAAAGAACCACAGGAAGTGTGCCTGCTTAATGTTCCAGCTTGCCAGCAGGGTGTGTGTGACCGCTTTATCCATGCAGCAGGCACTTGCAAGCGTGGGGCAGCCGACGTAGGGCACGCCGCTCAGGTGCAGCAGACCCTGCATGGTGCCGTCCTCTGCATTTTTTCCGTGCAGAGCGGGAATGATGCAGTCCAGACGGATGTTTTCGAAGCCGTCCGGCCCTTCGGTAACGATGCCGTGCACGGAAGTGTCCGGAGAGAGGAACGCCCGGCGGCAGGCAGCGGCGTCCGCAGCCCAAGCGCCGGAACGCATTGACGCGGTGGAACCGCTGTACAGCAGCCAGCGGCCGTCTTTAGTGATGCCGAGTTTCAAAACGTCATACTTGCTTTTGTCCAGACTGTCCGCAATGGTGGCTGCGGAAATGCAGGAAATTTCGTATTCGGAAGAGCTGCCCCCAAACAGAACCGCAATCGTTTTTTTCATCTATTGATTCCTCCGCGGCGCGGTGCCGCCCGGCGGCGGCGCACGCATCTATACTATTTTTTTCGATACGCCTTTATCATACCACAATCGGAAACCTGAAGCAATGTGCCGGCCTTATAAATGTATGGTGACAAAAGCCTTTTTATGTAGTATAATCAATGCAGAGTCGCGGGGCGTTTTCGCCGCTGCGCAGACGGAAAACAATGCCGCCCGCCGGACGGTTTTCTAATCAATCTACAGGAGTGATGGTATTGGAGCAAAAAGCGTTTGAGCAGGTTGTAATGCGTATGCGCGCTGTGCTGGAAAAGCAGGGCTATGTGCTGGATGAAAACAGTGTCCGGCAGGGAAAAACCAGCCTGCACGCCTTCTTTGTCGGGTCGGAGATGGCTTACGGCATTTTTTATGAATTTGATACAAAGCGCTTTGTACTGCGCTACTGCAGCGTGGAAAACGGAAAGCCGGAGGAAAAGTGGCGCAATCGCTCAGTCCTGCTGTTTGACCCCGAAAATGAAGAGGATGCCAGCCGCATGACGGACAGCATTGTTTCTGATTTTACGGATGAAGTCAGCGAGAAGGATAATACGGTCGCCGCCCTGCAGCAGGTGAAAAAGCACCGGCGCAAAAAAGGGGAGGAAAGCAAAACAGACCCGCTGTTTTTCTTTAATCGTTTGGTCAACGTTTTTCCGGAAATTCGCGAGGAACTGATGGTGGAACGTATCACGTACGGGCAGATCCGCACTGCCGCGTTTGCGACGGAGAAAGTCTTGCCGAAAACCCGCGCGCTGCTGCAGGGGGAGGCTTCGGAGGCCGTGACTAAGAAACTGGCGGATATTTACAGCGAACTGTACATGAACGGCGACGTTGACGTGCGTTCTGTGATTACGTTCCGCCTGCTGAATCCGCTTTCCGACGCGGAAGTGGCAAAGCTGGAGCCGTACTTTTCCAATGACATGAAGACCGGCTGCCAGTTTGCACGCAAGATGCGCGGCAAGAAAATCAAGCCCGAAAAGCCCAAAAAGCACCGCGCCATCGTTGCGGAAAACCTCAACGGTGTGCGCCGCTGAATGCCAAAAACCAATTTGCACCCTTGACAAGCGTGCGTGGAAGTTGTATGATAAGAATACCTCAATAAAGGGGTATTTTTTTTGTGCCCTTTTTAAGAGGGAGGCCGGGACACGCAGACTGTCCCAATATTTTTCCGGACAACGGGAGGTGCCGTCATGAGAGTAAAGGTAGTATTGGCTTGCACAGAGTGCAAACAGCGTAACTACAACACAAAGAAAAACAAACAGAACGATCCGGACAGGCTCGAAATGAAGAAGTACTGCAGATTCTGCAAAAAGCATACTCTGCACAGAGAGACAAAGTAATTCGGACGGAGGGACAGCGAATGGCTGACAAGGAAAAAAAGTCCGCCGCGAAGGCCGCACAGGCCGCTGCACCGGACAAAAAGAAGGCCGTAAAGAAAGCTGACAAAGTGTCCGAAAAGGCCGAGGCAAAAGGCAAGAAAACCAAAGCGATTTCTCGCTTTTTCCATGACCTCAAGTCTGAAGGCAAAAAGGTCGTCTGGCCCACGCCGCACGCGGTGTGGAAAAACGTGGGGATTGTTGTGGCCATGATTGCAGTGTTCGGTGTGTGCATTTTTGGTCTGGACGAGGCATTCACACATTTGCTGCACCAGTTTATGAATATCGCAGTTTGACAAAAAAAGTGAGGTATGACAATGGCTGAAGAAGCACGCTGGTATGTTGTGCATACCTACTCCGGCTACGAGAACAAGGTCGCTTCCACGCTGGCAAAAACGGTGGAAAACCGCAATATGCAGGATTTGATTCCGGAAATCCTGGTGCCCACAGAGAAAGTGACCGAGGTGAAGGACAACAAGACACGCGAAGTCGAACGGAAAATCTTCCCCGGCTATGTGCTGATTAAAATGGTTCTGACCAACGATTCTTGGTATGTCGTGCGCAACATCCGCGGCTGCACCGGTTTTGTCGGCCCGGACAACACCAAGCCCCTGCCTCTTTCCGAGGAGGAAGTGCAGAAACTCGGTGTGGAGAAGAAAAACGTTGAGGTTTCTTACAAAGTTGGCGACTCCGTCAACATTGTGGACGGTCCGTTTGACGGCTTTGTCGGTACAGTTGAGGAAATCGACACCGAAAAGAACCGCGTGCGCGTTACCATCAATATGTTCGGCCGCGAAACTCCTGTTGACCTTGAACTGGATCAGGCTGAAACAGTAGAGTGATCCGCTCTCCGGGTTCGCCCGGAGCAACAAACCAGACATTCCGCGGGAAACCGCTGAAAGTGGGGGCAGAGGCCCCCGTGGGAGGAATGCGCCAATTTTTTTCGGACAGCGTGTTCCGCTTTTACCACAAATTTTGGAGGTGCAATTACAATGGCTCAGAAGGTTACTGGTTACATTAAGCTCCAGATACCTGCCGGCAAGGCAACCCCGGCGCCGCCGGTTGGACCGGCTCTCGGTCAGCACGGCGTCAACATCATGGCGTTCACAAAGGAATTTAATGAGCGCACAAAGAAGGACGCGGGGCTCATCATCCCGGTCATCATTACCGTTTACGCCGACCGTTCCTTTACGTTTGTCACCAAGACCCCGCCGGCTGCAGTCCTTATCAAAAAGGCTTGCGGCATTGAGACGGCTTCCGGTGAACCGAACAAAAAGAAAGTTGCAAAGATTACCAAGGAGCAGGTCAAGCAGATCGCAGAACAAAAGATGCCCGACCTGAACGCGGCTTCTGTCGAAAGTGCCATGCGCATGATCGCCGGAACAGCCCGCAGCATGGGAATTGAAGTCGTCGACTGATATTACCCGGGTGGGAGGAACTAATCATCCGTATTTACCACTTTACAGGGAGGATAACCAATGAAACATGGTAAAAAATACGTCGACAGCGAAAAGCTGATCGATCGTTCTAAATTTTACGATCCGCAAGAGGCGCTGGAGCTTGCTGTCAAGACCGGCACTGCCAAATTTGACGAAACCGTTGAGATTCACGTAAAGCTGGGTGTCGACAGCCGCCACGCTGACCAGCAGGTTCGCGGCGCGCTGGTTCTGCCCAACGGCACCGGTAAAAACGTCCGTGTTCTTGCCATCTGCAAGGGCGACGCTGCCAAAGAGGCAGAAGCTGCCGGCGCGGATTTTATCGGCGCGGAGGATATGGCACAGAAGATTCAGTCCGAGGGTTGGATGGACTTTGATGTTGTCATTACTACACCGGACATGATGGGTGTCGTGGGCCGCTTAGGTAAGGTGCTTGGCCCCCGCGGTCTGATGCCGAACCCGAAGGCTGGCACGGTTACCCGCGAAATGGGCAAAGCCGTTAAGGAAGCCAAGGCCGGTAAGATTGAGTACCGCCTGGACAAGTCCAACATCATTCACTGTGTGATTGGCCGCGTTTCTTTCGGTGCAGAAAAGCTGGCCGAAAACTTCGACGCGCTGATGGACGCCATTGTCAAGGCAAAGCCGGCTGCCGCCAAGGGCCAGTATGTGCGCTCCTGTGTAGTTGCTGCAACCATGGGTCCCGGTGTCCGTGTGAACCCGAACAAATTCGGCGTATAAGTATTTGTACGCTTGACATACAGCTTACTGTATGTTATACTCATAAAGCTGTCCAAAGACAGCAGGTGCATTTTGCGCAAAGGGAGTTTCCCGCCTGCCGAGGAAAGCAAAAGTTTTGCAGATTTATTTTTGTAACCTTTTGCCTTTTCCGCGGAGATGCGGAAAAGGCTTTTTTGTTGCAAAGTTTATGCAATCGGTTCAATGGAGGTGAAACCATTTGCCAAGCGAAAAGATTTTAGACGCGAAAAAACAGGCGGTTGCTGCTCTGACTGAGGAGATCAAGAAAGCCAATGTTGGTATTCTGGTCGACTATAAGGGCATCAATGTGGCTGACGACACCAAACTGCGTAAAGACCTGCGCGAAGCCGGCGATTCTTACAAGGTTGTAAAGAACACGCTGCTCAAACGCGCACTGGCAGACGCGGGTGTTTCCGGTCTGGATGAATTGCTGGAAGGCACGACCGCACTGGCCACCGGCGAGGATTATGTGAGCGCTGCAAAGGTTCTGGCGTCCTATGCAAAGGACAACAAGGACTTCAAGCTGAAAGGCGGCTTCTTGGACGGCGCTGCGGTTGACGCTGCGGCCATCAAGAATCTGGCGGAACTGCCCAGCAAAGAAGTGCTGGTTGCGCAGGTACTGGGTGGCTTGAACGCACCGATCAGCGGTTTTGTAACCGTTTTGAACGGTACGCTGAAGGGTCTGGTTGTTGCGCTGAACGCAGTCGCGGAAAAGCAGGCTGCCGCACAGGCGTGATTCTGTACGCTTTTTCCTAAAAAAACGAATTGACGGAACGTATTTGATTTGGAGGTAACAAACATGTCTGAGAAAGTTGAAAAGCTCGTTGAAGATGTAAAGGCTCTTACGGTTCTGGAACTGTCCGAGCTGGTTAAGGCTCTGGAAGAGGAATTCGGCGTTTCCGCTGCTGCTCCGGTTGCTGTTGCTGCTGCTCCGGCTGCTGGCGCTGCTCCGGCTGCTGAAGAGAAGACCGAGTTTGACGTCATCCTGAAGTCTGCCGGCGCAAGCAAGATTCCGGTGATCAAGGTTGTTCGTGACGCAACCGGTCTGGGCCTGAAGGAAGCAAAGGCTCTGGTTGACGGCGCACCGAAGGCTGTTAAAGAAGGCCTTTCCAAGGACGACGCAGAAGCTCTGAAGGCAAAGCTGACAGAGGCTGGCGCAGAAGTCGAACTGAAGTAAGTTTCACCTCTTACTTTCTTATAAAAAAGGCATCCCGGTTTCGGGGTGCCTTTTTGTTTTTTGGGGAACTTGATAAGTTCAGCACACATAAGCAGGCAGGAGGGCAATGGGATGATACGAAAAGCAGTAGAAAAGGATATTTCCCGGATAGCAGAGATTCTAATCTTTACAAAGAGAACTGCTTACCGCACTATTTTTAAAAACGACGAAGTTTCTTTTGGAAAAATGCAGATTGTCCCTCTGGCAAGGAAACTGTTTGCAGAGCCGCAGTTACTGGAGGGCATCTATGTTTTTGACGAGGTGTTTGTACGGGGGCTGATTCAGATTCTGCCGTTGGACAGTAACTCCGTGGAAGTAAAAGCACTGTATATTGACCCTTTTTTTCAGCATCAGGGAATTGGCGCGGAGTTGTTGAACTTTGCGGAAGGACAGGGGCATCAGCTAAAAGCGCAGAGCCTGTGCTTATGGGTCTTGGAAAAAAATGAAGCGGCGCGGACTTTCTACGAACAGCATGGTTTTTTGAGTACCAATGAAAAAACGGCAGAGGTCGGTACAGAAGAATTTATTGTAAAATATCGTAAAGCTTTATAGCATTTTTAGAAAAGCAAAAAAGGACAGAAACACACGTTTCTGTCCTTTTTTGCGGTTTAAAACCGCCTGTATTTTTTCACTTTGTGCAGGCTGCCTTTTCGGCGGTTGTAAAACAGTGCCAGTGCAACGTAAACACCAACCAGAACAAGAATGACTGCGGCGATTCCGAGAAACCACGGCGAAGTTACAATATCCCTTGCGGTGTTTGCGGAGTGAATC
This sequence comes from Caproicibacterium argilliputei, assembly GCF_029211325.2. Classification (NCBI taxonomy): domain Bacteria; kingdom Bacillati; phylum Bacillota; class Clostridia; order Eubacteriales; family Oscillospiraceae; genus Caproicibacterium; species Caproicibacterium argilliputei. The sequence goes on along the minus strand of NZ_CP135996.1, from coordinate 2,583,034 downwards.
AGCTCACTGCGGTCAACGGTTTCGTTTGCAACCAGACGAACCGTGGCGAGTTTCTGCTTGGCGTAAGTCAGCGTAGCTGTGCCGACCACCTGACCCTTTTGAATGGGAGCGTCCACAGAGGCAGGCACATTTGGCGTGACCTCCACACTGTTTGCACTGACACCCTCCGGCAGCACAGCTGTCACGTCCTTTTCCGGACAAAGAACAATGGAGTCGCGGTTCCAAGCGTATTTCAGTGGAACCTCCCAGATGGGTTGGTTGGCAGAGGCAATCTGCACCAGATTGAAGTTCGTGTATACCCACCGATACAGATGGGTGGTATCAATCATTTCCCCGTAGCTCTCGCTTTTCGTTGGTGCGCCCATCAGCACGCACAAATAGGTTCGGCCGCCGTAAACAGCAGTCGTGACCAAACAGCGGCCGGCCTGGCTGGTGTGGCCGGTTTTAATTCCCTTTACATAGGGGTTGTAGTAAGCGCCGCCCTCTGCGCCGCGGTCAATCATGGCGTTCGTTGTGGTTAGCTGGTGATTCACGCTAGAGTTATTCAGTGGTTTTAAATTGTATACGGTGGTGTTCGTGATTTCCAGAAAGTAGTTCAGCGTCAGCGCATATTTGGCCATCAGTGCAAGGTCGTGTGCGGTCGTGTAGTGGTTTTCATCCTGCAGACCGTCCGGATTGGCAAAGTGCGTGCCGGTGCAGCCCAGCGCTTTGGCTTTTTGGTTCATCAGCGTTACAAAGCGGCTGATATCGCCGCCGCCCACATAGGTGGCCAGCAGCAGGGCTGCGTCGTTGCCGGACGGAACCATCATGGCATACAGCAGTTGGTGGACGCTGTAGATTTCGCCGACCTTCAGCCCGGCGGTGGAGCTGCCGGTGCCGTCAATCTGTTTCTTTTCCTTATCGGTGTAGGTGATGGTTTGCTTGTCGACATTTTTGACGTTTTCCATGACGATGATGAACGTCATGATTTTGGTGGTGGAGGCTGGGTACATTTTCTGGTCTGCGTTTTGCTGAAACACGACCGTGTCTGTGTCCAGATTGACCAGTTCGGCGGCTTTGGAGTTCAGCGTAAAGTCCGGCTTAAACATACTGTCTCCGCTTTGAGATGTGGCAGAGCCGGTACTGCTCGGCTGACTCGATGCTGCAGAGCCGCTGGCCGCGTAAACGGGCAGGCAGGCGGTCAGGACAACAGAAAGCGTAAGCAGCAATGAAAGCAGTCGTTTTTTCATGGAAGTCTTTCCTCCGGTATGATAGAATAGAAGGAACAGGCGGAAGCGCCGTTCGTTCCGATTGAAATGCATTTATGTCTACTTCAGTATACCAGTATTCTGAAAAAAAGAAAAGGCAAAAGCATAGTTTTTTCAGCTGCACCGGCGTGCTGCCGGTTTGAGAAAAGGGGAGTTTGATGATTCGGTTTTTGCATACTGCCGATTGGCACTTGGGAAAGGCCTTGTACGGCCGCAGCCTATTGGACGAGCAGCGGTGGTTTGTTCTGGAGTGGTTTGTGCCGCTGTTGGAACGCGAGCGTCCGGATGCGGTGCTGCTTGCCGGGGATATTTTTGACCGACAGGTGCCGCCGGTCGAGGCGGTCACGCTGTTTGATAGATTTTTGAACCGGCTTTCGGCACTGCGGATTCCGCTGATTGCCGTTACGGGAAACCATGACAGCGCCCGCAGGCTGTCGTTGGGTTCTGCTCTGCTGCGGCGGCAGGGCGTGGTGCTTGCCACTCGGCCGGAGGATGTTTGGAACCCCTACACCATACAGACAGAGGACGGCCCGCTTTGCTGTTATACCCTGCCGTACTGTGAGCCTGCCGCGGCGCGTGAAGCGCTGGGCAGCGGACAGGAAGACGGCCCGCATACGATGGATGAAGCGTTTCGGGCGCTGCTTGCGCGCGTACAGCCCGCGCCCGATGTGGTGAATCTCTTGATAACCCACTGCTTTGCCGCGGGCGGAGAGGTCAGCGCAAGCGAAAGCCCTGCATTTGTGGGTGGCAGCAGCCAGGTGGGGCTGGACTGCTTTGCTCCGTTTGCGTACACGGCGCTGGGGCACTTGCACGCACCGCAGAAAGCGGGCACCGGCCGGTACGCCGGTTCTCCATTGAAGTACAGCTTTGACGAAGCCCGCCAGAAAAAAGGGGTGGTGCGGGTGACGATTTCCAACGGGCAAGTGGAAACGGAAGTTCTGCCCGTGCATCCGCCGCATGATGTGCGCGTGCTGCACGGGGCGTTTGACATCCTGCTGCAGGCGGCACAGCAGACGCCGAGCGGCGATTATCTGTTCGTGGAACTGACGGATACCCATCCGATTTACCAGCCGGTGGACCGGCTGCGGCCGTACTACCCGAATCTGCTGGGGATTTCCAGTGAGTGGCTGCTTTCTGAGGGCGGAAAAGAGGACAGTGGCTTTCGTCGGGAAATGCGGAAGCACCGTGTCAGCGAGGAGGAAATTTTCACGGCGTTTCTGCAGCAGGTTTGCGGCACACAGCCGACCCAGCAGGATCTTGCACTGTTTCGGGAAGTTATGAAAGAGGGGGAGGAAGTATGAAGCCGCTGTATCTGCGCATGAAAGCGTTTGGCTCTTACCTGCACGAAACGGAGATTGACTTTACAAAACTGGGGGAACACCCGCTTTTTCTGATTACTGGTGCGACCGGCGGCGGGAAAACTACCATTCTGGACGCCATGTGCTTTGCGCTGTACTGCAAGGCGACCGGCGGCAGGCGCAGTTGGGCGGGAATGCGCAGCCTTGCCGCCGCGCGGGAGGACGAAACGCTGGTGGAGTTTCGGTTTGCGTACCGCGGCAATACCTACAAATGGTTGCGCAGTCTGCAGGAATACTACTCCAAACGAACGGATTCTTTCCGCAGCAAAGAAGAGCATGAGTGCTACCGAATGCTTGCGGATGGCAGTTGGGAGCTGCTGTGCTCCGGTGCGGAAAGCCGCGTACGCGAGCAGGCGGAACAGCTGCTGGGGCTAACCTGTGAGCAGTTTTCGCAGGTTGTCGTGCTGCCGCAGGGGGATTTTTTAAAGCTGCTGCTTTCCAATTCCCGTGAAAAGGCGGCGCTGTTGCAAACATTGTTTGCAACACAGAAGTGGGAGCGTCTGACGCAGCAGATGCGCGCGCGCGCTGCGGCGCTGAAAACACAGGCCGGAGAAAACGATGCAGCCCGGCAGTCTGTTCTGACACGGGAAGAGGTGCAGGATTTGCAGGCACTTACCGAAAAATGCACAGCCTTGGAGCAGACCTACCTGCAGCTGCAGAAGCAGTGCGCACAGGCAAACTGCAGGCAGGAACAGTGCAACCGCGCTTACGACCTTGCAGCCAAGACAGCGGCTGCTTATGACCTGTGGAAGGCTTGTGAAGCAGCGCGCGCAGCGGCGGAGGAACGCGCGGAAAAGACGGAAGCACAGAATCGGCAGGCACAGGCGGCGCTGCCGCAGGCGCAGACGCTGCTGCGGGAAGCTGCCCAAAGCCGCGAGCAGGCAGCCGCCCTTACCGGCGCTTTGGAGGCTGCCAGAAAACTGGACGGTCTGCACAAGCAGCTTGCCGTTAAAAAGCAGCAGATGGCGGGTGCGCGGCAGCAGCTTGCCAAGGCGGAGCAGACACGGCAGGAAGCACAGGCGCGCTGGGAAAAGGGCATGGCCCTTTCCGAGGAGTGGAACCGGCAGGCGGCGCAGCTGCCGCAGATTTCAGCCGCCATTGAAGCGGAGCTTCGCGCAAATGCGGCGGCGGCGGTTGCCGCTGACCTGCAGGAGGATCGCCCCTGTCCGGTATGCGGTGCGCTGCACCATCCGCATCCGGCGGCGCCGTCGGCACAGCTGGAACGTCTGCGTGCGAAGCAGGCGGAAACGATGAAGGCTGCGGAAACGCTGCAGAAAGCGCGCGCGAAACTGAAGCTGCTGGAGCAACAGCGCGAGCAGGCGCGGCAGAGCGCCGAGCAGCTGCGCACACACCTGATGGAACTGCAAAACGACATTGCCGCAGACGAAGCGACCGAAAAAGCGGTTTCCGAGCAGATGCGCGGCAAAGCAACCCTGGCGGAACTGGAGGAAGCGGTGCGCGCCCTGCGCAAAAAAACCAATGCGTTGGAGCAGCAGGCGGCAAAGCTGCAGCACACGGCGGCAGAAATGCAAAGCCAGTCCGCCGCGGCGGCAGAGGGGCAGAAAAAGGCGCGGGCGGATTTGGAGGAAGCGCGCAAAAAGTATGCGCTGGCGCTGGAAACGTACCGTGCACAGCCGGACGCACCGCAGGATACGAAACGACCGGATGAAAACGTGGCGCGTCAGCAGCGTGCCGAAGCGCAGGCTGCATCGGCGCAGCTGGCAGAGCAGGCGGGGCGTGCAGCCGCAGGTTTGCAAAGCGCAAAGCAGTCCTGTCAGCAGCTTGCCGCTTTGCAGGAGCAGGGAACCAGCCTGCAGCAGCAGTACGAAGCCGCCAGCCGCCTTTCTGACCTGCTTTCCGGAAAGACCCGGCAGCGTGTGCCGATTCAGCAGTTTGTGCTGGGCATTATGCTGGAGGATATTCTGACCAGTGCAAACGGGTTTTTCGCAGACCTTTCCTCCGGACGCTACCGGCTGCTGCGCAAGACAGCACCTGCCGGCGGCAACGCCATTGGCGGATTGGATCTGGCGGTGCTGGACGCGGCTTCCGGCGGGGAACGTGACGTGGGAACGCTTTCCGGCGGAGAACTGTTTCTCGCCTCGCTCTCGCTTGCGTTCGGACTTTCGGATGTGGTGCAGGCGTACTCCGGCGCGGTGCGTCTGGACGCGCTGTTTATCGACGAAGGCTTTGGCTCTTTGGATCAGGAAACGCTGGACACTGCCATGGGTGCGCTTCTGCGCCTGCAGGAGTCCGGCCGCACAGTCGGCATTATCTCTCACGTGACGGAGCTGCAGGCGGTTATCAAAAAGCAGCTGCTTGTTGACCGCCTGCCGGACGGAACCAGTTGTGTCAAAATCATGATGGGTTAGATGCTGCTTAAGATGGATTTTTGGTAAAAAATTAAAATAAAATGTTAATTTATGATAGAATATATGACAGGATATTTATATACTTACAAAATAATTGCTTGAAATTCTATGTCTTGACAACCGCTTTCTATCAGCATGGTCGTGTAGGAAATGGAACCACTGTTATGCTTCGTGGCAGGTGTAAGGAAGTAGTTTCCAGCGGTGTGAAAAACTCCGGCGAGGTAAATTTCGGTTAATTGAAGTTAGCAATCAGAAAAGGGATCTCAAAAAGAGATGCCTTTTCTTCTTTTAGGTGGAAATTTTATGAAAAATGCTTTAAGAATGCAGTTTAAAAGACTGTTTGACAGCAAACTGTTTTTCTTTTCTCTGACAGCCATTATGCTGCTTTCGTTTTTTATGATTGGAAATATCATTCTCAACTTTCGGGGGGATATTGTTGAGCAGCATCTGCCTGCCTGGGCTTACTGGGGATTCTTTGGATTCGCAACCATCAGTGGAAACAATACCAGTTTCACAGGGAATACGGAGGACTTCTCGATACAAATCCAGATGTTTCAGATGTTTTTGCTCCCATTTTTTGCCTGCCTTCCGTTTACCTCTACTTTTTATGATGACAGGAAAAACAACACCCTGCATGCGGTGCTCACCAAATGTGGCCGCAGGCGTTACTACAGCTCGGCGGCTATTGTGATTTTTGTCAGCGCCTTTATCATTGTTATCCTCCCGTATGGACTGGAGCAAGTTGTTCTTTGCATCCTATGTCAGGGCGCGCCGCAGCAAAATGCCATGATGGGTCCGGTTCAGGACGGGTATCAAGACTGGATATCTGGATGGAATGTGCAGGCATGGCTCATGCCGCTGAAAGTGAATCATCCCTATCTCTATAATATCTTGTATATGTGCGTGCCGGCGGTAACCGGTGCGGCGTTTGCGGAATTCAATTTTGCGCTGTCTCTTTATTTTCACAGAAACCGATTTTTGGTTTTGACGCTTCCGGCAGCGATTTTATGGGTTTGCTTCAACTTCGTGTGTGACTTGGTTCTCAACCCGGCGGGTATCCCCATCTTTCAGTGGAATCTTGCGATGTTACCGGAAATGCCCCTTAGCGATATCGGGATTCGGGTTTTGCTGCTGCTGTTTGTTGCAGCGGTGCTCATTGAAATTCGCGTGCGGCTGCGGCGCGACGTTTTGGCGTAAGGAGAAGTGAACATGAAGCGAAAGAAAGTTCAAAAAAACGGGCTGCTTTGCTTTGCCTCTCTTGCCTTGTTCCTGTTGTTTTTAATTGGGAATTTGGGTGCAGGTGCCGGTTCACAAGGAGCCACGGATTATCTTCTCACACTTTACGGCGGCAGAAGAGCCGATCATTTCTCTTTGATGCTAATCATGATTTTTCAGACGCCATGGATGCTGTTCCTTTATGTTTACGCATCCTATTTCCGTAAAGATTTTGAACAGAACTATGTTTACGTCTTTCCGCGCATGGGCTCCAAGCGGCACTGGCTTTGGCAGAAGACTGTCTCACTTTTCCTGCAGATGAGCGTGTCGTGGTTGCTTCTGCTTGCGGTGTCCTATGCGGTTGGCAGAGCTGCGGGATTTGCCTTTCACGGAAGCGGAATGCAGTATCTTCAGCTTTACCTTGGCAATGTTGTGGGGCTTTTCGTACTTTCGTTCAGCCAAAACCTGCTTTCCTTGTGGTTTGGCAGTACACGCTCCTTTCTAGTAGAACTTATTTTTTACATAGTCTGCTTGATTTTTGCTTGTGAAAATTATCAGAATACAGTATTCGCCGGCGTATTTTCTCTGCTGCCGCCCGTTTTGCAGCAGGTGCTCTGGCACGCTGACGCTGTGGTTTCCCCGCAGACCCGGGCGGCATACTATCCGGCGGTACCCGGGCTGTCATTTTGGGGCAATCTTCTTGTCTGCGTTCTTTGGTTTGCAGCCATGTATGTTTTCCTGTATGTCACAATTGAAAGAAAGGACGTCATGGACTTTTTGAAAGAGGAGTAACAATGGGATATTGTGTAGAAATTGAAGATCTGACAAAACAATTAAAGCACCGAACCGTGCTGAATCATATTTCTCTGACCTTAGAGGCGGGCGGGGTTTACGGACTCTATGGGCACAATGGCTCCGGCAAAACGATGCTGCTGCGCTCCATTGCCGGATTGATTTATCCGACAAGCGGTACCGTGAAAATTGACGGCAAACAGTTGGGCAAGGACTTGTCTTTTCCGGAAAAGATGGGACTGATTATTGAAAATGTCGGTTTTGGGCCGGAGTATACCGGCTTTGAAAATTTAAAAACGCTGGCAATGATTCGGGCTCAAGTGCGTGACGAACAGATTAAAGAAGCAATCTCCCGTGTTGGGCTGGACCCGGCAGACAAGCGTACTTATAAAAAATACTCCCTGGGCATGAAGCAGCGTTTGGCGGTGGCACAAGCATCATGGAGCGCCCGGAGCTTTTGCTGCTGGATGAGCCGACAAACGCCTTGGATGACGAGGGCGTGGAACGAATCAGAACGGTGGTTCGTGAGGAAAATGAACGGGGCGCAACTGTGGTGATTGCAAGCCATAACAAAGAGGATTTGAGCGTATTTTGCAGGAATTGCATAGCACTGCCTGATGGTGCATGAGCATAGAAACCTGTATTTGAAACGATTCAGAAAAAACAAAGCAACCCCCATTCGGACAGAACCACGCGGCTCTGCCCGGATGGGGGCTTTACGTTTCCCCTAGGTTTTGGAACAGCAGGCGCACTTCCGCGCGCAAGCCGCGGTGGTCGGGCGCTTCCAGGGGTGGGTCGGCGGCAAGCATCTCTTTGGCAACGGTTTGTGCGTTCTGCAGGACTGAAAAGTCGTCGTTCAGGTCGGCAATTTTCAGCTCCGGCAGGCCATGCTGCCGGCTGCCGAAAAAGTCGCCCGGCCCGCGCAGCTTTAAGTCCCTCTCCGCAATGGCAAAGCCGTCTGCGGTTTCGCACATTACCTGCATCCGCGCGCGTGCCTCTTCATTCTGCGCGTCGGAAATGAGGATACAATAGCTCTGGCAGCTGCCGCGCCCAACACGTCCGCGCAGCTGGTGCAGCTGCGAAAGACCGTACTGCTCGGCGTTTTCAATCAGCATATCCACAGCGTTGGGTACATCAACACCGACTTCCACCACGGTGGTGGAAACCAAAATGTCGATTTTTCCGCCGGAAAAATGCTCCATGATTTCGTCTTTTTCCTTTGGCTTCATGCGTCCGTGCAGGGCGCCGATCCGGCAGTCAGGCAGTGCGCGTTGCAGATTTTGCGCGTACTGCGTGACGCTGGCTTTGTCGTTGCCTGCGTCAATGGCAGGGCAGATAATATATGCCTGCCGCCCCGCGTGCACGTGCTTCTTCACGAAACGCAGGGCGCGCATACGCTTACTGCTGTCAATGCAGAAAGTCTGGATTTCCTGCCGACCGGGCGGAAGTTCATCAATGACGGAAATATCCAAGTCACCGTAAATCATGAGTGCCAGCGTGCGCGGAATCGGCGTGGCACTCATGACCAGCACGTGGGTGCCCTTTGACTTTTCCGCCAGTGCCGTCCGTTGGTTGACACCAAAGCGGTGCTGCTCATCGGTAATGACCAAACCTAAATTTTGAAAGACAACGTCCGGGGTGAGCAGTGCGTGCGTGCCAACCAAAAGCTGCAGCGTGCCGTCTGCAATGTCGGCCTTTACCGCCGCTTTTTCTTTCGGCTTTAAGGAGCCGGTCAGCAGTCCGACTGAAATTCCCGCAGGCTGCAGCATTGCGCTGAGCGAGGCAAAGTGCTGGTGGGCCAGAATGTCTGTGGGGGCCATCAGCACAGCCTGCATACCGCTGCGGATGACGGTGTGGCAGCAGGCAGCTGCAACTGCGGTTTTACCGCTGCCGACGTCCCCCTGGATTAAGCGGTTCATCGGCCAGCCGCTCTGCATATCCTGCACGGCTTCTTCAGCGGCGTGCCGCTGCGCACCGGTCGGTGTGAAGGGCAACAGCTTCCAGAATTCTTCCAAATAACTTTTTTGTACAACAAATGCGCTCTTTTCGCGGGTGCGGCTTTTCATGGTCAGCAGACCGAGCTGCAGAACCAGAAGTTCCTCAAATGCCAGCCGCGCCCGCGCAACCTCCATGCTTTCCTGATTCTCAGGCTGATGAATGGTTTCGAGCGCGTAGCGCAGTTCACAAAGGCTGTACCGCTGCCGGATTTCCTGCGGAATCGGGTCTTGCATAGCATCTGGCAGAAGTTGCAGGGCTTCTTGCACAGCGGCCGCGATGGTGCGGCTGGGCAGCCCTTTTGTCTGCGGGTAAATGGGGCGCAGACCGGGGCACTGCCCTTCTTTGGCGAAGATAGGGGATGCCATTTGCTGCTTTCCCTGGTTGATGGTGACTTTGCCGTAAAAAATATAGCAGGTGCCGCTGCTCAGAAGATTTTGAATATAGGAATTGTTAAAGAAAACCAGTTCCAGTGGGGTGCCCTCTGCGTCTGCAGTCTGCACGTGAATCAACATCACACCGGAGCGGGTGAAAACAGGGGCGCTGACACGCTCCACCGTGGCACGCACGGCACAGGCGGTGTCGTGCGGTGCCTGCAGAACCGTGCAGGGGCTGCTCCAATCTTCGTAAGCGCGTGGATACAGACGCAGCAAAGCGCCGACAGTGGGCGCGCCGAGTTTCTGATAAAGCTCTGCGCGTTTCTTGCCGACGCCCTTTAATTCTGTAATGGGTTTTGCGAATAAAGAGGCCATTATTCCACCGAGATCAGGAAGTAGTGGATGGGTTGTCCGCCATTGACAAGCGTGATTTCCACGTCAGAGCTGATTTTAGACTTAATGCGGTTGTAGGCATCGTTGGCCTGCTCTTCTGTGATGTCTGCTCCGTAAATAATCGTAATGAATGAGGTGGAGCGGTTGACCATGGAGCGAGTCAGCTTGGAGCAGGTGTGGATGATGTCCTTTTCCACCAGAGTCAGCTTGCCGTTGACCAAGCCGAGGATGTCCCCTTCTTTGATTCGGCGGCCGCCGTATTCGCTGTCACGCGCGGCAAAGGTGACTGTGCCGGTTTCCACACTGCCGGCTGCCTCCATCATTTTCACTGCGTTCACTTCGCAGGTGGAGTCGGGGTCGTATGCCAGCATGGCGGAAAGCCCTTGCGGAATGGTGCGGGTGGGCAGCACCATGACCTTGCGGTCTTTAACCAGGGGAATGACCTGCTCAGCAGCCATGGTAATGTTTTTGTTGTTGGGCAGCACCAGAACCGTTTTGCCCGGCGTGGCAAGCACTGCCTCCAGAATGTCCTCTGTGCTGGGGTTCATGGTTTGTCCGCCGCTGACCACGTGGGTGCAGCCAAGGTCGGTAAACAGGGTTTTCAGACCCTCGCCCGCCGCGACCGCGACAAAGCCGACTTCTTCGGTTGGTTCCACTGGCTTTAAAGCCTCGCGCTCTGCCTTTGCCTTGGCGGCATCATTCGCCTCTTTGGCCTTGCGGTGCTGCTCTTTCATGTTTTCAATTTTCACCGTAAGCAGCTGCCCATAGGTCAGCGCCGCCTCCAAAGCGAGGTATGGCTGCTCGGTGTGCACGTGAGTCTTTACAATATCATCATCTGCGACAACCACAACGCAGTCGCCAATCGTTTGCAGATAGCGGCGCAGCTCCTCCGGGTCTTTGTGCGGGTCTTTTTCACGGCTGGCGATGAACTCTGTGCAGTAAGTGAAGCGGATGTCCTGGTCAAACTCTGCCGCGGCGCTGCGGAACGCATCATTGCTGCTCAGATCTTCCGTCACGGTTTCTTCCGCGGCGGGAAGCACAACACCATCGCGCAGAACGCTCATCATGCCATCAAAGATACAGCACAGCCCTTTGCCGCCGGCATCCACCACACCGGCTTTTTTGAGCACAGGCAGCAGTTCCGGTGTTTCGGCGAGCGCTTCTTCCGCGCCTTTGCAGACAGCGTTCCAGACATACAGCGGGTCATCGTCAATTTCGGCGGCGGCCTTTGCCTTTTCGCTTGCCACGCGAGAAACTGTCAAAATGGTGCCCTCGGTGGGCTTCATGACAGCTTTGTAGGCAGCCTCCACACCAATAGCGAGTGCGTTGGCAAGGTCAGTGCCGGAAGCCGCCTCCAGCCCCTTGACGCCGTCGGCAAAGCCACGGAACAGCAGGGAAAGGATGACACCCGAGTTGCCGCGTGCGCCGCGCAGCAGTCCGGAAGCAGCAACACGCGCCACCTCAGAAATGGTGCCGCCCTCTGTCTTTTGCAATTCAGCGGACGCGTTTGCCATGGTCATGGACATATTTGTGCCGGTGTCTCCGTCCGGTACCGGAAAGATATTCAATTCGTCGATGCTGCTCCGGTGTTTGGCAATGTTGTTTGCACCGGAAATCATTGCATTACGCAAAATAGTTCCGTTTATCATGAGCAAGCTCCTTTGGAAACTTTTTATTCTAGACGCAGAGGAGGTCACCCGGCGTCTGCCATTCTTTTTTAGTATCAGTATACCATATATGCTGTACGGATTCAACTGAAACTTCCAGCGCAGTGGGGCGGCTGCTGTGCAAAAAAGCGGGGAAAAATTCCTTTATTTACCGAAGTTCCAGCCGCTCGGCACCGCGGCAGCGTCCGGTTGCATCGTCAATGTCAAACAAGCAGCAGTCCAACTTACAGGGGCCTTCCTGCACCAGGTCAAAGCGAACGGGCATCTGGGTTTTCATTTTACGGATGGTCAGCTCCGGCTGCACGCCAAGCACAGATTCCACCGTGCCGGTCATGCCCAGGTCTGAGATATAGCCTGTGCCTTTTGGCAGCACACATTCATCCGCGGTCTGCACATGGGTGTGGGTGCCCCACAGCGCGCTGACGCGGCCGTCCAGGTAGTACCCCATGCTGCGCTTTTCGCCGGTTGCCTCTGCGTGAAAGTCTACCACGGTGATTGTGGGCGTTTCTTTCAGAAAGGAATCAGCGGTAAAGAAAGGGTTGTCCAGCGGGTCCAGATAAACGGTGCCCATCAGGTTAAAAATTCCCACCTGCGTGCGCCCCATGTCGTAAACCATGTAGCCGCGCCCCGGCGCGCCGACCGGGAAGTTCGCGGGGCGCAGCAGCTGCCCGCATTCCTCGTAGGTGTCGTAGCTTTCCTTACGGCGGAAGCTGTGGTTGCCGGACGTGATGACGTCCACGCCGCTGTCCAGCAGGTAGCGGACGGAGGTGGGGGTCAGGCCGTTGCCGTCCGCGCTGTTTTCGCCGTTGGCGATAACCAGATTGATTGCTTTCAGCTTTTTCAGTGTTGGCAGCTTTGACCGCAGAAAGCGACAGCCCACACTGCCCACCACATCGCCGATTGCCAGAATATTCATAAGAGGACTTCCCTTCCTGTGCAGATAAAATGAAAACAAAAACTGCCGCGGGACGCGTGTGCGTGCCGCAGCAGCAGACCGTTTATTTAGCGAAGTCGGTTGCCCGGCTTTCGCGGATGATGTTGACCTTGATTTGTCCCGGATACTCCAGGTCAGACTCGATTTTCCGGCAAATGTCGTGTGCCAGCAGCGTCATTTGATCGTCAGAGATGACCTCAGGCTTCACAATTACGCGGATTTCGCGGCCGGCCTGAATCGCGTAGCTGCGCTCCACACCCTCAAATCCAGAGGCAACTTCCTCCAGCTTTTCAAGGCGCTTGATATAGTTTTCCACGTTTTCGCGGCGTGCGCCCGGGCGGGCTGCACTGATAGCGTCCGCAGCCTGTACCAGACAGGCGATAACGGTTTTCGGCTCAATGTCGTTGTGGTGGGCGGCGATGGCGTGCACTACCGCTTCGCTCTCCTTGTACTTGCGAGCCACATCCACGCCGATGTCAACGTGCGAACCCTCAATCTCATGGTCAAGCGCTTTGCCGATGTCGTGCAGCAGGCCGGCGCGGCGTGCCATGGTGGGGTCCAGCCCCAGTTCGGACGCCATAATGCCTGCAATTGAGGCGACTTCCAGCGAATGGTCGAGAACATTCTGCCCATAGCTGGTACGGTAGCGCAGGCGCCCCAAAAGCTTAATGAGTTCCGGATGAATGCTGGTGACGCCTGCCTGCAGAATGGCGCTTTCGCCTGCCTGTTTGATGCTTGCTTCCACTTCGCGGCGAGCCTTTTCGACCGTTTCCTCAATGCGTGCCGGATGAATGCGGCCGTCGGAAATCAGCTTTTCAAGGGCAACGCGCGCGATTTCTCGGCGCACCGGTTCAAAGCTGGAGATGGTGATGGCTTCCGGCGTGTCGTCAATAATCAGGTCAACGCCGGTTAGGGTTTCAATGGTACGGATGTTGCGTCCCTCACGGCCGATGATGCGGCCTTTCATTTCGTCATTGGGCAGCGGCACCACAGAAATGGTTGCTTCGGAAACGTGGTCAGCGGCACAGCGCTGAATGGCCATAGAGATGATTTCCCGCGCGGAGTTATCCGCGTCCTCTTTGGTCTGCTGCTCATAGTCACGCAGTTTGACAGCTTTTTCATGCTGAATGTCAGATTCAAACTCCTGCAGCAGGTAATCTTTAGCCTGCTCGGCGGTGAAGCCGGAAATGCGTTCGAGCGTTTCCACCTGCTCCTGCTTCACAGCTTCTGCCTGCGCCAGACGCTCGTCAGCCTGTTTGTTCTTTTTGGAAAGCTTTTCTTCCTTGCTCTCCAGACCTTCCAGCTTGCGGTCCAGATTCTCTTCCTTCTGCTGCACGCGGCGTTCCTGCCGCTGCATTTCCTTGCGGCGGTCGTTGATTTCCCGGTCAGCGTCAGAGCGCATCCGGTGCAGTTCGTCTTTTCCCTCGAGAATCAATTCTTTCTTTTTGGCATCCGCCGCCTTGATGGCTTCGTTTACAATCCGCTTCGCTTCTTCCTCTGCGGAGCCGATCGCAAGTTCTGCGGTCTGCCTGCGGTGGCGTTCTCCGGCAAAGAAACCGGCAAAGCCGCCGCCAACCAGTCCTGCGAGAAACAGAACAATGGTGATGACAGGATTCATTTTGAGCACCTCCTCTGTCCCGGAAAGCGCCCATTCTGCCTTGCATACAGATATGGAAAATATCGTTTTTTATTCAATCGGATACACAAAACGGCCCATCCCGTGAGCGGTGGGCCTTTCGCCGGACTTGTTCCGGCGATTTTTGCCAATCTATCTGCTGGAGCAAAAATGGTGCTTCCAGTGGACTTTGCAGCCGCCCGGCAAAGCTGTGTGCTTTCAGATCTCTACTTGAAAACAGGGAAACGCGCTTTGGGACGGGCTGCACAAATTTAAAATTCATTTTTGTGAAAAAACCGGAGCGTTTTCTCCGGAAAATGCATACTCACGCATCTTACTGATAATTGTATAACGTTTTAGCCCCAAATGTCAAGGAAAGATGCATCCTTTCTGCAGAAATGCGGGCGGCGGGCACCCAAAGCGGCGGCGGCCCGCGCCAAAAGGCCGGAATTCTGCCAAACAACGTATTTTTCGCGCCGAAAGTCATAAAATAAGGATTGACAAGGGAAATGCAAAGTGCTATGATACACTCAAAACCGGATAGAAGCAAATCGTTGATGAGGAAGCCGCGCTTCCTCCTGCAGCAGAGAGCGGGTGTCACTGGCTGAAAGCACCCGCGGCAGGTGGTGCGCATTTGCTACCGCCTCTGAGTGTGTACCGATGAAGTACGCCGGCACGGCACCGTTACCCGCCGCTTATGAGATGCACCGCCCTGCGGCGGTGTAATCTGGGTGGAACCGCGAGATTACCGTCTTGCCCCAGCTTTTGGGGCAAGGCGTTTTTTTATACTTCCCAAGCAGTCCGGTTTTGCAGCCAGCAGAAAACCATAATAAAAAGGAGAGGTTTCTATGATAAAAGTCACGTTAAAAGGCGATGTGCGGGAATTTGATTCCGGCGTTACCGTGGCAGAGGTTGCAAAAAGTATTGGCGCGGGTCTTTATAAGGCAGCGTGCGTCGGCCGTCTGAACGGTGCGGTGGTGGATTTGCGTACGCCGCTGACAGAGGATTGCGAACTGGAAATCCTGACGTTTGAAAACGAAGATGGTAAAAAGGCTTACTGGCATACGACCTCTCACATTCTGGCGCAGGCGGTGCAGCACCTGTTTCCGGATGCCAAGTTTGCAATCGGCCCTGCCATTGAAAACGGTTTTTACTACGACTTTGACCTGCCCCGTACACTGACGCCGGAAGATCTGAGTGCCATCGAGGCCGAAATGAAGAAAATCATCAAGCAGGACATTCCGCTGGAGCGCGTGGAAGTGCCCGCAGAGGAAGCCCTGCAGATGATGAAAGAGCGTGGGCAGGACTACAAGATAGAGCTGATTCAAGAGCACAGCGGCAAGGGCGAAAAGATTTCGTTTTACAAGCAGGGCGATTATATCGACCTGTGCGCCGGCCCGCATCTGCTCAGCACCGGTCGGGTCAAAGCAGTGAAGCTGACAAACTGCACAGGCGCTTACTGGCGTGCGGATGCAAACAACAAAATGCTGCAGCGCGTTTACGGCATTTCCTTCCCCAAGGCTTCGGATTTAGAGCAGTATGTCAAGATGCTGGAGGAAGCGAAAAAGCGCGACCACCGCAAGTTGGGCCGCGACTTGGAGCTGTTCACCATTATGGAGGAAGGTCCCGGCTTCCCGTTCTTCCTGCCTAAAGGCATGATCCTGCAGAATCTGCTGATGGACTATTGGCGCGATGTGCACAAAAAAGCGGGTTACCAGGAAATCTCCACGCCGGTCATCCTCAGCCGCGAGCTGTGGGAGCGCAGCGGCCACTGGGCGCATTACAAGGATAATATGTACACCACGGTGATTGACGATGAAGACTACGCCATCAAACCGATGAACTGCCCCGGCGGAATGTTGGTTTACAAAACCAAGATGCGTTCTTACAAAGATTTGCCGCTGCGCATGGGCGAAATCGGGC
Source organism: Caproicibacterium argilliputei (assembly GCF_029211325.2). Classification (NCBI taxonomy): domain Bacteria; kingdom Bacillati; phylum Bacillota; class Clostridia; order Eubacteriales; family Oscillospiraceae; genus Caproicibacterium; species Caproicibacterium argilliputei. Next base: position 2,567,149 of record NZ_CP135996.1, on the reverse strand, counting down.
TGGTGCACCGCCATGAGCTTTCCGGTGCGCTGCACGGCTTGATGCGCGTGCGCTGTTTCCATCAGGACGACGCGCACATCTTCATGACGCCGGAGCAGATGAAGAGCGAGATTCAGGGCGTTGTGCGGCTGATTGACGGCGTTTACAAAACATTTGGATTCTCTTACTTCATTGAGCTTTCCACCATGCCGGAAGACCACATGGGTGACAAAGCAACTTGGGACAATGCAACGCAGATTCTGCGCGATGCGGTCACAGAGCTGGGCTATACCTATGAGGTCAACGAAGGCGACGGCGCGTTCTACGGCCCGAAGCTGGACTTCCACCTGCGCGACTGCTTGGGTCGTACCTGGCAGTGCGGCACGATTCAGCTGGACTTCCAGCTGCCGGAGCGTTTTGAGCTGGAGTACACGGGTGCCGACGGACAGAAGCACCGCCCAATCATGCTGCACCGCGTGGTGTTCGGCTCCATCGAGCGCTTCATCGGCATCCTGATTGAGCACTTTGCCGGTGCCTTCCCGCTGTGGCTCTCTCCGGTGCAGGTGCAGATTCTGCCGATTGCAGAGCGCCATCAGGAATATGCACACAAGCTGCGCGATGAACTGGACGCGGCGGGCATCCGTGTGGAAGTGGACGACCGCAGCGAAAAAATCGGCTACAAGATTCGGGAAGCGCAGCTGCAGAAAACACCGTATATGCTGGTAATCGGCGACAAGGAAGCGGAAAGCGGCAATATTTCCGTGCGTCACCGCAAAGCGGGCGACCTTGGCGCAATGAGCACCGCAGACTTTATTGCACGCGTCCGGCAGGAAGTGGCGGACAAAGCACTCGACTGACTTTTAGATAGAAATCAAGCGGCACCGAATAGCCTGCAAGGGCTGTTTCGGTGCCGCTTTTTGAGGAGTTTAAGAGATTCCGGCTTCACGGTACAGCTTCTCAATGCAGGGCGCTTTATACAAACAGTAAGCGTCAATATCGGTGGGGTAAAGGCGCGCTGCTTCCATTTTTACGCGGCTGTACGCTGCGACAGCGTCTGGGTGTGCCCGAAGATACTCACGAAATGCCAAGTGGCGTTTAAGTTCGGGGGAATCCTTTGGGCAAACGTACAGATGATGCTGCAGCAAATGGGGCTTGTCTGTGTAGCGAAATGCTTCGCGGCCTGCGATACCGAGATTTCCTTCATGTATATAACCGGCGTTGGCAAGTCGTAAAATAAGAGGGTTTAAGAGATGGCTGTCGGCGATGACTGCGTCAATGTCAATAATCGGCTTTGCTGCAAGGCCCGGCACCGAGGTGCTGCCAACGTGTTCGAAACGCAATACTAAATTTCCAACGGCTTCTCTTAGTTCTGCTGTAATCTTGAAGAATGCCTGCGGCCAGCTTTCTTGGTAGGGCAAGACAACGATAGTTTTCGTTCGCAAAAGGAAGCGCTTCCTTTCTGCGGGATTGGCTGCAGGAATGCCAACCTGCGTTTTTCTCCAGACTATCATAGATGGCGTCGACTGTCAATTTCCGAAAAACGGCTGCCGCGGAGGAGTTCTCCGTGACAGCCGTTTGTTACAAAGCAAGCAAAACGCGGTACAGCAGCTGATACAGCAGCCGGGCATCCTCCGGCGAAAGGGGCAGGCAGGCGCTGACTTCCTTCGGAATTTCCTTGGCCTGCCGGCGCAGGTCGTGCCCTTTCTGCGTCAGGTGAACCATCACAACGCGCTCATCGTCCGAATTGCGGACGCGCGTTAAAAATCCGGCGCTCTCCATTTTCTTTAGCATGGGGGTCAGTGTGCCGTTATCCAGATACAGCTTTTCCCCCAGTTCCCCGACACTGATGCCGTCCTGCTCCCACAACACCAGAAAAACAAGGTATTGTGTATAGGTGATGTGCAGGGGCTTGAGGTAGGGAGTGTAGTGGTTCACCACCTTGCGGGCGCAGGCGTACAGCGGAAAGCACAGCTGGCGCTCCAGCTTCAGCTGTTCATACGAATCTTTTTGTTCCATACCTTTCACCTGCAGTCATGCGCGCGCACTGCGCTTTTTTTCATCCAGATAAGCAACGGCGGAAAGTGCCGCGACATTTCCCTCTCCGGCGGATTTGATATACTGATAGGGCTTTCCCACCAGGTCGCCGCAGGCAAAGCAGCCGGGGATGCTGGTTTCCATGCGGCGGTTGACCGCAACATGGTTTTCTTCCGTCTGCAGTCCCGGCACCAGCTGGTTGGGTGCAATGCTGTCCCGCAGAATGAAAACGCCGTCTACGGGATATTCGCCGGACTTGGTCTGCAGGCGTTCCACCTTTTGGCTGCCCAAAATGGCGGTGGGGGAGTCCTGAATGACCTTGATCGTGGCGGAAAGCTGCGGGGTTTCTGCGTACAGCGGCAGATAGTATACCTGCTGTGCCACTTCCGCCAGAAACTCAGCTTCTGCCTCTTCCTTGGGGCTGGCACCGATGACGGCAACGGTTTTTCCGCGGTACAGCGGTGCGTCGCAGGTTGCGCAGTAACTGACGCCGCGTCCCAGCAGCGCTTCTTCGCCGGGAAAAGGCCGCCCCTGCACAACACCGGTTGCCAGAATGACAGACTCGGCTTCATAGTTTTCGTCTGCTGTTTGGATGGCAAAGTAATCGCCCATGGCATACACCATGCTGACCTTCGCTTCGGTAATGGAAAGCTGCATGGCATCCAGATGGTCTTGAAACGCCTGTCGCAGCGCCTCGCCGCTGATGTTCGGCAGCCCGAGGTAGTTTTGAATGGCGTGGGCTTTCTGCACTTTGGCGCTTAACGACTGCCTGCCGAGCAGCAGGACGGTTTTGTTGCGGATTTTCGCGGTAACGGCGGCGGAAAGCCCCGCCGGTCCGGTGCCAATGACTGCAATTTGGTATCGCTGCATTTCTGTCTTCCTTTCTGTACGTTCTGCGTTTTTTCGGTCTTATAGCAGGCTGGCGACCAGAGCCTTGACCTCCTGCATATCTGCAGTCGGCTCAAAGCGCGCCACGATGCTGCCGTTTCGGTCTGCCACAAATTTGGTGAAGTTCCACTTGATGTCCGGGTTGTTCTTGTAGTCCTTATCGATGCTTTTGAGCATGGCGCGCATGGCAAGCGCCTTGGCGCCCTTGCCGAAGCCCTCAAATCCCTTCTGGTTTTTAAGATATGCATAAAGCGGCAGGGCATTCTCCCCGTTGACGTCCGATTTTTTCATTTGCGGGAACTGCGTGTTGTAATGCAGGGTGCAGAATTGGTGGATTTCCTCATCGGTGCCGGGCGTCTGACCGGCGAACTGGTTGCAGGGAATGTCGAGAATCTCCAGCCCACGGTCGTGGTACTGCTCGTACATTTCCTCCAAATCTTGATACTGCGGGGTAAAGCCGCAGCCGGTGGCGGTGTTTACAATCAGCAGCACTTTGCCGGCATAGGTGTTAAGCGAAACTTCTTCGCCTGCGGTGTTTGTCACGGAATATTCGTAAAGGTTCATCAGAATTGCCTCCTTCGATGAAGTAAATGGTCTGCATTTATATTTTGTACAACTATATTTTATCAAATATAAATAGAATGTCAATAGGAAATTGAAAAAAGGCTTCTTTTTTTCGCGGGTGGAGGCAGAGGGGGATTTGCGCGCAGAAAAAACCGGAGCCGCCTTGTAGAAAGGCGCTCCGGCTTTATGTGTCGGCAGCTGCAGCGCAGTCAACCGGGTTGTGCGGCAGGCTAAATGAACAGGTTGACGTTGGATTCCTCTGCGTCGCCTAGGTACGCGCCGACGCCGCCTAACTCTACGCCGTCAATCAGTTCCTCTGCCTTGATGCCCATGACATCCATGCTCATGGTGCACGCGACAATCTTGATGCCTTGCCGGATTGCCTGCTGAATCAGTTCCTCCAGAGAGCTGACATTTTTGTCGCGCATGATTTTTTTCATCATGGCGGTGCCCATGCCGCCCATGTTCATGCGGGAGAGGCGCAGCTTTTTGCTGCCGCGCGGCAGCAGGTTGCCAAACAGGGATTCTACCAAGGTTTTCTGCACCGGCTGTTTCTTACTTTTGCGCAGCACGGTCAGCCCCCAGAACGTGAAGAACATGGTGACCGGCCGACCCATGGCTGCGGCGCCATTGGCAATGATAAAGCTGGCAAGCACTTTGTCCAAATCGCCGGAAAAGACGATAAGTGTTTTTCCCTGCGGTGTGTCACGAACCAGCGGCCCTGCCGGTGCGGTGGGTGCTGTGCCGCCCTTTTGCACCAGAGAAACAAAGTCGCTGCCGCGCTTTGTGTTTTCAATCAACGGGTTTCCGGTGCGGCGGCACCACGCGGCAATGTCCTTGACAAAGCCGGGGTCAGAGGCGGTTACCTCCAACACCTGCCCTTCCTGCATGGCTTTCATGGCCTCATATACTTTCATAATCGGCCCGGGGCACTGCAGGCCGCAGCAGTCCAGTCGGACGGACGCGCTGGGTACCGCCGTGCTTTTGGCAGGTGCCGCGGCGGCAGTCGGTTTCGGCGCGGCTTCTGGCTGCACCGCGGGCTGCTCGTGCGTCGAACGGTAAAACCGTGCGCCGCCCGGGTAGACCCGCACGTTTTGGAATCCGTGCTGCATCAGGATGCGCGCCGCATTGTAAGCGCGCACACCGATGGCACAGACCGTGACGATGGGTTTGCCGGAGTCCAGTTCCTTGAGCCGCCCGCGCAGCTGCCCCAGTGGAATGTGAACGGCATTCGGCAGGGAATAGGCGAGCAGTTCCGCATCCTCGCGCACATCCAGCAGGACAGCGTCCGGCTCCTTTTCCGTGACGTTCCAGTCCGCGAAGCGCACTTTGCCGCGCAGCACATTTTCCGCAGTGAAACCAGCCATGTTGACCGGATCTTTGGCAGAGGAGTAGGGCGGCGCGTAGGCAAGCTCCAGTTCGGTCAGGTCGCGTACGCCGCCGCCCAGGCGCAGCACTGCCGCAATGGTGTCAATGCGCTTGTCAACGCCGTCCCGCCCGACAATTTGCGCGCCGAACAGTTTTTTGCCGTCTGTGGAAAACAACAGTTTCAGCGTCATGGGAAGTGCGCCGGGGTAGTAGCCTGCGTGGGAGTTCTGTGTAATGGTCACGACTTCATAGTCTTTCCCGCGCGTAAGACCGCGCTTCTGCAGCGTCTTTTCGTTTGCACCAGTGCTGGCGGCGGTCAGGTCGAACACCTTGGCAACCGAAGTTCCCTGTGTGCCGCGGTAGGTTTCATCCGCACCGGCGATGTTGTCCGCTGCCATGCGCCCCTGCTTGTTGGCAGGGCCGGCAAGCGGCACCATCGTGCTCCCGCCGAAGACCAGGTCTTCCACTTCGGTGACGTCACCGACCGCGTAAATGGCAGGGTCGGACGTGCGCAGGTGCGCATCCGTCACAATGCCGCCGCGCACATTGACCGTCAGTCCGGCATTTTTGGCAAGTTCGCTGTTGGGGCGTACACCGATGGCAAGCAGCACCAACTCTGCGGAAACGGTTTTGCTGCTTTTGAGCGTAATGGAAACGGCTTGCCCGTTGTCGGCGAAGGATGCGACGCCATCGCCCAAATGCAGGGCAACGCCGTTTTCGGTCAGGTGCTCGTGCAGCAGCTGCGCCATCTCGTAGTCCAGCGGCGCCATGACCTGATTCTGCATTTCCACAATGGAAACTTCCAGACCGGCTTCGCGCAGGTTTTCCGCCATTTCCAAACCGATGAAGCCACCACCGATTACTGCGGCAGAGCGGATGCCTTTTGTACGGACAGTGTCGCGGATGCGCGCCGCATCCGGCACCGTCCAAAGAGTTTCGATGCGCGGGGAATCAATGCCGGGAATTTTCGGCCGCAGCGGCGACGAACCGGTGGAAAGCACCAGTGTGTCGTATGACTCCTCATACACTTCTCCGGTGTCCAGACGCTTGATCTGCACCGCTTTTTTGGCGCGGTCAAGGGAAAGCACCTCATTTTTGACGCGCACATCCACATTGAATTTCTGGTGCATCGCTTCGGGCGTCTGCAGCAGCAGCGCGCTCTCGGTTTTAATCGTATCACCCACATAGTATGGCAGCCCGCAGTTGGCATAGGAAATGTACGGTCCGCGCTCCAGCAGGACAATCTGGGCGGATTCATCCAGCCGCCGCAGGCGCGCCGCGCAGCTTGCACCGCCCGCGACACCGCCGACAATTACAACTTTACGCATGAAGATTCCTCCTAATTGAAATTTGTTTTCTGCATTTGCAGGCGGTTCTTCCGGGTGCAGATGCAGGGAAAAGCCCAAAACTTCCATTCTCTTCTGCAGTGAAGTATACCCTGTTTTTCCATGCCTTACTGTAACTGCGTCACAAAAAACGGACAGGCGGGGGAAGACCCGTCTGTCCGCTTGCAGCAGTTGTTTTGTGAATCCGGTTATGCCCCGTGATGGTGGTGCTCGCCGCAGCCGTGCTCCCCGCAGGTGTGGCCGCTTTCCTCATGATGGCTGCATTTGACATTGGGGTCAAATGCCAGACTGCCTGCCAGCAGCGCCTCTACTGCTTTGTCGGCGTCACCGGAAACACCGCCGAAAAGCCGGATGCCGGCCTCGCTCAGCGCGGTGCGCGCGCCGCCGCCGATGCCGCCGCAGATGAGGGTGTCTACCTGTGCTGCCTTTAAAAAGCCTGCCAGCGCGCCGTGACCGCTGCCGTTGGTACTCACAACGGAGGATGCGGTTACTTTGCCCGCTTCCACCTCATAGAATTTAAACTGTTCAGTGTGCCCGAAGTGCTGAAAGACCTGTCCGTTTTCGTAAGTGACTGCAATTTTCATTTGCTTGTTTCCTCCTGTTTTGTCAGTAAGTCAATGGTGGGTTTGCCTGTAGAGACTCCACTTGTCCCGCATCGGCGGCGGCCGCAGTGCGTGCAGCCGCAGTTTTGCGCGCTGCCGTCGCAGAGCACATACTCGCCGCCCTGTATAGTCAGTTCTCTTTGATTCACCAAGCACTCGGCCAGCTTGATGCGGGCGCTGTTGTAGATGGCCTGCGCGGTGGTGCGCGCCACGTTCATTTGCGCCGCGCACTGCTCCTGTGTCATGCCCTTTAGGTCAATCAGCCGCACAGCTTCAAATTCATCCAGTGTCATGGTGATTGCCGGTTTTTGGGGTGCTTCTGCGTCCTTTGGGCCGAAGCGGCCGCAGCCGGGCAGCGCGCAAATCCGGCGGCGCTTGCAGGGCCTGGGCATGGTGCTCACCTCCTTTTCGTTAATGGCATATGACATTTATGCTTCTATTATACACGGTAAATGGCATATGTCAAGAATAAAATGCGCAAAATGTTCCCGCAGCGCACATCTGCGGGAACAAAACTCAGCCGGAAACCGGTTCTGCCTTTTCAAACACCATGCCGGACTGATAGACATGGCTTACGGTTTCAGATAATTTACTTGTGGGCTGTAAGGTCAGCTTTTTTCCGCTGACCGCGAACTGCATTTCACTTTTGTCGTCAAGTGTCACCGTCAAAAGGTGCTTTTCCGTGTTTTCCCGACAGGTTCCGTTCACGAACACTTCCACATTCAGATGCAGGCTAACCTTTGACTGCGAAACGTCAAAGTACGGCAGAAAAGAACTAAGCACGTTGTTTGTCTTTTTTGCCAGATAAGTACCGTCCGAAACCTTTGCGGCGGAGCCGCAGCCAGAGAAAACAAGTGCCGCACAAACAGACAGCAGTACAGCGGCAAAAAAATGTAACATAAATTCTTAAATTTAACAGAAAAAATAATAAAGTTTTCCAATCAACTTTCTATGGAGAAGCCTTAAAAGAAAAAGTTCCGCAAGGTAATGCCAAGAGGCAGTCCAAACACGATGCGTGCGGAGAAGCGTTTAAACAAGGCTTTTGATGATTATGATGAAATAGAATAGCAATGCCACGATAGAGAAACCGACAATTACACGTGAAGATGTTTTTTTCATATCACTGGTTTTATAGATGGCAAAGGCAATGGCTGCATAAATAGCCAGACGCAAAAAACGCACAGGTATATTTCCATATGTATGATTTGGGTCGAAGCAAAAGCTCATAAAAACATTGATAAGCAGGAATATGCAAAGTGCTTTATACCAAAAGCTGCTGTTTTTCAGCCGTGAAAAGGATTCTTTCACTGTCATAGGAATCACCCTCTCCGTTTTTCTGCTGTTCCATCGTTGTTTCTCTTCTTTGTGTATGTATTTTTAGTAGTTCGCTGCGCCGGTGATGTCTCTGGTTGAAGCTTAAATTAGTCGCGACTAACGTATAAATATATTAACTTTTTTCATAAACTGTCAATTTATTTTTTCTTGATTTTTCCTGTATGCACAAAAACATCACAAGGAAAGCAGATTCCTTGTGAAAACAGGAAGAGGTGGATTCGGCACTTTGATACCGCCGGGGTCAAAAAAGGAGCCGCGGGAAAACCTTTCCTGTGGCTCCTTTGAACGTTTATTTTAAATGTTTTTCAATTCGGAAGCGCGGGCGAGCCTTTACTTCGTTGTAAATTTTTCCGATATATTCGCCGACAATGCCCAAGCACAGCATCTGAATGCCGCCCAAAAGCCAGATGGAACAGACAATGGCGGTCCAGCCAGCCACGGTGTTGCCCATAAAGTGGGAAATGAGCGCGTACAGCAGCCCCACAACTGAAATCAGCGCCACGAAAATGCCGAGATTTGCAATCAGCTTCAGCGGTTTGACGCTGAAAGAAGTAATGCCGTCCATCGCAAAGGAGAGCATCTTTTTGAGAGGGTACTTGCTTTCGCCCGCAAAGCGTTCATGACGGTCGTAGTAAACGTAATCGCTGCGGTAGCCGATCAGCGGCACAATGCCGCGCAGGAACAGGTTTACCTCTTTGTACTCGGAGAGCGCCTCCAGTGCGCGCTTGCTCATCAGGCGATAGTCGGCGTGGTTATAGACAACTTCCGCGCCGAGCTTTTCCATCACTTTATAGAAGCCCTCGGCGGTGGTGCGTTTAAACCAGGTGTCGGTTTCGCGTTTGTTGCGCACGCCGTAGACCACGTCACAGCCATCCTGAAATTTCTGCACGAACTGCGGCAGTATGGAGATGTCGTCCTGCAGGTCGGCGTCCAGACTGATGGCACAGTCGGCTTCGTCCTTTGCGGTCATCAGCCCTGCCAGCAGAGCGTTCTGGTGGCCGCGGTTGTGCGCAAGCTTCAGCCCGCTGACCAGTGGATTTTCACTGTGAAATTTTTCAATCAGTTCCCAAGTGCGGTCTTTGCTGCCGTCGTCTACAAAAAGCATCCGGCTGTTTTCGTCGGCAAGACCACTCTGCATCATCGACTGCAGCTGTGCGGTCAGTTCTTTGACCGTTTCCGGCAGAACCGCTTCTTCATTGTAGCAGGGCAGTACAAAGTAAACAGTTGACATGATTTTTAAAAGTCCCCTTCGTGAACAGCCGAACGGGCTGTGGTATATTCTGCTTCATAAAGTAAATTTATTTTAACATAAGTGGTGTACGTTTACAAGAATCGGAATTTTTATAAACCTATCGTAACCTGCAAATCTGTTCAACAGATGAAAACTGCCCGCAGAGTCTGTGAAAAAAGAACGGTTTAAGCAAAAATCCGCACGGCGCATAAGATGGGAAAGGATATTTCCTCAGGAAAGGAGTTTTTTCGATGGCAGAAAATACACAGAATCAGCCATGCAATGCACAGACGCTGTCACCGTTTCCCAAAGATCCGGTGCTGGCCATGGCCTACGTTCCGTTTCAAAAATTCGAGGGACTGTACGCGCCGGAAAAGGCATTTGAGGCTGGCACGCTGTTTACCGGGCTGGATAAACCGTTTTTGGGGGGTGCCGGAAAATGACGGAACAGGAACGGTTGATGCGCAAAATCAGCGCCTGCCAGTTTGCCATGTGGGAGTTGAAGATTTTTTTGGACACCCACCCCAATGACTGCGGTGCCATGAAGCGTTTGGCAGAGTATGAAAAACAGACGCAGGATTTAATTGCCCAGTATGAGGAGACGTACGGCCCGATGAATCTCAATGAAATGACGGCAAACCGCGTTGCGTGGGTGCAGGACCCGTGGCCGTGGGAAATTCAGGCACAGAAGGAGGGGCAAAGCTGATGTGGAGTTATCAGAAGCGGCTGCAGTATCCGATTAACATCAAGACGCCGGACGCAAACATGGCGAAAATCATTCTCAGTCAATACGGCGGGCCGCATGGGGAGTTGGGCGCTTCCCTGCGGTATATTTCCCAGCGGTACGTGATGCCGTATCCGGAGCTGAAAGCAATATTAACCGATATTGGTAAGTCGTTTTCTGAAAGGCACCTCTGCCGTATCCTCAGGTGGTTGTAAAACTCGTTGTCAGGGTTTCGCCGCCGCCGGTAATGGTGATGAAGTGTGCGCCCGGCTCAATGTCTTTACCAACGGTCCATGCCCACGAGGCGCGCCCGAATGTATCGGACTGCACGCTCATTTCCGAGCCGGTTCCGTCGGTGCTGCCGCTGTCGTACAGAATCTTGATGCGGTACTGCGTGTTTCCCTTGCCCTGAATGGTCAGTTGCGCGACGTTTCCACGTGCCACGCTGCCCGGCGCGCGCAAAATCTGAATGCCGGAGGCTTTGGAAGCGGCAGAAGACGCGGAAGAAGCGGAGCTTTTGGCGGATTTGGAAGACGCGCTGCCGGTGGTTTCGGAAGAAAAGCGGCTTTCCGCCTGCTTCATGTTGACGTCTGCGTCCGAGCAGACGCTGCCAAGCCGCTTTTCGGCGTAATCAATGCGGGACAGGGAAGCGGTGCTTGCGGTTTTCTTTGCCACAGTGGTCTGTGTGGGTGTGGAGGATGCCGTGTCCGGAATGGAAGCCGGCCCCAGCCCACCGCCCAGAATGTTTGGCAGCTGCGCGGTCAGCGTTACGCCTGCCAGCAGCAGGACGCTGCAGATTAGGCCGATGGAGGGAACCGTCTTTGACCGCTTCTGCAGGGTACTGAACAGCAGGACGGCGGTAAAGGCGATTGCTGCCAGCAGGCAGACCAGCGAGACGGTGGAGTCCCAGGCCCAGTTTCCCATTCTTTTCATCCTTTCCTGCCCGCGAAAGCGGGCTTTCCGTGTCGTTTCTTTTCATTATTATAACACGGCGGGTCGGAAAAGCAAGCCTGCAGCACAGAAGACCGCACCCACCCGGGTGCGGTCTTCTGTTTTAGGTCACTTGCCCCGAACAATGTCTTCCAGGCAGCGGATCAGGTCGTTGAGCGTGTACAGTTTGACGTTGCGGCTCAAAATTTCTTTCTGCAGGTCGTCACTGAGCGAATCGAATTTTTTCTGCAGTTCCGGTGCAATATAGGACACAGTGTTTTCCTCCTAGCGGCTGCTGTGCGCCTGGGGTTTGGCGCGCTGCTTTGTGGTTTTTGCTTTACCCTGAATTTCGGGAACAGGCGGCGCTTCATTTTTCGGTGCCCGGTTGCCGGATTCCCTGGGGTTCGGGCGCTTCATGCCCTGCTTTGCCATGCTCTCACCTCAGCCATAGTTTGGGCGGCGGCAGGAAAAACTATGCACAGAACAGAAAAAACCCCCGACTGGCTGGGTCGGGGGTCGCTGCGCGTTGCCGCGCGATTGTAAGAAAAGAGAGGCTTGTATGTAAGTGGCTTGTAAGCTTAGGAAAGACGCAAAAAGGCGCCGCACTCTTGGGAGTGCGACGCCTTTGTCGTTATACTGTTTTCTGTTCCTCTCACAGCACCTTGGAACACTTTCAGTATAGCAAATTCATACGGCGGTGTCAACTAAAATATGCGGGACTGCCCGCAAAAAACATTTCCACTCGATTCGATGAATTTGTGAAAAAAGTCCCCGGTTTCTACAGCAGCGCTTCATCGTAGTGGGCACGCTCGCCGCCGATAAATTTCGGGCGGGTGCGGGCGCACAGCAGAATCGCTTCGCCAATGTGGTTCATGGAAAGGCGCACCGGTACAGCGACTTCCTTTAAGTGCATACCAATGAGCGTGCCGCCGATGTCCAGCCCGCAGTCGGCGCGGATGTGCTCCACGGCAACCGGATCTTCAAAGCGGGCGTAGGCGGTGGTGGCAAAAGAGCCGCCCGCCTTGGGCTGCGGCACCACATTGACCGGCTCATAGCCGAACGCTTTTGCGGCTTTCCGCTCCAGAATCAGCGCGCGGTTCAGGTGCTCGCAGCATTGCGCCGCCAGAAAAATGCCGCGCTGCTGGGTCTGCTCGTAAATGCCGTCAAAGATGGCGGCGGCGGTTTCCACACGGCTGTCGGTTCCAATGCGGTGTCCGCCCACTTCGCTGGAAGAGCACCCTACCACCAAAAGCCCGCCGGGGCGCACATTTGCTGCTTCCAGCAGTTCTTTAGCCGCCTGCCCTGCCAGGGCACGCAGCTCACTGAGATTTTCTGCCATAACCAAATCGCTCCTTTGCATCCGGCACCGCTGCGCGGTGTGTTTGTTCCTGCTTTTCTACAGTATAGCACAAAAAGACAGCTGGCGCACATTTTTTACTGCAGGCGGGAGTTGTACGGACAGCATTTCTCGTGCACAAAAAATTGACTTGACAACTTCGCGCCGCGGCAGTATATTTATCCTAAGAAACGGTTTTCATTCTGATTGATTCTGGTTTGTTTGCTGTGCTGCCTTTTTTGGAGGCAGTACATCTTTGTCAGGGAAAGGTGAATTTATGCTTCCAAAATATATGATTCTGGTGAACTGGATTCGCGACCGCATTAAAAGCCAGGAGTTTCAATATGGCGAAAAGCTCGCATCGGAAAAAGAACTGGGGCAGCTGTTTAATGTAAGCCGCCAGACGGTTCGCCAGGCGATTAATGTGCTGGTGCAGGAGGGGCTGCTGGAAAGCCGGCAGGGCAGTGGTACGTATGTTACCCGAAAAATTGCAAATACGCACGCGCCGCAGATGGTAGTGGGCGTGATTTCTACTTATGTAAACGACTATATTTTTTCCGGCATTCTGCGCGGCATGGAAAACGTTCTGACAGAGAACGGCTATTCCATGCAGCTTGCGTTTACCCACAACCACATGGAAAGCGAGAAAAAAGCGCTGAGTAACATGATTGCGCGCGGCGTGGACGGGCTGATTGTGGAGCCTGCCAAAAGCGGACTGCCAAGCCCGAACATGGACCTGTACGGGGAAGTGCTGCGGGAAGGCCTGCCAATGCTGTTTTTCAATACGTATTACCCATCCCTGCAGCTGCCGCATGTGGCGCTGGACGACATGGCAACCGGTCTGGCCGCAACGGAGCACCTGATCCGCGCCGGACACCGCCGCATTGCCGGTATTTTTAAGCTGGACGACTACCAGGGCCGCCTGCGCTATGCGGGGTATATCCGCGCGCTGATGAATGCGGGCATTCCGCTGGACGACGACCTGGTGCTGTGGTACTCGACCGAGGACTTCGCGGACGGCTTCAAGACGGAAAAGTTTCAGCACCGCCTGCAGGACGCCACTGCTGTTTTCTGCTACAATGACCAGATTGCCCTGCAGGTTGTGGCAACACTGCGGGAACTGGGCAGGCGGATTCCGCAGGATATTTCGATTGTCAGTGTGGACAATTCCGACTTAGCAAAGCTGTGCGAGGTGCCCCTGACCAGTGTGGCGCACCCCATGGAGGATCTTGGCATGACCGCGGCGCAGAATCTGCTGCGTCTGATTCAGGACCCGACCTTTAACGCGACCGTGGACTTTCCGCCGCACCTGGTGGAACGCGACAGCGTCTGCCCGCCGCGCAGCCTGTAACGCGCCGGACGGTTTTGATAAAACCCCTATTTATTTTTCACTATAAGTTTTTCAGGAGGAAATGAAATGGCAAAGTATACGATTGGCGTGGACTACGGTTCGCTGTCAGGCCGTGCAGTTCTGGTCAATGTCCAGACCGGCGAGGAAGTGGCGAGCGCGGTTTACGAGTACCCGCACGCAGTCATGGACGAAACTCTGTGGGACGGCACCAAGCTCGGCCCCGACTGGGCGCTGCAGCACCCGCAGGATTATCTGGATGTTTTGAAGGAAACGATTCCCGCCGTACTGGCGGAAAGCAAGGCAGACCCGGCAGATGTCATCGGCATTGGCACGGACTTTACCGCCTGCACCATTCTGCCCGTAAAGGCGGACGGCACGCCGCTGTGCTTTTTGCCCGAATTTGAGCACAACCCGCACGCCTATGTAAAAATGTGGAAGCACCATGCCGCACAGGACAAGGCAAACCGCCTCAACGAGATTGCGGCACAGCGCAAGGAGCCGTGGCTGCAGAATTACGGCGGCAAGATTTCCAGCGAATGGGTCATTCCGAAGCTGTGGCAGGTGCTGGACGAAGCGCCGGAGATTTACAGTGCCATGGATCGCTGGATTGAAGCGGCAGACTGGATCATCTGGCAGCTGTGCGGCAGGGAAACGCGCAACTCCTGCACCGCCGGCTACAAGGCGATGTGGAACAAGCGCACCGGCTATCCGAGCCAGGACTTCTTTAAGGCGCTCGACCCGCGTATGGAAAATGTTGTGGAAGAAAAGCTGGGCACAGTCATTTCGCCGCTGGGCGAAAAGGCGGGTGTCCTGACCGAGGAAGCGGCGGCGTTCACCGGCCTGCGCGCGGGCACAGCGGTTGCTGTCGGCAACGTGGACGCGCACGTCTGCGTACCGGCTGTCGGCATTGACGGCCCGGCAAAGATGCTGGCCATCATGGGCACCAGCACCTGCCACATCATGATGGGCGAAACGGAGAAGCAGGTTCCCGGTATGTGCGGTGTGGTTGCCGATGGCGTTATGCCCGGCTATTACGGCTATGAGGCGGGGCAGAGCTGTGTCGGTGACCACTTCGCGTGGTTTGTGGACAACTGCCTGCCGGCTTCTTACTATGACACTGCAAAGGCAGAAAACAAGAACATTCACAAGTTCCTGCGCGAAAAGGCAGAAAAGCAGAAGCCGGGCGAAAGCGGGCTGCTCGCACTGGACTGGTGGAATGGCAACCGCTCCATTTTGGTGGATGTGGATTTGACCGGCATGATGCTCGGCATGACCCTACAGACCAAGCCGGAAGAAATCTACCGCGCGCTGATTGAAGCGACTGCTTACGGCACCCGTGCGATTATTGAGAATTATCGTGAGCACGGCGTACCGGTGGAGGAATTCTTCGCTTCCGGCGGTATCAGCCAGAAAGACCCGATGACCATGCAGATTTACGCCGATGTCATTAAGATGCCGATTAAGATTGCTGGCTCGCTGCAGGGCCCGGCGCTGGGCAGTGCCATCTTCGCGGCAAAGGCGGCGGGCAAGGCTGCCGGCGGCTATGACGACATTTTTGAGGCTGCACGCGTCATGGGCAAGGTGAAAGATACGGTTTATACGCCGATTCCGGAAAACACAGCGGTTTACGATAAGCTTTACGCCGAGTACAAGACCCTGCACGATTACTTCGGCCGCGGCGAAAATGATGTGATGAAGCGCTTGAAAGCGCTGAAAGCGGCACAGGCAAAGTGAAAATTTTACAGCGAAAGGAAATTTGAGATGCTTGAAAAACTGAAAGAAGAAGTCTGCAAGGCAAATCTGGATTTGCCCAAACATGGTCTGGTGGTGTTTACGTGGGGCAATGTTTCCGGCTATGACCCCGAAACGAAGCTGTTTGTCATTAAACCGTCCGGTGTGCCCTATGACCAGCTGACCCCGGCAGACATGGTGGTCTGCGACTTGGACGGAAAGAAAGTGGAGGGGGCGCTCAACCCCTCCTCTGACACACCGACCCATGCGGTGCTGTACCGGCAGTTTCCGGGGCTTGGCGGCGTGGTGCACACACACTCCCGCTGGGCGACCATCTGGTCACAGGCGGGCCGCGGCATTCCGGCTTACGGCACAACACACGGCGACTATTTTTACGGCGAGATTCCCTGCACCCGCAAAATGACGCCGCAGGAAATCGGCACCGCGACTACCGGCGCAT
This sequence comes from Caproicibacterium argilliputei, assembly GCF_029211325.2. NCBI lineage: Bacteria > Bacillati > Bacillota > Clostridia > Eubacteriales > Oscillospiraceae > Caproicibacterium > Caproicibacterium argilliputei. The sequence goes on along the minus strand of NZ_CP135996.1, from coordinate 2,551,270 downwards.
ATGAGAAGGAAACCGGCAACGTGATTGTGGAAACGTTCCGCAGCCGGAACGTCGACCCGAACCATGTGCCCGCAGTGTTGGTGCACTCGCATGGGCCGTTCAGCTGGGGAAAGGACTGCGCCGAGGCGGTTTACAACGCGGTGGTTCTGGAGGAAGTTGCCATGATGGCGTGGCACACCGAAAATACCAACGGCGTGCAGATGCAGCCCATGCAGCAGGAGCTTTTGGATAAGCACTTCCTGCGCAAGCACGGCGCGAACGCTTACTACGGGCAGGCAAAGCAGCACTGACCGCTTTTTGCAGAGCAACATAAAAGCCGCAGGTTCCCCCGTGGAGCCTGCGGCTTTTTGGCTGCGCGGAAAACCCTGCGTGCTGGCGTTGGGTTCCATTGTAATTGTGCAGGCAGGTATGCTATAATACAATTTGATTCTGTTGATTGACGGGAGCGCTGCATTTGAATAGATATAGAACCCTGCTGTCCAACACGCTGATTTTTGCAGTCGGAACCTTCAGCTCGAAAATTCTGACGATTCTCATGACCCGCTTTACAACGGGGGCTTTGGGCAGCGACTTTATTGCGGCCAATAACCTGCAGGATATCGGCAACGTGCTGATTCCGCTGTTTTCCCTGCAGATTGTGGACGGCATCACCCGCTTTGGGCTGGATCGGCGGTACAATAAAAAAGACGTTTTTACGGTCAGCCTGCTGGTGACCTGCCTGGGGGCTCTGGCGCTGCTGCTGCTTTCACCAGTGCTGGAGCATATTCCCGGCTTGGAGTTTGTCAAAGGGCGCGGCGTGCTGGTTGCTGTTTTTGTGTTTACATCCTCCCTGCACAATATGTGCAGCCAGTTTGTGCGTGCACGCAACATGGTGAAGCTTTACGCGGCAGAGGGAATTTTCACCACCTTTACAACCGTGATTTTTACGCTGCTGTTTTTGTATCCGCTGAAAATGGGTGTGACCGGATTTATTCTGGGCATTATCCTTCCGGATTTGATTGGCGCGGCGGTTCTGTTTTGGATTGCGGGCCTGCACCACTTTGTGCGGCTGCACCGGCTGGACCGCGTTACAGGGCGGCAGATGCTGGTTTACTCTGCGCCGCTGATTCCCAATAAAATCGCGTTCTGGCTGACCAACAGTGCAGACCGCATCATGGTGGCAAACTATGTGCCTGATGCGATTGCGAGTGCCTTTGCCGGTGCTTACAAGATTCCAAACTTGATTTCTCTGGTGGTCAGCGTGTTCCTGGATGCATGGCAGATGTCCTCCATCACGGAGGAAACTGGCAGGGCGCGCTTTTTCACAAAAGTGTTTCACGCCATGGCGGCGATTGTGTTTGTGGGCAGCGCATTGGTCATCCTGCTGTGCCGGCCGCTGATTGATTTGCTGACCTCTGGTGCAGCTTTCCATAAGGGCTGGATTTACATTCCGATTCTGGTGATTGCGACGGCGTTTTCCTGCTTGGCAAGCTTTCTTGGTACGGTGTACATGGTCGAAAAGCGCAGCATCAACAATATGGTGACTACCATCATTGCCGCTGTCGTGAATATTGTGCTGAATGTGATTCTGATTCCCCTGCTGGGGCCGCAGGGCGCGGGAGTTGCAACACTGACCGCGTATGTCGTTATGTTTGTGACACGCGCGTTTGACACGCGCCGATTCATTCGGGTGCGCTTCAGCCCGCTGCGCCTGACGGCGGACACGGTGCTGCTGACCGCAGAAGCGGTGCTGATGATGCGGAACGTGCCGATGTACGGTGTCTGGTGCTCGCTTTTGACGGTGCTGATGATTGCGCTGAATTTCGCGCCGCTGATGCAGTCGGTGCGCAAGGTGCTGCCCGCGCGGATGCTGAACAAGCTGCCGACGTGGCTTTCCGGTACGGAAAAGGCGGCACCCACACAGGTGCAGCGGAAGCCAGACCTTACGCAGGAAGAGCTGGCGCAGGATGAGGAGTATACACGGGAGGAAATTCCGCAGCAGCCCAAGTCGGCACCGCGCAGGCACTATCATATTGCGCCGGACGAAGAGGACGGCTTTGATTATGAAGCGTATCTGCGCATAAAAGAGGAAGAGGACGAAGCCTTTTCCCATGACCGGTACCGACATTGAAGAAAAACAAAACAGCCACCAGCGGGAGAGATTCCTGCCGGTGGCTGTTTTTTGGATAGGCTGCTTTTCTTTCAGTTTCCGTCCTCTAAGCTGATATCGTTAAACTTTTCCGTGAGGTCGTGTGCTTCTAAATGTTCTTTTTCCGCACCGGAAGCATCCAAAACCACATGGCCGCGGTGCATCATAACCAGCCGGTCACCAAAGCCGACTGCAAATTTCAGGTTATGCGTTACCATTAGGGTGGTTACGTGCTTTTCCTCCACCACGCGCTGGGTCAGCTGCATGACCGTTTCGCTGGAGCGCGGGTCCAGTGCGGCGGTGTGTTCGTCTAAAATCAGCAGGTCAATGGACGTCATGGTGGCAATTAAGAGCGCCAGCGCCTGCCGCTGTCCGCCGGAAAGGCTGCCGACCAAAACGCCCAGTTTATCCTCCAGCCCCATGTGCAGTTCCGCCAGCTGCTGGCGGTAAGCGTCGGCACGCTTACGGTTGACACCGCGCTGCAGCAGATAGCTGCCGCCCTTGTTGTCCGCGAGCGCCATGTTCTCCAGAATGGTCAGGGAGGGACAGGTGCCCGCGGAGGGATCCTGAAACACCCGCCCGATAAACCGGCTGCGCTGATGCTCCTTCAGCTTGGTAATTTCTCGGTTCCGTACAAAGACAGTGCCGGAATCCACCGGCAGGCTGCCGCAGAGCAGGTTTAAAATGGTGGTTTTGCCGGAGCCATTGCTGCCGACGACCGCCACAAAGCTGCCCGCTGCAATTTGCAGGGCAAAGTCCTGAAACAGGACAACTTCATTGACAGAGCCGGGATTAAATGTTTTGTAAATATGCTCCATGCGCACCAAAGGTTCAGATGCGGGTACGGTCGATTGCGGCATCATGTTTCCTCCTTCCCGGGGTAAAGCGGCTGGCAACCAGAGCGATGATGAAGAGAATGGACATCAGCATCTTCAAGTAATTGGTGTCAAGCCCCAGCTGCATGGCGGCAGCCAGACACGCGCGGTACAGAATCATGCCGAAAATCGCGGTCAGGGTTGGCTTCATCCACTTTATGCGGCCAAACAGCGCCGCGCCGATGATGACCGCCGCCAGCGACATGACCACCATGCCGGTGCCGGAGGCGATATCCGCGCTTTCTTTCTGCTGCGCCAGCACACAGCCGGAAAGCGCAGTTAGACCATTGCCGAGAATTAAACCGAGGATTTTCATGTTTCCCGGATTTTTCCCCTGCGAAACCACAAACTGCGGGTTGCTGCCCGAAGCGCGCAGCAGCAGACCGGAGCGTGTCTTGAGGTAGGCGTCCACCACCAGTTTCACCACGATGCACACAAGGAACGCCATCAGTACCCAGCCCCACGCCCCCAGCGCTGTGTGCAGGACGCCGCCCAGCCCGCTGTTAAAGATGGTCGGCATATTGAAGATGGCCATGACCGCCTTTTTTTCGGTAATCACCATGTTGACGCTGTACAGCGCGGTCATAACCAAAATTCCGGAAAGCAGGTCGGTGATGTGCAGTTTTACGTGCAGCAGACCGGTGGCGGCGCCCGCCGCCGCGCCCGCCGCGAAACTGGCAAGACACGCCAGCCACGGGTCAACTCCCACGGTGATGAGCGCCGCCGCGGTGCACATTCCCAGCGGAAAGGAGCCGTCTACCGTCAAATCCGGAAAGTCCAGAACTTTGTAAGTGATGTAAACGCCGACTGCCATAATGCCGTAGAGAAACCCTTCACGCAGGATGACCTGCACAAGCCCTATGAAAATATCCAATGCGAACCCCGCTTTCCTGTCGCTGCACTTACTGTTTGGTGGTGGTCTTCTGTGCGTCCTGATAGTCTGCCGGCAGTGTCAGCTTCAGCTTGGAAAGGACGTCGGTGTTGTAAATCGGCTTGCCTTTCTGTACCACATATACCTTCGTGTCTTCCGGCTTTGCCTCGCCCTTGAGAATCTTTCCGGCAATCTTGCCGGTTTCCTCGCCGAGGGCGACAAAGTCAATGCTGACGGAAGCCAGACAGCCGTTTTTCACCTGCTCCTCCTCGGAGCCAAAAACCGGAATACCGGCTTTGTCGGCGGCCTGCAGTTCACTGGGCAGGTTGTTTACCACGTTGTTGTCTGTGAAATTATTAAAGCAGTCCACGCCTTTGGCAACCAGCGCCTGTGCACCGGAAGCCACTTCGCTTGCGTTGGTAACGCCCTGCTCCACTACTTCAAAGTTGTATTTCGGTGCAATTTCTTTGAGTCGCGCCAGTGTGGAAACAGAGTTCGGTTCACTGGTGGTGTACAGCACGCCGATTTTCGAGGCTTTCGGCAAAAATGCGCGAATCATTTTCACCTGTGCTTCCAGCGGAAGCTGATCGCTGCTGCCGGTGGCCAGGCTGCCGGGTTTGTCAAGGCTCTGTACCAGTTTTGCGGCGACCGGATCGCTGACCGCGGTGAAAACGACGGGGATATTATCCTGCTTTGCCGCGGCATAAGCGCTCATGGCAGCGGGAGTGGCGATGGCGCCGAGCAAATCGTACTTTTTTGCCGCCATGGTTTGCGCCTGGGTGTCTGCGGTGGCGGTTTCCGCCTGCGCGTTCTGAAAGTCAATCGTCAGGTTTTTGCCTTCGGTAAAGCCTTCATCCGCAAGACCTTTCAGAAAGCCCTTGTAGCAATTATCCAGAGAGGGAACGGTTGTGTACTGAATCACGCCGATTTTTTTGGAGCCGGCGGCTGCACTGCCGGTTCCAGATGCGCTGCTGCTGCCGCAGGCAGTGCAAGAAAGCGCCACGGCGCCTGCTAAAACCGCCGCTGTTAAACGAGATGTTCTTTTCATCAGAAATGCCTCCTCAAAAATTCGTATAAAAAAACTCCTGCCCCTGCTGTAAAAAACAACAGGGACAGAAGCGAATGAATGTCAAAAACTTCTGCGGTACCACCCGGATTGGCGCGATGCGCCCACTCAGCCGCGCACGAAGGGATGCGCGCTTTCCATGTAACGGGGAAAGAAACCGTCGCTCCTACTGGGTCAAAAATGACCGTTTGGTTTGCCCTCAAAAGCCCATTCTGCCGGCCGCAGACGTGCTGTGCTTTCACCGATACACAGTTCTCTGATACGTTGCCTGCCGGCGTACTCTTCTTTCTCACAGGTTTTCATGATTTACTTTGTTGCTATTATAGGGCGCGAAAGGCGGTTTGTCAAGCAGAACTTTGTGGAAATGCGCGCGGCCTGCGTGACAGAGGGTCACTGCCTGTCGCTGCCATCTTTTTCCGGCGGCTGCGTTTCTTTTGTTGGTGCAGCAGAGGGAACCAACTGCGGCTGCAGTTCCCGCAGCAGCAGGTTTGCGCGGTTGATGTGATAGGCAAAAACAGCTGCAGTTTCACTGTCCAGCTTTTTCTGCAGGCGGTCAATCGCCCAAAGGTCATTTAAAATTTCCTGGTAGGTGACCAGCCGGTGCGCAATGGCCGCAACCGCATCGTCCCGGTTGCGGAACAGCTTCCACTCGGAAGTGTAAAGACGGATGTCGTGCTGCAGCTGCTGAATCTGCACACGAACAGCATCCAGATCCGGCGCGGAAAGCCGCTCCTCACAGATTTCCGCCGCGTGTGTGAGCATGGCGTGAATCAGGTTGTCCCGCTGCAAAATGTTCTGCGCATAGTTTGGCGGCAAAATCAGCAGGTTTACCGCAAGTGCCACCACAATGCCCAGCAGAGCGGCCAGCAGGCACCAAGCCACGGTTTGAATGGTGCCCGCAGTGTCCGGGTGCAGCATGACCATGGCAAACATAAAGGAGGCCATCAGTGTGCCGCGGTACAGCCGCAGCACCTGACAAAGGAAAATGACCAGGATGACGCCAATGCCGCACAAACCGGCATTGTGTGGGGAAACATGGTACAGCAGCGCGCCGCACACCGCGCCGACGATTGCGGCGAGGAAGTGGTCTTTTCCGGTGCGCACTGTGCTGTCAATGCTGCGCCCCATGCTGATGATGGCGGTGACCACCGCGACAAACGGCTGCTGCAGCTGCAGCAAGTCGCACAGCGCCATGCAGAGCGTGACAGCAATGCCGGTTTTAATGATTCGAAGCCCAAGGTGGGTGTGTTGGCGCAGCCTGTGCGCGGCTTCTCTGATCATACGCCGGTTTGCAGGCCGTGCAGCGCAATCTGCAGGACTTCCTTTGGCTCGGCCGCAACCGCGCACGCGTGTGCGGCTTCCAGCTCCTGCCGGTCACGGAAGCCCCAAAGCACACCCACGGTGTCCATGCCCGCGTTTGCGCCGGTCTGCATATCGGTATTGGTGTCGCCAATGTAAAGGCATTCGGCGGGCTGTACGCCCAGCGTCTGCGCAAGCAGCAGCGCGCCGTCCGGTGCGGGCTTGCGCGGCACACCGTCACACTTGCCGCGCACAGCGTCAAAGGTGCCTGCGGGAAACAGCTTTTCGATGATTGGCTGTGCCCAGCTGTCCGGTTTGTTGGAAAACACGGCGGTTTTCAGACCGTTTGCGCGCAGTGCCTGCAGCAGCTGCAGCATACCGGGATAGGTGCGGATGTCCTTCATGGGGTCTGCGTTGTAGTAGCGGTCGTACAGGAGGCGCACGTTCTGCTCCTCCTCCGGTGTCCAGCCGTTCGGGCAGACAGCGTCCATCATGCGCTGCAGCTGTACCACAACGCCGTCTCCAACAATCCGGCGGTAGCGTTCCGGCTCAATTTCGGGGTAGCCGCATTCGTGCAGGGCGCGGTTGGAAAACCCCGCAATCGAATACAGGGTGTTTGCCAGGGTGCCGTCCAGATCGAAGATACAGGCTTTATACAAATTTACACCTTCTTAATGATGTTTCCCTTTGCTTTGTAAATGGAGTTGGCGGGCACAAAGCCGCGCACCGAGCTGGTGGGATAGATATTGGAGCCGCGCCCGACCACGGTGCCGGGGTTCAGCACGCTGTTACAGCCGACCTCCACATGGTCGCCAAGCATGGCACCAAACTTTTTCAGCCCGGTGGGCAGGTCTTCGTCCGCGTGCACCACCACCAGCTTTTTGTCAGACTTGACGTTGCTGGTAATGGAGCCGGCGCCCATGTGGGATTTGTAGCCCAGAATGGAGTCGCCCACATAGTTATAGTGTGGAACCTGCACGTTGTCAAACAGAATCACGTTTTTCAACTCCGTGGAGTTGCCCACTACGCAGCCGGCGCCGACCAGCGCACAGCCACGGATAAACGCACCGGGGCGCACCTCTGTTTCCGGTCCGATAATGCAGGGACCGGCGATGTAGTTGTTGGGGTAAATCTTTGCGCTTTTGGCAATCCAGATGTCCGCGCCGCGCTGCTCATATACTTCCTTAGAAAGCGTTGGGCCGAGCTGCAGCAGAAAAGCCCGAATTTCCGAAAGCGCTTCCCACGGATACGTATATTTGGAGAGCAGCGGTGCTGCCACTGTATGTGTCAGGTCATACAGGTTTTCAATGGTTAGTTCAGTCTGCATATTTTTCCTTCCTTTTTTGCAACATAAATCTATTATATTTTGAATTAAAGAGCAGGTCAATAGACAATAAAAAAAGAAAGCGGTATAATTGGCAGGAGCACAGCCGAACAGCTTGCCTGCCGGAAGGAGGAGCCAATGATTCGGAAAGCACGGGAAAGGGACTTGCCGCTGCTGGAAAGCCTTGTAGAAACGGCGGCAGATTCCTGCGGGAACCGGGGAATCTGCCAGGACACCACGGATACGGCAAGGGCACATCTGGTGGCAGAGTGGAGAACTGGTACGCTGTATGTACAGGAGTCGAATGGAAAGGTGAACGGTATGTTTGCACTCTGCGAAAAAAGCGCACAGCCGGATACGGCCGTGCGCTGGAGCAACGAGAATGCAAACGTACTGGAGAATTTTGCGGTTGCCGCAGACGGTTTCAGCCGCGATGAAGGGGAGAAAATGCTGCGTGCGGCACAGCGGCTGGCGCAGCGAAAGGGCTGCGACAGTCTGCGCGGCAGTACCCCGGAGGGAAATCTGCGAATGCGCCGCCTGTTTGCGCGCTGCGGGTTTCGTCTGGCAGGTTGGATTCTGCCGCAGGAAAGCACACAGCGGCTGTTTTGTTATGAAATGTTTTTGTGCGGTCAAAGCTTTTGAGTGGAATGCGGCCTTGTTTCGCACAAAGTAAAAGACAAGGTCCGATTGCCCGGTGCCTTGCCTTTTGGGGAGGAGTTGTATTGAAAAGGTTGCGGTCATCTGACCGCGAAACTTGTTGTCTAATGGATTTGCTTGAGGAACGTTCGCCTTGTATTTGTTCTGGTTTCCTCTTGCTTACAAGTTCATTATAAGGAGGAAAACGGCCGGTGTCAATTGATATGCGTGCCTAAAAGTCACAATCTACCTATTGTATAAAACGAAGAAACATTGCAGATTGTTTTCGTGAGATGTTATAGGTATTATTTCATAAAAATTGGGTATAAAAAGTTTTTTATCTAGAGACAGGAATTCCCTGCACCTTGCAAAAGACCGCAAAGCGTGGTTCGCAGGCAGACAAACGGAGGGACCATGAAAAGACAGCTCGAGTTTCAGAAAAATGATATTGTGCCGCTGCAGATTACCGGTTATACCGTGCAGGGCAGCGGCGTGGGGCATTACAAGGGCGCGGCCGTGTTTGTTTCGGGCGCGGCAAAGGGCGATGACCTGCTGGTGCGTATCTTGAAAACCGAAAAGACCTATGCGTACGGAAAAATTGAAGCGCTTATCACGCCGTCGCAGGACCGCACAGCGCCGGACTGCCCGCAGTTTGCGCAGTGTGGCGGCTGTGCATTTCGGCATATTTCCTACCGTGCCGAGTGCGATGCCAAAGAACAGCAGGTGCGCGATGCCGTGCAGCGCATTGCGGGGCTTCATCCGGCGCTTGTGGAGCCGATTGTACCGGCGAAGAATCCACTGCGTTATCGCAATAAAGCACAGTTCCCGTTGGGGCTGAATCGGGAAGGGAAACTGACGGTGGGCTTTTATGCGCCGCACAGTCACCGCTTGGTGCCCTGCGAGGACTGCCTGCTGCAGCCGCCAGGTTTTGAGAGAGCCATTCGGGCGGTAAAGCAGTGGCACGCACAGGCGGGCGGCAGCGTGTATGATGAGCGGACGGGAAAGGGCCTGCTGCGGCATTTGTATCTGCGTGAGGCGATGTCTGCGGGCAGCGTCATGGTCTGTCTGGTCGTGAACGGGGAGCAGGTGAACCGGGAGGATTTGCTGGTGCGGCTGCTGCGAGAGCAGGTGCCGGGGCTTGCGGGTGTCCTTTTGAATGAGAATCGCAGGCGCACGAATGTGATTTTAGGGGAAACGTGCCGCACTTTGTGGGGCAGCGAAGCGGTGACGGATACGCTTTGCGGTCTGCAGTTTACCATTTCTCCGAAGAGTTTTTATCAGGTGAACCGCGACCAGGCGGAGGTGCTGTATGGTCTGGCCGGACAGTTTGCCGGGCTGACCGGTAAAGAACTGCTTCTGGATTTGTACTGCGGCACCGGAACCATCGGACTTTCTATGGCTGAAAAAGCTGGAAAGCTGATTGGTGTGGAGGTTGTGCCGGCTGCAGTGGAGGACGCCAAGCGCAATGCACAGCGCAACCGGATTGCAAACGCGGAATTTTTTTGCGGAGATGCCCCGCAGATTGCCGAGAGTTTGCATCAAAAGGGTTTAACGCCGGATGTCGTGGTTTTAGACCCGCCGCGCAAAGGCTGCGGTGAGGTGTTGGTAAGCACTGTAGCAGCGATGAATCCGCAGCGGGTGGTTTATGTTTCGTGCGATCCTGCCACGCTTGCCCGCGACTTGAAAACCTTTGAGGAGAAGGGGTATCAGCTGCGCCGTGCCGTTCCGGTGGATCTTTTTCCCCGTACTGCGCATGTTGAGTGCGTAGCATTGATGTCAAGGGTAAAAGACTGATAAGTCAAGAAAGGCTTGATTCCAGGGCGCTTGCGGGGTTGATGACTCATTCGGCTGACCGGAGCAAGTCGCTTTGTGGAAACTTATCTACGGAGTGCTTCTGAAGCTGTTCCAGAATTCTGTCACATAGTTGAGTTGCCAGATTAGATGTTAGCCTTTGAGGCAGTGGATTAGATGTTTTTTGATGCTGAGTGTCGAGGATAGATGACAAAATTGCATTGAGCTGGCAAGATAAATGTTATTAAGAAGGTGTTCTCATAGCCGGTTCAGCAGAGTATTCAAATGGGAAATCATCGCCATGTTTTTCTCCGATACCGTGTTAATCTCATAATCTTTGGACAACCGGCGAGAATTGTTGAACCAGGAAAAGGTGCGCTCTACGCGCCACCGTTTGGGCAAGACCTCAAACTTTGGCTTAATTTGCCTTGAAATGTCGATTCTGACATGAAAAGCCGCTTCGATCAAACGTTTGAAAGTTCCGCGATAGCCTTCATCGGCACAGCCTGCTTGGATGGACGGATATTTTTGCATTGCTTTTGCGAAAACGTAACATCCGCCCTTTGTATCATGTATATTTGCCGCATGAATGTGAACAGCAAGGATGTTTTCCATGATATCGGTTACAATATGACGTTTACGTCCTTTTGTTTTTTCCCTCCGTCATAGCCGCGGTTATTTGCATCGGCAGTTGTTTTTACACTTTGCGAATCAATCAAAGCGTATGACGGGTTTTCGTTTCTTCCGGCGTTTATTCGAGTTTCTTTGACTAAAAACTGCATGACTTTTTCCCAAATTCCTTTTGCGATTGCCCGGTAATAAAATGATTTCACTGTACTCCATTTCGGATAATCGTAAGCGTAAAGCCAGTGGACGTCTGGTAAGATTGAGAAAAAGATGAGATAATTGCTTCCAATCACCGAAAGACTTCCAAAGAGTCTATGGAAATAAGATTGGAGCAGTTGATAAAATGGAGAAGGATTTGCGGATACTTGGCAAAAACCAACGCATGGAGGAATGGGCGCAGCGCGTATCCGAATGCCGCAGCAGCGGATTAACGGTGCGAAACTGGTGCGAACAGCACGAAATCAACGAAAAGACGTATTACTATTGGCAGCACCGAATCTGGGAATCTATGAAATTTGGGGTGTTCATACTCTGCACGATTCTTGACTTTTCCAAGGCGCCGTCTGGTTTGACGCTTACACTGGAGACGTATGCACCAAGCTATTGCAAAACAATATCATTTCAGAAAACAAAATTCCTTCTCTTTACAACTGTATCACTAAGGTTGTCGAAGCTTGTCGCGCTATACCTTTGAAATACTGAAGCCGCTACTTTAGGTCCGTAAATTTTGCTGACTGTGTCGGTGGAATTCTCAATGTTGATCCGCCACATTTCTCTATCTTCTTTTGACATGAATTTTTACCTCACTTTATTGAGTACTATTGTCTGTTTATATCTGTTTACAAATTTATAACCTCTGTGTAGTTGACGATTGTCTGTGAAATGCTTATAATGCATTTAAAAGTCTGTTTTCGTTGTTATCAGGGCCTTCCGATCAACTGTCTTTAGTATCGGAGAAACATCAGGTACCAGAGAATAGATGAAACGCTAAGAATCAGGTACCGGGGGTGATCGGCATCAAAAGTTACGAGTTTCTTAAAAAGCTGTACGGTTATTTGAATAACCAGAAAAACCAGGGCACATTTGTTATTAAGTTCTTTAATGCCGCTGGAAGCCGCTATTTCACAATGTCCGCCAGTTACGCAAACAGGGCTAACATACGAAAATAGCCACAGACATTGATGTCTGTGGCTTCGAAGGGAATTTTGAATGCAAGTGGGAAATGTAGGACGCAGATGGCGAAAATTGCTTTCCTAACCATAGATGGGATTTTAATATAAGAATTCATGTTACGTTCCATACGAGCGATGGAGGAGAGACCAGTGGATAAAAATATAGAAAAGTGGTCGACACTTAAAGAAGTACAGGAATACCTCGGAGTTGGACGCGAAAGCATCCTGCAGTGGATCAATAAGCGTAATATGCCTGCCTATAAGGTCGGCAGGCTTTGGAAATTCAAATTGTCCGAAATTGACAAATGGATCAGATCCGGCGGCGCATCAGAAGAAAGCAATACGGAAGATAATGAACAGGCTTAAAGGAGGGAAACTCCGTTTGTGGAAAAACTGATAGATATTCAGAGCGGTCCGGTGGCCTCTCTTTTGGATTTGCTTCTTAAGGATAAATCAACAAAGAAAAATATCATCTGGGCAACCGATACCTATGAGGAACTGGGACATGGCTTCACAGATAAGGAGCCGATAAGCCGCGGCCTTCTCTTGCAGCATGCGGACATCATCAAGCCCCGCATCCAGAAATCTCAGGAGGCACAGCAGGAACGCACACGAAAAAAGGCCGAGGTTTTCACCCCGGCATGGCTATGCAACCTGATGAACAATTACTGTGATGAGGAATGGTTCGGCAGGAAAGACATATTCAATGCAGAAAATGATGACCACACATGGATGGTTGCTGATGAACTGATTGCGTTTCCAAAAAGAAAAAACTGGAAACAGTATGTGGATTCGCGGCGACTGGAAATTACCTGCGGGGAGGCGCCTTATCTTGTATCCCGCTATGATGTGTCAACCGGGCAGCTTATCGTACCGCCAAAGCGTCGGATTGGGCAGCTCGACCGGAAGCTCCGCATTGTAAATGAAAATGCTGCGGATTACGACGAGTGGGTCAAATGGACGATCCGGGCATTCGAGGCGACCTACGGGTACGAGTATCAGGGCGACAATCTCTTGATAGCCCGAATCAATTTGCTCCTGACATTTATCGACTACTATCAGGAACGGTGGGACAAGAACCCTGACGGGAAGCTGCTTCAGACAGTAGCAAATAAAATTGTATGGAACATCTGGCAGATGGACGGCCTGAAAGACACAGTCCCGCTCGGAAAGCCATATGAAGAGTACCCTCAGATGACACTGGCAGATTTCATCCCGGGAATGGCCGATCTGGCCAATGATGAGCCGGAAGCCATACCCTGTAAAATATATGACTGGAGAAGAGATAACTCCATTCTTTTCAACAAGCTAAGGGAGATGAAAGTCATGGAACATAAACTTTTCAATTTTGTGATCGGAAATCCGCCATTCCAAGAGGATACAAAAGACACATCAGACAAGCCAGTCTACAATAATTTTATGGATGCAGCTTATGGTGTTGCCAATAAGGTGGAACTCATAACGCCAGCACGTTTTCTGTTTAATGCAGGGAAAACGCCAAAACTATGGAATGAAGAGAGACTTTCAGATTCTCATTTTAAGGTTCTGGAATATGTACAAGACAGCTCCAGAGTTTTTTCTAACACTGACATAAAGGGCGGCGTTGCTGTGACATACAGAGATGTGTCTAAAGACTACGGTGCTATTGGCACATATTCTGCATTTGAGGAGCTGAATAGCGTATTAAGAAAAGTCACGCCGAAACTCACTTCTGGCATTTTGACAGACATAATGATTTTACAAAACAGATTTGACTTAGATGTTCTTTATTCTGACTATCCAGAAGCAAAGGAACAGATAAGCAGCGACGGACGAGAAAAAAGAATTGTTACAAGTTCTTTCAACAAATTGAATATGTTTAGGGAAAGCAAACCCGATGAAGAGAGCATACGCGTGTTAGGACTTTCTCAACCCGGAAATAAAAGAATCTATAAATGGATATTGAGGAAATATGTTCTTGATAATGGTAATCTTGAAAAGTACAAAGTAGTATTACCAAAGTCCAACGGGTCGGGTGCAATCGGAGAAGTATTATCTACTCCGCTTGTCGGCGAGCCGCTTGTCGGCTATACACAATCTTTTATTGGAATAGGAGCTTTTAATACCGAAGCCGAAGCGAATGCCTGTTTGAAATATGTAAAGTCAAAATTTGCACGAGCAATGCTTGGATTATTAAAAATAACGCAGGACAATCCACCTGAAAAATGGAAATATGTTCCCCTCCAAGACTTTACTTCCACTTCCGACATCGACTGGTCAAAATCAATTCATGAAATTGATTTACAGCTGTACCGCAAGTATGGGCTTGATGAAAAGGAGATAGCCTTCATCGAATCGCATGTAAAGGAGATGGCGTGATGGCGGGCATCAAAATCCAAACAGCTTATCCGGTTGTTCCCCAATGCTATGCGTACACGACTCCGGGAGTGTCTGCCCATGACGGCTGGACGAAGATCGGCTTTACAGAGCGGGATGTGGAAACCCGCATCAAAGAGCAGACGCATACCGTCGGTGTGCCGCATAAAACATGGTGGCACCTGCGCGCCGCATACATGACGGAACCATTCGGAACCTTTACCGACAAGGACTTTCACGCTTATCTGAAGAAGCTTGGCGTCAGTCGTGAGGAAGGCACGGAGTGGTTCTGCATTGCGCCCAATACCGCAAAGGGTGATTTTGTTGATTTTACCCAGAATCACGGTGTTGTTTCCGATGATGACGCGGACGCGGTCATTCCGTATAAGCTCCGCGATGAGCAGAACAAAGCTGTTGAGATAGCACTTGATTATTTCAAATCTCACAGCAATGGTGAATTTTTATGGAATGCGAAACCGCGTTTTGGCAAGACGCTTTCGGCTTATGACCTGTGCAAAAGGCTTGATGCGACGAATATTCTTATTGTGACGAACCGCCCGGCAATTGCAAATTCATGGTATTCGGACTATGAGACGTTTTTCGGCCCGCAGTCCGGCTATCTGTTTGTCAGCAACGTGGACGGCATTAAAGACAAAAAATATGTGATGAGCCGTCAGGAGTATCTTGACAAAGTGCTGGATGGAAATAGCCATGCCAAAGGCTGCATCGAATTTGTGAGCCTGCAGGATCTGAAAGGTTCCCTCTATTTCGGAGGGCAGTATGATAAGTTGTCAGAAGTAAGCGCAGACAAAGGCTTAAACTGGGATATTATGATTGTAGATGAGGCGCATGAAGGTGTCGATACCTACAAGACAGATACCGCTTTCAATCATATTAAGCGTAAATGGACGTTGCATCTTTCTGGTACGCCGTTTAAGGCATTGGCAAATGACAAATTTGCGGAAGATGCGATTTTCAACTGGACATATGCGGACGAACAAAAGAAAAAGCGTGATTGGAATGATTCCAGCGAAATTGAGAACCCGTATGAAAACCTTCCACGGCTTAGTCTGTTTACATACCAGATGTCGGATATCATCCGCGACAAGGTAAAACAGGGTATTGTGCTTGCAGACAATGATGTTGAAGAATATGCTTTCGACTTGAATGAGTTCTTCAAGACGAACGAATCCGGAAAGTTCATACATGACGCGGATGTGGACAAGTTCCTTGATGCACTAACACGCCAGGAGAAGTTCCCGTTTTCTACTCCGGAGCTGCGAAATGAGCTAAAACATACGTTCTGGCTGCTGAATCGCGTAGCAAGTGCTAAGGCTTTGGCAAAGAAGCTGGAGCTTCATCCTGTGTTTAAGGATTATCACATTATTCTTGCAGCAGGCGACGGCAAGCTGGACGACGATGATGAAAACGAGAAGGCATTCGACCGTGTCACAAAGGCCATCAAAGAATACGATAAGACCATTACTCTGTCTGTTGGCCAGCTGACGACCGGCGTCACGATCCCGGAGTGGACGGCTGTGCTGATGCTTTCGAACATGGCAAGCCCGGCACTGTACATGCAGGCCGCTTTCCGCGCTCAAAATCCGTGCCTGTTTCATGATGCACAGGGCAACTCTTACAGAAAACAGAACGCTTATGTCTTTGACTTTGATCCGGCGCGTACACTGACGATATTTGAAAAGTTCGCCAATGACCTGATTCCTGAAACAGCGGGCGACAAAGGAGACTTCGACCAGCGTAAGAAGCATGTCCGTGAGCTTCTAAATTTTTTCCCTGTTTATGGCGAGGATGACCAGGGATCTATGATAGAACTGGATGCCGAGTCTGTTCTCACGATTCCGCGGCACATCCATGCTAAGGAAGTCGTAGAGCGCGGTTTCATGTCCAACTTTCTTTTTGCCAACATTTCCGGCATTTTCGGAGCACCGAAAGAGATCATCGATCTTATCAATGGCATGCAAGCAATTGAGGAACCCAAGACGCTGGCGCCTGTCGAGGTTGACGAAGGGACAGCTGATAAGCTAAATCTTAATGAAAAAGGTAACGTGGAAGTCCCGAAGGAACAGGTTATCGGCATGGCAAGCGAGCTTTTCGGAGACAAAGTATATGGGGATGTCGATCAAAAGCTGGCAGCTGCAGTTGAGGACATCACCAAACAGGTTGAGATGACAAAGGATCCAAAGAAGGATGAACTGAAGGAACTTCGCGAAAAATTTTCCAAGCCTATAGCCAATACGCTTATAGACTCAGCAAAAACGCAGTATGGCCATGACCTGAAAAAATCTACACAGAATCAGATGGAGCGGAAAATTCAGGATACCACGGACACTGTAGTCAACCATGAATACGGTGATTACGCTATCCGCAATCACCAACTTGTCAAAGAACGTAAAGACAAAATCGCCGATGCACAAAAATCAGGCGCTCCCATGTCGGAAATCTCAAAGCTTGCTGAAGAATATAAGAAACGAAGCATTAAAGAATATAACAGCATGGTAAACAGCATATACCAAAAGCTCCACAGTAATGAAACCGTCAAGAAGGCAGCGGAAACCATCGTCAAAACAGTAGAGACGGAAAAACTTAATAATAAGAAAGATTCTATTGAAGGCAGCGTGAGGGATCACCTGCGTGGTTTTTCCCGTGCCATACCTGCATTTCTTATGGCCTATGGTGATGAAAATACGACACTGGCAAATTTCGATTCACTCGTACCAGCAGATGTATTCTGGGAAGTGACTGTTAATCCGCAGACCGGTAAAGGTGTGACACTTGATGAGTTCCGTATGCTTCGCGATGGCGGCGACTACTACCAAAAGAATGAGAATGGAAACGGAATTCGAGACGAGGAACACAAGAAACATTTTGACGGCCACCTGTTTGATGAAGTTGTCTTTAATGATGCAGTTCTGGAATTTATGAAGAAACGCGCCAAACTGGCCGATTACTTTAATGAGACCAGCAAAGGTGACATCTTTGATTATATTCCGCCACAGAAAACAAACCAAATTTTCACGCCAAAACGTGTGGTCAAGAACATGGTTGATCGCCTGGAGCAGGAGAATCCCGGGTGCTTCGATGATCCGAACAATACATTTGCTGACCTTTATATGAAATCGGGTATGTATATCACAGAGATTGTTACCCGCCTATACCAAAGCAACCGTATGAAAGTTTTGTATCCTGATAATGCGGAAAGATTGAATCATATCTTTGCAAAACAGGTATATGGTTGTGCACCGACAGAAATCATCTACCGGATTTGCCTAAGGTACATTCTTGGATTCAGTGATGAGATCCATATCGATAAGCACAATATTAAGCTATGCGACACGCTGGATTATGCAAAGAACGGAACGCTTGAAAAAGAGATGAAAAAGCTGTTCAACCTGTAAGGTAAATTGCCTATCAAGACAACTTACTCTTATTTGTTTATATCGACGCTTACGCCGGACTTGAATTCCACCGTAAACTTGTCCGCGTAGACGGTGATTTTCTGAATCAGCCGCTTGACCAGAGTCTCGTCAAATTCAGTGAGTTCGGTAGGCTGAGCAGCGATGAAGTCCCGCAGTTCCCGGATGCGGTTTAAGGTTTCATCCCGACGCGTGCTTTCGGATTCAGACTGCTGTTTCTGTGCACGGAGGCGGAAAATCTCGTCTGTTATGGCCTTGTAATCGTCCTGATTGTTTGCTTTTTTGATGAGTTCTATTTGCAGTTCTTCCAGCCGTTTCTGAATTCCCTCTGGCGAAAGGGTATCTGTTTGCCGTACGGCAGCGGCGATATTCTGCTGCAGGGCGTTTGTGAAGTGGTCTTTATCTTCAAGAACCTGATTTATTGCTTTTACGGAAGCATCCTGCAATACGGTTTCATTCACCGTGCGGTTGCGGCAGGGCTCTTTTGCCGAAGTGGACTCCAACCGGCTGATACACCGCCAGACAATGGATTTTTTACCCCGGTTGTACCAGTGAATCCGGCGGTAAAGCTCTCCACATTCCCCACAGTAGACCATCTGCGCAAATGGGTGGCTGCAGGAGAAATTTCTTTTTCTGCCGGAAGGGCTGACATACACCACACGGCGGCGGACCAGTTCTTCCTGCACCTGCATGAAGATGTCCTTCGGGATAATGGCTTCATGGTCGGCTTCCACGTAGTATTGCGGAACCGTGCCGTTATTCTTGATTCGCTTCTTGGTAAGGAAGTCGACCGTATAAGTCTTTTGAAGCAGGGCATCGCCCATGTACTTTTCGTTGCGGAGAATTTTGTTGATGGTACTGGTGTGCCATTTCGTATTTCCGGCTCCGGTGAGGATGCCATCTTTTTCAAGTCCAGCGGCAATCCTGCCCATGCTGGAGCCTTCAAGGTATTCGCGGTAAATTCTCTTTACAATCTCTGCCTGTTCCAGGTCAATGATGAGATGGCCGTTCTCGTCTTTGGTATAACCGAGAAATCGGTTGTGATTGACCTGCACTTTTCCCTGCTGGTAGCGGTACTGCAGGCCGAGTTTTACGTTTTGCGAAAGGCTCTGGCTTTCCTGCTGGGCAAGGCTGGCCATGATTGTCAGCAAGACTTCACCTTTTGCATCCAATGTATTGATGGATTCCTTTTCAAAGTAGACCGGGATGTTCTTGCCCTTGAGCTGCCGGATGTATTTCAGGCAGTCCAGCGTGTTTCGAGCAAACCGGCTGATGGATTTTGTGATAATCATGTCGATGTTCCCGGCCATGCAGTCGTCAATCATCCGGTTGAATTCATTCCGCTTCTTGGTGTTCGTGCCGGAGATGCCGTCGTCGGCGTAGATGCCTGCGAACTCCCATTCCGGATTCTTCTGAATGTATTCCGTGTAGTGTTTGACCTGTGCGTCGTAGCTTGTCGCCTGTTCATCACTGTCCGTACTAACCCGGCAGTAGGCTGCAACTTTCAGCCTTGGATTTTCTTCCTTTCTCTCATTGTTCCCGACCTGCCTTTTTGCAGGAATGAGCATGACTTTTCCCATGAATCTGCCTCGCTTTCAATTTGCCCATAGAGGTATTCTGCCTGCAGAACCGGATCATTAAAATGCTTTTCTGCAGGTTTTACGGAAAACCTCGTCGGCGGTGCCTGTGGAACTGTTTCCTTTCTCCTGTTCTTCCGGCCGAGCTTCTCAGCACGGCTTTCCAACTCTTCCTCTGCTTTCCGGAATGTATCTGCATCGATAATGGCCGGATAGAAATCATCGCCGAGGTAATGCCGGTTTCTCAGGATGCGTTTTGCAGAGCAGTGGTACATTTCGATACCGGCTTCTTTAGCGGCTTCGGTAAGGGAAAGTCCGGAAAGATAGTTAGTGTAGAGTTTTCGTATTTTCCGGGCATTCTCTTTGTCAACGACGGCAATTCCGTTTTCAATCCGGTATCCGAATGGTGTATGTCCCATGGACTCAAATCCTTTCTGTCAGCGTCAGACCGCATTTCATCTCAAAGCAGAGTTCATTTCTGGATTTTACAAGAATGCGGTTAACGAATTTTTCAAAAAGCACCCCGTCAAAATCATCCAGCATGACGCCTTTTTCCGTAAAATGGAGAAGGGCGGTCGCTTCTGTAACCGTGTGGATGCCTTCACTTTTTCGGTTATTCAGGGAATCAGCTTCCGTCCGGAGGTCGTTGGCCTTCATCAGGAGCTCATTCTTTTCTTTGCTGTAAAGGATTTTATCGAGGTATCCTTGTGCCATGAGTTTCTGGAGCGTTTCACGCTGTTCGGCATTCTGCAGCAAAAGCGTCTGGATTTTCTGGACGCGACGAACCGCATCGTCGGAAGATGAACTTTTGATGGTTTCAACATAGGGCTTCAGAATGAGACGGTGCGCAAAGACCAGCTTGTTTATCATGGTGACAAAGGCAAACTGAATTGCATCCTCTCTGATGAACTTCATCGAGCACTTGCTCTTGTCCTCAATGTGCGTTTTGCAGCACCATGCAGCATATTTGAAATCGCTGCAGGTGTGGATTCTTCTCTTGAAGGTGCTGCCGCATTCTCCACAGATGATCTTCCCGGAAAATGGATACCGATTCTGATATTTGCGGCTTCCCTTCTCTACACCTTTTTCAGCGGCGCGTTCACGAATGAGTGCCGCCGCCATGTTGAAATCTTCATGGCTGATGATTGCTTCATGATGGTTCTGCAATAAATACCGGTTTTTCTCACCGCGATTGTGATGCCGGTTAAACTGGAAATCGGTATAAGTCTTTTGAAACAGGCAGTCTCCGGTGTATTTTTCATTGGCCAATATGTCGCGGACAGTCGTACTGGTCCAATGTCCGTTTCTCCTGCTGGGAATATGCCCGGCATTGAGTTCCTTCGCAATGGCAGGGCTGCTTTTTCCGGACAGCGTTTCAGAAAAAATCTGTTTTACAACTTGGGCCTGAG
This sequence comes from Caproicibacterium argilliputei, assembly GCF_029211325.2. Lineage (NCBI taxonomy): Bacteria > Bacillati > Bacillota > Clostridia > Eubacteriales > Oscillospiraceae > Caproicibacterium > Caproicibacterium argilliputei. Next base: position 2,530,706 of record NZ_CP135996.1, on the reverse strand, counting down.
CGGGATTGATAACCATCTTTTCTCCGTCCCAGTCATAGCCGTAGGGCGGGTAACTGATTTTGAAGGTCCCGTTTTCAAATCGTTTCTGAACCGACCATTTGCCATTTTGCGAAATGGAAACAGATTCGTTTTGAGCCATACTGGAGAGGATGGAAAGGAACAGTTCGCTTTCCATTGCCCCGGTGTTGATGTCTTCCTTTTCAAAGTAAACGGGAATATTCAGTGTAAGAAGTTTTCGCGTCAGTTCCAGACAGTCAGCCGTATTCCGGGAAAAACGACTGATGGATTTGGTTAAAATGAAATTGATCTTTCCAGCTTTGCAGTCGGCCATCATTTTCCGCAGCTGCGGACGCTTCTCTTTCTTTGTGCCAGTGATACCTTCATCATAATAAAGCCCAGCGAACTCCCAGTCATCGCGCGACTTGATGTAACTTTCATAGTGCTCCTTCTGGGCCTTCAGGCTTTCTGCCTGTTCATTAGAATCGGTCGAAACACGGCAGTAAGCGGCTACGCGAAGCTTCCTGCCATGAAAATTGGCCTTTTTGTTTTCCTCAATTTTCGTGACCTTTTTCATACACTCACCTCCTTCTGGTACGTCTATTTATCACTCTGATTGCCGGAACTATCAAGCAATTTCCGGCATGATTTCCACGTACAGAGGAGAGAAAGTTCTGCGGTTGATGTCCGTTAATTTGTTGAATTCAGCTTGAGAAATCAGATCGTTTGTAAGCATGATTTCTGCAATTTTCTGGGCGCGGTAGTAATCAAAATCACCCTGCAGCTTTTTCTGTGTAAAGAATCCGGTATGATTCGTTTTTGCTTCTTCTGCCATCGGTTATCCACCTCCACTTTTCACTGGAGATGGAGGAACGACTTGAGCGAAAGAAAATAAAAAAAGCCTGCGGGTATTCCGATGAGGGAACACTCGCAGGCGGGGTGGATGCACAATATGTTATCTTACTGAAATTTGCTTTTCGACTTGTTGGAATCAATAAAGAACCGCCATACCGATATGTCGATTCCTTTGATTCCAGTCATGTTACTTGTCCTCCTTTTCATCACGGTCATGGAGCTGTTCCAGCACAGTCTTGAGCTTTTCCGGTATCGGAAGTCCCAGGTGTGCCGCATTCTCTGTCAGAGACAGCCCTTCGTTTGAGAGATAGAAGAAGATGATTGCCGTCCGGAGCACGCCCGGCTGGCCGAGAACCTGCACGTCAATTACGTTTCCGATTCCGACCAGCAGAAAAATCAGCACCTTCCGGCAGATTCCCCTGAAACCGACCTCGGATGAAAGTTTTTTGTCCGAAACTGCACACAGGACGCCGGTGATGTAGTCGCAGATGACGAAGAGGAGCAGCGCATAAAGCAGGCCGTCGCAGCCGCCGAGAAAAAAGCCGAGCCACCCGCCGATGGCAGCAAACACAAATTGTATGGAATTCCAGAATTCTTTCATGAGACACGCCTCCTTGAATTTGTGCATGAAAAAAGCGGCCGCCCGTATGGACGACCGCTCAAAAGCTTTCTGAAAGGATCAAACGCTTAAAGAAGCCTTGACTTTAAAAACTATCCATTCGCGGTGCTGGTCCGGGTCCATCGGGTCGATGATGGTGTAAACAATGTTGCCGCGGATCAGCCTGCAGGAAGCGGTGATCAGCGGATTATACCGCATGACGACATTCGCCGCGTCAATCACCTGGACGGACTGGGCAATCCACGCTTCGGTTCCGCCCAAAGGATACCATTTGCACCGCAGATAACGGGGCGGATCAGTGGAAAGTGTGTTGCCAAGATCAATCCAGCTTATTGTCTGATGAATACCTGTGCCGGTGACCACTTTCCTTTGAATGCGGATTAAGGTCCGCAGTTCACTGATGTGCATTTTGTATCTCATGGCAGGCGCTCCTAAAACGTGTCTTTGCGGATGCCAAAAAGGATGGCACGGAGCATGGAAGTCAGCTCCTTGAAATCTGCGTTTTCCCGGTTTTCGTACAGATAGGCCACCGCGTAAAGCTCCGCAATCCGCGCGGTTTCTTTTGAAGCAAGAAGCCCCGTTTCGTCTACACGTGCGATATTCATGCATAGTTTCTCCGCTGTTTCTATAAATCCCGTTATCATGGAATCCTCATCTGTAGAGTCAATATGCAGATAAAGCTTTGCTTCATCCAGTGTAATCAGCATGATGTGTCACCGCCTCTGTTTTGCTTATGAATCAGTTGATTCAGGCACTTGCTCCAGCTTTCAGGATCTGGACAGCTTCCGGCAGCACGAGCTTGCCGTCGACACGTTCCTTCGCCACATAGCCAATCATTCCGTTACCGGCAAAGAGCTCGCGGAGTTCCTGAAAACTTCTGGTTCCTCTGTCACCGATGTTGTAGTAGCTGAAATCACCGAAGGCGATCGCGGCTTTGCCGGCTGCCAGTGCGGGAGCGTAAGCGGAAGTACGCACCGGATATCCGCAAAGCCTGTCCGGTTCGCCAGCCTGATAGGACGGCTGCCAGATGTAGGCCTGGTTGTTGTCCTTGAGTTTGCGGATTGCCGCGAGGGTGGAGTCATTCAGAATAAAGCAGGCGTTCTTGCGGTACGGGCGCTTCAAGGCATAAATCAGGGTGAGAATATCATCCGTCGCGAGCTTTGTACCACTTAAGGTTACAGCCGTTACACCGCCGCCTTTGTCCGCAAAGATGCCGGTCGGCTTTCCGGTTCCGCTGCCGTTCAGGAAAGCGTCCTCTTCGGCATTGCCGAACGCTTTGCCGAACTGGTCAATGATGTAGTTCTCCAGATTGAAGGCGTTGTCGTAAAGCAGTTCCTCGGTTACCTTGATGGCCACGTGGAGCTTGTGTGCATCAAGGACGATCTGGTCGAACGTCGCATCTCCGAAAGTCAACGCTTCGCCTTCCTCAATCCATGCCGCCGCGGGTTTCGTTCCTGCAATGTTGATCTTGTGCTCACCGCTTGTAGTGATGGTCGTCGCAAGGCTGCGGAAGATGTTTTCTTCTGTGAGTTTGTCGATAAGGCGGGAGTCCCATTCTTCCGGAACGAGGTAACCGCCGTTCGCGTCAGTGCCTTCCTGCAGAATGTCCGACACCTGGTGGAAGCCGCTGCGCATGGCTGTAAGCATTGCTTTCGCGTAGGCGTCAGATGCTCTGCCGTATTTCTCCGGCTTATTCTCTGTTCCGGCACCTGGCTTCCCGGTAAGGGGAGTATTGACCGGTTGGCTCATCTGTTCCTCGATAGACTTTTGGCGGTTCAACCTGTCGATTTCCTTTGTGAGGTTGGTGATTTCCTTTTCCATCTTGTCGTAGGCAGCTCCGTCTTCCTCAGAAAGGATACCGCCGCTGCTGCGGTGGGATTCGAGAAATGCCTTTGCCGTTTCCCACGCCTTGGCCCTCTTATTAATTAATTCCTGTACATTCATGATGTTGTCCTCCTATTAAATGAACTGTTTCATGAGGTCGAGACGCTTTTCGAGGTCTTCGACCGATCTGCCTGTGTTGTAAACTTTTGCCTGCTTTTCGTTATCGGGCGGTTTTTCAGAATGTTCCCTGCAGTAGTCGCAGAGCTTCTTGTTCATGGCTGCCGCAGCTCTGTAACGGGAGAAGAGCATGGATTTCGGCTTCTTATCCGGGGCATCTTCCTCAGATTTCTTTTCAGTGGAATCTTCATTTGGAGTGTTTTCTTCGTCCGGTTCCTTTCCGTAGAGGGAATCTCTCTCAATCACACCGTCCGCAAAATGCAGTTCGACCGCTTTCCCGGCATTCATCCAGGTCTCTTCGTCCATGAGCTTACTGAGCTTATTCCTCGAAAGGCCGGTCTTTGTCTGGTAAGCATTGATAATGGAGTTTTTCACTTCGTCCAGCATTTCGATTGCCTTCTGCATTTCGTCAGTGCTGCCCATAGCGACTGTGCTCGGATTGTGGATCATGATCATCGAGACCGGAGACATTAAAACTTCGTCACCCGCCATCGCAATGACGCTTGCCGCGGAAGCCGCAAGGCCGTCAATCTTGATTGTGACCTTGCCCTTGTAGTCACGGAGCATGTTGTAAATCTGTGCTGCCGCAAAACAGTCGCCGCCCGGAGAGTTCAGCCATACCGTGATGTTACCGGAGCTGCTTTCCAATTCCGATCTAAAAAGAGCCGGAGTGACGTCGTCGTCAAACCAGCTCTCTTCCGCGATTGTACCGTCAAGGAACAGCGTCCGTTCTTCCGTTTCCTGTCCGGGATTTGCTGGATCGGGCAGCTTGTTTCTTGCCCATCTCCAGAACTTGTTTGCCTTTTCCATTGGTATCCTCCTTGTTTGAATTCTGATTGTATGCTGATCCGGCATCCGCGAGCTTTACCACATTTCCGTTTAGGACGTGGATGTTGCCGCCTTCCTCATCGGAAAGGAGATCCATGTTCTCAAGTTCCCGCACATCATTCACGGAGAAAATGCCGTTTTGAATGCCGGTCGAATAACCGTTCATGCGGCTCTGGTAGTCTCCCCGCAGGAGCCCGTCTACATTAAAGCGGATGAAGTAGCTTTTCTTTTCCTCCGGAGAAAGGAGCGAGCGCTGCATGGACTGTTCCCAGCGTACGAGCCACGGCTCCAGTGTGTAGGATACGAATTCCAAGCTTTGCTGCTCAATGTTCGAGAAGGTTGCGTGCTCAAGGTCGCCGATCATGTGCGGCGGGATGCGGAAAATCCTCGCAATTTCGTCTAACTGGAACTTGCGCGTTTCAAGGAACTGCGCCTGCTCCGGACTGATGGAAATCGGCGTATAGGTCATGCCTTCTTCCAAAATGGCGACCTTGTTGGAATTGGAACTCCCGCCGAATCCGGCCTCCCATGAGTTCCTTATTTTCTCCGGGTCTTTCACGACGCCCGGCATTGACAGAATGCCGGATGGATTTGCACCGTTCTTAAAGAAGGTCGCGCCGTATTCCTCGGTCGCCATTGCCATGCCGATGGAATTCTTCGCCATCGCGATCGGCGAATAGCCGACCAGACCGTCGAAGCCGAGACCTGGGATATGCAGCACATCATTTGGCATAAGCCGTACGGTTCCTGCCTTCATCGTCGGAGCATCGGATGTGCTCATCTGATACTCGTAGTACAGATGTCCGTTTTCGTCCCGGTTAACGCGCATCCGGTTTGCCATGAGAGGATAAAGTGCCGCGACCTCGCCGCGTCCATTTCTTATGATCTGTGCGTAAGCGTTGCCCCAAAGCAGAAGGTGCGTCATGAGCGTTTCCCGGAATATGAACGAAGTCATTTCCGGGTTTGGCTCGTCATGAAGCAGCGGGTAGAGCGGGTGGTCGACAGCCTTTTCCTTGCTGTTTTTGTCTGTATAGCGGTAAAGGTGCAGCGGAAGGCTCGCAATGGCTTCCGAAAGGACGCGGACGCAGGCGTATACTGCTGAAATCTGCATGGCGGAGCGCTCCGTCACCGCTTTGCCGGAAGAACTGCTTCCGAAGTAATAGCGGTAGCCGCTGCCGTTCGTTGAATCCTTAGGCCGGTGTCCTGGCTTATCCCGTGACCGGAAAAGGCCGCTGAAGATACTCATATATAAATCACATCCTTTCTAAAAAAGGGCGTAAGAAAAGCACCTACCTTTCGATAGATGCTTTCAGCAATTAATATTTTATTGTTTCACGGAGCTGCTTTCTGATATCCCGTCCGCCATACATGATGCGGACAATATATACCATTTTATCCGTTTCTTTTGGCAGATAGAAAACCAGATAATTGTCTACGGGAAAGAAACGCAGCCCCATACTGTGCCTATGCAACTTCCCAGCTCATACTCCAAAGTCCCGCTTCATCTCTTTTTCAACGGTATCTGACGAATAAACCTTGCCTGCCTTTATATCGTCCATACCTTTGTTCATTTCAGTATCAAATTGTTTTTTGGTAAGGGCACCAAAGGCAATCGGAGCATTCGCGGGCAGCTTTATTTCAAATGGAATACCGCGCTGCAGTACGACTTGTCTTAAAAACATTCCTACAGCATTGGACATCGGAATGCCGAGCTGATTGAGTACTTCTTCGGCTTGCTTTTTGATTTCTGGCTCTACACGGGCGAAAACATTAGAAGTTCGTGCCATACAAATCCCATCCTTTCACGGATAGCATAACACAAGTTGGCTGCAATATGCAAGCTAACAGCAAGCAAAAATGAAAATATTATTTACAGAAATAAAATGCCTCTGTCATCATAAACAGAAGCGCCGTTGTCGTTGCCGCAGCGGATGGCACGGTCAAGCGCCATGATCATTGCAATCGCGCCGTCGATTTTTTCCGTACTTTTTTCCTTGTCCGCTTTGATATTTCCGGCGGGGTCGGTGCGGATGAAGATGTTGTCCATCATCCAGCGGAGCACCGGATGACCGCCGTGTGCGATGCGTTTTTCCAGCGTGAGATTCATGAGTTCCTTCGTGGGCGGCGACATATCCTTGAAGCCCTGCCCGAACGGAACGACCGTGAAACCCATGCCTTCGAGGTTCTGCACCATTTGCACAGCTCCCCAGCGGTCAAAAGCAATCTCACGGATGTTGAAGCGCTCACCGAGACGCTCGATGAACTTTTCGATGTAGCCGTAGTGTATCACATTTCCTTCCGTAGTTCCGAGATACCCTTGCTTCTTCCAGATGTCATAGGGCACGTGGTCGCGCCGGACACGGAGGTCGAGCATTTCTTCCGGCACCCAGAAGTACGGGAGAACCACATATTTGCCGTCCTCGTCTTTGGGAGGGAAAAGCAGAACGAATGCCGTGATGTCGGTCGTGGATGAGAGGTCGAGACCGCCGTAGCAGACGCGGTTTTCCAGTTCCTCTTCGTTTACAGGGAACGCACAGGTGTCCCATTTATCCATCGGCATCCAGCGGACGGCCTGCTTAACCCATTGATTTAAGCGGAGCTGCCGGAAGGAGTTCTCCTCGCTGGGATTTTGCTTCGCCGATTCACAGGCTGCTTCGACTTTATCGATGCCGACTGTAATGCCGAGCGACGGATTTGCTTTCTTCCAGATCTTCGGGTCTGTCCAGTCGTCCGTTTCAGCGGCACCGTAGATGACCGGGTAGAAGGTCGGGTCAACCTTCCTGCCGTCAAGGATATCCTGCGCCTTCTGATGGACCTCGTAGCAGATCGTGTTTGTGTCATTACCGGCTGTCGTGATGAGAAAATATAAAGGCTGCATTCTGGCGTCGCCGGAACCTTTTGTCATGACATCGAAGAGCTTCCGATTCGGCTGTGTGTGCAGTTCATCGAAGACGACGCCGTGGACGTTGAAACCGTGCTTTGAATATGCTTCGGCGGAGAGCACCTGATAAAAACTGTTCGTAGGTTGGTAGATAATCCGCTTTTGAGAAGCAAGAATTTTGATGCGCCGGTCGAGCGCCGGACACATTCGGACCATGTCGGCGGCGACGTCGAACACGATGGCTGCCTGCTGGCGGTCAGCGGCACAGCCGTAGACCTCAGCGCGTTCCTCTCCGTCGCCGCAGCAGAGGAGCAGCGCGACCGCAGCGGCAAGCTCAGACTTTCCCATCTTCTTCGGGATTTCGATATAGGCCGTGTTAAACTGCCGGTAACCGTTCGGCTTCAGAATGCCGAAGAGGTCACGAATAATCTGCTCCTGCCAGTCAATGAGCTCGAAAGGCTTTCCTGCCCATGTGCCCTTGGTATGGCAGAGCTGCTCGATGAACGTCACGGCGTAGTCCGCCATAACCTTGTTGTAGGCGGAACCTTCTGCCATGAAGCGGGTTGGCTTGTAATGTTTCAGTTTTCTCATTGCCACGGCGGTATCCTCCTTTCAAGGCAAAATAAAAGGCCGCCTGTCGATATATTCGACTGGCGATCCTCACAAATCTATGTTGGTACGAGAGAAAGAGCCGTACGGCTTCTTCTTTCGGAATATTTCTATTCATGTTCAGTTATATTTCTTTACCAAAATCGCATAGGCAAGCTGCGCGGCTTCCGTTTCCGGTTCCATATCCCAGCCCCGGTCGTAGTTGGCAATGACCGCACCGTTTTCTTTCAGCATGAGCTTCGAGATTCTGCCTTCGTTTTCAATTCCGTACTGGCTGCCCTGCTCGTAGTGCTTGACCCAGTAGTGAATGATGTGATTTCCGATTTTTAGGCTTCCTTTGCTCCACATGGTCTTTTCCCTCCGTTTTATTCAGATGTGTTTTCCTTTTTGCATATACATATATCACTCTGAAGGGAACAAATAGCAAGTGGATTCCGGAGAATTCTATGCGAGAAGTCAAGCCTTTTAGGAACGGTAAAATTGTGTAGTTTACGCTTCGCTTGTGAGAATGAAATGCACATATTCCTTGCGGTGTTCCTCAAGGAAAAACACCAGCTCATAGAAATCACGTTTGTAGGCAAGGCGCTGGACGGCGTTTACGTCGAACATATTTGTAAGGCCGGTGTTCTGAATCGCGAGAATCTGTTCCTTAATTTTCTCAGTCATCGGAATCCACCACCTTCCGCACGATGTCGATGCCGTAAATTACATTGAGGCTGGAGCCATTATCCCAGTTTACGAGAAGGGAGCCGGTGTCGTCGACTCCAGTGACTATTCCTCTGATGCCGATGGGCGGTGCCTGAGCATCGTCCATCCGAAGGAGTTCCACGCGGCATCCCACTGGAAACTGCCGCTTCACCTTTTCAGCCGTTTCTTTATTCGGAAATTTCATCGTCAGTGGCCTCTTTTTTCGCCCCGTTCCTGAAACTCGAATTTCCTGTCAGGTTCTTCAGCAGAATCTTTCTCTCCTGCTTGTATTCTGGTCCTATGAATCCGAGCCGCAGAAGGAAGCAGCGGAATGCGTATTTCTCATTGTCGGCCGGGTGCTCGGTACTGCTTACCCGTTTTTGGTCTTTCGAGAGTTTGCAGAGGGCGGCAATGAAATGAGTGTATGCTTTGGATGCATCCGATCCCGGCATTTCCGGAAACCATGGGAATGAAACTTTATTCTCACCGATTTCAATCGGCATGTCGTCAATTCCAAGTGCCTTCTTGATAAGCGCACCTTTCGCCTTGAGCAGGTTCGTCAGGTTGCCGGTTGAGACCGCCGCCAGTGGAACCGAAATCGTAAGGCCCATGTTTTCGCCCTGTCCGGCGCCATCCGCCGTTTCAGACTCTTCTCCGGACGTTTCCCCAACTTTGGCAGTGAAGCCGCGCTTGTCAAGCTCTTTGATAAGGTCCTCGGTTCCTTTGCTGTCTGTTCTGTTGCCGAACTCCAGTGTTCCGTTCCGGTCGACTGTGAAGCAGCCGACTTTGTAGGCCGCTGTCGGCATACCGAGGTATTCTGCCTTTCCTTCTGTGATTGCTGCGATGGCATTGACTAAGGACTTCCTGTCTTTTCCTGTTACGTTGTAATCTATTTTCATTGGTATTTGCCTCCTTCGTTTTGGTATGTACATCTATCACTCAGAAGGCCTTATTTATCAAGCAATTTGGGAAATTTTGTGCTGTAGAATATCGCCGAATTATCGGGATGAAATTTGTGTGCTATACACTCTCGATTTCAACGTCTTTTACGAGGTTGGAATAGGGAATCTTCTCGCCATTTCTTTCTACATGCACATCCCATGCATCATTCGTATCCTCTACATACCGGCGGAGGATAACAGAGGCATACTTCGGGTCAAGTTCCATCATGTAGCAGATCCGATTCAGCTTTTCGCAGGCCATGAGCGTTGAACCGGAACCGCCGAAAGTATCGAGGATGACAGCGTTCTCCTGGCTGGAATTCTGGATCGGATAGCCGAGGAGGTCGAGCGGTTTGGAAGTCGGGTGATCTTTGTTTCGTTTTGGTTTGTCGTAATTCCAGATGGTCGTCTGCTTCCTGTCAGCGTACCACGGGTGTTTTCCATTCTGCAGAAAGCCATACAAAATCGGCTCGTGCTGCCATTGATAGTCGGAGCGGCCGAGTACGAGACTGTTCTTTACCCAGATGCAGACACCCGCGAGATGAAAGCCTGCGTCGATGAAGGCCTTCCGGAAGTTCAGGCCTTCCGTGTCCGCATGGAACACATAAGCCGCGCCGCCTTTTTCGAGATGGTCAGCCATGTTCTTGAAAGAAGAGAGTAGAAAGTTATAAAATTCCTCGCCCTTCAGGCTGTCGTTTTCTATCGTGAGGCCGTCCGAGGCTTTGAAGGAAACTCCGTAAGGCGGGTCGGTTACGATGAGGTTGGCCCTCTTGTTGCCCATGAGCGTGTTCACGTCATCCGCCGAAGTAGCATCACCACACATGAGGTGATGTTTTCCAACTGTCCAGATGTCGCCGCGTTCCACAAATGACGCTTTCTCAAGTGCAGCGGAAAGATTGAAGTCATCGTCCTCGACGTTTTTTCCGGAGTCGTCGTTCATCAGCTTTTCGAGCTCATCGCTGTCGAAACCGAGAAGTGAAATGTCAAAGGACTCATCCTGCAGGTCGGACAGTTCAACGGAGAGCATCTCTTCGTCCCATCCGGCGCCCAGTGCGAGCTGGTTATCCGCGAGGATATAGGCCCGTTTCTGAGCATCCGTCAGGTTTTCGGCAAAGACACAGGGAACGGTGGTATAGCCTTCCTCACGTGCCGCCTGCACTCTGCCGTGGCCGACCAAGATGTTGTATTTGCTGTCGATGACGGCGGGAGAGACAAAACCGAACTCCCGAAGGCTGGCTCTCAGCTGCGCAATCTGTTCTTTTGAATGCGTCCTCGCATTCCGGGCATAGGGCACCAGTTTATCGATCGGTACCTGCTCAAATTTGGTTGTATCCATTTATATTCCCTTTCTGGCGCGGAGCAGCCGTTCCATGACGTCATCCTGCGGATTGAGGCCGCCGTATTCTGTTGAGCAGTTCTCCTTCACAATCTGGAAGATTTCATCCCACAAGCGGTTGGCCTGATTCATATAATTGATGCCGATGTTTATGAAGGGAGAGGGAATAGGCTTGCCGGTTGTCGGATGCTTCGAAAGGTATCCGAGCCTTGTCGTCATCTCTTCACACTGAATCCATCTTGCGGAGCACATCGCGTAGCGTTCCAAGAGCTGCGGCGAAACTTTCTGCGCGATACCGATTTTTTGGAGCCACTCCCAGGTTTCCCGGTAGATTTCACCGGCTTCGAGTGTCGAACCGTCATGCTGCTTGGCAGAAAGGAAGTCATGTGGCGTCGGCATGTCAGCACCTTCCATCTCCGGAATATCCAGTACCTCAAGCGGTCTGCCGCCCGGATTTCCGTTCGCGGCTTTCTCGGATACTGCAGATTTTTTGCGTCCAGCACCCGAACGTCTGCCGCCGCGGCCGCCGGTATTATTCGATTTCGTCGGCATATTTCTCACCGCCTTCTTTTATTACCCTTTTGAATACGCTTTTTTCGCGCGCGTGAGGGGACGTCGCTTTCCGCTGATGGAGTGTTTCATGATTTTGACCGCCCCCACCCGGTACAAAATATTCTCGCGCAAAAGAAAAGGCCGCGAATACTATTAGCGGTCGCCTCGTCCCTTATGAATCTTCTCGTGGCAGGAGTGGCAAAGGCTCATCAGGTTTGATTCGTCATTCGTACCTCCCTCGGAGAGAGGAATGATGTGGTGGACCTCCTCGACTGCAACATAGCGTCCTTCCTTCAAACACTGCTCACAGAGCGGATGCTTGCGGACGTAACGGTCACGGATTTTCTTCCACGCTCTGCCGTAGCGCTTGCTGGTGGAGTAACCTCGGGTAAACTGTTCGTAGTGCCGCCGCACAAGCTTCGCGTGTTCTTCGCAGTAGGTACCGTCAGTTAGACGTGGACACCCGGGGTAACGGCACGGACGTTTTGGTTTATATGGCATTCATTCACTTCCTCATGGGTATCAAGAAAGCCACCGGGGATTTCTCCTCGATGGCTTTCACCTTTTCAGTTCTCTATGCTATTAGTATAGCACACTCAAACGGGAAAGTCGTCCACGATTTTACTCACTTTACTGCTTTCCGTACAGCAGCAGCGCCAGATGCTTCAGCGCGCGGTTCTTTTTGTTGTAGGCGGAGGAACGCTCTATGCTGAAGTGTTCACAGACTGTGCCAACGGGTTCATCTGTTCCGTTGGAAAGGTAAAACGCTTTCAGCACATACCGCTCACCCTCGGTCAGATTTTCCCACGCTGGCTGGAACCACGCCATGTACTCCAGCGCCTGCCAGTACCGCTCTTTTAGCACGTCAATTTCCTCTATGCCATTTAGAATGCGTTCCTCACCGGCCTGCGGGTTATGGACGTGCGGCATCCCGTCAAAGCCGGGGCTGCGGACGCTTTCTATCTTTTCATGCTCCGCCCGGATGTCGTCGTCCGTGTGTTCCAGAATGAATTGCATGCTGTCATAGTCCTTGAGGGCGTCCAAGGCGGCAGCCCTTTTATTCAGGTATTTCCATGCTATCTGCATAACCGTACCTCCGTAAAGATGAATTGAAAGTTTCACTCGGATTGGCACAGATTGTCAAAAGTTGTCTCTGATTTTCAGGTCCGCCTTCACGGCGTTGATCAGGGCTGCCTGTGTGTGGTTCTTATGCGAGAGGGCATTCAGAATGCGACCATCAATGGTTCCCTTCGTGATGATGTGCTGAATCACCACGGTTCCTGCTGTCTGTCCCTGCCGCCACAATCTTGCGTTTGTCTGCTGGTAGAGCTCCAGCGACCATGTAAGCCCGAACCAGATGAGCGTTGAGCCGCCGCTTTGCAGGTTCAGCCCATGCCCGGCAGAAGCGGGATGCACGAGGGCCACGGGAAGTTCGCCGTTGTTCCATCTGCGGATGCTGCCGGAAGTGTTAAGGCAGGAGAACGGGATGTGGAGCTTATGCAGCCGCTCGGATATTCTGGCGAAGTCGTGCTTGAACCAGTAGGCCACCAGCACAGGCTTCCCGTTTGCCGCTTCGATCAGGTCCTCCAGTGCGTCCAGTTTTCGGTCATGAATGTGAACAACGATTCCGGTGTCAGAGTAAACGGCACCGTTGGCCATCTGACACAGCTTTCCGGAGAGGGACGCGGCATTGGCGGCTGTGATGTCGCCACTTGGAAGCTGCAGAACCAGATTCTTCTTCAGGCTGTCGTACCGTTTCTGTTCCTCATCGGACAGGCGGACTTCGTATTCGCTGCTGATGAGCTTTGGCATCTTCAGGTGATCCGTCGACTTCATGGAAATCGTGATATCCGAAATTTCCCGGTAGATGGTGTTCTCCGCGCCCGGCAGCGGCTTATAAGAGTAGATGATCTCACCGTTTCGCTTATCCGGCATGAAGTAATTTGTGCGGTACTGGGTAATGAACCGTCCAAGGCGCTGGCCCATATCGAGAAGGCGGAACTCCGCCCAGAGATCCATAAGGCCATTTGATGAAGGGGTACCGGTAAGTCCTACGATACGTTTTACCTTGGGCCTTACTTTCATCATGGAACGGAAGCGTTTCGACCGATGATTTTTGAAGGAAGAGAGCTCGTCAAGAATGACCATATCAAAGTCAAATGGGAATCCGCTGTCTTCAATCAGCCACTCAAGGTTCTCACGATTGATGATGGTGATATCTGCGGAGGACGTCAGTGCAACTCGGCGTTCTTTTACATTTCCTACTGCAACAGAATAGGTCAGGTCTTTAAGGTGCGACCATTTCTTGATTTCAGCGGGCCATGTATCGCGGGCGACGCGGAGCGGTGCGACGACGAGGACCCGGTGAACTTCAAAACTGTCGAACAACAGGTCTTCGATGGCCGTCAGGCTGATTACAGTTTTGCCAATGCCCATATCGAGGAGAACCGCAGCTATAGGATGCGTTTCGATATAGTCTATAGCATATTTCTGATAATCATGTGGCTTGAAGTTCATCCAGCATCTCTCCAATCTGCTTTACGCTGTCGATCACATATACTTTAAAGCCCAACGACCGAAGCAGCCGGTGCCTTGCCAACTGGAGCGGGCGCGGTTTCTTTCCGGGTGCCTTCAGTTCCACAAAGGCGATAAGGCCGTCAGGTAATAAGACGATGCGGTCTGGCATTCCCGCAAAACCCGGAGACACGAACTTTGGCGCAATACCGCCTGCCTTTTTAACTGCCAGCGTTAATTTGTTTTCTATCTGTTTTTCATTCATTCAAAGACCTCTATAATTGCATGAAATAGGCCAAGTGCAAGGTGTATCAAGGTAGCTGCACGAACTTTTTCTTATATGATTTTTTATGGCCTATAGAAAAGTCTGTGCAGAGAGGTTGATACACCTTGTCATCGGTGCCATTCATTTCAGAAAATCCTCCTCGGCGCCGGTATCCTCACGAATGCGAAGGCCCTTAAAATAGCGTTTTCGATTCAGCGTCAGCCGTTCAAATCCAGCCTTCTCCAGAGCAAAATAGAAATCCGCAGTGCTGCGAACATATTCGTTACAGTCGAGAGAATAGTTCCGGTACGCTTGGTACAGGGCCGCGGAGCTTTCCTTAAATGAAGGGCCGGCTTCACATTTATCTTCAAGAAAATGCCCGAACCAGTCATTCTGACTGCGGTATTCATTGATGGCTTTCGCCACACAGTCGGGAACTGGAATCTGGTAGTCGAGCGCGATTACTTTCTTTGCACCTTCAATGATCCAAGCCAGAATGCTTCCACCAGCGTTTTCATAGAGATACTCGCCATAATTCTTGATGTCGGTATTGCCTTCAATCTTGGCACCAAACGGAATGACAATAAGCCTGCGCCAGATACCATCATCCGATGCTGAGACACGCGGCAGATGGTTGGTATAGAGTACGAGAGTATGGCAGGGCTTGAAAGAGAACGGGTCTTTGTATTTCTTTTCTGCAAATACGTCATCCGTAGAGCAGAGCTGTTTGATTGTTGAGTCATTGAGTCTCGCGCCTTCCTGCATTTCTGCAGCAATGAGAAGCCGTTTTCCTTTGACCTCAGCCATTTCCGGCTTGATGTTCCTGCGGCATCCGACGGTCAGGGTATCGGCGGAGATATTTCCGCTGTAAAGGCCGAGCACACGGGACACCGAATTCCAGAAGGTTGACTTCCCGTTCCGTCCGTCACCATAGGCAATAATCAGTGCTTCCACATAGACTTTTCCGATAGCGGCAAGGCCGCAGATCATCTGGACGTAATTGATAAGCTGCTGATTCTTCTGAAAAATGAGGTCAAGGCAGTCCAGCCAGAGCTTTTCGCCTTTCGAACTAGGCGAGACGGACGTAATTTTTGTGATAAAGTCATCCGCTGAATGTTCCCGCGCACCGGCCATGCCTTTTCTGAGGTCATAAGTTGCTTCCGGCGTGCAGAGCAGAAAGCAGTCCGCGTCCAAATCCCGCGGCGAGATTTCCAGCATCGGGTGCGATTCTTTCAGTGTTGACGTGATATTCTTGGAATCCCGGCGGCGGATTGCAAAATCCCGATAGGCTTTAGCAGTGAGAAAGTCCTGATAAGCCTGCATCTGTTCGTCATTCATTAACTGTACGGCTTTTGCTTTTGATGTATTGTCGAGGATATCCTGGGCACCGGTGTCCTTCAGCTTTTTCAAGGTTTCCATCATGTCTTTTTCTGATTCCTTCATCTGCCTTCGGGTAAGTTCGTGCGCGACTGCCTGAGCGCCTGGCTCTGTTTCCTGCCAGTAGTGGCCGCTGTAACGGATGAAGTGAGTGGACGGAGAGTAGCGGAGCTCGTTTGAAAAGTACTTTGCGAGCACTTCGGCCTGACCGACGTCGGAAAAATCGTCCGGCTTATAGCTGTTTTCATCGTTATAAACTTCCGGAGAAACGTAGCCATCCTCCTTGCTAATCTTGGAATAAAAGCGCTGGGCGCT
The DNA here is from genome assembly GCF_029211325.2 of Caproicibacterium argilliputei. Lineage (NCBI taxonomy): Bacteria > Bacillati > Bacillota > Clostridia > Eubacteriales > Oscillospiraceae > Caproicibacterium > Caproicibacterium argilliputei. The sequence continues at coordinate 2,514,929 of NZ_CP135996.1, read as the reverse complement.
GTGCCAGATTGTGTTAAGCTCACCGGCTTCAAGTGGTGGATTGCACTTTGCAGCTTCTTCAAGAAAGCTCCGGTAAGCAGTGTCTGTATCGCCGTATTTTTTGATGACGATACCGGCAAAGCGGGACATCGTCGCGTTGCGGCTGCCTTCTGGGATAACAGAATCATTTTCATAGCCGCCGGACAGATTCTTGTCAAAATCCTCACCGTTCAGGAATTCTGTAAGATTCATGCGGCCGGGATAGAGCTCGACATTGGAATCCGCTGTACCAAAGAAAAAGCGCGCTGCATCCAGAGCTTTTGTATCAAAATACGGAAAGATGGAATTGACCAGTTTCTTCATATCGCTGTAGAGTGAGGCATCGGTCACGCGGTCAATCGGGAAAAGCACATGGAATTTCGGCCTCGCGGGTTTTCCGTTTTTCTCACGTTTATGGAAACGGCTGTAATGAACGGCAAAACTGACCCCCGGAAAGGCGTCCATGACATTCTTGGGGGTAACCCAGTCTTTCGGATTCTCCGAGTGGTCATTGTCGCAGTCTACCGGAAGGCAGTCAGCGGAGATAAAGTTGTCGCCATTCCTGTAGTGGTTTTTATATTCTGCACAGACATAGTCATGGCAGACGGCGGTTTTTAGACTGTCGGCATTAATAATTACATTTTTGTGAGGATAGGAGCAGTTGCTTGGGTTCCCAATTAAATCTGAACTGTAGAGGGTAAACATCAGTCGTACACCTCCTCCGATTCCTGCTCCAGTACCTTTGTAATGAACTTTAGGGCACGAATCATGGTTTCAAGTTCGCAGTCGCCGCCGAGCGTAACTTCAAGTCCGCTGCAGCCGAACTGATTCACGTAGGAATTGACCGTCATGTCCGTGCCGCCTGCGTCTTCAATCCTGAAGTAAGTGCGTCCGCCGTGGCCGGTATCGCCGCCCTTGTATCCTGTGGTACCGGCTTCCACTTCGAGAATATTGCAGCTTATGACGTTGCGGCTATAGGTTGTAATCTCAGTACTGTCCTCGAGTGTTCTCCTTTTTTCTTTCACTTCATACATCGAGTTAAACCTCATTTCTGGGTAGACTAAAGGCGCCCACCTCTAATTTCCACTGGAGATGAACGCCTGATTTGAGCGGATGATTTTTAATTCCCTTGTTCGATGAGTGGAAGATTCCCGTCAGCTTTCATAAGGTCGTAAATAAAGAGACGCCCGGACTGGGTCCAATAAGTATGAACGGCAGTATGCACTTCTCCATCCGAACCGGAATAGGTAGTGGTTTTGGTAGACGTGTATCCTCTGTCGGCATATTTCTGATAAAGGAGCCAGATTCCACTTGGCTGTTTGAATTGAATTTCCTTGTCGTGCAGCCACTTGTTCATATGCTTGGCGCTCCAACCATAGTCTTTGGCGATAATCGAAATGGCCACGAGATCCTTGCAGTTCAAAACGACATCGTAATAGCTGACTTTTGGTTTCATTTCGGCAATCTGCTGTGTCTGCACGGCAACCGTGTTTTCAAGAGACTTACGTTTTTCACGTTCAGCTTTGAGTTCCTGCAGCGCAGCAATGGCAAGATCAGGATCAGCCAGAATGTCATCAATCGCATAGAGACCATGTCTACGGATTGAAGGTAGTACTTCAGATGTTACCCACTTTTTGAAGCGCTTTGCTGAAGGAAGTTTGCTGAAGAGAATCAGAGAATACAGACCAGATTCATTAATTACGGTCATCTGCTGTTCTCCACCAAGGGTGTCACATTTCGTTACTCCCTTGTCGTCATCATCCACATGGTCAATCAGTGCTTTACGAGGATTGCTGTATCCTAAGGCTTCCGCTACATCCTTACCCACAAACCACGGCTCGTTATCTATCGTCGTAGTACGAATAGAACCGAACTCTGAGTTTGTAAATGTTGTTACTTCGTTTGTCATATAATTTTCATCCCTTCTGGGATGGACTAAGGGCACCCATCCCTACTTTTCACTGGAGATGAACGCCTGGTTTGAGCGGATTACTTTTTAATCTTTCTGGTAAAATTCGCAGGTATAACCATCGGCACGGAGTTTCAGACCTTTTGCCCACGGAGGAGTCCGTCCCATCTGTTCACAGATCACTTCAAGAGATACGTCCGGATCTGCTTCGATGATCAGCTCATCATGGACATGCATGACAATCGAGCAGCAGCGGAGCGTCTTCATGGCATAGCAGAGAATATCGCGGGAGGTTGCCTGCACGATATTTTCCACGAATTTCGGACCGTAGGAGCTGAGCTGTTCCCATTTTTTCGTAGCACCGACACCTTCATAGGTGATGCATTCGCCGCCGAATTTGTTTGTTCCGACACGCGGTTTCACATAGGCAAGGTTCCTGCCGGAGGGAAGTCTGATAAAGAGCATTCCGGATTTGCAGGAAAAGGTCAGCCCATAACTGGAAGTCGTGTGCTTATGCTTAACTGCTTCCATAGCCGCGTGGTCGACAGCCCACCAGAATTTCACGATGTGCGGATTTGTCTGCCTCCAGGCGTCAACCAGAGGAGGAAGCTCATCTTCCTTGAGTCCCATTTCAATAGCTCCCATTGCCTTTAAAGCACCGACGGACCCTCCGTATCCGAGCGCGAGCTCTGCAATTTTGCCTTTTTGTCTGAGATGTCCGTTGACGCCGTGTTTCACAACCGGAACATGGAACATCTGGGATGCGGAAGCACAGTAAATGTCGCCACCATCTTCAAATACCTTCTGCCGCCATGTTTCTCCGGCATACCATGCGATGACACGGGCTTCGATAGCTGAAAAGTCAGACACGATGAACTGGCAGCTATCCTTCGGGATAAAGGCTGTACGAATGAGCTGAGACAGAGTATCCGGGACATCCTCATACAGCATTTTGACAGCATCAAAATTGCCGGACTTCACAAGAGCACGGGCTTCAGCCAGATCGGGGAGATGATTCTGCGGGAGGTTTTGCATCTGAATAAGCCTGCCTGCCCAGCGGCCGGTTCGGCTGGCACCGTAAAATTGGAACATGCCGCGTGCCCGGCCATCCTTGCAGACCGCCTTCTGCATGGTCTGATATTTCTTGACGGAGGATTTGGCAAGCTGCTGGCGGAGTTTCAAAACCGTCTGCAGCTCCGGAGGAGCAGTTTTCAAGAGTTTCGCAACGGCCTTTTTGCCGAGGCTGTCAGTTTCAAGTCCATTATCTGAAAGCCACCGCTTCATCTGCTGGACGCTGTTTGGGTTTTTAAGACCGGTCAGCTTTTTTATAGCAGCGGTGAGTTCCGTCCGAGAACGAGTGTCTATCGTGATGGCCTTTTCCACAAGATCCATGTCAAGCCGGACGCCGCGATCATTGATTTCCTGATCGATGTGGTATTCATCCCAAACGAAGTCTGGAACCGGGAACTTCGCGAGCCTTGCTTTGATGCCCATCTCGGTTTCGACATCCCGCCTATTGTATTTCTTGAACAGCGTCCACTTATCCGGCGCGTCGGACGGCAGGTTCCGTGTGCGGCCGCCGTTTGCTTTCGTCGGAGTACATGGCTGACAGAAGTATTTAATGAGTTCTTTCCCCTCGGTGAGCTTTTGCTTTTCAAGGCCGAGGACGCTGCCGGCGCCTTCCAGAGAGAGCGGAAGCCCCATTGTGGCGGACCAGATCATGGAACAGCGCCAGCTTTCAGGATTCAGAAACTGTGTCATCACGGTTGAGAGCGGATGATTATCATGAAATGGGTCAAGACTTATACCTAAATCGTGCAGATAACGGGAGAGGCATACGCGTTCGAAGTTCGCGTTGTATGCCCATTTGACGACGCCATCACTAACAAGTGCGTCGATGATCTCCTGCGGAATCGTTTCTCCCTGAGCAAGATCAATCGTTCTGACCTCTCCGCTGTCAATGGAATATCCAAAGAGCAGGATCTCGAAGTCAGGAGAAGATGCGTACTTGTACACGCCACATTTGCTAAGGTCGATGCTGGAAAATGTCTCCAGATCCAATGACAAACTGTTCACTTTAGCCATGCAAAATTCCTCCCCGTTTTTATTGCACTGATGATCGATGGCGTTACGTCGTACATTGCTGCGAGCTCAACTTCTTTGATTCCACAGTAGAATCCGAATCGAATTGATTGAACATCGTCGATCGACAGCTTTCTCCATTTGCCACCTTGGCGGTACACATCAAGAATGTTTTCAGAGCGAGTTCCGTAGTGTAAATTTTTCAGCCTGTTATCTGTTGGATCCCCGTTTCTATGCAGCACTTCCATGCCTTCTGGCGGAGGTCCTACAAAGGTGAGTATGACAAGCTGATGAACAGGTTTTCCCGCAGTCCCATGACCGAGAACAACCGATAGGTGTCCTGTCTTGCAGAACCTACCAGGTCTGAGAATTCTTCCTTTCACAGTTCGGTAGAATGGTTTGCCTGTATAATGACATTTGCCGAGAACTTGTCTATCAAGACTACGGATTCTGCCCTCTGTACTGGCTTGATATCGACCTTCATATCCAGGTATGTCTTTCCATATTTCTTTTTTCAATATGTTCACCTCTATTCAAAACAAGCGGCGGAGATTTCTCCCCGCCGCCTGCCATATGCTTACTTCAGGTTAAGTTCCTTCATTCGTGCCTCGTGATATTCCTTGTCACGCTGTGCTTTTTCGAGTTCGAGTTTTTTCTTCTCGGACTCCCACTTTGCATTTTCCTTGTCGCGCCTGCGGTCATCGACCGTATCGATGATCGAGCGGACAATCCAGAAAACAGCGAGAAGGATATACAGAGCCAGGGTCAGAGTGCAGAGAGTATATGTCCAGGTCATAGCAGCCTCCTTCAGTTCAGGAAATCCTCATCGTCATCAGCTGCAAAATCTTCCTCAGCGCTTGCCTTGCCGCCGAGCGGTTCTCCGTCGCGGATTTTCTGTAAGTTGTTGAGACCGCAGGCGATTCCCTTATTGCCGGAGGAGTTGAAGGCGTAAAAGGTGATGCTGGCTCTGCCGTAAACACCGCTGTAAACCTCAGAACGGGTCAGTATGGGGTTCACATCCGCATCCACGATGCCGGGAGCAGATGCAGCGTTTGCATTGACGAAGTACGCATGTGCGTAGGCCGGGTCATCCGGGCGTTCCGTGTCGCCGTCACGAAGAGGGCTCTTGATTGCGGAAAGCGCTGGTACAGTCTTACCGCTGCCTTTGAGCTTTGCTTCGCCTTCCTTGTAGGCGGCTTCGATGGCGGTCTTGATTTTAGCGAGTGTCCTGGCATCGGACTTCGGAATGATGAGCGAAACACTGTACTTTGGGGTACCACCATTGATGGATTTCGGATCCCACACGTTGGCATAACTCCAGCGTGTATCCGGGCCGGTGATGACTTTCATTGGGTTCTGCATCTTCTTACTCATAATTTGTCCTCCATAAAATCATTTTTTGCTGTGTTTATGGCCGGGCGCTTGTCGCTGTCCGGTACGAGTGTCGGTTTGCCCTGCGGCTTTTCGATGTAAGCTGCAAGAAGTTCCTTAAAGCGTCTATTTCCGAGCATTTTCTGCATAGCGGTGATACCAAGCAGCTTCTTTTCGTATGGGTCGAAACCGGCATCGGAGACTGCTTTTGCGACGGACGCCTCATCCGTGTATTTGCGGACGGATCGCCCCTCGACCAGCTTGAAGCCGTGCCATTCCTTTCCGGAAAGAGCCTGCTGCAGGGCATATTCCTTGATGTCGGACGCCCAGCTGACAAGCTCGTCCACCTTGGAAAGGATGACCTCGATCTCGGCGTCGGTTAGCTTTGGCGGGAGCTTGAAATCGTGCCGGGCGAGCTTCAGGTTCTCCTCTGCTCTGGCGCGGCAGACGTTCTTCGCCTTGCAGAACCGGCACCAGTCGCCGCAGGAGAATTCCCCCTTGCCGTCCCATGCGAGATCCGCCGCGGGCTTCAGGACTTCCTCTGCCCATGTGAGAAGATCCGCTTTCGGAATCCGCCACTCGCTGACGTTCTGGCGCCTTGGCTGGTAGATGTGAAGGGTAACGTCATCGATGTCGTAAATATCGTCGAAAAGTTCCAGCGCACCGAGGGCGTAGCATTTCATCTGCGGGTTTTCTTCGGCGGAAACCAGCACGCCGAGGCCGTATTTGAAATCAAACACCCGAAGTGTGCCGTCTGCGATAATAAGGCAGTCGGCAGTTCCGAATCCTTGTTTCACCCAGCGAGAGAAATCTACTCGCTGTTCAACCAGCACGACCGGGTCAGGGCAGGTTTCCTTTGCAGCTTCGACCTGTTCGATGACATAGGCGGCATACCCGGCTGCACAGTCTTCCATTTCCTCATTGTAGAAGTTGAGGCTTTCGGTCGGGTCTTTGGCAGATTGTCCGAGTGCCTTGCGGAGTTTGAACTCGCAGAGCGAATGAGCATCGGTTCCTTCTACAGCGTAGTTGTTGCCTTTGTCCTCATAGGTTTCACAAAGCCTTGCTGATGGCGGGCAGTGGAGCCACCTGTCGGATGAGGATGCAGACAGTACAGCGTGTGCCTTACTTGCCATCGCCGAGTACCTCCGTGTCCTTCATCAGGGCTTCATAATCTGCCGGATTGACTGCTGAGAGCTTTGCGGCACCATATTTCTGAAGAAGCTCACGAACCTCTGCCGTATGTCCGGCACGAGATTTCTCAGCAAGAACCGCACGTACCTGTTCGAGTGTGAGAGGCGGTTTCGGTGTGGGCTTTTCTTTGACAGCACTTTTTGGAATTTGCTGCTTAGAATCATTTTCATCTGAAAACTGCTGAGTCAGCCAGTCGGCAACATCACTAATAGTGGCAGTCGCACTACGCAGGTCTGCGATGGCCTGTGACATTTCGTTCATTTTTCCCATAGGACTTTTTCCTTCTTTCCTCTGATTGTCTTTGTCTGGTGAAAAGTGAGAGGTTTCTCGCCAGTCTGGCAGATACATGACTGATAGAATTCAAAAGTTGAATTTCTTCAGTTACATTGCCGCCGGAATTGTTGTAGTTTCCGTACATTTCGTTCTCCTCGCTTTCGGAAGGACTTGTTTTTTCTCTTACCTTCACTTCCCACTGGAGATGGACCGGGAATTTGAGCGGATTATTTAAAAAACATTCCGGCCACCATCCCAAATGAGGGACAGTTGCCGGAAAGAAACGCTACTTATGATGAATTACTTATCGCCGCGAATTTTCCAAAGCTCGGTACGAATTTTCTTCATCTGGTCTGCAAATGTACGCTGTGGACGACCGAGTGCTTGCGCGATCTTGCGATCGGAGATACCTTTGGGGTTGTCCTTCCAAAGCTGAATGATGCGATCGGCATCAGGGTCGAGCTCGCGAAGACGAGCAAAAAGCTCCTCCAGAAGCATGCGGTCAATGATAACATTTTCCATGCGCGGGGTACTATCTGGCAGGTAATCATACATATTGCCATTGCTGTCCGTGGTTGGTTCGTCAAGGGAAAGCATGTCTCCAGCGGCGTGGTATTCGCATCCAAGACAGTCGCCGTCACACTTCCAGATATAGTTGTAAGGACACATGCAGCGGTGGTGATGCTGCTCCCGATTTCGGATACGCCAGATTTCAGGATAAAGGGTGTGGTACTGTTCTTCTGTAATAGGAACGAGTGTGACCTTTAAAGGATTCTTAGTGTCACGGAGTGGATAAAAACGCTTTTTGTCTTGATTCGTCATGAATTTTTCCTTCTTTGGCATTGATTTACGTGATGCCGTAGGAGAAAAAATTCAGTAAGAATGAATGCCCGTACTTTGTCTATGGCTTTTCGGGTAGTCACGTGCTATACTGTTTTAGTTGGGTTTGTTATGATTTGTACAAACCCTGACTCATCCGAAAAAACCGACCTGAACTTCTCCTACGGTTCTTACAGAGCTGAGTAAGAAGTAGGAAAGGTCACTATTCACGTAGTCGTCTGAGTTGCTTTAGTCGCCTGAGTCGGTATTTTGGAAAAGAAGGCCAATCAATGACAAAAAGCGATTTTTATAGGCTTTGCGGAGGCACGTTTTTTGTACTTGTATCTAATGCGAGAAAACCAATACAAAGTAAAGCTGAATGCTATAACGGGATAACAAGTGGATTAACAGAACCAGAAGCGCTCTTGGCATTGGCAAAAACGGTGATCCCGGATATACCCAAACCAATGAATTCAGAAATGAAGACTCTGAAAGACAACACTCGCGATTTCAAAGCCTGCCTTAGTAACGGCGGCGGATTTTTTCGATTTGGAGATCAAGCTGTACTGAAGTCTTTTGATGTTCGGGTGAGGCAGGACTATAAACAGCCGCTTGCCGCGATGAATGATTTTATGGATGAATTTCTGGACATCAAGACGAGCACAAAAAAAGACGAGTACCTTGTGAAAGGTCTCGTCGAGCTGCTGGATGCCGATAAGGAAATTGGCAATGATGAAATTTTCTATGTGCGTGCGGACGGAAGCACTATGACAAAAAGCCAAATTCTTACCGCTTCCGAACTTTGTGTACAGCCATTTTTACTTGGCCTCTGGCATTACGTGCTAACTGTCGTCAGGGACAATAAGGTAGGCAAGGACACATATAAAGATTTCTGCCCTCCAAGAGGCGGAGCTGAAAGAATTTATACCAAACAGTTAGGTGAAAACAGCAAAAGAGAAATAGCGATAACGTACTGTGATATAGATAAAACCGATAATGACTTTACTGAGCCGAAAGAGCATATACCCGGCGAAAATGAGGAGAATCGCGCCTATAAGGAAAACGATACTTCCTCTGCAAATGAAGAAGCTGCATCGGTTCCCGGAACGGTGATTAACAATAACCCGTTCTTTCTGAATATCTCCGGCGGTAATAACTCGATATACAACCATGTAGACAAAGTTGAGATAAACCATGAGGCGAGGAGGGACAAAGGTGAATGATGATATGGTTCCTTTTCAGTCGCATCAGATCATAACCGGGAAGCCGACTGAAATTGATATCAGCGGCGGTGAAAACACTCTGATTGCCCATGCTAATAGCATAGAAAAAAATGTAAATGTCATCATTGCAGGTACATCGCAGAACCAGTCCGGTAGCCCAATGATTAAAGGCTGGAATCATGATTATTACAATCTGTTTGTTATGGGTGGGGAGTCATTCCAAGAATTCTCTCAGGGTGATTTTGTTGTACCAAAGAGCAGTGCTCTAACTGAGTATGTAGCTAAAGATATAGCTGCACAGATCAATGCGCTGGACGATATTGCGATCGCGACCGTGAAAAAGTTCTTTTGCATATTTGCAGCAAGAAATTATGAATATGGTTTTCCTGAAAATGGGCAGCATGCAGCGTTCGGATTCATAAATAATGTTATGAGGCAAGATGATGGATTCAAGATTTGTTATCAGACGCTCAATTCAGTGTCGCAGACACGATTAAATGAATTGCGAACGGAGCTTGCGATAGAAGGGAAATCTACTATTAGCGAGTTTGACAGTACTCACTGGTCAGTTAAGAAGGTTAATTTGGTAGAAGTGTTACGGGATGCAGGAATCATGAACTGTTTTCCGCAATAAGGCGTAGCGGCTATATGTGTTATTGAGCAATATTTGGAGGTTAGATTGTGAACAAGGAGACTGAAAGCAAAGCAGCAGAAAGATGGGTAAATTTAGAAGATATTGCTGAACATTTAAGTGTAAGTCAGGATACGGTTCGCACCTGGATTAAAGGAGGCAAGCTTCCATTCTATCGTGCTGGTAAAAGATATAAATTCAAAATATCGGAGGTTGATGAGTGGGTTAGAAATGGAAAGATCACAGAATAAAACGATCTAAACTATTTTGTTTCTGACAGGGAGGGTACAGAATGACTGAAAAAATGAAATCCGTAATTCGAGAGATCACGTTAAATGAAGCAACTTTTCATGGGCAAGTAATAGAGCCTACTTATGTTAACTTTTTCTATGGTAGGAATGGCGCTGGAAAATCTACGGTAGCACGAGCTATTGAACATAACGATGGCTTGGAATGGCAGAATGGGCATGTTGCTGATGATTTCGATGTATTGGTATATAGTCAGGATTTTATAAACAGAAATTTTGCTACCTATGGAAATCTTCGCGGTGTGTTTACCATAAGCGAAACAAATATAGAAATTCAGAAGCAGGTTGAAGAAAAATCCAACCAGAAGAATGAACTTGAGGCAAAAGCCGGAAACTATACAGAAGAAAAAACCAAAAAGGATGGCGAGCAATTTGTTATCCGTAAAACTTTTGAAGATGGGTGCTGGAAGAAAACAAGAGATATTTGCGATACTTTTAAGGATGCGGTCAAAGGAACTGGGACTAAGAAATTGTTTGCAGATGCGGTACTTTCTGTAAAAACGCCAAAGGAATACAATCTCGAGGCACTTGCGAAATTATACCATGTTGCATACAATTCCAAAGCCCGAACATATAATCTTTTTTCACGAGTATCTGGTGCTCCCTCTTATGGAAAACTGCCCGGTCACGATCTGATGGATAAGATCGTTGTAAGCAGCAGTAAGACCCCATTTGCAAAATTCATCAAGGCTCTGAATGCTTCCGACTGGGTTCGTCAAGGCCATCAACATTACTCAAAAGACGCCGCTGGCCGCTGCCCGTATTGCCAGCAGAAACTTCCTGCTAATTTTGAGTCTGAAATTGCTGCATGCTTTGATGAAGAATATCAACAGGACATCAGTGAAATCACACGTTTTCAGTCTGTATATACAAGAGAAACATCAGCCATTATTGAAAAATTAAAATTAAATCTTGATGACACCATGCCTACGCTTGATCTGGCAGAATACCAGAACAAGCTTAAGCTCCTTGAAAGCAACGTAAAAATCAATGAACAGCGTATTGCTGAAAAGGCAAAAGAGCCGACCTCAGTTGTTTCTCTTGAAGATATAGATTCGCTTCTGATTGACATCGGACAATTGATAGATGAAATCAATAAGAAAATTAAGGCCAATAATGATGTTGTCGGAACTAGACAGCAAAAAAAGGAAGAATGCAAAAATGCTTTATGGTCACATATCGCATTCTTGCTGCAGGAAGAAATTTCAAGTTATAAGACAAGTACCACCAAGGTGAAAAATGAAGCCGAGGAGTTCAAAAACAAGGTGGTACAGGCTCATAAAGACGTAATGGTTTTGTCAAAGGACATTACTGAGCTTAATAAACAGGTAGTTAATACCAAAGCGGCAGTCGATAGTATAAATGATCTTCTTCGTGACTCCGGATTTCAGGGATTCAGCCTTAGAGAAAAAAAGGGCGTTCAGAATGTTTATGAAGTCATCCGCGAAGATGGGTCAATTGCTGAAAACTTAAGTGAGGGTGAGCGAAATTTTATTGCATTCCTTTATTTCTATCATATGGTGAAAGGAAGCCGGAACAGCGATGTCGTTAAAGACAAAGTCGTTGTAATTGATGATCCGGTTTCCAGCATGGACAGCAGCGCACTATTTATCGTTAGCGCTATTGTCCGCGAGATGATAACTATCTGCAATAATAATGCGCAGATAAAGGACGACGATATTAAAGGAACATATATTAAACAGCTCTTCGTTCTGACACATAACGTCTACTTTCATAAGGAAGTTACATATCATCAGGTGCAGAGATATAGAAATGTTTCTTTTTATGTAATACAGAAGGTGGATAATGTCTCTACCGTTAAGCTCTGCGAACGGCAATGCAGCGAAGTCCCTTCTGAAATGGAAAATTACAATCCTGTTCAGAGTTCTTATGCAGCTCTTTGGAATGAACTGAAAGAGCTTGATTCTCCAATCCCTCTTTTGAATGTAATGCGCCGAATACTGGAATATTACTTTATGCAGCTTTATGGCTATGAAGGCGACGATTTACGGAAAAGGGTGCTGGAGGACAATAAACCGAGTTTCATTGTTCCCGGTGCTACCGAAGATGATAAGCCGGATAACACCAAATACAATCTGGCATCTGCAATGCTCTCCTATATTAGCAATCCAAATGGCATAAGTGATGGGCTGAATTTTACAGAGGATTATGCCAATGTTGATCAATATAAAGAGACTTTCCGGGAAATCTTCTATGCTCTCCATCAGGAACAGCATTACAAAATGATGATGGGAATTCAAGATGATGATTGAGTCCATCTTTTGGAACCTTAATCATTTATAATAACATATGGAAATTGAGGATTAGAAAATGGCAGAAAAAGCAGTGATAGATGCAATGTGGGATGATTCTCCAGTTGATGTATCGACGGAAGTCAATTTTATATGGTCCATCGCAAACAAGTTGCGTGGAACATATCGGAGCGACAAATACAAGGATGTTATCATTCCGATGACCATCATTCGCCGGTTTGAGTGTGCACTGGAACCGACGAAACAGGCGGTTGTTGATGAATATAAAAAGGATCCGACCTTCCCAACAAAAGCGATGTACCGCGTGTCCGGGTTTCAGTTTTACAACACAAGCGAATATACGCTGGCGGAGCTTATTAACGATCCCGACCATCTTGCCGCAAACTTCAAATCATACATTCAGGGCTTTTCTTCCAATGTGCAGGAGATTCTGCTTTCAAAAGAGAAAGGATTGAATTTTGGAGAAGAAATTGACAAGATGGATAAAAACAATCGTTTGCTGTCTGTGGTGAAGGCTTTCTCTGAACTCGACCTGAATCCACACACGATTGACAATGTGAAGATGGGATATATTTTTGAGGAACTAATCCGAAAATTTTCTGAGAATGCCGAGGCCGGTGATCATTACACTGGGCGTGACATTATCAAGTTGATGGTAAATATTCTGCTTGCCGAAGGCTGTGATGATATTTTCGACGACGGCAAGGTCATTACAATTTTGGATCAGGCTTGCGGTACAGGTGGAATGCTTTCCACCGGATACAATTTCATTAAGCGTTACAATCCTACCGCAGATGTGCGCCTTTTCGGGCAGGAAATCAATCCAGAGTCTTACGCCATGTGCCTTGCGGAGATGCTTATTAAAGGGCAGAATGCGGAAAATATCTGTTATCAAGACACAATGAAGGCCGACCGTTTTCCAGACATCAAGATGCGGTTTGTACTGGAAAATCCACCGTTTGGGCAGCCTTGGGGTGGCAAGGATGCTGCGGAAGGTGTCGAGAAAGCCGTTAATGATGAATACGAAAAAGGTATGGATGGACGCTGGGGAGCGGGCCTTCCTGGTTCCGGCGATATGCAGATGCTGTTCTTACAATCTGCTATTAATAAGCTCGATGATAATTATGGTCGATGTGCCATTATCGAAAATGGTTCCCCACTGTTTTCTGGGGGTACATCATCCGGGGAGAGTCAAATTCGCAGATGGCTACTGGAAAATGATTTGATTGAGGCAATTATTGAGCTCCCAACAGACCTTTTTTACAACACAGGCATCGCAACCTATATCTGGGTACTTTCTAAGAATAAGCGTAGGGAGCGTCAAGGATACATTCAGTTGATTGACGCATCGAACATTTTCCATAAGTTGCGCAAGGCTCTTGGCAATAAGAAAAATGAAATAAGCCCGGAAGATCGCGCGGAGATTACAAAATTGTACGCAAATTTTCAGCCGGGTGAGTTCGTGAAGATCTATAAAAATACGGAGTTCATATATCGCGAATATACAGTAATGCAGCCGCTGCAGAGGAGCTATGTAATTACGCAGGAGCGCATCAATGCGATGGTTTTAAAGGGCTCGCTGTCTTCCCTTTACGATGAGGCAAAGGTTAACGAACTTGAAAACGCTGAAGAACTGACTGGCAAAGATCAGAAGAAGCTCGAAAATTATGAAAAGAATAAACCGCAGTATGACAAGATTATAGAGGCGCTGCAGGCAGCTATATCGGATAAGGTTTATCTTTCACAGGGTGCTTTTGAACCTGTGCTGGCTGAGGTCCTGAAACCGGTCACGACGGATAAAAAGCTACTTGGCAAAATCGCGGATGGTCTATCTGTGATGGATAAGTCTGCGGAGATTCAAAAAGATAAAAAGGGCAATATCATCTACGACAAGGAAACAAAAGACACTGAGATCGTCAAGTGGGATGAAGACATTGATACATACATGAAACGGGAGGTTTGGCCGCATATTCCTGACGCGAAGGCATCCTTTGACGAGGACTTATCGAAGAAGAATCCGATTATTAAGACCGGCGCAGAAATTCCGTTCACCCGTTACTTTTACAAATATCAGCAACCTGTTCCGAGCGAAGAGCTGGAGACAAAGTTTATGAATTTGGAAAAATCTGTCTCCGAGCGCGTAGCAAAGCTGTTCGACTAAGGCGGTGGAAATATGCGAGAAATGAAAGATAGTGGAATTGCATGGGTCGGGAATATCCCAACAAATTGGGGGTGTAAACCGATAAGAGCTTTATTCCATGAAAATAGGAATAAAAATATCCATGGTACTGAAACTAAGGCTCTACAATTTAAGTTCGGAACCATCGTCCCAAAGCAAAATTTTGATGCTGATGAAGATAGCTACGTCGCCAACACTATTTTAAACTACAACATTGTAGATGCTGGTACGCTCATGCTTAACGGATTGAATTTGAATTTTGATTTTGTAACAAAAAGGGTAGCACTTGTTAAGGAACATGGAGTGATAACCTCTGCATATATCGCATTTGAAGTCAACGACAAAAAGTCAGTATTACCTGAATACGCCAATTATTTGTTTAAGAGTTACGATAATTGCGCTGCTTTCCACAATATGGGTGGTGGAGTACGTAAGATTTTGAACTTTGACGAGCTAAAAAGAAATCAATTTATACTGCCTCCCTATCATGATCAAAAAAAAATTGTAAGTTACCTTGATGTTAAATGTAATGAGATCGATTCTCTGTCCGCTGACATTCAGACCCAGATTGATACGCTTGAACACTACAAGCGTTCTATCATTACCGAGGCTGTCACAAAAGGCCTTAACTCTAATGCTGAGATGAAAGATAGCGGAATTGAATATGTAGGAGAGATTCCTGCCCACTGGAACATGCACCCGCTGTATGTTTACTTTGGTGAGAGAAAGCATAAGAATAGCCTTGGAAAGGAGAATAATCTGCTTTCGTTGAGCTATGGTAACATCATTCGTAAGGATATCAACACGAGCGATGGACTTCTGCCAGAGAGTTTTAATACATACAACATAATTGAAGCAGGAGATATTATTATTCGTCCGACCGATTTGCAAAATGATAAGCGTAGCCTGAGAACAGGTCTTGCAAAAGAACATGGAATTATTACATCGGCTTATATTGCGCTGATGCCGACTAAGCCTGTGAACGTGGCTTATTATCATTATCTGCTCCATGCGTTTGACGTGATGAAAGTTTTTTACAATATGGGAAATGGCGTAAGACAAGGATTGAACTTCTCAGAGTTCTCACGACTAATGGTTTTTGAACCACCGATTAAGGAGCAAAACGAGATTGCAGATTACCTTGATGCCAAGTGTTCTGAGATAGATAAGGTTATTGCAGATAAGAATGAGCAGCTTTCCACTATCGAGGAATATAAAAAGTCCCTCATTTATGAATATGTTACTGGGAAAAAGGAGGTGCCTACTGCATGAACGACATCTTATCTGAAAAAGAATACCAACATTTCATTATGGACAGGCTGGAAAAAGATAATGGTTATGTCATCCGCAAGGCGACAGATTATGACCGTTTGTTTGCTGTTGACCGAGGAATGCTCTTTCAATTTCTGAATAGCACGCAGCCGGACGAGATGGCTGCGCTGCGGAAAATATACAAGGACGATCTGGAGGACACCATCGTCAGCTTTATCAATGCGGAGGAAACAAAGGCTCGTGGAAGCCTGCTTGATGTTCTAAAGCATGGCATCGAGATTTCCAATCTGAAACTGGAACTGATGTACACGAAGCCAGCAACAGATTTCAATAAGGATTTGCTTGCCAAATATGAGAAGAACATCTTCTCTGTAATGGAGGAAGTATGGGCAAGTGACAAAGAGCGTATTGACCTCGTGATTTTTCTGAACGGCCTCGCAATCATGTCCTTCGAGCTAAAGTGTAACGCCGCCGGGCAGTCGTATGAGGATGCAATATTTCAGTACCGCACCGAACGAAATCCGAAGACACGACTCTTTTTGTTTAAGGCTGGGGTTCTCGTCAATTTTGCGATGGATCTGAAAGAAGTCTACATGACCACAAAATTGACAGGGCAAAATACATTTTTTTTGCCATTCAACATTGGTAATGGTAAGGGTGTTAATGCCGGAAAGGGGAATCCCACATTTAAAGACCACTACAGCGTGTCCTATATGTGGGAAGATATTCTGACAAAAGATACCATGCTCGACTTGATCTCAAAGTTCATGTTTATTGAGACAAAAGAAAAAGTCGATGAACTTACAGGAAAAGCGAAAAAAACGGAGAACATCATTTTCCCACGCTATCACCAGCTGGATGTTATCCGAAAAGTGCTCGCAGATGTACGGGAAAACCGTACCGCGCAGAATTACCTAATTCAGCACTCCGCGGGTTCTGGAAAGACAAATTCTATCGCTTGGCTGGCACACAGGCTAACTTCTCTGCATGACGTGGACAACAAGATTATCTTTGACAATATTGTCATCGTAACCGACCGTGTTGTTGTAGATCGTCAGCTGCAGAAGGCTGTTATGGGACTGGAGCATAAGGCCGGTCTTATCCGCGTGATGGATGATAAGTGTAATTCTGCCGACCTCGCTAACGCGCTTAAAGGCAACACAAAGATTATCGCAACGACAATACAGAAGTTCCCGTATATCGTTGATAGTGTAAAAAACTTAAAGAAAAAGAACTTTGCTGTCATCATCGATGAGGCGCATTCTTCCACGGCTGGAAAGGATATGGCAGCGGTAACGAAGTCTCTCGGAGCCGGTGATGAAGTTTCCAAAGACGTTGAGGATATGATTTCAAAGGAAATTACTCGCAATGGTAAACAATCAAACGTTTCGATGTTTGCATTCACCGCGACGCCGAAATCAACTACATTGCAGCTTTTTGGCAGGTTAAACACAAAAGGCCAAAGAGAAGCTTTCCATATTTACTCAATGAAGCAGGCTATTGAAGAGGGCTTCATTCTGGACGTTTTGGCAAATTATACGACCTACAACACTTTCTATCAGATTAATAAAGAGATAGAGGAAGATCCACGCTGCAAAACCTCGGATGCAAAGCGGCAGATCGCTCGTTTTGTTGAACTTCACGATACGAACATCGCGCAGCGCATTGAAGTGATCGTGGAGCATTTTCGGCAGAGTGTTATGACAGAGCTCGGCGGCATGGCAAAAGCAATGGTCGTAACAGCATCTCGCCAAGCAGCTGTAAAATACCGTCAGGCATTAGAGGATTACATCAATAAAAAGGGATATACAGATATTCATGCCCTTGTCGCCTTTTCTGGAAAAGTAAAGTTCCCGGATGATGACACGGAATATAGTGAGCCTTCTATGAACGGCTTTCCGGAGGACAGGCTTACTCAGGAATTTGACAAAGATGATTACAACGTACTTCTGGTGGCAAATAAATATCAGACGGGATTTGACCAGCCGAAATTATGCGCGATGTATGTGCTAAAAAAGCTCAAGGGCGTCTCAGCAGTACAAACGCTTTCACGGTTGAATCGCATATGTCCACCGTTTGAGAAACACACATTTGTGTTGGATTTTGTAAACACCTACGACGACATCAAGGCAGCATTCGCTCCGTATTACACGACTACGCTGCTTTCAAATTCCGTTACACCGACCGCAATCTATGATCTTGAGGCTAAAATTGACGCATATACAGTTCTTGACCCGGATGACATAGAAAAGGCCAACGAGCTGCTATACAAAGAAAAGATCACTCCAAAGGATAAACAGAAGCTGACATTTTATTTCAATAAAACAAAAAACATGATTGAACGGTATGAACCGATCAAACAGACCGAGATAGTTGCACTGATGCGCCATTTTGTTCGCTTCTACGAATTTCTCTTGCAGGTGTCCTGCTTTGAGGATATTGATCTGCACAAGAAATATAACTTTATCACTTATCTGCTCTCTTACATCAACATCAAACATCCGGGCGGCGGATATGATCTTGATGGCAAGATTAAGGCAACAAATTTCGTGCAGAAAAGAGCCGAGGAGCATGTGAAACCTGATCTTGTTGCACAGCCAGTTGTAAAGCTGGCGACAGCTGAGAGCTTTAGCTTGACTCCGGCAAAAGAGGAGCGCCTTTCGCAGATTATTGCAGAAATCAATTCCCGCACCGGTAAGTCCTACGACAACGATGTGGCGGTAAAAGCTATGCTGCAAATTAAGGATATCATGATGAAGTCGGAGAGGTTGAAGGTCAGTGCTAAAAACAACAGCGAGAAAGACTTCGAGTTTTCGTATTTTGATAACATTGATGATGCTCTGATTGCCGGACTTGATCAGAATCAGGATTTCTTTTCCCTGCTTCTCTCGAACGATGAGATTAAGAGAGAGGTACTCGGTATCTTTGCCGAAGAAATATATGCAAGCCTTCGCAGATCATAAGGCCAAAGGAGCTAAGACATGTTTGACAAATTTCGTTTAAAGGATGTGCTAGTAGATTACAAAAAAAATTTTGTAACTACCGAATGGGGCAATGAAAAATACAAATGGGAAGCCGTCAAGTGCTTTCAGGATAACTGGGACGTAAATGCCGATGACTTTGCGGATATGCTTTCACGGTCTTTGGCAAAGACGCTCAATTTGCTTGCATCCACGAATAATTTTCCGCGGGGGATGATTGAGGGATTTGCCAAAACCGCACCGGAAGAAGTCCGTGCTATGTTCATTAATCTCTATGATGAAAGCAAGGATGTATATGATCGCATAAAAGCTTTCAAAGACCAATCCTCTATTATGCTTGAGAAATACGGAAATGGTGCTGCACAACACTACCAATATGAGAATGCCATTACTATTTATCTCTGGCTCCGGTATCCGGACAAATATTACATTTACAAATACGGCGAGATTAAGACGGTTGCCGATGAGCTTGGCAGTGATTATAGGTTTAAAAAGGGAGCCTATGCTGATAATATTCGCAGCTTCATTAAATTTTATGATGAAATTTGCGATGAGCTGAAACTGGATACGGAACTGGTCAATCTTCTCAAATCTCAGCTGACAGATACCTGCTATCCTGACCCAGATCTCAAAACTTTGACCATCGACGTTGGCTTTTATATCAGCCGGTATTATTCCCAGAAAGGGAAAGAAACGTCCGCACAAGAAGGAGAATGGTTTCCTTCCGAATACGAGCCAGGATTATCTGTTGATGATTGGGTGAGGCTTCTCAGTGACAAGAATGTCTTCACAGAGGGGAGCCTTGAGATTATGCGTCGAATGAAGGATTACGGCGGTCAGGCTACCTGTACTCAACTTTCTGTAAAATATGGTGAAACAAAGAATTTCTATAACAGCGGATCAGTGGCGCTTGCCAGAAGGGTTGTTGAAAAGGCCGGATGCCCAGTAATGGAACGTGATAATGAAAATTCCAGATGGTGGACTGTTCTTTATGTCGGGAAGGTAGCTGGGAAAGATGAAGAAGGCAGCTATGTCTGGAAATTGAGAGACGAGCTTTCTGATGCTCTTGACAAGGTTGATCTGAGCCAGATTCAACTCTATGCCGTTTCCGAGGAAGGTGAGGATGAGCATCACTACTGGTGGTTAAATGCAAATCCGAAGATCTGGAGCTTCTCCGGAATTGCAGTCGGCGATGTACAGTCATATACGCTTTATAACGAGAACGGTAACAAGCGCCGCATTTTTCAAAATTTTCTCGATGCCAAAGTGGGAGACATGGTCATCGGATATGAGTCAAACCCTGTGAAGCAGATCGTAGCAATAGCAAAAATCAGTGCGGAGCAGGATGGCAAAAAGCTTGATTTTGAAAAGGTAGAAGGTCTCACGTCGCCGATTGATTACCAGACACTAAAAGCCTACCCGGAACTTGAAAAGATGGAGTATTTCGTCAATCCACAGGGTAGCCTATTTAAGCTAACTAAGGGCGAATATGATTTCATTATGGATATCATCCGGGACGAGAATCCAATCTCTACGGAAAAGGCCATCGATGCCTACACGAAGGATGATTTTCTTGACGAGGTCTATATGTCCGAAGGACGATATAACTCACTTGTAGCTGTTCTTCGTAATAAAAAGAATATCATTTTGCAGGGTGCTCCCGGAGTTGGGAAAACTTTCGCTGCAAAGCGTCTTGCCTATTCAATGATGGGTGAAAAGGACGAGAGCCGTATTGAATTCGTACAGTTTCATCAAAATTATTCCTATGAAGATTTTATGATGGGCTACAAGCCCGTAGAGAATGGTTTCGAGCTGAAGTACGGAATTTTCTATCGCTTTTGCCAGAAGGCAGCTAACCAGCCGGATAAGGATTATTTCTTTATTATTGACGAGATAAATCGTGGTAATATGAGCAAAATCTTCGGTGAGCTGCTTATGCTGATTGAGAAGGATTATCGCGGCGTAAAAGCGACTCTTGCATATAACGGCCTGCCCTTTTCAGTTCCGGCTAATCTGTACATTATCGGAATGATGAACACAGCAGACCGCAGCCTTGCAATGATTGATTATGCTTTAAGACGGAGATTCAGTTTCTTCAATATGGAACCGGCTTTTGATTCTGACGGATTCATTCAGTATCAAAATAGTCTTAATAACGAAACATTTAATGAACTGATAGAAAAGGTAAAGGAACTGAACAAGGAGATTGCTTCGGACAAATCACTTGGGAAGGGCTTCTGCATTGGACACAGTTATTTCTGCGGGCATGATACCTGTTCGGACGAATGGCTACGCTCAGTTGTGGATTTTGACATTCTTCCTATGCTCAGTGAATACTGGTTTGATGATACGGCAAAACTACAGCGCTGGGAAAATATTCTTCATGGAGTATTCCAATGACAAAGGATAAGAGCATTTTTATAAAAAATATTTACTATATGCTTTCCTATGCTTTCACTACTCTGCAGCAGTCTGATGATGAAAAGGTCGCTAAGGAAGAATTCGAGAACATACATAACCTGTTTGCTGCAATTCTTTCAAAGGGAATCGGTCGGCAATTAAAACAGGGTCTATACAGGGAGTATCTAAACCGAAAAGAAGACCTACCGGTAATGCGTGGCAAGATTGATATGCCGGGCACTATAAAAAATCAAATTGCCCGTAAACAGAGACTTACTTGCGAGTATGATGAACTTTCTGAAAATAACCTGCTTAACCAAATTCTGAAAACAACGGTCATGCTGTTGATTCGTCATGCGGAGATCGATACAGAATATAAAGACGAGCTAAAAAAAGAAATGCTGTATTTCTCAAACGTGGATGAGGTTGAACCTACAAGCATTAGATGGACGTCTATCCGTTTCCAGAGAAATAATCAGACATATCGTGTACTTCTGAGCATTTGTCAGCTGATTATTGAGGGAATGCTTCTGACAACAGATGACGGAGAATATAAACTGGCGTCATTTGTAGATGATCAGCGTATGAATCGTTTATTTGAGAAGTTCGTTCTTGAATATTATATCAAAGAGCATCCGGAACTGAAAGCAAGTGCATCGCAGATTCCGTGGGCACTGGACGACGGCGTCGGCACGCTTCTTCCGATTATGCAGAGTGATATCATGCTGGAGGATGCAGAGAGCAATACAGTACTCATTATTGACGCGAAGTATTATACGCACACAATGCAAACACAATATGGCATCAGCACACTGCATTCAAATAATCTATATCAAATATTCACTTATGTGAAGAATAAAGATGCGGAGTTTGAAAATGCAGATCACACCGTATCAGGCATGCTCCTTTATGCAAAAACAGATGAGGAAATTCAGCCGGACAATAAATATCAAATGAGCGGCAATCAGATAAGTGTACAAACGCTTGATCTGAATTTGGAGTTTTCAGAAATTGCAAAGCAGCTGGACGATATTGCTGCGGAGCACTTTGATAGATCAAAAGATAAAGTTAGAAAGCAACACGAGTAATTGAGGAGGAAAAGTAGTGCAGGAGCGTTGCCGCAGGAGAAGAAAGACCAAGGACGAGAGAAAAAAGGCCACGCTGATAAGGCTACAACCCTAAATAACAAATTCGAAATCAGAAAATACACCAGTCTCTGTGCAGACAAGACACATGAAAGTCTGTGTTTTATATGTCCATGTAGGCTGTGGAGGCATTTTCAACGAACAAATACAGCGTGCTGAATGAAGGAGAAACTAGAAATGAAAAACATTGACCTTGCAAAGAAACTTGTCTGCACAGAGACTGAGAAGGACCTCATCAGTGTACTTAAGGAAGCTGGCTACTGGGACAACTACGCATATTGGCAGCCCTATGGCAACAACGAAAATAACTACTCTATCATTGGTAATCAGCAGAGCAATGCCGATGCTGCATTAGTTGAAAAACTGATTAATTCAGTTGACGCTGTACTGATGAAGGAGTGCATGATACACGGCAAAAGCGTAAGTGGTCCGGATGCTCCGCAGAGTATGCAGGCTGCCTTATCTGAGTTCTTCCATATGCGTAATGGTCAGTTGATGAATCTCGATACCAAGAGCAGAAATGAGCTTTCAAAAAACATTATTCTGGCTGCTACCGGGAAAGCGCATGGCGAGGAGAATCTTACCATTGTGGACCGTGGTGAAGGACAAACTCCTAAGAAAATGCCACAAACAATACTGTCGCTCAGCAAGAGCAATAAACTGAAGGTTCCCTTTGTGCAGGGCAAATTCAACATGGGTGGTACTGGGGCATTCCCATTCTGTGGGAAACATCACCTGCAGCTTGTAATTTCGAGGCGTTGTCCAGACATTCCAAACACAGATAACGATCCAACATTCGATGAGTGGTCTGTAACCGTGGTTCGCAAAGAGGAAGCTCGTGAAGGCCGTAAGAGTTCTATGTATACATATCTTGCTTGCTCGGACGGTTCTCTCTTGACCTTTAAGGCCGAAACTATGCCCATTATTCCGACTGTCGCTGGTGTAGACAAATATGAAGAAATGGTATACGGAACCTTTATAAAGCTCTATAATTACGAGCTCAGCGGGTACAAAACCAATATCCTGTTCGGCTTAAACTATCGTCTTTCCTTATTGATTCCGGACCTGGCGCATCCAATTCGTCTGAGAGAGTGCCGTCCTACATATAGTGGCCACACCTTGGAAGCAACGCTGAATGGAATGGTAACCAGACTATATGACGATAGAGAAGACAATATTGAGGATAACTTCCCATCCTCCGGATCGATAAACGTTGATGGACAAGAAATGCCGTTCTCCATCTATTTGTTTAAGAAGAATAAACAGAGCAACTACAGGAAAAAAGACGGTATCGTTTATATTATGAACGGCCAGACGCAAGGCATCGAGAATGATAATTTTTTCAATCGCGTAAACCTTTCATACATTAAAAGTAGTTTGTTGGTATTGGTGGATTGCTCTAAATTCGATATCAATCATCAGGAAGCCATGTTTATGACCAGTAGGGATCGTATTAGAACAAGTGATTTCTCTAAAAAAATTGAGACGCAGCTGGAAAAAGTCCTCCGCGATAACCAAGGCCTCAAAAAGGCGGAACACGATCGCCGTACAGCTGCGTTGAAGGATAAAGTTGCTGACAATAAACCGCTTAAGAATGTCTTGGAGAATATCCTACATAAATCACCTGTACTTTCTAAGCTCTTTATAGCTGGTACTACGATTAGATCACCGTTTGCAAATGAGCAGGCTGCCACAGTGGCGGATACATTTAAAGGAAAAAATCACCCGACATTCTTCAGGCTTAAGGGCAAACTTAAGGACGGAAAGCTAAATAAACATGCACCTATTAACCATGACTGCCGTGTGCAGTTTGAAACGGATGTCCAGAATGATTACTTTAATCGCCCTATTGATTCAGGAGGATTGATTCTTTGTATGGATGGTGTCGAACGTCAGGATTTAAAGGGCCCTCTGAATCTGTATAATGGTATTGCAACTTTGACAATAAGAATGCCTGTGGGCGTTAGCGTCGGAGATACTCATACCTTTATGACAAAGATCAAAGATGACTGTGTTGTGAATGATTTTGAGAACACCATTATTCTAGCCGTCGAAGAGGCACAGGAATATGATTCTAGCGGTGGTCAGGGGGCCCGTACTTTCTCAAAAAATACCGGCAAGAAAGATACGCAGAATAATGGGGGAATTGCACTTCCGGAAATTATACCGATCAGAAAAGACGAGTGGGATGAGTACGATATGAACCAGTATTCTGCACTGAAATATGTGCCAACAGATGAGGGCGGAGACTATTATTTGAATATGGATAACACTTATTTTCTGACAGAGCTCAATAGCGTTAGGGATTCCGCTAAATCAGAACTGACAAAGGCTCGGTATTCGACAAGCATGGCCTTAATTGGCATGAGCGTTATCGGGTATTACAAGGGCTCAAAAAAGCCTGAGGATAAGGACGTTGATGTACAGAATGCCGTGAGCACGGTAAGTACAATGCTTTCTCCAGTGTTGATCCCGATGCTAGAGACTATGGCAGATCTTACTTTGAATGATACAACACAGGCTTTGGCAGCGGTCTAAAACAATTAGCGGACAAAAGGCTGAAGAATGAAGGTAGGCCACCGAATGTATGGTCACGGTTGAATAACAGCGTCAGACGTCACTGAAGCAAGTGTTGAGATTAATGTCAGTTACAGGATGGAGAAAAAAGGAAATTAAGAAATAGCACGTCCGCATCAAATGAAATATGTTTTGTACAAGAATGGAGGGCGCGAATTGGCAAATATATATTGTTGCATATGCGGGAAACAGCTAAAAAAGATAGCAGTCAATAAATTCCTAATTAAGGGCAGAGAATTTGTCTGCTTTGATTGCGTGAAAAAAGCCGGTCATAATCCTTTTACATGGGCGGGAAACTTGCAAACTACATCAGATGACATAAGAGCTGAAATTACAATGAATGAACGTGGAGACGGCACGGCTCCTAAAGAAAAACAGCTTCACGGATATGTGCCGCCGGTATCTTCTCATTTTGAAAAGACGTCCACATCATATGATGTAGGCAATGCTGAAAGCGCTACATCCAGCCAAATAGTTACTTCTATCCCACATAAAATTGAAGTGCCAAAAGCAGTCCAGAAGTATCTTCAGATAGATTGCAGAAATCTTTGGTATGTAACGCCGAAACTATTTAAAGAACCTGTAAAGCATCACATAGAGGATATTATAAGCTTTGAACTGTTGGAAGATGGCAATACAGTCATTAAAGGCGGTCTTGGGGGAGCGGTTGCTGGAGGACTGCTGTTTGGCGGTGTTGGAGCTGTCGTTGGCAGTGCAGCGTCCAAGCGGAAGGTACATGAGACTTGTAGGTCATTGCGGATCAAGATAACAGTTTGTGATGTAAAACATCCTACAGAATATATCGATCTTCTCACCATGGGGAGTATAGATAAGAGTTCGTGGTCGTACAGGAATCTTATGCAGCGGGCACAGGAAATAATATCTACTCTTCAGGTGCTACAAGATGCTGCGAATAAAGAGAAAAAACGGACAGTACAATATGCACCTGTGCAGAACATGAGTGCAGCAGATGAAATAATGAAATTCAAGAAGCTTCTGGATAATGGAATTATTACAAGAGAAGAATTCGAAGAGCAGAAACGGAAGTTACTGAAATAAACCTCTTATGTTGTCTCGTGCCTTTTAAATTACATTTGGAGAGGAAAATTCCGATGGCTGAACATCTTGTCATGCAAACAAAACTCAGACACAGATCATCGCCTTCTGTAGGCAAGTTATAGGTTGAGACGATGAAATCTGGACTTATTTCCACAGCCTGCGCTTTTAAGACGATTGCGGAATTGCTGTAGATGCTATAATAGGTACTGGAAGCCCCTTAGACTTGTTCTCTCGAACGGACGAGGTGTGAATTTCGCCTTTTTGGAGCCATTTTTACCCTTGGATAAATTCCCGCGAACAAACGAAGGCTTATTTTGCGTTTCGGGTGGTACCGGACATCAATCAGAAGCAATCGAGCCACGTTGAGTGCGTGGTATTGATGTCAAGGGGAAAAGAGTGAGTGTGTGAAAAGCCCAGTAATACTGGTGCTTTCGGGGTTTGTGGACAAAAATTCGGTGCGCCGAAAACGGCGGAATATCACTTTGAGAGAACAAGTCCAGAGGGCGGATTTCGTGCGCGAGTGAACGATATTGATACCGGCGGTTCGCGTGTGAACAGGATTGATGTTTCGGCATTTTTGGGGCTGGTGTGTGGACAGGATAGATGTTTTTTGAAATTGGCGAGGTTGTGTGGTCAGGTTGGATATTGGTAACTATAAGTTGTGAAATAGGCAACTCAACTTTTTTGCAATGTTATATAATGTTTGTTAGTCTGCACAATAGAATATTCAGGACGAATTTCTGAGAGGGGTAAATTGAAAAATGTCACAGCTAAGTTTTATTTCTAAAATACCTATTAACAAAGGTTGGTCGTGCGATAAAAAATACTGTGTTACAGCAGATGATGGTGTTAAATACCTTTTGAGGGTTACTCCAGAAGAAAAAAGCGCTAATCGTGCAGATATGTTTCGTATGCAGAGGCAGGTAGCGGATCTCGGTGTTTCTATGTGTAAACCAGTAGAGTTTGGGAAGTGTGATAAGGGTGTTTACACTGTTCAGACTTGGGTTGATGGCAAAGACGCTGAAGAAATTATTCCCCATCTAAATGATTTTGAGCAGTATTCGTATGGCCTTGAAGCCGGTAGAATACTTAAGGTAATCCATTCTATTCCTGCTCCAGAAAATCAACCGGATTGGGAACAACGATTCAATGCAAAAATAGATCGCAACATTAAAATGTATAATGATTGCCTTGTTAAATTTGACGGTGCAGAAGACATCATGGCATATATAGAATCTAATCGCTTTCTGCTTTCGAACAGGCCGCAATCTTACCAACATGGTGATTATCATATTGGTAATATGATGATTGAAAAGAATAAGATAGTTATTATTGATTTCGACCGTTACGATTTTGGTGATCCATGGGAAGAATTTAATCGTATTGTATGGTGTGCGCAAGCTTCCCCTATGTTTGCTTCAGGTATTATAAACGGTTATTTTGATAATGAAGTGCCGCTTGAATTTTGGAAGTTGCTTGCACTATACATTAGCAGTAATATGCTTTCCTCTATACCATGGGCTATTCCATTTGGAGAAAGTGAAGTAAATACCATGATCAATCAAGCCAAGGATGTACTGAGTTGGTATAACAATATGCAAAACCCTATTCCAACTTGGTATATCAAATAGAGAACTGAGATGAAAATAAAGTTCATGCGTTAAGGTTAACTTGATTTTTAGGAGATGCGCAATGACTTACAATCCAAAAGTACATATTATACCCGCTAAACCTGCTAGACGAGAGAAACCAGTGGGTATTTATTGTCGCGTAAGTACAAATGTCGATGTTGTAGAGATAAACAGAAATTTGGTGAGTAGTTCCCTACAAATTATTATTCATCAATTTTTATCTACTAATTGCGCCATAAAAAGTCGAGAAGAAATAAACTATTTGCGCTATAATTTCAATCAGAGAGGAGGTGGTAGACATGGACTGGATAAAACAGCTTAATGAGGTTATGGATTATATTGATATTAATTTGCAAAGTGAAATATCGTATGACAGAATATCTGAAATTGCGTGTTGTTCTATATACAATTTTCAGAGAATGTTCTCATACATGGCGCAAACCTCATTGTCAGAGTATATCAGAAATCGCAGACTAACACTTGCGGCATTCGATATAATAAAGGGTAACGAAAGAATCATTGATATTGCCCTGAAGTATGGTTATGATTCACAAGATGCTTTTTCGCGTGCTTTTAGAAACTTTCATGGAATATTGCCGTCAACAGTAAGAAATGAACCGACGATGCTTAAATCCTGTCCTAAGATCTCTTTTCAGATTACAATTAAAGGGGCAGAGAAAATGAAGTATCAAATTGAGCAATGGCCCGCGTTTAAAGTAGCTGGTATCTCACACAGGATTAAAACGAACAGGGCTTTTGAATTTGTTCCGCAGATATGGGAAAAGGCGTGGAAAGACGGTACTATGAAAAAATTAATGCAGTTTTTCCCGGATTATCGACCTTCCGGTTTTTTGGGAGTTGCCGCCGGAGGTGAGTGGGGAAGCTCTGATGAAATGGACTATATTTTAGCTGTCACAAACTATGTAGATGTGCCGAATTGTAATCATGCTCCTGTTCCGGAAGGAATGGTGGAGTTCTCCTATCCTGCCGCAACATGGGCCATCATCAATGCGGATGGTGAAATCCCAAAGGCAGTGCAGGATGTCTATCAGAAATTTTATTCTGAATGGCTGCCAAGTTCAGGCTATAAGCTTTCAGACTTGCCTGTATTTGAATGCTATATGAAAGAAAATCGCCAAGAAGTATGGATAGCAGTTGAGGAAGCATGATGAATACTGATATATTCTAGCATAGTTGGTTGCATAATTAGAAATTTTCCTTGCAAAATGAGCACAATTCAAAACTCACAATTATGTTTTACATATGAACTTAAACACAAAAATGAGTAAGGCGCCCAGCGTTCATATTCTCCAAAAACACTTTACTCGTATTGATTCTTATGTATAAAACTAAAAAAATTAAGTTTTATACAAAAAATCCTCTTACGTGACCCCTTGCTCATGACGTTGCGTAATCGTGTAGGATAAAGGCAAGGAGGTGATTTCTATGCCGCAATATACGACCGGTGAATTGGCAAAGCTGTGCGATACCACTGTCCGAACAGTACAATTTTATGACGCAAAAGATCTACTGAAACCATCGCAACTGACGGAAGGAGGGCGTCGGCTGTATTCTGACGATGATCTTAATAAACTGCGTTTTATTTGTATGCTTAAAGCGCTTGGATTAACGCTGGGAACAATCAAGGGAATACTGGACAGTGATAATCAATCGAAAGTATTGCTTTTATTGCTCAGCGAGCAGGCAAAACAAATTGATACAGAAATTAAGGACAGACAAAAACAATTGAATGTTATTTCGGCTATTAAGGAAAACATTCAAAGCACAGGTAAAATCTCGGTAAATTCAATTCGCGACATAGAACATATGATGGAGCGTAAAAAAGTACTCAAAAGAACTCATGCGACTATGGTTGTCGTGGGACTGCTCATGGATATCATTTTAATTTCAACGGTGATCCCGTGGATTACAAAGGGGTTATGGATTCCCTTTGCGATAGGATTTCCAATGGTCCTGTTATTGGGAATTATATTGACAAGGATATATTATACAAACACCGAATATATCTGTGCGGAATGTAATACAAAATTCAGACCGACGATAACTAAATTTATATTTTCCAGCCATACACCAAAAACGAGAAAACTAACCTGCCCACATTGTGGTTATACTGGTTACTGTGTTGAGATTGGTACAGAGAAAAAAACTTAAGTAAAACAAACGAGGCACCCTGCGTTCAAAAATTCCGCAGAGTGCCTTGCTCGTTTTTACCCTTATTCATCCACATCCGCCGTTACACCAGACTTGAATTCCACGGTGAATTTATCTGCGTAGACAGTTACTTTTTCAATCAGCCGCCGGACAAGGGATTCGTCATATTCCGTAATTTCTGTGGGCTGTTCCCGTAGGAAAGTACCCATGTCGGCGATGCGCTTCTTGACCTCGTCACGGTTGGCGCTTTCCATCAGGGCCTTCTGCTTTTCGTCCCGCAGGCGGTAAATCTCGTTGCCCACTTTCTCATAATCCGCATTGGACGCGGCCAGCTTCAAAAGCTCTGCCTGCAGTTCCTTCAAGCGCTTTTCGATGTCGGCGAGCGCCTGGTCATTCCCGTGGCTGAGGACAGTTTCAATGTTTTTCTGCAGGATTTCGAGAAAATCGTCCTTGTCGCAGAGTGTCCGGTTGATGGCTTTGACCAGCACCTGCTCCAGCTGGTTCTCCGGCACGGTGCGGGCGTCGCAGTACAGGCCGGTGTTCTCCAACCGGCTGATGCACCGCCAGACAACCGATTTTTTGCCCCGGTTGTACCAGTGAATTCGGCGGTAAAACTCCCCGCAGCCGCCGCAGTAGACGATGTTCGACAGGCAGTGGCTGCTGCTGAACACCCGGTTTTTCCCGTTTGGGCTTTTATGAACCAGCCGCCGACGCACCAGCTCCTCCTGTGCCTGCATGAAAATCTCACGCGGAATAATGGCTTCGTGGCTGTTTTCCACGTAATATTGCGGAACAATGCCTTGGTTTTTGACGCGCGTTTTCGTGAGAAAATCCGTGGTGTAGGTTTTCTGCAGAAGAGCGTCGCCGATGTATTTCTCATTTCGCAGAATCTGGCTGATATTGCTGGTGTGCCAGTGTGCATTGCCCGCGCCGTTTAAAATGCCGTCCGCTTCCAGACCGCGGGCAATTTTGAGCATACTGGCACCCTCAAGGTATTCGCGGTAAATGCGCCGAACGATTTTTGCCTCCTCCGGAACGATAACCAGATGCTTGTTTTCGTCCTTGGTATAGCCGAGGAAGCGGGTGCAGTTGACCTGGATTTGTCCCTGCTGGTAGCGGTACTGCAGGCCCAGCTTCACGTTTTGAGAAAGGCTCTGGCTTTCCTGCTGGGCAAGGGACGCCATAATCGTTAAAAGCACTTCGCCCTTGGAATCCATCGTGTTGATGTTCTCTTTTTCAAAATACACGGGAATATTTTTCTCTTTCAACTGGCGGATGTATTTCAGGCAGTCCAGCGTGTTTCGGGCAAACCGGCTGATGGATTTGGTGACAATCA
The DNA here is from genome assembly GCF_029211325.2 of Caproicibacterium argilliputei. Lineage (NCBI taxonomy): Bacteria > Bacillati > Bacillota > Clostridia > Eubacteriales > Oscillospiraceae > Caproicibacterium > Caproicibacterium argilliputei. The sequence continues at coordinate 2,484,079 of NZ_CP135996.1, read as the reverse complement.
TGTCGATTTTGCCCGCCATGCACTCGTCAACCATGCGGTTGAACTCGTCGCGCTTTTTGGTGTTGGTCCCACTGATTCCGTCGTCCGCGAAAACGCCCGCCAGCGTCCAGTCCGGGTGGCCGTTAATGTAGGCGGTGTAATGCTCAATCTGCGTTTCATAGCTGGTGGCCTGCTCCTCCGTATCGGTGGAAACCCGGCAGTAAGCGGCGACACGCAGCTTCGGCTTCTCCTCACCCGGTTCGGCGCGCCTGTGTTTTCTCGCCGGAATGACTGTGATATTTTTACTGACTTCCATCTGTTTTTACCTCCGTTTCGATCAGACTGTAGGCGTATTCCGCCTGCTCGAACGGGTCATCTAACTGCTCCGTTCTTTCGCGTATGCAAAAAGATGTGGGAAAGACCGCCTTTTCCGGTTCTTTCTGCTTCTGAATACGGCCCAGCTTTTCCACCCGCCGGGCGCGCTCCGCTTCTGCGGCCGCAAAGGTATCTGCGTCGATGATGGCGGGATAAAACCCGTCGCCCAAATAGCGGGCGTTTGTAAGCATTCTGCCGATTCCGGCGTGAAAACTTTTAATTCCCGCCTTGTCTGCGGCGGTACTCATGGAATCACCGGAAAGGTAGGCCTCAAAGAGTGTCCTCACCTGTTCGGCGGTTTTCTCATCAATGACGGCTTTCCCGTTTTCAATCCGGTAGCCGTAGGGTATGTGGCTCATCAATCAATCTCCTCTTTTCGATGTTTTATGCGGTTTCGCTTGCGAAATTTCGGACACTGTCCGAAAAGCATGAAACTCGTGTCTGAAAGATTTATCTTTCAGACCAATCACACAGCCTTTCTTTCAGCGTGACGCCGCATTTCATTTCAAAGCCAATTTTCTCACGCTCATACACGTGAATCCGCTCCACAAAGCGGGAGAACAGTGCTCCGTCAAATTCCCGCAGCATTTTTGCTTTCGTACAGTACTGCAGAAGCTCACTGACCTCCGTCAGGTATTGACTGTCACAGTTCAAAAGACGAGAAATGGAATCCTTTTGATGCTGAATCCGCTCGGCTTCCCGAAGCAGCTCGTTATTGCTTTTCTTGTAAACGGCGGGTTCCAGATACCCCTTGCTCAACAGACTGACCAGCATTTCCTGCTGACGCCGGTTTTCCTCCAGACTTTTTTCGAGCTCTCCGATTCGCTCCATGCCGTCATCGGCGTTTACCCCGCGCAGACTGAACAGCAGGGGTTTGAGAACAGCCTGATTGGCAAAGATGAGCTTGTTCATCATCGTGACAAAGGCGCATTCGAGGGCGGACTCTGGAATGTATTTCACCGGGCATTTTTTGATGTCCTTGATATGGGTGCCGCAGCACCACGCGATTTTGTGCCGCCCGTATGCGTGGGTACGGCGCTTGAACGTGCCGCCGCAGTGTTCACAAATAATTTTTCCCGAAAACGGGTATCGGTTCAGATACTTTGTCTGCTTCGGTTTTATGCCTTTTTCCCTGCGGTGCTGAGCGATAACGGCCTGCGCGGCTTCAAAGTCCTCGCGGCTGACAATCGGTTCGTGATGGTTTCGAATCAGATATTTCTCTTTTTCCCCATCGTTGCGGCGGTGGTTGAAATTCGAGTCGGTATAGGTTTTTTGAAAAACGGCATCGCCGGTATATTTTTCGTTGATTACCATTCCGCGAATGCTCGTCGATGTCCACTGACCGCCCATCTTTCCCTTTCGTCCTCGGCGGTTCAATTCTTTGGCTATTTGGGGCGTTCCTTTTCCGGACAGAATTTCCGAAAAGATAAAGCGAACGACTTTCGCCTCCCGCTCGTTTATGACCAGTATTCCGTCAATGGAATCGTAGCCGTAGGGCGGGCAGGTGATTTTATAGGTGCCGTTTTGGAACCGGCGCTGAATCGACCATTTATTATTCTGAGAAATGGAAGCCGACTCCTCCGCGGCAAGGCCGCTCAGGATGGACAGCATGAATTCGCTTTCCATGGTGCCGGTGTCCAGATTTTCTTTCTCGAAATAGATAAAAATGCCGCGTTTCTGAAGTTTGCGCACCAGTTCCAGACAGTCGGCGGTGTTTCTTGCAAACCGGCTGATAGACTTGGTGACGATATAGTCAATCCGCCCGTCCTCGCAGTCGGCAATCATCCGGAGAAGCTCCGGACGCTTTTCCTTTTTGGTGCCGGTGACGCCTTCGTCGGAATACACGCCGGCAAATTTCCATGCGGGATTTGCCTTGATGTATGATTCATAATGCCGAATCTGCGTTTCCAGACTTTCCTTCTGCTCGTCGCTGTCGGTGGAAACACGGCAGTAGGCCGCGACACGCAGTTTTGGCGCTTCATTTTCCCCAATCGGGTTGACAGCACGGGAATCTATTTTCGTGACCTTCTTCACGTTTTCACCTCCTTGGTCAGTGTGACAATATTACCTCTAAAACGATGTGATAGCAACGGTTTCAGGGCATAATCTCCGCCAGCGCGGGAGAGAAAGATTCGCGGTTTAAGGCGGTGATCTTGTCGAATTCTGACAATGAAATAAGCCCCTGATTCAGCATGGATTCGAGTATTTTCTGTGCCCTTGCATAATCTACTTCGCGCCGCAATTGTTCCTGTGAAACAGGTTTCTTTTCATCATTGATTTCTGGTATTACGCCAGTAATAACAGCCATATACGCTTACCTCCCATCCGAGGAATTCCCTCAATGACCCATCTGGACAAAAGGACTGAGTTTGGCCGAGAACGTAAACAAAAAAACAGCCCCTCACCATCCGAAAGTGGACAGCGAGGGGCTGACGGGCAGTCGTATTTACTTTTTCGGGATTTTCAGCTTCTGCCCGGCATAAATCGTGTCTGAGGACAAACTATTCAGCGTCTTGATTTCCTTGTATCGTGCGCCGCTTCCAAGCTTTTTGGCGGCAATGCCCCAGAGGGTGTCGCCCTTGACCACGGTATAGCTTTCATAGGTTTCCGTGGTTGAAGTGCTTTTCCCGGAAAGAATCTCGTTGACCTTTGCCTGTACGGCGGTGTAGTCATACCCGGCGGCGGTCAGGCGTTGTTTGCGTGTGTCTCCGTTGCCCCAATCCCCGCGGATGACCTCGGCGGCAAGTTCATCAACGGACTTCGTGTAGGTTGTAGTCGCACTCCCGTTACTGTAGCCGTTAAAGCCGCTGTTCGTGATGATGGACGGATAATCGATATATCCATAGTCCATATCCACATTTCCATTGATGCCATCGACCTTGCCAGTGGAAGAATACTGCCAGATACCGTATTCGCCGGAGTAGGTGCATTTACTGGCGTACTGCGCCACCCAGTGGGAATAGGCCTTGAGCTTGCTGTCATCCATGCGCTCCTTAAAACCGGAGACAGCAGAGCCGTAGATACCGACAAAGTATCCGGCGGCTTCCATTGTCTCACAGAAAGCAATGGCGGCTTCCGTAATACCGGCTTTGGCGGAAGCAGGCTGCGCTTCGTTATCCATGTAGACAGGATACTCCAGCTGCTTGCCTTTCAGGATTTTGATGAAGCGTTCCGCATCAGCTTTTCCTGCAGAGGCAGTCACGCAGTCCTTGCCGACGAAGTAGTATGCGCCGATAGGGATGCCTGCTGCCTTGGCCCCCGTATAGTTTTCTTCCCATTTGCTGTCGGTGTAGAAGCCCGCGTCAGAGCCTCCGGCTTTGATGATGGCAAACTTAATGCCTGCCGCTTTGACCTTGCCCCAGTCAATCGTTCCCTGCCAGTGGGATACGTCAATTCCTTTGATTCCTGCCATAGTTATTGTTCCTCCTCATCATTGCGGTCATGGAGTTGTTCCAGAACCGCCTTCAGTTTTTCGGGGATGGGAAGCCCCAGATGCCCCGCGTTCTCCAGAATGGACACGCCTTCGTTGGACAGGTAGAAAAAGATAACTGCCGTGCGCACCGCGCCGCTGTAGCCCAACACCTGACTGTCGATGATGTTCCCAACGCCCACCAGCGCGAAAATCAGTACCTTGCGGGAAATGCCCTTGAAGCCGACTTCGCTGGAGAGCTTTTTGTCGGCAATCGCGCACAGCACGCCCGTCAGATAGTCGAGGACGACAAACGCCAGCAGCGCATAGAGAAAGCCGTCCCACCCGCCGAGGAACCAGCCGAGAAAACCGCCGACAGCCGCCAGCGCGGCCTGAATCCAGACCCAGATTTCCTTCATATCGATACCTCCTGTTTTCAATTTTTTGTATGAAAAAAGCGCTCCCGCACAGAGCGGAAACGCTTGAATTTGTGAGTGTTACAGCGAAAGAATCAGTTCGGCAAGCTGATTCATCACCGCCGCCCGGGGCCTGCCTGTTCCGAGCTCCTCCCAGTCCGGTTCCGGCACGGCAAAGCCGGAGGCCGCGCTGTACTGATTGATGACCGCAATCACCGGCTCTACGGCGGCGCGGATTTCCAGAATGTGAAGCGGCCAGTTTTTCACTTTCGTTCTGCCCGCCGTGATTTCCTCGCTCCACGAAACCGGCGCAAGGCCGTAGTAATTGCGCACGGTGTTGACGGCGGTGCGAAGCGCCGTGATATGGCTTGCCTTCACCTTGGTTTCATTTGCCGCGATTGCTTCAAACGGAGACGCCAGCACCGTAAACGAGCGGGAAACCTCCGCGCTGGGCGCTTCAAAATCCGTGTTCACGCACCGCACTGTGAGCGTTTTTGTCCCCGCCGACTGGGATTCCGCCTTGAACATCACCGCCGCACTACCGCCGACCGAGCCGCTGGGTGAAAAGAGAGACGGATTGTTCACGCCGTCCCGCCAGCTGCCCGTGCCGATTTTCACCTGCGCCACCTGTTCGTCCGGCTGCGCGCCGGTGGTCAGCAGCACGCGGGGATTCGGGTTGTAGGTGGAAGCGCCGTTTTTCGGCGCCGCGATTGTCGGTTCATCACAGGCGGCCGCCACGCAGAGAATGCTGTTGGACACCTGCTCGGCGGAATAGACGTCCAGCGTGTCGATGGTCCACAGACCGTATTTCGTGTAAGTGCCGGGCGTGGTGGAAGCCGCCGCTGCCCGTGTCCCAGAGGATGCGGAGAGATTGAAGGTTTCCAGCACATTCCATGAAGTCCAGGTCGAACCGTCCGTGGATGTCTTGCTTGCCAGCATGTAGCCCTTGATGGGACTGGTGCCGCCTGACGCGCCGCTCCATGTCAGGGTAACGGGTCCTTCGCTGTAGACCAAGGGAGATGCCGTCAAAACAGATGCCTTTCCGGGCGGCGTGTTTTTGCGTACGGAATTGGAGGAGACCGTCCAGCCCGAATAGTAGCCGGACCCAGCCGCGCCCTGCGTTCGTATTCGAAACCGGCGGTAACTGCCTCGTGTGGAGGGCGGCGAAACAGATAAACTCCCCGTCCCGGAAGAGGAAGAAACCGTGCTCAGCGCCGTCCAGTTTCCCCAATCGGCGTTGTTGGAGGAATCGCTGTACTGGATTTCAAATCCTGTGACGGCGTTGTTTGTCCCGGAGGAAGCACCGCTCCACGAAAGCGTGGCACCGCCCTCCGCCACGGTCGGAGCAATCGAGCAGGAGGTTGGCGCACCGCAAGCGGTGGTCAGAAGCGCGGAGCTGGTCACCGTATAACTGGAATTGTCGATAACGCCGGAGCTGATGCTCAGCCGCCCGTCCGACACCACCCGGAAGCGCACGCCCTGCGCGGCGTTGCCAGCGGTGGACGAACAGGTCACCGTCACAGAACGGTAGCGGGGCGTGGTGCCGTCCCAGTTGTCGTTGTCGGCGGCCTTGATGCGCACCTGACCGGACGAGCCGTTGATGGTGACGGTGCATAAAAGCGCGTAGCCGCTGTGGATGTAGGAACCCGAGGAACCCAGAGCCGCCGCAATGGTGAAACTGTAGGTCATCTGACTGTTGCTCGGACGGCTTTTGGAATAGGTAATGGTGTATTTAACCGTCGGGCCGCTGCCCGCGCTTAATACAACGCCGTTGATATCTGCCATTTAAAATCCTCCTTCCGATTAACAAGTTTTCCGTTTCGGCTTGCCGAATTTTTGCATTCCTTTTTGCAAAAAAGGAAAACTTGCGTTGTTGCGCAGCAACGACAACACCTCCTATTCATAGACCGCCGTAATCAGCGAATTGACCGTGCCGCACAGAGCTGTATCCAGCCTTTTGTCCGTCAGATGCTGCGTGGCGATATATACCGCGCCGGCAGGAATCATGACATTTGCCAGAACCAAATCATAAAGATTGTCGCTTCGGGTAATGTCCGGCGCGGTGGGAGAAGCCGCCGCCGTTCCCGTCAGCACAGCCGCGGAAATCTTGCGCTCCACCGCGTCCCAGCGGACGACCACCCGGTCGATGCGGGAATTCACGCCGTCTGCCGCCGCAAGCGTCAGGTTCAGTTCCTCTGTATTTTCATAGGCGTAGCCATTGATCCAAGCACTGCCGGCGAGGACGTTCACCGACAGCCCGCCGCCCGGCGTCACACGCAGATTGTCGGCATTGGCATAAAAGATGCCGTTTGACACCAGCTTTGAAAAATACCCCGCAAAGTCGGACGCGTCGTACATCCGGTCGCCGCTGGTGCTGTTGAAAAATCCGCTTTTCTCCATCGTATCACCCCTCCAATTTCAGTTTCTGTGCCAGCGTGAGCATACCCTTGCCGAACGTGATGTCCAGGCTCTGCCCGGTGCTGTCGTAGCTTTCCTCAATCTCCGTAATGCGGGTGGTAAGCGTCACGCCCCATTTCTTTGACACCACCTTCACGGTTTGCCCAAGGTCGAAATCCGTGCCGTAGGTTAGATTGCCGTGTGGATTGACGGACGCATCGAAGGACTGCGCCATCGCAAGCTCGCTTAACTTGCTCTGCCCTTGAAAGAGCAGGGCGGCGGTGTATTCGTCCCCGAAATCCTCGGAGCGGAGGCTTTTGGCGTCCACAAATACCTCCCGGCGCTCAGTACCCTCGCTTTCTCCATACACGGCAAATACGCGTTCCGCCCCTTCGCCCTCGCCGCCGACCAGCGCCACGTTGGCATAGTCCGAGGCGCTTTTGGTAAAGGTCTGTGACGTAAGATTTTCGTACTCCCACGAGAACACCGCCTGCGATGCGGCGCCCTTGTACAGCGTGACGGTGAAGATTCCATTTGCCGGATTGAACACCGCCTTGATGCCCGCGTCCGCCGCCTCACACAGGCTCATTGCCGCGTCCATGAGGTTTTTGTAGGAAATCTGGGTGCTGACCGGGTCCGACAGCCCGCCGCCGTCATAGGCGATGAAGTCCATCCGCCGGTCGGTGTTGCCCGGATTGATGAGGTGATTATCCAAAAGCTGCCCCACGCAGTCGGCGAGCGTACCGTTTAGGATTTCCGTGTCCCACACAATGCGCCGGGCGAGGTAGGAAACGGCGAATCGCCCGCTGACGGTGATGAGCTCTTTTTCCTCCTGCGAGATTTCCGCATACTCAATCACGCCGGCTTCCTCACCGCCGCTTTTCCAAAGAAGATTTCCCAGCGTCAGCAGAGCGAGGTTTTCCGCCGTGGCGATGGCCTTGAGTTCAAAACTCCCGCACTGGGAATACTTCCTTGTCCAGCGCAGATATTCAAACGACTCCACCACGCCGGCAGGCCGGCGGTTCGCATCAAAAACATACAGTTCCATAAAATCACACTCCCAGATACTGCGGACGGTAGTACAGGCTGACCTCCAGCAGTTCCTTGCCCGCCGCCGCATCGTAGCGGAGCGTGGTTTCCCCCGGCGAAAGCTGAAGGAAAGTCGAGCCGGTATCCAGCAGGCTGAATACGCTGACTTCCTCACCGCTCTGCAGCCGCACCACCCGCTTGCCCGCAAAATGGGTGTAAACGCGGATTTCCTCGCCGGCGGTCATGACGGTGTTCAGGCGGACATATTCGCCGGTAGAAACATCCATCAGTTCGGGATTTTCCACCTCGCCCAGCGCCCGGAACACGATTCGGCACCCGCAGGATACATCGCCGGGATTTTCCACCGTAATAATCTGACTGGGCTGGCGGGAGCCGAATTCCACGCCGCCGTCAGGGATTTCCAGCACAAAATGAAAGAGCGGCGTCCAGCGGGCAAGCTCCGCGCGGACTTCCGCAAGCGCTTCAAAGAAGGGCGAGGGACACAGCAGGCTGACGAAGAAGCCCGGCGCGCGCTCCCTGCCCGAGGCGGTGAACCCGGCTTCCTCCACCACGCAGGCAATCTGCCGGTTCCGGTAAGTCAGCGTGCCCTGCTGTTTGGGCGTGAATATCTTCAAAAACTGCCTGCGGTACTCGTAGGCTTTGTTCGGCGTTCCCGCCACAATCGTTCCTTCCAGCGTAATATTGCGCATATCCAGCGCGGAGGAAATGAAAAAAGCGCCGTCCTGCTGGGGCGCCTGAAAGGTATTGACGGTCTGGCGGACGCTCCCCGCGCCGTCAAGCGTTGTCAGAAAGAACGGCTTTGCCTGCCGCAGCGTCAGCTTGCCGCCCGATTCGTTGGTATAGGTCAGTTCCATGCCGTCCCTCCTTAAAACTCCAGCGCCAGCTTGCGCGAGAGGTTCTTAAATTCCCGGGCAAGCTCCTTTTCGGACAGCGCCTTGGGAGAAACCACCGAGATGTTCTGGGTGATGCTCGTGCCTGCGGAAGTGCTTCGCCCGGATGCGCCGGCGCTGACAGAAAAGCTGGTGGGGATGGCGTTTTGCATCTCACGCGACACGGACGCCATCGCATCCTCGAACCCCACGCCGATGCCTTCGCCCATGTTGCGGCCAAGACCGGCGAACAGCGTCGAAGGCGAATGAATGCCGAAGAAGTCCTTGATGCGGTCCACGACGCCGCCGAAGAAGCCGCTGATTTTGTTCCACAGCCACGTGCCGGCATCCGAAATCCCCTGCCACAAGCCCTTGATGAGATTGCCGCCCACCTGCGCCATCTGCCCGATATAGCCGGTGAAGGCGCTAACCAGTCCCGCCACAATCTGGGGTACCGCTTTGACGATTTCCACAATGATGGAGGGCAGATTGGCAATCAGCGAAACCAGCAGCTTCACGCCCGCCGTAATGATTTTTCCGGTGTTCCCGGCGAAGGCGCTTGACAGGGCGGCGACAATCTGCGGGATGGCGGAAACTACCGTCGTGATGATGAGCGGCAGGTTCTGAATCAGCGCGATGAGCAGCTTGACGCCCGCCTCCACAATGAGAGGGATGGAAAGAATCAGCGCATTCACAAGGCCGTCCACAATCTGGGGAATCGCCGCCGTCACCGCTTCAATGATCTGCGGCAGGGCGGTCACCAGCGAGGTCAAAAGCTGAATGCCGGCCTCGATAATCTGCGGAATCGAGCCGACCAGAAAATTCACCAGCGCGGTGATGATGGCGGGGAGTGCCGCCACCAGCTGCGGAATGGCGTCAAGCAGCCCCTGCGCCAGACCGAGAATGAGCTGCAGCGCCGCCTCCAGCAGCATCGGGAGATTGTCAATCAGTCCCTGCACAATGGTGGTCACGGCGTTTACCGCCGCGGGAATCAGTTCCGGCAGAGCTGAGCCGATACCCTCGACCAGCGCCGTCACCAGCTGCACCGCCGCGTCGATGAGGAGCGGCAGGCTGTCAATGAGGGCGGAAACGATGGTCATGACCGCGTCCACCGCCGCTGGAATCAACTGTGGCAGAAGCGTCAGAAGCGTGTCGAGCACCTGCGTAAACAGGCTGACCACCGTGGACAGCAGCGTGGGGAGCAGTTCGCCGAGCGCCTGCAGAATCCCGTCCAAAGCGGCGGGCAGGGCGGCGACGATGTTTTCAATCACCGGCGTGATGTTTTTGACCACATTTTGAAACGCTTCCACCACGTTGCCGATCAGCAGCTGAATATCCGCGTCCGCATCGCCCAGCCCCGCAATCAAGTTGCTGAACGCAGACTGCATGCCCGAAATTGACCCGCTGATGGTTTCGGTCGCTTCCTTGGCGGTGGTGCCCGTGATGCCCATTTCCGTCTGAATAACGTGGATGGCCGCGTACACATCGTTCAGATTGCTGATGTCATATTTCTGCCCGGACAGTTTTTCGGCGTCGGAAAGGAGCCGCTCCATCTCAGTTTTCGTGCCGCCATAGCCGAGCTTGAGGTTGTCGAGCATCGTGTAGTTCTGCTTGGCAAAGCCCTGATACGCGTCCTGAATGGCGGAAATGTCCGTGCCCATTTTGTTGGCGTTGTCGGACATATCGGTAATCGCCGTGTCCGCCGCTTTGGCCGCCTTGGCGGTGTCGCCGCCGAGGGACTGGATGAGGCTGGCCGAAAAGCTGGTGACCGTCTCCATATACTCGTTGGCGGACATACCGGCGGTCTTGAAAGCGTTGGCGGCATAGCTCTGGACGGCCGCGCTGGAATCTTTAAACAGCGTATCCACGCCGCCCACCAGCTGTTCGTAATCCGCATAAGCGGAAATGACTTCCTTGCCGAGCTTGACGGCGGCGGCGCCTGCGGCGACCACGACCGCGCCCATCGCCACGCCGACGCCTTTGAGGACGCCACTCAGCTTTTCAAACTTGGAACCGGACTTTTCCGCCTCATCGGCGCTTTCCTTCAGTTCATTTCCCAAATTGTCCGCGTCCTCGGCGGATTCTGACAGCTCGCGCTCCATATCGTTCAGTTCAGCCTGCGCCTTATTCAGTTGAATCTGCCAGTTCTGGGTGCGGCGGTCGTTTTCGCCGAAGGAAGTGGCGGCGTTCTCTAAAGCGGCGCGCAGGGTTTCAATTTTCGTCTTCTGGGCGTCGATCTGCTTGTTGAGGACTTCATTCCGGGCGGCGGCCGCCTGCACGGATTTGTCCTGCCTGTCAAACTGGCTGGTGACCAGCGTCATTTCCGAGCCGAGAACCTTGAAGCTCTGATTGATATCCGAGAGCGCCTTTTTGAACTCCTTTTCGCCCTCCACACCGATTTTCAGGCCGAAATTATCCGCCATCTGCCGCTCACCTCCCTTCAAATCCCCGGCGGGATGATATCGTCAATCGAAAAGATTTGTTTCGGCTTTTCCATGCCGAGAAACTGCTTGTGACAGGTCCATAAATCCAGAAACAGGCCGATGGGCATCAGCCAGAATTCCTCCGCGCCCATGCCCATCTGCACCGTTCCGTAATAGAAAAGCCGGGTAAACAGTTCCTCCGTGTTTACCCGACTTCCGCGTTTTTTGAGGAGGTTTCCTCCTCACTTTCCACATTCCGCGCTGTGCCCTTGAACATCGCCTCGGTGATGGCGTTCTTGTACGCCGCCAGATCCAGCGGCGAGGTCAACAGTTCCACGTCCTCCTCGGTCAGCAGTTCCTGCGGCGCGTCCTTGTTTTTGAGATTGTGAATCAAAATGGACTGATTCGCCAACAGGGTAATCAGCCAGATGATCTCATCCAGCGCCATCTCGAAATTCTCGGATTTCATCAGCTTTTCACCGAGGTTCTCCAGCCCGCCGTAGCGGCGCGCGATTTCCTTGGTGGCGCGGGTGGTGAGCACCAGCTCATAGTCTTTTCCACCAATTTTAATCACAGCACTTCGTTCGTTTTCCATGCGTCAGCCTCCTTATTCGCCGGACGTCGCTTCGGTGTAAGTGGGTTCATACACCTGCCCGAACCAGCCGGAAATGGTTTCAGCCGTCACGCCGGAAGCGCCCTCGGAAACCTCTGCCTTCCACGGGTGCGTTGCCTTGGCGTCCGGTTTGTTGCGGCGCATGACCGTGCCCTCAATGCTGGGCGTTTGAAAGGTGATGGAATCGCCTTTGGTCTGCAGGTTGGCGGACGGAATGCCGAAGATGACGCGGTACAGCCAGAAATACCGATACTTGCCGTTTGCCCGCAGGGCGCGAAAGCCGATTGCCACCGGCGGGGCAATGTTTTCTCCGGCGGAAATCAGCACGCCGTTGTCGTCCGCCGCCGCGCCGGTGAGATCCTGCGCGGCCGTGATGCCGATATCGTCCACGCCCAGCGTCAGCTTGCCGGATTTGAAGTCCTTCACCACCTCCGACGCGCCGTCATCGGCATAAAGGGTCGCTTCGGCAAGTTCTATCGACAATTCCGCCGAGATGGCCTTCGCGAGAATTTCCGGGGTGCCGTAGGTTTCCTCACCGTCCTCGGCTTCGGTGATTTTTGCGTAATAGAGCTTATCCAGCCCGATAGTCGCCATAAATTATTCCTCCGTTTCATAAGACTGCGCAATGTCGATTGCGTAGTGGTGGTAGCCGGTATCGTCCTCGTGCCCGACATAGGTGCGTCCGGTGACGGTGAAGCCGGCGTTCAAAAGCGCCTGCGTAATCTGCCGCTTGCGCTGCAGGTAATTGCCCTTGGAAAAGAGCGAAATCCGCACTTCGGACACATCCATCAGCGGCGCGTTGTCGCCAAAGAGGGCGAAATCGTCCGTCAGCGGCGTCAGCACCAGATATTCATCGGGCGGAACGCCTGAAAAAACGCCCGTCTCCACAGGGAGAATGGGCGTGAGAAGCGTATTCAGTTCCGAAAGCACGCTCATATTCCCCGCACCTCCTCGTCCAGCTTTGCCTCCATGGTTTCAATGCAGGCCTTACGGCTCTGGGTTTTCGCCGGCTTGAGAAAGGGCTTGGGCGGCTGACCGTGCTTGCCGTACTCCAGAATATTGGCGATTTTTGCGTTACTGCCGCCGCCCGAGCGCGGCTCGGCAAAGCCGACCTTGATGTCCCAGCCGGAACCGTCCCGCTTAGGCTTGGCGGGCGAAAGTCCCAGCGCGCTTTCCAGTTCGCCGGTGGAGCGGCTTGGATTTTTCGTGCCTTTCCCGACGACGGCGGAGAGGTTGGATTTTACCCGCTCCAGCACCACCTGCCCGCCGGTCTCCAGCACACGGGGCAAAATTTCGTCTGTCTTTTCATTCAGCCGGGAAACCTTCAAGAGAAATTCCTCCGGCATTTTCATTTCAGCCCGAGCCATATCAGTTCACGCTCCCTTCCACCAGCTCGCACAGGCATTCCACATACATCCCGCGCCCGCGCACATCCTCCGCGCTGGTGATGCGGTAGCGTTTTTCCTCGCAGACGATGAATTGTGCCGGACTGACCTCGACGCCGGGGATTTTGCGGAAACGGAACAGCACGGACGCTTCGGAAAATACCGCCATGTTGGCCCAGCGCTCCGAGCCGTTGCGCTCCTCCTTGTAGGCACGAACGGAGGCAAGAACTGTGTCGCCCTGCGTGACAAAGCCGTCCGCGTCCTTGACCGGCGCGTTGGAGATAATGTCGATGAAACTGTTCATTTTTCCGAAAGACAATACAAGCCCTCCTTATCTGCGATGTTTTATGCGGTTTTGCGAAGCAAAATTTCGGCAAGCGTTTATGCTGAAAAGCATAAAACTCGCGAGCCTTGCTTGCAAGGCTCTCATACTTTCCAATCCCGGTCAAGCCGCAGCAGCAGGTTCACCGTTTCCCAGACCTGCCGGCCCGCCTGCACAGAATCGGCAAAAAAGCCGCCCGTGGAGCCGTCCCTCGATTCATAAAAATGGCTTGCCAGCATGATGACCGCCTGCTCTGTAGTCGGTGTCATCTCGTTTTCCCCATAATAGCCCGCCGAAATGTGCTGATAGCTTTCGGCATAACGGACGGCGGCGGTGATGTACAGCTGCAAAAGCTCATCGTCTACCGTATGCGAAAGAATCAGATTCGCTTTGACCTTTTCAAGCAGTGTATCCAGTGCCATGACCGCCGCCCCCTTTCTCAATTACGAACCCGCCTTCATCTGCAGAAGCTGGATGCCTTCTGTCAGAATGACCTTGCCGTCCACACGTTCCGTAGCCACATAACCGATCTGACCGTTGGTGGCATACAACTCATTCAGTCTCTGCACGGTTCTGCCCGCGCGGTCGCCGATCCAATAATTTTTGAAATCGCCGAACGCCACGGTATAGGCATCCGCTGCCATCGCCGGCACATAAGGAGAAGTGTACAGGTCGTATCCGAGCAGCTTGTCAGGTTCACCCGCCTGCAGGGAAGGCTGCCACAGATATACACCGTTGGAGTCCTTCAGCTTGCGGATGGCGGAAATGGTCGCGTCGTTCATGAGGAACTTGGCGTTCCTGCGGTACGGAGATTTCAGCGCATACACAAGGCTGATCAACTCGTCCGCCGTGATGGCGTTTTGTGCCGCCGCGGTCACACCGACCGTGCCGCCGTTCGCGGTGAAAATGCCCGTAGGCTGGTTCGTTCCGGTCCCCACGCAGAAGGCTTCCTCCTCGGCGATGCCAAAGGCTCTGGCAAATTCATTCATGAGGTAATCTTCAATATCGAAGGCGGAATCCTGCAGAAGCTCCACGCTGACGCGGCAGAGGTCGGTCAGTTTAAAGGCGTCGATCTGCTTCTGCCCGAAGGTCGGATTGCTCTCGGTGTATGCGGCGTTCTCCGCAGTCCATTGTGCGGTGGAGTGGCCTGTGGCAATGGGAATTTTGCGTTCGTGCTGTGTGGTGATGACCTTGGCGAGGGAGCGGATCACATTCTCTGCTTCAAGGGCGGTGACAATCTGGGTTTCAAATTCCGTCGGCACCAGATAGCCGCCGTCCGCGTCCACGCCCTCGGACAGGACATTATGCAGCGCCACCTTGCCGCGCAGGTGGCGGTCAAAGTCCTCTTTGTAGGCGTTGGAGGCTCTGCCGGCTTTCTCCGGCTTGAGGGACGCGGCACGTTCGGGCGCTTCAGTAATAGGGCTGTTCACGGGCTTGTTCAGTTCCGCTTCAATGGCGTCCCGGCGCTCCATGCGCTTGATTTCGTTGGTGAGGCTGTCCATGTCATGCTCCATCTTGGCATAGGCGGCGTCATCCTCCGCGGACAACACGCCCATTTCGTTCCTGTGGGTATCGAGGAAGCCCTCCATCGTATTCCACAGCTTGGCCCTTTTGTTTCTCATTTCGGTAATCGTCATGATAAAAATCCTCCTTGCTTTACAGCAGTTTTTTGTAAAGGGACGCCTTCAGTTCATCGACCGGGCGCCCTTTGGGTTGTTTTTCCGGCTTGCAGGATGCTTTGCCGGAAAGCTTATTCATGAGGGTGCGTTCCACCGCTGAGGCGGAGAACGCATATCCCTCGGTGTCCGCTGCGGATCCTCGTTTTTCATCCGCCAGGATATCATCCGCAAATCCGAGTTCGATGGCCTTTTTGGCGTTCATCCAGGTGGTGTCGTCCATCATGTGCGATAGCTGTGCGTGGGAAAGCCCCGTCTTGATTTCATAGGCGTTGATGATGCTTTCCTTGACCTCGGAGAGCATATCAATTGCCTTTGCCATGTCAGCATGGTCGCCGAACGCCACCGTCGCCGGGTTGTGGATCATCATGAGCGCAGTGGGCGCCATCAGCACTTTGGTTCCCGCCATCGCCACGACCGAAGCCGCGGATGCTGCGATGCCGTCCACCTTGACAGTCACATCGCCCTTGTAGTCCATCAGCATGGTATAAATCTGGCTGGCGGCGATGCAGTCTCCGCCGGGCGAATTGATCCAGATGGTGACGGGGCCGCTTCCCGCGAAAAGCTCCTCGCGGAACGCAGCCGGGGTGATGTCATCGTCAAACCAGCTTTCCTCGGCAATCGTGCCGTACAGTTCAAGAATCCGCTCTGCGGACGGCTCTTCGCCCGTCTGATTCGTCCACTTCCAAAAGCGGCGAGCCGCCGCTGGCATTTCGCACCCGCTTTCTGATACGGACTTCAGACTCTGTCCCCGCGTCTGGCGCTGATTCTGGTTCTGTAGATTGGTACTCATCGGATTGTTCCTCCTCTCTGTTGTTGTCTGTACCCGCGAAAGCGCCGGCATCAGCAAGTTTGGTCATGGCGCCGTTAATGAGGTACAAATCGCCGCCGTCCTCTTTCGGGATGCGGTCGAGGTTCTCCAGTTCCCGGATATCGTTTGCAGACATCCAGCCGTTCTGCCTTGCCGTCGCGTAGCCGGTCATGCGGCTGGCGTAGTCGCCGCGGAGCAGGCCCTCCACATTGAATTTCACGAAATAAGCTTTCTTTTCATCGGGAGTCAGAAGACGGCGCTGAATGGACTGTTCCCAGCGGATGACCCACGGGTCCAGCGTATACTTCACAAACTCCAGGCTCTGCTGTTCAATGTTGGAGAAGCTGGACTTTTCCAGGTCGCCGACCATGTGCGGCGGCACACGGAAAATCCGCGCGATCTCGTTGATCTGGAACTTGCGTGTTTCCAAAAACTGCGCCTGCTCCGGTGAAATGGAGATCGGCGTGTATTTCATGCCTTCCTCCAGCACGGCGATCTTATTGCTGTTCGCCGAGCCGCCGAAGGTCTGCTGCCAGCTTTCACGCACCTTGCTGGGGTTCTTGATGGTGCCGGGATGCTCCAGGACACCGCTCGGCGCCGCGCCGTTTGCGAAGAACTTGCTGCCGTATTCCTCCGTGGCAATCGCAAGCCCGATGGCGTTCTTAGCCATTGCGATGGGCGAATAGCCCACCAGCCCGTCAAAGCCAAGCCCCGGAATATGCAGCACATCTGAAGGCTGAAGAATCACCATACTGCCTTTCATGGTGTGCGCCTCATCGGACGACCGCTGGTACTGGTAATACAGCTGTCCGTTCGTGTCCCGGTTGACCGTCATTTTATTCGGCATCAGCGGATACAGGGCAATGACCTGGCCTTTGCCGTTGCGGATGATCTGGGCATAGGCGTTTCCCCATAACAAAAGATGAGTCATCAGCGTTTCACGGAACACGAATGAACTCATCTCAGGATTCGGCTCGTCATGGAGCAGAAGATATAACGGATGGCCAATGGCTTTTTCCTTGCCGCCGCCCTCCTTATAGCGATAGAGGTGGAGGGGCAGCTCCGCAATCGCCTCCGACAGGATGCGCACACAGGCATACACTGCCGTCATCTGCATGGCGGAGCGCTCGGTCACCAGCTTGCCGGAGGAAGAGCCGCCGAGATAAAAGGCATAGCTGCTGCCCGGCGTCCTGTTCTCAGGTTTGTCTCTCGATTTGAAAAGTCCCGAAAATATACTCATTTCTTATCACGCTCCTTCCTCAAAATACCAGAAGCCCTCTGGTGTCGTATACGCTCTCGCCCGTTTCGTTCCCGCAGCGAATAGCCCGATCCAGTCCCATAATCGTGGCGACCGCGCCGTCGATCTTTTCGGTGGATTTCTCCTTGTCCGCCTTGATGTTGCCGGCGGGGTCGGTGCGGATGAAGATGTTGTCCATGTTCCATCTAAGAACAGGGTTACCGCCGTGGGCGATTTTTTCTTCCAGCACCAGCTTCATCAGTTCCTTGGTGGGCGGGGACATATCCTTAAACCCCT
The DNA here is from genome assembly GCF_029211325.2 of Caproicibacterium argilliputei. Classification (NCBI taxonomy): domain Bacteria; kingdom Bacillati; phylum Bacillota; class Clostridia; order Eubacteriales; family Oscillospiraceae; genus Caproicibacterium; species Caproicibacterium argilliputei. The sequence goes on along the minus strand of NZ_CP135996.1, from coordinate 2,466,820 downwards.
GCCCGAACGGAATGACTGTAAAGCCCATGCCCTCAAGGTTCTGCACCATCTGCACAGCGCCCCATCGGTCGAACGCAATCTCCCGGATATTGAAGCGCTCTCCGAGCCGCTCAATAAATTTCTCGATATAGCCGTAATGCACCACATTGCCCTCCGTGGTCATGATAAGCCCCTGCCGTTCCCATAAGTCATAGGGAACATGGTCCCGGCGGACACGCAGAGCGACCGTTTCCTCCGGTATCCAGAAATATGGGAGAACGCTGTATTTATCCGCTTCATCCTGCGGCGGGAACACCAGAACAAAAGCCGTAATGTCCGTTGTGCTGGAGAGGTCAAGGCCGCCGTAGCAGACGCGGCCTTCGAGGTTGTCCTCGCAGACTGGGAACGCGCAGGCGTCCCATTTCTCCATCGGCATCCAGCGCACCGACTGTTTCACCCACTGATTGAGACGCAGCTGACGGAACGCGTTCTCCTCGCCGGGATTCTGCTTCGCGGATTCACAGGCGGCTTTCACCTTGTCGATGCCGACCGTGATGCCCAGGGAGGGATTGGCTTTCTTCCAGACCTCCGGATCCGTCCAGTCCTCATCCTCCGCCGCGCCGTAAATCACGGAATAGAAGGTGGGGTCGACCTTGCGTCCTGCCTGGATATCAAGGGCTTTCTGATGCACCTCATAGCAAATGGAATTTGTATCATTACCTGCCGTTGTAATCAAAAAATACAGCGGCTGCATCCTTGCGTCGCCGGAGCCTTGCAGCATGACGTCAAACAGCTTTCGGTTGGGCTGGGTGTGCAGTTCATCGAATATCACGCCATGGGTATTGAAGCCGTGCTTGTTCGCCACATCCGCAGAAAGCACCTGGTAGAAGCTGTTGGTTGGCTTATACACCAGTTTCTTCTGCGATTCCAGTATTTTCACGCGCTTGGCAAGCGCCGGACAAAAGCGCACCATGTCCACGGCAACATCAAATACGATCTTCGCCTGATTCCGGTCGGAGGCGCATCCGTATACCTCGGCGCGCTCCTCGCCGTCACCGCAGGTGAGGAGCAGTGCGACCGCGGCCGCCAGTTCCGACTTTCCCTGTTTCTTTGGTATCTCGATATATGCCGTGTTGAACTGCCGATAGCCGTTCTTTTTCAAAATACCGAAGATGTCCCTTACAATCTGCTCCTGCCAGTCAATGAGTTCAAAGGGCTTGCCCGCCCAGGTGCCTTTGGTGTGGCAGAGTGATTCAATGAACATAACAGCGTAATCCGCGGCTTTTTCATCGTAGCGTGAGGTTTTTGCCATGAATCTGGTAGGCTTGTATTTCTTCAGCTTTCGCACGGCGCACTGCCTCCTTTCCATGAAAAATAAAGGGCCGCCATCGGCAGTCCTGTAATAATTATCTGTACGAGACATAGCCCCGCAAAGGGGGCGTCTCGGATTTTTCGTGGTTAGTTGTACTTTTCGAGGATGGCGGCGTATACCGCCCTGACATCGTATTCGTCAGGACAATGCACGTCCCAGCCCCTGTCGTAGTTCACGACATCGCGGCTGTCGTTCAACTTACGGATGGTGAGTTTGCTTATTTTGCCGCCGTCGATGCCGAACGTCTCGCTCGGCTCCTCATAGTGCTTTACCCAGTATTTGTACCTGTTGCCCGTCGTCGGGCCTGTGAGAATGCCTTCGCTCCACATGGCGATTTCCTCCTTACGGTTTCTCGGTCAGCTTCCCGTCGACCAGAATGTAGCGGTGCTCCCGTCCGGTTTCGTCCGCCGCAATGATGCGCATCTCGCCGTTTTCAAAGGCGTTGTATGCTTTGATAAAGCGCCAGCCTTCGCCAAGCTGTTCTCGAATCATCTGCCTGTAATCCATCATGGGTTCCTCCCTGAAAAAGTGTTGTGTGCCTTTCGGCATGTACATATATCACTCTGAACGCCCGGAATAGCAAGTCATTTCCGAGAAATATATGTGCCAGATATCCGCTGCGGGAATTGTGTATATTACTCCTCGCCAGTCAGAATGAAACGGACATATTCCTTTCGGTGTTCCTCCAGCCATGTAACCAGTTCATAGAAATCATGCTCATAGGCAAGTCTCTGCACCATGTTCACATCGAACATATTTGTAAGCCCCGTGCCGCGGATTTCGAGTATCTGCTCCTTAATCGTCTGCGTCATCGCTGCACACCTCCAGTCCAGATACCAATTTGGTGTAGATGGTGGTATAGCGTTCGCATTCCGCACCTTCCGAGCCTGCGATAGCCTCAAGGAAAAAGTCGGCGGCTTCCTTACGGGAATCCCACACCTTTTTCTCTCTGCCGCAGATAGTCGTGACGGTATCGAGCTTCTTTGCGATATCCTCGCCGTAGACCACATTCAGACTACTGCCGTTGTCCCATCGCATGAGAAGGGAGCCGGTATCATCTACGCCCATAACCGTGCCTTTTGTGCCGACGGGCGGGGCCTGCGCATCGTCCATTTTAATAAGCTCCACGCGGGTGCCGGCAGGATATTCCCTGCGCACGCGCTCGACAATTTCTTTACTCGGAAAGCGCATGGTCAGCACCTCCATTCTTAAACGCTGAGGAACCCGTGAGGTTTTTCAGCAGGATTTTTCGTTCTGCTTTGTATTCCGTTCCGATAAATCCCAGCCGGAGGAGAAAACAGCGGAATGCGTACTTCTCGTTTTCGGTTTCCTTTTCTGTGGCAGTCACACGCTTGGCCTGCCTTGCCATTTCGCAAAGCGCCGCAACGAGGTGGGTATATGCCTCTACAGAATCCCCATCCGTCTGTGCGAACCAGGGGAAGGACACCTGCTCATCGGATACTTCAATCCGGAGGCTGTCTGTTCCGAGCGCCTTTTTCAGCAAAGCGGATTTGGAAGCCGCAATTCTTTTTAGGTTCTCAATGGCCGTATCCGAAAGGGTATCTCTCGGAACCGTCACTGTAAGCCCCGACGTTTCGCCCTGCGGCGCATTTCCTGCGGCTTCGTCCGCTTGTTCGGACATGTCCCCGCCCTCTTCTTCCACAACGCTGTCGGGCGCCCTTTCGGCGGTGAAGCCCCTGTCCGCAAGGGCGTGGAGGAGGGCTTCAACATCAGCGCCGCATTGCCGCTCATCAAAGGAAACCGTTCCGCTTTTGTCAACATGGAAAGTGCCGATACGATAGGCCGCGCTCGGCATTCCGCAGTATTTCGGCTTCATTTCTAAAATCTCTCCGATTGCCGTGACCAGCGCTTTTCGCTCCGCGCCCGTTCGATTGAACCTTATTTCCATTTTCCATCCCCCCACCCAAGTAAAAATTGCACCGCGTCGGAAAACCCGGCACGGTAATAGCAGTTGGTTGTTTCACCGTCAACCAGTGAATACGCGTCCTCCAATTTCACAAACGCTTTTGCTTGTTCGGGAGTGAGCATGGATTTGAGTGTGTGCAGAGCCTGCTCAAACTGCTGATAGGCTTCCTGCAGGCTGTCACTGCCGCGCATTCCGCAGTCGGCAATCCGCTGTTCCATGAAACTTTCCACTGCTTTTTCAAAGCTTTCGTTTTGCATGAACGTTACCACCTTTCTATTTGGTAGTAACATATATCACTCTAAAAGCATGGAATAGCAAGCGGTTCCCGCACATTTCTCTGTAAAAGAACCGCCGGATCATGCGCCATCAAGCTGTGCGTAATACACAATGCCGGAAAGCACAAACACCACGTTGGGAAGCGCCACGCCGTTGCCCCACATCTTATATTCGGCAGAATCAGAATGCGGGTTTTTCAGCCAGTTCACAATCTGGTTTCTGGTCTTCGGCTTGGAGGATGTTCCCATAACCGTCCGATGCGTTTCAAACACATCCGTCCAGAATGCAATATCCTCAGCAGTCGGATTTTCTGTGCCAAGGTTATCGCACCACCAGTCCGGGAATCCCTGCAGTCTTGCGCACTCGGTCGGTGTCAGTCTGCGGACAATGTAACAAGGCTCCGTTTCGTTGACAACAGGCGGGTCCTTATAATCCCGCGCCATCAGCGTTGGGGATTGCTCCTTTAATGCCTGAGCATAGGAGCCGGTGGTCATGCAGTATGCCACAGCGTGACGGTCGGCGGCGTCCAGCGTAAAGGACACATCTTCATTCACACCGCTGCCCTGAGGGCCGTTTTTGTCAGATCTTCCGATCATGGAGCCCTGCACTGCCACCACCGCCATGCCGCCTTGATTGCAGGCGGGGTTGCCGCCGTTCGCATCAAGGCACCTGGAAGTGTCCGCTTCATAGAAACCGCTGTGGGGATTATCCGACAGCATGGAGTGACTCTGCTTGGAGCAGATGCCATAAACCTTGACCGCCAGTTCGTTGCACCGTGATTCTCCGACATCGTGTGTGTTCAGCGTGTTCGCCGTATCGGAATTTTTCCACTGCTGCCCCTCATCGGGAGAATGCGGACGGGTGCCTTTCACGAACGGTACAAACACTGTCTGGTCATTGTTGCAGGAGAGCGTTGCGGATTTGTTTTCCTGAATCAAGGCACCCTTGCCGCCGCCCTCACAGCCGCTTCGGATTTTCAGCGTCTTTGGGGTTTCCACCACAAAGGGCTGGTTGTTCCCGCCAGTACCGTAGGTGGCATTTACGGCAGGCGCAATGTCCAGTGGACCTGTGTATCTCGTATCCTGGCTGTGGTTCTCATAAACCGCCGCCGGAACCGTTCCGGCACGGAGCGTAGGGGATTTTTCCGCTTCATAGCCGATTGAACGGCTGTGTGCGGAATGCTCCGTGCAAAATCCAGCGGAACCCATCACGCAGGGAGGGTGGTGCGCCTCCGCCCGCAGCGTGCAGGTCACATCCTCTGTTATGTCCAAGCGTTCTCCGCCTTGGTCGTTTAAGCAGATTGCGCCTGCCGCTCCAGCGCTTTTTTCAGCAGTTCCGGCAGTTCCTTGCCACGAGCGGAAGCCCTGCGGAGGATACCCAGACACGCCTTCGGACTCAAATAGTATTTTTCCGGCACATCCGCCTGCAAAATCTGCGACAAGATAGATGCGTTTTCTTCGTTGGGGCACTCCCCAGTACTGCGCATCAAATACCCGCAATGCGAGACTGAAATCGTCCGCCAAAATCTCTCCGGCATTCGTCCACTTCGCAGGTCGAGGAGTATCAATTTTGTATCCCTTGACGGAGCAGATTTCTTCGAGGACGGACTGGAAGTCAGCACCCTTGTTTGAACTGAACGCGCCGGGGACGTTCTCCCAGACGATGTATCGGGGATATTTTCCATTAGTGGCACACCTCATTTCCTTTACGATTCGGACGGCTTCATAAAACAGATTACTTCGTGAGCCGTCAAGCCCGATTCTTTTTCCTGCAATGCTCATATCTTGACAGGGAGAACCGAAGGTGATGATATCCACAGGCTCGACTTTATCACCGTGCATTTTTGATACATCACCATAGTGTTTCATAACGGGCAGCCGCTTTGTGGTTACCCTTATTGGAAACGGCTCGATTTCCGAAGCCCACAGAGGAGCAATCCCGGAAATCAAGCCGCCTAACGGGAATCCTCCCGAACCGTCAAAGAGAGAACCGAGCGTCAGGTTAGGTTTCATCCGGCAGCTCCACCTCCTTGACAAGGTCTGCATACATCAGCTTTTCGCTGTTGCGGACTACATACACATTGTCCGTGTCGGATGTGTTTTCCACATACCTGCGGAGGATAACGGACGCGTATTTTGGATCAAGCTCCATCATCATGCAGGTGCGGTTCAGCTGCTCACAAGCCATCAGCGTGGAGCCGGAACCGCCGAATGTGTCGATGACGACGGCATTTTCCTGCGAGGAGTTCTGAATCGGATAGCCGAGCAGATCAAGCGGCTTTGACGTCGGGTGATCCTTGTTCCGCTTTGGCTTGTCGTAATTCCAGATGGTGGTCTGCCTGCGGTCAGCGTACCACGGATGCCGGCCGTTTTGCAGGAAGCCGTAGAGCACAGGCTCGTGCTGCCATTGGTAATCGGAGCGTCCCAACACGAGCGCGTTTTTGACCCAGATGCAGACGCCTGCCAAATGGAATCCGGCATCAATAAACGCCTTTCTGAAATTCAGTCCCTCGGTGTCCGCATGAAAACAATAGGCTACGCCGCCCTTTTCAAGATGGTCCGCCATGTTTTTGAAAGCCGAGAGCAGGAAGTTGTAGAATTCCTCGCCCTTCAGGCTGTCGTTCTGGATGCTTAAGCCGTCCGATGCCTTAAAGGAAACGCCGTAGGGCGGGTCGGTCAGGATGAGGTTTGCACGCTTTCCGTCCATGAGCTTTGCCACATTATCGGCGGAGGTGGCATCGCCGCACATCAGCCTGTGCCGTCCGACTGTCCAGATATCGCCCGGCTCTACAAAGGATGCCTTTTCCAAAGCGGCGCTCAGGTCGAAGTCGTCATCCTCGATGTCCTTATCGGTTCCGCCGCCCAGTAATTTCTCAAGCTCCTTTTCATCAAAGCCGAGAAGCGAGAGGTCGAATGCGTTATCCTGCAGGTCGGACAATTCGACCGACAGCATTTCCTCGTCCCATCCGGCTTTCAGCGCCAGCTGGTTGTCGGCAAGGATATACGCCCGTTTTTGAGCGTCCGTAAGGTTCTCGGCGAATACGCAGGGAACGGTTTCGTAGCCTTCCTCGCGGGCGGCTTTGATTCTGCCGTGGCCTACAAGAATGTTATAGTCGTGGTCGATGACCGCGGGAGAAACAAATCCGAATTCCCGCAGGGAGCTTCTCAGCTGTGCAATCTGCTCCTTGCTGTGCGTCCGGGCGTTCCGGGCATAGGGCACCAGCTTATCAATGGGCACTTGTTCTAATCTTTGCGTGTTCATCTATATTCCTTTCCGGGCGCGGAGCAGGCGCTCCATCGTGTCATTCGGATTTCCCTCAAAATCTTCCGTGCAGTTCTGTTTCACCACGTCAAAAATTTCGTACCAGATGAGATTTGCTGTTTTCTGATACTGCTGCGACATCTGCACGAACGGAGACGTCACCACGCCGCCGGTCGTCGGATGTTTTCCCAAAAGACCGAACGCGCTGATTGCGTCCTCGCACTGGATATACCGGGCAAACGCCTGCGCATAGGATTCGATGAGCCGTTTGTTTACAAGGTTCTCGCAGCGGCGTTCCTTCAGCCACAACCAGGTTTCCTTGTAGATGATGTCCGCACCGAGCGGATGACCGTTTTTCTGCTTTGCCGACAGGTATTCATCGGGCTTTGGCATATCCGCACCTTCGAGCACCGCGCCCTCCGGCAGGTCGACCGCCTCAAGCTCGTCGTAATCAAACTCCGGCACATCGTTGTTCATGATTCTTGCTTTGTGTCCGCTGTTGATTTTCTCCGCGGCGGGAGCCGGCTTGTCGCCGGCCCGGACACGTCTGCCGCCTCGATAGGTTCCGTCTTTTGCCACAACCCACACCTCCTTTGCCGGCAGCGTTAAGCCGGGCAGGGGTTAATCCCCCGTTTGAACCGGAATTTTCGCACACGAAGCCCCGCGCCGCTGTCCGCTTGAAGCAGGTGTAGAGATTTTGATACCCCCACCCGTCAGCCGCGGATCTGTCTGTCACCCATCTCAAGATGAATTTTTGTGTGGCAGGACTGGCAGAGACTCATAAGGTTGCTTTCCCTGTGGTCACCACCTTGGGAGACGGGAACGATGTGATGAACCTCTTCCACGGGTGTCAGCCGGCCTTCCTTCAGGCACCGCTCGCACAGCGGATGCGCCGCAGCATAGCGGTCGCGGATTCGTTTCCAGGCTCTGCCGTATTTCCTGTTGCTGTCTGGACTGCGTGTGTATTTGTTGTACTGCTGTGCGGCAAGCCGCCGATGCTCTTCACAGTACTGTCCGTCCGTGAGGTTGGGGCAGCCGGGGTAGGAGCAGGGGCGTTTCGGTTTCCTTGGCATTGCGCACCTCCTTCGGACATACAAAAAGCCCTCACAGGATCGCTCCCGTGAAGGCCGTTCTATATTCTTCGCTATTGTAATGATACCACAGGAGGGGTGTGCCATACTGTGCCAAACCGTGCCAACTTTCAATCCGGGACGATAAAATTCTGCAAAGCCGACCCGTGTATGCGGTGCACCGTGCGAAGCGACACATTCAGCATCTGTGCTATCTCCTCCCAAGAGCAGTTGTCCAGGTAGCGGTAACGGAGTACCAGCTGCTCCTCACGGCTGGTGAGCCTGTCGATTGCCGTGTTGATGGTTTCCTTGAGACAAACCAGATATGCCACCTTTTCCGCTACATCCCTTTGGATTGCATCGATTTTCTCAAGGCATCTGACGAAAGGAGCCTCTGTCGGACGGTTTGGATTGTAATGGGGTTCAAAATTGCTGCCTGAGATGCCGCTTGATAGTTCCCTCCAGTAGTCAATCTCACGCAGGCGGCAGTTGATGAGTGCGTCCAGGTGCCGCGCCTGGTTCAGATATTCTTTGGCTGTCATGCGTCCGCCTCCTTCTGCAGGGAGCGGATCAGCATCTCACCGTCTACACTCGTAAGTACCGAAAACCAACTCGAACGAAAAAATCTTTCTATTTCGCCTTTGTCCGCCAGCGCGAATTTGTTTCTCGGATTTGCTTTGAGACATTTCAAAGCTACCCGGTAATCCTTGACCGCCTGGAGAATGATGGCGTTCGTCAGGTTCTCGTAAATCGTGATATCGCTCATATTCGTACCTCCGAAATTTTGATTCTCGGATTGGCACGGATTTTCATAGATTGTCTCAGATTTTCAAGTCCGCTTTTACGGCGTCAATCAGAGCCGTCTGGGTATGCTCCTTTTGGGAGAGGGCTTTCATGATGCGGTCGTCAATGGTATCCTTTGTGATAATGTGCTGAACTACCACTGTTTTTGCGGTCTGTCCCTGCCGCCAGAGCCGTGCGTTGGTCTGCTGGTAAAGTTCCAGGCTCCACGTCAGGCCAAACCACACGATGGTCGAGCCGCCGCTCTGGAGATTCAGCCCATGTCCCGCCGATGCCGGATGGATCAGCGCCACCGGGAACTCGCCATTGTTCCATCTGCGGATACTGGCGGAATCATCCAGCAGGGAGAACGGGGTATGCAGCTTTTGCAGTCTTTCCGAAATACGAGTCAGGTCATGCTTGAACCAGTAAGCCACCAGAAGCGGCTTGCCGTTTGCCGCCTCGATGATGTCCTCTAGCGCATCCAGCTTGCGGTCGTGGATTTGAATGGTCTCGCCGCTGTCATCATAGATTGCACCGTTCGCCATCTGGTAGAGCTTGCCGGAGAGGGAGGCGGCATTGGCGGCGGTGATCTCCGCATCACCCAGCGACAGCACCAGCTCCTGTTTCAAGTCCGTGTATTTTTCCCGCTCATCCTCGGAAAGCTGGACTGTGTATTCGCTGCTGACCAGCTCCGGCATTTGCAGGTGGTCAGCAGACTTCATAGAAATGGTGATGTCCGAAATCTGCCGGTAGATGGCATCTTCCGCATACGGCAGGGGCTTGTAGGAGTAGATGATTTGGCCGTTTCGTTTATCTGGCGTGAAATAATCGGTGCGGTACTTTGTGATAAACCTGCCCAATCGCTGTCCCATGTCCAGGATGCGGAACTCCGCCCACAGATCCATCAGACCATTGGATGCGGGAGTGCCGGTCAGCCCTACGATGCGGCTCACCTTGGGTCTGACCTTTAACAGCGACTTAAACCGCTTTGTCTGGTGATTCTTGAAGGAGGACAGCTCATCGATCACCACCATGTCGAAGTCAAAGGGAATACCGCTCTCATCAATGAGCCATTGGACGTTTTCCCGGTTGATGATATAAATGTCAGCCTTCCGCATCAGCGCCGCTTTGCGTTGCGCCTCAGTGCCGACAGCTACGGAGCAGATGAGGTTCTGGAGATGATCCCACTTATCTGCTTCAGCCGTCCATGTGTCTCGTGCTACACGCAGAGGTGCGATGACCAGCACCCTGTGAACCTCGAAACTGTCAAACAGCAGATCACCTACGGCTGTCAGTGTGATGCTGGTTTTCCCAAGACCGCAGTCCAGGAAGATAGCGGCGACAAGGTGTGTCTCGATGTACTCCACCGCATATTTTTGATATTCATGGGGTTCGTATTTCATCCAGTATCACTCCGATCTGCTCCACATCGTCCAGCACATACACTCGAAAGCCCAGCCACCGCAAAAGCCTGTGGCGGGAAAGCTGCAGCGGTCTCGGCTTTTCTACCGGAGCCTTGACTTCCACAAAGCCCATCCGTCCATTCGGCAGCAGCACCATGCGGTCCGGCATACCGTCAAAACCGGGAGAGATGAGCTTGGGGCAGATGCCGCCAGCCTGTTTGACCGCCAGAATCAGTTTCTTTTCAATTTCTTTTTCTCTCATGGGCGTATCCTTTCTATGGGGTCGGCCAACTCAAAAGCGGCGTAGGCGGCAGAGACAAAATTGTCGAGGGGTTTGCCCTTGTAACTCCAGGCGGTCTTGCCATCTACACATACGCTGTAGCGATTGCTGCACTTGTTGTTGATAAACACCTTTCTACCCTGATAAGTCAGCTGATAGTTTCCATACCAGTTCTTACTCCACTGACGATGTGGAAAGCTGCGCTTCCGTTTGGCTCGGTTTTTCATCAGCCGCTCACGCTCTCTGGCGGCGAGGATATCGCCCTCCATAATTCCGGCGCAGATACAGCCGACTGCAACAGGTTCAAAATACTCATCATGGCTCATCACATGAACAAATCGTACTTGCGCACAATCGCAGAGTTCACAGGTGAACAGTTCAATATGGTCTGCATCCTCCTCTTCATCGGCCACATCGTAAATGTAGTCACAATACCAGCCGGAGAGAGGTGCTCCCCATTCCTGAAGCCGCTTCTGACACTTGCGGACATATGCGCTGTCAATTTCATACATTGACATTTTGATTTACCTCCGTGTTCTTAAAAACCTGAAAATCCTTATGCGCGTGCGTATACGTGATTTACGGGTTCTGTACAGTCTTTTTTATACATTTCCAATTTATATGATTTTTTAGGAACACAGGAACAGAGCCAGTAAAGCAGCCTTGCGGCGGCACGTTCGGTGTGTTCCTGACGGCGTTCCCAGAGCCATTTTCGGGAACACTTCTCAAAATCGGGAACTGTTCCTGATTCGCACCGTTCCTGAAAAATCAGTCAGGAACATCGCCGGGAACAAAAACGAACTGCGCTCCGTATGGCTTAATGCGCTCCTTTTTCTCCTTGCGCACCCAGCCGAGTTTGGTAAGCATGGCTGTGAGGTTGTTGGATTCGGCGCGGCCAAGGCTGCCCTGATCCTTGCCGAAAAGCTCACACCAGATCTCCATATTGCAGACCCGTGTTCTGGCGACCGTGCCCACACGGCCGATATTATTCACTCCGGCGAGGAAGGAGCGGCGGTCGAACAGATCCATGCCGTCCCAATCCTCCGGGAGCAGGGTTTCCAGATACTCGCGCACGAAGCCTTCCCGTTCATCGGATTCCAGAGCCTCCCGCTGTTCTTCCTTGGCGAGTGTCTCCATTTCGGGAGCGAGGTGCAGTTTTTCCCCGGCTTTCTCATACACCAAGACTTCCGCCCATATCTGGCGGATATCCTCATCGGTGAGTTCCCAGGAGTGCTTTGTACCGCCGCCCGGCGTTTTGACAGGCCAGAAACGGCGGTTGCCTGTGGTGTCCCGCAGATATCCGGATTCAGCGTTGGTAGTGCCGAAGAAAATGCACTGCCGCGGATGCGGTGTTGCCCGCCTGCCGAATGCGGCGCGGTAAATATCGTTTTGACGGGACAGAAAGGAGCGCAGTGTCTCCACTTCCGCTTTGCGCAGACCTGCCAGCTCGCCGATCTCCAGAATCCAATAGCCCTGTAATTTCTCAGCGGCGGTCTTGTCCTTGGTATCGCTCAGATTCAAGCTGTCTGAGAACCACTCGCCGGCAAGGCGGGAGATAAGGGTAGACTTGCCGATGCCCTGAGGACCGTTCAAGACCAGCATGGTATCGAACTTCACACCCGGCTCCTGCACACGGCGCACGGCGGCACACAGAGTCTTGCGCGTTACGGCGCGGACATAGGTGTTGTCTTGTGCGCCCAGATAGTCGATGATGAGCGTGTCCACACGGGAAACGCCGTCCCACTCCGGCAGAGCGGCCAGATACTCCCGAATGGGATGATAGGAGCGGTCGTCCGCCACCTTGGTCACGGCAATCTGGTAGTTGCGCTGTGAAAATGTACCGTAATGAGAATCCACATAGCTGATAAGCTGGGCATCGTCGGCATCCCGCCAATATTTAGACGGATGCTGCCACGGGACAGAGCCTTTAATCTCCATGCCGTCCAACTGTTGGTTGAATACGATATTTTGGAGCAGCGGGTCGTTCTGGAGAATGAGCGTGATATTGTGAAGGTTATTTTTCAGCACCGTGGAGCGTGGTTCGTACTGTAATCGTTTCTGCCAATCGGCGTCCTCACTATCGGGAAAATCCGTCTCTGCATCTGCCATCTTTTCGCTTGCCGCCAGCAGCTTCACTTCATCCTGCTGCATGGCGAAGTTGCACATGGCTTTGTAAGCCGCCTTTTCCTCTAAATCGCCGAATTTATGAATGCGGACGATATCAAAGGCGTTACACAGCTTGAGGTATGCAGGGTCCTTGGCATGGTGGCTGTAGACGAACTTGCCCTCCTTGATCTCCACACCGGCCATACTGGAGGACGCGATCAAGTGCCAGCGGTTCTCATTGTCGGTCGGCTCATATACATCGGATAGGAATACCTCCAGTGCCTTTGCGATGGGATAATAGGTGCGATTGAACAGCCCTACAACACCTTCCTTTGAAAGCGGGTCCTGCACCTTCTGCCGGGTGATGGTATTCGCCTTGCTTTCTCTGGAAGAGGTGGGCAGTCTTGTGGGGTCAATCCATTCCGGATGCTTTGCGAGGATCGCATCGGGGTCAAGCCAGCCGCCGTCCGTTTCCTTATATACGAAGGAACCGTTAGCGGGGGTGGACGGCCAGTACATCAGCTGATTGGGCTGGTAGGAGCATTCGTCAAAATAGTCGATGCCCAGCATTTGAGCGAGATAGCGGGATACCGCCACAAACTCCTCCGGGGTCACATTCCTGGTCAGCGGGAACACCAGCCGGACACGGGGATTTTCCTCCGTGCTGCTGTGGGTGGTGTACAGTGCGGATGTATAGGGGCAGAGGGACTCATAGCTTTTCAGAAAAGCGGCGTCAATGCGGTCGCCGTCAAGCGCCGCCATCGAACGGCTCTCCACGGTATCGACTTTTCGTCTGCCGCCCTTCAACACACCCGCCACAAAGCCGCCGTGGTCCTTGGCAGTGTCACGCTGGGCGCGGCTCATCTTCGCATATTCCTCAGCGGACTCGGTGGTGCGGATGGTCACTTTGAGCCGTTCCTTCAAATCGTCAAACCTTATGGTCTTGTTGACCCATCTCTTTGCCTGCCGGCTGTTCCCGTAGGCGATGTTCAGTTCACGCATGGTCGATTACCTCCTCGCAGTTTTCTGTAAAATAGCGCAAGCGGTAATCTTTCCACTTGGCACGTTTGATTTCAGTCTCCATGCCGGCTGAGATGTTACTGCCAAACACCCACACCTCGGCACATTTGCTCATCAGGGCGTTCCCGAAGAATAGTCCGAGCTGGCGCTCCTTCGGATTGCTGTCGTCGAGAAATTGCGGAAACAGCAGGTGTGGCGCAACGGGTATGTAGCCATTGTCCACGGCGAATCGGCTGTAGCGCTGTGCTGCTGCTATATTCTCATCCACAGCCCCCGAAAACGGAGAGCATATGTAGACAATCGGCCGAAAAGCCCGCAGTGCGCGTTCCTCCTGTTCAATGTTGGTGAGGGCTTCATAGGTGGTGGGATCGTAGTAGCCCTCGCAATTAAATTTATTGATACTCATAGGCGTTACCTCTTAATCTTTCTTATAAAAAGCCGTTTCATAGCCATCTGCTCGAAGTTCAAGTCCCTTAGCCCACGGCGGTGTTCGGCTCATTTGTTCGCAGATGACTTGCAAAGACATACTCGGATCAGCTTCAATGACAAGTTCGTCATGGATGTGCATGACAATATCGCAGCGGCGAAGGGTCTGCATGGCGTAGCAGAGGATATCGCGGGAGGTCGCTTGGACGATGTTTTCCACAAATTTGGGGCCGTAGCTGTCCAGCCGTTCCCATTTCTTTGTCCCGCCGATGCCTTCATAGGTAATACAGTCGCCGCCGAACTTGTTTGTTCCAACCTTGGGCTTCACATAAGCAAGATCCCGGCCGGACGGCAGCGTGATAAAAAGCATCCCATTTCTGGCAGAGAATACGATGCCGTGCGTTTTCGTGGTGGTTTTACGGGTAACGGCGTCCATCACAGCACGATCAACCGCCCACCAGAATTTCACAATGTGGGGATTGGATTGCCGCCAAGCGTCCACCAGCGGCGGCAGCTCCTCCTCGGTCAAGCCCATGTCAAGCGCACCCATCGCTTTGAGCGCGCCCACTGAGCCGCCGTAGCCGAGAGCCAGTTCGGCAATTTTGCCCTTTTGCCGAAGATGCCCGTTGATGCCGTGCTTCTCAACAGGCACCTTAAACATCTGCGACGCCGAAGCGCAGTAGATGTCGCCGCCCTTGGCGAAAACATCCTGCCGCCATTTCTCGCCGGCAAGCCACGCAATGACACGGGCTTCAATCGCAGAGAAATCAGCCACAATGAACTTCCGTCCATCTTGCGGAATAAATGCCGTGCGTATCAGCTGTGATAACGTATCCGGCACATCCTCATAAAGCATTTTCAGCGCATCGAAGTCGCCGCAGCGAACAAGAGCGCGGGCTTCAGCCAAATCCTCCAGATGGTTTTGCGGCAGGTTTTGCATTTGAATGAGCCGCCCAGCGAATCTGCCGGTTCTATTGGCGCCGTAAAACTGGAACATGCCGCGCGCACGACCGTCGGCGCAGACCGCATTCTCCATCGCCTGATACTTTTTCACGGAGGATTTGGAGAGCTGTTGCCGGAGAGCAAGTACCTCGGCAAGCTCCGGCGGCGCTTCTTTCAAAAGCTCCGCCACAGCCTTTTTCCCGAGCGTATCCGTTTCCATGCCATTATCCGCAAGCCACTGCTTCATCTGCTGCACAGAGTTGGGATTGTCCAGCTCAGTCAGCTTCTTCATGGCTGTGGTCAATTCGGAGCGGGAGCGCCCGTCAATGGCGATAGCCGCTTGCACCAGCGTCATGTCCAGCGCCACACCGCGGTCGTTTATCTCCTGGTCAAGGTGGTATTCGTCCCAGATGCTGTCCGGTACCGGGTATTTGGAAAGCCGTTCTTGAATGGACATTTCCGTTTCCACGTCGCGGGCGTTATACTTTTTGAACGCCGACCACTTTTCCGGCGCGTGATACGGGTAATTGCGGGTACGCTGCCCGTTGGCTTTTGTCGGCGTGCAGGGCTGACAGAAAAATTTGATGAGCTCTTTGCCCTCGGTGAGCTTTTGCTTTTCCAGCCCCAGCACAGCACCGACGCCCTCCAGCGAAAGCGGCAAGCCCATCGTGGCGGCCCATACCATGGAGCAGCGCCACTGGCCGGGGTCCAGATAACGGCCGGTCGGCAAGCCCAGATATCTGGACAGGCAGATACGTTCAAAGTTGGCATTAAAGGCCCATTTTGTCACAGCCTCGTCGGTAAGCGCCGACACGATCTCAGGCGGGAGCTTTTCACCGCAGGCAAGGTCAACGACCCGCACTGCACCGCCGTCCACGCTATAGCCGAACAGCAGCACTTCAAAATCCGGTGCTTCCACATAGCGATAAACACCTGATTTTGTAAGGTTCACACTGGAATATGTTTCAATATCGATACTGAGTGATTTCATAAGCACCGTCCTTAATAGGAACAAGGCGGCAAAGAAAGCTCTGCCGCCCGTCCCTGATGTTTTACTTAAAGTCCGACATGCGCTTTTCGTGGTATTCAAGGTCGCGGGCAGCCTGCGCCCTCTCGCGTTTTTCGCGCTTGCGGTCATATATTGCACTCTGAATCACAGTGACAAGGAACCCGACACTGATGCAGAGCCAGATGGCGATAAGGGCGGTAACTAAAACGGTCTGTAAGGTTGTCATATGTTTTCACCTTTCCTTTCTCAGTTTAAAAAGTCGGCGTCATCGTCGGTGGCAAAATCGGACTCCGCGCTTGCCTTGCCGCCGAGAGGCTCCCCGTCGCGGATTTTCTGCAGGTTATTGAGCCCGCAGGCGATGCCCTTGTTCCCATTGGAATTGAAAGCATAGAAGCTGATGCTTGCCCTGCCGTACACGCCGGAGTAAACCTCCGAACGGGTCAGAATCGGATTGCGGTCAGTGTCCACAATGCCGGGAGCAGTAGTCGCGTTGGCATTGATGAAGTAGGCGTTGGCGTAGGCTTCATCATCGGGGCGTTCGGTGTCGCCGTCGCGCAGCGGGGTTTTGAGAGCCGCCAGCGGAGGCACGGATTTACCGTTGCCCTTGAGTTTGGATTCTCCCTCGTGGTATGCCGCCTCAATAGCCGCCTTGATTTTGGCGAGCGTCTTGGTGTCGGACTTGGGAATAATCAGGCTGACGCTGTATTTCGGCGTACCGCCATTGATAGACTTCGGCTCCCAGACGTTGGCGTAAGACCAGCGGGTATCGGGGCCGGTGATGACCTTCATCGGGTTGTTGATTTTCGTAGTGCTGTTATTCATAATCGTTTTCCTCCATAAAATCATTTTTGGCTGTGTTGATTGCTGGACGTTTATCGCTCTCTGGCACGAGTGTGGGTTTGCCCTGCGGCTTTTCAATGTAGGGTGCAAGAAGTTCCTCAAAGCGGGATTTGCCAAGCAGCTTCTGCATGGCGGTGACGCCCAGCACCTTGTGCTCATAGGGGTCAAAGCCTATGCTTTCAACAGCATTGGCAACAAGGGCATCGTTTGTGTACCTGCGGTTGGAGCGACCTTCAACCAGCTTCCAACCGTTCCACTTCTTGCCGCTGAGCGCTTGGCGGAGTGCGTATTCCTTGATGTCCGCCGCCCACGACACAAGGTCATCGGCGCGGGAGAGGATGTCCTCGACTTCCTCATCCGTCAATAGCGGCGGCAGCTTGAAGTCGTAGCGGGCAAGTTCCAGATTGGCTTCGGCTCTGGCGCGGCAATCGTGCTTCGCCTTACAAAAACCGCACCACTCACCGCACAGGAAGTTTCCGTCGCCGGCAAAAGCGAGCTCCGCAGTCGGTTTTAGCACCTCATCCGCCCAGCGGTAAAGCTCGTCCTTGGAAAGCTCATAGGTGCTGACATTGTCGCGGCGGGGCTGGTAGATGGTCATGCGCACCGATTCGATGTCGTAGATGCCGTCGAACAGCTCCAAGCTGCCGAGTGCGTAACACTGCATTTGCGGATTTTTCTCCGCGCTCACGAGCACACCCAAACCGTGCTTATAGTCAATGATCTGCAGGGTGCCGTCCGCGATGATGATGCAGTCAGCAGTACCGAAGCCGCCCTCCACCCATCGGGAGAAATCCACACGCTGTTCGATGAGAACAACCGGATCGGCGCAGGTCTGTTTTGCCGCTTCCACCTGTTCGAGAACATAGGCCGCATAGCCGGCGGCACAGTCGCTCATTTCCTCGTTGAACCATGTCAGGTTTTCGGTCGGGTCGGTGGAGAGAAGCCCCAGCGCCTGTCGGAGCTTGTACTCACAAAGCGCGTGAGCGTCGCTGCCTTCGGCGGCGTAGTCGCTGCCTTTATCCGCATAACTCTCGCAGAGCCGGGCGGAAGGCGGGCAGTGCAGCCAGCGGTTGGCGCTGGATGCGGAGAGAATGGCATGTCCTTTAGGTGGCATCGGTCAGTCCCTCCGCATCTGCAAGCAGCGCTTTGTAGTTGACCGGGTTAACGCCCGACAGCTTATTTGCGCCGTACTTCTGGAGCAGAGAGCGAATCTGAGCAGTGAAGCCCGCACGGGACTTGTCTGCAAGAACAGCCCTGACCGCTTCCAGTGTCAGCACCGGCTCGGCAGGAGCGGCTTCCGGCTCCGGCTCGTCGCTACTGAACTGCTCCACCAGCCAGTTAGCCGCGTCGCTGATAGCAGCAGCACATTTGCGCAGTTCCTCGATGGTCGCGGACATTTCGCTCATTTGGCTCATCCTGTTTTCCCCCTTCCTTTGATTGGCTTTGCTGGCGTGCGGCTGTGATATTGTGCGCCAGTCTCCTTGACACCACGCTGATGGCGGTGAGAACATCCACGATATCCTCGTCCGCATGGGTGCCATAACGGTTTGCGTTGTAACTCATCTCGGCGTTCCCTCCTTTTTCAAGGCGTTTTGTTCTGCCTTTCAATGACCCATCTGGACGGGAAAGGAGGGATTGGCCGAAAAGATTTAGAAATTTTCCTTGAGCCGCTTCAGAAGCTGATTTCGCTTATACACGAAGGTGTTCCGCGGCATATGCAGCCGCTCTGCGCTGGCCCGCTCGGACTGCCCGTCCGCAAGAAGCATAAGAATTTGATAGCTTTCCGGGTCTGTTCCTCTGAGTTCGGTAAGCAGTTGATTGAGAATCATGCTGTCGATGTTGATTTCTGTGGTCAGCCTGTCGTCAGCAAGAAAGCTGGTACGGGAGGCGCCGTTCTCATAGGCGTTTTCCATCTCAACTTCAATGGAGAGGTGCTGAGCGGCATCCTTTGGGATACAGCGGAATTCACAGGTTTCACACAACCCGTCGCACTTGTAGCTTTTCTTGTATGGAATGCAGCAGGCTCCAGCTCTCTGCTTTGTCTTGCGGGCAGCGCCCACGAAGCGTTCCCAGTCCCGCTTCTGTTCAGGGGTGACCTCAATCCACTGATGGAGTGGGCGGTAATAGATGACTGGTGTGTTCTGGTTTTCGTTGGTTTTCATGAAAAGTCCTCCGATTTTCGATTTCTCGAAACGGAGGACTCTGCGTGCTGCCGCAAAAAGGGTGCAAAAACCTAACCGCAGTCCTCACGGAGTTCTCCGTTTCGGATTGCAGCTAACCCGCTCAAAAGGCAGCTGTTGATATTTACTTGTCCGCCAAATAACGTTGAGCCATCAGTGATCAGGTGATGCGGTATCTGGCGGGAAGCAGTTTAATGTCTTGCTCAGGACAAAAACACTTGTTTTAAGAGATCTGATTTAAGAATTTGCCCCGTGAGGGGAATGGGCAGGCATATTGGATAATGCGTCACTGCCCATCGGATTCGGTCCTTGCTTTTTCTTTCTGGGTCTTGTTTGCGCCAAAGCACTGCCTGCGACTGACTTGGACTTTCCAATGTAGTGACTGTCTTTGAGAATCTGACTCGCGTTGGTAGCTATAGACTTTGAAGTCTGCTTTTTGTTACTTGGCATTCTGTTCACCTCCTTAAAACTATTTAGAGTTGATTTATGAGTGTTTTTAAACCAAGCAACCTATAATAGATTGATTTTTGCATATATTTGTGATATAATGAAAAATAAAATATGCTAACGGTGAATCTTGGTGGTACATCTCGTTCATCTGAGAGTATTATCACACAGCAAAATGAGACACGCAGCGGCTTGAACATAGGACAAGTGAGACAAAACTTAGGACAAATATAGGACAAGGGGGATCTGATGTGCTGGTAAAAACATATTTCGAGCGGCTATACCCGCACATACGAACGGCGGTTTATTACCCGAGCAGGAAAAACAGCGGTATATTCGTAATGCTCTGCTTCTGTGCAGCAGGAAGTAACCACTTCCCGTTCACAAAAGGAAAAAGGTACACCTCGGAAGATGTACCCTTACAAAGAAAGCTATATGACGGTTCTCGAACAATGACGGCAGATATCAAGTCATCATTCCACCCATTTAACAAGGACGGACTTTCCGCCTTTTACAATGAAAATATAGAAGATAGTAAAATACGAGATGTTATGCTTGCCTTTGGTATCCCTCCGATCACGGAGGATAAAAAAGATTGCCTGTGCAGAGCATTGGCAATTCAGTTCAAAGCATTTGTAGAAAGCAACACTGAAGAAGCTGATGATATTGTAGTTATGGAATATCAAAAATTACTCACTGAACCGCAGGATAAGGAAGTGGAAGCATATCATCCTGCATCGGTTCTGTATCCCGGAGATCAGGTATATTTGAAGTCCCAGTTTCGACCGACTTACCAAGTAAACATATACGATAAATTCAATCACACCTGGGAATTTGAAAATGCGGGAACTCAAGTATGGCGTGGACGCAAACTTTTTTTCTCCAACCACGACGCAGTTCGTCCGAGAGCATCTGCAAATTATATTGATATACCGGACACACCACCGCATAAGGGCGTAAAAATAACCGTAGACATGGATGCCCGCGGCTTTGAAGGAAAATCGGAATGTAAGTGGATTATGGTGGATTGCGATGACAACGATTGCTTCCCGAACAGCAACACATTTACGTTTGTAGTCAGTACAAAATTCGAGTATCAAAAATAGACGGAGGTAATACAGTGAGTGAAGTCAACATCGAGAAATGGGTAACATTGAAAGAAGTCCAGTCATATCTCGGAGTCGGCAGAGAAACGGTTCTCGCTTGGATTGCCAAGCGCAATATGCCAGCCTACAAAGTAGGGAGACTTTGGAAATTTAAACTTTCCGAAGTTGACGAGTGGATTCGCTCCGGTGGAGCTGCTGATGACAGAGTTGACGATAAAAATAATGAGGATGGCGAATAAGTTCGTTTTATTGGATAGTACAAATTTACTGCAGGAGGTTAATTCAGATGGCTGATAAAACTAATGCCAACATTGGCTTTGAAAAGCAACTGTGGGATGCAGCTTGCGTGCTGTGGGGACATATACCGGCAGCGGAATATAGAAAGGTGATCATCGGGCTTATCTTTTTGCGCTACATATCCGCTGCCTTCGATAAAAGATACCAGGAACTTGTGGATGAGGGGGACGGCTTTGAGAACGACCGCGACGCTTATACAATGGAGAATGTTTTCTTCGTACCGGAAGAAGCACGGTGGAGAAATATTGCGTCCAGAGCGCATACTCCCGAAATTGGAACCATCATTGACAATGCAATGAGAGCCATCGAGAGTGAAAACAAAAAATTAAAAAATGTACTGCCGAAGAACTATGCAAGTCCAGATTTGGACAAGCGAGTTTTGGGTGATGTTGTCGATATTTTTACCAATAATATTGATATGAGTGACGCTTCCTCAAGCGAAGATCTGCTTGGACGCACCTATGAATACTGCATTGCACAGTTCGCAGAAAAGGAAGGTGTTGGTGGCGGCGAATTTTATACGCCGTCCAGTGTTGTAAAAACCTTGGTTTCCATTCTTCGTCCGTTTGATAACTGCCGAGTATATGATTGTTGTTGCGGTTCTGGCGGTATGTTTGTGCAGAGCGAAAAATTCATTGAAGCGCATGGCCACAAGCGTGGTGCTATTTCTGTATATGGGCAGGAAGCAAATCCAGATACTTGGAAAATGGCAAAAATGAATATGGCGATTCGTGGTATCGATGCCGATTTAGGCCCGTATAATGCCGATACTTTTACAAATGATTTGCATCCGACATTGAAGGCGGATTTTATACTTGCCAATCCGCCGTTCAACTATCATCCTTGGGGACAGGAAAAATTGCTGGAAGATAAGCGATGGAAGTATGGCATCCCGCCTGCAGGTAATGCCAACTACGCATGGATTCAACACATGATTCATCATCTTGCTCCAAGCGGAAAAATCGGACTGGTTCTTGCGAATGGTGCTCTTTCCACGCAGTCCAGCGGCGAAGGTGAAATCCGCAAAAAGATCATCGAAGATGATTTGATAGAGGGCATTATTGCCATGCCTACACAGCTTTTCTATAGTGTGACCATCCCGGTTACCCTGTGGTTCATTACAAAGGGCAAAAAACAGAAAGGCAAAACGCTCTTTATAGATGCCCGCAAGATGGGACATATGGTTGACCGTAAGCATAGGGATTTTTCCGATGATGATATTCAAAAGTTAGCCGACACCTTCGAGGCATTCCAGAACGGAACACTTGAAGATGTGAAGGGATTCTGTTCAGTTGCCACGCTGCAGGATATTGCAAAACAAGATTATATTCTGACACCGGGACGTTATGTCGGCATCGAGGAGCAGGAAGATGACGGCGAGCCTTTTGAGGAGAAAATGGCAAGGTTGACATCGGAACTCTCCGATATGTTCGCCAAGTCTCATGAACTGGAGGATGAGATCAGGAGGAAGCTGGGGGAGATAGGATATGAAATATAATCTTTCCAATATATGTGTTTACGCCAAGGGTAAAATTGATGTTGCTGTGTTGGATAATAGCACTTATATCTCCACGGAAAATATGATACCCAATAAAGGTGGAATCACGAAGGCCTCTTCACTTCCAACTGTAGTACAAACGCAAACTTTTATTACTGGAGATGTATTAGTTTCAAACATTAGACCGTATTTCAAAAAGATATGGTTTGCAGAGTTTGGCGGAGGATGCTCTAATGATGTTCTTGTATTTAGAGCCAAGGATGGAGTAAGCAAGAGGTTTCTTTATTATATCCTTGCTGATGACAAATTTTTTGGTTATTCAATGGCCACCTCAAAGGGTACTAAGATGCCTCGTGGTGACAAGGTAGCAATCATGAAATATCCAGTGCCTAAGTTTACGTATGAGAAGCAAGAGAAAATTGCAGGAATATTGGAAGCACTTGACAAAAAGATAAAGCTTAATACAGAAATAAACGATAATTTAGAGGAGCAGGCACAGCTTATTTTTCAGTCATGGTTCATTGATTACGAACCATTTGGAGGCATCACGCCATCTGATTGGCAAAATACAACACTTGGCAATATTGCCTCTCTCAAGACAGAAAGCTGGTCACCTTCAAAAAATCCAGATACTGTGGTCGAGCACTACAGCATTCCTGCTTTTGATGAGAAGCACTATCCGGTATTTGAGATCGCGTCTGGGATCAAGAGCAATAAGTATATCCTAACGCCAGAATCTGTGATGATCTCTAAATTGAACCCTGATACCAAGCGTATATGGAGACCCATGTGCCTATCTGCACACCCCGTTTGTTCCACAGAGTTCATTATTTATGAAGCAAAGAAAGAGGGACAGCGCGACTTCATATATTCAATACTTGATAGCGTTCCGTTTTCTAATCATCTTTGCTCACATACGACTGGTTCAACGAACAGTCGGCAGCGTGCTATGCCTAAAACAACACTTGATTTTCCTGTGCTGCTGCCACCTGATGAAGTCATTTCTGACTTTTGCCATATTGTTACACCGATGTATGATCTCATCGCATCAAACACCATTGAAAGTCAATCGTTGGCAAAAACCCGTGATTCCTTGTTGCCTCGCCTGATGTCTGGTGAACTGGATGTCTCCAACTTCAACTTCTAAGCCGCTAAATTATCGTTTAGTTGCAATGAGAAAGGATTAATTTATGATTGAGGAAACCTTTGAATATTTAGATGAAGAGTCGGAAAAATTGCTTCAAAAAATCCTACAGCTGGACGTCAAGTTGGATGTGAATTTACGAGGAATAGCTGCAGAACACTTAGTACTGAAGGGGTACATTTCAGGTATAGATGCGAGAACTCTATCGGATGTGGAACCCGTGTATATTCTAACAGGACTTACGCAGAAAGGTAAATCATATTTTGAATTAAAAAAGAAGCATGAAAAGCAAAATCGCAAATTAACACATAGAGAGTGGCAAATAGCAATAGTTAGTGCGATTGTTGGTGCGTTAATAGGGCTAATCCCAAGTATTATTCAGTGGATTCAATAAATATCAAATAAACTCTTACCAACGGCGAGAGTGATAAACCAATGGAACTGCCGTTGATGTCGTTCTCTGGAAATACTTTTTAGAAGGAGAAACGACATGAAACAGGAACTGATGACAGAGGTAATGCAGCAGATGCTGCCATATCTCGACAATGCCCAGCTGAAACAGCTTAGGCAAGCGATGGAGCAGACGCTCTGTCACTATGAAGTGACCGGTGCAGAGGTTAAACCGGAGGAGGACGATAGCAATGCTCTTATAGCAATGTTTATAGCCGCTAAACGAATCGAAGGCTGTTCTGATAAAACGCTGAAGTATTACCAGACCACGATTGATGCGACAGTTTCGTTTCTTGGCAAAAATGTACGGCATATCCTTACGGAAGATTTGCGGACTTACCTTACCAAATATCAGAAAAGGAATCAGTCGAGCCGCGTTACGATTGACAATATCCGTCGAATTCTATCCAGTTTCTTTTCATGGCTGGAGGATGAAGATTATATCATTAAGAGCCCAGTACGCCGCATCCACAAGGTAAAAACGTCCAGAAGCATTAAGGAGACCTATTCTGATGAGGAATTAGAACGGATGCGTGACAATTGTGAAGAACTACGAGATTTGGCAATGATCGATATATTGGCTTCAACGGGAATGCGTGTCGGTGAAATGGTTCTGCTGAATAAGGCTGACATCAATTTCAATGAGCGAGAGTGCGTGGTTTTCGGTAAGGGCGATAAAGAACGGATCGTTTATTTTGATGCCAGAGCAAAGCTGCATCTACAGGAATACATCGATAGCCGAATAGATGACAATCCCGCATTGTTCGTAACTTTACGGGCTCCGCACGAGCGGATAAAAATCGGTGGCATTGAACACCGGCTCCGAGAAATGGGAAAGCGGCTGAATATACCAAAAGTGCATCCGCATAAGTTCAGGCGTACACTTGCGACTATGGCAATAGATAAGGGAATGCCTATTGAGCAGTTGCAACGGCTCCTGGGGCATCAAAGAATAGATACGACCTTGCAGTATGCAATGGTCAAACAGAGTAACGTAAAGATTGCTCACAGAAAATATATAGGTTAGGGCGGTGGCATAATGGAAGCATGGAGAAAAATCAGATTAGGCGATGCCTGCGTTACCAATGCAGGCTCCTACTCCCCGAAAGATGAATGGAAGTTTTTTAATTATTTGGACACGGGAAACATCACCGATAACAGAATTGATTCCATTCAATACATAGATGTGGCGAACGATAAGCTCCCCAGCAGAGCGAGAAGAAAAGTCAAAAAGAACAGCATCGTTTATTCCACGGTGCGCCCGAATCAACGCCATTTTGGAATCATTAAAATGCAGCCGGAGAATTTTCTCGTTTCGACTGGGTTCACTGTGATTGATGTGGATGTTGATACGCTTGATGCCGACTTTCTTTATTATCTACTGACGCAGCCGACTCTTGTTGAGGCACTTCATGCTATCGCAGAACAAAGCACATCAGCGTACCCGTCTATCAAGCCTTCTGATATAGAAAACTTGGAAATAGAAATTCCTGAACTTGCTACGCAAAAAAAGATTGCAGAAATTCTTGGTAGTCTGGACAGGAAAATAACACAGAATACAGAGGTAAACGATAATTTACTTCAGCAAGCACGGGCACTTTATAAGGATCGCTTTATAGATATGCGGTCCTGTGATGGCGTACTGCCTGAAAACTGGCATATCGGTACTGTTTCAGAAATCATCGAATTACATGATTCTAAGCGCATACCGCTTTCAAGCCGTGAACGTGCTAATCTTGATAAAATCTATCCCTACTATGGAGCCACATCCATAATGGATTATGTGGATAGATATCTGTTTGACGGAATCTATCTGCTTCTTGGCGAGGATGGCACAGTTGTCGATAGCAATGGTTTTCCGATACTACAGTATGTAGAAGGAAAATTCTGGGTAAATAATCATGCACATATCATCACTGGCAAAAACGGCTTCTCTGTCGAGACACTTTATTTGCTATTTAGCCTGACGAGCGTCCAGTCCATTGTTACTGGAGCAGTTCAGCCGAAGATTAGTCAGGCCAATCTGAATAAGGTGTCTGTCATTGTCCCGTCGAGGGAAGCACTGGGCTCATTCGATTCCGTCATACAGCCAATTTTCGCTCAGATTCGGAACCTTCGTGCAGAAAATGATAGGCTTGCCGCCGTTCGCGACATCCTTTTGCCACGCCTTATGTCCGGCGAGCTGGATGTCTCCGCCCTCGACATCTAAGCCGCTAAATTATCGTTTGAACCGGAGTAACACCAACTTAATGAGGGAACGCCCTATACAGAGGGTATCATAATAGAAAGAACGCAAAGGAGTGAATGCAATGTCAGGATTTTATACGGAAGCGGACTATGAGAACTCCATCATAGAACTATTCCAGAGCATGGGATACCGTTATGTTTACGGACCCAATGTCGATAGGGATTTCTACAGTCCTCTTTATGAGATCGAACTGGAGGACTCTCTGCGCCGGCTTAATCCTACTATGCCGGAGGATGCCATCATGGATGCGCTGTTCAAACTGAAAAACTTTGAAAACGCCGAACTGGTTCAGAAAAATGCTGTCTTTATGGATTACATTCAGCACGGCATTGAAGTGCGCTATTTCATTAAAGGTGAAGAACGCTCCGGCCTTGTCTATATTGTCGACTATAAAAATCCTGAGAATAACTCCTTTGTCGTGGCAAACCAGTGGACTTTTATTGAAAACAGCAATAAGCGTCCGGATGTACTCTTGTTCTTAAATGGATTGCCGGTTGTACTTATTGAGCTGAAGTCGCCATCCCGTGAGGAGACCGATGCTTCCAAAGGATACCTGCAGATCAGAAACTACATACAGGAAATACCATCGATGTTTATTTATAACTGTATCTGTGTCATTAGCGATCATTTGACCAGCAAGGCCGGAACCATCACTTCTGGCGAAGACCGCTTCATGGAATGGAAAACGAAAGACGGCAGTTATGAAAATACGCAATATGCCCAGTTTGATACTTTCTTTGAGGGAATGTTTGAAAGGGGGCGCCTGCTGGACATTATCAAGAACTTCATTTGCTTCTCTAATGAGGGACTGAAGAAGTTTAAGATTCTTGCTGGCTATCATCAGTATTTTGCCGTCCGGAAAGCAGTCGAATCTACAAAACACGCTACTGTTACCGATGGCAAAGGTGGTGTATTCTGGCATACGCAGGGAAGCGGAAAATCTCTGTCTATGGTCTTTTATGCGCATCTCTTGCAAGAAGCGTTGGATAGCCCTACAATCGTTGTAATTACAGACCGTAACGATCTTGATGATCAGCTCTATGGCCAATTTGCAAAGTGTAAGGATTTTCTGCGTCAGGAACCGATACATGCTACCTGTAGGAAACTGACTGAGACTTCCGGTAAGAATGATATCGGATTGAAGGACTGGCTGGACGGCAGGCAGGCAAACGGCATCATCTTTACGACGATGCAAAAATTTGAGGAGTCATCAGAGCCGCTTTCAGAGCGCCGAAACATCGTCGTTATGGCTGATGAGGCACATCGTAGTCAGTACGGTTTGAAGGAAAAAGTCGATGCCAAGACTGGCGAGATAAAGGTTGGAACTGCACGTATCATTCGTGACAGCCTTCCGAATGCTACTTACATTGGATTTACCGGGACACCTATTTCTGCCAAGGACAGAAATACCCGAGAGGTTTTCGGCGACTACATCGATATTTATGATATGACACAGGCTGTAGAGGACGGTGCTACGAGGCCGGTTTATTATGAGAGCCGTGTTATTAAGTTAAAATTTGATGAGGCTACGCTTCACCTGATTGATCAGGAATACGACATTATGGCAAATAATGCTGATCCTGAAGTGATTGAGAAAAGTAAGAAAGAGCTCGGTCAGATGGAGGCTGTCCTTGGAAACGACGCTACGATAGATTCTCTGGTCAGTGACATTATTGATCATTATGAAAACTATCGTGAGGATCTGCTGACAGGTAAAGCGATGATTGTTGCCTATTCCCGTGCTATTGCAATGAAGATTTACAAGCGTATTCTTGAGTTGCGTCCGGGATGGACGGAAAAGGTTAAGGTCGTAATGACCGAGAGCAATAAAGATCCTGAAGAGTGGCGTGCTGTTATTGGAAATAAGCGTCACAGAGATGAGCTCGCCAAGGACTTCAAAGACAATGATAGTGAAATGAAGCTCGCCATTGTTGTTGATATGTGGCTGACCGGATTTGATGTTCCTTCTCTTGCGACGATGTATGTTTATAAGCCGATGCAGGGTTATAATCTGATGCAGGCCATTGCCCGTGTCAATCGTGTCTTTCAGGATAAAGAGGGCGGCTTGATCGTTGACTATGTTGGCATTGCGGCGGCATTGAAGCAGGCTATGAATGACTATACAGCTCGTGATAAGAAGAACTACGGTGATACCGATATTGCCAAAGTGGCATATCCGAAGTTCCTTGAGAAGCTGTCCATTTGCCGTGATCTATTCCACGGATATGATTATTCCAAGTTTACGAATGGCACCGATCTTGAGCGCTCGAAGGCTATCACTGGGGCAGTCAACTTTATCGTAGGTGCCGATAAAGAAAGAGAACGTGAGGACTTTATTAAAGAGGCGCTGTTGCTACGTCAGGCCTTGTCTCTCTGCTCTTCACTGGTAGAGCGTAATTTGAGAGTGGAAGCCGCATTCTTTGAGTCTGTCCGTGTGCTTGTTATGCGATTAATGAATCAGGGCGAGGGGAAGAAAATATCCCTGCCGGAAATGAATGCACGTATCAATGAGCTGTTGAAGTCCAGCATCAAAAGTGATGGCGTTATCAATTTGTTCTCAGATGTTAAAGAGGAATTCTCCCTGTTCGATCCTAAATTCCTTGAAGAAATCTCAAAGATGAAGGAGAAGAACCTTGCTGTTGAACTTTTGAAAAAGCTGATTGATGAGCAGGTGCAGATCTACAGACGAACAAATGTAGTCAAATCCGAAAAGTTCAGTGAAATTATTCAGGGTGTCATGAACCGGTATTTGAACGGAATGCTTACCAATGAGGAAGTCATCGAAGAACTCCTGAAAATGGCACAGCAAATCCGAGAGGCACATGATGCCGGAGATGAGCTTGGCCTCTCTAAAGATGAGTTGGCCTTCTATGATGCACTTACCAAGCCGCAGGCGATTAAGGACTTCTATGAAAATGATGAACTGATTTCTATTACAAAAGAACTCACGGAGGCGCTTCGTAAGAATAGCTCCATCGATTGGCAGAAGCGTGATTCAGCACGTGCCAAGATGCGTATGATGATTAAGCGGCTTCTAAAGAAGCATAAATACCCGCCGGATGGCATGGATGATGCTGTTGCCACGGTAATGCTTCAGTGCGAGCTGTGGACGGATAACAACGACATGGGGCAGTCGTATTGAGGCATATGTCACACGACTTGTGCAATATACAGTAGCAATATAGAAAAAAAGAAAGATGAGGAATATGTAACTCGGAGGTAGGAAATGGACGTAGCTTTTTCAAAAACGCTTAAAGATAAGGATATGGATAGAATTTTTGCAGAGGTTCTATGCACAGAAGATCTCGGTTTGAGTAAGCCGGGTCAACTGCGTCTTTTTCACCTTCTTGTGCGTGATGGAAAGTTCTATCACGATGATTTAGAAAAGTGGCTCTATCGGAATCTCAGTCGGTATGTTTTTTCACGGGCGATGCTTGAACAGTTTCGCAAGAACGATGACTTGGATGCCGCCATTGAGCGTGCCATTCAAACTATGCGGGAAAACGGCGCAACTAATGAGAAAGGGATGGGGAATGAACTTGGCGAGATGATGATTTATGCTTTTTTAGAAGGCAAGTTGTCTGCTCCAAAGCTGATGAGCCGAGTGGAACTCTCCACCGACCTTTCACAATATAAAAGCGTGTGCGAGAGCATTCACCTGTTTTCCAATACCGATACAAATGGTACACAGTTCAGTCAAATGGTCTTCGGAGCATCCAATATTGTCGGTGAAATCCAAGATGCTGTGGATAATGCCTTTGACGCCATACTTCGCATTAAAAAACACACATCCCGTGAAATTCAGATGGTAGAGAAAACAGTACTCGACCGTTTGTTTGATGATAATGAGATTGCTTTCCTAAAAGATACTATCATTCCTACACCAAATGCACAGAGTCGGTACAATACAGCATATGGCGTTTTTCTCGGTTATTCCATCGGCGTCAAAGCGGAAGAACACCCAGAAATCGAATATGAAGAGCTTGTTACGAAGAAAATGGTGGAGGATATTCAACGTCACGCCGGATACATCGCCAACAAAATCAAAAGCAACGGCCTTGATATGCATTCTTTTTATATATATATTCTTCCCTTCATGGATGCAGAAAGCGATAAAAGTGAAATCATAGATCACGTTATGAAGGGAGCGGTTGTCTTATGAGCGATACGCAGAAAACAAAACTCGGCGACGCCATATTTAGTAGTATTGCAGACAACGATTTCCTCAATGTTCTATACGACAACATGCTCTATAACTATGCCATTTTGAAATTACACCTTGAGGGATTCCAGCAGGCACGTCAAGTGGATGTAGATGCTGCTTTGCGCTTTGCTGACCTGCTTTCCAAATCCACGCATCCGACAAAAGCCGATGACCATAAAATGTGGGCACAGGCTATCATTACGCTTCTTCTCGAACTGGAGCCCGGCAATGAGGATGTGGCGTTTTACGCAGGTTCAGTTCTTTCGAGTATCGGGAACTTCCGCGGCACAGAGATTGCCAAGACGGTATATAAATCTGGCTATACCGAGACCACGCTGCAGGAGAAAGCATTTGCCGCTTTCATTAGTGACTACCTGTCCATTCCAGCAGAGAAGGATAAGCACTTTTTTATCCCACAGAAGAATATTTATGACCAACTAAACGATGACGCTTTCAGCTATTCTGCACCGACATCTATGGGGAAATCCTTTATAATGGAGATGTTTATCAAAGACAAGATTCAGAATGGCACAAAGTGTAACTTTGCCCGTATCGTTCCCACCAAGGCTCTCATTAACGAAGTCAGAGAGGATACGGTCAAAGGACTGGACAAACTGCTGGAAGAAATGAACTATAGCGTGGTCACGGCAGCAAGCGACTACTCGTTGGAGGAGGATCATAATTTTATCCTCGTCATGACGCCGGAACGTCTACTATATCTTTTGATCAGCAAGCCCGATTTCAAAATAGACTATATTTTTATAGACGAGGCTCATAAAATGACCGGCAGAAACAGCCGGGGACCGTTCTACTATAAGACAGTAGATATGCTTGCGCAGCAGAACCCCCCACCGCACTTTATATTTGCCTCACCCAATATTCCAAATCCAGAGGTCTATTTGAAACTCGTGAAAGAGTCACAGAAAGGTACAGAGAATGCTATTTCATCAACATTTGCGCCAGTGACACAGTTTAAGTTTCTGATCAGTCAGGAAACGAAGTCTATCCGCATTTTCAATGACCATACACAGGATGCCATCTTCGTATGCAAATATGAAAGTACCACTATGTCAGTTGTGGACTTTATGAATACCATGACTGCTTTCGACCAAAATAAGCCGTTAGGAGAACGTAAACGCAACATTGCCTATTTTAGCGGAAAGGGCGCTGCAATTGAAGCTGCCAGAGCGTTTTCAGAGGGGAAAGATGACATTGACGATGACGATTTAAAACAACTGGCAAACGATATCCGAGACCAAGTGCATGGAGATTATTACCTTACAAAACTTATCCGAAAGGGAATCGCATATCACATAGGTTATCTTCCCGCTTCCATACGACAGCGTATTGAGAAGCTATTTAAAACCGGAAAGATAACAGCGATGTTTTGCACCAGCACATTGATAGAAGGTGTCAATCTTCCTGCAGACAATCTTTTTATTACAAACTACCGCAGTGGCAGACCGCGTATGACAAGCGTGGAGTTTCGCAATCTTATCGGTCGTGTCGGGCGCATCAAGTTTAATCTGTACGGTAACGTATTCTTCATCAGTGACGGTAATCAGGTGACCGAGAAGGAGTATGTAAGACTTCTTCGTGAGCCTATACCAAATCAGATGCTGTCGATTGTGCAGGAACTAAAGCCAAAACTCAAGAAGCACGTTGTGGATACGCTTCTTTCCGGCAGCTCTAAGATTGAGCCGTACGATACGAATAGCCAGAAACAGTCGGAAGAAGAATATACTATGATGCGGAAATTTGGTCTGATTCTTCTGAAGGATATCATGGACGACAGGAACAGCCTCGTTCGCCGGGAGTTCGCGGAGTTTATGCCGGAAGACGGTGAACAGACTATTCGCGAAAAGTTTGAGGGACAGAAGGAGTTTATTGACAGCGATATCAATATATCCGCTGACCAGTCACGGCGGCTTGCGGCGGCAATCAGAAATGGTACGCACTATCCGAAATCCCAGGACGGCAGGTTTTCTCATTCCGTGGTTCTCGGTTTTCTGGAAGAACTGAGTCGTATCTTCAATTGGGACAAGTATGAGTTTGGCACTCTCGGTAAGCGCAACAAAGCGGGTGAACACGCTAAGTTAAGCTGGTACTCTGTAATCCTTTCTCAATGGATGGAAGGCCACGGACTGAGTTATATCATGCGTAAGGCTATCGAGTACATGAACGAACACCCAGAGAAGTTCTGGCTGAATGAGTACACGCCATCATATTTTGATGACGGGCCGGAACATCGCAATGTGGTATTTGCTGATACGCTGGAGGTAATTGAAAATGTTATCCTGTTCAGCATATCGAACTACTTCCTGCGATTCTCAAATATGTACATTGCCATCAATGGCGAGCATTCCCTTGATGACAACAATTGGTATGAATTTATCGAGTACGGCACGACAAACGAAATCACAGTGTTCCTACAAAGGAACGGCTTTTCCCGCGAGTCGGCAAACTACATAAAGGATCACCCCGAATATATTTTCAGACAAGATGGTGTTTTGACGTTGCGCCGGTCTCTTCTAAAATGTAAAAATAATGATGTGAGAACGGAGGCGGAACTGATTTCACTGAACCGATCAAAAATTTTTGAAGAAGAGTAGCGTGAAATAAACAGGCATCTTACTACCGAAAAGGTATAAAAAAGGAAGGCTTATAACAAAGCGAATTGTTGCAGAACGAAGAAGCATAATAAACGAAAGCTAAAAAGTGACCGAATGCGGATTGATTTTTTATTTTGCCACATTTTTTGAAAATGGCATCAATCTTGTTCACTCAACTTCTGACCCTGGACTTATTCCCGTGTATACACAAAACGTAAAATACAGTGGCGACTTATTTTCTTGACCTAAAATTTGGTAAACTACATATAGGACATTAAACTCATGACCTCGTTGCACGTTGAGTGTATAATTCTGATGACGTATTGTGGTAATAGGAAGAAATAAGGGCGACTTACCACAAGATGTTGTGGATTTGAAGCGAAAAATGGGCAAAAATCAGGCTGAAAAGTGCCCGATTTTTGCCCTGCTTTTTAGACGAAAATATAGATGACATAGGGTGTTTTCCGGATGTCATGATAAAAAATAGGATTGAGGTTGCTATGATTAGAAGATCTGAAAAGGAAGACTTAGAAAAAATTATGAATATATGGCTGGATACAAATATACAGGCACATGACTTTATTCCGGCGGATTATTGGAAAAATAACTTTGATTCTGTGAAGTGTATGCTTCCGGAAGCAGAAATCTATGTTTGTGAGGCAGAGGGTAACGTCAAAGCCTTCATTGGAATTGACAGCGGATACATTGCCGGAATATTTGTTTCCAGTGAAATGCAATCGAATGGCATGGGGAAGCAGTTACTGGATAAAGCAAAAGAACTTTATTCCAATTTAAGCTTATCGGTTTATCAAAAGAATCAAAAAGCGATTCAATTTTATAGACGAGAACAATTTGTAGTCAAGCAGGAGCAAATCGATGAAAATACAGGTGAAGCAGAGTATCTTATGACGTGGAAAAGATAACAGAATCATTCGATTTATCCGGAAAAGGGCGTGCCAAAAGGTTTTGACAACGAAAAAACGGCTGCTACAAGCCCTTTTCGTACAACAGAAAGTTAGTTAAGCCATAGGCGCCAAGCCCCAGGTCTGCGTCGCCGATGTACCGATAGCCGCAGGCTTTGTAAAGCCTGACGGCGGGCAGGTTCTTGTCAGATACATCCAGACGGATGGCGCGCACGGACTGCGCCTGTGCAAGTTTCTCCGCACAGGCAAGCATCTGCCTGCCAAGCCCGGCTTTCTGAAAGGCGGGGTGTACGGCAAATGTGCGCAGAATGAAAACCTGCGCGTCCGGTGCGGGCACCTGCCACTTGGCGTCGGCAAAGGCCGGCTCCGGCGTGTGGTCTAGAATCATGGTACCGGCAGTCTTGCCCTGCATTTCGGCAACATAAAGCGTGCCGCTGCGAATGCCCGCTTCCGCGTCCCGGCGCGCGGGGTAAGCACCCTGTTCCCAGCCGGGGTAGTTGACGGTGCGCTGCAGCCAGCCGGTCACTTCCCAGTACAGGGAGTTGACCGCGTCCAGGTCGGCTTCGGTTCCTTTTCGGAAGTCCATTGCGATGATTCCTTTCTAATCCATAAAAAAGCAGCGCCCGCAGGGCATTTTACTCTGCTCAGGTGCTGCTTTCATGTGTTTATTCTACCGTGACGGATTTTGCGAGGTTGCGTGGTTTATCCACGTCACAGCCGCGCAAAACGGCAATGTGGTAAGCCAGAAGCTGCAGCGGTACAATGGCCGCCATCGGCGCAAGGACATCGTGCACATTCGGTACACGCAGGACGTTTGCCGCCAGGTCGGCTTCCACGTTGGCGTCCTTACCGCAGACCAGCATCACATCCGCACCGCGCGCTTTGACTTCTTCCAAATTGCTGACGGTTTTCGGGTACAGCGCCGGTTGGGTTGCGACTGCAATGACCGGCGTGCCCTGTTCAATCAGCGAAATGGTGCCGTGCTTCAGCTCACCGGCGGCGTAGGCTTCGCAGTGAATGTAGGAAACCTCCTTGAGCTTCAGCGAGCTTTCCATGCACAGCGTGTAGTCCACGCCGCGTCCGATGAAGAACACGTGCTGGGCGTCTTTCAGCTTTTGTGCGCATTCCAGCACGGCAGGTTCGCTTTCCACAGCCTCCTGAATCTTTTCCGGAATCTCCAGAAGCTCTTTGCAGAGCGCGCTTTCTTCCTTGGCAGAAAGTGTTTCGTGCAGGCTGGCAAGCTTCACTGCGACCAGATACAGCACTGCGAGCTGAACCAGGTACGCCTTGGTGCTTGCCACGGCAATTTCCGGCCCGGCCCAGGTGTACAGCACATCATCTGCCTCGCGGGCGATGGAGGAGCCGGGCACATTGACGATTGCCAGCGTGCGGATGCCGTGCTCCTTGGCAAGGCGCAGTGCCGCCAAGGTGTCTGCGGTTTCACCGGACTGCGAAATGAGTACGACCAGGTCGTTTTTTCCCAGAATCGGGTTGCGGTAGCGGAATTCGGACGCGATGTCCACTTCCACCGGAACGCGCGCCAGCGACTCAATGGCATAGCGGCCAACCAGACCGGCGTGCATGGCGGTGCCGCACGCCACAATATGGATGCGCTCCGTTTTGGCAAGCGCTTCGTCTGGCAGACCGGAAATGTTTAGCTCAATATGGCCGTTCCGGATGCGCGGCGAAAGGCAGCGGCGCACAGCGTCCGGCTCCTCATGGATTTCTTTGAGCATAAAGTGCGGGTAACCGCCCTTTTCCGCCGTACCGGCGTCCCAGTCCGCAGTACGCACTTCCTTAACAATCGGCTTGCCGTCCAAACCGAACATTTCCACGCCATCCTTGCGGATTACGGCGATCTCGCCCGGCTCGGGCAGCAGGTAGCGCTTGGTGTGCTGCAGCAGAACAGTCATGTCAGAGGCAATGAAGTTTTCGCCGCTGCCAAGGCCGACCACCAGCGGGCTGTCACGCCGAACCGCGTAAAGCGTTTCCGGTTGGTCGTCAAACAGGATGCCCAGCGCATAGGAACCCTCCACGGCCTCCACCGTTTTTGCGATGGCGGCAATGGGATTTCCTGTGTAGAAGTGGTTCAGCGTGGCGGCTGCGACTTCTGTGTCGGTGTCGCTGTGAAAGA
Source organism: Caproicibacterium argilliputei (assembly GCF_029211325.2). NCBI lineage: Bacteria > Bacillati > Bacillota > Clostridia > Eubacteriales > Oscillospiraceae > Caproicibacterium > Caproicibacterium argilliputei. The sequence continues at coordinate 2,430,883 of NZ_CP135996.1, read as the reverse complement.
TGACCCCCTCGGCAAGACGTTCGGCCTTGAGCTGCATATAGTTCTCAATAATGCCGTTGTGCACTAAGGTCACATGGCCGCAGCGGTGCGGGTGGGCATTGGCGTCGCTCGGCTCGCCGTGGGTGGCCCAGCGGGTGTGGCCGATGCCGCAGTTACCAAAGGGACGCTCGCCGGCGTTGATTTTGTCCTGCAGGCACTGCAGCCGTCCGCGTGACTTGACAATGGAAATACCGTTTTTTCCGCTGACCGCAATCCCCGCGGAATCATAGCCGCGGTACTCCAGTCTGCGAAGACCGTCCAGCAGAATGCCGACGGAGTCCTCCTTGCCTACATAGCCAATAATTCCACACATATTCAGTTTTAATCCTTTCCGTGCATACATGAATTTACGGAAACGGCGGCGATTTTGCCGCGATTCTCCACGGGGTGCTGTCACCCGCATCGCGCTTTGTACGCCGCCTTACGACTGCCCGTTTTGCAGCCGGAAGTGCATCCGCCGAAACCTTCGATCACACTTCACCTCGTCACGCAGGGGATGCTCTCACAGGGGGCAAAGGCCAACCGGGGCCTGCCCGCATCCGCGCGTCTGGCGCTTCTTAAAAATTTACAAATTGACCGGTGGTGCACATCCCTCCCATCCAATGATGTACCCTATTATACACAGAACGTGCGTGTTTCGTCAACACAAATTTGCCCGCGCAGCGCTTTGCCACTTTCTGCGTTCGCGCGCTTGCGCCGTGCGTCGGAACGTGTTATAATTGCGTTATAAATATCACAAAGTTACAAACAACCATCTTTCCGTTGTCAGGAGGCGCGGCTTCTATGTTCTGCACACAAAAGATTACTGAAGATATCGACTGGGTCGGCGGCAGCGACCGGCGGCTTGCTCTGTTTGAAAATCTGTTTCCGCTGCCGGACGGCATGAGTTACAATGCCTATCTGGTAAAAGATCAAAAAACTGCGCTGATGGATACGGCGGATGCCTCTGTCTCCGCGCAGTTCCTGGAGAATGTGGAGCACGCGCTGGGCGGGCGCACCCTGGATTATCTGGTTGCCAACCACATGGAGCCGGACCACTGCGCGATGCTTGCGGATATTGTGCGCCGCTGGCCGCAGGTAAAGCTGGTTGGCAACAAAAAGACCTTTCAGCTGATTCGCCAATTCTTCGATTTCCCACTGGATGCTGCCAGATGCGTGGAGGTCAAGGAGGGCGATACCCTGGAACTGGGCCGCCACAAGCTCCGGTTTCTGATGACACCGATGGTGCACTGGCCAGAGGTCATGATGACCTATGATGAAACGGACAAAGCCCTGTTCTGCGCGGATGCATTCGGAACCTTCGGCGCGTTTCATGGCCCCATTTTTGCGGACGAGCTGGACTTTCCGCATTGCTATCTGGATGAAGCACGCCGTTACTACGCCAACATTGTTGGCAAATACGGCCCGCAGGTGCAGATGGCGCTGAAAAAAACGAAGACGCTGCAGATTGAGCGGCTGTGCAGCCTGCACGGCCCTGTCTGGCGCAAGGACATCGGCTGGTTCCTGCAGAAGTATGACCTTTGGAGCCGCTATGAACCGGAAGAGCAGGGTGTGTTGGTTGCGTACGGTTCCATGTACGGTCACACCGCTAACATGGCGGAACTGCTGGCCTCGATGCTGGCGGAAAAAGGCGTGACGCATATTCATATGTATGACGTATCCAAAACGGACAAGTCCTACATCATTTCGGATGCTTTCCGTTTCAGCAACTTGGTCTTTGCCGCACCGACTTACAATAACGGCCTTTACCTGCCCATGGAAACGCTGCTGCAGGACATGGCGGCGCTGAATCTGCAAAACCGCCGCTGCACCCTGCTGGGCAATGGCAGCTGGGCGCCGGTTTCCGCAAAAAAGATGCAGGAACAGTTGGCCACAATGAAAGCTATGCAGCAGGTCGGTGAGCCGCTGCAAATTCGCTCCTCCCTGAAAAAAGAGCAGGTACCGCAGCTGGAAGCATTGGCGCAGGCCGTTGCGGATTCCATGCGGAATGCATAAGGATTCCACCTTTTAACAAATAGAGTATTTTGTGCCCCCCGGACTTGGAAAAACGACAAGTTCGGGGGCGCTTTTTATGCTCTTTTTATGAATTGTGTTGTCCCTAAAAGTACGGGAAAAAGTTTCTTTCTGAAAAAACGGAAGCTTCCGGAAAAAACGATTGACATTCTTAAAGTTAGATAATATACTGTGTTACACGAATCAAACTTAAGACAGATTCTTAAGTTTCCTTAAAATGTCAAACGACTTTTTGCCGGACAGCTTGTTCGGCTGGAAATCAGGGAGGCGCTTTTTATGAAACGCACGAAAATCTGTAAATCGATGCTGCACCGGATGGTATGTGCGGCGGTCGCCTGTACGGTGGCGGTGTCCTTTACTGCCGCAGTTTTTGCAGACACAGCCACAGAGCAGCAGGTGGTGCTCCATCCGGCAGAGAACCCCTCTGTGTCCGGCTTGACTGCCCAGCAGCTCGCAGAAGGACTCGGCCGCGCGCGGCAGTACGGTGTTGTTGCGGATACGCTGGAAAACGACACGGACTTTGAAACCAATGTTGCGGTCAATACATTGACCGGCAGCAACGGGGAGCTTGGAAATACGCACGATATGACCCTGCCTGCGGCTGCCACGCTGACCGTGCATACCACCGCCCCAGCGGGCAGCTATCTGTTCGGTGTTTTTACAGACACGCAGGGCAAACAGCAGGTCGGTGATGCGATTACCGTCACAACGGATACAGCAGGAAACGGCACCGCGGCTGTACAGAACCTAACCGCTGGACAGACCTATGCGGTGATGCCGCTGCAGAACGGCAAGCCGGATACCGCGCACGCAAAGGCGGTGGTCATTCCACAGACAGCAGACAGCCTGGCAAGCGGCGCTGTCAGTTATGTGGGGAGCGTCCAGTCTGCAGTCGGTGCGCTGACTCTGAAAAGTGTCGGCGGTGCGCCAAGCCAAGTTGTGTTTGGGCAAGGGAATACCTTGAGCGGAAGCGGCGGTCAGCGCGCACTGCAGACAGCCGACGGAAAAGCTTATACGGTCAACTTAAACAACGGTACAGTTTCTGTGGATGATGGCACGCAGAATCCGGATGTCAATGGAATGCTTAGCAGTCTTTCTGCTTTTGCCGGACAGCTGAGCGGTCAGCCGCAGAATTTGACAGAGGACGCATCGGTTAAGGTGCTTCAGCTTTCTTCGGCAGACGGCAGCGCCGAAAGTCTAAAAAATGCGGTTGCGCAGGCACTGGGATATTCCGATTCGAACAAAGTGCAGAACGACGGAATTTCTCTGGATGCACAGCAGTATTTGGTTCTGAATGTGCAGACTTCCGCACAGACGGTTTCCCTGCCGGAAGTGAAAATCGGCGGTGTGAATCCCGGTGATAACTGGAATTCGATTTCTAGTCGCGTGATCTGGAACCTTGGCACATACAGTGGAACCGTGCATACTGCCGCAAATGCGGGCACGCTGGGCACGCTGCTGGCGCCGGACGCAACGGTGGCTGCGGATGGTTCCTCCATGAACGGTCCCGTCTATGCAAAGACGGTTCTGCATACCAGTGGCGGAGAAATTCACCGCATTCCGTTTCAGGTGTCCAATACAGCAGACGTTTTCTTTGTAGGAAAAACGGAGGAAGTGCCTGTCTCCTCAGGGAGCAGCTCCTTTGAGACACCGAGCCAGGAAAGCAGCACCCCGGCAAGCAACGGCACCGGGAGCATTCCGAGTGACTCGGCACAGAGCAGTTCCTCTGAAACGCCGAGCCAGGAAAGCAGCACCCCGGCAAGCAACGGCACCGGGAGCATTCCGAGTGACCCGGCACAAAGCAGTTCCTCCGAAACGCCGAGCCAGGAAAGCAGCACCCCGGCAAGCAACGGCACCGGGAGCATTCCGAGTAGTTCCACACAGAGCAGTTCCTCCGAAACACCGAGCCAGGAAAGCAGCACCCCGGCAAGCAACGGCACCGGGAGCGTTCCGAGTAGTTCTACACAGAGCAGTTCCTCCGAAACACCGAGCCAGGAAAGCAGCACCCCGACCGGCAACGGCACCGGGAGCGTTCCGAGTAGTTCCACACAGAGCAGCTCCTCCGAAACACCGAGCCAGGAAAGCAGCACCCCAGCAAGCAACGGCACCGGGAGCATTCCGAGCAGTTCGTCAGAGAGCAGCTCCTCTGAAACACCGAGCCAGGAAAGCAGCACCCCGACCGGCACCGGCACCGGGAGCATTCCGAGCAGTTCGTCAGAGAGCAGCTCCTCTGAAACACCGAGCCAGGAAAGCAGCACCCCGACCGGCAACGGCGCGGGAACACTTTCTTCTGAAACAGCAAGCACAGGTTCGGACAGCCCGAGCGCTACCGTGGAAACAGCGCACAAACTGCCCCAGACCGGTACAGATATCGTTCCGGTGTTGGTGTCCGTAGCAGGCGGCAGTGCGGTCATGCTGTACGGCGTTTTGGAACTTCTCCGCAGCCGGGGCAGAAAAAAACATGAATAAGCACAGAAAGCATGGCTTCGTTTTTCTGGCGGTTGGGTTTGTAATTTTTTTGACCGGTGTTGTCCTGTGGGGAAAGAATCTGCAGACCGCACAGGCGGCAGGCGAGCGTGCTGACCGGCTGCTGTCCCAAGTGGAGCAGACCATCGCCACCCAGCCGGCATCAGCGTCCTCTGCGGCGCCGGCTCTCCAGAGCCAGTCGGTCAAAGCCAAAAGTGCTTCTGCCGTGCCAGCTTTCACGCTGCCGGAGCGGGCGGGCAGCATCGGTATTTTGCGGATTCCATCACTGGAATTGACGCTGCCGGTGCAGGCACAGTACAGCGCGGCGGCGCTGCAAACTTCACCAAGCCGCTACACCGGCGAGCATGGGGAGATTTCCCGCTTTGTCATTTGTGGGCACAGCTACCGCAGGCATTTCGGTACCCTGCAGCTGCTGCAGACCGGCGCCGCTGTTTCCTTTACAAATATGGACGGGACGGTTTTCTCCTATCATGTTTCTGAAGTAACCGAGATTGCTCCTGATGATATTTCTGCCCTGCAAAGCGGCGACTGGGATTTGTCGCTGTTTACCTGTAGCCCAACGGGCAAGAAACGCATTTTGGTTCGTTGTCAGTTGGATCGTTAAAAAAAGATTCCCGCCCTGCAGTGAAGCAGGGCGGGAATCTTTTTTGGGGAATGGCTTAGAACTGCGGGGCAAAGCGCTTCAAAAAGCGCATCAGATTGTCCATGGTCAAAAAAAGGTCGGCGCGGCTGCGCTGCTTGGCAAGGCGGAAGGGCACAGCTGTGCGGTTAATGCTGAACACGGCAGATACACCGGCGTCATACGCCTGCGCGGTGGTGCCCTCGATGTCACCGACAACGGCAATCAGCGGAATGCCGGCGCGCTTGGTGCGGCGTGCAACGCCGGAAATTACCTTTCCTCCGAGCGACTGGCTGTCCAGCTTTCCTTCGCCAGTAAAGACCAGATCTGTGCCGTGCAGCAGTTCGTCAAAGCGGATGGTGTCCAGAAACGTTTCAATTCCGCTTTGCAGCGGACTGCCAAAGAAAGCAACCATGCCGCCGCCCATGCCGCCAGCGGCGCCTGCGCCCGGCAGCGAGAGAATATCGACTTTGCAGTCCCTTTGCAGAACTTCCGCCAAGTGGTGCAGCCCACGATCCAGCAGGCCGACAACCTCCGCATTTGCGCCCTTTTGCGGAGCGAAGACGGCAGCGGCACCGTTCTTGCCGCACAACGGATTGGTCACGTCGCACATGGCGCAGATTTGCACGCCCTCTGTTTTTTTATGCAGTGCGGAAAGGTCGATTTTTGCAATTTGTCCGAGGGTTTCTCCGACCGGAACAAAAGGGGTGCCGTCTGCTTTTTGAAAAACAGCCCCCATCGCCGCGGCGGCACCGCAGCCGCCGTCATTGGTAGCGCTGCCGCCGAGTGTCAGGATGATTTTCCGGCACCCCTGTGCAATCGCGTGCTGCAGCATCTGTCCAACCCCAAAGGTGGTGGCCTGCTCCACGCATTTTCGATTTCCGGTTTGCGGCAGTCCGGCGGCAGCCGCCATTTCAATGACAGCGGTTCGGTCAGGCAGAATCCCGTAAAACGCGGGTAGTTCTTCAAAAAACGGGCCTTTTACCGAAAGGGAAACTTTTTGACCGCCGAGTGCCTGCAGGAACGCGTCCACCGTACCTTCGCCGCCGTCTGCTGCGGGCACAGCGCAGATTTCCGCCTGCGGAAAGTGCATCTGTACGGCACGCTGCATGATGGCGCAGACCTCAGCGGCAGGAATGTTTCCCTTAAATGAGTCAGGAATCAGAATACATTTTTTCATGGTATAGCTTCTTTCAGAAAAGTTTCGGCTGTGCGGGCACAAACGGCGGGGTTTCAGCCTGCGCAGGGCTTTGCCCCCATGTTTATTTTCCGAAAACAGTCAGATACTAGCAGGAAAAGGGGGAGAACAACATGGAAGTCGGAAAGCTGATTTTATCTTCACTTTTGTCGGTTGTCGTTTTGTTTATTTTGGGGAAGCTGATGGGACATAAACAGATTGCCCAGTTGGATTTCTTCGATTACATTACCGGCATTACCATTGGCTCCATTGCGGCGGAATTGGCAACAGAACTGGAAAACCCATGGCAGCCGCTGCTTGCCATGCTGGTATACGGGCTTTTGTCAGTCGGTCTGAGCGTGCTGGAGGACAAGGTTCCGCGTATCCGGCAGTATACAAACGGAGTGCCTGCGGTGATTATGGATCACGGAAAGCTGAACCGCCAAAATATGAAAAAGGCTAAGCTGGATCTCAGCGAATTTTTGGTCTTGTGCCGGCAGGCGGGATACTTTGACCTGAACGACATTCAGACGGCAATTTTTGAGTACAACGGTTCGCTGACCATTCTGCCGGTTTCTACGCAGCGACCGACAACACCGGCGGATTGGAACCTTTCGCCGCAGCAGGAAACGTACTTTACGGAAATCATTCTGGACGGTCGTGTGCAGGGGCGGCAGCTGAAAAAGCTGGGCCTTTCGCAGACGTGGCTGGAGGAGCAGCTGCAGGCACAAGGGTACCACAGCGCCGCGGAAGTGTATTTGGGTTTGTGTGACAAAAATAACGCGGTGCAATTTTATACGGCCAAATAAGAGCGACAGTGCAAAATCGTCACACAAGGCAGAGCACATCCATTCTTACCGCAAATTATACCGCAAAGCACACAGAATTTCAAATGAAGCAAAATCGGCGATTTTACAGGCCGCCTGCCCGCTTGAGCAGCAGCAAGTCGGCGGTTGTCAAAACCGGAACGGTGTCAGCCGAAACGTAGCCGGCAGGCGCGGTCATATCGGCAGCCAGCGCCGCCAAACCGGTCAGCGGTTCGCTGCCCGCCACGCAGTTTCGCAGCGCTTGGTAGGAAGCTTTGTCCGGGCGGCCGCTGCCGCACAGGTCGCCGGGAATCACCAGCTGGAAGCGCCGGATAGTTCCATCGTGTATCTCCTGCACGATGTCGCCGGTGGTCAAAGAGCCGGTGGAAATGGGAACGCCTTTGGCGGTGGTGAACTGAAACTGCTCTTGTCGGCTGGAAGTTCTGCTGCGAGTGGTCAGAAAAAGCTGCTCAAATTCCGCCACCGTGACGGGGTCGCTGCAGCGATAAATTTCGGTAGGTTCCGCAGTGCTTTCGGGTGCGGAGGGATTGTTTGCACTGGAATCCGCCTGCGGCAAAGACGCCGCGTCGGAGGACTCTGCTTCGGATGCCAAAGAGGGCAGGGAGGAGGCGCTTTCGGCAGCAGAAGAGGGGCTGGCAGAAGCCGGCGGGGTGTCCGGTTCGATAGAGGAACCGCTGCTCTCCTGTGAAGTTTCGGCAGACGGTTCGGGAACGGCGGTTGTGCTGTTCCAGATAGCTGTCGAAGCGTCAGCGGCGGCGCAATGCGTGCCGGTTTCGTCTCCCTGCACTAGGTAAAAGCACTCTGTGCCTTGCGCGGTGCGGACGTGCAGATACAGGTCAAACGTTGCCGGGTCAATACCGGCTTCCCAGACAGAAGGGTCCAGTTCCTTTGGCAGAGGGGTGCTGGTTGGCACAGCTTTGGGGTCAGCGGGGTCGTAAAAACCGCCATAGAGGCCGTCGCTGCGCTGTAGCAGCAGGCAGAGGGTGCCCAAGGTATCTTCCCGGCAGGCGGCCAGCAGGCTGCCGTCAAACACGGCGGTCTGACCGCCGCTTCCCTGCAGTGTCGTGCAGCCTTCGGTGACAGAAAGTGTCCATGTGCTGCCGAGGCACCAGGTCTGCGTTGCAGTGCCAGCTCTGCTGGGAATGCAGAGCACAGCCGCAGTGCTGATGATGAGTGCTAGCAGCAGAACCGCGGGGCGGAAAAGCCGCTTTGATGGTAAGCAATGGGACAGTTTAGGCATGACTGATCGTTCCGTCCTTTGATGAATTTTCAAGCCCTTTCAGTGTAATTCCAGGGAATTTCCATGTAAAGCGGTACGTGAACAACTTTCACGCTTTCGACGGCGAACCGGCACCAAAAAACCGACACCTTTTTCAGAAAAAAATCCTTGACACTATGCGGAAACCTCCCTATAATGTTCTATATGCGACTGTACGATATAAAACAGAATTGGAAAAGGAGGGACTCCATGGACAGAATGCGCATTGGGTATGAGCTCCGCACCTTGGACCATCTCATCAAGCGCTATTTCGATTATTCTTCCAATCGCAGCAAGATTGAGTCGGCAACCGGCAATAACGGTAGCATCATTGCCTTCATCGGCGAGTGTCAGGACAGCGGCTGCGAGGTGTTTCAGCGGGATTTGGAGCGGCACTTTGAAATCACGCGCTCCACAGTTTCCAGCGTCATCACCCTGATGGAGCAGAAGGGACTGCTGCAGCGGGTGCCGGTGCAGTGGGACGCAAGGCTGAAAAAGATTATCTTGACACCGAAAGCGGAAAGTCTGAAAGCTGTGATGCGCGACGACTCGATTCAGATGAACCGAATTTTGACCAAAGGCTTTACAGACGAAGAACTCGATACGCTGTATACTTATATACAGCGTATGAAAAAAAACATCGCCGGGCAGCAGTGACACGGCACAACTGAAAATGAATTTGGGTGGTATATCATTGATTAAGAGATTGCTTGGCAGTTTGCGGGAGTACAAAAAAGATACGCTCCTGACACCTGCTTTTGTGGCGGTGGAGTCGGTGCTTGAAATTGTAATTCCGACTTTAATGGCCTATCTGATTGATTACGGCATTAACCGAAAGGACATGGCATATGTGCTGAAGATGGGCGGTGCGCTGGTGCTCTGCGCGGTGATTTCCCTGACATTTGGCATTATTTCAGGAAAAACGGCGGCAAATGCCTCCGCCGGCTTTGCGAAGAATCTGCGGCACGATATGTATTATAATGTACAGAAATTTTCCTTTTCCAATATCGATAAGTTTTCAACCGCGAGCATCGTCACGCGCCTGACCACAGACATCACCAATGTGCAGAACGCGTTCATGATGCTGATTCGTATGGCAATTCGCGCGCCGATTATCATGGTGTGTGCGCTGATTATGTCGTTTCACGTCAGCCACAGCATTTCGGTGATTTTCCTGGTGATTATTCCGGTGCTGGGTTTCGGGCTGTTTTACATAGCGGCCTATGTGCATCCGATTTTTGAGCGTGTTTTCCGCACGTACGACCATCTGAACAATGTGGTGCAGGAAAACCTGCACGGCATCCGTGTGGTCAAGTCCTTTACACGCGAGGCGCACGAGCAAACAAAGTTTGAAAAGATTTCGCTGAAGATTTATCAGGACTTTTCCAAGGCAGAGGGCATTCTGGCGTTTAATATGCCGATGATGCAGTTCTGCATTTACACAGCCATGATTCTGATTTCCTGGATGAGCGCGCAGGCCATCGTTGCCAGCGGCAACAATCCGGCTGTTGGTCTGACCACCGGCGACCTGACCAGCCTCATTACGTACACCATGCAGATTCTTATGAGTCTGATGATGCTTTCGATGGTGTTCGTCATGATTATCGTTTCCCGTGCTTCTATGGAGCGTATTACGGAGGTTTTGCAGGAAAAGAGCACACTCGACAGCAAAGAGAATCCGGTGCGCGAGGTAAGGGATGGCTCTGTGGTTTTTGAAAACGTACAGTTTTCTTACTCCAGAAAAGCGGAAAAACCAGTGCTGCAAAATGTAAATTTCCGGGTGAACTCCGGCGAAACCATCGGCATCATCGGCGGCACCGGCTCCTCCAAATCCAGCCTGGTGCAGCTGATTCCGCGCCTGTACGACGTAACCGCGGGGCACGTGCTGGTGGGCGGCGTGGATGTGCGTGATTACGACCTTGAAGCGCTGCGCAATGCGGTTGCCATGGTGTTGCAGAAAAACATCCTTTTCTCGGGCACGATTAAGGAGAATCTGCGCTGGGGCAACAAGGAAGCAACAGAGGAACAGCTGGTTAACGTTTGCAAGCTGGCACAGGCGGATGACTTCATCAATGAATTCCCCGACAAGTACGATACGTACATCGACCAGGGCGGCACCAACGTCTCCGGCGGGCAGAAGCAGCGCCTCTGCATTGCACGTGCCCTGCTGAAGAAGCCGAAGATTCTGATTTTGGACGATTCCACCAGCGCGGTGGATACCAAAACAGACGCCTTGATTCGGCGTGCGTTTCAGCAGGAGATTCCGGACACGACCAAGTTCATTATTGCCCAGCGGATTTCTTCCGTACAGGATGCCGATAAAGTCCTGGTGCTGGACGACGGTGTCGTGACAGCTTTCGGCAGCCATGAGGAGCTGCTGAAAACATCGGATATTTACCGCGAGGCCTATGAATCGCAGATGAAGGGGGGCGCTGTGGATGAATAAGCAAGTATCCGGCAAAAAAGGTTTGCCCATGGGCTCTATCAAACCGGGCACCATCAAGCGCCTGCTCAAGTATATGGGGCAGTACCGCGCGCAGATGATTCTGGTTTTTGTGTGCATCATCATCAGCGCGGCGGTCAACGCGGCGTCTTCGCTGTTCCTGAAAACGCTGATTGACAGCTACATCATGCCGCTGGTCGGCACCAAAAATGCGAACTTTTCCGGGCTGTTCCATGTGCTGCTGATGATGGGTACGCTGTACCTGACCGGTGTGGTGGCGACGCTGATTTACAACAGGGTCATGGTCGTGGTAGAGCAAGGTACGCTGAAGCATATTCGGGACGAGATGTTCGAGCATATGCAGACGCTGCCGCTCAAGTACTTCGACACACATACGCACGGCGACGTGATGAGCTACTATACAAACGATACAGACACCCTGCGCCAGATGATTTCCCAGAGTCTGCCGCAGATGATTTCTTCGGTCATGTCCATTCTGGCGGTGTTTGTTTCCATGCTTTCGCTCAGCATTGGTCTGACAGTGTTTGTGGTTATTTTCGCATTCCTGCTGCTGCGCGCCATTAAGGGAATTGTGGGAAAGAGCAGTTCGTACTTCGTGCGCCAGCAGGACGACCTGGGCGCATTGGACGGCTTCATTGAAGAAATGATTAACGGACAGAAGGTCATCAAGGTCTTCTGCCATGAAGAAGAAGCAGAAAAGGCGTTTGACAAGCGCAACGAAGCGCTCTGCGAAAGCGCCGCAAAGGCCAATACCTTCTCCAATATCACCATGCCGGTTGTCAACAACATGGGGTACCTGCTGTATGTTCTGCTGGCCATTGTCGGCGGCGCGGCGGGCATCGCCGGTGTGCACAACCTGTACCTTGGCGGAGTCAATGTGCTGACCATCGGCACTATTGTTGCGTTCCTGACCCTTTCCAGAGGGTTCATCATGCCGATGGGGCAGGTTTCCATGCAGCTCAACATGGTCGTTATGGCGCTGGCGGGCGCTTCCCGTATCTTCGCCTTTTTGGATGAGAAGAGCGAAACGGACGACGGCTACGTAACCCTGGTGAACGCCAAGAAAGAAAACGGAAAGATCGTTGAGTGCGAGCAGCGCACCGATGTTTGGGCGTGGAAGCATCCGCACCAGGACGGCACGCTGACGTACACCCCGATGCAGGGCAAAATTATTTTTGACGATGTGGACTTCGGGTATGAGGAAAACAAAATCGTCCTGCACAACATCTCGCTGTACGCAAAGCCGGGGCAGAAGGTGGCGCTGGTCGGCGCAACCGGCGCCGGCAAAACGACTATTACCAATCTGATCAACCGATTTTATGACATTGCAGACGGCAAAATCCGCTACGATGACATTAATATCAACAAAATCTGCAAGCCGGATTTACGCCGTTCGCTCGGCGTGGTGCTGCAGGATGTAAACCTCTTTACCGGTACGGTGATGGAAAACATCCGCTACGGGAAACTGGATGCCACAGACGAGGAATGCGTCGCAGCGGCAAAGCTTGCCAATGCGGACGGCTTTATCCGGATGCTGCCGGACGGTTACCAGACAGTGCTGGAAGGGGACGGCGGCGGTCTTTCACAGGGGCAGCGGCAGCTTATCTCCATCGCGCGCGCTGCGGCGGCGGACCCGCCGGTCATGATTCTGGACGAGGCGACTTCTTCCATTGACACACGCACGGAAGCCATTGTGCAGAAAGGCATGGATGCGCTGATGCAGGGCCGCACCGTGTTTGTCATTGCCCACCGGCTTTCTACGGTGCGCAACGCAGACGCAATCATGGTTTTGGACCACGGCCGCATCATTGAGCGCGGCAGCCATGAGCAGCTTATTGAAAAGAAAGGCCGGTACTATCAGCTTTATACCGGCGCATTTGAACTGGAGTAAACAGATCGTACAGGAGGAAATCAAATGGCGGTTTTTCAAGGAACGTTTCATTCTTTTGCACTGTCCAAGCGCACCAATGTGGACGTGCTGCTTCCAACCGACGCGGAGCCGTGGATGCGCCGGGATAACGAACATTACAACCGGCCGATGAAAACGCTGTATCTGCTGCACGGTTACTCGGACTGCAGCAAGGACTGGCTGCTCAAAACGGATATTGCCCAGATTGCCGACCGGTACAATCTGGCAGTGGTCATGCCCAACGGTGACAATAGTTTTTATCTGGACCGTCCGGCGACCGGTTATGCTTACTGCCGCTTCGTGGGGGAGGAACTGCCGGACTTTATGGAGCGCACGTTTGGCCTTTCCCGCAAAAAAGAGGACGTCTTTATCGGCGGCGCTTCCATGGGCGGCTTCGGTGCGGAGCATACCGCGCTGATGTATCCGGAGCAGTTTTGCAAGGCGCTTCTATTTTCTCCGGCAGTGCTGATTGACCAGCTTGCCGAGATTACCGAAGACGGCGAGGGCACCGGCATTGCCAACTACGCGTATTACTTGACTACATTCGGTGACCTGAGCCGGGCAAAGGGCAGCGACGCGGACCCGGCGTACCTTATCAAGAAGCTGAAGCAGGAGGGTAAGGACTGGATTCCGTTCTACCTGACAGTCGGCAGGGATGATTTCCTGATTCAAAATGTGCACCGTTTGCGCGACTTCCTGACGGAGGAGCACTATCCGTTTGTGTATCAGGAAGAGGATGGCAACCACGACTGGTACTATTGGAACCGGCACTTAGAGGAAGCTATCCGCTGGATGCTGGACTGCGGCGAGCAGAAATAAAAGACGGGCAGAGAAAGCGCCTTTCGGCGGTCGTTCTCTGCCCGCTTTTTCTGTCTGTGCGGCAGTCATGAGGCGGTGGTCAGCGGCTGGACGGCAAGTCTGGCGATTGCGTCCTCCACAGTCAGGCCGGAGCGCTGCAGGGCTGCCTGCAGTTCTGCCAGCTTTTGTGCTTCAATCTTGTTGAGCAGTTCCTGTTTCTGACCGGTCAGTTCTTCAATTTTTTCGTCCAGCTTTGCTTTTCTAGCGTTCAGTTCATTCAAATCGCCGTCAAGTTCCTCGATGCGTTCTTCCAGCGTTTTTGCTTTTTTCCTTGGCATAAAAATCCCCCAATTTCAGGCTGCTTTGTTTTTCCTACAAAAACAGAATTGGCAAAAGGAAGCGGAAATATGCATTTGCAGCGGGCAAAAGCCGTGTCCGGGCACATAGTTTATCGGTAAAAAAGCAGACGCTTGGCGTAGGCATTGCGGTACTGCGAGGGGGTCAGCCCGGTGTCCTGCTTAAAGGCGCGCAGAAACGTGCGGCAGTCCTTGTAACCGAGTTTAGCCGCGATTTCCGCAACAGTGTTGTTAGTGTCACACAGCAGGTACTTGGCCTCTTCCAGCTTCTGCTGGGTAATGTATGCCTTGAGGGAAATGCCCGCGGCAGAGTGAAACAGTGCGGAAAGGTACCGGCGGTTGTAGCCGAAATGCGCGGCAATGGCGGAAACCCGCAGGTCAGTGCTGCTGTGCCACTTCACATAATCCTGTATATCGTAGAAAATCTGTTTCTGTCGGCGGGTCAGCGCGGCGGTTCGTGTGCTTTCCGCAAACTGACAGTGCAACTCGCACAGTACGCTGGAGCACAGGTAGCTGTTTTGCAGCGGATTGCCGTAGCTGCGCGCGTCATCCTGCAGGTGCTTCATCAGGACGATGAGTTTGTCCGGATTTTCTGCCCTTCCGGTCAGTGGAATACAGACGGTGTTGTCGGTCGGCGCTTCGGGAAAGGCGTCCGTGGTGACAGTCTGTACCGGCTCGGCACAGCTGAAGTGCAGCCAATAAAAGGCGCACAGGCTGCTTTTGAAGCCGAACTGCCTTTGAAACGGCGCACAAAGCAGAAACGCCCCTTCCCCAACAGCGTACTGCCGGTCTTCCAGCTGCAGATATGCCGTGCCCTGCGTTACGACAATCAGCTCATAGTCCGTGAGCCGCCGGTGAAAATGCTGCCAGTCTGCCGAAGGTGCCTGAAATTTTCCTGTCATGTGGTATTGCAGCGGCTTGTTCAGTGGAACCATATAGTATATCATGTGACCTTTTATCACCTTTTCAAAACTTCCGCTATTTTTTTGCGCAGCGGGATTTGTTAGACTGTTAGAAAAGCGAACACAGACACTTAAAGGAGGAGTTGCCATGATTCAGCCCTTTGCAATGGCAGATGTCACGGTACGGAATGTGTACTTTCAAAATGCGTTTCAGAAAGAAGAAGCTTATCTGTTGTCCCTGGACAGCGACCGGCTGCTGGCGTGCTTTCGGGAAACCCGCGGGCTGCCACCGAAGGCGGAAAATTACACCGGCTGGGAGGATACCGAGATTCGCGGCCATACACTGGGGCACTATCTGACCGCAATGGCGCAGGTTTATGCTACTAACGGGAATGCGAAGGTGCTGGAACGCCTGCGTTACCTGATGGCGGAGCTTGCGCAGTGCCAGTTTCCCAGCGGGTACCTTTCCGCGTTTCCGGAGGAATTTTTTGACCGGGTAGAGGCTTCCAAACCGGTGTGGGTTCCCTGGTATACCATGCACAAAATCCTGGCGGGCATTCTGTCCGTATATGAGCTGGCAGGTCTGCCGGAGGCGCTGCAGATTGCGTCTGCTTTGGGCGACTGGGTGTGCGAACGTACCGCCCGTTGGAGCGCGCAGGTGCAGGCCAATGTGCTGGCGGTGGAGTACGGCGGCATGAACGACTGTATGTACGAGCTGTACCTGCAGAAAAAGGAGGAGCGCTACGCGCAGGCGGCGCACCGCTTTGATGAACTGGCGCTGTTCCAGCCGATTCATGACGGCGTGGATATTCTCAATAACCGTCATGCGAACACGACTATTCCGAAGTTTTTGGGCGCGCTCAACCGCTATCGCGCCTTGGGCGAAAGTGAACGGTTCTATCTGGAGACCTGCGAGGCGTTTTGGGAGATGGTGGTGCGGCACCACAGTTACGTGACCGGCGGCAACAGCGAAGCGGAGCATTTCGGGGAATCGGATGTGCTGGACGCGGAGCGCACCGCGCAGAATTGTGAAACGTGCAACACGTACAATATGCTCAAGCTTTCGCGCCTGCTGTTCCAGCTGACCGGCAAAAAGAAGTACGCGGATTTTTATGAGCGTACCCTGCTGAACGCCATTCTGCCGTCGCAGAACCCCGAAACCGGCATGACCATGTACTTTCAGCCGATGGCGACCGGCTATTTTAAGGTTTACAGTCGACCATACACGGACTTCTGGTGCTGCACCGGCACCGGCATGGAGAATTTCTCCAAGCTGAACGACAGTCTGTACTTCCACACAGACGACCGCTTGTTTGTGAACCTATACCTGGCTTCTCGCGTCCGGTGGGAAGAAAAGGGCATTACGCTGGAGCAGACGGGCGAAATCCCCCTTTCGGATACGGCATCCTTTACGGTGCGCACAGAAAAAGCAGTTCCTTTTGTGTTGTGTCTGCGTGTTCCAAATTGGGCGGAGCAGCTGGAGCTGCGCGTGAACCATGTTCCCGCGGCGGTGCGGGAAGAGAACGGGTACCTGGTGCTTGACCGCATCTGGAACAACGGTGATACGGTTTCCGTGCAGTTCCAAATGGCACCACAGTGTGTGTCCCTGCCGGACAATCCGAACAGTGTGGCTTTCACATTCGGGCCGCTGGTGCTCAGCGCGGGCATGGGTACCGAAAAGATGGAGGAGTCCAACACCGGCATTCAGGTGCGCGTTGCCAGTAAGCATATTATCGCAAAAGATTATATACTCTGCAAGGGGGAAAGCGCGGAAAGTTGGAAAGCACACGTCCGTGAGAAGCTGACGCGCACGCCGGGCACGCTGGAGTTCCACCTGCAGGACTCGCCGCTGGTGTTTTCGCCCTACTTCCGCCAGTACGACCAGCGTTACGGTATTTACTGGACGCTGTTGGAGGAGGGTTCACCGGCGTTTGTCAAGCATTTGGCGGCACAGCGGTACGCGGCAGCAGTGGAGGAAGCTACGTTGGACAGCGTGCAGATCGGCAACGACCAGTACGAGCTTTCGCACGCTGTCAAAGGCAGCGAAACTGAGGCCGGCAACCGCGAGGGATACCATTACCGCATGGCGAAACCGGGCGGATGGTTCAGCTATCGGCTGCAGGCGGACGGCGCCGCCTGCCTGCAGTTCCAGTACACAGCGGGGCGCTGCAAAACGGCTTTTGATGTGTTTGTGGAGGATACGCTGCTGCTGCACGAACCGGTCGAAAAGAGCCGCCCCGGGCAGCCGGTGACACGCACCTGCGCTCTGCCGGAAAGTCTGCGCGGCAAGACAAGCATTACAGTGAAGTTTGCCGCCTGCGCACAGGAGGAAAGTGCGTGGATTGTCAATACCCTGCGCGTGATGACCGACACCGTACCGAAAGCATAAGCGCACAAAAAACGGACTGCAGTCTGTGGAAACACAGCTGCGGCCCGTTTTTTAAGAGGAAAAGGTTCAAAGGTTATTTCTGCGCTTTGCAGCAGATCCAGTTTTGGTCTTCTTCTAAATAAATGCTGACTCTGGAAAATCCGGCAGCGTGCAGCAGCTTTTTTACCTGCTCCGGCGTAAAAAGCCGCAGGTTGCCGTCCTGCTTGAGGGCAGCGTTTCGTTCTGCAAACGCAGGGTCCTCGTAAGCTTCATTGACAATCAGAAAGGTGCCGCCCGGTTTCAGCACATGAAAGACCTGCCCGAAGCACTTCAAAAGGTCGGGCCAGAAGTAGGTGGTTTCCACAGCGGTGACTTTGTCAAACGTACCTCTGAGAAAGGGCAGGTCGTCCGCATCTGCTTTCAAAATGGAAACCTTGCCCGCGCGCACGGCTTCCCGATTGTGTGCCGTGGCATACAGAATGGATTCTTCGGCGTGGTCGATTCCATACACAGCGCCGCGGCTTGCCGCTTTTGCCAGCCGCGCGACGGTGCGCCCGCCGCCGCAGCCGATGTCCAGAATGGTGTCGTCCGGCTTGATTTTGATTTTCCCAAGCCCCCAGGTGGTCAGGCGGTAGTGCTTTTCGTTCATCAGGGCCAGAATCTCACGGCCTGTTTTTCCCTGCGGACTGCGGTACTGTTCATAAGGCTTTCGTTCGACTTCTTCCACAATACAGACTCCTTTCTTGAGGAAAACGACAGCAGAGAAATGATTAGTGATAACTAACCAAATTCAGTGTACTTCGCTTTCGCGGGGTTGTCAAGGGTGAACGTAAAGAAAGTTCTGTGCAAAATTTTTTCTTGACAAGGGGCGCGGAGATGTGATAAACTGGCATTGGTTAGC
Source organism: Caproicibacterium argilliputei (assembly GCF_029211325.2). Classification (NCBI taxonomy): domain Bacteria; kingdom Bacillati; phylum Bacillota; class Clostridia; order Eubacteriales; family Oscillospiraceae; genus Caproicibacterium; species Caproicibacterium argilliputei. Next base: position 2,412,765 of record NZ_CP135996.1, on the reverse strand, counting down.
TGATACTAACCAATGAATCAACAAATTAAACCCTTGTGTAAAGAAAAAACGGGGGCATTCTGTGCTGCCCTCCGAAACGTGAAACAGGCCCTATAGTTAGCTATAGCTAACTTAAAAAAGGAGGTTTTTCATTGAGCGTTGTGATTGTCGGCGGCTATGACTACATGGAGCCGCAGTACCGCAGAATTTGCGAGCAGTACGGCTGCAAGGCCAAGATGTTCAGCTGGATGAAGGGGGAGTTGAAGCGGAAGATCGGTTCGCCGGATTTAATCGTCCTCTTTACCGGCACGGTTTCGCACAAAATGGCGCGCTGCGCGCGGGACTCCGCAAAACACTGCCACGCAGCGTTCGAGCAGTGTCACTGCAGTAGTTTGCAGTCCCTGCGGCGGATTTTAGAGCAGCACTGTGCCTGCGCGGATGGAGGAGAAGCGGATGGAAAATCTGCTTGAGCGCGCACTGGTGGAATTTTGTGCGCCCGCGCTGGCGGGCGTGAAGCCCGCCAATTTGTTTTCCTGCCGCAGCCACAACGTTCGGCAAGTCAAGCGGGAAGCCCGGCAGTGGAACCGCAGGCTTCGCCCGTTTGGGCTTTCTGTTGCGGTTTTGCGCGTCCGTCGCGCTGAGGGAAGCAGCTTAATTTATGTGTATCGTCCGGCGCAGCTGCAGGCAATTCTGTCGGACAGCGCCGTGCAAGCGTTCCTGCAGACACGCGGTTACGCTGCCGGCGGCGATATATTGTGCCAGCTGCGCCGCCTTTCCGAGCGCCTGCGGGCGGCACAGGAGTTTCCACATGAAGTGGGTGTCTTTTTGGGCTATCCGCTTCGGGATGTCATTGGCTTTGTGCAGAACCGCGGGGCGCACTGCACCTGCTGCGGTACCTGGAAATGCTACGGGGATGCACGCGAGGCGCAGCGCTACTTTGCACGCTGTGAAAAGTGTCGGGAGATTTATCGTGCAATGTTCCGGCAGGGTACGCCGGTTTTGCGGCTCGTTGTGGCCGCTTAATCTGATAAATGGTTCCAACTACTTAACGAAAGGACTTGAGATTCGATGAAGAAAACAGCTGTCGTATATTGGAGCGGAACAGGCAATACGGAAACCATGGCAAACTTGGTTTTGGAGGGGATTTCCGCGGCAGGCGGACAGGGCAGCCTGTTTCCGGCAGGGGATTTTTCCGCTGAGCAGGCAAAAACATTTGAGGCTTTTGCGCTGGGGTGCCCTTCGATGGGAACCGAACAACTGGAGGAGTCTGAATTTGAACCGCTCTATGAGGAACTGAAACCGTTGCTTTCCGGCAAACCGGTGGTGCTGTTCGGCTCTTACGGTTGGGGCGACGGCGAGTGGATGCGCAATTGGGCAGAAGACTGCGAATCCGCCGGTGCCAACCTTGTGGCTGAACCGGTGACAGCCAACGGCGCACCTGACACGGACGCTTCCGAAGCCTGCAAGGCACTGGGACAGGCGGTTGCCAAAGCCTGACAACGTATCATTCTCTAATTCTTTTTTGATTTTCCTGCATCCTGTTTTCCTTCTTTTAGCGGGCATACAAAGCGCTCTGTGCGGTGCTTTGTATGCCCGCTTTTGGCAGCCAACTGTGAAAAAACGTGCGTGAAAAATGCTTGACAGAAGCAGTTAGCGGTGTTAAACTTAGAAAAGATAACAGGTTAGATTATTCTAACTTTTCGGTCCGGCCTTGAGGTTAGAGAATGCTAATTTTGGCTGGGCACGCAGAATTTCGGACGGGAGTGCAAGCGGCTTATGGAGTTCACGGAAACGCATCTGCGGTATTTGCTTGCGATTTATTCCATTGCCAGGCTGGAGCGCGATGTCTGCTCAACCAGCATTGCGCGCTACCTAAAGGTCAGCGGCGCATCGGTTTCGCGGATGTTGCGGGTGTTGATGGAAAAGCAGTGGATTGTCAAAAAGCGTTATGGAAAGATTTACTTGACAGATCAGGGGTTCCTGCTTGCGCGGGACTTTGACCGGAAGATGAAGATGCTGGAGCAACGGATTCCCATGATGCAACTGCCGTACGAAAAGGAAGAAGCGGAAGAACTGGCTTTTGCAATGGCGGCGGTGCTTTTGCGCAGAGAGCAGGCTGCTTGTGACGGGGAAACCTGCCCGGCATCATGCAAGGCAGAGTAAGCTGCACACAGAAAGGGGAGTCAAAAATGGCAACTGCAATCATCGTTGTTCTGCTGGTACTGCTGGCAGTTTACAGTGTCAAAAGTTTTACTAAAAAGATGGCGAACGGCTGCTGCGGCGGCGGAGACGCCCCGCATAAAGAGAAAGTGGCGGATCGCGACCCGTCCCATTACCCCTATCATGCCACGCTGAAAATAGGTGGGATGTCCTGCAAAAATTGTGAAATTCGGGTGGAAAATGCACTGAACACGCTAGATGGCGTGTGGGCGCGCGTCAGTCTGCGGGACAAAGCGGCCGATGTGCGCTTGAAGCGCCCCTTAAGCGCGGAGCAGCTGGCCGCGCCGGTGTGCCGAGCGGGCTACTCGGTGTCGGATGTCACCTTTTCGAACGATGGAAAAGCAGCATAAACTTGAAATTCAGAAAACACAGGCGGGACGTGGCGGGCAAACCGACGGTGCCCCAAATGAAAAGGAACCCAGCCAACGCATACAGCGAAGGATGGGTTCCTTTTTCGAAGATAGAGTACAATGGTCTTCTGTCAAGATTTAGTTCAAATTGAAATGAGAAATTCTACGGACTAACCGACCATCAATTTTGTAGAGCATTTCTATTCATCCGGTGATATATAATCATAGTGACTGTGAATTCGGACAGTATTGTAAAAGGTTTTGATGTACTCGAACACCAAGCGATAGGCTTGCTGATGATCTTGAATGTGGAAGCAATTCGGCCATTAAATCGCATTAGGCCTGTCCGGGTTGAATTTTTCATCTAGGGCATTATGCAGTTCTCGGCTAAAGGCGGAGTCCCTTGTTGTTGTATTCCACGGCTTTCCTCATAGTGCCTTGATGCCCATACCTTTCATATATTTTCAGACAGTACGTTCGGAAATGATTTCCCGATGCTCAGCATGCTGGAAGGGCTTTGTGCCCAGCTCATGGAAGCAGAGGTTTCCGGCTTTATCGGAGCAGAGAAGAATGTTCATTGCTCCGGCAGGAGTGACTACCGCTGCGGCTATCGGCCGCGAAGGCTGGATACCCGGATGGGAACAATGTATCTGATGGTGCCGAAGCTTCGGAATCACGGATATATCCAGTTTTTCGTGACGGAACGCAAACGCAGCAAAGCGGCGTTCATTTAAAGCCATTCAGGAAGCATTCATACAGGGAGTCTCCGCCCGAAAGATGGAGAAATTGGCCCAAAGTCTGAAAATAGTAAATCTCTCACACAGTCAGATCAGCGAGATGACGAAGGGGCTTGACGAGCAGGTGTAGGACTTTCGAACCCCTTCTTTGGCCAATACCCGGTATCCCGTTATTTGGACAGATGCCCTATACGAAAAAGTCCGCATGGACGGCCGTGTTGTCAGTATGGCGGTGATGGTTGTCTGCGGTGTCAATGAGCAAGAGCAGAGAGGTTCTAGCCGTGGAGCCATGTTGTTGGGACTTTTTCCAACAAGGATTCTTATGTGCGGTTGGTCACCATTTATCTCATGGAGTATGCTGAGGACTGGTCCGTTTTCAGAGTATGCTTAAACCCGAAATCCGTTCAGGCACTGCTGCGAAATGCAGCGTAATTCATTCCCCGGAATCCCTAAATTGTGAACCTTCTTACCACTACCCAATATTATTTTATATCATTTAACGGTTGACATTTTTGGACTAATTGTTATAATGTATTTATACCATAATAAACCAATTAGCGGATGAAAGAAAGGAAGTTGTCCAAATGAAAAAATTATCAAAAAAAGTTTTTGGCATTGCTTCAGCAGCCTTGATGGCTGTTTCGATTGTCACACCTGCGTTTGCTGCGAATAACAAATTTCATTGGGTGCAAGTATTACCACGAATGTCAGGAGAAACAAAAATTGCTCATGCAGGAGTCAAAGATCCAAATGGTACCACTACTACTTCTGTTTGGCTTAATGATTTATCGAAAGGAACTAGTGTTTACTTTAATGTGAGAATTTATCAATCTGGAGATAATTCATTCGGAGAAGAACTTTGCCCAACATTTATTTTAAAACCAGGACAATCTTCCACTAGGGGATTATCTCGCCATATTAACCAAAATACCGTTCTGGAATTAACTGGCGGAAATAATGATAAGGAGATTGTTAGAACAACAGCCATTGGAGACTGCAATTTTGGATAATTTCAGAGTAAATTATTCATTTTGATCGAATGAATAGAATGCTAATCGGAACATCATAATCCATATTTACACTTGATGATGTTTCGGTTAGCATTCATCATCTTTTTTGGGGTGAAGAAAGGAAGAGAAATGTTTCAAAAAGAATTCAAAAGAAACTTTTGCTCTATGTTTCGACAAAAAGAATTTTATATTTCATTTTTACTGTCTTGTTCTATATCAACCATCCCATTATTATTGAGCATGTGGACATTTTATCATAAAAGCCAAATGTATATGCGTCCTGCATGGTCATATTGGGGAGGGAGCGGTACATGGTTTGAGTGGTGGGACAAAATGGGAAGTACAGAAATTTATGTGCGTGTGTTTAATGTCTTTTGCATGATTTTCCTTCCACTGTTAGCATCGTTAGCATATTCCTATATTCATTATGATAATTTGAAAATGGGAATCATTGAAGCTGTAATACCGCGGTTGGGCCGAAGAATATATTATCGAATGAATAGTTTGCTTGTTTTTTTGGCAGGATTCATTATTTCAGCAGTTCCTTTTGTTTTACAGCAAATTATTTTACTGGTTATGCTTCCTTATTCATCTTTATCAACTTTAGGCTCTACTTTTCTTACAGATAACTATGCTTCTTCTTTGCTTGGTCTGTCAGGGTGTCTTGATGCTTTGCAAATTGCACATCCCTATCTTTTTAATTTGATGACGGCATTGAGCATTAGTATTACGGCTGGTACTGCGGCACTATGTGCTTTTTCATTTTCTTTGTATTTTCATAAAAATAGATTTGTGGTTATTTTGTTCATTCCGTTTTTGTTTTTTGTTGCAATACCCGCTATTTTGAGCGCTATGAAGGGAATTTTTCCTTTGATTTCGAGTTACGCAACGATTGGAACAAATGGAAACTACCATTTTGGGATATGGCTAATTGAGATTCTTTTAATACTTTTCATAAATTTTTCAATGATTGAGTTTAAAATAAAGAAAGTCAAGGACGAAACGATATGATTCGGCAGTATTATCAGCGAAAATTTTGTATGCCATTCACATGGATCATTCTCGCGGCAAATTTTTGCCGCTTTATATTAATTATTTCTGATTATTCTAAGCGCTACAGTCCTGATATTAAATTTCGCATTGTCTTTGGGACCGATGATGTCATGGTTTTGTTTTTCTTTCCGCTTTTTTTGTTCTATTGCTTCTGGTGCGTTACCTCTTTTCAGAGGTCAGAAGTGGTTTATCGATTTGAGACATTTCAGAAAGCTTGGTATCAAGCTGAATATATTTTATTGTTGGAAAGTGTTTCATATATTTGTATTTATTATATCATGGTTTTTTTGACTTATTTTTTGGTGAATGATGTGTCTGCTTTTCAGATTTTGTTTCCAAAAGCATTCGCTCTTATTATCGTACAATGTATGACAGCATTCGCATATTCTCTTATACTTATGGTTTTTTCCGTTTTTGCGAAAAATGTTGTTGTAGGATTTTTAATTAGTTACTTATTTATTATGCTTGAAAAGGTGTATGTAGCTGTTTCTGGAAAAGAACCGGTTTATTTTATAGGAGGTATGCTTTTTCAACTACAAAGTAAGTTGTCAGTCATAACAATTATATTGCTCCTTGCCACAATTGTAATTTTTCATTTTTTAGGATTGAAATTTTATAGAAATCAAGATGTTTTATCGAAAAATGGGAATCAAAATGAAAATTAAAAGAATACTACACGGGTCGCAGTGGTTGCTCATTGCAGTTATATTAGATGCTTTTGTAATGCTTCAACTTTCTCAATATTCACCTCCAACAGCAGAAACTTTTTATCTAATGGTCTTTTCCTTAGCGGGGCCTATAAATGATGTAAATACTTTGCTGTTAATAGAATGGTTTATGGTTTACCTGATTTTCTTTTTTGCGGTTTGTAACTCTTTTTTAGAGGATTTTCAGATTAATTATTTGTATATTTTTCCTCGCATTGGTACAAAAAGAAAATGGTTACATCAACAAACACTGTACCTTCTTTTAAAAACAGCTGTTTTCTGGGCACTGCTCTTTTGTATTGCCTTTCTCTACACACAGTTTTTTTCCTTTGCAAAAGCACAAAATGCTATTTTTTATATAGAATTATATATTGGTCTCTTGCTATCTTCGTTTTGTATTGTGTTTTTAGAAAATGTACTGTCCTTACAATTGGGAGCCGCATTGTCTTTTATAATCGGAAGCAGTGTGTTTCTTCTTTCAATATTGATTGGTATGTTTTTATATGACAGCAATCCACTAAATGGGTGGCTGTTCTCTATGATGCCTACTTTAGCATCCCTACTTCAGTGGCATTCTGACAGTTATATTATTAAATCTGTAAAAGACGGTTATTTTTCATATCCTCCGTTAAATGGATTTACTTTATTAAAAAGCTGGGGCATATCTTTTTTGTACTTAATTGTTATGCATCAATACTTATATAGAATGATAGAGAAAAAAGATTCTATGAATTTTGTGAAGGGGGAAAAATAATTGGATGCCGTAGAAATCTGTGGGTTTACTAAAATCTTAAAAGGACGAGAGGTCTTGAAAGATATTAATCTGACTTTAAAACAGGGGACCGTAAATGGGCTGTTTGGACATAATGGATCCGGAAAGTCAATGCTAATGAGGGCAATTTCTGGCCTGATTTATCCGACTAAGGGCTCTGTAACGGTGTTTGGAAAAGAACTTGGGAAAGATATCTCCTTTCCGTCCAGCATGGGGATAGTAATTGAGAATGTGGGCTTCTGGCCGTACTATACAGGATTTGAAAATCTCAAAACGCTCGCTGCTATAAAAAATAAAATTACGGATGAGCAGATTAAGCATAGTATTCAGCGAGTGGGTCTTGACCCTGAAGACAAACGTACTTATCGAAAATATTCGTTAGGAATGAAACAGCGGCTTGGTATCGCACAGGCGATTATGGAAGAACCTGAATTATTAATGCTGGATGAGCCGACGAATGCTTTGGATGATGATGGAATAGAAAAAATTCGGCAAATTATTCATGAAGAAAATGAGCGCGGTGCAACAATTGTTTTAGCCAGCCATAATAAAGAGGATCTTAGGTTGCTTTGTGATCACTTTTATAAAATGAATGATGGTTGTTTGGCAGAGGGAGAGATAGAAAAATGAAAAAACGGTGGTATTTTATTCCGACTTTTTTGTTTATTATTTGTTTCCTTTCGGCCATAATTATTCGGCCGTCCTTTCAACATGATGAAAGTAAAATATATGATTATGATTTTGAAACAGTAAACTCTTTAAATACAGTTTCACAAGAATTTCAGACCAAGGATACTCAAAAAATTGCCCAGAGGCTGATTGCAGAGTCTGATTTGATTATAAGAGGTGTCTACGATGGGAACCGTATAATCACGGGTCAGGGGTTTTACACACCAGTTAAGGTAACGCAAGTTTTGAAAGGTGATAAAAAACAAGAGGGTCAGATGATAAACTTGCTTGAAGAGGAAACAATTTTTACGTTTACAAAATATATCAATACAGGTGGATTGGCTTATATCCCTATACAAAAAAATCAAGAATATCTTTTATTGCTGAAAAAGGCTAAATTTGATTCAAATCGTCAATTAACCTCGTTCGAACGAAGTCAATACTATCCTATAACACAGACCGCTGCGGGAGCATATCGGATTTCTGGAAACAAACAAACAAAAGTTTTTAATTGGGACAAAAAGCGTGAGTGTTTGAACTCGTTAACAGGCTATGATTTACCTGTTCAGGACTCAAAAGAATTGGACTTTTATTACAATATAAAAGATAACGTATTTCAATCACTCCATGTTTCCTGAAGATAGTTATCCACGGATATTGAAACTTCGAAACAACTCCTCCTTATCATTTTGTGTAGGCAGACTGTGTCAGGGGAAGTTCGTATTTTAGGCCCCCGGACGGTGAATGAAGTTGCGTTTCGCAGCAGTGCCTGGATGAATGTTGGATTCAGGTATGCTCTGGGAACTATAATAGCCTAGGAAACTCGACAAAAAATGGCATAAAGATAATGAACCTGATAGAATAAAAATAGAAAAGGAAGTAGGTTGATTATTCATGAAAAAGAGGAACCTTCAACGCCGACTTTAAAGCAAAAATTGTGCCGGAAGTACTGCGCGGGAAAAAGAAATGAATCGTCACCGCCGCAGAAAATGAGATCGTGCCCAATCAGATTCGCAATTGAAAATCGGAGTTTCTGAAAAACGCAGCTGCCGCATTTGACGATAAGAAGCCGAAGATTTAAGAACAGAGCTGAAGGACAAGGAGTACGAAGCAGACAGCCTTTACAAAAAATAGGACAGTTGAACACTCAGATCGACTGGCTCAAAAAAAATCTGAAAAATTGTTTGAATCTGGTTGGAGAGTCAATATACTCCGCGTTTAAACGGGTAGCAAAGAACTGTCGCTTTCTACAGCGGTTGACCTGCTGGATGTAAACCAGCCGAGAGCGCATATTACACTCCGTCTGACTCTTCGGAGCAAGAACTGGCAGCAAAAAAATCTGATTGACCGGCTGCATACAGATAATCCGGCATGGGGATTCTGACAGCAATCCAAACAGCTTAAAAAGCAGCGCCTTCCCATTGGGTTGACAATATTATGATCGAACGCTGATTCCGCGCCCTGAAATATGATAAGGATTATTTGAAGGATTACGAAGATATCCGGGATGCCCGCAGACAGATCGTGAATTTCATCCACGGGTATAATTTCGAAAAGCTGCATTCGGCCCTTGGGTACCAAATTCCTGCGAAAAATTATAATTCCGTCTTGATGACGCAGATGTGTAGCAAAATAACTTGGAAATATCAAGTTCATTAAACCTTAGTTTGTTTTTTGCCTTGGCAATTTAGCTGCTATAAATGCAACATTATAGCATGAGATTGCAATTACGGACAATAATCACATTTAAAAGGAAGAGGAAAATGAATGTTCTAACGAAAGAATATAATTTAACACAGCAAACGCCTTTGATTCATTTTCAAAGCGGCGAGACAGGCGCAACTCTGCGTGCGAGCGAAGTCAAGCCAAAGTTTGACAGGTTTTTGCTTAAACGGCTTGGAGATGGAGATTATGAAAAAGGGATAGATACAGCCAGGGAAAATGGCTGGCTTATCGGCGAACATCCGGCGCTTAAGTATAAGATGAGGTTTAAAGCAATAGGGAATGTGTCTAAATCTAATCCTATATATGAGACAAAAGACAAAAACGGAAAACTTAAAACTTTTTGTTATGGCTGTTATTTCTTAACTGAAAAGAATGATACGACACAATCTTCTTTCTATGAAAAAGTAAAATTACAAATTATCTGTTTTGACAAAGAATTAGGGCAACACCGCACAGAAAAAAAGCTGCGGTAAGAAGCGAGATATGATAAAATAGGTATATGGATAAGCAGATGAGTATGTCAGCTCTGTGCGATGAACTGGCACAGGCGCGTACGAAGAAAAAAGAATTTCTCGAGCAGATTGAGCGCATCGTTCCATGGGGGAAATGGGTGGCCATGATCAAGCCGTGCTACTACAAAGGAGAGCACGGAAACAAGCCCTATGATTTGGAACTGATGCTGCGGCTGTATCTGCTGCAAAACCTATATAATCTATCCGACGAAGCAACGGTGGCTGAAACGATCGACAGTCGTGCCTTTTCGGATTTCTGCGGCGTGGAATCAAGCAATCAGGTGCCGGACGGGGATACGCTGGGAAGATTTCGTAATATTCTCATACAAAACGGTTTGCAGGAGCAGTTGTTTGCGCAGGTGGCAAATTTGCTGCAACAAAAGGGACTGCTTCTGAAAAAGGGTACCATTGTGGATTCCACCATCATAGCCGCTCCGTCCTCCACGAAAAATCAGGAGAAGCAGCGAGACCCGGATGCACATCAGGTGAAGAAGGGCAATGCGTGGCACTTTGGCTACAAGGCACATGTTGGGGTGGATAAGGATAGCGGGCTTGTTCACACGGTTGAGGTAACGGCCGCCAATGTCCATGATGTCGCCATGACCTCCAAACTGCTGACCGGAGAGGAAAGCGTTGTATACGGAGACAGCGGATATTTGGGAGCGGAAAAGCGCGAGGATGCCATTATAAAGAACAATGCTGGCAAGCGTATCCGTTACAAGTTCAATCGTCGCCCATCGCAAATCAAAAAGGGTTCCAACAGGTCGCAAGCCCAACTCAAGCGCAGAGAGCACGAAAAGTCATCGGTTCGTGCCAAAGTAGAACATGTTTTTGCCGTTGTGAAAGGTCTGTTACGGTACCGAAAGACGCGATACCGAGGTCTGCAAAAGCAGACCGCCAAACTGAATATGATGTTTGCGTTGGCGAATCTGATTCTGGCTGACAGGCCCTGCCTGTCAGTCTGATTGCGTTTGCCTTCGCAGATATAATTGGGAGAGTTCCTCGCTGTTTGCCGCCTTTGGCAGATGGCGTGGATTTTTTATGCCATTGTGCGGTGTTGCCTTAGATGAAATAATTAAAGGTTCAATCGACAAATTTTTTGCGATAAACAACTTTGGATTAAGGCAAAATAAAGGCTTTGGGAGTTTTATCATTAGGGATAAAGAAAATGAAAGTTGCAATTATGCAAATACTTCCGGTTATTATTTAAATATCAACTCTACTGATAATAAAGATATATTAAATGGAATTAAAGAATTTTATCAAGAGTTAAAAAACGGAATAAATTATAATGGCGAATATAAGCCGTCTTTTCTTATGAAAGAATTTTTTAAAGAACGCTTAAATGATAAAAAAGCAATGAAGATTGAGATACTTAATACAGGTAAATTTGAACTTGATAGTAAGAAAGAAAATAAAAAATATAACAATCAATTTGTTACGGATAAAAATGCCCTCAAAAAGGATAGAGAAACCAATTATGAATATATAAGAGGTATGCTTGGCTTTGCGAATTTTTATTCTTTTCGGAAAGTAAAATTGAAAGAAAATCTTAATGTTATGTTTGACCTCACGTTTAATGTTAACGGAGGCGAAATAGAACGCTTTAAATCACCAATAACTTTCAAACCGATTAAACTAGGGAAAGCAACAAAAGTTTTTATTATCTTTGATGACGACAATTTAAACAGGATAAATGGAAAAGAAATCTATTTAAAACCCAACAAGATTAATGAAAAATATTTAAAACAATGTACGAGAAATTTATCCTATGAGCAGTGCCAAAAATATATTAAAGTTATAAATTCAGAAATTGATAACATAGAACCCATAAAACTTAATTTAAAAATTCCTGTAGATTTTTTAAAATCGCTAATGAAAGCAGCAAAAGAAAGCAAAAAATTCAAAAATCTTTTTTGTGGAGGTGAACCTCAATGACTAACCAAACCTACATTGCTATAACAATCGGCCCCATCTACGACACAATCACCCTTACAAGCTCCCCTGCTGGACTTTGGGCGGCAAGCTATATGTTTTCTTACATATCAAAAAGGCTTTGCGAAATTATAGTTGCCAATGGAATAACGGAAAAGCCTGAAAATATAATTTCTCCGTATTTTGATAATAAAAAAGCTGCTTCAGACGGAATCGGACGATACCACGACAGAATTGTTTTTATTCCAAGTGACGCTGATTCCGCACTTAAAGAACTTGATGAAGCTTTTAATGAAATCTGCGCTGACTTGTCAATGATATTCAGCGATAACGGCAGTCAAAAAGACTGGTTTAGAGATTATCTACAGCTTCATGCGGTTGTGTTTAGCTGCGACAAACAGCCCCTTTTGGAATGCTCAAAATATCTCGACCCGATAGAACTTGAAAAGACATTTCCAATAGGTGGGGAAAGCCCAGTAAAAGAGCTTTTGGACAGCTCTAAAAATAATCAGAATATCACAATAAAAACCAAAATAAGAGATAAAATGAGCGATGGAAATTGGCCTTTTCCGAATGCAGCAGGCAAAAATGGCAAAGGACGCCTGCCGGATATGGAGGATATAACAGGTCGACGCTCTGAAACAAAAAGCAGTCGAAAACGCAAAAAAATAAACTCTTACTATGCGATTGTAAAAACTGACGGAGATGGCTTTGGCAAATATATTGAGAAACTTGAAAGCGGTGAAGAACGCAAATTTTCTGAAAAATGCTTTGCTTATTGCTCGGATTCGGCAAATTTGATTAAAGATTATGGAGGAATACCGATTTATGCCGGCGGCGACGACTTGCTTTTCATTGCGCCGCTGAAGGATAAAGAAAACGGCGAACGCACAATAATCGATTTAATGGATGACTTAAAAAATAAGTTCGAGTGCCATTTTGGTAAAGGAGAGGACAAGCCGACGCTTTCGGCAGGAGTTGTTATACGCTATTTTAAATATCCGCTTTATGAAGCGTTTGACGAGGCGAATTATCAGCTTTTTCAGCTTTCTAAAAAAGTATATGAAAAAGACGGAAAAGGCGGGAAAAACTCTGTTTCCGTTTCCCTTCAAAAGCACAGTGGAAAATCGGTTGAATTTATTTTAGACAAATTTAATAAAAGCAACGTGACAGAAAAGCTTATTGAGCTTATGAAACTGCACGAAAATGGTGAAGTCCTTCAATCAATTAAGGATAAAATTTGGAAGTATAAAATGCTTTTTATTCATGCCCAAGCAACCGACGCAGATGCACTAAAAAGTGTTTTTGCCAATACCTTTGACGATGATATTCACAATCATTACGAGGACATTTTAAATAGGGTTCGCGAACTTTATGAAGCTTTAGAACCAACCGAGCTGCTTGTTGACCATAGGCTGAATGAACATAAAGAAAAATCGAAAGAAGAAATCAGGCGGCAATTACGGCTTGAAATGCTTGATCAAATGCTTAGGTTTGCGAAGTTTTGGGGAGAGGACGGTGAGGAAAACGATGATTAATAAAGTTATTTTTATAAAGCTCACTCCGTTAGAACCGTATTTTCTCGGCGGCGAACGTGTCTTTGAAATAGGAGAGCAAAACACCCATTATTACATAAGGTCGCTTGATGTTCCGACGCAGACGACGCTTTTCGGGGTTTTGCGATTTATGATGATGAGCGATACGAGAAAGAAAAGCAGTAATGAAAAATACGCTGATAAGCCACGCTTAAACAATGCCGGTTCAACAAGCTTTAACCTGCTTGATAACAGCAAAAGCTTTGGCTGTATCGAGAAAATTTCGCCGCTTTATATCGTTGATAACGACAATAAACTCTACATTCCAACGCCCTCGGATCACAACTCGAATTCAAATGTAGGCGATGACGGCAAAATTATCTACACTCCTTTTAAAACAGATTCAGACTATTATAAAGAAGTCGAAACAACTGACGGGCTGAAAAAATTTCCTGAAGATTATAATGCGAAAAGAGGCAATATCGGGGGCTGGATGCGTGTTGATAACGGGGAAATCTGCATGGATTTGCTAAAAAGCGTTCCCAGAGTGGGAATTTACAAAAAAGGTGACATTGAAGCCTTTTTCAAGCGCGAATATAAAATGCTTAAAAAAGGCTTTTCCTTTGGCTTTTTTGCATATTTTGACGAAAACAAACGTGGCGCACAGACCGGCGAATATATCAAGCAAAAAATTGTTTATTTAGGACAGGGGAAATCACCTTTTTCTGTTGATACATATGGAGATGTTGATGAAAACATTTTTTCAGAGCCAACAGATAAAACAAAAGAGCTTTTACAGCCGCATATTTTATATGCTCAATCTGATTTATATTTAAATGAAATTTATGAAAACGTCCGTGATTTTTATAAAAATTTTTGCTTTGTAAATGCTGAAACCAAGGACTTTCGCGGCTTTGTTACCGACTTTACAAAAACTGATATTAAAAACAGATTTAAGCGCTATTCGATGACGATTAAGCTTATAAAAGCCGGTAGTATTTTTTACGCGAAAAAAAATACTGATTTGATAAAAAAATTCGATACATCTCATGCGAAAATTGCCGGATTCAACAACATTATTTTTAAAGGAGAAAACCTATGAAACCACATATTTTTAAGATTGAATGCCTGACTGATATGCATGTAGGAAACGGCGAGGCAAATTACAACATTATCGACAACGAGGTACAGAAGGATACAGTTTTGCAGGACGTGCCGATTATTCAATCATCTGGAGTTAAAGGTGCGTTAAAACAGCATTTTGAGGGAATTTGGGGAAAGGAATCAAAATATACTAAGCAAGTTTTCGGCGGCGAAATTGAAACAACAGACGCAGATGGCAGCAAGAAAAAAACTACAAAGGAAGGCGCATATAAATTTTTCACAGCCGTTTGTCTTGCGCGTCCGCTTAGAGTTTCAGATGGCGAAAAGCCTTATGTCCTCGCAACTTCATACGATGTTTTGGATTCGTTTAAATCCCTTTTGGATGGGCTTAAACTTAAGAGTGGATATGAAAATTTAATAGGCAGTTTTTTTGATGGAGATAAAGTTGAGGTCGAGGGGAAGCCGACTGTTTTAAAGAAAACTAGTTCTAAAAAATCTATTTTTAAGGAGGATTTCGTCGTTTTTAACAGTTTGCAGGACTTTGCGCTTCCCGTCCGCGCCCGAAACTTCCTAGATGATGGAGGAATAAGCAAAAATCTCTGGTATGAAGAGCTTGTTCCTCACAAAAGCATTTTCTATTTTGCAATTCTTGTTCCCGACGACGACCAGCTTTTTGCTGAATTTAAAGAAAAATTAGAAGCTTCGCCGGTTCAGTTCGGCGGCAATGCAAGCGTTGGAAACGGCTATACAACAGTCACGGAGGTAGAGGTATGAA
The DNA here is from genome assembly GCF_029211325.2 of Caproicibacterium argilliputei. Lineage (NCBI taxonomy): Bacteria > Bacillati > Bacillota > Clostridia > Eubacteriales > Oscillospiraceae > Caproicibacterium > Caproicibacterium argilliputei. The sequence continues at coordinate 2,397,682 of NZ_CP135996.1, read as the reverse complement.
CAAGCGAAAAGTTGACGCGCTTATTCCTCGTGCGTATGATATTTTAGCCAAAGTTGAAATTGCAAAAGACGGCAAAATTGATAAAGCGTGGCGAGGACAGATTGCGTCATTCGGTGCGGCTATTTCAATGGGAAGCCTGCTTTCGGCGGTCTGCTTTTTCAGCGATAACGGAAATGCCGCAGTCGAGCGAAAAAAGTTGATGAATGGGATTTTTTTGTTAATCAAAGATGAATATTCAAAGCAAATCAGCAATGCGAATACGCTGTTCGAGCTTATTAGTCAAAAATCCAATGGCAAGAAGCTTAAGGAAGATATTCTAAACGCGGCAATAGCTTTAAAGCTTGCTATGAACCTTTACACTTTGGAATAGGGAGAAAAAGCCGATGGTGAACTCAAGCAAAAGGAATCTTAACTATTTGTTTTACAAGGCTTATTATGACGAATCAAACGACAAGAACTACGACAAGTGCAACAAGGATTTGTGCGAAAGGGCTTTTAATCTTTCCGAAAAAAATATTCTTTTTCCAACGCATAGTTTTCGCTTGAAAACGACCTACCCAGGATTGCTTATCGGAATCGGAAACACTCACGCGGCGGGCAATAATATCGATAAAGAAAGCAAAAAAGAAATCAAACTTGGCTTTACTCTCGATTATGTAACCGTCTTGCCGATTATTCCTGGAAGCACGATTAAAGGCATTCTCCGAAGTGCGTTTGACAATTATGGGGAATTTGTGAGCAAATTATTGGGAAATATTGAAATAACCGAGCTTACTAAAAAAATATTTGCTGAAGGAACGGAAAAAATTATTTTTTACGACGCAATCCCCGTTAGGGCGAATGAAAGCAACCATCTTTTCGGCTTGGACAACATCACACCTCATTATCCGGATTTGCTTGAAAATCCAATTCCTCTGACTATGCTTAAGGTCTTGCCGGAGGTTGTTTATATGTTTCGGTTTGGCTTCGACAGGTGGAATAATTTCAGCGGAGTTGATTCTGAGGCTCTCTTAGATGCTTTCAAAAACATTATACTAACGCTTGGAGTCGGCGCGAAAACCAATGTCGGTTATGGCGCAATGGAGGAAACAGAGGAAATAGCGGTTGAAGGAGTATGCCAAAAATGCGGAGCAAAAACAGGATTTAATAAAAAAACAAACAAGGTTTATCAATTTTGCAATAAGTGCAATTCAAAGAAAAAGTGAGGCCTGAAATGGAAAACGAAAAAATGCTGCCGTATAGCTATCATACGTTTTTGTTCCCGTTTTTGTGGGATAACGGCGGAGAAACTGAATGGAACGATTTTAAGAAGATATTAGACATCGGAAAACGTTGGATTGATACAAACTGGAATGGTGAAGAAATACCGGGAAACAGGTGTAAAGATGAGTGGCATTTGGATTATGCCGCCTATCAATATTTTACAGAGCCGGCAAGAGCCATTTTATTTAATTCAAGAAATGATGGCGCCGTTCACAGCTTCAGATATAAATATAAAGACAGATATTCAAATAAAATCGGTAAATATATCATTGTAAAGAATCAATCAGATATGGTGCTTGACATCTTTGATATAAAGCTTAATATTTATGAAAGTGGTGTTGCAATTCTTATATTCGAGCTTGAAAATTATAACTATAAGACCCTTAAAGAAGTCAATAAAATCAACGAATATGGTCGCAGAATAAATATGCCGTACATCCCAGATGGTACAAGTCATACTCTTTGCGCCGACGAGATAAAAATTAAGTTTTGCGATGATGATTTTGCGTGTGAAAATTATAAGCAAACCCTAGCAGAACTTGATGAATCCTTTGAAAGCGCAAAAAATAAAATGTCGTTAACTTATGTTATGAGCCCCATTAAGAAGCTTATTGACGGGGGCGGGCTGGAAAACGGAGGACTTCAAGTTACCACAAAAAAAGTTAATGTTGATGTTAATAAATTTTTTATACAGCCGTGTGTTGACGACAGAATGTTTGTTTGCTGTCTTATCAGAGATGCCAAAGCTTTACAAGGCTTAACCGAATGGATACCCATCGGTGAAAGCGGCGAATATTCTTACTTAAATGATTGCTATATGAAGGACCATAAATTTTCTGATGATTTTTACAAAACAATTTTTATTGAAAACGAAATTACCTGTGTAAGCCGAAGAATGAAAAAAGAGCTTCTTAAAAAATGCGTTTATGACAGATGGATTGACTATGGCACATTATATGCCTGTACGCATCATTCTATGATTTGTTTTACAGGGGAATCTGCTGATTTGATACATGTTTATAACTCATTTCTAACCATGTACATTCAGCTTGCTATTCTTGTCTTGGCACAGCGTGCAACTATTTTAGCGCTTTCGGCAAAAGCGTCCAAAGTGTCAAATGAGCTTAAGGAAGATAAGCGAAAAACAACAAAAAATCATTTGGAAAAAATTGAAGAGCTTCAGAAAAAATACGTCATAGCGCAAAATCAACTGTTTATCACGGAGGCGACCGTCCAAGAGCAGGGCGTAGAGATTTACGCGCTTATCAGAGAACAATTATACATAAATGCGAACAAGGCGGAGCTTGACGAGCAGATGAGCAATTTACGCGATGTTGCCGATATTGCCAACGAAAGGATGGAGCGTGAAGCTGATGATAAGCTCAACTGTATTTTACTTTGGTTCACAGTTGTAGGATGTTTATTAGCGTTTATTCAGACCATACTTACGGTTTTCTCGAGCAAAATAATAAAAATAATATCACAATGCTTATTTATTGTTGGAGTTTTTTGCATATTAGTTTTCTCATTAATAAAGCGTATCAGAAGGAAACATAATGGCTCGAAAGTCAAGACAAAAAGCCAGAGAAAATTTAATGAACCGGGTCATTCCAAATGATTTTTTGCAGGGGTTTAGTACAATGAGGCTCGCAAATTCGAGAAGGGTTAGGAACTGTAGGTTAGTCAAATATGTTGGACAGTGTAAGCATGGAGAAATTCGATAGGAGAGAGTCAGTGAAGAGGGCGCATCGGTAAATTATTTGAGCGGAATAGATGAACAGACAGCTGATGATTGCAATCATTAAGGGAATAAAAGCGGTGAGAGCCATAAAAGCGCTTTTGATCTTTCCGATTGCGCGCTCCACCTTGCCGTTATGCCGTGGGGTGTAAGGCCGAATGTGCTTGTGACGAATGTGCATTTTAGCGGCAGTGGCTTCAAAAAGAGTCAGCAGGTTTTTTTAGATGGGGAAAAGCGATTGGTAAATTCAAAGCCATTGTCGGTCTGTACGCATTCCACATGTATGCCGCGGCGTTTAAACCATCGAACCGCTTTCTGAAGGAAATCAGCAGAAGAATAGGTACTTTGCTCTGGGTAGGCCGCAAGAAAATGCAGACGCGAATACTCATCAATCGCTGTATACTGAAACAGACGAAGCTCCGGGTCGGCAATACAGCGCCGAGGAATGACCTTTACGTCAATCTGGATGCGTTCTCCGGGATGTGTCATCTGTTCATATGGCTTTGGCTGATACTTTTTCTTCGGTTTGGGTTCGGGGAACATTCCCATTCGCCGCATGACACGGAACAAGCTTTCCGGGAATCGCTGGTAATCGCGTTTTCGCAGCCGGTGTCACAATTCAATCATGCCAAGCTCTGGATTCCTGCGACGCATATTCCGGATGAGTTCCAACTCTTCTTCCGTATGCTGATTGGGATGGCTGTGTGGACGGTTCGAGTGATTCGCGAGAGACGAAAGAGTCCCGTCGTACCGGGCTTTCCAGAAGTAAATGTACGACCGGCTTCTGTTGTATTTTCGACTGGCGCGGCTGACACCAAACTTCTCTGCGTAGCAAATTAGGGATAGCCTGTACTTCATGTCTTGTGTTACACCGTTCATGCAGGAATGGCACTTCCTTTCGGATAATTGTTGCTGGGCAACGCAATCATAACCGATGGCGTCCATTCCTGTCTCTATTTTTTCTCAACTGTCCAACATCTATTGTAGTTCTACATTCCTGAAATCCTAAAATTGCGAACTTCTCTTGACACTGCCTTTATGGGAATTGGCTTTCTGAAAGAAGAGCAGGTGCCGGATGCCACTACGCTTTGCAAGTTCCGGAAGCTGCTTAACGATAACGGAATAACAAAGCTGTTTTTCGACAGCGTAAAGTCATTTTTAGACCGTCACGGAAAGCTGATGCATGGCGGGACAATTGTAGACGCTACGATCATTGACGCACCGAGTTCAACGAAAAACACGGAGAAACAACGTTACCTGGAAATGCCCTAGGTAAAAAAAGGGGAAAGACGGCCCGGATATTTGGTGGTTCCGGTATATGGAGTATCAGAAGTCACGCGTGCGTTCCAAAGTAGAATATGCTTTTTTGTGATCAAAAGAATCTTCGGTTATCGAAAAGTACGGTACCGGGGCCTTGCTAAAAACCGAACACAGGCGCACATATTATGCGCAAGCGCAAACCTCTACATGCTGGCTCAAGCCGAGCGGTGCAGGGGTTATTAGCTGTTGAAAGACGGCTGCGGTTTTTCAACAATCCGAAAGTCTGTACGGTCGGAATTTCCTTTTAAGCTGAACCCTATTCTGATTGGCCCTTTATTCAGCAGTTACTTAGGCCATTTTTTGTCGAGTTTTATAAGAATCATTATAAACCACTTGACCTTTCTGCTGCGGTATGATATGTTTGATGTGGGTAAGCGTATGCTAACTTTATTTTGGAAACACAGGAGGAAACTCGCTTATGCATCTTTTTTCCGGAGAGCACCATCCCCGCGGCGGGGTGCTTAGCTTTTTTCGCTACATAGGGCCGGGTCTGCTGGTGACCGTTGGATTTATTGACCCTGGTAACTGGGCTTCCAATATTGCGGCAGGCTCTGGTTATGGCTATTCCCTTTTGTGGATGGTGACGCTTTCAACCTTTATGCTCATTCTGCTGCAGCACAATGCCGCACACCTGGGCATTGTGACCGGAAAATGTCTGTCTGAGGCTGCTACGGCTTACCTCAAGCCATGGGTACGCAATGTGGTGCTGGCAACGGCGATGCTGGCGGCGGTTTCGACGGCGCTGGCAGAGATTTTGGGTGGCGCCATTGCCCTGCAGATGCTGTTTCACCTGCCCCTGAAGATTGGTGCACTGCTGGTGACGGGCGTGGCGTTGCTGCTGCAGTTCACCAATGCTTACTCGAAAATCGAAAAAATTATTATCGGGTTCGTTTCTGTGATTGGTCTGTCGTTTCTGGTGGAAATCTGCATGGTGAAAATCGACTGGGGCGCGGCGGCTGTGGGCTGGGTCAAGCCGTCGTTTCCCGCCGGCTCCCTGCCGGTCATCATGAGTGTGCTGGGCGCAGTGGTCATGCCGCACAATCTGTTTTTGCACTCGGAAGTCATTCAAAGCCGGCAGTGGAATCTGGAGGATGATGCGGTCATCTCCAGACAGCTTCGGTATGAGTTCGGTGACACGCTGCTTTCCATGCTGATTGGCTGGGCCATCAACAGCGCTATGATTCTGGTTTCTGCGGCAGTGTTCTTTAAGCAGGGTACGCAGGTGTCCGACCTTTCGCAGGCAGGCAGTATGCTGACACCGCTGCTCGGCGGCGCCGCGTCTGTGCTGTTTGCAGCAGCGTTGCTGTTTGCGGGGCTGTCTTCCAGCATTACGGCGGGCATGGCGGGTGGTTCGATTTTTGCCGGTATTTTTTCCGAACCGTATGATATTGCAGACAGCCACACCAAAGCGGGCGTGCTGCTGACCATGCTTCCTGCGGCGGTAATCATACTGTTTATCCAGTCTCCCTTTGACGGGCTGCTTTATTCGCAGATGCTGTTGAGTTTGCAACTGCCCTTTACGATTTTTACGCTGATTGCGCTGACCTCTTCCAAACGGGTCATGGGGAAGTACGCCAATCCAACCGGCAGTAAGATTCTGCTGTGGGGAATCGGCATTTTAGTTACAGCACTGAACTTGGCGCTGCTGGCAAGCGAACTGGGATGAATCCGCTTGCTGGGGCAGCCCAGACGGAAATCATTTGGCGGACGTTGAAAGCGCCGCCAAACTATGCTATGATAGGGCAGTAGAATGGAAGGATGAGCGTATGAAGATTTCCACCAAAGGGAGATATGCGCTGCGCATGATGCTGGACCTTGCCGAACATCAGGATGACGGGTATGTTTCGCTGAACGCCATCGCGCAGCGGCAGGAAATTTCCAAAAAATATTTGGAGCAGATTGTTCCCATTTTAAACAGTGCCGGTTACCTGTTGACCAGCCGAGGCTCCCAGGGCGGATACCGGCTGGCACAGCTGCCTGTGGAGTATACGGTGGGCGGTCTGCTGCGCCTGACGGAAAGTGGATTAAATCCGGTACCGTGCCTGGAGCAGCAGCCGAACCCCTGCCGCCGCAGTGCCGACTGCCCGACGCTGCCAGTGTGGCAGGGGCTGAGCCGTGTAATTGCGGAGTATTTGGACGGCATTACGCTGCAGGACATTCTGGAGCAGCACAATCAGGCGTGCGTGAACGATTATGTTATTTAACCGGCCGCTGTAAAGAAAGCTTTGCAGCGGTTTTTTGAGTCTGCGTCCGGAAGAAAGCGGAGCGGCCGCTCCTTTTGAGGAGGGCTGCTCCGCTTTCTTTACGCGGTTGCAAGGATACTGCTGCGAATCATCTGCTGCGCGGCTTCCGAAACAGAGCGCAGCGGCAGGTTGGTTTCGGAACGGAACCATTCCAGATACATGGAAACCAGACCGGCGGCGGCAAATTCCAGCGAAAGCTCCCGCAGCTTTGGGCGAGAGGTCGGGCGCTGCGCCGCAAGCAGGCGCAGTTCCTCTTTGAGCGCTTGCTTGACGCTGACCAGAAAGCTGCCGAAGTACTCGCTGCGCACCAGCTGGTGGTAAAACGGCCGATCACGCTGAATCAGGTCGTTGAGTCCGGAAAAAAGTTCACTGATGCCGCTCTGCCGGTTGGCAAAGTCGCAGGCGTGCAGCAGCGTGTGCAGGCTGCGCAGCAGGTCGGATTCGATTTCACGGAAGACATCGGTCAGGTCTGCATAATGCAGGTAAAAGGTCTTGCGGCTGATATTGGCGGTTTCTGTCAGTTCCCGCACGGTGATTTCGGAAACAGCTTTTCGGGACATCAGCTGAATCAGCGCGTTGTGAATGGCTTGCTTAGTCTTTAAAATTCGCCGGTCGGCGCTGTGCATCTGTACCATGTTCTGCTCCTTTTCTGTGCAAAAACTGATTTCTGCACAAGTGCGTCTTTTTCTACATCTGTGTATTATAGCATGCTTATGTAGAAACTGCAACCGAGAGCGAGACTTTCTAAAAACCGCGGAAGAAAGCGGATTGCAGTCTGCTGGGCAGCGGAATACGGCAGAAACCGAAAAACGAAAAAATTTAAATATGCATAAAAATATTTATAATAATTCGTATAAAATAGGGATGAATTAAATCCCGGAATTTTTTTGATTGGACAGTTTTCGAAATTTGTAAAAAAATTATACACAGGTCTGTCCGTGACTATTGTAGCGGAAATACAGCTTTGCTAAACTGGACTTCGTTGGGAGCCAAACGGCTTCTGAAACTGCCCACAGCACTGTGCGGCAGCGGATACTTTCGAAGAAAGGAGTATGCAACATGATAAAGCGAGAGTGGCAGAAACTGTGGCGCAATAAATTCTTGGTTCTGGCGGTGCTGATCATGGCACTGATTCCGACTTTGTATGCGACCATTTTTCTTGCCTCTATGTGGGACCCCTACGGACAGATTGATCAGCTTCCCGTGGCAGTGGTCAACAACGACAAGCCGGTGACGTACGAGAGCAAAAAACTCAGTGTCGGCAGCGACTTAGTTGACCGGCTGAAAAAAGAAAAGCCACTGAACTGCAACTTTGTCAGCGCGGCGACCGCCGCCGCGGGTCTGAAAGACCACAGCTACTATATGGTCATTACGATTCCGGAGGATTTTTCAAAAAATGCAACAACGCTGATGGATGACAGCCCGAAGAAAATGGAACTGCACTACGAGTTAAACTCCGGTGCCAATTTCATTGCCTCCAAGCTTTCGACCAGCGCCTCCGACCGGATTACCAAACAGGTCAGCGAAGAGGTCACCAAGACCTATGCGGAGACGTTGTTCAGCAAACTGGATGAAATTAAGGACGGTTTTTCCGCCGCGGCGGACGGTTCGCAGAAATTGGACAGCGGCGCGAAGGAACTTGCCACCGGCAACCAGACCATCACGCAGAACCTGCAGAAGCTGGCAAGCTCCAGCCTGACGTTCCGTGACGGCGCCAGCCAACTGGAGGTCGGAATCAAGCAGTATCAGGCCGGCGCACAGCAGTTGGCGAGCGGCACGCAGCAGCTTGCCGACGGCGCCGGTCAAATGCAGAGCGGTGTATCGGCGCTGAACACCGGCGCGGGCACGCTGCAGAAGGGCGTTACGCAGTACACGCAGGGCGCAGGGAAGATTGACAGCGGCCTGCAGAAGCTGTCGAAAAATTCCCAGAGTCTCAAGTCTGGCGCGGCGCAGGTGTCGCAGGGGCTGACACAGCTGCAGACGCAGCTGCCGGCACTGACTTCCGGCCTGACCAAATTAAGCGAGGGCGGCGCAAGCCTGCAGGAAGGCATTGATGCCTACACCAGCGGTGTGAGCCAGCTTTCCGCAGGCGCCAAGCAGCTGGAACAAAACGGTGGGCAGCTGGGCAGCGGTGCTTCCAGCCTGGCAAGCGGCGCAGAAACCGTTTCTACGACCCTGCAGGCTGCTGCACAGAAGTTTCAGCAGAGCGATCCTGCAGCTGCTGCCGTTATGCAGAAAATTGCGGCGCAGGTAAACAGCAGCCTTGTGCCGGGCGCCAAACAGCTGGCAAACGGTGTGAGCACGTACACCACTGGCGTTTCAACGCTTGCGTCCGGTTTGGAAAAGCTGGACAGCAGTACGGCATCGCTGAAAGCAGGCTCCAAGCAGCTGACAGACGGTGTCCAGCAGATTGGGGCAAAGGCGCCGGCTCTTTCCAAGGGGCTGCAGCAGCTGACCGTTGGCGCGTCCGCCGTTTCCAGCGGTGTAAATGCCTACACGGACGGCGTGGCACAGCTGACTGCCGGCAGTACCACGCTGACGAAAAACAGCGCGGCGCTGGTCAGCGGTTCGCAGCAACTCAGCAGCGGACTTACGCAGCTGAGCGGCAAAGTACCGGCACTGGTCAGCGGCGTACAGCAGGTCAACAGCGGTGCGCAGAAACTGGGCACCAGCGCGAATGCCCTGGTTTCCGGTGCAGACCAGTTGGGCAGCGGCGCACAGCAGATCAGCGACGGCGCGGGCAAGTTGGCAGATGGCTCTGCCACACTGGGCAGCGGCCTTTCTACCTTGAAAAATGGCACCGCCGAACTGAGCACCAAGCTTTCGGACGGCAACAAGAAGGTTTCGGACGTGCACACCTCTGACGCGACTTCACAGATGATGAGCGAGCCGGTCACTGCGGTTCTGTCTGACTACGCACCTGCCAAAGACAACCTGCACGGCATGGCGCCGTACATGATGTCGATTGCACTGTTCATCGGCGGCATCGTTATGTGCTTCATTTATCCGGTGTTTGATCCTTCTGTGGAATCACCGCGCAACGGCACTGTCTGGTGGGCAAGTAAAGCATCAGTTTGGATGCTGGTTGCGGTGGCGCAGGCAGTGGTTGAAGTAACCATGCTGATGGCACTCAACGGATTGCGCCCGGAAAATGTCGGGCTGACGTATCTGGTGGCGATTTTGACCTCCATGGCGTTTATGGCGCTCATCAGCCTGTTTGCAACCGCATTGGGCCGCGTTGGTTCGTTCATCATGATCGTGTTCATGATTCTGCAGATCAGCGGTTCTGCCGGTACGTATCCGATTGAGATTACAAACGGCTTTTACCAGAAGCTGCGCCCGTACCTGCCAATGACCTACAGCGTGGATGCGTTCCGCCAGGCGGTCGATATGGGCAGCAAAGGCCCCGGTGTTGCGGGCGACCTGTTTGTACTCATTATGGTTGCCATGGTCAGCACCTTCCTGTGCATTATTTTCTACAGCGCACGCGTTTTTGTAAAGGAGCGCAAGGGGCACGAATTGGCTCCGGCAATTCTTTCTGCGCAGATGATGCACGACTGATTCGTTTTTTAAAAGGGGACCTCGGCTGCAAGCCGCCGGGGTCTCTTTTTGTCTGCCGCCGGATGTTCTTGTGTTTTGCGCCGGGTTCTTCTATAATGAGCAGTAAGAAAAAGAAAAGCGTAGGAGGGATGCTGTCGTGTCAGTCGGTTTGGTTTTGGAGGGTGGCGGAATGCGCGGGGCGTACACCGCCGGTGTGTTGGACGAGTTTCTGAAAAACAACGTTTTGTTTCCGGTTATTTACGCGGTTTCCGCGGGTTCTTGCTGTGCGCTGAGTTATCTTTCCGGACAGTACGAGCGAAACAAAGAAATCTTTTACCGCTATGTTGCAGACAGCCGGTATGTGAGTATTCATAACCTGCGGCAGACCGGCTCCCTGTTTGGCTTTGACTTCATATTCGGCGAGCTGTTTCAAAAGCTGGTTCCATTTGATGAGGAGGCGTTCCGCGGTTCAAAAATGCGGCTGATGGCAGGGGCAACCGACTTGCTGACCGGCGGCATGGCGTACTTCAGTCAGGCAGACATGGACGAGCGTTTTCTGCCGATTCAAGCTTCCAGCTCTCTGCCGTTTTTGTCCAACGTCATTACCATTAACGGACGACCGTACCTGGACGGCGGCATTGCCGCGCCGGTGCCCTATGAGCGTTCCTTGGCAGACGGAAATGCCAAAAATGTGGTGGTCCTCACGCGAGATTACTCCTTCCGCAAGGCGGCACAGCCGGATTATCCGCGTGCGGTTATCAATGCGTGGTACCATGATTATCCCGCATTCGTAGATACGCTGCAGGCGCGGCCGAATGTGTACAATCATCAGCTGCTGTCCATTCGTCGGCAGGAGGAGATGGGAAACATGGTTGTGCTGCGTCCGAGCGGGCCGATTAACATCAGCCGCTACGAAAAGAATCCCGAAACGCTCATGGAAATCTATCGCATGGGCCGCCGGGACGCGCAGCAGAAGCTTCCGTTGGTACAGCGGTTGCTGGAACAGAACGGAATTTCCTAAAAAACACGCCGGTTCCTTTGAGGAAACCGGCGTGTTTTTTTAGGAAATGGCTGTTAGGCTGACGTGGTGAATCATGCGGTACAGGAACAGGGTAAGCACGGCAAACAGCACCGAGGTGACGGTCAAAATCAGGTTCGCCAGACCGGCAGACAACAGCAGCACAAGAATCAGCGGAACCCCTGCACTGAGAAGACCGAGCAGCATGGTGATGACGACAGCAGCGCTCTGCTTTACAACGGCAGCTTCAGAGTCCCAGCTAAAGTTCGGCATCTTGAGGTTGATGAACAGCCCGAGCACCGAAGAAAACAGGATGTAAAGCAGGGGAACCAGCAGCAGCCAGAGTGTTTCCACAGCGTTCAGACGCAGCACGGACAGCACAATGAGCACCGTTGCTGCCCAGCAGGGCAGTGCAATCGTCAGGCTGACCAGCAGCTTACTATTTAAGATTTCCTTAGAGGAAAGCGGCAGGCTCTTGAGGAGGTCCCACTGCTTGCCCTCGATAGAAATTGCCGAAGCAGTGGTGGGGGAAATACAGGCGAGCAGCGCCACAAACAGCGGCAGCAGCAGCCGGAACTTTGGAACTTCGTGAAACAGCGGTGTGCCTGCCACTGCGATGGCGACGGCGGTAATGACCATCATGAGATAGCAGGTGACGGTGTTGAGCACATACACACTGGATGCGAAGTAACGCTTTAATTCCTTGCGGTACAGCGCCTTGGGAACCGAGGTTTGCGCCTGTGTGCGCATGACGTAGTTCCGCTTGGCTTCATGGGCAGAGAGCGCCGTGCTGATGGCAACAAATTTGCGCTGGACAACCCACGCGAACAGCCCGAATAGCAGCAGGGAAATCCCCATGAAAAGCAGGTAACTGCCCAAACTGCCGTCAACAGCTCCCTCGGAAAACAGGACAGCCGGCGGGTAAAAAGTGCAGACTTCGTCGTACAGCACAGCCGCCGCAGCGGTTATTTGGTCTGTGGTGCATTCTGAACTGATTGCGGAAAATGCAAACGAGGCGACACACACCGCGAGAACCGCCACCACGGACAGCAGCGTTGTAAAAAATGTTTTGTGCTTCATGCGGGACGAAACTGCCGTGACCAGAGCGCCGATGGCGGCGGCAACCGTAATCGGCAGAAGCGGAATGAAGAAAATACCGAGCAGCATAGCAATGTAAAACGAAGCCGCGGGTTTTTGGAAGAACCCGTACACCACCATGCCCGGCAAAATCACCGGCAAGCTTAGGACAACGTCAAACAGATAAATGGTCAGAAAGCGGCTAATGAGAATCGCCGCGGGTTCCACCGGCAGCACAATGACCCTTTCGTAGGTCTGCAGGTTAAACAGAATGCCGCCCGACTTGAAAATGGTAAAAAACAGAATCATCAAGCTAACCAGAATGCAGAGCAGTGCCGGTACGATTCTTGCCATGCCGATGATAGCCAGTCCGGCGGTGAGCACAGCGATGTAAAACATGAGAAGCAAGCCGGCGAACAGAGACAAAGCAGCCAGAAGCACCCCATTCCTCTGCTTTTTTGTGTTCATGCCCCGGCGGGCTTCGTGTGGGCTGAACGCGCCGCGCAGTTCTACGCCGGTGAGCAGCTTAATCTGCTTCCACATGAGCGACCACCTCCAGAAATACAGATTCCAATGACTGCCCGTGTGTCAACTCCTCAGTTTTGCCGGAGGTGACCAGACTGCCGTTTTTGATGATGGCAATTTTGTTGCACAGCTTTTCCGCAACGTCCAGTACGTGGGTGGAGAAAAAAATGGCGCTGCCTTCGCGGCAGAGTTCCCGCATGATTTCTTTTAGGGTAAAGGCTGCCTGCGGGTCCAGCCCAACAAACGGCTCATCCAGCACCAAAAGCTTGGGGTGATGGGCTAAGGCTGCGATGACTGCCAGCTTTTGCTTCATGCCATGGGAGTAAGAGGAGATCGGGTCGCCGAGCGCCGAAGTAATTTCAAAGACTTTGGCGTATTTCTGGATGCGGTCGGTGCGGTCGTCCTGTGAAATTCCGAAAATGTCCGCGATGAAGTTCAGGTACTGGATGCCGGTCAGATGCTCGTAAAGATCCGGGTTGTCAGGAATGTAAGCGGTCAGCGATTTGCACAGGATGGGTTCTTCCTGAATGGAGTGCCCGTCGATGCGGATTTCCCCTTCGTCGAAGTCTAAAATGCCGACTGCGCACTTGATGGTGGTGGTTTTACCGGCGCCGTTGTGGCCGATGAAGCCGTAGATATCGCCGGCCTCAATGTCCAGCGTGAGGTTGGAAACGGCTTTTTTGCCGCCTTTGTAGGTCTTGGAAAGATTCTTGATGTTTAGCATGGGGACTCTCCTTTGCTTGGCTTTGGCGGAGCGGAAATAAAGGTCAGACATCTTTCTTTTCGCCCTGCACTGGGTTTGTTGTTGAGGTATGTTTGATAAACCTGACCGATCCGGCGGAGCAGCTCGGCAAATTCATCGTCAGTGAGCAGCAGCGTGCAGGAAGAAACGCTGAGCAAATCTTTTTGCGCGTCTGCTGTATCATGTGTTTGAAAATACTGGGCAAATGAAGTCATAACCGCGTACAACAGGTTTTGAATGAGCGCGGAAACTTCTTTTTCAGAAGCATTCTCTCCCATGGGCTGTGCAGTCAGGCAGTAGGTTTTCTCCTCTGTGCCGCGCACTGGGTGGGTTTCTAAAACTTGCAAGTATCCCGCATCATAAAGCATTTTAATGTGGCGGTACAGACTGGCACGCGGAATATCCGGAAGCGCCTCAGCCAGCTGTCCGGAAGTGCCTTTCTTGTGCAAAACGAAATACTGGATGATTCGCTGGCGCGCCGGATTCATGAGAATATCTGCCGGATTTTTCGGCATACAACCACCCTTTCCTTTCTCTTGCCATGCGATGCTATCAGAATAGTCTTATTTTTGAGAAAAGTCAATAGGCAGGCCGTGCTTGCACGCCGGGCGGCTTTGTAGTATGATTTTTACGAAGAAACCGCTGCGGCGGCCGGAAAGGACAGGGAGCAATGAACACACTGGACCGTCCCCCCTGCAGGCGGTGCCTGCTGGAAGATATGACGGAAGAAACGAAGCTGTTTGCAACGGTGCGGGAGTATTTGGCGGCGGTTCCGCGGAACGTGAAAACGCCGGACTCTGCATACCGTGCACGCTTGGAAACCTGCCGCAGATGTGAAAATCTGCGCAACGGTATGTGCGCGCTGTGCGGCTGCTTTGTGGAAATGCGGGCAGTAAAAGCGACAAATACCTGCCCGGACACACCGCCACGCTGGTCCGAATAGTTGATGCAGTATTTCACGGGTGTAAAAAGGAGCAGACGGCAGTCCTGCCGGTACGAGTAAAAACCGTATGGCAGGGCTGTTTTTTGCGTTTAGTTGAAAAAGCGATTCATGAAATGAAAATACGCAGGGTTGTTAAATGTAAAAATAATCCAATTATGGTATGAACTCGTTTCGAAGTTTTCGTTAATCTTAATTATAATAATTATCTTAACAATAAATTTTGCGGTACGAGTCTTCCAAACAAAAATTATGAAGATATCAGAGAAATGGAAAATTAAAAGAGAAAAAATTTGCTTCTTTGTGCAAAAAAGCATTGACATAGGCAAACAATCATGTTAATATTGGCTCATGAAAGCAAAAGGAATATAATTAAATAAATTCTTAATTATATTTCGTGGGCGCTGGAGACGCCCAAAAAAACATTTGGGAGGATTTGTAATGAAGAAAGTTACACGCGTTACAAGCTTGCTGCTTTCAGCGGCTTTGGTAGCAGGCAGTATGGCTGGCTGCGGAAGCAGCAGCAGCGGCGCAAAAACAGCTGATGGGAAGGCAAATCTGAATATCCTGGTGTATATGCAGGATCACGAAAAGAAAGTTTACACCAAGCTGATCAATGAGTTTAAAAAAACACATGCAAGTGAAGTCGGAAACATCAATTTTCAAGTTACGACACAGGATGAGTACAACACGAAAATGACAGCAGCCATGACTTCCAAAAAGCTGCCGGATATTTTTTATGTTGGACCGGATTCTGTGCGCAGCTACGTCGACAATGGTTATGTGATGCCGTTGGATGATTTGATTGCTAAAAACAAGGATGTTAAGATTGATGATCTTTGGCCGACCATTATCAAGTCTTACCGCTATGATGGAAGCAAGACGGGGCAGGGCAAGCTTTATGCGCTTCCGAAAGACCTTTCCACCTTTGCCTATGCGTACAACAAAGATATGTTTGACAAGGCGGGAATCGCCTATCCGGATCCCAACAAGCCGTACACCTATCAGGAATTCCTGAAAGTTTGCCAGAAACTCACCAAGGACACAAACGGTGACGGCAAAACGGATCAATGGGGAGCAAGTTTTGCAGATTCATTTATGTTGAATCCATTCATCTACGGCAATGGCGCACATTACCTGACTGACGATTACAGCAAAGTGGATATTGTTGGGCAGAAAGCATTTAAAGACGCTCTGCAGTTCTACTGTGACTTGACGACAAAATATAAAGTAACGCCGACCGTACAGGAAGATTCCGCCGTTGGTCCTTATCAGCGCTGGCTGGCAGGTCAGGTTGGCTTCTATGGCTGCGGCACTTGGGATGTCGGTGCATTCATGGACAAAAAGACGCTGCCGTTTAACTGGAATCTCTGCGCATGGCCGGTTGGTGACAGCGGGAAAACAACAACATGGCTTGGCACAGTCGGATATGCAATTTCCAGCAAGTGCCAGAGTCCTGACATTGCACTCCAACTGATTTCTTACCTTTCCACAAATCTGAACGGACAAAAAGAAGTTTCTGGTGCAACCGGCGAAGAATCCATTCAGCTGCCGAACATTATGTCCTATGCAAAGGGTGACTTTAAGAATGCTGTGAAGGCGGGAAAAGTCAAGTATCCTTCAAACGTTGATGTCATGTTCAATTACATTGGCAGTGAAAATAACTACAAGGGAATCTTTACAGAAACAACCTATACGTACAATTCTGATTGGTTCAATACGTTCACAGATGGCTTGACCGATGTAAAGTCCGGCAAAAAGACAGTTGACCAGTATATCACAGAGATTCAGCCCAAGATGCAAAAGGATCTTGACAAGGCGATTGCCCTGCAGAACAAAAACAAAAAGTCAAGTTCTAAATAAAACATTTAGAGTTTTCTCATCACTGAAAGTTCTAATAAAGAAAGAGCCGCCGCGCTGGTTGCCGCGGTTCTTTTCTTATCGATAACGCTGAAAATCGAGGAGGTTTTCCTTATGACAACTGCTGCGAGGGCTGCAGAAAAGCAGCCCAAGGCTCCCAAAAAGAAACTTGGCAAGGTGGCTTTGAAAGAGGAACGCACAGCCTATCTATTTATCCTTCTACCCTGTGTCGGGTTTCTGCTGTTCACAATTTATCCGCTCCTTTTTTCCGTTGCAGCCAGTGCAACGGACTGGACCGGTATGAATGATATGGTTTTTAACGGCTTTCAAAACTACACGCAGCTTTTTCAAGATGAAAAGTTTTGGAAATCGTTGGCGAATACCTTAATCTACTTAATTGGCATTCCGATCGGAATGATTTTAGGTTTGCTTCTGGCCATGGGTATGAACCGGAAAATTGTTGGTGTGCGTGTGCTGCGCACCATGTACTATATTCCGGTGATTTCCTCATTGGTTGCAGTTTCCATCCTTTGGGCATGGGTATACAACTATGACTACGGCTTGCTTAACAACATTCTGCGTATGTTCTTCCACGTACAGGGGCCGGCTTGGCTGAGCAGTGAAAGCTGGGTCAAAGTGGCCATGATTATTTTCATGGTATGGGGCGGCTTGGGCAACAGCATTGTACTATACCTGGCAGGCTTGCAGAACATTCCACGCGTGTATTACGAAGCGGCTGAAATTGACGGTGCAAATGCTTGGCAAAAGTTCCGCCATATCACACTGGCGCTGATCAGCCCGGTTACTTTCTATATTTTGATTACCAGCCTTATTGGCGGTATGCAGGTCTTCGTACAGGTGCAAGTCATGGTTTCTGACGGCGGCACAAACTACAGTGCGGCTACCGTTGTGTTTTACGAGTATCAGCAGGCATTTGAGAGTGGCGCGATGGGTTACAGCTGCGCAATTGCTTGGATTCTTGCACTCATCATCCTGGTGTTGACACTGGTGAATTTCAAACTGCAGAAACATTGGGTCAACACCATGGATGAATAAGGAGGGAAAAGAAAATGGCGAAGGCAAATGCTGTTTCGATGCCGCGGGGAGTAGCTTCTAGAAGAACCCGCATTATCAATATTATTATTACAATTGTATTGTGGCTTGGCGCGATTGTAATGGTATTTCCACTGATTTACATGGTCTTTATGTCGTTTATGACGAAAAATCAGATTCTTTCCGCAAATTTTTCGATTTTGCCGCATCCGTGGGTGTTCGGAAAATACAGTGAAGTGCTGCAAAAAGGCAACTTTATTAGTGGCGTTATCAACAGCTTTACAGTTGCAATACCGGTACTGCTGTTTGGCGGCTTCAGTTCCACACTGGCGGCTTTTGCGTTTTCAAAAATGCATTTCCGTGGCCGGAAAGTGATTTTCTTTGTACTGCTTTCAGCAATCATGATGCCATTTGCGGCAGTCATGATTCCACAGTATGTTATGTTTACAAACATTGGATGGACAGATACCCTGCTGCCTCTGATTATTCCGGGCTGCCTTGGGAACATCGGCATGATATTTTTCCTGCAGCAGAATGCAGGTGGTGTACCGTCCAGCTTGATTGAGGCCGCAAAGATCGATGGCTGCGGGTATTTTCGCATTTACTGGCAAATGTATCTGCCGTTGATGAAGGGCGCTATTGCCACACAGTTGATTCTGTGGTTTATGGGAATTTGGAACGATTATCTTGCACCAACGATCTTCCTGCAGGATGAGAGCAAATGGACTCTTCAGGTGGTTATTCGTTCGTTCAACTCCTATTATGCGGTGCAAAGCGACTATGCGCTGATTATGGCTGCTTCCGTAATTGCAATGATTCCGACGCTGTTGCTGTTCTTCTTCTTCCAGCGGTACATCATTGAGTCTGTTGCAATTACTGGTATGAAGAGCTGATTTTGGTTTTAGAAAGGATTCAAGCAAATGAAACAGGCAAAACTGCACGTTGAAAAGGATTTTCGCGTTGCACAGGTGGACGACCGGCTGTTCAGCTCGTTTTTGGAACATCTGGGGCGCGCCATTTACACAGGCATTTATGAGCCGGAGCATCCGCTGGCGGATGCAAACGGCTACCGGACGGATGTGCTCAAACTTATTCAGCAGCTGGGCATTTCCCATATCCGCTACCCCGGCGGCAACTTTCTTTCCGGTTACGACTGGAAAGACGGCATTGGCCCCAAGGCGGAACGTCCGCGCCGGTTGGACTTGGCGTGGCACACGATTGAGAGCAACCAGTTCGGCATTGATGAATTTTACGACTGGAGCCAAAAGGCGGGCACGCAGATTATGGGCGCGGTCAATATGGGCACCGGCACGCCCAAAGACGCAGGGCAGCTGGTGGAGTACTGCAACTATCCCGGCGGCACGTACTGGAGCGATTTGCGTGCAAAGAACGGCCATAAAGACCCCCTGAACATCAAGCTCTGGTGCATCGGAAACGAGATGGACGGCGAATGGCAGATTTGCCACCTGGATGCGGACGACTACGGCAAAAAAGCAGTGGAAGCCGCAAAAATCATGCGCTGGATTGACGACAGCATCGAGTTGGTCGCCTGCGGCAGTGCCAGCACCATGCAGAAGACATACCCGGAGTGGGACCGCAAGGTGATGGAATACACCTACGATTATGTGGACTATCTGTCACTGCACCGCTACTACGAAAACGAGGGTAATGACTTCGATTTCCTCGCTTCGTTTGTGGATATGGACCGCTTCATTCACACCTTAGAGGGTACCGCAGACTACGTCAAGGCGCTTAAGCGCGGCAGCAAAGACATCAACTTCTCCTTTGATGAGTGGAACGTCTGGTATCAGCTCAAGCAGAAGGCACATCCGTGGCAGGAGGCGCCGGAGATTCTGGAAGACCACTACACACTGTTGGATGCACTGGTGTTTGCCGGGATGAGCATGACGCTGCTGAACCACGCAGACCGTGTGAAGATTGCGTGCTTAGCGCAGCTGGTCAACGTCATCGCGCCGATTTTCACGAAAAAGGGCGGCGGCGTTCTCAAGCAGAGCATTTTCTACCCGTTCGCTTATCTGTCGAAGTACGGCCGTGGCACGGTGCTCAAGCCGGTCGTCACAGCGCCGGCCGCCGAGAGCCGCTACGGTGAAACGCCGCTGCTGCAGCAGAGCGTGGTTTACAACGAGCAGGAAAAGACGGTCACCGTGTTTGCGCTGAACATCGGCGCGGAAGAGATGCAGCTTACGCTGAACCTGCGTTCCTTCGGGGAAGTGACCATGCAGGAGCACATCTGCATGGCAGGTGACCTTTCCGCTGTCAATACGTTTGCGCAGCCGGACGCGGTTGTGCCAAAGCAGCTTCCGGTACAGCAGGGGACGCTGCGCACCTGCGACGTCGTTCTGCCGCCGCAGTCCTATCATGTGCTGCGCTTTAAATTGTAAGGAGGCCCGCTTTGGGTTACAACAAAGCAAGACATCTATTTCGAAAAACAATGTGTGTGGTACTCAGTGCGGTTTTGCTGATGGGTTCCGCTGGCTGCGGAGCAAGTGCCAATCACGCGGGGATGGAGGAACTGCAAATGCCAAAAGAAGCAGACTTCGCTTTTGGTACGACAAAATACAGCGAAAATGCACAGGTGGGCGGTCATGATCCCTGCATGATTAAGGATACTTCCAGTGGATATTACTATGCCTATTCTACGGATAATTCGGTGGATTCGACAAAGCCGGGCAAGGGCATTCAGATTCGTCGGTCAAAAGATTTGGTGAATTGGGAGTACGTTGGAATTGCTCTGTCAGAGAAAGCTATTCTGCAGGCGCAGGACAACGGCCCAGACGAAAAGGCGGTGGAAACGTTCTGGGCGCCCTGTGTGCAGTATGTTAACGGTCAGTATCGACTGTACTACGCCGCAACAAAGGCCTTTGGCAGTGACGAATCGCGCATTTGGCTTGCAACGTCGGCTTCTCCACAAGGCCCATTTGAAAACCGGGGCATTGTTGTCAGCAGCTGGGCGGAAGATGGCGCTCCGACCGGTCCAAACGCGATTGATCCGGAAATTGTGACGACGCCGGAAGGTAAAACGTACATGACGTACGGCTCGTTTTTCGGCGGCATTTTCCTGAAAGAGCTGAAAGCGGACGGAATGGCGGTCAACACCGACCGCAAGTCGGCGGATTATTTTGGAACGTGCATTGCCAATAAGGGCGGCAGCGCAATCGATGGCCCGGAGGGGTCATCCATCCTTTATAACAAGGCGACCGGATATTACTATCTGTTTTTGTCCTATGGATGGTTGGGAGATACCTATGACATCCGTGTGGGCCGCAGTAAGGCGGTTACCGGTCCCTATAAAGATTACTTGGGTCATGAGATGACCGAAAAGCAAACGGGTCTGACCACCGGAACGAAGCTTGCCGCAAGCTACCGCTTTACGGCGTCAAAGCCGGGCGGAACGCAAAAATATACCGGCGATGACTGGGCTTGGGGTGGCTTTCGCGGACCCGGCCACGGCTCGCCGTACCAGGATGGCGATAACTTTTATTTCATTCATCATATTCGAGACGGCGCCGACTGCTATAAAACGGAATCTGATGGCAAAGATACGTATACGATGCATTATATGATGGTACGCAAAATGTACTTTGTCGATGGTTGGCCGGTGCTCAGTCCGGAGCGATACGCCGGAGAAAAAGAGCAGAAAATTTCGGCGGGTACACTTTCTGGAAATTGGGAGTGCATTTCTTTCACTAGTTATGACAACAGTCAGGAAACGTCAGTGAAGGCATCTCTCAGTCCGCTTGGAGAGGATGGAACCGGCAAGCTGGAGCTTGACGGGAAGTCCGGAAGCTGGAGTTACAATGAGGGACAGAACCTGCTGACTTTGAAACTGCCGGATGGAAGCGTTCTGCACGCGAAAGCGGAAACCTGCTGGGATCTTGAAAACAGCAAGGCAGCCCTGTGCTTTACCGGTTTGAGCAGTGACGGCGTTGCATGGTGGGGAAAGTCCACAACCTAAAAACAAGCAGGTCTTTTCCGCAGCATCAGAAATACCCACCAGTTCTTTGGTGGGTATTTCTATGGAATTTTTTAAGGAATCATGTTATAATTAAGTTTCTTATTAAAAGCAGAGGAGAGTATGCTATGCGGGAATACTTGACAAAAGAGGAGACGGTGACTTTTTGCAAAGCACTTAGCTCTGAACTGCGGGTGGATATGCTGCAGTATATTTATAAGCACAAGGGCGTCAGCCTGATTGATTTGGCAGACACGCTGGGGGTCAGCCGTGCGGCGATTACACAGAACATGAAAATTTTGACTGAGGCTGATCTGGTGGAGATCAAACCGGTCAGCGGTCAGCGGGATGCCCGCAAAGCCTGCTTTTTGAAGGAGGACCGCTTTGCAATTTCTCTGGGCGAGCGGTTTGATTCCGATAATATTTATTTTGCGGAGATTCCCATCGGGCAGTATACAGACTATAAGGCGCAGCCGACCTGCGGCATTGCGAATACCTCCTCGCTGATTGGTATTGTCGATGACCCGCGTTATTTTGACGACCCGCTGCGCGTGGGCGCCAGTATCCTTTGGTTCAGCTCCGGTTTTGTCGAGTATCGGCTGCCAAATTACCTGCAGGAGGGGCAGCACCCCGTGGAACTGCAGATTTCAATGGAGCTTTCTTCGGAAGCCCCCGGCATTGCGGAAAACTGGCCGAGCGATATTTACTTTTACCTGAACGATACCCTGCTGGGCAGTTGGACAAGTCCCGGCGATTTCGGGGAAGTGCGCGGGCTGTACACGCCGGACTGGTGGTTTTCAAATTGGAATCAGTATGGTCTGCTCAAACTGCTTTCTGTCAACCAGCACGGTACGTTCATTGATGGTGCGATGGTTTCACCCGTGACGATTCAGAGCTTGGGACTCAACGAAAAGAGCGACTTCCGGTTTCGCATTGCCGCGCCTGCGGATTCCGTGCACGCCGGTGGGCTGACGCTGTTTGGTCACGGATTTGGAAACTACAATCAGGATATTAAACTGCACGTGATTTACGAGAATCAGGCATAGTCCAGAAGAAAGCAGCGGTACCCGCAAGCGCATTGCGCCGGATACCGCTGCTTATTTAAATGATGCCAAAACGCTTCAAAAAACCGTGATGGTAAATGCATATTCCGCGGTTTCTCCCACAGGGAGCAGACGCATACCGCGTTTATGGGCAAGGCAATCATCCTCATCGGTCGCGGTGCTGCAGCCGGTCCAAGGCTCCAGTGCAACGAAGGGCGCTTCACCGGCCGGTGACCAGATGCCGAGGTATGCAAAGTCGGCAAAGTCCAGCCGCACACCGTACCCGCTTTTGCCGCCGCGCAGCGTGACGGTGCGGTCGGGCACCTTTTCCAGTACCAGTGCGTCGTGGTCAAACAGGCTGTGCCGCAGCGGCAGGACTGCCGCATGGTTCAGTACCGGAACGCGCCGGGAAAAATCCAGCAGACCATCTGTTTCGGCAAGCATCGGAGAGGAGCAGGTCATTTCCTGCGAAAAATGCAGACTGTAATCCGTAAAGGCTTCGCCGGACGCTTGACCGACCGGCACTTGAAACGCCGGGTGACCGCCCACGACAAAAGGCAGGGGCAGCGTGCCGGTGTTGGTCACCGAAAAACGTGTTTCTAAGGTGCCGGGCTTTAAAATACGGTAGCACATCTGCAGACGAAACGGGTAGGGGTACTGCCGCAGAGTTTCCGCGCTGGATACCAGCTCATAAAGTACGGAATCTGTGCTCTGCCGCAGTATGGTGTGTTCCAGATTGCGTGCAAGCCCGTGACGGCCCATGCGGCAGGGACCTGCTTCGGAAACAGCCTGCCCGCCGCGCAGACTGCCGACAATCGGGAACAGAATCGGCGCGCGGCGCGGCCACCATTTGGGGTCGCCCTGCCACAGGTACTCCCGCCCGTCCAGGGCAAGGCTGCTCAGCTGTGCGCCGAGGGAATCTACTTTGACGGTAAAAGAACTGCTTTGCAGGGATGTAATCATCAAAAGCCACTGCTTTCCGTATAAAATTCGGAGTATACCGTAATTTTATTCTAACAGTTGCCAAACTGTTTGTAAAGACGCGGAAAAAACGACCGAAAATTTCTGAAACGGCTTGCAAAGCATCTGCACAGGCGTTAGAATAACGGGGAAATCCATTCGGAAGCCATGAGAACAGCGCTGCTTGGGCAGTGCACAAGGGAGGAACACAGAATGCTGCGCAAAAAAGACAAAGTGGCCATGACCCCGCCGATGGGGTGGAACAGCTGGGACTGCTGGGCTGCAACCGTGAACGAAAAACAGCTGCTGGAAAACGCCGACTATATGGCGGCGCATTTGAAGCCGTTTGGCTGGGAGTACGTGGTCTGCGACATCCAGTGGTCAGAACCGCTTGCCGGCACCGGTGAGCGGGAGTACCGCAACTTTGCCCGTCTGACGCTGGACGAATACGGCCGCCAGATGCCGGCGGAAAACCGCTTCCCCTCGGCGGCGGGCGGCGCGGGGTTCGCGCCGATTGCCGAGAAAATCCACAGCATGGGGCTGAAGTTCGGCATTCATATCATGCGCGGCATTCCGCGGCAGGCGGTGCATGAGCATCTGCCGGTGTTGGGCACAGATGTGACTGCCGACCAGGTGGCGCTGTTTCACTCCATCAGCTGTTGGAACGGCGATATGTATGGACTGGACCCCCAAAAACCGGAATCGCAGGCATACTATGACTCCATTTTTCAGCTGTATGCCGCTTGGGGTGTGGACTTCGTCAAGGTGGATGATATTTGCAATACGAATATGTACCCGAACAATCCCTATTCGGCAGAAAAAGAAATCGAAATGATTCGCCGCGCCATTGACCGCAGCGGCCGTGACATGGTGCTGAGCCTGTCGCCCGGGCCGGCGGTCATTGAAAAGGCGTGGCACATGGAAAAGCACGCAAATATGTGGCGCGTTACCGATGATTTCTGGGACAAGTGGGAACTGCTCAAGGCGATGTTTGAGCGCTGTGAGGTCTGGCAGAAGCACGTTTCTCCCGGCTGCTGGCCGGACTGCGATATGCTGCCGCTTGGGCGCATCGGCATGGGCTTTCACAGCGGCAGGAAAACCAACTTTACCCGCGCGGAGCAGGTGACCATGATGACGCTTTGGAGTATTTTTCGGTCACCGCTGATGATGGGTGGCAACCTGCCGGACTGTGACAACTGGACGCTCTCGCTGCTGACCAATGCGGAAGTTCTGCATCTGCTCAAACATTCCCACGATGCCTGTCAGCTGGTACGGGACGATACACAAGCGGTTTGGACCAGTGTGGATGATGACGAAGGGCGTTACCTGGCATTGTTTAACCTGTGTGACGCGCAGGCGGAAGTTTCCTGCCCACTGAGCGAACTGGAGCTTTCCAGTGCATGGGTGCGCGACCTGTGGCAGAAAAAAGATCTTGGCGCGGTGCAAGGCAGCGTGTCTGCTTTGCTGGCGCCGCATGGTGCAGCCCTGCTGAAGTTAACGCGGGCGCACTAACTTCGTTTTGTGTTAGACAGCCTCTTCTGGGGGGCTGCCTTTTTTTATATATGCGTATGAACTGTACTATTGACAATCATACAGATGCGTGCTATGCTGTTCTGCAGAAAAGATTCCATGATTGCCTTGGAGGTGATTAGGTGTTTCATTTGGATTATAGAAGCGGCGAACCGATTTATGAGCAGCTGTATCATGCCGTCACAAAGATGGCGGCGTTCGGCGGTTTTAACGGCGAAACGCAGCTGCCCAGCGTGCGTGCGCTTGCGCAGGAGCTGGGCGTGAATCCTGCCACGGTGCAGAAAGCGTATCAGCTGCTGGAGCGGGATGGCATTATCTGCTCGGTGCCCGGCAAGGGCTCCTTTTTGACTAACGACCCGGCCGCTGTCACGCAGCAGCAGAACCATGCAAAAAAGCAGCTGGCGGCAGCTGTGCGGGAAGCACGGAACGCGGGACTGACAGAAGAGGATATTTTGGCGGCGATACGCGCCGCGCTGGGAGGGAAAGCAACATGATTGAAGCACAAGACCTGACAAAAACGTTCGGCGCAGTGACAGCGCTGGATCATATCGGCGTTTCCATCGGTTCCGGTTCCATTTATGGGCTGGTGGGCAGCAACGGCGCGGGAAAAAGCACTTTCCTGCGGCTGCTGGCGGGGGTTTACCACGCAGATGGCGGCAGGCTGGAAATTGACGGTGTGTCTCCGTTTGAAAACAGCAAGGTTAAGCAGCGGGTGTTTTTCATCAGCGACTATCCGTACTTTTTTCCGCGTGCCACCGTGGAGAAAATGGCAGCGTACTATCGTATGCTGTACCCGCACTGGAGTGAGGACACCTATCAGCGGATGCTGCGCCTTTTTCCGCTTCATGCCAAGCAACAGATGGGGCAGATGAGCAAAGGGATGCAGCGGCAGGCGGCGCTGATTTGCGCGCTTGCCTGCCAGCCGGATTACCTGCTGCTGGATGAAATTTTTGACGGACTGGACCCGGTCATGCGCCAGCTGCTCAAGCGGCTGGTTTCCGGCGAAGTGAGCGACCGCGGTATGACCGTACTGATTGCCAGTCATAACCTGCGCGAACTGGAGGACTTTTCAGATCACATCGGGCTGTTTCACAAAGGCGGCGTGCTGTTTGAGCGCGAACTGGATGACCTGAAGCTTGGTATCTGCAAAGTGCAGGCGGTGTTCCGCCCGATGATTGATCCGGCGTCGCTGACCAAGCTGAAAATTCTGCAGAGCAAGGTGCAGGGCTCCATTTTGGAGCTGGTTGTGCAAAACAGCCGTGAAGAAGCTTTGGCGGTTCTGGAATCTTTGCATCCTTTGGCGTCAGAGGCACTGCCGCTGACGCTGGAGGAAGTCTTTATCTGCGAAATGGAGGTGAACGGGTATGACATTGACAGTATCCTTGCGTGAGCGCTTGCGGGAGGGCATTCAAACATTTCTCTGGTCGCTGAAAGCGGAGCGCGGCCTGCTGGGCATCAATCTGGTTGCCTGTCTGGTTCTGTTTCCGCTCATGACGGGAATGCAGCTTTCCCATGTGCGGGAGGGCGTGCAGAACGCCACGATCGACTGGTACCAATACAATGGATCCAGCGCACTGCTTGTGCAGGGAATGGCGGCGGCTGCGATAGAGCTGCTGCTGATTTTGGTTTTAATCGGGACGTTGTTCAGCTATATGCACAGCCGCCGCGCACTGGACTTGCTGCACGCCGTGCCGGTGGGGCGGGTGCCGATGCTGCTGGGCCGCTGGGGAACATCCTTGGTGGTTGTGCTGCTGCCGCTGTTTGTCGGCTGTGTGCTGAATGACGCGGTGGTTGCGGCAAACGGATTGGCGGCGCAGGCCGGCTGTACCGTCGGCTTGTTTGCAAAGTTGGCGCTGCCGCTTTTTGCGGCGCTGAGCTTCAGCATTTTTGTCTGCGTTTGCTGCGGCAATACCTTTAACACGATTCTGTCCATCATCGTCATCAATCTGTGCTGGCCGATGCTGCTGTGGCTGAGCAATGCGCTGCTGTGCAATATTCTGCCGGGCTTTGTGGATGATTCCAGTGCCTTGCTGCAGGCAGCAAGCCTGCCCGCTACATTGTTCTCGCCCGGCGGCGCGGCGCTGCTTGCTCCGTATTTGCTGATTTCCGGCGAGCAGGGGGCTTCGGCGGGCGGCACTTTGCTTTACTGGCTTCTGTTCGGCGTGTTGGTGCTTGTCGCGGCGGCGGTTCTGTACCGCCGCCGGAAAAGCGAGAGCGCCGAAAGCAGCTTTGCTTTTCCGGTGCCCAAACTGGTGATTCAGTTTTTGGTTTCCACAGCGGCGGCGCTGCTGGGCGGCATGGTACTGGCAAATGTGTATCCGAATTTGTGCCTGCAGGGCATTGCCCTCGGCGGCCTCCTGACGTTCCTGCTGTTGGAGGTTATTTTCAGCCGCGGGTTCCATACCATGAAAAAAATGCTGCCGGCGTTGGGCATTTTTGTAGGAGCCTGGGTGTTGGTCATTCTGTGCGTGACAAATGACGTGACAGGGTTCGTTACGAATGTTCCGCAGGCAGCGGATGTTTCTTCCGTGGAGGTCGGGGAGTTCGGGACGACGTATTACATGACCGATGTGAAAGAGGTTGATGGACGTATGACCGGCTCAAGCCATCCGGTACCGGCCAAGGTGACAGAAGAAAGCGAAATTCAGGCGCTGGCGAATGCGCACCGCAGCATAGCCGACGACTTTGTTTCCACACACAAGCCGTATACTTATGGAATTATCAACCGCACGGATCACCCGCTTTCGTTGACTTACCATTTGAAGAATGGAAAAACACTGACACGCATTTACTACGCCGGTTCATCAGCGCACACGAATGAAAACTTTGTGCGGATTACCGATCTGGCAGAGGTCCGGCAAAGCGTGTTTGCTATGACCCTGCTGGAGCCGGAGGATTTGCAGTCGGTATATATCTTCAGCAGGAATGCACAAACGAAGGCACAGTCGAAGAAGTATACGCTGACTGCGTCGGAAGCACTGGAACTGCAGCAGGCAATACTGGCCGATGAAGACGTGCTTAAACCGTATACCAGTTTGTTTACAGGGAAAGACGAAAAGACTGCCGATGATTACATAGAGATTGATACCACATCGAATATCACGCCAAAAGCCGGCAGCAAGCTTGAAAAAACGCTCGGCACCACCGAGCCGGTCAGTTTCGGTACCCTCAATGAGGAGTTGCCGCCGGAAGCCGTGCACCTGCGTGCATTTTTGAAAGAAAAAGGCATACTCAAATAGAATAGAGAAAAAACGAAAGCCTCGGATTTTTACTCCGGGGCTTTCGTTTTTATAGGCGAATTGTGTTTTGTGTTTTTGTCCGTTTTGCTGAAGCCAAAGCGGTGGCGCGCACGCCGGTGCAAAAACCGGTGTTAGTCAGGAAAGCTGTAATCTTCCAGTACCTCAGACAGGTTTTCCGGAAAGACCGTGTTGCGGAGCAGCGTTTGCGCAAGGTTGACCGCCCGGTCACGATTACCCGATACTGTGCCGGAAGCAGATTCGGTTTTAATTTCCGAGATTGCGACCCCAAAGCTTCCGTCTGTGCCATAAACGTAGTAGATGAGCTGTGTGTTGCCAACTGCGGTCTTACCGATTTCTTCTTTTGTCATTTTTGATTCTCCTTATTTCTCTTTTTGCTTGTGAATGCTGTGACAAACGGTCACATACGTTGTCCTGTGAAACCCTGCGATTTTGTCTGTGCAAGTATAATCGTACTTGGTTTCACATACATATGCAAGAGAGAAAAAAGAGAAATTTTAGTTTTCCAGAACCATCAAGATATAGGGCTCGAAAACCTTTAATAAGGATACAGATGGTATATGCGGCAAGAAAAAGAGAAAATTTTGTATAATAGGTGTGCAAAAGTGGAAAACTAAGCGAAATTGATGCTAATAATTTTTACTATTCGTAATGAATTAAGGACATATTGCACAGAGTTTTAAATGCGGGAGGATGACAATCCAATGAAGCAATGGCACACACTCTCTGCGGAGCAATGTGCGGCGGAAACCGGCACACACACGGAGGGGCTTTCTGCGGCACAGGCCGCGCACAGACTGCAAACCTATGGACACAATGCTTTAACACCGCCACCGGGAAAGTCGCTGCTGCGGCGTTTTTTGGCACAGTTTCGGGATTTTATGGTCATTATCCTGCTGCTTGCGGCGGCGGTGTCTTTTCTGACCTCATGGGTGCAGGGAGACGCGGATTACATAGACTCCATTATTATACTCCTAATTGTCAACGTTAACGCGGTGATTGGCTTGGTGCAGGAAGACCGCGCGGAAAAGGCACTGACTGCCCTGCAGGATTTGTCCGCACCGCTTGCAAAAGTGGAGCGGGACGGGCGGCGCTTGCAGGTTCCGGCGCAAGACCTGGTGCCGGGAGATCTGGTGCTGCTGGAGGCTGGCGACTTGGTGCCGGCAGACATTCGGCTGACGCAGGCGGTCAATCTGCGTGCACAGGAAAGTGCACTGACGGGGGAAAGCAAGGCAGTTTTCAAGGACGAGCGCGTGCTTTGCCGCGCGGAAACGCCGTTGGGCGACCGGCGCAACCTGTGTTTTGCCGCGACAAGCATTGCCGCGGGCCACGGGCGCGGCATTGTTGTTGCGACCGGTATGCAGACGCAAATGGGGCACATCGCCCGGATGCTGACCGCGCAGGAGCCGCCGCAGACACCGCTGCAGAAAAAACTGGAGGCAACCGGCAAAGTTTTGGGTATCGGGGCGCTGGCACTTTGCGGCGTTATCTTTCTCATGGGGCTGGTGCAGGGAACGCAGCCACTGGATATGCTTTTGACTTCCATTTCGCTTGCGGTGGCCGCCATCCCGGAAGGGCTGCCGGCGGTTGTAACCATTGTGCTGGCAGCCGGAATGCGCCGCATGGCAGACCGCAAAGCGATTGTGCGCCACATGATGGCAGTGGAAACGTTGGGCAGTGCCAGTGTGATCTGCAGCGACAAAACCGGTACGCTGACGCAGAACCACATGACTGTGACCGAACTGCGGGATGCTTCCGGTAAGATTCCGGTGCATACGCCGCGTGGGCGCCGGCTGCTGGAGGCCGCGGCTCTCTGTACCAACTGTACGGTGGATGGCAGCCACGTGTTCGGAGAAGCCACGGAAACAGCCCTGTGTGAAGCGGCAGGCAGCAAAGCAATGCTGGACCGCCAATTTCCCCGCGTGCGGGAAGTTCCTTTTTCCTCCGCAAGGAAGCGCATGACGGTGGTGGTGCGCCTGCCGGACGGGCGGTTCCGTGTGATTGTCAAAGGGGCGCCGGATGTACTGGAACCCCTATGCCGCACCGGCTGCGCACCGCGGCAGAATCATGAGATGGCGGCGCGCGCGCTGCGTGTTCTGGCGGTTGCTGTCAAAGAACTTCCCGCGCTCAGCGGGGTCACGGATGCTGCGCTGGAAAGCGGCCTGCAGTTTCTCGGTTTAATCGGCATGGAGGATCCGCCGCGGCCGGAGGTGCGGGAAGCTGTGCGCCTTTGCCGGTGTGCGGGGATTCGTCCGGTCATGATTACCGGCGACCACGCGGACACGGCGGCGGCGATAGCCCGCACGCTGGGCATTCTGACAGACGGCAAAGTGCTGACCGGGCCGGAACTGGACGCGATGCCGCAGGATCGCCTGACCAAGCAGATTTATGCTTATTCCGTTTTTGCGCGGGTTTCTCCGGAACATAAGGTGCGCATTGTGCAGGCGTTTCAGACGCGTGGCGAAGTGGTTGCCATGACTGGGGACGGTGTCAATGACGCGCCTGCGCTGAAAGCCGCCGACATCGGCTGTGCCATGGGGCGCAGCGGCACAGATGTGGCAAAAGGTGCGGCGGATATGATTTTGGCAGATGACAACTTTGCCACCATTGTGGAGGCGGTGCGTGAGGGGCGCGGCATTTACAGCAATATCCGCCGTACCATTCATTTTCTGCTGTCCTGCAACGTGGGTGAACTGCTTGCAGTGTTTACCAGCTTTCTGCTGCGGCTGCCGCTGCCGCTGGTGGCTATTCAGCTGCTGTGGGTCAATCTGGTGACGGACTCGTTCCCAGCGCTGGCACTGGGGGTGGAGCCGATTGACCGTGGCGTGATGGAGAAAAAACCAATTCGGCGCGGCAGCAGTATTTTTGCACACGGGCTGGGTTGGTCCATTCTGGTGGAGGGCTGTTTGATTGGGGCGCTCTCCCTGCTGGCATATACCATTGGCAGGGTCTTCTTTGACGCCAATCCGGCAAGTCCGGTTATTGGCAGAACCATGGGCTTTGCCGTGCTCAGCCTTTCACAGCTGGCGCACGCTTATAATATGCGCAGCGACACGCACTCCCTGTTTGAGCCGGGCAGACCGAAGAATCGGAAGCTGACGGCGGCGACTATTGCCTGCGCGGCAGCCATGGCGGCGGTGGTCGCTGTGCCGTCTCTGGCCGCTGTGTTTAAAACCGCGGTGCTCTCGCCGCTGCAATGGTTGGTGACTCTGGCGCTTTCCGTGTGTCCGATTGCCATTGTTGAGCTGGAAAAAGGGATTCAGCGCGGCATCCACGGACATCCTCAGGGCGCGCAGAAGCCGCTGCAGAAAAAGAAAACTTCCGCCGGCTCTGCCGAAGCAAAGCGCACGGAAGCATCGTAAGAAGATTTCCGCGGGGATGCTGCTGTCAGGACAGCGGCTGCCGCGGTTTTTTCCTTTTTTTGCGGGAGAAAGAATGGCTGGCAGCGTGGAACAGATGCGGCAGCGGGCTGCCGATGTAGCGGCGTGTCAAAGCCGAAACCACCAGAAAGCCCACCGCCATGCCGGCGTAGTAGGTCACCACGCGCCACACAAGCAGCGCAGGGGTAATCATGGTGCTGAAGAAAATGCGGAAAAAGGCATTGAAAGCGGCCTCAAAGCCACCGGAGTTACCCGGCAGCGGAACCAAGGAGGCAACCATCATAGCAAAGATTTTCGCGGACATCAGCAGCCACGGCGATGCATCGTGAAAGCCGAACGCACGGTAAACGCAGTATGTGTCCAAACTGCCGACGGCCAGCTGGATGACGGTGATGGCGCAGATGGCAAGGTACAGTTTCCAGCCGCGGCCGATGGTGCGGAATCCCTCACGGAATGTGTCGAACTGCCCGGTGATGCGGCTGCCGGTCTGCTCCGGGTTTTTGACCAAGTGCAGCTTGGCAAGGCCGCGCAGAATCGCCTGCAGCGGTCGGGTGATGAGGTCAGCCTTGAACGAGACCAGCAGCAGACCGGCAATCAGAACAACATTGGCAAGCAGGCCAAAGGCGGTCAGCCACATCATTTTTGAAACATTCTGCGTAAAAAACGGCAGTGCTGTGCAGATCATGGAGAGGGAAAACAGAAACATGGTGATTTGGTAAGTGACTGATTTTGCTGAAATCACAGCGGCGCTTTCGCCGGGTGCAATGCCCATTTTATTCATGCAGTACAGCTGCATCGGTGGCCCGCCGGAAGAAAGCGGCGTGATAGAGCCGTAAAAAATGCCGGACATGGCAACCAGAAACGCCTGCCCGTACGCCCATCCCGGGTGCAGGCGCCGCGCCAGCATCCAGTATACCGCGCCCTCCAGCAGCCAGGTGGCTGCCACGGTGCCGAATGTCAGCAGCACCCAGAAAGGGCGCAGATGCTTCATGATTTGCAGGGTGTTCTGCGGGGTATCCTTGCGGAACAGAAGCGTCAGTAGAATGGTCATGGTCAGGACAAGCGTCAGAATCGTTACCCAGTAACGCTTGAAAAACCGTTTGAGTTTATACATGAGCCGACCTCCAGAAGTCTGTTGCCTGCCGCTCAAGGGGCATCGCCGTCCGGCGGCAGAGAAGCGGCAGAGGAATCCGGACGGGTATGCAGATATTTGCGGGCGCCGATGGAAACATACAGCAAACCGAACACAATGGAGCCATAGTAGGTCAGCAGACGCCAGACCAGCATGGCGGGGGTGGTCAGGCTGCCGAAGAAAATACGGCAGAATGCATCAAAGGAAAGCTCCGCGCCGCCTGCGTTGCCGGGCAGCGGGACGAAGGCGATGACCATGGTTGCAAAAACCTCTGCGGAAACAATCTGGCTGGCAGGCGCACCGGAAAGGTGAAATGCCCGGTAAATGAAGTAGGTGTCCAGACTGCCGAAAACCAGCTGTACCACGGTGATGAGGCAGACCGCCAGGTACAGCTTCCAGCTGTGCCCCATGGTTTCAAATCCGTCGTGAAAGGAATCCAACTGTTGGATTGCGCTTTCATATTTCTTCTCAGGTTCCTTGAGCAGGTGGATTTTTCCGAGCCAGCGTATCACGGCGTGCAGCCACCGGTAGATGAATTTGACCCGTACGGAAACCAGTACGACACCGGCAATGAAGAGAATGTTGGTTGCCAGACCAAATACGGTGAAAACAGCGAGGTTTGACACGTTCTTTACAAAGAACGGCAGCTCTGTACAGATGAGAATCAGCGAAAAAACAACCATCGTGGTTTGGTGTGTAATGGTTTTAGCAGAGATAATAGCGGCGCTTTTGGCGCCCTCCATGCCCATTTTGGACATATAGTAAATCTGCATGGGCTGGGCGCCCATGGCGGCAGGGGTGATGCAGGCGTAAAAAATGCCGGTAATGCCAATCATAAAGGATTTTCCGTAGGTCCAGCCGGGGTACAGGTGGCGGCACAGCAGCCAGTTGCACAGCGCCTCCATCAGCCATGTGCCCACCAGTGTTGCCGCAGCCATCAGCATCCAGTACGGACTCAGGGAACTGAAGATGTGTGCCAGCTCCGGCAGACTCTTTTCACGGAACAGCGAAAAGAGAAGAATGCCCATGGTGATGGACAGCACAAGGATGGTAAATAAATGCTTTTTCAAAAGCCGCAGAAACTTTGACATACAAACTTCTCCCGTTTCTCAATCCCGGCAGACAGTGCAAAGGACTTTTGTGACCACTGCGCCTTATGCGGATTTTTTTTCGACGGCGGATGTGCCGCCGGTGTCTTTCGGCGGTACGGCGCCAACATATTTGCGTGCACCGGCAAAGACAAAAATACACCCGAACAGAATACTGCCGTAGTAGGTCAGCAGACGCCAAACCAGCAGCGCCGGTGTCAGCAGGTTCTGAAAGAAGACATGGCAGAACGCGGAAAAGGAAACCTCCGCCCCACCGGAGCCGCCCGGCAGCGGCACGAACGCTGCCACCATGTTAGCAAAGACCTGCGCCGCGATCATGACCAGCAGCGTGGCGCCGCGCAGGTGAAACGCCCGGTAAATGCAGTAGGTTACGGAACTGCTGACGAAAATCTGCACGACGGTCAGCAGGCAGACGGCAAGGTAAAGCTTCCAGTTTCGCCCCATGACCTTGAAGCCGGCGTGAAACGTGTCCAAGTGCGCAATGATGGATGCATATTTCTTTTCCGGCTCCTTGACCAAATGCATTTTGCCGAGCAGATTCAGCAGGCTGTGCAGCAGCCGGTAGATGAAGCCGGCATTTACAGAAACCAGCACGACCGCCAGAATAAAGAGCACATTAGAAACCACCCCGAAAAGCGTCAGAAACGCCAGATTACTGACATTGCGTACGAAAAAGGGCAGCTCGCTGCCGATGAGCAGCAGAGAAAACAGAACCATCGTGATCTGGTAGGTGATGGTCTTGACAGAAATGACCGCGGCGCTGTGGCCCGGCT
The DNA here is from genome assembly GCF_029211325.2 of Caproicibacterium argilliputei. Lineage (NCBI taxonomy): Bacteria > Bacillati > Bacillota > Clostridia > Eubacteriales > Oscillospiraceae > Caproicibacterium > Caproicibacterium argilliputei. Next base: position 2,363,206 of record NZ_CP135996.1, on the reverse strand, counting down.
GCATCCCCATTTTGGACATATAATAAATCTGCATGGGCTGCCCGCCGGTTGAAAAGGGCGTGACCGCGCTGTAAAACAAGCCGGTCATTCCAATCATAAAGGCGCGGCCAAAGCTCCAGTGCGGGTACAGGTGGCGGCACAGCAGCCAGTCGGCAGTGCCCTCCAGCAGCCAGGTGACAGCCAGCGTGGCAAAGGCAAGCAGCATCCAGCCAACGCTTAAACTGCTGAAAATCTTTGAAAGCTGCTGTACGCTGTTCCCGCGGAACAGAAACACCAGCAGAATCGCCATGGAAATGGCGAGCGTAACAATGGTGAACAGGTTCTTTTTCAGGACGTTCTTGAATTTTGACATAGCCTCCTCCAGTCGTTGCCGTATGCGGCGGGCGGCTTTGGGAGCACAGACCCGTACCCTTTCGGAAAAGGGAAAATACGGTAGTTGTTTCCTATCATATCGCATTTTCGGGGGATGTACAAGGAATTTTGGGAAAAACCGCTGGTGCAGATGCCTCTGCAGGTTAGCCTGCGTAAAAACAGGCCGCGCCATGCACAGGCAGAAAAAAGAAACGCCTTCGCGCTGCCGGAACTCCGGGGGAAGACGTTTGCAGCCGGTTCTGCCTTACAGCACGAAGCCGACTTTTTTCATAACTTTCTGCAGGGTGCGGTTGGCAATCCGCGCCGCTTGCTCCGCGCCCGCGTCCCAGCACTGCTGCAGGTAAGCTTTATCGCCACTGTACTGTGCGAAGCGCTCCTGAATGGGGCGCAGATGCTCGATGACGGCCTCACCGACTGCCTGCTTAAAGTCGCCGTAGCCCTTTCCGGCAAAGTCATGCTCGATTTCCGCATAGCTTTCGCCGGTGACACAGGCGTAAATATCCATCAGGTTGTTGATGCCCGCTTTGCCCTCGCCGTAGTGAATGCTGGCCTCGCTGTCGGTGACGGCGCGTTTGAATTTGCGCAGAATATCCTCCGGCTTGTCCAGAACGTACACACAGCCGTTGACGTTTTCATCACTCTTGCTCATTTTGTGCAGGGGGTCTTGCAGGCTCATGATGCGGCGGCCGCCCTTGAGCACCAGAGCATTCGGCAGGGTAAACGTGGGGGAGTAGGCATTGTTAAAACGATCCGCGATGTTGCGGGTCAGCTCCACGTGCTGGGTTTGGTCCTCCCCGACCGGCACCAGGTCTGCCTGGTACAGCAGAATATCGGCAGCCATCAGGCTGGGGTAGGTAAACAGACCGGCATTGATGTTGTCGGCGTGCTTTTTGGATTTGTCCTTAAACTGTGTCATGCGCTGCAGCTCACCGAACTGGGTGTAGCAGTCTAAAATCCAGGCAAGCTGCGAGTGCGCCGCCACGTGGCTCTGCAGGAAAAACGGGCTGCGCTTGGGGTCAATGCCGCACGCCAGAAGCAGGGCGTAAGCCTCCAGGGTATTGCGGCGCAGTTTGGCGGGTTCCTGCCGCACAGTGATGGTGTGCAGGTCGGCAAGTGCAAAAATGCAGTCGTACTCCTTCTGCAGCGCTGCCCAGTTTTTAAGGGCGCCCAAATAGTTGCCGAGCGTGACGCTGCCGCTGGGCTGAATGGCGCTGAAAACGCGCTTTCTGCGTTCTGCTGGTTGGTTTTCCATAGAATCATCCTCCTGATGCGTTCGTTTGCGTACCGGTTGTGCAGAGGCGGCACAGGGTGTTTAAGAAAAAAGCTTCTGCCCCTTTCTGCAAGGGACAGAAGCGTAAACTTCTGCGGTACCACCCAAATTGGCGCAACGCGCCCGCTTTTTGTGCCAAGCCGCACACTCCGGGATAACGGGCGGAAAGCCCCGGTTCCCCTACTGGGCAGAAGCTGCCGTTCGGTTTACCCTCAAAAGTCCATTCGGCGGGTGCCGCGACACCGGTTTGCACCTGTTCCGGTTCTCTGTGGGGGCGGCAAACCCGCTTACTCGTCTTTCTCACAGGTTTTTACTGTCTATAGCTTTGTGGCTATTATAGGGCAGGGCGGCCGCTTTGTCAAGCGTTCGGCCACTTTGCCGCCAGTTCGCCGAGAATGGCGATGCCGCGGGCTAAGTCCTCGTTGGTCGGTGAGGAGTAATTGATGCGGAAGCTTTGGCAGGGCTGCGTTTCGTCTGTCAAAAATGCGTTGCCGGGCACGACACAGACCTTGTGCAGAACCGCCGCTTTGCAGTACGCCGGCATGGGAATGGAATCCGGCAGCGTGCACCACAGAAACAGCCCGCCCTCAATCGGCCGGAACGCGAGCAGGGGTGCGGTTTCGCGCAGGGCCTTTTCGGCAACGGCGTACTTCTGCGCATAAATCTTCTGTAGGTTTTTAAGATGTTTTTCAAAGTCCCATCCGTGCAGAAAGCGGTGAATGACCAGTTGGCTCCAGATGTTGGTGTGCACATCGCTGCCCTGCTTGCAAACCACCATCTTCTGAATCAGAGCGCTGCCGCCTGCCGCAAAGCCGACGCGCATACCGGGAGAAATGGTTTTGCTGAATGTTCCGGCATACAGAACGCGGCCTTCAGTGTCTAAGGTTTTGATGGCGGGAATTGCTTCACCGGCAAAGCGCAGGTCGCCGTAAGGGTTGTCCTCCAGAATCAGGGTGTTGTATTTCTGCGCCAGTGCGTAAATGCCGCGCCGCTTTTCCCAACTGGTGGTCAGACCAGTGGGATTCTGAAAATTGGGAATGGTGTAGATAAACTTTACCCGCTTGTCCGTTTTCAGAATTTCTTCCAACTTGGCGAGATCCATGCCGTCTTCCTGCATGGGAACCCCCTTGAGGACGGCATTATAGGAACGGAAGGAGTTGAGCGCGCCGATAAAGCTGGGTTCCTCGCACACAACCGTGTCGCCTTCGTTCAGGACAGACTTGCCGAGCAGGTCCATAATCTGCTCGGCACCGCTGGTAATGAGTACGGCGTCGCCGGGGGTGGCAATGCTGCAGTGCTGCTTCAGAAAGACGGCAACGTCTTCCCGCAGGGCAGGCAAGCCTTCGGTCACGCTGTACTGCAGGGCGTCAATCGGCTGTTCCTGCAGAACGGCTTCGCTGCACGCGCGCACGGCGTCCACCGGAAACGCGTCTGGCGCTGGATTGCCCGCAGAAAGCGAAATGACTGCGGGGTCTGTGGCGTATTTAAAGATTTCACGAATCGCAGAGGGTTTCAAGTTGCTGACACGGTCGGAAAAGCGGTACTCCATTCCTATCACACCTTTTGTATTTAGTATCTCAAATTGCGCCTTTTTGTACATCTGCGGCGAAAAAAATTTGACCCCGCGGCGGTGCAGGCGCTCCTTTTTTTCTATTTTAGCACGTTCTGACGGGATGTGCCATAAAAAAGTATAATTATACGGCTGGTTATGATGGGTTCCGACACATTACTATTTGTATAATTAGATTACAAGCCTGTAAGAATTCAGCGGGTCTTTTTCGCCAGCAGACAGAACGGCTGCCCGATTGCGGCGGCAGTTCATGATAGAAGTGGAAACGGAGTGGACAAGAATGACAAAAGAGCAGTTGCTCACGTGGGAAAAACCACGTGCAGTAATGAGGAACATCGCGCAGCAGGCAATTTTTTTCGCCTTGGGGCTGCTGTCGGCGCGCGCGGTAGTGTTTGACCGATGTGCCCCGTTCGGTATTGCGATGGCGGCGGCGTGCCCGTGGAAATGTGCGCCGGCTGCGGTGCTGGGGGCGGCACTGGGCTACATACTGCCGGGCACAGTTACGGTGCCGATGCATTGCTTGATGGCGCTGCTTGCCTGCTTCGGCATCCGCTGGGTACTGCAAAATGCGGCGGGGCGCTTTCTGCGCGCCAAGGCGGGCTTTGCCGCAGGAGCTGCAGGCGTGCCGCTGCTGTGCACCGGCATGATCGTGTACTTTGTAAATGGATACTCCGGTACAGCGGCCGCTTATGCGGTTGCGGAGGCACTGTTGGCAGGTGCGTGGGCGTACTTCTTTTCGCGCACCGTCGATCTTTTTGCTGAGCAGCAGCCGTTGGGGGATTACCTGCCGCAGGAGATGACCTGCGCCGCGTTTTCGGCGGGGGTTTTTTTGCTGGCACTTGCTGCGCTGCGGGTCGGACCGGTGACGGCAGGCGGAATTTTGGCGGTACTGATTATCCTGTACGCCAGCGAATACGGCGGCGTCGCGGGCGGCAGCGTTGCGGGTGTGGCTGCCGGCACTTGCTTTGCGTTTACCGGTGACGGACTTTCGGGGCTGGCGGGCGCTTACGGCGTCGGCGGGCTGATGGCGGGGCTGTTTGCACCGATGGGCCGCCTGCCGGCTGCCTGCGCGTTTATCCTGAGCAGCGCGGTGGCCAGTTTGCCTGCGGCGGTTACTTCGCAGCGTATGGACACGCTTTGGGAAGTGGCGGTGGCTTCTGTGGTGTATATACTAATGCCGGAGCGGCTGACCGCAAACCTGTTCCGGCGTGTTGCCGCACGACCGGGAGTTCGCGAAACGCCGCGTGCCCAGGATCTGCGCCGCACGGTGGTGACGCGGCTGGACCATGCCGCCTGTGCATTGGGGGAAGTTGCCAGCACTGTGGAGCAGGTCGGTGAAAAGTTGGACAAGTCCCAACAAAGCCGCCCACAGTCCGCTTTGCAGGAGCTGCACCGCACGCAGACCGCGCAGAACCGGCGATGCATGGTGCGGCAGTTCTCCGCGGTCAGCACTGTGCTGGAAGAAATGGCTTCGGAATTTGAACTGTTTGAACACAGTGATGAAACCAGCGCGGAGCTGGTTTCGGAGGTGCTGTATGAATTTGCCCTGCAGCCGCTGGACGTCAGCTGCCGGGTTGACCGTTTTGAGCGGATGACCATTGAAATTCTGGCGATGCGCGGTGAAGATGTGCGGGTCAATAAAGCAGAGCTGACACGGGAGATTTCCAAGGTGTGCGGGCGCACGTTTTCCCAGCCGAGCATCAGCCGCACGCAGACCTCCTGGCGGCTGGTGTTCTGCGAGCGGCCGCTGTACCGTGTGGTCATGGGCAGTGCACGCCACAACTGCTGCAATAACACCCTTTGCGGGGACAGCACGCGCTGCTTTGAGGACGGCACGGGGCGTTTTCTGGCAATTTTGAGTGATGGCATGGGCTCCGGCGGTCGTGCGGCGGTAGACGGCGTGATGGTTTCCGACCTGCTGGCACAGCTGATTCAGGCAGGCGTGGGGTTTGACAGTGCGCTGCAGATTGTAAACACGGCCATGGGGGTCAAGTCCGGGGACGAGTCCAGCGCAACGGTGGATTTGGTCAGTATCGATTTGTATACCGGCTTTACGGAATTCCGGAAAGCAGGCGCCGCCATGAGCTTTGTGCGCACGCAGGGGCAGGTTCATCCGGTGGATGCGCCGGGGGTTCCGGTCGGCATTCTGGAGCAGGTCACTTTCCACTGCCTGCAGGAAGAACTGGCGGCAGACGATTTGGTTGTTCTGGTCAGCGACGGCGCACTCTGCGAGGGGACTGCTTGGATGACGGCGCTGCTGGAAGGTTCCTGCGAAGCAAAAACGCCGCAGGAACTGGCGGAGGCGATTGTGGCCGGCGCGGTTGCGCGCCGCAGTGACGGGCACGATGATGACGTGACGGCCATCGTTTTGAAACTGCATGCTTACCGGCAGCAGGCAGAATGAAAGGCGGGAACCTTCCTTTTCTATATATAGGGTGCAAAGTTCGACAGCGGCTGCGGTTTGCGGCCGCTGCTTTTTCGCGGGCTGTCTGCCCGTTGCGTTTTCTGCCGCCGCGTGCTAAAATGAGGGAAACAAACCGGAAAGTTGGGGACGGCAGAGATGCAGCAGTTTATTTTGGGCGCGGTTTTACTGATTGCGGGAATCCTTTTGGACTTGATTTATAACCGTATGCGGCAGACAGATGCAAAGCCGGAGCAGATTTTGGATGTGCGGGAGGTTTCGGCACATCTGCGTGAGGGAAAGTCGGGTACTTTTACTGTGCGTGCGCCTCTGCAGACAGAGCAGCCGAGTGTGTCGGCACTGGACGGAAAGGCAGCGGCTTACTGGGAGGCACGCGTGCTTGCCCTGGAGGGAAACCGCCAGCGCGAAGTGTACAGCGGAAAAAGTGAAGGGCAGCCGTTTCTGCAGGATGCGCCGGGCGAAGAAAAATTGTGGGTAGATATTCCTTCGTTCGGGGACAGCGCGGAACTGCTGCCGTCCCATATGGACACGGCGCAGCCCGGTTCTGAGCTGTTCCGGACGGTGGAAAAGCTGGTTTCCTACCATCCGGGAAAAGCGTTTTGCGGGTACCGAGTGCTGGAGGGATGCATTCGCCCAGGGCAGCAGGTGCTGCTGAGCGGCACGGTGCGGCGGCATGACGGCAAGCTGCTTGCACAGGCCGGTGTGCACGGGCAGAGCCGGCTGACTTACCGTGAACCGGAAGCGGCATCCGGACAAGCACAGCTTTCCACGTCCGGAAAAGTGCTGCTTGCGGTTGGCGCGGCTGCCGTTGTGGCAGGCCTGCTGCTGGTAATTAGTGGACTGCTTTAAAAGATGCAAAGCGGGGGAAGCCCCGCCTTTTTTTATTTGGGGATAGGCAAACGGCGGAAAAACAGGTATAATACTGGTGTTAACAGAAATTGAAAAGAGGCCGAAGCATGAAAAAACCGATTCGTCTGGCGGCACTGCTGCTGTCGCTTTCCCTGCTCACCGGCTGTACGGCTTCTGCCGGCGATCTTTGGTCCTGGAAAATTGCAGATACACCCTCCTCTGCGGCGGCTGCCGTGACAGAGGCAAAAACGCAGAAACAGGCTGGCGCCTGCACACCGGTGGCGCAGCGCAGCGACTACAAAAGTCTGTCAAATGAAAAATGCCGCCATTTATATGATAAATTGCTGGACTGTGCGCAGAACATTACAGACAGTAAAACAGAAAACGGCTATCTGGTAAAAACCGCCAACCTGTTCACAGAAAAATTGTCGGATAACGAAACCCGGCGTACCGTGATGGCGTTCTTTAACGATAATCCTCAGATCTTTTGGCTTTCTAACCAATATACCTATTCATTTACCCTTACCGGCACCAGTGTGCAGCTTTACAGCCGTGTGCGTGCCGAAGAACGCACACGGCTGCAGAAAAAGCTTGACACCGTGGTCGGGCAGATCCTTTCCGGGGTCACTTCTGCGGATTCGGAACTGGAACGGGAGGACAAGCTGTTTGACGCACTGGCGGATCGCTGCACATATGATAGCGCCGCATCTGCGGACACCCAGCAGACAGACTGGCAGCCTTATACCGCTTATGGTGCCTTGGTAACGGGCAAAGCAGTGTGTGACGGCTATTCGCGCGCGATGCAACTGCTGTGCAGTCAGGCAGGTCTGCAGTGCAGGTTGGTAAACGGCAACTCAAAGGGCGCGGCGCATATCTGGAACTTGATTTCAATCGGCGGTGCCTGGTACCACTTTGACGGCACTTGGATGGACGGCGGCATTCGCACGTATGACTACTTTAATGTTACCGATGCGGTCATCAAGCGGGATCACACGCTCAGCCCGCAGAACGGTGATGTGGCAGACTGCAACTTTCCGCTGCCCGCCGCAGACTCTGAGCAGGCAAATTATTATCAGAAATGTGCGGTGCAGATACCGGCGCTGAATGCGGAGGTACGCGAGCAGATTGTGCAGGCGCTTGTGCACGCAGCACAGCAGCAGAAGCATTCCATGGCACTCCGCCTTTCTGACGACTTGGATTTCAACAAAACCGTTGGACAGCTTTTTAATGGCGTGCCCTATTTCTTTCAGGCCTGCGTGCAGGAGGCAAATGGACGTCTTTCGTCCGGAAAGGCACTTTCCTATACAGAAATGCAGTACAGCGCCGCGGCTTCGCAGAACGGTGTCAGTGTCCAGCTGGCGTATGCGCAAAGCTAATCTATATATAATAGAAGAAAGAAATTACCGGCTGTTCGGCGCCAACTTTCTGCTTTTGCAGCGAAAATGGCGTAAAATCGCGCACCACAGCGGTTGGTACGGGAGCAGAAGCCCAGTGCTTCTGCGGTTTTTGACGGATTTTCGCAGGAAAACAGAAAAAACCCGAAAAAAGATTAAAAAAGGTGTTGACAGGCGGGGAATGGCGTGGTATTATATATGAGTCGCCGCGAGAGAGACACAAAAAACTAAACAAGCTGCTGCAAAGCGGGGCGGGAAGTTGAAAGGTGTTTGTCGAGAATGACGGCAGCAGGACCTTGAAAATTAAACAACGATGACAGAATGAACGGACCCGAAAATTCCGAGAGGAATGGCGAGAAGCTGACTCGCGAAAAAACAGCAAAAGCGATACGCAAGCGTATCTATTGAGAGCTTTCAAAAGCTTTAAGATTGATTTGGGCATCGAAAGATGTTTAGATATCATATTTTAGAGAGTTTGATCCTGGCTCAGGACGAACGCTGGCGGCGTGCCTAACACATGCAAGTCGAACGAAGCTTAGGACTTCGGTTTTAAGCTTAGTGGCGGACGGGTGAGTAACGCGTGAGTAACCTGCCTTACAGAGGGGGATAACGTCTGGAAACGGACGCTAATACCGCATGACATTTCAGCACCACATGGTGCAGAAATCAAAGGAGCAATCCGCTGTAAGATGGACTCGCGTCCGATTAGCTAGATGGTGAGATAACAGCCCACCATGGCGACGATCGGTAGCCGGACTGAGAGGTTGAACGGCCACATTGGGACTGAGACACGGCCCAGACTCCTACGGGAGGCAGCAGTGGGGGATATTGCACAATGGAGGAAACTCTGATGCAGCAACGCCGCGTGAAGGAAGACGGTCTTCGGATTGTAAACTTTTGTACTTGGGGACGATAATGACGGTACCCAAGCAGCAAGCTCCGGCTAACTACGTGCCAGCAGCCGCGGTAATACGTAGGGAGCGAGCGTTGTCCGGATTTACTGGGTGTAAAGGGTGCGTAGGCGGCTTGGCAAGTCAGTTGTGAAAACTATGGGCTCAACCCATAGCCTGCAATTGAAACTGTTGAGCTTGAGTGAAGTAGAGGTAGGTGGAATTCCCGGTGTAGCGGTGAAATGCGTAGAGATCGGGAGGAACACCAGTGGCGAAGGCGACCTACTGGGCTTTAACTGACGCTGAGGCACGAAAGCATGGGTAGCAAACAGGATTAGATACCCTGGTAGTCCATGCCGTAAACGATGATTACTAGGTGTGGGGGGTCTGACCCCCTCCGTGCCGGAGTTAACACAATAAGTAATCCACCTGGGGAGTACGACCGCAAGGTTGAAACTCAAAGGAATTGACGGGGGCCCGCACAAGCAGTGGAGTATGTGGTTTAATTCGAAGCAACGCGAAGAACCTTACCAGGTCTTGACATCCAGCTAACGAAGCAGAGATGCATTAGGTGCCCTTCGGGGAAAGCTGAGACAGGTGGTGCATGGTTGTCGTCAGCTCGTGTCGTGAGATGTTGGGTTAAGTCCCGCAACGAGCGCAACCCTTACTGTTAGTTGCTACGCAAGAGCACTCTAGCAGGACTGCCGTTGACAAAACGGAGGAAGGTGGGGACGACGTCAAATCATCATGCCCCTTATGACCTGGGCTACACACGTACTACAATGGCCATTAACAAAGAGAAGCGAAACCGCGAGGTGGAGCAAACCTATAAAAATGGTCTCAGTTCGGATTGTAGGCTGAAACCCGCCTGCATGAAGTTGGAATTGCTAGTAATCGCGGATCATAATGCCGCGGTGAATACGTTCCCGGGCCTTGTACACACCGCCCGTCACACCATGGGAGCCGGTAATACCCGAAGTCAGTTGCCTAACCGCAAGGAGGGCGCTGCCGAAGGTAGGATTGGCGACTGGGGTGAAGTCGTAACAAGGTAGCCGTATCAGAAGGTGCGGCTGGATCACCTCCTTTCTATGGAGAGCTGAGCAGATGAAACAAGCTGCTCTAACATCCAAGGTTGGTCGGATCCGTCTGTTAATCGTTGTTTAATTTTGAGGGTCTTGAAAGAGACACTCAAAGGTGGATGGGAAACAGCCACCAGTATGGGGGTATAGCTCAGCTGGGAGAGCGCCTGCTTTGCAAGCAGGAGGTCAACGGTTCGATCCCGTTTATCTCCACCAGGGGCTTCTGGTGAGAACCGGAGCCGGGAAATGGGCTTATAGCTCAGCCGGTTAGAGCGCACGCCTGATAAGCGTGAGGTCGGTGGTTCGAGTCCACCTAAGCCCACCAGTGGGGAGACCCCCACGGGGAAACCCGAAAGGCAGCTGTACATTGAAAACTGAATAAAGAAAGATTGCGAAAACGATATCAAGTAAAGTTAAAAAAATTACTACAATTTTGCAATTTACGAGTTCATGTTGAAGAACGAACAATATGAAGCATGAGAACCAAAGAACACATGGTCAAGCTACAAAGAGCGCAAGGGGAATGCCTTGGCACTGGAAGCCGAAGAAGGACGCAACGAACTGCGATAAGCTATGGGGAGCCGTAAGTAGGCCGTGATCCATAGATTTCCGAATGGAGCAATCCGGCTGGAGTCATGTCCAGTCATCGTAAAGTGAATTCATAGCTTTGCGAGGGGAACCGCCTGAACTGAAACATCTAAGTAGGGCGAGGAAGAGACATCAAATGAGATTCTGCTAGTAGTGGCGAGCGAACGCGGAAGAGGCCAAACCGAGGGTAGCAATACTTTCGGGGTTCGGACAGCATTTAGCATGCAGAGCTTTAGTTGAACGGTCTGGGAAGGCCGGCCAAAGAATGTGAGAGCCACGTAAACGAAAAGGCGAAGCAGCGAGCTGTATCCAGAGTACCGCCGGACACGTGAAACCCGGTGGGAAGACGGGGGGACCACCCTCCAAGCCTAAATACTACCCAGTGACCGATAGAGAATAGTACTGTGAAGGAAAGGTGAAAAGCACCCCGGGAGGGGAGTGAAATAGAACCTGAAACCTTGTGCTTACAAGCACCGAGAGCCCGTCAAAGGGTGATCGGGTACCTTTTGTAGAATGGTCCGGCGAGTGAATGTAACTGGCAAGGTTAAGGACTTCAGGTCCGGAGCCGTAGCGAGAGCAAGTCTGAATAGGGCGCACAAAGTCAGTTGTATTCGACCCGAAACCGGGTGACCTACCCATGTCCAGGTTGAAGTGAGGGTAAAACCTCATGGAGGACCGAACCGACTCCCGTTGAAATGGTAGCGGATGAGGTGTGGGTAGCGGAGAAATTCCAATCGAACCCGGAGATAGCTGGTTCTCTCCGAAATAGCTTTAGGGCTAGCCTCGTACTCAAGAGATTACCGGAGGTAAAGCACTGAATGGTTAAGGGGCCGAGAGGCTACCAAGACCTATCAAACTCAGAATGCCGGATAATTGATGTACGGGAGTCAGACGGCGGGAGATAAGTTTCGTCGTCAAAAGGGAAACAGCCCAGACCCACAGCTAAGGTCCCCAAACACGGTTAAGTGGAAAAGGATGTGGGGTTGCACAGACAACCAGGATGTTGGCTCAGAAGCAGCCATACATTAAAAGAGTGCGTAATAGCTCACTGGTCGAGTGACCCTGCGCCGAAAATTTAACGGGGCTAAATCGTGTACCGAAGCTTGGGATCCGAAAGGATGGTAGGAGAGCGTTCTGTATGGGGTGAAATCAAAGCGGAAGCGTTGGTGGACTGTACAGAAGTGAGAATGCCGGAATAAGTAGCGCGAAATGTGTGAGAATCATATTGGCCGAAAGTCTAAGGATTTTGGAGGAAGGTTCGTCCGCTCCAAGTAAGCCGGGAGCTAAGGCGAGGCCGAAAGGCGTAGTCGATGCACATACGGTGGAAATTCCGTAGCCGCCAAAAGATTTAAGATAAGTGACACCTGCAAAGCGAATAACCCGGGCGATGGTTGCCCCGGGCGCAAGGGACCGAAATTAGAGTAGGGAAGTATTCGCAGCGCAGGGCGAGAAAAGCTTATTGTATATCTGAGGCGCCCGTACCGCAAACCGACACAGGTAGACAGGAAGAGAATTCTAAGGCCAACGGGAGAAGGGTAGTTAAGGAACTCGGCAAATTGGCCCCGTAACTTCGGAATAAGGGGCGCCTCCCTCAGGGGAGGCCGCAGTGAAAAGGCTCAGGCGACTGTTTATCAAAAACACAGGTTTCTGCCAAATCGAAAGATGACGTATAGGAGCTGACACCTGCCCGGTGCTGGAAGGTTAAGAGGAGATGTGCAAGCATTGAATTGAAGCCCCAGTAAACGGCGGCCGTAACTATAACGGTCCTAAGGTAGCGAAATTCCTTGTCGGGTAAGTTCCGACCCGCACGAATGGTGTAACGATCTGAGCACTGTCTCAATTACCCGCCCGGCGAAATTGTAGTACCGGTGAAGATGCCGGTTACCCGCGACAAGACGGAAAGACCCCATGGAGCTTTACTGCAGTTTAATATTGGGTTTCGATGGTTTATGTACAGGATAGGTGGGAGACATGGAAACATGCGCGCCAGCGTGTGTGGAGTCACCCTTGGGATACCACCCTTAAACCATTGGAATTCTAACCTGCGGCCGTGAAACCGGCCGGGGGACATTGTTAGACGGGCAGTTTGACTGGGGCGGTCGCCTCCTAAAAGGTAACGGAGGCGCTCAAAGGTTAGCTCGGCACGGACGGAAACCGTGCTTCTGAGTGTAAACGCAAAAGCTAGCCTAACTGCGAGGATGACAATCCGGGCAGTAACGAAAGTTGGAGTTAGTGATCCGGCGGTATGAGAGTGGAATTGCCGTCGCTCAACGGATAAAAGCTACCCTGGGGATAACAGGCTGATCTCCCCCAAGAGTCCACATCGACGGGGAGGTTTGGCACCTCGATGTCGGCTCATCACATCCTGGGGCTGTATTCGGTCCCAAGGGTTCGGCTGTTCGCCGATTAAAGTGGTACGCGAGCTGGGTTCAGAACGTCGTGAGACAGTTCGGTCCCTATCTGTCGTGGGCGCAGGATATTTGAGGAGAGCTGTCCTTAGTACGAGAGGACCGGGATGGACGCACCGCTGGCGCACCAGTTGTCATGCCAATGGCACAGCTGGGCAACTAAGTGCGGATCGGATAAACGCTGAAAGCATCTAAGCGTGAAGCCGACTCCAAGATAAGATATCCCATTGCGTAAGCAAGTAAGACCCCTTGAAGACTACAAGGTTGATAGGCTGCGTGTGTAAGCATGGTAACATGTTTAGCTTGGCAGTACTAATAGGTCGAGGGCTTGACCATAGTTCATGGTTCTGTCCATATCCAATTCGTAATCTTATTCTTTATTCAGTTTTCAGTGCACAGGCAATATGCGCCATTAGCTCAGTTGGTAGAGCACCTGACTCTTAATCAGGGTGTCCGGGGTTCGAGCCCCCGATGACGCACCAACGGCCCGTTGGTCAAGCGGTTAAGACAGCGGCCTCTCACGCCGTTAACGTGGGTTCGAATCCCGCACGGGTCACCATTAGAGAATACGAAAGAAAAGTTCATATAGCTGATTACTGCGAAAGCAGATCAATTAGATTGTTGGTGCTGATGACGGTGAGGGTCCACCTGTTCCCATTCCGAACACAGAAGTTAAGCTCACTCGTGCCGAAAATACTTGGCTGGTAACGGCCCGGGAAATTAGGTAGGTGCCAACTTTTATATTCCTCCTTAGCTCAGCTGGTAGAGCATGCGGCTGTTAACCGCAGGGTCGTTGGTTCGAGCCCAACAGGGGGAGCCAAACGGTTGCGTGCAGGAGGTTGTACGCGCAGAGAGCCACCGGAAAATCCGGTGGCTTTTTTGTTATATTTTTTTGCTGCAAGAACAGAAAAAATTCAAAAACTGTACATGATTGTCCGCTTCAGACAGTGTATAATATCTCCGTTCTAAAGAACTTTGCAAATACAGCAGCTAGGAGAAATGGAGATGGATGAGATTCGAATCGCAGCAGAAGACATTCAGTCTGAAGATGCACGGCTTCTGATTGATGAGTTGTCAATGGTTCTGCTGCAAATGACCGGCAGTGACGGCAGAAGTACATTTTGTTACACAGATATGGCGGATGCCCGCTCGGTTTTTGCCGTTGCCCGTGACGCGCAGGGGAATCCTCTGGGATGCGGCGCGCTGCGCAGATGGTCGGAGGATACAGCAGAAATCAAGCGGATGTATGCGCGCAAGAATGCCCAAGGGGTCGGCAGCAAGCTGATCGCTTTTTTGGAACAAAGTGCGCAGAACTTTCAGTTTGAGCGGGTTCAGTTGCAGACGCGCGTGGTAAACCAGAACGCTGTACGGTTTTATGAACGAAATGGTTATAGTCAAATTCCCAATTACGGAATTTATGAACATCTGTCCGAAGCAATTTGCTTTCAAAAAGAACTGAAATGAACATAAAAAATACCTCCGACTTTTTGAACTGCACCCTTTTAGTTAGACAGTATGATATACTGAAATAACTAAAGGGGTGTTTTTATATGCCAAAAGGAATACCAAACAAACGCTATACGCCGGAATTCAAGGTTATGGTAGTGGAAACGATGCGTAAGGAGAAGTTAAGCTACTGTGAAGCCGCGCGACAATTTGAAGTAAGTGATTCTAAACGAATAGCCTCATGGGAGCGTATCTATCTCACAGAAGGTCCTGAAGGTCTGGCTGTAGAACGACGGGGACGTGCCAGTGCCGCCAGCGGCACGCGAAAAGGCCGCATTTCTAAGCTGAATAAGCAAGTGGAAGAGGACTTAATTGCAGAGAATCAGCGTTTACGAGCGGAGAATGATTACTTAAAAAACTTGCAAGCCTTGGTTTTGGAAGACGAGCGAAAAGCGCGCAAAAAACGCTGGTAATTCGAGGACTGAGGCAAAGTTATTCACTGGACATTCTGCTGGAAGTCGCCCAGCTTGCGCGTTCGACCTATTACTACCATGAAAAACGGTTGACAAAAGCAGACAAATACAGCAACGCTAAAGAGACTATTACCGCAATCTACCATGAAAACAAAGGCCGCTACGGTTACCGGCGTATCACAGCAGAACTGCACAAACGCGGCTTTCCGCTGAACCACAAGACCGTGCAGCGATTGATGAAGCAACTAGGTCTTGTCTGCCGAGTCCGTATGAAAAAGTACCGCTCTTACAAGGGCGAAGTGGGTAGAATCGCACCAAACTTGTTGGAACGGAACTTCGAGGCTGAAAAACCGAACCAGAAATGGGTGACCGATGTGACGGAATTCAGTCTGTTCGGTCAGAAGCTTTATCTTTCGCCAATTCTTGATTTGTGCAGCAGAGATATTGTCAGCTATACCATCTCCGACAGACCTGTGCTCTCCATGGTGACCCAGATGTTGGACAAGGCTTTCGTAAGAATTCCGGACAAAACCAATCTCATTCTGCATTCTGACCAGGGCTGGCAATATCAGCACAAACAATACCAACGAATGCTCAAAGAAAAAGGGATTCGACAGAGCATGAGCCGCAAAGGCAATTGTTTGGATAACGCTGTGATAGAAAATTTCTTTGGCTTACTAAAAACAGAATTGCTGTATTTACAGGAATTCGAGTCCATGGAGCACTTCAAGGCCGAACTTATTGACTATCTCGATTACTACAACAACCGCCGTTCTAAGGCAAAGCTAAAGGGCTTGCCGCCTGCGATTCACAGACTACAAGCCCTTTCGGTTGCTTAATAAAATTATTTGTCTAACTTTTTTGGGTCATTTCATTTCGGAGAGCGGCATTTTAATTGGTGCATTTACCCTTGATAATTTGGCTGACTCATTCGGCCGGGAGCAGGGGTGCTGCGGTCGTTATCTGCAGGCAGGCTGTATGTTGTTTGCCCGCCACGCCGTAAGCGATTGCTTGCAGACGAACGCAAGGTGGTGCTGCTGTCATCAGCTTCATCGATATCCGCAGAAATATCGCTCAGGTGGTTTAAACCGGTGCTGCGAATGATTTCCGCGTAATCCAGAGATGTGACGTCCATGTCAACACTACCGCTAATGCCGCCGACAGAACCAGAGCTTGTGTACTGCCACATTGGCGCGTATGCTGTATTGAGTGCATCGCTGACGGTTCCGTCTGCCTGGACAGAGGAGCAAAAATGGGCGTACCACAAATCGTAAGTACCGAGCTGCTCCATGTCAAAATAATTCTTTATGTAGTCGGAGTTTGCATAGTTCATGGCGTAATACTGATTTTCTTCAATGGTGCTGCAGAATGCTTTTGCCATGCTGGTGGCGAGAGCCTTGTCAATTTTCACATGAGCGGCTTTCTGCGCATAGCGCACGGTGTCATACTCTAAATCATAGCAAACCGGATATTCCACGGTGTGCCCTTGCAGTGCGTTTAAGCAGTCCTGCGCTTCTTCCGCTGCTTCTGTTGCATTGGTAGCATAGCTGAACCAATACACGCCGACCGGAATGCCCAGCCGGTTGCATTCAGTAATATTGCGTTCAAAATAAGCGTCGAGATTGTTGCTGCCGTAGCCGGCGCGGAGCATGACAAAATCCACACCGGACTTTTTCACGGTCTCCCAGTCAATATTCTTCTGCCACTCCGAAACATCAATCCCCTTTTTGTAGGATAGGCTGCTGCTTTCTGAAGAAACCGTTGGCGTAAAGCGGTAGGGACTGCTGACGGGCAATGCAGCAGCAGTGTTGGTGGTCTTAATGGCGTTTGCGGCGAAGACCGAGTAGGAAACGCCGTCAACGACAACGTAAATACCGCTGCCGCCGGCTTTTTGGGCGGTGATTTTGTAAAGGTAAACCTTGTTGCCGTCTTTGTCGGTCGTTCCGGGCGGTGCATACGTGGAGAAAACAGAGCCGGTTCCGCATTGGAATGTTGCGTTGGAGTGAGAATTTTTCAGCGTGATTTTAAAGGTGTAGGACTGGCCGATTTTCAGCGTCATGGGTTGGTTGGTATCGCTGACAAACGGATTGGAAGTGGGCTGGTCAATAATCTGTGCCTGAAAGATTCGGTTTTTGTCCAGATACAGACCACAGGTTTGTCCAACTTTGCCCGTTCCGGTGATGGTGTAGCGCGTCGTTTTACTGGAACGGTTGTAGGACCAGGTGGTGCCAGTCACGGCGCAGGAACTGTTTCCAGAGGTAAAATTGACGGGCTTGCTGCTGGTAACATCAAAGAAAACAGTATGACCCTTTACCAAGTTGATCAGGTAGGAACCCTTGCTGAGTTCCTGCTCGGTCAGCGGATGACCGGAAACCGTGACACCGGTTATGGAAGTGGGATGGGCGTAGGTGGCTGCATATGCGCAGGGCGTGAAGGCAAACAGCATTCCCACTGTCAGCACAGCAGCCGTCAGGCTTTTTAGCGTTTTGTTCATGTTTGAACCTGCCTCTTTTTGTTCTCTGGATTTTGCCGGAAAATGCCTTGCTTTTCGACAAGAATTTACATAATAAATGATAACAAAATTGTAACGGCGATGCAACCCCTGCGGCAAAGATTTTAGGGTGCAAACCGGCATTTTTTCTGCAAAGTTTGTGAAATCCCATATGGAAAAGTTGAAGCGGTTCCATTGCTTTTCAGACGTGCAGAAGATATAATGAGACCATGCTCGGAAAGAAAGCAAATTCGTTATGTTTAGGAGAATGCAGATGATTGGGATTATTGGGGCAATGGAAGTCGAAGTGGAACAACTGCTGGAGCATATGCAGCAGACGGGGAGCAAAACGATGAGCGGCATTTGCTTTCATGAAGGCATCATGGCTGGGGTGGAGTGTGTTGTGGCGCAGTGCGGAATCGGCAAAGTGGCTGCTGCGGTTTGCACGCAGACGATGATTTTCCTGTACCAGCCACAGGCAGTGCTTTTTGAAGGGGTTGCCGGCGGAATCGGCAAAGATGTGCACATTGGCGACTTGGTGGTTGCCACCAGTTTGGTACAGCACGATATGGATACTTCGGCGCTGGGTGACCCAGTCGGGTATATCAGCGCACTCAAGGAGATTTTTCTGCCGGTTCCGGAAAAAACCGTGAACCTGCTGGCAGACTGTGCCGAAGCGGTTTATCAAGGCCATGTGTGTAAAGGAGTCATCGCAACCGGTGACCAATTTATTGCGGATAACGCAAAAATGCATCAGCTGGCAGAGGACTTTGGCGCCGTTGCGTGTGAGATGGAGGGCGGCTCCATGGCGCAGGTTTGCTGTATGGCAGGTGTGAACTATGCGGTGCTCCGCTCGATTTCAGACAATGGCGATGACGGCGCAGCGGTGGACTTTCCCACTTTTGCCGAGGAATCTGCCCACAAAAACACAGCACTGCTTTTGGCAGCCTTACCGAAACTTGCAAAGCAAATGGAGAATGTGTAATGGAACTGATTGATATTACTAAGGAACTGTTCAGTACGCCGGCGTACCCCGGCGACCCGACAGCCAGCCTGCACTTTGTGCAGCGAATCGAGAACGGCGATGCCTGCAACCTGAGCGTCCTAAATGCGGGCAATCACAACGGCACGCATATGGACGCGCCGCTGCATTTTGTGGAAAATGGCGCCGACATCAGCCAGATGGATCTCAGCCGCTGCTGCGGTCCCTGTGTGGTGGTGCAGGCGCAGGGGGTGTTGGATATGCAGCAGATGGAGCAGCTGCTGCAAGATACGGAAATGCCGGAGCGCCTTTTGCTGGCCGGTGAGGTCTGGCTTTCACGCGAGGCAGCAGTGGCGGCAGCCATGGCGGGAGTCCGGCTGATTGGCACACAGCAGGCGAGCATTGCGCCGGCGGATGACCCGGCAGGTGCGCATTGTGCATTACTTTCTGCAGAAGTGGCAGTTTTAGAAAATTTGGCGCTGGACCGGGTGCAGCCGGGCGCTTATTTTCTGACTGCGTTTCCCCTGAAGAATCGAGGGGCAGAGGCTGCCATGGTTCGCGCGGTTCTTATTAACGGCAGTTGGTAAAGAAAGGGCAGGTACGTTCCCCCCATGGGAGCGCACCTGCCTTTTCTTTTCGGTAAGCAGCTTTCAGTAATTTCGTACAAGCGCCACAACGCGCCCTAAAATGGTCACTTCTTTTGCGTAAATCGGGGAAAATTCCGGATTTTCCGGCTGCAAGCGGATGCGATCCGGTTCGCGGAAAATCCGCTTAACCGTAGCTTCACCGTCAATCATGGCAACGACGATTTCGCCGTCTTCGGCGGTCGGCGTCTGCTTCACGATGACAATATCACGATTCAGAATGCCGATATCGCGCATACTCTCTCCACGGACGTTCAGAGCAAAGTATGTGGCATCCGAAGTGCGGCGCGGCGGAAGGTAGGGGATGTAACCCTCAATTTCCTCGGTGGCAAGGATTGGCTGCCCTGCGGCAACACGCCCAAGGAGTGGAACCTGCAGGGGGATGGCGTCGTCATCCCCGGTGATGTGAATGGCGCGGTTCAGACCGGCATCCCGCGTAATGTACCCTTTGCGCTCCAGTGTTTTTAGGTGTGCGTGCACACTGGAGGTTGACTTTAGCCCGGTTGCAGCGCAGATTTCCCGCACAGTGGGTGGCAAACCGGTCCGCGAGCGGCTTTTCAGGTAGTCATATACCTTTTGCTGACTGGCTGTTAACATATGTGGATTCCTCCTGTGCCGAGAGGCAGGCCCTGCCGGCGGCAGAGGCGGTGCTCCTCTTCTTTTGTGAGAATCATGAGTGGATTTGTCACTAGTATAACACAAAAAAAGAGAAATCGCAAACGTTTGTTTGCAACTGCCATTCTTCATAAAATATTCACACAATATTAACAACTTTTGAGCGATAGTGCTTTATAATATCCTTGTAATCAAGTTCAGCGGAGCCGCACCGTTCACTTGATGTATGTTCTACCCTCCTCAATATACCCCTCAAGCTATTGAAAAAAACCGGGTGCCGCAGCCCGGCTTTTTTCTGCGCTTGGGCGCAAAAGTTCCCTGCAGGCAAGCCCAACGGGCTGTTGCAGGGGCTTTTTTGTGTAGCTTTGAAACTGGAAATGACTGCTCACGAAGTACGCAAATATTTGCTAGAAAAGGTGTATATTTTCCTGCCCTGCGTCCATACTGTGGTTGGAGGTGAACAGGAATTGAACAATGAGGATTATCGGCAGGATGAGGAACAGAAAGAGGAAAACCCGACTGAGTATACGCCCCAAAGAAAACCCGCCGAACAGAAACCAAGCCCCGGAAAAAAAGGGTTTTACATTGCCCTGGCGGTTTGTCTGGTCGCGGTGGCTGTAGCGGGTTGGACAACCTATGACAGCGTGCACCAGTATAAAAAAGCATCCGTAGCCATACCGACGGTTGTTTCAGAAGCGGAAACCGTGGTTTCCGAGGAACCGGCTGCGGCCAGCACTGAAACCGCGTCTTCCCCGGCGGGAAAGGACGAATCCAAACCGCAGAGTAAGGCGACGCAAGCCGCGACCAAAAGCCAGAAAAAGGCGGTAGAAGCCGCGGCGGTGGTCACGAAATTGGAAATGCCCGTCAAGGATGCGGCGGTGCAGCAGGCATTCAGTGAAACACCGCTGTACTCCAAGACGATGAAGGATTGGCGTGCCCACACGGGTGTGGACCTGCGTGCGGACAAAGGCACTGCTGTCATAGCTGCTGCGGATGGCACGGTGCAGTCCATTTCGACAGTGGACGGTATGGGCTGCACCGTACAGATGACGCATACCGGCGGCTTAACCACTTGGTACTGCGGCATTGGGAATGTAGCGGTCAAAAAGGGCGATGTGCTTAAAGCCGGGCAGAAGCTTGGTGTTGTGGACACGGTGCCGAGCGAAGCGGCAGGCGCGTCACATCTGCATTTTGCTGTCCAGAAAAACGGAACCTTTGTCGACCCGGCGCCGTTTTTGCAGCAAAGAGCCAAGTGACCGTGAAAACAGCCTATAAGTGAAAAAATATCACAAGATAAATTTATCTTGTGATATTTTTTTATGCAATTTATAAAAATCGGCGTTGCTTTTTCATGCCGCATCTGGTATAATAAAGTCGAAGGAGGTAGCAAAATAGACAAATAAGAAAAGGCGAAAGTTCGATTGATTGTTCATAAAATATACACTTTTTATTTCTTTTGGCTTCGCAATTCCCTTTTATAATGGGATTGTTGATTGCAAAAAGGTCCTGTGCGTTTTGCGCACGGAAGAAAGGAGTCCTGATTTTGAACAGCAAAAACGCAGTGCTTGTGTGTGTGACTGGCCAGCATGATTGTGACCGCCTGATTCATGCAGGGAGCAGCATTGCCCGCCAGCGCGGTGTGCAGCTGCAGGTGCTGTGCGTTCAGCCCACAAGCAAGGGAGTCAACGGAGACTGTGAAGAATTGGAGTATCTGCGTCAGACTTCCAATGAAGCCGATGCGGAAATGACCATATATTTTAACGATGAGGCCGCTTGCACAGCGGCGGCTTTTGCCCAGCAGGTTCATGCGGTACATATTGTGACCGGCATGGCAGAAGAGCCGGTGAATGGTTTTATTGATGTACTGCACAGCCTGCTGCCGAAAATTCCGATTTCCATGGTAGCGAAGGACCGAAAGATTTATAATATCTGTCCGGAGGACGAAAGCTGTATACCAAGACTTGCCTATTCGATTTAAGTGAAAAGCAGGGTTCGGTGAGAGAAAAGCCTTTCACCGGACCCTGCTTTTCACTTTTTCAGCAAATGCAGCCTTTCGTATTTTTCCTTGGTCGCCTGTCCGCCGCGGATGTGCCGCTGGGCTTTGTTGACCGCCAACACGTGCTGTACCTGCCGGTACAGCTGGCGGTCAATCTGCTTGAGGCGCTGTGTAACGTCCTTATGTACGGTACTTTTAGAGACACCAAATTTTTTGGCGGCCGCGCGGACGGTCGCTTTTTGCTCCACAATGTAAACACCGAGCTCAACGGCTCGCTCTTCCACGATGCCTTTCATAAACGCACCCTCCCGCATTTCGTTATTGGATTCTATGCGAGATTTTCGCGGTTTATGAGAAAGATGAGGTGTTTACACTTGTGTTTTGGAAAGGAACTTGTCCCAGGAAGCAAGGTGGCAGATTCGCTTTAGCTTGGACGAGCGTTTGCAGGCTGGGCGGCGTGCGCCCGGTTTCTATATAGGCAACCGCAGAGCGGTCAAGATGAAGATAATCCGCAAGTTGCTGTTGTGGCAGGTCATGTTCTAAGCGCACATAGCGCAAGTGTTTGCCGAGTGGTTGATTCGTTCGGATTCCATCTCCATTTCATTCCGATATTGAAGAGGATCTTTTGTAATTGTACTATTATAGTGCAATTACAGCATTCATCGCGGGTAAAATCAATATAGAATTGTGCGAAATAAGTGCAGGCAGGTATTGAAATGAACGGTGAAGAGAACAAACGAATTGGACAGCATTTGGGGGAACTGCGACGACAGCGAGGATTGACACAAGAACAGCTTTGTGCGAAATTGCAGGTGGCTGGGTGTGACCTGACGCGAAGTGCACTTGCAAAAATTGAAGTGGGACAGCGTTCTATCTATCCAGACGAATTGAAGGCATTGAAGGTTGTCCTGCAAGTTTCTTATGAAAAAATCCTTGAGGGAAATACAAAGAGCGTATAGGCAGCGGCCTGTACGCTCTTTGTGGTATTGGTAAGATTTTTACGAAGCCTGCTGCGAATTCAATAATTCAGCAGACTTGTCCGCATATTTTTGAATGGCCTGTTTGAATTTCGGGGTGTTTGCTTCAATTAGAATTGGCAGTATGTAAGAAATCATTTCATCAACAGAATTTGGATTATGAAAATGGAACTTAAGTTTCCCTTTGGATTGCGGCACGATAATCGCCTTCCTCCCATCAGAATTCCTTCAACTTATATGAGGGAGATGGTGGATTCAGAACAGGAATCCGATGTCGCTCCTAAAGACGACAAAAGGAAACAAAATAAAAAGCAGAATGAGGCTGCTTCAAAATTTTGGTTTTGTGGTGGTCCCCTGTACTTGTTGAAAAGACGTTTTTAAAGACGATTTTGTTGAAAACTTGCTTTGCGCGGACGATTGTGAGCATGACAAAGCAGAGGCTGTGCTCTCCTGCACCGTCTCTCGGCTTTCGCTTTTCTGTTTGTTGGGGAACTACTCTTTTTGAAGACAAAACAAATGCGTTTTCAGGCGTCCCGCGTTGCATTTTGCCCACAGCTTGTTCAGGTTGTACCCCAGACACAAGAGGTAAAGTTCGGTGGAAATGTTTGTCCGGCCCCGGGTGAGGAAGCGTTTGAATTTGCGGTTGCTTTTCAATACCCCAAAAGCGCCTTCCACCTGAATGGAGCGGTTGACCCGGAGCATAATTCCTCTTTCACCTGTAATATTTTGCTTTGAACGGTCGCTGAGCCGCAGCAAATCCAATTTAACCGATAATTTCTTTGCAGCGCCATTCTTTGCCTTGCAGCAAGCTTCACGGCATGGGCAGCCCGTACAACTCTCACACCGGTAATATGCTGACGTCAGGAAATGTCCCTGCCGGTTCCGCTGCGTGCTTTCACGGCAGAAAACAAGCTTCCTCCCGGCTGCGCAGAAATAACAGTCCTGCTGTTCGTCATAGCTCATATTTTCCCGGCGGCCAATTTGCTGCTTGAACTTTTTGGTCTTCCGGGTCTCGTAATTGATGGGCTTAATGAAGCTGGTTTGCCAAATATCCTCCAA
This sequence comes from Caproicibacterium argilliputei, assembly GCF_029211325.2. NCBI lineage: Bacteria > Bacillati > Bacillota > Clostridia > Eubacteriales > Oscillospiraceae > Caproicibacterium > Caproicibacterium argilliputei. Next base: position 2,339,681 of record NZ_CP135996.1, on the reverse strand, counting down.
ATACAGGTAGTTATCCAAACTCTCGTAGCCCGCATCCGCCACAATATCCCGGTATTGTTTCCCGTGTTGTTGTTCCAGCCGGCGTAGGAAGGGACGCAAAGTCCCACTGTCCGTTCGGTTCGGGAAAGCGGCGACGCCGGCAATGTATTCGCTGTTCACGGCAATCTGCACATTGTAGCCAGGTTTGAGCTGCCCGTTGCGCAGTGATCTTCCTTCATGTGCATAAACGTGGCGTCCGGGTCTGTTTTGGAGTAACTGTTGCGGCTATTTCCCATCGTGAACAACTTCTTTTCATAATCCTCCCACTTTTCCAGCAGAGTGTGAAGCCTCTCATATGCTCGCTGCTCAGGAGGCTTACGACGACCGGTCCCATGTACAAACACGATTCCGGCCTTTTCGCAGGCCATCTTTTCAGATCCGACCAACGCCCGAAGCTTTTTCAGCGTCACGTTGCCGGAAATTTCATGTTGTTCAAATTCCTGCCGGACAGCTTCCTGCACCTTGGCCAGGTGCTTTTCCGTGGTCTTCCGCCACACGAATGTGTAACGGTTCGCCTTGCTTTCCAGCTTGGTGCCGTCAATGAAGACCTCCTCATGCTCCATTTCACCTATTTATTCCATCTTGCAGATAAACTGGTAAAACAAGCCTTCCACTGTCTCTTTGGTGCGCCCGGTGCGAAACCGTGCAAAGGTACTGTAGTTCCGCCACCGGCTCCCCCTGCAGCAGCCACATGAAATCCACGCGTTTCCGGCAGGCTTCCTCCAATTTGTGAGTCGAGTAGATGCCGCACATATACCCATATACCAGTACTTCAAAGAGAATCCGGGGTTCGGCTGCCGATTTTCTTCCTTGTGAAGAATAGGCGCAATACAGCTTCCTGTAATCCAGTTCCTCAAGCTGGGCGCTGGCAAGCCGTACCGGATCATCCTGAAGTATTGTGATTTCCATATTCATCGGAAACATCAGCTGTTGATATTTCCTCTCAAATCTGTTATGCTCTAAGAGCTTTTGATTTTGTTTCACAACTAAGGCAACACCGCACAATGGTATAAAAAATCCACGCCATCTGCCAAAGGCGGCAAACAGCGAGGAACTCTCCCAATTATATCTGCGAAGGCAAACGCAATCAGACTGACAGGCAGGGCCTGTCAGCCAGAATCAGATTCGCCAACGCAAACATCATATTCAGTTTGGCGGTCTGCTTTTGCAGACCTCGGTATCGCGTCTTTCGGTACCGTAACAGACCTTTCACAACGGCAAAAACATGTTCTACTTTGGCACGAACCGATGACTTTTCGTGCTCTCTGCGCTTGAGTTGGGCTTGCGACCTGTTGGAACCCTTTTTGATTTGCGATGGGCGACGATTGAACTTGTAACGGATACGCTTGCCAGCATTGTTCTTTATAATGGCATCCTCGCGCTTTTCCGCTCCCAAATATCCGCTGTCTCCGTATACAACGCTTTCCTCTCCGGTCAGCAGTTTGGAGGTCATGGCGACATCATGGACATTGGCGGCCGTTACCTCAACCGTGTGAACAAGCCCGCTATCCTTATCCACCCCAACATGTGCCTTGTAGCCAAAGTGCCACGCATTGCCCTTCTTCACCTGATGTGCATCCGGGTCTCGCTGCTTCTCCTGATTTTTCGTGGAGGACGGAGCGGCTATGATGGTGGAATCCACAATGGTACCCTTTTTCAGAAGCAGTCCCTTTTGTTGCAGCAAATTTGCCACCTGCGCAAACAACTGCTCCTGCAAACCGTTTTGTATGAGAATATTACGAAATCTTCCCAGCGTATCCCCGTCCGGCACCTGATTGCTTGATTCCACGCCGCAGAAATCCGAAAAGGCACGACTGTCGATCGTTTCAGCCACCGTTGCTTCGTCGGATAGATTATATAGGTTTTGCAGCAGATACAGCCGCAGCATCAGTTCCAAATCATAGGGCTTGTTTCCGTGCTCTCCTTTGTAGTAGCATGGCTTGATCATGGCCACCCATTTCCCCCATGGAACGATGCGCTCAATCTGCTCGAGAAATTCTTTTTTCTTCGTACGCACCTGTGCCAGTTCATCGCACAGAGCTGACATACTCATCTGCTTATCCATATACCTATTTTATCATATCTCGCTTCTTACTGCAGCTTTTTTTCTGTGCGGTGTTGCCTTAATTTCTTAATTGGAACTTTTGTAGATTTTTTTGCGTTCAAAACACAAAATTCTATCGTCTGTTTTTCAAATATTGAGTAGGCGTAATTCCGTTGTACTGGCGAAAAATACGGTTAAAATAGCTTGTCGTTCCAAATCCAAGACTCATGGCAACTTCTGTAACAGACAAGGTCCGTGCTTCTAAAAGCTCTTCCGCACGACGAATTTTATTCATATTACAGAAGTCTACATATGAGCGGCCGATGATTTTTTTAAAGGTGCGGCTAAAATACGAATAGCTCATACCTGCCAATTTTGCAGCTTCATTGAGTTCCAATCTCTCTTCCGGATACTTAATCAAATGGTTTAAAACGGTTTGTAGCTGTGCAACATCTGAAAAAATACACGCATTCTGCGTAATGGTTAAATATCCGTTTTCCAAAAGAAAAGTTAGCACTCCAAGGGTTAGATAATCCAGCTTCCATTCATATAGCGGACAATAATGAATACGTCGCTCCGCAGAGGACAACGGTGTTATAAAAGTTGGTGAAAGATCCACCAACTGCGCAAGAAGCGTTTCTAGAATGGAACACGCATCTACATTGATTAAGCAATGCTTGTAGAGCTTTCCGGTTGGTGCTAACAGAGAGCTCTGATGAAATGTGGAAGCACATTTATTTAGAAAATTATAGCCGAACTGCAAAATCATATTAGAACTTTTGCCGTTGCCACGATAACCGTGCATGCACAAAGGTGGCTTTACTAAAAGACAGTGTGCCTTTGTAGGTATACGTTCTCCATTTATGAAACTCTCACCATCTCCTTCTAACAGATACTCCAGTTCGAAAAAAGAATGGCAATGATTTGGAAAGCCAAACGATTCTTCCTGTATTCCATTTTGATAGACGCAGCAGCTTACATTGATTTCTGCCGGATTTTCCTCATTTTGGAATTTTTCTTGGTACAGCATATGGGCATCCACCTTCTGCTTGTGTTTTGCATTCTAATAGGATAAGTTTAACGGATTTTTTTGTTATGTGCAAGGCGGATTTTTCGAAAACGTTTCTAAAGACAAAATCGGACTACTTTCAGGAAAACTTATGCCTAGCAATCGGCTGTTATTTCTTCTATAATGCTAAGAATAATTCCAGTGTTTTACGCATTTACATCCTACAGAATGCGCCGCATGTTCTCGATTCTTTTATCAACACAATTGTGAGGAAGGTGTAGAATTGAAAAGAAATCCGATTATATACTCAGACTTTCCAGATCCGGATATTATCCGTGTGGAAAACACGTATTATATGGCCAGCACAACGATGCATTTTATGCCGGGATGTGATATTTTACGCTCGTATAATCTGACCGACTGGGAACTTATTGCCCATGCTTTCGAAAAATTGGAAGATACCCCCGGGCATTTACTGCAGGGAGAGAACAATGTTTATGGTCAGGGAATGTGGGCGCCTTCTTTACGCTATCATAAGGGAACTTATTACATTACATTTACGGCCAATGATACCCATGAAACCTATCTGCTGTCTTCAAAAGACCCGGAGGGGCCTTGGGAAAAACGGACGATTGCGGGCTTCTATTATGATAATGGCCTCTTCTTTGACGAAGATGACCGCGTATACATTGTTCATGGGCAGAAGGTGCTTCATTTAACAGAGATGGATGAAGGCTTGCACGGCCCAAAGGCAAACGGTCTGGACCGCGTGATTGCCGAAGATGAAGAGAATGCCAGCTTAGGCTTTGAGGGATCTCACCTTTACAAACGCGAAGGAAAGTATTACCTCTTCACCTGCCATGCAGAACATGGAAAAAAGAAGTCCCAGGTTTGTTTTGTATCAGACAGTTTAACGGGAACTTTTCGTGGCAAATGTATCATCGATGATGATATGGGCTTTCACAATTTGGGTGTTGCGCAAGGTGGTATGATTGATACGCCGCAGGGGAACTGGTACGCATTTATGTTTCAGGATCGGGGCGCAGTTGGCAGAGCACCCATGCTGATGCCCCTTCACTTCGAAAATGATTTTCCGGTTATTGGAGAGGACGGCCAGGTTCCAAGTGCAGTTGACGGAGTCAATACACGGTCAGAGTATTCGTATGCACCGCTGAACGGCGATGATGACTTTCGTTACGTTCCTGATGCAACGGGTCAAGTCCGCCTGAAGTTATTTTGGCAATTCAATCATACGCCGCATGCGGATTTGTGGTCTGTGACAGAGCGTCCCGGCGCGTTCCGTCTGCATTCCGGGAAAATTTGCAAAAACCTTGTACAGGCATATAACACGTTGACACAACGTACAGTTGGCCCTGTTTGTTCTGCCTCAGTGACGGTAGACGGTACAAATATGAAGGAAGGGGACTTCGCGGGCCTGTGTGCTTTTCAGGGATGCTACAGCGCATTGGCGCTTACGCGCACGGATAGCGGCTTTAAATTGATTTTGCAGGGAAAGCCGGCTAAAGACGAATCTATCTTCGGGGATTATGATTACACCCAGCCAGCCATAGAGTTTGCAAGTGTTTCTGTTGCGCAGCCGTCGGTTCGGCTGAAAGCTTGCTTTGACTTTACGGATAAGATAGATGAGGTAAGGTTCTTTTACTGGAGCAATGAGCACTGGGCACCATTGGGAACACCTCAAAAATTATATTTTAAAGTGGATCATTTTACCGGATGCCGCGCAGGACTGTTCCTTTTTTCCACAGAAGAAACTGGAGGCACCGCAGATTTTATTGATTTTCGCTTTGAAAAATCTTTGGAATTATAGAAATGAATCAAATTGCAGGAGTGATGAAACATGAGTAAAGAAAATCCATGGATTCTTTGTTATACACGTCAGCCACTGGAAGATATTTTGTACGCACCACGCCTTGCGTATTCTATGCACTTAGCGTACAGTGAAGACGGGGAGCATTTTTCCGCACTGAACCATAACTCTGGGGTGCTGTTTGCGAAAGCAACCGAAAATGCCGACCGCACGATGAATCCGAAAAGTCTGAAAAAGCCCTATTTGTTTCGTTTGTCGGACGGTAGCTATGGCATTGTTGCTGTTCGTGTGGAAGCAGACGGCGAACCGGATGCGGAAAGCCGCGGTGCAGTTCTGCTTTTTACAACGAAGGACTTTCTGCAGTACCGGGAAGTGGGACTGCTCCCGCTCACAGCGGATCAATTCGTAGAAACCGTGCAATGCTGTTATCTTGAAGATCAAAAAAGGTATCGTGTCCTTTGGCAGGATGCGCAAGGCTGGCACAGCAAGGAAACGGAAGATTTGTATGGACTGAATATGGCAGTACCATCGACAGCGGCGTCCGCCCCAGCGGAGGAACACGTTGCGCTTTCCAATACAGGTATTGAGGGAATCGTGCCCGGCAATGCTATGCCGGTTTCAGCAGAAGTTGCGGAGACGGTAAGGCTCCGCCTTTCCACACCGGAAAACATCCGTATTTCGGTTCCTGAAAAAGTAACGGCTTCTGATGAAGCTGCCCTTGCAAATACCAAAGTGACTGCTTTTTACAGCGACGGTACCACCGCACAAAAAAAGGTTGACTGGGACACCTCTGCTGTAGATTGGAGTACCTCCGGAGAATACCAGGTTTCCGGAACAGTTCATCAGGATCATTTTCCTTTCCCCTTTGCAACCAACCGTGCGGATCCATGCATTCGTGCGTGGAATGGCAACTACTATTTCATCGCTACAAATGATGCAGACAGCAACCATACGCTCTACATTCGAAAAGCACGCTCAATTCCCGAACTGGCGAACGCGGAAGAAACTCTTCTGCTGGATTCAGACACGTATGCATCTGTAAAAGGACTGCTTTGGGCGCCTGAATTCCATGTGATTCAAGGTGAGCTGTATATTTTCTTTGCCTGCACCACTGGTGAATTTTTCTGGGAAGAATCTCATGTAATGAAATTGCGGCAGGGAGGAGAGCCTGCTTGCCGTGAAGATTGGAGTATGCCTGAAAAAGTAGTGCGCAAGGATGGCTCTCCACTCTGCGAAGCCGGTAAAGTCATTTCTCTGGATATGACGGTTATTGAGGGGAGAGAGTATTATGTGGCGTGGTCAGAGCGCCAGTTTAAGCCAGTCGACATTGGCGCCTGGGTTTATCTTGCCAAGATTGATCCCCGCGAGCCCTGGAAGCTCATTAGCGATCCGATTCTCCTCACAAAGCCAGAGTATGGTTGGGAAAACAACCATACATTTGTAGACGAGGGACCGTTTGCACTGCAAACAGACCGACATCTCTTTTTGACGTTTTCAGCAGCTGCTGTAGATGCAACTTATACAGTAGGACTGCTGTCAGCAGAACCGGATGCGGATTTGTCGAATCCATCCAGCTGGACGAAAGGCAATTATCCCATCCTGACCAGTCGGAGCGTTCCGGGAGAGTTTGGGCCGGGACACAATGCTTATGTGACGGATGAAGACGGAGACATCTGGAACACCTATCACGCACGGCCCGGTGTTAAAGGAAGCAGAAGTTCCGGAATTCGCCGTGTTCATTTTGATGTAGCGGGTTATCCGATTTTGGATTTAACGGAAGAAAGGGACTTACAACCATCGCTGCGGCAGGTTTCGATGGTTGTAGAGGTTCTATAAGAAGGAAAGAGAGCCGTTGCGGTCTGTTTGCAGCAGAATATAAAGATGGAGGCAATTCATGTTCTATCAGAATCCCATTATTCGGGGCTTTTATCCTGACCCCAGTATTTGTAGAGTTGGCAACAAATATTACTTGGTGTGCAGTTCTTTTCAGTATTTCCCGGGTGTGCCTTTGTTTGAAAGTGAAGACCTGCTTAATTGGGAACAGATTGGCTACTGCCTTACAAGAACAAGCCAGCTGAATTTGCAGGATGAGCGAGCCTCCGGAGGAATTTACGCACCGACCCTCCGCTACTGCGACGGGCGCTTTTATATGGTAACGACCAACGTGCATACCGGCAATTTTTATGTGTGGACAGATGATATTTACGGGGAGTGGTCAGACCCGGTTTTTGTGGAGCAGGGTGGCATTGACCCATCCCTTTTCTTCGAGGACGGTAAGGCATACTTTATAAGTAACGGAAAAAGCGATGATGGAGTTACGGGAATTACGCAGTGCGAAATAGACATTGAAACCGGTAAAAAACTCACTCCCGGTCGAAACATTTGGTGCGGTACAGGCGGGCGCTTTTTAGAGGGTCCGCACCTGTATAAAATCGGGAAAGCCTATTACTTGATGGCAGCCGAAGGCGGTACTGAGTACGGTCATATGGTCGTGTATGCAAAAAGCGACTCCCCTTACGGTCCGTTTGAGGGATACTCGGCGAATCCGGTACTGACAAACCGGGATAAGGGCGGTTACCCTGTGCAGGGAGTAGGGCACGCTGATTTGGTACAGGACTTTAGCGGTAACTGGTGGTTGGTACATTTGGCTTTTCGGCAAATCGGCTATTTCGATATGTATCATCACTTAGGGCGCGAGGTGTTTCTTACGCCGGTGACCTTTGCAGATAACGGCTGGTTCACTGCCGGTGAAAACGGGACGGCTGTACGGAAGGTTGAAACCAATCGGATTTCGGACACGGTTGTGCAGAACCGAAAAGAAGTGTACACTTTTTCTAATACATCTTTTCAGAAAGATTGGTGCATGCTGCGCACACCTGCATCGGAAAACTATCAATTTACAGCAGAAGAGTTGCGGCTAACGGGTACTGCTGTAACATTGAGCGCTTGTGGCTCTCCAACATTTCTTGGACTGCGCCAGAAAGAAATGACCGCACAGATTTCCTGCGAGATTTCTGTTCCGAAAGGGGAAGCCGGAGTGACGCTGTATATGGATGAGAACCATCATTACGATCTTGCTGTACAGCAAACCGAAAGCGGCACACAACTGTTAAAGCGTGTTTGTGTCGGCGACATTCAATATATTCCGCTGACAGAGTCGCTGCCCAAAACAGCTGCTCCTGTGACTTTGCAAATCACAGCAAGCCCAAACAACTATACCTTTTGTGTGCAGATTGGTGAAAAGGCGTATTCTTTCGGTCAAAACCAGACCAAGTATCTTTCTACGGAAGTTGCCGGTGGCTTTACCGGTGTTATGATTGGCCTGTACGCCCAAGGAGAGCAGCAGTCTTGCGGCAAACCGGCAGTGTTCCGAAATTTTTCCTGTGTATATGAGAAACCGTGAAGTGATTTTCCGAGAACTTATATAATTAAGAGCAAGGAGAGATTTGAATGACTTCTTTTGTGATTTTAGGCGCAGGCGGGATTGCCAATAAATTTGCGGATGCTGTGGCGCTTTTGCCGGATGTGTCTGTAAAAGCGGTTGCCAGTAAGCACATTGAAAAGGCTGAACGCTTTGCGCAGAAACACGGCATTGCCGGTGCCTACTGTGATTATGAAGAGATGCTCAAACAGGAAAAACCGGATGCGGCTTATATTGCCACTACGGTTAATTTCCATCACGATTTGTTGCTGCTCTGTATCCGTTATGGGATTCCTGTGCTTTGTGAAAAAGCCATGGTGATGAACAGTGCTGAGGCAAAGGAAGTGTTTGCAGCAGCAAAATCAGCCAATGTTTATGTCATGGAGGCCATGTGGTCCCGATTCCTATGTCAATATAGAGGACTGATTGCGAAATTAAATGGAACCTGTAGGAATGCGGAATACCTTGCCGTAATACAAAGTCACAGTTACGCTGGCAATCTCGTTTTTAATCGTGTTATACGGCCGATTGAGATGTTTGGCTATTTAAATGTTAGAGGGGAATCTCGATATGTGCTTAAGTGATGTGGAGCGCGAGACCGGTTATACACGGCAGTATATCAACCGCGCCTTTCATGAAGAAATCGGTTTTTCTGTCATTCAGTTTGAAAAAATACTGCGTCTGCACAGTGCGATGCAGCGTCTTTCTGAGGTGCCAGTATCACAGCGGAAGAGTGCGGAGCTGCGTGTTGCACTGGAAATGGGATATAGTGACCAGTCACACTTTATTAAAGATTTTAAAAAATACACAGGAGCCACACCCTTGCAGTATTCCAACCAATTTTGCAATATGCAGAGTCTGTAGAATCCCTATTTTGCTATTTGACCGGCAGGTGCGCAGCGGGTAATTCCTTGTAAAGAAGCAGATAGAAATGATTGAAAAATTCCTTAAGTGGGTTTATAATTAAACCACACAAGGAGGAAAGATTATGAAAAACTTTCAAACAAAGCTGATTGCAGTGGCGATGGTTGCTGCAATGGCAGTATCAGGGATGAGCGTGCCTGCATTTGCAGCGGGAAATGACACCTCTTCCACAGGGTATTCCACAAGCACATCCAGCACCCAGCAAAATGGAACGGCAGTCATCACGACTTTCGGCGTTGATGGGGAAGCAAGTACCATTACGGTGGATTTAAGTGGAAAAGATGCGGAAAAAGAAGTGCAGGTTCCTTTGGAAGCAGTCTTCCCCGTGCAGGTAAACTCTTCTGCAGCAGTATCTTTCAACTGCGGAGACAAAGCGGTTGCCACAGCAGGGACAACGAAAGCGTTTTCTGCGGGAACGACCTTTTTCAACATCATGCCGTGGGGAAAAGTTGGGGATAAAACAGGCGTATATGCCAACGGCGTAAAGCTTTTTACTATGGTGACGGTCAAAGCCCCGTTTACCTGTGACACTTCCGACACAGTAAAGCTGAATCAGGCAAACGCAAAGCACCTGTTCCAGATTACGACAAATAGTACTGATACGGTTTCCGCAAACACCGCAAACGGCAAGGTGGTGACGGTGGACAGTGCCGCTTACAACAATACGCAGTACAAGACCAAGGACAACGGCGATGGCACAAAGACCGTTTACTTCTATGCCCGTGCACTGCAGAGTTCTTACTGGCCTACGGGTGTTTACGCGCAGATTAACGGTGGCACTTACCGCCTGTTTGTTTCTTCCTCGTCTACAGGCTCAACTACAGGGAACACCACGCCTTCTTCCTCCACGGTTCCCGCTGCAACAGGAACGGGTTCCTCCGCGTTTGTTTGTGACACTTCAGGAACAGTCGAGAAGTCCTGCTACGGTGCAGTGAGTGGAGCGCATAATAACTACACTTATAAAGTAACGGCAGATAAAGATGCGATTGTCACTTCCAGTGTGGACGACAGCAAGGTTGCTTCTGTCAGCAAAACCAAAGAGGAAGTCAAAAACGGCAAGCGAAATGTGTATTTCAAAGTCGTTGCAAAACCGTATACAGGGGATCTGTATCATTACACGGAAACGCAGAACAAGAAGGATGCGCTGGGTAAAAAAAGTGTAACAGGACAAAATGCGGACGGCTATCAGGAAACAAGCGTCATGGTAAAGGTTAATAACGAGGATGCCAAAAAGGTCTTTACTTTTGCAACAACTGTGAATCCAGACTTAACGCTGCCTTGTTATGATGAATATAAATGGCTTCCTACCTGCGGAGCATTTTTAGATGGCCGCTGCACGGAAAAGTACGGAGATGCAATTGGGGCTAAGGTTTCCCAAATTACGACCTGTCTCAATCCAGACACGCTTCTCCGTACCGCAAAGTATTTGGGGTTGAAAGTGGGAGATACGCCGAAGAGTGATTCTATCCAAATCTCGTATATAAAAGGTTCGTCTCGTCCGGAAGATGGTCACGGAAGTTTAATTGAACATATCAACAGTAACACAACCGTGGCTCTTTCTGAAGGGTCTACGTTTTATGATCCAAACCAGACTTTATCGTTAGCTTATCTGACAGGGTTTACGTCGACGGATTTCGGGGGAATGGAAAAACGCTCGGATGGAATATATGTAAATATAAAGACAGGAGAAATCCATCAAGGGGGGATGCATACAGAAGCCTATTCCTATGATGATGTAATCTTAAAATATGTATATTTGAAATAAGGACATTTTTTAAATTTGACGGGAAGCAGTTGTTTTTAACTGCTTCCTTTTTTTGTATCTATTTGAGATCTTCCAAGCTGAAATATTCGTCTTTTTTTAGAATCCCATTTTTTTTTATAATGAAGGAAGTCAGAAAGCTGTTCAAATTATTTTCCTGCAATTCTGAAAGGAGAACTCTTTTTTTATGAAGAAAATACGTTCTAAAAAAGTAGTTGCTTTTCTGATGGCGGTAATGATGGGTGTTTCTTCTTTTGGAACGCTCCCCGTTTTCGCTTCCTCAGGAAGTTCAACCACTCTCCAATATCGATTGTAGTCTTACAATCCGTTGAAGCTGTGGGATATGTTGTGGAAGCAGACAGTTCGGTTTATCCGTGTGATTTTTATATGCTGGACCAGTACCGCCTGGGCAACCTGAATCAGGACGGTTACCCCGCGCTTGACCGGAAGCGGGCAGAAATCGGTTTTGTGGAACAGTCGGTGGCATTGCCGGAGGAATGCAAAACCTGTCCGTATGTTTTCCTGTGCCGGAACGGCTGCCGCAGGTGCCGGGATGCCCAGGGGAAAAATATTTTTTGTGAAAGCCACCAGCGGTTTTTCGCCTATGCGCAGGGAAGAATGAAAAGCGTGGCCGAAGCTTGCCGGAATGCGAGTACGATTGGAAACAGATGAAGCAAATAGAAGGCAGGCACAGCGGTGCGGGCGGGAGCATTTACAAAGATTCCCGTCCGCACTTTGATGTTTAACGGCTTTAAGCTGAATTAAGATTTCTCTGCCTGCACACCAAATTGATTTTGCAGGAGGAAGGAAACAACCGCTTTGGAAAGATGCTTGTCTTTGTGGCGGATCAGATAAAAATACCGTTCGAAGCGGATGCCCCGGATGGGAATTTGAATCAGCCGCTTCTGCTGCAGGCTTTGTTCTACCAGACCGAAAGGCAGCACGGAGAATCCAATTCCAGCTTCCACCGCGCTGATAATAGCCCCGGTGCTGATGCTTTCCCACTCTGGCGTTACGGTAATTCCCTGTGTCAGCAGGGTGCTGTCAAAGAGTTCCCGGGTGCCGCTGCCCCTTTCCCGCAGAAGAAACGGAATTTCCGTCAAATCCTCCGGGCGCAGTTCCGTACGGTTTGCCCAGGCACTGTTTGCCCCGCAGACCGGCACGAGCAAATCTTTCCGAAGCTTTTCGCAGAGAATGTTTTCGGAATGCACGGTTCCTTCAATCATAGCAAAGTCCAGTTCATTTGCAAGAATCTTTTTTTCAATCTGAGAGGAATTGTCGATGGTGACAAAGACCCGCACGTTCGGATACGCGGCTCGGAACTTTTTGACATACCCCGGCATCAGGCGTGTTCCGATGGTGATGCTGGAACCGATACGGAGGGATTCGAGTGCGCACCAGCTTTTCAGGTCGGATTCCGCCTCACCGAACAGAGAAATGATTTTGTGCGCATATCCCAGCAGCTTTGCTCCTTCATCGGTAAGGTATAACTTATGAGCAATCCGGTCAAACAGCTGCACACCGTAATACTGTTCCAGCTCCTTGATGCACAGGCTCACGGCAGGCTGTGTAATATGCAGTGCCGCAGCGGCCTTGGTTATACTGCCGCAGCGACAGACCGCGGCAAAAACTTTCATGTGACGAAATGTCGTAGAATCATCCTCTTTTCAGCGGAAGTAATTGAATTTAAAATAATAAAATATTATGTTCAATATAATATTATATTATTTTACTTATGGCAATTCAAGTGCTACAATAAAATTGGAAACAAAAAGGTTCTTTCAGCAGAATCTATTTTGAGCTGCGGAGCAGGCAGTGCTTGTTCCTGCGGCTCGACCGGAAACGCCGGAAGCAAACTAGGAAAATGCGATATGGAGGAAGAAATATGGAACCTGAAATGAAAGCGACGAACGAGTATCGTTCCATGGCTGTGGATGCGGTCATGAAGGCGCTGAAAGGCAATACCGGCGGGCTTTCTGAGGCAGAGGCAGCAGAGCGGCTGCGAAAATTTGGGCCAAATGAAATTCAGGAAGCGAAAAAAAATCCCGTTTTACAGTTTTTAAAGCGGTATTGGGGCCCCATGCCGTGGCTTCTTGAGTTTGCCATGGCGCTGACCATCTTTGTGCGGCATTACACGGAGGCGATTTTAATCTTTGTGTTGCTGACTGTGAACGCTGTGATTGGATTTGTGCAGTCGCGCAATTCGCAGAAAGCGGTAGCATTGCTGAAAAAGCAGCTGCAAATCAAAACAAAAGTTCTACGGAACGGGCAGTGGGTGTTAAGAGATGCCAAGGATCTGGTTCCGGGGGATCTTTTAAATTTGCGGCTCGGGGATCTTGTCCCTGCCGACGTGTATGTGCTGGAGGGGGAGGTGTCCGTTGACGCATCCGCGCTGACCGGGGAATCCCTGCCGCAGGATGTTTCTCCAGCGGGCGTGGTTTACTCCGGCTCCATCATCAAGCGCGGAGAAACCAAAGCGATGGTGGTCAACACGGCACGCAACACCTATTTTGGAAAAACCGTTTCCCTAGTGCAGATTGCAAAGCCGACTTCCAAGCAGCAGAAAATCATGTTTAGCATTGTCAAGTACATGATGTACCTGGGAGTTGCCGCTTCTGCGGTGGTCACCTGCTATGCTTTGGTCATTCATAAAGATCTTATGTCGATTTTGTCCTTAATCATTGTTTTCCTCATGGGGGCCATTCCGGTTGCGCTGCCCGCCGTTATGACGATTGTGCAGGCGGTCGGCGCGCTGAACCTTTCCAAAAGAGGCGTGTTGGTTACGCGGCTGGATTCTTTGGAGGACGCGGCGTCCATTGATACATTTTGCTTTGATAAAACAGGAACAATCACGCAGAATGAGCTTTCGGTAACAGATTGCGCGGCGTTCGGTTCCTTCCATAAAGACGAAGCAATCCGGTTTGCGGCGCTCGCCTCCAAGGCGGAGGAAATGGACGCGATTGATACGGCAATTTTGCACTACGCTCAAACCGAAAAAGTGGACGCGGAGCAGTGCCGGCAGCTTTCTTATCTTCCTTTCAGCCCGGCGAACAAACGGACGGAAGCAACGGCGGAAATCGGCGGCGTAAAATTTCGGATTTTCAAGGGTGCGCCGCAGATCATTTTGAAGCTCTGTGCCGGAATTGAGCCGCAAATGAAAAAAGCGGTGAATGACGCGGTCGATGCATACTCCACCAGAGGGTACCGTACCATCGCGGTGGCGGTTCGGCAGGGAGAAGAGGACGGGGCGGCTTGTAAGTTTGTCGGCCTTCTGGCGCTTTCTGATCCACCGCGGGAGGACTCCGGGGAAATGATTCGGGAGATTCAGAAACTGGGGATTCGCACGCTGATGTTGACGGGAGATAACCAGGCGATTGCGCGGGAGATTGCCGGCCAGGTGGGAATCGGAACGCGGATTCACAGCGCCAAGGAATTGGATGGGCTGAGCCACGATGAGCAGGTGAAGCTAATCGACAACTGCGACGGATTTGCCGAGGTTTACCCAGAGGATAAATTCAAGATTGTTCAGCTTCTGCAAACGGAAGGCCACATGGTGGGCATGACCGGAGACGGCGTAAACGATTCACCAGCCCTGAAACAAGCGGAATTGGGAACGGCAGTCAGCGCGGCGACCGATGTGGCGAAAGCTTCCGCCAGCGTTGTTCTGACAAAACCGGGCCTTAGCGAAATCATTAATACCATTGATGTAAGCAGACAGACTTATCAGCGTATGCTGACATGGGTCATCAATAAAATCACCAAAGTGGTTGAGGTTGTTGTGCTGTTTACGGCCGGATTCTTTTGGATGCACAATATGCTGATTTCTTTACTTGGTATGTCCCTGCTGGTGTTTGCAAACGACTTTGTTACCATGACGATTGCTTCGGACAATGTTCGGTCAACACGCACGCCTAACTCGTGGAAAATGAAGAGCATTATTTCTGCGTCCCTGTGCCTGGGCGTTCTGTTTGCTTTGGAGGATTTGTTGGTTGCCTACATCGGCGTTTCTTACTTCCACCTGAACTATGAAATGCTTTGCACGCTTGTCATGCTCAGCCTAGTCTTTAATACACAGTTCCGCATTTTGATTGTACGGGAACGCCAGCACTTTTGGTCATCCGTACCGAGCGGAAAGCTTCTTGGAATCAGCCTTTTGGCGATTGTGGCGTTTGCCCTGCTTGGCGTACTGGGCGATTTGGTGCCGGCGCTGGCATGGCAGCAGGTTGCGATTCTGCTTGGAATCGGCGTGTGCTTTATGGTTCTCGTTGATTTTGTCAAATACGGCCTGTTCCGTCTTTTCCATGTGTAATCCTGTAATCCCTGCCGGGAAAAAGCGCTGTCTTCTTCGGGCTTGGGCAGTGCCCTTACAAATATGAAATGAAAACGAATCCGGAAAATTAGGGCAACACCGCACAATGGCGTGGATTTTTTATACCATTGTACGGTGTTGCCTTTATTCTCTGCTGCGAATATCGTTTCAGCGTGCAATCCGTTTCCGCGTAGATTTCTTGTTGAACTTTTTGGAAGGAGGGTCATTCTGGTTAATCAATTATGTTTTTTTCAGTGCAGGGAACCATTTGCTGTCAGCTAATGCATCTTCGAGTTCATACAATATGACCCTCGTCTACTACTTTCAAATATTTATAGGTTTGTTTTACGGTGCTTTCATTGATAATATAACCGACCTGAAATACTATGTTTCGCGGGGAGATTTAGACTGGATGCTTCTGAAACCCGTGGATTCCCAATTCTATATTTCTTTTCGCTTTATCAGCTTCGGGCACATTGTGAGCGGGCTTGTTGCAGTTCCCGTTTTGCTTCGTGCCGTACAACAAGCGGGCGGTGCTTTGTCGTGTACGAATCTGCTCATCGGCGGCATCTATTTGCTGCTCTCATTATGTAACGCACACTCCGTCTTAACGATTGTTACGAGCCTTGCCATCGCGTTAACTGCATCTGGAAACGTGTCCGGCGTTGTAATGCCGATGATTGATCTGGCGAAGTATCCACGCCAGATGTATCCCCGAAAGGCATTTGCGCTTTTGACAGCCATCGTGCCGGTTATCGGAACCTGCAATTTGGGGAACGCCGCTTTGATGGGGAAGTGGGACCGGGGAACGCTGGCTTCCAGCACGCTCATTGCAGTATTCCTGCTTTTTGCAACCCATTTTGTCTTTCATAAATTATGCATCTATTATAAAAGCAGTGGAAGCTGAAAATAGAAATACGAAGTATGTCGGATGAAGACGGGCAAGAAGAGAATCCAAAAGGGCAAGATGTTTGTAATAAACCGGCACACCTCCGATGAACTTGCTGCCCTTTCGCTGTATGCGTTTTAAGCGAAGCATGAATATTTAATCATAAAGCTATCAAATAGTGCCCCTAAAATTGGGAAACAGGCAACCTGATACAAGCTTTAAATTCCCAAGTATTTTATTACGATGAAGTGACCGATTTGCTATTGCAGCTTTAAGTTTAGTAAAATATTTCGTTGACATAGTAAAATATTTCCCTTAAAATAAAGGAAAGAAGTGTTGAGGAGGTTCCTATGGCAACGATTAAAGAAATTGCCGCTCAAGCCGGCGTTTCGGCTGCTACGGTGTCACGTGTGCTAAATTATGATGAAAAAATATCTGTGAGCGAAGAAACAAAAGCATTGATCTTTCAAACGGCAGAGCAGTTGGGCTATAAGAAAAAAGTGGTGCATCCTAAAATTGACCGGGTTGTTCTGCTGAACTGGGTGGCAGAGAAAGAGGAACTGGAGGATGTGTATTACCAGACGATTTACGCGGAACTACTCAAACAAGCTCAAAAGATTAATATTCATCTTACTGTTTTAAATAAGCGGGACGGTCTGTCTGCCATGGACAAAAACGCCAGAGCGTTTCTTGCTGTCGGCTGGTTTTCCAGAAAAGAGTTGGATCAACTGTACGGCTTATGCAAACGGGGTGTCTTTATCGACTCTTCTCCGGATGAAAAATTGTTTGACGCGGTTCGTCCGAATCTGGATTCTTTTGTGACGCAGATTGTGGATTACTTCGTTGCGCAGGGGCATTTGCACATTGGATATGTAGGGGGAACAGACCGGGACATCAATAACGGGAAAGCAGTCATGGATGTAAGGGAATGGTCATTCCGTCAGAGTATGCTTTATTATAAGCGGCTCAATGAAGCGAACATCTGGACTACCGCGCACATTTCTGTGGAAGAGGGCTATCAACTGGGGTGCAAAATTGTAAACAGCAAAGAAATGCCTTCTGCCCTTGTCATTGGCAGTGATACCCTTGCTGTTGGTGTCCTTCAGGCGCTCAATGAATCCAATGTGAAGATACCGGAGCAGGTTTCGGTATTCAGCATGAATGATGTTAGTGTGGCAAAATACATGTCTCCTCCGCTGACTTCTTTTCATATTGATATACCGACCATCTGCCAGTCCGCACTGGACTTGCTGCAGGAAAGGATGATCCGGCACCGCAGTGTTACAAAGACTGTTTTTATCAATGGTACACCGGTTTTTCGAAAAAGCACAAAGTAAACGGACAAAACACAACAAGGGATTGCTGTAAAACGAAAGTTTTGCGGCAGTCCCTTTGTCAATTTCCCACAAAAACAAATTCGACATGTTGACAATTATGCTAAAATCATAAAAATATGTTGACATCCTCTGGCGAAGATGCTATATTGATTGCATAAATATTTTACCATAAAATTAATAAAATATTTACTGAAACAAATTAAGAAGAATCGTGAGGAGTTAGGGTTTGAATTTGATGAAAGGCATGGATGTTTCCCTGGCAAAAGAGCTGGAGCGGGCGGGCGCCGAGTATGGCATTGGCGGGGAGAAAATGGATCTTTTCCAGCTGCTGCACCGATGCGGGTGCAATTTGATCCGCCTGCGCTTGTGGGTGAACCCCTACAGCGAAACAGGCGAATCCTACGGAGGAGGTGAAAATGACTTGGCGACCACTCTGGAGTTGGCCCGCCGTGCAAAAAGAAATGGGATGCCGTTTATGCTGGACTTTCACTACAGCGACTTTTGGGCAGATCCCGCAAAGCAAATTAAACCGAAAGCGTGGCGAAACCTTTCCGGAGGTGCGTTGATTCGTCAGGTTTATCAGTATACAAAAAGTGTCATGCTGTCCTTTCGGGACGTTGATTTGCTTCCGCAGTATGTGCAGATTGGAAATGAGATTACTAATGGCTTGCTCTGGCCGGACGGGAGTACCGAGCATCCGGCGGGAATGGCTGAATTGTTGGATGCCGGAACACGTGCGGTTCGAGAGGTCGATCCGGATGCAAAGATTGTTTTTCATCTGGACTTCGGAACAGACAATCAGCTGTACCGCAAATGGTTCAGCAGCATTGCGCCGTACGGACTGGATTTTGATGTTATCGGAATGTCATACTACCCGCATTGGAACGGCAGTCTGGAAAAGCTGTTAGAAAACATGAATGACATCAGCAGCAGACTAGGGAAAGACGTGCTGGTTGCAGAAACATCAATCGGTTATACAACGGATTCCCTGGGCTGCAAAGGAATCGTTTTTTCGCAGGAACAGGCGCAGGCAACCGGCTATCCGGCAACCGAGGCAGGGCAGGAGCAGTTTTTACAGGATTTGTTTCAAACGGTACGGCGTGTGCAAGACGGGCGCGGATTGGGTGTGATCTATTGGGAGCCTGCGTGGCTTCCGATTCCCAGGTGTACATGGACCAGCCCTGCTGGTCAGTTATATCTGCAGGATTCTGTAGAGGCTGGAAATGCAAATGCGAATCAGGCGTTGTTTCAGGCAAACGGCAATGCCAATTTGGCACTGCTGCATCTCAAAAATATGTAACGGTGATTTGTAAAAGGAGGAGTTCGTATGAAAAAGGCACTGAGTATGATTTTGACATTGGCAATGGCAGCAGCAACTCTGACAGGCTGTTCGGGCGGCGCCGGCAGTACGGCCGGCAGTGCGGCAACTTCAAAAAAGCTGACCATCTGGACAAACATGAAAGTGGAAACGCCGGCGCTGCAGAAGTTGGGAAACGAGTGGGGAAAAAAGAACGGGTATCAGGTAAAGGTCGTTCATCAGTCCCCAACGATTCAGCAGTTTGCGCAGGCGGCGAAGAGCGCGGACGGTCCGGATGCCGTGGTCGGGATTCCTAATGACCAGCTTGCGGATTATATAAATGCCAAGCTTGCCATGGAAGTTCCGAAAGATACTTACAAGAATCAGGACTTTTCAGAAGCGGCGGTTCAGTCCTGCTACGCAGAGGGAAAACGCTATGCGACACCAATTGCTGTGGAAACCGTGGCATTGTTTTATAACACAGACCTTGTGTCAAAAGCACCGGCAACTTGGGAAGACCTTGTGAAAACAGCGCAGGGAAAAGGCGGGGTTCAATTTGACGCGACCAGCATTTATTATGACCTTGGCTTCTTGAGAGCCTGCGGCGGCTACATTTTCCAATATAAAGACGGGGCTTATAATGTTCAGGATATTGGCCTGAACAACGATGGGGCTGTGAAAGCCTATACG
This sequence comes from Caproicibacterium argilliputei, assembly GCF_029211325.2. Taxonomy (NCBI): domain Bacteria; kingdom Bacillati; phylum Bacillota; class Clostridia; order Eubacteriales; family Oscillospiraceae; genus Caproicibacterium; species Caproicibacterium argilliputei. The sequence goes on along the minus strand of NZ_CP135996.1, from coordinate 2,320,132 downwards.
TTTATCAATTCGCTGTGCAAGACTTATAAATATGTTTCAAAGGATGTAACCGCCGATATTGCACGCAGCAATTTTCAAAATGGGAAAACGGCATTTTACATTGGCGGACCGTGGGATATTGATGGCTTTCAATCGGCGGGCACTCATTTCAAAGTGGTCGAAATGCCGACATTTAACGGGCAGCCGTTCGTTACCCCAGTAGGTACGCAGGTTGGGTTTGTCAGCAGCCAATCCAAAAATCAGCAGGCGGCATGGGACTTTATATCTTATGTTACAAATGACGGAGCCGAAGCGCTGTATCAGGCAGGCTCCAGAATCCCGGCTAAATTAGCAGAGCAGAAAAAGGATACGATTAACAAGAAAGAGTCCACACGTGCGTTTATTGCACAGATCAACCATGGAGAACCGATGCCGACCGTGTCTGAAATGGGAAAGCTTTGGGACATTCATACCAATAATATTCGCTCCATGTGGGCAGGCGAATTGACACCGGAAGAGGCGGCTGACAACATTGTGAAGCAACTGAAAGAAGCAGATCAGTTAATGGATGCCGCGAAGTGAGGCAGTTATGAAACAAAAAGACAACAAAAGGGCCGGCCCCTTTTTACTTCCGGCACTGATTTCTATTTTCCTTGTAACAGTCATTCCGATTCTATACACAATTTTCATTTCCTTTACAAATTACAATATGTATCACCTTGAGCAGTTTTCGCTCGTAGGATTTGCAAATTATCGGGAGGTCTGCACCGGAAGTATACAAAAGGTCTTTTTCCCGGTTTTAGGCTGGTCTGTGTGCTTTGCTGCATTCAGCACCTTTGGGGCTTATTTTATGGGAATGCTTCTCGCAGTACTTCTGAATAATCCGCATATGAAGGAATCGAAAATTTACAGGTCCATTTTAATTGTTCCGTGGGCGCTACCAGCAACAATTGCAATTTTAGCTTGGCAGGGGTTGCTGAATGAAAGATACGGCGGAATTAACAGTTTGCTGCATCTGTTTGGAATTACGCAGAACATACCTTGGATGACTGATCCGTTTTGGGCACGATTCGCGATCATTATCGTAAATATCTGGCTTGGCTTTCCCTATATGATGAATGTGTGTCTTGGCGGACTGCAGGCGGTTTCCAAAGATTATTACGAAGCTGCGGAAATGGATGGTGCAACAAAATTACAGCGCTTTCGATTCATCACGTTTCCGTTGGTAACACAGTTGTCGATTCCCTTGGTCATTTCTTCTTTTGCTGCAAATTTCAATAACTTCGGGAATATTTATATGATTACGCAGGGCGGACCTGCAAGAGTGGATAATCAATTCGCAGGGTACACGGATATTTTGGCCAGTACGGCATATAAGATGACAACGTGGTCAAACCGGTATGAACTTTCAGCAACATTCAGCGTCCTGTGCTTTTTGATCATTGGTACCTTTACGCTTCTCTGGATGCACGCATCCGGCTCTTTTCGGGAGGTGGATTAGGCATGAAGAATCATTTGTATCACAAAAAACTGACACGTGCTGAGTTGCGAACCCTGTGGGTCAGCAGAGTCATTATATGGGTTATCATTCTTTTGGTGCTTTTTCCGGTGGCATGGATTGTGATGTCCTCTTTTTCAGAGGGAGACAGTTTCTTTTTGTCCTCTTTGTTTCCCAAACGGCTCAGTACACAGCATTATGCTGATTTGTTGCAAAAAACAGATTTCCTGCTGTGGGTTTGCAATTCACTGAAACTGTGTATCATTGTTGCGGTGATTCAGCTTGCACTGACATCGCTTGCTGCATATGCTTTTTCAAGGATGCGTTTCACAGGCCGAAGGTACGGGCTAATGACCCTGTTGGTTCTGCAGGTTTTTCCCAATACGATGGCTGTTGCAGGGTACTACATCTTGATTTACAAATTCAGTTTGGTAGATAGCGCGGTTGCGTTGATTTTTGTGCTGGCAGGCGGAAGTGCTTTTAATATCTGGCTTTTAAAATCCTACATAGACAGCATACCGCTTGAACTGGACGAAGCAGCTAAAATCGATGGCGCGGGAGAATTCGTGGTGTTTTCAAGGATTATACTGCCTTTGGCCTCTCCGCAGTTAGTAGTCATTTTTCTGTTCTCTTTTATTGCCACCTACAGTGAATATGTCATTACCTCTATCTTCCTGCAAACGCCGGGTAAAATGACGTTGGCGCTTGGTTTACAGTCGTTTATCACGAACCAATTTGCTGCGCACTGGACTTTGTTCTCAGCTGCCGCAGTCCTTTCTTCCATTCCGATTATGATTGTTTTTATGGCACTACAAAAGTATATTCAAAACGGTTTAATTGCAGGAGGTGTGAAAGGTTGAAAAAATTTCATTTTTTAGAAGTATAGGAAAGAAGAGTTTGGCTGTTTTCCTTTGCGTGGAGATGCTTTTGGCACAAGTTCCGTTCTTGACAGGCGTTCATGCGGCGGCGTATAGGGAGGATACGTTTATACGTGGTGTGGATGTTTCTACTTTAGATATGCTGGAGAAACTAGGCGCGAAGTATTACAGTCAAGGCAGACAGGATGATGCACTGAAAATTTTGCATGACAATGGTGCAAACTATGTAAGACTGAAACTTTAGGTAGATCCTTACGATGTCAATCGTCAACCATACGGCGGTGGCAATAACGATTTCGCTACAACGCTTCGGTTGGCAAAACGGGCAAAGGCGCTTGGAATGAATATTCTCTTGGACTTTCATTACAGTGATTTTTGGGCAGATCCGGCAAATCAAATAAAGCCGAAAGCATGGAAAAGTCTGTCTTATGATGCATTGAAGCAGCAGTTGTATGGCTATACCAAAGATACGCTGGATCAGTTTGCGGGGCAGGGCATCTATCCTTCCATGGTTCAAGTGGGAAATGAAATTTCATCCGGTATTCTGCACGATGATGGGAAAGTTGGGAACGGGCAAAGTTTTAACAAACTGGCAGATTTATTGGAGAGTGCTGTCCGCGGCGTACGGATGTCAAAAGACAAAACAGCTAAGATTGTTTTGCATCTTGATCAGGGAGGAAAAAACGGTCTTTACAAGTGGTATTTTGACAACCTATTAAAAGTAAAACCGAAGCTGGACTTTGATGTGATAGGCTTGTCTTACTATCCGATGTGGCACGGCAGCATGGAAGGTCTTCAGTACAATCTCAATAGTTTGGCAAAAACCTATCAAAAAGAGGTTTGTGTAGTGGAAACTGCGTATGCATGGACCACACAGGATGGTGATGGCGCAGGCAACGTATTTATCGCGGGAGATGAGAAAGTCGGTGGCTACGCACCAACAGTGCAGGGGCAAACACAGTTTATCAATGATCTTAAATCCATTATTTATCATGTGCCGAATCACAAAGGAATTGGTTTTTTCTACTGGGAGCCGGAGTGGATTCCTGTAAAGGGCGGCACGTATGCAACAGACGCCGGTGTGAAGTATAAGCAGGACACTGTAAATCCGAGTAATACTTGGGATAACATGACATTGTTTGATTTTAAGGGGCGTGCCTTGAGTTCCATGGCAGTGCTTCGTCGTCCGTCTGAAAATTACATTCAAAATGATGGATTCGAAACAGACCTTGCTTCCTCACAAGCGGATTGGCAGATTTGGACAGCTGATCATCAGGCAGGAACCGTTCGTACGGAGTATGGAAATGCATATGAAGGGCAGTATAAAGCGACTTTTTGGGCTAAAAAAAGTTACGGTGCCTCCCTTTATAAAACATTTACCAACCTTCCCAATGGGACTTATCAATTTAGTATTGAGGCAATGTCTAATGGAAAGCAAAAGGCGCTGTACTTATATGCCAAAAATTATGGAAAGGCTGAAATTAGAAAGCCAATCGGTGTCAGTGACATCAACTGGAATCGGTTTGTCCTGCAGAATATTGAGGTAACCAATCATCAGTGCGAAATTGGAATTTATACAGATGCCAATGCTGGAGATTGGTGCAACCTTGACTCGGCATCTTTCAGAAAGATTGCATAAAATCCAGACACGACAGGAATACGCATTGCTGGATGTGCAGGCGGCTGCGATGGCGGCAAAGCGAAGTAGCAGCGTGGAGAAGTTTGACATCGTACAGGATTATTTGCGGATGTAAGATTCGGGTTATCCGCCAAAAGGGAAGTGGCATCGGGCAATGAAGCGGATACGTGCTGGCTGAACCGGTATTTTATCCAAACAGCGCAGGGTAAGGTTTCGAGGTTTAGAGAATCGCAGTCATGAAACGGATGTCTGCATCCCTTGCTGAAATTCCTGCTTGACCTGCAACAGAAGGGCCGGTTCTTCCGTGAGCCGCGCAATCGCCAAGGCAAATGCTTCTGCCGTTTGCAGCAGCTTCCTGTGGGCTTCTTCTGTGTTTACAACCTGCAAAAACGCTTCTTCGTGTGGGGCTGCTACGCCGCTGCCCACGCCGATATGTCCGTAGAAAACCGGTACACAGGAACTAACACTGCCAATATCCGTGGAACCGGTCAACTCAGGCTCTTGTACAAAATCTGTAATGCCGCATTCTTTGAGGCTTTGCTCCATCAGCCCACAAAGTGTCCGGTTCACCGTAAGGGAATCAAAGCTGTTTTCGAACTTGCTGATTTCCAGCCTGGCTCCGGTCATCAGCGCCGCCCCGCGCGCGCAGTTTTTAACCCGTTCCGAAACGTCATCCAGCGCGGTGCGGCTTTTTGCGCGCGCGTAAAACTTGCACGCGGCATAACTGGGAATGATGTTTGGTGCCTCGCCGCCAGACGAAAGAATGCCGTGAACCCGTACATCCGGGCGCAGCTGCTGGCGCAGTGCATTGATTCCCGCAAACGTGAGGTTCGCGGCGTCCAGCGCATTGATGCCCAGGTAAGGGGTCGCCGCTGCATGACTTGCTTTCCCAAAAAACGCGAACTGCCAGGAGTCAATTGCAAGTGCGGAAACGTGCAGGTTAGTTTGTCTGCCCAGATGCATCTGCAGCACCGCATCTATGTCTTGAAAGGCGCCAGCACGCAGCAAGTCAATTTTCCTGCCGATGGTTTCTTCTGCAGGCGTGCCAAGTACCACCACGGTGCCCTGCATTTGTGGGCAGGCTTTAGCAAGCAGCAGGGCACCGCCGAGCGCGGATGCCGCAATCCAGTTATGCCCGCAGGCGTGCGCCGGTTTATTTTCGGCGCCGTAGCCAGGCAGAGCGTCATACTCCGCAAGCAGTGCAATCCGGCTGCCGCCTGTGCCGCCGAACTCAGCCCGAAACGCGGTTTTTAGACCACAGTAAGGAGCCTGTACCTGAAAGCCTTCCTTTCGCAGCAGGGCAGTTAAAAACGCCGCGCTTTGATATTCTGTATCGCCCAGTTCCGGGTGATTGAAAAGATAGTTGCTGATTCCGGTGATTTCCTGCTTCATCTGCTGTGCGGCTTCTGCAATTCGCTGCTTCATCGGTGTTTCCCTCCGTTAAAATTCTCAGAAAAGTCCGCAGCACCAAAAAGTCCCGCTTTTCGGGACTTCTGGTGCCGCGGACTTTTTGTGCTGCTGTTTTTGTAAATCAGGTCGCGGGCTGGTGGTCAACTGCCCACTGCATGGTTTTTGCTTGGTCGGTTGTGCTGATGCTTTTCAACGCCGTGTTGATTTTGCCCTGCAGCTCCGTATTGTTCAGCGCGAGAGCAGCACAAACGTGGGTCTGCTCTTCGTCTACCTGAAAGCCGTTTCCGTCTGCAAACTCAATCATTTTGAGGTTCGAATATGCCTTGACGGCGGCCATGCCGGTTGGCTTGTCACAGGAAAGCACTTCGCTTTTGCCGGAGGTCAGGGAAACCAACATTGTCGGTACATCCGTCAGCGCCGGCTGCACATTTCCACCGGGAATCTGCGAAAGCAAATCATACCATGCTGTGCTCTGCTGCGAGGTACAAGCCGCTCCCTTTAAGTCGCTGAGGCTTTTGGCATTGGCGAACTTTCCGTCTTTTCTGACCAAAACGACAAAGCTGGAAGTGTAATACGGGTCACTGAAAAGCAGTGTCTTTTTGCGCTCGGCTGTTACGGTCATTCCGCAAATACCTGCGTCTACTTTGCCAGAGGTAATCGCCGTTGGAATCGCGGTCCACTCGGTCTTGTAAACCTGCAGCTCGCACCCCATGCTGTCTGCAATCTTCTTTGCAATCTGGATGTCGTAACCGTTGCAGTAGGTATTGGAATCCTGAATCGGAACCGCACCGTTGGAGTTGTCTGTCTGTGTCCAGTTGTAGGGGGCGTACGCACATTCCAGCGCAATCTTAAAAGTTTTCTTTGCCGTCGACTGTGCAGGGGCAGCTGCCGAACCGCCCGCAGACTGACTGCTGCCGGAAGAGCAGCCAGTGAAAAGGACTGCTGCGGTAACTGCCGCCAGCGCCCCTGCCATTATGCGTTTTGCAAATACGTGTATGTTCGTTTTCATCTCTCACTACCTCTTTTTCTGTTAAATTTGCGGGGCTGGTACAGATGGCTTCGTGAATTTGGCTTTGATTATAGGGCAGTTCCTTTTTTCTGTCAAGACGATTATGAAATTTCGTTCAATAATAATTTCATTTATGAGAGACGCTTTACTTTTCATGCCTTTCAATTTATCTGACAAGGATTTGTATACCAAGGTAAATTTATACAAGCGACGAAAAACACACATTTGGCTTAAATTGCGATACTTCCTAGGATGTCAGCTGGATGCTTGTCTGCAAAAAGATTGTTTTTCTGTGCGGAAGCGGCGGGATTTAGATAAAAAGGTATTTACGCAAAAATGGTTAATTCTATAAACTCAATGCACGGATTTGAATAATTTATTTATTAAACTTGCAATTTGCTTGCAATTGCAGCTCCTTTGTTTCATAATATAGGGCATTCCATGAAGTCCGCCGCAAAGGCAGCGGCTTTTGCCCGGGGCAAATTCTTTGGTGTGAAAAGGAGCATCTGAATATGGGGAGATTTATGAGCAGATACTTTCGGGATAAAGAGGGCTACCACCTCGGAGAGGCCCCTAAGGACAGAACCTATATTAAAATCAATGCAAATGAATCGCCCTACCCGCCCTCCCCAGCCGTATTGGAGGTTCTTACAGAGAAGCTGCTGACCACGCAGAACCTTTATGCGGACCCCAAAAGCACAGAATTGACACAGGCAGTCGCTGATTACTACCATATCCGACAGGAGCAGGTTTTTGCAGACAGTGGTTCCGATGTGATTCTGGCGTACTGCCTGCTTGCGTTTGGAAGCGGTCGGGGCGGATTTTGCTTTCCGGATGTCACCTACAATTTTTACAAAACCTTTTCCACCTTTTTTGGCTTACAGGCTCAGGAAATCCCACTGAAAGAGGATTTCAGTATCTGTGTTGACGACTACTGTAACTGCGGGTGCAACGTCCTGCTGGCAAACCCCAATGCTCCCACCGGGCTGAAGATCAGCCTGGCAGACGTGGAGCGTATTGCAGCTGCAAATCCGAACCATCTGGTCATTATCGATGAAGCCTATGTGGACTACGGCAACGAAAGCTGTGTACCCCTCCTTGACCGGTGCCACAACCTGCTGGTGATTCAAACCCTGTCGAAGTCCCGCAGCCTTGCCGGTGCGCGCATTGGCTTTGCAATCTCTTGCGCGGAGAATATCGAGGACCTTTTCCAGATGAAAGCCGCTTTTAATCCGGATAGCATCAACAGTATTTCGCAGGCACTCGGATGTGCCGCCATGCGGGATACGGCATATATGCACCAATGTGTTGGAAAAATCATCCGCACGCGTGAAAAGGTGCGCACGGCACTTTTGCAGCGCGGATTCCATGTGCTGGAGTCCCACACAAACTTCCTGTTCTTCGAACCGGTGGGATTGTCGGCGCAGGCGCTGTATCTGGCGCTCAAGCAGGAGGGCGTTCTGGTACGTTACTACGACCAGCCGCGCATTTGTACCTATATCCGTATGTCCATTGGAACCGAGGAGCAAATGCGCACTGTGCTTGCAAAGATTGACAAAGTCCTGCTCCACTGCTGCAAACCGCGGGCAGCCATCGTTTCTCCTTATGCTTCCTGCCAAACAAGAATTGAGGCGAATTGATTATGACATCACCACAGACTTTCACAGACTGGATGCTGTTCCTTTGGCAGAAATACTCCAGCTTTTTTCTGCAGGGCTGTGTCACAACGCTGGTGCTGGCGCTGGTTGGCACGTTTTTCGGCTGTGTCATCGGCCTTCTGGTCGGTATTCTGCGCACTGCCTCCAAACCGGAGCCGGATGCAAACTTCATCAAAAGATTTCTGTATAAGCTGCTGCAATTCTTGCTGCTCGCCTACATAGAAATTTTTCGCGGCACCCCGATGATGGTGCAGGCAATGGTTGTTTTTTACGGTTCCATGCAGCTTTTCGCCATCAATATGTCTCCGCTTGCCGCCGGCTTTCTGGTGGTTTCCATCAACACCGGCGCTTACATGGCGGAAACGGTGCGCGGCGGCATTGATTCCATCGACAAAGGTCAGGTGGAGGCTGCCAAAGCGATTGGTATGACACACTGGCAGACCATGGTCAGCGTCATCATGCCGCAGACAATCCGCAATATTCTGCCGCAGATTGGCAACAACCTGATTATCAATATCAAGGATACGTCCGTGCTGAATGTCATTTCCGTCACGGAGCTGTACTTTAATGGCAAGTCTGCCGCCGGCATTTACTACCGCTATTTCGAAACCTACATGATTATCAGTGTCCTCTATTTCATCATGACCTTTGCCTGTGCCCGCCTGCTGCGTTGGCTGGAACACAAAATTGACGGCACCGGATTTTACAAGCTGGCAGACCCCCTGACAGATCCGACCGGTGTACTGCCTGAAAAGAAAAAAATCAAAGGAGGGATGCGCATATGGATGCGGTAACTCAGGCGCCTCTTTTAAAGATGGAGCATATCAGCAAAAGATTTGGTGATAACCCGGTTTTGCAGGACATTGACTTTCAGACCTTTCCGCAGGACGTTGTGTGCATCATCGGTGCTTCCGGTTCCGGCAAGTCAACCCTTCTGCGCTGTATTAACCGTCTGGAAACGCCCACCTCCGGCGAAATTACCTTTCATGATACCAGCATTTTTTCCCGCAATTTCAATCTAAGCGCTTACCATGCGCAGGTGGGCATGGTGTTTCAGTCCTTTAATCTGTTTCACAATCTGACCGTTCTCGAAAACTGTATGCTCGGTACGCGGAAAGTGCTGAAAAAGAGCAAAGAAGAAGCCCGCACCCTCGCCATCAAGTACCTGACCAAGGTGGGCATGGCACCGTACATCAACGCGAAACCCGCGCAGCTTTCCGGCGGGCAGCAGCAGCGCGTTGCCATCGCGCGCGCGCTGGCGATGGAGCCCGAGGTGCTGCTTTTTGACGAACCAACCAGCGCACTGGACCCGCAAATGGTTGGAGAAGTGCTGCAGGTTATGCGCAGCCTTGCAAAGGAAGGACTTACCATGATTATTGTGACACACGAAATGGCCTTTGCAAAGGATGTTTCCACACGGGTCATTTTTATGGATCAGGGCGTCATTGCCGAGGAGGGCACCCCTGCGCAGATTTTTGATCAGCCGCAGAATCCCCGTACACAGGAATTTCTCTCCCGCTTTATCAATTCGTAATTCTCTATACTTTCAAGGCGAAAGGCTTTGAAAAACGCAGGATACAACAGACAGAAAAACCGCACCGCTGGGACAGCAGCTGCAAGAAATCTTCGTCCGTGAGTTTGAGGACGAGACACACGCATGGTTTTTGGACTGCACTGCTTTGCTGCAACGTGCTTTTATGAAATTCAAAGGAATGAAGGAGAATCGGGAACATGGATACGTCTATTGATTTTCTGTACTTGAGCGAGGAGGATATGCGCAAAGCCGGCGTGCAGGATATGAAAGGCTGCATTGACACCATGCAGGAAGTCTTTTCCCTGATGAACAAGGGTGATTACCGTATGGGCGGACCCAGCGGAAACGACCACGGCATTAAGATGAGTTTTCCGAAAGCGTCCACCATTCCGGATATGCCGCTGGATGCACCAGATAGGCGCTTTTTTGCAATGCCTGCTTACCTTGGCGGCAAGTTCCATATGTGCGGGATTAAATGTTACGGTTCTAACCCCCAAAACCGCATGCGCGGCCTGCCGCGCTCCATTCTGATGCTGACGCTGATGGATCCCGAAACCGGAGCGCCGCGGGCGTATATGTCTGCCAATGTACTTAGTGCCATGCGCACAGGCGCTGTGCCGGGGTTGGGTGCTCGCCTGCTTTCGGTGAAAAACCCGAAGGTCGTTTCCATTATAGGCCCGGGAGTGATGGGAAAAACGGCAATGGATGCTTTTCTAACGGAACAGCCCAGCCTTGACACCGTCAAGGTAAAAGGTCGCAGCCAAACGGGCATTGATTCTTTTCTTACCTACTGCAAACAGCACTTTCCCGGCATTCGAAACTACAGGGTCTGCAACAGCTATGAGGAGGTCTGCCGCGATGCGGATATCCTTTGCTTCGGTACCACAAACGCCGCAAAGTTCGAAGATAATCCGTACATCAAGGGGGAGTGGCTCAAGCCCGGCGCCCTGCTGATCAGTACCTCTGCGCTGCTTTTAGACGGCGATTTTTTGGCAGACTCGGCAAAGTGCAGACTGGTTACTGATAACTTCAAAATGTATGCCGGCTGGGGGGCAGGCAAGCCGTATCCTACCCAGCGGACGGTTTCGACGCTGCTGGGTATGCTGTTTTACGATCTGGTAACCGCCGGTCAAGTCAAGGAAAGTGAAATCACAGATATCGGTGCTCTCATTAACGGCCGCGCAGAGGGACGCACCTCCGCGGAGCAAATCGTTGTTTACGCGGTCGGCGGTATGCCAACGGAAGACGTCGGCTGGGGCTGCAGATGTTTGGAACGGGCAAAGGCGAGCGGCATCGGCCGCCGACTCAGCCTTTGGGAAAACCCGGCTCTGGCATAAATACGGCACAAAAATCAGACAGCAGCGGGAGGAACCGATTATGAAGCGCATTACGGAACATCCGATTCTGGGCACGATTGCAAAGGGGCGTGCGGTCACTTTTACACTGGATGGAAAAACATTGACCGGCTGCGAGGGGGAGCCCATTGCGGCGGCGCTGAAGGCGAACGGTATCATGATTCACCGTTACACAGCTAAACTGCACAAGCCGCGCGGCATCTTCTGCGCCATCGGCCGCTGCACAGACTGTGTCATGGTCGTGGACGGCAAACCGAATATTCGTACCTGTGTCACTCCGCTCAAAGAGGGGATGCAAGTACAAACACAGGATGGCACGCAGGCGAAGGGCAAGGTGACACAGAAATGAAGCGGTATGATTGCATCATTGTCGGTGCAGGCCCGGCGGGGCTTTGTGCCGCCGCAGAAGCGGCTAAACACGGAATGTCCGTCGCCGTGTTTGATGAAAACGCAAAGCCCGGCGGTCAGCTCTTCAAACAGATTCATAAATTTTTCGGCTCTAAAAAGCACAAGGCAAAAATCCGTGGGTACAAAATCGGTGAGCAGCTGCTTGCCGAGATTGCTTCCAATGTCGATGTGCAGCTGAACGCTCCGGTCATCGGCATCTATCCCGGCAAAGAGGTGGTGGTGCGCCGCGAGGCGGAAATCTGCCATTACAAGGCAGACAGCATTCTTGTGGCAACCGGCGCCTCCGAAAACATGGTACCGTTTGACGGCTGGACGCTGCCGGGTGTCATCGGCGCCGGCGCGGCGCAGACCATGATGAATCTGCACGGCGTGAAGCCCGGCGAAAAAGTGCTGATGCTCGGCAGCGGCAACGTTGGTCTGGTGGTTAGCTTTCAGCTGCTGCAGGCCGGCTGTGACGTCAAGGCAATTGTGGACGCCGCACCGTGTATCGGCGGTTACGGTGTCCACGCCGCAAAAGTGGCGCGCTGCGGGGTTCCGTTTTACCTTTCCCACACGATTACAAAGGCAGAGGGTACCGACTGTGTGACCGGTGTGGTGGTCAATCGCGTGGACGACCACTTCCGGCCGATTCTCGGTACGGAGCAGCACTTTGAGGTTGACACTGTCTGTGTTGCCGTCGGCCTTTCTCCTATGTCGCAGCTGCTGAGGATGGCGGGCTGTGAGATGACAGATGACCCAAAGTGCGGCGGTCTGGTGCCGGTATGCGGTGTGTATGGAGAAACCTCTGTACCGGGTATTTTTGCCGCAGGGGATGTTTCTGGCATTGAGGAGGCAAGTTCCGCGATGATTGAGGGCCGCATGGCGGGAATCTGTGCGGCGGCGTTCCTCGGCTTCTGTTCGGAAGCGGAAAAGCAGGCAGCACTGCAGTCCTTCGGCAAAGACCTCAGCGAATTGCGGCAGGGAATGTTTGCTCCCAAAAATCGCGGCAGACACTTGTCAACAACAGAAGAGGGCATTGCTGTTTCCAATACCCTGCTGACGCAGGGACACCTTACCCGGGAGGAAGCGGAGCGCTTTCCAGGAGTCGTTCATGAAACCGGGCTTCATCCGGTTATCGAGTGTACGCAAAATATTCCGTGTAACCCCTGCCAGGATGCTTGCCCTGTGCACTGCATTCAAATCGGCAGCAGCATTACCGCGCTGCCGCAGGTAGATCCAAGCGCACAGTGTATCGGCTGCGGTATGTGTGTTGCCAGCTGTTCCGGTCAAGCAATTTTTCTGCTGAACGAAACATACGAGCCGGGGTTTGCCACCGTGACGCTGCCCTATGAATTTCTGCCACTTCCCCAAAAGGGAAGCCGGGGCAAGGCGCTTGACCGCGCCGGGAGTCCTGTCTGCGATGCGGAAGTGGTTGACGTAAAAACTTCCCCTGCATTTGACCATACCGCGCTGCTCACCATAAAAGTCCCGAAAGAAAAGCGCATGGACGCGCGCTTTTATAAGGAGGTGTTCGAATCATGAGAAAGGCAAATGACCGGTGCGCCGATATCGGGCCTTTTCTTCCCGCTGCGGATGATGACTGTATTATCTGCCGCTGCGAGGAAGTCACCAAAGGAGAAATCCGCAAAGCGGTGCATGATGGGATGTACACGCTTGCCGAAGTGCGGCGTTACCTGCGCTGTGGCATGGGGCTTTGCCAAGGGCAGACCTGCGGCAGACTGGTAAAGGGCATCATCGCTCGCGAGCTGGGCATAAAACCCGCTGCCCTTGCGGCAGCTACCAGCCGCGCGCCCATGCGCCCAACGGAAATGAAAATTTTGGGCAGCGAGAGCGGAGGTGAAAAATGAGCAGCACAGCGGATGTACTCATCATCGGCAGTGGCATTGTGGGCAGTGCAGCTGCTTACTACCTTGCAAAAAAGGGAAAGTCCGTTACGGTACTGGAGGCTGCAGACGCTGTTGGAAATGGCGGTTCCTCCCGCAACGGCGGCGGGGTGCGGCAGTCCGGCAGGGACCCGCGCGAGCTGCCCCTTGTCATGTGGGGCATTCAAAACCTCTGGCCTGCCCTTGCACAGGAGCTTGACACCAATGTTGAATATGTGCAGAAGGGCAACCTGCGTCTTGGCAAAACCGAAGCACACTTGAAAACACTGCAGAAGTTGACAGACCAAGCCGTGGCGTGCGGCTTGGATGTACGCATGATTGACGGCGACGAGGTGCGTGCCATCAATCCATATCTTTCGCAAGAGGTCATCGGTGCAAGCTGGTGCCCCACAGACGGGCACGCCAACCCTCTCACCACCACACTGGGATACTACAAAAAAGCACGCGCGTTGGGCGCACGCTTCATCACCGGCGAACCGGTGCGCAGTCTGCAAAAGCGCAGAGGCAGAATTTGCGCAGCCGTTACGCCAAGCGGCATCTACGAAGCGGAGCAGATTCTTGTGGCAGCCGGCTGTGAAACGCGGGAACTGACGCTGCCGCTCGGTGTGGATGTACCCATGCGAAAGAAAAAATCCGAGTGTTTGGTCACCGAGGCGGAGCCGCCCCTGTTCGCACAGATGCTCGGCACCGCCGAAGCGGACTTTTACGGTCACCAAACCGCACACGGTTCCTTTGTTTTCGGCGGTTCCACCGGTCTGGAGCCGTTTGGGTTGACAGACGAAGCGTTCCCCGCTTCCACCAGCCTTTCCGCTCCCTGCACCTGCCGCGGCATTATGAAGTATTTCCCTGCGCTTGCGGATGCAAAGATTGTGCGGACCTGGGCCGGCTGGACGGATGCTTCCGCCGATGGTATTCCGGTGCTTGATGAAGCGGACGGTGTGCCGGGGTTGTACCTTGCCTGTGGTTTTTCCGGTCATGGCTTCGGAATCGGTCCCGCTGCGGCATACAGTCTTGCTGAAAGAATGACCGGCGGTACACCCCCGGTGGACTTATCCCCCTTTCGCTGTACGCGCTTTCGAGCAAAGATTTAAGGGCAGCCTGGCACATTCCATTAAGCAAGCCCCCACTTTCTGACGGCTTCTGCCGGAAAGTGGGGGCTTGCTTTGCTTTCAGAAGGAAACGTCCGGATTCACCAGAAACTCCGGTCGCTCACCCTTGCTGAGACGCTGTACCAGCTGTGCAAGCGCTTTTTTACGCGCATCGTAAAAGGATTCCTCCGAAATAAAAGCTGCGTGCGGTGTAATTACCGTGTTTTCCAACTGGAATAGTTCGCTCTGTGCGTTTGTTTCATCTTCAATGACATCAATGCCGGCACCCAGGATTTCGCCCGTTTTCAACGCCTGCACCAGTGCCGGTTCGTCCACAACGGCGCCGCGTGCCGTGTTAATCAGGAATGCGGTTTTTTTCATGCGTTTGAGTTCTGCTTCTCCAATCAGATGGGTTGTTTCCGGCAGCAGCGGGGTGTGCAGGGAAACGAAGTCCGCACGTTCCAACAGTTCGTCCAGGGTTTCCGCTTTCTCGCAGCCGAAGTCCGCAAGGTATGCCTTTGACTTTGTCGGGGCATATACCAGTACCTGCATTTGCAGGGCTTTCAGCAGCGGAACCATTTGTTGGGGAATATTTCCGAAGTAAACAAGGCCCACGGTTTCGCCGCGCAGCCGGTGCAGCGGATACCCAAGCAGTGGATTCCACTGCCTGCGGCGAACGGTACGGTCAAAGTAAGTAATCTTGCGGGCAAGATCTAACATCATGCCCACGGTGTGCGCAGCCACTTCTTCCGCGCAAAAGCCGGGCGCGTTGGTTACGCAGATTTTTCGCTGCGTCGCGGCGGCAAGGTCGATGTTGTTGTAGCCGATGGATTGGAGTGAAATAATTTTCAGCTGCGGCATCCGCGATAGTTTTTCCGCTGTCACCTGCTCATACTCCACCACAAGCCCGGCGGCGTTTCGGGCACATTCTGCCAGGGGCACCTTCCCGTTTTCCTGTCGCAGGCATAGGTCTGTTACGCCCCACTCCCGCAGCAGCTGCATTTCGTACGCCAATGTGTCAGCAACCTGATAATACAGAACCTCCTGCATACCATGCATCCCTCCGTCTGCAAAATTTTACCTAATAAAAACAAAGAAGACCCGCGCTTATCCTCCAAAGAGAGATAAACGCAGGCCTCGCTGCTTTCTGCTTTCAGTATAGCGCAGCGGGATCAGTGTGTCAACACCTACCGGCTGGAAGCCTTTTTTACGTTGCAAGTCACGGAAATCCGGCGTCTTTTCTTTCTCTTGTTAAGCCGCCGCCGCATTTATTTTCATGCAGATCGTATGCGCATTTTTCAAAATTTGTGTGATGCTTCTGCCAGCCTGCGGGCATGATGCTGTCCTGTATATTTTAAATGCTGGAGGTATTGGCAAAACAACTGACTGTTCTGCCATGCATTTTCACAAAGTTGGAGATTTTCCGCACAGCGGCTGCGACCACTAAAACATATCGCATTTTTTCAGCAGATGCAAGCGGAACCCTTTGTGATGGAATCCTCTTTCGTTGCGGTGGTGCTGCCGGCGAAAGCGGTGCGGCTTTCCATACCGTATCTATAGTAAATTAGGCATGAAGATATATTTAATTTAGTATTTTACAAAAGTATATGCAGGTTTTATAATGAAAAGTATCGCATAAGGTGATATTTTATTAACAATGTTAGGCAACATAGGAAGGAAGGAATGGGATTGACTCAGAAAAAGACATACCGGTTGGCGCCGGAGGCCTGTGATGCGCTGTTTGCGGCATTAGAGGAAACATATGACCTTTACGCGCCGGTACGGGTGCCGGCCGGCGGCCGCTATGCACTAACAGACTCCGTGATTTACCGACAGATTCATCGCTTTTCGGAGATCGAATTTCGGGAGCGCTCCACGTACCCGATGAAAGAGGCGCTCACACCAATTTCACAGACGCTGTTTTACTTTACAGAGGACAATTTCCAAGAAAGTAAACCACCGCGGAAGCCTAAGCTGATTTTTGGGCGTGCCTGTGACTTGAATGCAGTTAAGATTCAAGACGACATCTATCTGCACAACGGCCCAGTGGATCTTTTTTACCAGCGTGTACGTGAAGAGGCTCGTTTTGCACTGATGGAGTGTACCACCCAGTTTGATGGTTGTTTCTGCTGCAGCGTGGGTGCAAACGAAACCGACCTGCATTCTCTGGCTTTTTCTTTCCGCGAAGACGGTGCCTTTGTTCAAGTTTGCGACCCGGCGTTTGCGCCATATTTTAAGGATGCCGAGTCTTCGGATTACACCATTCGCTTTCCGCAGGAAAACAAGCTGAAGGTAGACTATCCGGTTATTGACAGTCTGGATCTTGTCAATCAGCTTAAAGAGCATCCCATGTGGAAAGAGTTTGACCAGCGCTGTATTGGATGCGGTTCCTGCACAGTGGCGTGCAGCACCTGCACCTGCTTTGAAACCACAGATATTGCTTACACACAGAATCCGCATGTCGGTGAGCGCCGCCGCACCTGCTCCTCTTGCATGGTTGACGGTTTCGACCAGGTGGCGGGGGGCGCCTGCTTCCGCAAAAAGACTTCTGAAAAGTATCGCTACAAAATTCTGCACAAGGTTTACGGATATGATGCTCGGTTTCACACAGGCCCCATGTGTGTGGGCTGCGGGCGCTGCTCTGCACGCTGTCCGGAGCTGATCAGCTATCCGGCCACGCTGCAGAAGCTTTCGGAAGCTATCGCAGAACTGAAGCAGAAAGGAGAGACTTCGCATGATTGACAATCCGGTGCGGCCGCAGGCTGCAAAAATTTTGGATATTTTTAAGCAGACAGCCACAGAGTGGACTTTCCGCGTTGCGTGCGATGTCCCGGTGCGCCACGGGCAGTTTATGCAGCTGTCCATTCCCAAAGTGGGCGAAGCGCCCATCTCGGTCAGTGGCTTCGGAAATGGTTACGTTGAGTTTACGATTCGCAGCGTTGGTAAGGTAACGGACGAACTGTTTCGGATGCAAAAGGGCGACACGATGTTTTTGCGCGGTTGTTACGGCAACGGCTGGCCTGTGGAAGAGTTGAAAGGCAAAAATCTGGTTATCATCGCCGGCGGCACCGGTGTTTCTCCGGTGAAAAGCCTGATTAACCAAATGTGCGACGAACCAGGCTTTGCAAAAGAAGTGTATCTGATCTTGGGCTTTAAGAACTCTAACAGTATTCTTTTTAAAGAGGACTTGGCACGTTGGAAAGCCGCGGAGCATTTTCATCCGCTTTATACGCTGGACAATGAGGACTATCCGGGCTGGCACAAGGGTTTGGTAACGACCCTGGTAGATGAAGTTCCGCTCAAGTCCTTTGGAGACAATTACGCGTGTATTGTTGTGGGGCCGCCGGTCATGATGAAATTTGCCGGTGCGGAATTGCGGATGCACGGCGTTCCGGAAGAAAAAATCTGGATGTCCTTTGAACGAAAAATGTCCTGCGCCATCGGCAAATGTGGGCATTGCCGTATTGATGAAACCTATGTATGTTTGGACGGCCCGGTGTTTAACTACACCGTTGGCAAGAAACTTGTGGACTAGGAGGGAATGAATTTGGTAGAAGATTGCAATGTCATGGAACTGCGGAACAATTGCTTCCGACAGTCTAAAGTCCCCGGAGAATTCATGCTCCAACTCCGTGTGCCGGGCGCTGTCATTGATGCAAAGTGGCTGGATGTGATTCAGCACGTTTGCCAGACATGGGGAAATGGCAGCTTTCACCTGGGAACACGCCAAACCTTGAATGCTCCCGGCATTCAAGCAAAGGACATTCCAGCTGTGAATGCGTATATCCAGCCTTACTTAAAGGAAATTGAATGTAACGAATGCGGTGTCGATATGGAAACCTCTGCCGGCTATCCTTACATCGCCCCGCGCAACATTATGGCCTGTATCGGTGGGGTGCACTGTATCAAGGCAAATGTGAACACACAGCATATGGCACACGAATTGGAAAAAATCATTTACCCGAACCCCTATCACATTAAAATTTCCGTGTCTGGCTGCCCAAATGACTGCGCGAAGGCGCATTTTCAGGATTTTGGGATTATCGGCTGCACCAAGCCGATTTATGACATCGACCGCTGTATCGGGTGCGGTGCCTGCGTGCGGAAATGCGAAAAAGCTTCGACCCGCGTGCTTTCTCTTAATGCACAGCACAAGGTGGACAAAGACACCTGCTGCTGTGTGGGTTGCGGTGAGTGTGTAACCGCCTGCCCGGCAGGCGCATGGCGCCGACCGGATCAGGATTTCTACAAAATTATTGTTGGCGGTCGTACCGGCAAGCAATACCCGCGTATGGGTAAACTGTTTGCAAATTGGCTCACAGAGGACAGCGTTCTGGCCATCATGAAGAATTGGCCGCGCTTTTCCGAATGGGTTTTGGGGGGCAAACCAATTTACATTCATGGCGGTCATTTGATTGACCGTGCCGGGTACCAAAAGTTTAAGGAGTTTATGCTGGAGGGTGTCACCCTGAATCCGGAAGCGATGATTGCCGAAAATATGAACTGGACAGAAACAGAGTACCGCAGCAATATCCATGTGAAGCCACTTAGCAAACATGTGACCGTTAAGTAAAAGGAGGGTCGAATTCATGAGTGAAGTATTTCAAATCAGTGACCTGCTGAACAGCCTGATTGAATTGGAGAAGACGGGTCATTCGTTTTATGACCAAGCTGCTAAAATCACCAGTGATGCGAAGGCGGCGGATCTTTTCCGATATTTGGCCGGTGAAGAGGAAAAGCATGAAAAGCTCTATATGGATTTAGCGGAAAAATTCCGTGACGAAGCACCTGGCAGCGAGCCGCTGGATGAGGAATACAATGCTTATCTGCAGACTTTGCTCTCCCGCCAGTTTCACTTTAACGATGCGGATCTGCAGTCTTTGGAGGCAGCATTCCGTTTTGCAGTTTCTCTGGAAAAGGACACCCTGCTTTATGTGGGAGAGGTTCGAACCATTCTGGAGGATCGACACACAGAACTATTTAAAATCATTCAAAAAGAAGAGCGCAAGCATCTGAAACTGCTGACGGATTTTCAAGAGAACCAGTCAGCTTGATATTGGAGCGAGTGCAATAACAAGGAAAGTGGCACGCCATATTTTTGGCAGGTGGCGCTTTTTTTGTTTAAAGAGCAGAGAGCGAATAGAAATTGCCTTTTCGCCGTTTGCGTGCCGATTTGATGAAAGATTGGCCGTGGCAAGCAAGCTGCGTGTGCCCTGTGTATGAGGAAGAAGCCGCCCTGAAGCGCCGTATGTGGCGTTTTTCAGGGCGGCTTTTCCACATTTTGCGCAGTTTTCGGGCGGTCAGCTTTGTGCGGCGGCGATGTGCTTCATATAAGAAATGGTGTAGGGCTTTCCGTCTTCTTCTCCGGAAAGCGTAAGCAGTGTCTGACCGGCGGCTGTGGTTGTTATCGAATATTTGGCGGGGGTTGCTTCCTCGCTGTGTGAAACATAGATGCCGGATTTTGTGGTGTCTGTGCCATCGTTGTCATAGGCAAAGACCTGATAATTTGAGGCAGGCTTGCCCATGTAATAACTTTGGCCCTTTCCGTTGGCATCTACTGTGAAAGACAGCTTGTCACCGTCTGCCTTGCCGTTTTCATAGTAGTCCCATGTGCCAACAAAGTCGCTGATTTGTGTCAGGGATTCGGCGGTGCGCGCTGCGGTGTAATCCATATTTTCAAGGCAGAACAGGGAAACGCAGTCTTCGTACATGGCTTTGTCAGCCGTTGTCAGCTCACCGGCGGCCAACCAGTAAGCGTATTTACCGGAGTACAACTTCAGAAGATCCTCTAAATTGCTGCCGTAGCGGAATTCCGTGTGGTAAGTAGAAGCGGGTGTATCGGGCGCAAAAGCAAAGTATTTGAATTCGCCCGCATTGGCGTCCTTGGTTTCAAAAATGGTGAAGTCCATGCCTTCTTGGTCAACGGTTGTTTTGCTTTCGAGGTATTGATAGTTGTGTGAGAAAAGCTGCTTACCGGATGCATCTGTCCCGCTGATTTGGGTGCCGTTTACCATTACCGTAGCCACATCACCGGTAAAGCCGCATTGAAAGCGTGCGCTGTCGGGGTCGCTTTTGTAGGCGTTTACGGCAGTGTCGCCCATCACCGTGGCAGTTACGGAGCTCTGCAGCGTTGCCGCAGTGGCGTCTGCCTTGTCTGCGCCAACAATGGCGGCGCAGTAATCATGCCAATAGGAAGTGTAAGCTTTGCTCAGCATGGTGGAGGAAGTAAACAGCGGCTCATAAGTGCCATGCAGATCGCTCAGCAGTTTCGCTGCCGCAGCGCTTTCTGCGGATTCTGTCGGCTTTTGTCCGACGTAGCCGATAAAGACACGTTGGGTTTCCCCGCCAATGCGGATGTACACACCGGCGGCGCCATCCTTTAAGCATTTGTACCCAAAGTAGTAGGTGGTTTTGCCGTCGGCTTGTTTTACCGGTGCATGGGCGGTAAAAGTGGAAAGTACCGTGCCGTTGCCAACGGTAAAGTACGGGGTGGCTTTTGCGTCATTCGGCGTAATTGCAAAGACATAGGTCTGACCTGCGTTTTTTACAACAGCCTGTGTGGTGTCAGAACGGAAGCCATCTAAATTACCGGCGGCGAAAGCCGGCAGAGCCACCGACGAGGCGGCAATCGCTGCGGTAAGCAGCAGAGCAGGAATTTTCTTGATAGTTTGTTTCACTTGAAGACCTCCCAGTTATTAATCAAAATGTTAGCTTAAACTAACTGAACGACAGAATTTACGCATTGCAGGAAAGAAAAGTGGTATACATTTCAATTAGTTGAGACTAACCAGAATCCAGAATACTATGAAAACAAAAATTTGTCAATCTTTTTTTCAGAATTGTCTGCGATAGAGCAGATTTTAAATAGGCTTGCCTGGAAAACCCAAAAGTCGTGCAGAGAGGTTCCTCCGCACTGCTTCGTATCCGCGTGTTTCTATAAGCTATATTTAAAGGGGCGGCTAATCCGCTATAAAAGCAGAATTTACGGCAAAACAGGAGCTGATACACGGAAAGGCTGGATGATTACTGTAGCAGTGCGTTTAGTTCTTCCAAATGCATGGCGGGAATTCGGATGGTGGCGGTGGTTCCTTCACCCAGACAACTTTGATAAGAGATACCGTAAGCTTCTCCGTAGCATAGCCGAATGCGGGAATGGATGTTTTTGACGCCATAACCGTTGTAGGTGCTTTGGTATTCCTCCTGCAGAATGGTACGCATTTGTTCGGCAGTCATGCCGGGGCCGTCATCCTGTACCTGCAGAAGCAGGTCATTTTCAGAGTGAACGGCACAGATGGTGATGTTGCATTCCACAATAGCCGGATGCTCTGCGATGCCGTGAACGATTGCATTTTCCACAAGCGGCTGCAGGATGATATTCAGACAGGCAAGCTCACGAATCGAATCTGGCACTTGAAGAGAAAGATTGATGGCTCCGCCAAAATGTGCATTTTCAATGTTGACATAGGCTTGTACATGGCGTAACTCATCCGCAATCAGAATGGCCATTTTGCCATGATTTAGGCTTAGCCGGTAAAACTGTCCCAGATTGCGGGCAAGGTCTGCAATTTCAGTTGCGCCGTAGTCCATGGCGCCCCAGTTGATGAGATCCAGTGTATTGTACAAAAAATGCGGGTTTATCTGCGCCTGCAGCGCCTTGAGGTTGGCGGAAGCCACTTTTTTTCCGAGCAGGAAACGTTCCTGCATGGAGTAATGAAGCTGCTCTGCCATCTCATTGAAGGTATGGCAGATTTGATCGATTTCATCCCCAGAGCCTGCCTGTAAAACAAAGCGGTCGGTTGTGCCTTCATCTCCCAGATGTTTCATACGCTGGTTAATCAGCGATAGGCGGCCGGCATAAGAGCGGGACAGCTGGTAAGAAATGACGGCTACAGCAGAGCACAGCCCGACCAGTAAGATGACTGCCAGAATCCAGATAACGCTTGCACGGTGCGAAAGTTCTTTTTGGGGAATGTAAGTAAGGACTTGCCACTTATAGCGTACCAACTGGCGGCTGAATACATAGCAGCGAATGTGCTGCACGGTTCGCAAAGACCAGTCGGCAGGAACATCTTCGCTACTGTTAAGTGCCGCCGCACCGTTGGAACTGCAGATTTCCTTACCGGAAGCAGAGACCAAATAGGTGCTGCTGTGCATTACATCACTGGCATTGTCCAGAATATGGACTAAATTTTTCAGCTGAATTTCCACCTTCACCACATAGAGGCGTTCTTTTCCCTGAGAAGTAATGATCCGCAGCGGCTGGAACAGCGCAAGATATTTCTCTGTCAGTTTTGGGTTGTAGTATTCCTTTTCCCGAATGGTTGCGAAGTAATATTGATTGGCAGACAAAGAATGAAGTAGGTCGGCATAGTCCTTCCGTGATTTCAGTTCAGATTCCGGATAAAAATAGTAATTATTGTTTGCATACATTAAAGAGTCTGGCAGATAAATTCCAATGCGGTAAATATCATTGGAGAGTTCAATGTTTTCAAATTCATCGTTCAAATTATAGAATTCCCGATAGGCTTCCCCAGCGTTTTGATGACTTCCGAAGTTTGGTGAGGAAAGTGTTTCTTTAATCTCCCAGTTCCGCGTAATTAGCTGTGCGATATAGTCCATATTTTGGGCGTGGTTCAGCATAAAATTTTGCGCCTGGTCATTGGTCAGGGTGATCGTATTTTTTAGTTCTTCCTTGTAATAGTGAGAGATAATCGGAAAGGCAACAGCATTGGCAAGGATGATAATGCAGATGGTAGGTACAGTGTACGCACAGAACATTTTCTTTTGCATCGGCCACTGCCTGAACTTTTGGCGGAAGCGCTTTGTGCCCTGTAATGTCATGACACCATCTCCCGATACTCTGAGGGGAGCATACCAGTTTGCTTTTTAAAGAGTTTCCCAAAGTAATTCGCATCCTCATATCCAACCATAGAGGCAATTTGATAAAGCTTTAGTTTGGGGTCTGCCATGTATTCCATTGCTTTTTCAATGCGTATTTTAGTCAGATACTGACCGATGGTCATGCCGGTTTGTTTTTTAAAAATATTGCTCAAATAGGTAGGGGTTAGGTAAACCATTTGAGCCAGCATCTGAATGGATATGGCCTGGTCATCTGGTCGGGTATGCAGGTAGTTTAAAACGGTCTGAATGGCGGAATTGCGCTTTTCTCGCTCTCCTTTTTCTGCGTAAAAGGTTTGAATACGGCCCGAAAGATATTGATGCATTTCCTTAAGTGTTTGCACACGGTCAAGAAAGGAGCCGGAAAGCTGGGGTATGGTATCCTTTCTACAGGCGTACTGCTGTTCTGCCCGCAGAATTTCGCAGTCGAGTTGATAGTATAAATTTTTGATATTAAAATTCAAAATTGTATGGTCCTCTGTCAGTTTGTAAAAAAATTGTACAAGCCGTTTTTGCACATCTTCCTGTTTCCCACACAGAAGCTGCTTGAAAAATGCACTGCGCGTGGCTTCGGGCAGTTCTGCTTTCCATTCGGACTGTGGTTCGTCATAGAAAGCGAAAGCGTTCCACCCTTTATAAGAGAGGGCAAGCACTGCGCTTTCAGCAGACTGGAGCGAGTCAGAGAGCAGTTCTAACTTGGAAACAGACTTTCCAATACCCAAAAAGCAGGGGCTGTTTTTTCCTGCCAAGCGTAAGAGTGTTTCACAAATCTCGGGCCATTGCTTCTCTCGGTTAAAGTGAAGCGAAGATGAGCCGGAAAGCAAAACAAACATGGAAGTGGGTCCGGCAAGGTCAGCAGTAAAGTGGAGGTGCTGATTTGGAAACTGCAGCTGCAGAGCAGTTTGGCAGGTTTCGGCAAGACCGGCTGTGGAACATCCCTTTGCTTGCAGCTTCATAATGCCGACACGGAAGGTTTTATCATTGCGCAGGTTTTTCTGCTGCTGCCATTGCGGAAAAACCTGCAGGGCGTCTGCGCGCTCTTTGGCGTCCGCACACAGCAAAGTATGTAAGCAGCTGGTTTCCTGCTGGTTCAGGCGGTGCAGGCAGCGAGTGGCCTTACGAACCGCGTCGGACAGCTCTGCAATGGAAACTGGCTTTTCAATATAACTGACAGCGCCTAAGTGAATGGCAGCCATCAAATATTCCTTATCGGAATAACCGCTGATAAAAATGATTTGGCTGTTTGGGAACCGTCTGTGAAACTGTGAACACAACTCAATGCCGCTGATACCGGGCATACGGATGTCAGACAGGATAATGTCCGGCTGAAAGGTATTGCTAATCTGCAGTGCGTCATTTGCATTTGCGGCGGTTCGTATGCTGTCGATGCCAAGCTTTCGCCAAGGCATATGGTGCAAAAGCCCATTGCGAATTAAAGGTTCGTCCTCTACAATCATGAGTTGAATCATGTGCTGCTGCTCCTCTCATACACACTTCCGGTCATTTTTATGAAAGATGGGGAAAAGTACAGGCTGTTCTCCTGTATTATAGCACAAGACCCTATATAGAATAAACATAAAAATTTAATTATCAAGCAGAATGATGTGCAAATGATAAAAAACATTATTTTTTCCTCTTTATCGTAATATTTTTCTCTTACAAATTTTAGGGTAACTTTGTATACTATTTTTATCAAATGAAAAGAAAGTATATGAAAAATCACATTACTGAGGAAAGGGAGAGAACATTGTGAAAGCACATTTTCAGGGATTTGCCTGTGAGGTTCGCCGCAACCGGGCATTGTTTCTTATGATTCTGCCGGCCACAATTTTTACGTTCGTATTCTTTTATCTGCCGATGTCGGGGCTTGTGCTGGCATTTAAGAATTACCGGTTCAACCTTGGCGTGTTTGGAAGCGAATGGAACGGAATCGAAAATTTCAGGTATCTATTTTCCTCCGGAACCGGCTGGCTGATTACCAAAAACACGATTCTTTATAACATTGTCAACTTAATTACCTCGCAGGCACTGGCGATTATCATTGCCATTTTCATTACGGAAATGAACGCCAAGGTCTTTAAAAAAATCACGCAGTCCGCCATCTTTCTACCTTACTTTATTTCATGGGTCATTGTAGGAACGTTTGTGTATGCGCTTTTTAATTACGAAACCGGTCTGCTGAACCATGTGATTACCAGTCTGGGCGGAAAGCAAGTGAATGTATACTCCATGCCGTGGGTATGGCCGATTATCATTTGCTGCTTTAATTCCTGGAAGTGGTGCGGCTATAATTCCGTCATTTATATTGCCGCGATTGTAGGCGTGGATCAGGGCATCTATGAGGCGGCTTACATTGACGGTGCCAAGATTTCTCAGCGCATTCGGTATATCACACTGCCTTGCATCCGACCGATGATTATCATTATGCTGCTGCTGCAGGTAGGGCGGATTCTCCGCGGGGACTTTGAAATGTTCTATCAGATTGTGGGCAACAACGGACAGCTTTTTAATTCCACAGATGTCATTGACACCTATGTGTTCCGTTCTTTGCTGCAAAACTCAAACCTGGGCATGACGGCAGCCGCGTCTTTTTATCAATCCACTTTGTGCTTTATTATTATTGTAGTCGTCAATTCCATCGTCAAGCATGTAGATGCAGATTACGCATTGTTTTAAGGGGTGAGTAAAAATGAAGCAAACAAAAAGTGCGGTTGTGCAGACGCAGAGTCACATACGCTTGCCGGCATCTTCAAAAGTATTCTATGTTATTTGCTATATGGTTGTAACCATTGTAGCGCTTTTATGTCTGATACCGTTTATCATTATGATCTCTGCTTCATTTACGTCGGAGCAGTACATTCGATTTCATGGATTCAGTATTTTGCCGGCGGATTTTTCCGTAAAAGCCTATCAGCTGATTTTTAAATCCCCGCTGATGGTGGCGCAGGCCTACGGGGTATCCATTTTGATTACCGCCGTGGGAACCGCCATTGGAATGGTGCTGACGACGATGACAGCTTATGTAATCAGCCGCAAGGATTTTAAGTATCGCAATAAGTTTTCTTTCTATTTTTACTTTACAACTCTGTTTAATGGCGGCATGGTTTGCACGTATATCTTCTATATTCAGTATCTCCATTTAAAAGATAACTTATGGTCGCTGATTCTGCCGGGGCTTTTCAATGTGTTTTATCTGCTCATCATGCGTAGCTTTGCCGCGGAGATTCCCAAAGAGCTGATTGAATCCGCAAAAATTGACGGCGCCGGTGAATGGCGGACTTTCGGACAGATTGTGCTGCCGCTTTTAAAGTCAGGCATGGCCACCATTGGACTTTTTATTGCGCTGGGATACTGGAACGACTGGTACAATGCCATGCTTTACATCAATTCCGAAACGAAGTATCCCCTGCAATATATGCTGTACAATTTGTTGCAGAAGACCGAGGCATTGGCACAGATCGCCAGCCGCGCAGGCATACCGACTGCCGATTTGCCTTCTAATACATTGAAGATGGCCATGGCAGTGGTGGCGACTGGGCCGATTCTGGTTGTTTATCCGTTTGTGCAGAAATACTTTGTGAAAGGCATTACCATTGGCGCCGTGAAAGGCTGAAACCCTTTTTGGAATAGCAGGTATATCAATCCACATGAAAAAGGAGAATGAAAAGGTATGAAGAAGAACAGAATTATTTCTCTGGTTCTGGCTGGTGCATTGGTGCTGGGCAGCATGGGCGGCTGTGGGGAGCAGAAGACAGCGTCTAAATCTGTCAGCACCTCCGGAAAGCTGGATACTTCAAAAGAAGTTGATCTGGTGATGTACGTGATCGGTGACCGTCCGTCAGGGCAGGATGCAGTTGACAAGAATTTTAATGAGCTGATTAAAAAGAAGTTAAACTGTACTTTGAAAATCAACTGGATTCCTTGGGCAAACTACGCAAATAAGTATCCGCTGATTTTTTCTTCCGGCGAGTCATTTGATATGGCGTACAGTGCGACCTGGCTGAATTTCTACTCGATGGCACAAAAGGGCGCATTTATGAATCTGGATGATTTGTGGAAGACCTATGCGCCGAAAAACTATGCCGCGCAAAGCAAGGCGGCCCTGCAGGAAGCGAAGGTTCAGGGACACTATTACTGTGTTCCGACGCTGTTGCCGACATACAGCGCGTATGGCCCGTTGTACCGTACGGACATTATGAAGGGTACAAATTGGAATGGGAAAATGGATTCGTTTGAAGATGTGGAAGCGTACTGCGATATAGTAAAGAAAACACATCCGGAAATGGAGCCGCTGAATATTTATTCGGCCGGTTCTGAATGGGACGACACCTGGATGAAGTCTAAAGGGTATCGCTCTACGACCGGGACGACCAATGATTTTCTGTTTCTTGACCCGACACAAAAGGATCCGAAACTCTTTACTTATTATGAAACACCGAATATCAAGGACTTTCTGAGCATGATGACACGCTGGAACAAAAAGGGCTTCTTCACGAAATCTGCACTCTCTGATACAGACTCCACAAAGTTGCAAAACGGGAAGGCAGCCATGATGACCTATAATTTGGACAACCTCTCGAACTTTGCAGTGCTGCACCCCGAATATGACATGAAGTTCAACAACTTTGACAAGCACGTATTCCATTTACCTTATACACAGGACTGCATGGTGATTTCCAATACTTCGAAAAACCCGGAGCGTGCAATGGCGCTGTGGGACTTGATCACCAGTGACCGTGAAGTGTTTGATGCCTTTATGTACGGCATTAAAGGAAAAACCTATACCCTCAATGATAAAGGGCAGTATAAGATTACAGATAGCAACCAGTATGCCGCTTCTGATATGTGGGCGGCACGCACGAAAGAATTTAATCGTGATGCTGCCGGTACACCGGAGTCCTATACGCAGTGGAAACAGACATTCGAGAAGCAGATTTCTTCCGATAATTCTTCGGAAAAATACGCCGGATTTTCCATTGACACATCAAAAATTGAAACAGAGTATGATGCCTGCGTAAATGTCCAGAAGCAGTACTGGTGGCCGTTGGAATTAGGCTATACCGATGCTTCTTCTGGCTTGGAGCAGTATAAACAGCAGATGCAGGCTGCCGGTATTGAAAAAGTACGGGCGGAACTGCAAAAGCAGCTGGATGCTTATGTGGCCAGCATGAAGTCATAAAGAAGCGTATGAAACAGATTTTTCGTTAATGCCGCGTCATACGGTATAACCGGGCCGGCGGCTTTTGCCGCCAGTCCGGTTTTTGAAATGCTTTTTTGAACTGGAGCAGGCGATGATCAGGAGGTTTTTATGAACATACAATGGTTCCAAACAACCACGGCACAGCCGTTTTTTCAAAGGAATATTTTGCCTTTACAGGAAGAAAGCCCAAACACCCTGCAGCTTACCGGTGCGCGGGGACAAACGCTGCGGGGATTTGGCGGGTGTTTTAATGAGTTGGGGTACTTGGCACTTGCCCACGCAAATGCCGCACAGCGGCAGGCGTGGATGCAGACACTGTTCAGTCCTGCAGAGATGGGGCTTTGTTTTTGCAGGATTCCTATTGGCGCAAGTGATTATGCAGCCGAGTGGTACAGCTGCGATGAAACAGAAGACGACTATGCGCTTCGCCGGTTTTCCATCGCTCGGGACCGTCGGTATTTAATCCCTTATATCCGGGAAGCACAGGCAGTGAATCCGAATTTGCAGTTTTTTGCATCGCCTTGGAGCCCTCCTACTTGGATGAAAAAACCGAAAGCCTATAACTATGGCACGCTGCGCATGGAGCCGAAGGTATTAGCCGCATACGCACACTACCTGCAGCGGTTCGTGCAGGAATATCGGCAAGAGGGCATTCCGATTGTGCAGGTGCATGTACAAAATGAACCGTTTGCCGACCAGAAGTTTCCTTCCTGCCGTTGGAGCGCAGAGGCTTTCCGCGTGTTTATCGGCGAGTATCTGGGTCCTGTTTTTGAGAAAGACCGAGACGGAGCAGATATTTTTTTGGGCACTTTCAATGGGCCGGAGGAAATGACGCTGCTGCCCGGCAACCGGATTCAACTGGAAAACTATAACCGGTATGTGGATTCTATTTTGTTTGACCCGCAAGTACTGCGCTATGTCAAAGGAATTGGCTATCAGTGGGCAGGGCGTACAGTCATTGATAAAACGCATCTGAGCTTTCCGGAGTTAGAGCTGATTCAAACAGAAAATGAATGTGGAGACGGTACAAACAGCTGGGCATATGCACAGTATATGTTTAGCCTGATGTGCCATTACTTTCGCTGCGGCGTTACAGCGTATGTTTATTGGAACTTCATCTTGGAGGCCGGCGGGGAGAGTACTTGGGGTTGGAAGCAAAATTCCATGGCTACGGTGGAGAAAGATGGAACGGTCTTATATCAGCCGGAGTTTTATGTTATGAAGCATTTTGCAAGGTTTGTGCGCCCCGGCGCAGCGGTACTTGGTTTGTCCGGACATTGGAGCAGCGCTGCTACCGCATTTGAAAACCGGGACGGAAGTCGGGTATTGGTTATGCAGAACGCACTGGATCGTGCAGAGCCGGTTACCCTTTGTGACGGTGGCAGAAAGTTGACGGTGGAACTGCAGCCACGTTCATTTCACACATTTGTTGAAACAGAGTAGGTAAGAAGCAGCTTATAGGTTTATGCCATTGCATACCATTTGTCTTTCTGCTACAATTCAGCAAAAAGAAGGGGTACGTTATCCGTGCATATCCTTTGCAGAAGCAATGGCAAAT
This sequence comes from Caproicibacterium argilliputei, assembly GCF_029211325.2. Lineage (NCBI taxonomy): Bacteria > Bacillati > Bacillota > Clostridia > Eubacteriales > Oscillospiraceae > Caproicibacterium > Caproicibacterium argilliputei. Next base: position 2,290,137 of record NZ_CP135996.1, on the reverse strand, counting down.
ATTACGGGAATGGACGTTTCATGAACAGAATCGGATGGGTATGATTTGTCGCAGCTTTGTGAAAATGCCAAGCCCAAAATTCTTAAGAGCAATTATGGGAAAAACGACATAGGCTATACGCTGAGATGGGTGCCAAGTGATGGAGAAATGCCGGAAAACAGAAAGCGGTACTGTTGTGATGCAGCAAAGATTATAAGATTTCCGCTACTTGCGTAAAATCTGTCGACAGCGGGAGTTCGATCAAACTGAAAAATTGGAGGTTATCAATCGTGGAACAAGTAAAAGGCGTCAATTTAGGAAATTGGCTGGTACTTGAAAAATGGATGAATCCTGCTTTGTTTGCAGGAACCGATGCCGCGGATGAGGATGCGCTTCCGCGGCAGCTGCCGCGGGAAGTTTATGAGGCGCGCATTGCCATTCACCGTTCGGAATATATTACGGAACGGGATTTTCTTACCATTCATTCAATGGGATTAAATACTGTGAGAATTCCAGTTCCGTATTCTATATTCGGCGACTGCCCGCCGTTTCTGGGCTGTGTGCAGGAGCTTGACCATGCGTTTGCGTGGGCAGAGCAATATGATTTAAAAATTCTCATTGACCTGCACACGGTTCCGCACGGGCAAAACGGCTTTGACAATGGCGGTATCAGCGGCGTGTGCAAATGGGCACAGGAACCGGAGAGCGTTCTCTTTGCACTTTCTGTTCTGGAGCGTTTAGCAAATCGTTACGGGCACCGGAAGGGACTCTGGGGAATAGAAATTTTAAATGAACCGGCAATGGGTTCTCTGTTTGAAGCCATGCAAGTGCAGAAGCGCTATCCGCCTGCAGATCCAGAACTGGCGAAGGGCAGTAAAAGTATTCCGCAGACCTTTCTTCGGAAGTTTTATACAGATGCATATCACCGGATGCGCCGCTACCTTCCTACTGAAAAATATGTGGTGTTTCATGATGGCTTTCAGCTGACTGCATGGAAGGATTTCATGCAGGAGAAGGAGTACCAAAATGTTGTCTTGGACACGCACCAGTACCTGATGACGGCAGAAATGATGGGCTGCCCGCAAACCCTGGACGGGTACCTTTCCTATATCCACGAGCATTTTGCAAGGGGAATTGCGGAAATGCAGAACCATTTTCCTGTCATCTGCGGGGAGTGGTGTCTGTTTAATTCCCTTGCCTGCGGCTGTGATACTAAGGGTGGACAGACCGTTTTGAACGGGCAGAAAAACACGCCGCAAAACATTCTGAGCGATGTACAGAAACAGGAAATTTACCGTGCCCTGGCGCAGGCGCAGCTGCAGGCATGGGCGAAAGGTTCCGGCTATTTTTATTGGAGTTATAAGCTTTTGACAGATACGGTAAATACGACCGGTTGGGCTGGCTGGGAAAGCTGGGATTTCGGCAGGTGCGTGGATTTCGGCTGGTTCCCACGGCAGAAAGAAGAGAATCATTGAAAAACCGTCAGCTTTTGTTTGGAGCGGCCTATTACCCGGAATATCTGCCCTATGACCGAGAGGAGCAGGACTTCCAAATGATGCGCCGCGCCGGCATGAATGTCATCCGCATAGCAGAATCCACCTGGAGCACGCTGGAGCCGCAGGACGGTAGATTTTGCTTTTCTTTGCTGGACCGGACGCTGCAGCGCGCGCAGCAGGCCGGTTTGCAGGTGATCCTTGGTACACCGACTTATGCGATTCCACCGTGGCTTGCGAAAAAGCATCCGGAATTTCTGGTGGTAACCGAAAAAGGCCAGGCACATTACGGGCACCGGCAGCTGATGGACCTTGCAAATCCGGATTTCCGCTTTTATGCAGAACGGGTGATTCGCGCTTTGCTGGCACACGCCGCAAAGCACCCTGCGGTGATTGGGTTTCAACTGGACAATGAAACGAAGCATTATCACACGGCTTCTGTGTGGGTGCAGCGTCTTTTTCGCTCGTATCTCATGCAAAAGTTTCACACGCCGCAGCAGTTGAACCGTGCCTTTGGTCTGGCGTATTGGAGCAATGCAATTGAAGACTGGAATGATTTCCCAGATATGCGCGGGTGCGTCAATGCGGGGCTGGCCTGTGAGTTTGACCGGTTTCGGCGCAGTTTGGCGGCGGATTATTTAAAATGGCAGGCAGAGTTGGTAAATGCGTACAAACGCCCGGCACAGTTTATTGTCCATAACTTTGATTTTGAGTGGAAGACGTTTGGTACACCTCCCGCACCGGACGGGTATTCTTATGGGGTGCAGCCGGATATCAACCACTTGGAGGCAAGCGCGGCACTGACCGTTTGCGGCGCTGATATTTACCATCCAACCCAAGACAAGCTGACTGGTGCGGAAATTGCGTTTTGCGGAGATTCTACCCGTTGCCTGAAGCAGAAAAACTATCTTGTCTGTGAAACACAGGCGCAGGCATTTCCGGCGTGGACGCCGTATCCCGGGCAGCTGCGCCTGCAGGCATACAGCCATTTGGCCACCGGCGCAAATGGAATGCTGTACTGGCACTGGGGAACCACTTATAACGGCGTTGAAACGTACTGGCGCGGTTTGCTGGGGCAGGACTATGCGGAAAACCCGCCGTATCGGGAAGCGTGTGTCATTGGGCGGGAATGGGAGCATCTTGGCGACAAACTGTATGGGCTGCAGAAAAATAATCGGATTGCTTTGGTGGTGGATACGCTTTCCCTTCATGCGCTGCGTTGGTTTCCAACCGGGAAGGAACTTTCCTATAACGATGTGGTTCGCTGGATGTATGATGCTTTGTACACAGAGAACATGGAATGTGATGTTGTGGATATACACGGACTGGATTTCAGCCGCTATCACATGCTGGTGGTGCCGGCGCTGTATTGCGCCAGTGAAGAAACGCTTGAAAAATTAGACCAGTTTGTAAATGCGGGTGGAGTTCTGGTCAGCTCGTTTCGTTCCTTTGTGGCGGACGAGCAGCTTTCGGTTTGGGCGGATACACCGCCGCACCGTTTGGCGCGCTGTTTTGGAATGCACTACTGCCAGTATACGCTGCCGCACAACGTGACCCTGCAGGGGGAGCCGGTTTTAGACTGGATGGAGCTTTTGGTACCGGACAGCGCGGAAACAGTGGCGCAGTACACACATCCGGTGTGGGGTGCTTACGCAGGCATTACACGGGCCAAATACGGAACGGGGACAGCTTATTATATCGGCTGTCATACAACAGAAAAACTTTTAAAGTCAGTCTTTGCGCAAGCAGCAGAGGATGCAGGTCTGACAGCGGAAATTCCGCAGACTTCTTTTCCGGTTATTCTGCGCAGCGGCAGCACAGCAGGAGGAGAGCGCTGGCACTATTTGCTGCATTACAGCAGGCAAAGTCGACAGTGGTGCTGCGCTTACCCACGGGTAAAAGATTTGCTGACCAATCAGGTGTTTTGCCGTGGGGAAACGGTCCCTTTGGCGGCTTGGGATGTGCGGATTTTGCAGGACGTTCCGGAGCAAAATTCCTAAATGCATCTGCTCTGTCAACGGTTTTGTACGGCACCTTTATTCGCCTGTAGGGTCTGAAGGGTTCCTCTTTTCTGTTTTTGGTTTTGGTTCGATACAATCGATTCAAGAAAGGCATTTGTACAGTCAGACTGCACAGATGCCTTTCTTTTTGACGGGATGGATGTAGGGGATGCTCCGGTCTAAGACGTTTTTCACAAACGGGCTGAACCCGCCATAACAGCACTTGCTGATGAGAATCAGTTCGTCACATTGGGAAAGTCCCCATATCGCCATACTTGTCGCGAATCACGCACTGCGCCGGGGTTTTGATCCAGCACCCAAAGCAACCGGTGCAATGGTGTATGGTACGGTCATCTCCGATTACCCGCATCTCGGTACGGGGTAGCAAAATCTTTTAAAGCTGTTCCTTTGTTAAGTCATGAACAAGTAGTCGCATGGTTTCCCTCCTTGATTCTTTGCAGAAAAGATGCATATGCAAATTGGATTTTCGCGGAAACAATTTCACGAGAAAAATATACAGCATCTGCCGCAATTATGCAGGCAATGCCATGGGTGTAGAGCATCATATGGGTATACAGTTTTTCTGCATCCGATGTGGAAAGGCCGAGTGTCGCTGAGATATCCTGTGTAACGTCTGTTCTTGCATACATCCGGTAGAAGTCTTCGATACTGCTGGCTTTGAGGTAAGGAGATTGGAAAAGGAAGCAAAACAAAAACTTTTCGTCCCGCGCAAAGCTGATATGGCAGTTCTCGATGGACGCAAAGTATTTCCTTCGGTCTGCATGGGCATCCACATAGCGGTCAAGATACTTTTCCCATGCAAAAACAACTGCTGCGTCAATCCTTGCATACTGCCGAAGCAGCTGTAAATCGGTTGTACCGAACAATTCATTCTTTTAGCAATGTTTCTGGCATTGATTTTTAGTTTGGGCATAAGGACCCTCCTTTCTATTATTACAACAGTTATATAACATATGTAATGATAAGAAAGTGTATGTTGTCAACAGCTGCCGCCGGTAAACAGGAAAAGGGAGTGCAGAATAGCACAGCCGTATTGCTTGCAGGACAATTCAGATTGCAAATGCAAAGCGCGTACAGGAGATTTTCACCTGTACGCGCTTTGCGGTATAAACGAGTGCCGGATGCTCCTAGCACGGAAGGAGCACACTTTTGCAGACAGCAAACGTTTTCCTAATTTTCAATTGCAAAGTGTTGTCTGAAAACATATACTATATTTCATATAAGTCTTATATAACATATATGATTAAATTGGCTGGCGTTCCGACTGAAACGGTTTAGGAGAAACGCCTTGTGCAGAAAAAGTGACACTGGGGGGATTTGACCGTGGGCAATCGAAAGCTGCTCCATACCAGAACCATTGCGTGCGGGCTGTTGGCGGCAGGACTGCTGAACCTTTTTGCCGGCTGCGGCAGCCGCGCGCAGCAGGCATCCTTAAGCGGTTCCGCAGCGGTTTCCATCGTGAATGTTTCTTACGATGCGACACGAGAATTTTATGAAGAGTACAATGCGCTGTTCCAAACCTACTGGGCGAAAAAGACAGGGCAAAACGTGGAGGTTACCCAGTCACACGGCGGTTCAGGAAAGCAGGCGCGCTCCGTTCTGGCGGGGAATGAGGCAGACGTTGTAACGCTGGCGCTGGAAAGTGACGTGGATGAACTGCAGAAAGCCGGTTTGACGGCGGATGGGTGGATTCATCAGCTGCCCAGTGACAGTGCGCCTTATACCTCCACCATTGTGTTTTTGGTTCGTAAGGGAAACCCCAAAAACATCAAAGACTGGAATGACGTGGTCAAATCCGGCAGGCAGGTCATTACGCCGAACCCGAAAAGTTCAGGAGGAGCCAAGTGGAATTTTCTGGCTGCCTGGGCATATGCGGACCGGCTGTACGGCGGAGAGGAATCCAAGGATCTGGCGTTCATGAAAGCTTTGTACAGAAACGTTTCCGTGCTGGATTCCGGCTCCCGCGGGGCGGCTGCGACCTTTGTGGAAAACGGACAGGGGGATGTTCTGCTGACCTGGGAAAATGAGGCTTTCCTTGCCATGCGCGAGCATCCGGGCGCGTTTGAAGTGGTGACGCCGTCTGTCAGCATTTTGGCACAGCCGTCGGTGGCGGTTGTGCATACATACGCCAAGAAGCACGGCACCGAGAAAGTGGCAAAAGCGTATCTGCAATATCTGTATTCGGATGAAGCACAGCGGTTGGAAGCTCAAAACGGCTATCGGCCGACAAACAAAAAGATCCTGCAGGAGTTTCGCCGGAACTTTGATTTAAAGGTTCAGCTGGTAACCATTGCGGATGCGTTCGGAGGCTGGAGCAAGGCAGATCAAAAATTCTTTGCGGATGGCGCTGTCTTCGATCAAATTTATGAGAAGTAACCGCACTGCCGAACCATCATTTTGAGGAGGAAAAATCATGCCAGCGTTCAAAAAAGCAGCTCAAAACCGGGTGATTCCGGGATTCGGCCTTTCCATGGGGATTACCGTTTCCATGCTGAGTCTGGTTGTATTGATTCCCCTATTTTCCATCGTTGTGTATCTTTCCGGCTGCTCTTTTTCTGCTTTTTGGCAGGCGGTTACTGATGCAAAAACAGTCGCCGCGTATCGGGTAAGCCTGACTTGCTCCGCGGCTGCGGCTGCTGTGAATGCGGTTATGGGAACGCTGCTGGCATGGGCGTTTACCCGCTACCGGTTTCCGTTTTGCCGCCTGCTCAATGGAATGATAGAACTTCCTTTCGCACTGCCCACTTCCGTTGCGGGGATTTCTTTAACGGCTATGTATTCTGAAAAAGGGTGGGTTGGCAGCTGGCTCAGCCAGTTTGGCATCAAGATTTCTTATACCACGGCCGGTATCACCATGGCGATGATTTTTATTGGGATGCCCTTTGTTGTTCGCTCCATTCAGCCGGTTTTGGAAAAGCTGAATCCGCAGTATGAGGAGGCGGCTTTGACTATGGGGGCCAGCCGGACACGGATTTTTTTCAAGATTCTGCTGCCCGAACTGCTGCCTGCCATTTTAACCGGCTTTGGTCTGGCTTTTTCCCGTGGTCTGGGCGAGTACGGAAGCGTTGTTTTTATTGCGGGCAATATTCCTTACCAGACGCAGACTGTACCGCTGCTGATTATGAATCAACTGGAGCAGTTTAACGATGCGGGGGCAACCTCGATTGCGCTGGTCATGATTCTGTTTGCATTTCTGCTTCTTCTCGGCATGAACTTCATCCAAGCCCGGGTCAGCCGAATCGCGAGGGGGTAAAAACACATGAAACAAAAAGTGGTGAAATGGGTCATGATTGCAGTGGCCGCGGCTTTTTTAACGGTCATGCTGGTGCTGCCTTTCATTACGGTGTGCACCTATGCGCTGAGTCAGGGCTGGCGCGTGTTTTGGGCGGCGGTTACGGATGTGTATGCACAAAAAGCACTTCGTCTGACGCTGCTGGCAACGGCCATTGCCGTGGCGGTTAATACCGTTTTCGGCGTGTTTGCGGCGTGGGCGGTCGGAAACTTCCGGTTTCGCGGGCGGCAGGTGCTGGCGGCGCTGATGGATATTCCCTTTTCGATTTCTCCGGTCATTGTTGGGCTGATGTTCCTTTTGATCTTCGGGAGAAACGGGTGGGCGCACCCGCTGCTGGATCATTGGAATGTGCAGGTGGTGTTTGCGGTTCCGGGCATTGTGCTGGTCACCGTTTTTGTGACGTTCCCGTTTGTTTCAAGGGAGCTGATACCGGTGATGCAGACACGCGGACATGAAGAGGAAGAGGCGGCGGCTCTGATGGGTGCCAAGGGATTCACCATATTCCGAAAGGTTACGCTGCCGCATATCAAATGGGCACTGTTGTATGGAGTAATCCTCTGCACAGCCCGCAGCTTGGGGGAGTTTGGCGCGGTGTCGGTGGTGTCGGGCCATCTGCAGGGAAAGACCGACACATTGCCGCTGCACATTGAGGCCCTGTTCAATGCGTTTCATCTGTCCGCTGCCTTTGCGGTTTCCACCATTTTAATGTGCATGGCGTTCGTGATTTTGGTTTTGCGCAGCCTGGTGGAATATCGCTTGGAGAAAGAAGAGAGGTAATAAGTATGGATGTCGAGCTGAAAAACATCAACAAAAGATTCGGTTCCTATCAGGCGGCGGATGCTGTCAGCTTTTCAATTCCCAAGGGAGAGCTTGTTGGGCTGCTGGGCCCTTCCGGCAGTGGAAAGACAACGATCCTGCGGATGATTGCCGGACTGGAAACGCCGGACAGCGGCAGCATTTTTATTCACGGAAAAAAAGTCAATGACTTGCCCGCCGGTGGAAGAGGCATCGGCTTTGTGTTTCAGAGTTACGCACTTTTCCGGTATAGGACGGTTTATCAGAATATTGCGTTTGGGCTGGAAGTGCAGAAGCGGGAAAAAGCGTTTATCAAAAAGCGGGTTGACGAACTGATTCATTTAATTGGTCTGGAGGGTTTGGAAAACCGGCGGCCGTATCAGCTTTCAGGCGGACAGTGCCAGCGGGTCGCATTTGCCCGTGCGCTGGCGCCCAATCCGCAGCTGCTGCTGTTGGATGAACCGTTTGCAGCCATTGACGCGAAGGTTCGTAAAGAACTGCGCCTTTGGTTGAAGCAGACCATCCATCGCGTGGGCGTCACCAGTATTTTTGTGACGCACGATCAGGAAGAAGCGGTTGAGGTGGCGGATGAAATCATTATTATGAATCAAGGCAGGATTGAGCAGATGGGAACACCGCTTGACATTTATAAGAATCCTGCCACGCCGTTTGCCGCCCGGTTTATCGGCGAGCCAATTGTCCTCTGCGAGTACGGACAGCTGCATGGGTTTGCCACTGTACCGGAGTACGCGCACGCGGTGCTGCGTCCGGAATTTGTGCGTGTGACCAAACTGGAGCAGGAGCTTTATCCCAATGCCGCCGAGCACGCTGTGGTCGAAGAAGTGCTTTTCCGCGGAAGTGTGTTGGAACTGCGGCTCCAGCTGGGCGAAATCCGCTTTTCGGCTTATCGCCAGCTGGAAGATGAGACAGTCGCGGTCGGGGAAACTGTCAGCGTGCTGATTTACCGCTTATACCTTTATAATGAGCAGCAGGTGCAGCTGGTCGAAAACACCTCTTTAAAAACGGAGCAGACTTTCGTCATTTAAAAAAGTGCCAAGGAGACGTTGGCACTTTTTGAAAACGAAACGGCACCCCTCTCGCTTCCGGCGGCTCAGACAACAACCTCTTTCTGCGAAATTGGGTCGCAGCACTGCTGAACGACGCTTTTTCGAATCATTAAGCTGCTTGGCAGAAACGTGCGCAGTGGAAGCGTGTGCTTCTTTTCAATGCGGTCAATCAGCGTTTTCACAGCCAGACGCCCCATTTCCGACGCGGGCATACTGACGGTTGTCAGCATCGGAGATGCATAGCCGGAAAGGTCGATGTTGTCTAAGCTGATGATTGAAAGCTGTTCCGGCACTTTGATCTTTGCTGCTGCAAAGCGGTGCAAAGCGGCGATGGCGGTTACATCCGCCGCGCAGAAGACTGCAGTCGGCAGGTGCCCGTGCTTTAAAAGCTGATTGGCACCCAAATAACCGCCCGCTGCGTTTTGTGGGCAGTCGCAGATCCATTGGGGAGAAACTTCCAGCCCGCTTTCCTGCAGCATATCCAAATACGCGCAGTAGCGAACTTCGTGATGTGTTTCACCGATATAACCGATTTTTCGATGCCCGCAGTGCAGCAGGTAGGCAATGGCGGTCTGCGCGGCTTCGTAGCCGTCACAGAGAATCTGGTCGCACTTTACGGGAATGGCGCTGCGCCCCACGTAGACGAAGTTTTTATACTGGTGCTCCAGAAATCGGATGGAGTCGCTTCTGAATCGCCCGAGCACGATGGCGCCGTCCGTTTTTGTATGCCGGATTTTTTCAGGAACGGAGTCCTGCACATCTAGCAGGGAGTAGGAAAGCCGTACCGGGAAGCCGTATGCCAGAGCCTGCTGCTCAATGGTGCGGGCAAGCTGCTCGAAAAAAGGGTTTTCCTCCAAACATTCGCTTCTGCCCAAGATGCAGGCAATGGAGCCTGCGGGGGCAGACACGGCGGGAAGCTTTCCGCACTTCAGGGCGCGGGCGTGCAGGTTGGGTGTGTAGCCAGTTTCCTTGATGATTTTCCAAACCTGGTCGCGCACTTCTTTGCGGGCGAAGCTGTTGTCAGGAGAATTGATAATTCGCGAAACAGTGGAAACGGATACGCCGGCCAAAGATGCGATTTCTTTCAGTGTCAAGTGACTCCCTCCTGTCAATGGGTGTGCAGCGATTACAAAGTATATATATTTTATATGTTTTATATGATTTATATCATACGCCTTTCCCATGCAGGACTTCAAGTGAAAATACAGAAAACGTTTGCGTTGTTTTTTGGCAGGTGTGCACAGGTGTGTGTAACGTTTGCGGAAATTTCGCTGGTGTTTTTCTCTGCCGGTGTCTATAATATTCTATATCATATATGATTACTATGTAAAGAAGGTGATGACATGGATTTGGCTGTGAAATGGATGGATACGGACTTTTTAATTGTGGGCGGCGGCGCGGCAGGATGCTACGCCGCGTTAACCTTTTGTAAGCATACAAAAGGCCGTGTCCTTCTTGCGGAAAAAGCGAATATCCAGCGCAGCGGCTGTTTGGCGGCAGGTGTCAATGCATTGAACGCTTATATCACTGCGGGCAAGACACCGCAGGATTACGTTGACTATGCAAGGCAGGACGCGGAGGGAATTGTACGCGGGGATTTGCTGCGCACCATGGCAGAGGGTTTGAATCGCACCGTCAGCACACTGGAATCCCTCGGACTGACCATCCTCAAAGACCGGAACGGGAAGTATGTGGCACGCGGTACCCGCAACATTAAAATAAACGGGGAAAACATCAAACCCCTTTTGGCGCGGGCGGTGGCGGCACAAACACAGGTTACGGTGCTCAATGAGGTCAATGTGTTTGACTATATTGTGAAAGACGGCAGGGTGTGGGGTGCCTATGCGGTGGGAGTCAAAGAGCCGGTTTTGTATGTGCTGTCTGCCAAAGCAGTGCTGTGTGCTACGGGCGGCGCTTCCGGTCTTTACCGACCGAACCATCCCGGATTTTCCCGACACAAAATGTGGTACCCGCCGTTTAATACCGGCGCGGGGTATGCCATGGGCATTCGTGCCGGTGCGGAAATGACAACGCTGGAAATGCGCTTTATTGCACTGCGCGTAAAGGATACCATCGCTCCGACCGGCACACTGGCACAGGGCGTGGGCGCTAAACAGATCAATGCACTTGGAGAAGTTTACGAGCAGCACTACGGGCTTACCACTTCCCAGCGGGTTTACGGTACGGTGCAGGAAAACCTTGCGGGACGAGGCCCCTGCTGCCTGCGCACGGAGGGAATTTCCGCACAGCAGGATTTGGATCTGCAGAAAGCATACCTGAACATGGCACCCGGTCAGACCCTGCGCTGGCTGGAAAGCGGGCAGACGCCGCGTTTGCGCAATGTGGAAATTGAAGGTACGGAGCCTTACATTGTTGGCGGGCATACCGCCAGCGGTTACTGGGTGGACACCGACCGGCAGACCACTTTAAGAGGTCTGTTCGCGGCGGGAGATGTGGCAGGCGGATGTCCGCAGAAATATGTAACGGGTGCTTTTGCGGAGGGGGAAATTTCCGCAAAAGCGGCGGCGGCTTCTTTGACCGAGCCGCAAGTTTTGCCGGACGCACAGGAGGTGCAGGCGAAAAAGGACTGGATTGCCTCCTTGTTTGATTCGCGCGGCGCATCAGCGGAAACCGATGCGCTGGAGGAAGCCATGCAGGCAGTGATGGACGAATATGCCGGCGGTATTCAAACACAGTATCGCTTTTCGGAAGCGTCCCTGCAAACCGCAGACAAGCGGATTGGCGAGCTGCAGCAGAGGGCAAAAGGGCTGAAAGCCGCCGAACCGCAGGAGGTCGTTTATATTTTGGAACTACTGGACCGCCTGACGCTCTGCCGCGCCGTGATTGCGCATTTAAGGGCGCGGCGCGAAACGCGGTGGCACAGCTTTGCCGAGTATACGGACTATCCGCAGCAAGACCCTGCGTGGGATCTTTATGTGAATTCACGCATGAAAAACGGAAAGCTGGAGATGGTTTTCAGACCACTGGTGAAGGAGCAGGATAGATATGAGCATTTCCATTAACCAGAAACGCTGTATCGGATGCGGCCGGTGCTGCAGGGTGTGCCCCGGAAGCCTGCTGCGTCTGAATGAGGCGGGCAAAGCGTTCCTTCCGCATCCGGAGCGGTGCTGGGGCTGCACGTGCTGCATCAAAGAATGTCCCACGCAGGCGGCGGCGCTGTATCTGGGCGAAGACATGGGCGGCCTGGGCGGAAAGATGACCGTCCGCAGAGAGGGTACCCGGCTTCACTGGATGGTGTCTATGCCTGACGGAAGTACAAAAACCATTGTGGTGGACAGCCGCAATGCAAATCAATATTAGGAGTGATTTCCGTGCCACTTTCTCATTTGGATCAGTTAGAAGCGGAGGCAATTTATATTTTTCGCGAGGTTGCGGCGGAGTGTGAGCGTCCCGTTATGCTCTATTCCATTGGTAAGGATTCCTCTGTGATGCTGCACCTGGCCCTTAAAGCCTTTTACCCCGAAAAACCGCCTTTCCCGTTTTTGCATATTGATACGGGATGGAAGTTTCATGAGATGATTGCGTTTCGGGACCGGCGTGCCAAAGAGCTTGGTATTCAAATGCTGGTACACCGCAATGAAAAGGCTATCGCCGCAGGGGTCAATCCCTTTGATTACGGTGCAGCTTATACAGACATCATGAAAACACAGGCGCTGAAAGAGGCGCTGACACAGTACCACTTTACGGCTGCTTTTGGCGGAGGGCGGCGTGACGAAGAAAAATCCCGTGCAAAAGAGCGCATCTTTTCCTTTCGTAACGAGCATCAGGCTTGGGACCCGAAAAACCAGCGACCCGAAATGTGGAAGCTGTACAACACCCAGCTTCATAAAGGGGAGAGTATGCGGGTATTTCCTATTTCCAATTGGACGGAAAAAGATATCTGGCAGTACATCCGGCGGGAAAATATCGAAATTGTCCCCCTGTATTTTGCGGCAGAGCGGCCGGTTGTGTACCGTGACGGAGCCATCATTATGGTGGATGACGACCGGATGCGGCTGCTGCCCGGCGAAAAGCCGCAGATGAAAAAGGTGCGCTTTCGCACGCTGGGCTGCTACCCGCTGACCGGCGGAATGGAATCGGACGCGGATACACTGGATAAGGTGATTGCCGAAACACTTTCAGCGGTGACTTCTGAGCGGACCAGCCGGATGATTGACAAAGAAGCAAACGGCAGTATGGAACGGCGCAAGCGGGAGGGATATTTCTAATGAATAACTTGGAAAACGGACTTTTAAAATTTATCACCTGCGGCAGTGTGGACGACGGCAAGTCCACACTGATTGGTCATATCCTGTATGATGCAAAGCTGCTGTACGCAGATCAGGAGCAGGCGCTTTTGCTGGACAGTCAGGTCGGCAGCCGCGGCGGCGCGATTGATTATTCCCTGCTGCTGGACGGCTTAATGGCGGAACGAGAGCAGGGGATTACCATTGATGTAGCCTACCGCTACTTTACAACAGAGCGTCGCAGCTTCATCGTGGCGGATACGCCCGGTCATGAGGAGTATACACGCAATATGGCGGTGGGCGCCTCCTTTGCAGACTTGGCGGTCATTCTGGTGGATGCTTCGCAGGGGGTTTTGGCGCAGACCCGGCGCCATGCGCGTATCTGTGCGCTGATGGGAATTTCCTATTTTGTATTTGCGGTTAACAAAATGGATCTTGTACAGTACAGCCAGAACCGTTTTGCGGAAATTGTGCAGGAACTCAACAAACTGTGCGGGGAGCTGAAACTGGTTCATACCGTTTATATTCCGGTTTCCGCGACAGAAGGAGACAACGTGACGCGCCGCTCTGAGACCATGCCGTGGTACAGCGGCGAAACGCTTCTGGAGCATTTGGAAACCGTGGACGTTTCGTCGGGAACACCGGAACGCGGCTTCTATATGCCGGTGCAGCGGGTCTGCCGGCCGGACCACACCTTCCGCGGCTTGCAGGGGCAGGTTGAAAGCGGAACCCTTTCCGTGGGGGAATCCTTGACGGTGCTGCCCAGTGGCGAATCCGCAGTGGTAAAATCTATTTTGACGGGAAAGCAGAACCTGCAGTGCGCACAGCAGGGGCAGGCAGTTACGGTGCAGCTTGACCGCGAAGTGGATGCCTCGCGCGGCTGCGTTTTAGAGCGGAATGCGGATTTGAAAACAGCGAAAGAATTTACCGCGGCCCTTTTGTGGATGGATGACCGCGAGCTTGTTCCCGGAAACGCCTGGTGGATAAAGCTGGGCAGCAAAATGCTGCCGGCTGCAGTGACAGAAATTGATTATCGAATCGATGTGAACACCGGGAAAAAACTGCCCGCACAGACCATTGTTAAAAATGGAATTGCGCGTTGCAAGCTGGTGCTTTCCGAGCCGGTCGTGCTGGATGAATTCCGCAAACATCGAACAGCCGGCGCATTTATTCTCATTGACCGTGTCAGTTGTGCGACTTCTGCCTGCGGCGTGGTAGAAGAAATCGGGGAGAATCAGCGGGAAGGAGTATTCCTGCGTGACGGCTCCAAACAAATACAGGTTTACTTATTTGACCGCTTTTTCTATCACGCAGAACTGCACACCGTTTTGCGTTATCGTGCAAAGCCGGTTGTATACGGCAAGGGAGAGAAACTGCCCCTGCAGCAGGAAGCGTTTGCTTATCCGACGGATTTCGATTTGGCAGCGGACGGCATGACTGCAAGAATTCGCAAAGGGGTGTTTTTAGGCTTTGGAAACCATGACGAAGCAGTTCTCCTGCTTGACGAAAACGGCATCGAAGCGAAGCTTGGCTGCGCGCAGAGCTTCAGCAGGTACCGTAAAATCACCGTTGGAAAGCCGGAACGTCCATAACCGGCAATGTGATTGACGGATGGCAATTTTGCAGAAACGCCGCAGTCCAGCGGCCGTTTTCGGCGAAAAGTTTGCCCGTTTGTTGCTGCTAAAAAATCTTTTGACGCAGAAAAATCCAGAAAATCAGCCATTTTTCTGGATTTTTTTGTGTCCAATTTTATGCATACCTGCAAGCTGAAAAATGTCTCCTCTGCTTTTTTTCGATTCTGTAAAGGAGAGTGCCTGTTGGAATATTATCCTAATATCAAAAACAAAAATCAGAAGTTTTGCGAATTTTTTTGTTTTGAAATTGACCGCGCTTCACACAAATGCTATACTAATTTTAATTGGATTGTTTCACTGTCACTGCAATGATTTCACATGGGAGACGTTCCCAACTTGTTCTGTACCTTGGTACAAGGGAAAGGAGAACGGGGCTATTTCTATTTTTTCTGTAGAGTATCTCTTCTTTGTTCCGGCTTGTGCGCTTCTTTACCGCGTGCTACCCAAACGCTTAGGCATCTATGTCCTTTTGGCGGCGTGTGCCTTTTATTATCTGACATGGACGCCGGCAGCTTTTCCAATTCTTTTGGGCGTTGCAGCGGTTTCTTTCTTGGGCGGCCTTTGGCTGCAGAAATGCCAGAAAAAAAGAGGCGCGGTGCTTGCGGGTGGCATCATTCTGACCGTTGCTGCGCTGCTGGTCTGTAAGTATGCGGCATTCTTCACCGCTGCGATGCAATCCCTGCTGCGGCGTTTCTCCATTTCGGTTTCTCTCCAATCGCCGAATTTTCTGCTGCCGGTTGGCATTTCCTTCTTCACGCTGCAGGCAGTGTCGTATCTGGTGGATGTTTATAAGCAGAAACTTTCTGCGGAACGAAATTTTTTGTTTTATTTCCTGTATATGAGTTTCTTTCCCTCTGTTACGTCCGGCCCCATCTGCAGAGCTGGTGCGCTTCTGCCGCAGTTCCGGCAGAAGCATATGGTGACATACAGTCAAGTGAAACATGCCTGCCTGCGTATGCTTCGGGGGTACTTTTTAAAACTGGTGATTGCCAACCGCATTTCGCCTTGGGTGACTCTGCTTTATGCCGCACCGGAAAAGTACGCGGGCTTGCCTGTGTGGAGCGCGGTCGTGCTGTATGCGTTTGAAATTTACACGGACTTTGCGGGATACACGGATATTGCGCTGGGTGCGGCGGAGTTGTTTGGGTTCCGTCTGCCGGAAAATTTTGATATGCCTTACCTTTCCAGAAGTATGCGCGAGTTCTGGCGGCGTTGGCATATTTCGTTCTCCACGTGGCTGCGGGATTATATTTATATCCCGCTGGGAGGCAGCCGCTGTTCCAAACTGCGGAAGTACGGCAATGTGTTGGTAACCTTTACGGTCAGCGGCTTTTGGCATGGGGCAAGTTGGAACTTTGTCCTGTGGGGAATGCTGCACGGCATTTATCAGGTTTTCGGCGGCATTTTGGCGCCGCTGAGAGCGCGCGTATGCGCGGCACTGCACCTTTCCCCAAAAGGGAAGCTGCACATTTTTTTGAGTACCCTGTTTACATTCGGCTTAGCGGACTTTGCCTGGATATTTTTCCGTGCAGAGAGCGTCAGCAAAGCGCTCAGAATTGTGAAAAGCCTGTTTTACAGTGCGCACACATCCTTTTTAAGCCTTGTTTCAGCCCAGTTTGCCAATGGGATCGCCGGTTTCGCGTTGGTGGTCGGGTGCCTTGTACTGATGGCTGTGCTGGAAATGGTGCAGTACAGCCGCGGACCGCTTTATCCCAAGTGGCTTCAGCTGCACGGCGTTCTGCAGTGGCTCAGCGTGTTTGTGCTTCTGTGGGTGGTTCTCGTTTGCGGGGTTTACGGGCCGGGTTACAGTGCGCAGTCATTTATTTATGCGAAGTTTTAAAGGAGGAACCGAAAGCGTGAAGCAGCATAAAATTTCCCGCCGGGTGCTGGGGCTTGTTTCTCTGGTACTTTGCCTTTGTTTTGGACTGGCATTTTTAAACGAGTACATGGTGGATAAAGGGCATTACCGTGACTTGAAGCGGATTCTTTATACGGATGCGAAAAACAGCTATGACCTTCTTTTTGCCGGGGGCAGCCACATGAGCGGCGCAATCAATCCCCAGTATTTCGAAAAGGAGTTCGGCGTGAAGTCTTATAACACTTCCACCGGTGGGCAGGAATTTTATGAAACGTATTATTTGCTGAAAGAAGTTTTAAAGCGACAAAGCCCGCAGGTTGTTGTGCTTGATATTTACTATGCGCTTAACAGCTCTCCTTACGGGGATGAGAGTTTTGCACATCGCGTTTTGGATCCCATGAAACTCAGCAGCAACAAAATAGAGGCAATTCAAGCTTCAGTAGCACCCAAAAGCCGAAAAGCGTATTTCTTTCCGTTCTTGCTGTACCATGATCGCTGGAGCGATGCGGCGGAGCTGGTGCAGGAGTGGAGCGATTACATAGGAGAGTACACAGGTGCGCTGGGTTTTGCCGGAGGCGCGCAGCAATATGGCAAAGCAATGACTTATGACGATTGGTCGTATTCCGTTTGCACGCCGCTGGCAGAAAAGCAGGAAGCGTATCTGCAAAAGTTTTTCCAGTTGGCGCAGGATGAGAACTTTCAGCTTGTGCTGATTAACTTTCCCTGTGAGATGGACAGCGATGAGCTTACGGAATGGGCGGGTGACGCTCCCGGGAAGCTCAATCAGATTCGGAAAGAGGCCGCCGCGGCAGGCGTCCTTTTCCTAGATTTGAACCGGCCGGAGCAGATGGAACAGATGGGGTTTGATTTTGCAACGATGATGAACAATGCATCACACGTCAATTATAACGGCGCCTACACGGTAACGGAATACGTGGGAAAATATCTGCAGACTCATGCTTCACAGCTGTTTGACCTTTCGTAACGGACTGCTCGCGAATGCCTTTTTGGGGAGGCGTTACACAGGGAAAGATGGATTCTTTTCGGCGCTGAAAAAAGCAGAGAGAATTGTAGACTTTATCTTGCTAATGCTGCAGAGATGTGATAAACTGAAACAACCAGAAAATATTGGGAAAAATCATCACCCTTTGCCGCAGGAAGTATGAAGCAGTCTGGAAAGCGGCAATGTGAAGCTTGGCGCAGGTCATTTTTGCGCGGCGATTTTTATACAAACGTAATTCTTCGGTGCAGGGAGGGGGATAGCAATGCTGCTCCATTTTATGCGGATGCAGTTTTGTAAGATAAAACTTTATAAAGCTTCCGTCGCTGCAAATTCTATTTTTTCAGTTTTGGCAATTTATGTGATGTTTTCTTTGTATCGCCTGCTGCCAGACAGCGGTTACTCACAAAGTTACCTGCTGCAGTATGTAATCCTTGCGGTCCTGCTGGAGCAGACAGCCGCCACCGCTCGAATCCCCATCTTTTGTAAAACTGTCAAAAAAGGAACCGTTGTAAAGTATTATAAATATCCACTTTCCCTGTATGTGCAGTTCTTTTATGAGGAACTTGGTGAAACGTTCTTTTCTATTTTGTGCAATAGTCCGCTGCTTTTGTTTGCTTTAATCGTTGCCGGAAGGCCTGCGCCTTCGGTTTTTTTATTTTTTACCGCGTTTCTTTTGTCACAGATCGTTTCAATCCTGCTTACGTTAAATGTTTTCAGCTTAACCTTTCTCTTGTGGAACTATAAAAGTTCAAAGGCCATTTTAACAGCAGTCAGCGGGATTTTTTCGGGTTCGATGATCCCGCTGATCCTTTTGCCCAAATGGTTTACAGATGTAGCCTATAAAACTCCGTTTTCGTATATGGTGGATTTTCCAATTCATGTATTGCTAGATGACAAGCCGGATCTTTACGGCCTAATTCTGCAATGCGGCTGGATTGTTTTCTCTTATGCAGCCGGCAAGGTGATTTATAAAGCAGTCGAGCCGAAAATGAATATTTATGGTGGGTAACATGAGAATGAAACTGTTCTTGCAGTATTGGAAAATGAGTATTCACTCGCAGATTTCTTATAAAAAGGATTTTGCGGCAGAACTGATGGTGTGGTTCTTCTATTCCAGCGTTCCGTTTTTTGCATTATCGTTGCTGCTGGAGAGATTCGGAAGAATCGGGAATCTTTCGATTGGACAGATTGCTGTGTTGTATGGAATCAGTCAGATTTCATATGACCTTGCCCGTATGGTGGGCAGAGGATTCGACAACTTTTCGGAAATTGTCTTTTCTGGAGATTTCGATTTATTTTATATTCGGCCATTAGGAATCCTTTGCCAAGTGTTTGCCAGCGATTTGTTTTTACGGCGGATGGCAGGTATCCTGCAGGGATGCGCTTTGGTACTGTACGGAGTCGAGAAGCTCCGCCTGTTTTCGCCGCTAAACTTTGCGGAAATGATCCTCATCATTTTTTCTGCATTTTTTATGTATCTGGCTTTTTTTATCCTGCGTGCTTCATTGACATTGGTTACTTTGAGAGAAAATGTTTTTATCGGTTATTTGTTTGACCTGGTTTCGCAAACCGGGTATTTCCCAATTCATTTGCTTAAAAATCCTATCAGATTTATCTTAACATATCTCTTGCCAGTTGGTTTATGCATTTATTATCCGGTGATGAACCTTTTACTTGGCTGGCACACAAGCAGGTACCTTTTTCTTTCTATGGCAGTCAGCTTTTCTGTGTTTATGGTTTCTCTGCTGCTGTTCTCACTGGGGAGAAGACATTATCAGAGTATCAATAATTAGCTTGCATTGTTTAAAACTGAGGAAGAGGAACAGAGCCTATGATTGAAATTGATGACATTACCTATGGATACAGCCGCGGAGCACCCGTGTTCCGTGGATTCTCTGCGAAAATGTGTGATGGAGAAGCTTGGGGCCTTGTCGGTTTTAACGGTGCCGGAAAATCGACATTGTTGAAAATCATTTTAGGGATTATCAAACCGAAAACAGGCCATGTGGAAATAGATGGAAAGGAGACTTACAAACATCGCAGAAAGCTGATGTATGAAATCGGCGTAACATGGGGGCAGAAACCGACCTTGTGGTGGGACGTGCCTGTCCGTGAAAGCTATCAAATGCTGAAGAGCATCTATAAAATACCGGCGGAAACGTTTAAACATCGGTTGGAAGAATTGGATGCGGCATTTTGCGTATCAGCATATTGGAAACAGCCACTCAGAACTTTGAGTTTGGGGCAAAGGGTCAAGGCGGAGATTGTTGGTTCCCTGTTGCATACGCCCCAGATTCTCATCTATGATGAGCCTTTTCTTGGGCTGGATTTTTTAACGCGCAAAAAAATCATTGAAACCCTGCTTGTCTATCGACGAAACCATCCCTGCACCTTTCTGTTAACGTCGCATAACCTTGCGGATATTGAGGAACTGTGTGACCATTTTCTGCTGATCAGTTCCGGGGAAACTTTGTATCAGGGCCGCGTGGAGGCAGTTACCCAAAATTTTTGTTCAAAACGAAAAATTAATGTGTCCTATCAAAATGCTTCCTTTCATCTCTCAGAGAGTTTGCAGCGCCAGGTGAAGTTGTCTGACAAAGCGGAGAACGTAAAGCAGATTTTTTTCGATACGAAGCAAATTGGATATCAGAAAATTCTACAGGATATTTTAGCTTCTAACACAATCTGCAATATTAAAACGGATGATAATTTACTGGAACAGGTTATTGAGAATTTGGTTTCCACAGCAAACGCGGAACATGGTGCATAATGCGCTTGCTGCTTTAAAGACCAGCTTACGGGAGCCGGAGCGCGGCGGTATAGTGGCTCGATTGTCAAGATAAAAAGCAGACCAAGATTTAATGAACTTGATATTTTCAAATTGTTTTGCTACGTGACCCGTACCGCCAAGAATGATTGCGGTCAGATAGACAAATCCGTGGCGTAATTTGATATAAGTGATGTCAATGAACCAAGCTTGATTCGGGCGGGTAATCACTGCGCCGGATTGTCCGTATGCAGCCGGTCAATCAGATCTTTTGCTGCCCGTTCTTGCTCCGAAGAGTCAGCCGATGAGATGAAGTTTCCACAAAATCCCCAGGAACGTCATCAAAAGTGCAATTGTAAGGAGCAGGGTGTGCAGAATATTATCAGCCTGCTTCGGAAATTTTGCCATGCGCCCGCCTCCCTATGTCTGTGATGAGTTCAGTATAGCACAGGCGGGTACCGGAAAACAAGCGGGGGTCTTGCTGTTCCGGACAAAACGCGCTAAGATAAAGGCAGAAAGAAGGGAATGCCATGGAACAGATTGCGCAATTGCAGAGAATGCTGGATGCAAGCAGCAAGGTTGTGTTTTTCGGCGGGGCAGGTGTTTCCACAGAAAGCGGAATTCCGGATTTTCGCAGCACTGACGGACTTTACAACCAGAAGTATCCCTATCCGCCGGAAACCATGCTGAGCCACACCTTTTACCGGCAGCACACAACGGCTTTTTTTGACTTTTACCGGGACAAGATGCTTTATCCGCAGGCTAAACCGAATGTCGCACATAAAAAGCTGGCAGAGCTGGAGCGGGCAGGAAAGCTGACCGCCGTGGTTACGCAGAACATAGACGGTCTGCATCAGGCAGCCGGCAGCAAGCAGGTTCTGGAACTGCACGGCAGTGTTCTGCGCAATTTCTGTGAATCGTGCGGAAAGGAGTACCCGGAGGAGGCAGTCCTGAACAGTATCGGAATCCCGCGGTGCCCCTGCGGCGGAATTATCAAGCCGGACGTGGTGCTGTATGAGGAGGGGCTGAACCAGGAGATTTTAGAGGCCGCCGTGCAGGCCATTGAGCACGCGGATATGCTGATTGTGGCGGGAACTTCGCTGGTGGTGTATCCGGCGGCGGGCTTAATCCGCTACTACAGCGGCAGGCGTCTGGTGCTCATTAACCGCACGCCCACTTCTGCGGACAGCGAGGCAGACCTGGTGCTGCACGCGCCGGTGGGAGAGGTGCTGGGGCAGCTTCAGGTGAACTGATGGCTGTCCATTACAAAAAGGCTGTTCTGTGTCGTTTTCACAAGACATAGAACAGCCCTTTTTCAGCGGATTTACCGCATTTTAAATGTGCCGCATTCTGTTTCAGACTTACAGGTTGCATTCTGGCAGTTAGAGCCGCGCACCGCTACATCATCTGCACTGCACTCGCCCTGTTGGTTGTAAATACACTTTTCCGCTTCGCAGCGAATGTGCAGCTGCGGATTGGGACTGGAGCAGCCGCAACTGTTCTGTGCACTGTCAGAGCCGCTTTTCTGTTCAAAGTCGGCACAGCAGGTTTGCTCACAGCCGCAGGCTGACTTGCCGCCAACCATGATGTCGGGGCGGCAGCAGTTGCGGGAACTGTTGTTGATGCATTCCGTAACGGAACATTTCAGATTCGTCATTGTCATACACCTCTTTTATTTTTGGATATGACAATAGAATGCGTCAAAAAGAAAGGATTATGTGCGGCGCAAATGCAGCAGAGCAGACCAAATCCTGCCGGCCGCTTCATATTTGCTCAGTTTTGGCAGCGCTTCGGCGCCGTCTTTGGTCAGCAGTGTTAGCACGTTGGTGTCGGCGCCGAATCCGGCTCCTTCTATTTTCAGGCTGTTGGCGGCAATTAAATCCGCGTGCTTTTTTTGAAGTTTTTTTCTCGAATTTTCGAGCAGGTCGCACGTTTCCATGGAAAAACCGCACAGCAGCTGATGCGAAAGCTTGTGGTCACCCACATACTGCAGGATATCCTTTGTGGGAGCCAAGGGGATGGCCGGCAGCGCGCCGGCGCTTTTTTTGATTTTTTCCGTGGCGGTCTGTGCCGGACGATAGTCGGCAACGGCGGCGGAAAAAGCCAAAAAATCTTGCTGCGGAGCGGCGGCTGTAACGGCGTCAAACATTTCAGCGGCGGAGCGAACCGGAATCGTGTGTACAAACGGCGGCGGTTCCAGCGCGGTGGGGCCGGTGACCAAAGTGACCTGCGCGCCGCGGCGGGCGGCATTTACGGCAAGCGCAGTCCCCATTTTTCCGGTGGAATGATTGGTGAGAAAACGCACGGGGTCCAGTGCCTCCTGCGTTGGCCCGGCAGTCACCAAAACGCGCAGGCCCGCCATGTCCTTTTCCTCGGCAAGCTGCTGCAGCACATACTCGACTAGCACCGCAGGCTCCGGGAATTTTCCGGCGCCAGTGTCGCCGCAGGCCAGGCGACCGCAGGCAGGCTCCACAACTGTCCAGCCGTAATGCCGCAGCTTGTCCAGATTCTCCTGCGTGACGGGATTTTCATACATTCCCGTGTTCATGGCGGGGGCAATCATCTTCGGACAGCGGCAGGCCAGCACGGTGGTGGTCAGCATATCGTCCGCCAGACCATTTGCCAGTTTGGCGATGCTGTTGGCAGTGGCGGGCGCTACCAGTACCAGATCCGCCTGTTTGGCGAGTGCCACGTGCTCGACGCTGTAAGAAAAGTTCCGGTCAAAGGTATCTGTTACGCATTTGTGCCCGGTGACACCCTCAAAGGTGACGGGGGTTACAAACTGCGCGCCGCTTTTGGTTAAAAGGGTGTGCACAGCGGCGCCCTGCTGCGTGAGTTTGCTGGCGAGCGCGGCGGCCTTGTAAGCGGCGATACTGCCAGTAACGCCCAGAAGTATGGTTTTGTTTTGAAGAAGCAAAGTTCAGCCCTCCCTGTATGTTTCTGCCTTGCGGGTTTGAGTGCTTTTTTAAAAGTATAGCACAATCCGGTGAAAGACAGCAAAGGAATCGGAAAGTATTTTCTTTTGAGGCGGTTTCTGCTATAATGGGTTTTGTTCAAATTTGCGCTGCATCTTGTCAAAAGAGCGGCAGCAGGAGGAAATGAAAGATGAAAAAAGATGCAAAGTACTACCGTTTTACGCTCATGGCCCTGTTTGCAGCCATCACATTGATTATGGGGCTGACACCACTGGGGTACATTCCACTTCCGTTTATTAAGTTGACCATCCTGCACATTCCGGTGATTTTGGGGTCGGTGTTGCTGGGGCCGGGGTACGGCGCCGGCCTGGGGGTGCTGTTTGGACTGACCAGTCTGCTGAACAACACGATGGCACCGGCGCTGACTTCCTTTACATTTTCGCCGTTTGTGCCGCTGCCGGGCACGACGCAAGGCACACCGGTGGCGCTGCTTGTCTGTTTTCTGCCGCGGATTCTGGTTGGGGTTTTTCCCTATTTTGTGTATCAATGGCTGCAAAAACGCCTGAAAGGCCGCCGAAAAACCACTGCGGCGCTTGCAGTCAGCGGTGTTGCCGGTTCTCTGACGAATACCCTTTTGGTCATGGGGCTCATCGGCTTTCTGTTTCGGGATGCGTACGCGGCGGCAAAGGGAATCGCGCCGGATGCCGTGACCGAAATCCTGCTGGGCATTGTCGGGTTTAACGGCGGCATTGAGGCTGTGGCGGCCGGCGTTCTGACGGCGGCGCTTGGCATCGTGCTGCAGCGCCTAGTACAGCCGGACAGGGATAGGACAGTTTGACAGATTTTTACGCGCACAGCGGATGTGCGTGTTTCTTTTAGAAAGGCGAGTTTTTATGATTATAGCGATTGATGTTGGCAACACAAACATTGTTCTGGGCTGTTTGGACAGTGAATATACGTATTTCACAGCGCGGCTTTCCACGGATGTCCAGAAAACCAGCGACGAATATGCCCTGATGATTCGCAACCTGTTCCATTTGCATGGCATTGACCGGCACGGGGTGGAGGGCGCCATCATTTCTTCTGTTGTACCGGCGCTGTCGGTGCCGCTGCAGGAGGCGGTGCGCCTGGTAACGGGAAAAATTGCGCTGATTGTCAGCTCCGGGCTGAAAACCGGGCTTAACATCCGAATGGATAATCCGGCAACGCTGGGGGCGGATTTGGTGGTGGACGCAGTCGCGGCGTTGGCTGCATACCCCAAGCCGATTTTTATTTTTGACATGGGCACGGCAACGACGCTCTCTGTTATTGACGAAAAGGGCAGCTACATCGGCGGCATGATCATGTCCGGCCCGGTGGTGGCTTTAAATGCACTGGCAAATAACGCAAGTCAGCTTTCCCATGTGGATCTGGACACGCCGCAGCGGATGATTGGGCAGAACACCAAGGACTGTATGCGCTCCGGCGCGGTTTACGGTCACGCAGCCATGATTGACGGCGTGATTGACCGCGCGGAGGAGGAATTGGGCGCAAAGGCTACGGTGGTGGCAACCGGTGGTGTCGCGCCGACCATCGTGGCGCAGTGCCGCCATTCCATCATTTTGGACGATACACTCATGCTGAAAGGACTTTTAATTCTGTACCGCAAGAATACCAAAACGATAAAGGCATAAAAAGAAACAGCCGCACGGAAACTTATCCGGGCGGCTGCTTTTCTTATGCCTGTTTGGCTGGAGAAACAATTTTGTAGTAAGTGCGTGTTGTAGCACTGTAAACCAAGGTATAAACGATTGCGAACACCGCAACGGTACAGACCGTGCACAGCGCAAAAAGCGGTACGTTGCCCAAGTACATTGCCTTGAGCAGGAGCGTCATAAAGCGGAACACCCCCGCCATGTGAATGACTGCCACAAGCAGCGGCAGGAAAAAGACAATCAGAATTTGGCTGTGAATGGATTTTTTGACCTCCGCGCGGCTCATGCCAACCTGCCGCATAATCCGGTAGCGGTCCGCATCCTCATAGCCTTCAGAAATCTGCTTGTAGTAGATGATGAGCACGGTTGCCATTAGGAACAGAATGGAAAGGAACAAGCCGAGGAACAGCATCCCGCCGTACATTTCGTGAAAAGCATTTTCCGCATCTTGCCGACAGTCAACAGAAGAGGAAACAGTGCCGTTATTACTCTGCGTGATTTCCGAAATACTGGAGAAAGCACTGTGCATCAGGTTGATTTTCTGTTCCGGTGTGCCGTCGGTATTAAACGAAAGGGAGTAGGCATATGCGGTTCTCGAAGCATCCACAAAACCGTGCAGGGCCTTTTCCTGCCCCTTCTGCAGCGTGTCCAGAACCTGCTCGTCTTTGACAGCGATGATGTATGTATCGCCTAAGGCTGCGCTTTTGCTGAAAGGCGTGCGGGACAGCTGCTTGGTAATCTGAAAGGTCTGCCCCAAAATGGAAAAAGAGGTGGGGAGCGAAGCGCGGTTTGCATCGTAGACGGCAACTTCACCGTTCTGCAGGGAAAGCGGCACGCCCATCGCTTCCTGATAGGATTTCGCAGTCAAAAAATAAAAATGGGTGGAGTTGCTGCTGTAATATTCGTCGGTGCTGGTCGGCAGCCGATAATTGCCGTTTGCAGTTGGAAAAGCTTCTACGCATAGGTAGCTGGTTCCGTGTTCGTCCCGGATGGTTTTGCTAAGGGAATCAAACGCGATGGCATTGTTAAATTTTTTTTGAAAGGATTTCCCATCTACTTTCGGGGTGTTGTACATGGTGACCGTATAGTCATATGGGTACTGGGTGTCCAGTACGTCATTTGCGCCGATGTTGAGTGAAACCGTCGCAGAAATCATCACAATGACCATAGTTGCCAGAATGCAGATGCTCGCCAGACCGGCAGCGTTTTGCTTCATCCGGTATAAAAGGCCGGAAACAGCCGTAAAATGATTCGTTTTGTAATAGAATTTTTTGTGCTTTTTCAGCAGCTTGAGTAGGGCGACTGTGCCGGCAATAAAGAGAAAATAGGTGCCGATAATCACTAGAACCACAGCGAGAAAGAAATTCCGAATGGCGGCAATCGGTTCGTTGGTGGTCAGGGCAATGTAGTAGCCGATGCCGGTCAGGACAAGCCCCAGCACCGCGAGAAACCAGTTTGCCTTCGGCTCTTTTTCACCGACATTGCCGCCGCGCAGCAGTTCCACCGGATTGGAAAGGTGGATTTTAATGCGGTTCAGTACCAGCAACAGCAGGAAAATACCCGCAAACAGAATCAACGTCTCTGCAATTCCCGTGCTGTCGATAAAGAAGGTGAATGCGTCTGTCACATTGGTCAGCTTGTAAAGCAGCAGCAAAAACAGCTTGCTCAGCAAAATACCCACAGCAAAACCGCAGAGCATGGTGATTCCGTAGGAGTAAACCGTTTCCCAACCGAAAATGCGGCCGATGTGCCGCTTTTCCATGCCGAGCACGTTGTAAAGCCCAATTTCCTTTTGCCGCCGCTTCATGAGAAAGCTGTTGATGTACAGCAAGATAATCACGGCGAAAATACCGATGATGTAAGTGCCCATTTGCAGAAAGACGGTTTGGGTTTGGTGGTCCTCTAAAGCCGGGTTGTGCGTCAGAAACGAAATGATGTAAAACATTGCAGCGGTGATGGAGCTTGCAGTAAAGTACGGAATGTAAAATTTGCTGTTTTTCTTGAGATTCTGTGCGGCGAGCTTTGCGTAAAAGGTCTTACCCATTCTTTTCACCGCCTGTTGCAATCAGAGTCAGGGTATCGGAAATTTTCGCGAACATTTCCTCCTCGGTATTCCGGCTGCGGTAAATTTGATGAAAGATTTCCCCGTCGCGGATAAACAGTACCCGGCGTGCGTGGCTGGCGGCCATGACACTGTGTGTAACCATGATGACGGTTTGCCCGGCGGCATTCAGGCTGTCAAAGACTTTCAGCAGTCCGTCGGCGGAGCGGGAATCCAGTGCGCCGGTGGGTTCGTCTGCCAGCAGCAGCTTGGGCTCGGTGATGATGGCGCGTGCCACAGCGGCACGCTGCTTCTGTCCGCCGGAAACTTCGTAAGGATATTTTTGCAGAAGCTCTGTCAGGCCCAGCTTGGCGGCGATGGGGTCCAGCTTTTCTTTCATTTCGGGGTATGCCTTTCCGGACAGCACCAGCGGTAGAAAAATGTTGTCTTGCAGGGAGAAAGTGTCCAGCAGGTTAAAGTCCTGAAAAACAAAGCCAAGGTTGTTCCGCCGGAAAGCGGATAAATCCTTTTCTTTTAAGTCGGACAGGCGCTTTCCGTCCAGAATGACCTGACCGGAAGTAGGGGTATCCAGTGCCGCAAGGATGTTCAGCAGGGTGGTTTTGCCGCTGCCGCTTTCTCCCATGATGGCAACGTACTCGCCCTGCTCTGCAGAAAACGTGACATTGCGCAGCGCTTCTACGTGTGTTCCACCCAGGCGGGTGGTATAAATTTTTTTCAGGTTACTGACCTCTAAAATTGCCATGTAGCGAATGACCTCCCGTTCGTTGATGATTCCAGTATAGCAAGTGCAGAAGCGCCCTGCCATCGAATCAACTTACGTTTTGCAGGTCAATCTTACAGTTGTGTAAGGTTGGAGGCTTGCAGCCGGAACCTGCTTCTTATTAAAGGTCGCGGCGGGTTTCACCACCATACCCCGCCACTTCCTGAAAGAGCGGCGGAAAATAACCTGTTCGAAGCACCGCCTTTACGTTGACGCAGACTGTAAAAGAAAGGAAAGCACGCTCCGTGAACTTCAGCACACCGCCAGCGGGGGCTTCCCCGCGCACACCGCCCGCGGGGACTTCCCCGCCGCTTTCGCAAAGAACGGCGGAAAATAACCTGTTCGAAGCACCGCCTTTACGTTGACGCAGACTGTAAAAGAAAGGAAAGCACGCTCCGTGAACTTCAGCACACCGCCCGCGGGGGCTTCCCCGCGCACACCGCCCGCGGCAGGCTTTGTCCACACTCCGTTCCTTTCTGAAAGAGCGGCGGAAAGCAGCCTGTTCGAAGCACCGCCTTTACGTTGACGCAGACTGTAAAAGAAAGGAAAGCACGCTCCGTGAACTTCAGCACATCGCCAGCGGGGGCTTCCCCGCGCACACCGCCAGCGGGGGCTTCCCCGCGCACGCTATTCGAAGGGAAGATGGTTGCTTTCCAGACCAATTTTTACGATTGTACCTTTGCCGACTTCCGATTCAATAGAAAAGGTGTGCGACAGTTTGCCCAGAACCCGCCTGCATAAATACAGCCCGATACCGGTCGACTTTTTATCCGTGCGCCCGTTGTAGCCGGTAAACCCCTTTTGTCCGATGCGCGGCAGATCCTCCGCCGCAATGCCGATGCCGGTGTCTGCGATGACCAGAGTGTCGGGGGACTGCAGGCGGATTTCTACCACGCCGCCGGATTTGGTGTATTTCAGCGCGTTTGAAAGCAACTGCTCCACGACAAACAGAAGCCACTTTTCATCGGTAAGCACCGTATAGGCAACCGGCTGATACCGCAGGGCGATTTTTTGCCGGATGAACAGCGGCGCGTATTTGTGAATCGCTTGTTTCAGAATGCTGTCCAGAGAATACCGTTTAAACACAAAGTCGCTGGTTTCACTGTCCAGACGCAGATATGACAGAACCATGCCCACATATTCCTCAATTTTAAAAAGCGAGTCTGTCAGCGCGGAGCGTTCCCTGCTTTCATCATCCTGCAGCAGGATGTGCATGGCGGCAATCGGCGTCTTAATCTGATGCGCCCACAGCGTGTAGTACTCCACCATCTCCCGGCGGGAACAGTCCTGCTCGGCGGCCATTTCTGCGGCGGTACGGTACAGCGCTTGCAGCAGAGTCTGATAGTCCTTCTCAACTGGCGATTTCGGCGCAGGCAGGCAATCCAAACCGTACTTTACCCGTTCGGTAAGGTCCTGCAGGGCGAAGTGCTTTTTCCGAAAGTGCAGAAAATCAAGGAGCAGAAACAGCAGACCGATAAAGCCGCACAGCAACGCGGCGTAACCGACCGCATCAAGCGGCAGACTGTATAGTGCAAAAATGGTGCAGAAAATCAGTAGAACCACGGTGAAATAAACGATGGTTTTGCTGTGCATCCGCAGATACGAGAGAAAAAGTTTCATGATTTCACCAGATATCCTAGACCTTTTTTAGTAAGGATTAAATCGTTTAGGCCAATTTTAGCAAGTTTGCGGCGCAGGCGATTGATGTTGACCGTCAGCGTGTTTTCATCAATGTAGCAGTCCGTTTCCCACAGCCGTGCCATTAAATCTTCACGCCGCACCACTTTGCCGGCGCTTTCAAACAGGGACTGCAGAATTTTCAGTTCGTTTTTGGAAAGCGCGGTTTTCTGTTCGTTAAAAGTAACGGTTGCCTCCGAAAGGTTCAGGATGGCGCCGCCGCACGCCAGCAAATCCTCCGGCGTGCCGAAAGCATAGGTTCGCCGCAGCACCGCCTGAATTTTTGCGGTCAGAACGTTCAGGTCAAACGGTTTCGCAATAAAATCATCCGCGCCCAGATTCATTGCCATGACCATGTTCATGTTGTCTGCCGCAGAGGAAAGAAACAGGATGGGCACCTTGGAGATTTGCCGGATTTGTTCACACCAGTGAAATCCATTGTAAAACGGAAGCGAAAGATCCAGCAGCACCAGCTGCGGGTCAAAGGCGGCAAATTCTAAATCAACCGCGTGAAAGTCCCGCACTGCCTTTGGCTGCATTCCCCAGCCGCTCAGGTGCTTGGCCACAGCAGACGCAATAATGGCATCGTCCTCAACAATCAAAATTTTGTACATTTGCCGGCTCCTTTCTCTGTTTTCTTTTCCACATTGATTATAACATATTTGTTGCGGAAAAGCAGTCGGCGCTTTTCTATCAGCATTTTGCAGTAGAATTTGTACAGGAGTAAAAACATGTCTATACAATTTTGCAAAAAACACAGAAAAGTATTGACAAATAATTCACAACAGAATATGCTTATTACAAATGACCAATGCCTGATCATTAACAAGCAACCTACTTGTATTGTTGAAACTTGCGAATTTGTCAGTACCAATGTTGCAAAGCACATCAAAACACTGTAAAATTTGTCAGTGCAGGCTGCCTGCTGACCATGCAGACAATCGGTCAACTCTAACAGAAAGAGACTGATTCTAAATGACAAAAGCCATGCAAGACCAGGGGTGTGTGGAAAAGCAGCCCCTGACCGATGACTATCTGAAAAAGATGGATGCATACTGGCGTGCTGCCAATTATCTTGGCGCAGGTCAGCTGTATCTGCTGGACAATCCGCTGCTCAAGCGCCCGCTGACCATGGACGACGTCAAGAAAAAGATTGTCGGCCACTGGGGCACTGTGCCCGGGCAGAACTTCGTTTATGTGCACCTGAATCGTGCCATTAAGAAGTATGACCTTGACATGATCCTGATTTCCGGTCCGGGCCACGGAGGCAACTTCTTCGTAGCCAATACGTACCTGGAGGGCACTTACAGCGAAGTTTACCCGAACATCAGCCGGGATGAGGAAGGCATGAAAAAGCTCTTCAAGCAGTTCTCTTTCCCCGGCGGAATTTCCAGCCACGTTGCGCCGGAAACCCCCGGCTCCATCAACGAGGGCGGCGAGTTGGGCTACTCCATTGCCCATGCGTTCGGCTCTGTGTTTGACAACCCGGATTTGATTACCGCCTGCATCGTGGGCGACGGCGAGGCGGAAACAGGCCCGCTGGCCACCAGCTGGCACTCCAACAAGTTCCTCAATCCGGTTTCCGACGGTGCTGTGCTGCCGATTCTGCACCTGAATGGCTACAAAATCAGCAACCCGACCATCTTCTCCCGGATGTCCCACGAGGAAGTGGAAAACTTCTTCAAGGGCTGCGGCTGGAAGCCGTACTTTGTCGAGGGCGACGACCCGATGACCATGCACCGCAAGATGGCGGAGACACTGGATACGGTTGTTGAGGAGATCAAGGCGATTCAGAAGCACGCCCGTGAAACCGGCGATGCAACCCGCCCGCAGTGGCCGATGATTGTTCTGCGCACCCCGAAGGGCTGGACTGGCCCGAAAGTGGTGGACGGCAAGCAGATTGAGGGTACATTCCGTGCCCATCAGGTGCCCATGACCATGGAGGCTCCGGAGCATCTGCAGCAGCTGAGCGACTGGCTGCACAGCTACCATCCGGAAGAGCTGTTTGACGAAAACGGCCACTTGGTTCCGGAACTGCAGGCACTGGCGCCGACTGGGGAGCATCGCATTGGTTCCAACCCGCACGCCAACGGCGGCAAGCTGCTGCACGACCTGCGCCTGCCCGACTTCCGCGATTATGCGGTGGATGTGCCGGCACCCGGCGCTGTTGAAAAGCAGGATATGATTGAGCTGGGCGGTTTTGTCCGCGATATTTTCAAGCTCAACAAAGCCAGCCGCAATTTCCGTATCTTCGGGCCTGACGAAACGATGTCGAACCGTTTGAACAAGGTCTTTGAGGAAACGAACCGTGACTGGAACGCAAAACATCTGGACAACGATGAATTCCTGGCAACAGACGGCCGCGTGATGGATTCCATGCTCAGCGAGCATATGTGCGAGGGCTGGCTGGAAGGTTACCTGCTGACCGGCCGTCATGGTTTCTTTGCAAGCTATGAGGCGTTTATCCGCATTGTGGACAGCATGGCTGCCCAGCACGCGAAGTGGCTCAAGGTTTGCAACCAATTGCCGTGGCGCCAGCCGATTTCTTCCCTGAACCTGATTCTGACTTCCAACGTGTGGCAGCAGGATCACAACGGCTTTACCCATCAGGATCCCGGCTTCCTTGACCATATTGCCAATAAGAAAGCGGATGTTGTGCGCCTGTACCTGCCGCCGGATACGAACTGCCTGCTGTCTGTGTTTGACCACTGCGTGCGCAGCAAGAACTATGTGAACGTTATGGTTACTTCCAAACATCCGCGCCCCCAGTGGCTGACCATGGAGCAGGCTGTCAAGCACTGCACCCAGGGCATCGGCATCTGGGAGTGGGCAAGCAGCGACCAGAACGCAGAGCCTGACGTGGTCATGGCGTGCTGCGGCGACACCCCGACGCTGGAAACACTGGCGGCAGTCACCATTCTGCGTGACAGCCTGCCGGAGCTGAAAATCCGCGTAATCAACGTGGTTGACCTGATGAAGCTGGAGCCGAGCACCAAGCATCCGCACGGCCTTACCGACGTGGACTACGACGCACTCTTCACCACCGATAAGCCGATTATCTTTGCGTTCCACGGCTACCCGACGCTCATTCATGAGCTGACTTACCATCGCCATAACCGCAACCTGCACGTCTGCGGCTACCGCGAAGA
This sequence comes from Caproicibacterium argilliputei, assembly GCF_029211325.2. Taxonomy (NCBI): domain Bacteria; kingdom Bacillati; phylum Bacillota; class Clostridia; order Eubacteriales; family Oscillospiraceae; genus Caproicibacterium; species Caproicibacterium argilliputei. Next base: position 2,257,724 of record NZ_CP135996.1, on the reverse strand, counting down.
GGGCACCATTACAACTCCGTTTGATATGCGTGTACAAAACGAGATCGACCGTTTCCATTTGGTCAAGGATGTCATCAACCGCTTGCCGCAGCTTGGCAATCGTGGGGCATACCTCATCCAGAAGATGAACGATACCCTCGTTGCGCATAAGCAATATATCAGCACTTACGGTCAGGATCTCCCTGAGGTTCGCGACTGGAAGTGGCACACGCCGGAACAGAAGTAAGCGCTGCTCCGAAAAAAGGACTGTGGCTGGTATTCCTTGGCAGCCGCTGAATCTTGCACTCCGATAGAAAACATGTAGAACCGCACCCCACTTTGTGAACTTTGGCAAGGCGGGGTGCGGTTCTGTTTGGCGGCAAAGCTGTGCTTGCGCTTTTGCGTAAAAAAGTCTAAAATAAAATTAACCTGTACAGCTTTCACTTGTGCCGGAAATGAAGGAAAAGGAGCCTGAATCATATGAAACTTGGATTTATCGGCTGCGGAAATATGGCAAACGCCATGATGGGCGGCATTATCCGTAACGGCCTTTGCAAGCCGGAGGAAGTTTTAGCTGCCAATCCGTCTGCTCCCGCTTTGGAAAAGGCGAAAAAGAATCTGGGGATTTCTACAACAGCTGACAACACCGAAGTGGCGAAGACCTGTGATGTGGTGGTGCTGTCTGTCAAACCGCAGTTTTATGAGGAAGTTATTGCCGAGATTCGGAATGCAGTGCGCCCTGAGCAGCTGGTGGTTACCATTGCACCCGGCAAAACGCTTGCGTGGCTTGCCGAGCAGTTCGGTAAGCCGGTGCAGATTGTGCGCACAATGCCCAATACGCCGGCTTTAGTGGGAGAGGGAATTACGGCTGCCTGCCCGAACGAAAACGTCTCAGAGGCTTCTCTGGACTGCGCAATGCGTATCCTGAAAAGCTTCGGCAAGGCGGAGATCATTCCGGAGCGATTGATGGATGCGGTGGTTTCTGTCAGCGGCAGTTCACCCGCCTATGTGTTTCTGCTGATTGAGGCCATGGCGGACGCCGCTGTTGCGGATGGAATGCCGCGCCAGCAGGCGTATACTTTCGCGGCTCAGGCGGTGTACGGCAGTGCGAAGATGGTGTTGGAAACTGGCAGGCACCCCGGTGAGCTGAAGGATATGGTGTGTTCTCCGGCAGGCACAACGATTGCCGCTGTGCGTGTGCTGGAGGAAAAGGGCTTTCGCGCCAGCATTATGGATGCCATGAAGGCTTGTACCGAAAAAGCCAAGTCCGTATAAATGAATCTCATAAAAAAATGAGTACAACAAAAGACCGAAAGCAGTTTTTCTATCCTGCTTTCGGTCTTTTGTTAGGTCGCTAGTTCGGTATGCATCCAACTACTGGCAAACGCGAGCTGCTCTTTGGTGTGAAACCAATGCTCACCGTTTTCCATGACGGTCAGACGGCAGTGGTGCGCTTTTACAAAAGCATCTAAAACCGAGCGCTCTGTCATGGAATCGGTCGAGCCGTACAGAATGGCAGTCGGTACATCCCAGCATTCCACCGGATGTGCTCGGACGTAACAGAGATATGCCCAGTCCAAGGTTTCTCCGAAAGCGGTTGGAATCTGTTTTTGTGTTTGCAGCTGCGCTTCCGTTACGCCGCTCCACTGCATCATGTTTTGAATCAGCTGTTCCATGTTCAGAATTGGAGAGTGAAACAGACAGTGCTGTATCGGGCAGTCCTGATAAGCAAGCAAACTGAAGTATGCCCCGATGCTGCAGGCGTACAGGGAAATTGCCTGCCAGTGCTTCCGGGCGTATTCCCAGATGCTGTGCAGGTCTTGGGTGCTGTTAGGAATGTCACAGGGGGTAGGCAGATTTTTACGGTCACCGTGTTGCGGCAGGTCAAAGCTTAATACTTGAAAGCCGCGGGCTGTGGCTTCCGCAGCAAAGTCGGCTGCGTCCGCTTTGCTGCCTTGCTTTCCGTGTACGAAGAGATAAACGCGCTGGGACGGCTCTCCCCACAGCACAGCGGGAATTTGGGAAATCGTAAGGTTTTGTGTATGCAATTTATGCCTCCTGACTCGTTTCGTGAAGCATGGGGTGGTACAGCTGCGTGTTCTGTGAAAATCCCGCAGATTCAAAATAAAAGAGAGCAGCAAAATCGAAAGTATTTCCGGTTTTGCTGCTCTCTTTGCTTGGCTCGGTTATAAAAGGAAATTGTATTTTGTGTTAGGCTTTTTCTGCCTCGACTTTGTGGCAGGCAACAAAGTGATTCGGGCGAACCTCTCGCAGTACCTGGGTCTGGGTAAGGCAGGTTTCATCCGCATAGGGGCAGCGGCCTGCGAAGGGGCAGCCCGGCTTCGGGTTAATAGGGCTGGGCACATCGCCGGAAAGCACCTGAATCTGCTTTTGCGCCTCTTTGTCCGGGTCCGGAATCGGCACAGCGGCCAGCAGCGCCTGGCTGTAGGGGTGCATGGTGTGTGCGTAAATTTCATCGCTGTCTGCCAGTTCCAGCAGATTGCCAAGGTACATGACCGCGATGCGGTCTGAAATGTACTTGACGATGTTCAGGTCATGGGCAATGAACATATAGGTCAGGCCCAGTTTCTGCTGCAGATCTTTGAGCAGGTTAATAATCTGGCTTTGAATGGAAACGTCCAGAGCGGAAATCGGTTCGTCGCAGACGATGAATTCCGGCTCAATCGCCAGTGCGCGGGCAATGCCGATGCGCTGGCGCTGACCGCCGCTGAACTCATGCGGGAAGCGGTTTGCGTGCTCGCGGTTCAGTCCGACGGTTTCCAGCAGTTCATAAACACGCTCCTGACGCTTTTGAGCGTCATACATATTGTGAATTTCCATGCTCTCCGCAATAATCGTACCGACCGTCATACGGGGGTCCAGTGAAGCGTAAGGGTCCTGGAAGATAATCTGCGCTTTTTCAGAGTAAGCGAAACGGTCGCGCGTGTGCTGCAGGTTCACCGGCTTGCCGCGGTACTTGATGGTACCTTTGGTTGGGTGGTAAATACCCATGACCACACGGCCCAGCGTGGACTTGCCGCAACCGGACTCGCCGACGATGCCCAGCGTTTCGCCTTTGTAAATATCCATGGTAATGTCGTTCACGGCAACCAGCGTCTGCTTTTTGCCAACATGAAAGTGTTTGGAGATATGCTCCAGCGTAATCAGCTTTTCTTTTTCCATTATGCGTCGGCCTCCTTGCTTTCACTGGATTTTTCAGCGCTGCCGGGGAAGTCGGAATGCAGACGCCAGCAGGACGCGGTGTGGTTTTCACCGACGGTAAATTCCGGCGGCTGCTGCTGCCGGCAGATTTTCATGCAGTGCGTGCAGCGGCTTGCAAACGCACAGCCCTGCGGCGGCGCATACAGATCCGGCGGGGTGCCGGGAATGCTGACCAACTGCTCGTCACGGTTTGTTTCAATGGTTGGCAGGCTGCGCAGCAGTGCGGAGGTGTAAGGATGTGCATGGCGGTAAAAGATGTCTTGTACACTGCCGTGCTCCACTACCTTGCCGGCGTACATAACCGCCACACGGTCTGCAAGATTTGCCACAACGCCGAGGTCGTGGGTAATCAAAATGATGGCGGTGCCCGTTTTTTCGCGGATCTCACTCATCAGTTCCATAATCTGCGCCTGAATGGTCACATCCAGTGCCGTAGTGGGCTCGTCAGCAATCAGAAGCTTCGGGTCGCAAGAGAGCGCCATGGCAATCATGGCGCGCTGCCGCATACCGCCGGAAAATTCGTGGGGATACTGCATGGCGCGCTGTTCCGCATTTGGAATCTGCACCATCTTCAGCAGCCGTATCGCTTCTTTTTTACATTCAGCAGTAGGCAGGTGCTTGTGCTTGCGCAGGGTTTCTGTCAGCTGCTTGCCGACGCGCATGGTCGGGTTCATGCAGGTCATCGGGTCCTGGAAAATCATGCTGACCAACTGACCGCGGATGTCCTGCATTTCTTTTTCAGTTGCGGCGACAATGTCTTTGCCGCAAAGGGTGATGCTGCCCTCCTTAATGCGGGCGGGGGGCATGGGGTTGAGCTTCATGATGGTCTGTGCGGTCACACTTTTACCGCAGCCGGACTCACCGACAATTGCCAGGACTTCGCCCGCGTCCACATGCAGGGAAACGCCGCGCACAGCGTGAACTTCGCCTGCATAGCTGTCGAACGAAACATGGAGATTGTCAACTTTCAGTACCTGTTCCATTGTAAGTTACCTCCTCAGTTTCGGATCGAATGCATCGCGCAGCTGGTCGCCCAACAGGTTGAAGGACAGCATTGTAACACAAATGAAGAGAGCCGGCACGACCAGCTCAAACGGATACTGCTGGAACACAGCGATGCCGTCGTTGGCCAGAATACCCCAAGAAGAATTCGGCGGGGCAATGCCCAGACCCAGCATGGACAGAAATGCTTCGGTAAAGATGATGTTTGGAATGTCCAATGTGACATTGACGATAATAACGCTCAGAATATTCGGCACCAGATGGCGTGCGATAATCCGCCGTGGTTTGGCGCCCATGGCTTCTGCGGCAATCAGGAATTCCTGCTCTTTGAGTGCCATAACCTGGCCGCGCACCAGTCGTGCCATGCCGGTCCAGCCGGTAATGGAGTAGGCGATTATGATACTGCCCAGACCGCGGTCCATGACAATCATCAGCAGCATTACGATGATGAGGTAGGGGATACCACTGATGATTTCCAGAATACGCATCATGACGTTGTCGACTGCACCGCCGAAGTAACCGGAGATGCCGCCGTAAACCACGCCGACCACACAGTCAATCAGCGCAACAGCAAAGGCAACGGTCAGCGAAACACGCGCGCCTGCCCAGGTGCGTACCCAGATGTCGCGCCCCAGTGCATCGGTGCCGAAAATGTGGACATTGCCGCTGGTGGGGTCAACAAACATCGGCGGTTTGTTGGAAAACGCCACGTGCTGCTCGGAAATTGAAAATGCACTGAAAAACGGAATGAAAACAGCGCCGAGAATCAGTAAAATCAAAAGTACAAGGCAGACCATTGCGGTGGGGCTGCGGCGCACACGGTTAAAGGCATCTTTCCAGAAACTGATGGAAGGCCGTGCAATGGCTTCCATATCGGCGGCGTCGGTGCCGACGCGCTCAAACGCTTCGGTATCAATGTGACCGTTCGGATCATACAGCAGCGCCTCTGTTTGCGCTGCAGGCTGCATTTTTTTTGCCATAGGTCTTCCTCACTCCCTTCCGCCGGTCAGCTTGACACGCGGATCAATCAGACCGTAAACAATATCGACCACAAAGTTTGCAAAAACAAGGAACGCGCCGTAGAACAAAGTCGTGCCGGAAATAACCGTGTAGTCATTTGACTGTACACACTGCACGAAGTATTTGCCCATGCCGGGAATGGTGAAAATGTTTTCGACCACGAAAGCACCGGTCAGTACGGCAGCTACCAGCGGCCCCATGACAGTGACCACCGGCATAATGGCGTTGCGCACGGCGTGCTTCCAAATAATCTGGTTGCGCGAAAGCCCCTTTGCCTTAGCGGTTTTTATATAATCCTGACTTAAAACATCCAGCATACTCGTTCGCATCAATCGGCTGATGGTCGCCATGGAACCGAACGCCAGCGCGAATGCGGGCAGAATCTTACTGTTGGGGCTGTCCCAGCCGATGAGTGCAAAAACGTGCACACCGGTTGCCTGGTACAGCTTCAGGCCAAGGAAATACTGAATCAATGCGCCAATGATGAAGGACGGGACGGAAACACCAATCAGTGCAACAAACATGGCTGCGGTGTCGCCGGCTTTTCCGCGGTGTATGGAGGCAACCACACCCAGCAGCAAACCAATGAAAAACGCAAAAATCAACGACCGGATGCCGAGATCCAGAGAAACCGGAAAAGCCTGGCCGATGATGTCTGTAACCGCGCGCTTGTCAGCCAGTGAAACGCCTAAGTCGCCGTGAAGGATGTTGGCAATATAAACAATAAACTGGACAAAAAGCGGCTTGTCAAGCCCGTACTTTGCGTACAGGGCGTCTTTGGTTGCCTGCGGAATGGCTTTCGCACCGACAAACGGGTCACCGGGGACCATGTGCATGAGCCCAAAAGTTACTGCGATGAGCACGAAAATCGTGATCAGCGAGTAAAGCAAACGTTTCAAAATGTACGAAACCTGTTTTGGCAAGCAAAATCAACTCCTTTAATTTTGCAGCGGCAGCTTCCGCGGGTCAGCGCAGCGGCGACGGGCCGTCCCGAACCCCGTGGCAGTCGACTGTTTCGGCGGTACTGTGCTGTGAATAAATTTTTTGCAGATTTCCATGAGAAAGAGCAGGAGGCTTCTGCGGCCTTGTCGGTTTTCGGAAAAACCGAGCGGGGATTTATGAACTGCAGGGGAGCATTCCCTTGCTTATGAAGGCTGCAAACCAAGGAAGGGTTTGCAGCTTTCATAAGCAAATAGAGCCACGGTAGCCATGGCTCTATTTGCAGGTGAAACAAAATAGAGATGATGCTGAAAGGATTACTTCGTTGTAATCTTCGCTCCGTCAGTAAAGTCATACTCCTGGAAGCCGGAGCGGGTCATGCCGGAAATCTTCGCGGAGGTTACATAAGGAACCACCTGGAAGTACAGCGGGTATACGGCGCAGTCTGTGGAAGCAACCAGTTTTTCTGCTTTGCGCAGGTCATCCTGGCGCTTTGCGGCATCCGATTCTTTTGTGGCTGCGGCAATCAGCTTGTCATATTCCGGATTGGAGTACTTGCCGTTGTTGTTGCCGTTGCCGGTGGTCCACATATCCAGGAACGTCATGGCGTCGTTATAATCCGGCGACCAGCCTGCCATAACGATATCGAAGTCACCTTGGTTCATGGCGGCAATCCGTGCCTTAAAGGACATTGGTTTCAGTTCCACGCTGATTCCGAGGGTGGATTTCCACTGCTCCTGGAAGAAAGCTGCCTGCTGCTGTGCGGCAGAGGTGTCATCGGTAATAAAGGTGAGCTTCAGAGAGTCTTTGGTCAAACCAGTCTCCTTGAGTCCCTTTTCGAGTAGGGTTTTCGCCTCATCCACGTTATAGGAAACGAGCTTTTCGCGGCCTTCCGCATAGGGTTTGCTGTCGGCGCCCTTGATGTTTGTGGGAACCAGACCGTCCGCTACAACCGAGTCGTCCTTCAAGACATCTTTGATGAAGCTGTTGACATTAATTGCTTCGCCGAGTGCCTTGCGGATGTTGGCGTTGTCCAGACCTTTTTTCTTGGTATTGTACTGGAAGTACCAGTTAGAGCCGGCAACGTAGCTTTCAATCGGCTGTCCCTCGGCCTTCATCTGTGTAATCTGGTCGCCGGTCAGATTGATGCAGTCCACCTGCGCACCCTTGAATGCGTTCATGCGGGCGTTAGTATCTTTCATCATCAGATACTTGACATTCGAAATCTGATTGTTGGCGGCATTCCAGTAACTGTCGTTTTTCGCCAGGGTGATGTGGTCGTCGTGTACCCATTCGGAAATCTTGTATGCGCCGTTGGTGACAATCTGGCTTGCTTCCTTGGCGTACTTGTCAGCGCCGATGGATTCGTATGCCTTCTGGTCAAGCGGCATATAAGCGGTAAATGCCATCAGAGGCAGCGCATACGGCAGTGGGTTTTCCAGAGTCAGAGTCAGGGTGTAATCGTCCGCAGCTTTACAGCCGAGGTTCTTTTCTGCCGCGTCCACTTTTGCCTTTTCGGCAGCGGTGCGTTTTGCGGCCGGTGTTTTGGTTGCGTCAAAGTATGCCTGACCGTTTTTGATGTTCGTATAAAGGATAAAAGCATAAGTTGCACCATTGGACTGATCCATGCCCTGCTTCCAGGCATAAAGAAAGTCTTTTGCGGTTACCGGATCTCCGTTGCTCCACTTGGCATCCTTGCGCAGGTGGAAGGTGTAGGTCTTTTTGTCTGCGCTGATGTCCCACTTTTCCGCCATATCGGGTTGCGCATTATCGTCTTTGTCCAGACGAACCAGACCGGACATCACCATGCGCAGAATATCCGCGGAAGCGGTGTCCTGCGTCTGGGTAGTGTTCAGCTCCGGCGGCTCTGTGCGCATATCAACCGTGACCGTATTTGGGTCGGTGGTACCGGCGTAAAGGTTGGTACTTGCGGCAGATCCGGTGGAACCGGACGCAGTGGTGGTGCTTCCGCCGCAGGCCGTGACGGAAACCGCCATGGCACCGGCGAGCAGAAGCGCGATGGATTTTTTCATAAATTTCATGAGTGTAGAATCATTCCTCCATATGAATTTTGGCGAAGCGCCACTTGCATATAATACTGCAAAAATTGTTGTAATGCAAGGAAAAATGCGCATTAGCAGGATTTGCTTTCAGGGGCAAAGCAGCGCTGCAGGGGCGCTTTTTTGTCAGATTCACACAACTATGAAAATTTAATCAGAATAGATGCATACTTTATGCACATTAGAAAGAAGCTGTTGAAAAACACGCTTTTATGCATTGAATGAATAATTCAGTACTCTTTTAAAGTATCAGCGAACCAACGCGACAGCACAAATTTACATATGCGTGCTGCTGTTTTAGCAGGAAAAAGCACCTCTTTTCTATGGGGCGAGAGAAAAACAGGAGCCAGTGAAACCGTGTGTGCTTCCGCCGAGCAGGCTGTAAATGCCTGAAAAGTGGGGAGCGATGTACAAACAGGCGGCAGCTGTGCACCGTCTGCTTTTCAGAAGCTGTGAAAAAATATACAGGAACGCTTCTACTGCCAGCCGGCGGAAAATGTTTCTTGTACCGAATCCGGCCAGCCGGAGAAAATGAACGCCTGCCAAATCGGCACCGTCAAAGCTACAGAGTGGAATCCGGACTGAAATTTTTTAGAAAATTATAAATATGCGAAAACAGGGAGGAAAGAGCCGGAGAAAAAGCAACCCGCGCCGGTAAAAAAACGGCTTTTTCATTTTACAGACGGCCAGCAGAAAGGCGGCAGCCGGTCGGCTGGGAGTGGGCATCTGCGGCAGAAAAGCAGGCAAAGATGCATGGAACTGCTTCTTTGCCTGCTTTTTAAGATTTATTCTGCGGTTTCAAGTGTAGCTGAAAGAAGATTCCCGCTTAGCCGGCAGTGTTGATTTTTGCACCGTCACAGACATCAAATTCCTGGAACGGCGTACGGGTCAGGCCGGAAAGCTTCTTGCTGCAGGTGTACGTTTTCACGCGGAAGTACAGCGGGAAGGCTGCGCAGTCGGTTTCTACAACCAGTTTTTCTGCTTTCAGCAGGTCATCCTGACGCTTTACGGAGTCGGACTCTGCGATGGCGGCTTTCACCAGTTTGTCATATTCCGGGTTGGAATATTTGCCGTAGTTGTTGCCGTTATCGGTCATCCACATATCCAGATAGGTCAGGGCATCGTTGTAGTCCGGAGCCCACAGCGCCATGACAATCTGGAAGTCGCCGTCGTCCATGGCTTTGATACGGGACTTAAAGGGCATTGCTTTCAGATCAATTGTAATGCCAAGCGTGGATTTCCACTGCTCCTGCAGGAATGCAGCATCCTGCTGGGAATTGGAAGTATCGTCGCAGGTGAACGTAAGCTTCAGCTGGTCTTTGGTCATGCCGAGTTCCTTCAGACCCTCTTCAAACAATGTCTTTGCTTTTGCTGCGTCATACGTTGCGTAAGATTCGGTACGGCCCTTGGCGTATGTTTCACCGTTCGCGCCGCCGATGGTGCCGGGAACCAGACCGGGCGCAACCGTGGAGCCGTCTTTCAAAACATCATCACAGAAACTCTTAGTGTTGATGGCCATGCCGAGTGCTTGGCGAATCTTTGTGTTGGCAAGGATTTTGTCTTTAGTGTTGTACTGCAGGTAGCAGTTGGTGCCCTCTTCGTAAGGAACGAGCGGCTGTCCCTCATTTTTCAACTGGGTAATCTGGTCGCCGGTCAGACCAATGCAGTCCACCTGGCCGCCCTTCAGGGCGTTCATTGCGGTGTTGGTATCCTTAATCATAACAAACTTGACTTTCGGAATGTTGATGTTCTTTGCATTCCAGTAGTCATTGTTCTTGACAAGGGTAATGTGGTCATCGTGTACCCACTCGGAAATCTTGTAAGCGCCGTTGGTGACAATCTGGTTTGCTTCCTTGGCGTATTTGTCGGCGCCGATGGATTCATATGCCTTCTGGTTGACCGGGCAGTAGGTCTGGAAAGACATCAGCTGCAGGGCATAAGGAATCGGGTTGACAAACTCAATCTGGATGGTTTTGTCGTCAATGACTTTGCAGCCGAGGTTCTTTTCGGCTGCTGCGACCTTTGCCTTTTCGGCAGCGGTGCGCTTTGCAGCCGGTGTCTTGGTGGCGTTGAAGTAATCTTCGCCGCCTTTGACGTTATCATAAATAATGAAGCCGTAGCCTGAGCCGTTGGACTGATCCATCGCCAGTTCCCAACCGTAAAGATAATCTTTTGCGGTGACTGTTTCGCCGTTGCTCCACTTCATGCCGTCACGCAGGTGGAAAGTGTAGGTCTTTTTGTCTGCACTGATGTCCCAGCTCTTTGCCGCGCCGGCAATTGGCTGATCCTTGGCATCAAGCTGCGTCAGGGTGTCGATGGTCATACGCAGAATATCGGCGGAAACCGCATCGGTGGTCTGCGAAGAGTTCAGCTCCGGCGGCTCAGCACCAAGGTTCAAAGTGACCGAGTCACTGTCGCTGGTGCCGGGATACTGGCTGTTTGCGAAAGGATTGGAAGTGGAAGTATCTGTTGTGGAAGCCGTACCGGAAGCGGTGCTGTCTGCCGCAGAGGAATCAGTACCGCTGGCGGAAGTGCTGCTGGTGGTTGTCCCGCCGCAGGCTGCCATGGAAACTGCCATGGTACCGGCCAGGAGTACCGCCAGAAATTTTTTTGCATTGTTCATAACTCTTTCCCTCCATTCAAATAACACATTTGAATTATTAAATTGAACTACTTGCACATTATACCGTTTCACTTCGGAAATTGCAAGTACTTTTTCCGTAAAGTGAAAACAGGAAACGCATAACTTGCAAAAACGCGGACATTCTTTATTAGAATTGCCCAATAGACACAGATAATTCAAACGGCATGTTGTTGCATATTAACAAACTAAAGGAATAGCACTTTACAAAATAAACACTTGAAATCAAAAAAGTTTTCATAAAAAGGTGTTATGATTTATTACACAAAAGTAGTAAAACAGCAAAGCAATAAAACGCTCTACCTATATATAGTACCGTTTCGGCGCCTTCGCACGGGGGTGTAACGGTGTTCGCCGCATCCTTCTTTATTTTCTCATTTTTTTTGAAAAAAGATAGCGAATTTGCCTGTCTTGTATTATAATAAAGATAACGCTTTACCGACCCGCGGCTCGGCTGCAGGCAAAAAGAAAAAGAGGTGTGCCATGAAACGCATTTTTTTGATTGTGCTGGACAGTGTTGGCATCGGTGAAATGCCGGATGCCGGCACTTATGGGGACGAGGGCAGCAATACCCTGGCAGCCGCGGCTTCCAGTGCGGCTTTTTCTATGCCCAATTTGCAGAAGATTGGTCTTTTTAACATTGACGGTGTTTCCTGCCGTCCGGCGGCAGAGCACCCGACCGGCGCTTTCGCCCGCATGACAGAGGTGTCTAAAGGAAAAGATACCACCATCGGGCACTGGGAGATTGCCGGCATCAATTCGCAAAAGCCGCTGCCCACATACCCGAACGGCTTTCCGCAGGAGCTGCTGCAGGAGTTCAGCCGCAAAACCGGCCGTGGCGTGCTGTGCAACAAGCCATATTCCGGTACGGAAGTCATCCGCGACTATGGGCAGGAGCATGAGCGCACCGGCGCATTGATTGTTTACACATCGGCTGACAGCGTGTTTCAGGTTGCGGCGCATGAGGATGTTGTTCCGGTTGACGAATTGTACCGCGATTGCGAGATTGCGCGCAAGATGCTGGTTGGCGAGCACAACGTTGGGCGGGTGATTGCGCGCCCGTTTGTCGGGAAATATCCCGACTATACGCGCACGACCCGCCGCCATGATTTTTCAGTGCTGCCGCCGGCAGTCACCATGCTGGATCAGCTTTCCGAGGCGGGCAATGACGTGATTGCTGTGGGAAAAATCAATGATATCTTCGCGGGCAGGGGCATTACTGAGTTTACCCGCACCACTGGAAACGACGACGGGCTTGCAAAGACCATCGAGCTGACCGAGCGGGATTTTCACGGCCTTTGTTTTGTCAATCTGGTGGATTTTGATATGCTGTACGGTCACCGTAACGATGTGGAAGGCTACGCAAAGGGTTTGACCGCGGTGGACAAGGCGGTGCCCGCCCTGCTGGAGCATTTGGAAGAGGACGACCTTTTGATGTTCACAGCGGACCACGGCTGTGACCCCAGCACCCCCAGCACCGACCACTCCCGCGAGTACACGCCATGGGTCATTGCCGGCCCGGGTGTAAAGGCAGGGGCAAACCTGGGCACACTGCCGACTTTCGCGGACATCGGCGCAACCATACTGGACGCATTCGGCGTTCCGTCAAAGGTTACAGGGACTTCCCGCCTGAGCAGCATTGTGCGCTGATTCAGCGGAAAAAAGAGAGGCTGGCACTAAGACGGATTTCCGCGCCTGTACGGGCAGCCGGCGGGATGCGGATTTCAATATTTACTTCTACTAACAGGAGGAAAGCAGCAAATGAAAAAGATGAAAAAACTACTGGCAGCTGTTCTGGCCGGCACCATGGCGGTTACAATGGGTGCCTGCGGCGGGGCCGGAACCACTTCCAGCACAGCGGCAGGCTCCGGCAGCGCCGCTGCGGACAGCACCGCTTCGTCACAGGCCGACGCGGCCGGCACTGCCAGCAACACCACATCTGTTGACGGAAAAGGTTACAAAATCCGCATGGTCACCGACACCGGCGGTGTGAACGACCAGTCTTTCAACCAGTCTTCCTGGGAAGGCCTGCAGAACCTGCAGAAGGCGACCGGCGCGGACGTCAACTACATTGAGTCTAAGCAGGAATCCGACTACGCAACCAACCTTGACAAAGCCGCTGATGACGATGCCAAGCTCATCTGGGGCATTGGCTTCGCCATGGCGGAATCCATCGGCAACGCCGCCAAGCAGAATCCCGACATCAATTACGCTATTGTGGACAATGCCTATGACGCCAAAACCATGCCCAGCAATGTGGCAGGCGTGATGTTCCGCGCACAGGAGCCGTCCTTTGTTGTCGGCTATATTGCGGGCAAAACCACAAAAACCAACAAAGTTGGCTTTGTCGGCGGCATTACCAGCAACATCATCGACCAGTTTGAGTATGGCTACAAGGCCGGTGTCGCTTATGCTGCTAAAGAGCTGAACAAGAAGATTACCGTGGACGCACAGTACGCGGAAAGCTTCTCGGACTCCTCCAAGGGCAAGGCGATTGCAAACAGTATGTTCTCCAGCGGATGTGACATTGTCTTCCACGCGGCGGGCGGTGTCGGCGTCGGTGTCATCGCGGCAGCCAAGGACGCAGGTAAGTACGCCATCGGCGTTGACCGCGACCAGGCATACCTTGCGCCGAAAAACGTTCTGACCTCTGCACTGAAGCTGGTGCACGCGGCGGTTGAGGATGTTTCCAAGAAAGCCATGAGCGGCGAAAAAATCGGTGGCAAAACCTACACCTATGGCTTGACAGAAGATGCAGTCGGCATTCCGGAAAAGCATGACTTGATGGGAGACGACACGTACCAGGCGGCGCTGAAGGTGGAGCAGGACATTAAGAGCGGCAAGATTACACCGCCGGCCACCAAAGACGAGTTCACAAAGTACACCGCTTCCCTGAAGTAAAGAACTGCCGGGAAACTCCTCAATCCGGGTTTCCTGAAAAGCGGGGCGTTCTCTTAAACGGGGCGCTCCGCTTTTTATAAAGAAAGCAGATGTCAAACGACGCGGAGGTAAAAGGCATTATGGAGGTCAGCAGTGAGTATGCAGTGCAGATGCACGGTATTACCAAAACTTTTGGCACTTTCTGCGCGCTGAACGGAGTGAACCTTGATGTCAAAAAAGGAACGATTCACTCTTTGCTCGGTGAAAACGGTGCGGGAAAAAGCACCCTGATGAATGTGCTGTACGGGCTTTATCAGGCGGACGCAGGGGAAATTTACCTGAACGGTGAAAAGGTGGATATAACCAATCCCAACGTCGCCATTGCCCACGGCATCGGCATGGTGCACCAGCACTTCATGCTGGTGGAAAACTTTACGGTGACGCAGAACATGATTCTGGGTCATGAAACAACCAGCCGCGCCGGCGTGCTAAATATGAAAAAAGCGCGCGAAAACGTGGAGCAGCTGGTTCAGAAGTACGGACTGGAAGTAGACCCCGACGCCAAGGTAGAGGATATTTCCGTCGGAATGCAGCAGCGTGTGGAAATTTTAAAGGCGCTTTACCGCGGCGCCGACCTGCTGATTTTGGACGAACCGACGGCAGTGCTTACGCCGCAGGAAATCGAGGATTTAATCGGCATCATGCACAACCTGGTTGCGGACGGCAAAACCATTATCATTATTACCCATAAGCTAAAGGAGATTAAAGCAAGCTCCGACACTTGCACCATCATCCGCCGCGGCAGGTATATTGATACGGTCAGTGTTGCAGACGTCAATGAGGAAGAACTGGCGGAAAAAATGGTCGGGCACGCGGTGAAGCTGGTTGTGGAGAAAACACCGGCGCAGCCCGGCGAAACCGTGTTTGCGGTTGACCATCTAAACGTGAAGGATGATCGCGGGCTGCCTGCTGTGCAGGATCTTTCGCTGCAGGTGCACGCCGGCGAAATTGTCGGGCTTGCCGGGATTGACGGCAACGGCCAGAAGGAACTGGTCGAGGCAATCACCAACCTGGCTCGAACGGAAAGCGGCACCATTAAGATGAAAGGCGAGGAGATTCAGAACACATCGCCCCACAATGTGATTGAACACAAGATTGCAACCATTCATGAGGACCGTCAACGCCGCGGGTTGGTCATGGACTTTACCGTAGCGGAAAATGCGATTCTGGAAACCTACCGCACCGGTCGGTTCAGTAAAAAAGGTCTGCTGAACCGCGAAGCAATTCTGGACTTTACAAACAGCCTGATTCAGGACTACGATGTCCGGCCGGAAGATTGTGCCGAGCAGCCGGCCCGCGGTCTTTCCGGCGGCAACCAGCAGAAGGTGATTATCGGGCGGGAAGTGGCAAATGAGCCGGATCTGCTGATTGCTGTGCAGCCGACTCGCGGGCTGGATGTTGGTGCCATTGAGTATGTACATCAAACACTGATTCGCGAACGAGACCGCGGCCGCGCCATTTTGCTGATTTCCCTGGAGCTGGACGAAATCATGAGTGTTTCGGACACCATCGCTGTGCTGTACAAAGGGCAGATCGCGGGCAGTTTCCGGCAGGGCGAGGTAGACGAAAAGACCATCGGTCTGCTCATGGCAGGAGGAAAACAGAATGGAAAAGACAGTTAAGATTCTGAAGAAGCCGATTACTTCGACGATTATCGCCATCGTCTGCGGCTTCGCGGTGGCGGCCGTCATTCTGGCTGTTGCGGGCTACAATCCGGGCGCGGCATTTGGCTCGCTGTTTGAGGGCATCTTTGGCAGGCCGAAGTACGTTTCCAATGTCATCATCAAAGCAACGCCGATTATCCTCACCGCGCTGAGCGTGGCGTTCGCTTACAAAGTCGGTTTGTTTAATATTGGTTCCGAGGGGCAGTATATTGTCGGTGCAGCCGCGGCAAACATTGTTGGCTATCTGTGCAATTTTCCGGCGGTGGTGCAGATTCCGCTGGTGGTGCTGGCCGGTGTTGCTGCCGGTGCTGCCTGGGGTGGCATCGTGGGGTTTCTCAAAGCAAAGTTCGGCATTCATGAGGTACTTACAAGCATTATGCTCAACTGGATTGCGTTTTACCTTTCCAATCTGGTCGTAAATTCCAACGCCTTTCATCAGCCGAACTCCACAGCCGCCTATCCGGTCAACCCCAGCAGCTACACGATGCTGCTGCCCAACTGGAAGGTCAGCGACGCCGGTTTGGCGGTGCTGGGCAAAAACAAATGGCTCAAGGAAATTCTGCTGAAAACCGATGTCAACTTCGGCTTTCTGGTTGCGGTTGCGGCGGCAATTCTGGTTTCTATGCTGCTGTACCGTTCCACCAAGGGTTACGAACTGCGTGCGGTCGGTCTGAACCGCGATGCGGCGGAGTTTGCGGGCATTCCGGTGGCGAAAAACGTCGTACTCACCATGCTGATTGCCGGCGCGCTTTCGGGTTTGGCAGCGGCACTGGTGATTACGGGCACCAATCCGCACCGGATTTCCACCCTTTCCGCTTTTGAAAACAACGGCTTCAACGGCCTGTCTGTAGCATTTATTGCGGGAGGCTCTCCGATTGGATGTATTTTTGCCGGTCTGCTGTTCGGCGGTCTTCTGTACGGCGGGCAGTCCATTCAGGCAAATATCGGCGCGCCCAGTGAAATCATCAACATCATGACCGGCACCATCGTGTTCTTTGTTGCGCTGACAAAGGTGGTTCCCGCGCTGGCGGTCCGGCTGGAAAAGAGGGGGATGCGCAATGCTGATCAATGATATATCTCTGCTGATAGGCAACACGTTCATGTACTCTGCACCATTGATTTTTGGTGCGCTGGGCGGCGTGATTTCCGAACGCTCCGGCGTTGTGAACCTCGGCATCGAGGGCATGATGACGGTTGGCGCGTTTGTGGGTACCGCAGTCGGCTACTTCAGCGGCAACCCATGGGTTGGCTTTCTGGCAGCCGGTCTGGCGGGCGGCGTGTTTGCCCTGCTGCACGCGGTGGCGTCCATTACCTTTAAAGCAGACCAGACCATCTCCGGCATTGCATTGAACCTTATTGGGCCGGGGCTGACTTTGTTCCTGTGTCGGATGTTCTTTAACGGCGCCACCATGTCGCAGCCGGTGCCAAACAAGCTGCCAAAGATTCTGGGCGGCGCGCAGAGCAATACGGTTGCGCAGAATTTGAACTTTGACAGCACCGTCATTCTGGCGTTTCTGACCATGCTGGTGATGTGGTTTGTGCTGTACCGCACCAAGTGGGGGCTGCGCATTCGCTCCGTGGGCGAACATCCCGCGGCAGCGGACACCCTGGGTATCAGCGTTACGCGCACGCGGTATATCTGCGTGCTGCTTTCCGGCGTGTTGGCAGGCTTTGGCGGCGCGGCCATGACGCTTGCCGTGATTCAGCAGTTCACACCGACTGCCATCAGCGGTCAGGGCTTTATTGCGCTGGCGGCGGTGATTTTTGGCAAGTGGACGCCGCAGGGCGCGTATGGCGCGTGCCTGCTGTTCGGTTTTGCACAGGCACTGTCTGTTTTTATGGGCTTGGTCAAAGTACCGATTCGCTCGGAAGTGCTGGCAATGCTGCCGTATATCCTGACGATTGTGGTGCTGATTCTATTTGTTGGGCGTTCCGTTGCACCGAAGGCAGACGGCCTGCCCTACGAAAAGGGAACACGCTGAAAAAAAGGAGTGGGGCGGCTGCGAAAGCCGTTCCGCTTTTTACTTGCACAGACAGGGGGATGTTTCATGGGCGAATTAGCACAGCTGCCGAATATTGGCGAAAAAGTCGAAGCGCAGCTGAATCAGGTTGGTATCACAACATATGATGAACTGAAAAGGCAGGGCGCGCAGCAAGCGTGGCTGCACATACAAGTGATTGACCCATCTGCCTGTATCCATCGGCTTTTGGCGCTGGAGGGCGCACTGCAGGGGATTCCTAAAAAACTGTTGCCTGCGGAACGCAAGGCAGAGCTAAAAGAATTTTATCAGTGTCATAAATTATAAGAAATTCTAACCGAAAAGGGGCTTTCTAAATGGAAAAACAAAAAATTCTCAGCATGGTCGACCACACGCTGCTGGCGCAGACCGCAACCTGGGCGGAAATTAAGCAGATTTGTGACGATGCGATGCACTATAAAACCGCCTCTGTCTGCATTCCGGCAAGCTATGTGAAGCAGGCGAAAGAATATGTTGGCGAACGTATGGCGGTTTGTACGGTCATCGGCTTTCCGAACGGCTACACCACCACGGCGGCGAAAGTTTTCGAAGCCAAAGATGCGCTGGCAAACGGCGCGGATGAAATCGATATGGTGATTAACCTCGGCTGGGTCAAAGACGGTCTGTACGACCGGGTGCTGGCGGAAATCCGCGCGCTGAGGGAAGCCTGCGGCAGCCACATCCTGAAAGTCATCATTGAAACCTGCCTGCTGACAGAGGAGGAGAAAATCCGGATGTGCGAAGTGGTGACGGAATCCGGCGCGGACTTTATCAAAACCTCCACCGGCTTTTCCACAGCGGGCGCGACCCTTGCGGATGTGGAGCTTTTCCGCAAACACATCGGTGCAAACGTGCGCATCAAAGCGGCGGGCGGCATTTCCTCGCTGGAAGATGCCGAAAAGTTCGTAGAGCTTGGCGCGAGCCGCTTGGGAACCAGCCGTATTGTGAAAATTGTGAAACAGGAAGAAGCACAGAACCGCTGAAAGCGGAACAAAGGGGGAGTTTGCAGTGCGGATGTATGACATCATCGCCAAAAAGCGGGACGGCGGCACTCTGACAGAGGAGGAAATCCAGTTCTTTGTCGGCGGCTACGTTGCAGGAGAAATTCCGGACTATCAAGCGAGTGCTCTGCTCATGGCAATTTTCTTAAAGGGAATGACCCCGCAGGAAACCGCGCAGCTGACGCTGTGCATGGCGAAGTCGGGCGATACTGTAGATTTGTCTGCAATCGAAGGCGTGAAGGTCGATAAGCACTCGACCGGCGGCGTAGGGGACAAAACCACACTGGTGGTGGCGCCGATTGTCGCTTCGCTTGGCGTTAAGGTTGCCAAAATGAGTGGCCGCGGGCTGGGTCACACCGGCGGCACCATTGACAAGATGGAGTCAATTCCCGGTCTGCGCACCGACTTGAACCGCGAACGCTTCTTTGAGATTGTGCGGCAGGTGGGCTGCTGTGTCGTGGGGCAGACGGGCAACTTGGTGCCTGCCGATAAAAAACTGTACGCGCTGCGGGATGTGACGGCAACGGTCAATTGCCTGCCGCTGATTGCTTCCAGCATCATGAGCAAAAAAATTGCAGCCGGTTCGGACTGTATCCTGCTGGATGTCAAAACCGGCAGCGGCGCGTTTATGAAAACAGTGGAGGATTCCATCCGTCTGGCGCAGGCGATGGTGGAAATCGGCGAGCACGTCGGCCGCCGTACCGTGGCGCTGATTACCGACATGGACCGCCCGCTCGGCAGAAAAATCGGCAATGCGCTGGAGGTGCAGGAGGTCTGCGATACCCTGCACGGCAAAGGCCCGCAGGACTTGACAGAAGTGTGTCTTGACCTTGCCGCCAATATGCTGCATCTGGCGGGAAAGGGCGAGCCGGATGTTTGTCGGGAACTGGCGCGTGCCCAGATTGCAAACGGGCAGGGCTTTGCAAAGTTTCGGGAGATGGCGGCGGCACAGGGCGGCAGCACAGCGGTTCTGGACAATCCGGTGCTGTTTGCGCAGGCGGACACTGTTTATGAAGTGCCGGCGCAGCAGGACGGCTGGATTACCGCGATGGATACCGAAAAGTGCGGCATTGCCTCTGTGGAACTCGGCGCGGGCCGCGAAAAGAAAGAGGACACAATCGACTACAGCGCGGGCATTGAGCTGCTGAAAAAGACCGGCGACCGCGTGCACAAAGGCGAACCGGTCGCGCGTTTTTTCGCTGCCAGCCGTAAAAAATGCGCGGCAGCCGAAGCCTGCTTTGCAGGCGCGGTGACCATTGGCCCGACAGCGCCCAAACCAGAGCAGCTCGTGTATGCGCGGGTGTCTGCTAAGGGCGTGGAACGGTACGAAGCGCGAAACTAAACGAAAATTTTCGGAATGCGGAAGCGGGGCGCCCTGCTTCCGCATTTTTGGGTGCGAAGCGTCATAAACTGACCGTATACGGCGGACAGCGCAAAAGAATGTGTTTGTCATGTGCAGGAAAGCATGGTATAATCAATTTAACCATCGCTCTGCCGCGGTACGGAAAGGCACTGTGCGGTCTGACAGGGTTCAGAGTGCCGGAATTTTCCACGGAAGAGCAGGGACTGTACCGCACGGTGCGGGCCGGGAAGTATATTGGACGAGAAGAAAAGAGAGTTTTATGGATTTTCAATCATTACAGATCATGCAGCCGATTCTTAAAAACCTGGAGCGGGCGGGGTACCAAACGCCGACGCCGATTCAGCAGCAGGCGATTCCGCAGGTGCTGCAGGGGCGCGACCTTTTTGGCTGCGCCCAAACCGGAACCGGCAAGACAGCGGCATTTGCAGTGCCGATTCTGCAGAAGCTGGAGGAAAACCGCGTCAGCGGTCGGCCCATCCGCGCACTGATTTTGACACCGACCCGCGAGCTTGCCATCCAGATTTTTGACAACTTTCGCGCGTACGGCAAAAGCCTGCACCAGAACTGCTGCGTGATTTTTGGCGGTGTCAGCCAAAACGGCCAGGTGCAAAACCTGCAGCGCGGGGTTGACATTCTGGTTGCCACGCCGGGTCGGCTCAATGACCTGATTGGGCAGGGCTATATTGACCTTTCCCATTTGGAAATTTTTGTACTGGATGAAGCCGACCGGATGCTTGACATGGGCTTCATTCACGATGTGAAGCGCGTGATTGCCCAGCTGCCGGCGCAGCGCCAGAACCTGATGTTCAGCGCAACGCTGCCCAAAGAAATCCGCGCACTGGTGGACAGCATCCTGCAGGACCCGGTCAAAATCAGCGTGACACCTCCGGCTACCACCGTGGAGGCGATTGACCAGAGTGTGTACTATGTGGACAAAGGCAATAAGTGTCGGCTACTCATTTGGCTGCTGAAAGACCCGCGCATTTCCTCCGCGCTGGTGTTCACTCGTACCAAGCACGGCGCGGACCGCGTGGTGCGCGACCTGAGCCGCGCGGGGATTGCTTCCGCGGCAATTCACGGTGACAAAACACAGAATGCCCGGCAGGCGGCGCTGACCAAGTTTAAAAGTCACCAGGTGCGTGTGCTGGTTGCAACAGACATTGCCGCGCGCGGCATTGATATTGACGAGCTTTCGCACGTGATCAATTATGACATCCCCGAAGTGCCGGAAACCTATGTGCACCGCATTGGGCGCACCGCGCGCGCAGGGCACAGCGGCACCGCGGTTTCGTTCTGCAGCATTAACGAAAAGGCGGACTTCCTCGGTATCCTCAAGCTGATAAAAAAGGAAGTGCCGGAGATCACGGAGCATCCGTATCCTATGCAGGAGTTGGTTCCCATGAGCAAAGAGGAACTGCGCCGGAAGCAGGCGGAACGCCAGCAGGCCGCGCGCGCTGCCAGGGAACGCCGCCGCCAGCAGGAGCAAAACCGCCGTCCGGAAAAGAAGCGGAACCCTGCGCCTGCTGCCAAAGCAGCCGGTGCGCAGCAGCGCCCGCCGAAAAAGCAACACACGGCGTCAAAGGTTCAGCAGCCCCCCCGCCCGCAGGAAACGGCACAGCCGCCGGTGAAGCAAAAGCCGAAAGCACCGCGCGTGAAAACCGGAAAGACCGGGAAGGCGCCGGTGCAGAAGCGCACTCAGCAGCACCGCGAGCCTCGGCCGGATTTGGAAAAATACCTGCCCAAGCCGCTGCGCAAGCGCCCGACGGATCAGCCGCTGAAACATCATCTGTAATCGCCTTTTTGTGAAGGAGGAGCCGATGGCACTGTCCAAACCCATGCGCTATGCAATTGCGGCGCTGACACGCAGAGCAGAGAAAGTGGATATTAAGCAGAAGTACAAGCTGGTGCGCAGCTTTACGCGGGCAGCGCACCCGCCCTTGCTCAAGACTTCTTACCTGCCATGGGACCACCGGATTTCCTGTGGGGACCACGAAGTGCCGGTGCGCATTTTCACGCCGGACGGTGCGCTGCGCCGCCCCGGCAGCCTGTTGCTGTTCTTTCACGGCGGCGGTTGGGTGACCGGCGATATCGACTCTTACAGCGACTCGTGTGTACTGATGACGCGCATGACCGGCTGTAAGGTGGTCAGCGTGGACTACCGGCTGGCGCCGGAGTACCGCTTCCCTGCGGGTCTGGAAGACTGCTACGCCGCCGCGCAGACTATTCTGCAAAATGCGGATGCGTTTGGCGCCTTTGCAGAGCAGGTGACGCTGATTGGCGACTCCGCAGGCGGCAATCTGGCGGCCGCGGTTTCTCTGTTGGCACGCGACCGCGGCGGTCTGGTGCCAAAGCGGCAAATCCTTTTGTACCCGAGCACTTACAATGACCACAACCCCGCGACTTCTCCGTTTGCCTCTGTATGTACCAACGGACAGGGCAATATGCTGACGGCACAGCGGGTGGAAGATTATATGGATTTGTACAAAAGCAGTGACGCGGATTTTCAGAACCCTTACTTTGCACCGCTGCTTGCGGAAGATTTGTCCCGACAGCCCGAAACGTTGGTGCTGACCGCAGAACTGGACCCGCTGCGGGACGAAGGGGAAGCGTACGGCAAAAAAATCGGCGGGGCCGGTGTTCGCGCGGCGGTATACCGGATTCCAGACTGTCTGCACGGGTTCCTTTCGCTGCCGGGGCTTCCCCTGCCGGTGCGGCAGGCGTACCAGCACATCAATGCCTTTCTGGAGCAGAAACCATGTGCGGAGTTCCATCCGGAAAAGGCTTGACAGATACAAAAGCAAAACGGGAGTTTTTGCAAAAACGGTTTGCGGTGTTCTCCCGCTTGAAGAAGGTGAATTCCTTTGGGGCATCCAAAATTTCAGTGGACAGGGCTTGACACAGCCGCAAAAATTTTTCCCTGTACCAGCGGGCGGCGCGACACCAAGGTCTTCCGCATGGTCTGCGAACTGAAAGAACCGGTGCAGCCGCAGAAACTGCAGGAGGCACTGGATCAGACCATGGACTTTTTTCCGGGATTCCAGACGTTTTTGAAGCGCGGTCTGTTCTGGTACTATCTGGAGCATACGGATTTGCAGCCGGTGGTGCGGCAGGAATACCGCGCGCCCTGTGCGCAGATGTATGACCGGGAAGTTCCGTCACTTCTGTTTGAGGTAACCTACTTTCAGCGGTGCATCAATCTGGAGGTATTCCATGCCATTTCAGACGGCACCGGCGCCATGCATTTTCTGCGGGTGCTGGTGTTTCGCTATCTGAAGCTGATACACGCAGCGGAACTGGCGCATCTGCCAGAGTTGGACTACGACGCCAGCGAATCGCAGAGCATGGACGACAGCTTTGAACATTATGCCAACCGCCAGAAGCACCCCAAAATATCGAAGGTCAAAACCGCGTTCCGTCTGCGTGGCACAAAAACGCCGAATAATCGCCTGAGCGTGACCATTGGCACGGTGCCGGCAGGGGCGCTGCTGCAGGTCAGCCGTCAGTATGGCACCAGCCTGACCATTTTGCTCTGCGCGTTAGTGATGCAGGCTGTACATGAGGAAATGGCGGTGCGCGACGAGCGAAAGCCGGTTGTGCTGGCGGTGCCGATTAACCTGCGCAACCATTTTAATTCTGCCTCTGCCCGCAACTTTTTCGGGGTTATGGATGTCAGCTACGACTTTTCCCAGGGCAGCGGAACGCTGGAGGACCTCATTGCGAAGCTGAGCGAGCGGTTTCACGCGGGGCTTTCGCCTGCGGAGCTGCAATTTCGCGTCAACCAGTACATTGCGCTGATTGAAAACCCGTTTGCGCGGGTGACGCCGTTGTTTTTTAAAGATTTGGGTATGCGTCTGGGCAACCATCTGGTCAGCAAGCGGGAAACCAGCGCGGTTTCCAATGTGGGAATTGTGCGGATGCCGGAAGAACTGCAGGCTTACATTGAAAAGCTGGAAGTGTTTGTCAGCACAGAAAAGGTGCAGCTTTGCGCTTTGACCTATGCGGAAAAAATGACGCTCAGCTTTTCTTCCGCGTTTTTAAACGCGGACCTGCAGCGGCATTTTTTCCGTTCCCTTACGGCGCTGCATATTCCGGTAGAGATTGATACCAATGATTTAGAAGGATAGAGAACCCTTTGGGAGCATACTTATGAAATACTGTGAGAAATGCAGAGTAAGCGTGCGCGGCGCGCGGGAGCGCTGCCCCCTGTGCAACGCGGTTTTGGAGGGAGAGGCGGAGCCGGGCGGCTTTCCGGTTTTGCCGGACAGCTGCCGGAAGCGGCGTATCTGGACCTCCATTTTGGCGCTTGTCAGTGTGGCCGCCTGTGTGGTGTGTATGCTGCTGAACTTTATGTTTCGGGAAAATGGCCTGTGGAGCCTGTTCGTTTTGGGCGGGGTGGCGTGTCTGTGGATTATGCTGGGCGTTGCCCTTCGCAAGCAGCGCAATATTCCCAAAACACTGATTTGGGAAGTGTTTGTGGGTAGTGTGCTTTGTGTCTGCTGGGACGCGGGCACCGGTCGGCAGGGTTGGAGCATTAATTTTGTGATTCCCATCATCTGTATGTGCGCCATGGTGACGCTGGTGGTCACGTTCCGGCTGTTTCATGTTTCTGCCGGAAGCTTGATTGTGTATTTACTGGTGGATTTTCTTTTGGGGGTTTTGCAGCTGGTGCTGCTTTTGTCCGGATGGATCACGGTGCCGCTGCCCAGCCTGCTGTGCGTGGGCATGAGCCTCATCATGCTGGCGGCCATGCTGATTTTTCGCGGCAGACAGGTGCAGGAAGAATTAAGGCGGCGGCTCCATTTATGAGCGTGCACAAGGGGTTATGTGGAAATGGACTACAAGGAACTGGTGTCTGTGGGAACAGAAATCGGCAGGCTGCTGGTACAGTACGGGGCTGAAATTTACCGTGCGGAAGAATCCATGAAGCGCATTTTTGTTGCTTACGGTGCGCCGGACAGCCATATTTTTGCGCTGACCACCTGCATTAACGTGACGGTATGCCAGCCGGACGGTATGCCGATTTCGCGCATTTGTCGGGTGGAAGACCGGTGCATTGACCTTGGAAAAATTGACCGGCTCAACGACCTTTGCCGCCGCGCCTGCAGCAGGCGCCCCGCGCTTTTGCGTCTGCGGTGGGAGGTTGAGCAGATTGAACAGGATAAGGGAAATTCCAAAGCACTGCGAGCCTTGGGCTTTGCGGGAGTTGCCTTTGCCTTTACCCTCTTTTACGGCGGCAACGCGGCGGATGCCTGTGTGGGGGCGGTGACCGGTCTGCTGGTGTATTGGCTGCAGAACTTTTTCTTAAAGTACCGTGCCAATTCGTTTTTTGCCACACTGCTTGAAAGCGTTGTGATTGGTCTGGTTTGTCTGGGTGCGGCGCACTTTGACCCATACCTGAATGTGGACCGCATGATTATCGGCAGCGTGATGAACCTGGTACCGGGCATTGCTATTACCAGCTTTATGCGGGACATTCTTTCGGCAGACTATCTTTCCGGTTTGCTGCGTTTTGTGGAAAGTTTGCTGGTGGCCACGGCCATTGCACTGGGTGTCGGTACCATCATGGTGCTTTCCAGACTTTTGTGGGGGGTGTGACGCGTGCAGATGCTGCTGCCCTGTTTTTACAGCTTTGTCGCCTGCGTAGCGTACTGCCTGTGTGTCAATCTGCGCGGCAGACAGATGATCTGGTATTCCCTTGGTGGAGCCATCGGCTGGGGGATTTATCTGCTGTTTGGGTTCGTTCATCAGGATATTTTTCAGTTCTTTATGAGCGCGCTGGCATCTTCTGCTTATTCGGAAGTAATGGCGCGCGTCAACAAAAGTCCGGTCACCGGCTTTCTGCTGGTTTCCATGCTGCCAATGGTGCCGGGCGGCGGGATTTACCACACGATGGAGTACGCGGTTTCCGGCAATAATAGTATGTTTTTGAGCACAGGCCTGCACACGTTTGGCATTGCGGGGGCGCTTGCCATGGGGGTGCTGCTGGTGTCCTCAGTGGTGCGGCTTTCCGCGACGATTCACCGTCAGAAGCAGGCACAGCGGAATCTGCGGAAATAAGGAACAATAAAAGAGCAGACGGAAAGGAGGATTCCTTCCATCTGCTCTTTTTCTGTTCGCAGGCTTTTTACCGCGTTTTTTTACCCTCGGCAATGCGCTGCTCGATTGCTTTGTTAATCAGTTTCAGCGTTTTGACGCGGGCGTACTTTTTGTCGTTGCCCGCGATGATGTGCCACGGCGCAAAGTCGGTGGAGGTGTACTGCAGCATATCGTTGACCGCCGTTTCGTACTGCGGCCATTTTTCACGGTTGCGCCAGTCCTCCTCTGTGATTTTCCACTGCTTGGAGGGGGTGTTCTGCCGGTCTTCAAAGCGCCGGAGCTGCTCGTCCTGGTCAATGTGAATCCAGAACTTAAGGATGACGGCGCCCCAGTCGTACAGCTGGCGTTCAAACTCGTTGATTTCCCGATAAGCCCGCTGCCAGTCCTGCGCGGAGCAGAAGCCCTCGATGCGCTCTACCATGACGCGCCCGTACCAGGTGCGGTCAAAGATAGCGATATGGCCGTCTTTGGGCAGGTGCTGCCAGAAGCGCCACAGGTAGTGTCTGCCATGTTCCTCTTCGTTGGGGGAAGCAATCGGAACCACTTCGTAGCCGCGCGGGTCCAGCGCTTGCGCCACGCGCTTGATGTTGCCGCCTTTTCCGGCGGCATCCCAGCCTTCGTAAGCGATGATGACCGGAATCTTTTTGCGGTAAATGGTATTGTGCAGCTCCGCCAGCCGTTCCTGTTCCTTTTTCAGCTGCTTTTTATAGGAATCTTGACGCAGAGATTTGGAAAGGTCCACTTCGGCGAGCTTTGGCATTTTGAGAAAATGGTACTGCCCCGGCTGAATGACACCGGAAGCCGGGCGCGGCGCCGCTGCCTGCTCCTGCCGCAGCGCCAGTGCAGTCTGCACGGATTCTTTGACGATACGGAACACTTCCAGTGTGCGCACTTCGTCGTTCATGCCGGAAATGACGTGCCACGGCGCGCAGGATGTGTTGGTGTACTCCAGCATTTGGTCGAACGCATCGCAGTATTTGTCATACTGCCGGCAGCGGCGCCAGTCTGCCGGTGTGACGCGCCACTCGGTGTTTTTGTCACTGTCGAGTTTTTCCAGGCGGGCTTTCTGCTCTTTCTGCGAGATGTGCAGGAAAAACTTGATGATCAGGTAACCGTTGTCTGTCAGAGCGCGCTCAAAGTTGTTGATTTCATTCATGTGGCGCAGATTGGTCAGGTCGTCCACTTCGTCTTCCAGACGCAGGATGCTGACTTCCTGGTACCAGGAGCGGTCCATGATGGACATCTGCCCTGCTTTGGGGATGGTGAGCCAGTGGCGCCACATGGCCGGTTCACGGCGCTCCAGCTCGGTTGGGGGCTGGGTATTGACCACAGTGAACCAACGGGGGTCAAAGTTTAAAATCAAGCGTGAAATTACGCGCCCCTTGCCCGCGCCGCCCCAGCCTTCAAACAGGATGATGACGGGCAGCCCGGCGGCTTTTAGCGGAGCGTCCAGTGCGGTCAGCGCCTCCTGCAGGGGCTTGAGCTGTTCCTTATATTCTTTTTTGGAAACGGTTTTTTTCAGGTTTGCTTTTTCCAGCATAACGGGAACCTCCTGTTTCATCTTCTGCCTGCAGCGCCGGACGATGGATTCGTCCGTGCCGGCATCTAGTTACATTCTTTTAAAAGTTGTAATAAGTATACACGAATTTTGTGTGAACTGCAATTATTTTTAGAAATAACAACGAACTTTTTTCCGCCTTCCGCGGCACGGTTTGTGTTTTGCTTTTGCATGAAAATGTGGTATAATGACGTGTAACTGAATACAGAGAGAACTGTACAGAACAAAGGGGGCGCTGCCGTGATTGTTTTGGGTATCGACCCCGGCTACGCAATCGTGGGCTGGGGTGTGCTGCGCGCAGAGGCCGGGCGGTACATCCCATTGGCCTCCGGCGCGGTGCTGACCCCGGCGGGGATGCCTTTCGGTCAGCGGCTGCAGCAGATTTATGAGGAACTGACAGCGGTGCTGCAGAAGTGGCAGCCACAGGCGGCCGCGATTGAAAAGCTGTACTTCCAGAACAACAAGACAACCGGCATTGGTGTGGCGGAGGCGCGCGGCGTGATTCTGCTTGCCTGCCAGCAGGCGGGCTGTGCGGTGTATGAATATACGCCCATGCAGGTGAAGCAGGCGGTCACCGGCTATGGCCGGGCGAAAAAGCCGCAGGTCATGGAGATGACGCGGCGGCTGCTGCACTTAAAAGAAGTGCCGAAGCCGGATGATACCGCCGATGCGCTCGCCATGGCCATTACGCACGGGCAGGCAAGCATCAGTGCCATGCGCCGCCGCACGCTGGAGGCTTTCCGCCAGTAAGAGGAGTGCAAAATGTTTTACAGTATTAAAGGAACACTGACCCATGTCGAGCCGAACATCGCGGTGGTCGAGTGTGGCGGTGTCGGCTTTTTGTGCCGCACAACCATGCATACGCAGAAAGTCCTGCCGCCGCTGGGGCAGGAGACGAAACTTTTCACGCACCTGAATGTGCGTGAAGATGCTCTGGAACTTTTCGGCTTTGCAACCCAGGCGGAGCTGAACTGCTTTAAGCTTTTAACCAATATCAGCGGCGTCGGTCCGAAAGTCGGCCTGGCGATTCTTTCCACGCTGACGCCGGAGCAGGTGGCTGCCGCCGCCGCAACCGGCAACAGCAAGGCGTTTACCAGTGCAAACGGGGTCGGCCCAAAGCTGGGGCAGCGCATTGTACTGGAATTAAAAGACAAGGTGAAGTCCATGCAGGCGGCGGATGCCGGTTTATCGTCGCTGCCCGCAGGGGTGCCGTCTGCCGCCGGCAATGCGGAGGCTGCGGTCAGTGCGCTGACGGTGCTGGGTTACTCCAACAGCGAAGCTGCCAGCGCGGTGGCGCGGCTGGACAGCAGCCTGCCGGTGGAGGAACTGATTCGGCTGGCGCTGCGGGGCTTTGCTTCCGGTCAGTAAAGCAGCAGAAGGGAAGGAGGCTGGCGCATGGAGTATACCGAAGAAGACTTTGACTTGGAAAACCGGATGGTGGCGCCCGAATACACGCCAAATGACGAGGAAACCGAAAATCCTCTGCGCCCGAAGCGGCTGGATGAGTATATCGGGCAGGAAAAGGTAAAGGAAAATCTGGCGGTTTTCATTGAAGCGGCAAAGCAGCGCAAGGAAACGCTGGATCATGTGCTGCTGTACGGCCCGCCGGGACTGGGCAAAACCACGCTTGCGGGCATTATTGCAAACGAACTCGGCGTCAACCTGCGCATCACCTCCGGCCCGGCGATTGAGCGCCCGGGCGATTTGGCAGCGCTGCTGACTAACCTCAATGCGGGCGATGTGCTGTTTATTGATGAAGTGCACCGCCTGCCGCGCACAGTCGAGGAAATCCTGTATCCGGCCATGGAGGACTACTCCATTGATATTATCACCGGAAAGGGGCAGATGGCGGCAAGCTACCATCTGCCGCTGCCGAAATTTACGCTGGTGGGCGCGACCACCCGTGCGGGGCAGCTTTCCGCGCCGCTGCGCGACCGCTTCGGCGTGGTGCTGCGGCTGGAGATGTACTCCCCGGAGGAACTGGCGCAGATTGTGACGCGCTCGGCGCAGATACTCGGGATTGAGATTGAGGCGGACGGCGCCTTGGAAATCGCCTCCCGCAGCCGCGGAACGCCGCGTATTGCTAACCGGATGCTCAAACGTGTGCGCGACTTCGCACAGGTGACCAGTGACGGCGTTATTGACTACAACGCGGCGAAACTGGGACTTGACCGCATGGAAGTGGACGAATTGGGTCTGGATGCTAACGACCGTCGGATGCTGACCACGATGATTCAATATTACAACGGCGGGCCGGTCGGCCTGGATACCCTTGCCGCAGCCATTGGCGAAGAAGCGGTGACGCTGGAGGATGTGTATGAGCCGTACCTGATGCAGATCGGCTTTTTGGCACGCACGCCGCGCGGGCGGGTTGCAACCAAAGCAGCGTACCTGCACCTCGGTCTGCAGCCGCCGGCAGAGGAAGCGCCGGGGCAGCAGCGGCTTTTTTAGATTCCTTTTACAGAAAGACAGCGAAAAGATAAATTTTGATAAACAGGAGAGTTAACGGTATGGGAAGACTTTTTGGTACAGACGGTGTGCGCGGCATTGCCAACAGCGAGCTGACCTGTGAGATGGCGCTGAAAATCGGCCGCGCGGCGGCTTTTGTTCTGACAGATTCCGGCAACCGCCACCCGAAAATCCTCATTGGAAAGGACACCCGCATTTCTTCGGATATGCTGGAGGCTTCCATCACAGCGGGTCTGTGCAGCGTCGGCGCGGATGTGGTGCAGCTGGGCGTGATTCCGACGCCGGCGGTTGCGTTTTTAGTCGGCAAGTACAAGGCGGACGCGGGCGTTATGCTGACCGCGAGCCACAACCCCTGTGAGTTTAATGGCATTAAAATTTTCTCCGGCGACGGCTACAAACTGCCGGATGCATTGGAAGATGAGATTGAAAGAATTGTTTTGGAAGGCAGCGAAACGCTGCCGATGCCAGTTGGCGGCGATATCGGCACCGTGACCGTGGCGCCCAATGCGGTACGCGATTACATTGACCATATTAAAAGTACGGTGCCCTTTTCTCTGGACGGTATGCGCATCGGCGTCGACTGCGCAAACGGTGCAGCCTCCAGCACAGCAGAGCAGCTTTTTACCGAACTCGGCGCCACGTGCTGCATGATTTCCAACCATCCCAACGGTGTCAATGTCAACAACAACTGCGGTTCCACACACATGGAAAACCTGATGGCATTCGTGCGGGAAAACGGTCTGGACGCGGGCGTTGCGTTTGACGGCGACGCGGACCGCTGCCTTGCGGTGGATGATAAAGGGGCGCTGGTTGACGGCGATTTTGTCATGGCTATCTGTGCGGCGGATATGAAATCCCGCGGCAAGCTGGCGAAGGACACGGCGGTCGGCACCATCATGACAAACATGGGCTTTTCCCGTTTCTGCGAAGCGAACGGTTTGCACTTTGAGGCCACCAAGGTCGGTGACCGCTATGTACTGGAAAAAATGCAGCAGGAGGGATACAACTTCGGCGGCGAGCAGAGCGGCCATGTGATTTTCCTCGACTTTGCAACCACCGGCGACGGCCAGCTGACCGCCGCGCAGCTGCTGTCGATTCTGAAGCGCCGGCAGGCGAAGCTGAGTTCGCTTGCCACGCTGATGACGCGTTTCCCGCAGGTGCTCATCAATGTGGAAGTCGCGGCGGACGGCAAGCAGCGTTTTGCAGCAGATGAAGCGGTGCAGCAGGCTGTGGAAGCGGCAAAGCAGAAGCTTGGCCGTGACGGCCGCATCATCGTGCGCCCTTCCGGTACCGAGCCGCTTCTGCGCGTGATGGTGGAAGGACTGGATCAAACCCTGATTCATACCTTAGCGGAGTCGGTCGCGCAGGTGCTGCGGGAGCGGTTGGCGTAAAGCGGAAGAATTTTTTACCGCCCGTTGCGGGCGGTTTGTGAAGGAGAGACACAATGCGTACCGCAGATTGGCAGGATTACGAGTTGATTGACACTTCCGGCGGCGAGCGGCTGGAGCGCTGGGGCGATGTGCTGCTGATTCGCCCCGATCCGCAGATTATCTGGGAAACACCCCGAAAGGATCCGCGCTGGAAGCAGGCGGGCGCACGCTACATCCGCTCCAGCTCCGGCGGCGGGCACTGGGAAATTCTGCGCGGTGTGCCGCCGGTGTGGAACATCGGCTGGCAGGGCATGACGTTTCGGCTCAAAACCATGGGGTTTAAGCACACCGGCATTTTTCCGGAGCAGGCGGTCAACTGGCAGTACGCGATGGAGAAAATCCGCGCCGCGCACCGCCCGGTCAGTGTGCTGAATTTGTTTGGCTACACCGGTGCGGCGTCCCTTGCGTGCGCAAAGGCGGGGGCAAAAGTCTGCCATGTGGATGCAAGCAAGGGCATGGTACAGTGGGCAAAGGAAAATGCTGCCGCAAGCGGCCTTTCGGACCGACCGGTGCGCTGGCTGGTGGATGACTGCATGAAGTTTGTGCAGCGCGAGCAGCGGCGCGGTCACCGCTATGATGCGGTGATTATGGACCCGCCCAGCTACGGGCGCGGCCCCGGCGGCGAGGTGTGGAAGCTGGAAGAGCAGCTGTATGCGCTGGTGCAGATGTGCATTCCGATTCTCAGCGAGCAGCCGTTGTTTTTCCTGCTGAATTCCTACACGACCGGCCTTTCTCCGGCGGTGATGGAGTACCTGCTGGGGGTCATGCTGCAGCCGCGCTTCGGCGGGCAGGTTTCTGCCGGCGAAATCGGCCTGCGGGTCAGCAGTACGGGCAGAAGCCTGCCCTGCGGCAGTACGGCGATTGCCGAATTTTAAATTTGAAAGTCTGTCTGGGGTGCGTTCAGGTTCCGGGGGAACCGCGCGACACGAAAAGGAGACAAAGATGGAATTTATCAAAGCTGAAAATGTTTGCTTTACCTATGATGAACCGGACGCGGAACATCCGGATGCGCCGGTGCGCGCGGTGCTCAAGGGAATTGACCTGTCCGTGCAGCGGGGCGAGTTTGTCGCGCTGCTGGGGCACAACGGCTCCGGAAAGTCTACCATGGCAAAAATGTTTAACGCCATGCTGACGCCCATTTCCGGTAAAGTGTATGTGGACGGTATTGACACCGCGGATGAGGAACGTGCCTTTGACATCCGCCGCCGGGTGGGCATGGTGCAGCAGAATCCGGACAACCAACTGGTGGCATCCATTGTCGAGGAGGACGTTGCTTTCGGCCCGGAAAATCTGGGCATTGAGCCAAAGGAAATCCGCCGCCGGGTGGATGAAGCGCTGAAAGCGGTGGAAATGTACGAGTACCGCACGCACGCGCCATACAAGCTTTCCGGCGGGCAGAAGCAGCGCGTCGCCATTGCGGGTATTCTGGCAATGCAGACGGACTGCATCGTGCTGGACGAGCCGACCGCCATGCTGGACCCGCGCGGCCGCGCGGAAGTAATGG
Organism: Caproicibacterium argilliputei; assembly: GCF_029211325.2. Lineage (NCBI taxonomy): Bacteria > Bacillati > Bacillota > Clostridia > Eubacteriales > Oscillospiraceae > Caproicibacterium > Caproicibacterium argilliputei. Next base: position 2,224,818 of record NZ_CP135996.1, on the reverse strand, counting down.
AAACCATTCGTCGACTGAACCGCGAAAAAGGGATTACCATTCTTTTAATTACCCATTATATGGATGAAGCGGTGCAGGCCGGACGCGTGATTGTCATGGACAGCGGAAAAATCCTGACACAGGGCACGCCGCGTGAAGTTTTTGCACAGGTAGAACTGCTGAAGCGGCACAAGCTGGACGTGCCGCAGGCGACAGAGTTGGCGTTTCGCCTGAGCGGCGCCGGCTGCAAGCTGCCGCCGTGTGTGCTGACGGTTGAGGAATGTGTGAAAGCACTGGAACCGCTGCTTTCCGGAAAGGGGGCCTCCGCGTGAACCCGCTTTTAGAGGCACGAAACCTTTGCTATACCTATGGTGCAGGTACCCCGTTTGAAAAGAAAGCAGTGCAAAACGTCAGCTTTCAGATTGCGAAGGGGGAGTTTGTCGGCATCATTGGTCACACCGGTTCCGGCAAAAGTACGATGATTCAAATGCTCAATGGCTTAATTCGCCCCACATCCGGGCAGGTGCTGCTTTCCGGGCGGGATATCTGGGAAGACCCCAAGAAAATCCGCGCGGTGCGGTTTAAGGTCGGCATGGTGTTCCAGTATCCGGAGGATCAGCTGTTTGAAGAAACCGTTTTAAAGGACATTGCTTTCGGCCCGCGCAATATGGGACTGACCGAGGCAGAAATTGAGCAGCGGGCACATGATGCGGCGGATTTTGTCGGGCTGCCGGAAGAGCTGCTTTCGAAAAGTCCGTTTGAGCTTTCCGGCGGTGAAAAACGCCGCGTCGCGATTGCGGGCGTGCTGGCGATGGACCCGGATGTGCTGATTCTGGATGAACCCACTGCGGGGCTGGACCCCGGCGGCCGTGATGTGCTGCTCAGCGAAATTGTGAGTTACCACCAGAAACGTGGCAATACCGTTCTTTTGGTTTCACACAGTATGGAGGACGTGGCGCGTGTTGCGGATCGTGTGTTGGTGATGAACGCTTCGGTGCTGCAGATGTTTGACACGACGGAGCAGGTCTTTTCTCACGGCGCGGAGCTGGAGTCCATCGGACTGCAGGTGCCGCAGGTGACAAAAATCATGCTGCAGCTGAAAGCGGATGGCTACCCGGTGAAGCCCTGCCTGACACTGGAGCAGGCAGTGGGGCAGCTGCTGCCGCTTTTGCAGCGGGGAGGTGACGCCGTATGACCAGAGATGTTGCGCTGGGGCAGTACTTTCCCGGTGAATCGCTGCTTCACCGACTGGACCCGCGTGTGAAGCTGACCCTGACGATTGCCTTCATTGTGTATATTTTTGTGGCGTCAAACTTCTGGGGGCTTGGCTTTTTGGCGGCCGTTACAGCCGGCATGATGGTTTGTTCCGGTGTACCGATTCAGCTGTACTTCCGCAGCATGAAGGGCATCCTTTTCATTGTGCTGTTCACAGCGGCGCTCAATCTTTTTTACGGCACCGGGCCGGTGCTGGTGCAGATTGGCTTTATGCAGATTACCATGGAGGGTATCCGAAACTCCATTTTTATCGCCGTGCGGATTGTGTGCCTGATTTTGTTCAGCTCCATTTTAACTTTTACCACCTCGCCCACCGACCTGACCGATGCGATGGAACGGCTGTTGTCCCCCTTGAAAGCGCTGCACATAAAGGTGCATGAAATTTCCATGATGATGACGATTGCGCTGCGCTTCGTGCCGACGCTGCTGGAAGAAACGGACAAAATCATGGCGGCACAGAAAGCCCGCGGCGCGGACATGGAGTCCGGCGGGCTGATGCAGCGCATTAAGGCGCTGGTGCCGGTGCTGATTCCGCTGTTTGTTTCCTCTTTCCGCCGCGCGTATGACCTGGCAATGGCGATGGAGTGCCGCTGCTACCACGGCGGCGAGGGGCGCACCAAGATGAAAATCCTGCATCTGCAGCGGATAGACTTTGCCGCGGCATTCTTTGGCGCGGCGGTGCTTGCGGTCGTCATTTTGCTGAATGTAACCCTGCCGGCGGTTTTGTAGTGCCGGTGTAAAGAATGTATCGGAAAGGAGTGCCTGCGTGCGCAATCTTCTTTTGACGCTTTGTTTTGACGGCGCCGCCTACCACGGCTGGCAGATTCAGCCGAATGCGCTGACGGTGCAGGAAGTCCTGCAAAATGCACTGTATAAGGTGCTGCAGGAAACGCCGAGCCTGAAAGGCTGCTCCCGCACAGACGCGGGGGTGCACGCGCGGATGTTCTGCGTGTCGTTCCAAACACAGCGGCAGATTCCCTGCGGGAGGCTGCTGTGTGCGGTCAACCACTTTTTGCCGCCGGACGTGGCGGTGACTGCCTGCCGGGAAGTGCCGGAGGCGTTTCATGCCCGCTTTTCCTGTAAGGGGAAGCAGTATGTTTATCAAATCTGGAACGCACCGGTGCGCAGCCCGTTTCTGCGGAACCGCGCGCTGCATTACTGGTATCCGCTGGATGAAGCGAAGCTGAACGCGGCGGCGGGGTATTACGTCGGTGCGCACGATTTCACCTCGTTCTGTACGCAGGACGGCAGGAAGATGGGCAGCTTTGTGCGTACGGTTACACAGGCGCAGGTGCAGCGCGAGGGAGACCTCGTTACGTTTACGGTGGCGGCAGATGGGTTTTTGTACAACATGGTGCGTATCTTGACCGGAACGCTGCTGTACGTGGCGCAGGGCAAGCTTGCACCGCAGGAGATACCGAAAATTTTCGCGGCAAGGAAGCGTTCCTTTGCGGGGCCGACTGCCCCGCCGCAGGGATTGTACCTGAACCGTGTGGATTATGAGGAGGCACAGCTGCATGCATAAATTTTTGCGGAGCGCGCAGCGAAAGGGCAAGCGGACGCCTCTGCCGGGAGAGCTTCCGCCTTTCGGCGACTCCGCGCGCAGAAAGGACAAGCGGCAGCGCAAAAAGGCACGCCGGGACGGCCGACCGCCAAAGGGCATTTACGCTGCCATCGCGGTTTTGCTTTTCTGCGCGGTTGGCATGGTTCTTTGGGTGAACCGTGAAAATCTAAAGCCTGCCAATATTTCCGAGTGGGTGCAGACGCAGATGCTCGGCCTTAGCAAGGGCAGCGGCTTTCCGGTACACCTGACGGATGAAAATGTGCAGCCGTGCAATTTTATTGCGGCAAATAAGGAACTGTTTTTAACCAGCGACACTGCCGTGCAGGCATACAACAGTTCCGCGAAGCAGCTTTTTTCCCGCAAGCACAGCCTTTCCAGCGCGGTGATGAAGGTCAACGGAAACCGTGTGCTGGTTTATAATCTGGGCGGCACCGGTTATCGGCTGGAAAGCCAGCTCAAAACATTGGTGGACAGCAGCACAGACGGCAAGCTGTTGGGCGGGGCGGTCTGTGCGAACGGGCGATTTGCGCTGCTCACGGAGGAGGACGGCTACTGCGGTCAGTTGACCGTTTATCAGCAGAACGGTCAGGTGGCTTATCAATATTCGTTTTCAGAATATTATCCCACGGCGGTTGCCGTCAATTCGGACGGCACACACGCTGTGGTGACTGCGGTCGGCGCGAGCGGCGGTGCGCTTGTCAGCGCGGTGTACGAATTGGACTTTAACTCAAACCAAACGGTGAAGCCGGCTGCAACGTATGCAGATACCACTTTTTTGGATGTTGCCTACACCAGCTTCGGCATCCTTGCCGTGGGGGACACGCAGACGGTGGCGCTGGACAGCGCTGGCAAGACCTTGGGCGCGTACAGCTACGGGGATGCACAGCTCGCCGCGTGGAATTTAAACAGCAGTACAGCCGTGCTGGGTCTGCTGGACTTTCGCAATGCAACGGCCAGCCATTTGACTGCAGTGAACGCACAGGGCAAGGTGCAGGGCTCCGCAAAAGTGGATGGCTCGATTGTAAGCGTTTCCCAGTATGCGGATGTCATGGCCGTGCTGAGCAGCGGTAAGGTCAGCGCTTTTACCACATCGGGGAAGGCTGTTGGCAGCTGCAGCGCAGGCTCCAATGCGCGTGCGGTCGCGCTGCGCAGCGCAAATCAAGTGTTCCTGCTGGATGTGTCAGAAATCCGTCTGGAAACCCTGCGTGGATGACAAGGACGCTGCTTGCGGCAGAATCAAATTTATAGTATAATCGTTAAGTATATCTGCATCTGCGTGTTCTGCAGAAGACAGGAGGCGTGGTCATGGGAATTGCGGTTGATGTGGTGCTGCTGGTGATTTTGATTGCCTGCGTGGCTGCGGGCGCACATAAGGGAGCAGTGCGGACTTTGGCGGGGCTTGCCGGTGTGGTGGCTGCCGTGCTGCTCTCTCCGCGCTTGGGTACCTGGCTTGCGGGCGTGCTGCCGTGGGTCAAGCAGGAAAATCATTATGCGGGCAGCGTGCTTTACACGGTGCTGGCGTTCCTTCTGATTCTGTTTGCGGCGTGGCTTTTGGGGCGACTGCTCAACACCGTGTGTCGGCTGCCGGTTCTGCATGGCATCAATCGGGTGTTCGGCGGCATTTTCGGCGGTGTGAAGGGGGTTCTGCTGGTTTTGCTGCTGTGTGCGCTGCTGCGGCTCTCTTTGCCGCTGTTGGCGGTCAAATATCCCGATAAAATCCAGCTTTCCAGCTTTGACGACTCGGTCGTTCTTCAACTGCAGGAAGCGCCGGTTTCGGCGGCCTCTTCCGGAAGCAAGTCTGCCGGTGCTGACATTCGCCAAAAAACGCAGACTTTTTTGGCGAAGCTGCCGGAGCAGATTCGGAACCCTGTATATGCATGGTATGACAAACTGCTGAGAGGGGATGTGCAGGCGCATGCAAATCAAAAATAAGAATTTCAATATTCCCAATGCGCTGACGGTGCTGCGGATGATTCTGGTGATTCCGTTCATGATCTGCTATCTGAACGGATACGTGAAAACTGCCGTGGTGGTGCTGGTAATCGCTGGCCTGACGGATGCGCTCGACGGCTTTGTGGCGCGGCACTTTAACCAGTTCACGGAGCTGGGGCAGGTGCTGGACCCGATTTCCGACAAATTGACGCAGGGGGCGGTTGCCATCAGTCTGGCGGTGCGCCACCCGGTGCTGCTGCCGTTCCTGATGATTTTTGTTGTCAAGGAGTGCATTATGCTGGTGGCGGGTGGCGTCCTGCTGAAAAAGGGCAAAAAGCCCTGTGCGGCAAAGTGGTACGGCAAGCTGGCAACGGTGCTGTTTTATGTGACATTTGTTACCATTATGCTGATGGATATGTTTCGATTTTATCATGCGGGGACGGCGGCGGTGATGCTGCTGATTACCGCGGCATTCATGATTTTGGCGCTGGTTCTGTATGCGCGCGAGTTTTTTCGGATTCTGAAAAGCAACGACCCGGAAGACCAGATTGACCTTGCGGAAATGATGGATAAAAAGAAGCGCCTCAAAAAAGAATGAACGTGCAGGCCCGGCAGAACATCCGGTGGAACCCACTGCGACTCCCCGCTTCAGCCGGGATTTTTGCATTCGGCGAGTGGATGCAAATTCGGATTATTTATAAATTATTTAATTTTGTCTGCTTGAGATGGATTATAATAAGAGTGAGTCCGAATTTTCCGCAGCATCTGGGCGGTGGAAAATTCGCAAATCCTAGAAAAAGCGAAGTGATTGCTATGTTGTGTTCCAGATGCCACAAACGTCCCGCGGTTGTGTTCCTTTCCACCTCCGCGGATTCAAACGATACACAGGGGCTTTGCCTGACCTGCGCCAGAGAGCTTGGAATCAAACCGGTCAATGACCTGATGGATAAAATGGGCCTTACAGACGAGCAAATGGAGGCGATGGAGGAGGAACTCGGTGAGTTCATGAATCCGGAGGAAACAGGAGAGGACGGCAGCGGTGACAGCGAGGATGGTTTTGTCCCCGGCGGTGCCGCGCTGTTCCCCGCAAACCTGCTGCGCAATCTGTACGGCGGTCGCGAGAATAAAAGCGAAAATTCCCCCGAACCGCGCAGCCAGCCGAAAGCGGACAAGAAAAAAGCCGAAAAGGCAAAAAGCAAGCGCAAGCACCTGAACGCATACTGCACAGATCTGACTGCCAAGGCACGCGCCGGGCAGATCGACCGTATTGTCGGCAGGGAAAAGGAAATCAGCCGCGTCATCCAGATTCTTTCCCGCCGCACGAAAAACAACCCTTGCCTGATTGGCGAGCCGGGCGTCGGCAAAACTGCCGTCGCAGAAGGGCTTGCCCTGCGGATTGCAGAGGGCACTGTTCCGATGCACCTGCAGAAAAAGGAAATCCACCTGTTGGATTTGACCGCGCTGGTTGCGGGCACGCAGTTCCGCGGTCAGTTTGAAAGCCGCATCAAAGGCTTGGTGGAGGAAGTGAAGCAGGAGGGGAACATTATCCTGTTTATTGACGAGGTGCACAATCTGGTCGGCACCGGCGACGCGGAGGGCAGCATGAACGCCGCCAATATCCTAAAGCCGGCGCTGTCGCGCGGAGAAATCCAGGTGATTGGCGCCACCACCTTTACAGAGTACCGCAAGTATATTGAAAAGGATGCTGCCTTGGAGCGCCGCTTCCAGCCGGTTACGATTGCGGAGCCGTCTGTTGCGGATGCGGATGAAATCCTGCGCGGTATCAAGGAATATTACGAAAATTTCCACCGGGTGCGTGTTTCAGACCAAATTGCACACCGCACCGTGGTGCTGGCGGAACGGTACATCAACGACCGCTTCCTGCCGGATAAGGCCATCGACCTGCTGGACGAAGCCTGTGCCTGCGCGGCTTTGCGCAACACCTCCATGAACGAGTATGACCGCCTGACCGGCGAGCTGGAGCACCTGCACCGCGAGGAAGAGGATATGACCGCAGACGGTGAAACCACCAACTATGAGGAATTGGCACGTGTACGCACCGATATTTCACGGCTGCAGCAGCGTGCAGAAACGCTTGCCCCCGCCGCACTGGGCGCGCCGGTTGAGGAGCAGGATCTTGCCCATGTCATTGAACTTTGGACGGGGATTCCCGCCAGCCGGGTGCAGGAGAGCGAGCTGAAGAAGCTTTCTCACATTGAAGATACGCTGAATCAGCACATCATCGGGCAGAAAGAAGCGGTTGCAGCGGTTGCAGCTGCCATTCGCCGCAGCCGGGTGCAGATTAGCCCGCGCCGCCGCCCGGCATCGTTCATTTTTGTCGGCCCCACCGGTGTTGGTAAGACAGAACTGGTGAAGGTGCTTTCCAAAGAATTGTTTGACAAACCAGAAACCTTGATTCGCTTGGATATGAGCGAGTTTATGGAAAAACACAGCGTTTCCCGTATTATCGGCTCCCCGCCGGGTTACGTCGGTTACGATGAAGCCGGTCAGGTCACAGAGAAGGTGCGCCGCCAGCCGTACAGCGTCCTGCTGTTTGACGAGATTGAAAAAGCGCATCCGGATGTGATGAATATCCTGCTGCAGATTCTGGACGAAGGACACATCACGGACGCGCAGGGTCGGAATGTCAATTTTGAAAACACCATTCTGGTCATGACCAGCAACGCCGGCAGCACCAATCGCGAGTCTGCCCTCGGTTTTAACCGCAGCGAGCAGGATGTCAGCAAGGAACACGCGCTGAAGGCGCTCTCAGAGTTCCTGCGGCCGGAGTTCCTCAGTCGTGTGGATGAAACCATTGTGTTCCGCAATCTGTCTGTGGAGGACTTTGAGGACATTGCCCGCCTGATGCTCAATGAGTATGTGGATTCCCTCAAGGAGCGCGGGATTCTGTTTACCTACGACGACGCGGCAGTGCACTGGCTTGCCAAGAGTGCCTATGGCGGCAAGAGTGGCGCACGTGACCTGCGCACGCTGATTCGCCGCAAAGTGGAGGATCGCCTTGCGGAAATCATCATTGAAACAACCGACACCGGCTTGACCGGCGTGAGTCTGACCGTCAGCGGGGAAGAGCTTTCCCTGTGCACACTGGCATAAAACAGCTGAAAAAGAAAGAGTTCCGTCAATCCCTGCGGGGACTGCGGAACTCTTTTTTGTTGGGTTCTTTACAAGCAAAAACTTATTTGCACATTTTATCTTTTCCGTAAAAATTCACAGTCAGCATACCCGGACCGACGTGCGTGCCGATGATGGCGCCCACCGGCAGAATGATGACGTGCTGAATCTGCGGGCAGCGCGCCAGAATCGCGTCGCGCATGGCTTCCGCCTCTTCCTGACAGTCGCCATGCCCGATGGTCAGCGTGTCGTTTTCTGCCCCGGGCAGCAGGTTGCGTTCCAGTGCGGAAAGCTGGTATTCCTGCGCCCGCTTGCGTCCACGCATTTTGGCAACGTTCTGCAGTTTGCCCGCATGGTCAACCACCAGAATCGGCTTAATCTGCAGGGCAGAGCCGACCACGGCCGTCGTAGCGGAAATCCGCCCACCGCGGCGCAGGTGGTCAAGGTCTTCCACTTTGAAGCAGTGGCACACATGATCCCGCATACGTTCCACCCACTGCCGGACTTCCTCCAGGGAAGCACCTGCCTGTTTCTTCTTGGCGGCTGTGTAGGCAAGCAGCCCCTCTCCGGAAGAGGCGCAGAGCGTGTCGATGCAGACGATGCGGCGGTCTGGGTACTGCCTGCTGAGCTGCTCCACGCAAAGGCAGGCGGCGTTGTAGGTATTGCTCAGTCCGGAGGAAAAGCAGAGGTACAGGATGTCCTCGCCGTTTTCCAAATGGCGTTTAAACCGATCCATGTAGATGGTTTCGTTAATTTGAGAAGTATGCGCAAACTTTCCCTCGCGCAGCAGGTCGTAAAACGTCTTCATGCGCAGGCTGTCGTCAAAGCAGGTAAATAAGTATGGCTTTCCGTCAATATCCAAAGGCATGGGAATCAACTCAATGCCCAGTTCCTGTGCCAGCGGCAGGCTGAGGTCTGCGGGGGCATCGGTTAACAGACAATAGTTTTCCATAAACTTGAATTCTCCTTTTTCACCCGTTAAAAAACAGGCGTGGGTTTTGTTTTTTAACTCTTTTTCCGTATTCCAAAAAGCAAGCAATCTTAGCATACCAGAAAAAAAGCATTTTGACAAACTGTCGCTGAAAAAGAATACGACAACTGAAAAAAACCGTCTATTTTTCTGACACATCAGCAGGTTTGTCTATTTAGCGATTGCCGCAAAGCGTTTATAGTTATTATTATAATAAGGAACGGGGAAGATGTAAAGAACCGTGGAAGAAAGCAGAGATTGCCAATTGCTTTTTTCTGCTTTTCCGAAAGCTCATTGGGAATCAAATAAAACGAACTGACGCGGAAAGAGGGCGACAGTATGAAGTCAGATGTCATGATGCGTGCGTTCATCAGCGCGGCGGTCGATAAAGGATTCAAGGATATTGCCCGGGACCCCAAGCGCAGTGTCCGACAGTTGGTGGATTTGGGCACCTTTTTTGCAAAGGGCAGATTTCAGCGCTATTTTTTTGATATTTTCGGGGAAATGCTGCATAACGAAAGCAGCTCTTACTATAAACTGATTCATGATTTGGTGACGGAAACCAACCAGAAACAGCTGAAAACATTTGGCATGAACATGGCTTACAACAGCTGGACGGTGGGTGCCAAAACCGTCCGGGCACTGGAGGCTGCGCATGGGCACAATGTGCCGTGGACGCTGGTGTTCCGCATGGAGGCAGGCGGTGCGCTGTCTGTGGAGATGCTGGACGATGTGATTCGGCAGGGCCGGGAAATGGGCATTTACTGCTATGTGTTTTTCTGCGGAGGTGACTACCCGCCGCTGACGCTGGCACCACTGCTGCGAAAATACCGCGACTGCGCATTCCTGCTTTTTCTGCAGGATGTGCAGGTTGACCGGCCGTTGGTCAAAGAAATGCTGGAGGTGGGCAATACGCTGGCCTGTCTGCAAAGTGAGTCGCGCGGCTTTTTGGAAAAGGCTGCGCTGTTGCACAGCAGTGGCTGCTTTTACGCCGCGTGGTGTTCTTACGGAAACGGTGGTGGTGGCGAAGCGTGCAGCAGGCGTGTACTGCCGCAGGTTTTGCAGGCAAAAACCCCCTTTTTCTTTTTTGTGGCGGAAGAAACCTGCTCCGCACAAACGCAGGAGCAGATGCGCAACTATACCGTGCATACCCGTCAGGCACAGCAGGAGCCTGTGTTTTGTGTGGATTTTTACACGGACATTGCGTTTATTGACCATGTGATTTCCTCGGATGCGTGTGTGCTGTCCTTTGACAAAGATGGTACGGCGGGCTCCATTCCGGGGGCAGCGCCGGTGCAGCCGCTGGTTCTACGGCGAGGTACGCTGCTGCAGACACTTTTGCAGAACATCCTGCCGTATTCTCCCACGCCGCAGACCGTGTGAAATGCCTTAGAAATCCTGCAGCAGAGACAGTGCTTTACCTGTCCCTGCTGTTTTTTGTGCATGAATATGAAATCGCTTTCACACGGAAAAAATCAAAAATTTTTGCAAACCCCTTGCACTTTTCGCGGTTTTGTGTAAGATAGTATCTGTTTGCAAAACAAGCTGAAGGGCTGTTGTCTGGGAAATGGTCAGCGGCTTTCCGTACTTCCGCGTATGATTTTTGTCAGGCAAGAACAGGAGAGAAAACATGACCAAGGATATGACCAGCGGCTCCCCGATGAATCTGCTCTTTCACTTTACGCTTCCGCTTATTTTCGGAAATCTGTTTCAGCAGCTTTACTCCATTGTGGATGCGATTGTGGTGGGGCGCTTTCTGGGAGAAAAGGCCCTGGCGGCAGTTGGCTCCACCGGTTCGCTGAATTTTATGATTATCGGCTTCTGCTTGGGAATCTGCAGCGGCTTTGCCATTCCGATTGCCCAGTGCTTTGGCGCCAAACAGATGGAGGACCTGAAGCGCTATGTCGGCAATATTATTTGGCTTTCGGTCATTTCGGCGGTTGTACTGACAGCGGTGACGGTGACATTTTGCCGGCAAATTCTGCTTGCCATGAATACACCTTCGGATATTTTGGAGAGTGCTTACACCTTTATTGTCATCATTTTTGCGGGCATTCCTGCGACTTTTTTCTACAATATCCTTGCCAGCATCCTGCGGGCACTGGGCGACAGCAAAACGCCGGTATTCTGCCTGGTGCTTTCTTCGGTGATCAACATTGCGCTGGATCTGCTGCTGATTATTGTGTTTCCGCTGGGCGTGGCGGGCGCGGGAATTGCGACAGTCACCGCGCAACTGTTCTCCGGCTTTGCCTGTTTGTATTTTATTCGCAGACGGTACGCGATTCTACGTGTCAGCCGGGACGATGTGCGGCCACGCGGCGCGTACATCAAGCGTTTGCTTGCCATGGGGCTGCCGATGGGTCTGCAGATATCGATTACCGCGATTGGCAGCGTGATTTTGCAGGTTTCTGTGAATGCACTGGGTTCCCTTGCAGTGGCTGCCATGACCGCGGCCAATAAGATTTCCTGTTTTTTCACCTGTGCCTATGACGCCTTGGGTGTTGCGATGTCCACTTACGGCGGACAGAACGTTGGCGCACGGCAGAAAGAGCGTTTGACACCCGGTTTGCGGGCGGGGCTGCTGATTGGTGTGGGTTACTCCATTCTGGCGCTTCTGATTTTGATTTTATTTGGCAAACCGCTGGCGTCGTTGTTTGTCAGCGGTTCTGAAACCGAGATTATTTCCAATGCCTATGAATGTCTGGTGATTAACGCGGCATTCTACATCCCGTTGACGGGTGTTAATGTGTTCCGCCTGCTGATTCAGGGCATGGGGTACAGCCGGGTGGCGGTTTTTGCGGGTGTGTGCGAAATGACCGCGCGGGCGCTGACAGGCCTGTTTCTGGTGCCGGTGCTGGGCTTTACCGCTGCCTGCTTTGCCAGCCCGATTGCCTGGGTGTTGGCAGACTGCTTCCTGGTGCCGGCGTATTTTCATGTTTTAAAGCAGGTGTCTGATTAAGCCGCCCTGCGGCACTTTGTCCTGTGGGGCTGGATTCGGACAAAAAAATCCGTTTTTTGTGGTCTGTGTACTTGACAAAACAGAGGAGGTTGTGGTATATTATTATCCGTTGCTAATAATTGCGAGTGTAGTTCAATGGTAGAACTCCAGCCTTCCAAGCTGGTCGTGTGGGTTCGATTCCCATCACTCGCTCCATAAAAGGGATACGCGCCAATAGCTCAGCCGGATAGAGCAACTGCCTTCTAAGCAGTGGGCCAGGGGTTCGAGTCCCTTTTGGCGCGCCATATGGTGGATGTAGCTTAGCTGGTTAAAGCGCCAGATTGTGGCTCTGGAGACCGAGGGTTCGAATCCCTTCTTCCACCCCACGCGATCCAGTACGGGGCTTGGAGCAATCCTTGCTCCGTATTTTTATATTGGGCTGTAGCCAAGCGGTAAGGCAATGGACTTTGACTCCATCATGCGTGGGTCCGAATCCCGCCAGCCCAGCCAGAAGAATATACCGGAAATCCGCGCTGCAAAGCCATTTTTAGGGTTTTGCAGCGCGGATTTTTTCGCAACGAAATATTTCATTTGTTGTTTATTTGTTGTTTGTTCCCTTTGAAGATGTTGTCTAAGGCCGCTGCGGCAGTTGCGTCAGCAGACTGAATTGCGTGAGCATAAATGTTAAGCGTCGTGCTCGTCTGGCTGTGTCCAAGTCGCGAGGCAACAGTGCGAATGTCCTGGTGCGTTGCAATTTGCAGAGTTGCATTCGTATGACGCAAACTGTGCGTATGAATGTTTTCAGGCATATGGTGCGCACGTGCAAAACTGCGGAACCATACGGTAAGAGCGTTTGGACTTTCCGGGTTTCCATTCCACTTAACGAATAATTTCCCGCTATCCTCCCATTGGTCGCCACAGGCTAGCCGCTGCTCATTGTACCACGCGCGGTATTCGTGCAGCACTGGAAGACAAAAATCCGGTAGCTTGATTACTCGATAACTGCTGTCGTTTTTTGTCTCCCCTCGAACTATGCCCTCGTGGGGCACATATACGGATGTTTCATGGATAGACACCGTTATGCGGTCAAAGTCAATATCACCCCAGGAAAGGCCGTATAACTCCGATCTGCGCATTCCGGAGCACAAAAGCAGAATGACGGCGGTTCTGCGATTAATAGGCGCACTCTGCAAGGCCGCAATTAGGTCACGGGTTTGTTGCTCATCAAGACACGCCTGTTCAATATGTTCTTTCTTTGGGGTAGCTACACGGTCGGCAGGGCTAGATGGAATAACTTGCCATTTAACTGCCGTGGACAGAATTGACTTGATTAAATTGTGACAGTGCAAGATGGTGTTTCCAGATAGCTTTTTCTTTCCGACTGCAGAAAAAGCCTTTTCGAAAGTTAGGCCGAGTGCGGCACAGACGGCCGCGGCTGTTTTTTGGGATACCCGGTGTTTGCGGCTGACCTGCAGCAGAGTAGTATTCGATACGCCGATTTGTTTGGCAAAGTCTGTTTTCCGAATGCCTCTTTTATGGAGGAGAGCCGTCAAATTAAATTCTGCAGTATAGGATGTATCTCTCCGCATACCATCTTCTGCTAAATTTTTGTAAAGCTCAGCAAGGTGATGCGGCTGCAGCTTTGCGAGTTTTATATGCCCGATTGCCTGACAAATCACTGGAATCCAGGCTTTATATCCGGCTACCGTGTCGGCGCGCAGATTTACTTCTGCATAGTCAGCCAGCTACTTTTCAGTAAAGTCTTTAAAAGTAATTGTCGGGTCAACATACTGTCCACTCTGAACCTGATCTTCGAAGCGCACGGCAGCAGCTTCTACAGCTTTTTTCTCCTGCCGAGCGGTCATGCCATGCTCCGGCTTCCAGGTTGTTGTTTTCCGAATTTGTTTGCCGGCAGAATCATATCCACATGATGCAGTGATGAGGTAAGACTTCCCGCGCTTTTGAATATTTGCCATGCTTGTACCCCCTTAAAAAAGGCATAAAAATGCCCGGACTGTTGATTTTAGGCCGGGTTTGGAGTACAATATTTAAGCAATTATATTGTATGCTCCGGCTCCGGCCGGTTGCTGCCGCTCTATCCTGTTCCAGCAGGGTAGGGCGGTCTTTTACTTTACTGAATATCGATATATTGTGCGGCCATTGCCGGAATCGTGACGGAAGCGCCTAAAGTGCTTGTGTATGTTTCGTTTCCAGCCAATGTACCATACATTGTGATGATGTCATCTTCAAGGATTTTTGGAGAACTGGAATCCGGGTAGGAATATACAATGTACATTGTGTCATCCCAAAGGCCGTATTCTCCTTTTGTCACATTTACTCTTAAGGCTACCTCATTACCATCATTTATGACTTGAATAACTTGACCGGTAAATTTTGCGCTCTTGCCAGTATAGGAGTCGGGATTGCGCGCGATTTCTTTGTAGGAGTAAGAGCCGCAGCTGTTTTTGAAATCTTTGATTTCCTGAACTTTTTGAGCAGCTTCCTGCTCAGCAGCTTGAATGGACTGCAATTCAGATTCAGCCGATACCAAATCATCGTAATTCGTCACGGCCTGCTTTGCGCCATCAGGAAGGGAATCATAAAGCTTACGTGCAGCATCTATATTCTTACCGCTGTCTTTTGTAACTGTTCCGATTTTATCAATTGCCTGAATAGTGGGCGCTGCTTTAGCTTTTGCCAGATCAGCAATGGTGTCTTCTGCGTCATAAATTTTTCGATTATTTGACACAAGGCTTTTTGCATATTCCGGCAGATTTTTATAGGCAGAATCCAATTTTTGAACTTTATCATAATCATCAAGCGTTACATTTGATAAAGCATCAATTTGCTTAATAATGTCGTCAGCCTGTTTTTTCTGCGCAACTTTATCAATGACCACGATGGAGACTACATTGGAAGTCTTTTCACCATTGGATTTCGACTGATATTTGATTTTCAAAGTGACTGATCCAACTTTTTCAGGATTTATTTTTGCGGAAATACTACCGTTTTCCTTTACAATTGCGAATGTTGCTACTTTGGAATCACTCCCGATTAGCTGAAAGGAGCGGCTTGAAGCATTTGACGGGGTGACTTTTAATGGAATCTTTGGCGACTCGTTTAAGCCAACCGTCAGAGTGTCTTTAGAAATTACAATTTGCTCTGGTTTCGGTTTATAAATAGCGATGGCACAAACGGCGACTACAACCACTGCAGACAAAGTTCCTATACCAATCTTTTTCCATGTTTTTTTAGAAAATTTGTCCCTGACTTTTTTCCAAAAAGACACATGAGAGTCGTTCTGTATGGACTTGAGAATTTCCCCCATATCACTTTCCGTGGTATTTTTAGTTGATTCTTCCGCTTGGAATTTATTGACGGATGTAGCAACGGATTCTGCATCTTCAGTTGGAGCCTTACGGGCTTCAGAAGATGGTGATTTGGAACCTTCTGTAGGATTCAGGGCCTGGGGCTCCTCTTGCTCAATTTTTGCACCACAATTTGAGCAAAATTTTACGGCATCATCAAATTCTTTTCCGCATTTCGGACATTTCATAAATCATTCTCCCTTTCATACCTAGTTGACAAATTTCGCCAACCAATTATAATAGTATTTAGGGATTTGCGTTCCTGTTTTTTCCTTGTTAAAGCCTTTCGGTGTTCGTAGCACCGGAGGGCCGTTTTTTTATGCTACTCTGCCGGAATAGTCTACAATGGCAACTTCTGTTACAACTTTGCGAAGAGCATCAACAATTTCCTCGATGCGTTCCATGGTTTCACCATCATAAACGGCTTCTCCACACTGCGTGCATTCATAGCAAGGGACATGCTTAATGATAATGACACAATCATCGAAAGTTGTTACGCTGGTCGTGAAAGATTCTTTCATATCGCCTTTGCATAACCCACAAGTCATTTGTCATAGCTCCTTTCGCGTTTTAAAATTATTATCCCACTTTTCGGAATTAGGAAAGTATGCTGTTATAATCCACAGTATCCCTGTTCCAATGCTACAGACAAGATGCAGCGGTTTGTGGTTTACGGTAACGCCCAGCAGCAGGCAGCTAGGATACGGCGTATCGGTCGGGTACTGTTCAATGATTTCGCCGGTCAAGATAGTAGATTTTAGATCTTTATATTTGATGCCGCGCTCCCGACAGCGGTCGTGCGCGTGCTGTGTCATGAAAATTGTCTGGTCGCTGCACAATGCCCAAATATCCTCTATCCGTATTGTGTCCACTTTTCACGCTCCTTTTTCGGGCAAAGGTCCAAATTTGAACCACAGAAATATTTGTTTGGAAAAATTTATATTTTGCTCTTACATTTTGTGAACAGCTGTTCTATTATAAAAACAAGGAGTTTCGTCGAACGTGCGGGAGAATTGTGGAGGTTTGAGTGAATAACATAGAAGAAATGCGAGAATTGATTGTTGGTTTAAGCGAAGCTGAAAAGATGAAGATTTACAAAAAAATTATTCTTGCTCTTGATCAGCAGCATACAGTCTCGCAAGTTCAAGAATCTTCCGTTGGTTTTCTGAATTAAGCTTTTGGAATGTTTTAAGAATGAGTTCGTCGTTAGCATTTACTGCAGCGACGAACTTTTCTTCTGTTAAATCGGATTTTAAAACTTCCAGCCAATCCGCAAGCCGTTGTACTTTGTCTACTCTGGGATACTTCTTTCCGTTACACCAATCTGATGCCGTGGAAGACGAAACGCCCATATAGTTAGCTAGGTCTACTTGATCATATCCTTTTTGTTTTAAAATTCTGCGTAGATTTTCTGCAAATATAAAGCGTGAATCTTTTTTATTATTCATGTGGAATTCCTCCGTCCATACTGTAATCATAGACTAAAAGCGGAACAAAGTCAATATTTTATAAAAAAGTATCGCTTATAGCTTGATATATCGTTATAAGCGAGTTATTATTAGTGTGCGAGGAGGTGACAAACTTTGAATTACCCACAAATATCTCTTGAAGCTGCACGAATTAATGCTAAGGCAACACCGCACAGAAAAAAAGCTGCGGTAAGAAGCGAGATATGATAAAATAGGTATATGGATAAGCAGATGAGTATGTTAGCTCTGTGCGATGAACTGGCACAGGTGCGTACGAAGAAAAAAGAATTTCTCGAATGGGGGAAATGGGTGGCCATGATCAAGCCGTGCTACTACAAAGGAGAGCACGGAAACAAGCCCTATGATTTGGAACTGATGCTGCGGCTGTATCTGCTGCAAAACCTATATAATCTATCCGACGAAGCAACGGTGGCTGAAACGATCGACAGTCGTGCCTTTTCGGATTTCTGCGGCGTGGAATCAAGCAATCAGGTGCCGGACGGGGATACGCTGGGAAGATTTCGTAATATTCTCATACAAAACGGTTTGCAGGAGCAGTTGTTTGCGCAGGTGGCAAATTTGCTGCAACAAAAGGGACTGCTTCTGAAAAAGGGTACCATTGTGGATTCCACCATCATAGCCGCTCCGTCCTCCACGAAAAATCAGGAGAAGCAGCGAGACCCGGATGCACATCAGGTGAAGAAGGGCAATGCGTGGCACTTTGGCTACAAGGCACATGTTGGGGTGGATAAGGATAGCGGGCTTGTTCACACGGTTGAGGTAACGGCCGCCAATGTCCATGATGTCGCCATGACCTCCAAACTGCTGACCGGAGAGGAAAGCGTTGTATACGGAGACAGCGGATATTTGGGAGCGGAAAAGCGCGAGGATGCCATTATAAAGAACAATGCTGGCAAGCGTATCCGTTACAAGTTCAATCGTCGCCCATCGCAAATCAAAAAGGGTTCCAACAGGTCGCAAGCCCAACTCAAGCGCAGAGAGCACGAAAAGTCATCGGTTCGTGCCAAAGTAGAACATGTTTTTGCCGTTGTGAAAGGTCTGTTACGGTACCGAAAGACGCGATACCGAGGTCTGCAAAAGCAGACCGCCAAACTGAATATGATGTTTGCGTTGGCGAATCTGATTCTGGCTGACAGGCCCTGCCTGTCAGTCTGATTGCGTTTGCCTTCGCAGATATAATTGGGAGAGTTCCTCGCTGTTTGCCGCCTTTGGCAGATGGCGTGGATTTTTTATGCCATTGTGCGGTGTTGCCTTAAATGATTGCTTGGATAAAAATCCGAATCACGCATCATTTATATTACAAGTAAAAAACGTTGCGGTTTTACCGCATATGTTCTTTATTATACCGCTTAAGCAGATTCCCTTGAATGTGGGAAAAGGGATAGATATAATAATGCTTGTAGCTACAAGGAGGCGCAAGAATCTGAAAATATCAATTCTTACAGGTCATCCTTTGTCACATCCAGAAGTGGACATACGATGCCATGAGAAAACCCGAGAAGTGGATGCAATTGTTTCTGCATTAAATACCTACTGCGATAAAAAAATTGCCGCAAAAATCGACGATGAAGCAGTCATGATATCTCCTTCGCAAATACTGTATTTTGAAGCCGTTGACAGAAGGACTTTCGCTTATTTGGATAACCAAGTTGCAGAAGTCATGTTACGACTTTATGAGTTGACAAGTTGCGATTTATTTTACGGCTATGTGCGTATCTCTAAGTCAATTGTAATCAATATTATCCATGTGAAAAATGTAGTCAAATTACTGAATGGAAATTTGGATATTACAATGGACAACAGTGAGCACATTATCGTGTCCAGAAGATTTGTCAAAGAGTTTAACAAATTTATAAAAATGGGAGCCAATTAGGAGGTAGAACTATGGGCAACAAAAAAGATCAATTTTTCTTTATATTGAAAATTTGCATAACATTTTTTGCAATTGCCATGATAGGAGCATATATCTATTGTATTGTCATGAGCAAACAAATGTTTAGGACAGAATTTATTGGACAATTATTGCTGATTGATGCGTTTTTGTTTTTTGGTGGCATACTAGGTGTTACTGACATTGTAATTCCAATTCATTCTTCAAAAATCAGAATAGCCATCGTTGGTGCATCCCTTTACGGATTATCACTGTATCTTCTGAGCTTTGTCAGTTTCAATCCCCTCCGGGACGTTGCAAAATTTTTTGCTTTTACATTTTTGTTTGTTCTCATAGTTGCATTCGTAGTTATTATATTTAGCACTTGGCAAAAGAAGCAGTCTCAAAAATACATGAATTGCATTAACCAGTTTCAGAAAGAACACGATATTAAATAGCACAAAAAGCATTATAAGCATTACTTGGAACCGAAATTTTCAGCATTTCAAAATGAATAACTGCTACTGTGTAAGGGCAATCGAGAAATCGGTTGCCTTTTTTCTATGTTTGCACGAAAGGAGAAAGAATTGAAACTCATAATAAGTGAAAAGCCCTCGGTTGCTCAAAGCATCGCCGCCGTAATCGGCGCAAAGCAGCGCGGCGACGGGTTTCTGGAGGGTAATGGCTACCTCGTTTCATGGTGCTTCGGCCATCTGGCGGAGCTGGCAAGCGCCGACGCTTATGATAAAAAGTACGCCAAATGGCGGCGCGAAGATTTACCTATTCTGCCGGAAAACTGGCGGTTTGCCATAAGCGGCGATAAACAAAAACAGTTCAGTATTCTCCGTACCCTGCTGCGCCGCGACGATGTGGATGAAGTCGTCAATGCCTGCGACGCCGGACGCGAGGGCGAACTGATTTTCCGCACCGTATACGACATGGCGGGCTGCACCAAGCCAATGAAACGGCTCTGGATTTCCTCAATGGAGGACGAGGCTGTCCGGCAAGGCTTTACCGACCTGAAACCGGGCCGGGACTATGACGGTCTGCATCAGTCCGCGCTCTGCCGGTCCAAGGCCGACTGGCTGGTGGGTATCAACGCGACGCGCCTGTTTTCAGTTTTATACCATCGTACTCTGAACGTCGGGCGCGTCATGTCCCCGACGCTGGCGCTCATCGTGCAGGGGGAAGCGGAGATTTCCGCGTTTCAGCCGGAGCCGTTCTATACGGTCAGCCTCGACTGCGGCGGCTTCACCGCCACCGGCGACAAGCTCAAACAGAAACCGGAGGCCGAAGCCGTTGCCGCCGCCTGCAAAGAGAAAACGGCAACCGTCAGGGACGTGGAGCGGAAAGAAAAATTTGAGAAAGCTCCCGCGCTCTACGACCTGACCACCCTCCAGCGCGACGCCAACCGTCTGCTCGGTTACACAGCCCAGCAGACGCTGGACTATTTGCAATCGCTCTATGAAAAAAACTCTGTACCTATCCCCGCACCGACAGCCGGTTTCTGACGAACGATATGGAAGGAACCGTTCTGGCGCTTGCTTCCGTCGCCGCCGCAATCTGTGGCGCGGATATTCCCGAAAAGCTCAACGCCGGTCAGGTCTGCGACAGCGTGAAGGTCAGCGACCATCACGCCGTCGTTCCCACCTCCGGCGCGGGAAAAGCGGACTGTTCCGCGCTGCCTGCCGGGGAGCGTGAAATCCTGCGGCTGGTTTCCCGGCAGCTTCTCTGCGCGGTCGGCAGACCGCACCAATACGCCGAAACCGCCGTCACGCTGGACTGCGCCGGGTATGGTTTTGCGGCCAAGGGCAAAACGGTCCTCATTCCCGGCTGGAAAGCCTATTTGCGGGAACAGGCCGACAAGTCCCTGCCAGAGTTGACGGAAGGGCAAAGTGTCCCTGTTTCCTCTGTTTCCGTCAAGGAGGGCAAAACCTCGCCGCCCAAGCATTACACGGAGGATACCCTCCTTTCCGCGATGGAGACGGCGGGTGCAAAACACGGGGTCCCCGCGAAGTCGAAAGACTTTGTGGGGAAAGGAGGAACAACGGAGCGGGCGAGTTTTTCGCCGCAAGGCGGAAATGAGCAAAGCGAAGTTTGCGACGACGCGCCGGACGATGCGGAAAGAAAGGGCCTCGGCACCCCCGCCACCCGCGCGGCCATTCTAGAAAAGCTCATTACCGCCCTGCGGAACAGCTTCAATCCCCGCTGCTGACCGCCGAATGGGAAAACCGGCTCAAACAGGTGGATCGCGGAGAGTTGGAGCCGGACGCCTTTATGGACGGCATCGCCGGGATGCTCCGGGAACTGGTGAAAACCTATGCGCCGGTCAGGGGCGCGGAGGTGCTGCTTCCCTCCGGGCGCGAGATAATCGGCAAATGCCCCCGCTGCGGCGGCAGCGTGAACGAGAGCAAGAAAGGCTTTTTCTGCGAGAACGACGGTTGCCAGTTTGGGCTTTGGAAAGACAACCGGTTTTTCGCCGCCAAGAAAAAGACGCTGACAAAGCCCGTCGCCGCCGCGCTCCTGAAGGATGGGCGCGTAAGGCTCACCGGCTGCTATTCCGAAAAAACCGGCAAGACCTACGACGCGACGATGATTCTGGAGGACACCGGGGAGCACGTCAATTTCAGGCTGGAATTTGATCCGGGGACGAAAAAGCGGGGCGGATCATGAAACTTACGAAATATGAGCGGGAGACGATCATCTGCTATAACGAGGAAGAAACGACGGCCAGCGTTTACACGCATAATAAGAAACTCATGCAAAAGCTCAAACGGCTCTCCGAAAAATACCCCGACAAAGTGAAACCGGAGCGCCCAGAGCATCGCGGGGCCGTCAGCTATCTCGTCCCCAAACGCTGTGTTTCCGTCCGGGAACCGTACAGCGACCGACGGCGCGAAGCCGACAGTTTGCGGGCTAAAGCAGCGAAAATACGCCCTCCCAGCAGGAGCATACGCTCCGAAGACAAATAATGAGCGCGCTCCCACATGGGTTTATCCCGGCCTGTGCGGGGGCGCGCTTTTTTCAATTTTATGATCTGCGAAAGGAGCACTATATGGCCGAAAAAAACAAGGAACGGCTGAAAGAAATCACCGACAGCATCGAACAGGGCATCCAAAATCTGTTCCAGAGCGACCGATACGCGCAGTACCTCCAAACCATGTCCCGGTTTCACCGATATTCCGGCAACAATACCATGCTGATTTACATGCAGAAGCCGGACGCCACCCTCGTTGCCGGGTTCAACAAATGGCGCGATCAGTTCAGCCGGAACGTTATGCGGGGCGAAAAAGGCATCAAAATCATCGCGCCCACGCCGTTCAAAAAGAAAATCGAGGAAGAAAAGCTCGACCCGGATACCAAGGCTCCTATGCTGGATACGGACGGTAAGGTCATTATGGAGGAAAAGGAAATCAAAATCCCCATGTACAAGGTGGTATCGGTCTTTGACGTGTCCCAGACCGAGGGAAAGCCGCTACCGACGCTTGCAAATGATCTCATGGGGAACGTGAAGCAATATGAGATTTTCGTGGAGGCGCTGCGGCGTTCGTCCCCCGTCCCGCTTGCTTTTGAAGCGATGGAGCCGAATACGGACGGCTATTTCAGCGTGACAAATCAGCGTATCGCTATCCGGTCCGGCATGAGCGAGGTGCAGACCGTCTCCGCAGCCGTCCACGAAATCACTCACGCCACGCTGCATTCCGGGGTCCCCGCGAAACCAGCGGTTTCGTGGGGTGGAAGCTATGAGCAGGCCCGCCTTGCTGCCGCGCAGGGCGACGAAACCGCCGAACCGCCCAAACCAAAAGACCGGAATACCGAGGAAGTGGAGGCCGAGAGTGTTTCTTATGCCGTCTGCCAGTATTACGGCATCCAGACCGGCGAAAACAGCTTCGGCTATATCGCTTCATGGAGCAAGGACAAGGAATTGCCGGAGCTGCGGGCTTCTCTGGAAACCATCAATAAAACCGTCTCCGGCCTGATTTCCGACATCGACCAAAGTTTTCGCGCGGCGCTGAAAGAGTATGATACCGTTCTGGAACAGTTCGCTGGGGACGCATACCGGTACACGGCTTCTGTCATGGAGCCGCCGTTCCCGCTCAACTCCATGGAGGAAGAAGTCCCGGCCACCGTGGAAGATTTGAAAAGCGGTTACGGAAAGAGTGCCCGCGACGATATTTTGAACGCCGCAAAAAAAGACGGCGCTCTCTCCCCAGATGAGCTGCTGCGGCGGCTGGATGAAATCGAAAAAATCTACCCGCCGAGGGAAATCGAGGCGATGTATCTGCTGGACAACGCCGCCTATCTTTATTTGAAGGAAAACGAGGACGGATACGGTTATACCCTTTACGATAAGGAAAGCCTGCGGGAAACGACAAACGGATTTGCCGACGAGGACGTCAGTTCCATTTCGACCGCGTATCAACAGGCGCTTGTCCTTGAACACCTGACCCCTGCAACCTCGGAAAAGGTGTCGCTTGATATTTTGAGCAAGATTGCCGCCGTGCGGGAACAGGATGTACAGGAATATATCCGTAAAAATAATTTGGGCGACCATGAGCCGGACGCACTGGAGACGCGGACAGCGCCCGACCAATCGAAAGCGGCGGATATGCTGCCGGACGCACCGGAGCTGGCGCTCGACGAATACCCCATGCCGGATTCAGACCTAACCGTAGCCGATCTGGAAGCCTGTGGGTATCTGGACGGCGATCTGCTGCCCCTCTCCAAAGACCGGGCGCTGGAACTTTTTGAGCAGGATCTCACCGTTTACATGATTGAGGACGGCGGTGCGAGTATGGCATTCGACCCGGATGAGATTCAGGCACACAGCGGCCTGTTCGCCGTAAGCCGCGAGGAATGGGAAGAAAGCCGAGAATTTTCCTCTGCCATAGAGGACCGAATGAAGCATCAGGAGCAGCGGGAAGCCGCTTTTCTGAAAACCTCTCAGGACGCTTTCGCCATCTATCAGGTCAAGGGCGGCGACGAACTGCGGGACATCCGGTTTGAACCGCTCAGTTGGCTGGAATCCAAGGGGATCGCCGTAGACCACGGAAACTATGATCTCGCCTATACTGCCCCGCTCACCGATACCGGCAACACAGATGACAGGCTGTCCGTTTTGTGGGACAGGTTCAACAACGACCATTCCACCGATTATCACAGGCCGAGCCTATCTGTCAGCGACATCGTTGCATTAAAGCAGAACGGCGTTGTATCCTGTCATTACGTGGACAGCTTCGGTTTTCAGGAGCTTCCGGCCTTCCTGAAACCGGAAAATTACCTGAAAAGCGCGGAAATTGCGATGGAGGATGATTACGATATGATCGACGGCATCATCGACAACGGAAAAAATCCCACCGTCGCGGAGCTGGAGCAACAGGCCAAAACCGGTCAGCCGATCTCCCTTCTGGAGCTTGCCGAGGCGTCTCGGCGGGAACATGACGAAAAGAAAAAATCCGTCGTGGAACAGCTCCGAAGCCAGCCGGTCAACCGGGAACACAAAAAAGCAGCGCCCGACAGAGGCGCGGAAATGGAGCGTTGATATGTTTACCAACGATGAAATCAACCTGATGTGCATTTATAATACCGGGACGCGGGAGGGACTGATTGCAGAACTGACGCAGATGCGCAGCTATCTCGGCGCGGAGGAAACGGAGCTTCTGGCCCTGACGGATTCCGTGCTGGGAAAGCTCCAGGGCATGAGCGACGCCGAGTACGCTGGGCTTGACCTATTCCCAGACTATTGAAAAGCGAAGAAGGGCAATGGATTTGTTACTACGCATATGATATAATATAAAGTATTAAAGAATTTTGGTAACTTGATTTTCACCACAAGAAGGGAAGGCGATTTTTTGAAGACCATAAACTTGCAGATGTCGTTAATATCCACAAAGCCTTCCTACGATAGATTTGCAAAACTTCAACAAGAGATCCTTACATCCCCTGAGCATGAAATTGAGTTGCACATTGATATTGAAAAGCGATTAGGGCTATCGTTCTTATTTTGTATCAGTACTTTACCAACACTTGCTGAATGCCATGGAAAAACCGTTCACATTATTTGCAATAATAGGAGTCAATTACTGTTTTACAAGAGTGGATATATACCCAACTTAAATGGAATACAGGACCATGTTGATATTGCTCCCTATTTGCAAAAAAACTCCCGTATTATCAAAGGGGTTAAAGACATCTATACGTTAGTAAAGGAGATAACGATGGATGCTCCTGTCGAAATGAGTGATGATTTGGCAGCCTTATTCACATCCAAGGTTGGTGAAATGTATAATAACAGTCTGGAGCATTCTGAAGGAAAATGGGTAATCGGTGGTAAATTTTTTAAGAATCAAAAGTATAAATACTGTTTTGCATGTTACGATACAGGTATTGGAATCCCACAGAAAATAATTCAAAATGTGGATACAAACTTAACAGAGATTCAAGCATTTAAATGGGCAATGAAACGAGGAAATAGCACCGCCAACAAGGGAAAAGGCTCATTGATTCCTCGTGGCCTAGGACTTGATTTACTACAAGGATTTGCAAAGGCGAATGAAGGTGCTATCCGAATTTGCAGTAACAAAGTATTTTATACATATAATCAGAGAAATAAATCTCAATATTTTGAATTAGGGCAACACCGCACAGAAAAAAAGCTGCGGTAAGAAGCGAGATATGATAAAATAGGTATATGGATAAGCAGATGAGTATGTCAGCTCTGTGCGATGAACTGGCACAGGTGCGTACGAAGAAAAAAGAATTTCTCGAGCAGATTGAGCGCATCGTTCCATGGGGGAAATGGGTGGCCATGATCAAGCCGTGCTACTACAAAGGAGAGCACGGAAACAAGCCCTATGATTTGGAACTGATGCTGCGGCTGTATCTGCTGCAAAACCTATATAATCTATCCGACGAAGCAACGGTGGCTGAAACGATCGACAGTCGTGCCTTTTCGGATTTCTGCGGCGTGGAATCAAGCAATCAGGTGCCGGACGGGGATACGCTGGGAAGATTTCGTAATATTCTCATACAAAACGGTTTGCAGGAGCAGTTGTTTGCGCAGGTGGCAAATTTGCTGCAACAAAAGGGACTGCTTCTGAAAAAGGGTACCATTGTGGATTCCACCATCATAGCCGCTCCGTCCTCCACGAAAAATCAGGAGAAGCAGCGAGACCCGGATGCACATCAGGTGAAGAAGGGCAATGCGTGGCACTTTGGCTACAAGGCACATGTTGGGGTGGATAAGGATAGCGGGCTTGTTCACACGGTTGAGGTAACGGCCGCCAATGTCCATGATGTCGCCATGACCTCCAAACTGCTGACCGGAGAGGAAAGCGTTGTATACGGAGACAGCGGATATTTGGGAGCGGAAAAGCGCGAGGATGCCATTATAAAGAACAATGCTGGCAAGCGTATCCGTTACAAGTTCAATCGTCGCCCATCGCAAATCAAAAAGGGTTCCAACAGGTCGCAAGCCCAACTCAAGCGCAGAGAGCACGAAAAGTCATCGGTTCGTGCCAAAGTAGAACATGTTTTTGCCGTTGTGAAAGGTCTGTTACGGTACCGAAAGACGCGATACCGAGGTCTGCAAAAGCAGACCGCCAAACTGAATATGATGTTTGCGTTGGCGAATCTGATTCTGGCTGACAGGCCCGGCCTGGCAGTCTGATTGCGTTTGCCTTCGCAGATATAATTGGGAGAGTTCCTCGCTGTTTGCCGCCTTTGGCAGATGGCGTGGATTTTTTATACCATTGTGCGGTGTTGCCTTAGATAATGCATTTGCGGGGACCCTATATGAAATGGATATTATTGCTGACAATCAGCATAGATACGTATTAAAATAGAACTAAGAGGAGTAATGATTCATGATAAAAGCACGTCAATATATACAGACGGGTTTTTCAGCTGATGATGCTGAAAAATTGTTATCTGTTATGCAGCCTCTAATTAAAAAGAAAGAAAAAGTGATTCTCGATTTCTCCGAAATTAAAATTTTTACCACTCTTTTTTTCAATAATGTTCTTGCAAAATTTTTAGTTGAATTCGGTCCGGAAAGGTACAATGAAATGTTTGAAGTAAACAACCTTTCCGACGTTGGTAAAAACACCTATCAGCATTCAATTGAGAACGCGAAGGAGTACTATAAAATGTCTCAAGAGCAACGAGAAGCGCAGGAAAATATAACTGCTGACTTGGACGATGATTGAAGGAGACACATATGGCCATAATAAAAGCAAATAATTTCGACATTACAAAATATTCAGATGAAGTTCAGTTCGTAATTGATACAAATATTTTGTATTTTGTTCACTCCGGATATTATCTTCCAACAGATCGAAAAAGGACAGTTTACTCCAATTTATTGCAAAAAATACTGAGTGGAGATCGTAAAATTATCGTTTCTGCCCTTAGTCTACAAGAACTGCTATTTGGAGTAGAGAACAAGGAATACTTGTTATATCTAGCAGCACATGGTATTACTGATAAGCGTACATATACAAAAAAAGATTTTCGTAGAAATCAAAAAGAACGGTCTAAATTAAAAAGTAAAATGCAAACAATACTATCTGAAATTACTACAGCCTACAAATTAAGCGACGGAGATATTAAAGGTGTGCAGGTTGTTCATTTTGTCGATGATTTGTTGTCATATAAATATGATCCAATTGATTATGTTCTTGTAGACAATTACTTAGCCCAAAGTAGTACTGTATTTATTTCGGACGATACTGATTTTCAATATGATAGCCGAATTAATATTGTTACTGCTTGATGATGTTATACCTTAGAAATTTGCAAACAAATCGAAAAATATCTCAAGAGCGGCGTTTTAGCCGCTCTTTTCTTTTGCCCAAAAGACCGAAAGGAGGATTTTTACTATGCCGGATAATGTGCAGGCTCTGGCGCAGATGGCCGACCGCGCGGCGACGCAGATTACCGCCAGTCATACAGACTGGACGGACTTTCTGAAAACCGCCGCGCGGCTTTACAAATATCCATATCACGAGCAGCTCATAATTTTCGCCCAGCGCCCCGACGCGACGGCCTGCGCCGGATATGAGCTTTGGAACGAAAAAATGCGCCGGTATGTCCGGCGCGGCAGCAAGGGGATTGCGCTCATCGACGCTTCCGGCGACAGGCCAAAAATCCGGTATGTCTTTGATATTTCCGACACGGGCGAACGGAAGCCGTCTGCCAGCAGGGAAAATTCCCGCCGCCCGTTCCTTTGGCAGTACCATCTGGAGCATGAGGACGCGGTTGCGGCGGCGCTGGAGCAGGAATATGAGATTTCCGGCGAAAAGGGCCTTGCCGACCAGTTGGAGCAGATCGCCGGACAGATGGCAAAGGAGTATTGGGAAGATCATCAGTACGACATTCTCCACATCGTTGACGGCAGCTTTTTGGAAGAATATGATGAGTTCAACATCGGAGCACAGTTCCGAAGCGCCGCAGCCGTCAGCGTCGCCTACACAGTTTTATCCCGCTGCGGCCTCGATCCTGACGAATACTTTGAGCATGAGGATTTTCTGAGCATTTTCGATTTCAACACGCCCGATACCGTCGCCGCCCTCGGTACGGCGGTCGGCGAAGCGAGCGAACGGGTGCTGCGGCAGATCGAAGTCACCGTCAAAAAATACGAATGCGAGCATCTCGCGGAAAGGAGTGCCACATATGGAGAACAGTCTGACTTACACGAAGAACGGGGATTACCTGATTCCCGACCTGACGATCTCGGAGCAGACGGAGAGTATCGGCAAATACGGCAGGATGCGGAAAAATTACCTCAAGGAGCACCGTCCGGTCCTGTACAGCAGCCTGCTGCTGTCGGAGAAGCTGTACCCGCACCTGTTGGAGATCGAGCGGACGGCGACGGCGCGGCTGGAGCGCATGATGCCGGAACTGATGAAATCGGCGGGCGTGACGGAAAGCCTGAAAGCGTCCGACCCGATGCGTTGGGTGGGCCTCATGAACAACCTGAAAGCCCAAGCCGAGGAAACGATTCTGACGGAGCTTATTTACAGCTAAGTTTCTTCCCGTCAGAGCAGGAACAAATACAGCGGATTAACGAAGCGGAGAGCGAAAAGCCCTCCGCTTTTTCTATGCCCAAGCCGGAAAAGCGCGGCACAACCGAGGCCGACATTGACGCCGCCCTTCAGGAATGGAACGGCGACATCAAGAGCAAGTACGCCGTTGCCGAGTATATGCGGGAACATGCCCGCGACAAGGACACGGCGGCTTTTCTGCGCGCCGAGTACGGCGACGACCTCCCAACGTTTCCTGTAACCGTGGGCAGCACATCGACGGACTTGCCGTGGCCGAAGGTGCAGCGGCGAATCGCCCAGTTCATCCGGGAAAATCGCTTTTACACACAAGAAGAACAGGCAGCGCCGCCCGATCTGAACAGCCAGCCGATCACCCGCACCGGCGACACCATCACCATCGGAAACGGCGATGCTTTCCATGAAGTGGACGTAACGCTCACCGACGAACAATGGGCGGCGTTACAGCGGGCGGTTCCCGACAGCGCCGCTACTCAGTTCCCCTACAAGATTGGCAACACGGTATATCTGGACAATAAGCCCTTTGAAATCACCGACATCGGCATTTCCGACATCCAACTCCGTGACCCGGAGCTTGCCTATCCCATCTTTCGCGCCGAGAACCGTGAAAACTTTGAAAATCTGCTGCGGCAGGATTCCCGGAACGGCCCTATCACGGAATTTCTGGCTGCGGACTTGGATTACACGGACGCCGATCTGCGCGAAGCCCTGACTTCCGGCCTTCTGAAACAGCGGGACAAGGAACATATCGCGGGGTATTTCCGCGAAAACGGGGGCAATACCCGCGTGGCCCAGCACCTTTCCGATACCTATGTCGGTACTTCCGAAACGATGGAGCTTGCTACCGGTGACACGGCGGATTTCTTTGCTACCACCACGGGTTTCGAGGTTGATATTCACGACAAGTACAACAGCAAACGGAGCGCCCGGTGGGAAGAAATCGCCCCCATTCTCCGCGCCCTGTATCAGCGGAAACAGGACGACTTTTCCCATGAACCGGTTCTTCAGGAGTCTGCGCATTTGGATGGCAAGCCGTCCTATCAACCGGGCGACCACGCGGCTTTGGATTACGGCGGGCAGGAACTGTCCGGCACCGTAGGGTACGTCGGGGAAAAGGACGTGCGCATTGACACCGGCCCCTATTCGTGGAGCCATGAGGTGGTCAGCCGCGATGCCTTTGAAAACGGCATCCGGCAGGACGAACGCAACGCCTCTTTATTTACGCCGGAACAGCCCGCCGCCGAAAACTTCCGCATCACCGACGATCATTTGGGAGAGGGCGGCGCGAAAACCAAGTATGGGTACAATATCGCAGCGATCCGCACCCTGAAACAGATCGAGGCCGAGGGCCGCACGGCGACGCCGGAAGAACAGAAAACTCCCTCCCACTATGTCGGCTGGGGCGGCATTCCGCAGGCGTTCGACCCGGACAACACTTCGTGGACAAAGGAGTATACCGAGCTGGTCGGCGCGCTGACCACCGAAGAATACGAAATGGCGCGGGCCTCCACCCTGAACGCTCACTACACCAGTCCAACGGTGATTAGGGCCATTTATGGGCTGTCGGCAACATGGGCTTTCAAGCCGGCAACATTCTGGAACCGGCCTGCGGCGTCGGTAATTTCTTTGGCCTGCTGCTGGAGAGTATGGCGGCGTCCCGGCTCTACGGCGTGGAGTTGGACAGCATCACGGGCCGGATCGCCAAGCAGCTCTATCCAAACGCCAACATCACCGTGGCGGGCTTTGAAACCACCGACCGGCGCGACTTTTTTGACCTCGCTGTTGGCAATGTGCCGTTCGGCAGTTACAAGGTTTCCAACCGTGCTTACGACAAGCTCGGTTTCCCCATCCACGATTACTTCTTCGCCAAAACGCTCGATCAAGTACGTTCGGGCGGCGTGATTGCATTTGTGACCAGCCGCTACACGATGGACAAACAATCGCCGGAGGTGCGGCGGTACATCGCACAGCGCGCGGAATTGCTCGGAGCGATTCGTCTGCCCAGCAACGCTTTCAAGGCCAATGCCGGAACGGAAGTCACCACCGACATTCTTTTTCTCAAAAAGCGCGACCATCCTATCGACATCCAGCCTGATTGGGTGCATCTCGGTCAGACCGGGGACGGCATTCCCGTCAACAGCTATTTTGCCGATCATCCCGAAATGGTGCTGGGGACGATCAAATGGGATGATAAAATGCACGGCGACAAAAAGGAAACGACGTGCGAACCATTCCCCAACGCCGATCTTGCCCAGCAGCTTCACGAGGCGGTTTCCCACCTTCAGGGGCAAATTGAGGAAGCGGAGCTGCCCGATCTCGGTGAAGATGAGGAAATCGACGATTCCATCCCGGCAGACCCGGATGTGAAAAACTATTCCTATACCGTTGTGGACGGCAAGGTGTACTATCGGGAGAATTCCCGCATGGTGCGGCCGGAGTTGAACGAAACAGCCAAGGCCCGCGTCATGGGTATGGTGGAGCTGCGGGACTGTGTACAGAAACTTATCAACCAGCAGCTTGACGAATATGCTTCTGATACGGAGATCAGAAAAACACAAGCGGAGCTGAAATGAACTGCACCCTTTTAGTTAGACAGTATGATATACTGAAATAACTAAAGGGGTGTTTTTATATGCCAAAAGGAATACCAAACAAACGCTATACGCCGGAATTCAAGGTTATGGTAGTGGAAACGATGCGTAAGGAGAAGTTAAACTACTGTGAGGCCGCGCGACAATTTGAAGTAAGTGATTCTAAGCGAATTGCCTCATGGGAGCGTATCTATCTCACAGAAGGTCCTGAAGGTCTGGCTGTAGAACGACGGGGACGTGCCAGTGCCGCCAGCGGCACGCGAAAAGGCCGTCCGGCAAAGTTGCCGCTAAAGGTGGAAGAGGACTTAATTGCAGAGAATCAGCGTTTACGAGCGGAGAATGATTACTTAAAAAACTTGCAAGCCTTGGTTTTGGAAGACGAGCGAAAAGCGCGCAAAAAACGCTGGTAATTCGAGGACTGAGGCAAAGTTATTCACTGGACATTCTGCTGGAAGTGGCCCAGCTTGCGCGTTCGACCTACTACTACCATGAAAAACGGCTGACAAAAGCAGACAAATATGGCATTGCTAAAGAGACTGTTACCGCAATCTACCATGAAAACAAAGGCCGCTACGGTTACCGGCGTATTACAGAGGAACTGGGGCACCGCGGCTTTCCGCTGAACCACAAGACCGTGCAGCGATTGATGAAGCAACTAGGTCTTGTCTGCCGAGTCCGTATGAAAAAGTACCGCTCTTACAAGGGCGAAGTGGGTAGAATCGCACCAAACTTGTTGGAACGGAACTTCGAGGCTGAAAAACCGAACCAGAAATGGGTGACCGATGTGACGGAATTCAGTCTGTTCGGTCAGAAGCTTTATCTTTCGCCAATTCTTGATTTGTGCAGCAGAGATATTGTCAGCTATACCATCTCCGACAGACCTGTGCTCTCCATGGTGACCCAGATGTTGGACAAGGCTTTTGTAAAAATTTCCGATGAAACCAATCTCATTTTACATTCTGACCAGGGCTGGCAATATCAGCACAAACAATACCAACGAATGCTCAAAGAAAAAGGGATTCGACAGAGCATGACCGCAAAGGCAATTGTTTGGATAACGCTGTGATAGAAAATTTCTTTGGCTTACTAAAAACAGAATTGCTGTATTTACAGGAATTCGAGTCCATGGAGCACTTCAAGGCCGAACTTATTGACTATCTCGATTACTACAACAACCGCCGTTCTAAGGCAAAGCGAAAGGGCTTGCCGCCTGCTATTCACAGACTACAAGCCCTTTCGGTTGCTTAATGAAATTATTTGTCTAACTTTTTGAGGTCATTTCAAAATGGCACCTCCATTTTACTTTCTGCGTTGGCTGCGCTTGCAAATTTCAGTCACATACCAAACGTATCCTCCTTTATTTGCGTTGCTTGCCGCCTTGACTTGCAGGATTTTCAACGGACTACCAGTTCTTTGATAAGCTCAGACATAATCAATTTGTATAAGGAGTTTTCATATGAAAAATAATCGAATTCTTTCCCCGGGCAGCGAGGATCCTGAAAACAGTTCCTCAGTGTTTTTCCTGAATCCTCAACTGATAGCCAGTGCCGCAGCCTCTGTAAGACAGCGGCAGGAGAATTTTCAGGCACTAACAGCACGCGCGGAAGGCAATGATTTGCAGGCGCAGCATGAACTGGCTTTGTGTTATTATACCGGTGACGGTACAAATCAAAATTATGAAAGAGCTGCCCATTGGTTTTCCTGTGCTGCCAATATGGGGCATGTGATTGCGCAATACCATCTCGGAGTCTGCTATGAAAACGGTTTTGGAGTAGAGCAGGACGATGAAAAAGCGTTGGAGTGGTACCGTGAAGCGGCTCAACAGGAATTTCCGCAGGCACAATGTGCCTGCGGTTGGTTTCTAGAATTGGGCAAAGGTGTAGAGATGGATAAGCAACAGGCCGAGCAATTCTACCGCTTATCTGCAGAACAAAGCTATGCTCCTGCTCAGTGCAACTTAGGTTTTTTCTATTATCATGGTATCGTTGTAGAAGAAAACGATACCCAAGCGTTCAATTGGTTTGCAAAAGCGGCGAATCAAGGATATCCCCGTGCTCAATTTTTATTGGGTGAATGCTATGAGAATGGTTACGGAGTGGAACAGGATATAGGAAAAGCAATCACGCTTTATCGAAGCGCCGCTACGAACGATTTTGCTCTGGCGCAAAGTAGGCTTGGCTTATTGTACCTGCGAGGAGACGGAATCGAACAAAGCGATGCGGAGGCATTCCACTGGCTTTCCCGCGGCGCGCAGCAGGAGGAGGCTTCCGCGCAGTGCCTTTTAGGCGAGTGCTTTGAATTTGGCTACAGTGTCGAAAAGGATTTCAACAAAGCGCGTGAGCTATACTGGCTGTCCGCCGGGCAAGGCTATTCTCCCGCCCAGTGCAATCTGGGCTACTTATATTATCGGGGGATTGGCGTAGAGGAAAACAACGAGGAGGCCGTGCACTGGTTTTCGGCGGCGGCGGAACAGGGCAACGTACGCGCACTGTTTCTGATGGGTGCATGCTATGATAATGGCTTTGGTGTAGAGAAAAATACAAACAAAGCGGTTGACTGTTATGCAAAAGCTGCCCAGCATTCCTACCCCGATGCGCAGTATGCGTTAGGCGTTTGCCACGAGCTTGGTAACGGGGTGGAACAGAATACGGAAAAAGCTTGCGAATGCTACCAGTCTGCTGCCGAACACGGTCAGCCTGCCGCACAATGCAAGCTGGGCTTTTTCTATTATCATGGCATCGGCGTTCCGGAAAACAATGAAGAGGCGGTCCGTTGGTTTTCGGCGGCGGCGGAACAGGGCAACTCCCAAGCGGAGTATTTTTCTCGGGGAATGCCACCGGTTTGGCTACGGTGTGAAAAAAGACCCCGGGCAGGCTTTCTCGCTTTACAAAAAAGCGGCGGGCAAAGGGCACCTGGGCGCACAGTATATGCTGGGCGTATGCCATCAGCATGGGATTGGCACCGCGCAGGACAAAGCCAAAGCCGTTGCGGCTTACCGCACTGGGGCGGACAGGGGTGACGCAGCATGCCAGTACGGCCTTGGCATGCTGTTTTGCAACGGTGAAGATGAAGAGGTGCGCTATGCGGTAAGCTGCTTTGAACAAGCGGCGGAGCAGGGATACCGTCTGGCGCAATACGAGCTGGCAAACCTTTACTGGTGCGGAAGGAGTGTGAAAAAAGACCGGCGGAGGGCGATGGAGCTGTACCGGCATTCGGCGGAGCAGGGCTACGGACTTTCCATGTGTGCGCTGGGAGAGGCCTATCTGGAAGAACAGGATTATGCGCAAGCGGTTTTGTGGCTGGAGAAGGCTGCCGAAAAGAAGGAACCCAAGGTTTATTATTTGTTGGGCATCTGTTATGAAAACGGGTATGGCGTGGAGCAGGATGTGCGCCGGGCCTGCGAGCTTTACAGTCTTGCCGGCAACGATGCGCAAGCCAGAAAAGCAATGCTTCGTCTTGCGGAAAGCGGGAACGCCTTTGCACAGCTGAAGCTGGGAATTTCTCTTTTTCACAGCGATGCGGAAGGCGAAGAAGAGGAGCAGGAAAACCGGAAAGCCGCTGTGTGGCTGCAAAAGGCGGCGGAGCAGGGAGATGCGGAAGCACAGTACCGGCTGGGTCGTCTGCATTACGAAACAGGCAGGGAACCTGACAGCCTGCAAACGGCGGTGCAGTGGTTTGAAAAATCCGCCGAACAGAATTACTTAGATGGGCTTCGGCATTTGGCCTTTTGTTATGCATTTGGGGATGGAGTGAAAAGCAGTAAAAGCAAATCACAGGAGCTTTATCGCCGTGCATTCCCCATTTGTTTGGAACTGGCCGAACAAGGCGACTCGTCAGCAATTGCTTTGATGGCAAAATCTTATTGGCTGGGCCAAGGTGTAAAACGCGATTTCACCTTGGCTGTACACTGGTATGAAAAATCCGCCGAATTCGGTGATTTAGAGGCGATGTGCCGTCTAGGCGAGTTTTATGAAAGAGGGCAGGGCGTGCCTAAGGACGCTGCGGCGGCCGCAGAGTGGTACCGCAAGGCCTCCAATCACGGCAGTCCATACGGACTATACAAGCTTGCATTTTTTTACGAAAAGGGCTGCGGCGTTGAACAAGATATGGAAAAGGCCTATGCTCTCTATTGCACTGCTGCCGATTGGGGCAGCGGTGATGCGAGGGAAGCGCTGGGACGACGGTTCGGGCACAAGCCGCAGTGGAAGATACTGGCGGAGAAACAGGAGAAAGGTTCCCGTCTGTTGTCCGACGAGGAGGAGTACCGGGAGTACAGCCGCCGACTGGAGCGCTACAACTGGGACGATGGCTTTGCCTTTCCTCGGTCGTTGCTGGATGATTCCGGCTGTGACCTTGCGCTTGCGTTGAAGATTTTCTATCTTGCGGACGGCTACGGCTATTTGCATCGGTTTTTAGGTCGGGAGCCGACCGGCTCCGAGCAATGGATGGTATTTATGAAAGACCTGTACACGAAAATTTCAGAGCGCCATTTTCAGGATACAGAAATCCTCTTTCCCGGGGAAGTACACTCGTTTGCAATTCCCCTTTCTAAGGTTCAATGTTTCCGTTTGCATAAGGCAGGTGTTCCTGCAGTGTTTCTGGAGAATTTATAACAGGCAGGAATTTTATGCATAAGAGATATGCGATACAGCTTTAAAAGCAGTAACGCCAAATGCCAAGGATTTTTATGAATCGGAATATTTTTCGACAGATGATTTTCTTTATTGCAGATGTGTTATGTTAATCAATGGCAGAACTTATTATAATGCAGTATTGAATAAAATGAAGAAACTTCGTAAGAATATGGCGTGTGAATCTTTGTTGTATGCCCCTGCGAAAGCATTAAAAGGATACCAGTAATTTTCCAGATCCAAGCCACGGAACCAGTAATAATAGGAAAATTTGGAATGATTGATTAAAAAGAAAATCCCCAAGCACTTTTTATGGTGCTTGGGGATTTTGGTGCTATAAACTCTCAACCGATTTGTCTGATAGGTTTGAATTTGCTTGTTTTCTGCAACTTCCTTATGAAGCCCCGTCATAGGCGGGTGTTTTTATGCAAAACCCGTCTGTTTTTTTATGCCCTGCATCAAATCCATAAAAAATTTACAAACGAAAGAAAAAATTGTTTATTTTTTGTGCACAGCAAAATTGCTATAATATAAGTCATGAACAGCAAGTGTTTCATACAAATTTTCAAAAACAAGAGCCTGCACCGGGCTGTGCGGCGTGTCCCGGTATTTTTCAGGCAAAAGGAGAGCTGGAACGTGAAAAGAACTTTTTTCCAAAACGTATCAAAGTATAAAGTGCTGCTGCTGATGCTGCTGCCGGCAACCATTTATGTACTGATTTTTTCGTATCTGCCGATGGGCGGCATTATTCTGGCGTTTAAAAATTACAACTATGCGGACGGCATTTTCGGCAGTCCCTGGTGCGGACTGGACAACTTTAACTTTTTCTTCTCGTCCGGGCAGGCGTTTAAGGTGACCCGCAACACCTTAGTTTACAACCTGCTGTTCATTGCTATCAACCTGGTCATGCAGGTTGGCGTGGCAGTTCTGCTGTCGGAGCTGCGCGGCAAGTATTACAAGAAATTCGCGCAGTCGGTCATGTTCCTGCCGTACTTCATCTCCTGGGTGATTGTTTCTGTCATTGCGTTTAACTTTTTCAGCTATGACTACGGCGCCATTAACAAACTGCTGACAGCCATGGGCAAGTCGCGCGTTGATTTTTACCAAACGACATGGGTGTGGATGCCAATCCTGATCTTTTTCAACACCTGGAAAAACATCGGCTATGGTACGGTGATGTACCTGGCGGCAATCATGGGCATTGACACCTCAACTTATGAGGCGGCGGATATTGACGGCGCCAATGTTTTTCAGCGCATTTTCCATATTACCATTCCAGCTTTGATGCCGACCATCGTCATCCTGCTGCTTCTGTCTGTCGGCGGTATTTTCCGCGGCAACTTCGATATGTTCTATCAGTTGGTGGGCAGTAACGGCAATCTGTATGATACAACGGATGTAATTGATACCTTTACTTTCCGTGCGCTGATTTCCAACAACGATGTCGGCATGGCGGCGGCGTCCGGACTGTACCAGTCGGTATTCTGTCTGGTGGCGATTTTAATCACGAACTACTGTGTGAAGCGGTATGACCCGGATTACTCCCTGTTTTAACAGATCCTTTAAAGAAAGGTATGTGGATGATTGTGCAAAAACGCAAAGATGTACGGGTTCTGAACGTCATCGCTTATGTGGTGACCGCACTGGTGGCGCTGACCTGCTTGATTCCGTTCCTGATGGTGCTGGCGGCTTCGTTTTCCAATGAACAGGACATTTTAAATAACGGCTTTTCCCTGCTGCCGCAGGGCTTTACGGTGGACGCTTACAAAACGGTATTTAAAGAGCCGGTCGTTATTTTCCGGGCTTACGGGGTTACCATTTTTGTGACACTGTTTGGTACCGCGTTGGGGCTGTTCCTGACGGCTATGACAGCCTATGTGCTGCAGCGAAAAGATTTTCCGTGGAGAAATAAGTTCTCTTTCTTCTTCTATTTCACTTCGATTTTCAGCGGCGGCTTGGTTCCGTACTACATTTTAATGATTAACGGCTTAAAGCTGCAAAACTCTTACCTGGCGTTGATTCTGCCGCTGCTGTTCAATGTGTTTAATCTGCTGCTAATGAAGAGTTACCTCAGCGGCATTCCCATGGCGCTGACCGAGGCGGCACGTATCGACGGCTGCGGTGACTTTACCATTTTTATCCGCATCATACTGCCGATGGCAAAGCCGGCGCTGGCAACTGTTGGCTTGTTTATGGCATTGGCTTACTGGAACGACTGGTACAATGCAATGCTGTATGTGAACGATGAGAAAATGTTCCCACTGCAGTATTTCCTGTATCAGAAGGTCAACAACATCGAGGCATACAAGCGCGTCATCGCGCAGCAGGGCGGCAGCGCGGCAGGCGCGATTTCCATGCCAACGCAGTCCCTGAAGATGGCGCTGACCGTGGTTGTGACCGGCCCGATTGTTCTGGCATATCCGTTCGTGCAGAAGTATTTTGTACAGGGGATTACGGTCGGCGCTGTCAAAGGCTGACTGTTTCATAACCTACATAAAAAGGAGAGACATGATATGAAAAACAGGAAAGTACAGCGCTTGCTGGCGGGTGGTGTGGCAGCAGCCATGCTGATGACCAGCGCCGCGGGCTGCGGCAACAGTTCGTCCAGCAGCAGCGGCGGAGACACCCCGACCGCCAGCACCACTGCCTCTGCAACATCGAGCAAGGTGGACACCAGCAAGGAAGTCAAGCTGAAAATGTACCTGCTGGGTGACAAACCCGCTGATTTTGACAAGGTCTATGCGGAAATCAACAAGGAACTGAAGGCAAAAATCAATGCAACTGTGGATGTCAGCTTCCTGTCATGGGCGGAGCATGACCAGAAGTATTCCCTGCTGTTCTCTTCCGGTGAAGATTTTGATTTAATTTTCACCGCGGCAGGTTGGGCACACTACGAAACCACTGCCAGCAAGAAGGGATTCTATAAGCTTACGGACGACTTCCTGAACACCTATGCACCGGATGTGAAAAAGGTGGTGCCGGAAGAAGCCTGGAAGCAGGCAACCATTAATGGCGGTGTGTATATGGTGCCAAATTATAACATCGAGTTCGGGCAGGAGTGCGTTGCGGTGCGCGGCGACCTGATGAAGAAATACGGCTTCAAAGACATTACCAGTACAAAAGATTTGGAAAGTTTCTGCGACAAGGTTGCCAAGAACGAAAAGAACATTACCCCCTTTGGCGCACAGGGCAAGGCACTGCAGTACACCTACCTGCTGAACCGCAACCATTGGAAAGAAATCACCGGCACGCCGCTGACACTCTTTGCGTTCCAGAATAATGACTTGAACAACACAAAGGTCATTTCTGTTGCGGAAACCCAGCAGTTCCGCCAGTATGCCAAGGAAATGAAAACCATGCAGCAGAAGGGCTACTGGTCCAAGGATGCGCTTTCCACCAAAGACACCCGCAGTGATGCATTCCTGCAGGGCAAAGCTGCCTGCATGGTTTGGAACGTTGGCAGCTGCGCGAGCTACAGTGAGCAGGCAAACAAAGACCATCCGGACTGGAACTGCAACGTTTATGATTTGTTCCCCAACGACAAAAAGACTATCAATGTGTACACCAACAATGGCATTGCAATCAACGCCCGCAGCAAAAATCCGGAGCGCGCCATGATGGCAATTGACCAGTTTATGACCAACAAGAAGATTTATGACCTGGCAGCTTATGGTATTGAGGGTGAGCACTACAAAGCGGTTGGCGACAAGAAGTATGTTACCGGCCCGAAGGCAGACAGATATCCGGCCAATACAGCTTGCAACTGGGGCTGGAACAACGAAAACCTGACCCGTTCCTATGACCTGACCAATGCGGACCCTGCCCGTATTAAGGCACAGAATCTGACGGATGCATGGAAAAAATCGCCGGCAGAGGCGCATCCGCTGCTTTCCTTCTCCTTCTCTGAAGACAAAGTAAAAACACAGGTTTCGGTTATGAATACCTTGATTTCACAGTATATGGACCCGATTTGCTGCG
This sequence comes from Caproicibacterium argilliputei, assembly GCF_029211325.2. Classification (NCBI taxonomy): domain Bacteria; kingdom Bacillati; phylum Bacillota; class Clostridia; order Eubacteriales; family Oscillospiraceae; genus Caproicibacterium; species Caproicibacterium argilliputei. The sequence continues at coordinate 2,185,039 of NZ_CP135996.1, read as the reverse complement.
GTCTGGTGGATGATCCGGACAAAGCGGTTGATGAGTTTGTAGCGAAGCTCAAGCAGGCCGGGCTGGACCAAGTAAAGGCTGAAATTCAGCGGCAGGCAGACGAGCGTGTCGCAGAACTGAAAAAAGCGTAAAAACGAATACAGCAAAAGAACCGACCCCAGTTTTGAGGCCGGTTTTTCTGCTATCCGTCTTAGGGAGGAAAAAACAATGGAAACTGTAACGATTACGGTACATGATGAACAAAAGCCGCTGCAGGCGCTGCCCTTCGGCGGCGCAGCGCCGGACGGCACACAGTACGGCGCCAATACGCTTTACCTGACAAAAAGCGGGAAGCCATGGCTGCCGGTCATGGGGGAGTTTCACTTTTCACGCTGCCCGCAGGACGAGTGGCGTGCCGAGCTTCGCAAGATGCAGGCGGGCGGCGTGGAAGTGGCTGCCACTTATGTTTTCTGGATTCATCACGAAGAAAAGCGCGGCGAGTGGGACTTTTCCGGCCAGCGGGATTTGCGGCGCTTCCTGCAGCTCTGCCGGGAACTGAACTTTCCGGTTTTTCTGCGCATTGGCCCCTGGGTGCACGCGGAAGCGCGCAATGGTGGTTTTCCGGACTGGCTGCAGCACGACCAAACGATGCACCTGCGCACCAATGATCCGCGCTATCTACAGGAAGTCGGGCGCTTTTACAGCAAAATCGGCGAGCAAGCGCGCGGACTGCTGCTGAAAGACGGCGGGCCGGTAATCGGCGTGCAGATTGAAAATGAGTACGGCCACTGCGGCGGAGAAACCGGAGAAGCTGGTATGCAGCATATGCGTACCTTAAAAGAAATGGCGCTGCAGGCAGGTCTGGATGTGCCGTATTACACCGCGACCGGCTGGGGCGGTGCCAATGTGGTGGATGGCGAAATGCTGCCGGTGCAGGGCGGGTACGCGGACGCGCCGTGGGAACCAACGGCGCAAGAACTGCCGCCAAGCCCGAATTACCTGCTGACGCCAAGTCGGAATGATGCTTTGATTGGAAGCGACTGGGAGAAAGCCAAGGAGACCTTTACGTTTGATGTGGAAAATTCACCGTTTCTCACAGCGGAGCTTGGCGGTGGGCTGCAGGTGACCGCAAAGCGCCGCCCGCTGGTTTCCGGTACGGACACGGCTGCGCTGGCAGTTTGCAAGCTGGCGTCTGGCGCCAATCTGCTGGGCTATTATATGTACCACGGCGGCACCAATCCGCGCGGAAAGGATACCACCCTGCAGGAGTCCAAGGCTACCGGCTCTTACACGGACGTGCCAGTGCTGTCTTATGATTTTCAGGCGCCAATTGGGGAGTACGGTGAATTGCACGCCAGCTACCGAAAACTAAAAACCCTGCATCTGTTTTTGCGGGAATTCGGCGATTTGCTTGCACCGGCGGTGTGCGTGTTTCCGGCGAATATGGTGACGGATGCGTCCGACACGGACACACTACGCTGCTCCCTGCGGCACAACCGCGAATTGGGCGGAGGGTTTCTATTTGTCAGCAATCATCAACGCCTGCGCCGGATGCAGGAGCACACGGCAGTGTTTCAGATTGCACTGAACGGAGAAACCATTCGCTTTCCGGCAATGCGGTTTGCCAACCATGATTTCGGAATTTATCCGTATCACCTGCCGTTGGGAAATACGGTGTTGGAATCCTGCAATGCGCAGCTGCTGTGCCGTCTGGGAGAGCAGTATGTGTTTATCTGTCGGGAAGCGCCGGTTTTTCAATTCCGTGGCGGCAGCCTGCCCACTCTGGTGCTCACGCCGGAGCAGGCTGAAAATGCGTGGAAGTTTGGCGAAAAGCTATTTTTGACGCCGGGCGCCCTGCGGCGGGAAGCAAACACTCTGCGCCTGACAACGGAACGCACGGAAGAGGTGGTAGAACTGCTGCCGACGCATCAGGCGTGGACGGCAAGATTCGTAGAAAAACAGACATCCTGTGAGATTGAACCGGCTTCTGTGGGTGCGGACTGCGCGATATACAGGCTGGCACCGCATATGATACCGGACATTCACTGCCCGGACGGCTTTTTGCGTTTGTCATTTGCAGGAAGCCGTGCAGAACTGTATAATAAAGATGGACAGCTCGCGGCAGACTGGTTCGCTACCGGCAAACCGTGGCGCGTCAGCCTGCGGAGACTGGGTTTTCCCGCAGAACTGACGCTGAAAATTTACCGGGAAACAGAACCGGTTTATTATGAATTGCCGCAGGATTCGGAGCCGCGGCTGCGCCGGGCAGATGTGATTCCGGTTTACAGTACACTGCTGCCGGCAGACTGGGTTGGGGGCGGCTTGTGAGGAAAAGAGCAGTACTATGAAAACGAAGTGCAAAAAGCATCGGAAAATGCGGTGGAAGGATGACTATGAGCGGGGCAAAAAAAGCCTGCGCATGAAGGTGTTCCTGTTGAATCTGGGCGTCGTTTTAGGAGCACTGTTTTTGTTTTGCGGCATTTTTTTGAGCGTGACCTCTGGCAGCCTGCGGCAGGAATCCATGCGTGCGGTACAGTCGGCGCTGGACCAGGCAGGTGTCATGTTGGAAGAACAGACGCAGGCGTTCCGCAGCAGCGCAGATTCGCTTTGCCTGGATGACAGCAATGTGGAGCTGCTTAACCGCGATAACGCGGACCGCTACCGCACGGTGACGAACTGGAATCAGGACTATGTGCTGCTGAAAAAGCGGATTTCCAGCCTGCTGTTTCGCTCCAACATCAGCGATGTAAAAATCATCACCGAAAATGCGGTGTCTATGTACGACACACAGACGGTCATTTCGTTTGACCGCGTTAAAAATACCAAATGGTACAAGCAGATTTCCACGTCGAAATCCGCGTACGCATGGTCAAGCTACTCTTCACTTTTTCCAAATGCGCATGAGGATGCGGATATGCTTATCTTTACGCGGGATTTGCCATATGAATATGCCAATTACCGGACTTACTATGTTGGCTGTGTTAAAAAGGAAAACTTCAACGGACTGCTGTCTGCCGGTGCGGCAGACAGCTACACGGCTTATTATGTGGTAAATTCGGACAATGAGGTTCTGCTGAGCAGCAAAACCGACATTCCGCAGGCAGATGTGCAGCAGATGGTCGGCTGGGTGAAAGGGCGGTACAAGCAGTCCGAGCAGGCAGTTAGCGTGCAGCCGCTGATGCTCGGCAGCGGGCAGTATTTTGTCGGGTCACAGCCGATTTACAATACCGATCTGAAAATCGTGTGTGCCTGCGCCTTTTACGCGAAGCGGGGGGACAGCATTCGCGGCAATTTGTTTTCTATGAGTGTGGTGGCGGCCGCAGTTCTGCCACTGGTTTTGCTGTTTTCACTGCTGATTTCCCGCTCTATCACCCGCCCGTTGGAAAGACTGCAGGAAAACATGATGATTGTCAGTGAGGGAAATTTTGATGTGCCGATTGTGGCGCCCTCTTCTGACCGCGAAATTCATGCGCTGACGCGCTGCTTCAACTATATGCTGTTTAAGATTTCCGACCTGTTGGACAAACAATACAACTACGGCAAGCGCATTAAGGAACTGGAGGTTAAGTCGCTGCAGGCGCAGATCAATCCGCATTTCCTCTACAATACGCTGGATCTGATCAAGTGGAAAGCCGTGAAGTACCGGGACAGTGACGTGCAGAACCTGGTTACCGCGCTTTCAGATTACTATCGCCGCGGTTTGAGCAAAGGCGCCGATGTGGTGACGCTGCAGTCGGAAATCGAACACGTTACCTCGTATGTGTATATCCAGAATATGCGGTTTGACGACTGCGTCCGCCTGCACTGTCTGGTGGATGCGGAAAGCAGGGATTGTCTTCTGCCGAAGCTGACGCTGCAGCCTTTGGTGGAAAATGCCATCACCCACGGAATTTTAGAAACGGACGCGGGCTGCGGCAATGTCTTGATTCGGACGTTTCATACAGGGGCAGTGCTGTACATCGCGGTGGTGGACGATGGCTGCGGCATGGAGGCGGAAAAGGCGCGGCATATTCTGCAGTACGCGACTTCCAGTCCGGTCACCGGCTCCGGCTACGGCATTAAAAATATCAACGAGCGCATCCGGCTTGCGTATGGGGAGGAATACGGCGTTTCCTTCATCAGTTACCCACAGCGGGGAACCGCTGCTGTTTTGAAGCTTCCATTTCAAAGAAAGGAGAAGAGTGGAAATGTATAAAGTGCTTTTCGCGGAGGATGAGAGCGCAACGCGCAGCGGCATCCTGGCCTCCATTGACTGGCAGTCGCTTGGCATTTCGGAAGTTCGGGCGGAAAAAAACGGGGCGCTTGCGGCTCGTGCGGCAGAAGAGGGCTTCTGCCCCGACATCCTTTTGACAGATATTAAAATGCCCCGCATGGACGGGATTGCGCTTTCTCACAGAATTCGTGAAGAGAATCCGCAGTGTTCCATTCTGATGATCAGCGGCTATACGGAAGTGGACTATCTAAAATCCGCTATTCAGCTGAAGGCGGTCAATTTTGTGGATAAACCCATTAAGCTGGATGAGCTGCAGGAGCAGCTGCGCCGCGCGGTACAGGAGCAGGACGAACTGCGCGAGAAAAAAGCGCTTTTTAAAACGGAGATCGGCTCCATGCTCCGCTACTCTGGCTTTTCCACACAGCGGCTGGAGTTGATTCTGCGGGAACTGTATCCGCAGATGCCGCGTGCGATTTTCTGCCAGGCAGTTCTGGTTCGGATTCTGACGGCAGAGGGCGGTCCGTTTGCGGATGCTGGTCTGCAAGGGGTCTTGGCGGCAGTGCAGGCGGCTCTGCCAAGAACCGGTGCCGTGTGCATTTCGGCGATTCACAAATCCTGTATCCAGCTTTCGTTGTTCGGGGAGCAGCAGCTGCCGCTGCAGGCAGTGTGTGATGCACTGACGGCGGCGCTGCCGCTGTACAGTCTGTATTTTTGCGCGGGTGCGGTTCTGCCGCTGCACGCTTATGAGCAGTCGCTGCAGCAGGCGTCTGCGCTGCTGCAGCAGATTTTTTACGACCGGAACAAACATCTGCTGACTCCCGCGCAGAGCATCAGCTTTGCCGAATCCGTGCAGCTGCCGGATTTGCAGCCGCTGTCGGAGCTGCTGAAAAGCAAGGAGAGGGAAAGTGTAAAAAAATACATATGCAGTCTGCTGCGGGAAACCATTTTCGGGGAAAAGGTTCTTTCTCCGAACAGCGCGTCTGAGCTTTGTTTTCGTATTCTGCTCAAGCTGCTGCCTGGCGAAAACACCCTGCCTGCCGACAATCGGGATTCGGCAGCGGAGTGGATGGCTTCCTGTGTCTTTTTGGAGCAGATGGAGCAGGAACTGCTGCAGGAGGTTGACCGGTGCTTCGACTCCATTGACCGGGAAGCGGGTGCCCCTCTTATTGACCGAGTGCTGGCTTATGTGAAAGAAAACTACCGGGATCGAGAGCTTTCGTTAAATTCGCTGAGCCGGCATTTTTATGTATCGAATGTGTATTTATGCATTCGTTTTAAGGAACGCGTCGGGCAGACCTTTGTGCGGTATTTAACGGAAATTCGGGTGCAGCAGGCCAGCCGGCTTCTGCGTGACAGTGACATGAAAATCAGCGCGATTGCAGAAAGCGTCGGGTTTGATAACGGAAGTTACTTTACAAAAATTTTCAAGCGCGAGGTGGGCGTAACGCCTGCAGAGTATCGGAAAGCCGCCGCACAGGAGGCGTGAGGACAGCTGTTAGAGAGGAGAACCGGCGCAAACGCTCAAACCGGTACCCTCTCTTTTTTTCTGAGAAAAAACCTTTTTTCCTTGCAGAAAGTCCGATGATACCTGGGGAAAACCGATTTTTGGCAGAAGCTGGTGCCGCTTCTGCATTTGAAATTTTTGCGGAGGTGTAGTAATATGATACTAATATTTTCAGATGAAAATAGAAAAACAGGATAATTTATTAGAATTGGAAGGACTTAAGGAAGCATGGGACTGAAGCGGTACATCAAAAGAGCAGTGGATTCCAGTAATGAGATTCTGGACAGCTTTCCGATTAAGAAAAAATTATACTATTTGTATATCATGTGCATCATAATCCCTATTGTTATTTTAGACAGTGTGTTTTTGTCGAATCTTGCGAACAGTGAAGTAAAGAGACAGGAAAACGAAATGGCAAATATCGCGCAGGCGGTGCAGTATAATTTAACGAAGACCATTGACGATGCGGTTTTTATCACAAAGGATTATTATCTCAATGAAAAAATCAGTGTCTTTTTAAATGAGCAGTATTCATCGCCTTATGTCTATTTTGAAAACTTTCAAAAACTTAAAGATAACTCTATCTTTGACGTGAGTTTAGTGGGACGTAACGCAACGTTAAAGATTTATGCAGATAACGACAGCATTATAGATGGCAGCGAATTTGGTAGTTTGAGTATGGTGGAGAATCAGAAGTGGTGCAAATACTATCAGGAACACAATCGAGATTTGGTCGTTTATCCGTATGTTTCCTATGATCGCCCGGAAGCTCCGACACGCAGCATCTGTGTCATACGGAGGTTAAATTACTATGGCGGTTGTGAAAAAATTATGAAACTCAATATTGATTACAGCGTGATTGAGAATGCTTTGCTTAATTCCAAATACGCGGTTCCGGTCTATGTATGTTCTGGAAAAACAATTTTATATGCGAATCGTGGCAATACTTCAACATCTGCGGAGTTTGGAGCTTTGAGTCTAAAAGATTTGGAGGATGTTGGATATACGCAGTCTGTCAGTTTTTATACGCAGGACTGGAATATCTATGTCATGCGCCCGCAGTCTAGTGTGATTTCGATGCTGCAGAATAATATCAGCTTAATTTTGACGATGCTTGCGCTCAGCATCTTTGTGCCCATCTTATTTATGTATTCTTTTAACCGCTCTTTTACACAGCGGTTAGGGGAACTAAGCCGACATTTTAGTAGTATTGATAAAAATGGTGACACGCTAAAACCCATTGGGTCGGTGCGTGGTAAAGATGAAATTGCGGATCTTATGCAGGATTACAATCAGATGGTGCGGCGTATCAATGATTTGATTCAAGTGGTTTATAAGGGAAAATTGAAAGAGCAGGAGGCAGATATTGCGCGGCAGAACGCGGAGGTTCTGGCATTACAAAGTCAGATTAACCCTCATTTTTTGTTTAACGCATTAGAAAGCATTCGTATGCACAGCGTGCTGAAGCATGAGGAAGAAACCGCGGAGATGATCTGTAAGCTGTCGGTGATGATGCGCCAGTCGGTGGACTGGGGGCAGGATGTCGTGACTGTTGCCGAGGAGGTGCAGTTTGCCGAGGCATACCTGCAGCTGCAGAAGTATCGGTTTGGGGAGCAGCTGTCCTATAAAATCAGCGTCGCGCCGGAGTGCCGGAACTGCTATATTCCTAAATTGACGATTGTTACGTTTACGGAAAACGCGTGCGTACACGGCATTGAGGGAAAAAGCGGCCCCGGGTGGATTTTTATTGAGGTCAGCCGCTCCGGTGACAATGTGGTGCTGGAAGTGGAGGATACCGGTATCGGTATGCCGCCTGACAAACTGCGTGCACTGCAGGAGAGTATGCAGAACGCCAGCATTCGCCGCTTGCACCAGGGCGGTCGCGTCGGCGTGGTGAATGCCTGCTTCCGACTCAGGGCTTTCACCGGCGGCAGGGCTTGCTTTCAAGTGGAAAGCGAGGAAAAGGTCGGCTGCACCGTGACCATTCATTTGCCGGTCGACTGTACCCGCAGGCGTACGTATCCGTCTGCAGATTCGGAGGAAACGAGTGGTTGAGAAAAGGAGAGAATACCAATGCTGAAAGTACTGCTGGTGGACGATGAGCCATTTATTTTGCAGGGAATGCGCGCCATGATTGACTGGGAAGCGGAGGGCTTCTGCATTGCCGGTACGGCGGAAAACGGACGGCAGGCCGTTGCATTCCTGAAGCGCGAACCGGTCAGTTTGATTATCGCAGATGTCCGTATGCCGGAAATGAACGGTCTGGAGCTACTGAAAACCGTGCGGGATGAACATCTTTCGGATGCCCGATTTGTGATACTGAGTGGGATGAGTGACTTTTCTTATGCGCAGCAGGCCATTCGCTACCAATGCCTGGAGTATATCCTGAAGCCGGTTCAGAAAGAAAAGCTGCTGTCGCTGCTGCGCAGCATTGCGGGCAGCATCAGCGAGGAACGCCTGCAAAGGCAGAAAAGCGCCCAGATGGAGGAGGCTTACTATGCACGCAGCATTGTGGCACTGCTGATGGGCAAATACGACCAGGCGGACCTTGCCGGTATCCGGAAAAAAGTCGGCCCGGCAAAAAGTTATCGCTACGTTGGGCTGGAAGCGAGAAATGCGGATTGGTCAGAAGAACTGAAACGCACCATGCAGCGCCGCCTGTACCGCACTTGCCTGGACTTTTCGGCAAAGCGCCCCGGCTGCACCTGCATTTTTAATGTATCGCCGCAGAAAGACTGCTATGACATTGGGCTGATCTGCTGCGATACGCAGAGTGACGACCACGCGTTTCTGCAGAAGCTGCGTGTGCAGGTGGCACAGGCCATGCAGGAACCGGTGTGGTTTTACGCCGGCTGCAAGGTGCATGATTTGGCGGAACTTTCAGAGTCTTTCCGCACAGCGGAAATTGCCAAAAGCTGTCAGGCATTTACCATGGAAAAAGATATTGTCTGGTATGAGGAAGAGATGAAGGAGCGCTCCGGCTCCGCATCGCTGCAAAAAGAGGAACTGGATGCGCTGATTAGCGCAGTGGCGGCCAATGACCGTGAAAAAATTACGGACAGTGTGCAGGCAATGTACCGGCAGATTCGCAGAATGAACTTGGAACCAAACCTGATTGACCTGGATATCGATTACATTCTATTTCAGTTTGTGCATCTTGCCACGCAGCAGGACAGCAACGTGAATCAGGAGGAAGTGCTGCATTACATCAGCAACAACGCGTTTATGATGCACGGCAGCGAAAGCCACTTCCGGCGACTGGCGCTGGATTATGCGGGTTACCTTGCTTCGCTGCGCAGCAAATCCGCCAAGGGGGTTCTTGCGGATATCGAGCGGGATATTGAGGAAAACTACGCGCAGGACATTAGTCTAAAGACGCTCAGCGAGAAATATTTTCTGAACAGCGCCTATTTGGGGCAGCTTTTTAAGAAGAAATTCGGCACGAGCTTTAAGAATTACCTCATCTCTCTGCGCATGGAAAAAGCCGCGCAGATGCTGCTTCAGACAGACAATAAAGTTTATGAAATCGCAAATCAGGTCGGGTACCGCGACATTGATTATTTCATTGACCGCTTTGTCAAAATCAAGGGCTGTACGCCGACAAAATTCCGCAGGCAAGCTTGTGAAAAACATAACGACTAGTAAACCATCTATTTCCGGGAGAAATTATAGTGACTTTGCAAAAACTATAGTTTCCCCCGCTTTTTTTAAAACTTTACCCTGTTGTGCAGGTTGCACAGTTTGAAGTATAATTTGTTTGTCAAAATAAAGAAAGTGATTACAATATCACAAAAACTTTTGGGAGGAATCAATAATGAGGCCAGCAAAAAGACTTTTGGCGCTTGCAGTTGCTGCATCGCTAATGGTGACGAGTATGTCTGCCTGCGGTGCCGGTGGAAGCGATTCTACAGGTTCCGGTGCAAAGACCGGCTCGACCGGTACTTCTAGCGTCAAACAGTTCAAGGCGTTTTTCACGGTTGCGGGAACGGAAATCAATGATGACAACGAAGTACAGCAGAAGATTACAGATCTGATTGGTGCGAAGTGCAAAGAAACATGGCTGACAGGTCAAAGTGATACAGAGGCTGTCGGCACAATGATTGCAGGTGGCGAGTATCCGGACTTTATCGAAGGCGGCGGTGCTACAAATGCACTGGTAGAAGCCGGTGCCTTGATTGAACTTGATAATTACATCGATAAATACCCGAATATTAAGAACTATTTTACACAGCAGCAGTGGGATCAGCTGAAGGCTGCACACGGTGGCCATATCTATTATTTGCCTCAGTTCAGCGTTACGCATGACAAGAAAACAAACACCATTCACAATGATGAGGCGTTCTGGATTCAGACTCGCGTGCTGAAATGGGCAAATTATCCGAAGGTCACTACAATGGATCAGTACTTTGACCTGATCGAGCGGTATCTGAAAGCTAACCCGACGATGAAAGATGGAACGAAGAACATTGGCTACACGACTTTGACCGATGGCGGCAAAATTTTCTGTCTGAACAATGCACCGATGTTCTTGGACGGTTATCCGAACGATGGTAGCTGTATTGTGGATCCGAAGACACAGAAAGTGATTGATTACAACACTTCTGATACAGCAAAACTGTACTTCAAGAAGCTGAACGGAGAGTACAAAAAGGGCGTTGTGGATCCGGAAGCTTTCACACAGAAATATGACCAGTATATTTCCAAGCTTTCCACAGGCCGCGTACTGGGTATGATTGATCAGTACTGGGACTTCAGCAGCAATGTGAATGCTTCCTTGAAAACACAGAAGCTGGATGAGCAGGGCTGTGAATATGTACCACTGCCGATTACGATTAAAGAGGGAATTCACAACCAGTGGCATACTACGTACTCGGTTATGAATGTTTCTTCTGGCGTTGGCATTACCACAAGCTGCCAGGATGTTGACGGCGCATTGAAGTTTATCAACGACCTGCTCAGCCCGGAAGTAGTTACTCTGCGTAACTGGGGTGTCAAGGGTGTTGATTACAACGAAGATGCCAACGGTATGTTTACCCGCACACAGGCGATGCGCAACAAGGCAAACGATACAAAGTATAAGGCGTCTCATCTCTGCTCTTACAGCTATTTCCCGAACTACGGCGGTATGCTGTTGGACAACAAAAATGCAGCAACTCCTGATGAACAGATTAGTGAGTTCCAGAGCGGCCTGAGCCAGAACATGAAAGATACGCTGAAGGCTTATGGCGCTAAGACATTTGTGGATATGATTGGCGACAATGACGCACCGGGTGCATGGTATCCTCTCTGGACATTTGCAAACACGCTGGCTTCTGATGATCCGGCTAAGACGGCCAGTGCAAAGATTGACGACACGCAGCATCAGTATTTGCCGAAGATTTGCATGGCGAGTGATTTCGACTCCGCATGGAATTCGTATATGACTGCCTACAAAGCCTGCAAGCCGGAAAACTACTTCAATGCAGCGCAAAAAGAAGTGACCAGCCGCGTGAACGCAGCAAAGAAATATGAGACATCCTCTTCTGCCTCTTCCAAGTAAGCATTACGGAAGGTTGCATGCATTGTTGTTAGCCTTTGGTTTTGGCGAAGTGATACAGTAAAAAAATTGTTTGAAGCAAGCGGCCGCGGCTAAGCAATATGAGATGCCGGGCCGCTTGCTTTTGAACAATGAGTAAAATAGCGTGAGGTGATTCCAATGGCTGAAAATGCCGGAGTATTAACAAACAAACAGCTAAAAAAGCAGCAGAAAAAGGAACGACGCGCTGCGTGGCGCAGGGCTGCGAAGAATCAGAAGATTCTCCTGATTCTTTCCGTACCGTTTTTTGTGTATGGTTTTATCTTCTGTTACCTGCCTTTGGTTGGCTGGATCATGGGTTTTGAACACTATACAGCAAGAGGCGGCCTGTTTGGATCTAAATTTGTAGGTCTGGATGTATTTAAGAAGTTATTTGACGACTCGGCATTTTGGCTCACCGTGCGCAATACACTGGCAATGAGCATTTTGAACCTCGTTTTGGGAACGTTTTTTGCAATCCTTTTTGCCATTCTGCTCAACGAAGTGCGTTGCCTACCCGGCAAGAAAGTTGTGCAGACAGTTTCTTATCTGCCACATTTCCTTTCCTGGGTTGTTGCTTGTGGAATCATCCTTGATACCTTAAGCGGAACAGGTATTATTAACGACTTGCTCGTCAAAATGCACGTAATTTCTTCACCAATCAACTTTTTCTCTCACCAGACTTGGTTCTGGTGGATTGAAGTGTTAGCGATGATCTGGAAAGAAACCGGTTGGAACGCAATCATTTATCTGGCGGCCATTGTTTCCATTGATCCAAGCCTGTATGAGGCCGTGGCAATCGATGGTGGCGGACGCTGGGCAAGAATTAAGTACGTCACGCTGCCGGGCATTGCCAACACCATTATCATTCTGTTGATTATGAATATCGGCAATGTTTTGAATGCCGGTTTTGAGGTGCAGTATCTGCTGGGCAATGATGTCATTCGGGATTATTCCCAGACGATTGATATCTATGTTTTGAAGTGGGGCATTGGCCAGAATGACTTTGCCCTGGGTACTGCGGCTGGCATTTTCAAGAGTGTGGTCAGCATTGTTCTGATTGTCATTGCAAACCGCATTGCCAAGCGTTACAGTGACACCAGACTCTTTTAAGGAGGGAGAAAAATGGCAGAGGAAGTTTTATCCTATAATAAAAAAAGAAAACATACAAAAGGTGACCGTGTATTTACCATTTGTAATACCGTTTACATGGTGCTATTCTTATTAGTAACCTTGTATCCTGTACTGAATACATTGGCGATTTCTTTCAACGATGCAACAGATTCTCTACGCGGTGGTATTTATCTGTGGCCGCGTGAATTCACGCTTTATAACTATCAAACCGTTTTGTCACAGCAGAATCTGGTTACCGGCCTTTGGATCAGTGTGGCACGTACAGTATTAGGTACGGTCTTGGGACTGCTTGTAACGGCACTGCTGGCCTTCATGTGCAGCCGCCCGAAGTATCTGCTCAAAAAGCAGATGAACCTGTTCTGGGTCATCACAATGTATGTTGGCGGCGGTTTGATTCCGGTTTTCCTGCTCTTTAAAGGTTTGCAGCTGACCAACTCTTTCTGGGTATATATTATCCCTGGACTGACAGGAGCATTTAACTTATTGGTCATCCGCAGTTACATGGAAGGACTTCCGGTCAGCTTGGAAGAGTCTGCGCAGCTTGATGGAGCCGGATACATGACCATTTTTGCGCGAATCACACTTCCGTTGTGCACACCAGTTTTGGCTACAGTGGCGCTGTTCATCGCGGTTGGTCACTGGAACAGTTGGTTCGATGCCATGCTGTACAACCGCATGAGCCCGCAATATACCACGCTACAGTACGAGTTGATGAAACTGCTGTCGGCAGTAACGACGATGAATTCCTCCAGTGGAGCGACCATTGATTCCATGAAGAGTTCTGCCAATGCCGTAACACCGACTTCCGTTCGGTCTGCTGCTTCCATCATCACCATGGTGCCGATTGTGTGTCTGTATCCGTTCCTGCAGCGGTACTTCGTCACCGGCATGACGCTGGGCGCGGTAAAGGAATAAAACAGAGAAAGAGGGAGGAAACCACCCATGAATGGTGCGTTTGCAACCGGCCACTACCCGAATGTCTTTGCACAGCTTGGTTATCCGCAGCAGGAGATTGAAGACCGATTGAACCGGATCTTTGAGATTTTGTTTTACGGTACGCCGGAACAACGGATCTATCACCCAGTTGGTGACGATATGGGCTATATGGAGGACACCGGCAATCACGATGCGCGCACAGAGGGAATGTCTTATGGCATGATGATGTGCGTACAGCTGAACAAAAAAGAGGAATTTGACCGCCTGTGGAAGTGGGCAAGAACCTATATGTACATGGAAACGGGCGCAAACGCCGGGTATTTTGCCTGGTCCTGCGCAACGGACGGTACCAAAAATGCTTACGGCCCCGCGCCGGACGGCGAGGAATTCTTTGCGATGGCACTGTTCTTCGCATCACACCGCTGGGGCGACGGCGAAGGAATTTTCAATTACAGCGCCGAAGCGCGCTCGCTGTTGCACACTTGCATCCACAAAGGAGAAAACGGGGAGCCCGGTCGTGCCATGTGGGATCCGCAGAATAAACTGATTCGGTTTATCACGGAAGTTGATTTTACGGATCCTTCCTACCATTTGCCGCATTTTTATGAACTGTTTGCGCTGTGGGCGGAGGAGGCAGACCGTCCGTTTTGGAAATCCGCCGCCGAGGCAAGCCGGGCTTACCTTAAAAAAGCCTGCCACCCGGTGACCGGTTTGTGTGCGGAGTATGCAGAGTTTGACGGCACACCACATCAGGACAATCCCGAAACCTGGGGTGGACGCCACGACTGGTATTTCAGCGATTCTTACCGCACTGTGGCAAACATCGCGCTGGATTACAGCTGGTTTGCTGTGGATGACTGGGCCTGTGCGGAAGCGGACCGCCTGCAGAAGTTTTTCTGTGAAACGGTGCAGGAACATCCCTTCGGCATTTATGAAGTGGACGGAACTGTGCTGGAAAGCAAAGCGCTGCATCCGGTCGCGATTACTGCGGTGAATGCACAGGCGAGCCTTGCGGCAAAAGGTACCTTTGCCGTGCAGTGTGTGAAAACCTTTTGGGATACACCGCTGCGCACGGGTGACCGCCGCTATTACGACAACTGCCTGTATCTGTTTGCGTTTTTGGCGCTCAGCGGGCACTATCGCATTTGGTAATCACATTTTGCAGAGTGTTCTCAGCGGAGAATGCTCTGCTTTTTTATACTTGGAAGGGTGGCTTAAAAAATATGCAGGAACAGAATAATACCGTTTGTCAGAACCCCATCCTGTGGATGGATTTTCCCGATCCGGACGTCATCCGGGTGGGCGATACATACTATATGGTCAGCACCACCATGCACTTTATGCCCGGCGCGGTGATTCTGCGTTCGTATGATTTGGCACATTGGGAAACGGCGTCTTATGTTTACGACACACTGGACAGCACACCGGCGCAGCGGTTGGAGGGCGAACAAACCGCATACGGCAAGGGAATGTGGGCGGCATCCATCCGCTGGCATAACGGAAAGTTTTATGTTTGCTTTGTGGCGAATGATACACACAAAACCTACCTGTATCAGGCGGAAAACGTGGAGGGACCGTGGGAAAAGCAGACGATTGCTGGATTTTATCATGACAGCTCTCTCCTGTTCGATGATGACGGCAGGGTCTATATTGTGTACGGTAACACCGAAATTCATTTGACAGAGCTGAATCGCGAACTGACCGGCCCCGAGCCGGGCGGGCTGGATCGTGTGATTGTTAGGGAACAGGAAAATGTCTGCCTGGGTTACGAGGGTTCGCATTTTTACAAAATCAACGGCAGGTATTACGTGTTTTTCATTCACTGGCTCAAGGACGGCAGCAACCGCCGCGTGGAGGCCTGTTTTGCGGCGGATTCACCGGACGGAACGTTCCGCGGCGGCAATGTGCTGGATGATGATCTCGGCTTCTGTAACTCCGGCGTGGCGCAGGGTGGTATTGTCGATACGCCGGACGGCAAGTGGTACGGCGTGCTGTTTCAGGACCGCGGCGCGGTGGGACGTGTGCCGGTTCTGGTGCCGGTCGAGTGGAAAGATGGATTCCCGGTGTTTGGCATTGACGGAAAAGTGCCGCAGCAGCTTTCTGTTTCCAGCACACGCCCCGGATACACCTACCGTCCGGTGGCTGGCGGAGATGATTTTCAGGTTCAGCCAGACAGGCAGGGGCGTATCCGTTTGAAGGATTTTTGGCAGTGGAATCATGAGCCGGATAACGCGCTTTGGTCTGTTACCGAACGTCCGGGTCACCTGCGTTTGACAACCGGCAAGTGCAGCAGCGACGTGGAGCACGCAGTCAACACACTGACGCAGCGGATGCACGGCCCTGCCTGCAGCGCCAGCGTTACGCTGGATGCCTCTCAGCTTCAGGAGGGTGACTTTGCCGGCTTGTGCGCTTTTCAGGGCTGCTACGGCTACCTTGCGGTAACCAAAGAAAACGGTAGGCTTTACTTGGTTATGACGGCAAAAGAAGCCCAGAACGCTTCTCTGCAGGCAGATCCTAAGCGGGCGCCGACCGAGTATGCGCGCGTTGCGCTGAACAGCACGGAGGTTCGCTTGAAGCTGTCCTGTAATTTCGCCGATGAACAGGACGAGGCGGCGTTTTTCTATGAGGACGGCGGCGCGTGGAAGCAGCTTGGCCCCACGCATAAGCTCTACTTCAAGATGGATCATTTTACAGGATGCCGCTTTGCGCTGTTCCAGTTTGCCACGAAAACAGCCGGC
This sequence comes from Caproicibacterium argilliputei, assembly GCF_029211325.2. Lineage (NCBI taxonomy): Bacteria > Bacillati > Bacillota > Clostridia > Eubacteriales > Oscillospiraceae > Caproicibacterium > Caproicibacterium argilliputei. The sequence goes on along the minus strand of NZ_CP135996.1, from coordinate 2,168,981 downwards.
GGAACAGCCGATTTTTCCGCGTTTCAGTATGACTGAGTAACACGCAAATCTTTTCAATATAGCAAAGCAGGCAGACTTTTTTAGGGTTCTGCCTGCTTTGCTATATTTACGCCTAAAAAAGTAAAAGCACAAACGCTTTTGCACAAAGGGTATAAGAAACGGCGCGGCGGGGAAAACTGTTCCTACTTCAGTGACAATCAGGAGGCAGCTAATGCAACACGAAAAGGATATTTCCATTACCACGCACGACCGGCTTCTGCGCGCGTGGGAAAACTCGATGGAACTGGTACGGGACTTTGAGTCTTACGCCAAGGAGATCACGGACGACCCCAAAACGGCGGATGTGTTCGCAAAATTTGCGGAGGATGAGGGGCAGCACGCCTCCCGCCTGCGCGAGATTTTGCACCAATACCAGAATTGACCGGAGTGGAAAGCGCGGGCTTGCAGGCGTACATCGCTGTGTCTGGTGAGCTGCGTTTCCGTATCAAAAAACCGCGGGCCTTTTTAAAAAGCCCGCGGTTTTTATGTCTGCATGGTTACGGCTCACAGTCTGCCGTATGCGTAGAAATGCTGCAGATTATAGGAGGATTCGGTGGAGCATTCGGAAACGCCGCCGTTTTCTGCGTCAATCATCATGTTGCTGCCGATATAAATACCAACGTGCGTGACAGTGTCGCCGCAGTTATATGTACCGCTGAAGAAGATTAAATCACCGGGCTGTCTGTCAGAAACAGAAACCCGTGAGGATTCATTGTAAAGTCCCTGCGCTGTGGTACGGGAAATTCCGTAAGCCCAACAGATCAGACCGGAGCAGTCGAATGCGTTCGGCCCGGCGGCGCCCATGACATACGGTTTGCCGAGTGCGGACTCCGCTTTGGCAATTACACTGGAGAAAGAAGAAGAGGAAGCGGAAGAGGAAGAACCGGAGCCGCTGCTCTGGCTGTTGCTGCCGCTGTCATTGTCATCGGTTTCGCTGTTGTCACTTGCCGCAGCGGCTTGCTGACTGTTCTGCTTTGCAGAAGAAGACGAAGCGGAACTTTGTGACTGCGACCAGCTGGCAATTGCGGTAGAAAGTTTGGCAGTCTGCGCTTCCAAGGTTGTGCTTTGGCTCTCCAAATCAATCTCCTTCTGCCCGAGGTCAGCAAGAAATTGGTTGGTTTCTGAAAGTGTGTCAGTCAGCTGCTGCTGCTTGGTGTTCACATCCGCCTTTAAGGCCACTACTTGCTGCTTTTTTGCCTTGATGCTTGCGGCCTTTTTCTGTACGGCTTCTTTTTCCGCTTTCAGCTGGTTAATCAGCTGAGTGTCGTGGTCGGTCACAACGGAAACCGCTTCGGACTTGTCCGCTAAATCAATCAGACTTTTGGAGGAGAGCAGCACCTCCAGCCGGCTGGCACCGCCGCCTTTGTACAGGGCGCATAAACGCTCCTTCAGCTTATCGGTGTCCTGCTGGATGGATTTCTGCGCGGCGTTGATTTCGGTTTGTGCTTTCTGTGCCTGCAGATCCAGATCCGTAATCTGGTTATTGTAATTGTTGACCTGCTCTTCAATGGTGTCCAGCTGCGCCTGCAGGGCGGCCGCATAAGCGGTTTTTTCGGATTTGTTTTGCCGCAGCGCTGCCAGATCGCTGTCATTCTGCTTCTGCTGTTCCGCCAGGGAAGACTGCTTTGCCTTCATCGAGTCGGTGCTGTCTGCTGCGGAAACAGGGAGAAAAGAGGCCGACGCAGCAACGGCGAGTGCCAGCGTTCCGGTTAAGATGCGTTTTACCAGTGTTTTTGATTCCATAGTATCCTCTTTTGTCAAATCATTTTCTTTTTCATCAGTTTATTTCGAAACTTTTATGTCGAAGAATAAGACCGTTTCAAACTTGTAACGATTCGTTACACCTTTGTAATAGTATAGCACACTTGCTGTGTTTGTCAATTTTCAGAGGCACTTTTTTGTGAAGAGTTTGTAAATTTTCGCGGAAGTCGTCTTTTCTCGCCGCAGGCAAAAGTTGTGTAACTGCGCGCGGCTTGTTATAATAAAAAGAATAAGTATTTCGCAAACCCCAATCGGGCGGGCCTGCGCCGGTGAAAACGCGGGCTCGGAAGGAGATTTCATGTTACTGTCTGCAGAGCATCTTTTCAAGAACTACGGAACGAAGCAGCTTCTAAATGACGCTTCCCTTTATTTAAATGAAAAAGATAAAATCGGCATCATCGGTCTTAACGGAACCGGAAAAAGCACCCTGCTGAAGATTCTGGCGGGCATCGAGCCGCCGGACGCAGGCGCTGTTTCCGTGCAGCGCGGCGCCTGTGTTTCCTTTTTGCCGCAGAATCCGGAGATGAACGACCGCAGCACGGTTTTGGAGCAGGCGCTGCAGACTGCCTCCCGCAGCGGCACTGCGGGAAACGAATACGAAGTCAAATCTGCGCTGACCAAACTGGGCATGGCGGATTTCGGTGCGCAGGTTGGTACGCTGTCCGGCGGTCAGCGCAAGCGCGTGGCACTGGCTGCCGTGCTGAGCAGTCCGGCGGACATCCTGATTCTGGACGAACCAACCAACCACCTGGACAGTGAGATGGTTCTTTGGCTGGAGGAGCGCCTGACCCGCTTTTCCGGCGGCTTGCTGATGGTTACGCATGACCGTTATTTTCTGGAGCGCGTGGTCAGCCGCATTACAGAACTTTCGCGCGGCAGCCTGTATATGTATGAAGCCAACTATTCCCGCTACCTGCAGCTGCGGGCGCAGCGGCAGGACATGGCGCAGGCGAGCGAGCGCAAGCGGCAGGCGTTTCTGCGCCGGGAGTACCAGTGGATTATGCGCGGCGCCAAAGCGCGCGGTACCAAAAGCCGCGGCAGAATGGAAAAGTACAGCGCGGTGCAGGCACAGGAGGCTCCCGTGGCGGAAGAGCGCGTGCAGATGATGACGCTGTCCAGCAGGCTGGGCAAAAAGCTCATTGAGCTTTCCGGTGTTTCCAAGTCCTTTGACGGGAAGTGCGTGGTCAGTGACTTTTCCTATCTGATTAAGTGCAGCGACCGCATTGGCATCATCGGCCGCAACGGCGCGGGCAAGTCCACACTGATGAACCTGATTGCTGGCACGGTGCAGCCGGATACAGGCACCGTTTCCATTGGTACAACCGTGAAAGTCGGCTACTTCACGCAGGAGGGGCGCGAGCTTGACCCTGCCAAGCGAGTTTACGATTTTATCAGCGAAATCGCGAGCGAGGTCAAAACTGCCGAGGGTACGTTTTCCGCGGCGCAAATGTTGGAACGCTTCCTGTTTCCGCCTGAACTGCAGTATACGGAAATCGGCAGGCTCAGCGGCGGGGAGCGGCGGCGGCTGTACCTGCTCAGCGTTCTGATTGAAGCGCCGAACATCCTGCTGCTGGACGAACCCACCAACGACTTAGACATCGAAACGCTTTCGATTTTGGAGGATTACCTTTCCTCGTTTTCCGGCGCGGTGCTTGCTGTGTCGCATGACCGCTACTTTTTGGACAAAGTTGTCCATACCATTTTTGATGTGACTGACGGTGGCACGGTGGTTCCCTACAACGGCGGCTTTGCGGACTATCTGGAGCAGCGGCCCGCCGCCGCGCCGGAAAAACCGGCGGCTCCCAAACCAAAAAAGGCTCCCGCCGCGCCGCAGCCAAAACTGCAGAAGCTGACTTTTCGGGAACAGTATGAGCTGCAGCACATCGACGGCGAACTCGCCGAGCTGGAGGAAAAGGTGCGGCAGAAAGAAAAAGCAGTGCAGGACGCTGCAAGCGATTATGCAAAGCTGTTGGAGCTTTCGCAGCAGTTGGAGGAACTCCGGCGGCAGCTGGACGCGAAGAGTGACCGGTGGGTATATCTGAATGATTTGGCAGAACAGGAGCACACGCAGGGCTGACCGGCGGCTTTTTTCGCGGGCGGTGCGCTTGCCGAAAGAAACTGTATTTTTCGGTTGAATTTGAACAGACGCTGCGGTATAATTGCAAATGGTCTGTATTTGCCGAATTTTAAGAGAGTAGGTACCCGCATGAAAAAACACGTGATTCAAGTGGAGGAAAAGCCGCCTTTGCACCAGGCTGTTCCTCTTAGTCTGCAGCATTTGTTCGCGATGTTCAGCGCTTCGGTTTTGGTTCCGAATCTGTTGGGCATCAACCCCGCGGTTGTTCTGTTTATGAACGGCGTGGGCACGCTGATTTACATCCTCGCTACAAAAGGAAAAGCACCGGCTTACTTAGGCTCCAGCTTCGCGTACATCGCTGCGGCACAGGCGGTCATTGCCGCCACTGGACTCGGCTATGCTTACGCGCTGGGCGGCTTCGTGGTGACCGGCGCTTTGTTCTGTGTGGTCGCTCTGGTCATTAAGCTGTGCGGCACGAAGTGGATTGATGTCATTCTGCCGCCTGCCGCGATGGGCGCCGTCATCATGCTCATCGGACTGGAGCTTGCCGGCAACGCCGCGCAGATGGGCGGTCTGGTGCTGCACGACCAGTACCAGCAGATTGACGGCAGGCAGGTGTTCGTGTTCCTGCTGACGCTCTGCGTGGCAGTTTTCGGTTCCGTTTTATTCAAAAAATTCCTTGCTGTGATTCCAATTTTAATTGCCATCGCAGTCGGCTACGCTGCCTCCGCCGCCATGGGCATGGTGCGGTGGGACGTGGTGAGCGCCGCGCCGTTTTTCCAGCTGCCGCAGTTTCAGCTTGCCAAGTTTGACTGGAAAGCGATTTCCGTGATTCTGCCCGCCACCCTGGTGGTGGTTTCCGAGCACATTGGGCATCAGCTGGTCACCGGCAAAATCGTCGGCCGCGACCTGGTGAAAAACCCCGGTCTGCACCGCACCCTCATGGGCGATGGCCTTTCCACCATGCTTTCCGGTTTGGTTGGCTCTGTGCCCACCACGACTTACGGCGAAAACATCGGCGTCATGGCGATGACCGGCGTGTACAGCGTGTGGGTCATCGGCGGCACGGCGGTCATTTCCATCGTCATTGCCTTTTTCGGGAAAGTTTCTGCGCTGATTCAGCAGATTCCCGACCCGGTCATGGGCGGCGTCAGCTTTTTGCTGTACGGCATGATTGCCACCTCCGGCATTCGGCTGCTGGTGGAGCAGAAGGTGGATTACAGCCGCTCGCGCAACCTTGCCATGACCAGCGTGGTGTTGGTGACCGGCCTTTCCGGCGCGTTTGTGCAGATGGACCAAGTGAAGCTGTCCGGGATGTCGCTGGGCGCGTGCGTGGCGATGCTCATGGGGCTGGCGTTCTGGGTGATTGACCGCTTCCATGCCGCCAATGACTACGATGACGCACAAGCCGATAAAACCGAATAATCCAGCGGAAACACAAAAGGCGGGCGCAGTGCCCGCCTTTTTCTTTTGCAGAATTACGGAAAGAAAAACCAGAAAAATTCTTTTGCCTGTCTTTTGGAACCGCAAAGATAAGTACCGTCAAAATTAGAGGAAAGGAGGATTTTTGTGGGACGGGAAAGCAGAGTCCTGATGCAGTGTTTGACTTTATGCATTAAATTCGTATTAAGTAAATTTTAAATGAAAATTGTAAAATAAAAAATGAGATTCTCACTAAATGTATTGACTTTTCATACTGATAATGCTACTATTTTTATAAATGAAAGTGTACAGATACCGGGAAAATGAGCGAGCAAAGGGGCGGGAAAGGATATGAAAAAGGGTTCTCAAAACAACCGACGCAAAAGCCTGCTGTTTCAGATTCCACTGCGGGTGGTTTCCGCAGTGGTGGTGTGCGTGTTTATCATGTGCGCGGTTCTGGCGGTGCGGCAGTCTGCCGCCACGAAGCAGTCTGTGGAAGAAAAAATCGACTACCTTGCGGAAAATAACGCATATACGGTTACAACCTACTTAAACGCCATGCAAACCATGTCCAGCTCCCTGGCAAATGAGGTTTCGCGCATCGATGTGCTGGACGACCAGAAAAAGGACACGCTGCTGCGTGCCAGCCTCAAAAAGCTTTCGGAGGATGACCGCATCTTTTCCGCCTATGTGGCGTTTGAGCCGAACGCCATGTTTGCAAAAACTCCAAACGGTCTGTCTTATTATGAATACAAAGACGGCAGCTCCAAAAAAATGGATGTCAACAACGATTACAGCGATTATGAAAAGGCGGACTACTATGCAACCACCAAGCAGACGAAAAAGGCGCATATCACCGAGCCATATTCCTATAAATTGTCCAACGGTGAAACAGTCTGGCTGATAACCATCAGCAATCCGATTCTGAACGCGAGCGGCAAGTTTTTGGGCGTTGCCAATACGGACATCAAAACCAGTACGCTGAACCAGCTGACCTATAACGTCGGCAAATTCCAGACTGCCCACAGCTACATCCTGACCGGCAATTCCATTTGCGTAAACGATACGGCAGATAAGACGAAAACCGGTAAGAAATATACGGACAGCGTTGCGGACAGTCAGGTTTACCGCGTGACCAAGCTGCTGCAAATCAGTGGTCTGGAAAATTCGTGGACCAGCACATTCAGTGTGTACCGCAGTGAGGCGCTGCAAGAAGTTTTGGTTACCACACTGCTGGTCGCGCTGCTTGGCGCGGCGGGTACAGCCATCGTGGCGGTGTTCATTGTCCGCCTGCTGCGAAAGTCTCTGTCACCGATTCGGGACGTTGTCACGCTGACGCAGGACATGGGGCGCGGCAAGCTGGATACAGCCATCCGGGTTACCACCCAGGATGAGTTGGGCGAGCTTGCTTCGGTGACCCAAAGGACTGCCGCAGGACTGCGGAAGTATATACAGGAGATTTCCGAGGTGCTTGGCAAAATTTCCGAGGGCGATTTGTGCGCTTCGGTCAAACTGGAGTATCTGGGCGATTTTGCACCGATTAAAAAGGCACTTCAGGAGATTCTGGACGCTCTCAACGGACGTTTTTCGGAAATTTCGGTTTCTGCAGACGAAGTTGCGGGTGGTTCCGGCCAGGTGGCAAGCGGCGCGCAGGCACTGGCGCAGGGCGCCACAGAGCAGGCCAGTACACTGGAGGAACTCTCCGCAACCATTACGGATATTTCCAGTCATGTGAAAGCAAATGCGGCGAATGCGGCGAACGCTAATCAGAACATGGAGCGCGTCCGCGAAGAACTGGAACGCAGCAATGCCAGTATGCAGGAAATGGTTGCTGCAATGGAGCGCATCCACACTTCCTCTCAACAGATCAGCAGCATTATCAAGACCATTGATTCCATCGCTTTCCAGACCAATATCCTTGCGCTGAATGCGGCTGTAGAGGCAGCCCGCGCCGGTGAGGCGGGCAAGGGCTTCGCTGTTGTGGCAGACGAAGTGCGCAATTTGGCAGGCAAGAGTGCGCAAGCCGCCAAAAATACTACGGAATTGATTCAAAGCACCATCCAGCAGATTGGTGATGGCTCCAAGATTGCAGAACAAACCGCACAGGCGCTTGCCGCGGTGGATGAAAGCGTACAGGAAGTTTCCGGCGGCGTTCGGCAAATTTCCACTGCATCACAGCAGCAGGCCGCAGAGATTGAGCAGGTCACTACCGGTGTGGAGCAGGTTTCTGCTGTGGTGCAAACCAACTCCGCAACAGCAGAGGAAAGTTCCGCGGCAAGTGAGGAACTTTCGGGGCAGGCACAGATGTTGAAATCTATTGTCAGTAAATTTCATTTGCGGGAACAAACCGCCGAGGCACAGCCATCCCAGATGCCGCAGGCAGCAGCACCGCAGGTGGATTTTAACCAGCCCGACCGGACAGATAAATACTGAACCCGTGTGAACCGAAGATTTTCTGTATTTCGGTTTTGACGAACAGCCGCAGGTGCCGCCGAGCCCTGCGGCTGTTTCTGTACCGAAAGTTTGCGGTAACAAAAATAGTGGAAGAACTTGCGTGACAGACCCCTGAATTTATGCGATACTGTGTGATATAACCGAAAAAATACAGCGGCGTTTTGCCGCCGGAAAGGAGCCGGTTTCAACATGAATGAAAAGGATATGCATCCTGATAAGGATGCTGGTCCAAACGATGCGGCAACCGTGTTCTTTCTGAACCCGAAACTGGTTGCCGAAGCAGCCGCCCTTTTGAATCGCCGGCGGGAGGCTCTGCAGGAACTGACAGCGCGTGCGGAGGGCAGCGACCTGCAGGCACAGTACGAACTGGCAGTCCGCTGCTATACTGGTGATGGTGGAAAGCGGGACTTTTCCCAGGCGGCATATTGGTTTCGCCGAGCGGCCGAGCAGGGGCACGTGACCGCCCAGTATTATCTGGGTCTCTGCTATGAAAATGGCTTTGGCGTGGAACAGGACAACGCATTGGCAATTCAGTACTATCAAGAGGCAGCGGAGCAGGGCTTTGCACCGGCACAGTGCCTGTACGGTTGGCATTTGGAACTGGGTGCAGGCATTGTGCAGGATCAGGAGCAGGCGGCGCAGGAATATTTGCTGTCGGCCGAGCAGGGGTTTGCGCCGGCACAGTGCAATCTGGGTTTCTTTTACTATCACGGCATCGCGGTGGAGGCTGACGACGCGCAGGCGGTATATTGGTTCTCTAAGTCTGCAAAACAGGAATACGCGCGGGCGCAATTTCTGCTGGGCGAATGCTATGATAACGGGTACGGCACAGAGCAAAATCCGGTGAAAGCTGTTGAACTGTACCGTCTGGCTGCCGAAGGGGGCTTTCCTTCGGCGCAAAGCCGTCTGGGATTCCTGTTTTTGCAGGGAGAAAAAGTAGAGCAGAGCGACAAACAGGCTTTTTTCTGGCTGACCAAGGGCGCCGGGCAGAAAGAAGCTTCTGCACAGTACCTTTTGGGCGAATGCTATGAATTTGCGTACGGAACTGAAGCAGATCCGAAAAAAGCGCTGGAGATGTACCGGCAGTCCGCCGCGCAGGGATACGCGCCGGGTCTGTGCAGCGTGGGGGGCTGTTATTATTACGGGGTTGGCACCGAAGAAGACGACGCCGAAGCAGTGCGCTGGTTTACGCTGGCGGCAAAGCAGGAGCACGCCCACGCGGAGAGTCTGCTGGGCGAGTGCCTGCTGAACGGCCGCGGCATTGAGCGGAACTTTGAAAAAGCGGTGGAATACTTCCGCAAAGCGGCGGTGCAGCAGCACCCGCAGGGGCAGTATGACCTGGCGTGGTGTTTGGAGCACGGTGTTGGTACGGAGCAAAATGCAGAGCAGGCATTCGCGCTGTACCGACAGTCTGCAGAACAGCAGTATGTTCTGGCTCAGTGCAGCCTGGGAATCTGCTATGCAAACGGCATTGGTACGGCAGCAGACGACACCGAAGCGGTACGGTGGTTTGCACAAGCGGCAGAGCACGGATATGCGCGTGCTCAAAGCCTGCTGGGCGAGTGCCTGCTGAACGGCAGCGGCACCGCGCGAAATCCGGAGCAGGCGGTGGAATGTTTCCGAAAGGCGGCGCAGCAGAGCCCGCAGGGGCAGTATGACTTGGCGTGGTGTCTGGAGCACGGTGTTGGTACGGAGCAAAATGCAGAGCAGGCATTCGTGCTGTACCGGCAATCCGCTGAGCAGGGATATGTACCGGCGCAGTGCGGTTTGGGCTTCTGTTATTACAACGGTATTGGTACCGAAGAAAAGAATGAAGAGGCCGCGAAGTGGTTCACGCAGGCGGCGGAGCAGGCGTATCCGCGTGCGCAGTTTCTGCTGGGGGAATGCTTTGAAAACGGCTTCGGTGTTGAGAAAAACGGCGAAAGGGCTGTGCAGCTGTATCGGCAGTCCGCTGAGCAGGGGTACGCGCCGGCGCAGAATCGGCTTGGCGATTGCTTCTTTTACGGCGATTTGGTGGAGCAAAGCTTTTCGGAAGCAATGCAGTGGTTTACGCGGGCGGCAGAGCAGAACTATGTTCGAGCCCTTCACAATCTCGGCAAATGCTATGAGTTTGGTCACGGCGTGGCAAAGGACGATGCTGAGGCGGCGAAGCACTATCAAATTTCCGCCGAACAGGGGTATGCGCCGTCACAGGTGGACTTGGGCTACTTTTATGAAACCGGCCGCGGCGTTCCGAAAAATTCGGAAAAAGCATTTCAACTGTATCGCAGTGCGGCAGAGCAGGGCTATGCCATCGGGCAGTTTGACACCGGTAACTGCTACCACCATGGAATCGGTGTGGCGCAGAACTACGACGAAGCCGTCAAATGGTACCGACTTGCCGTGCGTCAGGGTGAAGTTTCCGCCTGCGTTCATTTAGGTTTCCTTTATGAAAACGGCTTCGGTGTTGCGCGGGATCAGCAGGAAGCGCTCCGCCTGTACCGCTTGGCGGCAGATAAAGGCAGCGATACGGCGCTGTATCATCTGGGTCATGCGTATCGGTACGGCCGCGGCGTGAAAAAGGATTTGCAGCAGGCAGCGCAGCTGTACCAGCTTGCCGCAGAGCAGGGAAATCTGTGTGCGTTTAACGAATTGGGCGACTGCTACGAAACCGGCGAAGGCGTGGAGCGGAATCCGGAAAAGGCGATGCAGCTGTACCAGCAGGCGTTCCGCGGCGGCTATGCATTTGCGGCTTCCAGTATCGGTTTTTTATATGAAAAAGGAACCGGCGTTCCGAAAGATTTGGACGAGGCGGTTCGCTGGTACCGGTTAGGGGCGGAACAGGGCGATGAAGACTGCCGCACGGCTTTAGAGAAACTGCAAAAACGAAAAAGGTGGAGCAAATGACTGCCTGCAGCAGCGCAGCAAAACAGTCTGCTATACGCGCGAAAAATGCCGGATTCTGCAGAATCCCGTGTGGACAATTCTGTCGATCAGTAGTACAATAAAAGAAAATTGTGGCGGAAAAATGAGTTGTTTGCGGCGTGCGGCGGAAATAGGAAAAATGGGAAAGGGAGATGTGCGTGAAGCAGAAGAAAACGGCGGCAAAGCGGGCAGCTTTGACGCTCTTTGCGGTGCTTTTTGCGGCTGTGTCGGTTTTGGCGCCTGCTTTTGCAGAGGACGACGTGAATACGCTGAAAGAGAAGCAGGCACAGTATGCGCAGCTGCAGCAGGAAAACCAGCAAAAGCTGGCGTCCCTGCGAAATGACCAAAGTAAAAAAGAAGCTTACGGCGCGGCGCTGCAGTCACAGCTTGCGGTTATTGAGGAGCAAATCAATGACTGCAGCAACCAGATTACCAGTTTGGATTTGCAAATGCAGAAGGCGCAGAATGAAATCACCGAAAAGCAGAAGCAGATTGATGCGGACAACCAACTGCTCAAAGAACGCCTGCGCGCTTTGTATATGTCCGGCGAGGCGCGTAACCTGCAGATTCTGCTTTCTTCACAGACGCTTTCTGACCTTTCGGATAAGTCGGAAGCCCTGCAGATGGTTGCGAAGCACGACACCGCGCTGATCAACCGGTTGAAAGCCGACAAGGCGGCGGTGCAGCAAGCACAGGAAACCATCCGACAGAAGCGCACGCAGGCGGAGGAGATTCAAAGCAGTGTGGCAGGCAAGCAGCAGGAGCTTGCGGCGGCACTTACGGAAACGAATCAGTTTTTAAAAGAACTGGGGCAGCAGGAAGTGAACCTGCAGGACCAGAATGCCTCACTGGATGTGCAGGCTGCCAAAATTGCCTCGGCAATAGATGCCTGGACGCAGAAACAGGAGCAGCAGAAAAAGCAGCAGCAGGCGGCAGCGGCTGCCAGCCGTGCGGAGCAATCATCAGAAAGTTCCAGCCAGTCTGCGTCTGACAGCAGTTCCACAGACAGCGGCAGCAGCCTTTCCTCCATCGGCTCCTCCGCCTCGCAGTCCAGTTCCGGCTCCTTCTCCAGCTTGATTGCGGAAGCGGAAAAACATTTGGGAACCCCGTATGTGATGGGTGCCAATGGCCCAAGTGCGTTTGACTGCAGCAGCTTTGTCTGCTGGGTTTTCACCCATTCCGGTGTACATAATCTTCCGCGAACAACGGCGCAGGGAATTTATGACCAATGCACGCCGATTTCCGTGTCGGAAGCGCGGCCGGGCGATATCATTTTCTTTACCGGCACCTATGACTGCGGAGAAACGGTGACACACGTCGGCATTTACGCCGGCAGCAACACCATGATTCACGCCGGAAATCCGGTGCAGTATACGTCGATTGACACCGCGTACTGGCGGCAGCATTTTTATGCGTTTGGTCGTCTGTAAAAGGGACAAGCAGTTATTTTCAGCGCGCGCAGGCGCGCTTTTTTTATGCCTGTTTTACGTTTTCTTCCTTTTCCGCGTGTTCCCGCCGAAAGGCAGAGGGGGAGCAGTGCATATACCGCCGAAACACTTTGTTAAAGTAGCTGATGTTGTTAAAACCGGAAAGCCCGGCGATTTCGCCGATTTCCTTGTCAGTTTCCTGCAGCAGCAGTCCGCTTTCTCGGATGCGGCAGGCGTTGAGATACTCCACAGCGGACATTTTCATCATGGACTTGAAAAAACGGCAGAACTGCCCCTCACTCATTTGAAAGGCAGTTGCCAGTTCCGGCAGGGTGATCTTTTGGCGATAGTGCCGCTGCAGATAGCTTAAAATCGCCTTCATGCGCGCCACGCGATAGTCGCACTGTGCGGCGGATGGTTCCTGTACAGTTTCCGCGTGCAAGTACAGCAGGTACCACAGTTCCTGCAGCTTTGCTTTAATTAGCAGATCAAACGCTTTTTCCTGCTGTACATAAGCGTCACGGATTTGTTCCAGCAGCGAACAGACCTGCTGCCCCCACACGGTGTCCGGCCGGATGTGTTCGGGAAAGCAGGTGCGCCCATCCAATACCGGCGCAACGTATTTTTGGGAAATACCGTCCTCCACGCAGCTGCCCAGAACCACAGGCTGAAACACCACAGCGAAAAAGCGAAAGGGCTTGTTTTCTGCTGTGGTGGCTGCGTGCAGGCAGTTGGAGTTGACAAACAGCGCATCGCCTGCTTGGACGGGATAGCTGCGCGCGTCAATGCGGAAAGCGGCGCTGCCTGCCGTCACTACCAGCAGCTCCACTTCCTCGTGCCAGTGGCAGACCAGCCGTTCGCGCAGGCGGGTGTCGGTGTCAATGATATGAACCATCAACGGAAACAGTGCGTCACCGTGCGGAATTTTTTCTTTCAGGATATCCGGATTCATGCGGCGGTTTCCTCCTTGCAAAGGTCAGGATTGTGTTAAGAGTCGTCAATTTTCTTCAAGAATCCCTTGCGAAAAATCAGTATAGTATCAGTATACTGTAAAAAGGATTGGGGTGCAATCATGTCTTTCTCAGAAGAAAATCATGCGCTTGTTTTTACCAAGCAGGGAGAAACGCTGCGCATTGAGGCGTGGGGCAAAAATGCGCTGCGGGTGCGCTGTGCAAAATTCGGACGCTTCAGCAGCCGGGACTGGGCGCTGGGCGCGCCGCCCGCGTCAGAACCGCAGGTGACCATTTCACAGGAGCAGGCGGTTATTCAAAACGGAACGCTGCGCGCCTGCGTCAACTTTGCCGGTGTCATTACGTTTTACAGCGGCGACCGGCAGATTCTGCAGGAGTTTTTCCACTGCTATGGCGGCACCATCAGCCGCGAAAGTAAGTGCACGAAAATCATTGCCCGCGAGTTTGTGCCGATTGTCGCCGGGGAGTATCAGCTGCACGTCCGTTTTGAAAGCAACGACGGTGAAAAGATTTTCGGCATGGGGCAGTATCAGCAGCCCTATCTTAATTTAAAAGGTTGTATGCTGGAGCTGGCGCAGCGGAACTCACAGGTGACAGTGCCGTTTGCTGTTTCTAGTTTGGGCTATGGCTTTCTGTGGAATAATCCGGCGGTTGGGCGGGTATCGTTCGGCAAAAACTGCACCGAGTGGGTTGCGGAAATGACCGACCAGATGGACTACTGGATGACAGCGGACGACACACCGGCGGCGATCCTGAAAAATTACACGGAAGTGACCGGCCGCGCGCCGCTGCTGCCGGAAAACATCATGGGACTTTGGCAGTGCAAGCTGCGCTACCGCACACAGGAAGAGGTTTTGTCCGTTGCCAGAAAGTACAAAGAACTCGGCATTCCACTGGATGTCATTGTCATTGATTTCTTCCACTGGATTCGGCAGGGAGACTGGGGGTTTGACCCGGAATACTGGCCCGACCCCAAAGCTATGACGGACGAACTGCACGCAATGGGCACCAAGGTGATGGTTTCGGTTTGGCCGTCGGTAGACCGCAAATGCAGCCACTTTGCCGAAATGTATGAGCGCGGGTTGCTGGTCACCACAGAGCACGGCACTATACAGACCTACGACTTTAACGGCGATTGTGTCACCTTTGATGCGATGAATCCGGAGGCGCGGGACTTCATCTGGGACGTCTGCCGCGAAAATTATGTTCAGTACGGCATCGACTTTTTCTGGTTGGACAATGCGGAACCGGATTACTCTGTGTACGATTTTTCCAACTACCGCTATTACCTCGGGCCGGCGCTGAAAGTCAGCAACGTTTATCCACTGCTGTACACCAAGGCTTTTTTTGACGGTCAGAAAAGCACCGGACAAGCCGATTTTGTCAATCTGGTGCGCAGCGCTTGGGCAGGCAGCCAGAAGTACGCGGCACTGGTGTGGTCCGGTGATGTTCCCAGTACCTTTGAGGCGTTCCGCGACCAGGTTACGGCAGGCTTGAATATCGGCTTGGCGGGCATTCCGTGGTGGACTTCCGACATCGGCGGCTTTATGGACGGCGACGGCAGTGACCCGGCGTTTGTGCAGCTGCTGCTGCGCTGGTTCCAATTTGCGGTGTTCTGTCCGGTTCTGCGGATGCACGGCGACCGGGAACCGCACAATATTCCGCCGCTGAGCGACAAAGACTATGGCGGCGGATACCTGTACACCGGCCAGCCGAACGAACTGTGGAGCTACGGGGAGAAAGCCTTCTCCATCATGAAAAAGTACCTGCAGATTCGTCTGGAACTCAAGCCGTATCTCCTTAAGCTTTCGCAGGAAGCGCACGAAACCGGCGCACCGATGATGCGTACGATGTTTTACGAATTTCCGCAGGACAAGGTCTGCTGGGAGCTGTGTGACCAGTATATGTTCGGCTCTTCCTACCTGGTGGCGCCGGTTCTGTATCCGGATCAGACCTCCAGAAATGTTTACCTGCCGGCGGGGCAGTGGCAGGCGCTGTCTGACGGGCAGAAATACGAAGGCGGCCGGCGTATTTCATGCGAAACGCCAATGGACTGCATTCCTGTGTTCCGCAGACTGTAAGAAAGATTTTTTGAGTGCAAAAAAGACGGGCAAAACCGGAAGACCGTGCTTCCGATTTGTCCGTCTTTTTCTGGCATTTTTGTTTGCTTTAGAAGCTGTATTTGCCGCTGTCGCTACTGTTGATGCAGGCAGTGTGCGGGGCGGCAGGTGCCGGTGGAGCCGCTTGTGCGAAAGCGGCCGGTGCGGCAGCCGCTTCGGCGTCCTCCTTGAGGCGGAACTGCTCTACCAATTTTTTCAGCATCTGTGCCTGCCCGGAGAGTTCTTCGGAAGCGGCGGCGGATTCCTCCGAGGTGGCGGAGGTCGTCTGCACAACACTGGAAATCTGGTCGATACCCTGCGTAATCTGCGCGATGGAATCAGACTGGCGGTTCGAATTTTCTGCGATCTGATTGATACCGGAAGCAATCGCCTTTGTGCCGTCAACGGCGGTCAGAAGCGACTGCGCGGTTTCATCTGCAATGTTGGAGCCGCGTTTGACTGCCTGCAGCGAACGTTCAATCAATTCAGAAGTGCTCTTGGAGGCGTCCGCAGACTTGCCGGCGAGGTTGCGTACCTCATCAGCGACAACGGAGAAGCCCTTGCCTGCTTCGCCGGCGCGTGCCGCTTCGACTGCGGCATTCAGCGCGAGGATGTTTGTCTGGAACGCGATGTCCTCGATGGTTTTGATGATTTTGCTGATTTGGTCGGAGCTGGTTGTAATGTCGCCCATGGCACGAACCATCTCCTGCATCTGGCTGTTGCTTTCCAATAGCTGCTGCTCCACCGTTTCCATGCCGGTGTTGGCCTGTGTGGCTTTGTCGGCGTTCTCGCTGACCTGTTTGGAAACTTCGTCGATGGTTGCGGCAAGCTCCTCAACAGAGGAGGCCTGCTCCGTTGCACCTTGGCTCAGGGACTGTGCACCGGCGGCAACTTGGTCAGAACCGGCGGCAACCTGGTCGGCAGACTGCCGGATGGCACCGATGGTTTCGCTCAGAGAAGCGGAAATGTGCTGCAGGGCGGCTTTGACTTTGGCAAATTCGCCTTCATAGTTGTACTTGAGCTGATAATTCAGATTGTTCGCGGCGATTTCGTTGAGTATATCCGCGATTTCATCAATGTAGTTGACGTAATCACGCAGGCGGGTTACGGTTTTGCTGAAATTATCTGCCAAAGTGCCGAATTCATCGCGGGAGTGGAACGTGATTTGCTCGTCCAAATGGCCGTCTGCAATTCGTTTGGCAACACCGTCCAGTGCTTTGACGGGTTTATTGACCATGCGGTTAATCGAGAACGTGATGAGTGCGCCCAGAACCAAGATGGTGACAATCGCCATAATCAGCAGGGAACTTGTGAGGGAGCTCATTGCGCTTAAAATTTCACTTTTCGGTACATAGGAAAGCGCAATCCAGTTGCTGCCCGAAATTTTCTGCAGGTCGATGTACATACTGCTGCTGCCGTTTTCATATAGGAAAATGCCCTGCGTGCCCTGTTTGACTTTACTGGCGGCAAACTGGTAAAGGCCGTTCGACTCTTTATCCAGTGTTTTACCGACCACAGAACTGTTTTTGGAGCCGATGACCATGTTGGTGTTGGCGTCAATTAACGAAACGCCGCCGGTTTTTTCAATGGTAATGTCCTTGACGATTCCTGTAATGGAGTCCAGAGAAATGTCAGCGGCAAGCACACCTGCCTTTGCGCCGTTCGCTCCCGTTAAGGATGCAGAGGCGCTGACAATGTACTTTTTTGTGCTTGCGTCCATGTAAACGGGCCCAAGGGTAAACTTGTCTGTGTTAATGCCGGTTTTGTACCAAGAACGCTCGCGTGCGTCGTAACCGGCAGGCGGCGTGTAGGTAGGATCCACCAACGCGCCGGTTGGCAGACCCATGTAAATGCCGTTTTTGAAGGTGTCATAGCGGTTTGTGGTGTGTTTCAGAAAGCGCAGAGTTTCCGCGCCGTTTTTGGGATTCACATACTCCAGTGCAGACCGCTCCGCATCCAAAGCGGTCAGGTTTTTCTGAATCCATCCGCTGGTTTCATTGGTGACACTTTCGCTGCTCTTACTCAAAATGGTTTCACTGCGGGAAAGCAGAATGTTGCTGGTGCTGTTAAAAACGAGCAGCAGCATGATCACCACGGATGCAGCGACCGGTGTCAGCAGTACGGCCAGCAGTTTGGTCAGGATGCCTGCACCCTCCCGTTCCTTGTTTTTGTGAGTTGCCTTCATGTTAGAACCTCCTAAAAATCATAATCATGCCCAAATAAGCAGATATAAAAAAGCCAGTTTATTCGTGATATGATTCATTATATATCTATAGTGCGAAAAAGTCCATCATTCAGCAAAATATATAAAGATATAATTTGAAAATAGGCGTAATAAACATAAAGAAAATACAAATTGCGAACTTTATGTTTGAAAATTCTAAAAATATTTCTCTATTTTCCGCGGCAGCGGCAGGCGGAAAACGGCAAAACTGCGCAAAAAAGGGCGGACACGCAGCAGAAAAACGCCGTGTGACCGCCCTCAAACGGGCAATGGAACAAACATCGAAATTTAATGAGCATTTAACCCAAACGAAACACAGCCGCCGTCCTGCAGGACTACAATAAAGATAAAGAAGAAAGGGATGCCTGCAAAGGAGGATGCTGAAGTGACTGAACACGCCGCCCTCAAAGTTTTTCTGATTTCCATGGCTGCGACCGCACTGGTGGTGTGTGCCATTGTGGCTGCAGCGGTTCTGCGAAGCGTTTGTTGATGTGTGCTTTTCCTGTGAAAGAAAGACCGGCGGCGGGGTGCCCTGCTGCCGGTCTTTCTGCGAAAAGAAGAATCCGTCAAAAATGCGTGGGGATACATCATTGTGCCGGCGGCGCAAGTTGTATATCATGGTACAGGAAGGTTTGTTCCGAAGCATCCGCCTGCTTGCGGAACGCGGTGGGAGAAAGCCCAGCTGTTTTTTTGAACTGCCGGCAGAAATGCTCCAGGTTGCTGTAGCCGCACTGCTCTGCCACTTCTGAAACGGGTTTGTCTGTGTACAGAAGCTGGTCTTCCGCCATGCGGATGCGCCCGTCAATGACATCCTCCATGCAGGAAGTACCGAAGATTTTTTTGTACAGCACCTGCAGGTATCCGGAGCTGAGGTGCAGCTGTTCTGCCATGCGGGGAACCGTCCAGTCGCCCTGCGGATGGTTGTAAATCTCTTTGCGCATCAAAAGCAGGCTGTGGTAGTGCGGAAACGAAGACTTCAGCGAACAGGCTTCCAGCAGCTTGGTAAACAGCACACGCAGCAGCTGGTCTACGGTTCGTTCGCTGTTCAGCCCGGGCATGGTGTGCTCCCACGTCAGCAGCTGAAACAGGCTGTGGCAGTATTCGGGGTCCGGCAGCAAAAACGGCCGCCCCTGCACCGGCAGAGTGGAAACGTACGTTTCCGTAGAGTCAAAGCGGATCCAGTCGTTTTCGTATGTGCTGCCGCAGGCGCGGTAGTAGATTTTTTGCCGTGGTGCAAACAGCACCGCGCACTTGGCGGGGTATTCCCGCAGGGTGCCGTCCACAAAGAACAGCGCCGGCGTGTGTGTCAGCAGCAGCAGCCAGCAGTCGTGCCCGCCGGGAACGTCGAAGATGAAGTTTTCAGTATGCACCGCACTGTAGCCGATGTAGCGGATATGATTCATGTGGCAGACTTCCTTACATAAAAGAAGAATCGGTCAATTTCAGTCAGTATACCACCCGGCCGCACAGCGGTCAAGAAAAAGTGGAGAACGGAGTGTTTTTTTAGGATGCAGGAAAGCAAAAGTTACCGGATCCTTCCGGCAGATACGGTGCCGTTTCACAACGGCGCAGACGAATGCGTGGGTACCGGACGTATGGGTCTGGCGCTGCAAAAGGAATATCAGGACCAGCTGGCGCTGGTACAGCGCGAAATCGGGTTCAAGCACATCCGCGGCCATGGCCTTTTCTGTGAGGACATGGCGATTTACCAGGAGTACAAGGATGAAAACGGCAACGTGGTGCCGGAGTACAATTTCACCTATTTGGATATGGTGATGGACAGCTATCGAAAAGTAGGACTGCGGCCGTTTTTGGAACTTGGCTTTATGCCGAAGGCACTGGCGTCCGGTGAGCAGACCGTGTTTTATTGGAACGGGAACGTAACTCCGCCCAAAAGCTACAATGCCTGGTGTGCGCTGGTGCAGGCAACGCTGCGCCACCTAATGGAGCGTTACGGTGCGGATGAAGTGGTTACATGGCCGGTGGAGGTTTGGAACGAGCCGAACCTTGCCGGATTCTGGAAGGATGCCGACCAGAAGGAATATTTTCATCTGTTCGAGCGCACCTTTGCCGCTGTCAAGGAAGTGGACGCGCGCTTTCAGGTGGGTGGCCCGGCGTGCTGCGGCGGTACCGACGAAATCTGGATTCGCGCTTTTCTGGAGTTCTGCAGCGATAAGAAGATTCCGGTGGATTTCATTTCACGCCATCACTATACCATTGACCAGCCGGAGTTTGTGGGTCACTGCGGCTATGCGAAGCTGAACGAGCCGGATGCGGGGCTTGCCAATCTGCATACCACCCGCGAAATCACGGACAGCTTCCCGCAGTACCGTGGTCTGCCGATTCATGTAACGGAGTTTAATACCTCGTATAATCCCAGAACGCCGCTGCACGACACCAACCAGAATGCCGCTTACATTGCCCAGCAGCTTTCCCGTTTGGGCGACGACAACGAAACCTACTCTTACTGGACGTTCGGCGATATTTTTGAGGAATCCGGTGTGCCGTTTACCCCCTTCCACGGCGGTTTCGGTTTGGTTGCGAACGGCTGCATTCCCAAGCCGACTTTCTGGACTTTCCGGTTTTACAAAGATTTGCAGGGCACGTGCGTGCACCGTTCGGACGATGCGGTCATTGTGAAAAAGGCAGACGGCCGATACTGCGGCGTGGCGTGGAACCTTTCACTGTACCGCACCGGACGCGCGCTTTCCCTGCAGTTCCGGCTGCCGGCGGACCGCGCGGAGGAATGGTGCCTGCTGACCAAAACGGTGGATGAAACAACCTGCAATCCGCTGAAAATGTGGCACGACATGGGCGAACCGGCCAGCCCCTCCGAAGCCCAGAACACGCTGCTGCGGCAGGCGGCTGTACCGTTTCTCGCTACCGAGCAGAAGTTTGCAGAAAACGCGGAGCTTTTCCTGCAGCTTTCCCTGCAGGAAAACGCCGTGGTGTACTTTGAACTGACACCGGTTAAACGGCAGAATGACCGCGGATTTTCCTATGCACGCACCATGCGCGGCGAAGCGCCGGAGTCGGCAAAGCAAGATGTTGCTGGCGCCAAAGCCTGAAAAATGGCTTGACAGGTTTTGTAAAATCACCTATAATAACAGCAATTGAATAAGAATCTTCGGGGCAGGGTGAAAGTCCCTATCGGTGGTAAAGCCCACGAGCCGTAAGGCATGATCCGGTGTAATTCCGGGGCCGGCAGTTACAGTCTGAATGAAAGAAGATTGCAGAAGCAGTTCTGCTGCGTTTTAATACCTGTATTTTCTGTCCTGAAATGATGTTCTTTGTCGTTTCAGGACTTTTTGTTATATTTCCATACAGGAAAACCGCCGCGGCTCCGCTTGGAACAGATCCCCTGAAGTATTCGGATTCAGGGGATTTTTTCTGTATGGGAGGTTTTTTATGACGGACGAAACGTATATGCGCCTGGCACTGGAGCTTGCCCAAAAGGGCTGCGGGCGCGTCAGCCCCAACCCGATGGTCGGCGCCGTGGTGGTTAAGGACGACCGTGTCATTGGCAGCGGGTACCACCGGCAGTTCGGCGGCCCGCACGCGGAGCGGCAGGCGCTGGCGGACTGTCGGGAATCGCCGCGCGGCGCGACGCTGTATGTCACACTAGAACCGTGCTGTCACTGGGGAAAAACACCCCCGTGTACGGATGCGATTCTGGAAAGCGGCATTGCGCGGGTGGTGGTCGGTTCCGGCGACCCCAATCCGCTGGTGGCGGGCAGGGGAATCCGCATTTTGCGGGAACACAGCGTGGCGGTGACGGAACACGTTCTGCAGGCGGCGTGCGACCGGCTCAATGAAGTATTCCTGCACTACATCCAGAGCCGAACTCCGTTTGTTGTGATGAAGTACGCCATGACGTTGGACGGAAAAATCGCCACAGCTGCCGGATTTTCCAAGTGGATTACCGGCAGGGAGGCGCGGCTGCGAGTGCAGCAGGACCGCAGCCGGTACACGGCGGTTTTGGCAGGTGTGGGTACGGTGCTGGCAGACGATCCGCTGCTGACCTGCCGCCTGCCGGGCGGACGCAGTCCGATTCGTGTGATTTGTGATACGCACCTGCGCACGCCGCTCACTGCGCAGGTGGTGCGCACAGCCAAAGAGGTGCGCACCCTTTTGGTGTGCGGCAGCACAGCGGAAGCGCATCGCCAGCCGTATCTGGAAGCGGGCTGCGAGGTGCTGCCCCTGCCGGAGCAGGCGGGTCACGTGAATCTTTGTGCCCTGATGCAGGAACTGGGGCGGCGGCAGATTGACAGTGTCCTGCTGGAGGGCGGTGCGGCGCTCAACTGGTCTGCGCTGCAGAGCGGCATTGTGCAAAAGGTGCAGGCGTACCTTGCGCCGAAGCTGTTTGGCGGCGCAGCTGCCAAAGGGCCGGTGGGCGGCAGCGGCGTTTCCACCGTGCAGGATGCATATCGCCTGACGGTATCGGAAGTGACA
Source organism: Caproicibacterium argilliputei (assembly GCF_029211325.2). Classification (NCBI taxonomy): domain Bacteria; kingdom Bacillati; phylum Bacillota; class Clostridia; order Eubacteriales; family Oscillospiraceae; genus Caproicibacterium; species Caproicibacterium argilliputei. Next base: position 2,147,151 of record NZ_CP135996.1, on the reverse strand, counting down.
CCGCTGGGGGATGATTTGCTGCTAGAAAGCCGGGTGATTCCGTGTTTACCGGCATAATTGAGGAGGTTGGCACCGTGCAGGAAATCCGGCACGGTGCAGCGTCGCTGGCATTGTCCGTTTGCGCGGCAAAGGTGCCGGACGAGCTGCAGCTGGGGGACAGCGTGGCAGTCAACGGCGTGTGCCTGACGGTGACAGAGCGCCGCCCGGACGGCTTCACGGCGGACGTGGTGCATGAAACACTGCTGTATACGGCACTGGGGCGGCTGCACCGTGGCAGCCGCGTGAATTTGGAGCGTGCCCTGCCAGTGGGCGGGCGTTTGGGCGGGCACCTGGTTGCCGGACACATTGACGGCACCGGAACGGTGCTTTCCGTGCGCCGGGATGGCAGCGCCGTCTGGTACATCATTCGCTGTGACGCGGCGCTTCTGCGCTATCTTGTAAAAAAAGGTTCCGTTACGGTGGATGGCGTCAGCCTGACCGTGGCGGAAGTCAGCGGCGAAACTTTTTCGGTTTCCGTCATTCCGCACACCGCCGCGAGCACCACGCTTAGCGAGCGCAGGGCGGGCGATTTGGTCAATGTGGAAACGGACTGTGTCGGAAAATACATCGAAAAGCTGCTGGGTCTGTCGGCACCGGAAAGCGGTGTCACGCAGGCGTATCTCAAAAAATTTGGATTTTAGGAGGGATTCTGATGGACGCGTTTCATACCGTAGAAGAGGCACTGGAGGATTTGCGGCAGGGAAAAATCATCTTGGTAACGGATGATGAAAGTCGGGAAAACGAAGGGGACTTTATCTGTGCCGCACAGTTTGCGGCAACAGAAACGGTGAATTTCATGGCGACCTATGCAAAGGGGCTGATTTGTCTGCCGATGAGCGGCGCGCTTTGTGACCGGCTGGGGCTGCCGCCGATGGTGGCGGAAAACACTGACAACCACGAAACCGCTTTTACGGTTTCCATTGATTTTGCCGCAACCACTACGGGTATTTCTGCACAGGAGCGCGCGGTGACTGCACGTGCCTGCGCCGCCGAGGGGGCAAAGCCGTCTGACTTCCGCCGCCCCGGCCATCTGTTTCCGCTGCGTGCGCGGGAGCATGGTGTGCTGGAGCGCGCCGGCCACACGGAGGCAACGGTTGACCTCATGCGCCTTGCGGGTTTGCAGGAGTGCGGTTTGTGCTGCGAGGTGATGCGGCAGGACGGCACCATGATGCGGCAGGCAGAGCTGCAGAAACTGGCGGAGAAATGGAACCTGAAAATGCTGACCATTCGGGCTTTGCAGGCGTACCGCAAAACACACGAAACCTTTGTAAAGCAGGAAGCTGCCGTTCAACTGCCGACTCGGTACGGGCAGTTTACGGCTTACGGCTACCAAAATCAGCTGAACGGGGAGCACCATGTTGCTTTGGTGAAGGGAACGCTTGGCAATGGAGAAAATGTGCTGTGCAGGGTGCACTCCGAGTGCCTGACCGGCGATGCCTTCGGCTCCCTCCGCTGCGACTGCGGTCAGCAGTTTGCCGCCGCTATGCGGCAAATAGAGCAGGAGGGGTGCGGTGTGCTGCTGTACTTGCGGCAGGAGGGGCGCGGCATTGGCTTGCTCAACAAACTGCGCGCGTATGCCCTGCAGGACCGCGGCATGGATACGGTTGAGGCCAACCGGGCGCTCGGTTTTGCGGACGACCTGCGCGATTATACGGTCGGTGCGCAGATTTTGCGCGATTTGGGGGTAAAAAGCGTGCGCCTGCTGACAAACAATCCGGACAAGGTGCGGCAGCTTTCTGCCTGCGGCGTCACGATTGCCCGACGGGTGCCGCTTGAGGTGCCCGCCACAGCAGACGATTTGTTTTACTTGAAAACCAAGCAGGAAAAAATGGGTCATCTGTTACACTACTGAAAAAGGAGAAAGAATATGCGTATTTATGAAGGAACTCTGGTCGCGCAGGGCGCCAGAATCGGCATTGCCGTTGCCCGCTTTAATGAACTGATTACCACAAAACTTTTGGACGGCGCGCTGGACGGCTTGCGCCGCCGCGGGGTTGCTGAGGAGCACATCGACGTGGCGTGGGTGCCGGGCGCGTTTGAGCTGCCGCTGATTGCATCCAAGTTGGCGGAAAGCGGGCGCTATGACGCGGTCATTTGCCTGGGCGCGGTCATCCGCGGCAGCACGAGCCACTACGAGTATGTCTGCAATGAGATGTCCAAAGGCATTGCGCAGGTGTCGCTGGCGACCGGCGTGCCGGTCCTGTTCGGTGTGCTTACCACAGAAAATATTGAGCAGGCGGTTGAGCGCGCGGGAACCAAAGCGGGCAACAAAGGCTTTGCGTGCGCGGCGGATGCCGTGGAAATGGTAAATTTGATTCACGAACTGAAGAACTGAACCGAAACGCATCAAAAAAGGGCGTCCAAACAGCCTGCGGCTGCGCGGACACCTTTTTTGATGCGGCTGAAGCAGCCGCTTAGTAATAGAGCTTTTCGGACATGGTTCCGGAAATTTCCGGCTCAAAACGGTTCCAGTATTGCGCCAGCTGCTGTTCCAATTCTCCGGCAATTCGCAGCAGGCTGCGGATGAGCCAGTCCTTGGCGGCAGATGTTCCGGCGTCCTTCACCGCGAAAGCGGTCATTCTGGCAACGGGTACTTCTGCCCGTATCCTCGGCATTCCGGGGGAGCGCGAGCTGACCGGGCAGGGAGTTGCCTACTGTGCAACCTGTGACGCGGCGTTTTTTCAGGACCAGCATGTGGTTGTGGTGGGCAGCGGCGACCAGGCGATTGAGGAAGGTTTGTTCCTTACAAAATACGCGAGTCGTGTCACCGTTGTGGTGTTGCATGAGCAGGGAGTTCTGGACTGCAACCGCCAGTCAGCGGAAAAGGCACTTGCACACCCTAAGATGGAGTTTCTTTGGAACAGTACAGTGGTGCGCGTTGAAGGCAGTGACCATGTAACCGGTGTGACCATACGGGACAGCCGCACAGGCAGCGTCTATAAATATCCCTGCAACGGTGTTTTCTTTTTTGTCGGCATGATTCCGGCGACCGGCTTTTTGCAGGACAGTCTTCCGCTGAACCGGCAGGGATGGATTGTGACAAATGACCGGATGGAAACCACCGTGGGCGGTGTGTTTGCAGCGGGAGATGTGCGGGAAAAGTATTTGCGGCAGATTACAACGGCAGCAGCCGATGGTGCGACCGCCGCGACCGCCGCTGAACGGTATATTGAAGAAATGAACGACTTTGAACAGATTTTAATGCCGTCTGAAAAACCGGTGGTGCTGGCGTTTTGGGACCCTGCTCGCACCGGCAGTCTGGAGGCTGTGATGCAGCTGAAAGCTTCGCTCACAGACGAATCCGTACAGTTTATGGAGGTTGACGTCAGCCGCAAAAAGTTTTTGGCGTCCCATTTTGGCGTGGTGCTGTCAGAGAAACAGCCCGCCGCCATACGAACACTGCACGGTCAAAAGGAAGCAAATCTGCCTTTATTTGCATCCTGACCAAACCGGTGCTGTACGGAGGTCCGCCGCAGGTGTGAACTTTTGTTGAATTTGTCAGGAACCCTCTTGCATATTTCATCTGAAAATATTAGACTGAAAATATCATTTTTGTTAGGATGAAATAATATTCCGGAAAGGAAGAAAAAGAGCGTGACCATAAAAGAACAGATTCGCGAAATGACACTGGAAGAAAAGGCGGGTTTGTGCTCCGGCGCAGACTTCTGGCACACCAAGGCGGTGCCGCGGCTCGGCGTCCCCTCTATGATGGTGAGCGACGGCCCCCACGGTCTGCGCAAGCAGGATCTGCAGGCAGACCATTTGGGCATCAACGAAAGCATCAAGGCCGTCTGCTTTCCGGCAGGCTGTGCAGCAGCAGCTTCCTTTGACCGCTCGCTTTTGCGGCATATTGGGGAAACACTGGGCAATGAGTGTCAGGCTGAGGGCGTCGGCGTGATTCTCGGCCCAGCGGTGAACATCAAGCGCTCCCCACTTTGTGGGCGCAACTTTGAGTATTACTCGGAAGACCCATACCTGGCTTCCGAATTGGCAGCCAACCAGATTGCCGGTGTGCAAAGTAGGCACGTTGGCACCAGCATCAAGCACTTTTTTGCCAACAGTCAGGAGCACCGCCGCATGAGCTCCAGCTCCGAAATGGACGAGCGCACCGCGCGGGAGATTTATCTGGCGGCTTTTGAAACAGCGGTGCGGCAGTCGAAACCGTGGACGGTGATGTGCTCTTACAATCGGATTAACGGTGTATATGCTGCTCAGAACCGCCGCGCGCTGACGGACATTCTGCGCGGCGAGTGGGGATTTGACGGCTTTGTGGTCAGTGACTGGGGTGCGGTGAATGACCGTGTGCCCGACCTGCAGGCAGGTCTGGATTTGGAAATGCCGACTTCATTCGGCATGAATGACAAAAAAATCGTACAGGCGGTGCAGGATGGCACCCTGCAGGAAGAGGTGCTTGACCGGGCGGTCGAGCGCATTCTGACACAGGTACAGCGGTTTGAAGCGCACCGCGATTCCACAGCGGTTTTTGACCGTGAAAAAGATCACCAAACCGCACGGGAAGCGGCGGGGCAGTGCATGGTTCTGCTCAAAAATGAAGATGCACTTCTGCCGCTGAACCGCAAGGCGAAGCTTGCATTTATCGGCGAGTTTGCCCAGAAGCCGCGCTTTCAGGGCGGCGGCAGCTCCCACATCAACTGCAGCCGGGTGGACGCCGCATGGGAGCTGGTTCAGCAGAATCCATCGGCTTACCCGCAGACGGTTTATGCGCAGGGGTACCGTACCCAAGAGGACTGTGTTTGCGCGCAGATGCAGGAAGAGGCGGTGCAGGCAGCCAAAGCGGCAGACACAGCGGTCATTTTTGCCGGTCTGCCGGATGCCTATGAGTCGGAAGGCTACGACCGTACCCATATGCGCCTGCCGGAAAACCAGACCGCGCTGATTGAAGCCGTAGCGGCGGTCAATCCGAATATGGTTGTGATTCTGCATAATGGTGCGCCGGTGGAAATGCCGTGGCTTGACCATGTGAAGGCTGTACTGGAAGCTTATCTGGCCGGTCAGGCTGTGGGCGGCGCAGTTCTGGACATTCTGTTCGGCGACGTTAATCCAAGCGGACATCTGGCGGAAACTTTCCCACGGAAGCTGGAGGACAATCCGTCTTATTTGTATTATCACGGTGAGGGGGACAAAACCGAGTACCGGGAAGGTGTCTTTGTCGGTTACCGGTATTATGACACCAAAAAAATGGATGTGTTGTTTCCGTTTGGACATGGGCTGAGTTATACCACTTTTACCTGCGGCAACGTGCGTCTGAGTCAAGCCCATCTGACAGATACGGATACGCTGACGGTACAGGCAGAGGTGACGAATACCGGCACGCGCACCGGCAAGGAAGTGCTTCAGCTGTATGTGGCGCCGCCTAAAGGGGACGTCATCCGTCCGGTACATGAGTTGAAAGGTTTTGAAAAGGTAGAGCTTGCGCCCGGCGAGACCAAAACCGTGACGTTTCGGCTTGGAAAGCGCGCCTTTTCATATTATGATATGGATTTGCAGGACTGGCGCGTGGAGCCGGGCGTTTACACGTTGGAGCTTGGCGAGTCGAGCCGAAACATCCTGCAGACCGTGCAGGTGACTGCGGCGGGAACGCCGAAGAAACCGGCGGAGATTACGCTGGATACGACCATCGGAGATGTGCTGCAGATGCCCCGAGGCAGAGAAATTGTTCGTCCGCTGATAGAAGCGTATGGTATGATGTCGGCCGATTCCGGAAATGCGGATTGTCTGGGTGAGAGCACGGCGCAGATGATGGAATCCATGCTGCGGTATATGCCGCTGCGTGGTTTGGTTGCTTTTGGAAACGGGAAAATTACAGATGCGGATGCACAGAAAGTAGTAGAGCAGCTGCAGGCTGCGGGGAAGCCCCCGCAGGCGGTGTGCTGAAGTTCCCGGAGTGTGCTCCCGCTTCTTTTTCAGTCTGTGTCAGGGTAAAGTCAGCGCTTTGTTACCTTTCATCAAAAGTTCCGCCCGCCCTTTCAAGGGCGGTAGGGTTTGGGGCAAAGCCCCAAGGTCTTTATCAAGGAAGCGAGTTCGGGCTGTAAGCCTGGGTGAAAAGGAAAGTATCTTTTGCCTTTCAAATGCTCCAGCGGAGCATTTGAAACAGCGCGGGGAAGCCCGCCACGACCTTTGCTGTTGCAATAGAAAAGGACAGGAATCGTACCCCTGTGGGGCGGATTCCTGTCCTTTTTACTTTAGTATCTTTAGGCGTTTACATATTTTTGCAGGGTGCTTCTGACTGCACCAGTGCCTGTGGTCAGTTCGGCAAAGTACGCTTCGGTCTGCGCACCTAAACCGGCTTCGTAAAGGTCAACGCCAAAAATGGACACGTTGGACAGAATCGGCTGCAGGGCTGCATGGAACGGGCCCTTGCTGCCCAACTTCACACCGGCAAGGTGCGCCTGATTTTCTGCCAGCAGCGGGTCAGCAGACGGCGTAAATGCCTGTCCGTTGTCATCCACACCCAGCAGATAGCGGCACCAACCGGCCAGCACCAGCGGAATCAGCTTGAGGTCTGTCACTTGCAGCGTTGGCGAAGCAAGGTACGCTTTGATGGTTTCACCAAAGCGGATGCCGAGCTTCTGCGAGGTGTCAGTCGCAATGCGCTGCGGCGTGTCCGGCATAAACGGATTCGGAATCCGCACACGCAGCACCGTGTCCAGAAATTCTTTCGGGTCGAGAATGCCGGGATTGACGACAACCGGCAGACCCTCTTTGTACCCAATGGTTTCTACCAGCTTTTTTAGCTCCGGGTCCTGCATTTCTTTGGAAATCAGCGTGTAGCCGAGCAGACAGCCGTAAATTGCGAGTGCGGTGTGCAGAGGATTTAAGCAGGTGCACACTTTCATCTTTTCCACTTTGTCTACTGTTTCGCGGTCAGTAAAAATCACCCCGCCTGCATCCAGATTGGGGCGGCCATTGGGGAACCAGTCTTCAACCACCAGATACTGCGTTTCTTCCGCATTGACGAACGGCGCCACATAGGTATGCTTGGCGGTAATTTCCGCCTCTACGTCCTCAAAGCCGTCTTTCACGAGTATTTCCTTGACAGAATCATCCGGCCGCGGCGTGATTTTGTCAATCATGCTCCACGGGAATGAAACTTTCATGCGGTCATTCACATAAGCATCGAAGCCGGCGTCGGTCAGACCGGCTTCCGACCATGTTTTAGAAAAGGTGCTGACCGCGCTGTACAGTTTGCTGCCATTGTGCGAGCAGTTGTCCATGCTGACCAGTGCAAGCGGAAGCCGGCCGTTTTGGTAGCGGGCATATACCAGAGCTGCCAACTTGCCGATGTAGCTGACCGGCGCGGCAGGACCCTTTTGAAAGTCCTGCAGAACCGCATCGGTAAAGCTGCCTTTTCCGTTGACCAAGCTGTATCCTTTTTCTGTGATGGTGAAGCTGACCATCTGCAGGGACGGGCTGCAGAAAATTTCTTTGAGCCGGTTCCACTCGGCTGCATCAGCGGAGTCAACTTTTAAAGACTCGGTAATGCTGCCGACAACGGTTTTTTCAATGGAACCGTCTGCCTGCAGTGTCACCAGAACGGAAAGGTTGTCGTGCGGGCGGTACATTCTGTCGATGATTTCATAGTCAAAGCCTTCGGCAACAATGATGCCGGTGTCTGCTTTGCCTGCGTTCAAAATTTGCTGCTGTATATTTGCAGGAAATGCCCGGAAAATGTTGCCGGCACCGAAGTGAATCCATTTCGGTGCTTTGCGCGTCTGTGCACACACTTTTTTTCGGTCAAAGTGCGGCAGGTCAAACCCGGCTTTTTCCCAGGCGGCTGTATTTTGCAGCGCCGCTTCCTTTAGCTTCATAGCTTTTATTCCTTTCTTTCTGTAAAGAAGTCCGGATACTGCTGAAACAGATCCAGCTCCTGTATGTTGATTTTGCGGCAGTGGTTTTCTTCAATTTCCGTCAAGCGGTCGGTCTGTCCCTGTCGGATGCATCGGAGCATTTCTTCATGCTCGCCAATGGCGCCGCTGACGATTTTTGCGTCCCATAAGGTCATCAAGCGGGCGCGGCGGTAGTGGCCGGACATTTGCTCAATCAAGTCCCAGCAGAGCGCTTTGTCTGCCGCGCGGAAGAATACACTGTGAAACGCTTCGTCATAATCCAGAAAGTCAGACATCCGGGTCTCCCGCAGGCAGCGATTCTGTGTTTCCACCAACTGCTCCAAATCGGAAACGTCCTGCGAAGTGTGCTGCTGCATGAAAAGGCTGAGCAGGCGGATTTCCAGACTTTCGCGCAGAAAGCGTTCTTCCTCAACCCGGTGGGGGTCAATACGGGAAACCCGGGTGCCCTTTTGCGGCAGAACGTCTGCCAGACCTTCTTTGGCAAGGCGCATGACCGCGTCGCGCACCGGACTGCGGCTGACCCCCAGCTTTTCAGAAAGCGACTTGATATTCAGTTCCTCGCCGGGGTGCAGCTGCAGAAGCATAATGGCCTCCCGCAGATCGGCGTAAATCCGGTCGCCGGTGTTTTGAATCCGGTACTTTTCAGATTTTAGCGGCGTAAACGGCACATTTTGCACCTCCGTTTCTTCAGTTTGCGGCTTTTGCGTTTTTGCCGATGGCCTCCCATAGACCGTTCAGGTAGGCGACACCCAGCGCACGGTCATAAAGGCCGTAGCCGGGGCGGCCGACTTCGTCCCAGATCATGCGGCCGTGGTCAGGGCGCACATAGGTGTCCGGGCAGGTTTCGTACAGGGCTTTCATAATTTCGTACAAATCCAGCGAACCGTCGCTGGAAAGATGAGAAGATTCCCGGAACTTGTGAGGGCCGAGGAACTTGATGTTCCGGACGTGCGCACAGCCAATGCGGTGCATTTCCCCAAAGTGACGGATGATGGCGGGAATGTCGTTGGCAGGGTCGGAACCCAGCGAACCAGTGCACAGGCAGACGGTGTTGCAGGGGCTGTCGTGCAGTTTGACGATTTTATCAAAGTCTGCCTGCGAGTGGGCAATGCGGGGCAGACCAAACACCGGCCAGGCAGGATCGTCCGGGTGGCAGGCCAGCACCATGCCGACTTCTTCGCAGGTCGGGATGACGGCATCCAGAAAATACTTGTAGTTTTCGCGCAGCTTGTCTTCGTCAATCAGTTTGTACTGCTCCAGAATGCTCTGCAGCTCTGCAAGGCGCTCCGGTTCCCAGCCGGGCAGGGAAAAACCATTGGAGCTTTTTGCGGTGTTTTCCACAATCTGCACCGGTGTCATGCCTTTAAGCTCCGCTTCGTCAAAGTAGAGGGAGTTGGAGCCGTCTTCGGGAATCACGTGTGCAAGGTCGGTGCGCAGCCAGTCAAAAACCGGCATGAAGTTGTACACAATGACTTTGACACCGCACTGTGCCAGACTGCGGATGGTTTTGATGTAGTTTTTGATATAGCGGTCGCGGCTGGGTTTGCCCAGCTTGATGTCCTCGTGGATGTTGACGCTTTCAATGACTTCTACTTCCAGACCTGCGTCGTGTACGTGCCGGACGTAGTCCTGAATCACGTGGAGCGGCCACTCCTCACCGGCGGCGTACTGGTCCAGCACGCCCATCAGACCGGTGCAGCCGGGAATCTGTTTGATTTGCTTCAGGCTGATGCTGTCGCGACCCTCGCCAAACCATCGGAATGTCATTTTCATAGGGAAGTTGCTCCTTTCATGCCTCAATGTTTTCTTTTATACTAGTATATTAGTATATCAATTTACAAATGTAAAGAGGAAATGATGAAAAATTGAAAAGAAAGTGCGGCTTACTGCGGTTGGATGCTGCCTTTTTGCTTTTTTTTGCGGGAGCAGGTTCCTTTTTGCCGTTCAAGCGTCTATAATAACCTTTGGTCAAACAGCCCGCTGAAAGACAGCGGCGCATTAAAAAGTTTTTGGTTGAGGGGATTCGTTTCATGGACAAGGCAAAGGTGCGCCAGACGGTGCGGGAGTACGCTTTTTTAACAGCAGCAACCATGATTATGGTGGTTGGCATTTACTTTTTTAAGTTTCCGAACAATTTCTGTTTTGGCGGGGTGACCGGTTTTGCCGTGCTGTTTAGCAGCTTTACGCCATTTAACGCTTCCGACCTGACGTTTATCATGAATATGGCGCTTTTGGTAGTGGGGTTTCTGTTTGTCGGCAAATCTTTCGGAGTGAAAACGGTGTATGTCAGTGTGCTGATGTCGGTGGCACTGAGCGTTCTGGATAAAGTGTACCCGCTGACAAAGCCTATGACCAATGAGCCGGTGCTGGAGTTTATGTTTGCGGTGTTTCTGCCCGCGCTCGGTTCCGCCATGCTGTTTGATGCGGACGCCTCCAGCGGCGGCACGGATATCCTTGCGATGATTCTCAAGAAATATACCAGCTTCAATATCGGCGTTACGCTGATGCTGGTTGATGTGCTGATCACGGTGCTTGCCTTTGTAATTTATGGGCCGAAGACAGGGCTTTTCTCCATCGCGGGGCTGCTGGCGAAAACCCTGGTGATTGATACCGTGATTGAAAACATGAATCTGTGCAAATACTTCACAGTGGTCTGCGATGTTCCCGCCCCCATCTGCGACTTCATTCATCAGGAGCTTAATCGCAGCGCAACGGTGTTTGAAGCGCAGGGCAGCTACGGCCACAGCCAGAAGAAAGTGATTCTGACTGTGATGAAGCGCAATCAGGCGGTGCGCCTGCGCCGCTTTATCCGCGAGCAGCAGCCGAACGCATTTATCATGATTACCAACAGCAGCGAAATTATCGGCAAGGGCTTTCGTGGAATGAACTAAATCTCGTTTCAGCTTTGCACAGCGGGCAGGGCTATGGTATAATCTTCAGCAGGAAGGGGATGCAGCCAATGGGCCTGCGCATTCTGGAAATTCAGGATGAAGAAAGCTTGAAAATTTATATGGACCCGCTGCGGCAGCGCATTGTTTTGAAGCTGGCGGCGCTGGGGGTGCCGGTCACTGCGAAAAAATTAGCGGATCTCTTGGAAATCTCGCCGTCTTCCGCCAAGCATCATCTGCAGAAACTGCAGGGCATCGGCCTGGTGGAAGTGGACCATACCGAACTGATTCACGGCATTGTCGCCACCTTTTACCGAGCAACACCGGTGGAGGTGCATATTGGCCTTGAGAACGACACAGCAGAAAGCAGAAACCGCAAACAGATACTCGGCGAAAACATGGTGCGCATGGTGTACCACGATTATTTTGAAAATGCACTTGCGTATGCCGCAAAGAGCGGCGGCGCGGCGCCTGTCGGCAGCCAACTGGGCGTGGGAGGTGTACTGTACCTTTCACCCGAGGAAATGGAAACGCTTTCACAAAAGGTGATGGAATTTGTACGGGCGCATTCTTCAGCAGAGGGCGAGCGGACGGTGCCGATCGAGTACAGCCTGATTGCGTTTGATGCGCGCGGCAAAACGGAATGAACGGTTAGAAAGGGCGCAAATGTGAAAAAACTGCTATGCTTTGATTACGATATGACGCTGCTGGACCACGCCACGGGGCAAATTCCGGCGAGCACACAAGAGGCTGTCCGCCTGCTGCGACCAACGTGGAAAATTGTGCTTGCCACCGGTCGCGACATGGAACAGCCGGAAAGCACTTATGGCATGGAAACTGTGCAGCCGGACGCAGTGGTGCAGATGAACGGCGCAAAGGTCTGCGCCGAGGGAAAGGTGCTGTACGAATACTTTCTGCCGCAGGAGCTGATGCAGCGAATTTTTGCATTTGCACTGCAAAAGGATCTGTGCGTCAGCTGCCTTTTGGACAATGTCTATTATACGACCAAGCCGCAGCCGCTGCGGGATTTCGTTTACACCTGCGTGCGGCAGACACCCATTACGGTGCGCCCTGCGCAAGAGGCATTCGGGCGGCAGGTGCGTGCGCTGGCGCTGGTTGGAAACACTGCGGATGCGCGGCTTCTGGAGGCTGCGTTTCCAGAAATCAAAGTGCCGCTGTTTGCGCAGAAGCGCGGGGCGGACATCATTCCGCGCGCGCTTTCCAAGGCGGAGGGGATGCGCCGCGTACTGGCGTATTACGGCAGCGACTTTTCGCAGGTGGTCTTTTTCGGGGACAGCGGCAACGACTTGGAGTTGATTGCCGAGGCGAAGCTGGGCATTGCGATGGGAAATGCCATTCCGCAACTCAAGGAGGCGGCGGACTACGTGACCGATGCGGTGGGAAAAAACGGCATTTGGAACGCACTGGTGCACTTTCACTTTTTACAGGGGGAAAAACGATGAAAAAAGGAAATTACGGTATTGATGCGCCGCTTGCGGTTTTTGTTCTGCTCGCGGCAGGGGTACTGCTGATGCTGGCTGCGGGCGTGCGGGCGCACACCTTTTCGTGGGTGGGGCTTCTTTTGCTGGCAGTCGGCTTTTATATGCTTTACGGCAGCAAATGCGGCAAGTATAAGCTGCGCGAAAAGATTTTGCAGCGCACGATCGTGCGGGAAAGTGACACGGTGCTGGATGTCGGCTGCGGCCGCGGGTTGCTGCTGAACGGGCTTGCGCAGAAGCTCAAAACCGGAAAAGCTTATGGGGTTGACCTGTGGAGCGGCAAGGATCAATCCGGCAACGGCGCCAAAGCGGTGCAGGCAAACGCACAGCTGGAGGGGACGGCAGACCGGATCGCGGTGCAAAGCGGGGATATGCGCAGCCTTCCGTTTGCAGACGAAACATTTAATGTGATTGTTTCCAGCCTTGCGATACATAACATCCACGGCGCGGCGGAACGGGAAAAAGCCCTGCTGGAAATGGCGCGCGTGGCAAAAAGCGGCTGCCGCCTTGCAATTTTGGACCTTGCCCATATACAGGAGTACGCACAGGTGCTTTCCGAAAACGGATTTTTGGTTGAGGAAGTGAGCGGTCTGCAGGCGCAGATGTTTCCGCCGGTTCGGATTTTATATGCGCGCAGGCAAAGAATCGGTGCAGGTGCTTCCAAAAAATAAGTCAAAAGGCGGAAAGCGGTGCATTTTTGGCTCGCTGCACAAAAGAAGTGAAAGAAACCGGGCGGATTTTTGCGCTTCTCCGCTTTTCTGCCGTTGACTTTTCTATCCGGAGAGAATATAATAACGATAACGACAGTAAAGGCGCTGTGGGGCTAGTTCCCTATAGCGCTTTTTGTCTATCCACACCGATTATTACTGCATGGAGGGAATTGCATGAGTAAAGTACCAGAATTGTTCAGCAGCTTGGTGTTCAATGAAACAGTCATGAAGGCACGGCTTCCGAAGGATACCTTTAAGGCACTGATGAAAACCCGGAAAGAGGGGCAGCCGCTTGTTCCGGATGTTGCAAATGTAGTGGCGAACGCAATGAAAGACTGGGCAGTGGAAAACGGCTGTACGCACTTTACTCACTGGTTCCAGCCGATGACAGGTATTACCGCCGAAAAGCATGACAGTTTTATTTATCCGATAGACAGCGAAAAAGTCATCATGGAGTTTTCCGGTAAAGAGCTGATTAAAGGAGAACCGGACGCAAGTTCCTTCCCGTCCGGTGGCCTGCGCGCCACGTTTGAAGCCCGCGGCTACACCGCGTGGGACCCCACCAGCGATGCGTTTATTAAGGACGATACCTTGTGCATTCCCACCGCGTTCTGTTCTTACGGCGGTGAGGCACTGGATAAAAAGACGCCGCTGCTGCGCTCTATGAACGCCATTAACAAGCAGGCACTGCGGATTTTGCGCCTGTTTGGCAACACCACCGCACAGCGGGTCAACACCACCGTTGGCCCGGAGCAGGAGTATTTTCTGATTGACCGTGACCTGTACCTCAAACGGCGCGACCTGGTTTACACCGGTCGGACGCTGTTCGGTGCTAAACCGCCCAAGGGGCAGGAGATGGAAGACCACTACTTCGGGGTGATTAAGCCGCGCGTCAAGGCATTTATGAAGGACTTGGACGAGGAACTCTGGAAGCTGGGGATTTTGGCGAAAACAGAGCACAATGAAGTGGCGCCTGCGCAGCATGAACTGGCACCGATTTTTACCGGCACCAACATCGCCGCCGACCACAACCAGCTGACCATGGAAATCATGAAAAAGGTTGCTGCCAAGCACGGCCTTGCCTGCCTGCTGCACGAAAAGCCCTTTGACGGGGTCAACGGCTCCGGCAAGCATAACAACTGGTCTATTGCCACTGACGACGGCGTTAACCTGCTGGATCCCGGCGACTCTCCGCGGGAAAACGCGCAGTTCCTGCTGTTCCTGGTTGCCGTTATTGAAGCGGTTGACGAGCATCAGGACTTGCTGCGCCTGTCTGTTGCCAGCGCGGGGAACGACCACCGTTTGGGAGCAAACGAAGCACCGCCTGCGATTATTTCCATCTTCCTTGGCGATGAGCTGACCGCGATTCTGGATTCCATTGAGCAGGGTAAGCACTATGCGCAGAAAGACAAAGAAGTGCTGACCATCGGCGTGGATGAGCTGCCGCCCCTGCCGAAAGATGCCACAGACCGCAACCGAACCTCGCCGTTTGCCTTTACCGGCAACAAATTTGAGTTTCGGATGCTCGGCTCCACCGTTTCGATTGCCTGTCCGAACATGATGCTAAACACCATTGTGGCAGACGTGCTGGAGAAATATGCCGACCGTCTGGAAAAAGCGAAGGACTTTACCAAAGAACTGAACACCATTGTGCATGACGCATATCATGCGCACAAGCGCATTGTCTTTAACGGCGACGGCTATACCGACGAGTGGGTGAAAGAAGCGAAAAAGCGCGGCCTGCTGAATCTGGCGTCTACTGCGGATGCACTGCCGTACTACACGCTGCCGGAAAATGTGAAGCTGTTTGAGCACCATGGCGTGCTGGCTAAAGACGAAGTGTACTCTCGCTGCGATATTCAGCTGGAGAATTACACCAAGCAGCTGCACATTGAAGCACTGACGATGGTAGATATGGTTTATAAAGATATTCTTCCGTCTGCAGGCAAATACATGAAAGACCTGAGTGAGGAAGTGGTCACTAAGGCGGCTGCGTGTGCGGAGGTTACCTCTGCATTTGAAAAGGATACTTTGAAAGAGCTGTCTAAACTGAGCGATGCACTTTACAAGGAAGTCAAAGTCCTGCAGAAAGCGATTGACGGCGAGGGCAAAGGGTCTGTTCAGGAGCAGGCGCAGTATTCCCGCAATACCCTGTTTGCGCAGATGGAGAAAACCCGCAAAGTTGCGGATGAAATTGAGCAGATTGTCGGCAAATCCTACTGGCCGTACCCGACCTATGGTGACCTGCTGTTCAGTGTTCTGTAAAAGAAAATGCCTTTTCAAACTGCCGTGGTGCTTGCACTGCGGCAGTTTTTTGTGTTTCTGTACAGGGGATTAAGAGAACTAAGATAGAAATTCAACGAGACTAGTCGTTTACAAAATTTTAAATAAATTGTATTATAATTATGGAAAAATATAAAACATAACAGGAAATTAAACTTATGAAAAGAATTAAATCAATTGCAACTGTGTGCTTGACAAGTGTGCTTTGCATAAGTACACTACTTGTGCAACCAGCACATCCTGAAAAGACAGATGAGCAAGAAAGTTGTGGGGGCTGAGGCTATAGTTTAAAGCTCATTTTGGAGACAGATGGCATAGTGGTATGAATGTAGCAAGTCATTTTACAGAATGGACAAATCAACTCTACACGAGAGGTGGATCTGTAATCGGAAAAAGTAGGAGTGACAACAACCATGATCATCATCTTGCCTATGTTGTAGCAAGAAACAACACCATGTACACAAATCCTAATGATGGTGTAAGATATTATGATTTTAAAGTGGCACAACATTCATCTTTCTATTGTAGTTGGGTTTCACGCGATAGTAGCAATGGTTGGCAGCACGGGAACGATATTTACGGCATACTCTCATGATGGATTCTGAAGGGAGACTTTTATTTATGAGACAATCTGTAAAAGTTCGGTTGGCGGCTTGCGTATTAACAGTTGGGGTTGTATCAGCGGTTGTTTTTTGTACAGCCGGACGCAGTGTGCAGGCTGCTCCAACAGGCGGGGAAAAGACTGCCTCTTTGGCCTCTTCTGCTGCATCCTCAAAAACTCCCGCAAATTTAAAATTAGTGACGGATATGAAGCCGTATGCCGGGGATTGTTACGGCAAAACCAGTTATGCAATCATGGTTGGGGACCGCAGCTTTCCAATGAGCAAAATGCAGCAATTTACACAACAAAACCAATTGAAATTTATGCCTGTGCGGAAGATGTTCCGCAGACGGTCTGGGTGAAAAACTACGGGAATCTGAATCCGCTTACGGTGAAGTGGCAGCTGAAGATTAACGGTAAGCTTTATAAAGCGTCTTATACTTTCCAGGATAGTACGATTGCGCTGGAAAACCTGAAAAGTAAGTGCGGCAGATATTTGAAGCTGCTGCAAAACCAGTATCACCTGCAAGATTTGTCACTGGATACCTACGAAAGCTACTACTACTCCATTTTTAAATTCCGCAGTACCGCATCCTATGACAGCAGCGTGAAAGATGCGGAAACAGAACTTACGGACGAAGAAAATCTGACGGAAGCAGCGCTGTCTTGGGGTGTGGGGATGTATACCAACCAAAAAATCGTACTGAGTTGGGTAGAGCAGCAGAACAAACTGCTGAAAGCGGGTAAAGAGAAAAAGATTGATTTGGAGCCGGTGATGCACATCCTCTCCGATATGAGTGACCCTGCATTTCAAGCGGTTTCCAGAGCACAGCACTAGGGATTTTTTACCTGAATTTCTGCAGAAAAAGCACCTGAACACCCTTGTTCAGGTGCTTTTTCTGTCTGCAAAGCATTGACACATTGGCGCAAAGATTTATTCATTTAGATTTCATAGTAATCTGGCGTAAAATGTGGTATGATGATTACAAAGAAAAAATAACGCCGTTCTCCACTTGCGTGCTGCTTCAGCCACCGCGGGAAAGGAAACAAAATGAAAGAGCAAAAAAATCCCAAAAAACAAATGATTATTTTCTATGCAGTGACAATCGTCCTGATTGCCCTGCTGAACATGGTTGTGTTCCCGTCCTTTACACAGACACGCACCACAAGTGTGGACTATGCCACGTTCCTGAAAATGGTAGATAACGGGCAGGTCAGTAAAGTGAACATTGACCGGCAGAACCTGAAGATTACCTTTGTGGCGAAGGGCAAAGTGCCGGTGGTCAATTCCAAGGCTTCCTCCTCTGCTTCTTCTTCGCTGGAAGACCAACTGCAGAAGGCAGTCCAGCAGCCGTCGAACCCCAATGCAGACAATACCTATGTGACCGGTGTGATGCCGGACGAAAAGCTGACGGAACGTCTGCTTGCAAAGGGGAATATTCAGTTTACAGCGGATATTCCCCAGCAGACTTCACCGTTGCTCAACATTTTTGTCGGTTTGATTCTGCCGATTGGTCTGACGTTTTTGGCAGGTTGGCTGCTGCTGCACATGATGCAGAAAAAGATGGGCGGAACAGGCCCAATGTCCTTTGGCAAGAGTAATGCCAAAATCTATGTGGAAGCGCAGACCGGAAAAACGTTTCACGATGTTGCCGGTGAGGATGAGGCAAAAGAAGCCTTGGTGGAAATTGTTGACTTCCTGCACAATCCGCAGAAATATGCGGACATCGGTGCAACCCTGCCGAAGGGTGCTTTGCTGGTGGGGCCGCCCGGCACCGGCAAAACTCTGCTGGCGCAGGCGGTTGCCGGAGAAGCGCACGTGCCGTTTTTCTCGATTTCCGGTTCGGAGTTTGTGGAGATGTTTGTCGGCATGGGCGCGGCGAAGGTGCGCGACCTGTTTAAGCAGGCACAGGAAAAAGCGCCCTGTATTGTGTTTATCGATGAGATTGACACCATTGGCAAAGCGCGTGATACCAGCATCAATTCCAATGACGAGCGCGAGCAGACGCTGAATCAGCTGCTGACAGAGATGGACGGCTTTGACGGACGCAAAGGCGTGGTCATTCTGGCAGCCACCAACCGGCCGGACAGTCTGGATAAGGCACTGCTGCGGCCGGGTCGTTTTGACCGGCGTATTCCGGTGGATCTGCCTGACCTCAAGGGTCGCGAGGCGATTCTGAAAGTACACGCGAAGGATATTAAAATCGGGCCGGATGTGGATTATCACGCAGTCGCGCGCGCAACCGCCGGTGCTTCTGGCGCGGAACTTGCCAATATCATGAACGAAGCGGCATTGCGTGCCGTGAAGTGCGGGCGCAGGTCGGTCACGCAGGAAGATATGGAAGAAAGCGTGGAAACGGTCATCGCCGGTTATCAGCGCAAGGGCGCGGTGATTCCGCCCAAAGAAAAGGAAATCATTGCCTATCATGAAACCGGCCACGCACTGGTTGCAGCTATGCAGAAAGGCTCCGCACCGGTTACGAAGATTACAATTATTCCCCGCACCAGCGGCGCGCTGGGCTATACCATGCAGGTGGATGAGGACGAAAAGTCCCTGATGAGCAGAACGGATTGCCTTGGCAAAATTGAAACGCTTTGCGGCGGCCGCGCTGCGGAGGAATTGATTTTCGGCGACTTTACCAGCGGCGCAAGCAACGATATTGAGAAAGCCACCAAAATTGCCCGTGCCATGGTGACACGCTTCGGCATGAGCAGCCACTTTGGCATGGTTGCCATGGAAACCGTGCAGAATCAGTATCTCGGCGGCGACACTTCGCTGACCTGTTCGCCGGATACTGCCGCGCGAATCGACGATGAGGTGCGGCAGATTATTCAGGAGCAGCACGGGAAAGCCCTTGCTGTGTTGCAGCAAAACATGGCGAAGCTGCATGAGATATCCCATTATTTACTGGATAGAGAAACAATCACCGGCGACGAATTCATGGAGATTCTCAACCGGAAACCAGCATTAGAAGCAGAGCAGCCCGCCGACGATGCGGCTGCAGGTAGCGGAAAGGGGAATGCGGAACATGGAGAGTCGGGTTCAGCAGGCGCTGGAGCGCCATCACAAGGGGTATAACTGCGCACAGGCCGTTGCCTGTACGTACGGGGATTTGGTGCACAATTCCGAAGATCAGATGTTCCGCATGGCGGAAGGCTTCGGCGCAGGAATGGGCGGGATGCAGTCTGTATGCGGAGCTGTCAGCGGTGCGGTGCTGCTGGCAGGTTTGGCGAACAGCGGCGGTCTGCAACAGCGCACAAAGGGCGTCACTTATCAGCTTTCTAAGGCAATTATGGAGGGCTTTGTCCAAAAAAACGGAACAGCTGTGTGCGAACAGCTGAAAGGAATCGGCACCGGAAATGTGCTGCGCAGCTGTGACGGCTGCATTGAAGATGCCTGTAAGCTGGCAGAACAGACGCTCTTTTCTGAAAAATAAGCGAACGATCAACAAAACGGCGCCCCGTTTAAAAGGGGGCGCCGTTTTTTGTTTGTTTTTAGTTTGCCTGCCGCATTTCCCAGTCGTCCAGACGGGGATGCTGGCGGGGGTCGTTGGCCCACGCAGCAAGCTGCTCCACACCCGCACGGGTGACTTTTCCGTCTTCCCGTATCTCATCTAGCTGCTGTTCAACAGTTCCCAGACGCACATCTACACCATCCAAACGGGTATCGATGCCGTCCAGACGCACATCTACACTTTCCAAGTGGGTTTCGACGCTGCTTAGACGCGTGTCCATGCTGTCCAGACGTGCATCTACACTTTCCAAGTGGGTTTCGACGCTGCTTAGACGCGTGTCCATGCTGTCCAGACGTGCGTCTACACCATCCAGTCGGGTTTCAACGTTGTCCAGGCGGATGTCCATTTTGTACAAATGCTGATCAATCGCTTCCAGATGTTGGTTGACCGGACTCAATTTCTGATCAATCATTCCGGAAAGGCTTTGCAGAAGTTCCTCGTTTGTCATTTGTCCGGTTCTCCTTTCCCCTGTGTAAGCATAGCATGAGAGTGTGGAAGTGTCAAGCAGATAGGAGTGACTCCTATACGAATTGGTTTATCTCTGCATTATATGCATAATCAATGGAAGAAAGCTTCTTCTGCAGGGTGGCTTGGTTAATCTCCAGTGTGCGGCAAAGCTCATCAAGATCTGCAAACTCATCACGCAAGCGGGTGTTGATAAAACTGAGTAAAATGGCAGGGTCATTTGGCAAATGCATGGGTTCGACTTCCTTTCTTCTAAAAAAGTATAGCGAATTTCCGTGCAGGTTGCAAGTGTGGACCTGCGACGTTGCAGAAAAAGTCAAAAATTGTATGAACGAATAAAAGTTTTCAATAAACTATTTACTTTTTGTGAATAAATTATTATACTAAGAGAAGAAGCTGCAGGAAAGTGCAGCAAATTGAGAAGCAGGGAGGTCCTTATATGCTCACGTTTTTAGCACCGGTGGGTTCTGTGATTGCACTGTTGTTCGCTGTGTATTTGACCCAACAGGTGCGGAAAGCTGAAGAAGGCACGGAAAAGATGCAGCAGATTTCCCAGGCGGTTCGCCGCGGCGCCAATGCTTATCTAAAGCGCCAATACACCGGTGTTGCCATCTTCTTCGCGGTCATGTTTGTGGTTCTGTTCATCATGGCGGGATGCGGGTTCCTGACCTATTTTGTACCGTTTGCGTTTGTGACAGGCGGCTTTTTTTCCGGACTTTCCGGATTCATCGGGATGCGCATTGCGACCTCGGCCAACGCACGCACGGCAAATGCCGCCGGCAAGAGCCTGAATGCCGGGCTGCGGGTTGCTTTTTCGGCTGGCGGCGTCATGGGATTTGTCGTTGTCGGTTTGGGACTTTTGGACATTTCTTTCTGGTTTTTCTTCCTGAAGTGGTTTTACGCCAACCCGGCTAACTTGGGTTTGTCTGCAAATGTCAGCGCAGCGGCTTTGGAGTCAGCGCAGGTGCAGGCCATTACCAGCGCGATGCTGACCTTTGGCATGGGTGCTTCCAGCATGGCGCTGTTTGCGCGTGTCGGCGGCGGCATTTTCACTAAAGCTGCGGATGTTGGTGCAGACCTGGTCGGCAAAGTAGAAGTTGGTATTCCGGAAGATGACCCGCGCAATCCGGCGGTCATTGCAGACAATGTTGGTGACAACGTCGGTGACGTGGCCGGCATGGGTGCGGATCTGTATGAGTCGTATGTGGGTTCCATCATTTCCACAGCTGCGCTTGCCGTTGCTGCGGGATACGGCTTTAAGGGAGTTTTCATCCCGATGGCGATGGCTGCCATTGGCATTCTGGCTTCTATCATTGGCAGTTTCTTTGTACATACGGAAGAGGGCGCATCGCAGAAAAACCTACTGACAGCGCTTCGCCGCGGCACATGGATTAGTGCGGTCATTATTGCGGTGACCGCGTTCCCTCTTATTTGGTTCGGGCTGGGCAGCGATCATATCGGGCTTTACGCCGCTATCCTTTCCGGTTTGGTTGCCGGTATTTTAATTGGCATTTTTACAGAATATTTTACCAGCGACACCTACAACCCGCTGAAAAAGCTGGCAGAATCCAGCCAAACGGGAGCAGCGACCATCATTATCAACGGCATGAGTCTTGGCATGAAGTCCACGGCTGCACCCGTTGTCATTGTGGGTATTTCCATTTTAGTTAGCTACTTTGCCTCCGGCGGTGCACAGGCTTATGACAATGGCCTGTACGGAATTGGGCTTTCCGCAGTCGGTATGCTTTCAACATTGGGTATTACCCTTGCAACGGATGCGTATGGACCGGTTGCAGATAACGCCGGCGGCATTGCAGAAATGGCGGGGTTGGACGCATCTGTGCGGGAGCGCACGGATGCGTTGGACAGTCTGGGCAACACAACGGCAGCCACTGGTAAAGGCTTTGCCATTGGTTCCGCCGCCTTGACCGCATTGGCGCTGATTGCTTCATACATCAGCGAAGTTAAAGTGCGCGACCCGCATTTTGCATTCAATCTGAATATCACCAGTCCGGCGGTTTTGGTTGGACTGTTTGTGGGTGCGGCGCTGCCGTTTATGTTTGCAGCGCTGACCATGGCGGCGGTCGGCAAGTCGGCGCAAAGTATTGTACTGGAAGTTCGCCGTCAATTCCGGGAGATTAAAGGTCTGCTAGAGGGGAAGGCAGAGCCGGATTACGAAACCTGTGTGGATTTGTGCACGCGCGCCGCACAGAAGCAGATGATTGCACCGGCGCTGATGGCGGTTATTGTGCCGATTGTGGTCGGACTGCTGCTGGGCGTAAACGGTGTGTGTGGGATGCTGGCGGGTGCAACTGCATCCGGTTTCACTCTGGCAGTGATGATGGCAAATGCCGGCGGCGCTTGGGACAACGCGAAAAAGTACATTGAGGCGGGCAATTACGGCGGAAAAGGCAGCGACTGTCACAAAGCAGCTGTTGTGGGCGATACGGTCGGTGATCCGTTTAAGGATACCAGCGGCCCCTCCATCAATATTTTGATTAAGCTGCTGTCTATGGTTTCCATTGTGTTCAGTGGCCTGATTATGAGTTTTCACCTGCTGTAAATCGGAGCTAACGATTGGAAAAGCGGTGTCTGCATTTGCGGACGCCGCTTTTTGCTGCCTTGCGTTTTGTGCAGGAATGCCCTATACTGAGAGGAGCAAGTTGTTCAGTCAGCAAACACGGAAAGAAATGGAGGATTTGCGATGCTTTATTCCTATGAACTGGAAACCGGACAGGAAGGATTTTATGAAATTACAGAGCAAGTACAGGAGTCCCTGCAGAAAAGCAGTGTAGATTCCGGCATCTGTCTGGTCTATTGCGTGCATACCACGGCTGCTGTCACCATCAATGAGAATGCGGACCCCGATGTGGTGCATGACTTGCTTTGGGCGCTGGACAAAACCTTTCCGAACAGACCGGAGTTTCGGCATCGGGAGGGAAATTCGGCGGCACATCTGAAGTCTTCTGTCATCGGGTGCAGCGTTTCGGTGCCGATTTTAGAGGGACATCTTGCACTCGGGACGTGGCAGGGCATTTATTTCTGTGAATTTGACGGCCCGCGGCACAGGCATTTCACCGTACAGATTTTATCCTAAAAATGCTTGCAGACAACAGAAAATTGCAAGAATCGCACCCGCTCAGGCACTGAGAAATGCAATGCTTCAGCACGAAATTCTAACAAACAGACATAGACTGATAAAATATTCCATAAAATTCTCAAGTGCTGTAAAGCGAAACGAATGAAATGTGTCAAGATAAATAGCTTTACAATACTCGAAAGAAAATCCCATAAAATTAGGATTTTCTCGAATGTATAGGAGTATACTTTACAGAAAGAAAGAAAAACATGACGGAATTACTTACCGTATACGATCAAAATTTCAATAAAATAGGAGCAGAAGAACGCGCAAAAGTGCACACATTAGGCCTGTGGCACGCGGTGGTGCACTGTTGGGTGGTTTCCAAAAGGGAAGACGGTGTGTGGCTTTGGTTTCAGAAGCGTGCGCACAGCAAAAACGCCTTTCCGGATTATTACGATACAGCGGTCGGCGGGCACATCAGCGCGGGAGAAACGCCGCAGCAGGCTTTGCTGCGTGAAACCGGAGAGGAGCTGGGGCTGCAGCTGCAACCGGAGCAGGTGGAACTGCTCGGCATGACCAAGGAAAAAGAGGTCTTTCCGGAAAGTCCGTTTCCAGACCGTGAATTCTGCTTTGTGTATCTGTACGAAAATCCGACGCCGCAGTTTGCTCCGGGCGAAGAAGTGGACGACATGATCCGCATTCGTCTGGCGACCTTTAAGGGAAAGGAGCTGCATGAGCTGCGGCAGATTCCGGCGTTGTCGCTTAGTAGCGGCCCGCTGACGTTGCAGCCGGAGATGTTCTGCAGACATCCCGGTGAATTTTTGCATTTGATTCTGCCAAAACTGGAGGAAGAGACATGAAGCGTTTGCTGTTTCACGGCGAGCACAAATTCCGCGCGGCGGAGCTGTTTTTCCATGACAAGCCGCGTTTCCGTGTGGAGGATTATATTCCCTACATCGCACTGGAAGTGGTTTGGCAGGATGACGGCCGCTTCTCCATCTGGGGAGATTTGGATGACGACGCAGTCTTGCTGCAGGATACCTCTCACGACCCACGGCATTTGGTGGAGCACGCGCTGCCCTTGGCAGATGGGGTGGAAGAAGATGCGGACTGACAACAGGGTGTTGGAACAAGGATTTTACTTAAAATTGCGAATTTCTCTTGTTTTTCACGCGCCGGTGGAGTATAATCACTAAAAATAATCTTGTGCGGATTGGTCATGATTCACACAAAGGAGGTTTTCGTATTGGCACAGACAAGCAGAGAAAAAGGTATGCTCGAAAAGTTTGAGGAGTTCACCCAGATG
This sequence comes from Caproicibacterium argilliputei, assembly GCF_029211325.2. Classification (NCBI taxonomy): domain Bacteria; kingdom Bacillati; phylum Bacillota; class Clostridia; order Eubacteriales; family Oscillospiraceae; genus Caproicibacterium; species Caproicibacterium argilliputei. Next base: position 2,122,895 of record NZ_CP135996.1, on the reverse strand, counting down.
ATCAGCGGTCTGGAGGGCGGACTTACCCTGAAAGACCTGCTGCCGGATGCATTCCTACAGAAATATACGCAGTTTCAAAATTTTGAGGAGCTGTGTGCGGCGTCCGGCACAAACATTGAAACGGTGGACGACCTCAGCAAGCTCAGCGACGACGTGGTCAAGGCTAAAACACAGTTTTCCACAACCGAAGAGATGATGAGCAAAGCTGTGGAAACTTATGTGGCTTCCGCATTTAATGAGTAATCAAGCAAGAAAATAAAAAGCTGCAGGAAGCCGCAGGGATGCGTGTTCCGCAGCTTTTCTGCTGTTAAGAATGGGGGAGCGCGGGCATCCTTTCGGCACGCGTTTTCGTTCGGTAGTCCCGCGGGCTGCTGCCACACTGCCTGCGAAACGCTTTGGAAAATGCCAATGGGTCTGGGTAGCCGCAGGAATGCGCGATTTGCCCGACTGGCAATTCGCTTTGATACAGCAGCGTGCAAGCCTTTTTCATACGCAGGTGCAGCAGATAATCACGCGGGGCCATCTGCATTTCCCGTTGGAATAAAAATGTAAGATAGCTGCGGTTCAGACCGACATAAGCGGAAAGCTCTGCAACGGAAATATTGTGTTGGTAATTTTTTTGCATGAATTCAACAGCTTTGCACACATAAACATTTCCGGCTTTTTCTGCCTGCCGATAGGGAAGCGCCGCGGCTGCAGCCAACAGACCGAGCCATTGGTAGAGAAGCCCCTGCAGATAGAACTCATCGCTGTAGGACAGCCGCAGGTGTGCCTGCATCTGTTGCAGCACTGCCTGCATGGTTTTCGGCTGTTCACAGTGAAACAAACGCTGCGCCGCAGTCAGCCCACAGCGCGCAAGGTGCGGCTCTGCCAACGTTCCACTGAATGCGACCCAAAGGCCGTGCCAAGGATCGTGCAGGTCTGCCTGATGAAAAACAAGCTCTCCCGGCAGTGTCAGGATTCCTTGCTGCGGGTTCAGTGCGTAGATTTCTCCGTCAACCTGAAAAATCCCGTGTCCGGAAACGCAGTAGGAAAGCAAATATTGCTCCTGCACTGCTGGACCAAACGTGTGTGCCGGCGAGCAGTGCTGCTCACCGCAGGATAGAAAATTCAATTCACTGGACACGGGTGGCAGACTGGCGGACTGATTGGTGCTGTTCATACGGCGTTCCCTCTTTATCAATTCAATAGCACTTTAGTATAGCACATCGCACACGATGCAGCAAGATGTTTGCAGACTTCTGCCGCAATTTCTGTGTGCTTTTAGAAAGGACTGAGAAAATTGCCAATTACCGTTTATTCCTGCAGGGAGGATGAAGCGCCGTACCTGCAGAAGTTTTCCAAGCAGTACGCTGTTTCACTGCATCAGGTGGACGGCCCACTGACCGAGCAGAGCGCTGCCGCAGCGGCTGGCAGTGCTGCTGTCAGCATCATTACCACACCGGTTTCCGCCGCGGTTCTGGACGCTTTGCATCGGGTGGGTGTTCACTATATTTCCACACGCACCATTGGATATGACCATATTGATATTGCCTACGCCAAAAAGCTGGGCATTCATGTGGGCAATGTCAGCTACTCCCCGAACAGTGTGGCGGATTACACCCTGCTGTTAATTTTAATGGCGACGCGCCGCATGAAGTCGATTCTGCAGCACGCATGGGTGCAGAACTTTTCCCTCGAAGGCGTGCAGGGACGGGAACTGCCGAATCTGACGGTCGGCGTGGTCGGTACAGGTCGCATTGGGCGCACGGTCATCACGCGCCTGACCGGTTTCGGCTGCCGCATTCTGGCCTGCGATCTGCATGAGAGTGAGGAAGTCAAAGCTTTTGCTCAGTATGTGGATCTGGACACGCTTTTGCGAAAGAGTGACGTTGTCACGCTGCATATGCCCGCAACGCCGGAAAATTACCATATGATCGGGGAAGAAAACCTTTCCAAAATGAAGTCAGACGCCATTTTGGTAAATACCGGCCGCGGCACGCTGGTTGACACCGAAGCGCTGATTGCGGTGCTGGAAGCCGGAAAGCTGGGTGGCGCGGCGCTGGATGTGATTGAAAAGGAAGCGGGCTTGTATTACAAAGATCTGCAGGACCGTCCGCTTGACAACCATGATCTGGCACTGCTGAAGGCACTGCCGAACGTGCTGGTAACACCACACACTGCTTTCTATACAGATCAGGCAGTCAGTGATATGGTGGAAAATTCCATTCGAAGCTGCATGGCGTTTGAAAGTGGAGAAAAAAATCCGTGGCAGATTGTTTGACTTGTTAAAAGAGAAACTCCCGAAATACCGCGTCAGCTTGCGGTGTTTCGGGAGTTTTTTGTCTGCGACATTCTGATCTGGCGAATTTGCACGCATTGCAGCAGATGTGCATAGTTTGGTTATGGGGTAGGTTTGCAATCTCCTCGTTTTTCACACAATGTAAACAGGTAGGAGCAATGCATATGAATTATTATTGCGGTGATGGAACTTATTATCCGAATAGTCCGCCAAGATCCGGCTCACAGAATCAGCCGGTCAATAATCGGAACTGGGAAAATGTCCCGTTCTGTACCAATGTAAGGCCATGCCGTCCCTGCTGTCCGCCAGTTGAGATTCATTGTGTCGGCCCGACCGGTCCCACCGGTCCAACGGGTCCGCAGGGGCCCACGGGTCCGGCCGGAACAGGTGCAACAGGTGCAACAGGGCCTGCTGGCCCACAGGGTCCGCAAGGACCGCAGGGTGTGCAGGGTCCGACAGGTCCGCAGGGTCCACAGGGCGTGCAAGGACCGCAGGGGCCGCAAGGCATACAAGGTCCGGCAGGAGCAAATGGCGCAACAGGTCCGACTGGCGCAACGGGTCCGACTGGCGCGACCGGAGCAAATGGTACGGCTGGCGCGACAGGTCCGACTGGCGCAACGGGTCCGACTGGCGCGACCGGAGCAAATGGTACGGCTGGCGCGACAGGTCCGACTGGCGCAACGGGTCCGACTGGCGCAACAGGCCCGACTGGCCCCACAGGCCCCACTGGCGCGACAGGCCCCACTGGCCCCACAGGTCCAACTGGCGCAACGGGTGCTGATGGAGCGATCGGTCCAACCGGTCCGACTGGCGCAACGGGTCCGACAGGCGCGACCGGCCCCACAGGTCCAACTGGCGCAACGGGTGCTGATGGAGTGATCGGTCCAACTGGCGCAACGGGTGCTGATGGAGTGATCGGTCCAACCGGTCCGACGGGTGCTGATGGCGTAACGGGTCCGACAGGCGCGACCGGCCCCACAGGTCCAACTGGCGCAACGGGTGCTGATGGAGCGATCGGTCCAACCGGTCCGACGGGTGCTGATGGAGCGATCGGTCCAACCGGTCCGACCGGCGCTGATGGAGCGATCGGTCCAACCGGTCCGACTGGCGCAACGGGTCCGACAGGCGCGACCGGCCCCACCGGCCCCACAGGTCCAACTGGCGCAACGGGTGCTGATGGAGCGATCGGTCCAACCGGTGCGACCGGTGCTGATGGAGCGATCGGTCCAACCGGTCCGACCGGCGCTGATGGAGCGATCGGTCCAACCGGTCCGACCGGCGCTGATGGCGTAACGGGTCCGACTGGTGCGACCGGTCCTACCGGTCCCACAGGCGCAACTGGTCCCACCGGGCCGACAGGTCCGGCGGGAGATGGTGCGATCATTCCTTTTGCTTCGGGTATTCCGGTAGCGCCGACTTCGATTGCTTTGGGTATAGCGGGGCTTCCCGCACTTGTAGCTTTTGGTAACAGCGCTGTCTTGTCAACGGTTTTGGGCGCGTCTATTGATCTGACCGGTTCCGCAGGAACGCTTGCCAATATGTCATTCTCTGTTCCGCGCGACGGCACCATTACAGATCTGACAGCCTATTTCAGTGTTGTGATTGCACTTACGCTGGCTGGAACCGACATTACGGTTCATGCACAGCTTTATGAATCCACGACGCCGGACAACATTTTTTCGCCAATTTCAGGTGCAGAGGTTGATCTGGCACCGACGATCGGCGGCGTCATCAGCGTAGGAGATATAGCCTCCGGCACAGTAAGCGGACTGAGCATTCCCGTTACGGCGGGAACCAGACTGCTGCTGGTCTTTACCATTACGTCGACGGGTGTATCTCTGGTGAATACCTTGACCGGATACGCCAGCGGTGGCGTGAATATCGCTTAAACCGCGCTCTTTCAGAATCAATGTCCGTGAAAAGGTCCGTCCATTGCATGGTGGGCGGGCCTTTCGTTCTATCATATAGAAACCAACACGAATGGGGGAGACAATCTTTGAAGACCATCAGTTTATGCATGATTGTGAAAAACGAGGAAGCGCAGTTGGCGCGGTGTCTGTCTTCTGTGAGAGGAATTGCGGATGAGATTCTGATAACAGATACCGGCTCTACAGACGCGACAAAAGAAATTGCACGCCAATTTACCGATAAGGTTTTTGACTTCCCATGGGAAGATGATTTTTCCAAAGCACGCAATGCTTCTTTTGCGCATGCTTCCATGGAGTATATCCTGTGGCTGGACGCAGATGATGTTTTGCTGGAGGATGACCGGAAGAAATTGAAAGCGCTTAAAGAAAGTCTGGATGGCACGGTGGATGCAGTTATGATGCAGTATCACACAGGCTTTGATGCGGCGGGGAATGTCACCTTTCGGTACTATCGCGAGCGTCTGGTCAAGCGCGCCAGACACTTTGTCTGGAAAGAACCAGTACATGAATATTTAGAAGTGTACGGGAAGGTCATACAGTCTGCTATTGCTGTGACACATCAGAAACTGAAAAGCGCTGTACCGGGCCGCAACCTTGCAATTTATGAACGGATTTTGGCAGAAGGCGGCGCCCTTTCCCCCAGGGGACTCTATTATTATGCCAGAGAGCTGAAGGACAGCCGCCAGTATGAAAAATCCGCCCACTTTTTTGAGCAGTTTCTTGACGGCGGCAAAGGGTGGGTAGAGGATCAGATTACCGCCTGTGAGTCGCTTGCGGTCTGCTATGCACAGATGGGGCAGCGGGAAAAACAGCTGCAGGCGCTGACGCGAAGCTTTGTTTATGATACGCCGCGGGCAGAACTTTGCTGCGCACTGGGTTATGCGTGGAAAGCAGCCGGGGATTATCAAAAGGCGGCTTTCTGGTTCCGGCTGGCGCTCAGTCTGCAAAAACCGAAAAACTGCTGGGGATTTCTTCGGGAGGACTGCTGGGGCTACATTCCGTGTATGGAACTGACGGTTTGTTACGATCAATTGGGGATGCCAGATACCGCTGAGCAGTGCAACGAACTTGCCGCGCAGTTTAAACCGGACGATGCGGCGGTGCAGTATAACCGCACGTATTTTCGCGCTCGAAAGCAGGCACAGGCAGATGACAGCACGGCAGTGCAAAAAGCATAAAAATGCGGCGACTGAAATTTCTCAGCCGCCGCAACTTTTTGCCCTATAAAAGACAGCCCTTTGCAGGCAAATGCCCTGCAGGGGCTGTCTATCAGGAAAACTTACTCGTCGTCTTCGTCCTCTGGTTCTTCCCAGTTGTGCCAGACATTCTGCACATCATCGTTATCCTCCAGAGCATCCAGCAGTTTCTGCATACTGGCTTCCTTGCCCTCCGGGAGTTTCACATAAGTACTGGGCACCATCTGCACCTCGGCAGTTTCAAATTCATAGTCTTTGTCTGTCAGGTCGCTGAGCACACCGGAAAAGTCGTCCGGTTCCGTGTAAATTTCGAAGATGTCTTCGTCTGCCTGAAAATCAGCTGCGCCGGCTTCCAGAGCATCTTCCATGACTTTGTCCTCGTCGTGCCCTTCGCGCTCAATGACCAGCACGCCTTTCTGCTCAAACAGAAAGGAAACACAGCCGGTTGTACCGAGGTTGCCGCCAAACTTGTCAAATGCGTGGCGGATGTCTGCGGCAGTGCGGTTGCGGTTGTCAGACAGTGCCTCTACGATTACGGCAACGCCGCTGGGGCCGTAGCCTTCATAGACAATGTTTTCATACTTGGTGTCATCGCCGTCACCGGCAGCGCGCTTGATAATGCGCTCGATGTTATCGTTTGGAACATTTGCCGCTTTTGCCTTGGCAATGCAGTCCTTCAGTTTGGAGTTGCTGGCCGGGTCGGGGCCGCCGCCCTCTTTGACTGCGACCGCGAGTTCACGGCCGATTTTGGTGAAAACCTTTGCCTTGGCGCCGTCGGCCTTTTCTTTTTTACGTTTGATATTATTCCATTTTGAATGGCCAGACATATTGCATTTCCCCCTGACAAAATAACTCTTCATAGTATAACACAAACCGGAATCCATGGCAAGAAAAAGCTTTTTCACGCAGAAAAAAAGCCGCCTTGCAGCGGCTTTGCGGACTTAAACGGTTTTCGGTGCGGGGTATTTTCCCCCGAAAGTTTCTACGGTCACTTTGGTCATGACCTGGTCTTCTTTGGGGCGGTCGTTGCGGTCGCGGCGGGCGGCGGCAATCTTGTCGGCGGCATCCATGCCCTCCGTTACCTTGCCAAAGGCGGCGTACTGCCCGTCCAGATGCGGTGCGTCCGCAACCATCAAAAAGAACTGGCTGCCGGCGGAGTCGGGTATCATGGTGCGTGCCATGCTGAGGACACCACGGGTATGTTTCAGGTCATTCGGAAAGCCGTTTTGGGCAAATTCGCCGCGGATGCTGTAATCCGGGCCGCCCATGCCGGTACCCTCCGGGTCGCCGCCCTGAATCATAAAGCCCGGAATTACGCGGTGAAAAATGGTGCCGTCGTAAAAGCCGGATTGGATCAGGCTGATGAAATTATTGACTGTGTTCGGCGCAACCTGCGGGTACAGTTCGGCCCGGATGGTGCCCGCTGTGGTTTCAAATGTAACAACAGGGTTCTGCATAACGGAAATTACCTCCAGTCTTTTCACTTCCATTGGGAAATGTATCGTTAGTATACCCCAAAATGAGAAAGAGGGCAAGCAAAGCCGAACAGCCGGCAGTGTGCCGGTTTGCTTCTGCGGGCAATCGCTTGACAGATTCCATCCAAAGCGATAAACTATAGTAATTGTTCGTATTTTTTGAATATACCGCCTTTTCCTTTAATAGTGGGGCGGGTATTCCCTTAAAATTCACCTTTTTTGTATAGTTTTTTTGCAAGCACCGTTCGGCGGCAGACGGCTTCCTTTCCGCTGTGCGGGAGAAAGGGGTTCCCTATGAAAATTGGACTCGACGTAGGTTCCACAACTATCAAAAGTATTGTACTGGACGATGAGGATCAAATCGTTTTTCAGTCTTATGAACGCCATTACTCACAAATTACCGAAAAAATGACGGAACTGCTTACCAAAATCCGTAAGGAAGTGGTATGCGGCAAGGACGCGAAACTGACGGTTTCCGGTTCCGCTGGTATGGGGGTCAGCGAAACCTGCGGTTTGCCGTTTGTGCAGGAAGTGTATGCCACGCGCATTGCCACCGGGCGGCTGCTTCCGGAAACGGACTGTATTATCGAACTGGGCGGCGAGGATGCGAAAATCCTGTTTCTGACCGGCGGCACCGAGGTGCGTATGAACGGCTCCTGCGCAGGCGGCACCGGCGCGTTTATTGACCAGATGGCAACGCTGCTGGGCATTTCGCTGGAGGAAATGGACAAACTCTCAGCCCAGTACGAAAAGATTTACACCATTGCCTCCCGCTGCGGGGTCTTTGCTAAGAGTGATATTCAGCCGCTGTTAAATCAGGGCGCGCGCAAAAGCGACCTTTCTGCCAGCATTTTTGCGGCAGTGGCAAACCAGACCATCGCCGGGCTGGCGCAGGGACGGCCGATCACCGGTAATGTGGTGTACCTCGGCGGCCCGCTGACGTTTCTCAGCGGCTTGCGCCACGCGTTTGACACAGCGTTAAAAACCACCGGCACCTGCCCGGAAAACAGCCTTTATTACGTTGCGCTGGGCGCTGCGTTCAGCAGTGAAATCGAGATTGATTTGGACACCGCGCTAAAAAACATTGCCTCTTACGGCAATACCGGCAATTTCCGCAGCATTGCGCCGTTGTTTCAAGACCAGGCGGCGTATGATGCTTTCGTGGAGCGGCACAGCCGCTGCAAAGCGCCGCGCGGCGACTTCAAAACCTACAAAGGCCCGGTGTTTCTGGGGGTTGACTCCGGCTCTACCACCATTAAAGCGGTGGTCATGGGCAGCGACGGGCAGATTTTGGACAGCATTTACCGCAGCAATGCCGGCAATCCGGTTCCGCTTGTGCGGGATTACTTGCTGGAACTGTACAAGGTGCGCCCCGACCTGCGCTTTACTGCTGCGGCGGTCACCGGCTATGGCGAGGAACTGCTGAAAAACGCCTTTAATCTGGACTTTGGCATTGTGGAAACCATTGCACACTTTACAGCTGCCAAACGCTTTATGCCGAAAGTGGATTTTGTCATTGACATCGGCGGGCAGGACATGAAGTGTTTTAAAATTCGCGGCGGTGCGATTGATAATATCTTCTTGAACGAAGCCTGTTCCTCCGGCTGCGGTTCTTTTTTGCAGACGTTTGCCAACACGCTCGGTTACTCCATTGAGGATTTCGCCAAACTGGGTCTGTTTGCAAAGCATCCGGTTGACTTGGGCAGCCGCTGTACCGTTTTTATGAACAGCCAGGTTAAGCAGGCACAGAAGGACGGCGCGACCACCGCGGATATTTCCGCTGGTCTTTCCGTCAGCGTGGTGAAAAACGCGCTTTACAAAGTCATCCGCGTTTCCTCTGCAGAGGAACTGGGCCGCAACATTGTAGTGCAGGGTGGCACGTTCCTGAATGATGCCGTGCTGCGCGTGTTTGAAAAGGAAATGCATGTAGATGTGGTGCGCCCGGACATTTCCGGTTTGATGGGGGCTTACGGCGCGGCGGTGTATGCCATGCAGAAGTCTTTGCGCCGCGAAGAGGGCAGCAGTACACTCATTTCTAAAGAGGAACTGGAAAACTTTAAGCATGAGGTCAAGGTGACAAACTGCGGTCTGTGCAACAACAACTGCCGCCTGACCATCAATATCTTTGCAGGCGGACGGCGCTTTATCGGCGGCAATCGCTGCGAACGTCCCGTAACCAAACGCGGTAACGGCGGCGCGGATTTGGATCTGTTTGCGTACAAACTCAGCAAGCTGCAGTCTTATGTGCCGGTTCCTGCCGGCAGCCGTGGAAAAATCGGCATCCCGATGTGCTTAAATATGTATGAGCTGCTGCCGTTCTGGCACACGTTCTTTTCCTTGCTGGGCTTTGAGGTGGTCACGTCGCCGCTTTCTACTCGCGAATTGTATATCGAGGGGCAGAGCACCATTCCCAGCGACACGGTCTGCTTCCCGGCAAAGCTGGCGCACGGCCACATTATGAAGCTGCTGGACGCCGGACTTAAAACAATTTTTTATCCCTGCATGAGCTACAACATTGATGAACACCGCAGTGACAACCACTATAACTGCCCGGTGGTTGCCTACTATCCGGAAGTGCTGGCTGCCAATATGCCGCAGCTGAAGAATGTGAACTTCATTGATGATTATGTGGGGATTCACCGCCCGCGCAGCTTCCCGAAAAAAATGACAGAAATCCTCAATACCCGCTTTGACGGCACGTTTACGCTCAAAGAGGTGAAGATTGCCGCCGGCGCGGCTTATAAGGCATATGAGGCGTATATGCAGGACATCTGTGCCAAGGGTAACGAAATGATTGACCGCGCCCGCTTGGAGCACCGGCAGATCATTGTGCTGTCCGGCAGACCGTATCATCTGGACCCGGAGGTCAACCACGGCATTGACAAGCTGATTACCACGCTGGGCGCGGCGGTGGTCAGCGAGGACGTCATTGCGGAGCGCACGAAAAAGCAGCCGGTCGATGTTCTGAACCAGTGGACGTACCACGCGCGCCTTTACTCGGCGGCGGAGTACGTTGCCACCCAGGCGGATATGAATCTGGTGCAGATGGTTTCTTTCGGCTGCGGACTGGACGCCATCACCACGGACGAAGTGCGCAGCATTTTGGAAAAACACGATAAAATTTACACCCAGATTAAGATTGATGAGATTACCAATCTGGGTGCTGTCAAGATTCGCCTGCGCAGTCTTTTCGCTGCGCTGGAACAGTGAGGTGCTGAAATATGGCAGAACTTGTTTACGATAAAACCGGCCGCCTGCTTTTTACCAAGGAAATGAAAGAGGAGTATACCATCCTCATTCCCATGATGCTTCCGGTGCACTTTAAGCTTTTTGTGGGTGTTCTGCGCAATGCGGGATACAAAATTGAACTGCTGGAAAACAGCGGCCCTTCCGTTGTGCAGGAAGGACTGAAATATGTGCACAACGACGCCTGCTATCCAGCACTGCTGGTCATCGGGCAGTTTCTGGATGCGCTGCATTCCGGTAAATATGATTTGGACCACACTGCGCTGATGCTGACGCAGACCGGCGGCGGCTGCCGCGCCAGCAATTACATCCACCTGCTGCGCAAGGCGATGCACAAAGCGAACCTGGACCAAGTGCCGATTATCAGCCTCAATCTGGTGGGGTTGGAGAAAAACCCCGGTTTTTCGATTGACCTCGGCATTATCCGCCGGCTGGTGGCGGGTGTGGTTTACGGTGATGCGATGATGTGCCTGAACAACCAGATTAAGCCTTATGAAATCCACAAGGGGCAGAGTGAGGCGTTGCTGGACAGCTGGACGCAGAAGCTGAACGAGCAGTTTTCGCATGGCAAAGGAATCGGTATGCATGACCAACGCAAAAACCTGAGCCTGATTCTGGCAGACTTTGCCGCGGTGCCAGTCAAGAAAACACCGAAGGTGCACGTCGGCATTGTTGGAGAAATCTATGTCAAGTACGCTGCGTTTGCGAACAATCATCTGGAGGACTTTCTGGCAGAGCAGGACTGCGAAGTCAATGTGCCCGGCCTGATGAACTTTCTGCTGTTTATGTTGGAGCACCGGCAGGACGATGTGGCGCTGTACGGCGGCAATCCCCTTCCTTCCGCTGTTTCGGAACTGCTGTTCCGATATGTGACGAAGATGCAGAATGCCATTACGGAAGCTTTTAAGCCTTACCCGCAGTTTCTGGCGCCCACAGAGTTTTCACACGTGCATGAACTGGTTAAAGGCGTGATTGGATACGGAGCCAAGATGGGCGAGGGCTGGCTTTTGACTGCGGAGATGTTAGAACTTGCCGAGTGCGGATTTGAAAACATCGTCTGCGCACAGCCGTTCGGCTGTTTGCCGAACCACATTGTCGGCAAAGGGATGATTCGCAAAATTAAGGAAGTGAATCCGGACGCCAATATTGTGCCGATTGACTACGACCCCGGCGCCACAAAGGTCAATCAGGAGAACCGCATTAAGCTGATGCTGGCGGTTGCGCGTGAAAATCTGCATCGCCAAACTGCAGACTGACCAGATATCTTTTCTTTGTGAGGGCGAAACATGACAGAACAACTGGTCAAAGGCTATCAGAATGACACTGCTTTGCGCAGGTCGTTCAACGCATTAGCCACAGAAACTTTTGGGCTTTCTTTTGAGGACTGGTACCGAAGCGGATACTGGAAAGACCGGTATATCCCTTATTCGATGATCAATGACGGTGAAGTGCTTGCAAATATATCTGTGAATTTAATTGATTTTTATTACCAAGGACAAAAGCAGCGTTGTATTCAGTTGGGAACCGTCATGACCAAGTCTGCTTTCCGCAACAGAGGGCTGAGCCGAAGATTGATGGAAAAAATATTACTTGACTATGCCCAATGTGACGGTTTCTTTCTGTATGCCAATGATACCGTTCTGGATTTCTATCCGAAATTTGGTTTTCATAAGGCAGATGAATATCGTTTCAAAACAGGCGTTTCCTGTACCGGAACTGCATCAGCGGAGCCTGTCCCCATGGAATCTGCTGATGACTGGGAGCGTTTCTTAACAGAAAAAAACCGGCGCAGAAGTATCGGTCAGCTGCAAATGCAGACGGATGACTTGCTCATGTTCTATCTGACGCAGTTTTTCAAAGAAAAGGTGTACCATTTACCAGAAGCAGATGCTTATGCGATTGCAGAGGTCAATGATTCTGTTCTAAAGCTTTATGATGTTTTTGCAAGTCGGGTGATTCCTTACTCTGCGATTTATACGGCTTTCGGCTCGGACATCCGGACGGTGGACTTCCTTTTTGCACCGCAGGAAACTGCCGGATTAGAAAAATACAAAGTGCAGCAAACGGATACCGCACTGTTTTTACAGGGCGGTTTTTTGGAACAAACCGTTTCGCAGATTGGCAGCTTTCCGGAAATTGTACATACATAAACCTTGCATCCATTGCCGCATGGAGAATAAATACAAGCACACACCGCTATGGAGGAACCTTTGGAACAGCTTGAAACTATGGGCGCGTTTTTTGACAACCGCCTGAACGGCTACGAAGAACATCAACTTAATGTTATAGATGGCGCAAAGACGTTTTACCCCTTTACCGCATCTCTGCTGCCCACAACCCCGAAATGTAGAATTCTGGATTTGGGCTGTGGCACCGGTTTGGAACTAAATGAATATTTTCCACGGAACCCGACTGCTTCCGTAACGGGAATCGACCTCGCGGCGGGGATGCTGGAACGTTTGAAGGAAAAGTTTTCGGACAAAGCTCTGACTCTGATTCAGGGTTCGTACTTTACCGTTCCTTTTGGAACCGCGCAGTTTGACGCGGCAGTTTCGGTGGAGTCGCTGCACCACTTTTCACAGGAGCAGAAAGTGCCGCTTTACCGAAAGCTGCACGCAGCTTTGAAAGACGGCGGCTTTTTTATCTTAACCGATTACATGGCTGAAAATGATGGGGAAGAACAGCTGCATTTTGCCGAACTGGCACGGCTTCGGGCGGAACAGCATTTGCCGCAGGATACGTTTTTCCACTATGATACGCCGCTGACCCGCGCGCACGAAACAGAAGCTTTGACTGACGCCGGTTTTTCCAAAGTGGAATTTCTGCGGCAGTGGAGTGGCACAGTTCTACTGAAAGCGTACAAATAGAAAGAAAGCAGCAGCGTTTCCGCGTGCATTTTCTGCACGGAAACGCCGCTGCTTTTTTGAATGTCTTTTATCGGTCCCATTTTTTACACAGCGCCAAAATCTGATCTGCAAATTTGCCGAGGTCTTTGTTTGCACCGCCCTCGTTGTGCTGAACCACCTGTTCCAAACGTTTCTGCGCCTGCAGCAGCCGCAGAAACGCCGAGGAAACTTTTCCGGCGGGATACCCCTGTACGCGTGCGGGGTGCAGCTTTTCCGGCGGGATGCCGGCAGCCTCCACCCGGTCTTCCAGCAGGTCATAGACCGCTGAAAAATCCGGTGCGTAAGCGTCAAATCCGTTGGCGCACAGCTCCGCTGTAAAGGTTTCGCAGCACGTGCGCTCGCCGTGTACCACAAACACTTTCTGCAGGCTTTTCGGAAAGGCAGAAATCCACTCCAAAAGACCGGTATGATCTGCGTGTCCGGACATGGCGCGGAAATTGTAAATATGCGCTTTGACGGCAATCTGCTCGCCAAACAGCTTGACGCTGTTTACACCATCCAGCAGAATCCGGCCTAGGGTGCCGCCCGCCTGATACCCTACAAATACGATGGCGCATTCCGGCCGCCAAAGGTTGTGCTTTAAGTGGTGCCGAATCCGCCCGGCTTCGCACATACCGCTGGAGGAGATGATAACTTTCGGCACGCCATCTTCATTGAGGGCTTTCGATTCCTCTACGCTTTCCGTAATGTGCAGGTTGGAAAACTGCAGTGGCTCAAACCCGTGGTCAATCAGAGAGACGGTTTCGCGGTCGGCATATCCCTGCAAGTTGCCACTGTAGATTGCCGTTGCCTCCGCCGCAAGAGGGGAGTCCACATAAACGGGAAAGTTCGGGTGGTTTGGGGTCAGGCAACGTTCCTTAATTTCGCGGAAAAAGTACAGCAATTCCTGCGTGCGCCCCACGGCGAAGGAGGGAATGATCACGTTGCCGCCGTCGCTCAGCGTGCGGTCAATGATTTTTGCAAAGGTGCCTGCGTAATCCTCTGTTTTTTCGTGCTCGCGGTCGCCGTAGGTGGATTCCATGACCACATAGTCTGCCTCATGAACGTACTGCGGGTCGCGGATGATGGGCTGGTTTTTGTTGCCGATGTCGCCGGAAAAAACGAGTTTTTTGGTGACGCCGTTTTCTGTGGCCCAGATTTCCACCGAGGCGCTGCCCAGCAGATGTCCCGCGTCCTGAAAGCGAACCTGCACGCCCTCGCAGAGAGAAATTTTTTCGTTGTATCCGCAGGAGGTAATCTGCTTAATGGCAGCTTCGGCATCTTCAATGGTGTAAAGCGGGCCTTTCGGTTTTTTGCCTGCGCGCCGCCCTTTGCGCAGTGCCTGCTCCGCGTCCATTTCCTGAATGTGTGCGCTGTCGCGCAGCATAATGTCCATCAAATACGCAGTTTTTTCCGTTGCAAGGATTTTTCCCTGAAAGCCCTGCTTTGCCAGCAACGGAAGGCGGCCGGTGTGGTCGATGTGTGCGTGTGTCACCAGAACATAGTCAATCAGATTGGGGCAAAAGGGCAGGCGGCGGTTGTCGGTTTCATCTGCACCCTGCTGTAGACCGCAGTCAATGAGGATGTGCAGACCGTTTACCGTCAGGCAGTGGCAGCTGCCGGTTACTTCCTTATCTGCGCCGTAAAAAGTCAGTTTCATGTTGCGGCACCTGCTTTCCGGAGAGGTTCCTCAAGTTCCAGCAGTACCGGGCAGTGGTCACTGCCGTACACATCTGCCAGAATCTCGCTTCGTTTGACGTGTGAAAACAGACGGTTGGAGGTTACAAAGTAGTCAATCCGCCAGCCGGCGTTGTTGTCCCGTGCGTGAAAGCGGTAGCTCCACCAGCTGTACGCGCCGGTCAGCTGCGGGTGCAGCGCCCGGAACGTATCCGTAAAGCCAGCCTGCAGTAATTCGGTGAATTTGCCACGTTCCTGGTCGGAGAAGCCGGCGCTGCCGCGGTTTGGACCCGGATTTTTCAGGTCAATTTCCTCATGCGCAACATTTAAGTCGCCGCACAGGATGACCGGTTTCTTTGCGTCTAAGGAGCGCAGGTACTTTCGGGCGGCATCTTCCCACTGCATCCGGTAGTCAATCCGCGCCAGTTCCGCCTGAGCATTCGGCGTGTAAAATGTTACGAGATAAAACTCCGGAAATTCCAGCGTGATACTGCGTCCTTCGCCGGTGTGGGCGGGATCTTCAATGTCGTAAGTGACCGAGAGCGGCTCTCTGCGCGAAAAAACCGCTGTACCGGAGTATCCCTTTTTCACTGCGGAGTTCCAGTACTGCTTGTAGCCGGGCAGGTCCAGCTGGGCTTGCTCTGGCTGCATTTTGGTTTCCTGTACGCAGAACACATCAGCGTCTGCGGCGTTAAAGAAATCCAGAAATCCTTTTTTGATGCAGGCGCGCAGCCCGTTTACATTCCAAGAAATCAGTTTCATGTGCATATGCAGAGAGCGTGCCCGCTCCCTTCCCCTTCCAAAATATTGTAAAATCTATCGAATCCTGTTTCCATTATAGAGCATTCCGCGCAGTCCTGCAATACGAAACAAATAAAGCCCGCAGGCAGTCACTGAAAAATGAGACACTCGCGGGCTTCTCTTGGAGCTGCTGGGCAGACTTCAACTGTCGACCAATCGACTGCGAACCGATTATGTAACGGAATGGTCTGCTGATTGTAAAATTCAATTGAACGCCTCGAAAAATATTAGGTTCCTGCGGCTAAGCTGTCTGTTTGCAGCTGCAATTTTTGTCATTACCCAGTCTTGCATCACGGAGCTAATTTGAAGGGAATATGATACCATACACACACGCAAGCAGTTTGCAAAAGAAGTTTTCAAGATCTTGCGCGAATCGTTAAGGCAAACGAGAACATCTTTTTTAAAATGGTATCGGTTAGCGGCAATTATACAGAATTGCCGGAAAGGAGAAGCGCTATGCTGACAGAGACTTCCTACAATCGAACCCGCGTGGTTGCATATGCCGAAGCGTGGGCGATGAAAAGAAATCCGAATTATCTGAACTTTGATAACATAGGGGGTGACTGTACCAATTTTGCCTCTCAGTGTATCTTTGCGGGAAGTGGTGTGATGAATTACACGCCGGTGATGGGATGGTACTATAACAGCAGCCAAGACCGAACCGCCTCATGGAGTGGTGTGCAATATTTGGCGAATTTTTTACTTTCCAATACAGGAGCAGGCCCTTACGCAGCTGAAACCGCTCAAGAACGTCTTGAAATTGGAGATATCATTCAACTTGGCAGAAATGAGCAGGAGTTTTATCACACGCTTGTTGTCACCCGTATCGTTGGCGGTACGATTTTGATTTGTTCGCATTCCTATAATGCCTATATGCGGCCGTTAAACACCTATGCATATGAAGCCATACGATTTTTGCATATGCAAGGAGTAAGAAAGGTTTCATGAATAGCAGTTCCTTTGGATTCCCTTAAAGGTGGTATGTATTTCGGTGAATGGATAAAATGTGAAATCAGCCGAAATGACAACAATGCGGTCACTTTTCCGTCAAAAGCTTTAGCTGTGCGGCGGACAGTACAATCAGTTTCAAACGTTCTGTTGTAAAAGTCAAGTCCTGTTCTCTTCGTTTTTTATAGATAATTAAAATAGGGGCAATCCGCATAATACGGATTACCCCTATTCTAATACTGGTTGGAGCTACTGGGCAGACTCGAACTGCCGACCTGCTGATTACGAATCAGCTGCTCTACCAACTGAGCCACAGTAGCAAATCGAACTTCCTTATTATATCGTACAAATTCTGTTTCGTCAAGCCTTTCTCTTGGAGATTTCGGCAGAATTTTCGTTTCAGAACACTGCGGCGAAAAATCAGAAACAGACGCAAAAAAGATTGGCAGTTTCCCTCTTGCTGTATATTATGGTATTGGAAATGTTTTTCAAAGCCGGCTACGTGTCAGAAAGCAGAGACGCTTTTGGAGGGTTGCGCTTCCTGCGTCTTTTCTTTATCTGCGCAGAGGCAGAGAGGAAAGGAGGAATGCAGGTGTCGCTTGCTGTTGGTGAGTTTAAGCAGGAACTGCTGAAAACTTACAATGCGGTCAACAAAGAAATTTTTCACGGTGGGGTGCGCCAGCAGAACGTGGAGCTGGAGGGGAAGCGGATTATTGTCCTTTCCTGCAATGGCCGGGCGCCGGTGTTGAAAACGCTGGATTCCCGTGTGCCGAATATCACCAGTTACCTGGACTATCTGCTGGCGCAGATTTTCAAGGAAAAAATCAAAGAGGAGCTGGAAAAACGATTTCATCTGCAAATTACCGCGATTTTCAAGGATTATGACGCGATGACCGAAACCTCTGGTACCGTCATATACCTGGAGCGCGATTTTCAAAGCTACCTGAGCGAGCTGCCGGAGCTTCTTTGAGAAGAGCCGGCCCAGTCGCCGGTTTGCGCCGCAAAGGCCGACCGGCGGCTTTTTTTGGAGTTCTTCATTTTTTAACAGGAAAGGGTTGAAGCAAATGAGTTTAAAGGGCAAAGTGGAAGTCACAGACATCTGTAAGACGTTTCACAAAAAGGGCGGAGATGTCGTGTCCCTCAGCCACGTGAACCTTTCCGTGGAGGAGGGACGCTTTGCCAGCATCATCGGGCCTTCCGGCTGCGGCAAATCCACGCTGTTCAACGTGATTGCCGGTCTTTTGCTGCCGACTTCCGGCGAGGTGACGGCAGACGGTGAAAATATTCTGGGCAGAACCGGTTACGTTGGGTATATGCTGCAGAAAGATCTGCTGCTGCCGTGGCGCACCATTGCCAACAATGTCATTTTGGGGCTGGAGGTGCGCGGCGTACCTAAAGCAAAAGCACTGGCGCGTGCGCTGCCCCTCCTGCAAAAATACGGTCTGCAGGGATTTGAAAATCATTATCCGGAGGAGCTTTCCGGTGGTATGCGCCAGCGGGCGGCGTTGCTGCGTACCCTGCTGTATGACCGGGATATCATTCTGCTGGATGAGCCGTTCGGCGCGCTGGACGCGCAAACGCGCCTTTCCATGCAGAATTGGCTTTTGGAAATTTGGCGCGACTTTGGGAAAACCATTCTATTTGTCACACATGACATTGACGAAGCAATTTACCTTTCGGACGACATTTATGTTTTTACGCCGCGTCCCGGTCGGATTCGTACAAAAATTACCGTGCCAATCGAGCGGCCGCGCACGCCGGAAGATATGACTTCTCCGCAGTTTATGGAACTGAAGCATTTTCTGCTGAACCTGCTCTATACCGGGAATGCGGTTCCGGAGCCTGTTTCAGAACCGCAGACGGCATGAAAGGGGCGACGACATGACAACTGCAGGAGAGAGAGAAAGTCCGGCGGCTGCACGTGCGCCGGCACAGATATCGCGTGCACGTCAGCGTGAGGTGCCTTTGGTGCAGGTTGAGGAGGAAGCACTGGAAAAGCGGCGCAAAGTCCGCGTGCACCTTGGGCGAATTCTGGTGGGCATTGTACTGTTTGCAGGCTGGGAGCTTGCCGTGCGTGCCGGCTGGCTGGATGCCTACTACTGGAGCTGTCCCAGTGCAATTTTGAAGACCACCTGGGAGCAGCTGACCACCGGCACGCTGTGGAACGACATTCTGTACACCTCTGGCTCCACCATCCTTGGGTTTCTGACCGGTACGGCTGTCGGTTCCCTGCTGGGGCTGTCCTTTTGGTGGTCAAAAGCCTACGCGGGCATCAGCGAACCGTATCTGATTGTTTTCAATGCGCTGCCGAAGCTGGCACTTGGACCGGTACTGGTCATTTTGTTTGGCATCGGTTTTGCCTCCAAAGTTATTCTTGCGTTTCTGATGACGGTGATTACCACCGCGCTGTATGCTTACAGTGGGGTAAAGAGTGTGGACCATGCCATGGAAACGTTGATGTACTCACTGGGTGCCAAACGCAGCCAGGTCTTTTTGAAAGTCGTGGTGCCGTGGTCGCTGCCGTGGATTATCAGCAGCCTGCGCGTCAATATTGCGCTTGCACTTGCGGGTGCCATCGTTGGGGAATTTATTGCCTCGGAACACGGCGTGGGGCGCATGGTCATTTATGCCGGAACTATTTTGGACATCAATCTGGTATGGGTGGGGGTTTTTGTGCTGTCCATCCTTTCCATGCTCATGTACTGCGGCGTTGTGCTGCTGGAAAAGTGGCTTTCACGGCATTTAGCCAACATTCATTCCTGACAGGGGGAAACTTGATGAAACGAATAAGCAAGCTTTGGCGGCGGATTCTGGCGGTCGGAACCGCCGCAGCGCTGCTGACAGCCGGAACCGCCGCCTGTGCACCTGCCAAGACCGCGTCCGGCAGCGATACGCGCAGGCAGCTGGTGATTGCGGAGCCGGTGCACCTGATTGGCTATCTGCCGCTGTACGTGGCGCAGCGCGAGGGGTACTTTCAGGAGCAGGGGCTGGATGTGAAAGTCATCCAAGCTACCGGCGGCACGCACGTGACTGCGGTTATCAGCGGCAGCGCATGGGGGGTCATCGGCGGTGTGGATTCCAATGCGCTGGGCAACAAAGGGAATGCAGACCCGGTCACCGCAGTGGTCAACTGTGTGAACCGTGCAAATGTATATTTGGTTGCGAAAAAAGGGCTGGCGCCGAAAAGCAGCAGTCCTGCCGACCTGAAAAGCTTTTTAAAGGGAAAAACCATTGTTGCGGGCCGCCACGGCGGTTCCCCGAACCTGCTGACGCGCTACCTGCTGCTGCAGCTTGGTCTTGACCCGGAAAAGGACGCGCGCCTGTTGGAGCCGGGCGATGCCGCCACCGTAGTTTCCATGCTGCAAAACGGCAACGGTCAGATTGGAAACGGCGCGGAGCCACAGATTTGTGACGGCATGGAAAAGGGCGTTTGGGAAGAACCGTTTTATAAGTTTACCGACCTCGGCGATTACTCCTATTCGGTTTTCGGGGTGAAAAAGTCGACAATTCAAAAGGATCCGCAGACCGTGCAGAAATTTGTAAACGCTATTTTAAAGGCACTGAAAACTGTACAGAACGACAAGGTACTTGCCAAAAAGGATTTGCAGGCGGAGTTTCCAACACTGACAGAAACGCAGCTGCAGGCTTCGCTGGACCGCGCCTATGAAGACCATCTGTGGAGTGTCGACGGCCTGATTTCAAAAAAAGCAGTCGATAATGATATGGATGTGCTCCAAAAAACCGGAATTTACACCGGCACATATTCCTACGATATGCTGGTGGATATGCAGTTTGTGAAAGCGGCAAAGTAGCCTTACGGTGTAAAAAATCCCTTTGCAAAGTCTGCTTCAAAACGGCAGACCGTGCAGAGGGATTTTCTGTTGGCAGAGTTATGCCATCAGCTGTAGGAGCAGCTGCTCGGCTTTCTGGGCATCCGCGCGGCCGCGGGTAGCTTTCATGACGGCACCGACCAGTGCCTTGACGGCCTTTTCTTTGCCTGCGCGGTAGTCCTCCACGGCTTTGGGGTTCTGCGCAAGCGCATCTTTGCACAGTGCCTCCAGCTGGCTGTCGTCCATGCCGGCAAGGTCACTTTCGTTTAAGAAGGCGTCATAGGGCTTGCCGGTATCCAGCATTTTTTCCAGTGTGGATTTTACAAGATTCATACGGATTTTGCCAGCGTCCAGAAGCTTTAACAGGGCGTTCAGGTTTTCCGGAGAAACGGAAACGGTGAAACGCTCTTTGTCCGCTTCCGTTTCCATGCGGCGGAAAATTTGTCCCAGAATACAGGCGGCGGCAGACTTGCCGCTTGTCAGCCCTGCGGCGGCGCGGTCAAAGTAATCAGCAACCCTGCGGTAGCGCAGCAGCTGTCGTGCGTCCGTTTCACTGATGCCCGCTTTGACCGTCCAGCGTTTGATGCGTGCGTCCGGGTCTTCCGGCAGCTGCCCGCGCAGCTGTTCCACCCATGCGCGCGGAATGCGGATGGTGGGCAGATCCGGCTCCGGGAAGTAACGGTAGTCTTGCGCATCCTCTTTGCCGCGCATACTTTCGGTGCAGTCATCCGCTTCGTTGTAGCGGCGGGTTTCCTGTGTTACCGTATCGCCGGAATCCAGCAGGTCGCACTGGCGGTCAAACTCGTAAGCCATCGCCTTGGTGATGAAACTGATACTGTTCATATTTTTAATTTCCGTGCGGGTGCCCAGCGCCTCGGTTCCCTGCGGGCGCACGGAAACGTTGACGTCGCAGCGCATGGAGCCTTCCTCCATTTTGCAGTCGGATACACCGATGTACCGCATGAGAAACTGCAGCTTTTCGACGTATTCCTTAGCTTCTTCCGGAGAGCGAATGTCCGGTTCACTGACAATTTCAATCAGTGGAACACCGCCCCGGTTGTAATCCACATAGGTATTTCCACGGGAATGAACCAGCTTGCCCGCGTCCTCCTCAATGTGGATGCGGGTGATGCGGATTTTACGTCCGTTGGAAAGCAAAATGTACCCGCCCTTGCACAGCGGACGGTCATACTGTGAAATTTGGTAGGCTTTCGGCAGGTCGGGGTACACGTAATTTTTTCGGTCCATTTTGCTGATTTCCGCAATCTCACAATGGGTCGCAAGCCCCGCCAGAACAGCGTACTCCACCACTTTTTTGTTCAGCTTCGGCAGGCTGCCGGGCAGGCCGATGCACACCGGGCAGCAGTGGGTGTTTGGCTCGCCGCCGAACGCGGTGGTGCAGCCGCAGAAAATTTTGGTTTTGGTTGCCAGTTCCACGTGGGTTTCCAGCCCGGCGACCAGCTCATATTTGCTCATGGGTTTGTTCCCTCCAAATCCGAATGGTGCGTTTTGGGCGCCTGCGGCTGTTCCGCCTTTTTCCTTTTCAACCGCTCGCAGGCGGTCGGGCTGCCCTTTTCCTGGTGGTAAACCCGACACGCCGCACAGTCCCCATGCCGCCTGCAGCGTGTAAACCTGCAGGGGCAGGGGACTTGTTTTTGCAGAGCCATCGCGTAAATCCCACCTTTGTTTTTACTTTTAGCATACCGCAATGGGCGTTTGATGTCAATGCTTTTGGATATTAAAGCAGTGCAAAAAAAGGAAAGCGCCCCCGCCGCCGGCGGTACGCTTTCACGAAGTCTGTTTACTTTTTAGGGCCAGTTTCCCGTGCCGGCGGTGTGTGCTCCGGCGTCGGCGGCACATCTGTGGCGCGGGAAAGCCACCGGCGGTTGTCCTGTGGTATGTGCTGCGTGTCCACCAGAATGATGTCCTCCCCAATCACGCGGATGTCGGACCAGGGGATGATGCGGTCATCCTCGCGCCCGAGCAGCCCAAAAAAGCGCAGGCGGCCGTAAATCACCAGGGACAAAACCGATGCGGTAATCGTGTCGATTTCAATATCCCCGACGTTGCCAATACGGGTGCCGTCGCGGATATTGATGACCTCCTTGCGGTGCATATCGTAAACCCTGCTGTGCATACACTTCACCCCCTGCACTAGGAGTATGCGCGGCAGCGAAGAAGTATGCCGCTTTACGGCGCCTTGGAAACCACCAGACAGTGGCTGCCAAGCGCTTCGTACCGCTTTTTGACCAACTGCTTGTCCCAGCGGGTGGGGCCGCTTTCGCGGCTGGGGTCTTCCAGCCAGTAGGCGGAGTCGTCGTAGCCGACCAGCACCATGCACACCGTGTTGACGGGCCAGTCAAAGGAACTTTGATCCGGCAGGGTCCAGTGAATGGTTTCTGCGGGTGCGCACATGGAGGCAGTTGCCCAGATGAGCACCGGCTCGCCGGCTGCAATGTTCTCTTTGGAAAGCTGCTCCAGAGAAGTGCCGGTGGCGTCCTTCGCACGCAAAAGCGGTGGCAGAAACTTGGTGAAAAGCCGTACCAGCGGCGGGGCAAAGCAGCCTGCACTGCCCTTCTTTCGTGGATTGCCCGCAAAGGCATTTTCGGGGTCGGGGCCGGTCAGACCGGCACCCTGTTTCTGCAGGGGTGCGGTTTCCAAAGCGGACACCACACGGTCTAAATCTGCGGGAATGCCCCAGTAATGCAGCAGCATCAGGGTGCTGACCGCCTCGCTGCCGTTTGGCAGCAGCTTCTGTTTGCTGCAGAACGGCAGGCGCAGCTGCATGGCAACCGGCACTTTGTCCGCGCTTTTCAGTGTCGCGGTGGTCTGTGGCAGCGCACTGGCATTGACCAGCCCCAGAGAGCCGCAGGCAACGGCACCGACCAGCAGCAGACTGAGTGCTTTGACGCGGATGCGCGCGGCGCGCTCCCCTGCGGAGCAGCGGCGGCTGCGGTGAAGGATGGGCTTCGGCGGCTGCAGGTCAGCTTCGGGCAGGATTTTTGCTTCCAGCATATCTATCAACTCCTGCCTGCTATTGTAACGGCTTTGTCCGGAAAAGACCCGCACTCTCTGTCGAACTTTTCTGAAAGAATTTAAGTTTTGGAGCACTGCTGCTTCCAGTATGCCAGCAGCGCAGCTTTTTCATTGGGGCAGCGCCCGTCTATGACAGCGTCCAAAAGCGACTCCAGTGCTTTGCCAACTGCCGGCCCGTGCAGCCCCAGTGCCGTCAGGTCGCCGCCGCGGACTGCGAGCTGTTTGCGTGAGAAGCACGCCTGTCGCTGCAGCAGGCTGTGCAGCATTTGCTCCGAGCGGTCCAGTACCGGCAGCCGACTTTGCACGGCGGCAGACTGCGCCTTGGTGTCCGCACGCTGCAGATTCAGCAGAAAGAAGCAGAACTCCGGGCCGAACTGCCGCAGGCGACGGCTTAAAACGTGTTCGTCCGGCTCCAGAAACAGCATATGCCGCTGTACGCCTGCTTCCACAGTCTGGCAGAGGGCGGTGGAAAACCGCAGCCGCCGCAGCACGCGGCGTGCAAGCGGTGCACCGACTTCCGCGTGCCGGTAAAAATGATCTGTTCCGCTTTCATCCGTTGTGCGGCACAGCGGCTTGCCAATGTCGTGCAGGAGCATCGTCAGGCGTGGCAGCAGCTGCGGCGGTGCTGCCGCCACGGCACTTACGGTGTGACCCCACACATCAAAATGGTGGTAGGGGCTGTGCTGCGAGCAGCTTTCCTCTGCGGCAAGCTCCGGAATGACCGTGAAAATCACATCGCGAAAGTCCGCAAGAATCCGCGCGGCTCCCGCACCGCACAGCAGCTTCGCCAGTTCTGCGCCGACGCGCTCTGCCGCGATGTTTTGAAGCAGCGAACGCTGCCGGTGCACGGCCGCTGCCGTTTCGGATTCTATCTGAAAGTCCAGCACACTTGCGAAGCGTAACGCGCGCAGGATGCGCAGACCGTCCTCTGCAAAGCGTACCTCCGGCTCACCGACACAGCGGATTTGTTTGGCGGCAAGGTCTGCCCTGCCGCCAAACAGGTCAATCAGCTTGCCGTCGTCCCATGCCATGGCGTTAACGGTAAAGTCGCGGCGGCGCAAATCCTCTGGTAAACTGCGCGTAAAGGTGACGCGGTCGGGGCGGCGGTTGTCACTGTAGCTGCCGTCAATTCGGAAAGTCGTGACCTCTACCGGGCGGCCGCCGGACAGCACAGTGACGGTGCCGTGGCGGATGCCGGTTTCCAGACAGGGCAGATCCGCAACCGCCTGCTCAGTTTGCTGTGGCTCGCTGGCGGCGGCGATGTCCCAGTCCTGCGGTTTCTTTCCCAGCAGCGTGTCGCGCACGCAGCCGCCGACCGGACAGGCCTGCCAGCCGGCAGCGTGCAGACGCCGAAGAACCTCCTCCACATAATCCGGAATATTGTTATCCACAGCAGAACCTCCCTTTTGCCGGTTTCAGAAAAAATGCAGCCTGTCTGCACAGCGTGTAAACGGCACACTTACTCAGTTTCTGTACGTAATCTGTATTTTCCTGCTCAGCTGATAGTAACTGCGGATATCGTAGTCATAAGCCGAAATGAACGAGTGAAAATAGCAGTAATGCATATTGAATTTTTTCTGGTCAAAAACGACGACGGTGGCTTTGCCTGCTTTTGCCGCAGAAACCTGCCGCAGAATATTTTGGTAGGAAGCGTAATTTGCCGACACCGGAGCCAAGGTATTGAGCAGCGCCAGCACAGCTACAGCGGCGGTGCACAGCTGCGCCGGAAGCAGACTGCCCCACGGGACTTCCTGCATGACGCAGAGAACCAGCAGCATTGAAAGAATCACCAGCGGTAGCGCCGGACGACCCGAGCCGCCCAGAACCGTCGGAATTGCCTGCGAGCCCCATGCCGCCGCGTAAAGTACCGGCAAGTGGCACAGCCGCGGGTTTGCCTGTGCTGCCCGGAACAGAACCGCGAAGAGCCAGCCGAAAAATAGAATCCAGTAAAGCAGCAGCATCACGGTTTTGACACTGATGGGGGAAAGATTCTGCTGCAGGGTGGGCAGTGACAGAATTCGCGACAGCGGCGCCAGTACAGTGCCAAATCCCAGCACCGCGCAGGCCGCATGCGGAAAGCGCATGGCTGCAAAGCGGTGCAGCACATAAAGCCCGCACAGCCCCAGCGCTGTGGTGACCAGCCAGTAGTCCCCACTGAACGGAACGAAATAAACCGCCAGATTGTGCAGCAGCAGCTTTGCGGGGCTGCCGTGATGCCCCTGCCCGGTCAGCATCAGCCGCCGGTAAGCGCCCGGACAGGTGAAGGTAAACAGCAAGATGGCCGCGCTGACAGCGGTCAGTACTGCCAGATTGCGCGGCAGCCTGCCCCTTTTGTGCAGAAAAAATAGGCTGCCCACGCAAAATACGAAAATGGCGACGGCGCTCTGTTCGTGCATCAGTCCCGCCAAAACAAAAAACACGGGGCACGCCCAGCGCAGATGGTGCACCGGCGGGTGGCTGCACAGTGCGTTCCAAAACGGCAGCAGGCCAATCAACAGGAACAGCAGCGGGTACAGGTAGTTGCACGAACCGTCCATCCACAGAAAGGTGTCTGCAAACAGGTGGTTTCCCAGCGGAATCAGCCCCGGAAAGAACGCGCAGACACACGCCAGCGCAAAGTCCTGCCGGGACCGACCTTCGCGCGGCGCCAGGCGTCCGGTTGTCCAGTAAAACAGCAGCAGCGCAATGCCCTGTGTAACAAGCGGTGTCAGCACTTTCCAGACGGATAAATCGGAAAGCAGCAGCAGCTGTGCAAAGAAATTGGCCATGCGGGAGCCTGCCACGCTGTAATAGTACAGATAATAGTGCCAGATGTTTGGAAGCGTACGTCCGCGGGCAACAAAGGTAAAGTCATCCCCCTGCGGAAAAGAATAAGAATAAAGCAGCAGAAACAGAAACAGCGCTGCTACAAACGGCAGATAAAACAAATACCTTTTTTTCTTTTGCAGCATATGAAAGGCTCCAATCCCATGTTTTCATTGTCTCAGTATAGCACAACCACATTCTGGAAGCAACAGTCTGCCACTGTATACCGCCGCCTGCCCTCGGCAATACTGGAACTGGAAGGGGCGGTACAATGCAGAATAATAAGGTGGAAATTTGCGGGGTAAACACCTCCAAGCTAAAAGTACTGACCGAAAAGGAGAAAATGGAGCTGCTCCATAAAATGAAAAACGGAGACAAAACGGCGCGGGATGAGCTGATTCGCGGCAACCTGCGTCTGGTGCTCAGTGTGATTCAGCGGTTTACCAACCGTGGGGAAAACCTTGACGATTTGTTTCAGGTGGGGTGTATCGGCCTGATGAAAGCCATCGACCACTTCGACGTGGGGCAGGGTGTCAAGTTCAGTACGTATGGGGTTCCTATGATTATTGGGGAAATCCGGCGCTATTTGCGGGATAATAACTCCATAAGAGTATCTCGTTCCCTGCGTGACACGGCATATAAAGCCATGAAAGCCAAGGAAGCATTTATCGGCGAGCATGACCGCGAACCCAGCATGGACGAACTGGCAAAGATTCTGGAGCTTGACCGCGCCGATGTGGTCATGGCACTGGAGTCGATTGTAGATCCGGTTTCACTTTATGAGCCGGTTTTTTCGGACGGCGGGGATACCATTTATGTGATGGATCAAGTCGGTGACAACAACGATGACAACAACTGGCTGGATGAAATTATTCTCAAGCAGGCAATCCGAGACCTTTCGGATCGGGAAAAGCACATTTTGTCCCTGCGCTTCTTTCAGGGCAAAACACAGATGGAGGTCGCCGGAGAAATTGGCATCAGTCAGGCGCAGGTTTCCCGGTTGGAAAAAGCTGCCCTGCAGAAGATTAAAAAGGATT
The DNA here is from genome assembly GCF_029211325.2 of Caproicibacterium argilliputei. Lineage (NCBI taxonomy): Bacteria > Bacillati > Bacillota > Clostridia > Eubacteriales > Oscillospiraceae > Caproicibacterium > Caproicibacterium argilliputei. The sequence continues at coordinate 2,095,750 of NZ_CP135996.1, read as the reverse complement.
TGTGAAGCGGAATTTTAGCAGAATCTTCGCTTCCTGTTCAGCAAACGGTCACTTCCTGCTCTTACCATAAGAATCGAAAGCCGCACCGCAGACTGCCCGCTTTTGTATGCGTGCTTGCAAAAATCGAAATGGAAACGGCAGCAGGAGGGATCATGATGGTTAAACAACTTTTACAGAAAAGGGAAAAACCGCGAAGACCGGAACGCTCGTTTTGGGTTCTGCTGGGCATTCTGGCCTTCTCATTTTTTCTGAACTTTTGGAATATCGGACAAAACGGAACCGGAAACGAGTACTATGCCGCCTGTGTCAAAAGCATGACGCAGAGCTGGCATAATTTTTTCTTTGTCAGCTTTGACCCTGCGGGGATGGTTAGCGTGGACAAACCGCCGCTGGGACTTTGGATGCAGGCGATCTCCTGCAAAATTTTTGGGTACAGCGGCTGGGCGATGCTGCTGCCGCAGGCGGTTGCAGGCACGCTTTCGTGCCTGCTGATTTACCTGCTGACACAGAAATATTTCGGCAAGCCCGCCGGGCTTGCCGCCGCTTTTCTTTTTGCGCTGACACCGGCGGTTGTGCTGGTTTCGCGTAACAGCACCATGGATATGCAGCTGATTTTCTGGCTGCTGCTGGCGGTTTGGTTCCTGATGAAGTCCATTGATACGGGCAAGTGGCGGTGGCTTTTGCTGTGCGGAGCTTTGATTGGCGTTGGGTTTAACGTCAAAATGCTGCAGGCCTATTTGATTGTGCCGGCGGTTGTTGTGACTTACCTGATTTTTGCAAAGGGAAAGGTCTGGAAGCGCTTTGCTGCCGGTGCGCTGGCGGCAGTGCTGATGCTCGGTATTTCCTTTGCCTGGATTGCGGCGGTAGACCTGACCCCTGCGTCACAGCGCCCGTATGTGGACAGCACCAGCAACAACTCTGCGCTGGAGCTGGTTTTTGGTCACAATGGAGTGGAACGCCTGACCGGCGAAAGCGGAAACTTTGGCGGCGGCAAAGGCTCCGGAAAAATGCCCGGCAATTTGCCGACGCAGCAAAGCGGGCAGACACAGTCCGGAACCAATGCAGCTGCCGCGGGCACGAAGCAGGCTGCGGCAAATGCGAAAGCAACGTCTTCCGGAACCTCTTCCCAGTCTGCTTCTGCTTCGGGCAGCAAGCAGAACACGGATGGTCGCGGCGGGCAGAATATGCCGGGCGGCGGCGAAATGTCCAAGAGCGGCTTTGGCGGAACGCCGGGCGGCGGTGGCATGGGCGGAAATTCCATCGGCACGGCGTCGCCGCTGCGTCTTTGGAACGATTCCCTGTACGGACAGGCGTGCTGGCTGCTGCTCTTTGCAATTGCTGCCTGTGTGCTCGGTTTGCGCAGAAAGCAGATTCGGGAGAAAGACCCGGCGCAGCGCAGCCTGGTATTTTGGGGAATGTGGCTGCTGATTGCCGGCGGATTCTTCAGCTTTGCGGGCTTCTTCCATGCGTACTATTTGTGCATGCTTGCGCCGCCGATTGCCGTTTTGTCCGGCATTGGTCTGGTGCAGCTGTACCGCTTCTTTCAAACATTCCGAAAAGCGGAACATCCGCTGCTTCCTGCGGCGGATGCGGCGGCAGAGTCTGCCGAAGCAGTTCCGCAGCAGCCTGAAGTGGCAAAGCGGACGCGGCTGTCGCTGGATGCTCTGCGCCCGTGGCTGCTGGGCGCGGCACTTCTGGCAAATATTCTGATTTCGTTTGTTTATGTTTTGGGGTATTCTTCTGTATCCAGCTGGCTGGCACCGCTGATTCTGGTGCCCTGTGCGGCGGGTCTTGCGCTGCTTACCGCGTATCTGCGCTCCGCAAAGCAGGTCCTGCTGAAAGTTTCCGCGGTGTTTCTGGCAGTTTCTCTGCTGGCCGGTTCCACTTACTGGGCATGGACTCCGGTGCAGTCAGCACCGAATGCAACGATTCCCACTGCCGGGCCGACCTCTACGCGGCAGAACGGCATGGGCGGTCAAATGCCGACCGGGCAGATGCCGAACTTCAACCAGCAGGGTGGCACGAGCAGCGGCACGTCTTCCGGCAGCACGAACAACGGAAACGGGCAGATGCCGAACTTTAATCAGCAGGGTGGCACGAGCAGCGGCACGTCTTCCGGCAGCACGAACAACGGAAACGGGCAGATGCCGAACTTTAACCAGCAGGGGGGCACGAGCAGCGGCACGTCTTCCGGCAGCACGAACAACGGAAACGGGCAGATGCCGAACTTCAACCAACAGGGCGGTGCCGGTGGCGGAAAAACCAAAGACACTGGTCTGGAAACCTACCTGAAGGCACATTACAAGAAAGGCAGCTTCCTGCTGACCGCGTGCAATTCCAGCAGTGTTGCGCAGTTGATTATTGATACCGGTCTGCCGTGCTATGCTTACGGCGGCTTCCTGGGCAGTGACAACTCCCTGACGGTCAGCCGGCTCAAAGAACTGGTTGCAGAGGGTAAAATCACTTACTTCCTCGTTTCGGAGCAAGGCGGCCCCAATTCCAGCAGCAGTGATTTAATCACCTATGTGGAACAGCACGCAACTAAGGTCGATTCCAGTGCTTACAGCAACTCCGGCAACTCCGGCAGCAGCTTTGGCGGACGTACAGGTGGTACGCTGTATTTGTTCTCCAACTAAATTCAAATTGCCGCCATGGCGGCTGGGAAAAAAGGTTCGCAGGCAAAAGCTTGCGGGCCTTTTTTTGACAGCTTTTGTCTTTAGCAATATTTTTACAGGTATTTTCTGCTGATGCTTTGAAAAAATAAGAGCAACTTTGCTACAGAAAAAGGTCGTGAATTGAATGCTGATACAACTTCTTAAAAAGTGGGTGAATTTTCGAAAACAGCAAAATGGTGCGCAGCAGGAGGAAGAGGTGCCCGGTGCAAACCTGCCGAAAAACATCAGCAGGTCGCTGCGCAAAAACATGGAGATGGCACGCACAACGCTTGGCGACAGCAACGATGTGAAAATCCGGCAGTTTGCTATCAGTTCGGACAATCCTGTAGATGCGGCTTTGGTGTTCATTGACGGACTCATCAGCAATGATATTATCACGGAATGTATCATGAAGCCACTGCTGCTGTACGGTGCGCAGACCAAAGGGAACCTGATTGAGGAAATCAAAAAGCGTATCCTCTGTGCGGGGGATGTGACCGAAAGCGCTGAAACTGAAAAGCTGCTGCAAAGCTGCCTGTCCGGTGACACCATCCTGCTGGTGGACGGCTGCAGCCGCGGGCTGATTATCAGCAGCAAGGGCTGGGACAAGCGCAGCGTGACGGAGCCGCAGACCGAGGCGGTTTCTCGCGGCCCGCGAGAGGGCTTTACAGAAAACTTCCGCACCAACACCTCGCTGCTGCGCAGAAAGATACGGAACCCTGCCTTGCGAATGGACAGCTTTACCATTGGCGAAAAGACAGGCACCCTGGTTTGTGTGGCGTATATCAAAGGTGTTGCGGAGCCTTCGCTGATTGCGGAGATTAAGCGCAGGCTTTCGGAAATCAATGTGGACGGCATTTTGGAGTCCGGCTACATTGAGCAGTATATCGAGGACCATCCGTTCAGCGTGTTCCAAACCATCGGGAAAAGCGAAAAGCCGGATGTGGTTGCGGCAAAGCTGCTGGAAGGCCGCGCTGCGATTATCGTGGACGGCACGCCCTTTGTGCTGACTGCGCCAATGCTGTTTACCGAAAGTTTTCAGATGGCAGAGGATTACTATGTGCGCACGGTTTATGCCAGTACTGTCCGTCTGCTGCGGTTCTGTTCCTTCCTGCTGGCGGTTTTTGCGCCTGCCTTTTTTATTGCCATTACCACCTTTCACCAGGAGCTGCTGCCCACCACCCTGATGTTCACCATTTCCGCAGCGCGAGAGGGCACACCGTTTCCCACGGTGGTCGAGGCGATTCTGCTGCTGTTTGCATTTGAAGTCCTGCGGGAGGCCGGACTCCGGCTGCCGCGGCCTGTTGGGCAGGCGGTCAGCATTGTGGGGGCACTGGTGATGGGGGATGCGGCGGTTTCGGCGGGTTTGGTCGGTGCGCCGATGGTGGTGACCATAGCCATTACGGCAATGGCGGAATTTGTCACACCGGATTATCAGGAGGCGATTACGCTTCTGCGGTTTGTTTTTATTATTCTTTCCGCGGTATTGGGCGGCTATGGAATCCTGCTGGGCATTCTGGTGATTCTGGTGAACCTCGCTTCCATGGATTCCTTTGGTGTGCCGTATTTTTCAGGTGTGGCGCCAGCGCGCAGCCAGAACATGAAAGACACCTTCATTCGCGCGCCACTGTGGATGATGAACAGGCGCCCCATGGAATTTGCGCGTCGGGATGTTACGCGGCAGCGCAGCGGCAGACCACCGGATGATATTGGAAATGCCGGGCAGAAAGGGGACAAACCATGAAACATCGGCGCGGTATGGCCGCAGTGGCGGGGGCGCTTCTCATCAGTATGCTGTTTACCGGCTGCTGGAATGGTGATGAACTGACGGAAATCATTCCGGTCATTGGCGTGGGGCTTGACAGTGCCGGCAACGGTTTGACTAAAATGACCATTCAGGTTGGTGAAGCGGGCGAATCCGCTTCTAAAGAGGATAAAGACAAAAGCGATTCCCGCTTTGCCGTCTATGAAAACACCGGAAAAAACATTTTTTCCATGGAGCGTGATATTACCCACGAAAGCAGCCACAAGCTTTTTTGGGGGCACAACCAGTGCATCATTCTGGGGAAAAAACAGGCACAGCAGGGCGTAAAGGCACAGCTGGACTTCTTTATGCGTGACCATCAGCCGCGTTTGGATGTTTGGATGCTGGTAGCGGAAGGCACAGCCAATGAAATTTTGAAAACAAAACTGGAAATGTCGCCGCTGCCCGGCATTGACATTACCCAGCTGCTGAAAAATCAGGGATCCAACTCCGAGTCGGTTCATACAGACTTGCTGGAGTTTGCAACCAAAATGCAGAGCGAAACTACCTGCCCGGTGGCAAGCATCATCCGTGTGGACAACAGCGGAGAAAAGCCCCGGCTGGACATTTCCGGTCTGGCCATTTTTAAAAAAGACAAGCTGGTTGCAGAACTGGGTCAGCGGGAGACACGCGGGTTTCTGTGGGCGGTAAATCGTGTGCAGAGTGGTACTGTGAATGTACGCACCGCCAAAGGTACGGCTGCTTTGGAAATTCGAGAGAGCTGCGGCAGCTTAAAGCCGCATATTGAAGAGGACGGCTCGGTTTCTCTGACCATTTCCATCAGTGCGGAGCTTGGCATCCGGGAGATGGCGGGCTTTGAGCAGGAACTGCCGCTTTTGGCAACCACACAGATTCAGGAAGCGGCGGTGCAGGAGATTCGGGATTGCGTGCTCTCTGCTTTTCAGAAAACACAGCAGTACAAAACGGATATTTATGGCATCGGCAGGCTGCTGGACGAGCGGCAGCCGCGTGAGTGGAAAAGCATCAAAAAGAATTGGGAAGCGCTTTATCCCCGCATGAAGCCAAAGGTGGAGATCAACGTCAATGTACAGGACAGAGGAGCAATTATCAAGTTGAAAGGCTGAGCAGAGATGATAAAAAAGGAAACAGTCAGTGGCTCGCAGCTGGTTTTTACGGTGGTTTGCTATATTGAGTCGTTCTCCCTAATTACCGGCTTTTCTTTCAGCGTTGCGGGCAGAGATACGTGGTTTGCCGTTATTACCGGGGCTGCTGTGGCGGCCTTGATTTTCTGGATGCAGTTGTGGGTTGCCAAACAGTTTCCCGGAAAGGACCTCATGGCAATCAACAACTGCCTGTTCGGCAAAGTTTGGGGGCGTGTGTTTTCCATCCTGTACCTTTTTTACTTTTTAACGCTTTCTTCACTGAATTTGCGTGACATGAGCGACTTTGTCCGCTCCAGCATTCTGCCGGACACACCGGGTGTGATTGCCATGCTGACTTTCATTGCGGTTTGTGCGTGGGCAGTCACCAAGGGGATGCGGGTCGTTTTGCGATACAGCACTGCTTTTTCAATTCTCACCTTCTGCGCGCTGGCGTTGACATCGATTTTTATCTGGGGACGTATGGACTGGCACAACTTTCTGCCGGTTTTAGACACGCCGCCAATCAAGCTGGTGCAGGACACCCATCTGATGTCGGTGATTCCATTTGGTACCATTGTGTACCAGATGATTTACTGTTCCGCAGAAGAGCCGAAGCACGCCGAAAAAAGGCTGATGAAAGGCTTTCTGCTGGGCGGTGTGTTTCTGCTTATGGTGATTTTGCGGGACACAGCGGTTTTTGGAGACATGGTCAGCGTGCTGACCATTCCGTCCTATGCAACACTGCGGCTGGCGGGCTTTACCGAAGCGTTTCAGGGGATTGACGTGGTGTATGCAACGCTGCTGACGCTGTTGGAGTTTTTTAAGATTTCCTTTCTGTATTATGTGGTTGCGGTCGGCACAGCGGAGGTGCTGGGGCTGGAATCCTACAAACCGCTGGTTTACACATTCGGCGTGCTGATTGTTCTGTATGCACGTATTTTGTATCCCTCCATGACCGCGCACAATCTTTCCGCACAGACTACCGTACCGTTTATATGGACGTTTTTTGAGCTGGTGCTGCCTTTCATTTCTCTGCTGCGGCTGCTGGCAATGCGGAGAAAAGAAAAGAAGAAAGGGGAAAGTGCGGCATGAACGTATTTACCGTGATGCTGTTTCTCATTGTTTTTTTAGCCACTCTGCCACATCTGCGCTGCCTGCGATCCAAAAAGGACAAATGGGTGTTCGCCATTTTTTTCGCGGCAACTTTTGTGCTTTGTATGCTGCGGGTGGATACGGTGCCTTTGCCAAGCCCCATCATGGCGATTGACTCCCTGCTGCGTGCCGCCGGCATTTATTACAGACCATGACGGGCGGGCACACAAAAAAAGCCGGTACAGCTGTTTGAAAGGCTGTACCGGCTTTCATTTGTTTCATTTTTAACCGACAAAGGCCAGATGGCTGCGTTTGAGCGCCGCATGAATGGCATAGAACAATGGAATGGCAACCACGTCTGCGAGTACGCCGTTCACCAGGGTGACAGCCAGCTTGGTTTCCATGATGGTGCGCAACGCATTGGCGGTGTTGCCCAGCAAGGTCGCCTCGATGACGCCGTGCGTCAGGTACAGAACACTGTAGCACAGCGAGCCGATGACCGCCGCAGCAATGACGCGCGGCAGCTGCTTTTTCTGCGAGCTGCCGTTCAGGGCTTTGCCGTGAACGCCCCACGCAATCAGGCCGCAGATAAACGCCATTACAAATTTGGTGACGAAAGTCAGCACACAGGTGTCGGCCCAGCCTTTGAGTATGTCAAACAAAAAGCCGCCCAGACCGGCAGCCAGACCGCCGTAAATCGGGCCGAGAATCAGACCGGCAAAAATGCAGAAAATATTGCCGAAGCTGAACATCGCCTTGCCGGCAATCGGAAGCGGTACGCTGAGGTAAAAGCTTACCAGTACCAGCGCCGCAAGCATTCCGGTAAAGGCAAGGTTAACGTTGTTGGATTTTCCTGTTACGTTGTAATTTGTCTTTTTCAGCACAAAATACAGGCACACCAGCAGCACCGCGCCGATAATCCCCGCAAAGCCGAACGCACTGGCGCCCTTTAGGGACGGCAGATTGAAAAAGACGACGGCCAGCACCGCACAGACCGCCGCAAGCGTCCAGTAAAGAACCGTGCGCAGGGTGCTGCCTTTTTGTTCGTTATGTTCCATCAAATATCCCTCCAGTTTTGACTCTACGCAAAGAATCTGTTATCATCATAAAAGGAATCTGTACATTTTAAAAGTGACAGTTTATAAAAATATTTCATGTACAGTATGCGCGGAGGAATCCCAATGACTTATGATTATATCCAACTGGAAAAAGACAGCGGTCAGCCGCTGTACCTGCAGCTGTACGAGCAGATTCGCACAGCCGCACAGAAAGGCAGTCTGCGCCCGGGGCAGAAGCTGCCGAGTATTCGCCGCCTGAGCGAAGACCTCGGCCTTTCACGCACCACCATCGAAAGCGCGTACCAGCAGCTTTGTGTGGAGGGATACATTGAGGCGCGGCCGCAGCGCGGATATTTCGTGCTGACCGGCGGCGGAGCGCGCGGGGTGCGTCCCGCTGCGGTGCAGCAGGTGCCGCAGGTACCGCCGCGGTACAATTTTGGTACGGACGCGGTGGACAGCAGCGTGGCGGATTTGAAAATCTGGCGGCGGCACATCCGTGAAATTTTAAACCGACCGGAAGCATTGGTGCGCTACGGCGAGCACCAGGGGGAGCAGCCCCTGCGGGAGGTGCTGCGTGATTACAGTTACGGTGCGCGGGGCGTGGTTTGTTCGGCGGAGCAGGTGGTTATCGGCGCCGGCACGCAGCCGTTGCTGTACATCCTGTGCGGCCTGTTGCAGGGGCAGATTGGTGCCATCGCTCTGGAGGAGCCGGGCTTTGCGCAGGCGGAGCAGGTCTTTTCCGATTGCGGTATGGAGGTGCTGCACTTGCCCGGTGACAAAAGCGGGATTCAGCCAGAGGCGCTGCGGCGCAGTGGCGCGCGGGTTGCATATGTAACACCGTCCAGCAGGCAGAGCAGCGGCAGTCCTATCCCGCTGCTGCGGCGGCAGGAGCTGCTGCAGTGGGCAGCGCAGACCGGCGGTCTGCTGATTGAGGACGATTATAACGGAGAACTTCGCTACCGCGCCAGACCGGTGCCGGCCATGCAGGGCATGGCGGCAGACGGGCGCGTGGTGTACATTGGTTCTTTTTCCAAGCTGCTGCTGCCGAGCGTGCGTGTGGGGTACATGGTACTGCCCATGCGGCTTTTGCCGCTGTACCTGGCACGCGCGCCGCGTTACAACCAGACTGCGTCTAAGGTAGAGCAGCTTGCCCTGGCGGATTATGTGAAAAGCGGTCAGCTGGAGCGGCAGCTGCGCCGCCTGCGCAAGGTGTATGCGCAGAAAAGTGCCCTGCTGCTGCACTGCCTGCAGGAAGCGTTTGGTGGCTGTGCAGAGCTGAACCTCAAGGAAACCCCGCTTTGCGTGACGCTGCACTTTGCAAACGCGCCCTCGCCCGCGCGCCTGGCGGAAATTGCCGCAGCAGGCGGCGTGCGGGTGCGCCCCGGGCCGGAAGAACAGGTTACGCTCGGCTTCGCGGGGATTCCGCTGGAGCAGATTGCGCCGGGAGTGCGCGCTCTGCAGAAGGCATGGGATTTCCCTAAATCCTGCATTTTGTGTTGAAACGTCATGCATTTAATGGTATACTTTAATTCTGTAAAGTATTCCTTTTGTGCATTTCTGAAATCGGCGGCGCAGAAAGAATTTCTTTACAGTTCATTATTGTAGACAAAGGGGAATGAAAATGATCTGTGTGAACAAGTACCGCACCAAATCCTGCGGGGAAGTCAGCGAGGCCGACATCGGCAGCGAGGTGCGTGCGGCCGGCTGGGTGGAAAACATCCGCGACCACGGCGGCGTCAAGTTCCTTGACCTGCGCGACCAGTATGGTGTATTGCAGGTGGTTGTGCATGACGAAACGCTGCTGGGAAATGTGAATAAGGAATGCACCGTTACGGTTTCCGGCAAGGTGGTTCTGCGCGACGCGGACACAGTGAATCCGAAAATTGCAACCGGCACAGTGGAGGTGGAAGCCGCCTCATTGGAGGTGCTGGGCAAATGCCGCGCGGCGCTTCCGTTTGAAGTGATTACCAGCAGAGAAACCAAAGAGGACGTACGCCTGAAATATCGTTACCTCGATTTACGAAACCCCAAAGTCCACAATAATATTGTTTTGCGCAGCCAGGTGATTTCTTTTTTGCGTCAAAAAATGACCGAGCAGGGATTCCTGGAGATTCAGACGCCGATTCTGAGTGCTTCCTCGCCGGAGGGCGCGCGCGATTACCTGATTCCAAGCCGCAAGCACAAAGGAAAATTCTATGCGCTGCCGCAGGCGCCGCAGATTTTTAAGCAGCTGCTGATGGTTTCCGGCTTTGACCGGTACTTTCAGTTGGCGCCGTGTTTCCGCGATGAAGACGCGCGTGCCGACCGCTCTCCCGGCGAGTTTTACCAGCTGGACTTTGAGATGGCTTTTGCCACACAGGAGGATGTTTTTGCGGTGGCAGAACAGGTGATTGGCGACACGTTCCGCAAGTTCGGCGGCAAGGCAGTTTCGCCCGCGCCGTTTCAGCGGATTCCGTATGCGGAAAGTATGCTGAAGTACGGCACAGACAAGCCGGATTTGCGCAATCCGCTGGAAATTGTGGAGCTTTCCGATTTGTTTACTGAAACGGACTTTAAGCCGTTCCGTGGCAAGTGCGTGCGCGGCATTACGGTACCGGACTGCGTGAAACAGCCGCGTTCCTTCTTTGAAAATATGCTGAAATTTGCCGAGTCCATCGGCATGAAAGGTTTGGGCTACATCGAGGTGCTGGACGACGGTACCTACAAAGGCCCAATTGATAAATATCTGAGCGAAGAGCAGCGTGCGGAGTTGGTGCGCCGCGGCAAGCTGGAAAAGGGCAGCGTCATCTTCTTTATTGCGGATGCTCCGTCACTGGCGCCGCAGCTTGCGGGGCAGATTCGCGCGGAGCTGGGCCGCCGCCTCGGGCTGATTGATGAGAGCCGCTTTGCGCTGTGCTTTATTGTGGATTTCCCGATGTTTGAAATTGACGAGGAAACCGGTAAGTACGTCTTTACGCACAACCCGTTTTCCATGCCGCAGGGCGGTATGGATGCGTTGCTGAACAAAGCGCCGGAGGATGTTCTGGCATATCAGTACGACATTGTCTGCGACGGCGTGGAGCTTTCTTCCGGCGCGGTGCGCAACCACGACCTCGACATCATGAAGAAAGCCTTTGAAATTGCAGGTTATACGGAAGAGGATTTGCAGACCAAATTCACTTCGCTGTACCATGCGTTCCAGTACGGCGCGCCGCCGCACGCCGGCATGGCGCCGGGGGTTGACCGCATGGTTATGCTGCTGACCGGCGAGGAAAACATCCGCGAGGTGATCGCGTTCCCAATGAACTCGAATGCGCAGGATGTGATGATGGGTTCTCCGAGCGAGGTTACGGAGGAGCAGCTGCGTGAAGTGCACATCAAGCTGAGATAAGGAGGCCGCCATGGTTACACATGAAGATATTTTAAAGATTGCAAAGCTTGCCAAGCTGGAAGTGGAAGCATCCGAACTGGACGGCTTGACAGAGGATATGAATGAAATCATCGCTTTTGCGGACACCATCGCTTCTGTCAGTGCAGAGGAGGAAGCGTATACAGACATCAATGGTCTGGAAAACGTGCTTCGCGAAGATACGGTGCAGCCGGGGCTTTCCTGTGACGAAGTGCTCGCAAATGCGAAAGATACGGACGACAGCAGTTTTGTCGTCAGGCAGCACGCCTAAGGAGGAACCATGGAATCACAGAATACCATACGGAATCTGCAGAAAAAACTGACGGAAAAAGAATGTTCCTGCACAGAATTGACCCAACAGTATCTGGATGCGATTGCTGAAAAAAACGGCGGGTTGAACGCTTACACCCTGGTCACCGCGCAGACAGCGCTGGAAGCGGCGAAAAAAGTGGATGAAAAGCTTGCCCGCGGCGAAGCGCTCGGCCCGGTCGAGGGTGTGCCGATGACGCTCAAGGCAAACATTAGCACCAAAGGGCTGGAAACCGACTGCTGCTCCAAAATTTTGGAAGGCTACAAGCCGGTTTATGATGCGGCGGTTTGGCAGACACTGCGGGAGCAGGGCGCGGTGCTGCTTGGTAAATGCAATATGGACGAGTTTGCCATGGGTTCCAGCTGTGAAACCAGCTGCCACGGCGGCGCGAAAAACCCGCATGACCTGAGCAGGGTGGCAGGCGGCTCTTCCGGCGGTGCAGCGAGCGCCGTGGCGGGCGGTTTGGCTGCTTACGGCATCGGCAGCGACACCGGCGGCTCCATTCGTCAGCCTGCGTCCTTCTGTGGAATTGTCGGCTTAAAACCGACTTACGGCGCGGTGTCTCGCTATGGCTTGATTGCTTATGCGAGTTCGTTTGATCAAATCGGCCCGCTGACCTCCTGCGTGGAGGACGCGGCACTTCTGTTTGATGTGCTTGCTCAAAAAGACCCGCGTGACAGTACCTGCGTCGGTGCGCGGTGCAAAGCCGTACCGAATCTGCAGAACAGCCTGAAAGGCAAAAAAATCGGGATTGCGGCAGAGTACTTTGACGGCTTGCGCGAAGGGGTGCAAACTGCACTGGAGCAGGCGCAGAGCGTGTACCGGAGTTTAGGCGCGGAGCTTGTGCCGATTTCCATTCCGGAAATTAAATATGCGCTGCCGGTGTATTATATTTTGGCGTGCGCGGAGGCTTCCTCCAACCTTGGGCGGTACGATGGTATTCGCTACGGCAGGAAAGCGGAGCACTACACGGGTGTGAACGACATGATTGAAAAGACCCGCAGTGCCGGTTTTGGCAAGGAAGTCAAGCGTCGAATCCTGCTGGGGACTTACGTCCTCAGTGCCGGTTATTATGATGCGTATTATAAAAAAGCGCAGTTGCTGCGCCGCAAGATTCGCCGGGCGTTTCAGACTGCCTTTACAGCGTGTGATTTCCTGCTGGCGCCCACGGTTCCTATGACTGCTTTTCCAGAGGGCTTTTCCGGGCAGGATGCGGTGGAAACTTATCAGACGGATATCTGCACGGTGCCGGTGAACATTGTTGGTCTGCCTGCCTTGAGCGTGCCCTGCGGTTGTGACGAAAGCGGAATGCCGGTGGGAATGCAGTTGATTGGCAAAGCGGGACGTGAGGACATGATTTTGAACGCGGCTTATCAGTATGAGCAGGCAAGCCGCGGCTGAACATTCTGTAAGTATCAAAAGCGCTGCCCTCGGGCGGCGTTTTTTATTGGCGTTTTGCCCTAACCCCGGAAAGCAATTTGCTCGAAGCGCTGCCTTTGCCCTGACGCAGACTGCAAAAGAAGCGGGTGCGCGCTCCGTGAGCTTCAGCAGTTGCGTGCAGGCTCAGCCTGCTGGCAACGTTCCACTGGAGCATTGCCACGGTGGATAACTTCAAACTTTTCACTCGGGCTTGCAGCCCGAACCTGCTTTTGTGGAAACAAAGGTCGTGGGGCTGCGCGCCCCACACGGGCGGTCGCTTTCTGAGAAAGCGACGGAAAGCAATTTGCTCGAAGCGCTGCCTTTGCCCTGACGCAGACTGCAAAAGAAGCGGGTGCGCGCTCCGTGAGCTTCAGCACACTGCGTGCAGGCTCAGCCTGCCTGCCTTGTTCTGTTCATAATTTAATGGTATAATAACTTATTCTATGATGTGACTGGCGGCTTTTTCCGCCGAAGAATTGGGAGATGCGAATGAAACAGAAGCAGAAACCGCAGCGCTCCTCTATGGTGCGAGATACGTTGAGTACCTTTGGCACCAATGCTTTTGGAGCACTGCTTGGAATCGTGGGTTCGCTGGTTATCCTCAACCGTATGGACCCGGACGTAAAGGGTCTGTATAACCAAGTGCAGATTTGGGGCGAGGGGCTGTTTACCTGCATCGGGTTCAGCCTGAACAGTGCCGTGATTTATTACGTTGCCCGGTATAAAATTAAAAACACAAAGGCAGCCGTGAAAAAGCTGACGCTGATTGTCGGTACGCTGCTGCTTGTCGTTTCGGCAGCGGTCGTTGTGGGGCTGGCGCTGCTCGGCAATCGCATTTCCTGGCAGCCGTTTACCAATACGCCGTGGCCGTATTTAGGCAGCATCGTCATTTATGCAGGCTGCTCCTTCCTGCTGAATATTCTGATGGGAGTGCTGCGCGGCGAAAATAAATTTAAATCCTATAACATTATTAACCTGCTGCAGAAAATTTTCAGTACGGTTTTTTCTGTTTTGGCTCTGGTTTGGCCGACGGCGGCACTGCAGGTCGGTTCTTCGATTGGCATTTCCATTGCCATGTCCGTGATGGCGTACTTCATGATTCGTCGCTGGAACGGTGCACCGGAAGAACCGGTGCCTGAAAATGACTTTGTTGTTCCGGCAAAGCCGATTTTTAAGTATGGTCTGAAAGCTTACGTCAGCAATTTGATGACGTATATTAACACCAATGTCGGCAATTATGTGGTGCAGGGCGCTTACGGCTTGGGCACGCTTGGCCTGTATAACACCGCGTTTACATTGATGCGGCAGGTGTGGATTCTGCCGGAAGCGGTCGGTCTGGTCATTACCAGCCGCGTGGCCGCCATGCAGAATGATGAGGATAAAACGCATATTACCCAGCTTTCCTGTAAAATTGTCATGTACATTACGATTGTGTGTGCATTCTTAATTGTCTGGCTTGCGGATATTTTTGTACCCATTCTGTTTTCCAAGTATATAGGTGCGCTTGCACCGCTGCGGTACTTAATTATTGGCTCCATTTTTGTGTCGTTTGCAAAGGTACTGTCCAATTCGATTTCCGCTTTCGGACGTCCGGAACTGAACATCCTGCCAACGATACTGGGCATTGCCGTCAATATTGCCGCTACCATTGCACTGATTCCGTCTATGAGTTATAACGGCGTCGCGGTGGCCACAAGCCTTTCCATGATGACGCAGGGGCTGTGCAGTCTGGTGATTTTTTGTATTTTTACGCACACCAGTCCGGTGCGGCTGATTCTACCCACAAAAAATGAAATTCAGCTGGTCAAAAATGTGCTTCACCGGAAATAAATGAAAAGCGCAGCTGTGCGCTGCAGGAGGTTGCTTAACAATGGATTCGGAAACCAAAGAAACGCAGGAATTGCAGCGTACAGAAGCTGCTGTACAAGAGTCTGCGGCGCAGGCGGAAGCCCTGCCGCAGGATGCGGCTCCGGCAAAGAAAAAGGACGGACCGCTGTCCTGGATTGTAACCATGGCGATTACCTTTGCGGCAGCGCTGCTGTTTTGCACCTTTGTTGCGCAGCCACGTTATGTAATGGGTGAAAGTATGCAGAATACATTTCAAAACAACGACTTTGTCTTTGTCTGGAAGCTGGGATATCAGCCGCAGCGCGGCGATGTGGTGATTGCGAATGCCCACGGTACGGTCTTGAATGAGGATTTGATTAAGCGTGTGATTGCCGTTGGCGGCGACCATCTTGTGGTCAAAGACGGCACAGTTACGCTGAATGAAAAGAAACTTACCGAAAGCTACATAAAAGAACAAAAATGGGGCGGAAATAATGTGGATGTGACGATTCCGAAAGGGGAAGTCTTTTTAATGGGGGACAACCGGAATAATTCTGCAGACAGCCGCCTGATTGGCCCGCTCAGTGTGTCTGATGTGGAGGGAAAAGTCGCGGTGCGCATTTACCCGTTCGACAAATTCGGCACTTCGTTTTAGCCAGTAAAGAATCGAGAGAAGAGGATGGAAAGTATGCAGGAAAAATCCGGCAGGGAAGATGCGGAGCAGGCAGACCGGCAGGAGGGAAACCGCCGAACGGAAAAAAAAGAGAATCCGCGCACATGGATTCTGTCTGTGCTGATTACGATTGCGGCAACGCTGCTGTTCTGCAACTTCGTTGCGCGGCCCAGCCGCGTCATCGGTGTGAGTATGCAGAACACCTGCCACGATGGCGACTTGGTGCTGCTCTGGGAGCTGCAGTATCACCCGCAGCGCGGCGATATTGTGGTGGTCAACAGTGACAATCCCCTGCAGGAAAATCTGATTAAGCGTGTGATTGCCGTTGCAGGCGATCACATCGTGGTTTCTAACGGTACGGTTACACGCAACGGGAAAAAATTGACAGAGCCTTACGTGAAGGAGCAGCCGTGGTCGGGCACAGATGTGGACTTGACCGTGCCGCCGGACCATGTGTTTCTCATGGGGGACAACCGCAACCACTCTACCGACAGCCGCGAAATCGGCGCGGTGGCGGCTTCAGACGTGATTGGGAAAGTGGTCGTGCGGCTGTATCCGTTTACAACCATTCGTACTTTTTAAATAGGAAAAGCGGCAGCAATTTTGCTGCCGCTTCTTTAAGTTGTTCAGAATGTGAAAAGGGGAATGCTCAGTCATCGCCCTGCAGCGCGTCATAACCGGTTTCGCCAGTGCGTACTTTGACCACATCCCGCACATCGTAGACAAAAATCTTACCGTCGCCGATGTGGCCGGTGTACAGCACCTTTTTCGCGGCTGCAATCACCGTATCTGTCGGTACTTCTGAAATGACCATCTCCAGCTTAATTTTGGGAAGCAGGTTGATTTCTTCTACCTTTACACCACGGTAATACTCACTGCGTCCTTTTTGAGTACCGCAGCCGAGAACGTTGGTGACGGTCATGCCGGTAACACCAATGTCGTTCATGGCATTTTTCAAAGCTTCGAAGCGGTTTTGGTTAAAAATCATGACCACCTGCGTCATGACCGCGTCCGGCTTGGAAGAAACCTTGTCTGCCGGCGCACCGGCTGCGGCGGCTGGCATATGCTCGACCGTAATGGCTTTTTCCACAGAGGCATTAAAAGCGGTTTCAGCACGGACGCTGCCTTCGCTGATACCATTCAAGACCGAGGGAGCCATCGGCATAAAGTCCGCATACGAGCTGGCAATGCCGTGCTCCGTGATATCCAAACCGCGCAGTTCTTCCTCCGCGCTGCAGCGCAGCCCGACAGTGTGCTTTAAAATCTGAAATACAATGGTAATCATGACGGCGACAAATGCCGCAACTGTGAGAACGCCGAGCAGCTGCACACCCAACAGCTTGAACCCGCCGCCGTAAAACAAACCGGCATTTTCACCAAAGGTGTCATTCATCGGATGCTTTGCAAAAAGACCAACCAGTAAAGTGCCCAGTGCACCGTTAACACAGTGCACACCAACTGCGCCAACTGGGTCGTCGATGTGCGCCTTTTTATCCAGTAGTTCAATGCCGACAATTACGGCGACACCGGAAAGAATCCCGATGAGGGATGCGCCTACCGGTGTAACCGTGTCGCAGCCGGCGGTGATGGCAACCAGTCCTGCCAGCGAGGCATTCAGCGTCATGGAAATATCGGGCTTGCCGTAGCGAACCCAAGTGACAATCATGGCCGTGCAGGTTGCCACAGCCGCGGCAATGTTCGTATTCATAAAGATGAGGCCGGCGGATTCGATGGACTGCGTGTTGTCCATGGATACGGTAGAGCCGCCGTTAAAGCCGAACCAGCAGAACCAAAGGATGAAGCAGCCCAATGCGCCGAGCGTCAGACTGTGACCGAGAATTGCTTTGGGATTGCCGTCCTTGTCGTACTTTCCAATGCGCGGCCCCAGAATCATGGCGCCAATCAGTGCGCAGATGCCGCCGACCATGTGCACGGCGGTAGAACCCGCAAAGTCGTGGAATCCCAACTGCGACAGCCAGCCGCCGCCCCAAATCCAGTGACCGGTAATCGGGTAGATGATGCCGCTGATGCACGCGGAGTAAATGCAGTACGAAATGAATTTGGTGCGCTCTGCCATGGCGCCGGAAACAATGGTTGCGCTTGTGGCACAGAAAACAGTCTGAAAAATCACGTATGCCCACTTCGGCACACCTGCCGGCAGAATCTGCGCATAGCTTTGCTGGATACCGGGATCCAGCCAGCCGAAGAAGCCGTTTCCCGCGCCGAACATGATGCCGAAGCCGATGAGAAAGAACAACGGGGTGCCGATGCAGAAATCCATCAGATTTTTCATGATGATATTGCCTGCGTTTTTTGCCCGCGTAAAGCCGGTTTCTACCATGGCGAAGCCCGCCTGCATAAAGAAAACCAGCGCTGCGGCAACCAGGGTCCAAATGGTGTTGACTGCGGATGCTGTAACGTTTGCGTCCATAGAAAAGATTCCCCCTCTTCATAAAATGATAAAAAATAGTCGAAAAAAGCCGCCCCGATATAAAAATCGGGACGGCTTTTTTGCCAATGGTAAGATTGGGTTGGAAACTTATACGTGATAAATCAAATCGGAGTAAGTCGGGAACGGCCAGTAACTGCCGCCGGTCAGGCTTTCCATCTGGTCTGCGTCTGCACGCAGAGTTTCCATGGCGGGCAGAACCAGTTCTTTGTATGCCTGGGCGTTCGCCTCAAAGTCCGCAACAGAAGCAGCACTGTCAACCGCGTTTTGCAGAGCGGCGGTTTCGTCATAAACCTTTGCGCTGAGCTCGCTGAGGGCAGTGACCCGCTCGTACTCTACGTGGCAGTTCATGTTGGGATTCAGCGCCTTTTTATGTGCAAACGCGAGGCTCAGTTCGTCAACATACTTTTCAACTGCCGGCAGAATCTGCCGATTGACCATGTCAATCATGGTCAGCGCTTCGATGTTGAGTGTTTTACTGTAATTCTCCATGGAAATTTCGTAGCGCGACTTCATTTCCGTTTCGGTGAAGATGGCGTGCTTGGTAAAGAGCTTCACATTCTTTTTGTCCAAGAAGTGCGGCATGGCATCGACGGTGGTTTTCAGGTTCAGCAAGCCGCGCTTTTCCGCTTCGGCAATCCATTCATCGGTGTAGCCGTCACCGTTAAAGATAATCCGGCGGTGTTCCTTGATGGACTTTTTGACCAAGCTGTCAAGGTCTTTTTTGAAGTTTGTGCTCTTTTCCAGTTTATCTGCAAACTTTTCAAGTTCTTCCGCAACAATGGTGTTTAGCACAACATTCGGCCCGGAAATGGAGAGTGCGGAACCAAGCATCCGGAATTCAAACTTGTTGCCGGTAAAGGCAAACGGAGAGGTGCGGTTGCGGTCGGTGCTGTCTTTGGGGAAGCGGGGCAGTGTGTGAACGCCGACTTTGAGGATTTCCTTGTCCTTTTGGCTGTAGGGAGTTCCCCTTTCCAGACACTCCAGAATCTCGTTCAACTCGTCGCCGAGGAAAATGCTCAGAATGGCGGGCGGCGCTTCGTTGGCACCGAGCCGGTGGTCGTTGCCGGGGCTGGCAACGGAAATGCGCAGCAGATCCTGATACTCATCCACTGCTTGAATGACCGCCACTAAGAACAGCAGAAACTGTGCGTTTTCCATCGGGGAATCGCCCGGCTCCAACAGATTGACACCGGTGTCGGTAGAAAGCGACCAGTTGTTGTGCTTGCCGGAGCCGTTGACACCGTCAAACGGCTTTTCGTGCAGCAGGCAGTACATCCCGTGGCGTTCTGCCACTTTTTTCATGACTTCCATGGTCAGCTGGTTGTGGTCAGCCGCCACGTTGGTGTTGTTAAAAATTGGCGCAAGTTCATGCTGTGCGGGTGCAACTTCGTTGTGCTCTGTTTTGGCGAGCACGCCCAGCTTCCAAAGTTCTTCATCCAAATCGCGCATGAATGCGGCGACCTTCGGCTTAATGGCGCCGAAATAGTGATCTTCCAGTTCCTGACCGCGCGGCGGGCGGGCGCCGAACAGCGTGCGGCCGGTCAAAACCAAATCTTCGCGCTCATTATAAAGGTTGCGGTCAATCAGAAAATACTCCTGCTCAGGGCCAACGGTGGTGCGCACGCTATGTACCTCTTCATTGCCGAACAGCTTTAAGATGCGCATTGCCTGTTTGTTCAGTGCCTCCATGGAACGCAGCAACGGTGTTTTCTTGTCCAGTGCTTCGCCGGTGTAGGAGCAGAATACTGTTGGAATGCAGAGAGTGCGATCCTTAATAAAGGCATAGCTGGTGGGGTCCCATGCGGTATAGCCGCGCGCTTCAAAGGTTGCGCGCAGACCGCCGGAGGGGAAGGAACTGGCATCGGGTTCACCGCGAATCAGTTCTTTTCCCGAAAATTCCATCATTACGGAGCCGTCGCCGGCAGGAGAAATGAAGCTGTCGTGCTTTTCGGCGGTGATGCCGGTCATCGGCTGGAACCAGTGTGTGAAGTGCGTGCAGCCGTTCTCCAGTGCCCAGTCTTTCATGGCGCTGGCCACAGTGTTTGCAATGGTGGGATCCAGGCTCTTGCCCTGCTGAATTGTCTTTTCCAGTGCTTTGTAAGTTTCGCGCGGGAGCCGCTCCTGCATGGTGCGGTCGTCAAAGACCATGCTGCCGAAAATCTCCGGGACAGATGCTGTCGCCATAACTCAATACCTCCAAGTTGTTCAAGTCGGATGAAATCGCCCGTTGCTTTCTGAAAAAAATAAAAAAAGGCGCAGCGGTTTAAAAACCGCAGCGCCTTTGCTGCTTTCCTTTGCATTATAAGCCTGTGCGCGCCGCTTGTCAATAAAAAATTCATATTTTGAAGCGTTGGCAGGCAAAACCGTCAGAACTGCTTATTTTGGGGAAAAAAGCAGGTGAAAAACTGACAGGATTGCAAGTGATGAAAAAAATAATTCAAAAATAATCGAAAAACGTTGACTTAAACACCCTGCGTGCGTATAATAAAGCCATGCGAACAAAGGTGTTCATTAAACAGGAATTCCGTTTAATGAATATTTTTTTTGCGAAATACATTACTTTATTTGCTCATTTCCCAAATTACTTTCTTTTTTAAAAGATGACAGGGAGGCACACATCATGCAAAAAGAAGGCCAGTACCATATCCCCTCCGGCTGCGCAATTGCAGGATTATTTTGCAAAGACGGCACACGTGTCAGCGGAGAAAGCATGATTGATTCCATCACGGTCATGCATGACCGCAGCAACGGCTTAGGCGGCGGTTTTGCCGGGTACGGGATTTACCCGGAGCATAAGGATGCTTATGCGTTTCATGTATTTTATGACAACAGCGCGGTGCGCAGTACCGTGGAAGACTTCCTTTCGCGGCACTTCGAGGTGGAAAGCCTGTCGAAAATTCCGACCCGCCGCACACCGGGCATTACAGATGCTCCGCTGATCTGGCGTTACTTTGTGCATCCGCTGCCGCGCAAGCTGCAGGACGCCCAGCTGGATGAGCGGGAGTATGTGATGCGCTGCGTGATGAAAATCAACGCGCATATTGACGGCGCCTATGTGTTTTCTTCCGGCAAGAATATGGGCGTTTTTAAGGCGGTTGGCTACCCGGAGGACGTGGGACGTTTTTACAAACTGGAAGATTATGCGGGTTACTGTTGGACCGCGCACGGACGCTACCCGACAAACACCCCCGGCTGGTGGGGCGGCGCGCATCCGTTTGCGCTGCTGGATTACTCCGTGGTACATAACGGAGAGATTTCCTCTTACGACGCCAACCGCCGCAGTGTGGAAATGTACGGTTACAGCTGCAACCTGATGACAGACACCGAGGCTATTACGTATATTGTCGATTACCTGAACCGCCGGCAGGGTTTGTCACTGGAAGAAGTCGCCGGCGTGATTGCCGCGCCGTTTTGGAGCACGATTGAAACCATGCCGGAGCCGCAGCGCAGCCAGATGACCTACCTGCGCAATACATTTGCGAGCCTGCTGGTGACGGGACCGTTTTCCATTTTGCTGGGCTTTTCCGGCGGCATGATGGCGCTCAATGACCGCCTGAAGCTGCGCTCAAT
This sequence comes from Caproicibacterium argilliputei, assembly GCF_029211325.2. NCBI lineage: Bacteria > Bacillati > Bacillota > Clostridia > Eubacteriales > Oscillospiraceae > Caproicibacterium > Caproicibacterium argilliputei. Next base: position 2,074,400 of record NZ_CP135996.1, on the reverse strand, counting down.
GGTTGCTGCAGAAAAGGGAGAAACCGTGTATGTGGCGAGCGAAGAAAGCGCCATTCGGCGGATTCAGCCGGATTTGGACCGCATCTGGGCGCCTAAGGGCGGCGAACCGCTGATTTTCAGACTCAACGAAGGGGTGGAATTCTAAGATGGCTATCAATTACATTGTACCGGAATATGATGTTCTGCGCGACCCGCAGCGGTGCATTGCCTGCCGCGTGTGTGAGCGCCAGTGTGCCAATGAAGTGCACAGCTACGACCCGGAGCTGAACTGTATGCGCAGCGATGAAAGCAAGTGTGTGAACTGCCACCGCTGTGTTTCGCTGTGCCCGACACACGCACTGAAAATTGTAAAGAATGAAGATACCTTTAAACTGAACGACAACTGGAGCAACCAAGCGATTACGGAAATTTTCCGGCAGGCGGACTCCGGCGGTATGCTGCTTTCCTCCATGGGCAACCCGAATAAATATCCAGTGTACTGGGATAAAATGCTCATTAACGCTTCACAGGTGACAAACCCCTCCATTGACCCGCTGCGTGAGCCGATGGAAACCCGCGTTTACCTCGGCAAAAAGCCGGAGCGTGTGGAGCGCAACGCAGACGGCAGCCTGAAAATCAACACGCCGCCGCAGCTGAAACTGAACGTGCCCATTATGTTTTCTGCCATGAGTTACGGCTCTATCAGCTACAATGCACACGCAAGCCTGGCGCGCGCGGCGACGGAGCTGGGCACTTACTACAACACCGGCGAGGGCGGCCTGCACAAGGATTTCTATCAGTACGGCCCGCATACCATTGTGCAGGTTGCTTCCGGCCGTTTCGGTGTGCACAAGGGCTATCTGGATGCCGGTGCCGCGATTGAAATCAAGATGGGGCAGGGTGCGAAGCCGGGCATCGGCGGGCACCTGCCGGGCACGAAAAGTGTGGGTGACGTTGCCCGCACCCGGATGATTCCAGAGGGCAGTGACGCGATTTCTCCGGCGCCGCATCATGACATTTATTCAATTGAAGATTTGCGCCAGCTGGTATATTCGCTGAAAGAAGCAACCGCCTATCAAAAGCCGGTTATTGTCAAAATTGCGGCGGTGCACAACGTGGCGGCGATTGCAAGCGGTATTGCGCGCAGCGGCGCGGACATCATTGCCATTGACGGGTTCCGCGGCGGCACAGGCGCGGCACCGACACGTATTCGCGACAACGTGGGCATTCCGATTGAGCTTGCGCTGGCGAGTGTTGACCGCCGTCTGCGCGAGGAGGGCATCCGCAACAATGTTTCCATTGTGGTCGGCGGTTCCATTCGCAACTCTGCGGATGTTGTGAAAGCGATTGCGTTGGGCGCAGATGCGGTTTATATCGCTTCAGCGGCGCTGATGGCGCTGGGGTGCCATCTCTGCCGCAGCTGCCAGACCGGCAAGTGCAACTGGGGCATTGCGACGCAGCGCCCCGATTTGGTGAAACGGCTGAATCCGGATGTCGGGTACAAACGTCTGGTGAATCTGGTCAGTGCATGGCAGCATGAAATCATGGAAATGATGGGCGGTATGGGCATCAATTCGATTGAGGCATTGAAAGGAAACCGTCTGATGCTGCGCGGCATCGGTTTGAATGAAAAGGAACTGGAGATTCTGGGCATTAAGCACGCAGGCGAATAATTGCAGGGCAGGCTGAGCCTGCACGCGGTGTGCTGAAGCTCACGGAGCGCGCGCTTACTTCTTTTGCAGTCTGCGTCAGGGTGAAGTCAGCACTTCGAGACTTTTCATTAAAAGTTCCGCCCGCCCTTTCAAGGGCGGCAGGCTGAGCCTTCACGCGGTGTGCTGAAGCTCACGGAGCGCGCGCTTACTTCTTTTGCAGTTTGCGTCGGGGTGAAGCCAGCGCTTCGAGCAAATTGCTTTCTGCCGCTTTCTCAGAAAGCGCGGAGAGCCCCCGTTGGCGGTGTGCTGAAGCTCACGGAGCGCGCGCTTACTTCTTTTGCAGTCTGCGTCAGGGTGAAGTCAGCGCTTCGAGCAAATTGCTTTCTGCCGCTTTCTCAGAAAGCGCGGAGAGCCCCCGTTGGCGGTGTGCTGAAGCTCACGGAGCGCGCGCTTACTTCTTTTGCAGTTTGCGTCAGGGTGAAGTCAGCGCTTCGAGCAAATTGCTTTCTGCCGCTTTCTCAGAAAGCGCGGAGAGCCCCCGTTGGCGGTGTGCTGAAGCTCACGGAGCGCGCGCTTATTTCTTTTGCAGTCTGCGTCAGGGTGAAGTCAGCGCTTCGAGCAAATTGCTTTCTGCCGCTCCGATTCCGTAAAATCCGTTTATAAACAAATTTGATATGCGCTTTATGAGGTGTCATGATGAAACGTGTCTATGTCAATGAAGAATGGTGCTTAGGCTGTCATCTTTGCGAATATAATTGTGCGTTCGCAAATTCCGGCGAAACGTATATGCCAAAAGCATTAAAAGATAAAAAAATCAATCCCCGCATTCAGGTGGAGGAGGGGGGAAACGTCAATTTCGCTGTTTCCTGCCGCCACTGTGAGGACCCGCTTTGCGTGAAAAGCTGCATTACCGGCGCACTTTCCATTGAGGAGGGCGTGATCTGCGTGGACACTGACAAATGTGTGGGGTGCTATACCTGTGTGCTGGTGTGTCCTTACGGCTGCGTCATGCCCGCGGATGACGGTCATGTGATTCAGAAATGTGAACTATGTACCAAAAATGCCAGTGGCGAGCCGGCCTGTGTCAAGGGCTGCCCCAACCAAGCAATCGTATTTGAGGATAGGGGGTAAAAGCAGCTATGAATTATGTCATTATCGGGAACTCTGCCGCGGCGGTCGGCTGTGTGGAGGGCATTCGCAGCCGGGACAAAACCGGTGGAATTACCATCGTCGGTGACGAGCCGTATTCCGTCTATTCCCGTCCGCTGATTTCCTATCTGCTGCTGGGCAGTACGGATGAGGCACACATGAAGTACCGCTCGGAAGATTTCTATGAAAAAAATCAGGTTCGCACATTCCTTGGCCACCGCGCGGAAAAAGTGGACAGTGCCGCAAAAACCGTCACACTCGACGACGGTACGGTGCTGCCCTACGATAAACTGCTGCTTGCAACCGGCAGCAAACCGTTTGTGCCGCCGATGGCGGGAATGGAACAGGTGAAAAACCAGTTTACCTTCATGACATTGGACTCTGCCAAGGCACTGGAAAAAGCGCTGACGCCCGAAAGCCGCGTGCTGATTATCGGCGCAGGGCTGATTGGTTTGAAATGCGCCGAGGGTATTGCCGCGCGCGTGTCACACATCGATGTGGTCGATATGGCTGACCGCATTCTGCCCAGTATTCTGGACGAGGAAGGCTCTGCTATGATGCAGGCGCACATCGAAAAGCGCAATATTTCCTTCTTCCTTTCCGACAGCGTGGCGCAGTTTACCGAAAATACGGCGCTGCTGAAAAGCGGAAAGATACTGGGGTTTGATATTCTGGTGGTGGCGGTCGGCGTGCGCCCGAATGTGGAGCTGGCAGAGCAGGCAGGCTGCAAAGTGGATCGCGGCATCTGCACAGACGACACCTGCGCAACTACGGCGGCAGACATTTACGCCGCGGGCGACTGCGCTAAAAGTCATGACATTACCACCGATACCGACCGTGTGCTGGCGCTGCTGCCCAATGCGCATATGCAGGGCATGGTGGCAGGCGCCAACATGGCGGGCGGCAGCGAACTGTACGATAAGGCAATCCCGATGAATGCAATCGGCTTTTTCGGTCTGCATATTATCACGGCCGGCAGCTATGACGGCAAGGCTTATATTACCCATGCACCCGGCGTTTATAAAAAGTTGATTGTCAAAGACGATCTGCTCAAAGGCATGATTCTCATCGGCGACATCAAGCGCGCGGGAATTTACACTGCCTTGATTCGGGAAAAAACGCCGCTGGATACCATTGATTTTGACCTGATTAAGGAACATCCGCAGCTGATGGCCTTTGCAAAGCAGGCACGCAAGGTCAAGCTGGCAGGTGCCAAGCAGGAAGGAGATGCCTGAACATGAAATTGACAGCGGGAGAGCAGCACTTTCAGGAGCTGAACGCACAAATTCGAGACACGGCAGACACAGAAATTGAAATCGACAGCTGCATTGGGCAGCGCTACATCGGCGCGGGTCTTTCCGGTAAGCATCTGGTGATTCATGGTACACCGGGCAATGCGCTTGGCGCATATCTGGACGGCTGTGATATTGAGGTTTACGGCAACGCGCAGGATGCGACCGGCGACACTATGAATGAGGGCACCATCACGGTTTACGGCAGCTCCGGCGACGCCACCGGCTACGCTATGCGCGGCGGGAAAATCTTTGTCAAAGGAAATATCGGTTACCGCGCGGGCATTCACATGAAAGCTTACAAAGAGAAGCAGCCGAAGCTGGTGGTCGGCGGGTGCGCAGGCAGCTTTTTGGGCGAATACCAGGCGGGCGGCATCATCGTGATGCTTGGTCTGCACAAAGAGACGGACCGGCCTTTGGTGGGCAACTTCTGCGGCACCGGTATGCATGGCGGAAAAATGTTTTTGCGCACTACGCAGCTGCCAGCAGACCTGCCCGAACAGGTCAAAGCAGAAAAGGCTTCAGAAGCGGATTTGGAGGAAATCCGGCCGCTTCTGCAAGAATTCTGCGAAAAGTTCGGTGAAAATCTGGAGGAAGTGCTTTCTGCACCTTTCTTTGTGCTGACGCCGGATACCGCGAATCCTTATAAGGCTCTGTACACCAGAAACTGAACAGAAAAACAGAAGAAGCCGTGGCGGCATTTGCTGTCACGGCTTTTTTGCAGAATAAAAGTAACTAAATTTCATGTAGAAACGAAATATCGACAGAATTTGCGGGGAAAACTATATAAATTGAAGTTCATGGAGAAACAGTATTCAGAACGTTTCCCTTTATGATATAATAAAATTGATACGGGCAGGCTTTGGATTCTGCTCGTTTTCCAAAACCGCCGCCCTGCAGCCGACTGGACGCGGAGAAATCAGGAGGTGCCGTAGTTGTGAATTATACACGCAGTGAAGTGATGCAGTATGTGGAAGAAAATGATGTGAAATTCATCCGCCTTGCTTTTTGCGACATCCACGGAATGCAGAAAAATGTGGCTGTGATGCCGTGCGAGTTGGATCGCGCATTTGAAACCGGTGTGGGATTTGACGCCAGCTTCGTACGCGGTTTTATGAATGAGGTGAAGTCGGACCTGTTTTTGGTACCGGATCCCGGCACTTTTACAGTGATGCCGTGGCGGCCGTCGCACGGGCAGGTGGTGCGCCTGTTCTGCGATGTTAAGTACCCGGACGGTCAGCCCTTTGAGGGGGACTGCCGCGCGCTGCTGAAAGCGGCGGTTCGCGACGCCAAAAAACTGGGTCTTTCCTGTAAGGTGGGAACTGCCTGCGAGTTTTATTTGTTTAAGACGGATGAAAACGGGGAGCCGACCATGGAACCGTATGACTACGGCACCTACTGTGACACGGCGCCGCGCGACAAATGCGAAAATGTCCGCCGGGAAATCTGTCTGGCACTGGAGGCGATGGGTCTGCGCCCAGAAACCAGCCGCCACGAGCAGGGTCCCGGTCAGAATGAAATTGACTTCCGCTACAGCGATATTTTGACAGCGGCAGACAACTTCATCGCGTTTAAAGGTGCGGTCAAGTCCATTGCCGAGGGAAGCGGTTTGTATGCTTCTTTCATGCCAAAGCCGCTGCCAGGGTACAGCGGCAGCAGCCTGCACGTCAACCTTTCCCTGTCAAAAGACGGGCAAAACCTGTTTGAGGTGGACAGCGGCAGGCACAACGCGACTGCGGAAAGCTTCATGGCGGGGGTGCTGCGCCGTGTTTCTGAAATTACGCTGTTCCTGAACCCACTGACCAATTCTTATGAGCGCTTCGGGCGCTTTGAAGCGCCTAAGTATGTTACCTGGTCGCACCAGAATCGCTCCCAACTAATTCGCATTCCTGCGGCGCCAAACCCGGGTCACGGGCGCATGGAACTGCGCAGCACAGACTCGGCGTGCAACCCGCATTTGGCGTTTGCACTGCTGCTTTGGGCGGGTCTGGAGGGCGTGCGTGACAAATTGCCGCTCTGTGAGCCGGATAACCGCAACCTTTTTGAGGCAAGCGAGGATGAAACGTCAGACCTGGAGCACCTGCCGAGCAATCTGGATGAGGCGCTGCAGATGGCGGAAAACAGCGCGTTTGTGCAGGCACATCTGCCTGAAAATCTGCGCGCCAGCTACTTTTCCCAGAAGCGTCAGGAGTGGCAGCGGTACCGGACTTCCGGCAACGGGCAGGAGTTTGAGCGGCGCGAGTACTTTCTGACGGTTTGATGCAACGAAATCCTGAGAAAAGCTGGTGAGAGGGTTGGAACAAGTCTTAGTCGTTTCCAGTTCGGAAAAGAGCCGAAAGTACTTTCTGGATTTTCTCGGCACACATGCGGTCAAAGCTTCCGGCAGTGCGGCAACCGGCGGCGAGGCACGTCGGCTGGTTATGCAGCAGGACTATGAGCTGGTCATTATCAATGCACCGCTCAAAGACGAGTTTGGTCATGAGCTTGCAACCGACCTTGCGGAAAAGACAAAGGTCGGTGTGGTACTGGTGGTCAAAGCCGAGCTGTATGAAACCGTTTCTGCCAAGGTAGAGCAGGCGGGTGTCATTGTTGCGCAGAAACCGATTAACCGAATGCTTTTGTACCAGTCCATGCGGATTGCGGCGGCATCTGGACGGCGTCTGGAAGCACTGCAGAAAGAGAATGAGAAACTGCAGAAAAAGATTCATGAGGTGCAGCTGGTGGGTCGGGCAAAGTGTGCGTTGGTGCAGTACCGGCATTTAACGGAGCCGGAGGCGCACCGCTACATTGAAAAGCAGGCAATGGATCAGCGTGTTCCGCGTTTGGACATTGCCGAGGACATTCTGCGCACCTATGAGGACAGCTGAAAGCAGCTTGCTGTGCGGCGGCAGAAAATAAAACGAAAACTAAAAACGGAACGACTGCTGAATAAACTGCAGCCGTTCCGCTTTCTTTTTGAATTTGAAAAGTTACTTTGCCAGCTGATTTTTTGCTTCCTGCACATAATAGGCGGCGTTGTCGCGGTTGCTTTGGATTTCCTCCGCGGTCAGCTGCCGCTTGACGCGCGCAGGGGAGCCCATCAGCAGGACGCCGTCGGGATACACGCGCCCCTGCGGTACCAGCGAACCCGCGGCGACAATGGAGTCGTTTCCAATCACCGCGCCGTTCAGCACAATGGCACCCATGCCGATTAGGGAATTGTTCCCCACAGTGCAGCCGTGCAGAATCGCACTGTGTCCTACAGTCACATCCGCACCAACTTTTAAGGGGAAGCCGGTATCTACGTGCAGCACGCAGCAGTCCTGCACATTGGTGCGCGCGCCGACGGTAATGTCTGCCATGTCGGCACGCACAACGGCGTTGTACCAAACGGAACTGCCTGCGCCGAAGGTCACGTTGCCGACAATCACCGCGCCGGCGGCAGTATAAGGCTGCTCACTCATGATAAGTCCCCCTCGCCGACTGCGGCGTCCTCAGCCGGCTTCCGGAAGTCTGCTGTGTTGGGAACCTCGACCGGCAGGAACTTGTAAAGAATCCGAAGGTCTTTGTTGCGGCAGACTTTGTGGTAATTGGTAATGATACGCCGCACTGCCTTTTCCGCATTCTTCATATTTGCCTGCGGCAGCAGGATTAGGAACTGAGTGTCGCTGTAAGCTGTCACCATATCGCCGCCACGCAGGGAGGAGATGGTTGCGGATTTCAGCACATTCTGCTCACGGATAATGCTGCCGTCTTCCGGAACAGAGCCATCTGCCATGGCAAGCGTCAGCAGCACAATGGTTGCAGACTCATGGCTGCGCGCGCAGGCGCGGGCTTCTACCCGGTACAGATTGCGGAATGCCTCAAAGTCGCAGAAATAGGCGTTCTGAATATCTGCGGCTTCCTGAAGCTCTTCCCGTACAAAGGAAATGTCCATCTGCGCGTGGCGAAAGTTTTTGGTAATCAGACGGTACAGGTCGCGCAACTCCGGCGCAACATCCACACCCTTTTCCTGAAAGAACAGAGAGGTGGTGCTGTTGTAGTGAGAAAGTGCCTCCGCGTAACGCTCCGCTTTCAGGTAGCAAAACAGCGTCAGGCGGTGCAGCTTGATGTTGAGGGGGGCTTTCTTCAGATTTTCTAAACAAAACTCCGGCAGGTTCTCTGCACGATTCTGCTGCTCCATGGCTTCGCAATGCGCGGCAATACACTGTGCAAAGCGGTCTTCCAGTTCTTTACGGGTAGCTGTCACCCACTGGGAGTTTTCGGTTCCATCCAGAAACGCGCCCGCATACAGATGAATGGTTTCCGCACAAAGCTGGATTCTTTCCGAACTGGACTTTGCGTCTTCAATGGTTTTGCATAAGCGATTGAAGCGGTCGATGTCTGTGTGTGTTTCCAGTGTGGGGTTCCAGCAGTAGGTGTCGCCGTAAAATAGGATAAAGCGGCTGCCTTCTTCCCCAAAAGATTCCTGCAGCAGGTCGCGGGTGCGGTACACCAGGTTTTTCAGCGCGTTCATCGGGTCGGAGCTGCCGGAACTGCGGTCCCAGAGAACCTTCATCAGCTCTTCAACCGAAAGCGGACTGCGGCGGGTGTAAATGAGAATTTCCAGCAGCAGCCAGACCAGGGTCGGCCGGTGCTTTTGGCAGGAAATGGTTTTGCCGTCGACGGTCAACGAAAACTTTCCCAGCATCTTTGCCTCAGTAACAATTTTTTGTGTTTCCATTATTCTTTTCCGGCCTCCAGTAATTTATCTGCCTAAATAAGACTCCGTGTAACGAATCACATAATATAGTTATAACAAACCATAATATATTTGTATTTTACCATGCACTTGGCGCAAATGCAATCCTAAATTCCGCAGCGGCGCTCCTTTGGCCGATACACGGATTTTGCTATAATCGCGGAGAAGAAAGTCCACTTTTTGATGACTTCCATAAAAAGGATTATAAAGAAAGTTTAATCATTTTCATAATTTTATCGGTAAAGGGTATGTACACGGTGCATTTTGATGAAAATTCTTGTATGAAAATGAACGTCCCCTCAGCTGCAAGGTGTTGCCTCAACCGGCCGCCTGACAAAATCCAAGCTCGAAAAAAACGTGCGGCAGCCACCGGTAAAATTGCCGGCGAGCCGTTCATTCAGCCGATGACACTTCGACTGACAGAAAAAGGAGCGTAGTCTAAGAGGATTAACGAATTCTTGAGATGGGTTTTTATGAAAGCAGCGCTTATTGACCAAAATGGTCAACAAACGCTGCTTTCATGCGCATTTTGCAAAACAGATGTGATTCGTATCCACAAAAAATAGACTAATTGTGGGAATAAGTCCTTGAAAAATAGAAAATACGGTGTTATACTTATAAAATAGAATAAATAATACTAATCATATTTTATTTTAGATACTCAATTTTAATATAGTATTTTATAATTCCATTATGAATCCATCACTGTTTAGAAACATATAAAATTACAGTGATTATATAACTAAATGCAATATTTGATATTGCATAACACAGGAAGAGGTGCAAATTCGTTTGGAAAACCCGGATATTCTAAGAAATACATCCCTGCGTGTCTATTTTCAAGGGAAAGAGGAGACCTTTGAACTGCAGACATACGCAAATGACAAAAAAATGCAAGTCTTTATGCGGCAGATGCCGCTTGGCGAGTCGGTCATCTCCTTTATTTACGGCGATTTTGAAGATATTTATGAGGAACTGCGGCGCACGGAAACTATTTTTCTGGAAATCAATGCAGGGTTGCAGGTGCACGCTCACTGGGAGCAGCTGCGGCAGCTTTCGCTGACGCTGATGGAGCGGCATCCGTACTTCGGAATTGCCAGCCAGGTGCTTTCGCAGGCGGCGGGGCAGGCCATCGCCATTGATATGCGGCTGCTTTCGCGGCTGGTGGCGCTTTACAAGCAGATGCGGGACAGCCTGCTGCTGCTGGTCAAGGAGTGCATGAACGTGGACGAGCAAAAGGCGGGTTCGTTTGTGGATCGTTACGCCGATTTGCTGTTAACGCACCGGCTGGGCGACCGTTCCGCGCTGAAGTATTCCACTGTTGTTACGGAGTTTCTGCCCACAGTAGCGTTTCCGCTTTGGAAAACAGAAAACTGCGTGTACCCCGTCATTCCCACGCTGCAGGAGCTGCGTGCGCAAGAGGTGCCGCTGGAGATGGTCGATGCACTGTATCCGCATTCGCTGCAGGATTTGTACCATTTTCTGCTGGCAGGGTATCTGAAGGCCGGCGTCTGCTTTAAAGTGTGCAAAAACTGCGGCAGGTACTTCGCCGTGACCGGCAGTATGAATGCCGAATATTGCGACCGGAAAATCGACGGTTCGCAAAAAACCTGCCGCCAGATGGGTGCGGTGCGCGTGTATCAGCAGAAGCAGATGAAAGACCCGATTCTCCGCCTGTACAACCGCGCCTACAAAACTCACAACGCGCGTATCCGCTACGGCAGGATGACGCGTGAGGAATTTCTGGAGTGGTCCGCGCGTGCACGCGCACTGCGCGATAAGTGCCTGGAGGGCAAAATTTCCGTAAGTGACTTTGAAATCTGGCTGAAAGAGTAAGCGAATTTTTAAAGGCAAAGGCGCGTGCCGTTTCACGACGGTTCGCGCTTTTTTTGTGGTATGTGGGTAAGGGTTTACTTTTTGCGTGTTTTGTCGTAAACTGAATTTCACTGGCTATTTTTGCGGAAAGTTCGTGAAAAGCGGGAATTTGAAGAGGTTCGGAGGAAATATGAAACAGACTTGTTCGGCAAATGCGATGCTGAAGGGTTCCATCGCACAGCAGATGCTTCTCTTCTTTTTGCCGATTTGGTTCGGCACTTTTTTTCAGCAGCTGTACAACACAGCCGATGCGCTGATTGTCGGCAATTTTGTGGGCACCAAAGCTTTGGCTGCGGTTGGGGCGACAGGCTCCTTTGTGCAGCTGCTGGTCGGCTTTTTTGTCGGGCTCTGCAGCGGCGCCAGTGTGGTGATTTCGCAAAGCTACGGCGCTGACCAGCTGGAACTGGTGAGCCGGCAGGTGCACACGGCGCTGGCGCTTGCGCTGCTGGGCGGCGCAGTGCTGACGGTGCTGGGGCTGCTGACTGCCCGTGCGGCTGTGGTGGCGATGGGCACGCCGGCGGATATTCTGGATCAGGCGGTGCTGTATCTGCGCATTTACTTTCTGGGTATGATTCCGCAGATGATTTACAATATGGGCGCCAGTATCCTGCGCGCAGTGGGCGACTCCAAGCGCCCGCTGTATTTTTTAATGCTTGCATCCGTTCTGAACATCGTGCTGGATTTGATACTGGTGCCGATTTTCCATTTGGGCGTGGCTGGCACGGCCATCGCAACAGTGCTCAGCCAAACGGCAAGCGCCCTGCTGACACTGCGCTGTTTGGCGGGTGAAAACGTGCCGTGGACGCTGCGGCGCTCACGGATTACACTGGACAAAGAGATTCTGAAAAGCATCTGCCGGATTGGCTTGCCTGCCGCCTTGCAAAGCTCGCTTTACAGTGTGAGCAATATTTTGATTCAAAGCGGTATTAACGGCTTTGGCACGATTGCGGTGGCGGCGTGGAGTGTGTATGGTAAAATCGACTTTCTATTCTGGATGACCATCAGTTCTCTGGGAATTTCCGTAACCACGTTTGCTGGTCAGAACTTCGGTGCGGGTTTGTACCGGCGGGTAAAAAAAGGCACACTGGTGGCACTGGGGCTGGCCGTGGGGATTACGCTGGCAATCAGCGGGGTACTGTATCCGTCCAGCGCCCTACTGTTCCGGTTGTTTTCCCACGACACCGCTGTGGTGGAGCAGGGGGTGCAGATGATGCATTTTCTGGTTCCAGTTTACATGACGTATATCTGCATTGAAATTTTTTCCGGCACCCTGCGGGGCTGCGGGGACGTTGCCGTGCCGACGGCCATTACCTGCTTTGGCGTGTGCGGCCTGCGGATTGTGTGGCTGGTGGCGGCACTGCCGCTGTGGCATACGGTAGAGGCAGTGGAGTTCAGCTATCCCATCTCCTGGGTACTGTCCTCCTTGTTGTTCGTTTTGTACTATTGGAAAGGCGGCTGGCTCAAACGCCGGATTGCCGCGAGAGAAGCGGCGGCAGCTGCAAAAGAAGAACCGCAGACGTAAGGGATACGGCGGGCTCTGCTCGTTTTTTTGAAAAAGGCGCATGGCGCTTTTCGGATTCACAGTGGTCAGTTTACCTGTGAAAACGGAAGGCTGCCATGTCCCTTTTTGTTTGGCAGTCGTGAAATGTAAGATTATAATCGCTTAAAAATTAAAATAATGTGCAAACGAATTGTGCAATATTCATATTTTGCCTTAAATTATTCAAATATTGCCCAGATTTAGATTACATATTGAAAAAAATATGGATTCCTTTATACTGGGGTTGTTAAAACGCCTAATAAATATTTGATAAATCGTTCATTTTTATATTGAAATGATAGGCATTCCTGAAATTTTGCGTGTTTTCGGGAAATTTGCGAAAAAAATGTACAGCAAAAGCTGTTAAGAAAGCTTTTACGCGCTTTGCGCGTTTTGGGGCAATAATCTTGATGATTCAAGGGGAGCGATGATGTATTCATGAAGTGTAGGAAGAGAATGAAGGCCCTGCTTGCGTCGGTGCTGGCGTGTGCCATGGTTTTGCAGATGAGTCCCAGCCCGGTTTGGGCAGACACGGGCACCCAGACTGCCGCACAGCAAGTCAGCGAATCACAGAGCGGCAAAGATGAAATCGATACGTTTTCCATGCAAAGCAAGTACAAGTACGAAGATTACCTGCAGCAGTACAAAAACGCTGCCTCTCCGGCAGATACTTACGAGGTGGAGGCAAAGGACTACACACAGGTCAGCGGCATGGAGGTTAAGCGCTATGCGGACTATCAGGGTGTTTCGGGCACTTCGGTTCTGACCGGTGAGTCCGGCTGGATTGAGTGGACGGTGAATATCCGGCAGGCGGGGCTGTACAATCTGGCGTTGCAGTATTACCCGGTGGAGGGCAAAAGCGCCGATATTGGCCGCGCGGTGTACATAGACGGCAAGCTGCCCTACGCGGAAGCGGGCATTGTGGAGCTTTCGCGGCAGTGGGGGTTTGCATCCGGTAAGTTTGAGAAAGACAATCAGGGCAATGAACTGAAGCCTGACGAAGTGGAAAAACCGGAGTGGAGCAAGGAATTTCTTTACGACGCCAGCGGGTACTATACCGAGCCGCTGAAGTTCTATTTTTCAGCCGGAAAGCACACTGTCCGCCTGATTTCGCAGGAAGAACCCATGCTGTTGCGAGAGCTGCAGATTTGTCAGCAGCCAGAGGTGCCGACATATCAGCAGGTCAGTGCGCAGTACAAAGAGAAGGGGTACAAAGCTGCATCCGGGCAGAGCATTACGGTGCAGGCGGAAAGCGTTTACAAATCTTCCGACCCGACCTTTGCACCGCTTTCGGATCGTTCCAGTCCTTCTGTGCAGCCGCCCAGCACGGGCAGCATCCGCTTAAACTCCGTCGGCGGTGCCAACTGGTGCCAGGCGGGGCAGTGGATCGAGTGGAAAGTTTCCGTGCCGGAAACCGGGCTTTACAAAATCGGTATGCACGTGAAGCAGAACTGGATGCAGGGGCTGTATGTACCGCGCCAACTGCAGATTGACGGCGAAGTGCCGTTCCGGGAGATGGAAGAGATTGCCTTCCAGTATGACAATGACTGGTACGAAAAAACACTGGGGGATGCTTCCCCGTATCTGTTTTATCTGACCAAAGGGGAGCACATCCTGCGGCTGAAAGTGGTTTTAGGCGCGGCAGCCAGCATCCTGCGCAATGTGCAGACCAGCGTTACGAATTTGAATGACATTTATCAGCAGGTCATTATGCTGACCGGCGAGGATACCGACCAATGGCGCGACTATCAGGTGGCAAAAAACCTGCCGAACCTCTCCAAGCAAATCTGGCAGGAGTACGTTCGGCTGGTGGGCGTCGAAAAGAAAATTGAAAGTCTGACCGGTAAAAACAGCGACAAGGAAGCGTTGATTCAAACGGTGACGCAGCAGCTGAATGATTTTTACCGGGATGTTGAGGAGATTCCGGGCAAAAAGGACAGCTTCAAAACCAATATCGGTTCACTGGGAACCTGGCTGACGCAGGTGGCGAGTATGCCGCTGCAGGTGGATTTTCTCACCATTCAGCCACCGTCCGCAGAGGCGCCGGTGCTGCATAATACCTTTTGGGACCGAATGCTGCATCAGCTAAAGCTGCTTGGCAGTTCGTTTACCACGGACTACAACGCCGTGGGAAATGTGTCAAACGGCAGCAGCGCGAAGTCCATCACGGTTTGGATCGGCACCGGCCGCGACCAGGCAGACACCATCAAGTCGCTGATTGATTCATCCTTTACCAAGCAGTCCGGCATTAACGTCAACCTAATGCTCGTGCCGCAGGGCACGCTGCTGCAGGCTACGTTGGCAGGGCAGGGGCCGGATGTTGCCATGCAGGTCACATGCGATACGCCAATGAATTACGGGATTCGCGGCGCGGCAGCGGATCTGTCACAGTTTTCGGACTTTCAGGAGGTTGAGAAGCGCTTTCGAAGCAGTGCGATGCTGCCGTTTACGTTCCGCGGCAAAACCTATGCGCTGCCGGAAACCCAGACCTTCAATATGCTGTTTTACCGCAAGGATATTCTGAAAAAGCTCAATATGCACGTTCCGAAAACCTGGGACGATGTGAAAGCCGATATTTCTGTACTGAGCAAAAACCACATGGAGTTTGGTATGCTGCCGCTGAACACTGCCCAGCAGGGCGGGGCAGGGTCGTCCGCGGATATCTCTTACGGAATGTTCCTGTACCAGAATGGCGGCCAGTTTTACACAAAGGACGGCAAGTCCTCCGCACTCGACAGCAAAACAGCGGTCAACGCTTTTAAAGAATGGGTGAAGTATTACCAGGCTTACACGCTGACACGCGAATTCGATGTACAGAACCGCTTCCGTACCGGCGAAGCGCCGCTGGTTGTCAGCGATTACACCCTTTATAATACGCTGCAAGTTGCCGCGCCGGAAATCAAGGGGCTGTGGGGCTTTACCGAGGTGCCCGGTACGGTGCAGGCAGACGGCACGGTCAGTCATGCGGCGGCTTCTACCGGTACAGCCACCATCATCATGCAGAATGCCAAAGACAAACAGAGCGCGTGGGAGTTTTTGAAGTGGTGGACTTCCGCGGATGTGCAGACCGCTTACGGCCGTGGAATGGAAGCGCTGCAGGGCGCATCTGCCCGCTACCCGACCGCAAATATCGAAGCGCTGAAGCGCTTGCCGTGGCCTGCGGAGGATTACAACAGCATTGCCAAAGCGTTTGCACACGTGCAGGGGATTCCGCAGGTGCCAGGTTCCTACTACACCGCGCGCGACATTCAAAATGCGTTTTCTACCGTGGTCATTGACCAGACGGAGGATGCGCGCGAGGCGCTGATGGACAATGTGAAAGCCATCAATGACGAAATTGCAAGCAAGCGGGAAGAGTTCCGCTTGGATTCCTAGGAGGCGGAGAAATTGAAGATACATACAAAAGACGCCGGAAACGCCGTTGTTCCCAAAATTCAGCCGCAGCAAAAGCACGGCCTGTGGGAAAACATGAAGTGCAGCCGTGCCTGCTATGTCATGATGGCGCCTTACTTTATTCTGTTTTTTCTGTTTACGGTTCTGCCGGTGGCGGCGTCCATGGTTCTGAGCCTTTGCTATTTCAATGTGCTGCAACCGCCGTCGTTTGTGGGGTTGCGCAACTACACCCAGCTGTTTTTGGAGGATAACATCTTTACCATTGCCGTCAAGAACACGCTGCTGTTTGCCATTATCACCGGGCCGGTCAGCTATTTTGCCTGCTTTTTCTTCGCATGGATCATTAACGACTTCGGGCCGAAGCTGCGTTCATTTCTGACCGTTGTGTTTTATGCGCCCTCCCTGTGCGGCAACGCGTACTTCGTCTGGCTGCTGATTTTCAGCGGCGACCGTTACGGCTATGCCAACTCGCTGTTGCTGCACCTGGGGCTGATTACCAGTGAAATCAATTGGTTCAAGGATTCGCAGTACATCATGCCGCTGCTGATCATCATTCAGCTCTGGCTGAGCCTTGGCACCGGTTTTCTGGTTTTCATCGCCGGCCTGCAAACGGTGGATAAAACCCTGTACGAGGCGGGCGCCATCGACGGCATCCGCAACCGCTGGCAAGAGCTGTGGCACATTACGCTGCCTGCCATGAAGCCGCAGCTGCTGCTGGGCGCGGTACTGCAGATTACACAGTCCTTTGCGGTTTCCGATATTTCTATTAACCTCTGCGGCAACCCCAGTGTCAACTATGCGGGCGCAACCATGGTGACGCATTTGATTGACTACGGTTCCATCCGGTTTGAAATGGGGTACGCGTCTGCGATTGCCACGCTGCTGTTTTTGATTATGGTTCTATCCAACAAATTGGTGAACCGTCTGTTAAGGAGGGTGGCAGACTGAGATGAAAAGCAAACAAATCAACGGAAATCCAAAGCGCAGGCGGATTAAGGTGCACCGTGTCAACCGCTCTGCCGGCGGCAACTTTGCAATGTTCCTTTTTCTGGCGGTCATGGGGCTGTTTATGGCGTTTCCACTCATCATGATTGTCAACAATGCCTTTAAACCGCTGGATGAATACTTCAAAATGCCGCCAGATGTGTTTGTGCGGCATCCAACCATTGAAAACTTCGAAACGCTCGGTACGGAAATGTCTGACTCCTGGGTGCCATTTAGCCGGTACATCATCAACACATTGATAATTGTGGTGTGCGGTGTGGTGGGGCACGTACTGTTTTCTTCCCTGGCGGCTTATCCGCTGGCGAAGCACCGCTTTCCGGGTTCCAATGTGCTGTTTAAGATGGTAGTGCTCTCCCTGATGTTTTCTCCGGTGGTCACCTCCGTACCCAATTACATCATCATCTCCAAGTTGGGCATCAACAATACATATCTGGCGGTGATTCTTCCGGCGCTTTCTTCCGGACTGGGGCTGTTCATTATGAAGCAGTTTATGGAGCAGATTCCCGATTCCATTCTGGAGTCTGCCAGACTGGATGGCGCGTCGGAGTACATGATTTTCTGGAAAGTCGTCATGCCAAATGTCAAGCCGGCGTGGCTGACGCTGGGGCTCTTGCAGTTTCAGGGGCTGTGGGGCGTTTCCGGCGCCGGGTTCCTGCGCAGCGAGGAACTGAAACCTTTGAGCTACGCGCTCAACCAGATTGCCCAGGGCGGCATTGCCCGCCAGGGCACAGCGGGCGCCATTGGCCTGATTATGATTAGTATTCCGATTATCATTTTCCTGATTACGCAGAGCAATGTCATTGAAACGATGTCCACATCGGGAATGAAAGATTAGGGGCTGACAGAATGAAGAAAAAAAGAATTGCCGTTTTGGCGGCCGTCCTGCTGACAGTTTGTTCCTTGACCACAGCCGTGCACGCGGATGTGCCGTATGAAAGTTACAACTATGACTACTGGGGGCGGGTGGTTCCCTCGCCGGTTCCGTACCAGCCGGTCTGCGCTTACACTGGACAGGACTGCGGTACGGCCGCGTTCAGCACGCCCAGTGGGCTGGCGGTCGGGCCGGACGGCTGCCTTTATGTGGCAGACACCGGCAACAACCGCATTGTGGAACTGGACGCGAAAATGCACGAGAAGCGGGTGCTGACCCAGTTTGTCAACAACGGAAAAGCAGACAGTTTCAAAGGGCCCAAGGGCGTTACCATCGGCAAGGATGGGAAAATCCATATTGCAGACACCGGCAACCACCGCATTGTTTCGCTTAATGCGGATGGTACACTGTACCAGACCTTTGGGGTTGGCAAAAGTACGTTGGTGGGCAGCGACTTTGTCTTTTCCCCACTGAAAGTCGGGGTGGACAGCGCCAATCGGTATTATGTGATTGCCGAAAACGTGACGGACGGCATTATGGGCTTTGACCAGTCCGGTGCCTTTTACGGATACTACGGTTCCATGAAGGTGCAGGTGAGCTTCGCCGACAAGTTCTGGCGCACGATTTCCACGAAGGCACAGCGTTCCCAGATGCAGCTGTTCATCCCCACGGAGTTTACCAGTCTGGACATTGACGAGGACGGATTTGTGTATGCCACGGATGCCAACACCACAGAAACGAAGAATATCCGGAAAATTAACCCAAGCGGTGCGGATGTTCTGGTGAATTACAACACAACCAGACCTATTTCCGGCGACCTGACCTACCGCACACAGGGCTCTTACAGCGGGCCAAGCAAGTTTCAGGACATCACCGTGCGCGAAAACGGCGTGTACGCTGCCCTGGACAGTACCCGCGGGCGTATTTTCACCTATGACAGCGAGGGCAACCTGCTTTACATCTTCGGCAGCCTCGGTGACCAGCTTGGTTCCTTTAAAAAGCCTGTTGCTCTGGCAAACTGGAAAGAAAATCTGTATGTGCTGGACCAGACGCGCGGGCAGATTGTATTGTTCCAGCCGACCCAGTATGGGCAGCTGATTGACCGGGCGGTTGCGCTCAGCTACGACGGAGAGGAAACGCAGGCGGTGCAGGTTTGGAACAATGTGCTGAAGCTGGACGCTCACTATGAGCTGGCGTACACCGGCATCGGCAAGTCCCTGCTGGCGCAGAACAAAAACGCGGAGGCCATGACGTACCTAAAAAAGGGCATGGATAAGCGGGACTACTCCATTGCATTTCACCGCTACCGCAACGAATGGCTGCGCTCGCACAATACACAAATTATTCTGGTGCTGTGCCTGCTTGTGGCATTCTTTGTGGGCAGGAGTTTCTATAAAAAGGCAAAGCAGAAAGGAAAGGGGCGGGCATCATGGAAAAGCTGAAGGCGTATTTTGCCCTGCCGAAATACGTGCTGTTTCATCCGGTGGATGGTTTCTACAACATGAAGTACGAGAAGCAGGGGCACACAAGCATCATTTTTGTAAATCTAATTTTGTTCTGGATTTCCTATTCCTTTTTAAAGCAGTACACCGGATTCATTATCAATCCTAACGACCCGCTTTCGTACAACACCTTCGCGGATCTCGGCTATGTGTCGCTGGCGTTTCTGCTGTGGTGCGCGGGCAGCTGGTCTGTGACAAGCCTGATGGATGGCGACGGTACGTTTCGCGACATTGCTATGGCAGCCTCCCTTTCTTTGACGCCGATGATTCTGTTTTTTATTCCCGTGGCACTTTTGAGCAATGTGATGACCGCAGATGAGGCGGCATTTTACCATGTGCTAATCGGCATTGCGATTGTGTGGTTTCTGATGCTGATGTTTTCCAGCGTAATGACCATTCACAACTACTCGGTTGCCAAAACGTTCGGCATGCTGTTCCTGACGTTTCTCAGCATCTGCATCATCCTCTTTCTGACGGTCATGATTGCGTCGCTGATTCAGCAGTTCTGTGTGTTTGTCAAAAGCATTTACACCGAATTGCTGTACCGAATGTAACAGCGCACGGAAAAAGCCTTTGGCTCCGTGAGAATCTATGAAAGAGGTGATTGTATTGTGAAAAAGTGGAAGAAAAAAGCGCTGGTTTCTGCGGTCTGCGTCGTTGTGGCCGGCGCACTGGTCTGGAACCTTTTTTCCTATCAAAAATATGATTATTCTGCGCTGCTGCCGCGCACTGCCGCCGCTGCCGCAAAGGAATTTGAAGCACAAGGCACGGACCCGCGCGTGAAAGACATGGAGATTGCCGCGCAGAACGACACGCTGATGCTTTTCATCAATCCGAAAACAACCGAAGTGGCGGTGCTGGACAAACGCACCGGCAAGGTTTGGTACACCAACCCGCCGGGACTCGGCTCCGGCGGCAATGCACACGACACGCTGGCATCCCAGATTGACTTGGGCTATTTTGACAGCAACCGCAACACCGAGCAGTACTGTACATATACGGACAGCGTGCAGAAAAAGCAGTTTAAAATCCAGTCTGTGGACAACGGCATCAAGGTTACCTACACCATCGGTACGGTTTCCGTGCAGACCGACAGCATTCCGAAAGTTCTGACCAAAGAGCGCCTGGAGCAAATCCTTGCCAAGGTTAGCACAGAAGATTACAAAGAAGCCATGCAGGACAATTACGTGGAGGATGACAAAAAAGCAGGGCAGATGGATTTTCTGGAGTCGGCCAAAGAGTCGGACATCATCGTTGGGAAAATTCTGAAGGGCTTTCAGGAAGCAGGCTATACCAGCAAAGACCTGGCACAGGACAACCGGCGCGCAGGCGTCAAAACCTCCAGCGAAGCAAGTTACTTTGTGATTCCCCTGGTGTATCAGCTGCAGGGCGACCAACTCTCCGTATCTGTCCCGACAAAGGAAATTGTGGAGAAAGGCGCCAACAAGCTTTTGTACATTGAGCCGCTTGCGTATTTTGCTGCCGGCTCTACCAAAGATCAGGGGTACCTGTTTGTGCCCAGCGGCTGCGGCGGCATCATCAACTTTAACAATGGCGCGAACGGCGGCAAAAGCAGCAGCACCTATATGCAGCAGATTTACGGGGACGATCCTGCCGCGGGAAAGGACGTGCGCACGGAAGTTACCGAGGCGGCGCGGATGCCAGTGTTCGGCATCCGGAAGAACGGCGACGCGGTCTTTGCCTACCTGAACCAGGGTGCCGGCACTGCAAGCGTTGTTGCCGACGTGAGCGGGCAGGCGTGTCCGTACAACACGGTGCATCCACGCTTCACCCTGCGTACAACGGATAAAATCCAGACGACACAGGCAGACGGCACCAGCGGCGAGATGAACATTGTCGACAATGCGCTTTACCACGGGGACATTAACATCCGGTACTGCTTCCTCACGCGCAAGGACGCCGATTACTCTGGCATGGCGCGGTACTACCGGAACATCCTGACCCAAAGCGGAGTGCTCAAGCCCCTGAGCAAAACAGAGGACGTTCCGTTTTATTTGGACATTGTCGGCGCAGTGGAGAAAACGAAGTATGTGATGGGTGTTGCGTACCCCGGCATTGTGCCGATGACAACCTATGGAGAGGCGAAAACCATCTTTTCCGAGCTGCAGGAGCAGGGTGTCAAAAACATTCAGATGCGGTACCTCGGCTGGTTTAACCGCGGCATAAACAACGACGTTCCCAGTTCGGTTTCTCTGGTGCGGCAGCTAGGCAGCAAAGGCGCCCTGCAGGATTTGGATCGCACGCTTTCGAGCAAAAGCAGTCGACTTTACCTGGACGCCGCCTTTCAGCAGGTGAACGGAGACACCGGTCATTACCAGAAGGCAAAGCAGTCTGCACGGTACTTAGACCAGCGCTCTGTGGAAACCGCGCTTTACAACCGTGCCACACTTTCTATGCGCAATACGGATACCGAAGGCAGTTTCAACGTGGTTTCCCCGAATGCGCTGCCGGACATTGTGGACCGGTTCCTGCCAAAGTTCCAGAAAGTCGGTGTTTCGGGACTTTCCCTGCGCGACCTCGGCTCGCTGCTGGTGTCGGATAAGAAAAAGTCGTATCCTATCGACCGCAGTGCGGCGCAGGCAATTGATGAAGCGCAGCTGAAAAAGCTGCAGCAGAACCGCCCGCTGGAGATTGCCGATGCCAATACCTACGCCTGGGCGTACACGCAGAACCTGATCGATATTCCCGCGGACGGAAACGGGTTTGACTTGATTGACCAGACGGTTCCGTTTTATGAAATGCTGATTCACGGTTCTATAGATTATGCCGGAGAGGCGTCAAATCTGAATGAAACACAGGACGCGGATGCGCAGGTTCGGCAGATGATGGCATACGGCTTAATGCCGCACTATCTCTTCTCTTACCAAAACGGCTCGGTGCTGTCAGATACAGCGTATCAGACCTATTACTCGACGGATTACCGCACTTGGCTGGATGAAGCAACGGCAAACTACAAGAAAATGAACGCAGTGTACGCGAAACTGCGCACCGCGAAAATCAATGAATTCCGCATTTGCCAGACAGGCGTTACCGAAACGGTGTATGACAACGGCATTTCTGTTTACGTCAATAACACCGCAAGTCCGGTGACCATTGGCTCTGTGACCGTTGACGCCAACGGCTATGCGTTGGGAGGGGACCGCAGTTGAAAAAAAAGAAAAAACGGGGCAGAACCCTGGAGTCGCGCCAAAGGGCAGTCGGTTTGCTGTTCATTGCCCCCTGGGCGGTTGGTTTTATCGCGTTTTTCGCGTATGACCTGGTACAGACCATTCTGTTCAGTTTCAACAAACTGACCATTAAGGACGGCGGCGGTTACACGCTGCAGTATGTCGGTGGCAGTAACTTTAACTATGCCCTGCGCAGCAGCGCGGTTTTCGTGCAGCAGCTGCTTAGCTCCACCGGCACCATTGTGATTGACGTACCGCTGATTATTTTTTTCAGCCTGTTCATTGCTGTGCTGCTGAACCGGCAGTTTAAGGGCAGGGCACTGGTGCGCGCCATCTTTTTCATTCCCGTCATTATGGCGTGCCCTGCCATTACCGAGGCGCTGGCGGTCAATATGCAGAACATGATGGGCGGTGTTTCCACTGCAGCCGTAGCTGCAACCAACAGCCAGCAGACCACCGGTTTTAACATTACGTCCATCACCATGGCGCTGACGGACTTCGGAATGCCCAAGCAGATTATTGAGTATCTAATTGCGGCGGTCGGCAAGCTGTATGAGATTGTACGCAATTCCGGCGTGCAGATTATTGTATTCCTGGCTGCGCTGCAGGCTATTCCAAAGTCCATGTATGAAGTGGCGCAGATTGAGGGTGCCACCGGCTACGAAACCTTCTGGAAAATTACGTTTCCGATGGTCAGTCCGCTAATCCTTACAAACGTGGTGTATACCATTGTGGATTTGTACGCGCAGAGTGACATCATCACACTGGAGCAGACCACTGCGTTTTCCCAGATGAATTTCGGTTTGAGTGCCGCGATGTGCCTCATCAGTTCCGCAGTGATCTGTTCAATCATTGGCATCTGCGGGTTCTTAATTTCCAGAAAGGTTTTTTACCAGAGCTGACGCGCCAAGAACCGCGGGGCTTTACCAAAGTTTTTACAGGGGGGACGAAAAATTGAGTATTCCCGGTTGTATCGCCAAAATCAAAGAAAAACCGGCCGCGAAAGCGCGAGCGGAACAATCGCCGCAGGCGCTGGCAGAGAAAAGGCTGCGCACGAAGCGCGGGTTCCGTGCGGTGGCGCAGGTTCTGCAGAAAATCTTCGTTGCCATTATTTTTATTGGGTTAAGTTATGTTATCCTTAGCCCGCTGATCGGCATGATTTCACATTCGTTTATGAACATCAGCGATTACTACAATCCACTGGTGTACCTGTTCCCAACCAAGCCAACGCTGAATAATTTTACTGAGGTGTGGGAGCAGCTGGGCTGCCCGGGCTCGCTGCTGTACACGCTGCTGTACTCATTCCTGCTGATGCTGATGCAGACGTTCATTTGCGGGTTTGTCGGCTATGGTTTTGCAAGGTTTAAATTTCCCGGACATAACCTGCTGTTTGCGCTGGTGATTTTGACCTTTGTGGTACCAGTGCAGACGTTTATGGTGCCGCTGTACTCCCAGTTCCGTAACTTTGACTTTCTGGGACTGTTTCAGCAGTTTGCGGGCGGGCCGGTCAATCTGTTGGGAACACCGCTGCCAATTTTTTTGATGACGCTGACAGGCTCGGGGCTGCGCTCGGGGTTGTTCATCTACATTTTCCGGCAGTTCTTCAAGGGCCTGCCGCAGGAGATTGAGTGGGCGGCGTTCATTGACGGCGCAGGGCCGTTTTACACATACTTTGTGGTGATGCTGCCAAACGCCAGCGCCGCCATTACCACCGTGCTGCTGTTCTCTTTTGTCTGGCAGTACAACGACATTTTCTATGCTTCTCTGTTTATGGATAACTCCAGCTTGCTGGCAAATCAGATTTCCACACTGTCCGATAAAATCGGCACCCTGCTGAACCTCAAAGACCCGAATGAGGTGACGCTGTATGTGCACGCCGGCATTACACTGGTGATTGTTCCGCTGATTATCATTTATCTGTTTCTGCAGAAACGCTTTATGGAAAGCATTGACCGCAGCGGCATTGTCGGCTGACGGCTGTTTGCACAGTGCTAAAGGCAGAGCTGTTTTTTCGGTTTCTATTTCTGCCGGTGAAAGCCGGCAGTCATCAATATCATTATTTGTGACGAGGAGTGTGTCAGATGAAAAAGGTTAAACGTACCGTATGCCTGCTGCTGGCTGCCAGTATGGTTGGCTGGACGGCAGGGTGCAGCCAGGGTAGCAGCGGGGCAAAAACCGCGAACACCACAGCTTCGGCAGGCAGCAAGGCTTCCACGGCGTCTTCTGTTTCCGGCCCATGGGATAAATACAAACCGGTTGACTTAAAGGGACGCACCATCACCATTGCGTACAACTGGCAGCACGTGCCGGCAACCACAGCGGAAAAACTCGACCCTAAAAAGGCAACTAAGGGAGAAATGAAAGATCTCGAAAACATGAAGCGTATTGAAAAGAAATACAACTGCAAAATTAAGTACATCAATATTCCCTACGATCAGCTTTATAAAAAGCTGACAGCCAGCGTTATGGCAGGTGCGCCGTGTGCGGATCTCATCAACATTTCCGCATCCATGAGCATCAGCGCCGCGAAAGCCAATATGATTCAGCCGCTGGACGACATTGCGCCCAAAAACTGCGATATGTTCAATGAGCAAAAAATCCTGACGCCGGTTAAGTATTTCGGCAAAACCTACGATATGGCGACCTATGATATTGGAACATCCGGCGGGCTGATTGGCTTTAACCGGGACTTGATTCAAAAGCTGGGCATGGAGCAGCCCGATGAGCTGTATAAGGAAGGCAAGTGGGACTGGGACCATTTCCTGCAGATTGCAAAGGCAGCCACAAAGGATACAGACGGCGATGGTAAGACCGACCAGTGGGGTGTTGGCGGTATTCCGTATTCGCTCGGTTCCCTGTTTGTCGCTTCTAATGGTGGTTACCTGCTGGATGAAACCAACAAAAAGACCGGCATCAACGATTCGAAAACCGTGGAAGCCTTTAACTTCATGAACAAACTGTACAACGTTGATAAAGTGGCCTATCTGAAAGACCGTTCCTCTAAGGCGAACTGGTACAGCGACGGAACCGGCGATGACTTCAAAAAAGGAAATCTCGCCATGTTCTATGTGGAACTGTACATGATTCCGACAGACACGAAGCTCAGCTATAAGATTGGCTGTGTTCCCACGCCAAAGGGGCCGTCCAGCACATCGGATGCAAGATGGTTCAAGAGTCCCAGCGGCATGACCATTCCCAAAGGCGTCAAAGACCCCAAGGTCGTCTTCCAAATTTTCGAGGAACTTGCCGCACCGTACGGCTCTGATTATAAAACGCGCGACAAACAGGCAAAAGAATGGCTGGAAAAGGGCTTTCCAACTGAAGCGGATGTGGAAATGTACATGATGAACAGCAAAAAATGCGCTCAGATTGATAACGCCGGTGCCATTGAGGACTATTCCCTGAACAATGTGGTGAGCGGCTTTATTAAGCAGGGCAAAACGCCGGCGCAGGCGGCGCAGCAGTACAAACAGCAGTCACAGGCGCAGATTAAATCCAAACTGGGATGAGCAATTTCCTGTGGTCTGTGTAAGCTTTTTTTAAAGAAGCAGTCTGCCGGGTAACGAATCTGCATCAGTTACCGGACGGACTGCTTCTTTCTATATTTCATCCGAATTTTCAAGAAAGATACGATATCATGGTAATAAAAATCCCGATATTTATAACTTTGATAGAAAAAGAAAATGGGTATTTGAAAAGGAATAGAGAGGAGAAATCTAATGAGAATCGAGGGACTTCATGAAAAAGGGATTTTCGAGGAGCCGTTTCCGTTTCGCGTGATTGTGGATCGGAACCCACACTTTCACTATCCATCGCACTGGCACAATGCGTATGAAATTATCTATGTGGCAGAGCAATCGTTTATTGTGACCGTGAACGCTCAGCGCTATGTGCTTGATAAAGGCGACATTCTGTTTATTCCGGGCGGACATATTCATACCTGCGAGGGAGAAGTGCCGGACGGCGTGCGGGTTTTTATCAACTTTGAGCTGGAGGATTTTCATTGCTACCTGAGCATGGAGGACGCCAAGTCCTGCCTTTCTGCAGAGCAGCTGATTACGCCCGCCAATTTGGAGGTTTACCCGCGGATTGTTTCTGAAATTAAAAAAATTCTGCAGTTTAATGTGCAAAAAGAGTCCGTGGGCATTCTCTACTATATCGCAAGGATATTAGATATTCTGGTGCTGCTGTGCCACAATGCGTCCATGCGGCAAACTATGGCGGCTGCCGGTTTAAACAAGGGGAAAAAGAAGGTCGGTCTGCAGAAAATCAGCAAGTCACTGACGTTTATTCAGGAAAATTATATGCGGGATATTCACCTGCGGGATGTTGCAGGGGCAGCAGGGTTCAGCGAGTATTATTTTGCACGGTTGTTCAAGGAAACAACCGAAAAAAGTTTTCACTGGTATCTCAATGCGTATCGCGTTAAAAAAGCGGAGGCGCTGCTGATGGATTCCACTTACAGCATTGGCGATGTGGCGCAGGCAGTCGGCTTTAACAGTTTGATTACCTTTGACCGTGTGTTTCATCAGTTGAAAGGTTGCTCTCCGGAAGAATTTCGGAAGCTGCAGGTTCGGTTTTAAAGGCAGCAGCGCTTGGTTGACTTGTGCGTTCGGTTGTGCTATAATCACAAACAGGCGCAGCGGAAAGCAGATGATATTTGCGGGATTCTGCAAATTTTTCTGCAAAAAGGATTGAAAATTCTGCCGCTTTGTAGTATAATACTCCTGTTTGTTATCCGGGTGTGGCGCAGTTGGTAGCGCGCTTGACTGGGGGTCAAGAGGCCGTGAGTTCAAGTCTCGCCACTCGGACCAAGTAAAAACCGCATGGTTGAGCCATTCTTTAAGGCTTTCCCATGCGGTTTCTTTTATTCATTTTCGGCTTTGACTACCTTTTGACTACTTTTGCTTTTCTGACTACTGAAATAGGCTGTAATTTTGTCGGCGCTTTTCGCGACATTCTGCTGAGCGATGTGCGTATAAATTTCTGCGGTCATCCGAATGTCAGAGTGCCCCAGCAGATACTGCGCGGTTTTAAGGTCTACGCCGGCACGGTACAAGCTTGTGGCATAGGAGCGCCGCAGCATATGCGGATGGGCGCCTGACACAAGGCGCGTGGCTTGCTGCCAAAGTCGCTTGACAATCATGCCGCCATCTGCTGCCGGGACAACGTACAAACTGCTGCGCACAGCGGCGGCTATTTCCGCCAATTGCGGCGGGACGGGGATTGTGCGGTGAGAAGCCTTGCTTTTGAGCGATTGATCCGGGTCGGCCTGATGATTGCCGGGGAACGAAATTGCGCAGTTTACCGTCAGCTTTTCGCCGGACAAGTCGCCCCACTGCAGCCCCAGTATTTCTTTCCGCCGCAGTCCCGCGTATATGCCAAGTGCGCAAAAGGTCAGCGCCCGGCCGATCAGATGCGTTAGAAGCAAGTTCTGCTCATCTTCCGATTTGCTGCCATCGGAAAGCGTAATTTTACGCTGTTAGCGCCCATCTGTGCGCTTTGTGAGTTTTGCCATTGCGTCCTCCTAAAAAATATGCCCTGCCAAAATGCAGGGCAGTGATCAGCATTTTTGAATTGTCAGCTTGTAACCGATTGGCCTTAAAATTTTTTGCATAGTGGACAGTGTGGGCACGCTGGAGCCGTTTTCAATCCGTGCCACATTGGACTGCTTCAGACCAGCGAGTTCCGCGAGCTGGGTTTGTGACAGTCCGGATTCTTTGCGGATTTTTGCTAATTGCATACTGAGTTCATTCATGTCAGGCATACTGCAACCTCCCTTTGGATTCAGGGATGGTGCGGCCGAGCGCGGCAGCTGTTTCAAGCCATTCATCTATGACACGCTCCACAGCGGCCAGTGCTTCTGCGCGAGTTTTTCCGTCTGCCATGCAGCCAGGGAGTTCAGGGACTTCCGCGATGTAAGCATCGTCCGCTGCACTCCAATACATCACAACTTCATACTTATTCATCTTTACCGCCTCCAAGCTGATATTTTATAACGACTTCACGGATTTGCTTTGTTTTTATTAGGCTGAATGTTAATAATTTCATCCACATTGGCACGCCAATAAATGATGGTCACCTTTTACGCGGAACTGGAAGCCAAGAGAAGAAAGGAGCCGCTGCAGTTCGCTGAAAGTAATATTTGCATCTTGCGTTCCGCGCAAAACCTTAATCATTAGCTTTTCTTCTCTACTCATTGTAACCACGCCTTTCTTTGATATTTATGTTATACCAAAATTGATATTTTTAAAAAATATAATAAAGATTCCGGTCATAGTGACCGGGAAAGCAATGTTAATTAAGGGCAACACCGCACAATGGCATAAAAAATCCACGCCATCTGCCAAAGGCGGCAAACAGCGAGGAACTCTCCCAATTATATCTGCGAAGGCAAACGCAATCAGACTGACAGGCAGGGCCTGTCAGCCAGAATCAGATTCGCCAACGCAAACATCATATTCAGTTTGGCGGTCTGCTTTTGCAGACCTCGGTATCGCGTCTTTCGGTACCGTAACAGACCTTTCACAACGGCAAAAACATGTTCTACTTTGGCACGAACCGATGACTTTTCGTGCTCTCTGCGCTTGAGTTGGGCTTGCGACCTGTTGGAACCCTTTTTGATTTGCGATGGGCGACGATTGAACTTGTAACGGATACGCTTGCCAGCATTGTTCTTTATAATGGCATCCTCGCGCTTTTCCGCTCCCAAATATCCGCTGTCTCCGTATACAACGCTTTCCTCTCCGGTCAGCAGTTTGGAGGTCATGGCGACATCATGGACATTGGCGGCCGTTACCTCAACCGTGTGAACAAGCCCGCTATCCTTATCCACCCCAACATGTGCCTTGTAGCCAAAGTGCCACGCATTGCCCTTCTTCACCTGATGTGCATCCGGGTCTCGCTGCTTCTCCTGATTTTTCGTGGAGGACGGAGCGGCTATGATGGTGGAATCCACAATGGTACCCTTTTTCAGAAGCAGTCCCTTTTGTTGCAGCAAATTTGCCACCTGCGCAAACAACTGCTCCTGCAAACCGTTTTGTATGAGAATATTACGAAATCTTCCCAGCGTATCCCCGTCCGGCACCTGATTGCTTGATTCCACGCCGCAGAAATCCGAAAAGGCACGACTGTCGATCGTTTCAGCCACCGTTGCTTCGTCGGATAGATTATATAGGTTTTGCAGCAGATACAGCCGCAGCATCAGTTCCAAATCATAGGGCTTGTTTCCGTGCTCTCCTTTGTAGTAGCATGGCTTGATCATGGCCACCCATTTCCCCATTCGAGAAATTCTTTTTTCTTCGTACGCACCTGTGCCAGTTCATCGCACAGAGCTGACATACTCATCTGCTTATCCATATACCTATTTTATCATATCTCGCTTCTTACCGCAGCTTTTTTTCTGTGCGGTGTTGCCTAAGATAACGGCTTGCTGATTCTATAATTGAGTCTTTAAGCTTTGAAATGTCATAAACACTTTCAAGTGGATACTTGATTTCTTTTTTCTCCTCATCTGGAATAATAAGCGTTTTATGCGCGGAATTGAATGAAAAACGGCAAATCCATTTTGTAACTTTTCCCTGATATAGCACGGAAAAATAATTGATAGTATCCTTGCATGCAATATCAGTTTCCGGGATAATGTCATGTAGAATCATTCTGACAGCAAAATAAGCGTCCAACTCATCCTGTGTCGTAACGATTTTACTTGATGAGTTACTTTCTGCTTCAACATTTGTATCAGAATCCTGATTGATAAGTGTATCATTAGTAACTGTAACGGATGGTTGTGCATCGTCCGCATTGAGTGCAGACTTGATTTTATCATTCATCAATTCACTTATGTAGCCATTTAGTGATTTTTTAAGGATAGGGCGGAATTTTTCCATAACATTTTGTGTTTTAACGCCGGAGTAAACGGTATTAAGGAAAAACTTTAAAAAATCGTCTGAAGGATTCTGAAGCTCGTCTGAAAACACGGCACGGAATTGGTGGGAATATTTCAATTCAGATGCCGTGTTAAAAATATTATCGACACTGAATGAGGATTTTTGAAACTTTTTCAATTCTGGAATTTGTGTATCCTTTAAATTCAGCATATCAATTTCCAGAAATGGAGATTCATCCATTTTGTTTGGTTCTTCAAGGTCGGTATAAAAGCGATAAATCAGTCCATTTGTAAGGATAGCGAATTTGGCGGTTGAAGTTCCAAAATAGCGAAACAGTTGAGAATCATGCTTCTCTAAAGGTTCTCCAGCCCATTTGCACTCAATTAAAATAACCGGATTGCTGTCCGACATAATGGCGTAATCAACACGTTCACCTTCGGCGCTCATGCGCTGCGGATATTTCCCCGCTTTTTCGCATACATATCCAAGGAGACTGTGAGGAAACGGAAGTGTTCAGTTTGGCGCGAAAAAGTCAGAGCTTTTTAAAGGGAGCCGCGGTGCTGGTCGGCGCGGTGGCGGTCGTGAAAGTTTTGGGAGCACTGTTTAAAATCCCGCTGAGCTGGATTTTGACGCCGGTCGGCAGCGCGTACTTCGGCAGTGCGTATTCCCTGTACTTTCCCATTTACAGTTTGGCGGCGGCGGGCTTTCCTACGGCGGTGGCACGCATGGTGAGCGCTCGCTGCGCGCGGGGCAGCTTTCGGGATGTACGGGCTTTGCACCAAGTAACGGTGCGGCTGTTTACGGTGATTGGGTTCTGCGCCTTTGCACTCATGACGGCGCTGTCGTGGCCGTATGCCAATCTGGCGGTGCGCACTGGGCCGCAGACGGTTTTGCCGGCGGTTTGGGCGCTGGCACCCTGCGCGCTGTTCTGCAGCCTGCTGTCCGCTTACCGCGGCCTTTATGAAGGGATGCGCAACATGACGCCCACTGCCGTGTCACAGGTGGTTGAGGCGGCAGGCAGATTAATTTTCGGGCTGGGGTTGTGTGCGCTGACGGCAGCGGCCGCCGCACGGGAGTATGCGCTGCACGGCACCGTCTGGGGAACACCGCAGCCTTCGGAAGCTTATGCGCGTCTGGCAGCGCTGCCGGCGTGTGCGGCGGGCGCGGTGTTCGGCGTGACCATCGGCAGTATGCTGGCATTTCTGTATCTGATAGTGTATTACCACAAAAACGGAGACGGTATTACCGAAGCGGAGCTGCGCCGCGCGCCGCCGCCGGCTGCCGCAGGAACCTTGCGGCGGGAACTGGTGCGCACAGCGGTGCCGATTGCGCTGGGGTCGCTGGCGGTCAATCTTTCCACACTGGTGGATGCCGCCCTGCTGAACCGGCGGCTGAGCGACTTAATGCTGCAGATGCCCAATGTGCTGCTGCAGACCTATGCGGGGCTTCTGCCGCAGGAAGTGATTCGGATGCAGAGCGTGCCGTCTTTCCTGTATGGCTGTTATACAAATGCCAATACTATGTTTATGTTGGTTCCTACGGTGACGCAGGCGTTTGCCATGAGCGCGCTGCCCAGCGTGACGGCTGCGTGGGCGGCAGGCTCGCGCTCACGGCTGGAAACGTGCGTGCTTTCGGTGCTGCGCCTTTCCGCTATGATTACCATGCCGATGGGCTTGGGGCTTTCCGCGCTGGCAGAGCCGGTCTGTCGGCTGCTGTTCGGTGCGCAGAACGCACCGGAGATTACCGGGCAGATTCTGGCGGTGCTCGGCATTGCTGCGGTTTTTTCCGCTTTGTGCACACCCGTGCAGAGTATGCTGCAGGCAGTGGGGCGGGTGGATCTGCCGGTCAAGTTCCTGTTCGGCGGGTTGGCGGTGAAAAGCGTCCTGAACTATGTGCTGGTCGGCGACCCGCGCTTTCAGGTGATGGGCGCGGCGGTTTCCACGCTGGTCTGCTACGGCGCGATTTTGGTGTGTTCGCTGGCGGCGCTGCATCGGGAAACGAAGCTGAAGCTGCACCTTGCCTCGCTGCTGGGGCGCCCGCTGCTGGCAGGCTCCCTAAGCGCGGTCACGGCAAAGCTTTGCTGGCGTGTACTCGCGCCGCAGGCGGGCAGCGCGGGGGCAACCTGCCTGGCAGTCTGCGCAGCAGTGGTGGTTTATGGCATCTGCGCAGCCCTTTTGGGCGTTATTACCAAAGAGGACAGGAAATCTTTATTCGGTGGAAAATCCGCTAAAAGCCTTGAAAAATCAAGACGCATCGTGTAGAATAGATAAGGCTTTAACATGATTTGGCACTGGGGGCGGCACAGAAGTGGACTTTCAGCCGAAAAGCAAGTATGATTTGCAGGATTTGCGGCAGATTATTAAAATTCTTCGTTCGCCGGAGGGCTGCCCATGGGACCGGAAGCAGAATCATCACTCGATCCGCAATAACTTTATTGAAGAAACCTACGAAGCTGTGGAAGCCATCGACAGCGAAAACAGGGAGCTTTTGTGTGAAGAACTGGGGGATGTTTTGTTTCAAGTGCTGTTTCACTGCCAGCTGGAAGAGGAATGCGGCGGTTTTTCCTTTGCGGACATTGTGGACGGTGCCGCAAAGAAAATGATTGAGCGGCATCCCCATGTGTTTGGCGGCGAGCAGGTCGAAAATGTAGAAGAAGTTTTGCAGAACTGGGATAAGATCAAAGCGGACACCAAGCATCGGAGCAGCGGCACCAAAGTGCTGCAGAGCGTTTCACCGGCACTGCCCGCGCTGATGCGCGCAGCCAAGGTGCAGCAGAAGGCACAGCAGGCGGGGTACCCGCCGGAGCAGAATCCTCAGCCGGCGGACCCACGCGAGGCGGGGGAGCTGCTGCTGCAGGCGGTGCGCGCCGTGCGTGCGGCAGGGCTGGAGCCGGAGCAAGTGCTGGGTGAAGCGACGGAGTCTTATATTCGCGGTTTTGCAGCGTGGGAGGCTGCCGGCGGCGGTTGTGCAGCGGGCTGTGCAGAAAACGAAAAGGACTCAAAAAACGGAGGTATTTAAAAATGAATAAGACCGAACTCATCAATACAGTTGCCGAAAAGGCTGCTGTGTCCAAGAAAGATGCTGAAAATGTCGTCAGTGCTGTGCTTGACACCATTGTCGAAGCGGTTTCCGGCGAGGAAAAGGTTCAGCTGGTCGGCTTTGGCACGTTTGAGTGCCGCAGCCGCAGCGCCCGCCAGGGCCGCGACCCTCGCACGAACAGCACGATTGAGATTCCGGCGTCCAAAGTTCCGGCTTTTAAAGCTGGCAAAGCGTTTAAGGATGCTGTGAACAAGTAATTTTTCGAGTGGATACGGCAGCTACCGGAAACCGGAAGCTGCCTTTTTCTATGAAAGCACAATCTGTTTCAGGCGCAGAGATAAAAACACAGTTCCGGTTGGTAGTCCGGACGCAGCGGCGCTGTCAGTAACCTGCCTCCTTGGTTGTCCGTTCTCTGCGGTTCAAAGTTTTAAGGAGGAACCAAAATGAACAGGACCGTGTCCAAGCTGACCGTGTACTTTGAGGAGCCTTTTTGGGTAGCTGTGTGGGAGCGCAGCGGCGCCGGCGTTTATGAAGCAGGCCGCTTTGTGTTCGGCGCGCAGCCGAAAGACAACGAAGTCTATGCATGGGTTTTAAACCAAAGCGGCAGTCTGCGCTTTGGTCAAAGCAGCGCGGAAGGCGTTGTGGAAAAGCGCAGCAGTCCCAAACGCGAGCAGCGCGCCGCACGCCGCCTGCTGCAGCAGAACGGCGTTGGAACCAAGGCGCAGCAGGCGCTGAAACTGCAGCAGGAGCAGGGCAGGCAGGCGCGCAGAATTCGCACCCGCACGCAGAAAGAAGCGGATAGGGAGCGTTTGTTTGCCCTGCGGGAACAGAAACGCCGTGAAAAGCACCGCGGACACTAAATTTTGGAATTTGACGGCAGAAAGGAATACGCTATGAGACTGGATAAATATTTGAAGGTATCGCGCGTGATTAAGCGCCGCACCGTAGCAAACGAAGCGTGTGATGCCGGGCGTGTGCTGGTGAACGGCAGGCCGGCCCGCGCGTCTTATGATGTCAAGGTCGGCGACAAGTTGGAAATCGCGCTGGGTGCCCACACCGTTAAGGCGGAAGTGCTCAGTGTCAGTGAGTACGCGACGAAGGACAGCGCCGCCTCTATGTACCGTCTTCTGGAAGAATAGCTTTCCCGCGCGCTGCATATATCTTCCTGTATGGACAGGAGGTGTATGCGCGATGTATGAGGAAAAAACAATGAGCGCGTCCAACAGTAAGGCGCCGCATACGGTCACGCTGGACAACCGGCGCGAACTGCGCGCGGCAGGGGTTTCCAAGGTGGACAGTTTT
Organism: Caproicibacterium argilliputei; assembly: GCF_029211325.2. Taxonomy (NCBI): domain Bacteria; kingdom Bacillati; phylum Bacillota; class Clostridia; order Eubacteriales; family Oscillospiraceae; genus Caproicibacterium; species Caproicibacterium argilliputei. Next base: position 2,040,004 of record NZ_CP135996.1, on the reverse strand, counting down.
GACGAACAGACGGTTGTGGCTTACACATCCCTGGGGCAGATGGTGGTGCGCGGGGAGGGGCTGCACATTGAAAAACTGAGCGTGGAAACAGGCGAACTGACGCTGACCGGTACAATCTCTTCCATCAGCTATGTGGGGGAGGAAAAGCGCGGCGGTGTTTTGTCGCGCCTGTTCCGCTGATGGACGCTTCCAATGCCCAAAATCTGTTTGCCTTTCTGCTTTTCACCGCTTTGGGGGCGGCGCTGTCGGTTGTTTGGTGCGTGCTGCGGGCGGTACGCGCGCAGCTGCGGGAAAAGGGCGCGTTTAGTATTGTGCTGGAGGCGCTTTTCGGGGTGCTGTGCGCGGTCTGTATCAAGCTGCTGGCGCTGGGCGTCTATTGGGGAGAAGTGCGCGGATTTTTGCTTTTGGGGGCTGGGCTGGGCTTTTGGGCAGTGTATGAAACAGCCGGACGGCTGCTGACATTCTGTATTTGTGCTCTGCTGCGCGCCTGCGTGCGGTTTTTGCTGCGACCGCTGGGGCGGTTGGTGTGCGGAATCGGTCGATTTTTCAGTAAAGCGCTGGCAGTTCCGGTTCGCTTTGTGAAAAAAGTGCTGCAAAGCGTGAAAAACTCCTTGAAATCTGCCCGGCGGTTCGTGTATAATAAAAAAAATGCCAAAAGCACCGCAAAAGGCAGAAATCATGCAGGCCGCGGGAGGGTGAAAGCAGATGCGGGCAGCCAGCAGACCCAAAAAACAGAAAAGTACGCGAAACCTTTTGCTGGGTCTGGCCATCCTCGTGTTTGGTCTGTATATGCTCGCACTGGTGGTCAATCAGCAGTCGCAGATTCGCAGTCAAAAGGCAAAGCTGCAAAGCATCCGAAGTGACATTCAGGTGCAGGAAATTAAAAACAGCGACGTTCGCCATGAGCTGCAAAGCGAAAACCAGAGCAGCGAGTACATTGCCCGCGTGGCGCGCGAAAGCCTGAATATGGCAAAAACAGGAGAGAGAATCTTTATCTGCCCAGGCGGAGACTGACCGCGGGGCGGGGTCAAACTTTAAGGAGGAACAAAGAGTTTTATGCAGCTTGAGGTAGGTACAGTCCTGGAAGGAAAGGTCACCGGCATTACCAAGTTCGGTGCGTTTGTTGAACTTCCCACTGGGCAGACAGGTATGGTTCACATTTCTGAAATCGCGCCTACATTCGTCAAGGAAATCCACGATTTTGTTACAGAAGGACAGACGGTAAAGGTCAAGGTGCTCAACATTGGCGAAAACAACAAAATCAGCCTTTCCATGAAGCAGGCGGAGCCTCATCAGGACGGCGCACCCCGTGCTCGTCAGGGCGGGCGGCCGCCGCGCGCTCCACGCCCCCCACGCCGCCGCCCGGAGCCCCAGCAGCACCGCCCCGGCAGCTATGAGTGGCAGCCCCGCCGCAACGATGCTGCGGATTTTGAAGACATGATGTCCCACTTTAAGCAGACGAGCGACGAAAAAATGTCTGACCTGAAAAAAACCGTAGAGGGCAAGCACGGCGGCTATTCCCGCCGTTCCAACAGCTTTAACAAGTGATTGACCGGCCGCACTGGGCAGCGGGCATCTTCCGCCTGCGCCGTGCGGCCTTTTTCCTGCGGACAGTCCGAACAACAGAGAATACGGGAGAGTCGAAAATGTTATTGATTCACGCAGAAATTCATACCATGGCGGGCGCGGTTCTTGCAGACGGCTGGCTGCAGACCCGCGCGGGAAAAATCGCAGCGCTGGGAGAAATGCCCGCGCCGCAGACGAACGAGGAAATTTACGACTGCCGCGGAGCGGCTATGTATCCTGGCTTTGTGGATGCCCATACCCATTTGGGCATGATGGAGGACGGTCTGACGTTTGAGGGCGACGATGTGAACGAAGACACCGACCCTACCACACCACAGCTGCGCGCCATCGACGGCCTGAACCCGCTGGACCGCGACTTTCGCGAAGCGTTTGAAGCCGGCGTCACGACCGTGGTGACCGGCCCCGGCAGCGCCAACCCTATCGGCGGGCAGATGGCAGCGGTGAAAACCTGCTGCCCCAGCGGTTGTGTGGACGACATGATTTTAAAAGCACCGGTCGCCATCAAAATGGCGATGGGGGAGAACCCAAAAAATGTGTATCGGGAAAAGGAGCGCGGCCCGGTCACCCGTATGGCGACCGCAGCCTTCATTCGTGAGGAGCTTTTTAAAGCCAGACGCTATCTGGAGGAACTGGAGAAAAGCGAAGCAGACGAAGACACCGATCCGCCGGAGTTTGACATGAAGGCGGAGGCACTGCTGCCCGCCCTGCGCCGCGAGGTGGAGGTGCATTTTCACGCACACCGTGCGGACGATATTTTTACGGCGATTCGCCTCGGCAAAGAATTTCATTTGGACTTCGTCATTGTGCATGGTACAGAGGGACATTTAATTGCCGAACGGCTTGCCAAAGAAAATGTGCGCGTTCTTTCCGGCCCGATTCTGTCGGAGCGCTCTAAGCCGGAGCTGCGCAACCTGACGCCGGCTTGCCCTGGTATTCTGAGCAAGGCCGGGGTGCAAACCGCCATTGTTACGGACCATTCGGTGGTGCCCATTCAGTACCTGCCGCTCTGCGCGGGACTTGCTGTACGGGAGGGCATGAGCCGCGAGGACGCCCTGCGCGCCATCACGATTGAGCCCGCGCGTATCTGCCATTTGGAAAACCGTGTCGGTTCTCTGGAGGCAGGCAAGGACGCGGATCTGGTGCTCTTTACAGAAGACCCGCTTTCCAGCCTGACCAAGCCGCGCTTGGTGGTGGCAGACGGAAAGATTGTGTTTGGCCGCAGCTAAAGGGGGAAATCGGGAATGAAGGAATTGGACGCACAGCAGATTACGGAAACCGTGGCGCGGCTTTGTGTGGAGGCGAATCGGCAGCTTCCGCAGGACTTGGAAGCCTGCATCCGCTGCAAAACGGGGGAAGAAACCAACCCGTTGGGCAAAGGAATCCTGCAGGACATCTGCGCAAACATGGGTGCCGCCAGAGAACTGCAGATTCCGGTGTGCCAGGATACCGGAATGGCGGTCATTTTTGCCGAAGTGGGGCAGGAAGTGCATATTTCCGGCAGCTTTGAAGAGGCGGTCAACCGCGGCGTGGCGAAAGGCTACACCGAGGGACTGCTTCGCTGTTCGGTGGCGGCAGACCCGCTTCGCCGCGGCAACACCGGCGACAACACACCGGCGGTTTTGCACACACGACTGGTGCCAGGGGATACGCTGCGTCTGACGGTGGCGCCCAAAGGATTTGGCAGCGAGAACATGAGCCGCCTTTCCATGCTGACACCGGCGGCGTCCGAGCAAGACCTCATCGACTTTGTGGCCGATACCATGCGGCAGGCGGGCAGCAACCCATGTCCGCCGGTTGTGCTGGGCGTCGGAATCGGCGGTGACTTTGAACTGTGTGCTCTGCTTGCGAAAAAAGCGCTTTGCCGTCCGGTTTCGCAGCCAAATGCTGACCCGTACTACGCGGAACTGGAGCGGAAAATGCGCGATGCGGTCAATGCGCTGGATATCGGCCCGCAGGGCTTTGGCGGGGATGTCACCTGCCTTTCATTGGCGATTGAGCAGTATCCCACGCATATTGCAGGGCTGCCGGTGGCGGTAAACGTCGGCTGCCATGTGACACGCCACGCCTCTGCAGTGCTTTAAGAGCGCAGAAAGGGTCGGAAACTTGCCGATTTCCGCAAATTTCGACACTGCTTTTATAAATTTCAGAATAAATTCATGCTTTGACCTTTTCTTTTTTTAGCCAATGTGCTATAGTATCCGTAGAAGAACAGCATGCCTGTTCTTTACGATGCCACGAAGGAGATGTCTGCGTATGAAGGTAACAATTACAGGTAGAAAAGTCAATCTGCGTGAAAACTTTAAGGAACTCGCACGCAAAAAGCTTTCCCGCTTTGACAGAATCTTTAACGAAAACGCCTCTGCCAAAGTGGTCGTCACCGTGGAGCGCAACCGCCAAACCGTGGAAATCACCATTGTCAGTGACGGCATGATTTTCCGCGGCGAGGCTGCCGACCCGGAGATGAACAACGCGCTGGATCAGGTGATCAGCGTACTTGGGCGGCAGATTCGCAAGAACAAGGCAAAGCTGGACAAACAGATTCATTCCACCGCGCTGGATCAGTATGTGCAGCAGTATGTGAATGCCACGGAAGAGCCGGAGGAAGAATATAAAGTTGTGCGTACCAAGCATTTCATAGTCAAACCAATGAGTGTGAATGAAGCAATTCTGCAGATGAATTTGCTGGAGCATCAGTTCTTTATGTTCCGCAATGAGGAAACGGAAGAAATCAATGTCGTTTACCGCCGCCGGCAGGGCAACTACGGGCTGCTGGAGCCGGAGGAAAACGACTGAAAAACAAAAAACGTTTGACTTGCAGAGGCCGGGCCGTACCGGCCTCTCTTGCTGTGTACAGGAGGAACTATGGAAGATTTCAAACTGGCGGCTCCCTGCCTAATGGGAGTCGAGGGACTGGTCGCACAGGAGTTGCGGGAGATGGATGCTCGCGGCGTGGAGGCACAGAACGGTCGTGTGCTGTTTGACGGAACGCCGCAGATGCTCGCACGCGCCAATTTATGCTCCCGCTTTGCGGAGCGGATTCAGGTGTTGGTGGGCACCTTCCCCGCGCACACGTTTGACCAGCTTTTTGAACAGGTAAAGGCACTGCCGTGGGAGCGCTGGATTGGAAAAAACGATGCGTTTCCGGTGAAGGGGCGTTCTCTTTCCTCGCAGCTGCACAGCATTCCGGACTGCCAGAAAATTATTAAAAAAGCCATTGTGGAGCGGCTGCGGCAAAAGTACCGTCTGAGCTGGTTCGCGGAAAGCGGAAATTTGTACCAGGTGCAGTTTCTGATTTTGAAAGACCAGGTCAGCGTGATGCTGGACACCTCCGGCGCGGGTCTGCACAAGCGCGGCTACCGCCAGAACGCGGCGGAAGCACCCATTAAGGAAACCCTGGCGGCGGCGCTGGCAGCACTTTCCCGCGTGCGTACGGATGCCAATCTGTACGACCCATGCTGCGGCTCCGGCACGATTCTGATTGAGTCGGCGATGTATGCCATGCACATGGCGCCAGGGTTGCAGCGCCGCTTTTCCGCGCAGTTTTGGCCGCAGGTGCCGGAAGATCTCTGGAAGCGTGAAAAGGACCGCGCGCTGAGTCTGGTGCTGCGGGACGCTGCTTTTCAAGGGCGCGGCAGCGACATCGACGGCGCGGCGGTGGATTTGACCTTGGACAACGCCCGCAAGGCCGGTGTGATTTCTCACATCAAGGCAGTGAAGGCGGACCTTGCGGATTTTGCGCCGGATACCGAGCACGGCTGTGTCATCTGCAACCCGCCTTACGGAGAGCGGCTGCTGGACCTCAAGCAGGCGGAGGAGCTGTACCGTACGATGGGCAGGGTGTTTCCGGCGCGGCGCGGCTGGAACTACACGGTCATCAGCCCAGACGAAACGTTTGAGGAGTGCTTTGGCCGCCGTGCCGACAAGCGCCGCAAACTTTATAACGGTATGATTAAGTGCCAGACTTATATGTTTTACCGCGCGGCACCTGCCGCGCACCCAAACAGCAGCGCAGATGCATGAAAAAAGAACCGAAATAGCACTCCAGAATTTGGAGTGCTATTTTCATTCTTTTGAGGAATTATAGCGTGCCTAAATGTAAATAATTTATGAAATCAGCAGATTTTCAAAAAAACCTCTTGATTTTTCAGAAAAAGCAGGTAAAATAAGATTAGCACTCAAGAACAAAGAGTGCTAAAACAAATAGCGAATTATTCAACATATCTAAAGGAGGACGTATTTCAATGACAATCAAACCTTTGTCCGACAGAATCCTGATTAAAATGGAAGCACCCGAAGAAACCACACAGAGCGGTATTCTGCTGACCGGAAATGCGAAAGAGAAGCCGCAGGTTGCGGCTGTCGTTGCAGTTGGCCCCGGCGGTTTGGTGGACGGCAAAGAAGTCAAGATGACCGTGAAAGTCGGTGACCGTGTGCTGACCAGCAAATATTCCGGCACCGAAGTAAAGATGGACGGCGAAGAGTACACCATTGTTCGTCAGTCCGATGTCCTTGCAGTCGTTGAGTAATCAAATAATCGGCAGCGCATCTGCGCATTGAAATAACTGGAGGTATTCATCATGGCGAAACAGATCATTTATGGGGAAGACGCACGCAAGGCACTCATGAAGGGCGTCGACCAGCTTTCTGATACCGTAAAAATCACGCTTGGGCCCAAGGGCCGCAACGTGGTTCTGGATAAAAAGTACGGCGCTCCGCTCATCACCAACGATGGTGTTACCATTGCCAAGGAAATTGAGTTGGAAGATCCTTTCGAGAACATGGGTGCGCAGCTCGTCAAGGAAGTTGCCACCAAGACCAATGATGTTGCGGGCGACGGTACTACCACCGCAACCGTGCTGGCACAGGCGCTTATCCGTGAGGGCATGAAGAATGTCACTGCGGGTGCAAACCCGATGGCGGTGCGCCACGGGATGCAGGAGGCTGTTGATACGGCAGTCGAGGCCATTAAAAACAACAGCAAGACCGTCAGTGGCAAAGAGGATATTGCACGTGTTGCAACCGTTTCTTCCTCCAATGCGTTTGTGGGCGACCTGATTGCGGATGCAATGGAAAAGGTTACAAATGACGGCGTTATCACGATTGAAGAGTCTAAGACAGCAGAGACTTACAGCGAAGTTGTGGAAGGCATGATGTTTGACCGCGGCTATGTTTCCCCTTACTTGGTCACGGATACAGACAAGATGATCTGCGAGCTGGACGGTCCGTACATCATCATTACCGATAAGAAGATTTCCGCATTCCAGGAAATTTTGCCGCTGCTCGAGAAAATCGTCAATACCGGCAAGAAGTTCCTGATTATTGCGGACGATATTGAGGGTGATGCGCTGACCAACCTGCTGCTTAACAAGCTGCGCGGTACCCTGAACTTCGGCGCGGTCAAGGCACCGGGCTTCGGCGACCGCCGCAAGGAAATGCTGCAGGATATCGCAACTCTGACCGGCGGCAAGGTCATCACTGCTGACCTCGGTCTGGAGTTCAAGGACGTTGAACTGGATATGCTCGGCCGTGCGCGTCAGGTGAAGATTGACAAGGAAAACACCATCATTGTGGACGGCAACGGCGACAAGGAAGAAATCAAGGCCCGCACTGCACAGATCCGTGCGCAGATTGAGGAAACCACCTCTGACTTTGACCGTGAAAAGCTGCAGGAACGCCTGGCAAAACTCGCCGGCGGCGTAGCAGTCATCAAAGTCGGCGCTGCAACCGAAATCGAAATGAAAGAGAAGAAGATGCGCATTGAAGATGCACTCAACTCCACCAAAGCAGCGGTGGAAGAGGGCATTGTTGCCGGCGGCGGCACCGCATTGGTTAATACGATCTCTGCAGTGGAAAAGCTGCTGGAAAATAAAGAGGGCGATGAAAAAACCGGCATTGCCATCGTTCTGAAGGCACTCGAAGAGCCGATCCGCCAGATTGCTGCCAACGCAGGCGTAGAGGGTTCCGTGATTCTGGAACATATTAAGAATGCCGGCAAGGCAAACTACGGCTATAACGCTGCAACCGGTGAGTATGGCGATATGATTGATTTCGGCGTTGTAGACCCGACCAAGGTTACACGTTCTGCCCTGCAAAACGCTGCTTCTGTTGCGGAAACCGTTTTGACCACAGAGTCTTTGGTTGCCGATAAGCCGGAGCCGCAGGCGCCGGCCGCACCAGCTGCTGACCCGGGCATGGGCGGTATGTACTGATTCGGAAAAATCGGTCTGAAAATTAAAAAAGGAACTGTTGCACACATCCGAAAGGTGCTGTGCCGCAGTTCCTTTTTTGTATTTACCAACCTGCTGAAAAAGTTAGAAAAAACGTATACTTTTGATAAAGAAACCGTTTCTTGTTGAACATACTAAGAGAAAATGAAGCAGCAGTAAAAAAGTTTACATAATTTATAAAAAACCATTGCATTCAAAACAGATATCGCTTATAATAAATGCATTAGTGGTGAAAGGTGGTGGGAAGTGGCACACCATTATGCGTGTGTGGCACGCTTCCCACAAAGTCGAAAATTATGTTGATTGGCGAATACCAACATAATATTGACGCCAAAGGGCGTGTGATTGTGCCTTCCAAATTCCGTGAGGATTTGGGAGAGCATTTCTATATCGCAAAAGGTCTGGATCACTGCTTGTTCGTTTTTTCTCCGAAAGAATGGGACAGGCTGCAGGAAAAGGTGCGTGCCATGCCCATCAGCAAAGCGCGCGGTCTGCAGCGTTTCTTCTTTTCCGGCGCGGCAGAGGTGCTTCCGGACAAGCAGGGGCGCATTCTCATTCCACAGATTCTGCGCGACCATGCTAATCTGGCTAAGGACGTTACTTTCATCGGCGCTTCGAGCCGCGCGGAAATCTGGAACACCGCGGCGTGGAATGCGTTCAATGAAAACCTGACCGAAGACAGTATCGCGGAGGCCATGGACGAACTGGAACTGTAAACTATGGAGGTCTGCATGGAATTTCAGCATATTCCCGTCTTATTCCATGAAACGATTGAAAGTCTGGCGATTGTGCCGGATGGTCGATATATTGACGGTACAGCGGGCGGCGGCGGTCACAGCCAGGCAATTTTAGACGGGCTGACCGGCAGTGGGCGGCTGCTTTCCATTGACCAAGATCCCGATGCAGTTGCCGTGTGCCGGGCACGGTTTGCGGGCAATCCGCACAGCTTGGTTCGGCGTGGAAACTTTTCCAACCTGCTAGAGCTGGCGCGCAGCGAGGATTTGCTGCCGGTAAACGGTGTTTTGCTGGACATCGGTGTTTCCTCCCACCAACTGGACGACCCGGAGCGCGGCTTTTCGTTTCATCAGGACGCACCGCTGGATATGCGTATGAGTCAGGAAGGCTCCAGTGCAAAAGATTTAGTTAACACCCTTTCCTGGCAGGAACTTGCAGACATTCTGCGCAAATACGGGGAGGAGCGCTTCGCCGCACGGATTGCACAGGGCATTGTCCGGGCACGCGCGGAAGCGCCGGTGGAAACTACCGGACAGCTGGCGGAAATTGTCAAAGCCAATGTGCCCGCCGCCGTGCGCCGCAAGCCGGGGCACCCGGCACGGCAGACCTTTCAGGCACTGCGCATCGCGGTGAACGGCGAATTGGACGCTTTGCAGGCGGGGTTGGCGGCGGCATTTGACGCACTTGCGCCGGGTGGTCGGTTGTGTGTGATTACTTTTCACTCTTTGGAGGACCGTATTGTGAAGCACCAGATGGCACAGTGGTGTCAGGGCTGCACCTGCCCACCGGACTTTCCAGTGTGCGTCTGCGGCAAAAAGCCTCGCGCTTCTCTGCTGTACCACAAGGGCTTGGCGCCCAGTGCGGAAGAACTGGAGCGCAATCCGCGCAGCAGGAGTGCCCGGCTGCGAGTGTGTACAAAGTTGTAACGACTCTTACAAAAGGGTTACAATGTTAACATTTGGTTCATAATTTGAGTACGTTAACTGTGGTAATATAAAAGAAATTGATGAATGGGAGATGGTGACCGCAATGCATAGTGGCGAAGCGTATGACTTTTCGATGTTTGAAGAGCGCGCAAACAGGCAGCTGCGGGAGGAACCCGCTGCGGCAGCTAAAAACAATATGCTGACCATGCCGGAAGATTCCAGTCAAAAGCAAGCGAAAGTGCGTTTGCACAAACATCCGGTGCGGGCAGCTGCCTGCTGCGCTGGGCTTGCAATGATGCTTGTGGTGCTGTCTACCTTCGTTTACGGGCAGGTGCAGCTTTCCGAGCTGGCGGTGGAAATCAGCAATGCCAACAGTACGCTGAGTGAGCAGCAGAGCCTGTACACCCAGCTGCGTATGCAGAACGATGCGCGGCAGTCGCTGACCACGATTGAGACAGAGGCAAAGCAAAAGCTGGGGATGCGGAAAATCGACTCCAGCCAGATGGAAACAGTTGAAATGAACAGTTCTGACAAAGCGCAGGTTCTGCAGAAAACCAGCGGCGGTTTTCTGACACAGCTTTGGAATCGGATTTGTGATTTACTGTCATAAGCATTCTCTTCTTGGCATAGAAGTAAGAGAATACAGGAGCTGAAATCGGCAGCTCCGCTGCGGAAATGGGGGAGAGTTAAGAAGCTTTTTTCTTAACTCTTTTTTTCGTAAAAACCGCGGCATACCGTTCGATTTTTAACAAAAAGCAGGAGGGAAGCCGATGGCAAAAGGCACAACATCTAAAATGTGGCGGCGCACTACCATCATTTTGATATTGCTGATTGTGGCTGGATTCGGAACTGTTGTGTTCAGCCTGATTAAACTGCAGCTGATTAACGGCGAAAGCTTGAAGTCGCAGGCCGTGGAAAACCAGCTGAAAGACACAACAATTGTTGCACAGCGCGGCACCATTTACGACAGCAACATGAAAGTGCTTGCGCAGAGCGCAACGGTTTGGAAGGTGGTCCTGGCACCGGCACAGCTGTACAGCGACAGCACCGCGCAGATGACAGCTGAGCAGAAAGCGGAGCACCAGAAGGTAATCGAAAGCCAGAAAAACGCGATTGCCGAGTGCCTGCACCAGGCAGTCGGTTTGGACCAGAAAACGGTGTTGAACATCCTGAACACCAAGAAAAATTCCTACTGGGAAGTCGCTGCCACCAAAGTGGAAACAGATGCAAAGAATAAGATTCTCGATTATGAGGAGAAGTACTATCAATCGACCGGGAAAAAATACAGTATTTCCGGCGTGATCAGCTTGGTCGAGGATTACAAGCGCTACTATCCTTACGGTGACTTTGCCAGCCAGGTGTTGGGCTTTACGAACAACGACGGAACCGGTGTGGAAGGTCTGGAGGCGGAGTACAACAGCCGGCTTGCTGGGGTAAACGGCCGGATTATTGCCGCCAAAAGCGCAACGCAGACGGATATGCCGTTCCAATATCAGCAGAAGATTAAGGCGCAGGACGGCTCTTCTTTAGTGCTGACGATCGACGAAGTGGTGCAGCATACGCTGGAAAAATATCTGGAAGAGGGCGCGGAGCTCAATAAAGTCGGCAACCGCGCGTGCGGCATTCTGATGAATGTCAAAACCGGAGAAATTCTGGGCATGGCAACCCGCGGCGGGTTTGACAGTTCAGATATTCTGGCAGAAAGCGTGGCGCAGACCGGCGACTTTGACCCGAACAATCCGCGCGTACTGACTGATGCGGAAAAAGCGAGCATTGCCAAGCTGCCGAAAGACCAGCAGAGCGCTGCAACGCTCGCCGCTTTACAGCAAAAGTGGAGAAACAAATGCGTCAGTGACACATATATGCCAGGCTCCGTCTTTAAGATGGTGACGGCCTCCATGGGGCTGGAAGAAGGCATTGTTACAGAGAGCACGCCCTTTTACGACCCCGGCTATATCGACGTGGAAGGCACCCGAATCCACTGCTGGAAGAGCGGCGGCCACGGGGCAGAAACGTTCGAACAGGCAGTTATGAATTCCTGCAACCCGCAGTTTGCCTATTTGGGATTGAAACTGGGCAATCGCACCTTTTTCAAATACTTTGAGGCGTTTGGTTTTACCAAAGCGACCGGCATTGACCTGCCGGGTGAGCCGACAAACTACAGCTACTACAAAGCAGAGGACCTCAATAAGGTTTCTCTGGCGGTTGAGGCGTTTGGTCAGAACTTTAAAATCACACCGGTACAGATGATTACCGCCTGTGCGGCGGTTGCCAACGGCGGTTATCTGGTGCAGCCGCACATTGTCAAGCAGATCATTGATTCTGAGGGCAATATTGTGCAGACCACATCAACCACCACCAAGCGGCAGGTGATTTCCACCGATACCAGCAAGCGTGTTGCTGCAATGCTGGAGAAAGACGCTGTTGCGGGTACGGCGGTTAACGGTTACGTTCCCGGATACCGTGTTGCCGGCAAAACCGGTACCAGTGAAAAAATTGATAAGGATAATAAATACAAAGCAAAAGTCAAAAACGGCGAAGAAAAGAAGTACTATATTGCTTCTTATTGCGGTTTTGCGCCAGCTGACGACCCGCAGTACGCGCTGCTGGTGTTCTGTGATGAGCCGAACGGTGCAAGCTACTACGGCAACGCTGTTTCCGGCCCGATTTTCAATAAAGTTATGCGTGAGGTTCTGCCGTACCTCGGCGTAGAGCCGAAGTATACAACAGAGGAGCAGCAGCAACTGGATGTTAAAACACCGGATGTGACGGGCAAGAGCCTGCAGCAGGCAAAATCTGCGGTTTCTTCCGCAACCGGTGAGCTGAAAATTCGGATTTACGGCGACGGTGATACGGTGGTTTCTCAGCTGCCGGCGGCCGGTTCCAATATTCCGCGTCAAGGCACCGTTGCAGTGTTTACAAACAGCGACAGCCAGAGCGAAACCGTGGAGGTTCCGAATTTCGTTGGGGACGGCACTAACTCCATCAGCATGGTGGAAAGCCTTGCGGCAGACGCCGGCCTGAACATTTCCATTTCCGGTGTTTCTACCGGCAACAGTACAACAACCGCAGTTGCAACTACGCAGAGCGTCGATGCCGGGCAGAAAGTAACGCCCGGTACGGTGATTGACGTGACCTTTGCGGAGCAGGGCGACTCGGGTTGATGAAATTCGCGCGCGCACTGCAGTACACTATAACAGAAGGGCGCCTTCTGCTGGGCAGTGCGCGCGTTTTTTGACAGGGAGGCGGCTGTATGACCGGTTCAAGTATTGTTGTGGAAAACCAGAAGATTGCAGAGCTGCTCAACCGGCTTTTGCAGGACTGCGGCAGGGACACCCTGCGGGCAGTCCCGCCCGGGCAGGAATCTGCTCAGGGGCTGCTGCTTGCAGACTGCGCGGAAGTTTTGCGCCTGGCGCGGGATTTTCCGGCCTGTCTGGCGGCGTACCCGCTGCGCCAAGATGCGCGGCTTGCGGGGAAAAAGCTGACTACGTATTCGCTGCAGAACGATGCTGCGGATTACACCGCCCGCGGGCTGCATACCACTGCAGAGGGATACACTGCGTTTGAAATTGTCGGGGTCGGCTGCATTGGGCGGGTGCGGTTGCGCCGACCGCCGCGCGGCGAGGAAGAAACGATTCTTGCCGCCGCCTCCGCGGCGGTGGTGTGCGGCGCGCCCTTTGCACAGGTACTGGCATCGCTGCAGCGCATCTTCTAACGCGGTTTTGCCGCAAGGGTTGCGTACAGTTTGCTGCTGCTGGAATTTGTGCTATAATACGAAAGTCAAACGCGCCTGCCGCAGCGGCGGGCGGTGTGCTGCAAAAAAACGGCTGCGGCTGCCGGAAAGCCGCATACGCCGGTTCTTTTGGCGGGGGCATTGTGCCTCAAAATCGGAGGGTGAAAGAGAGTCATGGACGTGATAGCAATTATTCTGGCGGCTGCCGTCGCCTTTGCGGTGACAGCATTGCTGGGCAAATGGATGGTGCCGTTTCTGCACAAAATCAACTTTGGGCAGACCATTCGTGAGGTCGGGCCGAAGTGGCATCAAAAGAAAAACGGAACCCCGACCATGGGCGGCTTTCAATTTATCATCGGCATTTTGCTGGCACTGGCCGCGGCGCTTCCGCTGACGCTGACCGGAAGCAAAACGCTGAGCGACGACATGGCGGGCACGCGGGTCATCGGCGGCTACTTGCTGGCGCTGGCGTTCGGCGGCATCGGCTTTCTGGACGATTACATCAAGGTGGTCAAAAAGCGCAACCTGGGGTTGACTGTGCTGCAGAAGCTGGCTCTGCAGTGTGTGGCGGCAGGCGGATATCTTTTTGCGCTGAAACTGGGCGGTATGTCGTCTGTCACCATGATTCCGTTTGCGGGGCCGGTGGATTTTGGCATTTGGTTCTGGATTGTCGCATTCCTCGGAATTATCGGCATTGTCAATGCGGTCAACTTCACAGATGGCATTGACGGCCTAAATGGCTCGGTGACGTTTTTTGTGTCGGTATTTTTCATGATCATTGCCGGTATGCTCAAATGTGCCGGCATGGGCGTTTTGGCGGCTGCCTGCGCAGGCGGCTGCTTGGGGTTTCTGGTTTGGAATTTTTACCCCGCAAAAGTGTTTATGGGCGACACAGGCTCCCTGTTTCTGGGCGGCATGGTCTGCGCCATGGGATTTGGACTGAACCTGCCGATTCTTATTCTGCTGGTGGGTCTGATTTATATCATAGAGATTTTGTCTGTGGTTTTGCAGGTCACCTATTTCAAAGCGACGCATGGCAAGCGCCTGTTTAAAATGACGCCGATTCATCACAGCTTTGAAATGCGGGGCTGGAGCGAAGTGAAAATCTGCGCAGTGTTCAGTACGGTGACGGCAGTGGCCGGTGTGCTTTCGGTTTTTCTGGCCATGACGGCTTACGGTATTCTATAAGGTCCTGCAAAGGTATGGTTGGAAGTTCTGAAAGGGCCGGAAAGGGGAAACAGTATGGCAAGTAACAGCAGGGGAGCGGCAAGGCCGCAGCACAGACCGCAGTCCGCGCCGAAACGGCCTGCAGTGCAGCAACCGGCGGTGCGTTCCGCTTTGGGTGTGCACGGCAAGTGGAAAAGCAAGCTCAAGCTGCTTTCCGTCCGTTCGGGCATGGACTTGACGTTCTTTTTTCTGGTGCTGCTGTTGGTGGTCATCGGTCTGGTCATGGTGTTTTCGGCGAGCTACGCCAACTCCAGCTACCGGTTTGGCACGCCATATCTGTTTGTGAAAAACCAGGCAGAGTACGCGGTGCTGGGGCTGATTCTCATGATAGGCATTTCGTATTTTGATTATCACCATCTGCACAAGCTGGCGCTGCCGATTTATGTCGTTACGGTCATTCTGCTAGGAATCACCGTGGTGTTCCGCGGTTCCGCGCTGGTGACGCCGACCAACGGCGCTTACCGGTGGATTACCATCGGCAGCTTCCAGTTTCAGCCGTCTGAAATTGCGAAATTTGCACTGATTCTGGTGTTTGCGCATCTGCTTGCTGCTAATGCGGATACCAAGCTGAACGATGCGAAAAGCCGGCGATTCCGCTTGCTGACCTACGTGGGTGCCATCGGCATTATCTGCGGATTGGTCATTGCGGAAAAGCATTTGTCTGCAACGATTATCCTGGTTCTGCTGGCGGCCATCATGCTGTTTGTCGGCGGGCTGCCCACACGGTGGTTCGTCATTGGCGGCGGTGCGGTGGTGGCAATTCTGGTGGCGGTGTCGAGTCTTCCGTTTTATCAGCACGTTTCCACGCGCATGACCATCTGGAAAAACCCGTGGGACCCTTCCCTTTCGTCGGATGAGGCATGGCAGACACAGCAGTCGCTCTACGCGATTGGTTCCGGACGCCTGCTGGGACTGGGGCTTGGCAAAAGCCGACAGAAGTATATGTATCTGCCGGAGCCGCAGAATGACTTTATTTTTTCCATTGTGTGTGAAGAACTGGGCTTTATCGGCGCGCTGTTGATTATCATTCTGTTCGGCGTGCTGATTTGGCGCGGCGTGATGATCTCCCTTCGCGCCAAGGATAAATTCGGAATGCTGCTGGGCATTGGCCTGATCATGCAGGTAGGCATACAGGTGGTGCTGAACATTGCGGTTGTGACAAACACCATTCCGAACACCGGCGTCAGCCTGCCATTTTTCAGCTATGGCGGTACCTCGTTGGTGATGCTGCTGGCAGAAATGGGGCTGATCCTTTCCATATCGCGAACGTCCAGCATTGAGAAAACATAGCGGACAAAAGCAGCAAAGGCGCGCAAGGTGCTTTTGCTTTTTGTTCTGTCTGCTGACTTTCAGAAACAAAGGGGCAATCATTGTATGAAGATTCTATTTTCCGGCGGCGGAACCGCGGGGCATATCAATCCGGCGCTTGCGGTTGCGGGCTATGTGCGTGAGCAGCAGCCGGATGTGCAGATTCTGTATGTCGGGGCAAAAGGCGGAATGGAAGAACGCCTGGTTGCGCAGGCAGGCTTTGACTTTCGCGGCATTACGATTTCCGGCTTTCAGCGCAAGCCAAGCCTGCAGAATCTTAAAAAGAACCTGCAGACGGTGGCACATCTGTTTACCGCTACGGCGGAATCGAAAAAAATTCTGCGGGAGTTTCAGCCGGATATCTGCATGGGTACAGGCGGGTATGTTGCCGGCCCGGTTATTCGGGAGGCGCTCAAACTGCATATTCCGGCGGTCATCCATGAGCAGAATGCCTTTCCGGGTGTCACCAACAAGGCACTGAGCAGGAACGCGGATCGCGTGATGCTGGCGAGCGCCGACGCGGAAAAATATATGGCAAAAAATGCGCGCTGCGTTCTGACAGGAAATCCGGTGCGCATGGCGGTGATTCGCGCTGACCGGCAGGCTGCCCGCCGCAGGCTGGGACTTGACAGCCGCCCGCTGGTTCTTTCCTTCGGCGGCAGTCTGGGTGCACAAAAAATCAACGAAGCAATTTTGGACCTTCTGCAGGAAACCGCAAAGACCGACCGTTTTCAGCACATCCATGCGTACGGAAAGTACGGCGGCTGGTTTCCGGAAAAGCTGAAAGCGCGCGGCGTTGACCCGGCCGACCACCCGAATTTCGATATCCGCCCGTACATTGACGATATGCCGGACTGCCTTGCGGCGGCGGATCTGGTCATCTGCCGCGCGGGCGCCATTACGCTCAGCGAACTGCAGGCCAAAGGCCGCGCGGCGCTGATTATTCCCAGCCCAAACGTAGCGGAAAACCACCAGTATTTCAATGCAATGAGCATGGTTAACCGCAAGGCAGCGGATATTCTGGAGGAAAAGGATTTGTCCGGCAGCCGACTGACCGAGAAAGTGGAAGCGCTGTTTCAAAATCCGGATACCATTCCCGCTTTGGCAGAGAACGCACGAAAAATGGCGATTCTGGACACAAATGAGCGGATTTTCGGTATTTTGAAAGAAGTGTTGGGGGAACGCCGCGCGCATTGAGCCGGTTGTGCGCACTGTCGGAAATAATTTTCGATTAAGGATTCACAGAATTCCCGCCAACCTGCATAGTATGGCACAGACTATGTGGGGGTGTTAAAATGTCAAGATTACGCATCAGCGGCCCTTGCAGGCTGCGCGGCGAATTGCAGGTGCACGGCGCGAAAAACAGCGCGCTGCCCCTGCTGGCGGCTTCGCTGCTGTGCTCTTCGCCCTGTGTGCTGCAAAACTGTCCGCATTTGTCAGATGTGGACACGGCGGTTTCCATTTTGCGGGAGCTGGGCTGCCGCGCATCCTTTGAGGACGGTGTGGTTACTGTGGACCCGCGCCCCGCATCGGCCTGTGATATACCGGATGTGCTCATGCGCGAAATGCGGTCGTCGATTATTTTTCTCGGTGCCATCATTGGGCGCACCGGAGAGGCGTCGCTCAGTTTTCCGGGTGGGTGCGAGCTTGGCCCGCGTCCGATTGACCTGCACCTGCAGGCGCTGCGCCGGCTGGGTGTTCAGATTCAAGAGGACCACGGCAGGCTTGTCTGCACCGCACCGAATGGTCTGCAGGGTGCGGAAATTACATTGGCATTTCCCAGTGTCGGTGCAACGGAAAACATACTCATTGCCGCTTCCGTTGCCAAGGGCACCACGTTGCTGGAAAATGCCGCCCGTGAACCGGAGATTGAAGATTTGGCAGGTTTCTTAAATGCCTGTGGGGCTAAGATTATCGGTGCGGGCAGCGGCACGGTGCGCATTGATGGTGTCGAAAAGCTCAGCGGCTGCACCTACCGTGTGATTCCCGACCGAATTGCAGCGGCGACCTACTTGGCGGCGGCAGCCGCCACCGGCAGCAGGCTGACACTGCGAGGATTGGTTCCGCGGCACCTGCTGCCGGTGCTGCCGGTTTTTGAGGAGGCCGGTTGCCGGATTTACGCGAAAGGCGCAGACCTGACGATTGTGCCGCCAAAGAGGCTTAGCCGGGTGCACAGCGTGCGCACCATGCCGTATCCCGGTTTTCCGACGGACGCGCAGGCACCGATTATGGCAATGACAACCGTGGCGCGGGGCACCAGTATTTTTGTAGAAAATATCTTTGAGGAACGGTATAAGCATGTCGGGGAGCTGTTGCGCATGGGCGCAAACATCCGTGTTGATGGGCGTGTGGCGGTGGTCGAAGGGGTGCCCGGGCTTTCCGGCGCGCCGGTGGAGGCAGCGGATCTGCGCGGCGGTGCGGCGCTGGTGATTGCCGGTCTGACAGCGCAGGGGCAGACCTTAGTCAGCGGTGTGCACCACATCGACCGCGGCTACGAGCGGATTGAGCAGTCGCTGCGCGCGCTGGGCGCAGATGTGGAAAGGATTCCTGATACGGAGGATTAAACAAAACATGAGACGGAATGAAGAAAAGCAAGGACGGCAGGCACCCCGGCGAACTTCTGCAGGTCAGCGCCAGCGTGCCTACACCCGGCAGCGCCGCCGAAAGCGGATGCAGCTGCTGTTTTATGCGGCAGTGTTCCTAGTGGTGGTGGCAACGGCAGTGGTGCTCTGCCTGACGGTGCTGTTTAAAATTCAGGCAGTGGAGGTGGAGGGAAAAAGCCGGTATCCACAGGAGCAGATCACCGCGGCTTGCGGCATTTCTACGGGGGAAAATCTGTTTCTTGCGGATGTCGGCGATGCTGCCGACAAAGTGAAGCAAGCCTGCCCTTACCTTGGGAAAGTGACGGTTAGCCGGCGCTTGCCTGCTAAAATCGTGATTCAGGTGCAGGAGTCCGCGGTAGCTGGTGCGGCAGTGTGGAACGGAAAGTATGTGTACCTGGATGCCTCCGGAAAGGTGTTGGAGATTACCGCTGCCGCGCCCGCCGACAGCCCGATTGTCAAGGGGTTGGACATTCAAAACGCCGCTGTCGGTCATTCGGTTACTTATAAAAATAAGCAGAAGAGCAGCTTGTTCGGGCAAATTGCGCAGGCAGTGCAGGACACCGGATTTACCGGTGTCCGCGGAATTGATGTGTCTAGCGAGTACCAGTTGCGCGTGACCTGCAAAACCAAGGCCGGAAAAACGCTGACCATTGTTTTGGGAAACGCGACCTATCTGGAAAAGAAATTCCGGTTTGCGAAAGCAACGATTGAGCAGCATCTTTCCGATGAGCAGGGAACGTTTGACGTGTCGACCGTCAGTAAGGAAAAGTCCATTACCTGGTTTACGCCGGCTTCTTCTGCAGCATCCGCAGCAGCAAGCTCCACCGCCTCCTCCAAACAGTCGGAGGGCAGTTCCAGTATTTCACAGGCGGAAAACCAAACGGAAGACACTGCAGAGGAGGACACCGGAGAGGATACGGACCAGGGCGGCCAGACAGAGGATGGGGGAGAATAATCCCTTTGCAGGGCGTTTTCCAGTTCTTCCGGCTGTGTGGATGTGAGAAAAGAACAGGAAAGCAAAAAAAAGATTGAAATCACACGCGAAACGTGTTAAATTAATGATAGGATTCTATAGAATAAATCCAATCATTGCGAGAACTCGTGCGGCCTTCGCTGCAGGATGTATAAATAAGGAGGAAACGGCAAATGCCTTTCGAAATTGACAACGACTTCGAGAACATTGTTCAAATAAAAGTAATCGGCGTTGGCGGCGGCGGCGGCAATGCGATCGACCGCATGGTTACAATGGGGGTGCAGGGGGTTGAGTTTATCAGTGTCAACACGGATAAACAGGCGCTGTACCGCTCGAAAGCAACCCAGAAAATTCAGATCGGCGAAAAGGTGACACACGGCAAGGGCGCCGGCAGCAAACCGGAAATGGGCGGCAAGGCAGCCGATGAAAGCCGCGAGGCCATCACCGAAGCTGTGCGCGGCAGCGACATGGTCTTTATCACCGCCGGCATGGGCGGCGGCACCGGCACCGGCGCCGCCCCGGTGGTTGCGGAGATTGCCCGCGACCTCGGCATCCTGACAGTCGGCATTGTGACAAAACCGTTTGGCTTTGAGGGACGCCGCCGCATGGAGCAGGCGGAGAGCGGCATTGCACAGCTGCGGGAGCACGTTGACTCGCTGGTTGTGATTCCAAATGAGCGCCTGAAGCTGGTTTCCGAGCAGCGCATTACGCTGCTGAACGCTTTCTCTGTTGCAGATGATGTGCTGCGGCAGGGCGTGCAGAGCATTTCCGACTTAATTAAGCTGCCGGGCTTGGTCAATCTGGACTTTGCGGATGTGACCGCAGTTATGAAAGATGCTGGTTACGCGCACATGGGCGTGGGTCGCGCTTCTGGCAAAGATAAAGCGGAGGCCGCCGCGAACATGGCGATTTCCAGCCCCCTGTTAGAAACCAGCATCAGCGGTGCGAAGGGTGTCATTATCAATATCACTTCCTCGCCGGATATCGGTTTGGATGAAATTGAAACAGCATCCACCATGATCAGCGAGCAGGCAAGCGAAGATGCTAATATCATCTGGGGCGCCGCGTTTGATGAGAACATGGACGATGAGATGAGTGTAACTGTGATTGCAACCGGCTTTGCAACGCATGATGGTTCTAAGCCGGGCACAGCCGATGCTGCAGGCAATCTGGACAGCGGTAATGTGCTGAGTGGTACATTTGGCAGTAAGCCGGCAGCGGGTAGCACCCGTAAGAGTGCTGCGGCAAGTCCGGCACCCGCTGCACCGGTCAATGAGCCGGAAGCACCGGCTGCTGCCGCTGCGGACGACGATGATGACGATACATTTGTGGATATTATGTCCATATTTAACCGCAATAAATAGATACAGCTGTAAAGGGCTGAAACCTGCGTGAGAACGCTTCGGGTTTCAGCCCTTTTTTGCTGTAAAGCCCACCGCTTTCGGTGTGGAAATACGACTGTGGCGTGATGGCGGATTTTCACCGGCAAAGAAAGATTTTAGCCGAAAAATCGTTCAAATTCAGCTGTTTTTGCTTAAAATAGGCGAATACAGGCAAACATCGAAAAAGATTGCGCAAAATATACGGTTTTCGCTTGAAATCGTATTTTGCAGTTGTTATAATAGGATACGGCAGAAAGCCGAAATTGTTTTGCAGGAGGTGGCATTGTGAATCCGGACCCTTATAGTGACAAACCGCGGCCCCGTGGGGCAGGCAAAAATGGAATAGGAGATGATACCAATGCTGTCTTATTACAAAACAGTCGGCGGAGTCATGCGGGAACTGGCAGCCAGCGAGCCGGGCTGTTGGATTAACTGCATTGCGCCAAATGACAGTGAAATTTCCGGACTGATTGAAGACTTCGGCGTAGAACCGGACTTCCTTCGTGCTGCATTGGATGAAGAGGAAAGTCCGCGTATTGACCAGGAAGACAACAGCACCTTGGTCATTGTGGATATTCCTGTTGTGGAAAAGCAGGAAAGCGGCCGTTTGTTTTACTCCACTCGCCCAATCGGCATTATTTTCACAGAAACCAATGTGATTACAGTCAGTTTACAGGAAAATCCGGTTCTCGATGAATTTGCGGACGGTGCGGTACGCAGTGTACAGACAAACCTGAAAACGCGGTTTGTGCTGCAGCTGATGCTGCGCATCGCTTCGCGGTACCTGATGTATTTAAAGCAGATTGACCGCATGAGTGACGCGGTGGAGCAGGAACTGCGAAAATCTATGAAGAACAACGAGCTGATTCAGCTGCTGGATATTGAGAAATCGCTGGTGTACTTTTCGTCTTCTCTCAAACAGAATGAGATTACACTGGAGAAAATCATGCGTGGCCGTGCCATCAAGCTTTATGATGAAGACCAAGACCTGCTGGAAGATGTGCTGATTGAGGTCAAGCAGGCCATTGATATGTCCAACATTTACTTGAACATTCTGTCCGGCACGATGGATGCTTTTGCATCTGTCATCAGCAATAATCTGAACATTGTGATGAAAGTGCTGGCGTCCATTACGCTGATTATTTCTATACCAACGGTGATTTCGGGTTTTTACGGCATGAACGTTACAAAGATGCCGATGCCTTCTTTCTGGTTTCCGCTGGCACTCTCCGGAATCTGCATGGTCGTGGCGGCTTTTATCCTGAAAAAGAAAAAGATGATGTAAAGTTCGGTGGGGGTGTTTTTTTGAATCGCAGACAGGTGGATGCGCAAAGCATGACAGAGCAGGCGCCGCTGCTGCACGCAGGCGAGCAGATTTTGCTTAGCGGCGTGATTTACACGGCGCGCGACCAGGCACACAAGCGTCTGCGGGCACTGATGCAGGCGGGCAAGCCGCTGCCGTTTCCGCTGGAGGGTGCGAGCATTTATTACGCCGGGCCGACCCCAACGCCGCCGAATCTGCCGATTGGCGCGTGTGGGCCGACCACTTCCGGCAGAATGGACCCTTATGCACCGGATTTGTTGGACGCAGGTTTGAAATGCATGGTCGGCAAAGGAAAGCGCAGCCAGGCAGTGGTGGATGCCATTTGCCGCAACCAAGCCGTTTATCTGTGCGCCATTGGCGGCGCGGGCGCTCTGGCTGCGCAGTGTGTGCAAAGCATGGAAGTACTGGCGTTTGCAGACTTGGGGTGTGAGTCCGTGAAACGCCTGACCGTGCGGGATTTCCCGCTGATTGTCGCCATTGACTGCCACGGCGGAAACCTCTTTTCCACGCACTAAAAAAGTCATCCGGCGCGGGCTTGTCTGCGCTTGCTATTTTTATAGAACCGTGCTATACTGCACTTGTAGCCCTTTGAAATCCTCTCCGGTGGGAGAGGACTTTTTTATAGGTCGCGGAATTTGCAGAACGGAGTCACGGGAGGCAGCTATGACAGAGTTTTTAATCCGCCGGTTTGTGCGGGATTATGCGCATACAGAAAATGAAAAAGTGCGTGCGGCTTACGGTCGCTTTTCCGGCGCCGTTGGGCTGCTGACCAATTTGGTGCTGGCAGCGATTAAGTTTGCTGCCGGCTCGCTTTCCGGCAGTTTGGCTATCACAGCGGATGCAGTGAATAATCTGTCTGATTCCGCTTCCAGCATTGTAACGCTGGTGGGCTTTAAGCTTTCAGAAAAGCCTGCGGATGAAGAGCATCCGTTTGGGCATGAACGGTTTGAATATCTGAGCGGGCTGGTGGTTTCCTTTGTCATTTTGGTGGTCGGGCTGCAGCTGGCGCAGGACGCGGTCAGCAAGATTCTGCAGCCGGTAGTTCCGGTATTCAGCGCACTTTCCGTGGGGATTTTGGCACTTTCGATTCTGGCAAAGCTTTGGCAATCCCTGTTTTACCGAAACATCGGCAGGCGGATTCAGTCCGGCACGCTGTTTGCTGCGGCAGCGGACAGTCGCAATGATGTGATCGCCACGGGTGTAATCCTGCTCGGTATCCTGATTACCAAGTTTACCGGTGTCAATCTGGATGGCTTTATGGGTTTGGCGGTTGCCATCCTTGTTTTGCTAACAGGGATTAAGCTGGTCAAAGAAACAAGTGATCCCCTGCTGGGGGAGGCTCCCAGCAAGGAACTGGTCGATAAAATCTACAATGCGGTGAAAGCCTATGACGGAATTTTAGGGGCGCATGACCTGACGGTGCATAACTACGGGCCGGATCGTTGGTTCGCTTCGGTTCACTGTGAAGTGGATGCCAGAAAGGATGTGCTGGTAAGCCACGACTTGATTGACAACATTGAGCGCACAGTCGGCCCTCAGCTTGGTATTCAGCTGGTGATTCATATGGACCCGGTCATTACCGATGACCCGCGCACCAACCACCTGAAGCTGCAGGTGCAGAAGATGGTGCAGGCGGTGGAGCCGAAGGCAACCATTCATGACTTTCGGGTGGTTTGGGGGCCGACACACAGCAACCTGATTTTTGACGTGTGTGCGCCGTTTTCCTGCAGCCTGTCCGATGAGGAGATCGCCGAGCGGATTCATCAGGGGGTGAAGGCGCTCAGTGAAAATTACTATCCGGTTGTGACAGTGGACCGCGACTTTGTACGGGAAGAAGCCGACACCGGCGAAAAGGAGTAACTGCCTGCCGGTGCGTTTCTGCTTCTATTCACAATTTGTTTATTGCATTTTCTGCACGAATGCGCTACAATAAATTTAGCACTTGAATTGAACGAGTGCTAAATTTCAAAATTAGAGGCGGTTGTTGCAATGAAACAGTTTCAGGCAGAGTCAAAACGTCTTTTGGACTTAATGATCAATTCCATCTACACGCATAAGGAAATTTTTATGCGTGAGCTGATCAGTAACGCGAGCGATGCAATCGATAAGCTGTATTATCGCTCCCTGCAGGAAAACGACACGGGGCTGTCCCGCGATGATTTCGCAATTCAAATTACATTGGACAAAGAAGCGCGCAAGATCATCATTGAAGATAACGGCTGCGGCATGACCAAGGACGAACTGGAAAAGAACCTCGGTACCATCGCGAAGTCCGGCTCTCTTAACTTCAAGCAGGAAAATGAGCAGAAAAAAGATATTGACATCATCGGGCAGTTCGGCGTCGGCTTTTATGCGGCGTTTATGGTGGCAAAGCACGTCAGTGTGGAAAGCAAAGCTTACGGCAGCGATGAAGCGTGGTGCTGGCAGAGCAGCGGCGCTGAGGGTTACACGGTGGAAGCCTGCGAAAAAGGCAGCCACGGCACCAAGATTACGCTGGACATCAAGGACAATACCGACGATGATAACTACGACTCCTATCTGGATCAGTATGCCATTCAGCGTCTGGTAAAAAAGTACAGCGACTACATTCGCTACCCCATTCGTATGGAAATGCAAAAGAGCCGCCAGAAGCCGAAACCGGAAAATGCGCCGGACGACTATAAGCCGGAGTATGAGGAGTACACAGAAACAGAAACGCTGAACTCCATGGTTCCCCTGTGGCGCAAGAATAAAAACGAAATCAAAGAGGACGAGTATAACGATTTCTACAAGAGCAAATTCGGCGACTATGAGAATCCGCTCAAGGTTATTCACAGTTCCACCGAGGGGGTTTCCACTTACAACGCGCTGCTGTTTATTCCTGCACACGCAAGTTACGATTATTATACAAAGGACTTTGAAAAAGGCTTGCAGCTTTACAGCAACGGCGTGCTGATTATGGAAAAGTGTGCCGATCTTTTGCCGGACTATTTCAGCTTTGTGCGCGGCTTAGTCGACAGCCAGGATTTAAGCCTCAATATTTCCCGCGAAATGCTGCAGCATGACCGCCAGCTGCATATCATTGCCGGCCGTCTGGAAAAGAAAATTAAGGCGGAGCTGGAGTCCATGCTCAAAAACGACCGCGAAAACTACGAAAAGTTCTTTAATGCGTTTGGCTTACAGCTGAAATACGGCATTTACAGCGAATTCGGCCAGCATAAAGATCTGCTGCAGGATTTGCTGCTGTTCCACTCCAGCAAGGAAAAGAAGCTGGTTACTCTCAAAGAGTACACGGACGGCATGAAGGAAGACCAGAAGTTTATCTATTACGCCGCAGGCGAGTCGGTTTCCAAAATTGATATGCTGCCGCAGACTGAGGCGCTCAAAGACAAAGGTTACGAAATCCTGTATCTGACGGATAATGTGGATGAATTTGCGCTGCGCGTGATGCGGGAGTACGACAGCAAAGAGTTCAAGTCCGTTTCTGACGACGACCTTGGTTTGGAAACCGAGGAGGAGAAGGAAGCCGCTAAAAAGAAAGTGGAAGAAAACAAGGATCTGCTGAACTTTATGAAGGATGCTCTGAATGGGCAGGTCAAGCAGGTGATTCTTTCCACCAAGCTGAAAAGCCACCCGGTCTGCCTTTCCACGGACGGCGCACTTTCCATTGAAATGGAAAAGGTGCTCAATGCCATGCCGAACGGCGGCGAGGAGCAGGTCAAAGCACAGCGCGTGCTTGAAATCAACGCAAACCATCCGATTTTTGAGAAGCTGACAGCATTGTACAAGCTGGATCAGGACAAACTCAAGCAGTACGCGAATCTGCTGTATACGCAGGCGCTGCTGATTGAGGGTGTTTCAATTGACGATCCGGTTGCATTCAGCAATCAGATGTGTGACTTGATGACAGACAAATAAAAAAGAAGTCCGGAAAAGGAGCAGATTCCTTTTCCGGACTTTTTAAACGAAAGAGGAAATTGTTGACAAACGCGAAAAAGAGACTATAATAAAATTAAAAATTCAAGTAGCAGCGACTATCACGCAAAATATTTTTATTTACCATATCCTACTGTAAATAAAGATATGAGCAATGCGAGCTCAGCGTATACTTATTTAAACAATTTAGGCTATGATGCTCTAGGCGAGATAGAAAAACCGGCCAGCTATATATATAATTCAATTAATATAATCCATGGTCATGGAATGGCCGGAGCTGTTCGCTGTGAATTAACAAATGGTGCATATACATGGCTGTATTCCTATCCACGTTCAGTTTTAGCTAGTCAAGATGCTTCATTTGGAAACTATAATTCTACTTCTTTATCACGCAGTAAGCTCCTGTTATATATTGCTTGTGAGAGTGCTGTATCTTTGAATGGATACAGCATGGCTTCGGCCGGATATGCTAAGGGAGCTAAGTGCAGTATAGGATTTAATAATTCTGTAGTTGGAGGAGATGATTGGATGCGTCTGTTTTTTCAAGGAATATCCCAAAATAAAACGATTCAACAAAGCCGTGATTATGCAGATGCAATGTATAAACAAGATTATCCAATATATGATGAAAGTGAGAGCCCTGCTGGGCATAGCTTAAAGTGGGGAAATGCGAACGTTAGATTGAGAGTATAGTAAGGAGGAATTTGAATAAAAAAATGGAAGATGGGCTGTCTGGCAGCCGCAGTTGCCGTTGCGGTTGGCTGTGGGGCGGCAGTCGCTGCGCAGACGCCGGCACAGGCGGTCAAGATTCAGATGAACGGCAAGCCGGTGGCGGTCGAGAATGTTTCAAAGGCGGGACTCACGCAGAGTGCGAATATCCGGCAGGCGGCTGCAGACAACGCCGGTAACCGTTATGCGGTGGACGCGCAGAATCGCTTGGTGCTGTATCAGAATGCCGACAACAGCAATGCACTGCCGTTTCGCCTGCAGTCGGTAAAGACAGACAAAGCAGTGGAAACCTCCGTGAAAGAACTGTTTTCCAGTACCAATATTCCGCATCTGCAGGACTTTCAGGTTGACAACAGCGCAAATTACGCCGAGCCAACGATGAAAGAACTGACGCGCAAAGTCGGAACAGGCGAGGAAGACAGCATCACCGTGAAGTTTGACACTTCCGGAAATGTGCAGTACGCTTCCATCACCTACTTTACGGAAAACGATGAGCGCATTGCAGACGCAAAGAAAGCGGAGCTTGACCAAAAGGCGCAGGCGTATATCGACAGTCAGCTGGCGCAGCAAAAGCAAGCCAAACCCAACGAGGAAGTCACCGCCACAGTTGCCGCAAAAAAGTACACCCTGCGCGGCAATACCATCACCGGCGGCTACTCGATTGTGTTTCAAAGCGCCGCCAAAGGACAGCCGGATGCAGCAGTGAAGTGGGGCGATGCGCAGTCCTTTACCGTTTCCAAATAAGTGTGTGGTTCACAAAATCTGTTGTTAAAAATGAAGGGCTCCTCTGTAAACGGTGACAGTTTCGCTTGCAGAGGAACCTTTTGTGTACAAGGAAATCCTTTACAGAAGCATAAAAATATGATACAACAGTAAGAGAGAAAACGGAATGGGGGAGGAAATGTCTATGAAGAGCGTGAAGCGCTTTCTGTGTGCGCTGCTGGGGCTGAGTATGGCAGTGGGCGTGCACGCGGTGCCGGCTGCCGCCGCACAGCCCCAGCTGTATGCGGACACCACCTACGATATGCAGCGCGCAGTGGGGGAAAAGTACTGCTTCTATGTGCGCACTTACAGTTCCAATCCGCTGACCTACACGGTGGGCAACGGCAAGGTACTGCAGACGAAAAAAGAATTCAGTTCCGTCACGAAAAAGAAAGATACGCTTGGCGGCGCAGAAACGCATGAGTTCTGGTTTTCCTTTACCTGTATCGGTGAGGGTGAAACCGGTGTGTACGTGACACAGAGCGGAAACACTACCTGCCTGTTCAAGGTCAAAGTCAGCAATCAGACCATCAGCATGAAGCAGGCAGTGGGCACCGGCGCAGCGAAATACCAAAAGCTGCGGATTCAGTATCAGAATCATTATAAGATGATAACTGACCACAGCGAGATTGCAGCATTGCTCAAGGCGATTGCACCGGTGCGGCTGGAAAAACTGCCGGACAGTACGCCGCATACCGGCGGCTGGACGTATGCGATTGATTTTTACCCTACGGACGGCAGCGGTGCGTATCATTATATTGATGGCGGCGGTTCGTTCAGCAAGCAGGACGGCTGTACCCTGAAAGCGCCAGTGGGGCGCTACCGAATTGCAGACAAAACCTCTTTTGCCGCATGGTATCGGGTCATGGATGATTTCTACAAAAACGCAGGCGGAACCGTCGTTGAAATCAAGTAAAGCGGTATAATTTACTTTTTCTCTGTCTTTTAGCAATGTAATGTGCTATACTGTGAAAAAGATGTTTCAATGATGGAGGGATACTCATGAATCAGGTGATTTCTGCAAAAAACGCGCCCGCGGCGTTGGGACCGTACTCACACGCGGTTCAGGCTGGCGGTACGCTGTACCTTTCCGGTCAGCTTGGTCTTGATCCGGTCAGCGGCGCCCTGCCGCAGGGGGTAGAGGCACAGGCCAGACAGTCGCTGGAAAACATCGGTGCGGTGCTTTCCGCTGCCGGCATGACCTATGCGGATGTCGTAAAGACCACCGTGTTTTTGGCGGATATGCAGGACTTCGCGGCAATCAATGCGATTTATGCGGAGTACTTCAAGGATGTTTGCCCGGCACGTTCCTGCGTGCAGGCGGCGGCACTGCCGAAAGGCGCTTTATTTGAGATGGAAGCTATCGCGGTGAAATAAACAGTCTGAAAAAAAGCTGTGACCGTCTGCTTTGCGGCAGATGTCACAGCTTTTAATTTTGCAGCAAAATCAGCGGTTGAATCGGAACCACCGGAAGTCAAATCGGCTGCCGGGCATGAAAATAAAGTTCACTTTTCCCTGCCCTTTGAAACCGTGGATGGGGAAGGTGCGCTCCTCATACTCGTCACTGTAGGAAAATTCGGCGATCTCTTTGACTTCGGTACCGTCTTCGCCGTAAAACCGCACGTGGATGATATTTTGCGCGATGGGCGAGTGACCGCAGATGGTGACAGAAGCGCACCCGTCCTCCCCAAAGTCCATGTGCTCAAACTCCAGCGTTACATTGTTGCCGATTTCTGTGACCGCGTCATCGCCCAGCTGAAACTGGTCACCGGTGATGCGGTTGTTTTCTAGGGCATCCACTTTGCCAAAGGCTTTTTCCAGCTTGGTAAAGTAGAAGCCCTGCAGGGACATTTTAATAGTGGGTTCCACAACAATGGAAATCGTCTGCACACCCTTGATGCGCCGCGACAGAGAGAAAACATTTTCCTGGTAGTGGTTGTACCAACTCTTTGCCTGATACTGTGCGCGCAGCAGACGCTCGCCGCCTGCGTCTGGGCTGCCCAGCCACACTTCCACAGGCAGGCTGTCTTCAAAGGAGAAGATGGGAATGTGGATTTCATCTGAGCCGTATTCGCCGAAGTCGATATTTTCAAAGACAACACTGGTGCGCTGGTTGGAAGTGATGTAAACGCCGCCTTGAAAGCTTAGCTTCGCCTCGCTGGAGCAGGCGGCATTGTTGATGCCGCTGACCAGTTTGTAAGCATCAAAGGTGGCTTGCCCCAAACCGGAAACGTCAAACTCCAATTCAGAAATGATTTCAGGATGGTCTTTGTCATTGCAGCAGGCAGCGCACAAACGAAACGCGCCGTCCCCGGCGGCGGTCAGCACAGCGGTGGTTCCCCTTGCTTCAATTTTGACGCTGTTGCTGTCCACACCGTCCAGTGTGCGGGCACGGAATGAAATTTCACGGTACGTGGCGTTTTCGGGCAAAATTTTTGCGGTGACAGTGGTCTGCGGATGCGCTGCGTCCAGATGGCTGACACCGAGGTTTAGGAGTTCAATCTTGCGCACCGGAATGTCTTCCTTTATCGGAGAAGGCGTGTTTTCCAGCAGACAGGAAATGCCGGACGGCACTGGCGCCGGAACCGCCGGCACGGTGAGCATGGCGGGCTCCAGTGAAGGGGAGGCGGCGGTGATGCGGATTTCGCCCGGCTCCATTTTCGCGGCAATGATTGCCAGAAGGCGGCCGCTAAACAGCCGGCGGCTGGTGCCCTTGTAGGACTCATAATCGGTGCTGTCGCCGTTGTCCAGACCAATCAGACGCCCCGCGCCGCTGACAGTCACATGGATGCGGCTGCGGCTGTTTGCAACGAACGTTCCGTTTTCGTCCAATGTGTTGATTTCCACAAACAACAGGTCGGTGCCGTCTGCCGCAAGCTGCGGTTTGTTTGCCTGCAGCGCCACGCGCACCGGATCGCCGAAGGAGGACTGCACATCCTCTGCAATGGGATTGCCGTCCTTATCGTAGGCGATGGCTTTCAGCGTGCCCTTGTGGTAAGGCAGGCGCCAGTTTCCTTCCAACTCCGTGCCGTGCGTGTGGTCAATGTTCTGCGCACCCTGTGACACACCGTTCCAGAATAGTTCTACCCTTGGCGCATTGGAGTAAATGCGCACATCAATCATCTGCCCCTCGTTAAAGTCCCAGTAGGGCAGCAGGTGCACCATCGGGTGTGTTTTGCAGTCAGTCCATTCCGCTTGGTAGTGATAGTAGGTGTCTTTGGGAAAACCGGCGGTGTCAATCTGCCCAAAGAACGAGTTTTTGCTGAAGTACGGCGTCGGTTCGCCGATGTAATCCCAGCCGGACCAGATATACTGCCCAAAGCAGAAGGCACAATCACGGTGTACGGCAATGGTGTGGTCGGTGTTCTTAGCGCCCCAGTTGGTGGTACAGTTTCCCAGCGTGGAGCACTGCATATCGTCATAGGTCAGCAGCCGCTTGCTCAGCGGAAAGTGGTAAATGCCGCGGCTCTGTACCGTGGAGGAAGTTTCACTGCCGAAAATGCACCAGTCCGGATGTTCCTGATGGTGCTTCTGATACAGGCTGTCCAGATAATTGTAGCCGGCAAGGTCAACAGCGTCGGCGCAGTTCTGCGCACCCTCCCACTCCATGAGGTTGGAGGCAATGGCGATGGCTGCATTTTTGCGGTAATCGAGTTTGCGTACCGCGTCACGGAGCATCACGGTGATTTCCAGCCCGCGCGGGTGGTGCGTGTCGCCGATTTCGTTGCCGATGTTCCAGATGAAAACGCAAGGATGGCTGCGGTCCTGCCGCACCCAACTGGTGATGTCTTTCTGCCACCACGCGGCGAAGTCGTTGCCGTAGTCATACTGCGTTTTACAGGATTCCCACATATCGAAGCTTTCGGAGTAAAGCAGCAGACCCATTTCGTCACACAAATCCAGCATATCTTCGGAGGGCATATTGTGCGCGCTGCGAATGGAATTGACGCCCATCTCCTTGAGGGTCTGCAACTGCCGGCGCAGGGCGGTTTTATTCATGGCGGCGCCCAACGCGCCGAGGGTCTGGTGCTCGCAGGAGCCGTTGATTTTCAGACTGCGGCCGTTCAGAAACAGCCCTTTGTCCGGGTCAAAGCGGGTGGTGCGGAAGCCGAAGTTCTGCTCTTCTGTGTCTGCCGGTGCGCCGTCCAGCAGCAGTTCGGTGCGCAGGCGGTACAGGTTTGGTGTCTCCACGTCCCAGAGCAGGGGCGAAGAAAATGCCATCTGCTGTTTGTCTGTGTTTAGTCCCGGTGCGGCGGAAAAAGCGGAGATCTGTGTGCAAACTTCCTTTCCCGACGGATCAAGCACCGTGTGGCGCACAGAAACTTTGGCAGCCGCGGGCAGGTGGCTGTACACTTCGCAGTCGGCAAACAGTGTCCAGTGTGTTTTATCCTGTGCGGCAGTGGAAAGGTACAAACCGCCGGTTGTAAAGTGCACAGCCGGCCGGCGCACCAGCCAGACATTCCGGTAAATGCCGGAGCCGGGGTACCAGCGGCTGTTGGGGCAGCGGTAGACATTGCGCACCCAGACGGTGTTTTCGCCTGCGTGGACTTTGCCGGTCAGGTCCACTTCAAATCGGGAGTAACCGCATTTCCACTGAAAAATCTTCTCGCCGTTGAGAAAGACGGTGGTGTCGCGGTAGACACCCTCAAAAAGCAGGGAAAGCCGGTCGGTTCCCAGTTCCTCCGTGCGAAAGGTCTTTTTGTAGCAGCTGACCGCCTCTTCGTACAGATTTTCACTGTTGTAAATCATCCAGTCGTGCGGTATATCAACGGGCTGCCAGTCTGTGACTTGAAAGAAAACTTCCATCGGTGTTTCCAGCGGTTCCTTGTGAAAGTACCAGTTGTCATTAAAAAGTTGTTTCATTTGGACTCTCCTTGCTGTTTCTGTAGAGCTGCTTTTGGTGGAGCAGCCCTACACCCAGAGCGATGCACAGGCAGAACCTGCAGGCTCCATTTTATGAAAAATACCGGAATTGATCCGCGTTATTATACCACGCTGCGGCGTGCAGCCGCAACGCGTGGAGCTGAGATTTCACGAAACGCATAAAGTTGTCCGTACAGATTTTTCGCGGCAAAAGGAAAAAGCGGCGCATTTTTCAATGCGTGCCGCTTTCTTCAGAAGTTTGTGAAAGATGCAGTTTGGCGTGTTCTTTGATTTTCTCGAAAGAAACTTCACTCAGGTCATGTTCCACTCGGCAGGCATCCTCCGCAGCGGTTTTTTCGTCAACGCCGAGGCTGACGAGCAGTTTGGTCAGCACGCGATGCCGCGTGTAAATTTCGCTGGCGATGGCCATGCCACTGGCGGTCAAGGAAATGAACCCTTCTTTGTCCATGGTGATATAGCCATTTTCACGCAGATGCTTCATCGCGACGCTGATGCTGGGCTTGGAGTAGCCTGTTTTGTTTACAATGTCGATGGAACGCACCACCCCCTGCTTTTCTTTGAGCATGAGGATGGATTCCAGATAGTCTTCTGCTGATTCATGAATTTGCATAGCTTTAACCTCCATAAACTAAGCGTAACATAGTTGCGGCGGTTTGACAAGGCATAATTCATGAACACGGCGGCAGCGGCTACTTGCTGAGGGGCGCCTCCGGATGCAGCACGGAAACCTGCAGCGGAACCGTCTGGTTGCGGCCAAGGTACATCCGGTAGTACGGCGGGTAAGAATTCAGTACGGTGACGGCCATCTGCCGGAGCTGCTCGGCGCTCAGCCCGCTGAGTGCGGGAATGTCCGCTTCCGTAAGCTTTTCGGCGGCGGTCTTTCCGGCAAATTTTTTCAGGCGTTCAGCGATGTAGCGGATGTCGTAGCGCGAAGGGTAAACTTCCAGAACATCCTTTTCCAGACCGGTCAGCTTGTAGACGGCGCCCATAGCGGTGCGCACAGACATTTCCACGGTAAAGACCACATCTTCCGGCACCTCCACATACTGCCCCAGAAAACCGATGTTGGTGCAGCCGTCCGGCACGTTTTTCGGCCGGTCAGTGGCTTTGCGCGGCATAAACTGTGTGGTGACGTAGGGCATCATGCAGGTGGAAATATAGGAGTGCGCAAGCACTTCGTCCCGAATGTCCAGCATATTGAGGTGGTACAGCAGCTCGGTCATGATTTCCTCGCCAGTGCAGTCACACATCGGCTTTTTTATGTAGTTGCCCGCGCGCTCTCCATAGCAGCCGTACCCCCACATGACCTGCTCATCGGGTTTCTGATCCAGGAAAAACGGATTGTGGTGCAGCTCAAAGGACATATCCCAGTTGGAATCCAGAATGGTAATGGCACCGCCGGTGCCGGCTTTGCTGCCGGTCATTTTTTCAATTCTGCTGACCAGCTCCGGGTAGCCCTTGATGGTTGGCATGAAGGAAACCCACTTGGTTTTATCAATTTGTCCGATGAATTTTTCGGGATGCCCGAATTTCTCATTCTTTTTGGCAAGGTTCTGCCAGAGGGTAAATGCACCGAGGTCATCTGTGCTGCGGTTGGTGGGAGCCACGGTCTTGTTGTCGCCGAACGCACTGTTGGTGGTCATGGAACCGTTGGTGACCAGTACCAGGTCCTTTTCACTAAGCGCAATTTTGCTGTCCTTACCGTTTTTGCGCAGCAGGATTGCTTCTGCGGTGTTGCAGGCGCTGTCCATTTCGATATCATAAGCCCAGCAGTCATAAACGGTCTTGACACCGTGACTTTCGAGCCAAGCGAGCAGCGGGCGGATCATTGCGTCAAACTCGGCGTATTTCGTGTGGATAATGCCCTCCAGATATTCGTGGCGAACCTCCAGCGCAAACCGCTGAAAGTACCGCTGGCACTCCAGTGCGCTGTGGTAGTGTTTGAAAGCAAGGCAGCTGTGAAAATTAATCCAGCAGCTGCTGTTGAAAAAGGACTCATCGAAGAAATCAGAAATCGGCTTATCCTCCAGCGCTGACTCTGGCAGGCTGAGAAAACGCTGCATGGCCGCCATGTCCTTGGAATTGAAGCGGTAGTCGTGTACTTTGCTGTAGCGCTCGCCGCGGTTGCAGATGACACGGCATTCGGAGTGGATGGGTTCGTCGCGGTTAAAGTCCACAATTTCGTCAAGCACGGAACGCCCCTTGCTCTGCAGGGAGGGGATTTTGCTGAAGAGATACCACAGGCATTCCATGTACGGCTCCATCTCCCGCTCGCCGCGGCACAGGTAGCCGAATTCGTTTCGCATACCGTCCATGCTGCCGCCGGCTGTTGCACGCTTTTCCAGAATGGTGATGTTTTCACCCAGCATACCAGCATCATCAACCAGAAAAGCCGCCGCTGCCAGCCCTGCCAGCCCGCCGCCAACGATATACGCTTTTCGGGATGCAATGCCCGCCGGCTTTTGGGGCCGGTACATCGTTTTGTAAATATTCATGTTTGAC
The DNA here is from genome assembly GCF_029211325.2 of Caproicibacterium argilliputei. Lineage (NCBI taxonomy): Bacteria > Bacillati > Bacillota > Clostridia > Eubacteriales > Oscillospiraceae > Caproicibacterium > Caproicibacterium argilliputei. Next base: position 2,005,187 of record NZ_CP135996.1, on the reverse strand, counting down.
ATCTCCTTACGCAAATTTTAATTCTTTATTTTCATCTTCATATTAACATCAAATATAAAAAATGGAAATTTACAATTTGCTACGCCTGTAAAGATTCTTTACAGGCGTGTGCAGATGTAAAAAATACAGAGGCTTGTTCATATTGCTGCTAAAATTCCCGTATAAGCTATTGCATAATGACTTCCAAATAAAGGAATGAAGTGGAAATGCCGAAATATGCAAAACAAGCCTTTGCGGATTCTCTGAAAAAAATGCTTGCCCAAAAGCCGCTTGACCATATCACGGTGAAGGACTTGGTAGAAGACTGTGGTGTGTCACGCCAGGCGTTTTACTATCATTTTTCGGATATTTACGCACTGGTGGAATGGATTTTTATGGAGGAAACGTCCGCTGCACTGGCAGACCATTGCAGCGTGGATACTTGGCAGCAAGGGTACTGCTGCGTGCTGAAGCGTATGCGGGAAAACAAAAACCTGGTGCTCAATTCTTACCGCTCCCTTAGCAGAGAGAATTTAGAAGCTTTCATGTACCGGGTGCTGTATCAGGTGATTTATCCGGTGGTGGAGGAGCAGGCGGCCGGGCTGCGTGTGGAAAAAAAGCATAAGGCGTTTATTGCGCGGTTTTACAGTCTTGCGATTGTTGCAATGGGGCTGGACTGGGTACGCACGGGTATGCGCGAGGAGCCGGAGGAAATTGTCGAGCAGGTGGCAACACTGGTCAAGGGCGACTTCCGCAAGGCGCTGAAACGCTATGCAATCTGAATGTTCTAAAAGAGCCGAATCTCTTTCGCATTTGCGGAAAAGATTCGGCTCTTTTAGGGTCTAATACAGAGAGTCTGCATTAAGGCTTTGCAGGGGGGTGCTTGCCTTTTCCTGTGACGGCCGGCACTATGTTTTCCAGCCAGCGCAGGGCGAAACGTCCCCAGACACCGTGCTTTGCCAGCACCTGCTGTGCGGCATCGTCAGCCAGCGTGCGCAGACGCTGCATCTCCGCAGGGGTCAGCCCACTTCGGCTGAACAGGGCTTTTTCACCGAGCCGGTGTGCTTCGTCCGAAACCGGTACGCCGTATGCGGAAAGGCTTTGCAGATAGGCGTACACAGCGGCTCCGGCAGCTTTGGTATCCATTTGCGAAAAGGCTTTTCGGCGGCGGGTCAGGTTCCATGCGTGCCGCAGCAGCAGAACTGCCGCAAGCAGCGCGGCCATGCACACCAGTGGGAAAAGCAAGTCGGTATCGCTGCTGTCAGCAGGGGATTCTGTCGTTGCGCCGGACACAGCGGCAGCAGACTGGTGGGATACGGCGGTGCTTTCTGAGGAATTCTGAGAACTGGCAGCAGAGGAACTTGCCTGCGAAGAACTTGCGGTAGAAGCCTGCGCGCTGTGGGAGGGTGTCGCGTAAGACGCGAGATTGTCCTGCGTAGAAAGCGTGGTGAAACCCGGCGTTGCCTCAAACGGAATCCAACCGCGCCCCGGCGAGTACACTTCCACCCAGGCGTGCGCCTGATTGTCGGTGACGTCAATGGTTTCGCCGCGACCGTTGAGCTGGCTGCCGGAAATGTAGTATCCTTCTGCATAGCGCGCGGGAATGCCGAGTGTGCGCAGCAGCAGAACTGCTGCAGAAGCGAAATGCACGCAGTACCCATAATGGTTTTGATTGAGAAAATAATCGACAAAGTCCATTCCCGCGGGCGGTGCACCCGGTGACAGGGTATATTGACAGGAGGAACTCAGCGCCTGCATGACGTGATTGACCACAACACTGACCGCACTGTACTCCTGGTCACTGCCAAGGGAGGCGGTGCTGTCCGGGTTCAGCCCGCGTGCTTTCAGCCAGGTGACCAGCTTCGGGCGCAGGGAGTCGGGTACTTGGGTGTTCTCGCTGTAAACCGCTTTGCGGTACTGAAATTCGTACTCCAGAAAGTTCCCGACGTCGCTGTTGATGGATTTCAGGGAAACCGGATTGGACGTGTCCTGCACGACTTTTCCATCTTTTCGGGTCAGGGGACACAGCGGCTGGGTGTAAAACTGTTTCAGACTCATGGTTGGAAAAGTCTGCAGACGGCTGAGGAAGGTCTTTCGGTCTAAGCCGCGAAACAGGGCGTTCAGCTTATCGCTTCGGTTGGTAATTTCCTGTAGAATCAGGCTTACATCCTGCTGAGTCAGCAGGTAACCTGCACCACTGCTGTCGGTGTAGGTGTACTGGCTGCCGCTTTGGAAAGCACAGCTGCTGTAGGCCATCTGTGCACTGTACAGCTTCATAACCTCGCGCTGCAGGGAAGTCAGGGTAGAGATGTTTTTCCATGCAAACAGAAAGTTTTCGCCGTTTAAGGACAGATCCTCGGGATAAAACGACGCGCCCTCCTTGCCGGTAAAGATCAGATTGGAGAGGAATCCCGGAGAAAGTACCGGCCAGCTGCCGGCAGAGTAGGAGGGTACTTCACCGGCAGTGTTGTAAGAACCGGGGTCGCGCTCATCGGAACAACTGTAGAACGGAATGGTATAGACATTTTTGCTGAACAGATTGAAAAAACGTGCATTCAAATCATTTTGGTACCTTGCACCTTCCGGCAGAGAAGAAAGGCCGTAAGGCAGGTAGACGCAGCGGGAATTGGCAGCTACATTTTCAATGGTGATTTGAGAGTCCGCCTGCGGTGAAAGTCCGTATTTGGTACGCTTTAGTCCTTCATAAAGCGACATCAGCGCCTGCACGTTGTTCTGCAGGTAGGGGTTGCCTTTCAGTGTGCTGCTGTTCAGAAAGCTTTCGTAGGCTTTTCCGTCAGACAGCGACCAGGTGCTGTCCTGATAATTGGTTCCGCAAAAGGTTTTTAAGTACTGTGCCTCTTTTGCCTTGGTGGTTACGCGCAGCATGGTTTTTCCGGAAAAGGAAACCGAGGCAGTGTTACGCATATCCACGCGGCTTACGGCATTGGCAAGCCCGCCGTGAGCGTGCTGAGGGGAAAGGTTGCCAATGGCGTTTTCAAAGGCACTGCGCAGGGTTTCCAGTTGCTGCGGGCGTGTGTAAAGCGCCGGAGAAAGCATACCGTTCAGGATGCCCGCAACCAGCAGCGCCGCCGGCAGCGCAAGCCATCCGCGGCGGGAACCGGCGGGCAGGGTGGCAAACTGCCGCGGTCGGCGGCCAAGGGCAAACAGTGCCGCACACGCACCGGTTAAAAGGACAATGCCCAATGTCGGCGGCGAAACGGTCATGGAAAGCGCCGGTGTCAGCAGTGCCAGGACAAGCAATGTGCAGAGCAGCGCAAAACGGCAGTGTACCGCCGCAGCCAACACGGCTGCCAACAGGGCAGCCAGCAGCAGAAAGCACAGCTGGATGCAGAAAGCATCTGTGTACCCCGGCGCGGTGCTGACTGCCAAATAGCCGAAGTCAAACTGACCGTGTGAAGCGGCTGTCAGTGTGTTAAGGCTGCAGTTAATCAGCAGCAGTGCACCGGTTACCACAGCCGGCAGGTTTCGGATGAGCGCCACGCCCCAGACGACGCCCAGTGTGAGCCGAACCGGAAAACCGCCCCGCCGCCAGTGCAGGCTCAATTGCAGCAGCACGCAGAGCCCACTTGCAAACAGCAGCGGCAGGCGCTCTGCAATCGGCAGACCGTACATTTTTACAAGGCAGTTCAGCAGGCCGCAGAGCAGCAGCACCGCCAGCACACAGTCCAGCAGAATGCGGGAAAGCGGTTTTTCCGGTGCGGTGGTGACCAGCGGCTTTTCCGGATGCAGGTGCACTGTTTTTTTGTATTTCATAAGCCGTCTCCTTTACAACTGCAGGCCGTCAAGCGTGTCTGCAAGACTGCTGGGTGTAACGCCGCAGCAGCGGCAGGGTGCATCTGGCGGGGCGGCCTGTCCGCAGCAAAAAACGAAGGCGCTTTCGGGCAGCAGGTGCCAGGGGATTTCTGTGCCTGAAGTGATGTACAGCAGCTGGCGGCCGTTCTCCGGCACACGTGAAGCCAGCGCGGAGGCAGCCTGTTGCGGTTCTGCGGACAGCAGTCCGGCCGTCGCTTCCTCTGCTGCTGTTTCCGAGACAATTGCGACGGTGTGAAGCGTTCCGCTGCCGAACCAGAGCAGTCGGTGCTGCTGCCCGCCTGCGAGCAGTGCATGGGACAGGGCAAGCACAGTTTCCGCGGCACAGCTGCAGACTTCCGGCGGGGCTTCCTGCAGTTCCAGCAGAAGGTCCGGACCTGCCGGCAGCGGCAGGCTGCCCTGCCGTACCATCAGGCTGCCGCGCTTTTCACTCAGTTTCCAATGAATGCTGTTCAGCCGGTCGCCCGGCAGATATTCCCGTATTTCAAACGGCTCTGAAGCGTCATTTCCGGCATGATGCGGGTCGTACTCGGCACTGTCCCAAGCAGCGTCCGCAGCAGATGCGGCGGCAATCTGCAAGTTGGGCAGATTCGGCAGGACCAAAGCATACAGCATTTTTTGCGGTATTGCGCAGTTCCGGTCAAAAAGGCCGAACAGATCGCACACAGCTGCTTTTTCAATGGTCAGTTCCAGTTTTCCGCAATACGGTGAAGCCACCGGAATTTGTATGATGTTTTCGCCCGCCGATACCGGAAAGCGAAGCTTCTGTCGAAAGTGTTCGCTGGTCAGTGTGTTGCGACAGGTGTAGCGCAAAATCAGCTGTCCGGTGGGAATACGGGAAGTGCTGCGCACACATAGCTGAAACACCGCCGTTTCTCCCTGCCGAACAGCACGGGATTGCTGCCGAACGGTGCAGGAAAGGTGCTTTTTCGCGGGGAGCAGCAGAAAAAACGAGCACAGCGGCAGCACCAGAAGAAACAGCAGCAGGAACAGGGAAAAGGAACCGGTGTAAAAAATCAAAAAGAGCGCCGCGCCCAAAAGCGCCAAAGCGTATGCCACACGGGCGCCGGTCATTTCGTGCTCCCTGCGCCGGGTGCGGGCAAGGTCTGCAGAATGTTCCGCAGAACACCCTGTGCGGTTTCGCTGCTCAGTTTGGCCTGCGGGGAGAGCAGCACGCGGTGGCTGAGTGCATCCGAAAACACAAAGCGGATATCCTCCGGTACCACATAGTCGCGCCCCTGCAGGTATGCGCACGCGCGTGCCAGCGATGCCACTGCCAAAGAACCGCGCGGGCTGGCGCCGAGTTTCAGCAAGGGCGTTTCGCGCGTTGCGGCAGTTAGGCGGACAATATACGCCAAAATGGAATCTTCACAGTAAACCTGCGCGGCCTCCTGCCGCATTTGGAGCAGCTCCTGCGCGGTGGCAGCCGGCTGTACGGCGGCGAGGGGATCGCCGGTGTGCCGCCGCAAGATTTCCATTTCATCCTCCTGTGCCGGGTACCCCATGGAAAGCCGTACAGTAAAGCGGTCCAGCTGGCTTTCCGGCAGCAGCTGGGTTCCTGCGCTGCCCACCGGATTTTGCGTTGCAATGACGATGAATGGCTTCGGCAGCGGATGTGTAACACCGTCCACAGTTACACGCCCTTCCTCCATCGCCTCCAGCAGGGCGCTCTGCGTTTTGCTGCTGGTGCGGTTGATTTCATCCGCCAGCAGCAGGTTGCACATGGCTGCACCGGGCTGAAAAACGAATTTTTCGGATGCCTTATTATAGATAGTAAATCCGGTGACATCGGAAGGCAGAATATCCGGCGTGAACTGAATGCGTTTGCATTCCAGCTGCATGGCGCGTGAAAACGCGAGCGCCAGCGTGGTTTTGCCGACGCCGGGAATATCCTCCAGCAGAATGTGCCCGCCGGAAAGAATGACCATCAGGGTTTTTGTCAGAATTTCGTCCTTGCCGACAACGGCTTTGCGGACTTCCTGCAGAATTTGGGCGGCTTTTGTGTGCATTTCCATTTCCTCCTCAGCGCGGCAGTGCGCCATGCTGTTCATAATCAGTTCCTTTCATTATAAGTGTATTTTACGGAACTGTAAATAAACGTTTGGATTTTTGGCAAAAACGCAGGGCGGCGACAGAAACCGTTCGTTTTCTCGGCTGCTTTACGGTATAGTAAAACTTGTCCCAGCAGTCTGTGGCGGCGGGACAGAAGGCAGAGATTAAAAATTACCGGAATGGAAGGAAGTTGTCGCTTCATGGGAAACAATGCGCAGCCAAAGCCGGAAGAAAAATGCCCGGTGCGGCTGAAACTGCGGGACGATGTGCTGACCGCGCTGCTTTTCGGGGAAATTGACCATCACTCCGCGCGGGAAATCCGCGAGGAAATCGACATGACCGCCATGCGCGTACGCCCGGCGCAGCTGGTGCTGGACTTTGGCGGTGTGCAGTTTATGGACAGCTCCGGCGTCGGGCTGATTTTGGGGCGCTGTAAACTTACGCAGCTGTGGCAGGGGCAGATTATTGTACAGAATATGCCACCGAAGCTGGAACGGATTGTCTCCATGGCGGGGCTGACGGATTTGTGTACATTCAGAAAGGAGCCGGTAAAAGATGAAAGCGACGAATGAAATGCACCTGCACTTTCCCAGTGTCAGTGCGAACGAAGGCTTTGCGCGGGCGGCGGTAGCTGCTTTTGCCGTGCAGCTGGATCCGACCCTGGACGAGCTGTGCGACTTGAAGACCGCAGTTTCCGAGGCGGTGACGAATGCCATTGTGCACGGCTATAAGGATGCAATCGGTACCGTGTACATAGATTGCCGGCTGCTGCCGGAAAATAAAATTCAGGTACGGGTGCGCGACCGCGGCTGCGGGATTGCCGATATTGCGCAGGCGATGGAACCATTATATACAACAGCGGGCGAGGAGCGCGCAGGACTTGGCTTCGCGGTCATGAAAAGTTTTACAGACAAGCTTCGGGTACAGAGCAAACCCGGCGGCGGCACCACGGTGACCATGGAAAAGACGTTTTCGCCGCGCGTCCGCCAGAATGGATAGGGAGGAGCGCGTCACACGGAACCTCGGGCTGGCACACGCCTGCGCAAACCGGTTTCGCGGGCGCGGAATTGAGTATGATGATTTGTATCAGGCAGCCTGTGTCGGTCTGGTGCAGGCGGCAGACCGCTTTGACGAAAGCCGTGGGCTGCAGTTTTCCACATATGCGGTGCCGGTGATTCTGGGCGAAGTCCGCCGCCTGTTTCGGGAGGGTGGCGCGGTCAAGGTCAGCCGAGGTCTGCGCGAACTTTCCCGCAAAGTCAGCGCAGAAGCCAAGGACTTTGCGGAGGAATACGGAAGAATGCCTTCCGTGACGGAACTTGCGCAGCGGATGCAGCTTGATCCGGAAACCGCCGCCCAGGCGCTCGGTGCGCTGCAGACACCGATTTCGCTGACCGCAGAGGATGAGGAAGGCGGCATGATGGATCTGCCGGACGAACCGCATGAAGAGGAACTGACCGATGCCCTCAGTCTGCAGCAGGTGATGGGAACGCTGGAACCGAAGGATCGCAAGCTGCTCTATTTCCGCTACTTTCAGAGCCGCACGCAGACGCAGACTGCGCAGGCGCTGGGAATGACGCAGGTGCAGGTTTCCCGACGGGAAAAAAAGATATTGAGCGCGCTGCGAAAAGAACTGGGATGAGAAGAAAAGTCGAAGGTGCATATCTCGTGTCGAAGTAAAGAATTCGGGGCAGATCTGGTGGTCAGAACCTGCCACGAATCTTTTTTTGACTTTTTTTAAAAAAGGTGTTGACAGGCGGGGAATGGCGTGGTATTATATATGAGTCGCCGCGAGAGAGACACAAAAAACTAAACAAGCTGCTGCAAAGCGGGGCGGGAAGTTGAAAGGTGTTTGTCGAGAATGACGGCAGCAGGACCTTGAAAATTAAACAACGATGACAGAATGAACGGACCCGAAAATTCCGAGAGGAATGGCGAGAAGCTGACTCGCGAAAAAACAGCAAAAGCGATACGCAAGCGTATCTATTGAGAGCTTTCAAAAGCTTTAAGATTGATTTGGGCATCGAAAGATGTTTAGATATCATATTTTAGAGAGTTTGATCCTGGCTCAGGACGAACGCTGGCGGCGTGCCTAACACATGCAAGTCGAACGAAGCTTAGGACTTCGGTTTTAAGCTTAGTGGCGGACGGGTGAGTAACGCGTGAGTAACCTGCCTTACAGAGGGGGATAACGTCTGGAAACGGACGCTAATACCGCATGACATTTCAGCACCACATGGTGCAGAAATCAAAGGAGCAATCCGCTGTAAGATGGACTCGCGTCCGATTAGCTAGATGGTGAGATAACAGCCCACCATGGCGACGATCGGTAGCCGGACTGAGAGGTTGAACGGCCACATTGGGACTGAGACACGGCCCAGACTCCTACGGGAGGCAGCAGTGGGGGATATTGCACAATGGAGGAAACTCTGATGCAGCAACGCCGCGTGAAGGAAGACGGTCTTCGGATTGTAAACTTTTGTACTTGGGGACGATAATGACGGTACCCAAGCAGCAAGCTCCGGCTAACTACGTGCCAGCAGCCGCGGTAATACGTAGGGAGCGAGCGTTGTCCGGATTTACTGGGTGTAAAGGGTGCGTAGGCGGCTTGGCAAGTCAGTTGTGAAAACTATGGGCTCAACCCATAGCCTGCAATTGAAACTGTTGAGCTTGAGTGAAGTAGAGGTAGGTGGAATTCCCGGTGTAGCGGTGAAATGCGTAGAGATCGGGAGGAACACCAGTGGCGAAGGCGACCTACTGGGCTTTAACTGACGCTGAGGCACGAAAGCATGGGTAGCAAACAGGATTAGATACCCTGGTAGTCCATGCCGTAAACGATGATTACTAGGTGTGGGGGGTCTGACCCCCTCCGTGCCGGAGTTAACACAATAAGTAATCCACCTGGGGAGTACGACCGCAAGGTTGAAACTCAAAGGAATTGACGGGGGCCCGCACAAGCAGTGGAGTATGTGGTTTAATTCGAAGCAACGCGAAGAACCTTACCAGGTCTTGACATCCAGCTAACGAAGCAGAGATGCATTAGGTGCCCTTCGGGGAAAGCTGAGACAGGTGGTGCATGGTTGTCGTCAGCTCGTGTCGTGAGATGTTGGGTTAAGTCCCGCAACGAGCGCAACCCTTACTGTTAGTTGCTACGCAAGAGCACTCTAGCAGGACTGCCGTTGACAAAACGGAGGAAGGTGGGGACGACGTCAAATCATCATGCCCCTTATGACCTGGGCTACACACGTACTACAATGGCCATTAACAAAGAGAAGCGAAACCGCGAGGTGGAGCAAACCTATAAAAATGGTCTCAGTTCGGATTGTAGGCTGAAACCCGCCTGCATGAAGTTGGAATTGCTAGTAATCGCGGATCATAATGCCGCGGTGAATACGTTCCCGGGCCTTGTACACACCGCCCGTCACACCATGGGAGCCGGTAATACCCGAAGTCAGTTGCCTAACCGCAAGGAGGGCGCTGCCGAAGGTAGGATTGGCGACTGGGGTGAAGTCGTAACAAGGTAGCCGTATCAGAAGGTGCGGCTGGATCACCTCCTTTCTATGGAGAGCTGAGCAGATGAAACAAGCTGCTCTAACATCCAAGGTTGGTCGGATCCGTCTGTTAATCGTTGTTTAATTTTGAGGGTCTTGAAAGAGACACTCAAAGGTGGATGGGAAACAGCCACCAGTATGGGGGTATAGCTCAGCTGGGAGAGCGCCTGCTTTGCAAGCAGGAGGTCAACGGTTCGATCCCGTTTATCTCCACCAGGGGCTTCTGGTGAGAACCGGAGCCGGGAAATGGGCTTATAGCTCAGCCGGTTAGAGCGCACGCCTGATAAGCGTGAGGTCGGTGGTTCGAGTCCACCTAAGCCCACCAGTGGGGAGACCCCCACGGGGAAACCCGAAAGGCAGCTGTACATTGAAAACTGAATAAAGAAAGATTGCGAAAACGATATCAAGTAAAGTTAAAAAAATTACTACAATTTTGCAATTTACGAGTTCATGTTGAAGAACGAACAATATGAAGCATGAGAACCAAAGAACACATGGTCAAGCTACAAAGAGCGCAAGGGGAATGCCTTGGCACTGGAAGCCGAAGAAGGACGCAACGAACTGCGATAAGCTATGGGGAGCCGTAAGTAGGCCGTGATCCATAGATTTCCGAATGGAGCAATCCGGCTGGAGTCATGTCCAGTCATCGTAAAGTGAATTCATAGCTTTGCGAGGGGAACCGCCTGAACTGAAACATCTAAGTAGGGCGAGGAAGAGACATCAAATGAGATTCTGCTAGTAGTGGCGAGCGAACGCGGAAGAGGCCAAACCGAGGGTAGCAATACTTTCGGGGTTCGGACAGCATTTAGCATGCAGAGCTTTAGTTGAACGGTCTGGGAAGGCCGGCCAAAGAATGTGAGAGCCACGTAAACGAAAAGGCGAAGCAGCGAGCTGTATCCAGAGTACCGCCGGACACGTGAAACCCGGTGGGAAGACGGGGGGACCACCCTCCAAGCCTAAATACTACCCAGTGACCGATAGAGAATAGTACTGTGAAGGAAAGGTGAAAAGCACCCCGGGAGGGGAGTGAAATAGAACCTGAAACCTTGTGCTTACAAGCACCGAGAGCCCGTCAAAGGGTGATCGGGTACCTTTTGTAGAATGGTCCGGCGAGTGAATGTAACTGGCAAGGTTAAGGACTTCAGGTCCGGAGCCGTAGCGAGAGCAAGTCTGAATAGGGCGCACAAAGTCAGTTGTATTCGACCCGAAACCGGGTGACCTACCCATGTCCAGGTTGAAGTGAGGGTAAAACCTCATGGAGGACCGAACCGACTCCCGTTGAAATGGTAGCGGATGAGGTGTGGGTAGCGGAGAAATTCCAATCGAACCCGGAGATAGCTGGTTCTCTCCGAAATAGCTTTAGGGCTAGCCTCGTACTCAAGAGATTACCGGAGGTAAAGCACTGAATGGTTAAGGGGCCGAGAGGCTACCAAGACCTATCAAACTCAGAATGCCGGATAATTGATGTACGGGAGTCAGACGGCGGGAGATAAGTTTCGTCGTCAAAAGGGAAACAGCCCAGACCCACAGCTAAGGTCCCCAAACACGGTTAAGTGGAAAAGGATGTGGGGTTGCACAGACAACCAGGATGTTGGCTCAGAAGCAGCCATACATTAAAAGAGTGCGTAATAGCTCACTGGTCGAGTGACCCTGCGCCGAAAATTTAACGGGGCTAAATCGTGTACCGAAGCTTGGGATCCGAAAGGATGGTAGGAGAGCGTTCTGTATGGGGTGAAATCAAAGCGGAAGCGTTGGTGGACTGTACAGAAGTGAGAATGCCGGAATAAGTAGCGCGAAATGTGTGAGAATCATATTGGCCGAAAGTCTAAGGATTTTGGAGGAAGGTTCGTCCGCTCCAAGTAAGCCGGGAGCTAAGGCGAGGCCGAAAGGCGTAGTCGATGCACATACGGTGGAAATTCCGTAGCCGCCAAAAGATTTAAGATAAGTGACACCTGCAAAGCGAATAACCCGGGCGATGGTTGCCCCGGGCGCAAGGGACCGAAATTAGAGTAGGGAAGTATTCGCAGCGCAGGGCGAGAAAAGCTTATTGTATATCTGAGGCGCCCGTACCGCAAACCGACACAGGTAGACAGGAAGAGAATTCTAAGGCCAACGGGAGAAGGGTAGTTAAGGAACTCGGCAAATTGGCCCCGTAACTTCGGAATAAGGGGCGCCTCCCTCAGGGGAGGCCGCAGTGAAAAGGCTCAGGCGACTGTTTATCAAAAACACAGGTTTCTGCCAAATCGAAAGATGACGTATAGGAGCTGACACCTGCCCGGTGCTGGAAGGTTAAGAGGAGATGTGCAAGCATTGAATTGAAGCCCCAGTAAACGGCGGCCGTAACTATAACGGTCCTAAGGTAGCGAAATTCCTTGTCGGGTAAGTTCCGACCCGCACGAATGGTGTAACGATCTGAGCACTGTCTCAATTACCCGCCCGGCGAAATTGTAGTACCGGTGAAGATGCCGGTTACCCGCGACAAGACGGAAAGACCCCATGGAGCTTTACTGCAGTTTAATATTGGGTTTCGATGGTTTATGTACAGGATAGGTGGGAGACATGGAAACATGCGCGCCAGCGTGTGTGGAGTCACCCTTGGGATACCACCCTTAAACCATTGGAATTCTAACCTGCGGCCGTGAAACCGGCCGGGGGACATTGTTAGACGGGCAGTTTGACTGGGGCGGTCGCCTCCTAAAAGGTAACGGAGGCGCTCAAAGGTTAGCTCGGCACGGACGGAAACCGTGCTTCTGAGTGTAAACGCAAAAGCTAGCCTAACTGCGAGGATGACAATCCGGGCAGTAACGAAAGTTGGAGTTAGTGATCCGGCGGTATGAGAGTGGAATTGCCGTCGCTCAACGGATAAAAGCTACCCTGGGGATAACAGGCTGATCTCCCCCAAGAGTCCACATCGACGGGGAGGTTTGGCACCTCGATGTCGGCTCATCACATCCTGGGGCTGTATTCGGTCCCAAGGGTTCGGCTGTTCGCCGATTAAAGTGGTACGCGAGCTGGGTTCAGAACGTCGTGAGACAGTTCGGTCCCTATCTGTCGTGGGCGCAGGATATTTGAGGAGAGCTGTCCTTAGTACGAGAGGACCGGGATGGACGCACCGCTGGCGCACCAGTTGTCATGCCAATGGCACAGCTGGGCAACTAAGTGCGGATCGGATAAACGCTGAAAGCATCTAAGCGTGAAGCCGACTCCAAGATAAGATATCCCATTGCGTAAGCAAGTAAGACCCCTTGAAGACTACAAGGTTGATAGGCTGCGTGTGTAAGCATGGTAACATGTTTAGCTTGGCAGTACTAATAGGTCGAGGGCTTGACCATAGTTCATGGTTCTGTCCATATCCAATTCGTAATCTTATTCTTTATTCAGTTTTCAGTGCACAGGCAATATGCGCCATTAGCTCAGTTGGTAGAGCACCTGACTCTTAATCAGGGTGTCCGGGGTTCGAGCCCCCGATGACGCACCAACGGCCCGTTGGTCAAGCGGTTAAGACAGCGGCCTCTCACGCCGTTAACGTGGGTTCGAATCCCGCACGGGTCACCATTAGAGAATACGAAAGAAAAGTTCATATAGCTGATTACTGCGAAAGCAGATCAATTAGATTGTTGGTGCTGATGACGGTGAGGGTCCACCTGTTCCCATTCCGAACACAGAAGTTAAGCTCACTCGTGCCGAAAATACTTGGCTGGTAACGGCCCGGGAAATTAGGTAGGTGCCAACTTTTATATTCCTCCTTAGCTCAGCTGGTAGAGCATGCGGCTGTTAACCGCAGGGTCGTTGGTTCGAGCCCAACAGGGGGAGCCAAATTGGAGAGCGGTAAGCCGTTCTCCTTTTTTTGAATGCCGGTGTTTTGTCCGGTGTTTTGCGGGCCATTAGCTCAGTTGGTTAGAGCAGCCGGCTCATAACCGGTCGGTCCGGGGTTCGAGTCCCTGATGGCCCACCATGAAGAAAGTCCCGAAAGCCAGTATTTATTCGGCATTCGGGACTTTTTGGATTTTTGTTAGCGCAAAACAATTAAGTAATAACCCTTGAACGATAGCAGCGAGCGCTCAAAAAATTTTGTGATAAGTAAGTGTTTATCCGGAATTTTTTGTGCGTGCAGCTTTCGTTTAAGGGCTTTTTTAATTGCGCGAGCAGCATAATCACGAACAAAAAAAGAACCTGCTATGCTTTCCTATGGTCGTGTGACCGCTTTTTTAGCATAGCAGGTTTTCTTCAACGGGCGATGTAAAGCAGTTCGCTGTAAAGGAAGCAACACTGCGAATTGTATAGGTGCTTCTGTTTTTACGCTGTTATTCTAAGACTGCGCATCACGATCATTCTCGTTCAGCAGTGCGAGCAGATTCGGAAACAACGCAATGCTGCGTTTCAGGATTCCTTTCATACGGGCAATGGCAATGCCGTAGTTGGTCATGGGAACATTCTGCTCCTGCGCGCAGCGGCGGCGATACTGCATTTCACGCTCATTTAGCATACAGGCGCCACAATGTATAATCAGCTTGTAACGCTGCAAATCCTCCGGAAATTCTCCGCCGGAGGTAAACGAGAAAGCAGGCTGACTGCCGGTATAAGTACGAATCCAGCGCGGCAGTTTCACGGTGCCAATATCGTCACACTGCCGGTGGTGCGTGCAGCCCTCGGCAATTAAAATGGCATCCCCATCCTGCAAAGTATCCAGCGCCGCGGCACCCTGAATGGCCGTTTCCAAGACGCCCTTGTATCGTGCAAACAGAATCGAAAAGGAAGTCAGAGGAATCTCCGGCGGAACCACTGCGGATACCTCGGCAAATGCCTGACTGTCCGTTATGACCATGCGCGGCTTTTTTCCGAGGGAGTGCAGCGTTTCGTGCAGTCCGGTTTCCTTGACCACGATGGCGGTGGCGTTGGATTCCAAGATATCGCGGATGGTCTGCTGTTGCGGCAAAATCAGCCGTCCTTTCGGTGCGGCAGAGTCAATCGGAACCACCAGAACCACAAGGTCGGCGGGGGCGAGCAAGTCCCCGACTAGCCGCTTTTCCGGTTCCTGTGGAGCTGCCAGTGCGGCAAGGCGTTCCTTGAGCTGTTCAATATTCTGCTTTTTTTCTGCACTGATACAGATTTCCTTGGGGCCGGTCTGTCTTGGCGCGGCAAGCAGGTCACATTTGTTGTATACAATTAAATACGGCAGCTGCTTCTGCGCAAAGAGCTGCAGAAGCGCTTTTTCTTCCGCGCCGCAGCCCCGTGCTGCGTCGACAACCAGAACGGCGGCATCCGTTTTGTTCAGAACCTGCCGTGCCTTTTTGACGCGCAGTTCCCCTAAAGGGCCTTCGTCATCAATGCCGGGCGTGTCAATGAGCACGACCGGACCCAGCGGCAAAATTTCCATAGCTTTGTAAACCGGGTCGGTGGTAGTTCCCTTTACATCGGAAACCACAGCGAGGTTCTGTCCGGTCAACGCGTTGATGACGCTGGACTTGCCGGCGTTGCGCTTTCCGAAAATGCCGATATGCACGCGGTTTGCGCTTGGCGTATCATTCATGCCCATGGTTTTGCTCCTTTAAACACGGAAATCGCGCTGACCGTTTTCAATATTGACAAGGTTTTGACGCACCAGTTCCCGCATCTTTTCACTGGGGATATTCGGAATCTGCGCTTCGATGAGTTTCTTTCCCACGGTGCGGGTGTCCGGCGATGCGTAGTCCTGCAGATACTCTTTGAGTGTCATGAGTGCGTTCGGCAGACAGCAGTTTTGAATTTGACCGCTTTTGCACAAGCTCATAAAGCGGTCACCGGTGCGTCCGGCGCGGTAACAGGCCGTGCAGAAACTTGGAATGTAACCCATCTGCATCAGCCAATTGACGACTTCATCCAGTGGGCGTTTGTCACTGACATCGAACTGCTCCGAGCTTTCACCTGCCGGTTCCGGCTCACAGTATCCGCCGACGCTGGTATGAGAACCGCCGCTGATTTGTGAAACACCGAGGTGCAGGACTTTTTCACGGCACGCTTTGCTTTCGCGTGTGGAAATAATCATACCGGTGTAAGGCACCGCCACACGGATGCAGGCGACGATTTTGGCAAAGGTGTCGTCATCGATGCCGTTGTCAAACACATCGGGATCAATATCATCTGCGCGGCGGATGCGCGGCACGCTGATGGTATGCGGACCAACGCCGTGTACGGCCTCCAAATGCTCTGCGTGCATTAAAAGTGCCGCGAACTCATAGCGGTACAGTTCCAGCCCGAATAGCACGCCGATACCCACATCGTCGATGCCGCCTTCCATGGCGCGGTCCATCGCTTCCGTGTGGTAAGTGTAATTATGCTTTGGCCCGATGGGGTGCAGTCGCTCATAGCTTTCTTTATGATAGGTTTCCTGAAACAGAATGTATGTGCCGATGCCCGCCGCCTTCAGTTTACGGTAATTTTCCACCGTTGTAGCGGCAATGTTGACGTTTACCCGACGGATAGAGCCATTGTTGTGTTTGGTGCTGTAAATGGTCTTAATACACTCCAGAATATAATCAATCGGATTGTTGACCGGATCTTCGCCAGCCTCAATAGCAAGGCGTTTGTGCCCCATATCTTCCAGAGCTGCTACTTCGCGTGCGACCTCTTCCTGCGTCAGCTTTTTGCGGGCAATGTGCTTGTTTTTTTGATGGTACGGACAGTACACACAGCCGTTGACACAGTAATTGGAAAGGTACAGCGGCGCAAACAGCACAATGCGGTTGCCGTAAAAATCTTTTTTAATCTGCTCTGCCAGCGCATAGATTTCCTGATTCTTTTCCGGAATCTGGCAGTCCAGAAGCACGGCGGCCTCACGGTGGGACAGACCCTTGCGCAGCTTTGCTTTTTCCAGGATGCGGTCAATCAGCTCCGCGTTGCGGCAGTTTGCCTTGGCGTATTCCAGGGTTTCCAGTACTTCTTCGTGAGAAATAAATTCTTCGGCTTTCAGAGACTTTGGATTGTACATAGATGGTTTCCTTTCTTGCGGGTCAGAAAAATCTTTCCCGTCAGTGAGAATATGAAGATGAATGAAGATAATCGCCCCGCGAAACGGTCAGTTGATAACCGATTCGCTCCATGCGGCGCGCCAGACAGAGGCGGCATTCCGCCGCTTCCTCTCCGGTGCAGATTTTGTTATCGTAAAGCATATATTTTTTCCGCACGGAAACCGGCGAAAGGTTGGGCATAACAACATTGGCGCCCGCCAGGATTCCCAGTTCGCGCCCCTGGGGGTGAATGGTGCCGAGCGCCGTGGTGGCAGGCAGCAGCACATTTGGCAGCAACAGGCGCAGCACACCCAGCAAAAACAGCGTTTGTTCCAGTGTGCCGGCAGGTTTGTCTGCAAAGGGGGTCTGATGCTGCGGGATGAACGGACCAATCCCGACCATATGCGGGTTCAGCTCCTTGGTGAACAGCAGGTCTTCTGCCAGGCATTCCACTGTTTGATATGGCGAACCGACCATGAAGCCGCAGCCGACCTGATAGCCCAATGCTTTTAAGTTCCGCAGGCAGCGCTTTCGGTTTTCCAAAGAGAGCTCCGGTGGGTGCAGTTTGGCGTAATGGGCGGCATTCGCCGTTTCATGCCGCAGCAGGTAGCGGTCTGCACCGGCTGCACGGTAAAGCGCGTAGCTTTCACGGCTTTTCTCACCGATGGAAAGGGTTACGGCGCAGTCCGGGTGTCGCTGCTTGATGCGGCGTACCAGTGTCGCGATACGCTCGTCAGTGAAGTACGGGTCCTCGCCGCCCTGCAGCACATAGGTGCGGAATCCCAGCTCGTAACCGGCGTCGCAGCACTCCAGAATCTGTTCCGGCGTCAGCCGATAACGCTGTGCCTGTGCGTTGCTTCTGCGAATGCCACAGTAGTAGCAGTCGTTTTTGCAGAAGTTGGTAAATTCAATCAGCCCCCGCATATAAACATCGTGTCCGTACACGCGGTGTCGTGCGTTACGTGCCTTTGCAAACAGATACTGGGCGGTTTCCGCCGAAGTGTCCTGCAGCAGCTCCAGCAGCGCCTGCCTGCCAAGCGTGTGGGTTTCGGCAAGCGTGTCAATCAGCTTTTTGGAAGCGGTGTTCATGTTTCTGTTTTTACGTTGGAATACGCCACTTTGGTGCTGACGCCGGGCAGCCTGCCGATTTTTCCGGACAGGGCGCTGATGACTGTCTGCGGTGCGTCTATGGCAATGCTGATGATTGCCAGTCCTTTTTTGCGGTAAGGGATTCCCATGCGCCCGATGATATAGGTGGCATAGGCGTGCAGAATGGTGTTCAGTGTCTCTACCGAATCCGGATTTTCCACAATGATGCCCACAAGGGCTACCCGTTCTTCCATGTGTTTCCTCCTTTTCTGGCAGCTTTCCCGCACTGCTGCTGCGGGCGACCCTTCACGCAGAATGAATCTTGGTGTCGGCATTCGCCTGTAGCGCAAAAGAGGAAACCTGCGGCTGTATGTTCTCTATCATACTCATTTTGTATTTCTATGTCAACTTTTTAACAAAGCCGTGCGGTGCCTGCGTCACTTGGATTCGCCGTTTTTGCCGAACAGACTTGCTGTGCGGAAAGCGCTGGGCGTGACGCCGCGCAAACGTTTGAAGGTTTCCGTAAAGACCGGCGTTGTGCTGTAGCCAAGCTTTTTGGCAATGCTGTTGACCGGGTCGCCAGCCGCCAGCATGGCTTCTGCCTGCTGAATCCGAAGTTCGTCGATAAAGCGGGACAGTGTCTGCCCGGTTGCTTTTTTAAACTGATGGCTCAGATTGGAGGGGGAAGTTCCAAACTCTGCCGCCATGTACTTAATGCTGAAGACAGGGGACGTGCAGTTTGTTTCAATATATTGCAGAATGGTGTGCAGGTTGCGCGGCAGGTGCTTTCCCTGCGGCAGCGGTTTTTCATCCGCATGCTTTAAAAACGCAGTAAACCAGGTGTCGATTGCCTGGCACACGGTTTGCACATCTAGTCCGGGAACCTTGCTGATGAGTTCCTTGGCGCGCCCAGATTCCCCTTGGCACAAGGTGGTGCACACCGCCATCAGAACCGCGCCGCGGATGGTTTCATTGTAACCTGCCACCTGGTTTTTGATCATGCGCAGGCTGAATTCCACTTTGTCAATATTTTCCGCTTCAACGGCTTCCTGCAGCGACTGCAGCTCCAGCTGCGGATATTCCGCCGCGGCTGGCGCGCCGGGTTCCTCCGGCTGAAATTTACGGATACTCATATATGCACTGCGGATGTTCTGCACGCCCCCGACAACCTCGCTGACTGAAACGAAGTCTTCATTTTCCTGCGAAAGTTTCTGCAGAAAAGCGGTCAGCTCCCTGCGCGGCAGGTCACTGGTGACCAGAAACAGATATTTGTTTTCCATGATGTACAGGGAGTACACATTCAAATTTTCCGTATCTTTGTCTTCCATAGCAGACAGCGTTTCAAAAAGCGTGTAATTTTCCTGTGTGTCTTCCAGAAGAATACAGGCGAAGTATTTGCGCTCCACATGGATGCCTGCACGCAGGCACTGCTGTTCCAGCGCACTGCCCGACTCTACCTGATTGTCCAGAATGTAGTAGAGGTACTTTTCCCGGCGCATTTCCTGATTGGATTCCTCCAGAAAACGTTTGGAATACGCCAAGTCGTCCAATGCATAATCAATGCATTTAAACTCATCAACAAATTTTTCCTGGGTGCCATCCACTGAAAGCCGCTGCAGGATGTGCTGAATCGGCTCATAGCTTCTGCGCGAGGCATGCAGAATCAGCAGAATGCCCAGTACCATAACCACGAAGGTGACAACAGTTTCCAGAAAAATGACCGGAATCAAGTTTTCAATGAGCAGGAATTTGTTTATGCGCCACCAGACGGTGACACCGTTTGCTTTGTAGCGATATGTTAGAGTATTGGCGGGATTGTACAGCGCGGAAAGGCTGCGTGCCGCGTAGATGTCCTCCCGAACCGCAGGGTCGGAATCGTAAATGGGAATATCATTGTACAGCAGCAGGCAGGAAGCTCCCTTTGTGCTGCCCCACAGGTTTTCCAGGGTTTTGTCAGAAATAGTGAAGAGAATGTACGAAGCCGGCGGTTGGTCTTCCTCCAGCTCCAGCGGCGCGGCAATCAGCACACCATTTCCCTCGCCAACATTGTGTACGCGCATGGTGCGGATTTCGTTGCCGGTGCGCTGCAGCCGCTGAAAGTCCGCCGCCGTCAGCTGCAGGGAGCGTGTGGAGTATTGGCTGCCGGTGAGGCTGTCGTCCCGCTCCCCCTGCGATTGCCCGAGAAATTCACCTTCATGTTTCACCGTGTTGTAGGTATAAATCAGACCGCTTTCACGATTATAATAATTGACACTGTCAAAAAAAGAAGTCCAAACAGAATCCTTTGCCAGCGTTTTGGAAATTGCATAGTAAGACACCGTCAGGTCGCTCTGGGATTTCGTGTAGAAATTTGTGTCGGTACGCCGCTCGTTGACCAGCTTATACAGGATGTTCAATTCGTTGTTCATCAGTTCCAGTTTCTGCTCCGACGCGATGCGCAGATCATTTTCTGTGGAGGAAATGTTTTGATGATAAATAATGGTGAAGTTTACGATTGCAATGACAGCAACCGGAATCATTAGCAGAAAAGACAAAATCACAGTATTCCGCCGCAGAAAACGACTCTGCCCGTACTTCTTTTCGAGTTTCCGCAAGTTCTCCCGCCCTTCCCTACAGGCAATATCGCCAAATCTATTTCAGTAAAGTGTAAATCGTTCATTGATTTCTTGAATAAGTATAACAGAATCTACAAAATGATTCAACTCTTTTTGTGCGGAATCTTTAAAAAAAGCCATTGGATGATTTGGACATCGTTTCCGCAGCAAAAGCGGAGCACACATATGGCGCTAGAACAGTTGCCAAACAGCAGTTAAAAGACTATACTAAATATAAAGATTTCACCGTTCTGCCACTGCGGGCAGGCGGAGGGTATCATGGGAGGGATTTTATGAAAACCGTTACGGTTTCGCAAATGAAGCAAATTGAAAAAAACGCTGCGGAAAGTGGACTTTCTTACACACAGATGATGGAAAACGCCGGTGCGCGGGCGGCGGACTTCCTGCTGGCACAGACACCGCCGGCGCGCTCCGCTGTGGTATTCGCCGGCAAGGGCAACAATGCCGGCGACGGCTTCGTTGCGGCACGCCTGCTGAAGAAAGCGGGATGTGAGGTGACTGTTGTGCTGACGGACGGGCTTCCGCAGACTGCGGATACGTGCCGGAATCTGGAAAAGATACAGGCAATGGGCATTCCTGTTTTTGATTTTTTGGAAGAAACAGCGGCGGTGACCGCCCAGCTGAAAAATGCCTGCGTAGCTGTCGATGCTATTTACGGAACCGGTTTTCACGGCGCGCTGCGCCAGTCTATGCGGTTGGTCACCGAGGTGCTCAACGCCGGCGGGCGCTCCATACTGGCGCTGGATATGCCAAGCGGTGTCAGTGCAGACACCGGCGAAGTGTCTCCCGGTGCGGTGCGTGCCACATGGACCATGGCTTTTGACTCCCTGAAGCCCGCACATCTTTTAGAAAAATCAATTCCATTTTGTGGGGAAATCGTTCCTGTGGATATTGGCATCCCGGCGGAATGCCACGAAATACTGGAATAGAAACCGTTCATTTCCCCTGCAGCGCGCGGATATCCGCTGGCAGCCGGCATACACTAAAACACGTTCTGATTCGACTGCTTTCGTAAGTGGCCGGAAAGAACAGATTGACTGCGGAGGGATGTGCATGGAACCGCTGAAAGAGTTGCCGCTTGGTTTTGGCATGGCCTTGTTTGAAAACGAAGCGGCGGCGCAGAAATTTGCGTCTATGAACCACAGCACACGGCAGGCGGTTGTGCAGCAGGCACGGCAGGTGCATTCCAAGGAAGCAATGCGGGCTTTCGTGAACCGGATTGGAGGGGAGGCAGATGGCTGACCGACACGCCTCCAGTTCCGACCGGCACCTGTGTCTGACAGACTTGCTGGATCAGGATCTTTCCAGTTATGAGTGGTTTTACGCCCAGCCGAAGGCGGTGCAGCAAAAACTGCGGGAGGCGGACCCGTCATCGTTTGAAGAAATGCAGGCGGCGGCTTCCGCTTTTTCCTGAAAGAAAAGAACGCTGCCGCAAAAAAGCCAGAGCAGCCATACACAAACGTATGGGTTGCTCCGGCTTTTGCTTTTTATGAAATTTGCGGAACCTGCGACAACTCTGCGTGCGTGGGTTGGCGTTTTGGCGGGACTTATCTTTGATTTACCACAGGGACAGCACTTTCGGAGCCGATGCTGGAATTTTGGCGGCAGAACGGTTTGATAGACAAAAAACGACATATTTTTCACGGTAAGGCTCTATTTTCGGTTTGTTATGTGAAGGTTGTGTGATACAGATTGACATTTTCTAACAGGAAGCTTATAGTGAAAGAAAATATATGGAAGTATGTATCAGAAGGAGGTTCGTTCTATGAGCAGTTTATCTATTAACGCGACCGGCTCTGTCGGCCGCACCACATCCACCAGCAGCGACACATCGCAGCAGATCTCGCAGCTGGAAAAAGAAGAACAGAACTATGAAAAGCAGCTGACCAAACTGAAGCAGAGTGACACTTCCAGCAAGGAAGTACAGACGCAAATGCAAACCCTGCAGAATAAAATTGAGCAGCTGGAGCAGAAAATTCAGCAGTTGGAAAATCCGTCTTCCGGTTCCACTGCCGCGTCCGGTACACAGTCAGCACAGACTGCTGTAACCGCCGCGCAGCAGACCGCGCAGGTTTCTGGCAGCACATCGGCAGTCACAGACGGCACACATGAGGTGGATGTCCTGGCATAAACGCACGGACACCGCAGTCCGCAGGGAATCCCTGCGGACTTTTTGTATTTGGGAAAGGAGAATTCATATGAACGAAACACTTGCCAGACTGCTGGATGATGCGCGCGCGGACAGCCGGCTGAAAGCAGCGCTGCTTGCCACGCGCAGTGCAGCAGACCCGATGGACGCTTTCTGCACCTGTGCAACGGAACTGGGCTATCCGGTCACGGTGGGGGAACTGTTTGAAATGGGCGAACAGTTTACCGACGATATTTTCTGCAGTTGCAATGGCCGCGCGGAGGAGCCCATCGCAGAGTGGTCGGATGCCTATGAAACCTTCTTTGCCGCGCTGGGGAACTAAGCGCTATTTGCAGGCGGGTGGAAGCGGGGAAAAGCGGTCGCAGGGATTGTCGTGCAGCAGAACAGCTGGCTGCACGCAGGCGGTTCCGTAGCGCTTTTTCAGGCTGTCCAGCGCAGCATCGAGTTTTTCCTCGCGCTCACGTTCCAATTCGTCCTGAAACAGGTTTGTCTGTACGCACGCTTCTGCGGCTGTAAAATCGGAAACGGTCAGCCCAATACTGCGCAGCGGCAGTGACCAGTGATAGCTTTCCTGAAACAGCGTCAGCGCGTCTGCGGCGATTTCCCGGGTGATGTTGGTGTACTGTACGCGCGTGCGGCGGCGCGTGAAAGTGTGCAGGGACGTGTCCCGTACGCTGATGGTAACGGTTCGCGCCAGGAATGTCTGCTCTCGCAGGCGGCGGGCAACGCTGTCTGCAAGCTCCAGAAACACCCGCTTCACATCCGCTTCGCAGGTCAGGTCATGCGGCGTGGTGACAGAGTTTCCGATGGATTTCACTGCAGCTCTGCTGCCCCAGTGCTCCACCGGCGCCGTATCCAGACCATTGGCGTAGTTCCACAGAACAGCACCGCTTTTTCCGAAGCGCGCCTGCAGCACGTTCTGCGGCATTGCGGCGAGGTCGCCGATGGTATGCACACCGTATTCCAGCAGCTTTTTCTGGGTGGCGCGCCCGACGAACAGCAGATTTTCAACGGGAAGTGGCCAGATACGGCTTTTCCAGTCATTTCGCAGAAAAACCGTGGTGGCATCCGGCTTTTTGTAGTCGCTGCCCAGTTTGGCAAACACCTTGTTCCAACTGACACCGACGCTGACGGTAATGCCCAGTTCCTCACGAATCCGCCGACGGATTTCATCTGCGGTACGGACACCGGCTGCCGGGGAGGCAACACTGCCGGTGATGTCCAGCCACGCTTCATCCAGACCAAATGGTTCCACCTGGTCGGTGTACTGTAGGTACAGTGTGCGTGCGCGTTTGGAAAACTGTGTGTAAAGCGGAAAGCGCGGTGGCAGTACCACCAACTCGGGGCATTTGCGTCGCGCCTGCCAAAGTGCCTCGCCAGTTGCCACACCGCATTGTTTTGCCAGCTGATTTTTGGTCAGAATAATGCCATGCCGTTTTTCGGGGTCGCCGCCCACAGCAAAAGGCTTGTTCCGCAGTTCCGGATGGTACAGTGCCTCTACAGAAGCGTAAAAGCAGTTGCAGTCGCTGTGCAGGATGATGCGGTCCATGGTGCGCCCCCTCCTTGTGAACAAATGTTTATAAATTTATGATAGCACGAATGTTCGCGGAAAGCAATAGTCTGTGCGCACCATTTTTCGCGGGCGCCTGCCGCAGCGAAGTCTGTTAGATTCAGTAAAATATTATTGAAAAAGGAGCGGTTTTCTGCCAGGACGGGCGGCTTCTGCAAAAAGTCGCGGGGAATTTTCTTTTTCGCAAGACAAATGCCTTTTCTTTTGCTATAATAGGAGCAAAGCGAGAATGATAAACTTTTATCAAGCATTGAGGAAGACTACAAAGGAGAATTTGGAATGGCAATTAGAGGAATTCACTCTTCCGTTACGGACATTCGCCGTCAGGTTTTTACCGCAGTGGCACGCTTGGCCTATGAAGGGGGCGACTATTCCCGTATCGAAGAGATACCCTACAAAATTGTTCCCGGCGAGCGTGCCAGCTACCGCAACAGTATTTTTCTGGAACGCGCCATCGTCGGTGAGCGCCTGCGCCTGGCCATCGGTTTGCCGCTGCGCTCTGTTGAGCAGCATGCGCCGATTTCCGACGGTATTGTGGAAAGTGCGATTGCGGAAAAATACTACGATCCGCCGTTGGTCAACGTAATTAAATTTGCCTGCAACGCCTGTCCGGAAAAATCTGTGCATATCACGGATATGTGCCAGAACTGTCTTGAACATCCCTGCCGCGAGGTGTGCCCGAAGCACGCCATCTCCGGAGAAAACGGCAGAAGCGTGATTGACCAGGATCTGTGTATTAAATGCGGGCGCTGTGTGACAGTGTGTCCTTACAACGCGATTATTAAAATCGAGCGGCCCTGTGCGGCGGCCTGCGGCATGGATGCGATTTCTTCTGATGAACTGGGCCATGCCACCATCAACTATGACCGGTGCGTGTCGTGCGGGCAGTGCTTGGTTAGCTGTCCGTTTGGCGCGATTAGTGACAAAGGACAGATTTTTCAGGTGGTTCATGCCATTAAGCAGCCCGGCGAGATTTATGCGGCAGTCGCGCCGGCATTTGTGGGGCAATTCGGCCCGAAGATGACACCGGAAAAACTGCGCGGCGCTCTGCGGGAGCTTGGCTTCACCGATGTGGAGGAAGTGGCTGTGGGGGCTGACCTTTGCACCATTGAAGAGGCACATGATTTTCTGGACAATGTTCCGGACAAGCTGCCTTTCCTTGCGACTTCCTGCTGCCCGGCGTGGTCGGTGATGGCAAAGAAGGAATTTCCGGAGTACGAGAAATGCATTTCCATGGCATTGACGCCGATGGTGCTGACCGCCCGCCGGCTCAAAAAGGTGCACCCAGGCTGTAAGGTAGTCTTTATCGGGCCGTGTGCCGCGAAAAAACTGGAGGCAAGCCGGCGCTCCATTCGCAGCGATGTGGACTTTGTCCTGACCTTTGAAGAGGTCATGGGGATGTTTGAAGCTAAGAACGTTGACCTTTCCGGCGATCTTCCGGAAACGGAGCTGAACGAAGCAACAGCGGCGGGGCGCGGCTTTGCGGTCAGCGGCGGTGTTGCTAATGCGGTGGTGGAGGCTATTAAGAAAATTGATCCAGAGCGCGAAGTCAAGGTGCAGGCGGCGCAGGGACTGCGCGACTGCCGGCAGATGCTTCGCCTGGCAAAGGCGGGAAAGCTGAACGGCTACCTGCTGGAGGGAATGGCGTGCCCGGGCGGCTGTGTTGCGGGTGCCGGCACCTTGCAGCCGGTGGCAAAGTCGACGGCAATGGTAAAAATATACACGAACAAAGCAGATAAGAAAAACGCACTTGACAGCAAGTACAGGGAGATTGCCGATAAGCTCAACTGATGGTCTGTTAGCACATCATTCGTACAGAAAGGGAAAGATGCCTTGTCCGGTTAAGCCGGCAGGGCTTCTTTTATAGGGTCAGAGAAATGGAAGGAATGGGGATTGTCGAACCGCTGCTTCTGTGGTATGGTAAAAATAAGCGGGACCTGCCGTGGCGGCACAACTGCACGCCGTATCGGGTCTGGGTGTCTGAAATTATGCTGCAGCAGACGCGCGTGGAGGCAGTGAAAAATTACTTTGTCCGCTTTTTGCAGGCAGCGCCGGATATTCCGTCGCTGGCAGACCTGCCGGAAGAAAAGTTGCTGAAGCTTTGGGAGGGGCTGGGGTACTACTCCCGCGTGCGGAACTTGCAGAAAGCTGCCAAACTGCTTGTCAGTCGGTACGGCGGGCAGATGCCCGCATCTTATGCACAGCTGTTGGAACTGCCCGGTGTCGGCAGCTATACGGCGGGGGCGGTGGCATCCATTGCTTTCGGTCTGCCGTGCCCGGCGGTGGATGGCAACGTCCTGCGTGTCTGGATGCGGTTGACGGCAGACGGTGCTGACATTGCAGACCCGCACACCAAGCGGCAGACAGAAGCGGCTCTGCGGCCGCTGATGCCGGTGGGGCGCTGTGGCGATTTTACACAAGCGCTGATTGAACTGGGTGCGCTGGTGTGCGTGCCAAATGCCACGCCGAAGTGTGCGGTGTGCCCACTGGCGGATTTCTGCAAGGCGCACAGGCAGAAAGAGGAGCAGTGCTATCCGGTCAAAAAGCCGAAACCGCCGCGGCGGGTGGAACAGCGCACGATTCTTCTGCTGGAGCAGGCGGGCAGGATTGCGCTGCGAAAGCGTCCCGCCAAAGGGCTGCTTGCCTCTTTGTGGGAACTGCCGGGATTTGATGGCACACTGTCGCAGGAGCAGGCGATTGCGGCTGTGCGTTCGCTTGGTTTGGAGCCGGTTCGGCTGCAGCCGCTGGCGCCTGCCAAACATATTTTTACACATGTGGAGTGGCACATGACCGGCTGGCAGGTGCAACTGGCGCCGCTGCCGGACACGCACCGGCTTGTCTGGGCAACTGAGCAGGAGCTTCGGGAGCGGTATTCGCTGCCGAGTGCTTTCCGGCCGTTTTTGCAGAAATTTTTACAAACATAGCGGAATGGTTTGAAAGGTGTGACAATTTGATGTATAGTATAATCAGAAACATGAAAAAGGACGAATATTCTGAAGTTTATCAAATATTGGAAGATTCGTTTCCTGCCACGGAGCGCCGCACGCGGCAGGCGCAGCAGAGCCTGCTGAACGAACCGGCGTATCAGATTGTGGTCTGTGAGCATGAGGGTCGGGTAGGCGCTTTTCTGGCGTACTGGCAGTTGGAAGACTTTCTGTTTATTGAGCACTTTGCGGCGAATCCCAAGCTGCGCAACCATGGTCTCGGCGGGAAAATACTGCAGGACTTTTTGCAGAACAGTCAGCAGCGGACTGTTCTGGAAGTGGAACCGCCCGAAACTGAGCTGGCAAAGCGCAGAATCGGGTTTTACATACGAAATGGATTTTCCTTGAACCGTTACGGGTATAAACAGCCTGTGCTCACAGAAGGGCAGCAAACGATTCCGTTGTTGGTGATGTCCTCCGGCGGCGAACTGACTCTGCGGGAATTTCAGTGCTTCCGTGACGAAGTTTTCCAAAAGGTTTATCATGTTGGGGTTAAGGAAGGGAGTCTATGTTTGTAGAAACACAGCGGACGGTTTTGCGCAATTTTGCAGAGAAGGATTTGCAGGACGTCTGGGAGTATTCCAGCCAAAAGGGAATGGAAATGGCCGGACTGCTGCCGCATTGTTCTGTTGCGGAATCCGAGAAAGCGCTGAAAAAGGACTTGCAGAATCCGAATAAATACGCAATTGTATGCCGCAGCAGCGATAAAGTAATCGGTTATCTTTTGGTCAAGGAAGATTCAGAAGAACACCGCGCGGATACCAAAGAGTTTGGCTGCGTACTGAACAGTGCCTATCGGCAGCAGGGTATTATGACGGAAGTGATTCTTGCAGTCCTGCAAAAACTGTTTGAGCAGGAGATTTCCTATGTATGGGCTTGCTGCTTTCAGGAGAACCTTGCCTCCAAGCGGATGATTGAAAAGTGCGGCTTTTCTTTTCGACAGGAAGGTACTTATTTTGCTAAACCGCTGCGAAAAGAATACAAGAGTTTTGAGTATGTTTGGACGAAAGAAAATTGGCTTCGGAAAAATATGTAAATTTTTCGGATTTTCGTATGAAAAAAGCAGAAAATGAAAGAATATTGAAAAAAGAAAGGAGAGAAGAGAAATGCCTGGTGAAAATCGTTTTGCGGTGCTGATTGATGCGGACAATGTTTCCGGAAAATATATCCGTTATATTCTGGATGAAATCAGCAGCGACGGGATTGCAACGTACAAGCGGATTTACGGGGACTGGACGAAACCTTCACTTGCTTCCTGGAAGAACGTGCTGCTGGAAAACTCTATCATTCCGTTTCAGCAGTACGGCTATACAACCGGAAAAAGCGCGACGGACTCTGCCATGATTATTGACGCGATGGACATCCTTTACACCGGTCATGTGGATGGCTTTTGTCTGGTTTCCAGCGACAGCGACTTCACGCGGCTTGCGGCACGCCTGCGTGAGGGCGGCATGGTGGTAATCGGTATGGGAGAGAAAAAGACACCGAGCGCCTTTATCGCGGCGTGCAATAAATTTCGGTATCTGGAGGTGCTTGCCCAGCAGGCAGAGGAAACCGAAAAAGAGGAAGATGAGCCGGCCAAGCCGGAAATGGTGCCGCCGGACAAGGTTATCAACACCATTTACAATATGGTGCGCGATAATGCCGATGAGGAGGGCCGCGTGCTGATTGGTGATGTCGGCAACACGCTGGTGCGCCGCTATCCTGACTTTGATGTGCGTAACTACGGCTTTAAAAAGCTGAGTCTGTTTTTGCGCTCGCTGGATATGTTTGAAGTCATCAGCGTTCCGGCTGAAAACGGCAGAAATCGAATTTATTATGTGACGGAAAAGCCGGGCCGCCGGAAGAAGCCTAAGATTCATGTATGAGCATCGGCCGTGTTTCATATATAAGAGAAAGAGTTCTTCCGGAATCCTACAAAACTGTTTAGGCAGGTAACAAATCTTTAACTGGTATAAAGGCTGCACGGTTGCTATAATGAGATTATGGTAAACAAAAGGCAGAAAAAATAGCATTTTGTCTTTTTTACGGTGCAGGAAGAGGGAGTAAAAGAACATGTCAAGTCACAAAAGGATGAGTGCACGCGAGCGGCGCAGGCAGATACATAAACGCCACGCAGTCATTGTTTTAACCTGTGTGGTGCTGGTAGCTGCCCTGATTGGCGGCACTTACGGCGTTACGACACTGATGCTGCGGCAGGCCGAACCTGCGGGGGCGTCGAGTACGGTTTCCAGTCGAGCATCCGCGGGGAGTTCCGGCGTTTCATCGGCAGCGGCATCTTCAGAGGCGGCGCCATCCTCAACCGGCGACCCAACCCGTGCTGGCGAGGCGTTTGAGGTAAGCAAAACCAACTTGACAGGGTATCAGGCGAAGTACCCGAACCTTTACGTGAAAACCAAAGTGGGTCAGTGGAAAAATGCCGAGGACAAGGCCGTGTACCTAACTTTTGATGACGGTCCCAGCAATTTGACGCCAAAACTTCTGGAAGTGCTCAAGCAGTATAATGTAAAGGCAACGTTTTTTCTGACTAATCAGCCGGAACAGAAAAATGACATTCATTACATTCGCGATATTTACAAAGCAGGTTCTGTCTGCGCGGTGCACAGCGCGTCACACAACTACAAAAAGATTTACGCTTCAGTCGATGCGTTTCTGGCGGATTTCAACGAGATGTATGAACTGATTCAGAAAGAAACAGATGGGCATTGCGCGCCGTTTTTCCGCTTTCCCGGCGGCAGCAACAATCCGGAGATGTCCGCTTCTGTGCGCAAGGGCATCCTTCAGGAAATGACGCGGCGCGGTTTCTTTTTCTATGACTGGGATATTGACTCGCAGGACGCGATGGGCGCCGGCGCCAGCAAGATTTATGAAAATGTCATCAGCGGAATCCAGCGCGGCGGCAACATCCCGCTGATGCACAACAGCGCTGTGAAAAAAGCCACGCTCAGCGAAGTTGGCAGCATTATTCAGTACGGGGTGCAGAACGGCTACACCTTTAAAACATTAGACGGTACTTTGGACCCCAGTATGTACAGCTTTTCTAATTCGGTTTTTCTGCCGCTTCTCAAAGACAGCCCGAATTTCAAGCTCAGCGATAAGCACGAAGCGCGGTTTGCCTCTCTGCTCGGCATTTCCTCCGTGCCCACTTCTTCCACGGTTACGTCTTCCAATTAAATAGGTTTATTGAGCTGCACCCTGTTTGTTTTCGTGTGATACACTGATTTACGAATGGGGTGCAGCTTATTTTACGGTGGAATGTGGTATTGCATACACAAAGACAGAATTTCGGTAAAAACAAAAGTAAAGAATCAAAATATTACCAAATTGCATTGACTCGATTTTGAATACATGATGAAATAAAATCAGGAAATATATTCAAATTAATTAATTTATTCAGGAGTGAATTAAACTGAGAAGAGGTTTTCGGAAAATTGGAATTGTTCTAACGTCTACTGCACTTATATGGTAACTTGTAAATACCATGGTGCTTTGTACATATCATAATGTTTTCGAGAAAGAATGAAAACAATGAAAAAACGTGCTATTTGTTTTGGAGCGCTGGCTTTAGTAGGCGCCGTGCTGTTGAGTGCATCGGGTTGTGCGTCAGGTGAGAAAGTGTACGCACAGATGGCGGCATCCTCCTCTGCAGCGGCGGGTTCGGCACAGACAACTGGACTTCATAATCCGCATCAGACAACGTTTCGTCCCCTTGTGTGGCAGGCACAGGATACGTCGCAGGATGCGCACAGCGATGGCAGTGTCAGCCATGTGGTGCTGCAGAAAAACAGCAGTTCCCCAAAACTGTCGGTAACTTTGCCGTGGCAGATTTATGAGGTCTGCAGCAAGCTGAAGGATTGTACTTTGACTTACCGAACACCACAAACCAAGACCGAGAATGCACCGTCTTTGCAGCTTTTTTATAACGAAACAGAGCGATATACTTGGTCGCAGCATCTGTTTACTTTTCAAAGTGCCAGCGCTTCCGGCGGTTTGATAGATTCTCAAGGCCACGAAACATGGCCGTTGGGGGTGTACGACTCGCCGCAAGCGGACAAAGTGATTGCGGAGGAATACGATGCGTTTTCCAAACAGCCAGATGCTTCCGCCTATGCACCGAAGCAAATCACGTTTGGCGAACTACTCAGCAGGTCTGACTGGAAGGTTGAGCAGGTGATTCTGCAAAAAGGCCAGCACGGCGGTTCTTATAAAGAGGGCGAAGACAATGGAATGCGCACGTTGACGAAAGCAGCGGATATCGAGACTTTTCTGAAAAAGCTGGAGGGCTGCACGCTGACGCGGGCAAATGACAGCGCACTTACCAGCGAGATGTATAGCGTGGATTTGAAAGTGAACGGCGGGTTTTTCAGCTGGGAAGACAATGCTTGTACCACCCACCTGGGGTTGAAGCTGCAGGCAGGATTGCCGGTCGGAGACTATGTGTCCGTACAGGCGCAGAAAGTGGTTGACGAGTACTGTGCCTGAGTTGGGCGGTTTTGCGGGGCGTTTTGGCGCCCCGCTTTTTTTTACTTCGCATATAGAACATAAATCAATAGTAACTATGAAATATTTAGTTTCCATGCAAAAAGACTTACACAGAATCGAAAAGAAATTCTTGTATCTTGCCGAAAAACATGGTATGATAGGTTTGTTTGTTAAGAAAATATTAAGGTTCGGTTAAAACTGAATCGCGGCAAGGAGAAATCGATCTGTTATGGTGATCTCATTTTCCGACTTTGTGCAGCAGCTTGTGAACAGCCCGCCGTTTTTGATAACCGTGGTGCTCATTCTTGCCGCAATCGTTGTCAACGGCGGCACCGATGCGCCAAATGCGATTGCGACCTGCGTTTCAACCCGTTCCATTTCACCGAAAGCGGCTATTTTCATGGCCGCTGGTTTTAACTTGCTGGGCATTATCATAATGACGAAGCTTTGCCCGACCGTTGCAGAAACCATTTATAAAATGGTTGATTTTGGCGACAATGCGAACAATGCGTTAATTGCTGTCTGCTCCGCAATGATTGCCATTGTGGTTTGGGGCGCGGCGGCATGGGCGCTCGGCATTCCCACCAGCCAGAGTCATTCCCTGATTGCCGGGTTGACCGGTGCGGCGGTTGCCGTGCATAATGGCTTTTCTGGTATTAACGGTGGGGAGTGGGTCAAGGTTCTGTATGGTCTTGTGCTCTCCGCGGGTTTGGGCTTTGGTCTGGGGTGGTTGCTGACCAAATTAACAGCCGCTGTTTGTCGGAATATGGACCGCCGTCACACCGCCGGCTTTTTCCGCAACGCACAGGTTTTCGGCGGTGCGCTGATGGCATTTATGCATGGTGCGCAGGACGGACAGAAATTTATCAGTGTGTTCATGCTTGGTCTGCTGCTGGTGAATGGAAAAACCGCCGCTGCCGGTGGCATGATGCAGATTCCGCTTTGGGTCATGGTGCTGTGCGCCGTTGTTATGGCAACCGGTACGGCGGTAGCAGGGTCCAAAATCATCAAATCAGTCGGTATGAATATGGTGAAGTTGGAGCGCTATCAAGGCTTTGCCGCCAATATGGCAGGTGCCATCTGCCTGCTGATTTCTAACCTGACAGGATGGCCGGTCAGCACAACCCATACCAACACAACCGCCATCATGGGTGTTGGCGCTTCCAAGCGGATGTCTGCGGTGAACTGGGGCGTGGCAAAGGATATGGCGCTGACCTGGATTCTGACATTCCCTGGCTGCGGTATCATTGGCTTCGTTGTAGCAAAAGTCTGCCTCCTGCTCTTTTAAAAAGAATTGCTCATTTTTACATAGTGACTATGACTTTAAGGAAACTGACAAAGGAGCGTTATAACACGTGGCTAGAAAAAAGAGTCCTTATTATGATGGCTTTGTTGCAATGAACAGCTATTGCTGCAAGGCGGCGCAGACCCTGCAGGAAGTTCTGAATGACTTCAAGCCGGAGGTCCTTTCGCAGAAGCAGGAAGCGATGCATACGATTGAGCATGAGGCTGATAACGAAAAGCATAAGATGATGGAGCAGCTTGCGCGGGAGTTCATTACGCCGATTGAGCGGGAAGATATCATTGAGCTGGCGCAGGCTATCGACGATGTGACGGACAGCATTGAGGATGTGCTCATGCGGATGTATATGTACCATATGCAGGAGGTGCGCCCCGAAGCAAAGCAGTTTGCACAGCTGATTTTCAAGTGTTGCGAAAACCTGCAGCAGGTGCTTGAGGAATTCCACAATTTCCGCAAAGACACAAAAATTCACGCTCTGGTGGTGGAGGTTAACTCTCTGGAAGAAGAGGGCGACCGCCTGTATGTTTCCACGGTGCATCAGCTGTACGGGGAAGACGGCGAGCCTTCTGTGAAGATTGGCTGGGTGCGCACATTTGACTGCCTGGAAGAGTGCTGCGATGCCTGTGAGCATGTAGCGAATCTTGTGGAAAGCATCATTATGAAGAATACCTGAATTTGGGATGGAAAGCCCTGCCGCGCGGCAGGGCTTTTTTGCAGGCACTTTTCAAAAACGCAAAAAAGGTATATGATAATACGTATTGTCTGTAAAAGACGAAATCTGCGGGCAGAAAGGAGCATACGGCTTGAAATTAAAGTTCCTAAAGCAAAGTGCGGAGCAGCGGCGGGAGATGATTCTCAACGGCAGCATTCCGCGTTCCCTATTTATGTTGGCATTGCCGACTTTGATGATGGGCGTGGTGCAGTCGATGATGCCGCTGACCGACGGTCTGTTTATCAACAATGTGGCAGGCACACTGGTGGCAAGTGCGGTGACGTACTGCCAGCCGATTCTCAATATGGCGGTTGCGCTGTCGCAGGGGCTTGGCGCGGCAGCTATGGCGATGATTGGCCAGACAAACGGTCGTGGAGAAACGGAGGAAGCCAAACACATTTCCACGCAGGTGATGGTGTTTGCCTTTGTACTGGGTCTGTGCCTGGTTCCGGTGCTGGTGTTGGTGTCTTTTCCGGTTTCCGCGCACGTTACGCCGGAAATTTCACGGAATGTTTTTCTTTATATCGCACTTAATGCGGCAGTGCTGCCGTTTTCGTTTCTGGAGTCGATTTACAATGCAATCAAAAATTCCAGCGGCAAGCCGGAAGCAACATTGGTGCGAATGCTGATGATGCTCACCTTGAAAATCCTTTTCAACTGCATCTTCATTGTCTGGCTGCGGCTCGGCATTGTGGGCTGCGTGCTGGCGTCCCTGGGGGCCAATGTTATTGTCAGCGTTTGGATGTACTTTGAACTCTTTGTGCTGAAAAGTGAAGACAAGCTGGAACTGCATGGCTTTCACTTTGACCGCGGCATTTTGCGGCAGCTCATTCACATCGGCATTCCCTCCATGATTTCCAGCGTCATGCTGCAGATTGGCTTTTTCCTCATTAACAATGAGGTGCAGAAGTACGGCGCTGTGGTGCTCAATGGGCAGGGGATTGCAAACAATATCACGAATATCTGCTTTAACCTGCCCTCGGCGTTCGGCGCTGCGGTCACCACCATGGTTAGCATGAACATCGGCGCGGGGCAGGCAAAACACGCTCGCCGGTGTATGTGGGTCGGCTGTTTGTTCAGTATGATTACAGCCGTGCTGATTATTGCGATTGTGGTTCCGCTTTCACCGTATCTGACGGTGCTGTTTACACGCGAAAAAGAAGTGCTGTTTATCGCCAATCATGCCCTGCACATTTACACATATTCCGTGGTTGGGTTCGGCGTGTGCATGGTGGAGCAGGGCGCTTTCATCGGCCTGGGGCGCACCAAGGTGCCCATGGTCATCGGCTTCCTGCGCATCTGGGCGCTGCGCTATGTATTTATCCTGTGCACAGAGTCGGTTTTAAGCTTTTACTCTGTCTTTTGGGGCAATCTGTTTTCTAATTATGTGGCGGCAGTCATCAGCACCCTGCTGATTATGCACGTCGAGTGGAAAAGTATGCTGGATGACGGTTCGGCTCCCCCGAGGCGGCACCGTTCCCTTTTGCATTTGCCCAAACATTAAAAAGAGCCTTGCGGCAGGCAGCTTTTCAGAGGCTGTCCGCCGCAAGGCTTTTCGTTTGCCAATGAACGCCGGCATGGTGCAGGTCTTGCGTCAGTGCATCAAAGCCGGTTTCATACAAATGGGTTTGCAGACCTAGTTTCTCAGCTGCTGCAACATTTGCTTCGTTGTCGTCAATGAAAAAACATTCTTGCGGTTGCAGGGAATAACGGGAGAGAAGCGTGTGAAAAATAGCAGCGTCAGGCTTTACTTGCTGTACGTCTGCCGAGTAAACAGCGCCGTCCAAAATGGAAAACGCCGGTATCCGATGGCTGTAAACGTGCAGGCGCACGCCGGTGTTGCTCAGCACATAAATGCCGTAACCGGCACGGTGCAGGGCAAAAGCAAGGTCGTTTGTTTCGGGGATGGGGCGCAGATAGGTATGCCAGCCGTAAAACAGCAGGCGCGCCGATTTGCGCAGGCGTTCAGGCAGCTGCGCGAGCATTTCGGCAAGCGCCTGCGTTTCGGTAATCTGACCGGCATCAAGCTGCTGCCAAGTTTCACCGCCGAACAAAACGTCTGTGATTTGTCGGCAGTCACCGGCGTCTGCGCTTTCTCCCAAAAAAGCAGCGGTGTACTGCTCCGGGCAGTAGTCAATCAGCACACGCCCCATGTCGAAAACAATATTTTTTACAGCCATTTTGCAGCATCCTTTCTGTTTATGCTTGGCACAGAAAAAGCAGGAACCGAACGGAATTTTCTTGTTTATTATAGCATAAAAGGGAACCGGAGTAAACTGGTACAGCTGCGGTTTTATGCATACGAAGCAGCTGAAAATCTATTTTCATGGGCACACTTACAAATTTTCAGTTTTCTGACCTGCAGGTCTTGCACGCGCAGGGGAATTGTGGTATATTAACTACAGATAGATTTATTGCAGATTAAATGTGTATGTGACTATCTTACAGAACATTCGGAGGGAGTAAAATGCACTTCGCTGGAAGAAAAGTTTTTGCCGTATTTGCGGCGGCTGTCATGGCAGGCAGCCTGTCTGCGGTCGGAGCAAACGCCGCGCAGCTGTCCCGCTCTCAGATGATGGTAAAGGAAGCGTCGGCGGTTTATCACATGACTGCACCGATTTCCGGCGTTGGGTATACTACGACGGCTGTATCAAAAGAAGTTGCCGCAGGCGGCAGCTTTGAACTGCGTGTTGCCTTGCAGCCTGGCTTTCAGAAGCAAGCCCCGGTGGTCTGTGTGAACGGTGCACAGATTGCACCGCTGGAGATGGACAGTACACAGCATACCTATACCTATGTTCTTCCGGATGTATGCGCGGACGCTGCCTTTACCATTTCGGCACTTGCAGATTCGGCGGATATGCACACAACCGGTACGGCGGACTCACAGCCGGAGCCGGAAACGCCCTCCGGCTTTCCGCTGCATTACAACGGGCAGACGTGCGCGGACTTAACAGGCACCCAGTCTCTTTGCAGCGGCAGACTGCTGACGTTTCGCGTTTACAGCAGCGCTGCGCCGCAGACAGTGCGCAGCGGTAACGGCAAGGTCGGCAGTGTCAACGCAGTGATGCAGGCATGGGATGCACAGACGAAAACTTCTGTCTGGCAGGTGTATGGGGTCGCTTCCTCTGCCCGCAGCGGCGACTGCGCCGGCATTTATGCGCAGGTGGATGGCAGCCTGGTCAAACTGTTTACTGTGCAGCTCACCAAGCCGCCCTATACCTGTGACACAACGATGGACATTTCGGTGAAATCCGGGCAGCAGTACTGGGCAAAGGTGAGCATTGCTAAAGGAACGAAAGTTTCTTACACAGCAGGGAATGGCTTGGTTGTGGCTACACGCATCAAAAACGGTAGGCATCCGATTGATCTCGGCGATGGGAAGGATACGTATTATCTGGGGCTGCAGGGAGGCAGATCTGGTAAAACCGGTCTGTACCTCACGGCAGGCAGTCAACAGTACTGTATGTTCCGCGTTACCGTTACAAAATAAAACAATAAGCGCTCCGGCAGATTCGCCGGAGCTTTTTTGACGGTTTTCCCGGCTAAAGCAGTGGGAGGCCGTCTTTTCTTATGGATTCCAATCCGCTTTGATTTTCTTGTATTTGCATAATCTTCTCTGCTAGAAAGAAGGAGAATACTCTGAAATTTAGAATAATAAACAATATAAATTTATTTTATAAAAGATACTTGTGCAATAAGCAAAAACGTGGTAGAATAGATTAAAAGAAATAAGAAAAGTTTCTTTTATATTTTCACACCCACAGGAGGGAAAAATATGAATCGGGGAAAGAAATCCAAAACCAGTTCACTGCGGAAACGTTTTAGCAAGCTCATTACCCTGAGCATTGTTTTGCTGGCAGTCGTCAGTATTCTGACCGGCGCGATTAGCAGCTACCGCGGACTGCTGAAAAATGTTGATAAAGATCTAAGCAGCATTGTCCAGATTGCCGACGGTGACATTTCCGGAAAAATTTCCAGTCTATGTTCCAACGCAAACCGCGAGGTGCAGGATGCCGTGACCAATCAGGGTCAGATTACGCTGCAAGATTTGAGCCGCGCCAGTTCCTCTCTCAAGACAAACGGCACCGATAACAGCGGCGCGGCACTGATCTCTGCGGACGGAACCGTACAGGAATCCACCAGCGACACGCTGAAAAGTGTGAAATTCGCGCAGGATACTGCCTTTAAGCAAGCGCTGCAGGGAAAAACGCTGCTGGGTTCAACCATTTCCACAGGGGATGGCAGTGTGTTCCTGCCGGTGTATGTGCCGGTCAACAACCAGCAGGATGTTGTGGTTTTTCAGCTGCCCAGCACTGCGCTCAGTGAGATTGTCAAGGATTTTCGCGTGGGCGATACCGGCAACGTTTTTCTTCTGGATTCTCAGGGCGTCATGGTTGCTAATATGCGCGCGGAGCTGGTGAACCAGCGCGCCAATTTCATTACGGATGCCAAAACGGATTCCAGTAAGCAAGAGGCCGCCAATGTTTATTCCCAAATGATTGCCGGCAAGTCCGGTGTGTCCAGTTATGCTTACAGTGGTGTGGAACGTGTCTGTTCGTACCGGCCGGTCACAGACGGCAACGGCTGGTCTGTGGGCGCTGTTGCGCCGATTTCAGAGATGACCAGTTCCATCGGCGGCACAGTACTGATGATGACCGTGTTCATTCTGCTTTGTGCGGTTCTTTGCGAAATCGTTACCATGAAGGTGGTGGTAAAAATCACAAAACCGATTACAGACTGTGCCGGCAGGCTGACACAGCTGTCAGAAGGCGACCTGCACACGCCGGTGCCCACAACGGATGCCACGGATGAAACCGGTATTCTTTTGACACAGTTGCGTGTAACCATGGAGCATTTGCAGAATGTGGTGCGCGACATTGACAGCTATCTGGGAGCAATCGCACAGGGGAATCTTTCCATGAAAGACCCGCCGGTTTATCCGGGCGACTTTGCGTCGGTTTCCAAATCCATCAGTACTATTTTGGCTTCCTTAAACCATGTCATGCAGGAAATCGAGCAAAGCTCCTCGGAAGTAACCGGAGGCTCCGAGCAGATTGCCGCGGGTGCACAGGCGCTCAGTCAGGGTGCAACCGAGCAGGCAAGCTCTGTGCAGGAACTGGCAGCAACGATTCAGGAGATTTCCAAGCAGGTAGCAGATAACACCCGCCACGCGGGTCGCGCGGAGGATAAGGCAACCGAAACCGCGCAGGAGTTGGAGCAGGGCAAAGCGCATATGCAGGACATGGTGCACGCTATGCAGCAAATCAGCGATGCTTCCAACAAAATTAACGAGATTATCAAGTCTATTCAGACCATTGCGTTCCAAACCAACATCCTTGCACTGAACGCAGCCGTGGAGGCGGCACGCGCCGGAGAAGCCGGCAAGGGCTTTGCCGTTGTGGCAGATGAGGTTCGCAATCTGGCAAACAAGAGTCAGGAGGCAGCACAGAACACCACGCAGATTATCGGGCACTCTGTGGAAATGATTACCGCAGGCATGAAGATTGCCGATGAAACGGCAGCGTCCATGGATCGAATTGTGGAAGCTTCTGAAGTATCTAATCGAATGGTACATAAGATTTCACAGGCTTCCAAGCAGCAGGATACAGCCATTCAGCAGGTGACAAACGGCATGGACCAGATTTCAAGCGTGGTACAGACCAACTCCGCCACTTCAGAAGAAAGTGCCGCGGCCAGCGAGGAACTATCCGGGCAGGCAGAAATGCTGAAAAAACTGGTCAGCTTTTTTAAGCTGCGCCAAACGCAGGAGGCGGCTGCTTCGGAAACCGGCAGCAGTCTTTCGGCAGGCACAGGTGCGGCAGCACCTGCCGCTAGGTCTGCAGAACCATGTGACAATGCTGCCGATAAATACGAAAACTATTGACCGGCAGTTATCTGCAAAAGGGCTTGCGTTCGCACAGAGCGCAGGCCCTTTTGCTGCTCTGCCTGCACCCTCCGCGGTTTGACAGACCGGTTCGGCAGGGGTATGATAAAAGAAGAAATACAGGAAAGAGGGAAAGAGCATGACTTTACAGCAGCTGCGGTATATATCTAAGATTGTGAACTGCGGGTCGATGAATGAAGCGGCGAAGCAGCTTTATATCGCGCAGTCCACGCTCTCCAGCTCCGTGAAGGAGCTGGAGAAAGAGCTGAAAATTGAAATTTTTTACCGCAGCGCGCATGGCATTTCCCTGACGGCGGAGGGGGCGGAGTTTCTCTCTTATGCCCGCCAGATTTTGGAGCAGACTGAACTGCTGGAGCAGCGGTACCTGAACCGTCCGCCGCAGAAGCAGCTCTGCGCGGTTTCTACTCAGCACTATGCTTTCGCTGTCGAAGCGTTTGTGGCGATGATTCGGGAAACAGACGCGGCGGAGTACAAATTCACCTTGCGGGAAACGCGCACGCACGATATTCTGGAGGATGTCAGCACCCTGCGCAGTGAAATCGGGATTCTTTACCTCAATACGTTTAACCGCAGCGTCATGACCAAGCTGTTTCAGGAAATGCACCTGCAGTTTCAACCGCTGTTTCTGGCGCAGCCACACGTATTTGTCAGCAGCCGGCACCCGTTAGCAGGGCGGCAGTCGGTGACATTGGAAGACCTTAAACCGTATCCCTGCCTTTCCTTTGAGCAGGGCGCTTACAATTCCTTTTATTTTTCAGAAGAAATTCTGAGTACGGAAGCACACGCTAAAAGCATTGCGGTGAGCGACCGCGCCACGCTGTTTAACCTGCTGATTGGGCTCAACGGATATACCATCTGCACCGGCGTGCTCAACCGCAACCTCAATGGCGACAATATTGTTTCGGTGCCGCTGCAGGCGGAAGACTCCATGCAGGTCGGGTGGATTTACAACAAAAAGGCGCGGCTGAGTGTTGCGGCACAGCGGTACCTGCAGAAGTTAAAGGAAATTTTAGAGCAAGACGGCTTTGCCGTGCTGTCTTAGGCATACATTAAAAACCCGCCCCGGCACAATGTGTCAGGGCGGGTTTTTAGTGAAAAAGGGTTGCGGTTGCTTCGCTGATTTTTCGGGCAACCAGCGGGTTGTTCATAGTGTAAAGATGAATGCCGTCGACACCGTGTGAAACCAGGTCGACAATTTGATCAACGGCATAGGCGATTCCCGCGTCGCGCATGGCCTCCGGATTGTCACCGTATTTGTCCATCATCACTGTGAATTTTTCCGGTAGTGCGGCACCGCACAGGCTGGTCATATGCAGAATCTGCTTTCGATTGATAACCGGCATGATGCCGGCCTCAATGGGGGCGGTGATTCCGGCGGCGCGGGCACGCCGGACAAACCGGTAAAAGCAGGCATTGTCCAGAAAAAGCTGAGAAATCAAATGGTTGGCGCCGGCGTCTGTTTTTTCCTTTAAGTGCTGCAGGTCGCTTTCGGCGCTTTCAGCTTCCGGGTGTACCTCTGGGTAGCACGCCGCAAGCAGGTGCAGACGGCTGCTGTGCAAAAAGGCAATCAGATTTGCGGCGTGCGGGAAGTCGCCCTGCGGCGGAAGCTCCGGCACTTTGTCGCCGCGCAGCACCAAAATGTTCTGTACGCCGTGTTCCAGCAGCTGGTCAGTGGTTTCGAGCGCCTGTGCTTTTGAAAGATACAGGCAGGGCAAATGCGCCACACTTTCCATGCCGAAGCGGTTTTGAATTGCGGCGGCAAGCGCAACCGTAGAAGTACTGTTTTGACTTCCCGCAGCGCCGTAAGTGACACTGATGAAGTCGGGACGCAGGCCACGCAGACCGTCCAGCGTGCGGTAGATGGTGTCAATGGGAGCAGAACGCTTTGGCGGAAAGACTTCAAAGGAAAAAACAGTGTGATTTTGGAACAGTGTTTCGGAAATCATGCCTCCAATTCCTTTCTCACAGCTTTTGCCGCCTGCACCAGATGGGTCAGGCTGGGCAGGGTTTCAGCAGTACCGCGTGTTTTCAGTCCGCAGTCCGGATTCACCCACAGCTTTTTGCGGTCCAGTTTGGCAAGCATTTTGTGCAAGGCGGTTTCCATCTCTTCAGCAGAGGGTACACGCGGAGAATGAATGTCATAAACGCCGGGGCCAACTTCTGTTTTGAACTGTGTTTCCGCCAGTGCGTCCAGCAGGGAAAGGTCGGAACGGGAAGCCTCAAAGGAGATGACGTCTGCGTCCATGGCGTCGATGTCAGCGAGAATATCTTGAAATTCGCTGTAGCACATATGCGTGTGAATCTGCGTTTCTGGTTTGACGCCGCTGTGTACCAGTCGGAATGCCGGCACTGCCCAGTCCAGATAGGCGCTGTGCCAGTCGCTTTTGCGCAGCGGCAGCTTTTCTCGCAGGGCCGCTTCGTCAATTTGGATGATGCGAATGCCGTGTGCTTCCAAGTCCAGAACTTCCTCCCGCACTGCCAGCGCAATCTGCAGGGTGGATTCCCGATGAGTGATATCTTCGCGCGGGAAAGACCAGTTGAGAATGGTTACCGGGCCGGTCAGCATCCCCTTGACAGGCTTTCGGGTCAGGCTTTGCGCGTAAACGGCCCATTCCACCGTAATCGGTGCTTTGCGGGAAACATCGCCCCAGATGATTGGTGGTTTGACACAGCGGCTGCCGTAGGACTGCACCCATGCCTTTTCGGTAAACAGGAATCCTTCCAAGTGCTCGCCGAAGTATTCGACCATGTCGTTTCGCTCATATTCGCCGTGAACCAGAACATCCAGCCCAATCTTTTCCTGCAGGGCAATGCAGTCCGCAATCTGCTGGCGGAGGAAAGTCCGGTATTCGGTGTCACTGATTTCGCCGTGCGCGTGACGTGCACGGGCGGCTTTCACCTCTTTGGTCTGTGGAAACGAGCCGATGGTCGTGGTTGGCAGCAGCGGCAGGCCGAATTCCGCTTTCTGAATCTGCTCCCGCTTTGCAAAGTCCGGCTTTCGTGTGAAATCCGCCGCAGTCAGGGCAGCCACCTGTGCGCGGACAGCCGGATTTTTGCCGGAACGTTCCGCAGCAAAGAGCGCGTCATTTTCCGCCAGAACACGCGGTGCATTGCTGTCGGTGCCATCTGCCAGCAATGCCAGTTCCTGCAGTTCCGCCAGCTTTTCCTGTGCAAAGGCGAAAGCAACTTTCTTTGCCTGTGGCAGCTTGGTTTCACTTTTCAGAGTATACGGAACGTGCAGAAGGGAGCAGGAGGTGGAAAGTGCGGTCTGCGCAGCGTAGGGCTGCAGCTTTTTCAGCAGTGCGAGCGTTTTGCTGTAATGATTTTTCCAGATGTTTTTGCCGTTTACAACACCGGCAAACAGAATTTTGTCAGCGGGGAATCCGTGCGCCTCTACCAGAGCGAGGCTTTCACGCCCCTCTGAAAAGTCCAGACCGATTCCGTCAAACGGCAGGTCGGCGGCCTGCGTAAAGCAGTCGCGGATGTCGCCGAAATACGTCTGCAGCAGCACTTTGGCAGTTCCTTTTTTGGCAAGAATCGTGCGGTACAGGTCTGTAAACAGCGCAAGGTCTGCTGCGGTGAGATCCATGACCAGTGCTGGCTCATCAAACTGTACCCAGCCTGCTCCGGCATCCGCCAGTTTGGCAAGCAGTTCAGCGTAGGCATTTGCAGTGTCCGGCGCGAAGTCTTGTGCGGTTTTTTCGGTGCGGAAACGTGCCAGCTTTAGGAACGTGTAAGGGCCAATCAGT
Source organism: Caproicibacterium argilliputei (assembly GCF_029211325.2). Taxonomy (NCBI): domain Bacteria; kingdom Bacillati; phylum Bacillota; class Clostridia; order Eubacteriales; family Oscillospiraceae; genus Caproicibacterium; species Caproicibacterium argilliputei. The sequence continues at coordinate 1,962,233 of NZ_CP135996.1, read as the reverse complement.
ACCGGCTTCGTCAGGATTCCGGCACGCTTGGCTTCCAGGAATTCATCCACCGGCTTGCTTCCAGCAAGGCGGATCGCCGTGTTGTCGTCCAGTTCCGGCACAACATAGTGGTAGTTAGTGTTAAACCATTTTTTCATGGCAAGCGCGTGCACGTCGCCCTGTTTATGCTGAAAGCCGCGCGCCATGGCAAAGTAGGTGTCCAGTTCGGAAAGCCCCAGCGCACGGAACCGTTCCGGAACCACATTCAGCAGAACTGCGGTGTCCAGCAGATTGTCGTAGTACGAAAAATCGTTGGAAGGAATCAGGTCAATCCCGGCGTCCTGCTGGGTTTGCCAATGTGTACGCCGCAAATCTGCGGCGGTCTGCGCCAGCTCTTCTGCGGAAATCTCCTGCTTCCAGTAATGCTGCAGGGCAAATTTCAGTTCTCGTTCCGCGCCAATGCGCGGGTATCCAATGACGGAAGTCAGCATATGCCACACTCCTATTTTTTTCATATTCTTTTTGTTTGGTATGAGTATAACACAAAATACCGGTAATCAGGTAATGGCATTTTTTGATGTACAGCTATCAAAATAATTGATAGCAGAGCAGGAAATTGCAGTGAAAGCCGATGGAAAAAAGCGCAAAAAATCAGGCTCTGTATGCCCAATGTGGGTATAGCAAAGCCTGGTTTTTATTCTATACGGGGCTGTCTTTATGTGTTTGCCGGTGTATCTGCTTTTGGTACAAGCATCATCGTCAAACAGCCGCGCGGACATTCCTTTGTGCACAGTCCGCAGCCCACGCATTTCTGCGGGTCAACAGTTGCGTTGAAGTTTTCAATGGTGATGGCCTCTTTCGGGCAGACCTTTGCGCACTTGCCGCAACCAATGCAGCCCACTTTGCAGACCTTCGTGGTTGCTGCGCCCTTGTCGCAGTTCGAGCAGCGGTTTACGGCCTGCCGTTTCTTCGGTACCATCTGAATCAGATGGCGCGGGCACGCCTGTGCGCACATGGTGCAGCCGACGCAGCGGGTGACGTCTACCACAGCGGCACCGTTGCAGACTTGGATGGCATCATACTGGCAGGCATTGACGCAGTCGCCGATACCCATGCAGCCGTAAGCACAGCTGGTGGGGCCGCCTGAAACCAGGCTTGCAGCCGCACAGGTAGAAATGCCTTCGTACACCACTTTGTCTGTGCAGTTGTCATCATTGCCCAGGCACTGGACAACCGCCACTTGTGCGTCGGCGCTGCCGCCGACACCGAGGTAGTCGCCGATTGCTTTTGCAACAATTGCACCGCCGGGTGCGCACAGGCCGGGTTTTGCCTCTCCCTGTGCCAATGCGGCGGCGTAACCGTCACAGCCTGAAAAGCCGCACGCGCCGCAGTTGGCGCCGGGCAGCATGGCGCGGATATCCTCTTCCTTTTGGTCTTTCGGAACGGCCAGAATGGTGGAAGCTACCGAAAGAATCAGGGCGAACAGAATGCCTAGTACGCAGACGGTGACCACCGGAATGATAATCTGCATGGAGCCGGAAAGCTCTATGGTAGAGGTTTTCGGTGCTTCCAGCGTCACAGAACCGAACATCCCGTCAACCATACCGGCAAAGCCCAGAAACGAGGCTGCTACCAGGGAGGCGGAAACCAGTGTAATGGGCAGACCCTGCATGAATTTCGGGAAGTCGTTGCGTTCGGTGCGCTCGCGGACACCCGCAAAAATCACCATGGCCACTAAGAAACCGACACCGGAGCCAAAGGCATTGACCAGCGCCTGACCGTAGTTTTCGTTTTTGGTCAGAACCAGCTGCGTAATGCCCAGCACGGCGCAGTTGGTGGTAATCAACGGCAGGTAAATGCCGAGCGCTTGGTACAGGGCGGGCATCGATTTTTTGAGGATAGTTTCAATCAGTTGTACCAAGGAGGCAATGATTAAAATGAACACAACCACCTGCATATATTCCATGTTGTAGGGTTTCAGCAGGTACTGGTCAATGGGGAAGGTGACCGCAGTCGAAATAAACATAACCACAATGACCGCCATGCTCATGCCGGTTGCGGTGTCCAGCTTTTTAGAAACGCCCAAAAACGGGCAGATGCCGAGGAACTTACTGAGAATGTAGTTTTCCGTTAAAATAGAGGAGAGGAAAATGGAAAACAGCGAAACGAGAAACTGGTTTTTATCCATTACCGCTCACCTGCCTTTTCCTTTTCCGCAGGCTCGCGAATAAATTTGTTTTCCACAGCGCTTTGAGCCGAAACCTGTGCCGGCGCGTGCGCTGCCTGCTTTTCCTCAATATGTCCGCAGCAGCCGCTCATTGGGCAGGAACTGCAGTTCATTTCGAGCACCGGCTTGCCGCCGCGGCGTTCGGTGATGTAGTTGGTAATCGCCATGAGAATGCCAAACACAAAGAAGCCGCCGGGAGGAAGCAGGAAAATGATGATGCCGGGGTACATGGACGGCAGTACCTGCAGACCGAAAAACGTACCGGAACCGAGAATTTCACGGATGGTGCCCATGAGCAGCAGCGTCAGGGTAAAACCGCAGCCCATACCCAAACCATCCATGATGCTGGGCAGCACTTTGTTTTTGTTTGCAAAGCCTTCCGCACGGCCCAGAATGATGCAGTTGACCACAATCAGCGGCAGGTAAATGCCGAGCGTGTCTTTCAGTCCGGGTGAAAAAGCCTCAATGAGCATTTGCACAACAGAAACGAAGCCTGCAATGATGACAATGTAACAGGGAATGCGGACTTTGTTGGGAATCACGTTGCGCAAAGCGGAGATAACGGCGTTGGAGCAAACCAGAACAAAGGTGGTGGCAACGCCCATCCCGATGGAGTTGCTGGCCGCGGTGGACAGCGCCAGCGTGGAGCAGCAGCCCAGAACCAGACGAAGAACCGGGTTTTCCTTAATCAGACCTTTGGAAAACTCATGCCAAAGGCTTGTTTTCGTTTCAGCCATCTGTCAGGCACCTCCTTTTACAGTGTTGAATGTTTTGACTGCCTGATTGACAGCATCTGTAACCGCGCGGCTGGTAATGGTTGCGCCGGTCAGTGCGGCAATCTGCCCGTCGCCGGTTTTGCCGCTTTTGTTGACCTCAAACTGACCGCTGTCGGGCACCTTCTGCTTGTACTGGTCACGGAACGAAGCATCCTGTGCATTCAGACCTAAGCCGGGGGTGTCACTGGTTTCCAGCAGATTGACACCGGTAACTTTGCCATCTTTGCTGATGCCGGTCATGACTTTGACGTCGCCGCCGTAGCTTTTGCTGGTGGTTGTAAAGACATAGCCTGTCACGGCACCGCCCTTTTTGCCGACCGAGTAGGTCACGCCCTGCGAGGTTTTGGTTTCAAAGGAGTCAGCGCCCGGCAGCACCTGCTGCTGGCTCGCCTGCTCATTTTGCTGATTGATTTCCACAATCTTGTTTTTGGTCAGTTCGTTGGTGAAAGCAAGCATCAGCGAAACAATCAGACAAATTAGAAAGAGGACGACAACCGGTTTGGCAACATCCTTTGCAGTGACTTTTGTTTTCATTGCTTTGCCGCCTCCTTTGCTTTCTCCGGCGCTTTGCCAAAGGCGTGCGGGCGGGTGGCGCGCTCAATCAGCGGTGTGAGAATGTTCATGATGATGATGGAATAAGAAACGCCTTCTGGCAGAGAGCCGAACTGCCGAATCAGCATGGTCAGGCAGCCGCAGCCGATGGCGTAAAAAATCTGTCCTTTCAACGTAATAGGGCTGGTGGTGTAGTCGGTTGCCATAAAGATGGCACCCAGCAGCAGACCACCTGCCAGAATATCCATCAGGACATCGCGTCCCATCAGCAGGGAAAGGAATGCTGCTGTGCCGATGTAAACCAGTGGAATCACCGGCGTAATCACCTTGCGGTATAGCAGGTAGGCAAAGCCGAGCAACAGTGCCAGTGCGCAGGTTTCGCCCAGGCAACCGCCGCGGTATCCCAAAAACAGCTGCAGGTAATCCGGCGTCAGGCTGCCGCCCTCGTTTAAAATTCCAAGCGGGGTTGCCGTGGTCGCGGCGTCTGCCGCCATCGGCTTTGGCCATGTTGCCATTGGGCCGGGAAAAGAGTTCATCAGGATAATGCGTGCCATCAGTGCCGGGTTGACAAAGTTCTGCCCGATGCCGCCAAACATCTGCTTGACTACCACAATGGCAACCACATCGCCGAGCATGAGCATCAGCGGGTTTAAGGAAGACGGCACGTTCATCGCCAGCAAAATGCCGGTGACAACAGCCGAAAGGTCGAACATCGTGTTTTCACGCTTCATAACCTTGCGGCTTAAGTATTCACACAGTACACAGGTCAGTACCGAAATGATCAGCAGAAGCGCGGCGCGCCAGCCGAACAGGATGACCGAAGCCACCATGGCTGGCACCAGCGCGATGATTACGTCCAGCATGATGCGCTGGGTTGTGGCAGAAGTGTGAACGTGCGGGGAAGAAGAAACCATTAACTTGCCCATTATTTTTTAGCACCTCCTGCTTTGACGAGCGCTTTACCTACGCGGATTGCCTGCACCAGCGGCCGGCCAGCCGGACAGTTGTAGGCGCAAGTGCCGCATTCCATGCAGTCCATGATGTCGTAATCCACCAGTGCGTCCACGTCCTTTGCTTTGGCGTAAGCTTCCAGTCTGGTTGGTACCAGATGCATCGGGCAGCCCATTACGCAGCGTCCGCAGCGGATGCAGGCGGTCATTTGGGGTTTGTGCGCTTCCGTCTCGTCCAGACAGACAAGGCCGTTGTTTTGTTTCTGCACCGGTACGTCCAAAGTGGGGACAGCCATGCCCATCATCGGGCCGCCAACCAGCACTTTGGCAGGTTCACCTTTCATACCGACAAAGGCCAGCACATCGCGCACGCGGGTGCCGATGGGCACAATGACGTTTTTCGGTTCAGCAACAGCGGAACCGTCCACTGTCAGTCGCTTTTTTACGAGTGGCACACCGGTCTTGAGGTAGTCTGCCAGAAAGGCGACACTCGTGACGTTCATCACGATACATCCGACATCCGCCGGCAGCTTGCCCATGGGAACCACGCGGTCGGTGCAGGCTTTAATCAATACTTTTTCAGCGCCCTGCGGGTAAGTGGCCCGCAGCGCCAGCACCCCGACGCTTTTGTCGGTATTGCGCGTGTCCGTGTCCAACATAGAGCGCAGTTTTTCTATGACCTGCGGTTTGTTGCTTTCAACGGCCAGAATGCCGCGGCTCAGCCCAAGCATTTTTTTTACAGTGAAAACGCCGTCCAGTACGCTGGCGGTGTTTTCCAATGCTTCGCGGTTATCCGCGGTCAGATACGGTTCGCATTCTGCCACATTGATAATCAGCGTGTCGACCTTTTTTCCCTCTGGAACATTCAGTTTGACGTGCGTTGGAAATCCCGCACCGCCCAGACCAACCAAGCCGGACTCCCGAACGGCTGCCAGAAAGCTCTTCAGGTCGGTGATGTTTGGCGCCTTCAGGTCTGGACACATCTCCATCTTTCCGTCGGAGGCAATGATAACGGCATCGCCGTAACCACCGCCGCAAAGCTGAATTTTCTGAATGGCCTTGACCTTGCCGGAGACACTGGCATGAATCGGTGCGCTGACAAATCCGGTACTGTCGCCGATCTTTTGACCGACTGTTACGGGGTCGCCGGGCTTGACCATCGGTTTACAGGGCGCCCCCACATGCATTTGCATGGGGATGGCGACTTCACTGGGAACCGGCATGACCACCGACTCCGACTGCGCGGCGTGCTTCCGATGCGGAACCGCCGCACCGCCGTGCGTTCGGAATGGCTTTTGTGGAAAGCTCAATTCCATACTTTTCCCTCCAATACATAAACTTAACTAAAAATCTATAATCACTACCTTGCGTGAAGATAGGAATATACGAAAAACAGGTAAACCATTCGCCCTGTCGGGCAGCGTGCAATCCATTTCAATCCACGTGCTATGCCGGCGTGTGTGGAGCGGTCGTTTTATTTTATCGTTCCGAAATCGAAAAAAGAACTGCGTTTATCTGCCGTATACGCGTTTTTTCAGGGCTTGAAGCGCTCCAGAAGCGGAGTGATTGCCCGCAGAACCAGTCCTGTGAGAATGCCTGCCAACACCCCGAACAGCAGCAGCCAGGGTGCATACCAGCTTACAGCCGGTGTCGTCAGTAAAGCTGCCACGCCAAGCTGCGCCATGTTGTGCGTCAGCGCTCCCGCAACGCCCAGCCCCAGAAAGCCGAATGGCTGAGACTTTGGCTGCAGCAGCACCCACATGACCAGTGTGCTGGCAAGCCCGCCCGCCGTGCTCATTAGCAGCGCAACGGAGCCGGACATCGCCCCTGCAAACAGTCCTTTGAGCAAAGCAATCGCCAGGGCAGGCAGCAGCCCGACCGCTCCGGCGGCGTACATGGTTACCAAATTGGAAAGACCGAGCTTTGCGCCAGGCGGCAGCATCGGCAGCGGCGGCAGCATGGCTTCCAGTGCGGAAAGCACCAGTGCCAAAGCCCCCAGCATCCCGATGAAAGCCACACGGCGTGTTGTACGGGAAATGCGCAGTTTATCATGCATAAGTCCGCTGGCGTTAACCGGTAACGCCGTCCACCTCGCTTTTTCCGCCGGTTACCCGCACGCTAACTTTTGCGGGCAGGCACACGGCGGTTTGTCCCGGCTTGGTCAGCTTGCCCGTGCGTACACAAACCTGATCCGGACAGTCTGAATGATAAAAGGAAATTTTTCCGGGTTCCAGCAGCAGTTTTACATGGTATTTGCCGCCAATGTCGACAAGCTGCGTGCTTTTTTGCGTGGAAAGGTTATAGGTATGTGTGACTTTTCCGTTTTCCTCCACGATGGCGGTCAGCGTCGCCGGGGCGGGCTGCAGGTTGTTCCAGAGCAGCAGCCCGGCAGCAAGGAGCAAAACCGGCACGATTAGAAGCAGGTCTTTTTTCTTTGTTGTCTTCATTTCACACCGCGCTTCAGGAGGCCAGATGGTATGTTGAGGAATTCGTCAGTTGAAAGCGGTCTTTCAAGCCATTGGAAACATAAACGGCAGCTTTGCTGTCAATGAAAATGGTTTCCGCACCGTATTCCTTTGCCAGTGCTGTGCCCTTTTCCCGACCCAGTACAAAGCAGGCAGTGGAAAGAGCATCGCTCAGCGCACCGTTTTTGCAGACAACGGTTACGGACACCAGCCCGTTGTTTTCCGGCATACCGGTTTTGGGGTTCAGAAGGTGGTGGTAGGTTTTTCCGTTCTTCGTGAACTCTTTTTCGTAGGTGCCGGAGGTCGAAACGAACTGACCGCTTTCCATGCTGATGGTACCAACGCTGCCTGCCTTTTGATCCGAGGTTTTCGGGTCGCGGATCGCAACACTCCAGCCGGAGTTGTCTGGTTTGCTGCCGTACAGCCCGATGCTGCCCCCGGCGGCCACAACTGCCGCCTGCACACCGGCTTTTTTGTATGCCTCCAGTGCTTTGTCACAGGCGGCACCTTTGCCAACGGAGCCGAGGTCCACCCCTTCGTAGTGCATTTTCAGAGAAGCGGTGTGGTTGGCTTCATTGATGCGCAAGTCTTTATAATTGACGCGCGGCAACAGGGTTTTCAGCTCGCTGTCGGTGGGAACGTGCTGCTTGCCGTCAAAGTCCCAAAGCGAGGTGACAGGCAGCACTGTCGGGTCAAAAAGACCATCTGATTTTTGCGCCACGTCCAGGGAAAGCTTCAGCAAAGAAATGGTGTAGCTGTCTAAGGTTTCCCAGGTGGAGCCGGCCGCATCGTTGAGTTTGTGGATGTCGCTGTCGGAAATACGCCAGGAAATCTGGTCTTCCAGCGCGGTGACGGCCTGCGCCGCAGAGGTGGCGGCGGCTTGTGCATTTTTTCCGTAAACGGTTTGCTGCACATAGGTTCCCATTGCGTAGGAAGTGTTGCTGTAACTCTGCGTCCGGTAGCCGTAGCGGCTCCAGAGGAACACGAGCACGGCGGCAACTGCCGCCAGAATGCCGCAAAGAAGAATGGTGATTTTTTTCTGTTTGGACATGCAAACCTCCCCGGTGCTGTGTCAGTGACCGCTTGCCATTTTTGTGAAAAATGTATATAAGATAATTATAGCACAACGGTGTCAATTGTCCAGTGAAAGCCCCTCACAATCTGGACGGATTTTACACAAAAAATTCATGAAATTCCCTAAAAACATACCGAAAAGTGTGTTTGTAATTTTAATTCTTTGCATTATAGTTTGAAATCTGCCACTTTTTTGCAGAAAGGAAAGCGTTCTCTTCTGTCAGTATAAACGCAGTGCAAGGCAAAATGCAAGACTTGAAATTTTATCCGGTTTGTGGTAATATAAATAGGAAAAGAGATAGGGAAATCCGCACTTCTATGCGCGGGTTTCCTTTTTTATAATTTCCGCTGCGTGCGGTTTGCAACCGGACGGAAATATGCTATACTGTTTCGGATCTATTTTTTATGTGGAAAGCGGGAAAAGAATGGCACCTGAACTGAAAAAAGTAAAAGAATATCTTGCCGACTGCGGTCTTGCGGATCGTGTGCTGGAGCTGCAGGAAGTGAGCGCTACGGTCGAGCAGGCTGCGCACGCACTGCACGTGGAGCCGGCGTGTATTGCCAAAACGATCTCTTTTTACCGGGAGGGCGGATGTCTGCTGATTGTCGCGGCAGGAGACTGCAAAATTGACAACGCCAAGTTCAAGCGCACATTTGGCAAAAAAGCAAAAATGCTTGCAGGCGAAGATGTGCAGCCAATGACCGGCTACCCGATTGGCGGTGTCTGCCCGTTTGCCAATCCGGCGCAGGCGCAGGTCTGGCTGGACGAGTCCCTGCATCGGTTTGCAGACGTGTATCCGGCGGCGGGCACGACCAGCTCGGCAGTGCGACTAACCTGCGCGGAGCTGGAAAAAGTCGCTCACAGCTGCGGCTGGGTGGATGTTTGCAAACCGGTGCGGCAGGAAGGAGTAGAAGCAACATGAGAATGCGTGCAAAGCCTTGGGCAGGCCCGGAACTGGACGCCTGCCCTTTTTTTCTGCGGAATCCGCAGCGCATGAAAAACCGCTGGCTGGAATGGTTTCCACGTCGGCAGCCGCTGCACCTGGAGCTTGGCTGCGGCAAGGGCTGGTTTTTGGCCGGTTTGGCGCCGCAGCATCCGGAAATCAACTATTTAGGAATCGATATGAAGGATGCTGTGCTGGCTCCCGGTAAGCGCCTGATTGAAGAGGCTTTTGGAGAAAAACCGGTGGACAACATCGCCTTGACCGCTTACGATATCGAGCGCTTGCCGGATATTCTGGGGGAGCAGGACCGTGTGTCCAGAATCTACATCAATTTTTGCAATCCGTGGCCGCGGCCACGCCACCACAAGCGCCGGCTGACCCACCCGCGGCAGCTGCTGCTGTACCGCCCGCTTCTGGAGCCGGATGCCCAACTATGGTTTAAAACAGATGATGCGCCGCTGTTTGCGGCAACCTTGCGGTATCTGCCGGAAGCCGGGTTTGAAATTTTGGAACAGACACAGGATTTGCACGCACAGAACTGCCCGGACAACGTCATGACGGAGCACGAAAAGATGTTTTCGGAACAGGGAGTCCCAATTCTTGCGCTGAAGGCACGTCTCCTGCCGTAAATTCCGCTTGCGGTGGGGCTGGCGTGCGCCTATAATGGAAGTGGATACAACCAGACTGCCGGGATTCCCGGAAAGTCGAAGGAGGATTGTGTATGGAACCAGTCGAATTGCTCGAAGCTGCCAAGCAGGCGCGCGGTAATGCATATACGCCCTATTCCAATTTCCATGTGGGTGCGGCACTGCTGACCAAAGATGGGCGCATTTTCTTGGGCGCAAATGTGGAAAACAGTTCTTACGGTGCAACCATTTGCGCGGAACGTTCTGCTTTAGCGGCTGCGGTCAGCAGTGGCGCGCGTAGTTTTGCGGCCATTGCCATTGTCGGGGCGCCCGGCGGGGAAAAGGCGGACGCCCCCTGCCCGCCTTGTGGCATCTGCCGGCAGGTTATGTCAGAATTCTGCGGGCCGGACTTTCCCGTTTACCTTGCGGACGGACACGGCGGTGTGCAAAAGCATCGGCTGGGGGATCTGTTGGCGGACTCTTTCAGCGGAACGAGGCTGCATGCAAAGGATGAATAAAAAAGCAGGACTGCCCTACCGCTTGTTTCCGCGGCGAGGCAGTCCTGCCTGTTCTTTTTAGTTTTTCAATGCGCGGTTTTGCCGGGAGACGCTTTGCTTTGACAGCGGAATCTCCGAAAGAATCATTGCGGCGAAAATCAGCACGAAGCCGCCGGCAATCTTCCAGGTGGGGTGCTCTCCGAGCAGCAGAATGCCGAACAGACAGCCGAAAACGCTTTCCAGCGACATCAGCAGGGCAGCTTTTCCGGGCTTCACGTATTTTTGCGCGAAACACTGCAGGCTCATAGGAATCATCGTGCCGGGCACTGCCAGATAGGCCATGGAAAGCACGGAGCCGGTATCCCAGACCGGCAGCGGCGCGGTAAAGCCCGCTACGGCGCAGCCAAGCGCGCCGCAAACTACAAACTGCACGAAGGTCAGCAGAATGGGGTCGCTGTCTTCCGCCGTGATGCCCATGCACACAATGTGAAAGGCATAGACCACGCCTGTGGCGAGCGTCAGTACTTCGCCAAGGCCAAGACGCAGGCCGCCGCCGTCTAGGGAAAGCAGCCCCACGCCACAAAGGCACAGCACGGCGGAGAACAGGTGCTGCACACCCGGCTTTGTGTGCCGAACCGCCCAATACAGAAACGGAACCAGCACCACATAAATAGCGGTCAAAAACGCGCTTTTTCCGGCGGTGGTGTACTGCAGCGCCACAGTCTGCAGATAATAGCCCGTAAAGATGAGCACGCCCAGCAGCAGGCCGCTCAGTACCGTGCGGCGGTTCAGCTGTTTGAGCCTTCGGTGAAAGAGCAGCGCCATGAGCACGGCGGCGGCAGAAAACCGCAGACCCACCTGCCAGGCGGGCGGAACCTGCGCGTTGGCGTCCTTAGACACGGCGAAGCACAGTCCCCAGAGCACCGTGGCCAGGGTCAAACCGAGTTCGCCGGATTTTGTACGATTGAACACTTTCATGTTTCCCTCCGGTCAGAAGCAGCACACTGCTTCTGTTCCTTATTTCGACAATTTCCCAGTATACCACACCGCGCGGCGGAAGTACAAGCCTTTGTCGGCAGCCGGCTGCGGATGCATACTTTCCGGAAGTTTTAGAATGCTAAAAAGATTCCCTGTGGGTGGCAGCCACCAAAGTGAAAGTTTATTCAAATTCATAGAATATTCAGAAGTTTATTGCTTTTCATGCCTCGGTGCGTGTGCTATAATAACGTTAATTCCGGCTGCGCCGCCGCCGATTATTTTGAATTTAGGAGATGATCCGCTTTATGAATCAAGTCGAGCAGAGCACTCTGCACGAAGGCATCCGTTTCAGAAGCGTTCGTGATACGAAGTTTAAAACCTTCCGTATTTCCGTCAATTTTTTGTTGCCGCTGCAAAAAGATACGGCTGCGGCCAATGCGCTGCTGCCGTTTTTGCTCAGCCGCTGCTCGCGCGCGTATCCGGACTTTACGCTGATGAGCCGGAAGCTGGCGTCCCTGTACGGGGCGTCGCTGGGCGCGGAGGTCGGCAAGCTTGGCAATCTGCAGGTGCTGACTGTTTCCGCAAGCGGCATTGCTGAACGGTATGCCCTGGAAAACGAACATCTGGCGGCGGAGCTGACCGAGGTGCTGTGCGGGGCGCTGTTTGATCCGGCGCTGGAAAACGGCAGATTTCGGGAAGAGGACTTCCGCCAGGAACAGCGTCAAACGCTGGAGCAGCTGGATGCGGAGTTCAGCGACAAGCGCGCTTTCGCGCTGACTCGCTGCACGGAAATCATGTGTGCGGACGAGCCGTTCGGTTTGCACCGTTTTGGCTCCCGTGACGCGGTGGAACACCTGACAGTGGAGCAGGTGACGCAGGCTTGGCGGCAGATGCTGCAAACCGCCCGCGTGGAAATCCTCGCGCTGGGGGATTTGGACCCGCAGCCGGTTGCAAAGCGCCTTGCCAAGGCGTTTGACGGCGTGGTGCGCCAGTATGCGCCGCTGCAGAACACTGTGGACTGCGCACATTCCAAAGAAATTTCCCATGTGACAGACCGTCAGGATGTGGTGCAGGGGAAAATGGTGCTGGGCCTGCGGGTGCAGACTTCACAGCGGCAGAATCCGGAACTGGTGCCGGCAGCTCGGCTGATGAGCGCTATTTTCGGCGGCACGCCGAACAGCAAGCTGTTTCTGAATGTCCGCGAAAAAATGAGCCTGTGCTATTACTGCGCTTCTCTTTACAATTCCATGCTCGGTCTGATGTTCGTGCAGAGCGGCGTGGAGTTTGAAAATATGGAAAAGGCGGAACAGGCCATTTTGGAGCAGTTGAAAGCGGTGCAGGGCGGGGAATTTACAGATGCGGATATTGCCGCGGCGAAGCTTTCTATGGTGAATAACTACAACGGCGTGGCGGATTCCCTTTCCGCACTGGAGGGCTGGTATTTGTCCCAATCCGTTTCCGCGCAGGTTTACACGCCGGAAGCGTATGCCAAGTTGGTGCAGGATGCCAGCCGCGAGGACATTGTCCGCACAGCGCAGGGCGTGTATTTGGACACGGTCTACTGCCTAAAAGGGCAAAAGGAGGCTGCACAGTGAGTGGTTTGCAGGAAGTAAAAATCAGCCGCATGGGGGAGTCTTATCTGGAAATGCGCCATTCCTCCGGGCTGCACATCATGATTTACCCAAAGCCGCAGAGCCACACTTCCTACGCGGTTTTCGGTACCAACTACGGCTCCATTGACAATGTGTTCCGCCGCTCGGATGAGGCGGAGCCGACCCGTGTGCCAGAAGGCATCGCCCATTATCTGGAGCACAAAATGTTTGAAAACGCGGATGGAGTGGACGCCTTCGCCAAGTACGCTAAAACCGGCGCTAATGCCAATGCCTACACCTCCTTTGATAAAACCTGCTACCTGTTTTCCTGCACGGATCATGTTTATGAATCCCTGGAGATTCTGCTGGACTTTGTGCAGAAGCCGTACTTTACAGAGCAGACGGTGCAGAAGGAACAGGGCATTATCGGGCAGGAAATCCGGATGTACGAGGATGACCCTGGTTGGCGGGTGCTGTTCAATATGCTCTCTGCCATGTATAAGAATCATCCCGTGAAGCTGGATATTGCCGGTACCGTGGAAAGCATTGCGAAAATTACGCCGGAACTGCTGTATGAGTGCCACAAAACGTTCTATAATCTCAACAACATGGTTCTGTGCGTGGTCGGCAATGTAGAGCCGCAGAAAGTGCTGGCGCTTTGCGACAAGCTGCTGCAGCCCTCACAGGAGGTGCAGGTGCAGCGCATTTTTGAGCCGGAACCGCAGGGAATCCTCAAAAACCGTGTTTCGGAAAAAGGCAGCGTGGCGGTGCCGGTGTTTTACCTCGGTTTTAAAGCGCCGGCAGAACGCCGCGCGTCAACGCCGGAACTGGCGCAGATTGAGGTTTTGCTTGAAGCGCTCTGCGGGGAATCCTCGCCGCTGTTCCGCCGCCTGCTGGATGCGGGGCTGATTAACGAGTCCAGCTTCGGCAACGATTACTTTGAAGGGCCGGGCTATGCGGCAGTGGTTTTCAGCGGGGAGTCCAAAGACCCGGATGCGGTTGCCGCGGAAATTCAAAAGGAACTGGCTGCAGTGCGCAAAAACGGACTGGACCCGGCGCTTTTTGCCGATGCGAAAAAGTCCGTTTATGGGCAGGCGGTGTCCGGCTTTAACAGTGTGGAAAATCTTGCGACCAGTATGCTCTCCGCGTATTTTGCGGGCCGCTCCATCGCGGACGATGTGGAGTCCATTGCACAGATTACCCTGCAGGATCTGCAGGAAAGGCTGCGGGTGCAGATGCTGCCGGAAAACGCGGTTCTTTCCGTGATCCATCCCTGATTTTTCAGGGTACATAACAACAGAAATTTAGATTTGTCCGCCGCTTGCACGACGGTACAGAAGGTGGAGGAACTATGCTGCATATTCGATTTCCCGAACTGGGCATCAGCCTGGATGTAAACCGCGTTGCGTTCCATATCGGTTCGTTTAACGTTTACTGGTACGGCATTATTATCGCGGTCGGTTTTCTGCTGGCGGTGCTTTATGCCATGAAGAGCGCCCCGAAGTTTGACCTGGATCCGGACAAACTGATGAACTGCATCATTGTGGGCATCCTTTGCGGAATCGTCGGCGCGCGCGCTTATTATGTGATTTTTTACCCGGGTGATATGTTCCTGAAAAACCCCGCGAAAATCATAGACATTCACGACGGCGGCCTGGCCATTTACGGCGGAGTCATCGGCGGTCTTCTGGGTGGCTGCATTACGGCAAAGCTCAGCAAAATGCGGGTGTCTGCAGTGCTGGACATTGCCTCTCTCGGCTTTTTAATCGGGCAGAGCATCGGCCGCTGGGGCAACTTTGTGAACCAGGAGGCGTTCGGCAGGGAAACCGACCTGCCGTGGGGGATGGTCAGTGAAAATACAGGCAATGTGCCGGTGCATCCCTGCTTTTTCTACGAATCTATGTGGTGCCTGATTGGTTTCATCCTACTGCATTTCTTTTCACGCAGACTGCGGCATTACGATGGGCAGGTTTTTCTTCTGTACCTGCTTTGGTACGGCTTTGAGCGTTTCATTGTGGAGGGTTTGCGCACAGACAGCCTGTTGCTGCCGGGGCTTTCCCTGCGGGTTTCGCAGGTTTTGGCAGGCGCGCTGGTCATTGTCAGCGCCGTGGCACTGCTGGTTCTGCATAAACGCACGGTGTTAAGCGGCGTCGGCAGCCCGCGCATCATGGCGCTCAACGGAATTGTGGACAAAGTACCGGAAGATTTGGTGACAGATGAAACCGTGCAGGAGCTTTCTGCCGGACAGGAGCATACGGAAGCTTCCGAGGAGGGAAAACCTACGCAGGAGGCGGAACAGGAAACGAAGGCTGCTGACAGCGCCGAACCGGCGCCGCAGGAAACACAGCCAAACCAGCAGGAGGAAACGAATGGCTAAACGAATTGACGGCAAGGCGATTGCCGCACAGGTTCGCGCGCAGGTAAAAAATGAAGTTGCACAGATGGAGGAGGAGGGTTACACACCCGGTCTGGCTGTTGTGCTGGTAGGGAATGACCCGGCTTCGCATACGTATGTCCGCAACAAAAAGAAAGCCTGCGAGGAAACCGGTATTTACAGCGAAATTTGCGAGCTGCCGGAAACGGTGTCCCAGCAGGAGCTGAACAGTTTGGTACAGGAATTGAACCGGCGTCCGGATATTGACGGCATTCTGGTGCAGATGCCGCTGCCGCAGGGGCTGGACGAATCGGCGGTCATCAACGCGATTGCGCCGGACAAGGATGTGGATGCCTTTCATCCGGTGAATGTGGGTCACATCATGATTGGTGATTTCGATTTTCTGCCCTGTACGCCGGCGGGTATTCTGGAGCTGTTGCACCACGAGCAGATTGAAGTGGCGGGCAGGCACTGCGTGGTGATTGGTCGCAGCAATATTGTCGGCAAACCGATGGCGATGCTTCTGCTGCATGAAAACGGTACGGTGACAATTTGCCACAGCAAAACGCAAAATCTGCCCGAGCTTTGCCGGCAGGCGGATATTTTGGTGTCTGCCGTCGGCAAGGCAAAGTTTGTCACCGCGGATATGGTGAAACCCGGCGCGGTGGTCATTGACGTTGGGATGAACCGCGATGAAAACGGCGCTTTGTGCGGCGACGTGGACTTTGCGCAGGTGGAGCCGATTGCCGCCGCCATTACCCCGGTGCCCGGCGGGGTGGGACCCATGACGATTGCCATGCTGCTGAAAAATACGCTGACCGCCGCGCGCCGCCACAACCGGCACGGGCGCTCAGACGCTTAGGAGACGCGCAGAATGTCCAAACTGCTCGACCAAATTCACTCTCCGGCGGATTTAAAAGACCTGACGCCTGCGCAGTTGGAACAGCTCTGCACAGAACTGCGCACCATGATTATCCGGACAGTTGCCAAAAACGGCGGGCATCTGGCGTCCAATCTGGGTTCTGTGGAACTGACCGTCGCGCTGCATCGCGTGTTTGGCACGCCGGATGACCAGATTGTTTGGGATGTGGGGCATCAGGCATACGCACATAAGATTCTGACCGGCCGCAAAGACCGCTTTTTAACCATCCGTACACAGGGCGGGCTTTCCGGTTTTCCAAACCGCCAGGAGAGTCCGTGGGATGCTTTTACGGCAGGTCACAGCAGTACCTCTATTTCGGCAGCGCTCGGCATTGCGCAGGCGAAGGCACTCAAGGAAAAGCCTGGTTATGTTGTGGCGGTCATCGGCGACGGCGCGCTGACCGGCGGCATGGCTTACGAGGGACTCAACAACGCAGGCCGGTTCGGCAAAAACCTGATTGTGGTTTTGAATGACAATAAAATGTCAATTTCCCGCAATGTGGGGGCGATGGCCCGCTACCTGGCGCATATGCGCACCAAACCGGGGTATCTCAAGGCAAAGTCCAATGTGGAAACAGTGCTCAACGGCATTCCGCTGGTTGGAAAACCAATTTGGAAGGCGTTTCATGCCTTGAAAGCTGTGCTGCGCTCTCTGCTTTATAACAGCACCTTGTTTGAGGACATGGGGTTTTACTATTACGGGCCGTTTGACGGGCACGACCTGCCCCAGCTGACAGAGGTGCTGGAAACTGCCAAGACCATTGACCACCCACTGCTGCTCCATGTGGTTACGGAGAAAGGCCGGGGCTACTCCTTTGCAGAGCAGAATCCCGGTGCGTTTCACGGGGTTTCCAGTTTTGATGTGCAGACAGGCCGTGCGGCTGCTGCAAAAAAAGAAACGTTCAGCAGTGTTTTTGGCAGCACCCTGTGCAGCATGGCTGCAGAGGACAGCCGCATCTGCGCCATTACTGCCGCCATGAAATCGGGCACCGGTCTGGAAACGTTCAGCGAGCGGTTTCCGCAGCGCTTTTTTGATACGGGCATTGCCGAAGAGCACGCCGTTACCTTTGCGGGCGGTTTGGCGAGCCAGGGGATGCTGCCGATTTTCGCGGTGTATTCCACCTTCTTGCAGCGCGGTTACGACCAGATGATACATGATGTTGCCATCCAGCGGGTAAAGGTGGTGTTCGGTGTGGATCGTGCGGGCGTTGTGGGGGAGGACGGCGAAACGCATCAGGGCATTTTCGATGCGGCATATTTCAACACCATTCCCGGTGTGACGGTTTACTCTCCCGCTTACTTTGACGAACTGATTCGAGATTTGCACCGCGCTTTTTATGAAACGCCGGGAATGGTTGCGGTGCGTTATCCGCGCGGCGCGGAGGGGTTTCGTCCGGCAGACTTTCTGCATCGTGGCGAAGGCTTTGACCAGTACGGTGACGCTGCCGCGCCGGCGCTTCTTGTGACCTACGGCAGGCTGTTTGCGCAGGCGTGCCGTGCACAGGAGGTACTGAACAGCCGCGGCATGGCGGTGGAAGTGCTGAAGCTCGACCGAATTAAGCCGCTGCCAGAGGGCGCGCTGCAGGCGGCTGCACGCAAAAAGCGGGTGTTTTTCTTTGAGGAGGGCATTCGGACGGGCGGCGTCGGTGAGCACTTTGAAAGCCTGCTGTATGAAAAGACCGCTTTCAGCGGTACCTGCCGCATACACGCGATTGAAAACTTTGTTGCCCACGCATCTGTGTCCCAGTGTTTGCAGGCATTGGGGCTGGATGCGGACAGCATGGTGCAGACCATTACAACGGAGTGGGAAAATTGAGGGATAAGGTAAGGCTCGACTGCCTCATGGTGGAACAGGGGTTTGCGGAAAGCCGCGAAAAGGCGAAAGCCATCATCATGGCAGGGGACGTGTTTATTGAGCATCAGCGGTACGATAAGCCGGGTACGCCAGTGTCGCGTGATGTGAAGCTGGAAGTGCGCGGCGGGCTGCGCTATGTCAGCCGCGGCGGACTGAAGCTGGAAAAGGCAATGGAGGTATTTCCGATTTCGCTGGACGGCAAGGTTACGATGGACATTGGCGCCTCGACCGGCGGCTTCTCTGACTGTATGCTGCAGAACGGAGCCGTGCGCGTATACGCGGTGGACGTTGGTTACGGTCAGCTTGCGTGGAAACTGCGTACAGACCCGCGGGTGGTCAATCTGGAGCGCACCAATGTGCGTTACCTGACACCGGAACAGGTGCCGGAGCAGGTGGACTTTTTCAGTGTGGATGTTGCGTTCATTTCCTTAAAGCTGGTGCTGCCGGTTGCACACCGCTTTCTAAAAGACGGCGGCGGGGCAGTCTGTCTGATTAAGCCGCAGTTTGAGGCGGGTAAGGGCAAAGTCGGTAAAAAAGGGGTGGTGCGCGATCCGCAGGTGCACTGTGAGGTCATTGCGGAAATCACCAATTTTGTGCTGCAAAACGGCTACTCCATTTTGGGGCTTACTTTTTCTCCGGTGCGGGGGCCGGAGGGAAACATTGAGTATCTGCTGTATCTGCAGAAAGCGGCGGAACCGCAGTCGGTGGCACTGGATATCTCTGCATTGGTTGAGGAGTCTCACCGTGTGCTGAACGGCGGTGACAAAAAATGAAGATTGCGCTGCTGCCCAATCTGGAAAAAAAGAATGCGGCACGGTGTGTGGCAGAAACGATTGACCGCTTGCACGCCCTGGGCATACAGGTATGGATGCGCATAGCGAACCGGCAGTATGGCTTTGCGGCGGACTGTTGGGCGCCTGACGATAAAGAACTGTTTTCCGGCTGCGATGCGGCAATTGCTGTGGGCGGCGATGGCACCATTATCCGCGAGGCACGGTGTGCAGCCATGGCCGGCAAGCCGATTCTGGGCGTTAATACCGGCAGACTCGGTTTTGTTGCAGAACTGGAGCCAAATGAGCTGCACTTGCTTTCCCATCTGGCAGAGGGAAATTACACGATTGAGAATCGACTGCTGTTGCGCGCTGAATTTGCGGACGAGCAGGGGGTACAGCGGATTGATGCACTCAATGATGTGGTCATCGCGCGCGGCGCGCTTTCGCGGATTATCGACTTTCAGGTGGGATTAAACCAGACGGCGATGGCACGCTACCGGGCGGACGGCTTGATCTTTGCAACGCCGACCGGCAGCACTGCTTACTCACTTTCTGCGGGCGGCCCGGTGCTGGATCCGGTCATGCGCAGTTTTCTGTTGACACCCATTTGCCCGCACGCGCTGAACAGCAGGCCGGTTGTCTTTTCAGAGGAGGCTCGTCTGACCGTTCAGACCTTTTTGACGGCAGATGCCAAGGCATATCTTTCGGTTGACGGCGACCGAGCGATTCCGCTGTGCCAGGGGCAGCAGGTTACCATCAGCCGCTCGCCGCATACGGCGCGGCTGCTGAAGCTTAAACAGCATCATTTCTATCAGATTTTGAACCAAAAACTCGGCAGTACCTGAGCACTGCGGAAAGGAGTATCTGCTATGAAAACACGACGGCACGCCAAGATTCTCGAACTCATCAGCCAGTACACGATTGATACGCAGGAAGAACTGCTGCGCCGCCTGCGGGAGTCCGGCTTTGAAGTGACGCAGGCAACGGTTTCGCGCGATATTAAGGAACTGCGTCTGGTTAAAACACTTTCTGCAGACGGGCAGTACCGGTATTCCACCGGCAGGGAAGAGAACAAGGATATTTCCAATAAATTTTATTCTCTGCTGAAAGACAGCGCCGTTTCCATTGTTAGCACGGGCAATCTGGTGATTATCAAAACGCTGACCGGCATGGCACAGGCGGTCTGCGTGGCGATGGATACCATGCACTGGGAGTCGGTTTTGGGGACGCTCGCCGGGGATGACACCATTTTTGTTGCCATGCGCAGCGAGCACGCATCCCAGCAGTTTGTTGCCGAGCTGACCAGAATGATGGGGTAATCCAATGTTAAATCAGTTGTATATTGAAAATATTGCAGTGATTGAAAAGGCAACCATAGACTTCGGCGCCGGTTTTAACGTGCTGACCGGTGAAACCGGCGCGGGCAAATCCATTATTATCGACGCGATTCATGCGGTGCTGGGGCAGCGCACGTCGCGGGAACTGGTGCGCAGCGGTGCCAAGGGTGCTTTTGTCAGCGCGAGCTTTTCGGACTTTGGGCAGCGGGTGCAGCGAAAGCTGGAGGCTCTCGGCTTTTCGCCGGAGGAAGACGGCACCCTGCTTCTGCAGCGCGAAATCCGTGAGGACGGCCGCACGGTCTGCCACATCGGCGCGCGACCGGCTTCGGTTTCCGCGCTGAAGGAACTGGGCGCGCTGCTGATCAATCTGCACGGTCAACATGAGAGTTACGGTCTGCTTTCGCCGGAAAACCATCTGCGCTATCTGGACCGTATGGGTGTTTCGCCGGAGCTGCGGCACAGCTACCGGGAGGCATACACCGCATGGAAGGGTCTTTGCAGGCAGCTTTCCACTGTGAATTTGGACGAATCTGAAAAAGCGCGGCGGATTGACTTGCTCACCTACCAGGCAGAGGAACTGGAAGCGGCGCAGATTCAGCCGGGCGAGCAGCAAGAACTGCAGAACCGGCGGCAGCGTATCCGCAACAGCGGGAAAATTACCGAAGCCTTGCGTCAGGCAGACACCCTGCTCAACGGCGGCGAGGAGCTGCCCGGTGCCTGCGCTGCAGTGCTGGATGCGGCAAAAGCCCTCTCTTCTGTGGGAGATGTGCTGCCGGAGTTGGGCGCGCTGACAGGCAGGCTGGAAAGCATTGGCTATGACCTGCAGGACTGCGCGGAAGAAATCGGCGGGCAGTGTGAAGACAATGAGTTTGACCCGCGGGAACTGGATGATATTGAAGAACGACTGAATGTTTACTATCACTTATCCCTGAAATACGGCAAAACTGAAGAGGAAATGCTGCAGTATCTGGAAAACTGCCGCCGGGAGCTTGACGCGGTGCAGCACAGCGGCGAAGAATTGGAGCGTTTGCAGAAAGCCTGCGCCAAAGCGGAAAAAGAGGTGCGGCAGTTGGGTGCGCAGCTTTCTTCCGCGCGCAGAAAGGCTGCTACTGGATTTGCTAGACAGGTGCGCGCCGAGCTTGCGTATCTGGATATGCCGGGCGTGGTGTTTACAGTGCAGCAGGAGCCCGGTGAGCCGGGGCCTGCAGGCTGTGACGCAGTGCAGTTTTTGATTTCCGCCAACCCCGGTGAACCGGCACGCCCGCTTGCGAAGATTGCTTCCGGCGGCGAGCTTTCACGTATTCTGCTGGCGATTCAGTCGCTGCTTTCCGGCAGGGACAGTGTTGGTACGCTGATTTTCGACGAAGTGGATACCGGCGTTTCGGGCAGCGCGGCACAGAAAATCGGGCAGAAACTGCGGCAGACGGCAAAGGGGCGGCAGGTGCTGTGCGTGACGCATCTGGCACAGATTGCAGCACTCGGCGACCGGCAGTACCGCATTGAAAAGCATACGGAAAGCGGCAGAACCTTTACACAGGTTACGCTGCTGGATCATGCCGGCCGCAGGCAGGAGCTGGCGCGGCTGATTGGCGGCACACAGATTACGCCGCTGACACTGCAAAATGCAGAGGAGATGCTGCAGCTTGCCGTAGGAAAAAACAGCAAAAACGAAACAGAATAAAGCAGCGGCTGCCGTGTGATTTCCGGCAGCCGCTGCTTTTTAAAGGGTGCAGAGGAACATCCCGTATTCCTCGGGAATCCGGATAACCCCGCACTCGTTTTTCTGTGCTTCAAAGTATGCAAAGAGTGCCGCGCGGTCTAAAGAAAGATTCGTCATAGAAGTCATGGACAGAATGTAGTCTACCAAATCCTTGGTTTCCGTTACTTCCAGTGCGTCCGGATACACGCATCTTTCAACGGTTCGGAAGCGGCGGGACAGAAGTGCGTTTCCGTTTTGCAGGGTAAAGGTGTTGTTTACTTTCTGGGAAAAGCCGTAAGCGTGCAGGTGCTCTTCCAGATAATCCGCAATGCCGTGCTCCCCATAGGTGGCGGCAGCAAAGTGCCCGCCAGGTTTTAAAACACGCGCAGCTTCAGCCAATGCCCCTTCCAGGTTTGGCACATGGTACAGCATCATGTTTGCGATGACCCAATCAAAGCTGCAGTTAGGGAAGGGAATATTCGCTATGTCGATTTTTTGGCAGGAAATGTGCGGACAGGCGGCAAATTTCTTTTGTACTTCCGTAACCATCCCCTGCGAAAAGTCAGAGAGAATCAGCTCGCTTGACGCGGGCAGCAGGTCTGTGTGACTTTCCCAGAGGTCGCCGGTACCGCAGCCGAGTTCCAGAATCCGGCAGCCGGGAAAGAACCGGTACTGCTCCAAAATCCAGTTGCCGAAGCCCTGCCGGTTGGTGCTGTACTTCTCATGCAGGGTAATGCGGATGTTCAGGTTATCCGTGCTGCGGTACTGCTCTTTGACCAATTCCGTGCGGTTCATTCGGTTCATAGTAACACCTGATTCTATTCTTTTGGAAGCCCTTATTCTAGCAAAAAAGAATTTCAAATTTATGAAGCGGGGATGAATTTTCGTTTCTTGACATTGCTTCGGAAAAACGGTATAATGCACACAAAGGCTGTGATGGGAATCCTTAAGCGGGAAAACAGCGCCACAGAGAGCCGGCGGTTGGTGCGAGCCGGCGCCTGCTCCCGCCCAAATTACCTCCCGGAGCCGCCCACTGAAAGCAATTTGCCGGTAGGCTGGGCCGTGTGCGCGCGTTACAGCGCAGGGGTATCTTTTCCTATATGTATGAAAAATGTACCCGTGAGGCCGCTTTTGTGAGAAAGCGGTAAACTGAGGTGGTACCGCGGAATTTTCCGCCCTCTGCAAGAAAAAGCAGGGGGCGTTTTTGTTTACTCTCTGCAGTATTTTTGGAGGTATTCAAATGGGTGTATACGAAGATTTAAAAGAACGCGGACTCATTGCGCAGGTGACAGACGAGGAAGCCGTGCGCGACTTGCTGGATAACCGCAAGTGTGCGTTTTACATCGGCTTTGACCCGACCGCGGACAGCCTGCACGTCGGGCATTTCGTAACCATCATGACCATGGCACGCCTGCAGCAAGCAGGACATACACCGATTGCCCTGTTTGGCGGCGGCACCGGCATGATTGGCGACCCATCCGGTAAAACGGATATGCGCAAAATGCTGACGCGCGAGCAGATTGACCACAACGTGGCGTGCTTCCGCAGGCAGATGGCGCCGCTGGTTGATTTTTCCGAGGGCAAGGCGATTATGGCGAACAACGCCGATTGGCTGCTGAACCTCAATTACGTGGAGTTTTTGCGGGACATCGGCGTGTGCTTCTCCGTAAACCGGATGCTGGCAGCCGAGTGCTACAAGCAGCGTCTGGAGCGCGGACTTTCTTTCTTTGAAATGAACTACATGGTTATGCAGAGCTATGACTTTCTGGAATTAAACCGCCGGTACGACTGTGTGCTGGAGGTTGGCGGTGATGACCAGTGGAGCAATATCATCGGCGGTGTGGAGCTGATTCGCCGGAAAGATAACAAATCCGCTTATGGCTTGACGCTGGGACTGCTGACCAACAGCGAGGGCAAGAAAATGGGCAAAACGGAAAAAGGTGCCGTTTGGCTGGATCCGAACAAGACAAGCCCGTTTGAATTTTACCAGTACTGGCGGAACATCGGCGACGCGGATGTGGAGCGCTGCCTGAAATTCCTGACGTTCCTGCCTATAGAGAAGATTCGCGAACTGACAAACTGCGAGGGCAGCGCGCTGAACAAAGCCAAAGAGGTGCTTGCTTACGAAGTTACAAAGGCCATTCATGGCGAAACAGAAGCGGAAAAAGCCCGCGAGGGCGCGCGCGCGCTGTTTGGCGGCGGCGCAGATACCGCCAATATGCCCACCAGCACGCTGGAACTGTCTGACTTTACAGAAGATTCTGTGGCCGTACTGGAACTGCTTGTCAAGGTGAAACTGGTGCCCAGCAAGAGCGAAGCTCGCCGTCTGGTGCAGCAGGGTGGTCTTGCTGTCAATGGCACGAAGGTGACTGATCCGGCGGCTGTGTTGACGGCGGCGGACTTCCCGGATGGGGCAGCGGTGCTGAAAAAAGGCAAGAAAGTTTACCATAAAGTGCTGTTGGGCAAATAAGCGGAAAGCAGAGGAAACGGTCTGTTTCCTCTGCTTTTTTTGCAAATTTGCGGTGCGGACTTGCTATTTGCACAAGAAAAAGGTAAAATATAACAATCTTATCTGTGCGGAAGAAAGGGGATGATTGTTTGCAGATACGGCAGAACCGGGCGATTTTGGCTGCGCCGCTGGCAGTTCTGCTGCTGGTTTCCGGCTGCTTTGCCGCGGCAGGCCTGTTTCCGTTTGGCAGCAAAACGGTGGCGTGGTGCGACATGAACCATCAGGTTGTGCCGCTGATGATGGAATTTCAGGATATTCTCGCGGGAAAAACCTCTATGTTTCTAAATCTGCAGAACGCAGGCGGCATGGACTTCTGGGGTGTCTTTTTCTTTTTCCTCTCCAGTCCGTTTACGTTTTTGACAGCCTTTGTGCCGAAGGCGGATTTCTATGTTTTTATGAACATTCTGCTTCTGCTGAAGCTGGCGCTCTGCGCCGGCACGGCAGCGGTTCTTTTTACGACCTTGTTTCCGCACCTGAACACCATGCAGGCAAGCAGCTTTTCCGTCATGTACGCCTGCTCCGGTTTTGCGATGATGTACTACCAGAACATCGTCTGGCTGGACATGGCAGCGCTGTTTCCCATTTTGGTGCTGGGGGTGTATCGGCTTTGCCGCGCGGAAAGACCGGCTTTGTTTGTGCTGACACTCTGCGCAGTGATTGTGGTCAACTACTATTTAAGCGCCATGGTGTTTTTCTGGCTGGTATTACTGTTCGGCGTTTTGTCAGCGGTTTACCTGCTGCCGCGACGGCGCGGGCGCGTGCTCATGCTGCTGGGGCTGAGCACAGCGGCGGCGCTGCTGGCAACGGCGGTCGTGTGGCTGCCGTCCTTTCTGGAGTATCTGCAGTCCGGCAGGGTGATGGATTTAGTCTCCAGTGTGAGTGGTGGCAGCTTTACGCCGAGCCTGCCGACCACGCTGCCGATTTGGACCTGCACAGCGGCGGCAGTCGCGGCGGTGCCGCTGTATTTGACGGAGCCGCGAAAGCGGGAGGTGCAGGGGGCGCTGTTCCTGACACTGCTGTTCCTGCTGCTGCCGCTGGTGATTGACCCGATTGACCGAATGTGGCACCTGGGCAGTTACCAGGCGTTTCCTGTGCGCTTCGGGTACATGATTCCGCTGA
Source organism: Caproicibacterium argilliputei (assembly GCF_029211325.2). Taxonomy (NCBI): domain Bacteria; kingdom Bacillati; phylum Bacillota; class Clostridia; order Eubacteriales; family Oscillospiraceae; genus Caproicibacterium; species Caproicibacterium argilliputei. The sequence continues at coordinate 1,936,986 of NZ_CP135996.1, read as the reverse complement.
CGGGTTTGCTGCTGACCGCATGGCATCTGGAGCAGAGCCAGCGGTTGGCGCCTCCGCAGCCTGCCGCAGGGCCGGGGCTTTTGCTGCTGGCGTGCGCAGGCACAGCAGGTGCGGCGGCACTGGGTGCGTGGCTGCTCAGAACGCAGAAAACGGCATTGACACGCTATGCGCAGACGCTGTGGGCAGACAACAGCGCGCTGAAACTGGGTCTGCTGTTTACCGGCGCGGTGCTCTGCGTGTATTTGCTCCTGTTTTTTGGATTCCGCTGCCGCCGCTTTTCAGTAAGGGCAGTGAGTGTGCTGCTGTGTGTGGTGACGGCGGTGGAGCTTTGCTTTAACGTCAATGTATATGTGACCGCCGCCGCGGGAAACGGAAATGCGTACCAGAGTGTGACAGACCTGCAGAACCGTGTGCAGGACAGCTCCCTGTACCGCATGAAAGTGGATGACCTGTACTTTGACACCAACCTGACCGGCGCATTGGGATATCCGGCGCTTGACCATTACACTTCGCTGACCAACGGAGTATATATGGAGTCCCTGCAGAAGCTGGGATATTCCTCGCACTGGATGGAGATTCACTCCAGCGGCGGCACGCTTTTGACGGATGCGCTGCTCGCGCAGAAGTACAGTATCACGCGCAGCGGCAGTGAAAACGGGCGAAAAAGCATTTACAGCAACGGTACCTATTCCATTGTGAAGCAGCCGTACAGCCTGCCGTTTGGCTTTGTAACGCAGGCATTGGGCAGCACGCCGAAGGATGGCGACCGCTTTGCCGCGCAGAATACGCTGTATCAGACGGTGTTTGGAAAGAGCGACTCCCTGCTGACGCGCGTTTCTCCCACAGAATTGTATCAGGCAGAGGTTGAAACGGTTCCGGGCAGCGGCACGCGCGTTTCCGCCTCCTCCGATGGAAGCGTTTTGTACCAGATTCTGGTGACCGGCAAAACAACTTTATACTTTGACTGTTACAACAAAACGTCACGTGATTTGAGCAGCCCTTTGGACAACGCGTTCCGTATTTACGTCAACAACAAGATGGTAATGGACAATTATCCAAACGGCAATTTTAACGGCCTTCTGGATCTGGGAACCTTTGAGGATCAGAAAGTGGAGATTCAGGTGGAGGTTTTGCACAATGTGGACTGCCTCTCCTTTGGCGTTGCGAAAATGGATGATGAAAAGCTGGAAGCGGCGCTGCAGCAGACACAGACCGCCGACCTGCAGGCGGACGGCAGCACGATTTCCGGAACGGTGCAGGCGAAAAGCGGCGGTTGGCTGGTACTGCCGCTGCGCGGCGGAAGCGGCTTCCATGCGACTGTTAACGGTACCACGGCACAGACCAGCCTTGCTTCCGGCACGTTTTTGGCTGTAAAGCTGCAGGCGGGGAAAAACACCGTTCGCGTGCAGTATACATCGCCGGGCTTTGTGGGCGGCGCGGTGTGCAGCGTCTTTGGTGCTGCGGCAGTCATTCTGCTGCTCTTGCTGCACCGCAAAAAGTGGCTGCGCCGTCTGCGATGGCTGGAAAAACCTGCCGGTCTGCTTTTTGCGGGAATTGCCGCGCTGATGACCATGGCGCTGTACATTTTTCCGGTTGTGCTGTATCTGGCACAGCATATTCGGGAGATGCTCTAGGAATATTTCTGCTGACAAAGAAAAACCGTACTGCCGTTTGAATCGGCAGTACGGTTTTTTATTCGTCCCGCAGCGTTTCGCGGTGGTGTTTCTTTGCTTCTTCGTAGGTATCCTCCATAACGGCGGCAAGGTTTTTGTCAGACAGATTGACCGCGCTCTTGCGCACGAGCTTTCGCAGAAGAATTTCCCCCTCCGGGTCAAGACCCGCCATCATGTGCAGCTTCTCACCAAACTGCGACGGTGTGTCATAGGTGAAACCATTGACACCATCGCGCACCAACTCTGCATTGGCGCTGTCCTTGTGGACGATGACCGGCAGACCGGCTGCCTGTGCTTCCAGCGGAGAGGCCTTCACCGCAGAAGAACGGCTTGCACTGACAAATGCGCGACAGCAGGAGAAGCAGTCGTTCAGGTCAGACGGCGATAGCTCACCGGCAAAGGTCACTTGGTAGGAGAGGGAGAGCATCTTGACTTTTTCCGCAAAAAATGCTGCGTCCGGCCCACTGCCCGCGACGATCAGGTGCAGGTTGTCGATTGCGGGTACAGAGGCATTCCACACCTCCAGCAGCTCATCAAGGCCGCAGTCATCCACCAGCCGACCGGCGAAAATGTAGCAGGTCACGTCTTTGGGGATGTTTAGACGCTCCCGAATCTGTGAAGTTGGCTCTGACGGATGGAAAGTTTCCAAGTCAATGCAGAAAGGCGAACGCGCAACCGCACAGGAGATATCCAGTTCCTGCAAAAGCCCAGCAGTTTGGGCGCTCGGCGCCAGAACCATGTCACTTTCCGTCACGATTTTCCGTACGGTGCTGCGCACCTTCATTTTTGCCAGGTTGTCATAGGCTTTGTTGACGCCGTAGCCTTCCAGAGCGTCGTGGAGGTTGTGAATGGTGGTGACTAGCGGCAGGCGGCGCCTTTGGGCATATTTCAGCCCGGCCAGCCCCATTTCATCCAGTGTGACAAGGTGAACCAGATCCGGGCGAAAGTTGTTCAGCAGTTCTTCCATGGGGCCAAGCAGACTGGTGCGCACAGACATCCCGTAAAGGCTAGGGGTGATTTTTGCCGGGCAGAAAATTTTGCCGTCCTGCGCGAAGCAGTCGTCAATTGCCGGGTCGGCGGTAACCAGCAGAACCTGGTGGCCTGCCTTTTCCAGTCCGCTTTTCAGCACGGAAGTATAAGTGGAGGCGGCGCATTTGACCGCGCCGGCCCCGGAAAACAAGGCGACTTTCATAAACGACCTCCGAAATGGTTTTTGCCCGGCTGACAAAAACGGACAGGAAACTGCTGCCTTCCACGAAAAAGGCACCATCCGGACAAAATCAGAATTATTTACATTATAACACAATATTCGCGCTGTTCAAGCTGAATAAAAGAAGAATAATTCATCTTTTGCGCTTTTTGGTCTTTAAACTTTTCGGTACTTAGGATATAATAGAAAGAAATGGCGGCAGTCTGCCGTGCAGAAAATCTAGAAAGAGCAGGTGTTTTCGTATGGCTACGACGTACAGCGTTTCTCTTGACAAAGTCATGAAGGAGCTTTCCCTGGAAACCATTTATATGCCTGGCGACCCGCAGAAGATTCTGATTACTTCTACGGATGTGAACCGCCCCGGCCTGGAACTGAACGGCTTCTATGATTATTATGATACTTCGCGGATTTTGGTGCTTGGCAATGCGGAAACTGCTTTTCTGAACGACAGTCCTGTTGCAAAACGAAAAGAAGTGCTGGATGAAATCTTCAGCAAAAAGCCGCCGGCCGTCATCATTGCCCGCAAGTTGGACCCGGTGCCGGAATTGCTGGAGGCAACCAAAAAATATGAGGTACCGGTGCTGGCAACACCGGAAACAACCAGCAGTTTGGTTGCGTCTTTGGTTGCGTACATGAATGTGGAGCTGGCACCGCGTGTAACCCGGCACGGGGTGCTGGTGGAGGTGTATGGCGAGGGCGTGCTGATTGTCGGGGACAGTGGCGTGGGCAAAAGCGAAACCGCTATTGAGCTGATTAAGCGCGGTCACCGCCTGATTGCCGATGATGCGGTGGAAATTCGCCGGGTCTCCGCAAAGAGCCTGGTCGGGCAGGCACCCGCCAACATCCGCCACTTCATCGAACTGCGCGGCATCGGCATTATCAATGCCCGTCGGATTTTCGGTATTGGCGCGGTCAAAGTTTCAGAAAAAATTGATTTGGTCATCAACATGGAGCAGTGGGACGGACACAAGGTCTACGACCGCATGGGAATTGACAGCGAATACACCGAACTGCTGGGCATTAAAGTGCCGGTGCTGACCATTCCGGTGAAACCGGGGCGGAATTTGGCAGTCATCATTGAGGTCGCTGCCATGAACAACCGCCAGAAAAAAATGGGTTACAATGCGGCGGAAGAATTGCTGCAGAGTTTGGGCATGGATCTTTCCATGGTCAAGCAGCAGGAAACCAAACGGGAACTTGATATTTAACCGGTTTTGTATGGGGAGGCACCATGTTCCGTCTTTCCGCCGAAAGGCGTGGACACAGCGGGATATGTGTGCTATTCTTTTATGAGGAGTATCGTCGAAAAGTTAGTTTTGCGGCGGCGTTTTACATGAAAGCAGACGGTGCTCTCGTGGTTTTCCACAGAATGGTTTATAGGGTTTTACAAGGGGGCATACTGGAAATGAAGTTTATTGCGGATTTGCATATGCACACGACCGCTTCCACGCACGCTTACAGTTCACTGCAGGAAATGGTGGACGCGGCGGCGCAGCGGGGGCTTTCTGCAGTGGCGATTACGGACCACGGCATTACGATGCCGGGCGCACCCGGAAAATGGTACTTTCATAATCTGCGGGTGGTGCCGCATCGCTTTCACGGCGTTCTGGTACTGCGCGGGCAGGAAACGAATATCATAGATTACGAAGGGCATATCGATGTGGAACAGGAATGCGAGGAGGATCTGGACTGGGTGGTGGCTTCCATTCACTCGGTCTGTATGCCGCAGGGGGAGCAGCCTTCACCGGAAAAGGTCACGCACCTTTGGGAACAGATTTGTAGAAATCCGCGTGTGAATGTGATTGGACATTGCGGCAGCCCGGAATATGCGTTTGACTACGAACGGGTGCTGCCGCAGTTTGCCGCTGCCGGCAAGCTGGTGGAACTCAATGAAAGTACATTCCGCACTCGCCTGGACTATGTTCCGAATTGCCGCCGGATTATGGCGCTCTGCAAAAAATACAGGGTGCCGATTGTGGTGGACAGTGATGCGCACTTTTCCACGCTGGTGGGGGATTTTTCGCATACGCAGGCGTTGCTGCAGGAACTGGACTTTCCGGAAGAACTGGTTGTGAACTCCAGCGAAGAACGGCTGCATACTTATCTCGCGGAATACACCCGTGCGTTTGCCACACCGAATGACTGAATCAATATTAGGAGGACGATCCGATGGAAAAAATTGAGGCCCTGAAAAGAACGGCGGAAAATGCCGGCTGCCTGGTGCTGAAAGAGGAACCGATGAGCCGGCACACAACCTTTCAGATCGGCGGTCCTGCGGATCTTTATATTGCCGTTAAAGATATTATTGCCCTAAAGGACATTGTCCGCACGGCGTCTTCGCTCAATATCCCGCTGATGGTGCTGGGAAACGGAAGCAACGTGCTGGTCAGCGACGAGGGCGTTCGCGGCGCGGTGCTTTCACTGACAGGAGATTTCCGCCGCATCACGCTGGCAGACCCCACAACGGTTTCCTGCGGTTCCGGCGCCACATTGGCGGGACTGTGCAAGTTTGCACAGCGCAATGGGCTGACCGGTCTGGAATTTGCATGGGGGATTCCCGGCAGTGTGGGCGGCGCGGCGTTTATGAATGCAGGTGCTTATGAGGGGCAGTTCAGCGACGTGTTGATTTCTACCACGCACGTAACCAGCACCGGCAAGACCGATTCGCTGCTCGGGCCGGAGATGGAGATGGATTACCGTAAGAGCGCCTATCAGAAGAACGGCAGTATCCTGACTTCCATTGTGGCGCGTCTGGAGCCGGGCAATCCGGAACAGATCGCCATGCAGATGGAGGACTACTTTAACCGCCGCAAGGCGAAGCAGCCGTTGGAAATGCCCAGTGCCGGCAGCATTTTCAAGCGTCCGGACGGCGCTTACGCTGGTACATTGATTGAGCAATGCGGTTTGAAAGGCGCCCAGGTCGGCGGCGCGATGGTCAGTGAAAAGCACGCGGGTTTTATTGTGAATGCCGGAGACGCTACCTGCAGTGATGTGCTGGCTTTGATTGAAAAGATTCAGGAAACCGTATTCAAGCAGGCCGGCGTGCGGCTGGAGTGCGAGGTGCGTCCGGTTTCGTAAGGAGTTTTCACAGATGGATTTTATTATTGTTACCGGGCTTTCGGGTGCGGGAAAATCCCGTGCGGTTCATGCGCTGGAGGATATTGGCTTTTACTGTATGGACAACATTCCGCCCAAGCTGATTCCTGCGTTTTATGACCTTTGCACGCAGGCAAAGGATACTTTATCCCGTGTGGCGGTGGTCACGGATATTCGCGGCGGCGGGATGTTTTCGACCCTTTTGGATACGCTGGAGGATCTGCGGATTGCGAATAAGACCTACAAAATTCTATTTTTGGACGCCAGCAATCCCGTACTGATTAACCGCTTTAAAGAAACGCGCCGCCGCCACCCGCTTTGCGAGGGTGCGACCGGTTTGGAGCAGGCAGTTCGCCTGGAACGGGAGATTCTTCGCCCGGTGCGGGAATTGGCAGACTATGTCATTGACACCTCGTTGCTTTCACCGGCGCAGCTGAAAGAGCGCCTTTCCACACTGTTTCTGGGGGATGTGACCTCGGCTCTGCAGATTCACTGTATGTCGTTTGGCTTTAAGTTCGGCATGGCAACGGAGGCGGATTTGGTTTTTGATGTGCGCTGCCTGCCGAATCCTTACTACATTGAAGAGTTGCGCCATCAGACGGGGTTGGACGCGCCCGTGCATGATTATGTGCTCAAGTGGGACCAGACCAAGGGCTTTGTGACGCGGTTGCTGGATTTGCTCGATTATATGATTCCACTGTACTGTGATGAAGGCAAAAGTCAGCTGGTGGTGGCAATCGGCTGCACTGGTGGGCATCATCGTTCAGTAACGATTGCGCAGCTGCTGTACGAACATTTGATTGAAAAAGGGTACCGTGCCAGCGTCAATCACCGCGACATCCAAAAAAACTAGCCGTGCAGGCTCAGTCTGCGCGGGGAAGCTCCCGCTGGCGGTGTGCTGAAGCTCACGGCGGGGAAGCCCCCGCTGGCGGTGTGCTGAAGCTCACGGCGGGGAAGCCCCCGCTGGCAGTGTGCTGAAGCTCACGGAGCGCGCCTGCACTTCCTTTACAATCTGCGTCAACAAAAAGTTGGCACTTCGACAGGTTGCTTTCTGTCGCTTTCTTAGAAAGCGACAGGGGGCGCGGGGGCAAAGCCCGCCGCGACCTTCGTAAGAGAAGCAGGTTCGGGCGCAAGCCCGAGTGAAAAGGGAAGCCTCTTTTGCCTTTACAATGCTCCTGTGGAGCATTGTAAACAGCAGCTGGCGGGGAAGCCTGCTTCCTTTGCAGTCTGCGTCAACAGGAAGTCAGCACTTTGAGTGCATAAGCAGTAAAAGTTCCAAAGCCTTAGAGGAAAGGAGCGCGGTGCCTGTGTCTTTTGCCGCCGATGTAAAAAATGAACTTTGCCGAAAGAAAATGCGGAGTGCCTGCTGCCAGAAAGCGGAATGTTACGGAATGCTGCTGATGGGGCGCACTTTTCAGGAATCCGGTATTTCTCTGACCACAGAAAGCAGCGCGGCCGCCCAGCGCATCGCGCAGATGACTGCGGAATTGACTGCCGCCATCCTTTCCACACGAACGGTTTTGCGCCGCGCTTCACATCCTGCCAGTGTCGTTTCTGTGGATGACGAGCGCGACAGGGCACGCATTCTGGACTTTTTCGGGCATACCGGGCGGGAAGTGACCCTTCGGCTGAACCGCGCCAATTTAGAAAATGAGTGCTGCCCCGCATCCTTTCTGCGGGGAGCTTTTCTTACCTGCGGAACCGTTGTGAATCCCACCAAAGATTACCGCCTGGAGTTTGTTGTGCCGCGTATGCACCTTTCGCGCGACCTTACCGCGCTGTTGGGGGAGCTGCCTGTGGCGGTGCAACCGGGGGTTTCGCAGCGAAAGGGCGCCTATGTTGTGTACATAAAGGGCGCTGACCGCGTTTCAGATTTACTGACGCTGATGGGCGCACCCAAAGCCGCCATGGAAGTCATACAGATGAAAATGCTGCGCGAAATGCGCAACCAGGTGAACCGGCAGACTAACTTTGAAACCGCCAATCTGGGCAAGACCGCTTCCGCGGCGGCACGGCAGATTCAGGCGTTGCAGCGGCTTCTGGACATGGGGTTGGGGTTACAGGCTTTGCCGGAGAATTTGCGGGAGCTGGCACGCCTCCGCTATGAAAATCCGGAGCTTTCGCTGCGCGAACTGGGGGAAAAGCTTACGCCGCCGCTTTCGCGCTCCGGAGTGAATCACCGCCTGCAGCGTGTTACCGAGCTGGCAGAAAAGCTGTGCCGCCGAGCAGAGTAACCGGGTGTTTGGAAAGGAAGCGGGTACCATGTTTGTTCATTTGCATCTGCATACGGAATACAGCCTGCTGGACGGCGCGTGCCGCATCGAGCGGTTGTTGGATACGGCAAAGGCGCGCGGGGACAAAGCGGTTGCCATTACCGACCACGGCGTCATGTACGGTGCGGTCGATTTTTATAAAGTGGCAAAGAAGCGCGGTATCAAGCCTATCATCGGCTGTGAGGTTTATGTGGCGCAGCGCAGCCGCTTTGACCGCACACGCGAGTTGGACGGCGAAAACCGCCATTTGGTTTTGCTGTGTGAAAACAATACGGGCTATCAGAATCTGATTCAGCTGGTTAGCTGCGCCTGGACGGAAGGGTTTTACAGAAAACCGCGCGTTGATTTGGAACTGCTGCAAAAGTATCATGAGGGTCTGATTGCGCTTTCGGCTTGTCTGGCAGGGGAAATTCCGCGTGCACTCAGTGCCAATGACTATCCGCGCGCTAAAGAAGCGGCGCAGCGCTATGCTTCAATTTTCGGGAACGAGCATTTTTATCTGGAGCTGCAGGATCACGGTCTGCCGGAGCAGAAGCGTGTGAACCCGCAGCTCATTCGTCTTTCGCAGGAAACTGGCATTCCGCTGGTGGTAACGAACGACTGTCACTACATTGAGCAGGAAGACAGCGAAATGCATCATGTTTTGCTGTGTATTCAGACCAACCATACGCTGGATGAAGAGGGCGGCCTGAATTTCGGCAGCAAAGAGTTTTACTATAAAACAGAGGAGCAGATGCGCGCACTGTTTCCAGAGCATCCGGAGGCGGCAGACAATACCGCCAAAATCGCGGAGCGCTGCTGTGTGGAATTTGAGTTCGGTAAAACCAAGCTGCCGCGTTTTGATACGCCGAATGGGCAAGAGAACACCGCATATTTCCGTGAAAAATGTTTCGCCGGTTTGCACGCGCATTACGGGGAAAATCCGTCGAAAAGAATCGTGCGGCGGTTGGAATATGAACTGGATACCATTCAGAAAATGGGGTATGTGAATTATTACCTGATTGTGCATGATTTTGTCCGCCATGCCAAAGAGGTCGGCATCCCGGTGGGGCCGGGGCGCGGTTCCGGCGCAGGCAGTCTGGCGGCGTACTGCATTGGCATCACCGGTATTGACCCGCTGCAGTATGATTTGCTGTTTGAACGCTTTTTGAATCCGGAGCGGGTCAGTATGCCGGACTTTGACATTGACTTTGCGGACGACCGCAGGTCGGAAATGATTGACTATGTTGTGGAAAAGTACGGTGCGGACCACGTGGCGCAGATTGTGACGTTCGGCACAATGGCGGCGCGGGGTTCGGTTCGGGATGTCGGCAGGGTCATGGGGCTGCCTTATGCGTTTGTGGACCGTGTGGCCAAACTGATTCCAACCGCACCGGGGCAGAACATGACGCTGGAAAAGGCGCTGGAGGCCTCCAGGGAGCTCAAGCAGCGTTATGAGGAGGACCCGCAGGTCAAAGCTTTGATTGACATGGCGCGTAAGCTGGAAGGTATGCCGCGTAACACCTCCACACACGCAGCCGGTGTGGTCATTACAGATAAGCCGGTGGCAAACTATGTGCCGCTGGCAAAAAACGGTGATGCCACCGTGTGCCAGTACACCATGACCACGCTGGAGGAACTGGGACTGCTGAAGATGGATTTTCTTGGTCTGCGCAACCTTTCGGTGATTCATGACGCAGAGGAAATGATTCGCAGGGAAAAGCCGGACTTCCGTATCAGCAAGGTTCCGCTGGATGTGGCGGAGGTTTATGCGCAGTTTACCGCAGGAAACACGGAAGGCATTTTTCAGTTTGAGTCTGCCGGTATGCGCAGCATGATGATGCAGCTGCATCCGGAAAAGCTGGAAGACCTGATTGCTGCAAATTCCCTGTACCGCCCCGGACCCATGGAGTTCATTCCGAAGTACATTCAGAACCGGCAGCACCCGGAGGGCATTACGTATGCGCATCCCCTACTGGAGCCAATTTTAAAGGTGACGTACGGCTGCATTGTTTATCAGGAACAGGTCATGCAGATTTTTCGCTCGCTTGCAGGGTACAGCCTGGGGCGCGCAGATATTGTCCGCCGCGCCATGAGCAAGAAAAAGCACGATGTCATGCAGCGGGAAAAGGAAATTTTTATCCACGGTCTGCAGCGGGCAGATGGTACCTGGGAGGTACCGGGCTGCCTGCAAAATGGGGTGGATGAGCAGACAGCCTTGCAGATTTACGGGGAAATGGAAAGTTTTGCTTCCTATGCATTTAACAAATCCCACGCGGCGGCGTACTCTTATCTTGCTTACCAGACCGCTTACCTGAAATGTTTCTATCCGCAGCAGTATCTGGCGGCACTGCTGACCAGCGTTTTGGACAGCACCGGAAAACTCTCACAGTACATTGCAGAGTGCGGGCGCCTGCACATTCGGGTGCTGGGTCCCGAAATCAACAGCAGCGCCGCTGCCTTTACCGTGGTTGGCAAAGATATCCGCTTTGGGCTGCTTGCAGTCAGAAATTTGGGGCGCGGCTTGATTGACGCAGTGCTGCAGGAGCGGGAACGCAGCGGCCCATATCGCTCTTTTTATGATTTCTGTAAGCGGACGTTTGACAAAACCAACCGGCGCTCCCTGGAAAGCTTTGTGAAGTGTGGTGCACTGGACGGTTTGGGCAGCAACCGGCGCGAGATGATGACGGCGATTCCCCTGGTGTTGGACACGCTGTCCAATGACAAGCGGCGCAACCTGGAGGGGCAAATCGGCTTTTTTGACCAGCCGGAGGAAACGGACGGTGCGCAGGAAGTTTTTCAGATTCCGAAAATGGAGGATTACAGTGTCAGCGACCGCCTTGCCATGGAAAAGGAAGTGACTGGTCTGTTCCTTTCCGGAAATCCGCTGGCGGCGTATGAGGACTTGTACCACAAAATCGGCGCGGTTAAAATTGGTACCGTTTTGGAAAGCTTCGAAACGGAAGCCGGCGGGCGCTGGAAGGATGGAGACCGCCTGTGCCTGCTGGGGATTGTTTCCGGTATTAAAACCAAAGTGACGAAAAACAACAGCACCATGGCATTTGTTACACTGGAGGACGCTTGCGGTTCGATGGAATTGCTGGTATTTCCGCAGGTTCTGGCGCGCGTTTCGCCGCTTCTGGAGGAGGGCCACGTGCTGTGTGTGACTGGCCGCTTGAGTATTCGTGAGGATGAAGACCCCAAGCTGCTCTGTGAGGAAATCCGTTCGGCAGAGGAGGCGAGTGCGGTACCGCGGGAGCAGCCTGCGGCGCCTGCCGCACAGCTCTCTGGAAAGCACGTGAAGCCGGGGCTTTACTTGAAAGTGAAGTCGCGGGAAGACCCGGCTTACCTGCGGGCGAAAAAGTATCTGGCTGTTTTTGACGGACGCACACAGCTGTATGTGGTTTTCACGCAGGAGAAAACCATGTTCCGCGCGCCTGCTTCGCGCGGCGTGGATGTCAATGAGGTGCTGCTGCGTGAGCTGTGCCGTGTGCTCGGCAATACAAATGTTGCGTACGTGCAATAATTATCCATACGAAAAGCACAATTATCCATATAATGCCCTTGTGGATTCTTCCGGAATAGACTATAATAAAAGTACCAGAAATTTAAGGAATTCCGCCGTTTTTCAGCGGTTTCCTGCAAATGGTTTATGCTAGAATTGGAGGTTTTAGAAATGAGTGCAAAGTCCATTGCGGTTCTGACCAGCGGTGGGGACGCTCCCGGAATGAATGCGGCTGTGCGTGCGGTAGTTCGCGCCGGTATTTCCAAGGGATTTGGCGTTATGGGCGTTCGCCGCGGTTACAACGGCCTGCTGACAGGAGACGTTGAGGAGATGAACCTGCGCAGTGTGTCTGATATTATCGGCCGCGGCGGTACGGTGCTTTACACTGCGCGCAGCCCAGAGTTTAACTCGCAGGCCGGCGTCGAGAAAGCAGCGGAGGCCTGCCGCAAGCTGAATGTTGTCGGTGTTGTGGTAATTGGCGGCGACGGCTCTTTCCGTGGCGCACGGGATTTGACCGGCGCGGGTGTGCCCTGCATCGGCATTCCCGGTACCATTGACAACGACATTGCTTCCAGCGAATATACCATTGGCTTCGATACCGCTATGAATACAGCCGTGCAGATGATTGACCGGATTCGTGACACAGCCGAATCCCATGACCGCTGCAGCGTGGTTGAGGTCATGGGTCGCCGTTGTGGCGATCTGGCACTGCAGGTGGGTGTTGCGGTCGGTGCTACTTCCATTCTGGTTCCGGAGGTCGCGTGGGATTTCCAGAAAGATATTGTTGACCGGATGCATTTTGCACAGAAAACCGGCAAGCAGCATTTCATCATCATGGTGGCTGAGGGTGTCGGCGGCACAGCGGAACTGGCAAAGAAGATTCAGGAAACCACCGGGATTGAAACGCGCGCCACCATTTTGGGCCATGTACAGCGCGGCGGTTCGCCGACACTGCGCGACCGTGTTGTCGCCAGCGAGATGGGCTACCATGCGGTGGAACTCTTGGAAAAAGGCAGCAGCAATCGTGTTGTCGTAATGCGCGGCGGAAAGATTGTCGATCTGGATATCACAGAGGCGCTGAACATGAAGCGTGTGTTTGACAAAAATTTATATGACATCGCCTTGCAGATTTCTATTTGATTTTTGCTTTGCGTAATCTTTTCTGAATTTGTTTCAAAAACGGAGCAGACATTCTGGACTTAGAATGTCTGCTCCGTTTTTTGTGTTCTTATCATGAAACAAGCCCCAAACAGCATAGAATTTGGAAAGGCTTTCTCTTCCAAAGACGGTCTGTGCACGGAGTGGCCGGCAGACTGTGGAAAGGATATTCTGAAAAGAGAGGTAACGTATGCAAAAAGAAATGACGCTGTATCCCTTTGCGGATACCTATGTGGACAGTACCATGCCGTATGACAATTTTTCGGAAAAGGAATTTTGTCTTTTGGGTTGTTTCCGGCAGGATGCGGTTTACAGGATTCTTATGCAGTTTTCGTTGGCGGAAGTCCCGCCGGAAGCGGTCATTGAAAAAGCGGTGCTGCGCTTGTATTGTGTCCGCAACGACTGTATGGAAACGAAAAACGGATTTGTGATCTGTCCGGTCAAGGAAGCGTGGGAGCGCGGCAGAGTCAGTTTTGACGTACAGCCGCCATGCAGTTGTGTTGGACTGCCTTTGCAGACGGAATGCGCGGTTTACGAATCCGTTTCTGCAGAGATTACCCCTTTGGCGCGCGTCTGGCACGAACGTCCGGACAGCAACCATGGGATTCTGCTCCGGGCAGCAGATGAGCAGGAAGAGGAGCGTTTAACTGCTTTTCTCAGTACCCGCCAGAGCTGCCCGGACTGGCGGCCGTGCTTGGAGCTGACCTTGCAGCTGCCGGAGTCGTCACCATCTGCAGACGAAAAAAAGCGGGTAGCGCTGCTGACCAGCCGCTTTCTGGAGCGGGACGGGGCGCGTTGTCTGCCTGACGGGCGGGTGCGGTACCTCAGAGATCTGGCACGGCTTTTGGCGGGGCTTGGCTGGCAAGTGGATATTTTTCAGCCGTCGAACGGTTTGTACTGGAAGAAAGAATATGACGGATTTCGTGTTTTCGGCATTGGCGAGGGTGGCTTTGACGAGGACTTTTTTCTTTCTTTGAACAAGAGTTTTTATTCGCTTGCACAGGACTATGACCTGCATCTGTATTTTGGCATGGATTTGCTGTATCCATATGTATTTGAAAACGCAATCTGCGTGAGTCAGGGCATTTGGTGGGACGCAGAGAAAGCGCCCTGGTGGCGGTCACAGGAATGGTACGGGAGGTTGTTTACGGGTCTGAACCGCGTCAAAACGCTGGTCAGTACGGATACCAATACCCTGCATTGGCTCAACGCCGTCCATCCGTCAATGGTGTGCAGGCGAATTTATTTGCCCAATTACGTGGATCTCACGATGTTTCATCCGACGGACGCTGCAGAAAAATCGGAAAAGCTGACAGTCCTGTATCCGCGAAGGCTTGTTTACAGCAAGGGCTGGGGTGCTGTGAAAGAAGCTGCAAGGGCACTACTGCAAAAGCGCGAGGATCTGCTTTTTTCGTTTGTTGGGCGGGGAACAGAGCAGGCGGAACAACAGATGATGCTTCTTGCAGAGCGGGAAAGTGGCATTGTGTATCATTGGTACCCCATGGAGAAGATGGCAACTGCTTATCAGGCAGCTGATTTGGTGTTGCTGCCGTCCCGCTATGCGGAAAGCACATCTTTTTCCCTGTTAGAGGCCATGGCGTGTGGAAAGCCGGTGCTAGCGGGCAATGTCGGTGGCTTGACGGATTTGGTGATTGACGGTTTCAACGGGGTATTGCTTTCGGCAGAAAAGGATGCACTGGAACAGGCCATCGTTCGTCTGGCGGATGACTGGGAACTGCGTCTGGAAATGGGGAAGCACGCTGTGCAAACAGCCCAGTGCTTTTCAAAGAAAATCTGGGAGCGCCGCTGGAAAGAACTCCTGCTGGCGCACCGACAGACAATAGAATAACAGAAAAACCGACGTTCACAAAGGAACGTCGGTTTTTTAGAGAGCTATGTGACCTTTTTAGGATTGCTTAACCAGCTTGCCAATCACCGCCAAGCGGGCGTTGTCAAAATCGTAGGTGCAGGTGCAGAGCGTGAGCAGCCGGTCTTTCGGTGTAACCTGTACTTTGCTGGTAAAGACACTGTGCTTGCGGGCGTTTTGCAGGAATTGCTCTTGTGCCTCGACCGTGGCAAACCGTGTTGGAAAGATGGGGGAGTCTCCATCCAGGACATATCCTGCAATCAGTTCGACTTTGTAGGTGGCAGACGGCGTCATCAGATCCATGGTTGGGTGCTCTTTGTAGTACGCCTGGTCCCGATACTTTTCCAGAGAGGTAAACATATCTCCGGTCGCCAGATGGTGCGCAAAGAGGATGGAGTTGTCGTCTGTGAAATTCGGCGAGTTGCTTTTGTTTAGGAATACAGCGCCGTTTTCGTTGCTGGTGTTGTCAGCCCGGTGCGAAAGATAGAATTTGTTGTCCTTTGCCTGTACCACCGGATAGTCAATCGGCGTGCCGCTGCTGTAAATCCACGCAACTGCGCTGGGGCAAGTGACCTTCAGATTTTGAAAGTCAATCTGCGGCGTCATTTTGACGGCAGAAGCGGAGGAGGGCTGAACTGTTCGTGTGGCAAGTGTTTCGTAAAACTTATGGCTTTCACTGCGGCTGGTCAGCTCAAAAAACAGACCGAATGCAAAGAAGTCTATGGCCAGAAAACAGGAAACTACGCACAGCGGAAAGGCAATGTGCCTTTTCTTACGGGCTTTTTTTGAACGGGACATTTGTTATTCCCCCTTCTTTCTCCGTTTGTAGCCCCAGCGCAGAACAAAGAACGTGCAAAGCAGGGACACAGCCAAGCCGGCGCTCCAAAACGGGATGGTGTCCGGTACATTGGTTTTGGGCAGAGTCTCGCCCTTTTTCGCTGCGGAGGAGCCGGAAGTGCCATTCGTGCCGTTTTTCCCATTTGCGTTGCTGCCGTTGGTACCATTTGTACCGTTTGTTCCATTTTTTCCGGCTCCGCTTGCATTCTGCCCGGAAGCGCCGCTGGCATTTTGCCCGGAAGCGTTAGAGGAACTGCCGGAGACATTCGAACTCTTAGAAGCACTGCTTCCGGTATTCGAGGTACCGGAACTGCCGGAAGCAGTGGAACTGGAGCCGGAGGCGGTGGAAGTCGTGCTGCCGGCCGTCTGCGTGTAGTCAAATGTGGCGGTGGAAGTGGTGTCGGAAACGTAGCTGTCTGTATTGTTCTTGGACTTTAAAGTGTAACCGGAAATGGTCGGTGCGGCAATGGTGTAGTGGTAACCATACGGAACTTTGAGGATAGCAGTGGTGGAAGTTTTGCCGTCTTTCATGGTCATGGGAAGACCAGCGGTGCTGTCCGTGCTGGCAAAGCTAGTGGCTGTGCGCAGCGAGAGCTTTTTCGTTGTGCTGCTGGAAGTGGTGCCTTTCCCGAATGTCAGGCTGCCCGTTTTTCCATCGCTGCGGGTGTAGGTGAATTTCCCGTTTACAGGGTTCCCGCTTTCGTCCTGCAGACGGACGGTAAAGTTATATTCTTTGCCAATTTGGGCGTCTGTAACTTTGTCGTACTTCATTTCCAACGTCACGTGCCCCATTTGCGAAGCGGGATCCGGCGAATCCGTGACCGTTTGTTTCGTAATTTCGCCTTCCTTTACAGTGACAGCATCCACATCGGAAGTGAGTAGATATCCCTCCGGCGGGGTGACTTCGTGCAGGATAAAGGTGCCTGCCGGCAGCTTCGAGAAAGCAGCTAAGCCGGTGCCGGCCGCGGAAGTGGCTGTTTGGAAGACAGCTCCGTCTTTCGTGAGCAGCTGGAAGACGGCACCGCCTAAGCCTGCTTCGCCGGTGTCTTTGCCGAGCTTTGTGACCTGCACAGTACCGGTACCCGTTTTCGGGGTATAGCTGATAATCAAAAAGTTTGATTCACCAGAGAGGTCGCCTTCGGAGAAAGTCACGTCATTTTCTGATGTCAGTACAGCTTTATAAGGCGTAGATGTTTTATGAGAGGCAAATAGGTCTGGAGGTGTAATCTCCTGTATGTAGTAGGGATCGCCACCCCATGCCAATTTCGTGAATTCAATCTTGCCGTTGCTGTCACTGGTAGCTTGCTGCAGCAGGGTATCACACGCCTCATCTTTGTAGAGTCCATACACAGCGCCTTTTAGCGCGGTACCAGACAGGTGGCTGGAAGCTGTTTCTCCCGCACCGCGCAGTGGCAGCGCACCGGTAAAGACGGCCTTGGTGCCGCTTTCCGAGGAAGCGGTGCTGTCTGTGGAACTGGAGGCTGCAGAACTGGCGGCAGAAGAGGCATTGGAACTGTCGGTAACGCTTGATGTGTTAGAGGATGCGGCAGAATCCGTGCTGCTGGTTGTGGAAGACGCAGGCGGCGTTGACTGTGCATAGAGCACAATGGAACTGTCATTGTTGCGCTTGTTAACAACCGAAACAACATTTCCAGAAGATGTATCTTTAGAAAAGCCCTTTTCCGTACCGTAATACTGATATACATTTCCGAGGGACGCAGTCGTTACGGTCAACTGCACGCCGCCCGTGCCGTCTTTTTGCTTGGTAAAGGGCGAAGAACTGTCCATGGTGTAGCCGCTTGGCGCTTGGTATTCCTCAATGGTATAAGTGTGTCCCGCAGGGACACGGAATACCGCCAGACCGTTTTTATTGGTTGCAACAGAAGCGAAACGGCTGCCTGTCAGCATAGGCATATCTGTGCACAGAATGTCAAACAAAGCGCCGGCAAGCGGTGTACCGGAATCGTCTACTTTCTGTACTTTGATGACCGCGCGATCACTTGTGGCAAGGGTAGACGCTTCATCCACACTTTGCAGGGTGACAGGTGTTGTGTTGATGTTTGTTTCATAATTATAGGTGATTAGGTTTTGACCGGTTCCGGCAGAAACCAGGGAACCAACTTCTGCCGTAAACAGAATGCGGCAGGGTCTTGAGAAATCATCTCCGGTTTTCGATATCGTGAGGGTTCCGCGTCCGGGTGTACCATTTTCAGAACCGGATACGCTGTAGGTATAGTCGGAACCGGGGACAAGTTGTTTCACTGGATAACTGTCGCTATATTTACCGTTTGCGTTTTTCATACTGGCTTCGTCGACACTGGAGCCATCTGACGTGACCGCTACATCTTGAAACTGCACACTGTTTTCGATGACCTGCATTCCGGCAGGAAGCTTTACAGAAATGGGGATTTTATTGGTTCCACTGATGGCAGTGCCAATTTTATTGACGAGCAGCTGATACTGCACAGTGTGATGGCTTGTGTCTTCCGGCAGTACTTTTTCTTCTACGATTGGGCTTTCGACTGTTACGGATTGATTTGCAGAATCGTCATTGGTATTTAGTTCAGTCCATTGGGCGAAAGGGGATTCGTTCTTTGTATCAGCCGAGGCGCTTTGTTTGGTACTGTAAAGATAAGTGTTATTCTTCAAGGTAAAGTTGGGAAGGGGTTTATCGCCGTCCAGTGCAAGTACTGCCAGTTCAGAAGAGGATGACTGACTCGAATCTTTTGTAATTTCAATATTGAAAGTGAAAGTTAAAGTTTTACTGTCGACGCTAGTATTCTGGGTATTCTGGATGGTAAAATAAACGGTACCGGAAGAAGTGGAAGCATCTACAATGATTAAATCGTTAATCTTATTGATGGTGTTTTCCGTTCCGCTGCTGTCTGTCAGCGTTCCGGAAAGACTGTCTTTCACATAGCTGGTTCCGGTAGGTAAGACGTCTTTGATGCAGTAGCCGTTCATTTCACTCTGCTTGTTTTGGTTTACGGTTACTTGCAGCTTTAATGTATGTTTGACATAATCATATTTTGCACCGTTATCCAACACGTTTGTAAAACCCGCACGCAGCATGGTACTGGTAACTTTAACAGTTCCGGTTTCAACTTTTGGACTGTCCGCACTGCCTAATGTAACAGCATCTTCGTCAATCTGTTTGCTCTTGTCTGCTTTGGTTGTGTCCCACTTTTCGTAATGGTAAGTCGCAATTAAAGGATTACCCTTTTTATCCTTTACAATGCTAGAATCTACAATGCTAGAATCTTGGTCACTATCCGTGGTACTGACTGTTTTTGTAGCGCCAGTTCCTGTTGTGCAGTAAAATTTATCTGCAACAAACCGACCTTTGTTTGGATCAGGAACAGGATTAACGGCAGTAACTTGAGTGGTGCCGCTTTTAAGGCTGGTATTATCTGTGGCAGAAAGGGTAACATTTGTGGAAACAGGAGAAGCAGGTCCCGGATTTACGAATAATTTTGCATCATTCTTATATTCGGTTCCGCCGTCCTTGCCATTTCCGGTATAATCAGCTCCTGCCGTGATAATTGTTCGGTAGTGGATTGTTTTTTTGCTTTTGATAGGCAAAACCTTAGCTGCCGATTCATTATTTTCTTTTGCAGTAGTGGCAGAGTCGGAATCCGCCCATGTTATGTGAATCGTACTGGTATAATAGTCTGTACTGCCAGCTGTGCTGTGATAGGTGGTAGTATCGATTGTACCCGTTGCGACACTTTCCGTGCTATTTTGACCGCCCTCATTGATTTCAATATAGTTTTTGAATATATCAGACTGTGTCTTGCTGTCAACAGTGCCTACGTCAATTGGTGTCACATCATTCAGAGGAATTAGTCGTTGACGGGTACCACTCTTGCCCGTTTCGTCACTGGAATCAATGACATCTTGCAAATCCACATAAGTCCACTGTGCGGTTGCTTCGTTTAAGTAAATGGTCCAGTCAATTGTATGCGTGTCAGCGTGATAAACGCCAACTTTTCGCAAGGCAGAAATACCTGGAGTAACCGGTGTATTTTCCTCCGCTCCTGTGGCGCCGGTCCATTTATCGTTTAGTGTAAACCCAATGTGTGGGTCATCCGTTACAGACTCCTCCTCTGCATTTTCCTGATTAAAAAAGTCCGTATCTACTTTGGTTGTGTACCAAATGTACAGAGGATTATTAAATGTAGTCGAACCGGTTTTATCCTTCAAATCAATTGTCATCGTTCGTTTATCGTCGCTCAGTTTGGGACTGTTAAGTGTCCAAAGCGTGTCTACGTTTTGAGCAGTATCATCCGCCACAATTGGTTTTGTACTGACGTAAACTGTGCCGGTGAAGGTTTGCTGATCCAATTCATCCTGAATGGTAATATCTTTTACAGTGCGGGCGTTTTCATTAAAAAGCAAGATCCAATATACCTGATTGCTGCTTTTCATATAGATACCTTTTTTCCGCAGCCATGTCTGTGAAAAGTCTACACTGGCTTCAGGGCTTGGGAAAGAACCGCCTGCAAAGGTTAAACCGGCTTTGGCCGTAATGGTACTGGTAAGCGCTTTGGTGTTTGTATTGGATCCAAAGGTGTGGGAAGGCTGCACAAAGTCGCTGTCTGCCGGGCGTGTTCGGTAGGTCAGCACAATTTGTTTGGTAGCGGAGTCAGCATATAAGTTCAATGCGTTTGAAAACGTGACTTTTACCGTTGCGGACGAGCTATCTGCTGTTACGTTTTGCGAGGAGTTTCCCTTAAAAACAAAAGAATTTGCTACATAATCACCCGGCATTTCGTAAACAAGATCTGTATAGGAACAGTTATTTGGTGTGATGACCGCTGTCCATTCAATTTCCCCGGTGCTGACGTCTGTAAAGGTTGTGGATTGTCCATTGATAGAAACCGTTTGCGTAGTCGTAACCTGATGGCCGGAAAGGTCAATCACAGGGGTTTGCGGGGTATACTCTGCGAACTGCAAATCAAGTGTAAAGTAGCTTGCGTCTCGGCTCTTGTTATCACCGCCACCGAAATAATAGGCAACTGTAGACTGCTGATTGACATTTACAGCTGATTTTTCGAGTTTATAATTCAGTTGAAAGGAACAGTTGGGCCGATAGCTGTCATTGACCTGTGAAGAACCGTCCTGCTGTTTCGCATAGACGTTTAGTAAGGCGTCATAATTCGGAATGGCAGAGAGCGTAGTAGCACTATCGGCTTTTTTGTATTTTCCTAGTGTTAGAATTGCCTTTTTCGTGGTAGCGGTAGGGCCAACAATCGAAACACTTCCAATTGGCATGGTAGTAATCGTTGTGGTGGTACCTTCCAACTGGATGGCATTTGTAAAGGTTGCGGTAACGTTCACAGTGCCTCCAACATTGCTGATACCGGTGCAGATTTCAGGCGGCAGGTCAAGGTCATAGGTGTAATCGGCTTCAACCGCGCTGTCTTTATTTCCGTAACTGCGCTGGATTTTATCCATGGGGATGGTAAAGTTGTATGTGATGGCGCCGGCCCAGTCAGAATTGTCTGCATTCCAGCTGTAGCTGGCGCCGCTGGTAGTCGGAGTGGTGCCGCTGACGCTTACGCCCGCTTTCAAATCGGCTTTACTGATTAAGTTTGTAATCAGTCCCTTGTTGTGTGGGTCTGCGGACGACGTAGAGGTTGCAGACTGCGAGGGTTGAGTAGTTCCAGTATCTCCCTCATCCGCCGCGTGCGACGACAGTGGTGCAAGTCCTGTAAAGGCAGAAACTGTTACAGCAAAAGCCAGCACGGAAGACACCGCCTTGCGCAGCGTGTGCCGGATGG
Source organism: Caproicibacterium argilliputei (assembly GCF_029211325.2). Classification (NCBI taxonomy): domain Bacteria; kingdom Bacillati; phylum Bacillota; class Clostridia; order Eubacteriales; family Oscillospiraceae; genus Caproicibacterium; species Caproicibacterium argilliputei. The sequence goes on along the minus strand of NZ_CP135996.1, from coordinate 1,915,605 downwards.
TTGTGGATACATTCTTTCGTTTCTCCATATTTTTCAGCATAGCAAAGTCCTCTTTTTCATATAGAATTGTTTCCGCGTGCAAACAAGTCTTATTTTATGGGAAAAATTACGTAAAAAAGATAATATCTATTCCATAATAGAGTATCACAATCTTCCTAATACTGTCAATGCAACAAGCGACAATTTTCCCCGGAAAATTTTCCTGCGAAACGTTGAAAAATCGCCGATACGGTGCGATTATAAAGATGTAACATTCCTATTTTGCATAGTGCTTTCATCTTCATGTGACTGTGCTCCACATAAAGCCGCGCAGGAGATGTGCGGCAGAAAAAATCCGGCTGGACAACAGACGAAAAATCGGGTATACTTGAAAATTGGTTTGAAAACCAAGAACTATTGCAGTTACCATAAGTACATCTCACCAGGCGGCCGCTTACTGCAAAAGGCGCAGAAACGGCGGGCCGGCAGGATTTTCAATGGAGGAAGAACATGAAGAACTTAAAGATCTCACGAAAGCTGTTTGTGATTTTCACGGCGATTTTGGCGTTCGTTTTTCTCACCACCGGAATTTCTTTGGGAAATCTCATCTACTCAGCGAATCAATTTCAAAACTTTTACGAGCATTCGTATCAGGCGGTGCAGCTTTCCACCAGTGCCGCAAACAGTTTGGAAACCGGCGCGAAGTTTGTCGGGTATTCCATTATGTCTGACGATGCTTCAAAAAAGGAAGAGTTTATTAACAGCGCGAAAAAGAACCTCAGCAACTACAGCGACACTTTAAACAAGCTGAGCAAGGTTTATCAGGGCGACCAGACAAAGCTGAAGTCTATGATGAGCGTGGTGCAGAATCTGGCGACCACGCGCGACCAGATTCTTAACTATGTGGACAACAACGAAAGTGAGATTGCTTCTCAAATTTATTTCCGCGATTACCAGCCCACGCTGGACAACCTGGTGTCCGTTCTGCAGGATGTGCAGGCAAACGCGCAGAAATCTGCAGACGCCAGCTATGCGGCGGCGCAGGGGGTGCGTGACCGGTCTATTCTAATCACTGTGATTTTTAACCTGCTGACCATGGCGTTTGTCATTTTCATAGGTATTTCCCTTTCCAAGCTCATGACAAAGCCAATCCGCGAACTGGAACGTGCGGCAAAGGAAATGGCGGCCGGTCATTTCGACTCGGTGCGCCTTTCGTATCAGGCCAAAGATGAGCTGGGCAGTCTTGCAGACTCGATGCGCACGCTCATCCATGTATTGAATGAGGTCATTCAGGACGAGGGTCACATCCTTTCCGAGATGGGGCAGGGCAACTTTGAGGTTCGCTCGAAAGACCTGAAGCTTTACAATGGCGACCTTACCAAACTGCTGGACTATATGCGCAACATCAACGGTGCTCTGTGCGCAACGCTGAAAGAAATACAGCAGTCCGCAGACCAGGTTTCCGGCGGCGCGGATCAGGTTTCCAGTGCGGCGCAGTCGCTCAGCCAGGGCACGGTGCAGCAGGCCAGCTCGCTGGAAAGCCTGACGCAGACTGTGGAAGATATTTCTCAAAAAATTCAGGCGAATGCCAAGCACGCCAAGCGTGCCAGCGGCGACGCGGTCGGCTGCCAGCAGGACATGATTTCCAGCAACGAAAAAATGCAGCAGATGATTACGGCGATGAACCATATCAGTGAAAGCTCCGGCGAGATTGCGAAGATTGTCAAGACCATTCAGGATATTGCGTTCCAAACCAATATTCTGGCGCTAAATGCTTCCGTTGAGGCGGCTCGCGCGGGAGAGGCCGGCAAAGGCTTTGCGGTGGTCGCGGATGAGGTGCGCAATCTGGCGAACAAGAGCCAGGAGGCTTCTCAGAGTACAGCTAAACTGATTGAAACCTCGCAGAACGCCGTACAGGAAGGCACCGATATTGTCAATGACACGGCGGCAGCGTTGACAACGGCAGTAGAAGCCATCGATAAAATCGCGATTTCCATCGAAAAGATTTCGCGCGATTCCAATGACCAGGCCACTGCGGTGGAGCACGTGACCGAGGGTATTGAGCAGATTAGCAGTGTGGTACAGACCAATTCGGCCACTTCGGAAGAAACCGCTGCAGCCAGTGAGGAACTTTCCGGCCAGGCGGAAATGCTGAAGAAAACGGTTGGCCGCTTCCGCTTGAACACGGTGTTTGCCGAAAAAGATGAAGACGGGAATTTTAAGCAGGCGGCTGCCGCGGGTATCCCCCAAGCGGCTGAATCCCCTCGGCAGATTTCCACGGTGGAAAAGGGAAAGGCGGTTCGCGCCCACGTTGTTGGTACGGACAAATACGAATAAGTACGGAATGGAAATGTCCCCTGTACAGGTGCTGCTTGCGGCTCTGTGCAGGGGACTTTTTCTGTTGGCAGGATGCTTTTATAAAGACAAGATATGTGTCTTGTCATATGTAAATATATGTGCTATACTAGTTTCAATTTCAAATAAAAAACCTGGCGGATGCAAAGGGGAAACTGCGGGAGCGTTATGCAAATGAATGAAAAACAATTGCGAATCCTGAAATTGAAAAAAGAAATGGATGCGGTGGTGCTTGCACATTACTATGTGACCGGCGATGTGCAGGAAGTTGCGGACTATGTGGGAGATTCCTTTTATCTGAGTCGGGTGGCAAGCCGAGTGCAGGCAAAAACCATCGTTATGTGCGGGGTGCGCTTCATGGCGGAAAGTGCAAAAATTCTCAGTCCGGAAAAAAACGTCCTGCTGCCGGCAGCGGATGCGGACTGCCCAATGGCGCACATGGTCACCGCCGGGCAGGTGCGCAGGGTTCGCGCGCAGCATGAAGACCTGGCGGTGGTCTGCTATGTGAACTCTACGGCGGAACTGAAAGGGGAGTCGGACGTCTGTGTGACCAGCGCCAATGCGGTGCAGATTGTGCGGGCACTTCCCAACCGGCAGATCTATTTCATTCCGGACGAAAACCTGGGGCGGTTCATTGCGGCGCAGGTGCCGGAAAAGCAGTTTCTGTTTCACCAAGGCTTCTGCCCGACACACGCGTTCCTTTCGGCGGAGGATGTCAAAGCTGCCCGAAGGGCGCACCCCGATGCGTTGCTGCTGGTGCACCCGGAGTGCCGCCCCGAAGTGGTGGAACTGGCGAACTATGCCGGCAGCACAGCGGGCATTCTGCGCTTTGCGCGGGAAAGCCGCGCGAAGACGTTCCTAATCGGAACGGAACACGGCGTGCTGTATGACCTTGCAAAGGAAAATCCGGACAAATGCTTTTATCCGCTGCATCCGAAACAGATTTGTCCGAACATGAAGCGCATTACCTTGGAAAAGGTGATTCGGGCCATGGAAAGCGGATTTCCGTCCGTATTTCTGGAGGAAGAGGAAATTCAGCGCGCGCGGCGGCCGCTGCAACGGATGCTGGAGCTTTCCAAAGCGGCGGATTCCTGCGGAAAAGAGGGGAACTGAATGAGAAACGGAAAAACGGAATGGGACGTGCTGCTTGTAGGCACCGGCGTTTCCGGCTTATTCTGTGCGCTTCATCTGCCTGCTTCCATGCGGGTTCTGCTGATTACCAAGGCGGAACTGGACGAGAGCGATTCTTTTCTGGCGCAGGGCGGCATCTGTGTGCTGCGAAACGATGCGGACTACGCGGCGTATTTTGCGGACACCCTGCGTGCGGGGCATTACGAAAACCGGCGCGACTCTGTGGAACTCATGATTCGTTCGTCGCAGCACGTGATTCGGGAGCTTGCCTGCTTTGGTGTGGACTTTGCCCGCAGGAATGGAGAACTGCTGTTCACGCGGGAGGGTGCGCACTCCGCGCCGCGGATTCTGTATCACGACGACTGTACGGGCAAGGAAATCACGCAGAAACTCCTTGCAGAAGCGCAGAAGCGGCCGAACCTCAAAATTTTGACGCATACCACGCTGGTGGATCTGCTCTGTACAGGAAACCGCTGCCGCGGCGCGGTTTTGCAGACTGCGAATGGAACGCTCCTGCCGCTGTACGCGGCGGATGTGGTGTTGGCTACCGGCGGTGTCGGCGGCGTGTACGAGCATTCCACCAATTTTCCGCATCTGACCGGCGACGCGCTGGCACTTGCCCTGAAACACGGTGTCCGGCTGGAAAATCCGGACTATGTGCAAATCCATCCGACAACGCTGTATTCCGACAAACCGGGGCGCAGTTTCCTGATTTCGGAGTCTGTGCGCGGCGAGGGCGCGGTGCTGTTGGACAAAAACGGGCGCCGCTTTACCAAGGAACTTTTGCCGCGTGACTTGCTGACGCAGGAGATTTACCGGCAGATGAAAAAGGACAAAACCCGCCACGTGTGGCTTTCCATGCAGACGGTGCACTGCCCAAATCCGGAAAAGCGTTTTCCAACCATTTGGACGCGCTGTCTGGAAGAGGGCATTAACCCGCGCGTGGACTGGATTCCGGTGGTGCCGGCACAGCACTATTTTATGGGCGGCATTCAGGTGAACCTTTCCAGCCGCACAACGATGGAGCATCTTTATGCGGTGGGGGAAACAGCCTGCAACGGGGTGCACGGCGCCAATCGGCTTGCAAGCAATTCCCTGCTGGAAAGCCTGGTCTTTGCAGAACGTGCCGCGGCAGATATTCGCCTGCATTCTCATGCGGATGCGCTGGCGGAGCCTGTTTCGGTGGATTGGGACGCGTACCGGAATCTGCCGCAGTATTTTGCCGAACAGATTGCCGCGGTGCAGGCGGAAATCGCGCGGCAGAAAGAAAGGAGAGGACACAGATGAATCCGGTAACCCAAAGCCTGCAGGCAGACCGTCTGCTGCTGCAGGCCCTGCAGGAGGATATTCCCGTTGAAGACGTTACTACCAATGCGGTGCTGCCGGAAGCAACGCGGGGGCAGGCGGATCTGCTCTGCAAGCAGGACGGGATTTTGGCGGGCATGGATGTGTTTCGCAGGGTGTTTGAGCTGCTGGATGCTTCCGCACAGGTCACCGCCTTTTTTGCGGATGGGGATTCTGTACACAAAGGGGACCGGCTGGCGGTGGTCTGCGGGGATCTGCGTGCCATCCTTTCCGGTGAGCGCACCGCACTGAATTACCTGCAGCGCATGAGTGGAATTGCCACCTACACCCGCGCCGTGGCAGACTTGCTGCGCGGCAGCCGCACCCGGCTGCTGGATACCCGCAAAACCACACCGAATATGCGCCTTTTTGAAAAATATGCGGTGCGTGTGGGCGGCGCGTGCAGTCACCGCGTCAATCTTTCCGACGGCGTTCTGCTGAAAGACAACCATATCAGCGCGGCGGGCGGCGTTCGGCAGGCGGTTCAGCGGGCGCGCGCTTATGCGCCGTTTGTGCGCAAAATAGAAGTCGAGGTGGAAAACCTGGAGATGGTGCGGCAGGCACTGGAAGCCGGCGCCGACATCATCATGCTGGACAATATGACGCCCACCGAAATGCGCGAAGCTGTCCGGCTGATTCACGGACGTGCGCTGACGGAGTGTTCCGGCAACATTACCAAAGAAACAGTGGGACAAATTTTGGACATCGGCGTGGACTATGTTTCAAGCGGCGCGCTGACGCATTCTGCACCGATTCTGGATCTTTCCCTGAAAAACCTGCACGAAACCGCATAAAACTGTCCGCACGAAACGCAAAACACACAGCAGCCGCCGTCTGAAGTTCCTCAGACGGCGGCTGTATGCATTTGCATTTTTGAGAGGATTCGTGTAAAATCGACTTGTATATGCCGATACGGCACAGAAGGGACGATTCCATGAATCCATTGATCGGATTTTTCCGCTCGAAAAAACGCAGAAACCGTTTACTGCTGGTGTCCGGTGCGGTGGTGCTACTGGCAGCGCTGCTGACCGTTCTGCTGCACGCCTGCGCGGCAGAACAGACCGACACCACACCGGCGATTCCCAGCAACGAGCTTCTGATTAACGATTTGTACGAGGGAAAAAAGCTGATACCTAAATATTCGATTGCGAAAAACACCTATGTGAACAGCAAGTTTTCCAAGAAAAATGGTCTGCTGTCTTATGCTGACAAAAATGCGGTTCGGGGCATTGACGTTTCCGAGTGGCAGGGAAACATCAACTGGAAAAAGGTCAAGGCCGCCGGCATTGACTTTGCAATTGTCCGTGTCGGCTACCGCGGACAGACCGTCGGCAAAATCTTTGCGGACAAAAAGTTCCAGCAAAACATGACCGGTGCCAGTGCGGCCGGCGTGGAACTGGGCGTGTATTTTTACTCGCAGGCTGTTACCAAGGCGGAGGCCGAGGAGGAGGCCGCCTATGTTCTGCAGAAGATTGCTCCTTATAAGCTCAAATGGCCGGTTGCATTTGACTGGGAGCCCGGTGAGGCGGCAAATGGCACCGCCACCGGTTCCACGCGCACCGACCCGGTTACACCGACGCAGGTCACGCAGTTTGTCAAAGCGTTCTGCAGCAAGATTCAGGCGTACGGGTACCAGCCGTGTTTTTATACCAATAAAAATATGGGGTACGCCACCTTCAATCTGAAAGCTTTGGAAGCGTACCCCATGTGGTATGCCGAGTATCAAGATCTGCCCAGCTTTTATTATCATTTTGACCTTTGGCAATATGCCTCCAAAGGCAAGGTGAACGGAATCAGCAATACGGTGGATTTAAACATCGCCTTCCGCCATTTTTCCTGAGTCAGTCCTTCGGGTCTGTGCCGCCGGGCAGTGTGCGTGCAAGCCATGCGCTGCACAGCGCGGTCCAGCCCGCAACCTCCGGCACCAGAAGCGGAATGGAGCGGTCGCGCACCTGCGTCTGCATGGTCGAAAGGGAAAGTCCGTGGCTGCCGTGCGGGTAGATGTGCAGTTCAAACGGCACCTCTGCTTTGCGCAGGGCAAGCGCGAAGAACAGGGAGTTTTCCACCGGCACGCAGTCGTCGTCGGCAGTGTGCCACAAAAATACGGGCGGCATATCCGGGCGCACGCTGTTTTCCAGTGACAGTCGGTGCAGAAGCTCCGCAGAGGACTTTTCGCCCAGCAGATTTTCAAAGGAACCGCGGTGTGCGTAGGTTCCGCTGGTGATGACCGGATAGCCTAAGCAGAGCGCGTCCGGGCGGGTTTGCGCCGCCTGCAGGGAAAGCGGACCGCAGACCTCCGGCGCGTCCCAGAACAGGGACAGGGAGGCTGCCAGATGGCCGCCTGCGGAAAAGCCCATGACTGCGATGCGGCTGGTGTCGACGCAGTAACGTGCGCTTTCCTGGTGAATGTATGCCATGGCGGCGGCAGCCTCCTGCAGAGCAAGCGGATAGCGCGCCGGGGCGCAGGTGTAGCGCAGCACAAAGCATTGGAAACCGCGGGCGGCGAACTCCAGCGCGACCGGCTCCGCCTCCCGGTCAGAGGTCATGCAGTAGCCGCCGCCGGGGCAGACCAGCATGGCGGGCCAGGTGCGGCTGGGACTGATTTCCTCGGAACTTCCGCGTACATAGGTATACAGCACAGCGCTGCTGCCCAGACCCGCGAGCACGGGGAATTTTTCTGCCAGTGCAATTTTTTCAGTAATCAAGAAATGTACCACCTTTCAGCAAAGCATGATAAAAAACAACTCTATTATACAAGGAAGCCGGGGAAAAGAACAGGGGATTTTTTGTGGGAAATTACCCGAAAAAACGCTTATGCCCGCTTGCACCCGCTTTTTAACCGTTTGCGCGGGAAAGTGTGGGTTCCTTCCCGCAGTCCTGCGGCGGTTTCAGTACGATACAAAAAGACAGCGGCGTCTGCGGAATCTGCAGACGTTGCTTTTTTGGTTGCAACGCCTTTTCCGGCATGGTACACTATGGGACAGAATACGCGCCGCACAGCGGTGTAATCTAAAAGGGTGCCTTTGCGCCCGGGAGGAACTTTATGCAGGTTCAGTACGCAATTTTTGACATGGACGGTACCCTGCTGGACTCCATGTATGTTTGGGATACCGTGGGAGAAACGGTTCTGCGGCGGCACGGAATCGCCGCGCCGGACGACCTGCGGGAAACCATGCGGGACAAAACGGTGGAGGAGGTGGCACGTTATTTCCGCGCGCTGGGGGCGCAGGCATCTGCAGAGCAACTGATTCGGGAGATCAACGATGTGCCGTATGAAAAGTATCTGCGGGAAGTGCAGCCGAAACCCGGTGCGGAGGCATTTTTGCGGCGCCTGCACCGGCAGGGAACACCGATGTGCGTGGTTTCCAGTACGGATGCTGCCAGTATCCGCGCGGCGTTTGACCGGCTGCACCTGACGGAACTGTTCGACTTTTTGCTTTCCACCAGCGATTTTGGCAGCGGCAAGGACAAGCCGGAGATTTTTCGGGCGGCGGCGCGCCGACTCGGTGGCAAGCCGGAGAAAACGGTGGTGTTTGAGGATGCGCTGTATGCGGTGCGCACTGCAAAAGCGGCGGGCTTTCCGGTGGTTGCGCTGGAAGACCGGCGGGCGGCGGCGGAAAAGCCGGAACTGGAGCGTCTGGCGGATGTGTATCTGCCGGATTTGCGTGCCTTTCCATGGGAGGAGGATGCGGCATGGAATGCTGTGCGCTGATTCTCGCGGCAGGGGCTTCTACCCGCATGGGAAGGCCGAAGCAGGAATTGCCCCTGCGCGGCGTTCCTGCATTGGTTTACACCCTGCGCGCGTTTGAGCAGACGCCGTGTGTACAGGCGACCGTGCTGGTTTGTCCGCCGGGGCAGCAGGCGCATTACTGCCTGCTGGCACAGCGGTACCGCTGCGCGGAAAAGCTGCGCGCGGTGGTGCCCGGCGGCGAAACCCGTCAGCAGTCCGCCGCTGCGGGTGCCCGTGCCGCCGGTGACTGCGACTTTCTTGCGGTGCACGACGGTGCGCGTGTATTGGTGACACCGGAGGAAATCACCCGCGTAGTGCGGGACGCGCAGCAGTATGGCGCGGCGGCGCTTGCCGTGCCGGTTAAGGATACGGTGAAGGTTACAAACGCAGACGGCTTTGTAGACCATACACCGGAGCGCAGTACCCTTTGGGCGGTGCAGACGCCGCAGGTGTTTGCGGCACAGCAGTATCTCAGCCTGCTGGAAGCGGCGGAGGGCGACTTTACAGATGACTGCCAGCTGTTTGAACGGGCAGGGCAGCCGGTGCATTTGTGCCGGGGCAGCTATACTAACCTCAAGTTGACAACCCCGGAGGATATCCCCGCGGCAGAGGTGATTTTAAAGGCAAGGGAGCGGTAAAAATGCGTATTGGGCACGGCTATGATGTCCATCGGCTGGTTGAAGGCCGCAGGCTGGTTCTCGGCGGTGTGGAAATTCCGTATGAAAAGGGACTGCTGGGGCACTCGGATGCAGATGTGCTGACGCACGCGGTCTGCGATGCGCTGCTTGGCGCCGCCGCACTGGGCGACATCGGCTGCCTGTTTCCGGACAGCGATCCGGCATACAGCGGCGCGGACAGCCTGCTGCTTCTGCAGGAGGTTTGTGCGCGTGTGCGCGCTGCCGGCTTTGCAATTGCGAACCTCGACGCCACAGTGCTGTGCCAGCAGCCAAAGCTGCGGCAGCACATCGCGTGTATGCGTGAAAAGCTGGCAGCGGCGTGCGGCGTGGCAGTTTCGCAGGTCAGTGTCAAGGCCACCACAGAAGAGGGGCTGGGCTTTACCGGCACCGGCGAAGGCATCGCCGCGCATGCGGTCTGCCTGCTGCAGTGAAAAAAATCACGGTTCTTTCCGGTAAAAAAGGCAGAAAGCCATGTGCTGACATATTCTGTATCATAGTAAATACAGAGAGGTGATGCCTTGTGGGTCAGCAGCTGATTATCGTCGGCTCAATCACCTACGCGATGAGGAGCCGGGAATTGCTTTTTTCGTACGGAATCAGAGCTTATGTGGAGCGGCTGCCGCGCACGCCGGAGATTCCCGGGTGCGGATACGGTGTTTTTGTTCCAAAACGAACAGATGAGGCCGAGCAGATTCTGCGCAGTGCGGGAATCCGTGTGCTTGGACGCAGAGAGCGGGTGGGCGGCAGATGATTTATCTGGACAATGCCGCAACCACTTACCCCAAACCGCCGCAGGTGACAGCGGCGGTGCAGCAGGCGATGGTACGCTTCGGTGCCAATCCCGGCAGAGCCGGGCACCAAATGAGCCTTGCCACTGCGGCGGAAGTTTTTCGTGCCAGAGAAGAAGCCGCCGTTCTGTTTGGGGCGCCGGGACCAGCGTGTATCGCGTTTGTCATGAACTGCACGCAGGCGCTCAATATGGTCATCAAGGGTGCGGTGAAGCCGGGCGGTCATGTGGTGACTTCCTGTTTGGAGCACAATGCGGTGATGCGCCCATTGGAGGCACTGCGGGAAAAGGGCGTGATTACCTACACGGAGGCGCAGGTTGTGCCGGGCGACAGTGACGCGACACTGGAGGCGTTCCGTGGCGCTCTGCAGGAAAATACGTGTTTGTGCGTCTGCACGCAGGCTTCTAACGTCTGGGGCGTGCGCCTGCCGGTGGAGCGTATCGCGGCGCTCTGCCACGTTTATCAGGTGCCGGTTTGTGTGGACTGCGCCCAGTCTGCGGGGGTGGTGCCGATTTCCATGGCGGAAAGCGGCATTGATTATTTGTGCGCACCGGGGCACAAAGGGCTGTATGGCCCCATGGGCACCGGGGTGCTGGCGGCACTGGACGGCACAAAACTTGACACGATTTTTGAGGGCGGTACCGGCACCTCTTCGGAAAGCCTGGAGCAGCCGGCGGAGATGCCGGAACGCTTTGAAAGCGGTACAGTCAATGTGCCGGGGATTCTCGGTCTGCGCGCAGGCATTGCCTTTGTGCGGCGGAGAACGCCGGAGCAAATTTACCGGCATGAAAGCGAACTGGTCTGCTCGCTGTATGACCGGCTGAAGGCTTCCGGGCGGGTAACCCTGTATACGCCGCGTCCGGAGATGCCGAATTTTGTGCCGCTTTTGTCATTTAACATTCCGGGCAAAGGCTGCGAAGAAGTTGCCGCCGCGCTGGACCATCGGGGTTTTGCCGTGCGCGCGGGTCTGCACTGCGCACCGCGCGCACACGCATTTTACGGCACGCTGGGCTGCGGCACGGTGCGTGTCTGCCCCTCGGCGTTTACCACCAAAGCGCAGATGAATGCGTTTGCGGCAGCGGTGCTGCAGCTTGCGGAAAAGCAGCTTTTTGTAAGAGCAGCTAACTCTTTTGCAGAAAAGTAAAAGAAAATGATTGCATATCCCTTTTGATATGTTAAAATGAAAGAAGAGAGAAAGGAGGGACCGCCGTGATGCAAATGACGGAGTTCCTGGACCGTCTGGAAAATATTTTTATGAATTTTCGCTTTGCGGACGTTTTAGACGTCTTGCTGGTCGCCATTGTCATTTACAATGCCATTAAGTTGATTCGGGAAACCCGTGCGGGGCAGCTGGTCAAGGGGATTATCATTGTAATTGGCATCTGGATTCTTGCCAATGTGGCACAGCTGTACATGACACAGACACTGCTGACTTATGTGATTCAGTACGGACTGGTTTGCGTGTTTGTTTTGTTTCAGCCGGAGCTGCGCAGCGCCTTGGAAAAAATGGGGCGCGGCCGCGTCAGCGGCGGTTTGCGTTCCATTTTTAACGCGCACAGCAGCGAGGAGGCGGCGCGGCAGGATCGGCTGCGCCGTAGTATTCTGGCTGTGGTGGAGGCGTGCGACGGGATGTCCAGAAGTAAAACCGGCGCGCTGATTGTTTTTGAGCGAAAGACCAAGCTTGGCGATATTGTGGACACCGGTACGGTTGTGGAGGCAATCCCCAGCGTGCCCATTATCTGCAACGTCTTTTTCAACAAAGCTCCCCTGCACGACGGCGCCATGGTGATGCGCGACGGGCTGCTGTACGCGGCGGGATGTATTCTGCCGCTGACCAAGCGGAACAACGATGTTGCCGTTGAGTTGGGTACCCGCCACCGGGCGGCTATCGGTATGAGTGAAAATTCAGATGCCGTGGTGGTGGTCGTTTCCGAGGAAACCGGCCAGATTTCCATTGCTCTGGGCGGCACCATTACTCGAAACTATACCCGCGAGTCGCTGCAGAATGAACTGAACAGCCTGCTTTTAGACCAGGACCTGGCAAAAAGCCGCAGCGCGCTTTTTGCGTCCCTCAGGAGGTCAAAAGATGAAAAATGAAACCAAAGTGCGGCGGAAGAAAAAAGCGCAAGATCGCCTGAACGGTTTGTTCTACAACAATCAGTTCGTTTTGGTTTTGTCCATTGTCATTGCCTTTGTGCTGTGGATTGTGCTTGCCTTTAATGATACGGATCATCACCCCAAAAATATCAGTGATGTGCCCATCAGTGTGCAGCTTTCGGATGAAGCGCAGAAGCAGGGGCTGACAGTCTACTCCCCAACCAAAACGGACACGGTTTCCGTGTCTATTACTGGCAACACCCTCGTGGTCAACCAGATTCGCAGCAGTGATATCGAGGTGGCACCTGTCAGCGTGTCGCAGATTACGGCGCCGGGGGATTACAAGGTTGCATTGGTCGGTAAAAACATCAGTGCGCTTTCCAACTTTGATTTTTACGAAATCTCTCCCTCGGAGTGGACCATTCACGTAGATCGCGCCTTAAAAAAGTCATTCCCGATTAAGCTGCCTGCCAATATGGATAAAATCGACACATCGGGCTACTACAGTCCGGGACCAACGGCGGATGCGGAAAGCGTGACGATTTCCGGTCCGGAGTCAGAAGTGAATAAAATCGACCATGTTTCCATTGATTACAGCGCCGGGGATACGGCGCTGACCGAAACCAAAACCGTACAGGCTCCGCTGCTGCTTTACGATGCGTCCGGTAATGTGATTACGCCCAGTAAATATGTAACAATGAGCATTTCTCAGGTGAACGTGACCATTCAGGTGCAGCCGAAAAAGACCGTGAAAGTCCGCCCAACCTTCACCGGTCAGCCCACGGGGCTGCAGTTTGACCAGGACGATGCGTTTACCGTTACACCGGATACCATTGAAATTGCCGGGCCGAAAGATACTCTGAGTAAAATTTCAGAGGTCAGTCTGGAAGCAATCGACTTTTCACAGATCAATACCACGCATAACAGCTTTACCCAGCAAATTTCGCAGTTGCCGGCAGGCTGTACGAATCTGAGCAGTGGCACAACCGCACAGGTAACGCTGAAAAATATGAGTCAGTACACGTCTAAGCAGTTTACCGTTACAGCCTTTACGAAAATGAACGTGCCGGATAATATGACAGCTACCATGGTGACTAAGTCACTGACAGTCAGCGTTGTGGGCAAGGAAAGCGACATTGCCACCCTCACAGACAGCAACATCACCGCAGCGGTGGACCTTTCCAATGTGCAGGAAGCCGGCACGACCAATGCGCCGGTCAGTATAAAAATCGGTGGAAATAAAACCTGCTGGGCTTACGGAACGTATCAGGCGAGCGTAACCCTAACGCAGAATTAGTGTGGTGGCAGCCGACCGGAAGTGTGCGTAATGGCACAGTTTCTGGCCGGATTTTTGCATTTAGCGGGAAATTCAAAAGAAAAACCACGGAAACGATTGAATAAATACAAACAAAATGATAAAATGATTTATCAGGATTCTTTTAAATATGAACAAATTGTGACCGATAAAATTTCAAAAACAACAAAATTGCTTGTTTTTGACCAAAGAGAGGGCAGGTGAATCCATTGGCACTGAAAAAATGGGAGGTTGCCTCCTATGACCGGCAGGCTGTGCGGGAAATCGCACAGCAGACCGGTCTTCCGGCGGCGGCTGCCGCGCTGCTGCAGTCCCGTGGATGCAAAACCGCACAGGAGGCGGCAGAGATGGTGAGCGGCGCGCCGCTGCGGGACCCTTTCCTGCTGAAAGACATGGACCGCGCGGTGCAGCGGATTAACCGTGCAGTTGAAAATTTTGAAAAAATCGCGGTTTACGGGGATTACGATGCGGACGGTGTCACCGCGACTTCCATTCTGTATTCCTACCTCGAAAGCAGCGGCGCCGATGTTTCGTTTTATATTCCGGAGCGCGAAGGAGAGGGCTATGGTCTGAACTTGACCGCAGTGGAAACCCTGCATACGCGTCAGGTGGAGTTGATTGTGACCGTAGACAACGGCATTTCGTCTTTGGCAGAGATTCAGCGCGCAAATGAGCTGGGTATGGATGTTGTCGTGACCGACCATCACCAGCCGCGCCCACAGCTGCCGGCTGCAGTAGCGATTGTGGATCCGTATCGGGAGGATGACCACAGCGGTTGCAGGGGTCTGTGCGGGGCGGGGCTTGCCTTTAAGTTGGTGCAGGCGCTGGAGGGGCCGGAGGCCGACCCGGGATTTTTGTTGGAAATGTATGCAGACTTGCTTACCATCGGTACAGTGGGCGATGTGGTGCCGCTTGTGGGGGAAAACCGCACCTTTGTCCGCAAGGGTTTGCAGGTGCTGCCCCAGACAGACCGCCCCGGTTTGCGGGCACTGCTGGAGAAAGCCGGTTTGCAGGGGCGCACGCTTACCTCGGAAAACGTGGCGTTCGGTATTGTGCCGCGCATCAACGCGACCGGGCGCATCGGCTCGCCGGAACGTGCGGTGCGCCTGCTGCTGAGTGAAGACCCGGAAGAAGCGGCTTCGCTGGCGGCAGATATCTGCGATGACAACGACTACCGCAGACAGTTGGAAACAGAAATTTACGAAAACGCCCTGCAGCAGCTGCGGCAGGAATCGGACCGCCTGCTTGACCGTGTACTGGTGGTGGAAGGCCGCGACTGGCACCACGGGGTGATTGGCATTGTGGCAAGCCGTATCACGGAAACGTTCGGCAAACCGTGCATCGTGCTTTCTACCAATGCGCAGGAAACCAAAGGCTCCGGCAGAAGCATCGAGGGTTTTTCTTTGTTTTTGGCGGTGTCGGCCTGCGCCGACCTGATGACGAAATTTGGTGGGCACCCCATGGCGGCGGGGCTGACAATGCCACCTGAAAACGTGCCGGAATTCCGCAGGCGCATCAACGCCTATGCCGCGAAGCTGGGCGAAATGCCGGTGCCGGTGCTGCGACTCGACGGTGTGCTCAAGCCGGCGCGCCTTTCATTGGATCTGCCGCGCGCGGCGGAACTGCTGCAGCCCTTTGGCGCGGAGAACCCACGTCCGCTGTACGGGCTGTTCGGCGTGACCCTGCAGGAGATTCAGCCGGTCGGCGGCGGCAAGCACCTGCGGCTGGTGTGCAGCAGCGCCGGTGTCCGGCTGCGCTGCATGAAGTTCGGCATGACGCTGGAAGCATTTCCGTACCACCCGGGCGATGTGTTGGATTTGGCGGTGGAACTGGAGGTCAACGAATATAACGGCAAGGAACAGCTGTCTGTCATTGTGCGGGATATGAAAGCGGCGGGTTCCAACGCAGAGGCACTGCTGGCGGGACAGGCACTGTTCCAAAAGGCAATGCGCGGCGAGTCGTTGACTGCAGAGGAGCTGCACACGCTGCTGCCGGATCGGGTTGGCTGCGCGGGGCTTTACCGCACGCTGCGTGCGTGCGGCGGTTACAGTGGCGGTGCGGAAAAGCTGGCGGCAATGGATTCTGCCATGCCCTTTGCACGGCTTCTGGTTTGTTTGGAGTTATTTTGTGAGCACGGCTTGATTCAACTGGAGCAGTTTGGTATGCAGTACAAGGTTACGCTGTGCGCGACTTCGGGAAAAGTCAGCCTGTTTGAAAGTGCGTTTCTGCAGCAGCTGAAAGCACAGGTGCATCCGGTACCAAAATTGTAGGGGAGCGGTGAAAGACCATGATGAGCGGGGAAAATACGTTTGACAGACTGACAGCGCTGCTTGCGCAAAGTGAGCATACGTACCAGATGGAGTTGATTCGGCGGGCATATGACCTGGCGCTTTCCGCACACGGCGAGCAGAAGCGGCTTTCGGGTCTGCCGTACATTTCTCATCCGGTGGCAGTGGCGTGCATTCTGGTAGAACTGGGTATGGACAGCGAGTGCGTTGCGGCGGGTCTGCTGCATGATGTGGTCGAAGACACGAAGGTGACACTGGACGAGCTGCGCCGCAGCTTCGGCAGCGAAATTGCGAACCTTGTGGACGGCGTGACAAAGATTACAAAGATGGGGCGCATTCCGTACAACTCCCGCGAGGTGCAGCAGGCGGAAAATATTCGCAAGATGCTGATTGCCATGAGCGAGGATATCCGCGTTATCATCATCAAATTGGCGGACCGCCTGCACAATATGCGTACGGCAGAGTACTGGTCGCCTGCCAAGCAGCGGGAAAAGGCACTGGAAAGCATGGAGGTTTACGCGCCGATTGCGCACCGCCTGGGCATTCGCGCCATCAAAGAGGAACTGGAAGACCGCTCCCTACGGATTTTAGACCCGTTTGCCTATAAAGAAATTGAAGACAGTCTTGCCCTGCGCAAAGACGAGCGCAGCGCCTTTATTGAAAAGACCAAGAAGCTTTTGCAGGATCGTATTTCCGGCATCATCCCGAACGTTTATATTTCCGGCAGGGTCAAGAGCATTAACGGCATTTATCGAAAGATGTTCATTCAGGGCAAGGATATGGAGGAGATTTACGATATTTACGCGGTACGCGTAATTGTGGACACCGTCAACGACTGCTACAATGTGCTGGGTATTGTGCACGATATGTTCCGTCCGCTGCCGAACCGCTTTAAGGACTATATTTCCACGCCGAAGCCGAATATGTACCAGTCCCTGCACACAACGGTGGTCGGCAAGGACGCCATTCCGTTTGAAATTCAGATTCGCACCTGGGAAATGCACCACACGGCAGAGTACGGCATCGCGGCGCACTGGAAGTACAAACTCGGCATGACGGATGCCCGCTCTGCCCACGACAGCATGGAGAAGCGCCTGACGTGGATTCGGCAGATTTTAGAGGATCAGAGCAGTTCAGCGGACGCGACAGACTTGATTCATATTATCAAGTCTGACCTCACACCGGACGAAGTGTTTGTCTTTACACCGCGCGGCGATGTGATTAACTTGCCCTCCGGCAGCACGGTGATTGACTTTGCGTATGCGATTCACAGTGCCATCGGCAACCGCATGGTGGGTGCCAAAGTGGACAAGCGCATGGTGCCCCTGACCACCCAGCTGAAAACCGGACAGATTGTGGACATTATCACCAGCAAGGAGACCCGCGGCCCCAGCCGCGACTGGCTCAAAATCGTTAAAACCAGTGAAGCACGCAATAAAATCCGCACGTGGTTTAAAAAAGAAAAACGAGAGGAAAATATCACAGAAGGTCAGAATGAGGTTGAGCGCGAGTTTAAGCGCAACGGCATTTCCATGACACCGGAGGAGTTGCAGGCATTTTTGCTGCACCTTGGCGCAAAGCAGAATTGTACTACGCCGGAGGATGTTTATGCCACGATTGGCTATGGCGGCATTCAGCTTTGGAAAGTCATGCCGCGTGTGAAAGAAGATTACCTGAAAACGCACCACACGGAGCCACCGAAAGAGGTGCCGAAACCACAGGTGCGGCGCAAAGCCGCCAGCGGTGTGATTGTGGACGGCATGGAGGATTGTCTGGTCAAGTTTGCTCGCTGCTGCAACCCGCTGCCGGGCGATGAGATTATCGGCTTTATCACCCGCGGCTACGGGGTTTCCATTCACAAGAAATCCTGCAGCAATGTGCCGCATCCGCTCTCTGCTGCGGTGGAACCGGAACGGTGGATTGCCGCGCACTGGGCAGGTGAAGTGCAGGAGGAGTTCCAGACTACGCTGGAGATTGTGGCGGAAGACCGCTCTGGTTTACTTGCGGATGTGACGCAGCAGCTTTTCAGTATGCATCTGTTTATTCATGCACTGAATTCACGGGAACTGAAAGACGGGCGCGCGGCGATTTCGGCAAATATCACGGTAAACGGCCTTTCCCATCTGCGCAGCATTATCGGTAAGCTGGAAGCTGTGCCAGGGGTTGCGTCCATTCGCCGGACGTAAGCGCACGCCCGCGTCGCGCATAGAAAGAAAAAGACAGAGTTTTTGCAGGAGGGAACGAAATGCAGATTGAACGGATTACCGGCGGCCCGCTGCCAACGAACTGTTACCTGCTGACGGATGAACAAACCGGTCAGACAGCGGTCATTGACCCCGGATTTTACAATGCGGAACTTGCGGATGCCGTCCAGACACACAAGGTCGTGATGATTCTGCTGACGCACGGGCACTTTGACCACATTACCGGCGTGAAGCAGTTGGCGGACAGCACCGGCGCCAAGATTTACATGGACGAGGCAGACCGTGCGTTTCCCCAAAATCCGGAATTGAACTTGAGCGGTGCCATGGGGCTTGCGCCGGTGGAACCGTTTGTACCGGATGTGCTGCTGCACGACGGCGATGAGATTTCTCTGGGCAGCCTGCAGCTTCAGGTTTTGCACACGCCGGGGCATACCTGCGGCGGTTGCTGCTATCTGACGGGCGACGCGATTTTTTCCGGCGATACGTTGATGTGCGGCACCGTTGGACGGACAGACTTCCCCACCGGCAGCTATGAGGAAATTATAAAGTCCGTCAAACGCCTGCGTGACCTTCCGGGAGAATGGCGCGTGCTGCCCGGGCACGAGTTTGAAACCAAACTAAGCTGGGAGCGGGCAAACAATCCCTATATGGAAGCAGAATAGCTATGGATTTGATTCTTACCGATCGGTCGTTTCATTATGAGTTGGAAAAGCTTTGCCGCCTGTTTTATCCGGAAGAACCCATTAAGGTGTCAGAGGACGGCAGTCTGCCGCAGCAGCCGGACGCGCTGCTCGTTTTTGCCGGGGTAGAAGAGCAAAATGCACAGACGCTGCTGACGGCATGGGTGCGCAGCGGCGGACAGAAACACCGCGCACAGGCAGTGTACGTGCCGGAAAAGTACGGCGACACCGGCCCGGAACGCCAACTGGCGGAGTTGCTGTATGGTCTTCTGGTACAGCAGACCGGCTTCACACCGCGCTGGGGAATTTTGACCGGCGTGCGTCCGGTCAAGCTTCTGCGCAGCCTGGCAGAGCAGTATGGCGCGGAAAAAGCAAGGCAGGTGTTTTCGCAGGCGTACCATGTCAGCGCGGCGAAAACCCGCCTGGCACAGCTGACCATGGAAAATGAACGGCAACTGCTGCAGCGGGAGCGTCCCGAGGGGTTTAGCCTGTACATCGGGATTCCGTTCTGCCCAAGCCGCTGCGCGTACTGCTCATTTGTTTCTATGACAGTGGAAAAAACCATAGGGATGATTCCCGAATATGTTGCGTGCCTCTGCCGGGAAATCGAAGCGGCAGGAAAAACGGCGCGCGACTGCGGGCTTACCCTGCAGTCGGTATATATGGGCGGCGGCACACCCACCACGCTAACGCCGGAGCAGATGGACCGCGTGCTGGGTACCGTGCAGACATCCTTTGACCTTTCCGCGTGTCTGGAGTTTACCGTGGAGGCGGGCAGACCCGATACGGTGACGCGGGAAAAAATGGATGGTCTGCGCCGGCGCGGCGTGACGCGCGTCAGTATCAATCCGCAGACCATGCAGGAGCGGGTGCTCGAAGCCATCGGCCGCAGGCACACGGTGCAGCAGGTTCTGGATGCGTTCCAAATTGCGCGGGACGCCGGCTTTGCAGATATGAACATGGACTTGATTGCGGGGCTGCCGCTGGACACGCCGGAAACCTTTGCGGACACGGTGAACCGCGTGTGTGCGCTGGAGCCGGAAAGCATTACCGTGCATACACTGGCGCTAAAGCGTTCCTCTGCGATTTTTCAGGAGGGACGCCAGCGTGCAAGCGGCGCCACCGCCGCGCAGATGCTGGACTATGCCGGGCCAAAGCTGCTGAACAGCGGCTATCAGCCGTATTACCTGTACCGGCAGACGCGGATTTTGGGCGGCCTCGAAAATGTAGGGTTTGCCAAACCAGGGTACGAAAGTTTTTACAATGCCGCCATTATGGACGAAAGTCAGACAATTTTGGCCTGCGGCGCCGGTGCGGGCAGCAAGGTCTGCGACCCCTCCGGCAGCGGCAAGCTGGAGCGCGTGTATAACTTCAAGTATCCCTATGAGTACATTTCCCGGCACGGGGAAGTTTTGGCACGGAAAGAAAAGGTGAAGCAGATTTATGAGCAGTACACAGCACACGGAGTTTGTCCGCTTTCCAAATGACCTGCAGGAAATGAACCGCATGGCGCAGGTGCAGCCTGCCAAGATGGTTTCCCGTGCAGACCAGCGGTTTCATAACAGCATTCATGAAATTGCCAAGAAAGCACTACGGCAGAACTGCCGCGTGATTCTGCTGGCAGGGCCGAGCAGCAGCGGAAAAACCACCACGGCGCATTTCCTTTCAGCAGCTCTGAATCAGCTGGGGCACGAAACCAAAATGATTTCTCTGGATGATTTTTATAGGGCACAAGAGGAAACACCGCTGCGCGAAGACGGCAGCCATGACTTTGAATGTCTGGAGGCGCTGCGGGTAGATTGCATTCAGCGCTGCTTAAAAGATCTGACCGAGTCAAACAGCTGCGAGGTGCCGCAGTTTGACTTTGTGCAGCATCGGCCGGCTGCCGAATCCCGCAGGCTGGCTCTGAGTCCGAACGGCATTGCCATCATCGAGGGTATCCATGCGCTGAATCCAGCACTGACGGCGCAGCTGCGGCGCGGTGGCGTGGTTCGTATTTACATCAGCGTTAAGCAGGATATCAGTAACGGTTCGGAGCAGCTGCTCAGCGCGCATGAGGTGCGCATGATCCGGCGGCTGGTGCGGGATTATAACTTCCGCAGCACCAGCCCGGAGCAAACCCTGCAGATGTGGGATTCTGTCATGGAAGGCGAGCGCCGGTACATTCTGCCGTTTAAGCATCGGGCAGACTTCACGGTGAATTCGCTGCACGCTTATGAGCTGGGCGTGCTGCGCAATCCGGCGCTGCTGCTTCTGCGCGGCGTGACCGAGCAGAGCGGCTGGGTGGCGGAGGAAGTGAACCGGCTGCTGTTTGCGCTGCTGCTGGTGCATCCGGTGGACCCTGCCCTTCTGCCGCCCACCTCGCTTATTCGTGAATTTATCGGCGGCGGACTTTACAGCTGAGTTATGATTGAAGTATTAACATTTAGTTAAGATTCCTATTTTTACTTGCGCGTTTATGCGCAAACATGGTATAATCCAAACAAACCAGAGTATACTTACAGACAAGGAGCGTGGCGGATATGGGACTGTTTGAAGATGTTGTCATCAACGCAAAGAATGCTGCCTCGGCAGTAGGAGAAAAAGCAAGCCAGATTATGGACATTTCCAAACTGCGCATCAATGCGGCAGACCTGGACAATGAAATCAGCAAACGGTTTGAGGCTCTTGGCCGTATTGCCTATGATTCCAAAAAGACAGGCGCCTCTTCCGAGGAACTGATTGGCGAGTGTGTCGACGCGATTGACGAACTTTACGAGCAGCTGGATGCTGTAAATGAGCAGCTTGCAGCCAAGCGCAGCCGCATCCCCTGCAAAAAATGTGGGCAGGAAAACCCCGTCGGCGCTATTTACTGCAGTAAATGCGGTCAGAAACTGCAACAGGATGAAGTACAGGAAACTGAGGAATCTTCGGCGGAGCAGCCTGCGGCGCCGGAAGAGGATGCACAGAATCGGGACGAAACACCCAAAGAATAAAGCAATGCACCAGCAACGGCTCTGCTTTGCAGGCAGAGCCGAAACAAAAGCCGAAACAGCGGCTCCATCGGGAACGCTGTTTCGGCTTTTGTTATGGGGCGGCGCTTTTTGCCGGAAACACCGCACAGAGGGGCGGCTTACTGCTCGGTGTGCTGCTCTTTGAGCAGGTCGCGGATTTCCGTCAGCAGCACCTCTGACTTTGTGGTTTCCTCCTCTGCAGCGGCGGCCTCTGCCTCTTCTTTGCGGCTAAACTTGTCCTTTGCCCGATTGATTGCCTTGACACACAGGAACAGTGCAAAGGCAATTACCAGAAAGTTGAGGATGGCCTGCAAAAAACTGCCGTAGCTGAGCACGATGGGCGAGGAGCCCAAGAATCCCGGGATGGTGAACTTTAGGTTTGCGATGTTGATGCGCCCCAGAATGATGCTGAGCAGCGGTGTGATGATGTCCTTTACCAAGGAACTGATGATGGTGCTGAACGCACCGCCAAGGACAACGCCAATAGCAAGATCCATAACATTGCCTTTCATGGCAAATTCGCGGAATTCTGCAATCATTTTTTTCATGAAAAGATCCCTCCAGTGTCTTTTCTTTTCATGATAATACAAAACCACCGGTATAGGCAACCATCGGTGTGAATTTTTTTGAAAAATTTTTTTCTAACGCGTGGGATAGGAAGCGAAAAATGCTGTTTGGGTTGCAAAAATCGGCAGCCGCCGCTTTTTGCAGGTTTTTGTTTTAAAAGTGCCGAAAAAGTGGTAAACTGTAAAAAAGCGGTGCGAAAAAGCCGTGGAAAACACGGATTTTGCGGTTCAGGTTGACAAATCCGCGCGAAACACATATACTAAACTTCAAACCTGATTAAACATATCAGAAATAGACAGTATTTGTGGAAAATCTGATGTCCTGCGGAAAAATGACACCAGATATAGTGGATACGGCAATGGGGGTATTTGAATGAGAAATGTGAAAAAATGGGGAAAACAACTGCTCTGTACGCTTATGGCAGCGGCAGTTGCGGCGGCTTCTGCCGGCTGCGGTACTGGCGGTGCTGCTTCGGGACAGAAAACGGCGGTGGGCGGCGATTCACAGATTGTCAATATTGGCGTAACCGATTCGCTCAGTTCCTTAAATCCGTTGACGATTGATGCAACGGAAATCAATAAATACGCCACTTCCATGATGTTTCTGCCGCTGGTGGAGCTGAACAGCAAAATGGAGTTTGAGGGTGCGCTTGCGGACTCCATCACAACCAAAGACAACAAAACCTTTACTGTTGCGCTCAATAAAAATGCGGTTTGGTCAGATGGCAAGCCGGTCACTGCGGATGACGTGGCGTTTACGGTGCTGCGGCTGTGCAGTCCGGTGATTGCCAACACCACCATGTCAATGAGCGCGCTTGTGGGCACCGGCGAGGACGGCTTTGTAAAAAAAGGTGCCACCTCGGTTTCCGGTGTGAAGGTGCTCAATGACAAAACGCTGACGTTTACCATGAAGCAATCCATGGCACTGACAACCTTTGAAAACAGCTATGCGCGCTACATGATGCCGGTACCCAAGCACGTTTTGCAGAATGTTTCGGAGGAACAGCTTGCCAAGTATGCGTGGTTCAACAGCCCCACGGTGGTGGACGGCCCGTACATTGCAACCGCTGTCGATACCAATCATTATATTTCTTATAAAGCAAATGAGAAGTATTGGAAAGGCGCCCCGAAAATCAGCAAGATGAATATTAAAATTCTGGCGGCAAGTCAGATTTACGCGGGGCTGAAATCCGGCGAAATCGACTTTGTGCAGCAGACCATGGCCGCCATTCCGCAGGAGGACTACACCAACATTGAAGCGCTGGACAATGTCACCGCCAAGTACGGTAAGCCGGTGACGACGCAGTCACTGTTTTTGAACACCAAAACCATTCCGGACGTGCGCGTGCGCCAAGCAATTCAGTATGCGATTGACCGGAACCTGCTGCTGAAAAATCTGCTTAATGGCAAGGGAGAGGTTGTGGACGGCTTCCTGACCTCTGCCAGCCCATTTTATAACAAATCTTTGACACCTACGACGTATGACCCGGAAAAGGCGAAGACCCTGCTGCGGCAGGCGAACTGGGGCAGCGGCAAGACCCTTTCCTTTTATGTGAATTCCGGCGATACAACGTTTGTCAATGGCAGCAGCGTGATTAAGGAGGAACTGCGCCAAGTGGGCATTAATGTGGAAATTCATACCGTGGATCTTTCCACCCTGATGTCTACGGCAGGTTCACAGAAGTTTGACCTGCTTGCGGTGCAGTACACCTATGCGCCGGTAGACCCGTACCCGGATGTGCGCTGGCTGCTCGGCGGTGCGGGCAGCTGGACCAACTTCAGCTCTCCGGTTGTGGACAAAGCGCTGGCACAGACCCAGCAGACCAGCGACAAAGCGGAAATTGCCAAGCAGTACCTAACCATTGATCAGACCGTGCAGAAACAGGTGCCCATGATTAACACCTATGTAATCAGCGCGCTGGGGGCGGTCAGCAAGCGGTTAGAAAATGCGGAGCCGACGGTTTACGGTTCTTTTATCAATATTCAAAACTGGGAAATTCAGTAAGGCAGATACAGGGGGCAAGCGGCTGCTTTGCGGGCCGCTTGCCCTTTTGCGGAAAGGACAAGCAAGTGGCAGATTTGTTGGAAGTAGAAGATCTGGAGGTCACCTTTGCCGGTGAGGCGCAGGCAGTGCGGCTGGATCGCGTCAGCTTTTCGGTCAGGCAGAAGGAAATCCTCTGCATTGTCGGTGAGTCTGGCTGCGGCAAAAGTATTACTTCGCTTGCGGTGATGGGCCTGCTGCCGGTCAACGGCGGTGTGACCAACGGCCGGGTGCTGTTTGAGGGACGCGACCTGCTGCAGCTGTCGGAAAAAGAATTGGATACTGTACGCGGCAGCGAGATGACCATGATTTTTCAGGATGCGCTCACCTCTTTAAATCCGGTATTTACCATTGGCAGCCAGCTCACGGAAAGTATTCGTGCCCATACACAGATTGACCGGAAGCACGCGCAGGCGCAGGCGGTTTCTCTGCTGGAGAAAGTGGGCTTGCAGGATGCGCCGGCGCTGATGAAAAAATACCCCTTTGCGCTTTCCGGTGGGATGCG
This sequence comes from Caproicibacterium argilliputei, assembly GCF_029211325.2. Classification (NCBI taxonomy): domain Bacteria; kingdom Bacillati; phylum Bacillota; class Clostridia; order Eubacteriales; family Oscillospiraceae; genus Caproicibacterium; species Caproicibacterium argilliputei. The sequence continues at coordinate 1,890,912 of NZ_CP135996.1, read as the reverse complement.
GCAGCGCGTGATGATTGCCATGGCGCTGGCGTGCAGTCCGAAGCTGCTGATTGCAGACGAGCCGACCACCGCGCTGGATGTGACCATTCAGGCGCAGATTATGCAGCTGCTCAAGCGGCTGCAGCGCGAAACCAATATGTCGGTTGTCCTAATTACACACGACATCGGTTTGGTGGCACAGATGGCGGATCGGGTGTTGGTGATGTATGCCGGACAGATTGTGGAGCAGGCACCGGTGCCGGAACTGTTTCACCACCCGGCACACCCGTACACGCAGGCGCTGCTGCAGACGGTTCCCGGCATTCATGACGAACCGGGGCGCAGGCTGGCATCCATTCCTGGCAGTGTGCCGGAAGCGTACCAGAACATCACCGGCTGCCGGTTTGCGGGGCGCTGTCCCTATGCACAGGAAGCCTGCGCCGCGCCGCAGCCGATGTATCGTGTGACGGCAGAACACGCCGCCCGCTGTTTGCGCTGTGCACCGGAGAAAGGCGGTGAGGCAGATGGGTGAAAAAAGTCCGCTTTTAAAGGTGGTCAACCTGAAAAAAACATACCCGATTCGCGGCGGTATTGTGACGCATACCGTTGGGCAGGTGCGTGCGGTGAATGGTATCAGCTTCTCTATTGACCGCGGCACCACACTGGGGCTTGTCGGGGAGTCTGGCTGCGGAAAGTCCACTGTTGGCAGGCAGATTGTTGCATTGGAAAAGCCGACGGCGGGAGAAATCTGGTTTGACAGCAGGGAAATTTCCCGCTTTACGGAGAAGCAAATGCGCCCGCTGCGCACAGACCTGCAGATGGTTTTTCAGGACTCGTACTCCTCGTTAAACCCGCGCAAGCGTGTGGTGGATATTTTGGCGCAGCCCATGCGGTACCACAAACTGATTGCACGCGGGGAAACCGAGAAAGAGGTGAATCGCCTGCTGGAAATGGTCGGTCTGCCGAAAAGCAGTAAGGAGCGTTTTCCGTATGAATTTTCCGGCGGTCAGCGGCAGCGTATCTGCATTGCGAAAGCGCTTTCTCTGCGGCCAAAGCTGCTGGTCTGTGACGAACCGGTCAGCGCATTGGATGTTTCTGTGCAGGCGCAGATTTTAAATCTACTGCGTGACTTGCAGAAAGAACTGGGCTTGACCTGCCTGTTTATCGGGCATGGGCTGGGCGCGGTGCATTATGTCAGTGACCGCATTGCGGTGATGTATCTCGGCCGCCTGATGGAGGTTGCAGATGCGGATGCGCTTTTTCACCATCCGGCGCACCCCTACACGCAGGCGCTTTGCGCGGCGGTGCCGAACCCTGACCCGGATGACCGTGCCCCGGCAGTGCTGCTGCAGGGCGAAGCAGCAACAGATACCGCGAACGCCCGCCGTGACACCGGCTGTCCCTTTGCGGGTCGCTGTTCGTATGCGAAGGAGGCCTGCCGGCAGGTGAAAGCCGACCTGCAGCCGGTGACTGCAGGCAGCACCCACCTGACTGCCTGCCCGTTCGTGCGGGCGGAAAGCACAGAGGAGGTGCAGGCAAATGGGTAAATACTTTGTAAAGCGGCTTCTCATTGCGGTGCCGGTGCTTTTGGGCATTACAATCATCGATTATGCGCTGATGAGCCTTGCGGGCAGTCCGCTGGATATGGTGCAGGGCGCGCGTGTTTCGCAGCAGGCGCTGGCGGAAAAAAGTGCGTCGCTGGGGCTTGACCAGCCGGTTGTGGTGCAGTACTTAACATGGCTCGGCCAGATTTTGACCGGCAATATGGGAACCTCTATCAAAAGCCATGAGGCGGTCACCGCTATGATTGCCTCGCACTTGGGGCCGACGCTGCTGCTGATGGGGGTATCGCTGCTGCTGAGCATTCTGTTGGCGGTTCCTGCCGGCATTTACAGCGCAACGCACCAGTACCGCAAGGGGGATTACACCATTGTGGGCTTGTCCTTCCTTGGCACCAGTATTCCCAGCTTCTTTCTGGCGTTGGTACTGATCTATTTCTTTTCTGTGAAATTCAGTATCTTGCCTTCCAGCGGCATGACCACCCTTGGTGCAGGGGGCGGCGTGGCGGATGTACTGCAGCACATGATTCTGCCGGTGATTGTGCTGGTGGTCAGCATGACCGGCACAAACCTGCGCTACATTCGCAGCGCGGTGCTGGAGATTCTGCAGCAGGACTACCTGCGCACGGCACGCGCCAAGGGAATCGGGCACTTTAAAGTCATCAATAAGCACGCGTTGCGCAATGCATTGGTGCCGGTGATCACGGTGTTCGGTATGCAGATTCCGGCGCTGTTTGGCGGCGCGATTATTGTGGAGCAGGTCTTTTCCTGGCCCGGACTGGGGCTTATGACCATGAACGCTATTTTGTCGCGCGATTATCCGGTGATTATGGGCGTCAGTTTGGTATCTGCCTTGGTGGTTCTGCTCGGCAATTTGCTGACGGATCTTTTGTACGCGGCAGCGGATCCGTCCATTCAGTATCGGTAAGGAGGAGAGCAGCGTGAAAAAACGAACAGAGCCGCAGTCCCGTGCGGGTGAAAGTTACGGACGCTTGGTGTGGCGGCGTTTTTGCCGCCACCGAGCAGCTTTGGTGAGTCTGGCGGTGGTGGCGGTCCTCGCGGTGGCTGCTATTCTGGCGCCGCTCATTGCGCCCTACGGACCGGATGAGTTGGCGGGGCCGTTTAACGCTGCGCCCAGCGCGCAGTTTGTGCTGGGAACCGACCAGATTGGCAGGGATGTTTTCACCCGCCTGCTGTATGCCACGCGGGTTTCGCTGTTGGTAGGTGCCATGGCGACGGTGATTTCAACCGCAGTGGGCGTACTGCTGGGCTTGGTTTCTGGTTACTTCGGCGGTGCGGCGGATATGCTGATCATGCGTTTTACGGATATGGTGATGTCGTTTCCGTACATTCTGCTGGTGCTGGTGGCGGCAGCAATCTTTCAGCCGGGACTGTGGAATATCATTTGGATTCTCGGCTTTGTGGATTGGCCGGGGGTGGCGCGCCTGGTGCGCGGCAGCACACTTTCCCTTCGCGAAACAAATTTTGTAAAAAGCAGTATCGTGGCAGGAATGCCGCGGCGGCACATCCTTTTTTCAGAAATTCTGCCGAACACAGTTGCACCGATTCTGGTGTATTCCACGTCTGTACTGGCGCTTTCCATGTTGGATGAAGCCGCGCTCAGCTTTCTGGGCATGGGCGTGCAGCCACCGGATGCGAGCCTTGGCAATATGCTCAACGGCGCGCAGTCCCTGACGATTCTCACCTCGAAACCGTGGCTTTGGGTACCGCCGGGGGTAATGATTATTGTGTTGGTAACGGCGATTAACTTCATCGGCGATGCTTTGCGTGACGCGGTGGACCCGACTGCGGCGGGCGGCGGTCATTTTACGTTAAAAAAGAAGCGCCTTTCCGCTAAGAAACGGAAAGCGGCATAAAGTACGGCGGCATACGGATTTTTTCTGTATGCCGCCGTTTTGCAACATTTTGCCAACCTGCGGCGTTTGTAGGGCAGAAGGGAGGAGAAAAGCATGGAAGAAAAAACAGGACGACCGGAAACCTTTTTGCAAAACGCAATGGAGCAGTATGGAAGCACCGTGTACCGCACGGCGGTCAGTATGACAGCCAACCGCGCAGACGCGGAGGATGTGTACCAGGATGTTTTTTTGCGTCTGCTGCGCAGTACGCGGGATTTTCAAAATGATACATATCTAAAGGCGTGGCTGCTGCGTGTAACAGTGAATCGCTGTCACGACTACACGCGTTTTTTTGCCCGTCACCGAACGCTGCCGCTTGCAGACCTGCTTGTGGAGGATGCGGCGGTGCAGCCGGAAGAAACGGAAATTTGGGAGCTGCTGCAAAGTTTGCCCCCAAAGCAGAGAACGGTACTTTACCAATTCTACTTTGAAGGGTACACGACAGAAGAAATTGCGCAGATTTTTAGGTGCAGACCAGCTACTGTGCGCAGTTGGCTGCACCGTGCCCGGAAAAAACTAAAGCTGGAGATGGGAGGTCTTTCAGATGGATCTGGAATCATACAAATTGCTTTACCAAAGGATTGAAGTGCCGCCGCAGCTTTCTGAAAAAGTACTGCAGCATGCCGGCAGGCAGCCTGCATCCACACCGGTTTTTCGGTGGAAAAGGGTAGGTGTGCGGATTACAGCGGTTTGCTGCGCGCTTGTGCTTGCTGTGGGTGCGGTAGTTATTGGTATGCGCCGGTCAGCGGTTGCCCCCACTCCGGTGGCTTCCCAAAATGCTGTGGTGCCAGCCAAACAGCAAAACTTTTTTGACCTTGCGGTTTACGCAGCGAAAGGGGGAAACAGCCGGGGCAAAACGGTTTCTCTAAATATGACAATGGATTGGGGCCTCAATGGCGGTTCGTATTGGGCAACCGGACCTGACGGCGTATGGGTAGAAAGTCAGCGTGTTGAAGCTTTGACTTACCACCCCAATATCCTGTGTACCGGAACCAACCTAAAGTCTGTGCAGTACAGCTGGGATACTTCCAAGCTCAGTAAATGGGAACTGGTGAAATTTAATAAAGAATTTTTGAGCGCTGTGGACAAAAACGGGAAGAAAATTGCGGACCCGCAGAAATATGGGCAGTATGATTGCCGCTATTCCATGGACAATACCACTTTAACTTCCAAATTCACAGTGGATTATACGAAGAAGGACATTTCGTCACAGATTTTGCCCTTTTATATCCGTATTGAAACACCGATGACTGCTGCACAAGCGAAAGCATATGACCAATCAGTAACAGAGCAGCAGAAAAAGGAAGCCAAAAGCGGAAGCACGGAAATAACTGCAAATCCACAGGATATCGCTTGGCGTTTGAAAAATGCGAAAACATTGGAAAAAGCACGACTGGTGCTTAAAGCAACCTTTACGGATGGCACAACACAGCAAAAGAGGTACCGCATTTCTCCGATTGAAGAAAAGGCGTACAATGCCAACTGGGATGCGTTTTACAAGTTCGCTTCCGCACTCTATGCAAAACAACAAAAGCTGGTTGCTTCCTGGCCGGTGGAAACGGATGCAGACGGCAAACAGCAGCCAAAAGATGAGGAAAAACTTAACGCAACACTCAAGGAACAAATCAACCAGCCAATTTACGACTTTGAGGCCAAGCATCCGCTTTTTACGCTGATGCAGGTAGATAACTAAACACAACTTTGCAAATACAACCACACAAAACAGACCGCCGTGGGAAATCCACAGCGGTCTGTTTGCTGTTAAGCGGTGCGCCCGGTTTTTGCGGCGGTGCGTACCATATCCAGAAAGTATGCGTGTACGCGTGTATCTGCGGTCAGTTCGGGGTGGAACGCCGTGACCAGTAGGTTTGCCTGCCGCGCCGCCACTACTTTGCCATCTACTGTGGCAAGCGGCTGTGCGGCGCCAAACGTGCGGGAAATGTACGGCGCGCGGATAAACACCATCGGAATTTCGCCAACATCTGCAAACGCGGCCTGCGCGGTGAAGCTGCCGAGCTGCCTGCCGTAGGCGTTCCGTTTGGCTGCAATGTCCATTTTAGCAAGGTAGGTGGTTTCCTGGTTTTCAATTTGCTTTGCCAGCAGCAGCAGACCGGCGCAGGTGCCGAAAACCGGTATGCCGCGGTCAATCTGTTCTTCCAACGGCTGCTGCAGCCCCAATTCGCCCAGCAGTTTGCCGATGACGGTGCTTTCTCCGCCGGGCAGAAGAAAACCGTCAAAGGAGTCGTCCAAGTCTGCGCGCTGCCGGATTTCCCGAACTTCTGCGCCCAACCGGCGCAAAACCACTTCATGCTCCGCAAAAGCGCCCTGCAGTGCAAAAACACCGATTTTCATGGCGCACCTCACTTTCCGCGCTCTGCCATGAGCAGTGCAATTTCCTGTTCATTGATACCGACCATCGCGTCGCCGAGGTCGGTAGAAAGCTGTGCGAGCATCTCTGCGTCTTGATAATTGGTGACCGACTTGACAATGGCAGCGGCGCGTTTGGCGGGATTGCCGGACTTAAAAATACCGGAGCCGACGAAAACGCCCTCTGCGCCGAGCTGCATCATCAGCGCGGCATCCGCCGGGGTTGCAATGCCGCCTGCGGCAAAGTTCACCACCGGCAGGCGGCCGTTGTCGTGGACAGACAGCAGCAGGGCGTAAGGAACCTCCAACTGTTTGGCGGCTTCAAACAGTTCGTCCGTGCGCAAGTTTTGAATGCGGCGGATTTCGCTGTTCATTTTGCGCATATGGCGCACAGCCTGCACCACGTCACCGGTGCCCGGCTCGCCTTTCGTGCGAATCATAGACGCGCCCTCCGCAATGCGGCGCAGGGCTTCGCCCAAATCTTTCGCGCCGCAGACAAACGGCACGTCAAACTTTGTTTTGTCAATGTGGTACACATCATCCGCCGGAGAAAGGACTTCGCTTTCATCAATGTAGTCGATTTCGATTGCCTGCAGAATCTGTGCCTCCACAAAGTGACCGATGCGCACCTTTGCCATGACCGGAATGGAGACCGCCTGCTGGATGCTGTGAATCATTTTCGGGTCGCTCATGCGGGAAACACCGCCTGCCGCGCGGATGTCTGCCGGAATCCGTTCCAGTGCCATGACTGCGCAGGCGCCTGCCTGTTCCGCAATTTTTGCTTGCTCCGGGGTGGTCACATCCATGATGACGCCGCCCTTGAGCATCTGTGCAAGATTTTTGTTCAGCTCATATCGTTCAGACATTTCAGTACCTCCGTTGCTGTAAACTGGTTTTATTATACTGCTATCTGTACCCTTTACAATATACAATTTATAAAATTTTTAAATACACAGTAAATGAACAGATTTCAGACAGACCGTGCGGCAGCCGGTATCTTACCTGCACTTTTTTGCATCTTACCCATTGTCGGTTGTATTCCGCGACAGCTTCTGCTAGGATAAAATGGGGGAGGCGAAACGCATGAAACTGGTGGTGGAGCAATCCTCTGACTGCCCGGAAACGGAAATTCACATCCGCTGCGGGTTCATTGATGAGCGCCTGCAGCATTTGATTGCGCAAATCCGGCTGCATTCCTTTTCTGTCATGGCGGAAAAGGACGGCGCTTCGGTGCCGATTGCTCCGGAACGGATTTTTTACTTCGATTCGGTGGACAACAAAACGTATTTATATGTGGAAAAAGAAGTTTATCGCTGTGCCAAAAAGCTTTATGAACTGGAGCAGGTGCTGGCAGGGACACCTTTTGTTCGTGTGAGCAAAAACTGCATTTTAAATACGGCGATGGTGGCGTCCGTTCGGGCGCAGCTGAGCGGACGCCTGGAGGCCACTTTGCAAAATGGTGAAAAAATTTTAATTTCCAAGCATTACATCAAGGAATTTCGAAATCGCTTTGCGTAACAGGAGGCAAATCTATGAAAGGTGCATGGCGGCATTTTTGGACGATTACCTGCAGCAGTTTTACCAGCGCAGTTTTGTGCTCTATCCTTTTTTCCAGCTGTGGGCTGATGGCGCCGCTCAACAATTCTCTGGTTCTGGAGCTGCTCTGTATGTGTGTCAGTACAGCGCTGGGCATGGCGGCGGCGGATAAGATTCTAGACGTAGCGAATGTGGAAACATTGCTTCCAGAGGTTTTGCTGCGCTTTGGCATATGCTATGTGCTGATTTTTTCAGAGGGAGCGCTGTTCCAGATGTTTCCGTTTGATTTCCGTCACATGGCGGAGGTTTTGCCGGTATTGGTGCCGACTTATGCGGTTACTCACTTTGCGGCTTACCGAATGAGCGTGGCGTGCGCAAGTGAAATTAACCATAAAATCGAGCAGGAAACGAAGAGTCAAAAGTCCTGAAAGCCGGTGTGGAGCTGCGAGCTATACCGGCTTTTTGCACGCGCTTTTCGGTACCTTACCGTGCAGTTTTGGCGTGTTGCCGCTTTTGCCCTTGCGGGAATCCGGCAAGCTGTTTGCCTTTCTGGGGCCGAACGGCGCCGGAAAGTCCACTACAATTGATATGCTGTGCACCTTGCTGAAACCGACTGCCGGTGCGGTTACGGTGGATGGGCATCGGCTGGGGCGGGAGGACAATGCGATACGCAACAGCATCGGGGTGGTGTTTCAGGACAGCATTCTGGATTCGCTGCTGACCGTACGGGAAAACCTGATGATTCGCGCCGGGTTTTACAAAGGTATGGACAAATCATCCAGAAAGGCGGCGGTGCGGCAAGCAGCCGTGACGGCAGACGTTATGGAATTTTTGGACCGCCCTTACGGAAAACTGTCCGGCGGGCAGCGCCGCCGTGCGGATATTGCGCGGGCGTTGGTACATACGCCAAAGGTGCTTTTTCTGGACGAACCAACCACGGGGTTAGACCCCAAAACCAAGGAAAGCGTGTGGCAGACAGTTTTTCAGTTGCAGAAGCAAACCGGCATGACAATTTTCCTGACCACGCACTACATGGAGGAGGCTGCCTGCGCGGATTACATTCTTTTGATGAATCGCGGAAAAATCGCGGCAAAAGGCACGCCTTACGAACTGAAACAGCAGTACAGCTCCGACCGCCTGCGGCTGCTGCCAAAGGATCGGGAAGGACTGCAAAACATTCTGGAAACGTATCACCTGCCGTACACGGAGGAAAAAGGTGTCTGGGAGGCCGACCTGCCCACAACGATGGCAGCAATTCCGATTTTACAGAGCGCACAGATGTATTTGGAAAGCTTTGAAGTCCTGCATGGCACCATGGAGGATGTGTTTCTGAAGATTACAGGAGGAGAAAACCCATGTTGAATTTTGCGGCGAGAAACATCAAGCTTTTTTTTCGGGAGAAAAGCGCCGTCTTTTTTTCCTTTTTAACTGTGCTGATTATCCTGGGGCTGTATGTGGTCTTTCTGAATGACATTTGGCTGCAGTCGCTGCCGGAGGGGATTCCGCAGGTAAAGGTCCTGGCAAACAGCTGGCTGATTGCGGGCATTGCGGCGGTTGCTTCTGTGACAGCCGCGATGGGTGCCTTTGACCGAATGGTAGAGGATAAGGCTCGCAAAATCAGCCGCGATTTTTTTGCCGCTCCGGTCAGCCGTGTGCGGATTGTCGGCGGCTACATCCTCAGCACCTTTGCAATCGGCACGCTTCTGTGCCTGTTTACGTTTATATTGGGCGAGGTTTATATTGCGTCAAACGGTGGCAGTATCTTGGCGGCGGTGCCGATGCTGCAGTTCCTGGGGGTTTTGCTGCTGGCAACCTTTTCTTCCTGCTGCTTTGTGTTTTTCATCGTCAGTTTTTTTGAGAGGACCAGTGCATTTGCCACGGCGACCACGATTGTCGGTACGCTTATCGGCTTTTTAATGGGCATTTATCTGCCAATCGGCGCGCTGCCGGATTCTGTACAGACGGTAATCAAGCTGTTTCCACCGTCTCACGCGGCGGTACTGATGCGGCGAATCCTCATGCGGCAGCCGATGGAGGTCGGCTTTGCAAATGTCCCATCAAGCACCGTCCGGCAATTTCAGGAGTACATGGGTGTGGTTTATGTGTATCAGGGACATACTATGCCGGCTTGGGGGCACGGCTTGGTACTGGCGATTTCCGGTGCCCTGTTCTTTCTGCTGGCGCTTTGCAATGTGCTGCGCAAAAGCAAAAAGGACAGTACCTAAGCGGTTTCCTATGCCCTTTTCCTCTTGACGAACGGGAGCCGTTCTGCCATAATAGGGAAAAATCTTCTGTATACCGGAGGCGGTTATGAACGGAATCCTGCCTGCTGCTGTTGGGGCCATTACAGCGGCGCTTGTGTTTTATACAATTGGTGTGTTTTGGGAGCGAAGGCGCGGTACTTTAACCGGTGCGCACGTGGTGCTGTTTTGGCTGGGCTTTTTGTGCGACACGACCGGCACGCTGCTCATGCGGCAGCTTGCGCAGATTGGAACCGTACAGAAGCCGGCGTGGGAGCTTGCCCTCCACGGCGTTACTGGCACAGCGGCGATTCTGCTGATGCTGTTCCATGCGTGCTGGGCGGTTTATGTGCTGGTCAAAGGTTCCGACAAGCTGCGCGCAAACTTTCATCGCTTCAGCATCGTGGTTTGGGCTGTTTGGCTGGTGCCTTATGTGCTGGGGATGCTTTTGGGAATGGTTTAAGGAGGCAGAACGATGACGATTGCGACTGCCGTGCATCAAGGACGCCGTCGGCAGAATGTCCAATGTGTGAAGGAGGTTGGCAAATGAATCAAAAAGAACGGATGCAGGCGGGTTTGCCGTACAAGGCATGGATGGACGGACTTGCTGAGGAGCGTATGGAAAACAAACGGAAAATCCATGCCTACAATCTCTGCAGTCCGGACCAAACGGGGGAACTGACACGGCGCATCAAAGAAATTTTAGGCAGAACGGGAGAAGCAATTTGTGTGGAGCAGCCGTTCCACTGTGACTACGGAAAAAACATAGAAGTCGGTGAAAACTTTTTTGCCAACTACAACTTTACGGTGCTGGATGTCGGCAAAGTCGTGATTGGCGCCAACGCACAGATTGCACCGAATGTGTCGATTTACACGGCGGGGCACCCCATTCACCCGGATTCCCGCAACTCCGGCTATGAATACGGCATCGGTGTGACCATTGGCGATAACGTCTGGATTGGCGGCAGCAGCGTTATCAATCCGGGCGTGCACATTGGCAGCAACGTGGTGATTGGTTCGGGCAGTGTGGTGACCAAAGACCTGCCGGACAACGTGATTGCGGTCGGCAGTCCCTGCCGGATTCTGCGGCAGATTACCGAGGAAGACCGGAAGTATTACTATAAAGACCGCGTTTTTGATGTAAAGGATTATTGATTTGGTTTGACAGCCTGCCGCGTTTTTGCGGTGGGCTGTTTTTGGGCTGCGGCGCAACTTGGAAAGGCAGGAATAGTGTGGTATAATAAAGCCGCAGTTTTTGCGGATGGAACAGGGGGGTCAGGGATGGTTCGAATCAGACGTGGGGCGGCGGCTTTCTTTTCTTTGCTCCTTTTGGTGTTTCTGCTTGGTATGGCAAAGGCGGGGACGGTGTTTGTGGCAGTGCCCGACAGCACACAGGGGAGCCGCGCCATTAGAGTTGGCTGTCCGGAGATGAGTGGCTTTTTTGAGGTGGACGACCAGGGAAACAGCACCGGCTATGCCTGCGAACTGATGCGTGAGATTTCAATGTATACCGGACAGACCTACACCTTTGTCAAAACTTCTTATGAAGACGGATACAAGCAGCTGCAGGCAGGGAAGATTGATTTGTTTTTACCGGTGCAGAAAACAGAGCAGGCAAAGAAGCAGTATGAGTTTTCTGCGGATGTGTTCTGCAGGGACAATGCGGTGCTGCTGGTAAAGCCGAATGCTGGCTACTATTTTAATGATTTTGCGCGCTGGAACGAGATGACAGTCGGTGCGCTGCGCAGCAGCCAGGACAACAGCAGCCTGGTTCAGTACCTGCAGAAACACGGGTGCAGTGTCAAGCTGAAAGCGGTTTACTCTGACCTCCATGCGCTGCGCAGCGCTTTGGAAAACGGAGAAATCAACGCAATGCTGGCGAGTTCGAACCAAACGCTCACAAACTGCAAAGTAATTGCGCAGCTGCCCAGTTCGGATGTTTACATAGCCGCCAAAAAGGGAAATACCGCCCTGATGAAAACTTTTAATTACGCGCTGCGACAGGTGGAACTGAATACGCCGCACTTCATGGACGACTTGGAGATGGATTATTTTTCAGTTGGAAAAAATGTGATGCCCGCTTATACCATTTCGGAAGCAAAGTATCTTGGGCTGAATCCGGAAGTCACCGTTGTGGTGAACGGTGAGTTTCAGCGGGAGCGGGAACTGCAAAGTATGCAGACGTTTATTGACCAGCTCAAGCAGAAAATGGGCATCCAAATTCGCCTGCTGCGGGTGGATTCTGTGCAGGCAGCTTACGATAAGTTGGCATCCGGGGAGGCAGACGCCATCCTGCCAATCAATCGGGATGTGAATTGGACAAAGACGCAGAATATGTGGCTGACGCAGCCGTTCCTTTCCATGGGCAGTTACCGCATTACACTGGCTGGCAGTACCGCACAGCAGACCGCCGCTGTACTGAAAGATTCCTATCAGATGTACCTTTGCAGCAATGTCAAAGGGCAGACTCTGATTCCCTGCGACACAACCGACCAGGCTATTGATTTGGTACTGCGGGGAGAGGCGGATGTGACCTACTGCAACCGTATAGAAGGGGATTACTTTTCCTCACAGCCGAAGTACAGCAGCAGGCTGTCGTTTATCATGGATGACAAGGGCCGGCAGCAGTATGCGGTCGGCATTTCTAAAAAAGAGAATGCAATTTTAATTTCGATTTTTAATAAGGCAATCGGCTGCATTCCGCCATCACAGATTAAAAGCATCTTTGCGGTTACCTATGAATCGGAGAAAATGTCTTTGTTTGATTATTTTCAACTGAATCCAGAAATTCTCGTTGGGTTCAGCATTTCCGTGACTGCGGCGGCGGTGCTGCTGGTTCTGTTTGGGGTGTCCAATGCGGCGGTGAAGCGAAAGAACAAACAGCTGGAGTCTGCCATGCGTGCCAAAAGTGATTTTCTGGCACGCATGAGCCATGACCTGCGCACGCCGATGAGTGCCATCTTAGGGTTGGCACATTTGGGCAGTGAGGAATGTACGGAGCCTCCCGTAAAAGAATATTTTAGCAAAATCAATTCTTCAAGCACCTACCTGCTCAGTTTGATTAACGATATTTTGGATATGTCGCGTATTGAAAATAAAAAAGTACAGTTGCACCCGGAGCCGGTGGAACTGGAACCTTTCTATCAATCAATTGATACCATCATGCGACCGCTGTTGGAAGAAAAGCAGATTCGGTTAGTGACGGACAAAAAGGGCGCGCAGGTGTCCTGCCTGCGGTTTGACAGGCTGCATATGCAGCAGGTGCTTTTAAACCTGCTTACAAATGCGGTGAAATTTTCAAATCACGGCGGCAGAGTGCGCTTTACACAGAACTATGTTAGAGAAGAGAATCACATGGTTCATGTCTGTGTGACTGTGCAGGACTATGGAATTGGGATGAGCGAGGCATTTATGCAGCGGATATTCCACCCATTTGAGCAGGAGCACAACCGGCGGATGCCGGAACAAACGGGCACTGGACTGGGACTGTCCATTGTCAAAAATTTGGTGGAGATGATGGACGGTACCGTGTCGGTACAAAGTGAATTGGGTGAAGGCAGCACCTTTACCGTGGATCTGCGGCTGCCAGAGGTGCCGCATACACTGCAGGGAGAAGAAACAGATACAGCCTCCTGCCAGCTTGCCTTGGCAGGACAGCACGTGCTGCTTGCGGAAGATCATCCGCTGAACGCGGAGATTACCTGCAGGCTTCTGCGCAGCCGCGGAATCCTGCCAGAACGCGCGGCAGACGGCAGGGAAGCAGTTGAACGGTTCGCCGCGTCGCCGGACCATTACTACAGCGCGGTGCTCATGGATATCCGTATGCCGATTATGAACGGTCTGGAGGCGGCGCGTGCCATTCGTGCCCTGAATCGTGCAGATGCGAAAACCGTTCCAATGCTTGCGATGTCAGCCAATGCATTCGATGAGGATGTGCGCGAGTCCATGCAGGCGGGCATGAATGCGCATCTGGCAAAGCCGATTGAGCCGCGGCAACTGTTCGAAGAACTGGAGAAATGGCTGGCGAACGGCTCAAATTAACCGAACGGGTCGGTGGCGGAGGGTTCCGCTGCCGACCCGCTTTTTTGCGTTTTCTATGGGGAAATGTAATCGGTTACATAAGAATTAGTCAAATTAGCATAGCAATTTATCAGCTGCTTTCGCAGGCTTTTCAGGGGATTCAGAAAAAAAGAATTCTTTTTTGCAAAAGGTCTTGTATTCCCTTTCAAAACCCCTTATAATACAGTGGTTTTGAAAAAAAGGTGGTCGTTTCACCGAAAACGAGGAGGAAAAAGAATGCTGGAGCTGAAATGGCTTTGGAAGTACATGGGCCCCAAGCGGCGCTACCTGATTATCGGTTTGTGCCTATCTGCGGTGACCTCGGCAATGCTGATTATCAATCCCATGCTTTCGCAAAAGCTCATTGATGAAGTCATTACCCCGCAAAACACCGCAAAATTGCTGCCGCTGCTGGGGCTGATGCTTGCGGCGGAGGTGATTCGGCTGTCCCTTCGCTACCTGATGATTGTCCTGTTGGAAAAGAACAGTCAGCAGATGCTGGACGATGTGCGTACGCGGCTTTATGATGTGATTCAGAACGAAGATTATCGTTTCTTCGGGCGGATGCGTACAGGCGACCTGATGACCCGCATGACAAACGACCTGGACATGATCCGCCACTCCACGGCGTGGATTTCTTACAGCGTGGTGGATTCTGTCGTCATTTTTGCCGTCACGATTATTTACTTTTTTACCGTCAATGTTCCGCTCACGCTGTGCCTGGCGGCAATCACGCCGTTCATTCTGCTGATTACCATGGCTTTTTCCAAAATCGTTCACCCAATGTATGTGAATCTGCGCGCAAAGCTTTCAAGCTTAAACACGGTTGCGCAGGAAAACATTGAGGGAAACCGCGTGGTCAAAGCTTTCGCGCGGGAAGCGTTTGAAAAGCAGAAGTTTGAAGAGCGGAACGAAGAGTTTCGCAAGGAAAACCTGAAGGTCAGCTATGTCGGTGTAAAAATTCAGCCGTTTATTGACCTGCTTTCGCAGTCACTGTCAGTGACAACGCTGCTGGTCGGCGGGTATTTTATGATTCAGGGGACGCTTTCCGCGGGCGAAATGCTGGCATTTTCGTCCCTGACCTGGGCGCTTGCCAACCCGCTGCGAAATCTCGGTATGCTGATTAACGATATTCAACGTTTCTTTGCCTCCTGCGATATGGTTATGGAGGTGTTTTACGCGGTGCCAAGCATTGTGGACCACAGCGATGCGGAGGCGCCAAAGCAGCGCGCCAAGGGCGACGTTGAATTTCGCGGCGTCACGTTCCGCGTGGATGGGAAAGACGCTGTGACAGACGTCAGCTTTCATATAAAGCCGGGGGAAACGCTCGGCATTATGGGAACCACAGGCAGCGGAAAAACCAGCCTTGTCAACCTGATGACGCGCGCTTACGAACCAACACAGGGCACGGTGCTGCTGGATGGAAAGGATGTACAGAAGTATCCGCTTTCCTTTCTGCGCAAAAACATGGCGGTGGCTATGCAGGATGTGTTCCTGTTTTCCGACACCGTGGAGGGGAACATTGCATACGGGCAGGCTGACCTTTCGGAAGAAGGCGTGGTGGCGTGTGCCCGTGCGGCAGATGCAGACGGCTTCATCCGCCGGCTTTCCGAGGGGTATGACACGCTGATCGGTGAGCGCGGTGTCGGTCTTTCCGGCGGGCAGAAGCAGCGCATTTCTCTGGCGCGTGCGTTGGCCATGCGGCCCTCCGTGTTGGTTTTGGATGACACGACTTCCGCAGTGGATATGGAAACGGAGCAGTACATACAAGGGCAGCTGCACAGTCTTGACTTCCTGTGCACCAAAGTGGTGATTGCCCAGCGCGTTTCTTCTGTACAAGATGCGGATGAAATTCTGATTCTGGATAACGGCAGGATTATCGAGCACGGCACACACGAGGAACTGCTGAAAAACCGCGGATTTTACTATAAAATCTGGGCGCTTCAGAACAGTGTGAAAGAGGGTGAGCCTATTGGCGCGTAACCGCTACGATGTAGATGAAGAACTGGAAACTCCATTTAATATGGAGAACCTCAAAAATGTTTTTGTGTATGTTGGGCGCTACAAGTGGAAGATGATTTTTTCGCTGCTGCTCAGTGCTGTGGGCAGTGTGATTGGCCTGACCGGCCCCATGCTGGTGCAGCGCGCTATGGATGTTGCCATTCCGCATAAAAATATGCAGCTGTTAATCCAGCTTTCCTGCCTGCTGCTGGGAACCATTCTCATCAACATCGGCTTTAACGCCATCCGCACCATTTTAATTGCACAGGTTGGGCAGAACATTGTTCATGACATTCGCAAGGATTTGTTTGACCACCTGCAGGTTCTGCCGTTTTCCTACTATGATAACCGCCCGCACGGAAAAATCCTTGTGCGTGTGGTGCATTATGTGAATTCTGTTTCCAATGCGCTTTCCAACGGAATTTTGAACTTCATCATTGAAATTATCAATATTATCTTCATCATCGTTTTTATGTTTCAGGTCAACGCAACCTTGGCAACCATTACCGTGGCAGGGCTGCCGGTGGTTGCGGTGTTTATCCTGCTGATTAAGCCCCGCCAGCGCAAGGCGTGGCAGAGGGTGAATGATAAAAATACCAATGTCAATGCGTTTGTGCAGGAGTCCATTGAGGGTGCGCGCGTGATTGAGTCCTTTGACCGGGAGCAGGAGAATGACCAGATTTTAAACCGCCTGCTGGATGCCCGAAAAAAAAGCTGGATGGGCGCGATTTATATTTCCAATACCGTGTGGTTCACCACACAAACGGTTTCGCAGATTGTGTTTTCGCTGGTGTATATTGCCGGTGCGTACTGGTTTAATCCGATGGTGTCTTTCGGCGTGCTGCTGGCTATGGGGACTTACGCCAGCCGCTTCTGGCAGCCGATTATCAACCTCGCTAATATCTACAATGACTTTGTCAATGCGGTTGCCTATCTGGAACGCATCTTTGAAACGATGAATGAGCCGGCTGTCATTGAAGATAAACCGGACGCACAGGAGCTTCCGCCGATTCAAGGCAGGGTGGAATTTCGCGATGTCAGTTTCGGCTATGAGCCGGGGCAGACCATTCTCAAGCACGTTTCCTTTACTGCCGAGCCGGGCGAGAGCATTGCGATTGTCGGCCCGACCGGCGCAGGGAAAACCACCATTGTCAATTTGATTTCGCGTTTTTATAACATCGAGGACGGTGCGGTCTGCATTGACGGACACAGTGTTATGGATGTTACGATTCATTCGCTGCGCAGCCAGATGGGCATTATGCTGCAGGACAGCTTCGTGTTTTCCGGCACGATTGCGGACAATATTCGTTACGGCAGACTGGACGCGACCGATGAGGAAGTTGAGCGCGCCGCCAAGCTGCTGCACGCGGATACATTTATTCGCAGTCTGCCGCAGGGGTACCAGACAGTGGTCAAGGAGCGCGGCGGCGGACTTTCGCAGGGGCAGAAGCAGCTGCTGGCATTTGCGCGCACGCTGCTTTCTGACCCGCGGATTCTGGTGCTGGATGAGGCGACTTCTTCTATTGATACTTCAACGGAGCAGCTTGTGCAGGAGGGCATCAACCTGCTGCTGAAGGGCAGGACCAGCTTTATTATTGCGCACCGGCTTTCCACAATTCGGGACTGCACGCGCATTATGTATGTGGCAGATGGGCAAATCTTAGAAAGTGGAACCCATGAGGAATTGATGGAGAAAAAGGGACTGTACTACCGCCTGTATATGTCCCAGTATCAGCGCACAGCCGTAACACAGCCGGCCCAGATTTAAAAGCAAATCCCGGTGCTTTGCCGGGGTAAAGTAAGATTTTCTGAAAAAAAGGTTGCAAATGAAAGCGCTGTGCAGTATAATAGCGCATATGATATGGCAAAGACGCCGTTGGGAAAATTCCCAACGGCGTCTTTTTTTGCCGAAAAACAACAGGAGGGTTTGCGATGAATTCAGGAGATACTGCTTTTGTGCTGGTTTCAGCGGCGCTGGTGCTGCTGATGACCCCCGGACTTGCATTTTTTTACGGCGGCCTTGGGCGGCGCAAAAATGTGGTGAACAACATGATGAATTCCTTCTTCATCATGGGGGTTGCCATTGTCATGTGGGTGGCAGTGGGGTATTCGCTGTCGTTTGGCAGCGATCACGGCGGCGTGATTGGCAGCCTGCAGTGGGCATTTTTTCAGGGAGTCGGTGAGAGTGCGGGGCCGTACAGCAAAACCATTCCGCACATGGCGTTTGCTGTGTTTCAGATGATGTTTGCGGTCATTACGCCGGCACTGATTACCGGTGCTGTTGCGGGGCGGATGCGGTTTAAAGCGCTGTTCTTTTTCGTGATTTTTTGGTCGCTGCTGGTCTACTATCCGGTTGCGCACATGGTCTGGGGGCAGGGCGGTCTTTTGGCGAAGCTTGGTTCGGTAGACTTTGCCGGCGGCAATGTGGTACATATCACCTCCGGTGTGAGCGGCCTGGTGCTGTGTCTGCTGCTTGGAAAGCGCAACGGTTACGAACACGTGAATTACCGGGTACATAACATTCCGTTCGTCGCGCTCGGTGCGGCACTGCTGTGGTTTGGCTGGTTCGGTTTCAACGCCGGCAGCGCACTGGCAGCAAACGGGCTTGCGGTGCACGCTTTCACGACAACGGCGCTTTCTGCGGCGGCAGCCATGGTGTCCTGGATGCTGATTGACGTGCTGACCAACAAAGCGCCGACGCTGGTGGGCGCCAGCACGGGGCTGGTGGTTGGTTTGGTTGCCATTACGCCGGGCGCCGGTTTTGTGCCGGTGTGGGCGTCCCTGATTATCGGTCTGCTGGTCAGCCCCATTTGCTACTTTGCGGTTTCGGTGCTCAAGAAAAAGTTCGGCTATGACGATGCACTGGACGCTTTCGGCTGCCACGGCGTCGGCGGTATCTGGGGCGGGATTGCGACCGGCCTGTTTGCACAGAAGAGCATCAATCCGGTTGCCCAGTGGGACGGCTTGGTCTTTGGCGATGTGCGTCTGTTTGGCGCGCAGCTGCTGAGCATTGTCGTGACCATCGCGGTTGCCGTGGTGGGAACCCTAATTTGCGCGGCGGTTGTCAAGCTGATTACGCCCCTGCGCGTGGATTCGCGCGACGAGCAAATCGGGCTGGATCTTTCCCAGCACGGCGAGCGTGCGTATCCGTCCTTTAACGGACTGGACGACTGAGTGAGGAGGCAGACGGCATGATTAAAATTGAAGCGATTGTGCGCGAAGAAAAGATGGAAGACGTCAAGGAAGCCCTGCAGAAAATCCAGGTGCGCGGGCTGACAGTTTCCCAGGTTATGGGCTGCGGTACCCAGATGGGTTACACGGAGCAGGTTCGTGGCAGCAAAATACACATCAATATGCTGCCGAAAATTAAGTTTGAAATCATTGTTTCTACTGAGGAATGGGAGCGCAAAACCATTGATGCCATTTGCGCGGCGGCGCATACCGGCAATGTCGGTGACGGCAAAATCTTCAGCTACGAAATTCGCGAAGCGGTGCGCATCCGCACTGGCGAAAGCGGAACTGACGCAATTCAGCCCGGTGAGGATCCGGCTGACGATTAACGGATCTTCCATTTCTGTTTACACACGGAATCCGCGGGAGGGGCGCTGCCTTTCCTGCGGATTTTTCTGTCTGCTGAGCGGCGCAGATTTATTCTGCCGCTGTACGGACTTTGACAAAATACCGGCTTTGGGCTGGCTATACTGGTTAGCAAGGGGGTGATTTTTTTGCAGACGGTGTACGTGGATGTGCTGGTCGCGGTCAACCTGCTGATTGATTATCTGCTGCTGCTGCTTGTGACCAAATTTTTGCACATGACCGTGCACCGACGCAGGCTGCTTTTGGGTGCGCTGGTTGGGGCAGTCGGCTCGCTGGTCATCTTGCTGCCGCCATTTCCGCCAGCGGTCGATTTCCTGGTGAAGCTGAGCCTTTGCCTGCCGGTTGCACTGGCCGCATTTGGGTTTCAGGGATGCCGCGCGTTTTTTCGGCAAGTGTTTTCTTTCTTTCTGCTGAGCTTTGCGTTTGCCGGTGTTCTGGTGGCAATCTGGTATTTTCTTGCGCCCAGCGGTCTGTTTGTCAAAAACAGCGTGGTCTACTTTGATGTGCCGCCGCTGCTGCTGATTGGTCTGACGCTGCTCAGCTACTTTGTGCTCCGCCTGCTGCAGCGGGTGACCGGCCGCGGCCCGCTGCAGCACACCGTCTGTCAGCTGAAGCTGACACTGGGCGGACAGACCTGCGTGCTGCAGGCGCGGGTAGACACAGGCTGCTCGCTGAAAGAGCCTTTTTCTGGGCTGCCGGTGGTGGTTGCGGAAAAGGATGCGCTGCCGCCGCCGCCCAAAACGCCGGCCAGGGTGATTCCGTTTACCTCGGTCGGTGGGGAAGGGCTGCTGCAGGCGTGGCGGGCAGAGTCCTGCACGCTGGTGTTCCCAGGGGGTGGCATCTGCCGCGCAGCGTGTTACGTTGCTTACGCAGAAAAAAAGCTTTCCGGCGGCGAATATCAAGCGCTGATTCCGCCGTATTTGCTGGAGGGTGGAATCGAAAAAACACAAAAATCCGTGGAATATGGAAGAAAGGAAAATGGGCATGCTGGAAAAACTGAAAAGATGGCTCCGCCGCTTGCTTGCCGCACCGGTTCATTACATCAACGGCCCCGAAACGCTGCCGCCGCCGCTCACAAAGGAGGAAGAGGCAAAAATTTACGCGGAAATTGAGGCGGGCACACCCAATGCAAGGGAACCGCTGATTACACACAACCTGCGGTTGGTGGTATACATAGCCAAAAAGTTTGAATCACCGGGTGCAGGTGCAGAGGATCTCATTTCCATCGGTACCATTGGTCTGATTAAGGCGGTCAATACATTCCGCCCAGAAAAAAAGATTAAGCTGGCGACTTATGCGTCGCGCTGTATTGAAAATGAGATTTTGATGTACTTGCGGAAGTCCAGCCAACTCAAAAATGAAATTTCCATTGATGACCCGCTGAATGTGGATTGGGACGGAAATGAACTTTTGCTTGCGGATGTGCTTGGCAGCGCTGACGACACGGTCAGTGTCGGTCTGGAAGAAGAAAGCGAGCGTCGGGTGCTGCTTTCTGCCGTGTGTGCCCTGCCCGCGCGCGAGCGTCAGATTATGGAGATGCGGTTCGGATTAAATTGCAGAAAGGAGCATACACAGAAACAGGTCGCAGACGCACTGGGCATTTCGCAGTCGTATATTTCACGCCTGGAGAAACGAATTATTGCCAGACTAAAGCGTGACCTTGAAAAGGCCGGCTGAGCCTGCGTCGCTTTTTAACAGAAAACAGGGAGTCCCCGCCGTAGATTTTTATGC
Organism: Caproicibacterium argilliputei; assembly: GCF_029211325.2. Classification (NCBI taxonomy): domain Bacteria; kingdom Bacillati; phylum Bacillota; class Clostridia; order Eubacteriales; family Oscillospiraceae; genus Caproicibacterium; species Caproicibacterium argilliputei. Next base: position 1,869,927 of record NZ_CP135996.1, on the reverse strand, counting down.
GGCGGGGATTTTTTCTGCAAATTTGCGCGTACTGTTTTTTTCACAAAAACACACCGGTTACTTTTAAGCGGATTGGTTAAACTGTAAACAGAAAAACCTTCCATCTGATTTTTGAATGTTCTGAAGGTTGTTCAAATGGGAGGATATCTATTCAAAATAACCGTTGTTCATTCAAAAATCAGACGTTGCGTCATTTTATTTGTGCGTTTATACTAAAATTGCACCGAGAAAGTGTGGCAAAAGTCATCAATATTCAGGCGCAGCACAGGAAGGGCGCCGAACAGGAAAAGGAGTTGTTTACAGATGAAAGGAAAGCGGATTTTGGCAGCGCTTCTTGCGGGCTGTATGGTCACTGCGGGCTTGGCGGGCTGCGGAGAAAGCACGGGGGGCGGCAGCTCAGGCAGCACCGGCAGCACCGCCACAAGCGGTAAAGTAAAACTGACAGCCCTGTTTGTGAAGCATTCCTTAACAAAGGATGTTACTAAAATGAAATGGCTGCAGCAGCTGGAAGACAAGGCCGGCGTCGAAATCGAGTGGCAGCAGATTTCTGCTGACTGGGATCAGAAAAAGAGCGCGATGTTTGCCAGCGGCGAAATTCCGGATCTTCTGTTTAACGCGGTCGATGCTTCTGGCTCCGACTTTGTACAGTATAACGGGCTGTTTGCAGACATGACCTCCCTGATTGAAAAGGACGCTCCGAATATTTCGCAGATGTTTAAGGACCATCCGGAAACGAAAACCCTGGTTACCACCACAGACAGCAAAATCTACGCAACACCGTCTTATCAGGCACTCTGGCCCAAGACCAACGGAACCATGTATATCAACAAAACCTGGCTGGATAACCTCGGCTTGAAAGTGCCGACCACGTGGGATGAGCTGGAGCAGGTTCTGCTGGCTTTCAAGTCAAAGGATGCCAACAAAAACGGCAGTACCTCTGATGAAATTCCGATGGACTTCAACGGCTTTGACGGCGCTTACGGGCTGAAAAACCTGCTGGGCAGCACCGGTATGCAGATTACCGGCATTTCTCCGCTGGGATATTTTGCAGAGGACGGCAAGATTAAAAATTACTATGTTGACGACCGCTTCAAAACGGTGATGAAGTTCGTACAGAAGCTGTATAAAGAAGGCCTGATTAATAAGGAAGCCGTTACACAGGACTACTCCAAATTCCAGTCTGTGGCACGCGGCAGCGGCAAAACCGCCAAGGTTGGCTTTACCTGGGGCTGGGAGGCTGGCGACCGCTTCGGCAATGAGCTTAAAGACCAGTACGTTGCCATTCCGCAGCTGAAGGAAAGCACGGATACCCAGAAAGTCTGCTACTCTTACGATTACTATGACTTGAACTACCGCTCCAACAGCGTCGCCATGAGCAACCAGTGCAAGGATAAGGACGCCGCCATGAAGTTTATTGATGCGTTTTATAACGAGAAAAACAGCATTCAGGTGCTGTTTGGCGGCATGAACGATACCGACAAGGGGACCAAAGAAAACAGTGACGGTACGTATGAAGTCCTTGCTCCGGCAGACACCTCCATCGACCCTGGCACATGGAAGTGGACCAATACCTTTGCGGATGACGGCCCGCTGTATATCCGCGATGAAATGAAAACCAAACTGAAGCTCGGCACGGATATGCAGGCAGTCACCAAGGAAAAGTCGGTTTACGACGACGTGCTGAACACGGTCGACCCGAAGAAGAACGTGTATCCGCAGCAGTTTATGAAGTACAACCAGGATGACATCAACACTATGGCGATGAATCAGGCGAACATCACCAACATTACCGACCAGACATGGTCCACCTGGATGACAAATGCCAACAAAAACATTGACAGCGAGTGGAGTGCTTTCGTAACCTCACTCAACAATGCAGGGCTGACCAAAAACCTGGAAATCCGTCAGAAGGCTTATGACGAATACCTGAAAACCGTCAAATAAAATCTGAATCGACAGGCAAAGGCGGGATGCTGCAGGTTCACATCCTGCCTTTGCTTATCAGGAAAGGGGTCTTTTTTGTGCGACAGGCATCTGCGGGGGGCAGTTTTGCCGCCACTACGCGAAAGCGGAGCGTGGGGTACTATCTGAAGCGGGACTGGCAGCTGTGGGTCATGATTCTGCCCGCGATTGTTTATATCCTTATTTTCTGCTACGGGCCGATGTATGGGCTGCAGCTGGCGTTTCGCGACTATGATTTTAGCAAAGGATTTACCGGCGGCCAGTGGAGCGGTATGAAATACTTCATGCAGTACTTCACCAGCCCCATGTTCTGGCCAACGCTGCGGAACACATTTCTGATTGCATTCTTTTCGCTGGTCTGCGGGTTTCCGGTGCCGATTCTTTTGGCGCTGGTCATCAACTCGATTCACAGCAAAAACGGCAAGCGCGCGGTGCAGACGGCGGTTTATATGCCGTACTTTATTTCTACGGTTGTTATGGTGGCCATTCTGCAGATCATGCTGTCGCCGACCACCGGTATGCTCAGCAATCTGCTGAAAGCCATGCATCTGGTGCCGCAGGCTGCCAACCTGATGGGAGACGCCTCTTCCTTCATTCCCATTTATGTGATTTCGGGCATCTGGCAGGGAGCTGGGTGGAACAGCATCATCTTCATTGCGGCGCTCGCTGCCGTGGACAGCCAGCTTTATGATGCGGCAAAAGTGGATGGCGCCAACCGCTGGCAGCAGGTCTGGCACGTGGAACTGCCGGCGATTCTGCCCACGATCATTATTCTGCTGATTCTCAACATGGGCAATATCTTGAGTGTTGGATTTGAAAAAACATTCCTGATGCAGAATGCACTCAATAAATCCGTGTCGGAAGTCATTGCCACGTATGTTTTCAACGTCGGCATCAAGTCCAGCCAGTTCAGCTTCGGCACAGCGGTCGGTTTGTTCAACACGTTGGTCAACTTCATCTTTCTGGTAGTTGCTAACCAGATTTCACGGCGTGTTGCAGACATCAGCCTGGTATAGGAAAGGGGGATGCAAAATGAAAAAGAATCAAATGACTGCTAAGCATACGCTTTCCGCGCACAACGGGCCGGACGCAGCGTTTCAGATTGTGGTGGTGGCGGTGGCGGTTTTGTCCTTTATCATGGTGGTTTACCCCATGTATTTCATCGTCATTGCCTCTTTCAGCGACTCGACGCTGGTGAACCAGGGGCAGGTCATTCTGCTGCCGAAGGGTGTCAGTCTGTATGGCTATCAGCATATTTTCGACAATGCGCAGATTTGGACCGGCTACAAAAACACCATTTTTTATTCGGTGGTGGGTACGGCGCTGAATATGGCGGTCACGCTGCCGGCGGCATACGTGCTTTCCCGCAAGGCGTTCCGTCCGCGGCGTATCATTATGGCGCTTTTCGTTTTTACCATGTACTTTAACGGCGGCATGGTGCCGACCTATATGCTGGTCAAAAACCTGGGCTTGCTCAATACACCTTGGATTCTGATTGTCATGGGTGCGCTAAACGTGTTCAATCTGATTATTACGCGGACGTTCTTTGAAAACTCCATTCCGGAGGATTTGTACGAAGCGGCCACGCTGGACGGCTGCTCGCACTTCCGGTATTTTTCCACCATTGTACTGCCGCTTTCCAAGGCGGTCATTGCCGTCATTATGCTGTACTATCTGGTGGGGCATTGGAATGATTTCTTCAATCCGCTGCTGTACATCAACAAAGACAGCCTGCAGCCGCTGCAGATTATTCTGCGCAACATTCTGCTCAGCAATCAGGCAATGGCAGGTTCGAGCGGCGGCGGCGCCAGCGGCTATGCACAGCAGTTTGCGGATCAGATTAAGTTCGGCGTGATTATTGTTTCCACACTGCCGGTGCTGTGCGTCTATCCGTTTATTCAGAAATACTTTGAAAAGGGTGTCATGATCGGCGCGGTGAAAGGCTGATTTTCCAAATTTGGTTACATGATAAAGGAGCGAACCATGAAACAGGCAAAACTGCACGTTGAAAAGGATTTTCGCGTTGCACAGGTGGATGACCGGCTGTTCAGCTCGTTTTTGGAACATCTGGGCCGCGCCATTTACACAGGCATTTATGAGCCGGAGCATCCATTGGCGGATGCAAACGGCTATCGGACAGATGTGCTGAAACTCATTCAGCAGCTGGGCATTTCCCATATCCGTTACCCCGGCGGTAACTTTCTTTCCGGTTACGACTGGAAAGACGGCATCGGCCCCAAAGCAGGCCGTCCGCGCCGGTTGGACTTGGCGTGGCACACGATTGAGAGCAACCAGTTCGGCATTGATGAATTTTACGACTGGAGCCAAAAGGCGGGCACGCAGATTATGGGCGCGGTCAATATGGGCACCGGCACACCCAAAGACGCAGGGCAGCTGGTGGAGTACTGCAACTATCCCGGCGGCACGTACTGGAGCGACCTGCGTGCAAAGAACGGCCATAAGGACCCGCTGAACATCAAGCTCTGGTGCATCGGCAACGAGATGGACGGAGAATGGCAGATTTGCCATCTGGATGCGGACGACTACGGCAAAAAAGCAGTGGAAGCCGCGAAAATCATGCGCTGGATTGACGACAGCATCGAGTTGGTCGCCTGCGGCAGTGCCAGCACAATGCAGAAGACATACCCGGAGTGGGATCGCAAGGTGATGGAATACACCTACGATTATGTGGACTATCTGTCGCTGCACCGCTACTATGAAAATGAGGGCAATGACTTCGATTTCCTTGCGTCGTTTGTGGATATGGACCGCTTCATTCACACCTTGGAGGGTACCGCAGACTATGTCAAGGCACTCAAGCGCGGCACCAAAGACATCAACTTCTCCTTTGATGAGTGGAACGTCTGGTATCAGCTCAAGCAGAAGGCACATCCGTGGCAGGAGGCGCCGGAGATTCTGGAAGACCACTACACACTGTTGGATGCACTGGTGTTTGCCGGGATGAGCATGACGCTGCTGAACCACGCAGACCGTGTGAAGATTGCGTGCTTAGCGCAGCTGGTCAACGTCATCGCGCCGATTTTCACGAAAAAGGGCGGCGGCGTTCTCAAGCAGAGCATTTTCTACCCGTTCGCTTATCTGTCGAAGTACGGCCGTGGCACGGTGCTCAAGCCGGTCGTCACAGCGCCGGCCGCCGAGAGCCGCTACGGTGAAACGCCGCTGCTGCAGCAGAGCGTGGTTTACAACGAGCAGGAAAAGACGGTCACCGTGTTTGCGCTGAACATCGGCGCGGAAGAGATGCAGCTTACGCTGAACCTGCGTTCCTTCGGGGAAGTGACCATGCAGGAGCACATCTGCATGGCAGGTGACCTTTCCGCTGTCAATACGTTTGCACAGCCGGACGCGGTTGTGCCAAAGCAGCTTCCGGTACAGCAGGGGACGCTGCGCACCTGCGACGTCATTTTGCCGCCGCAGTCCTATCATGTGCTGCGCTTCCAATTATAAAGCGACCAGCTTTTTCAAAGCCTCTTTTCTGTGGCAGAATGTCTGCTGGAGAAGAGGCTTTTTGCGCGGCTGGCGTGCATGGCTGCCGGCGGAGTGTATTACGCTGTTTGTCGGGAACTGCCCCTGCGTCGCAGCCGAAACCACAGATTTTTTCATCCGGCACTGGGAAAAGTTTTTTGCGTTCCAGGTGAGATTGTGTTAAACTGATTCTCAGCAAGCACTTGCAATCTAACTCGATAGGAGATCAAAATGAACGAAATTGAGACATTGCAAGAGACATTAAATTGTATCAATCAAAATCTGGTGGTTCTGGTGCGTGAACAGCAGCTGCTCTGTATTCTGCTGGAAAAGCTGCTTGATCAATAAAGTAAATCAGCAGTAGACAAAGCCCCCTTTTCTTGACAACCGTTTCGGCTGCCGTGCGAAGGGGGCTTTCCACTGTTCGATTTATTTTTGAAGCCGCGCAAACAGACTCTTGCGGGAGAAGCAAGAAACGAGTAAAATAGAGGCAGCGCTTCCTGCGTCAGACCGGCATGAAGACTGTGAAAATGCGGAGGAATGTATCATGGAGCGAATGCGTGTACCCACGAAAGCAGCAGCAGAAGCCCTGCTGGCGCAGGCCGGAGAGCGAAACCCCGGTCCGTGGACGATTCACAGCAGGCTGACAGCGGCATGTGCACAAAAAATTGCGGAGCACTGTGCGGGGCTGGACTCGCAGACCGCGTATGTGCTGGGCTTACTGCATGACATTGGCAGGCAATTCGGCATTTCCGATATTTGCCATGTTTATGACGGGTGGCGTTACCTGAATCAGCTTGGCTATCCGGATGCGGCGCGCATTTGCCTGACGCATTCCTTCCCGTACCAGGAGATTGATTCTTATATTGGGAAAATGGACGTGACCAAAGCGCAGAAAGCGGACATGAAAGCCGCACTGGATGAATTGACGTATGACGATTATGACAAGCTGATTCAGCTGTGCGATGCACTTGCTTATCCGGCAGGCATTACGCTGCTGGAAACAAGGCTGGTGGATGTGGTACTGCGCCACGGTGCCAATCCGTATCTGCAGCAGAAGTGGCAGGCAACCTATGTTTTGAAAGCATACTTTGAGCAGCAGACCCAACAGAATCTGTATACCCTGCTGAATGCGAAAATTGGCGTGGACAATGCGCTGTAACTTGCAGGGGGTTAAAACGGAGATTAGAAAATGAAAGCATTTAATACGGCACCAAAAACCATCCTGTTCCTGATTGCAGCTGTACTCCTGTTTACACTGGCAGTCGAGCTTTTTCGGTATGTGGTGTACCGAAAAAGTATGCACTTCACCTGCCCGAAGTGCCGGTACGCTTTTAAACCGACTTTAAAGAATTTTTTGCTTTCGGGTGCTTCTAACTCTGCGTCAGCCGGCAAAACGCTGACCTGCCCGAAGTGCGGCACACGCGTTTTTATGGACCCGGAAAAAGACCAGCGTTAAGGGGCCTCCCGCCGGGTGCTGCCCCGGATGGTTAAGTGCGGGTAAAGCTCCGTGACCGGCGCGCATGGTTCCTGATGGATTCCACGCATCAGCAGGTCAAAAATGCGCTGCGCAAAGTCTGGATAATCGAATGCGGCGGTTGTGATGCCGGGGTCAACCACTTCACTGAAAACTTCTCCGTCAAATCCGGTCAGCAGCAAATCCTGCGGTATCTGCAGACCATCGCTGCGCAGCTGCTGCAGAGCACCTGCTGCAACCATATCGTTGATGCAGCAGACAGCGTCGGGCAGTTCGCCGCATTGCAAAAGCTGCGCGGCCGCCTGCCTGCCGCTTTCGATGGAAAAGCCGGTGTCGGTCAAAGCCCACTTGGGCTGTGTAACCATGCCGAAGCGGCACCCGCACGCCAGCATCAGTGCACGACGGCGGTGCAGGACGCTGACATCTTCCGCTCCGCCGAGAATGGCAAAGGTTCGGCAGCCCTGCTCACTGAGGTGTCGCATCAGGGCCAAGACAGCGCCGTCTTCTCTGGAACACAGCTGTGGAATGGAAGTGCCCTCCACACGGGAGGTCAGCAGAAGCGGAACCATCCGGTTAAACTTCTCCAGTTCGGCAATGCCAGCTGCGCTGCAGGGGAATGCGTCAATGCGCCCGCCCATGAACACAATCGCGTCCACCCGCCGACCGGTGAGCGCCTGCAGAATCCGGCTTTCATTTTCAAACGCACCGCGAGAGTTCGCCAGCAGAACGGCATAACCGTTCTGCGAAGCGAGAATTTCAACGTGGTAGTAAATGCTTGAAAAGTACGGGTTCTTGATGTCCGGCACCAGGAAGCCGATGGTGTGTGTTCGGCTGCTCGCCAGACTTTGTGCCAGCGCGTTCGGCAGGAACCCGGAGTCTTGCACCGCTTGCAGAACCGCTTTGCGCTTTGCCTCAGAAACGCGGGCACTGCCGCTGAGCACCCGCGAAACCGTGGCGGGCGAAACGCCGGCCAGACGGGAAATGTCATAGATGGTAACAGCTTTGTGAGGGGAACCGGCTGCGTGATTGCGCACGGGAAAACTTCCTTTCTCAACAGCAAAGTCAGGGCGGCACAAGAAAATGACCGCATTTTTTAGTTTCATTATAATAACATTCTGCGGAATGTCAAATTTTTGGAGTGCTTTGAAAGCCTGCGCCGTAGTGCGGAAAAATACGGTAAGGCAGGAATGTCGCCGACTTTGCGGAGAGAAAATTGGGTCGGCGCAAAATGAGAGAGGCGAGAATGATGGAGCGGGTCAAAAAGTTCATTTCGCACAATTTGCTGACCTTTGTGCTGTGCGGGGCGGTTTTGGTGGTCTTTAACCTTTTTCTATTCTTTTTGTGGGGAGAGGGCATTGCCCGAAACGACAGCGTGCAGAACACGCCGTGGGTACTGGCAGATACTACGGCGGCTGCTCTGCACAGGAACGGAACTCGGTATGTGATTTCGGCGTCACAGGAAACCGACCTGCACAAAAAGCACGTTTGGGCGATGTTGATTGACAATCACACCGGAAGTGTGGTGTGGAGCACCGCCTTGCCGGGGGAGATTCCACGTACCTATTCCCTTTCGGATGTGGCGGAAATGTCCCGTTCCTATTTAAAAGGGTACCCCACGTTTACCAGCCCGCACAAGGATGGTCTGGTGGTGCTGGGCTACCGCAAGAACAGCTATTTTAAGCTGCCCCGCAACAATTTGAACAATGCCTTTCTTGCCAATCTGCCGCCGTTCCTGATTTTGATTTTTCTCTGTGACGGTTTTCTGCTTTTCTTTATGTATATACTTATCAAGCGAAAATTTGTACAGGCGGTGCGGCCGCTGGTGCGGGGGCTGAACGCGCTGCGGGAGAAACAGCCGGTGCATCTGCAGGAAACCGGCCCGCTGGCGCATCTGGCGGCGGCGATCAACCAGGTTTCCGACCGCCTGGTGAAGCCGGACAAAACAGACAGCGGAGAGTAGGAGACCTTTGGAACGGCTTGCATTCTTTATCCTGCTTTGCTACAATGAATGTACCAAAAAACGGATGTAAGAGGCAGAAGGGGACGATGTACATGAAAATTCAGGAGTCGAGGGAAAATTATCTGGAAACGATCCTCATTCTGCAGAACCGCAACGGCTATGTCCGCTCCGTGGATATCGCCAGAGAGATGGGTTTCAGTAAGCCCAGTGTCAGTCGTGCCATGTCGGTGCTGCGGAAAGCCGGCAGCGTCGTTATGGAGGACAGCGGGCTTATTACGCTGACAGATTCCGGCAGAAAGATTGCGGAAAACATCTACGCCCGGCACCGTCTGCTGACGTCTTTTTTTATTTCTCTGGGCGTCAATACGCAGACGGCGGCAGAGGATGCCTGCCGGGTAGAGCACGATATCAGTGAGGAAACGTTTGAGCGGCTGCAGGTATATATGGAACAATCCGGCAAAAAATAGTGTGGCGCAGGCATGATTTATGACAATTTCATTTATCTGTCATACTTTAAGACTTTATTTTCAGGTTGTCTAAGGACAAATGCAGGATTCATTCTTATAATGGAAACCGTAAATGAACAAGACGGCATCGGCCGCTCGGCAGAAACCCGCGGAGCATATGAATGTCTGATTTTTTAGGAGGAAGTATTTCATGGCAGATTACGGAATCAAAGAGCAGCTCCAAAAATTTGGTATCAAAAAAGCGCTCGGCTATTTGGGCAAGGATCCGGACAAAAACATCCCCAAGCTGCTGGAGATGGTTGACAAATTCGATAAGGACGATATGTATAAAGGCCAGCGCGCCATGTTCCACCGGATTGTTGACAATCCGGATAACAACTGGTTTAAGCTGATTAAGCGTCTGTACATGAACATTGACCTGCACGTGCTGCAGACCATCTTCTCCAACTTCATTGTCAACGCAACGCTGATCGGCGGCAAAAAGCAGGATGTCATCCGTAAGGAGCATGGCTGCAATGTGCCGTGGACCATTCTGCTGGATCCGACCAGCGCCTGCAACCTGCATTGCACCGGCTGCTGGGCAGCAGAGTATGGCAACAAACTGAACCTGAGTTTTGACGAGATTGACGATATCATCAATCAAGGCACAGCCATGGGCACCTATATGTACATCTACACAGGCGGCGAACCGCTGGTGCGCAAGGATGACCTGATTAAACTGTGTGAAAAGCACAGCGACTGCGTCTTCCTGTGCTTTACCAACTCCACCCTGATTGACGACAAGTTTGCAGAGGATATGCTGCGCGTCGGCAACTTTGTGCCAGCCATCAGCGTAGAGGGTACAGAAGCCTCTACCGATGCGCGCCGCGGCGAAGGTACCTTTAAGAAAGTTGCCCGCGCAATGGAAATCCTGCGCAACCATAGGCTGCCGTTTGGTGTTTCCTGCTGCTACACCAGCCAGAATGTCGACATGGTTGGCGATGAGAAGTTCTTTGACTGGATGATTGACCAGGGCGCTCTGTTTGCCTGGTTCTTCACTTATATGCCGGTTGGTGCGGACTCCCCGACGGATCTCATGGTTCCTGCCGACAAGCGCGAGTTCATGTATCACCAGGTTCGCAAACTGCGTAACACCAAGGAGCTCTTTACGCTGGACTTTTTCCTTGACGGCGAGTATGTTTATGGGTGTATTGCAGGCGGACGTTACTACCTGCACATCAACGCAAACGGTGACATCGACCCCTGCGTGTTCATCCATTACTCCGACTCCAATATCCGCGAAAAAACACTGCTGGAGGCGTACACCTCTCCGCTGTTTATGGAGTACCACAAGAACCAGCCGTTCAACGAAAATATGCTGCGCCCTTGCCCGCTGCTGGATAACCCCTACAAGTTGGAGAAGGTTGTTAAGGCAACCAATGCACACTCTACAGACTTGGTCAAGCCGGAAGATGTGCATGACCTGTGTGCAAAGTGTGAGATGCGCGCCAACGAGTGGGCGCCGGTTGCAGAGCGCCTGTGGGTGAACAGCGAAGGCAACAAGCATGGCCTTGGCTGCGAAAACACCATTCTGCCGGAAAACCGCATTGACCACAGCAAGGTGCGCCTGATGCGTGATGTAATCCAGGAAGATATTGAGGAAGACAACGCGAAGCGCGCGGCACAGGGCAAAAAGTAAGCATTTGTGTTTTACAAGATTTTTTCTTGTTCTTTCAGAGGAGTCTCTTTGGAGGCTCCTTTTTGTTTTTGCTTTGTTCTGCATAGTTTTTTGTCCGAATGGGGACAAAACTTCACAGACTTTGCTGTATTTCTTTGTGCAGGGATTTGTGATAAACTAAAACAGGATGCGGAATGCGACATAAGGAGAGGTGGAAAAAGTGGTGCAGGCTTGTTTATTGGTTGCGGCTGGCGGTGCGCTGGGGGCGGTTGGACGCTATCTGTGCGGACTGATTCCCTTGCCGGTAGAGTTCCCGCTGATGACCATGCTGATTAACTTTCTGGGAGCCGTGTTGATCGGCTTTGTGACCACTGTACCCAATTTGTCGGCAAATGCCGCCCTGTTCTTAAAAACAGGCGTCTGCGGCGGCTTTACGACGTTTTCCACATTTTCTCTGGATACGGTGAATCTGCTGCAGGGCGGGCGGCCGCTTTTGGGCGTGCTGAATGCCTCTGTCAGTGTGGGAGTCTGCCTGATTGGGGTTCTGCTGGGCAGCGCTTTGGGCCGCGCAGCATACGCTGCGGCAGGATAGAAACCAAATGAAAAGCGAAGCGGAAAGTGCGGCTTTCCGGCTTCGCTTTTTGTCTGCGGGCGGTTTTGTGTTTTCTGCCTTTCCTTGCGCAAGGATTTATGATAAAATGAAAAAACACGGCACAGAGTTTGAAGAACTTCCTTTTTGCGGCACACCCGCACAGCGCCGCGGAAAGTGTGAGCTTCAGCACACAGAAAGCCGGGCAACCGGCGGAACGGGGGAAACGATGTCTAACGTTAGCAGAGTTTTTGTGGAAAAGAAGCCCGGCTTCGACGTAGAAGCGCAGCATATTCGGGAGGACTTGGTCAACAATCTAGGACTGAAGGGAATTACAGCCCTGCGGCTGCTGAACCGCTATGATGTATCCGGCCTTTCGGCTGAGGAATTTGCCCGTGCCCGCGACACCATCCTTTCGGAACCGAATCAGGATCTGGTATACGAAGAAACCTGCCCGTTGGAAGACTGGCAGGCGTTTGCCATGGAGTACCTGCCCGGTCAGTACGACCAGCGCGCAGACAGCGCCGCACAGTGTGTGCAGCTGCTGACACAGGGCGAGCGCCCACAGGTGGTTACGGCAAAGGTGGTTGCGGTGCAGGGCACGCTTTCTGCGGCAGAGATGGAGCGCATTCGCAGCTATCTAATCAACCCGGTGGAAAGCCGGTTGGCCTCCATGGAAAAACCCGACACACTGGAAATGCGCGTGCAGCGCCCGGAAGATGTCGCGCGCGTGCAGGGCTTTACGGTGTGGGGAAGCGACCAGATGCAGGCCTATTATGCACGCATGGGCTTTGCCATGACGTTGGAAGATCTGCTGTTTGTGCGGGACTATTTTAAAAATGAAGAGCAGCGTGATCCTTCGGTGACCGAACTGCGCGTCATTGACACGTACTGGAGCGACCACTGCCGTCACACCACATTCAGCACGTGCCTGCGGCACATCACTGTGGCACAAAGCGCGGTCAGCGGTGCCATTGAACAAGCGCTGCGCGCGTACTATGCAGTACGGGATGAGGTGTACGGCAAGGAAACGAAGCGGCCGGTTTCGCTTATGGATATGGCGGTTATCGGCATGAAAGTGCTCAAGAAGCGCGGCTTGATTCCAGACCTTGACCAGAGCGAGGAAATTAACGCCTGCTCCATTGAAGTACCAGTGACGATTGACGGCAAAACAGAGCCGTGGCTGGTGCAGTTTAAAAATGAAACCCACAACCACCCCACGGAAATTGAGCCGTTCGGCGGTGCTGCCACCTGTCTGGGCGGCGCGATTCGCGACCCGCTTTCCGGCCGTGCCTATGTGTACCAGGCTATGCGTGTGACCGGCAGCGGCGACCCGCGCGTTCCGGTGGAACAGACGCTGCACGGCAAGCTGCCCAGCCGGAAGATTACCACCGGCGCGGCGCACGGCTATTCCTCTTACGGCAATCAGGTTGGGCTGGCAACCGGTCAGGTGCAGGAGCTTTATGATCCCGGTTACGTTGCCAAGCGCATGGAAATCGGCGCGGTGGTCGGCGCTTCACCCAAAGCCAACGTGGTGCGCGAGGAGCCGGTGCCCGGCGACGTGATTGTGCTGCTGGGCGGCGCGACCGGGCGCGACGGCATCGGTGGTGCGACGGGCTCCAGCAAGGCACATACGGAAGAAAGTGTGGAGGAATGCGGCGCGGAGGTGCAGAAGGGCAACCCGCCGACTGAGCGCAAAATTCAGCGGATGTTCCGCAAGCCGGAAGTGGCACATCAAATTAAGCGCTGCAACGATTTTGGCGCGGGCGGTGTCAGTGTGGCAATCGGAGAGCTTGCCCCCGGTCTGCGCATTGATTTGGATAAAGTTCCGAAAAAATATGAGGGATTGGACGGCACGGAACTCGCCATTTCAGAAAGTCAGGAGCGCATGGCGGTTGTGCTGGCTCCTGGCAATGTGGATGCGTTCATCGCACAGGCGGAGCAGGAGAACCTGGCAGCTACCGCAGTGGCCATTGTAACGGAAGAGCCGCGCCTGCGGATGTTCTGGCGCGGAGATGAGATTGTGAGCATCACGCGTGCGTTTTTGGATACAAACGGCGTTACGCAGGAAACCAAAGTAGAAATTGCACCCGCAGACCTGCAGGACGACTACCGAGAGCAGGTTCCGGTATGCCTTGCGGGCAAGCCACTGGTGCAAGCCTTCCGTGATAACCTTACGCGGCTGGAAGTCTGCGGGCAGAAAGGACTGGCGGAACGTTTTGACGCTTCCATCGGGGCAGCAACGGTGCTGATGCCTTTTGCCGGAAAGTATCAGTTGACACCGGAAGAAGGCATGGCGGCAAAAATTCCGACGGACGGAGAAACGGACGATGCAACCGCAATGGCGTTCGGCTTTATTCCCGGCATTTCCAAGTGGAGTCCCTTCCACGGTGCGGCATGGGCCGTGACCGAAAGTCTGTCCAAGCTCTGCGCCATGGGGGCTGACCCGCTTACGGCACGTCTGACCTTTCAGGAGTATTTTGAGCGCATGACCGAAGACCCGAAGCGGTGGGGCAAGCCGACCGCCGCGCTGCTGGGCGCGCTTTCCGCACAGCTCGGGCTGGGACTGCCGGCGATTGGCGGCAAGGACAGCATGAGCGGCACGTTTGAGCATTTGGACGTACCGCCAACACTGGTGAGCTTTGCCGTGACGATGACCAAGGCAAGCCGGACACGTTCCGCGGCACTGCAGGGTGCGGGACACGCAGTTGTGCTGCTGCCGCTGCCGGTGCAGGCGGAAACACATTTGCCGGATTGGAAAGCACTGAAGGCATACTACCAAATGGTCGCGAAGCTGACGGATTCCGGCGCGGTGCTGTCCGCTTCCGTTGTGAAGGAAGGCGGCGTGGCGGCTGCTGCCGCAAAAATGGCATTCGGCAACCAAGTCGGCATCGCGTTTGACCCTGCCATGGAGCGTGCACAGGCACTCTTTGCACCGCGCTGCGGCGCACTGTTGCTGGAGCTGAAAGCGGGTGCCGCTTTGCCGGAAGGTGCGGTAAAAGTCGGCGAAACCGTTGCGGAGAAAGCCGTCATTCTGGGCGGCGTTTCCATGCCGTTGGCAGACTTGACCGCCGCGTGGAGTGGAACACTGGAAGCTGTTTTCCCAAGCTGTGCCGCGGAGGTACCGCTTTCGCGGGACATTCCGCTGTATCAAACCCACTGTGCGCAGGGGCCGGTGTTGAAAACAGCCAAGCCGCGCGTGTTCATTCCGGTATTTCCGGGAACTAACTGCGAGTATGACAGTGCCAAAGCTTTCCGCCGCGCGGGTGCACAGGTGGAAATCCTGGTTGTCAAGAACCGCACGCCAGCAGCCATTGAAGAAACCATTGACGCCATGGCGGCGGCGATTGCCCGCAGTCAGATGATTATGCTGCCCGGCGGTTTTTCCGGCGGCGATGAGCCGGACGGCTCCGGAAAGTTTATCGCGACCACGTTCCGCAGCCCGAAAGTGGCAGAGGAAGTGGCGCGCCTGCTGGAACAACGCGACGGTCTGATGCTGGGCATCTGCAACGGTTTTCAGGCGCTGATTAAGCTGGGACTGGTTCCGTACGGAAAAATTACAGAGCCGAGCAAGGATGCGCCGACGCTGACTTTCAATACGTTGGGACGCCATGTTTCACGTATGGTTTATACGCGCGTTACCAGTGTGAAGTCGCCGTGGTTTGCAGCGGTACAGCCGGGAGAAGTGTTCACAGTGCCTGTTTCGCACGGTGAGGGCCGTTTCGTGGCAAGCGAAACAGTGCTGGATGAACTCGCCGCAAACGGACAAATTGCCACACAGTATGTCACACCGGATGGCAGCCCCAGCGGAAAAATCGAGTGGAATCCGAACGGCTCAGTCTGCGCGATTGAAGGCATTACCAGTCCGGACGGTCGGATTTTGGGAAAGATGGGGCACAGCGAACGCCGCGGTGCCCATCTCTATCAGAACGTACCCGGCGAAAAGGACCAAAAATTGTTTGAATCGGGTGTAAAGTATTTTGAATAATTCACTGAAACGAACCTGGGCGGAAATTGACCTGGATGCTGCGGCGCATAACTACCATGAAATTCGGGAAGCGCTGCAGCCCGGTGTGAAAATGTGCTGTGTTGTGAAAGCGGATGCTTACGGGCACGGAGCGGAGCAGCTGGCGCATTTGTATGAACGCCTGGGGGCGCAGTGGCTGGCGGTTTCCAATTTGGAGGAAGCTATTCAGATTCGAGCCTGCGGGGTTGGTCTGCCAATTTTGATTCTGGGTTACACACCGCCCACCGAGGCGAAAAGGCTTGCCGACCTCAACATCGCGCAGGCGGTGCTTTCGGAAAAGTATGCGCAGCAGCTCAACGCGCAGGCACAGGCAGCCGGTGTCCGGGTGCGTGCGCACATCAAATTGGACACCGGCATGAGCCGCATTGGGTTCCTGTATCAAGATGCACAGCGGGATGCGGGATCCCTGCAGGAGATTGCCCGCGTTTCTGCCCTGCAAAATCTGCTGCCGGAGGGCATTTTTACACATTTTGCCGTTGCGGATGAGGGCGGCGACGGAGAGAATTTTACGCGGCAGCAGTACCGGTGCTTTACCGGTGCGATTGAGCAGCTGGAGAACATGGGGGTGCGTTTCCGCATCCGCCATTGTGACAACTCCGCAGGTTTGATGGATTATCCGGAGTTCCAGCTGGATATGTGCCGCCCAGGCGTGATTCTGTACGGGATGATGCCCTCCGGCAAGGTACGCAGACAGCTGGATCTGCAACGAGTGATGCGGCTGAAAAGCGTGGTGTCTTTGGTGAAAACACTGCCGGCCGGTGTGCCGGTCAGTTACGGCTGCACGTATCGCACTGCGCGCGAAACCAAGGTGGCAACCGTGCCGGTAGGCTACGCGGACGGCTACCCGCGCCTGCTTTCCGGGAAGGTGGATGTGCTGATTCGCGGCAGGCGTGCGCACAGCATTGGCCGAATCTGTATGGACCAGATGATGGTGGACGTGACAGATATTCCGGATGTGCAGGAAGACGATCTGGTAACGCTGATTGGCGCGGACGGCAGCGATGCGGTGACAGCAGATGAGATGGCAGAAAAAATTGGCACCATCAATTACGAGATTACCTGCGGTATCAGCAAGCGTGTGCCACGCATCTATTACCGAAAGGGTCGCGCAGTCGCGGAGATGAACTTGATTTGCGGCGGCTGAGCAAAAAATTTCCACAGAAAAAAGACGTTCTCACCAAGAAAGTGGGAACGTCTTTTTTGCAATGCCGTACAGTTACAGGCGTGGGAAAACGGCAGCGTTCAGCGAATGACCTCCTCATAAAAATCGTATCGCTTTAACAGCCGCATAACCGTCAGACGGTTGCGTACATAAGGCGACAGACGTAGGGAATCTGTTTTTCGCGCAAGGTCCAGACCGATGTCCGCCATGGTACGTACACCGCCGACCTGTTCCAGAATCGATGAAAGTGACGCGGCAGAGGGAACCGCATCCAGAAGGTCAGCAAGTGCGGGGGCTTTTTCCAGCAGGGCAGCATCGGGAATCTGCCCCATGGGGTCCGGCTCATTTTCCACCAGAATACTGTGCAGAAGCCGTTTCGGCAGCTTTTCCCGCAGCAGAGCGGTTTCAATGCCGTGATACGGAACAACGTTTGCGCCGGCGCGCAGCTTTGCTGCGGCACGGTGATAAACTTCTGCTACCAGCAAAAGACCGACACCAACTTTTTGACCGTGGTAGGCATCTACATAGGAATTAAGGGCTTCCATTTCCCACAGATGGGACAGATGGTGCTCCGCACCGGAAGCTGGTCGGCTGTTGCCTGCCATCTGCATGGCCAAGCCGGACAGCAGCAGACCGTACATCAGGGTTTCGTACGCCTGCTCGCTGCCTTTCGCAAGGTCAGGAATGCAGTCCTGCAGTGCCTGCAGCGCTTTGTCCTCTAGTTCGCAGATGTGCGGGCAGATGAATTCGCCTGTCAGCAGGTGTGCGGCTTTCCAGTCTGTTAGGGCGGTGTATTTTCCAAGCAGGTCTGCTACACCAGAGGCGGTGAGCCGCTGCGGTGCCTTGGAAAAAACAGCGGTGTCCGCCACTACATACAGCGGGGAAACCGCAGGGAATGTCTTCTTGAATCCCTCCCAGGTCATGGCCGCAACCGTGGAGACAAAACCATCCACACTGGCTGCTGTCGGTACGGAAATGAATGGAATTTTCTGTTCATGCGCGATGAACCGGGTCAGGTCGTGAATGGTGCCGGAACCGACTGCCACCAGAAGTTCCGGCGCACTTCCCTGCAGGTGCTCCTTGGCAAGCGCAACGCCGCGTTCGTTTGCGTGCAGGCCCGCAGCAGGCAGTTTCACACAGGTGCACCCGGGCAGCAGGGCACAGACAGTCTTGCCGGCTGCGGCAAAGGTGTTTTCGTCGCAGAGAACCGCGGTGCGGCTGCTGCCGGTCAATTCCGGAAGCCGCTGCAGGGCACCGGATTCAATCCAAAGGTCACGAACGTAAAGCGGGTGTGTTTTGCCGCAGATACAGGGCTTCTTTAAGGATGCGATTGAAATTTCCATGTGGGTTCCTCCACTATTTTTGTTGGGATCTGTCGTTGTCATTGTAGCGCATCCTTGGCTGAAAAACAAGCAGTAAAAAGCCGTTCCGGCAGGGCAGAGGCCTTGCGCGGGGCGGCTTTAATTATGGCAGAGCAGAATAGATTCCATTCTTTCCTTTTCCAGGCAGATGGCTTTGTGCTGCTGCACGACATTAGAAAACTCTTTGGCGCGCAGCGCTTCCACCAGGGTACTGATGGTGTTGAACAGCGGAGTCAGCCCAAGGTTTCCCGCCACGCCTTTTAGCGTGTGAGCAGCGTTGAATGCAGCGGTAAAATCCTGTTTCTGCAGAGCGCGTCGCAGCTCGTCAAAGGCCGGGTCTGCGCTGAAACTCTGCAGGCAGCTTTGGTACAGAGCCTCATCCTGCAGAAAGCGCTCCATGGTAACGGCGGTATCAGCACCGTAAACGTTCAGCAAGTCGATTAGCCGGCTCATCAGGCAACCTTCCTTTCTGTGCGGTCAGGCAGTCGTGGAACTGCCCAGTTCCAGAGAACTGGAGAGAAACTGCGCTGAGGCGAGCACCAGTGTCTTCTGGGTGTTGCGGCAAATGACCTGCATCCGCATCGGCACTGTGTACTCTTTACGCGGAATGCTGTAAAATGTTTCAGTCAGAGGCTCACCTGTGCGCACACAGTGCTCCAACCTTGTTTGAAAACGCGCCGGGTCATCCACACAGAACATCGTGGTCAGACTTTCTCCTATGTAATTTCGGACAAAGCTGCAGGTGCTGCAGAAAGCATCATTGGCCCGAATGAGCAGCAGCTTGTCGGTTTGGTACTCAAACAGCGCCAGTGGCCCGATAAAGGAGTGAAAAATTCGGTTGAAAATGGAATCCATCTTCCAGATTTCTTTCTGCGAAATCAGGCAGTTGCTGCCACCCAGATAAGTGGGCTTGACTGAAACGCACTGATTCCGGTCAAGCTGACTGCACAGCAGATTCTGAAAGTCTGCATACGGCATCGGTTTGGCAAAGTAGTATCCCTGTCCATAATCACAGCCCAGACTGCCCAAATACAGCATCTGCGCTTCGGTTTCAATGCCTTCGGCAATCACGCTGACTTCCAGCCATTTGGCAAGGTTCATGATGAAGAATAGGATGTTGCCGCCGCGGCTGCTTTTCTGGGTGTTCTGCAGGAAGCGCATATCCAGCTTGAGGGTGTCTACCGGCACTTCACTGAGCATATTCAGAGAGGAGTAGCCGGAGCCAAAGTCATCCATATCAATATGCAGGCCGTAAGCTTTCAATTTTTCCACGGTTGCAATCAGCTGCTTGGGATTGTCTGTATAAGCGGTTTCTGTGATTTCCAGATGGATGCATTCCGGCGCTAGCTTTTGCTGGTTCAGAATGTCCATGATGATTTCCGGCAGGTGGGGATTGTAAATATCTACGCGCGAGATGTTAATGGAAACTGGAACATAGCGGTGCCCTTGGTCAATCCATTCACGCATCTGGCGGCAAACGGTTTTCCACACAAAAATGTCAAGCTGCGTGATAAAGCCATTCTGCTCGAAAAGAGGAATAAATGTATCTGGCGGCAGAAACCCCCGCGTGGGATGCTGCCAGCGCACCAGGGACTCCGCACCAATGAGAGTGCCGGTTTTTAGGTCGTATTGCGGCTGATAATAAACTACAAATTCCCCGTTCTGCAGTGCACTGCGCATCTCTGCGGCAATCTGCTGCTCTTCATTTAAACGGTTGCCGATGGCTTTGTTGTAAAAGGCAATCTGCGCATCATACTTGCGAGTGATGGATTTGCAGGCAATTTTGGCGCGGTCAAACATGGCACGCACGGTGATGTCAGTGTCTTCAATTGGGTACACGCCGAATTTTAGCTGTACGTGCATATACTGCATGGAGCTTTCCGCCAGTTCGTTCTGAATGCGCGAGAGCAGGGTGGAGTAGCAGGATTGGCGCGGCAGAATGGCGGCAAAGATGTCACCGCCATGCCGGCAGACGTAGCCGTCTGAAATACAGCTTTGCAAAACCTTGGCAAGGAAGCAGAGCAGACGGTCGCCTTCGGTTTCTCCGAATACATCGTTGACGAGTTTGAAATTTTCAATATCCATGCAGAGCAAGTCATACGCTGTCTGTTTATTTTGGCTGAGCAGTTCTGCAGCGTGCATATAGAATGCTTCTTTGTTATACAGGCGGGTCAGTGCATCATGTTCGATGCTGTTGGCAAAGGCAGCGGTTTCATGCAGCTTGATGATGTTGGCAATCTGCTGTTTAATCAGCGCAGGATTATACGGTTTTGTCAAAAAGTCTGACGCGCCGCGCGCCAGAGCGTCAATTTCAAATTTTGAATCCTCCCGCTGGGTTTCCACAATGACTGGAACGGCCGCCAGCCTTTTGTCTGCCTGCTGAATGTCCAAAAAGGTGTATCCACTCATGACTGGCATTACCAAGTCCAGCAGGATTGCGGAAATCGCTTCGGGCTTCTGGCGCAGGATCTGCAGACCTTCCTGTCCGTTAGCGGCTTGTACAATGTCGTATTCGTCTGAAAGGATTTTGCAGAGAATCTGGCGGTTCACCTGATTGTCGTCTACAATTAGAATGAGACGCTTGTTTGAAATCATTCCCGAAATCTCCTCCTTTTTTCAGGCAGGCGAAAACTGCCTGAAATTGCTTCACGCAAGCGAAAAGCAATACTTTACACGGGCAGCAAGAGAAAGCCCATGCACGCATAGATATATAGAATCATTCTTTGAAATTCTGCAAAACAATAAATCTTGTATGAAAATGAAGCTTTATCCCTGTTTCAGCTGGATTTTAAAAAGGCTGATGATAAAATAGAGAATCTGTATAGAAAAAATTATATACTTTTATGAATCTTATTTCAATATGGCAAGACGCAAAAGTTGAGAGAAATTTTATAAGATTCGGACGAATCCCTAATAAAACATACAGAATTATAGGTGAAGGTGAAAAAGAAATAGAATATTTTATAAATCCACTCTATTCTGCTTTTAAAAGCAGATAATTGGTGTGGCAGCGCCGCATAGAAGCCGGAGCTTCCGCCGCACTGAACAATCGAAACTAATATTTATGCAGGATGCAGTTCTGCAGACGGTTAAAAAAGGTGTCAAAAAGCGACTTGCATCATCCATCTGTACCGCGCTTCCAAACAAAAGGGCTCGCTGCACCTTTTAGACAGCGAACCCTTTATGCACTTTTTGGCTGCAAGTACTGTTGGGCAAACTGTTCGGCAGGAATGGGACGGCTGACGTAGAATCCCTGAATGATGTCACAACCGTATTCCAGCAGCAGCTGTGCCTGCTCCGGTGTTTCGACCCCTTCCGTGACAATGCGCAAACCAAGTTCGCGTGCCATGGCAATCATGTGCCGCAGAATAGTGCGGCTGCGCTGTGGTGCCACACCGCCTTTCAAAAAACCGCAGTCCAACTTTAGCACGTCCACTTCTAAGCCGTCCAGAAAGTTCAGGGAGGAGTAGCCGGAACCGAAGTCATCCATGTTAATGGCAAAGCCATCGCTGCGCAGTGTCTGCAAAACGCCGGTCAGCCGGTTAATGTCCTGTACAAACAGACTTTCCGTCAGCTCCAGCTCCAGCATTTTGGGGGAGAGCCGGTAGCGGCTTGTCAGGCTTAGCACTGTGGAGCAGAACTGCGGGCTGCACAGGTGCAGGCGTGACACATTGACGGAAATCGGCACAGCTGCAAGCCCATGATCCAGCCAGAGGCGCTGCAGGCGGCAAGTTTCCTGCCAGATGTAGGCATCCAGTTTCAGAATGAAGCCGTTGCGTTCAAACAGCGGAATAAACCGGTCAGGAGGGATTAAACCGAGCGTGGGATGGTTCCAGCGCACCAGTGCTTCCGCGCCGACGACGTTTTGCGTCAGCAGGTCGTACTTCGGCTGCAGGTAGACCACGAACTGCCCGGACTGCAGGGCATCTTCCATCTGAAATTCCATCATGCTTTCGCAGCGCTGCTGCTGACGAACCTGTTCATCATAAAACCGGTAGTGCGGCAAAGCACCGACTTTTGCAAATTTATGTGCAAATCCCGCTTTCTCCAAGCACACAGCGGAAGGTTCCCCACTTGCGGCGGGGCGGTAAATGCCGGTGGAGGCCAGCAGAGAGGTGTGCCGCAGCGGATGTATACTGCCGATACGATCCAGAAAGGCAATTACGGCTTCATCCGTATCAAAATCGACCATCAAGCAGAAAACATCGGCAAACATATGGCCGCAGCAGTCGTGCGGGCCGATTTGCTGCCGCAGCATTCGCGCGATGCCTGCCAGTAGCCGGTCACCTTCCTGTATGCCGAATGCATCGTTAAAAATGCGAAACTTATTCAGATCCGTGCGGATATAAACATACTGTGCTTGCGGAAAAGCCGCACGCAGCTGATCTGCGCGTTGGCAGAACGCCGTTTGGCTGTACAGCCCGGTGACCGTGTCACGTTCGGCAAGGGCACACGCGCTGCCGCTATTCGCCGAGCACAGCGGCAGTCCGGTGATGTCGGTTCCGGTCACCACCTCGACTCTGCGGCCGCCGGTTTGCGCGCTATGTCCGCGCATGAGGTACCGGCGGCTGGAAGCGGCGTCTGTGTACTGCTGTGTAAAGCAGGGAGCTGTGTCTGCAGTACAGCAGGTGCAGGGTTCGCTGCGACCGTAAAGCGCCTTGTAGCACTTGCGGTTCTCGCCGGTGCCGATATGATCCGCGCGGGCAAAGCAGCGCGCGGCAGAGTTCCAGTAAAGCAGTTCATAAGTCTGTGCGTCACGAACGTAGGTCAGGATATCCAGCATATCCGGCAGGCGCTTTTCCATTCCGTTCTCCTTACTGCTGAAGATAGCAATTTAGAAATTTTTAGCGTTTCTAACCAATGCTATTTTACTACAGATTCGGCAGAAAGGGAAGTGCTTCTTTTCATTTTTCTGTATTTTTGCACGCCGCTTAGTTTTGAGACAGATGCAACGCAAAACCGCCGAATTCCTCTTGCAGGTAAATCAGCCGCAAGCTGCCGTCTTCGGCGTACTGCCGGCTGCTGTCATCAAAGGAAACGCCGCGCAGCTGCAGGTAATCCACCGCACGCTGCAAGTGGCTGACACCCAGTGCCACGTGTCCGTTTGTGCCGCGTCCGGGGGTTTTCATCAGTTCAAACAAACTGCCGCTGAAGTAAGAAACCAGCTTTTCTTCTTTTGAAAGTGAAAGTGCGCGCAGCGCGTCGCCCAGCGCAGATGCTTCGCCGCTGTTTTTGCAGTTAATGCCCACGTGCTGGACGCGCAGCCCCAGCATGGTCTGCACGGCTTCACGCGTCAGCTGTTCGATGCGGTCAAACTGATGGGCTTCAATCAGCGACTCTTTTACCATCCAGGTACCGCCGCAGGCGAGCACTTTATCAAAAGCAAGGTAGCTGTCCAGATTTTCCGGCTTGATGCCGCCGGTCGGCATGAAATGCAGGTTGCCGTAAGGCGCGCTCATGGCTTTAATCATGGGCAGACCGCCTGCCGCTTCCGCGGGGAAAAACTTCACAGTGTCCAGCCCCAGTTCCATAGCGCACTCACACTCTGCAGGGGTTGCGCAGCCGGGCAGCATGGTTACGCCGTGTTCCAGCACATGGCGGGTCACTTTGGGGTTCAGCCCCGGGCTGACCAGAAACTGCGCACCTGCGTCAATGGCGCGGTCTGCCTGCTCGGTGGTCAGCACGGTGCCGGCGCCGACCAGCATTTCCGGAACGGCACTGCGAATCCGGCGGATGGCTTCCTGTGCACCGGCGGCACGAAACGTGATTTCCGCAGCGGGCAGACCTCCGCGGCAGAGAGCCTGCGCCAGCGGCACCGCGTTTTCTATGTCACGGACTTTTATGACGGGCACAATGGTGACTGCACCGATTTTTTTCAAAATTTCATTCATGGTAACAACTCCTTTATGCATCAGAATACCATAATCGACTGTAAAAAGAAAGTGCTATGCGTGCTATTCCTGCATTTTCGGCAGATCAAAATAGGTTTCGGCATTATGAAAGCAGATATCCTCCACCATGCCGCCCAGCAGGTCGTAATCCGTGGGCAGTTCGCCGCGCTCTGTCCACTCACCGAGCAGGTTGCACAGAATACGACGGAAGTACTCGTGCCGCGTGTAGGACAGGAAGCTGCGGGAATCGGTCAGCATACCGATGAAGCCGGAAAGCAGGCCAGTGTTTGCCAGTGCCCGCATCTGCGCTTCCATGCCGTCCCGGTGGTCGTTAAACCACCATGCCGCGCCCAACTGCATTTTCTGCGGGAAAACGTTTTCTTGGAAGCAGCCGAGCACGCTGGCAAGTTTGTCGTTGTCGTTGGCATTGAGAGAGTAAACAACGGTTTTGGGCAGTTCACCGGTACGGTCCAGCGCATCCAGCAGAGCGGCGAGAGAAGCGGCGGAGATGCCATCTCCCACGGCGTCAAAACCAGTGTCGGCACCGCACTGTGCCAGCATCCGGCTGCTGCAGCTGCGGATGACGCCGAAGTGCAGCTGCATGACAAGCCCCAGCCTGTGGTATATGCGTCCCAGTGCCAGCAGCAGCTGTACTTGGTAAGCGTTTGTTTCAGCATCGGTCAGGGATTTTCCCTCCATGCGTTTCTGGAACGCAGCCTCCGCTTCCGCGCGTGTTCCGCAGCGGAAGTCCGGCGATGCCAGACTCTGGTCGGCAGAAAGGCAGCCTGCCTGCCGGAAAAAGACCGCGCGTTTTTCCAAAGCGTCTTCCAGCTCACGCAGCGTGGTAATGGATTGACCGGTCACCTGCGAAAGCTGCTGCACCCAGACTGTAAAGTTCTGATTTTCGGGATGCAGCGCTGTTTCTGGTCGGAAGGAGGGCAGCACCCGCACGCCGAAGCTTTTGTCGGCGGCCAGTGCCTTATGGCAGTGCAGGTCGTCCACGGGGTCATCGGTGGTGCAAAGCGCGGCGACGCCGCTGCGGCGGATTAACTCTCGAGCCGAACACGCCGGGCTTTGCAGCTGCTCTCCGCTGCGCTCCCAAATGCGCGGCGCGTTTTCCGGGTTGAGCAGGTCGTCAATGCCGAAGTAGCGTTTGAGCTCCAACTGTGTCCAGTGATACATCGGGTTGCCGGCACAGCGGGGAACCGTCTTGGAAAATTGCAGGAATTTGTCGTAAGGGTCGGCGTTTCCGGTGATGTACGCTTCCGGTACACCGGCAGCGCGCATCAGGCGCCATTTGTAGTGGTCGCCGGAAAGCCAAACTTCTGTTAGATTGCGGTAGGTTTTGTTTTCGAGAATTTCTGCCGGACTCAGGTGGCAGTGATAGTCAAAAATCGGCGCTTTTTCCGCGAAGCGGTGGTACAGCAGCGAGGCGGTGCCACTGTGCAGCATGAAGTCGTCTTGAATGAGTGGTTTCATGTGTGTATTCCTCCTAAAAGCTCTTTTTGCCTGTCATTTCTTCATTTTAGTATACACGCATTTTTTGCAGAATACTTTGCGAAATTTGCGGATATACACTGCAAAAATTGCGCAGTTTGCGGGAAAAATCCTTGCCTTTTCTTTGCGCTCGCGGTACGATGGTAAAAACACGCAGGGAGGGGCACTGTGAAACAACTGTTTGGGGAATTTACGGACAGACAGGAAATGATCCGTCCGGATTTTGAGTATTTTCATTCTGTCAACCACGAGCCGGTCGAGGTGCCTTATCACAGCCACGATTTTTATGAAGTGCTGTTTTTCCTTTCTGGTAATGTCACATATCTGGTCGAGGGGCGGCAGTACCGCCCCCAGTCGGGGGATGTTCTGCTGACCAATAACCGGGAGCTGCACCGCCCACAGGTGTGGAAGGGGCAGGTTTATGAGCGGGTTGTGCTGTGGCTGCAGCCGGCGTATGTCCGTTCCCTCGGCGGCAGTGACGATTTGTCACTGTGCTTTGAGGTTTCTGCCCGCCGCCGCCTGAACCTGCTGCGGCCGGTGCCGGAGGTGCGGGATGCACTGCACACCCTTTGCCGGAAACTGGAGCAGGTGTATGTCAGCGATGCTTACGGCAGCGCGGCACTGCGGCGCGCTTACTGTGCGCAGCTTTTAGTCTTGCTCAACCGCGCTTGCTTTGCGGCGCCGCTTGATTTGGGAAAAACGGTGGAGCAGGATGCAAAAATGGACGCGGTTGTGCAGTATATCAACCGGCATTTGCGCGAGGAACTTTCTCTGGATTCGTTGTCCGCCCGTTTTTATTTGAGTAAATATCATTTAACGAGGCAATTTAAAAAATACACCGGCTTTTCCGTCCATCAGTACATTGTGCGCAAGCGGCTGATTGCCGCTCGGCTGGCGCTGCAGGCGGGCGCCGCTCCGGGCGAGGCTTACCTGCAGAGTGGTTTTGCCGACTACACCAACTTTGCGCGCGCGTTTCATGCGCAGTACGGCATTTCTCCGCGCGAAATGCAGCAGACAGCAAAAAACCGCCCCGAAGGGCGGCCCGTTTACGCTAAAACGTCCAGTTGATGGTTGGAAGCCTGCATGGTCTGAATCAGTGCGGCACTTTGTGTTTCCTGCAGGTTCATCGCCTTTTTTGCAACAGAAACGCTGGCGGTCTGCTGGGTTTGTGCCAGATGCATACTGGTGCTCATGGCGGCAATAGAAGAAACGTCCATTTTGTCATCTCCCATCTTTTTCTTTCACTATACCACAATTTCATCGGAAAAGAAAGGAAAAATTAAGAAGCCTGACAAACGTTTTTTGTGACGCGCAGGTAGCTGTTGCAGCCGGCTCCTGCTTGGTTCTCTTTTCCCGAAGTACGCATACACTGTACTATAAAAATACGCTTGGAAGGGAAGGAAAGCGATGATGGATAACCGGCAGTGCCCCTGCTCCGGCAGTCGGCAGAGAAATCCGATTGTACACCTGACGGATCACGGACCGGAGCCGTATGCGCTCAATCTGGCCAAAGCAACACGGGATAATCGGATGTTTCGAACAGCCCTGTGGACCGGAAAGCACCTGCAGCTTACGGTCATGAACATTAACCCCGGGCAGGAAATCGGGCTGGAAATGCACCCCGACACGGACCAGATGCTGTATGTGGAGGACGGCCACGGCATGGTTCGTATGGGGAAAGAAAAAGACAATCTTGATTTTCGCACGAATGTTTTTGTGGACGATGCATTCTTGGTGCCGGCGGGTTATTGGCACAATGTGATAAACTCCGGTGTGCGTCCGCTCAAGCTTTTCTCCGTCTATGCACCGCCAGAACACCCTCGCGGAACTGTTCATGCCACCAAAGAGGACGCAGAGGAGCAGCACTGAACCAGTGTGCCATTATGGGTAAAAACGCGGCGGTGTGGGGCGGCGCAGAGGGTCATCTTGGTTCTTTTCTTCCGGCGTGGGAAAGGGGGCAGCAGACCGCTTTGCTTTTTTGGCGGCGCGGTCGGCACGCTCGTCTGCGTTGGCGTGGGTTTGACCGGTGGTGCAGACACCGCCTTCATAAGCGACATCTGTGCTGTTGGTGCCGGAAAGCGCATCCTCCATGCTGCAGTCGGGAATGTGGCAGTACCGGTCGTTGTTTTGCTCAAAGCCGCTGATGTGCTCGCCCTTGGGAAAGCGGCAGTCCCTGAAAAGTTCGTCTGGTTTGTAAACCATAAAAAATCACCTCATGCGTAGCTTTCCCACCGCATGGGGTGATTTTTCGTCTCAGAATCTGTCGGTTTCTGTCCCTATTTTTTGTTGAGATGATTTTTGGAGTGCGGTTTCTGCGGGGGATGCCGCAAATCCCATCCGCACAGCCACAGGTATTTCCACTGGGGTACGGTGACTTTTTTCATACGCATTTCCGAGCGCATTTCCAGGTAAATGCCGTTCACTTCCGCACCGAGAATCAGCACAAATCCACTGAAGTACAGCCACAGCAACAGCACAATGACCGCACCGAGCGTGCCGTACAGCAGGGAGTAATTGTTGATATTTTCTACATAAAACGCGTAAATTACGGAAAATGCCAACCATGAAAACATGGCCAGAAAGGTGCCGGGCAGCACCCGCTTAGGGGTGTGCACACGGCCGGGCACCAGGTAATAAATCAAAAACAAAACGGAAAAAAGGATGACTGCCAGAATGACAAAGCGGAACAGGTTCCAGATGTCAATGGAGGTGGAGGTCAGGTGCAGAACAGGGGACAAAAAGTGCAGTACCCGCCGCCCGACGTTAATCAAAATGAGGGAAACCAGAATACCGATCATCATCAGGAACGTTGCCGCAAACAGATTCAACTGCTGCCGCAGGGGCGATTTCGTGGATTTGTAGCCGTAAGCGGTACGGATAGTGCGGATTACACAGTTCATGGCACGCATGGTAAAGTAAAACAGCAGCAGGATGCTGCCGAGAAACAGCGAAAAGTTTTTGGTGCCGCTGTTGACTTGATTGATGTGCTCCATATAGGTGGCTGTAATGTCCAGAATGTCCTGTGGCACGATGCCTTTCAGCATTTCCATAAACAGCGGCGGCAGCTTTAGCCAGGTGAGCAGCATGGTCACCAGAATCAGTGCCGGAAACATGGAGAAAAGGAAATAGTAAGCCAGCGCCGCCGCCGAGCGACCAATGTCGTGCAGCATATACCGGCTGAGCAGCCGAATAAAAATCGGCTGCTCCGTGTAGGGCAGCGTCAGGTTTTCTTTCACGGGAGCACCTCCTTTTCTGGGTTTAGGGATGATTCCTTTGCGGAAGCTGTGGCTCTGCGGCGGGCGCGCTTCGGTTCACCAGAATAATGCCGGCACAGACCAGCACCAGCGCCGCCGCGGTTTTCCAGCCGGAAAGGGACTCACGCAGGAACAGCGCTGACAGCAGCACACCGAACACCGGTGTCAGAAAATTGTACACAGCAACCTGCCCCGCCGGGTGCTTCTGCAGCAGAACCGTCCAAATGGTAAACGCAATACTGGAAAGCGCCGCAAGGTACAGAAAAATCCCCCAACTCTGCGCACCGGTCGGTGCCAGTCTGCCGCCGCCGAACAACCCGATGACCACCAGTACAGCACCGCCCAGAAACAGCTGCCACCCGGTCGCGCAGAATGGGTCTACCGTGCGGGTAATTCCTTTGCTCAGCAGGGAGCCGACTGAAAACATGGCGGTGGCGAGGAACAGCAGACCCTCGCCGTCCAGACGGAACCCGCCGGCGGCACCGTCCAGATTCACCAGCACCACGCCCACAAACCCAACCAGACAGCCGAGAATCCGGCGGCGGGTCATGCGGTCCTCGCCGCGCAGGAAAAAGTGTGCCAGTATGACAGTGAGGAAGGTGCCGGTGCCCTGAATAATGGAACCGCGCACACCGGTGGTGTTGGCAAGTCCCAGATAAAACAGCAGGTACTGCGCGGTGGTCATCACCAGCCCCAGACCAAAAACAGAAAGGCAGCTTTGCCGTGGCGGCACCGGCAGTTTCTTTTCCCGCACAAGCTGAAAAAGCAGCACCAGCAGCCCCGCAAGCGCAAAGCGCAGCCCGGCAAACAGAATCTGAGAGAACGCCCCCTGCACCCGAAAGGCAAGGTACCCGATTTTAATGCACGGAAAGGCGCTGCCCCACAGCAGCGTGCACAGCACGGCGGGCAGCACAACGGCGGCGGTTTCTTTGGCGTTTTCGGTGGTTTTCAACATTTAAAAAAGTCCTTTGCATTCAATAGGTAAAATAGCCATTACAATTTCGTATTATACCGCAGACGCGAAGGAATTTCCAGTCTGGAAAGAAAGAACAGCGAATGCGGAGGGCAGAAGAATCGGTTTACTTTTGTCGTTTGCGCGCGTACAATGAAATGCGGAAAACAGAAGTGTGTTTTCTAAAATCAATTTTAGACATATGGAATCTTTCTGGGGGTTGGAATGAAACAGCGGGAAAACCTGTTTACAAGGCAGGAATTGTGGCGGCTAATCTGGCCGCTGGTGATCGAGCAGCTTTTAGCGGTGACAGTGGGTATGGCGGATGTGACCATGGTTTCATCTGTTGGAGAGGCGGCTGTCAGTGCGGTTTCACTGGTAGATATGCTCAATGTACTGATGCTCAATGTTTTTGCCGCCATGACCACAGGCGGTGCGGTGGTGGTCAGCCAGTATCTGGGGGCAGAGAACCGGCAGGGAGCGTGCCGCGCGGCATCGCAGCTGCTGACGGTTTCCCTGCTGATTAGCCTGCTGTTCATGGTGCTGTGCCTGACGCTGTGCCGACCGATTCTGCGCCTGTTTTTCGGTGCGATTTCAGACGAAGTCATGCAGAACTGCGTGCTGGTTTTTACCATTTCCGCGCTTAGCTACCCGTTTATCGCTTTGTACAATGCGGGCGCGGCGCTGTACCGCTCCATGGGCAACAGCCGCGTTTCCATGCTGACTTCCGTTTTTATGAATGTGCTGAACATTGCCGGAAATGCATTTTTCGTGTTTGGCCTGCACATCGGTGTGGCGGGTGTCACAGTTTCCTCGACATTGGCACGTATTTCCGGCGCCATCGTGATGATGCAGCTGGTGCGGCGGCGGGATAATATGGTGTATGCCTCCTTTACCTGGGAACAGCTGAAACCGAATCTGCAGATGATCCGTCGGATTCTGCGCATCGGGATTCCCAGTGCACTGGAAAACAGTATGTTTCAGTTGGGGCGCACGCTGGTGGTCAGTATCATCTCGGTTTTCGGCACGGTGCAGGTTGCGGCAAACGCAGTTGCCAATAATCTGGACGGTGTTGGCTGCATTCCGGGACAGGCTCTCTCCTTAGCGATGATTACGGTGGTCGGGCGGTGTGTGGGCGCCGGGGATCTGCAGCAGGTGCGGCACTACGCCAAACATTTGACCGGAATTGCCTATGCCAGCATGATTGCGGTCTGCGGTTCCGTGCTGCTGTTCCTGCAGCCGATTTTTCTTTTGTATAACCTGACACCGGACACCTTGGCACTTGCGACCAAGCTGGTCTTTATTCATGATGGCTTTGCCATGCTGTTCTGGCCGCTTGCGTTCGTGCTGCCCAATGCTTTGCGTGCGGCAAACGATGTCCGCTTCCCCATGATATGGTCTATCATTTCCATGTGCGTATTCCGGATTTTGTTCAGCTACATTTTAGGGCAGCATTTCGGTATGGGCGCGGTTGGTGTGTGGATTGCCATGGTGCTGGATTGGGTGTTCCGTGCGCTGATTTATACCATCCGCTTTTTGTCTGGAAAGTGGCAGGCATAT
This sequence comes from Caproicibacterium argilliputei, assembly GCF_029211325.2. Lineage (NCBI taxonomy): Bacteria > Bacillati > Bacillota > Clostridia > Eubacteriales > Oscillospiraceae > Caproicibacterium > Caproicibacterium argilliputei. The sequence continues at coordinate 1,838,628 of NZ_CP135996.1, read as the reverse complement.
GCACGCCTGCATTCGGTTGTGCAGACCCCGCCGGCAGGCTGACAAAGGTCTTAAAAAGCAGAAGGATTCCACAAAATTGTGGATGCGCGCCTGTACGATATGTAGAAAGTACAGGCGCGCAACATTTATCCATAAATTTGAAACATTCCGTGCTTGCACCTTCTGTAAAACCGGATTACTATAAATGTGCAGAAAGCAAACATGAATTTCGGAAAATCTCACAATTTGTTAGAAACGGTCAGATAAGGAGATGTAGAAAATGAAACGGATTCAGGCAAAGGACGCCTTCCTATTGGGAAGCCTAAATGAGAAAATAAAGCATATTTACGCCTGCGGGGAGGATGGCTGTGAAGCGGTCGCGCAGCGCTACGCGGATGCGATTGACTGTTTTGCTTCCCTTTATGGGGAAGAGCGCGAGGTATTTGTGTTCAGCGCGCCGGGGCGTACGGAAGTTGGCGGAAACCACACCGACCACCAGCGCGGCCATGTGCTGGCGGCGGCGGTGAATCTGGACGTGATTGCTGTTGTTTCTCCAAACAGCGATTATAAAATTCGTGTGAAGTCGCAGGGCTATCCGGAAGATCAGGTGGATCTGACAGACCTTTCCGTACACGAGGAGGAAAAGAACACCAGCCAGGCGCTGCTGCGCGGCATTGCAAACCGCTTTGTGGAAATGGGATATCCGGTTGCCGGGTTTGACGCGTACACCACATCACAAGTGCTCAGCGGCAGCGGGCTTTCCAGCAGCGCAGCGTTTGAGGTGCTGATTGGAACCGCCATCAACACGCTTTTCTGCGGCGGCAAGGAAAGTGCCATGAAGATTGCGCAGGTGGGGCAGTATGCCGAAAATGTCTATTTCGGCAAGCCGAGCGGTTTGATGGATCAGGCAGCCAGCAGCATTGGCGGTTTTGTCGCCATCAATTTTGCCAATCAGGAGCATCCGCAGGCACAGCAGGTGGCGTTTGACCTGAATTCCTGCGGCTATGCGCTGTGTATTATCGACACACACGCGAGCCATGCGGACTTGACGCCGGATTACGCGGCGATTCCGGCAGAAATGCGCGAAGTAGCGGCGTACTTTGGCAAAGAGGTGCTTAGCGAAGTGCCGGAAACGCAGTTCTATGCACATATTCCGGAGCTGCGCAAGGCGGTTGGCGACCGGCCGATTCTGCGTACCATGCATTTTTATCAGGATGACCGGCGTGCGCAGGAAGAAGCGCTTGCATTGCGCATGAAGGACTTTGAGAAGTTTAAGCAGCTTGTCCGCGCATCCGGCGAATCTTCTTTTATGTATCTGCAAAACATCTACAGCGCCGAGCACTGGAATCAGCAGGCTGTTTCGGTGACGCTTGGATTGATTTCACACTTTGCGCAGAGCCTTGCAGACAAAGATGCCATGGCGTGGCGCGTACACGGCGGCGGTTTTGCTGGTACGGTACAGGTGTTTGTGCCCCAGAATCACGCGGCGGCATTTGTCCAGGCCATGAATGCATGGCTGGGTGATGGTTCTTGCCATCTGTTACGCATCCGTCCGGTCGGTGGTATCCAAGTTGCAGGCTGAGTGGGGAAGCCTCCGCCGGCAGTGTGCGGAAGCGCATGGAGCGCGCTTTTGCCTTTTTATAGTCTGCGTCAAAGCGGCGTGAGTGGGGAAGCCTCCGCTGGCAGTGTGCGGAAACGCACGGAACGCGCTTTTGATGCTTTTCAGGGTTTGGGGCAAAGCCCTAAAACCTTAAATGAGATAAGAGAATGGAGGACGTTTACATTGGCTGAGTTAAGATGGAATCCGTTTTTACAGGATTGGCATATGATTGCGAGCAATCGGCAGAACCGCCCGCAGATGCCGAAAGATTACTGCCCGTTCTGCCCAAGTTTCGGCAATGTGCCGGATTATGAAGTATTGGAGTATGACAACGACTTTCCGGCATTGACGCAAAACCCGCCCACGCCGGATGACGTGGCGACCGACTTCTTTAAAACCGCGCCGAACTACGGAAAATGCGAGGTCATTCTTTATTCCCCGGGACATACCACAACCCTGCCGGAGCTTTCCGACAGCCATATGCGCAAATTGGTTGACCTTTGGTGCGAGCGGTTCGCGAAAATGGCGGAAGATGAAAAAATTAAATACGTGTTCCCATTTGAAAACCGCGGAGAGGCAGTCGGCGTGACCATGCCGCATCCCCATGGCCAGATGTACGGTTATTCGTTCATTCCGAAGCGTATTCAGCTGGAGTCCGGCAGCGCGAGAAAGTATTACGAAGAAAACGGTTCCTGCCTGTTCTGCGACACGCTGCAAAACGAACGGAAAGAGCAGAAGCGGGTCATCTTTCAGAACGGCCATTTTACCGTCTATCTGCCGTTCTATTCGGATTATCCCTACGGCGTGTACATCATGGCAAACCGCCATGTGGCATACCTGACGGACCTGACCGACGCGGAAAAAGACAGCCTCGGTATCACGATCCGCGACACCGTGGGGATGCTGGACGCGCTGTTCGGTTATCGTTTCCCGTACATGATGTGTATGTACAGCGCGCCGGTCAACAGCGGCGATTACAGCAAAGATTTTCACTATCACATCAAATTTTTTCCGCCGATGCGCAGTGCGGAAAAGCAGAAATTCAACGCTTCCAGCGAAACCGGTGCGTGGGCCAACTGCAACCCGACCTGCCCGGAAGACACCAGCGCACAGCTGCGGGAAGCGTACAAAAGATACCTCGCCAATCGCCCGGCACAGAATCTGTAAAACTTGACGGCGGCGCGGCTTCGGTGTTATGATGACCAGAAGAAAATGTTCCAAAGTGCAGGGCCGGTTTTTCCGGCGGAAAGGAAGGACAGCAATGAAAACGATTCTTGTAACCGGCGGTGCCGGCTTTATTGGCAGCCACACCTGTGTGGAACTGCTGAATCATGACTACAATATCGTTGTCATGGACAATTTTGCAAATTCCAGTATGGATGCCGTGAAGGCGATTCAGACGATTACCAAACGGGAGTTTCCGTTTTATGAGTGCGATATGTTAGATGAACCGGCATTTGAGCAGGTCTTTGCGGAAAACAAGATTGATGCCGTGATTCACTTTGCAGGGCTTAAAGCAGTTGGGGAAAGCGTGCATAAGCCGCTGGAGTACTACCACAATAACCTGACTGGTACGCTGGTTCTGCTGAAGCTGATGCGCAAATACGGCGTGCACCAGATTGTTTTCAGTTCTTCCGCCACGGTGTACGGCAGCAAAAACCCGGTGCCGTTCCGGGAGGATATGCCAATTGGCGGTACCACCAATCCTTACGGCACCACGAAAGTGATGATTGAACGGATTCTGCAGGATGTCTGCGTGGCCGATCCGGAGATGAAAGCTGCGCTGCTGCGCTACTTTAATCCAATCGGTGCGCATCCGTCCGGCTTGATTGGCGAAAACCCGAACGGGATTCCCAACAATCTCATGCCGTACGTTGCCCGTGTCGCAGCGGGAATCCTGCCGTGCCTGTCCGTTTACGGCGACGACTATGACACGCCGGACGGTACCGGCGTGCGGGATTATATCCATGTGTGCGACCTTGCCAGCGGTCACATCAGCGCGCTGGAAAAGCTGGACACTGCAGAGGGCTGTGTGGTGTACAATCTGGGTACCGGCCGTGGCAGCAGTGTGCTGGAGGTTGTGCACGCCTTTGAAAAAGCTTCCGGCAAAAAGGTCAATTACAAGGTTGCACCCCGCCGTGACGGGGATATTGCCACCTGCTATGCGGACGTTTCCAAGGCGAAAAACGAACTGCACTGGCAGGCACAGTACAATTTGGACGATATGTGCCGCGACTCTTGGAACTTTATTCAGCACACCAAACAGAACTAGTTGGTGAATCCTACAAAAAACATATTTAAAAATTGGAATTGAAATTTGCCCGAATATCCGTTATAATAGTTACTTGTAACAGGACACAGCCGCAATCGTGGTCGAATCCTGCTGCACATACGTCAACAAAAGCAGATCGATGCCCAGTTCGGGCCGTCTGCGTTCCACATACCTGCTATGAGAGGAATCTTTGTTGAGATTAGGGGCTGCTGAAAGGCGGCCTCTTTTTTTCACAAGAAAAGGCAGCGGATTTGTCCCGCTGCCTTTTCTGATGTCTGTTTTTAAAGTTTGGCAAGGATGGTGGAAACCAGACGCTGCAGGTCATGCCCGCGCGCGTCTGCGGTTTGAATGACCTCCTCACTGCTGAGCGGTTTGTCCAGCACGCCAGCACCCATGTTCGTGATGAGGGAGAAGCCCAGCACCTGCAGGCCGCAGTGCGCCGCGGCGATGGCTTCCGGTACGGTGGACATTCCCACTGCGTCTGCCCCCAATGTACGAAACATACGGATTTCCGCCGGCGTTTCATAGCTGGGGCCGGTGGTTGCAAGGTACACACCCTGCTGCAAAGAAATCCCGCATTCCTGCGCTGCCTGTAAAGCCAAGCTGCGCAGCGATGGTGTGTAAACGTGCGTCATATCCGGAAAGCGCGGGCCGATTTCCTCATCATTCGGGCCAATCAGTGGATTGGTTCCCAAAAAATTGATGTGGTCGGTCAGCAGCATCAGGTCGCCCGGTCGAAAGTCTGTGTTGACGCCGCCAGCCGCATTGGTTAAAATGACAGTTTGCGCGCCGAGCGCTTTCATGACGCGTACCGGCAGTACAATGTCTTCCATACGGTGTCCTTCATAGTAGTGGAGCCGCCCCTGCATACAGACAACCGGTATGGAGCCGATGGTGCCCAGCAGCAGCTTTCCAGCGTGACCCGGCGCAGTTGAGGGTGCAAAGCCCGGAATCTCCTGATAGGGAATGACGCAGGGGTTCTGCACGCTGGCGGCAAGCCCACCCAGACCGGAGCCGAGGACGATTCCGACTTTTGGCATCAGTTCAGTTTTTTCGCGGATAGCAGTTACGGCATCCTGTATTTTTTTCATGTGACATTTCCTCCCGTTATAAAGGACGGCGCAGCCTCTGGCTTTCGGCCGCCGTCCTGTTGTGTCATTAGTATATCGAATTCGGCAGGGATGTGCAAGTGACTTTGCAGTTCCAAAAAAGTGCACAAAAGTGTTACAAAACATTCATAAGTCATTCAATCATCCGACACAACCGATTTGTATACTGAAATTGTTCCAAAGGGTACAAGCCGAACCGTGGATCTGCCGACCGCGGTGTGCCCCGCAAGGACTTTCAGTTTGTTTTCATTAAAGATTTCTCCTCTCTCTTAACAGAAAAAGCGCCACTTCTTCGGAAGCCGCGCTTTTTCTGCGTTTACTGGACTTTTTAAGCTTTTTCAGAAGCTGTATTTTTGCCCTTTACTAACAAGGGGGAAATGATCCAATAGCTGATGTTGTTGTTCGTCTGACAGTGCCATTTCTTTTTGCACAGCGGCTTTGCTATGTTTCGTGATTTTAATACCTTCTGTCGGATCATCAATAATCAAATGATTCTGCCGAGCAGTGCGGAACATCTGCCGCATAGTTAACAATACTTTGTCTTGCCATGATTCGGACTTAGCCGCAACGGACAGCATCACCTTTTTGATGTGCACTGGTTTGACGTCCCGCAGCTCCATAGCACCCAGCAACTCCATAATGTTATTATTGTACACGCGGCGGTACATCTCATAAGTGCCTTGACGGAGTCCGAATTTGTAAACCTTGAGCCATTGCTTTGCCCATTCGCCAACCAACGTGTGGTTGCCAACGTCAAGACCGGATTTATCTTCATTCTTAACAGCATCTTCTTTTGCCTGTAATTCAGCGAGTGTTTTTGCATAGACTACTTTGCGCTTACCAGTGGACAGCAAAACAGATTTTTGATACATCCCGTCTTTACGCTTTTTTAGTTTTGCCATTGTGTCCTCCTAAAAAAACTGCCCTGCCAAAATGCAGGGCAGCCGTGAATCGTATTTAACCAAAAGGCTAATCGGTCAACTTGCAAAAATTTTCCATCATCTTTGTGAGTTGGCTCGCCTGACTGACGCCGGCTTGCTTGCAGGCTGCCGCGAAATTATCCACGATTTCCTGTTGAAGTTTGTAGGATTTTGAAATCAGTCCGTGTGCCGCGTTCCAGCGATCCTGTGGGCGAATTTTTTCTCAGTCGGCATTACCATGTAACAACCTTTCCACTTCTTCATTCGATGCAAGCTCGTGGCAGTCAGGATCTTGCTCGACGGCATCCAACATCATTTTGTCAAAGTCGTCTGGCTCCACTTCCGGAGCAGAACTCAGTACCAGCTTGTTCCAGAGAGCCAAAGCTTGTTCTTCCGGCATGACTGTAATTGCACCGATTAGGCGCTCTTTAATGTTACTCATAGCAAATCAACTCCTTATTTATAAATCTGGCCGCGATTGTCTATACGAATGATGAGCACTATCTGACCATTTGAATCAAATATGACCCGGAAGTCGCCCACTCTTAACCGGTATCCGTCACGGCCTTGCAACTTTTTGATATTGCCGTTTGGGAGATTATTAATGCAGCAACCAAGCGTTTCCGTGTTGGCGCATCCTGCCGACTGATGAATTTTAAAGGCTGCTTCATAAATTTAATCTGCATTGTTTGTATCTCCCGTCCATGATAATATTATATAATACGGTGTACCGTAAGTCGATATATTATCTACTTTAGTATAAAAAATTTCAGGCCGGTTAAGGTCGGGAAAACTGTCGTAGAAAAGTTATTTTTCTGCCTGAAGCATATCTTTCAACGCGGTTTGCAGTGTCTGCGAAAAGTTAATGTTGTTCTTTTCGGCCAGCGCATTCAGCCAGGCGGGGATGGTGAGTGTTTTTTTAACACTGGTTGTCTGTACCTGATTGCGCACCAGCGGCATATAAACGGAGATAAGCGCGGGAACTTGGTTTTTTTTCAGTGTGATTTTGTTGATTGGAGAGGGGGCAGGAATTGTTTCGCCGTCCTGTTCCATGCCGAACAAATGCAGTCCTAACGCTTCCTGCGCGTTATGCAGCGCTTCATCGTGTGTCTGTGCACAGGGCAGGCAGCCAGGCAGGTCGGGAAATTCGATCGATATGCCATCTTCTGCAAAAGTGAAAACAGCGATAAATGAATATGTGTCTTTCATACAAAACGACTCCTTTCATGGGTGGCAGAAAAGGAATCACGGAAGTGTGATTCCTGCCTGCGCTGCTATACTTCTAGCGGTTTTTATCGGTATATCTTTTCTAGGATGCGTGATTGTTACCAGACCGGGTTTTGTGGGGTGCTTGAACTGGTGGTGGTCACCTACACAGCGGACTTCATACCATCCGTCTGCCGTAATCAGCTTTATCAGTTCCCGAGAAGAATCGCTTTTCGTTTTCATCATCCCCTTTTGATACCACTATTATAGCACGTGTTTAGATACGTGTCAACACCGATTTCGAAGAAGCCTTCGCAAATGCATATAAAAAATCCCGACCGGTTAGGGTCGGGGAACAAGGAATTAACGAATGCATACATTGCAGGGGTCTGACTTGCCTGCTGCTTTGGCTTCTGCAATCGTGCCTGAGCAGATTTTTTTAGGGCAACACCGCACAGAAAAAAAGCTGCGGTAAGAAGCGAGATATGATAAAATAGGTATATGGATAAGCAGATGAGTATGTCAGCTCTGTGCGATGAACTGGCACAGGTGCGTACGAAGAAAAAAGAATTTCTCGAGCAGATTGAGCGCATCGTTCCATGGGGGAAATGGGTGGCCATGATCAAGCCGTGCTACTACAAAGGAGAGCACGGAAACAAGCCCTATGATTTGGAACTGATGCTGCGGCTGTATCTGCTGCAAAACCTATATAATCTATCCGACGAAGCAACGGTGGCTGAAACGATCGACAGTCGTGCCTTTTCGGATTTCTGCGGCGTGGAATCAAGCAATCAGGTGCCGGACGGGGATACGCTGGGAAGATTTCGTAATATTCTCATACAAAACGGTTTGCAGGAGCAGTTGTTTGCGCAGGTGGCAAATTTGCTGCAACAAAAGGGACTGCTTCTGAAAAAGGGTACCATTGTGGATTCCACCATCATAGCCGCTCCGTCCTCCACGAAAAATCAGGAGAAGCAGCGAGACCCGGATGCACATCAGGTGAAGAAGGGCAATGCGTGGCACTTTGGCTACAAGGCACATGTTGGGGTGGATAAGGATAGCGGGCTTGTTCACACGGTTGAGGTAACGGCCGCCAATGTCCATGATGTCGCCATGACCTCCAAACTGCTGACCGGAGAGGAAAGCGTTGTATACGGAGACAGCGGATATTTGGGAGCGGAAAAGCGCGAGGATGCCATTATAAAGAACAATGCTGGCAAGCGTATCCGTTACAAGTTCAATCGTCGCCCATCGCAAATCAAAAAGGGTTCCAACAGGTCGCAAGCCCAACTCAAGCGCAGAGAGCACGAAAAGTCATCGGTTCGTGCCAAAGTAGAACATGTTTTTGCCGTTGTGAAAGGTCTGTTACGGTACCGAAAGACGCGATACCGAGGTCTGCAAAAGCAGACCGCCAAACTGAATATGATGTTTGCGTTGGCGAATCTGATTCTGGCTGACAGGCCCGGCCTGGCAGTCTGATTGCGTTTGCCTTCGCAGATATAATTGGGAGAGTTCCTCGCTGTTTGCCGCCTTTGGCAGATGGCGTGGATTTTTTATGCCATTGTGCGGTGTTGCCTTAACAATCTTTAACACCCCATCAGGCAGTTTCGAACTGGCTTGTGTTGAGTTAGCGCTGTTTGGTAAAGAAAAAGAGTCTATACTTTTGATGAAATCCTTTGATAGCGTCACTGAAACGGTTAAGAGTTTTTGCTCCGTAGAAACTGCCGGCGCAAGCGAACCGGATGACGCAGAATCCGCCTTGTTTGAACAACTAACTAAGGAAACAAGCGCAAATACTGATGTAATTAAAATAACGCCTATGACGTACAACGAATGGGCGGAACAGCAGGGCATTAACCACAAAAATAGTGTTGCTGATTCTGGAAATGATGATATAATAAAAGCAGTAAGCGGCGGAAGAATAACCAACCCTTATGGAAAAGCTGCAACTGCTCACGCTGAACGCTATTATGGGCTTGTAAGGAATATGAAAAACGATGTTTCACGTATCGCCAAAAACACAGGATTTCCAGAAGAGGATATACAGCGAATTAAGAATTTCATTTTTCTTGAAAAGCACGACTTAGGGCATGGGAAACCGGAATACTTCGCTCCAGATTTTGCAATGGCTCAGTCTTGGCAAAGGCTGATTGATGGAAAAGCAAAACTACACGATTTAACGTTGTTGCGCCACGAAACGCTGGAAAACAAACTTATGGACAGCGGGATGTCGCAGAGTGAGGCACACATTCAGGCAAGTAAAAAATATAATTATACCAAGGGAAGTGATGATTACTATGGTGCGCTTAAAAAACATAACAATAAATAACCGCACAGCAGAAGCGGACTTTCTGCCGGAAGACAGTGATCAGCACGGACACATTGTTGTAGACCTTTCCACCGAGGAAATATTGAGCTGTGAAGAAGTTGAGGGATACGGAATGTCCTATCCGGGTCATGCCGCTGCCAAACTTGTTGAACTTGCAAAAGCGCACAGTCAGGAACAAGAATGTACAGTGATGTGGTACTAAGCCGCCCGGCAGTAGCCTGGCGGTATTTTTACGCATAAAATCAGAAGCAGGCAGCCATTTGGCTGCTTTTTTCATACTTAAAATCAGGAGGTAACCCATGACAAATGTATCTGCTGCTGGAACGGATACTTGATGAAGTGAAGAAAGAATAAAAAATATGTGCATACGTTGAAAAATAATCAAGGGTGGAAAGAAAAAAATGACCCTTTTTTGACCCTCTGTGACCCTCTGAACACCCCCAAAATACACATTTTGCGGAATGCTTCCGAACAAACAAAAAAGCTAGGAAATCCGCAGATTTCCTAGCTTTTTGATTGGAGCTGCTAATGCGATTCGAACGCATGACCTCATCCTTACCAAGGATGTGCTCTGCCAACTGAGCCATAGCAGCAAATGGCGACTCGGAACGGGATCGAACCGTCGACCTCTAGCGTGACAGGCTAGCGTTCTAACCAGCTGAACTACCGAGCCGTATGGCAGGGGCAGAAGGACTTGAACCCTCGGCACGTGGTTTTGGAGACCACTGCTCTACCAACTGAGCTATACCCCTATGGTGTGGATTGCGTTGTGGTCATCCCCAAGCGCGAGATTAATTCTATCACAGTGTTTTGCAAATGTCAATACTTTTTTGACGGATTTTACGGAATCCTGAAAAAACGTTTTTCTGGAAATACAGGGCTTGACAGAAGTTTTTTGAATCGGTATAATATTTATTGTGTAACAGATATTGATTACAGATAACCCCTGCCTTTTGGCGGATGGGAGGGAAAATACATGGCTGAGGTCCGAGTAAAAGACAATGAATCTTTGGACAGTGCTCTGCGCCGCTTTAAAAAGCAGTGCGCACGTTCCGGTGTCATTGCGGAGGTTCGCAAGAGGGAGGCTTACGAAAAGCCTTCTGTGCGGCGGAAGAAAAAATCCGAAGCAGCCCGTAAGCGCAAGTTTAAGTAATTAAACTTCACTTTGGTTTCTTAGGTACATGGAAAGCGGGCTTTGGGCCCGCTTTTTTATCGTAAGGAGAGGAGATTCCCTTGACGCTGAAAATGCCTTTCTGTTCCGTCGACAAGGTTACACAGATTACCCCTTCGCTGCTGCACAGCATGGGTGTCCGCGCAGTCCTGCTGGATGTGGACAATACGCTTTCGCCGCCGCAAAGCCAGGTGCCCTTTCCGGGCACAGTGGCGTGGGCGGAAAAAATGCAGCGCGAGGGCTTTCGACTTTTAATCCTTTCAAATAACTTTCGAAGCCGTGTGGAGCCTTTTGCCGCGCAGTATGGTCTGCCGTTTGTCAGCTTTGCCCTCAAACCGCTGCCGGGCGGGTATCTGCGCGCTATGCGGCAGTTGCAGGCACACCGCTCGGAAACCGTTGTTGTGGGGGATCAGGTTTACACCGATGTGATTGGCGCTAATTTGGTCGGACTGCGCTCCATTTTGGTGACGCCATGCATACTGGAAGAGTCCGCTTCGTTTCTGCGCCGCCGGCGCGGAGAAGAGGAAGTACGGCGCGCTCTCAAGGCGTCTGGCCGTCATCTTACACCGAAGGAGTGAGTTTACCGGTGACACAGAAAAAAATTTTGCTGCTTTTGGGGCCGAACCTCAATATGGTTGGCGTTCGGGAGCAGGGTGTGTACGGTACCGAAACCGCAGAAAGCATCCAGCAGGAAGTGCAGGCACTTGCACAGAAGCTGGGCTTTTCTCTGGATGTTTTTCAGTCGAATCATGAGGGAGAGCTGATTGACCGGATTCATGCCATGCGTGGTGTTTACGATGGCTGCATCCTCAATGCCGGCGCACTGACACACTACAGCTACGCGCTGCGGGATGCCATCAGCTGCGTGCACGGAATCCCGTTTATCGAAACGCACATGAGCAATATTTATGCACGCGAGGAGTTCCGCCACACCAGCGTGCTGGCACCGGTTTGCGCCGGACAGATTTCCGGCTTTGGAAAGACAAGCTATTTTCTGGCGCTGTATGCGCTGCAGTCGTTGCTTTAAACCCGATTTTTGTAAAATTGCTTGAATTTCTGACGAAAATAAGATACACTATTTCTATTATACTGCTATTGTTATTTATTGAATTGGAGGATACACGAATGATCTCTGCAGGTGATTTTCGCAATGGCGTGACCTTTGAAATGGACGGTCAGGTCGTTTCGATCATTGAATTTCAGCACGTAAAGCCGGGCAAGGGCGCCGCTTTTGTCCGCACCAAGATCCGCAATGTCATTACCGGGGCTGTTACGGAGCGTACCTTTAACCCGAACGACAAGTATCCGGTTGCGTACATTGAGCGCAAGGATATGCAGTACCTTTATAATGACGGCGATCTTTATTACTTCATGGATTCTGAAACTTTTGAGCAGATTCCGATTAACAAGGACGTGCTGGGTGACAGCTTTAAGTTTGTGAAAGAAAACATGGACTGCAAGGTGCTGTCTTACAAAGGTAACGTCTTTGGCGTGGAGCCGCCGAACTTTGTCGAACTGCAGATTACGGAAACGGATCCGGGCTTTAAGGGTGACACAGCCACCAACGCAACCAAACCCGCAAAGCTGGAAACCGGTGCGGAGATTAAAGTGCCGCTGTTCATTAACGAAGGCGAAGTCATTCGGATTGATACACGCACCGGTGAATATATGGAGCGTGCCTGATTCATACTGGCTTTAGGCAGTTTGGGCGGCAAATGCCTGAACCCGCTTTTTGCATAAAAAACAGATGATCCGTAAAAGGGAGGTTTATCATGACAGTCACCGAAAAAGTTTCGTACATCCGCGGATTGGCCGAAGGGCTGGAACTGGATGAAAACAGTAAAGAAGTGAAAGTCATTAACGCAATCATTGATTTACTGGAGGATCTTGCACAGTCCGTAACTGATGTGGAAGACGTTGTTTCTGATGTGGAGGGCCAGCTGGACGAGGTCGATGAAGACTTGGGTTCTTTGGAGCGGTTCGTTTACGACATTCCTGAAGACGAGGATGACGAAGACGGCTGCAGCTGCGGCTGTGAGGACGACGAGGATGGCGAATACTATGAAGTGACGTGCCCGAACTGTCACGAAACCATTTGCCTTTCTCAGGATATCGTGGAAGATGGGCAGATGGAATGCCCCAACTGCGGCGAAGTGTTGGAGTTTGACTTGGTCGATGAGGACGAGGAAGACGAAGCTTGCGGCTGCGGATGTAACCAGGATACCGAAAAAGAATAACATTGATTTTGCAGAAAGCCTGCGGGGAAACGAAATTCCTTCGCAGGCTTTTTTCTGCTGTGCGGAAAAAAGCGGCGGCGGCTTGACAGAGTCTGCACTTGGCTGTATAATTTTTCACAGCTAAAGTGTCTAATATGATACAGTTTCGGAGGGAATTATGCGGGAGCTGCAAAAGGAAGAACAGTTTTTCGAAAAGCTGCGGGACATTCCGCTGCTAGCGGGTGTCTGTGAGCAGACACTGACACTGGCCTTTCGAGATGACGGCTGCCACTATACCGTTTTTTCCGCAGGGGAGACTTTTACACCGGGGCGCAGGGTTGGCGTGGTGTGTTCCGGTGAGGTGCGGGCGTTCCGCCGGATTGCCGGTGGCGGGGAAGTGCTGCTGAACACTTTCTTTGCAGGCGATGTGTTTGGCTTGGCAAGTGCGTTTTTGCCGGAGGATACGCCGCTTTCTCTATTGCGTACAAAACGCACGGCAGAGGTGCTGTTTTTCGAGCGGCCGCTTTTACAAAAACTGTTTGCGGCGGATGCGAAAACGGCGGAAAATTATATTGCCGACCTTTCCGAACGCGTCGCGTTTTTGACACAGCGCATTAGCGTGGCGTCCGGAGGCACAGCCGGGCAGCGTTTGGCGGCGTGGCTGCTGAGCCGGCGCACGGATGAAGCGGGATGCTTGACCCTGCCGTGCAGTGTGGCGAATCTTTCCGGGCTGCTCGGCATCAGCCGGGCCTCCCTGTATCGTGTGCTGGCTGCTTTGCAGCAGTCCGGCATTTTGCGGCAGCAGGGGCGCACCATGCAGATTTTGAACCGTGGCAGGCTGGCTGCCTTGCAGGAAGCAGAGAGCATATAATCCGCACACAGCGGTTTATATAGGATTTTATGGAGGGAAGGTTTTTTATGATACCATTCAAAAAACAAATTTTCGCGCTGGCGCTTGCGGCAGCCATTGCGCTGTCTGCGGCGGCGTGCGCGGGCACAGGAGCTTCTTCTGCCGTTTCATCCGTGGCAAAGGGTACTTCGTCTGCTTCCGTTTCGTCCTCTGCGGTGGCTGCGGAAAAGACAACTATGAAAGTGGATACGCTGAAAGGCCCCACCGGTTTGGGAATGCTGAAAATGATGCAGGACACCGATGCTAAAACAGCGGCAAACGATTATCGCTTTACATTGGATTCAGATCCGACCGCGGCGGTTGCCAAGCTGACATCCGGCGAGGTGGATATGGCAGGACTGCCAACCAATTTGGCGGCGGCTCTGTACAAAAAAACCGGTGGGAAAATGCAGCTGCTCGAGATTAACACACTTGGTGTGCTGCACGTTGTGACCAACGGTGAAGCCGTCAAGTCTGTGAAAGATTTAAAGGGGAAAACGGTGTATTCCTCCGGCCAGGGTTCGGTTCCCGAATATACATTTAACTATATCCTGAAACAAAACGGGTTGACACCGGGCAAAGATGTGAAAGTTGTCTATGCATCCGAGCACGCCGAGGTGGTTACCAAACTGCTGTCCGGTGAGGCGAAAGTCGCGGTTCTGCCGGAGCCGTTTGTAACGCAGGCACTTGCCAAGTGCAAAACCGCAAAGTTAGCGCTGAATTTGACTGACGAATGGAACAAAGTTGTCAAGGACGGCAGCGTGCTGACCATGGGCTGCATCGTGGTGCGCAAAGAATTTGCCGACACACACAAGGAAGCTATCACGAAGTTTCTGCAGGAATACAAGGAAAGTTCAGACTACACGAACCAAAACCCCGCGCAGGCGGGCAAACTGGCGGAAAAATATCTGAGTATGCCGGCGGCTGTGGCGACCAAGGCAATTCCTAACTGCGGTATTACCTTTTTGGACGGTGCGGAGATGAAAGCCAAGGTGCAGCCGTTTTTAAAAATTATGTATCAGGAAAATCCGAAATCTGTAGGAGGAGCACTGCCGGATGATGGCCTTTACTACCAGAATTAAATCCGGCGTGAAACCGGCTGGAAAGCACTCCCGCGTTCTGCGGTGGGTGCTTTCTGCCGCTTTCTGGCTGCTGGTGTGGCAGGCTGCTGCCATGGCTGTGCATGAGGAAATCTTGCTGGTAACACCTTTAGCTGTTGCACGTAGGCTGGCACAGCTGGCGCGGACGGAGACGTTCTGGCTGACCGTAATCGGCAGTATGCTGCGCATTCTGCTTGGTTTCCTGCTGGCTATGGCTTTGGGAACGCTGCTTGCCGCCGCCACCAGCCGCAGCAGTATCTGCTACACGCTGTTTTATCCGGTAATCAGTATCATAAAGGCTACGCCAGTTGCGTCGTTCATCATTTTGGCTTTGGTGTGGTTCAGCTCCGCAAAAATTCCGATTTTTACATCGTTTTTAATTGCTATGCCGCTTTTTTGGCAGAATGTGTCAAACGGAATTGCCTCGACAGACCGCAGTCTGCTGGAAATGGCGTCGGTGTACCGGTTTGGCAGGCTGCGGAAGCTGACGGCGGTTTATGTGCCGTCGGTGCTGCCGTATTTCTCCGCAGCGTGCAGTACGGGAATTGGTATGGCGTGGAAAGCGGGCGTTGCGGCAGAGGTGTTGGCAAATACGAAGCTGTCTGTCGGCGGAAATCTGTACGATGCGAAGATTTATCTGGAAACACCGGATTTGTTTGCCTGGACTGCAGCCATTGTAATTCTCAGCGTTGCACTGGAAAAAGGATTGGGACGCTTGCTGCAGCGGCGTTCGGCTGCCGGAATGGGGGAGGCGGAACATGACAGCGGGATTTGAAGACGTATCGTTTTCCTATGACGGCGGAAAGCCGGTGCTGCTGCATTTTACACTGCGCCTGCCGGCGCGCGGCACCGTGTGCCTGCTGGGGCCCTCCGGCTGCGGAAAAACCACCTTGCTGCGGTTGCTGGCAGGCCTTGAAACACCGCAGGCGGGCAGGGTGGAGCGCCCGGAAAGGGTTGCGGTTGTGTTTCAAGAGGATCGTCTGCTGCCTTGGATGACAGCGCGGCGGAACGTCGCGGCAGTTCTGCGCGGCAGCCGAGATGAAACGCTGGAAGAGGCGGGTACGTGGCTGCGGAAGCTGGGTCTTGCCGGCAACGAGGACGTATTGCCGGGGAAATTGTCCGGTGGTATGCGGCAGCGGGTTTCGCTGGCGCGTGCGCTTGCGTTCCGACCGGAACTGCTGCTTTTGGACGAGCCATTTCACGCGCTGGACAGCGACTCCAAAGTTCTATGTGCGGATGTGCTGCGCCGGGAGGGAACGCAGCAGCTGACGGTTCTGGTCACCCACGACCGCGAAGAAGCAGAAACGCTGGCGGACAGCAGGGTGCTTCTGCAGGGTGCGCCACTGCGGGTGATGTCGGGCTTGGAGAGCTGATTTTTTCGGATGAATTTCAAAGTTTTCGGTTCCGTCTGCGCAGAACTTTTGCGGCAGACGGAATTTTTATATTTGATTTGATTTGCAAATGTGCTATAATACATGGGTTAGATTGCGATGATACCGTTGTATGGGAGTTTTGAAAAATGAAAAAAACCAACCGGATTTTTCGGAATATATCACTCAAAAGCCTGATTCCGCAGCTGATTGTGGATGTACTGAGCGTGTACCTTGGCTATTGGCTTGCGTTTGTTCTGCGCTTTGATACGATTAATTTCGATTATTATCAGCGGGAAACGTTTAATTTTTGGATTCCATGGCTGATTCTGATCCATCTTGCCTGCTTCTTTGTGGCACGATTTTACAACACGCGGTGGGAGTTCTGCAGTATCGATGAGATTTTTCAGATTTTCCTCGGCAGCACTTCTGCCGCGGCCATCTGCTTCCTGCTGGTGCACAACACCAGTAATTTCTTTGACATCAGCCGCTTCTGGCGCGGCGTGTATGTGATTGCCTATGTGCTGATTTTCGGGTTTGTCTGCCTGACACGCATCAGCGTGCGCTTCGCGTACCGCCTGCGGCGCTCGCACATCGGGCGGATGTCTGATGAGTTTAAGCGCGTTATGATTGTTGGTGCCGGTGAGATGGGCTCCATGCTGATTAAAGATATGAAAAATGCGCCGGAAAGCAAGGGTGTGCCGGTAGTAGCGATTGACGACGACCCCAAAAAGCGCGGCACACGCATTAACGGCGTTAAAATTGTCGGCGGGCGTAATGTGATTCCTCGCATTGCGGCGCGGTATAATATTGATGAGATTTTACTCGCAATGTCGGCGGTTTCTATGCCGGACAAGCAGGAGATCATGCACATCTGTGCTTCCACCGGCTGTGAGTTGAAGACCATTCCGGCACTTTACGAAATTGTCGAGGGCACACCGGCCAGTATGCAGGTGCACGATGTGGATATTACCGACCTGCTCGGCCGCGATGAGATTCACCTGAACACAGAGGAAATCAGCGGCTATCTGCAGGGCAAAACCATTATGGTGACCGGCGGCGGCGGTTCCATTGGCAGCGAGCTTTGCCGGCAGATTGCACACTTCAAGCCGAAAAAAATCGTTGTGTTTGATATCTATGAAAACAATGCGTATGACCTGCAGAACGAAATGAAAATTAAGTACGGTGACAGCCTGGACTTGGAGGTCATCATCGGTTCTGTGCGCGACCGTGCGCGTGTGGAGCACGTGATGCGCGCCTATCGGCCAGATGTTCTGTTTCACGCGGCTGCACATAAGCACGTGCCGCTTATGGAGCTGAGTCCCGGTGAAGCCGTCAAAAACAACGTCTTCGGCACGCTGAACGTTGCGCAGACCTGTGACAAGTGTCATGTAAAGCGCATGGTGCTGATTTCCACGGATAAGGCGGTCAATCCAACCAATATTATGGGTGCGACCAAACGTATC
Source organism: Caproicibacterium argilliputei (assembly GCF_029211325.2). NCBI lineage: Bacteria > Bacillati > Bacillota > Clostridia > Eubacteriales > Oscillospiraceae > Caproicibacterium > Caproicibacterium argilliputei. Next base: position 1,821,001 of record NZ_CP135996.1, on the reverse strand, counting down.
TGTGAATTGATTATTCAGTACATGAGCCGCCACAGCCAGAACACCGAGTACGCTGCCGTTCGTTTCGGCAATGTGCTTGGCAGCAGCGGCAGTGTGATTCCGCTGTTTAAGCGTCAGATTGCTGCGGGCGGTCCGGTCACGGTTACACATCCCGACATCATCCGTTACTTCATGACCATTCCGGAGGCGGCGCGGTTGGTGATTCAGGCGGGCGGCATGGCGCACGGCGGCGAGATCTTTGTGCTCGATATGGGTCAGCCGGTCAAGATTGTTGACCTTGCGCGCAACCTGATCCGCCTGTCCGGCTATGAGCCGGATGTAGATATCAAGATTGCATTTACCGGCCTGCGTCCGGGTGAAAAGCTGTACGAGGAACTGTTGCTGGATTCTGAGGGCAAGTGTGAGAAAACCAAGCATGATTTGATTTACATCGGGTCACCAATTGCATTCAACGAGCCGAGTTTCCTTTCGGATTTGGAGGAACTTCGCGGAGTTGCAGGGGCAGACAACAAAAAAATGGTGGACATTGTGCACCGGCTTGTGCCCACCTATTCCGGCCATGCAGACCGAACCGATCTGCTGGCTGTCGAGGCGGACAAAGAAGGCGTATAACCCAAAGGCAGCTGTGTGATTTTTTGCGCAGTTGCCTTTTTTCTGCCGGTGCTAAAAAACTGCCAAGCGGAATACAGTGAAGCGGGAGGGGATTTGCCGTGCATTGTTTTTGGATCTTGCGCAGGCGGGCATTTTGGGTCTGCACGCTGTTGGTGTGTCTGGGCTTTGGATTTGCCGCGCATACGTTTGCCTATGCGCAAAGTCCCCTGCGTGAGCCGTTGCAGGCGATTGTGCCATCCCGCAAAGCGGCGGCAATCACTTTTGACGCGGACATGGATGCCGATGATGTTCCGGCGCTGCTGCAGGCACTGCATGAAAAAAATGTGCACGCTACTTTTTTTGTGACTGGTGTCTGGGCGGAAAAATATCCGCAGGCGCTGCGGCAGATTGCACAGGCAGGGCACGAAATCGGCTGTCACGGGGATTTGCACCGTGATTTGACGGCACTGACGGCGGAACAGCAGCGGCAGGACCTTGCCGCAAACTGCGAAAAAATCCGCGCGGCGTGCGGGGCCGAAGCGGCGTGGCTGCGCCCACCGTACCGCCGCTGGAACAGTACGCTGCTGCAGTCGGCGCACGCGCAGGGGCTGCGTGTGGCAGATTGCTCTGCCGTAACGGATGACTGGAAAAACGCGGCGCCGCAGATTGTCTGCGCGCAGGCGCTTGACCGGCTGAAGTCCGGCGGCATTCTGCTGCTGCACTGCAGCGGGCTGAACACCGCGACGGCACTGCCGCGGATTCTGGCGGCACTGCAAAGCCGCGGCTTTGCCCTTGGCACAGTGTCGCAGCTTGCAGAAACTGCTTGCGTCTCTGGCAGAAAGCGATTGGTTTCTTTCACATTTTTGTGCAGAAAATTCGGATAGAATTGCCTGCCTCACTCCTTAAATTGACAGCTATAAATACCGAGTGCGCGCGCAAACTAGGAAAGCAAACGCAAGATATATCATTTTTCAACAGGGAAAAGGAGTGTATTGAAGATGGCAAGCAATTCTACAAGCAACAAGCTGGTTGTTCCGGAGGCTCGCGAGGCACTGGACAAGTTCAAAATGGAAGCAGCGTCTGAAGTCGGTGTGAACCTCAAGCAGGGTTACAACGGCGACCTGACCAGCCGCGAAGCCGGCAGTGTCGGCGGCCAGATGGTCAAAAAAATGATTAAGTCCTACGAAGAAAGCATGAAGTAAGCTTCTGCCTCCTTCAGGGCGCCGTGCCGCGGGGCATGGCGCCCTTCTTTTACATACAATGCAGTGCGTTTTAGCTCAGCTGATATAGTCCTCTACAATCTGCTGCAGTTCTTCCGCCGACTGCACGGAAATGCCGCTGCTCAAAAGCTGCTGGTCTGCCGTTGGCAGCGAGGCGGTCTGTACGTTCAGAATCCGAAAGGGCGCTTCTTCTCCAACACGAAAAATGCCGATTTCTCCGTGATAGGTTTTTACCAGGTAGGCAGCAGTTTTTTCGCCGGCTTCGTCTGATTGCAGAGCAGAGGAGCCCACCGGGCTGCTTTCTTGACTTGAAACCGTATTTGCGCTAGAATAAACAAATGCGCTGGACGGTGTCTGCTTGGTTTCCTGTACTTCGCTTGTGACCGAAAGGGATACAACCAGCAGCGCGGTGACCGCAACTGCGCATACTAGCATGACGATATTCAGCTTTTTCACAAGGCATCACCTCGGCTGCAGTATGTGCATATTTTGGCAAAATATACATCCCGCCAAAATACGCTTCAGTCGGACAGACTGCCGGGTGCTTTTGCATCATTTGGCGGCAGACCACGATTGTGGAGGATAACAGAATGAAGAAAACGAACAGAGACACCAGCTTTTTAAACGGCCAGATGCACGACCGCACGGCGTCTGCAACCGGTGCTTCGGTTTTTAAAGTGATTGGCAAAGTCCTGCTGACGGTGTTGACCATTTTCATGATTACTATGGTGATTGTGGGCATTTCGCTGCTTTCTTTTGTTTACAGCATGAAGGACGAGTCTGTGAAAATTGACCTTAAAGAGTACAAGCAGACTTACACCAGTTACCTGTATGTCAATGGCTCCGGCGATAATTCAGACCAGCCGGTACAGAAGCTCTCCCTGCACAGCGGGGAGCAGCGCACTTGGGTGGATTACAGCAAGATTCCGCAGGCGATGAAAGACGCGATGGTTTCCATTGAGGACAAGCGCTTTTGGGAGCACAATGGTGTTGATTGGAAGCGAACTGCCGGCGCGATGCTGAACCTTTTTGGCGGGGAGGACAGCTACGGAGGCTCCACCATTACGCAGCAGCTGATTAAAAATCTCACACAGGAAGACGAAGTCAGCTTAACGCGTAAGGTCAAGGAAATTTTCCGCGCCTTGAATTTGGAAAAAAAGTACAGCAAAGAGCAGATTCTGGAGGCATACCTCAACTGTGTGCCATTCGGCTCCGGCACGCAGGGGGTGCAGGCCGCCGCCAACCTTTATTTTGGAAAGAATATTCAGGATTGCGACATTGCGCAGTGCGCCGCAATTGCCGGTATTACGCAGAATCCTTCCAAGTATACGCCACTGGTGCACAAGGACAACAACCGTCAGCGTCAGCAGACGGTTTTGACAGCCATGCACGACCAGAAACGCATTACCGATGCGCAGTACGCACAGGCCATGAAAGAAAGTGAAAACATGACCTTCGTCGGGAAAAAAGGCTCGGACAGCAGCGACCAAGTCTGGGACTGGTACACAGAGGCGGTCATCCGCGATGTGCAGAAAGCGCTGATGAATCTGTACAGCTGCTCCAGCAGCGCGGCGAGCAATATGATTTACAGTTCCGGCTTGAAGATTTATTCCGCAGAGAATCAAGACCTGCAGTCCGTCGCGGAGGATTATATTTTAAATAGTGGCGTTTTGGACGATGACAAGCAGGTGCAGACAGGCTTTTGTGCGGTTGGTTATGACGGTCGTGTGCTGGCAACCGTTGGCAGCAGAAATAAGAAAACCGCCAACTTAATTAACTCTTACGCAACCATGCTGAAGTTTCAGTCCGGTTCTTCTGTCAAGCCCATTTCTACGTATGCGCCCGCGCTGGACAAAGGGCAGATTACGTACTCCTCGCTGGTGAAGGATGAAAAGGTGGAGAATTACTTCCCGGACGGCAGCGCCGGGCCGAATAACTACAGTTCTGATACGTTGTCTTCCGTTTGCCATGGCGAAGTGCCGGCACAGGAAGCACTTGCACATTCCTACAACTGTGCGGCCGCGCAGGTGTGCAAGGCGTTCGGCATTACCAACAGCTATAATTTCATGGTGCAGAAGCTTGGCTTTGGCAACAGTCTGACCAAGCAGGACAGCCAGCTGCTGGGCAGCATGGCGCTCGGCGGGCAGGAACAGGGTGTCACAGTGCTGAACATGGCTTCTGCCTATGAAATTTTCGGGAATGGCGGCAAGTATTATCAGCCGTATACCTTTTATAAGGTGCTGGATCACAACGGCAATGTGATCATTGATAATACCAAAAAGGCACCGGTGCAGGCTATCAGTTCGGTTTCTGCGTCCATCATGAATCGGATGCTGCGCACAGTTGTGACTGAGGGCACCGGTACCGCGGCAAACATTGACGGTTGGGACATCATTGGCAAAACCGGTACAACGGATAATGATGTCAACAGCTGGTTTGTCGGCGCCAATCCTTATGCCACCGGCGCGGTCTGGACCGGCTACGGAAAGAATAAAACACTTTCCAGCACACGCTATTCTAAGGCAATCTGGAAAGGAATTTTCGAACGCTATCTTGCTAAGCAGGAAAAGAAGGACTTTACGTTTGACGGCAATATGGTGAAAAAGGAGTACTGCGTACAGTCGGGTCTGTTGGCGGCTGATGGCGAAACAGATGTGAAGGACGGCTATTATGACCGCAATAACCTGCCGGAGGTGTGCGACGGCAACCACGGTTCCACGGATTCGGAAGCGGATGAAAATACGACTTCGGAAGGAACCGACAGCAGCACATCGGCAGAAAACGGAGCAACGGATAGCACACCGGACACTGCGGGGCAGGATGACACCGACAGCAGCCGACCCACCTCGGACTCTCCGAAAGCCTCCAGTGAGCACACAGAGGATTCCAAACCGGCGCAGGACAGCAAGCCTGCGGCTTCTCAAAAACCTATTTCAGCAACACCGGAAAGCGGCACCCGATAACGTGCCTCTGCGGCTGCTACGGATGCGTTCTGCATACCGCGGCAGCCGCTTTTGCAATTTTTCTTGTCGAAGAAAGGGAAAATGCCCGCAAAAGCATGAAAAACGGTTGAAACTTGCACAAAAACATGTTAAACTGATAAAGCGTCCATACAAATCAATTCGTTCATGCGCCGGGCTTTCGGCTCGGCTTGTTTGATAAAATGCGGTCGTAAGGGAGTGCTGAAGATGGTCGAAATCGCAGTCATGGGTTACGGTGTGGTTGGTACCGGAGTCATTGAGGTGCTCGCGAAGCATGCTGAGGGGCTGACGCTTCGCGCACACGAGGCCATTCACGTCAAGTATGTTCTTGTGCGCAGGGACTTTCCAAATCCGCCGATGATGGGAACCTTCACAAAGTCTTTCGACCAGATTCTGGAGGACCCGGAAGTTAAAATTGTGGTGGAGGTCATGGGCGGGCTCAACCCTGCGTATGATTATGTGCGCCGTTGCCTGCTGGCAGGCAAAAGCGTGGTCACTTCCAACAAGGAACTGGTTGCGGCAAAGGGTGCCGATCTGTTGCAGGTGGCGCGGGACAAAAATGTGAATTTTTTGTTTGAAGCAAGTGTGGGCGGCGGAATCCCTATTATCCGCCCGATGAGCCAGTGCCTGGCGGCCAATGATGTGGTCGGCGTGGCGGGCATTTTGAACGGAACCACCAATTACATTCTGACGAAAATGTTTCGGGATGGCACGGATTTTCAGTCGGCGCTTAAACAGGCGCAAGAACTGGGCTACGCGGAGCGCGACCCTTCTGCGGATGTAGAGGGTGCGGATGCCTGCCGAAAAATCTGCATTCTGGCTTCTTTGGCTTACGGGCGCCATGTGTATCCGGAACAGGTGCATACAGAAGGAATTACGCGGATTACGCTTGCGGATGTGGAGTATGCGGAAACTTGGGGCGGCGTGGTAAAGCTGATTGGTGAGGTTAAGCGCACACCGGATAATCGGGTTTCGTGCATTGTCTGTCCGATGTTTATCGGGCGCGAGAGCCAGCTTGCCAATGTGGATGATGTATTTAACGGCATCATGGTGCGCGGCGATGTGACCGGTGACGTGGTGTTTTACGGAAAAGGCGCGGGCAAAATGCCGACTGCCAGCGCGGTGGTTGCGGATGTGATTGACTGCGTGAAGCACCTGAAGGCGCGCAAGTACCTTTATTGGTCTGACGGGGATCCGGACTATGTGGAAGATTACCGGGAGGCATCTCGCATATTCTTCGTTCGTGCGCACGCAGCGGATGCGGATGCAGCGTTTGAAAAAGCTGCCGCAGCATTTCCGGGCGCGTCACGGCTGCACCGCAAGCAGGCGGAGCCGGGCGAATTTGCGTTTGTGACAGATCACCTGCAGGAAAAAGTCTGTGACGAAAAGCTGGCGCAGCTGCAGAAAGAGGGTCTGACTGTAGACAGCCGGATTCGAATCGGCGAGATGTGACACATCGAAAAATATGACAAAATCATTCGGGAGTAGTGGATTATGATACGGATACAGGTACCGGCCACCAGTGCGAATCTGGGGTCTGGTTTTGATTCGCTTGGGATTGCGCTGAATCTGTACAATCAGGTCTGGATGGAAGAAGCGGACGCGGTGGACATTTCCTGCAAGGATGATGTCCAGGTGCCGCTGGATGAGCACAATCTGATTTTCTGGGCGGCAAAACAGCTGTATGAGCAGTGCGGCAGAAAGCTGCCGGGCATGAAAATTGTTCAGCTTAATAACATTCCCATGGCGCGCGGGCTTGGCAGCAGCTCCGCCTGCATTGTTGCGGGAATTTTGGGAGCCAACCGGCTGCTGGGCAGCCCGTTGGACACCAAGGAACTGGTGACGCTGGCAACAAAAATCGAGGGGCATCCGGACAACGTTGCGCCGGCGTTGGAGGGCGGTCTGGTTGCCTCCGCAATTGAAGGCGGCAAGGTTTACAGCGTCAGTGTGCCAGTATCCGAGAAAATCCGCTTTGTTGTTTTTATACCTCCTTTTGAACTGAAGACAGAAAAGGCACGTTCGGTACTGCCGGACAGCTACAGCCGCGCCGATGCGGTTTACAATCTTTCGCGTTCCGCCTTGATGACCGCCTCTCTCTTTTCGGGAAATTTAGAAAATTTGAGGGTGGCTGTGCAGGATAAAATCCATCAACCGTATCGCTCCGGCTTAATTGAAAATTATGAGGATGTCTGCCGAATGAGCTATGAGCTCGGTACGTTGGGCACCTGCATCAGCGGCGCGGGGCCGACCATTATTTCTATGGTGCGCGCGGAAGAGTCGGAAAGCTTTGCAGAAACCGCAAAGTCTCACCTTGCGGAAAAAGGCATGGGGGAGTGGCAGGTGAAGTTGCTGACAACGGAATCCTGCGGTGCAAAGATTTTTATTGAGTAGTTTGGCACCGCTTGATTGATTTATAAGAAGATGGAGGATGGACTGTATGAGTCTTATTGTGCAGAAGTTCGGCGGCAGTTCTGTGGCGAATGCAGAGCGGGTCTTTCATGTTGCGGAAACGGTCACTAACACCTACAAGCAGGGAAACGATGTGGTCGTGGTCGTTTCCGCGCAGGGCGACACAACGGATGATTTGATTGCCAAAGCCAATGAAATCAATCCACGCGCCAGCAAGCGGGAAATGGATATGCTGCTCACTGCGGGCGAGCAGATTAGCGCGTCCCTGCTTGCTATGGCGATTGAAAAGCTTGGCTTTCCGGTTGTTTCTCTCTTGGGCTGGCAGGCGGGCTTTGTAACCAGCACCGCTTATGGCAGTGCGCGGATTCACCGTGTGGAGCCGGACCGTATCCGCAAGGAACTGGACAAAAAGCATATTGTTGTGGTGACCGGCTTTCAGGGCGTTAACCGGTATGACGATATGACTACGCTGGGGCGCGGCGGCAGCGACACCAGTGCGGTGGCCATTGCGGCGGTCATGCACGCGGATCTGTGCCAGATTTACACGGATGTGGAGGGCGTCTTCACAGCGGATCCGCGCAAGGTGAAAAATGCAAAGAAACTTGCCAGCATTTCTTATGATGAAATGCTGGAGCTTGCCACACTGGGCGCGCAGGTGCTTAATAACCGCTCGGTAGAAATGGCAAAAAAGTACGGCATTGAGCTGGAGGTGCTCTCCAGTATGACCAACAAACCTGGCACAATCGTGAGGGAGGCAAATAAAGTGGAAGAAATGCTCATCAGCGGTGTTGCGAAGGACAACGACGTGGCCCGCATTTCCATCATCGGTGTTCCGGATCGGCCGGGACTTGCATTTAAAATCTTCACAAAGCTTGCGGCAAAGAATATTAACGTCGATATTATTCTGCAGTCTGTCGGGCGCAACGGCACTAAGGACATTAGCTTCACAGTGAATCGCAGCAATTTGCAGGATACCATGGATCTGCTTGGGCCTTTTGTGGAAATGATCGGTGCCACAAGCGTGGTGTATGACGAACATGTGGCGAAGATTAGCATTGTCGGCGCAGGCATGGAGTCCCATCCGGGCGTGGCATCCACCATGTTTGAGTCGCTGTTTGATGCGAACATCAACATTCAGATGATTTCCACCAGTGAGATTAAGATTTCTGTGCTGATTGACGAGGATGATGCTGACAAGGCGGTTTCCGTTATCCACAGAAAGTTCTATGGAGAAAATTAAGCGGAAAATTCCGCTTTTCAAGGCTGCGGCGGGGGTTGTTTCCCGCGGCAGCTTTTTGCTGTTTTGAGGCAGGGTTTCTTCCTTGCCCTTTTCGACGGAATATGCTATACTTAATAGCTAACCGGGCAAGCGGCCGTTTTGCAGCAGAAATCCGGTTGGCTTTTGAATGACACAGGAAACGGAGAGATTGACTTTTGGCGGAACAGCTTGACACCTTTACAGCAGCCGAGCGGCAGCCGATTGCACAGCTGCGGGAGATTATGCAGGTGCGCAAACGTGGGGAAGAGCCGCTTGCGTTCGTGCATACGTACGGCTGTCAGCAGAATGTGGCGGACAGCGAAAAAATCAAAGGGATGTTGGCACAGATGGGCTTTTCCTTTACGGAAACGCCGGAAGATGCGGACTTCATCCTGTTTAACACCTGCGCAGTGCGGGAGCACGCGGAAGACCGCGTATTCGGCAATGTCGGTGCGCTGAAAAACATCAAGCGTCATCATCCAAGCGTCATCATCGCGCTGTGCGGCTGCATGATGGAGCAGGAACACGTTGCGCAGCGGATTCACGACAGCTATCCGTTTGTCAATCTGCTGTTCGGAACGCATCAAATCCGCAATTTCCCGCAGTTGCTGTTTACCTGCATCACAGACAGCCGCCGTGTTTTCGCGCGCGGAGGGGAGGAGCAGGACCGCAAAATCAGCGAGGATCTGCCCACCCGCCGCGACGGCAAGTTCAAGGCTTGGCTGACCGTGATGTACGGCTGCGACAATTTCTGCTCGTACTGCATTGTGCCGTATGTGCGCGGCCGCGAGCGCTCCCGCGCACCAGAGGCGGTTCTTGCGGAGTTTGAGGAACTGGTACAGCAGGGTTATAAGGATATCACCCTGCTGGGGCAGAATGTGAATTCCTACGGAAAGAAGCCGGATCGCGGTACGAATTTTGCACAGTTGCTGCGGCGCTTGGACGAGGTGCCGGGGGATTATCGGATTCGCTTTATGACCAGCCACCCGAAAGACTGCACCCATGAGCTTTTGGATGTGATGGCGGGCGGTAAGCATATTGCCCACCACCTGCACCTGCCGTTTCAGTCCGGCAATGACCGGATCCTGAAAGAGATGAACCGCCACTATGACCGTGCGGCGTATCTGGAACTCATTCACTACGCAAAGCATGTGATGCCAGATTTGAGCCTGACAAGCGACGTGATTGTCGGTTTTCCCGGTGAAACGTACGAGGAATTCCGTGACACCGTGTCGCTGATTGAAGAAGTCGGTTTCACAAGTCTTTTTACATTTATCTATTCTCCGCGGGAGGGCACCCGCGCCGCAAAGATGCCCGATCCGGTTCCGGCAGAGGAAAAATCCCGCTGGTTTCAGGAGCTGTGCGCGGCGCAGGAGCAGATTGCCGCGAAGCGGTGCGCCTGTGCGGTGGGCACGGTGCAGCGGGTACTGGTGGAAGAGCAAAATCCAAAAACCGGTCTGCTGACCGGCCGAACCGGCGGCAATATTATTGTTGACTTTTCGGGGGATGCGTCGCTTTGCGGGACCTTTCAGATGGTACAAATCACAGCTGCCAGGAATTGGATTTTGACTGGCGAGTTGTGCGGATAAATTTTTTTGTGTTCCATACTAGTTATTTATATAAAATTCCAATAGTTTAAGGAGAATTCACATGGACGTTATTGAAGCAACCAGAGAACTTGGCAAGACCCTGCAGGCAGACCCCCGTTTCAGCAGAATGCAGGAGATTGCTGCCCAGTGCGACAAGGACAAAGAGCTGCAGGACAAAATCGGCAACTTCAATTTACAGCGCATGAATCTGAACAATGAAATGCAGAAGACACCTCGCGACGAGGAAAAGGTAAACCAGCTCAATGAAACACTGCAGACGGTTTACAAGGATGTCATGGCAAACCCGAACATGGTTCTGTATACAGCGGCACAGCAGGAAATGGACGCTCTGCTCAAGCGCGTGTATGGCATTATTTCCAAGTGCGCAGACGGCGAGGACCCCACAACGGCGGATTATGACGCCTGCACCCACGACTGCACCACCTGCGGCGGCTGCCACTAAGCAAAAACGACTGCATGAGGAGGAATCCGGCACATGGCAAACCTTTCGCCCATGATGAAACAATACTTTGACATCAAAAAACAGTATCCCGACACCATTCTGTTTTTTCGTCTCGGTGATTTTTATGAGATGTTTTATGATGATGCAAAGCTTGCGTCCCGTGAGCTGGATCTGACTCTGACCGGCCGCGACTGCGGGCAGGAAGAGCGTGCGCCGATGTGCGGTGTTCCGTTTCACAGCTATGAAACGTACCTTGCCAAACTGGTGGCGAAAGGCTACAAAGTCGCCATCTGCGAGCAGATGGAAGACCCGGCTTTGGCAAAGGGGCTGGTCAAGCGCGATATCATTCGCGTAGTGACGCCCGGCACGGTTCTGGAAAGCAGTATGTTGGATGAATCCCGAAACAACTATATCTGTTCGGTCTGCGTCCGCGGGAACACCGCGGGCGTCTGTTTTGCGGACATCTCTACCGGCGAGCTGCACGCAACCGTGCTGCAAGACGACCTTTCCGAACAACTGAAAAATGAACTGTCGCGTTTTGCGCCCAGTGAAATTCTGGTGAACAGCGCTGTGCTGGACTTTCAGCAGCTGCCGGCGTTTATCCGCAACCGCCTTTCTGCCAGTCTGGAGCTGCTGGGCGACGAGGAATATGAGGAGTCAAAAACCGCCGCAGAGGTGTTGGAGCAGTTCGGCAAGCCCTCTCTGGAGGATTTGAACCTGGCGGACAAGCCGGCGCTGACCGCCGCGCTGGGCGCTTTGTTTGCTTATCTGCACCGGACACAGCGCACTGGCATTGAGCGCATCGCGGCAATCGAGCTTTACAGCGGTGCGCAGTACATGAAACTGGATTTGAATGCCCGACGCAATCTGGAACTGCTGGAAACGATGCGCAGCAAGGAAAAACGCGGCTCTCTGCTCTGGGTGCTGGACAAAACCCGCACCCCAATGGGCAAGCGGCTGATTCGCAGTTGGATGGAACAACCGCTGCTCAGTCCTGCCGCCATCAGCCGCCGCTTAAACGCGGTGGAGGAGTTGACAACCGACGCGGTTTTGCGGGATGCCATCGGGCAGGAATTGTCCGGTATTCACGATTTGGAGCGTGTAATGTCCCGCGTGGTGTACGGCAGCGCCAACGGGCGCGAACTGCGTGCGCTGGAAAGTACCGCACGTTGCCTGCCGCCTCTGCGCACAGCACTCAGTGGGGTGCATTCGCAGCTGCTGGGTTCCATTATAGAGCGTATCGATCCTTTGGAGGATCTGGCGGATTTGATTGACCGCGCGATTGTGGAGGAGCCGCCGTTTTCCCTGCGCGAGGGCGGTATCATCAAGGCTGGTTTCAGCGAAGAGCTGGATTTGCTCAAGGGGGATATGAGCAGCGGACGCGGCATTTTAGCGGAGATTGAAACCAAGGAACGCGAGAAAACCGGCATTCCCAAGCTGAAAGTCGGCTACAACCGTGTTTTCGGGTACTACATAGAGGTTTCCAATTCCTATAAAAATCAAGTGCCGCCGGCGTATATCCGCAAACAAACGCTGACCAACTGCGAGCGTTTTATCACACCGGAACTGAAGGATTTGGAGGGGCGTATTCTCGGTGCGCACGACAAAAGCGTGCAGTTGGAGCATTCGCTTTTTGAGCAGGTGCGCAAGCAGGTCGCCGGGCAGATGGAGCGTGTGCAGCGCACGGCAGTGGCGGTGGCACAGCTGGACGTGCTGCTTTCCTTTGCCAATGTAAGCGTGGATAACCAGTACACCCGGCCGATTGTGGATATGAGCGGCAAGCTGGAACTGCGTGAAAGCCGCCATCCGGTGGTGGAGGCGCTTTTAGACGCGCCGTTTGTGCCGAATGACGTGACACTGGATAAGGTGGAAAACCGCGTTGCTATTATTACCGGCCCGAACATGGCGGGTAAATCCACCTATATGCGGCAGGTCGCGCTGATTACCATCATGGCGCAGATCGGCTGTTTTGTACCGGCGGCTTACGCACATATTGGGATTACAGACGCGATTTTTACCCGCGTGGGCGCGTCAGATGACCTTGCCGCGGGGCAGTCCACCTTCATGGTGGAAATGGCAGAGGTAGCGGATATTTTGAAAAATGCCACTTCTGATAGTCTGGTGATTCTGGATGAAATCGGCCGCGGCACTTCCACCTATGACGGCATGAGCATTGCGCGTGCGGTGGTGGAGTTTGTGGCAAATCAAAAAACACTGGGTGCGAAAACGCTGTTTGCAACGCACTATCATGAACTGACCGTGCTGGAGGATTTGCTGGATGGCGTGAAAAATTATAACATCGCCTGCAAAAAGCACGGGGATGATATTACCTTTTTACGGCGGATTGTGCGCGGCGGCGCGGATGAAAGCTACGGCATTGAGGTGGCAAAGCTTGCCGGGGTACCGAACAAAGTAGTAAAGCGCGCGAAGCAGATTCTGGCGGAGCTTTCCCAGACTGTACCGGCTGTGTCGGCGGGCAAAGCGAAGCAGTCTTCGGTGGAGGAAGTGCCCCTGCAGATGGCCCTGACGCCCCCTGGCGAAGCGGAGGCACTGGAATGCCTGCGGCAGATGGATGTCAACACCCTGACACCGATTGAGTGCATGAATGAACTGTTCCGGCTTTCTAAAATGGTCAAAGGGGAATGAGCAGCATCCAAACGGAAATTCGTCCGATGACAACAGCAGATTACAAGGCAGCACTGCGGTGAAACTGCCGGAGGGATTGACGGAGGATTAGATGCAACTTGAGAAAGGAAACCTGCAGAAAATTTTAGAGCAGGAACTGGAAGGCAAGCCGGACAGCGCCGGACGCGGGGTTTGGACGGTGGATCACTGCAAGCGTACGGCAAACCTGGCGTTGCAGCTGCGCCAGGCAGTCGGTGCGCCGGAGGAACTGGATGACTTACTCTATCTTGCAGGGCTGTTCCACGACGTTTCGCACGACAGCGTTTCTCGTGACCTGCATGAAGAAGCCGGTGCTAAGCGGGTTTGTCAGCTGCTTGCCGGAAAAGTGGAAACGGCGCTTTTAAAGCAGGCATCCGCGATTATCCGCGTGCACGATGACCGCCGGCAGAACGATGGCCGCAGCACGGCGCTTCATCTGGTGCAGGATGCGGATATGCTGGATCACTTCGGAACCTTAGAAATTTGGGCCAATTTCGGGTATGCGGCTCTGCACGGCGAAAGTTTACAGAATTCTCTGGACTTTTATCAGAAAGCGTCCGAAAAAAGAGAGCATTATATGCAGTTGCTCCACTTTGACGCAGCCCGGCAGGAGCTTGCCCGCAAATTGGCGTTTGAAATGCAGTTTTATGCGTACGCCGCACGGGAAAGTGCTGGCGGGCTGACTGATTAAGCAGAAAAAGAAAGCGTGGTGGAAACAATGCCGAAAATCAATGTACTGGATAAACACGTTGCGGAACTGATTGCCGCAGGAGAGGTGGTGGAACGCCCTGCGTCCGTCATTAAAGAGCTGACAGAGAACACCATTGACGCCGGTGCAACGGCTGTAACGGTGGAAATCAAGCATGGCGGCATCACCTTTATGCGCGTGACGGACAATGGCTGCGGCATTGCGCGGGAGGATGTACCGCTGGCTTTTTTGCGCCACGCGACCAGCAAGGTGCGCAGCCAGGCGGATTTGGCACACATCGGCACGTTGGGCTTTCGCGGTGAGGCGCTGGCCTCAATTGCGGCAGTGTCGCACATAGAACTGCTGACCCGCACGGAAAAGGAACTGGCGGGCACGCGCTACCTCATTTCCGGTGGGGAGGAGGAAACCTGCGAGGATGCCGGCTGTGCGCAGGGCACGACCCTTGTCATGCGGGATTTATTTTACAACACGCCTGCGCGCATGAAGTTTTTGAAGAAAGACGTGACAGAGGGCAACGCCATTGCGGCGGTTGTGGATCATGCCGCCTTGTCGCATCCGGAGGTTTCTTTCCGCTTCCTGCGCGATGGGAAAGAAGTGCTGCACACCCCCGGCGACGGAAAACTGAAGAACGCGGTGTTTGCGGTTTTCGGCCGCGAATTTACGCAGGGGCTGATTCCGGTATCCTACGAACTAAATGGTGTCAAGGTTTGGGGCTTTATCAGCAAGCCAGTTGCTTCCCGCCCGAACCGTAGTATGCAGAATTTCTTTTTGAACGGGCGCTATGTGAAATCCAAAACCGCCATGGTGTCGATGGAGCAGGCGTTTAAGGGCAGTCTGATGGTGGGGCGCTTTCCGGCGTGTGTGCTGCACTTGCAGGTGGATTTTTCCGCAGTGGATGTGAATGTGCATCCCAGTAAAATGGAAATCCGCTTCATGAATGAAAAGCCGGTGTTTGAGGCGGTTTACCATGGTGTGAAGACCGCTCTGCAGCAGGAAGATGCGCCTAGCGCGCTGCATCTTGCGGCACCGGCCGCAAAGCCCGCGGTTCTGCGCACGCCGGCTGCAGCAGTGGAGCAGTTGCCCCTGCGCACAGCACCCTGTGTGCACGACAGTGCGGCTTTTTCTCATGCATCGTCGGTGCAGCAGGCAATGCCTGACGTAAGGGATATTCCTTTACACGCAAAAGATGCAGAAGAGAATGCACCGCCGAATTTCGCAAAAAATGGCTTAGGAAAAGAAAATTCCTTTACAGGAAAAACAACAGGGAAAACGGAAGAAATCGTGCCGCCGGCCATACCGGACACCCCGTTGCCGGTTGCGTCGGACGTGTCCGCGCCGCCGGAACCCTATGTGCAGCAAAATGCAGAGGATGTGCCGGTGAAGCTGGTCGGCGAGGCGTTTCATACGTATATTTTTGTGCAACAGGGGCAGGATGAGCTGCGCATTATTGATAAGCACGCCGCGCATGAGCGGATGTTATATGAAAAACTGAAAGCGCAGGCCGGAGAGCCGGAGCAGCAGATGCTGCTTGCGCCGGTGACGGTGACGCTTTCAAAAGAGGAATACACCGCCGTGCTACAGAATCTGGAGTTGCTTGCCAAGGCGGGCTTTGCGATGGAGGATTTCGGCGCGGGTACGGTTTTGGTGCGTAGTGTGCCGGTCATGCTGCAGGAGGATCTTTCTTCTGCGGTTGCGGAAATTGCGGGGCATCTGGCAGAAAACCGCACGGATGTCGGGACGGAAAAATTGGACTGGCTGTACCACAACATTGCCTGCCGCGCAGCAGTGAAGGCAGGGGATGAAAGTTCCCCACAGGAGCTGATACACCTGGTGGAGTGCTTGGAGCGGGAGGATGTGCGGTACTGCCCGCACGGCCGGCCGGTTTCCATTGTGCTGAAGCGAAAGGATTTAGAGCATCAATTTGGCAGACTATAATATATATTTGATAATTTTACCAATTTTATTTTCCAATGTTTGTGCGGGTTTTCATTGATTTTTGCCTTCTAATCGTTTAGAATAAGGTAGGGTTTACATAACTAAATGAACCACTGGCTGCGGAATGCAAAGGAGGTGTATCTGCCGCATGAAGAAAATTCCCGTTGTTGTGGTGGCGGGGCCGACCGCGTCCGGAAAAACACACTTGGCGGTTTCCTTGTGCAGGGCACTGGCAGGCGAGGTGATTTCCGCGGATTCCATGCAGATTTATCGGGGGATGCCGATTGCAACCGCGCAGCCCACACCTACGGAAATGCAGGGGGTGCCGCATCACCTGCTGAATTTTCAGCCGCTGGACAGGCCATTTAGCGTTGCGGACTATGTGCCGCTTGCGGCGCAGGCGATTGCGCAGATTCACGCACGCGGAAAGCTGCCGGTTCTGGCGGGCGGCACAGGGCTGTATATCCGCAGCCTGCTGCAGGGAATTGCCTTTGCCCCGCAAAATGCGAACCCGCAGGTTCGGGCGGAGTTAGAGGAAACGCTTCGCCGCGAAGGGGTGCAGCCGCTTTACAGGGAACTTCTGCGCGTTGATCCGCAGGCAGCGGCCGTTATTCATCCCCACAATGAGAAACGGGTGGTGCGTGCTTTGGAAATCTGCCGGACAACCGGGCAGACCATGGCGGAAAACGCGGCGGCTTCCCGGCAGGGGGAAAGCCCCTACAGCGCTTGTTTCCTCTGCCTTTCCTTCCGCGACCGGCAGAAGCTTTACGACCGCATCAACCGGCGTGTGGAGCGGATGCTGGCGGACGGATTGGATGCGGAGGCGCGGCAGGTGCTCGCGGAATGCGGCCCCACTGCCATGCAGGCAATCGGCTGCAAGGAACTGCTGCCGTACTTTCGCGGTGCGTGTTCGCTGCCACAGGCGGTGGAGTCCATCAAGCGCGAAACACGGCGCTATGCCAAGCGGCAGCTGACCTGGTTTCGCCGCGAAAGCGATGCGCGCTGGCTTTGGGTGGAGGATTACCCGGACACGGCGGCACTGGAAGGCGAAGCCCTGCAAATTGTCACTGCTTTTTTGAAAGGAACCTGTCTATGAACAGTCTGCGGCTGAAAAGGCTTGCTTCGGGAACAGCGGCCGCGCTGATTCTCGTGTTTGTCGGATACCAAATCTATCACGCACACTTTGTACGTCAGAAAACCGAAATTGCGCTGTACAAAACAGCGGAACAGTCCATCACGGCGACCGGCTATGCGATTCGCCAGGAAAGCTTGGTGACGAACCACAACGGCGGTGTACTGCAGTATGACGTTGCGGATGGCGGCAAGGTGGACAAGGGAGGCACCGTGGCGCACGCTTATAAAAGCGTGGAGGATGCAGGCATTCTGCAGAAAAAAGAACGCCTGACCGAAGAATTGACCGCTCTGCAGGAACTTGCGAGTCAGGGCTCCTACGTTGATGCCAATGCGGACAATCTGGATTCCCTGCTGGACGACCAGTTGCTGGACACGCTCAAGGATGCGCAGGACGGCGACGCGGACATTTCCACTTCCCGTTTAAAGCTGCTTTCCCTGCTGAATCAGAAACAGTTGGCTGCCGGTCAGGTTAAAAATTTTTCTGCGCGCATCAGCACGCTGCAAAAGCAAATTTCCGCGCTTTCCTCCAGTGGAAACGGGGAGGAACTCGGCGAGGTTCAGGCGGGCGCTTCCGGCTACTTTTCCAGCCATACGGACGGTTACGAATCCACCTTTTCCTATACCAATGTCAAAGAGCTTTTTCCGGCTGACCTGACAAAAACGATGAAACCCGCGGCAGTTTCACAAAATACAGTCGGCAGAATCTGCTCCCAGTTCAACTGGTACTTTGCCTGTGTGGTGGACGCGGGGGATGCCGCTAAGCTGGAGCCGGAAACGAGTGTAGAGCTGACGTTTCCCTCCGCAAGCTCTGCTTCGGTAACGGCAACGGTGGTGCGCATCAATCAGAAGACGAAAACTTCCAGCGCAGCGGTCATTTTCGAGTGCAATACCATGAACGGGGCGCTGATCAATCTGCGCCACGAGACAGCAAAGATCACCATTCATTCTTACCGCGGCATTCAAATCAGCCAGCAGGCGGTGCATTTTCGGCAGGTAAAGCAGAAGGTGAAGCAGAACGGTCAGGAAGTGGAACAAACCAAAACAGTAGAGGGCGTTTATGTTATGTACGGCATTGAGATGAAGTTTAAGCAGATTGTGCCGCTGTACAGTGACGGTACGTACATTTACTGTGACCCCGATCCGGATCCGAGCCTGCTTGTGACCAGCGAAAGCGTACAGCTTTATGATGAAGTCATTGTAGAAGGGAAGGGACTTTCTGATGGAAAAATCATTGAGTGAGCAAGCACTGCAGAGCCGCTTCCACGATTTAGAGGAAAACCTGAAAATTGTGGAAGAGCAGATTTCTGCTGCGGCAGAGCGCGCCGGCCGAAGGCGAGCGGACATCACGCTGCTTGCCGCAACCAAAACGGTTCCTGTGGAGGTGGTGAACCATGGCATTGAGGCGGGGATTCGCTGCATCGGGGAAAACCGCGTGCAGGAGCTGACGGAAAAATACGACCGCTATCGGAAAGATCTTGCCGATGTGCAGTTTATCGGGCATCTGCAGACGAACAAAGTCAAGTACCTGATTGGCAAGGTCAGTATGATTCAAAGTGTGGACAGTGAAAAACTGGCGCAGGAAATTTCTCGTTTGTCTGTACGCGCCGGGGTGGTAACCAATGTTCTACTGGAAGTGAACATCGGACGTGAAGCGAATAAATCTGGTGTTTTTCCGGAGCAATTGGAGGCGCTACTTGGCGCGGTTTCTCAAATGCCGAACGTCTGTGTGCAGGGACTCATGGCCATTCCGCCAGCGCAGGCGCAGCCCAAAGAAACTTTTGCGTATTTCAACAAAATGTATCATTATTTTGTTGACATAAGCACGAAAAAAATAGATAATGTTAATATGCAACTTCTTTCCATGGGAATGTCAGAAGACTATCCGCTGGCGATTGAAGCTGGGGCGAATATGGTTCGCATTGGCTCCGCTTTGTTTGGGGCCAGAGATTATACAAAAACAAAAAGCACAAGATTTTAGGAGGGCTTATTAAATATGGCAGGACTGATGCAGAAATTCAAGGATCTATGGAATCCTCCTGAGGAAGAGTACGGCGACTACGACTATGAGGAGGAACAGCGGCCGGAAGAACAGCCTGCACGTCCGTATGAGGAAGAACGCCGGCAGCCGTCTTCTTACCGGCATTCTGAGCCATCGGCATCCGCGCAGCGCGCAGGGGCACCTGCGGGTGGAAAAGTGGTCAAGCTGAATCCGGCCGCATCGCAATTGCAAGTGGTGATTTTCAAGGCAAAGTGTTTCAATAACAAGGAAATCTGCACCATTGCAGATGAACTGCTGCGCAGTAACACCGTGGTATTGAATCTGGAAGAGGCGCCGATTAAGGATTCACGCCGCATCATTGACTTCCTCAGCGGCATTGCGTATGCCAATGGCGGAAAAATCAAAGGTGTTGCCATGAAAACTTTTATTATTACGCCGTATAATGTTGACCTCATGGGGGATGACCCCGGAAAAGATAACACCGGCGAAACGGAATGTGAAGAGGAAGACGACGGAGCGTGATGCCGATGGACACAGAAGACACAGTGCTGCAGGCAAAAATCCGGGATGCGGTTCGGCTGGCGCAAAACGGCGGCGGTGCGCATTTTGTGGGGTTCCTGGATGAGCGCGGGGCAGCGCTGGCAAAAGCTGCTGCGGCAGCGGAGCGTTTTTCCGATTACCTGCTTTGGGGCGGCTTTGCAGAAGCGGAACGGGTGTGCTTCGGTGCTTTTCCAACTTGGATGCCACCGTCTGCAGAGGCATTTCCAATTCAAACGGTCACAGCTGATTACCGCAGCTGTGACAAACTGACACACCGTGACTTCCTTGGTACATTACTGGCAGCCGGCGTTTCCCGTGAGGTGGTGGGGGATATTCTGCCGGAAGCCGGTCGCTGCGTCTTCTTCCTGCGTCGAGAAACGGCGGACTTCCTTTTGACACAAATTGAAAAGGTTGGTCGGGTCGGGGTAAAGTTCTCTATGGGCGCGCGGCTGCCCCTTCCGCCTGCGCACACATATGCCCCTTTTTCTGCCACGGTGGCTTCTGCACGTCTGGACTGCGTTGCGGCCGCATGTCTGGGGCTCAGCAGGGGCAAGACACTGGAACTGCTGCGCAGCGGTGCGGTGCAGGTGGATCATGTTTCGACTGTAGATGCGGACTTTCCGGTGCACGACGGCGCGCTGCTCTCTGTGCGCGGCAAGGGCAGGTTTCGGATTGATGCTGTGAGCCAGCCGACTGCAAAAGGGCGGCTGCGGCTGAAGGGAAGAAAGTTTATTTAATTTTGGAGGTCAAAGCAGATGCTGTCACTGAATGATATTAAGCATAAGAGATTTCAGAAAGCAAGCCTGCGCGGCGGATATATGCGTGAAGAAGTGGACGATTTCCTCGATGAAGTCGAGGCGTCCTATGATGCGCTGATTCAAAAAACGGCGGACCAGCACGACGAATTGGAGCGCAAAGAGGCGCAGAACCGTCAGTTGAAAGAAAAAATCAAAGACCTGGAAGGCCAGATTGACAAATTCCGCAAGGAAGAGGACGAAATCAAGGAGGCCCTCGTCAGCGCGCAGAAAATGCGCGATGCCGCCGTACGGGAGGCACGCCATCAGGCAGAGGCCATTCTGAATGATGCCAATCTGAAAGCAAAAGGAATTGTTTCCGGTGCAGAAAAGGAAATCACCGGTGAGCAGCAGAAACTGCAGCAGATGAAGCAGGCGGTTTCCGATTTCCGTGCCCATCTGCTGGATCTGTACAAAGAGCAGATTGCTCTGATTAACAATCTCCCACAGCAGCCGATCAAGCAACCGGAAGCGGAGGAGGAACCTGCCGCAGAGGAACGCCCAGAACCGAGCGAGCAGGCGGAAACGGAAGACCAGCCTCCGGTGAAAACCGGCGCTGTCAAAGAGCGTCCTGATGAGGAAGAGGAAATTCTGGAGCCGGTGACGTTTGCTTCTCCGGATGGGGAGGCAGAGTACCTGACGGCAAAGCCTTTTGCGCCGGTGCGTCCTGAAAAAGAATCGAAAGCTTCTGTGATTTTTGGGGAAGAGTACGATTTGGATGACGATGACGCTTCTCAGATTTTCAACAGAAAGCATTGATAAAAAATTTTAGCTTGTGTGCAGCGCGCATATCGAAGGAGAGAAGAACCCAATGGATTACAAAAGCACTTTAAATTTGCCGAAAACCGATTTTCCCATGCAGGCACATTTGCCGAAGCGTGAGCCAGAAACCCTGTCCGCTTGGGAAAAAGAAGACCTTTACGGTCAGGTGATGAAGAAGAATGAGGGAAAGCCGGTTTATGTTCTGCATGACGGCCCTCCCTATGCCAATGGCGATATCCATTTGGGAACCGCTTTAAATAAAGTCCTCAAGGACATCATTGTGCGCTCCAAAAATATGTCCGGTTTTCAGGCGCCGTATGTGCCCGGATGGGATACGCACGGTTTGCCGACTGAACTGAAAGCGCGGAAAAAAGCAGGCATTACCAACAGCGAAGCGATCTCTGATGTGGAGTTGCGCAAAATCTGCCGCGAGTTTGCGCTGACTTACATCGACGGGCAGCGCAACGAGTTTAAGCGCCTGGGCGGTCTGGGCGACTGGTCACATCCCTACATTACCCTGACGCATGACTTTGAAGCAAAGCAGATTGAAATTTTCTCCAATATGTGCGAAAAAGGTCTGATTTACAAAGGACTCAAGCCGGTTTACTGGTGCGCGGATTGCAAAACCGCTTTGGCAGAATCGGAAATCGAGTATGCGGAGGATCCCTGCGACTCCATTTTCGTCAAGTTTCGCGTGACAGATGACAAAGGCTTTTTCACAGCCAAGGGCGCGGATCTGGCACACACTTACTTTGTCATTTGGACCACCACAACGTGGACCATCCCTGCAAATGAAGCCATTTGCTTGGGCCCGGACTTTGCGTATTCCCTGATTGCTTGTGATGGGGAGTACTACATCATGGCGTCTGAACTTTACCGTTCGGTCATGGAGGAAGCGGGGAAAACCGGCTACTCCGTTTTGGCAACGTTCAAGGGCAGCGAGTGCGAGTATATGAAGGCAAAGCATCCGTTCCTTGACCGCGAGTCTTTGGTTATTGTGGGGGATCATGTCACCCTGGACAGCGGCACCGGCTGTGTGCACACAGCACCCGGTCACGGCGTGGATGACTACAATGTCTGCCATGATAAGTACCCGGAACTGCCGATTTTGGTTCCGGTGGATGCGGACGGCCGTATGACCGCGGAAGCCGGTGAGCGCTTTGCCGGACTGACTACCGCGCAGGCAAACAAGGCCATCGCTGATTATCTGGTTGAAATCGGCGCCATGTTCGCACAGAAAAAGATTATCCATCAGTACCCGCACTGCTGGCGCTGCAAGAAGCCGATTCTTTTCCGCGCGACCGAGCAGTGGTTCTGCTCGGTTGATGCCATTAAGGAAAAGGCTGTTGAGGAAATCAACAAAGTGCAGTGGATTCCGGCGTGGGGCAAAGACCGCATTACCTCCATGGTGCGCGAGCGCAACGACTGGTGCATTTCCCGTCAGCGCCGCTGGGGTGTGCCGATTCCGATTTTCTACTGCAAGGATTGCGGCGAACCCCTGATGAGCAAGGAAGCCATGGCAAACGTTTCAAAGCTCTTTGGCGAGCAGGGCAGTGATGCATGGTTTACGACGGATGCGAAAGAGATTGTGCCGCAGGGCACGAAGTGC
Source organism: Caproicibacterium argilliputei (assembly GCF_029211325.2). Classification (NCBI taxonomy): domain Bacteria; kingdom Bacillati; phylum Bacillota; class Clostridia; order Eubacteriales; family Oscillospiraceae; genus Caproicibacterium; species Caproicibacterium argilliputei. Next base: position 1,798,344 of record NZ_CP135996.1, on the reverse strand, counting down.
CCCAAGTGCGGCTGCACCGAGTTTACCAAGGAACACGACATCATGGATGTCTGGTTCGATTCCGGTGTTTCCCATGCGGCGGTTGCCGACCAGCGGCCGGAACTGCACTGGCCTGCCGACCTCTATCTGGAGGGTGCTGACCAGTATCGCGGCTGGTTCCAGTCCAGCCTGCTGACCAGTGTTGCATGGCGCGGCAAGGCACCGTACAAAGCAGTCTGCACGCACGGTTGGGTGGTGGACGGCGAGGGCCGCAAGATGAGCAAATCCCTCGGCAACGGCATTGACCCGCAGGAAATCGTGGATCAGTACGGCGCAGACATTCTGCGCCTGTGGGTGGCGTCTTCAGATTATCATGCTGACATTCATGTGTCCAAGGAAATCCTCAAGCAGCTTTCCGATGCTTATCGCAAAATCCGCAATACGGCGCGCTTTATGCTGGGCAATTTGCACGACTTTAATCCGGACAGCGATGCAGTGGGGGATGCGGAGTTGCAGGAGATTGACCGGTGGGCGCTGCACCAGTTTGACGAGCTGATTGACAAAGTCCGCGAGGGCTACGATACGTTTGAGTTCCACAATGCTTACCATGCCATTCATAATTTCTGCGTGGTGGACATGAGCAACTTCTATCTGGACGTTGCAAAAGACCGTCTGTATACAGAGAAAACTGACAGCGCCACACGTCGGGCGGCACAGACGGTTATGTATACCATCCTCAGCGGCATGACACGCCTTTTGGCGCCAATTCTGGCTTACACCAGCGAGGAAATCTGGCAGGCCATGCGGCACGCCAAGGCGGAAGACGCCTCTTCCGTGGTGCTCAATGAGTTCCCGCAAGCAAGCGGCGTGCAGGCAGACCAAGCGTTTCTGGCACGTTGGGACCGTATCCACGCGGTACGCGACAATGTGAAAAAAGCGCTGGAGCAGGCACGTAAGCAGAAGGTGATCGGCTCCTCGTTGGATGCGAAGGTGCAGCTGTTCTGCACAGGCGAGCTGTATGACTTTGTCAAGAGCGTTGAGAAGGAACTGCTGCCGGTGCTCATTGTTTCCGCTGTCGAGGTTGTCAACGGCGGCACGGGCGCATACACGGACGTTGCGCTGGAGGGCTTCTCTGTTACGGTGACACACGCAGAAGGTGATAAATGCGCGCGCTGCTGGATGTACAGCGATACCGTTGGCACAGATGCCGCACACCCGGATGTTTGCGAGCGCTGCGCACATGTGCTGGCATAAATCGAATAAACGGGGCGGGCAACCGCTCCGCTTTTTGTATATTTGGAGGTGTGCTTATGAAAAAAAATCGTATAGCGCTGGCGGCAGTGGGACTGGCGGTTGTGCTTGCCGTGGCGGATCAGCTGACCAAGCTGCTGGTCATTCAGTTCCTGTATCCGAACGGCAGGCAGCCGCTGATTCCGGGCTTTCTTTCTTTGGACTATCTGGAAAACCGCGGTGCCGCATTCGGTATTTTTCAAAATCGACAGTGGCTGATTGCCGCGATTACCGCTGTAATCTGTGTATTCGTTGCGGTGGCGCTCTTTCGCTGGCAGCGCCACAATGCCATGTCGCGTGCCGCCTGCATTCTGATTTTGGGCGGCGGCGTCGGCAATATTCTGGATCGGGTTTTGCGTGGATATGTGGTGGACTTCATTCACTTTCACTTTTTTCCGTATATCTTCAATGTGGCGGACATTTGCGTGGTGGTCGGCGTGGCGCTTCTGGTTTTGTACCTCTTTTTAAACGACCGCGAGGAGCAGCAGGATAAAAAGCCGGCAGAAAAGGCGGAAGAGAAACATGCCTGAACGTTATGAATTTACGGTTTGTGAAACACAGAGCGGCGAACGTTTGGACAAGTATTTGAGCGAACAGGACATCGGTCTGACGCGCTCGCTGGCAGAAAAGTATATTCGGGAAGGTGCCGTCTGCAGGGACGGCCGCCCCCTGCAGAAAAGTTACCATGTGGCGCCGGGCGATGTGCTGACGGCGGTGATTCCGGAGCCGCAGAAGCTGCAGGTGCTGCCGGAAGCCATTCCGCTGGACATCGTGTATGAGGACAGCGACCTGCTGGTGGTCAACAAACCGAAAGGGATGGTGGTGCACCCCGCGCCGGGGAACTACACCGGCACCCTGGTCAATGCACTGTTGGCCTACTGCGGAGATACACTTTCGGGGATTAACGGCGTGATTCGCCCCGGTATCGTGCACCGGATTGACAAAGACACCAGTGGTCTGCTGATTGTTGCGAAAAACGACTTTGCCCACAAAAAGCTTGCGGAGCAGATTCAGGTGCACAGCTTCACGCGCGTTTACGAAGCTGTTGTACACGGGAATCTTCGGGAAGATGACGGTACAGTGGATGCGCCGATTGGGCGGCATCCCACAGACCGAAAAAAAATGGCGGTTACGGAGAAAAACAGCCGCCGCGCGGTGACACACTACCATGTTTTGGCGCGATACGCAGGGTTCACGCATGTGCGGCTGCAACTGGAAACTGGCCGGACTCATCAGATTCGCGTGCACATGGCATACTTGGGGCATCCCGTGGCAGGCGACCCCGTTTACGGGCCGAAAAAACCGGTGTCGGGGCTTGTGGGGCAGTGCCTGCACGCGCGCCTGATTGGCTTTGTACATCCGCGCACCGGCGCATATCTGGAGTTTTCCAGTGACCTGCCGGCATATTTCACACAGTTTTTGAAGCGGCTGCAGTACTGAGCGTTCGGGGGAGCAGTATGGATGAGGAACGTGTGCACATTCGCATTTTAATTGGCCTTGCAGCGGTGTTGGCGGCGCTGTGCATCGGCTATTCGCTGTTTTTTGTACCGCCTGTCTGTGACCCTGCGGCAGTTGTGACCACGGACGGTCCCTCTGCGGCGCTGAGCGAAGTTTACAACGGCAAGGTCCATCTAAACAGTGCGTCACTTTCCCAGTTGGAAAGTCTCAAAGGGGTCGGCAGTGCGCTGGCAAAGCGGATTGTTGCTTACCGCACGGCGCACGGCGGCTTTCAGTCCGTTGAGGAACTGCAGAATGTTAAGGGAATCGGAGAGAAGTTGTTTTCGCAGATTCGTGACCAGATTGATTTATAGCGTGGTGCGGGCTTGAGAAAGAAAAAACGCGGGACAGCGGCTTTAAAACCGCTTGTCCCGCGTTCGTTTTTTTGTAAAGGAATTTTAGGGCAGGATTTCATCGTCTGCCGGAGAAACGTCCTGCTGCTCGTGCAGGTACTTTTCCGCAGCTTTCCCCAGAACCGGCAGGGAAGTGTCCAGCTCATGCATACACCGGGATGCACGAATCCAGAAGCAGACGCCGGCAGCCAGGGAAGCGACCGCAGTGACGGCAGAAACAATGCCGATTGTTTTCCAAGCGCTGTGCAGGTGCGCCTGTCTTGCGTAAAAGGAATTTGGATTGTATAACATATGCAGAACCTCCTTTAATCACCGAAGCTTACGCCGATGTCCCGCGCGGTTTGAATCAACTGACAGTCGAGCGGGACGGTTTTTAGTTTTCCGGCCACTTCGTTCAGCGGTACCGGAACAATGATATGGTTGCGCATGGCAACCATATTGCCGTACTTTTTTTGTTTAATGAGCTGTGCCGCCGCTGCGCCGAAGCGTGTGGAAAGAACGCGGTCGTAGGGACAGGGCGCGCCGCCGCGCTGGATGTGTCCGGGCACCGTAACACGGATTTCGTGGCCGGTGGCATCCTCCAGTTCTTTAGCAAGGCGGTAGGAAATTGACGGAAAGTTTTCAGCGGCACGCTTGGCTTTCAGTTCTTTTTTGCTCATTTTAGACTCTTCTTTGGAAACAGCGCCTTCCGCCACGGCGAGAATGGAGAAACGCTTACCCTCTTTGCTGCGCTGCTCAATCACCTTGGCGATACTTTCTACCGTATAGGGAATTTCCGGTAGCAGGATTGCGTCCGCACTGCCGGCAATGCCTGCATGCAGCGTCAGCCAGCCGACTTTGTGCCCCATGACTTCCACAATGAAAATCCGGCCGTGTGAGGTGGCGGTGGTGTGAATACAGTCCAAAACGTTTGCAGCAACGTCTACCGCACTCTGAAAGCCAAATGTGACGTCGGTGCCCCAAACGTCGTTGTCAATGGTTTTGGGCAGCGTTACTACGTTCAGTCCCTCTTCGCTGAGCAGGTTGGCGGTTTTGTGCGTGCCATTTCCACCCAAAATGACCAGACAGTCTAAGTCCATCTTCTTGTAGTTGTCTTTCATATTCTGGACTTTGTCGCCGCTGTTTTCGTCGATGACGCGCATCAGCTTAAACGGCTGGCGGCTGGTGCCCAAAATCGTGCCGCCCAGATTGATAATACCCGAAAAGTCGTGCGGCTTCATTTTGTGGTAGTTGCCCTCGATTAAGCCGCGGTAGCCGTCTTCAATTCCATAAATCTCAACGTTTTTGCCAAATTCACACAGCAGCGCTTTTCCAAGACCGCGAATAGCAGCATTTAAGCCCTGGCAGTCGCCGCCGCTGGTCAATATTCCGATTTTTCGCATGATTCCACGCCCTTTTCAGAAAAATGATGGAAGCTGATGATGCAGGAAGCTTTGCCGGTTTGCACAGACAAATCGGCGGCTTTTTTTATTATAACACAAACCCGGTGTGCAGAAGCGGAGATTCCACAAAATTCTTTACTCAGAGGTGTGTGGGCTGTACAGCGGACTCAGCGGTTTTTCCTCCTCCTGCGCGGTCAGCGCTTTGACAGCGGTGTGCGCCAGCTTGCTGAATGCGGTCTGGCAGTTGCAGGGCGTTTTTCCGCGTCGGTCAATGTGCACGTATTCCTTACTGCTCTGCATGATGCGGGCATTGATGTTGTCGCTGAGCATCAAGTCCAAAATTTCAAAAGCGCGCTGTTTCAGGTCTGGCTCCTCAATGGGGAAGACCAACTCCACGCGGCGGTCCAGATTGCGTGGCATCCAGTCCGCACTGCCCATGTAGATTTTGGGGTCACCTGCGTTTTCAAAGCGGAAAATCCGGCTGTGCTCCAGAAGCTGGCCGACAATGCTGATGACCTCGATATTTTCACTGACACCGGCAAGCCCCGGAATCAGGCAGCAGATACCGCGCACAATCAGGCGAATCGGCACACCGGCGCGGCTGGCTTCATACAAAAGCGCGATAATTGCCGGATCCACCAGAGAATTCACTTTCACCGTAATGCCACTGGGCAGCCCCTGCTTTGCATTTTGAATTTCGCGGCGGATACGGTATTCAAAAAATTTGCGCATACCGTGCGGTGCGACAATCATTTTATTGTATTCTGGCGGACGGCTGTAACCGGTTAAAACATTGAAAAGGCTGCTGGCGTCCACACCGAACGGTTCCTTGCAGGTAAAAAGCCCGATATCGGTGTAAACCTTTGCGGTGGAGTCATTGTAGTTACCGGTGCCCATGTGCAGGTAGCGGCGGATGCCATCTTCCTCACGGCGGACAACCAGCGCGATTTTGCAATGGGTTTTGAGGCCTGCCAGACCGTAAATCACATGACAGCCGGCATTTTCCAGCTTCTTTGCCCACAGAATGTTATTTTCTTCGTCAAAGCGTGCTTTCAGCTCAACCAGCACCGTGACCTGCTTGCCGTTTTCCGCGGCGCGGATTAGTGCGGCGACAATCGGCGAGTGCCCGCTGACACGGTACAGCGTCTGCTTAATGGCGAGCACATTTTCATCCTCTGCGGCGGAGCGGATGAAGTCCACAACCACTTCAAAGCTTTCATAGGGGTGGTGTACCATGCGGTCTTTGTCACGGATGGCTTCAAAAATGTCATCATAACCCCAGAAATCCGCGGGCGGGTAAACCGGCTGAATCGGTTTGAAACACAAATCCTCACAGCCAGGCAAACCTGCGAATTTGGAGAAGAACGTCAGATCCAGCGGCCCTGCCAACTCGTAAACGCTGTTTTCGTTCACATCCAGCATCTCCAGTAAAAAGTCCTTGGTGGCGGGGTCGCACTTCTGCAAAATTTCCAGACGGACAGGCGCACCTCGCTTGCGCTTTTTGATGGATTTTTGAATCTCGATTAGCAGGTCTTCCGATTCTTCGTCAATGGCAAGGTCGCCGTTGCGGGTAATGCGGAACGGGCAAACTGAGCGGATGTGCCGCTCTTCAAAGAGTTCCTCCATGCAGTACATGATGACATTTTCCAGCAGCACAAAGCAGCGCCCGCTTTTGCCGGGCAGTTCCAGATAGCGCGAGAGAATGGACGGCACCTGCACAACCGCAAAGCAGTCTTCGTCGCTTTCTTTGCCATCCAACCGCACTGCAATGTTCAGACTTTTGTTGGCAAGGAAGGGGAAAGGCCGGCTGCGGTCCACAGCCAGCGGCGTAAGCACCGGAAATAGAATGCGGTTAAAGTATTCGGAAATGTACTGGCGCTGCTCTGCGTTCATTTCTTCTGGTGTAAGAAAGACAATGCCGCACCGCTTGAGTGCGGGAAGAATCGAGCGGTGCAGGCAGGAATATTGCTTTTCAGCAAAGTCATGGATTTTTTTCGAGAGGACACGGTACAGCTCCTCTGGAAAAAGTCCGCTGGGGTCCTGCTTGCGGTACTTGCTGCGCACCTGCTCCATGACGCCGGCCACCCGCACCATGAAAAATTCGTCCAGATTGCTGGCGGTGATGGCCAGAAAGCGCACGCGCTCCATGACCGGGTTTTCTTTTTCAAAGCATTCCTCCAGCACACGCATATTAAAATCCATCCAGCTGAGTTCGCGGTTGTAGTAGGGAATGGGATGGTTGGATGGTTTTTCAGTCATTTGCTCGCTCATGCATCGTTCCTCCGTTTGCGTTCAAAATAGCCGGTCAAATCAGGGTTTGCTTCACTTTCAGGATGGGGTACAGCCCAAAGACATCTTTAAAAAAGGTTGAGCACTGCTCAAATGCCCATTTTTCCAGAAACAGGTTGTCGTTTGATTGCGCAGAAACCACCATTTGGTCGTCCAGCAGCTTGACCTTGATGTTTTTCAGCTTCTGCTTCTGGGATTTATCCAGCGCGTTTGCCAGGCGAAAAATTGCCGCCAGCTTGGCAATAACGGTACGGCTCTGTTCCGGCATCGTAATGTATTCCATATCCCGAAAGTCCGGCACGGTGTATTCATTGTAGCGAGCCACATAGGCGGCACGCAGGATATCTCGGCTGGTAATGCCGTAAATGTCTGTGTGGCGGATGATGTCAAAGCTGGCGCCGAGGTGGTCTTTCGCGGAAACGTAATGACCACTTTCGTGCAGGATTGCCGCCAGTTCCAGAACCAGCCGCTGGTCTGCACCCAAACCATGCAGCGGCTTTAAGCGGTCAAACATGGTGCAGGCTGCTTGCCGTACCAGTTCGGTGTGACCACGATTGCAGTGGTAGTTTTCGGCAATATGGTTGGCACAGGAAATGGCGTTGGTATGAACGTATTCCGTATATTCGCTTTTCTGCCGTGGAATCAGCATTTGCCGCATCAGTGCATCCCACAAATCCACCCGTGGGGAGAGAACGGTTTTGGCAGAGGTCTTTTTAATCAGCTGCATATAAATGGAAAGTGCAGAGTACAGCAGCTCGGCGGATGGCTCGGAAATGTTGTACCGCTGCGCGATTTTATCCGGCCGCAACGACCGGATGCGGCGATACAGTTTGGTGATTTCCTTGACCGGAATCGCATGAATGCTTTTTTGCGAGTCGGTGCCGCACAGTTGGGCAATCAGCTCCATTTCGTTTCCAGTCAAAATAATGTTCTGAATGTCATAGCGCAGCAGGCTTTCGCATTCCAGTGTGTTTTCCAGATATTCCTCAACCACAGTACCGAAGTCATCAGTTTGCTCCTGCATACTGCCCAGCATATCGTGCAGCTTTAAGGCGCCGGTGGGGATGTTCTGCGAGTAAATCATGGCACTGCCATCGTAAACTGCTGCGCCGATGGTACCCGAACCGATGAAGGACAGCAGGGTGCCGCCCGGTTCCAGAATCCCCGCACTTTTTAAGGAAGTCAGGATTTCCGAATAAATCAGCGTCTTTTCCTCATCATCCTCCAAAACTTCCACATTCAGGTTGTTTTGAACTTTCAATTGATCCAGTACGAACGCACGGTTTTCCGCTTCACGGAATGCTGTGGTGGCAACCGCGCGGTACTGCGTAATGCCGTACTCTTTCATTAGCGCGGTAAAGCCGGAGAGTGCACGGCTCATTTCCCGGATGCACTCAAAGCTGATCTTTCTTTCTGTAAATACTTCATGTCCCAAAGGCAGCGGGTACACCAGCTGATCAAGGTCACAGATTTCCCCCTTGCGAAGCTGTGCGATGCGCAGTTTCAGTTCGCTGGAGCCAATGTCGATTACGGCTGCGGCCTTCGGATATTTTCGTCTGTTCATTTTCGGCACCGCCTGTTTCAGAGTTTCAAAGCCGCTCACGCGGAAAGTTGAAGAGCAGACTGTTTGCGCGGCGTTCTGCTGAGGAAGCGGCACAAATGGTCTTGGTTTAAGTATACCAACTTTTGTGCGTTTGAGCAAGAATGAGCTTGTTAAATGAAACGGAAATGTAAAGCACGGTCGGAAGTACGGAATTTGTCAGTTTGACTGCCGGAAATCCGCGGCGGAAGATTTTACGGAACCTTATAAGCCGGAGAAATTGGCACGGCAAAGGCCCTTTTACAGTAATACTTATATATAATATACAAAATGCGTCCAAAATAATTATTGGATTTTTTAGTCATATTGCTTGATTCACATGGCACAGAAGGATATAATTAGTCATATAATTTGCCAGGGAGGTGAATCCTTGAAAGTCTATTATGCCCATACCCATACGGACAAGCGAAAGTGGGAAACAGTTCAGGAACACTTGAAAAAGGTGGGTGCACTGTGCGAAATGTATGCGCAGGAGCTGCAGTGCGGTGACTTCGGCAGAGTCGCAGGCCTGCTGCACGATGCGGGGAAGTACAGTGAACTTTTTCAGGCGGTACTGCATCAAAGGCAGAAGCATATTGATCACGCGGTTCCAGGCGCGGTGTTGGCGCACGCTTTTGGTAGCGATTCCGACCCCACTGTTCACGCGCTGGAGGTGATTATTCGCGCCCACCACAGTTCTTTACAAAATGAGGTATTGTCGGTTTTAAAACAAGCGCTCGTTGGCGAAAACAGAATTGTACCGCCGGACGGGAAGACCGTTTCCATTTGTGGAAAAATTGAATTCCAGGAATTGGTGAAGCAAATTCAACAGGAACTCGAACCAGAGCTCCTGCATCATCCACTTCCGTCGCTTCCGCCGCTAGAGGGCAGTACAGATGTGCTGCTTGCCAGAATGCTCCAGACCAGAATGCTGTACTCCTGCCTGGTGGATGCGGATTACACTGCCACGGCGGAGCACTTTGACGGTGAAAAACAGGAAGAGAGATTTTTGAATGCAAAACGTGCATTTGACTCTCTGCAGACGTACCGAGATTCTATTCGGAAAAATTCGACTTCAGACGGACAGCTCAATCAAATGCGGGACGCTTTGTATGACAGCTGCCGGCGGGCGGGCTGGCAAAATCAGCCGGGATTGTTTACTCTGACTGCCCCGACTGGGCTGGGTAAAACACTGGCACTGTTGGCATTTGCACTCCGTCACGCGGAAAGATGGAATAAAAAAAGAATTTTTGTGGTTTTGCCGTACCTATCGATTATTGAACAAAATGCAAAGGAATACCGGAAGGTTTTGCCTGATACGCTGGAAAGCCACAGTCAGGCGGCAGCGCAGGATGAAACCCGACAGTTCGCGGAGCGTTGGAATGCACCTTTGGTGGTTACCACAACCGTTGGCTTTTTGGAAGGCCTTTTTGCAAGCAGCGCGCCGGGCTGCCGTCGCTTACATCAGGCAGCAAACAGCGTCATCGTCTTTGACGAAGCGCAGAGTTTGCCGCCAAAGCTGTTGGATGCTACCCTAAATACACTGCGGGAGCTGTACCTGCACTACAATTGTACGGTGGTGATGTCCACTGCAACACAGCCTTCCTTCCATTATAAGAATCATGCGCAATGGGCACCAAAAGAAATCGTTGAGAATCCGCAGAATTTATTTTTTAACACACGGCGGGTGCGGGTTGAATGGAGAACAAAAGCGGCGACTTCCCTGAAACAGATTGCGCAGGAGATGCAGCAGCAGAAAAGCAGCTGCGCAATTTTGAATCTTCGCCGCCATGCACGTAAGCTCTTTGAACTGCTCCGAACAAGCTGTGCGGAGAAGGAATTGTTTTTTTTATCCAGTGATTTGTGCCCGGCACACCGCCAAATGACAATTGAAACCATTCAAGTACGCTTAAAGGCCGGCTTACCGTGCCGAGTGGTTGCAACGCAGTGTATCGAGGCAGGCGTTGACCTTTCCTTCCAAGCAATGTACCGTGCATTAGCACCGTTGGAGTCCGTAATTCAGGCGGCGGGCCGCTGCAACCGAAACGGAGAATCGAAGAATCTCGGTAAATTGGTGGTGTTTCTACCGGACGAGCCTGGCAGACTGTACCCTGACGAGTGGTATGAGAATGCCGCCAATCAACTCCGTTTGATGTTGGAAAACCGCGAAGTGGATCTTTGCAACTTGCAAGACGTTGATGAGTATTACCGGCGGATTTATATCAATGCTCCAGCGGATACAGAAAAGCTGCGTACCGCAGTCAGTCAAATGGATTATCAGAGTGCTGAGCAAAATTACAAAATTATTCCGTCCGGTGGATACCGGATTCTCGTTCCTTATGCCGGTAAAGAAGAATTGAGCGTACTGTTTGAAAAAGTGAAGAAGGAGGCGACGGAACATGGCGTAACACCCGCACTCCTCAAAGACGCCAGCCCACTTTTAGTGAACAGCTTTGACAAATCCGGCATTGCTGCTTACTGTGAGGCATTGATTCCACGGGACTACCGGGGGCGTCACTTCGCGGGAAACGCAGTCTGTTATTTACTGGATCAGAAAGATTGTTATGATGAAAAAACAGGGCTGTATATGGCGGATGACAAACCATTTCAGAACTGTTACTAATTTTACATCAAATAAAGGAGGAATACCATGCAAGATTCAAACGACCAGACGATTGAAGTATGGGGGGATTTCGCCTGCTTTTCCCGACCGGAGAGTAAAGTGGAGCGCCTGACCTACCCGGTACCAACTCCCTCTGCCACGCGAGGAATTTTCAGTGCAATTTACTCAAAGCCAGTAGAGTTTTATTGGCAGGTAAAGCGAATTGAAATTTTGAAGCCCTTAATGTATGTGAATTTTAGACGAAATGAAGTCAAGTGCCGTATGGGAAAACTGCCATTTCTAGTAGAAGAGGAACGCACCCAACGGCAAACCACAGCCCTAAAAGATGTGCGGTACCGCATCACTGCGGAGATGGTTCCACGCTCTGCCTTTGAAAACGGCGACCATGAAAAAGCGATGAAGCGATTGAAGCCGCAGTTTGAAAAGCGGGTGAAACGCGGACAGTGCTTTTTTCAGCCCTCATTTGGGCTACGCGAATTTCCAGCGTATTTTTCCTGGGGCAGCAGCGGTCAACCACCGCTTGCCGACCTCAACCTGGATTTAGGGTATATGCTGTATGACGTTTTTAATCTGCACGATTATGAGGTATCCAAAAAGTGCAAGCCGAGTGTTTCTTTATTTCATGCGCAGGTGCAAGGGGGCGTTTTGAACGTGCCGCCTTACGATGACGCAAGGGTGCTGAAACCGAAAGAGGGTGTGAAATGTGCTGACTGAACTGTATACATACGCACAGAAACGCCAGCTGACGGCGCGCCCGGGGTTTAAGGAGAAGAGCATTAAAGGATATCTTTCCTTGACCGCACAGGGTGAATTTTTAGATATCGTTTCTCCGTTGGAACCGACAACACTGGCACCGGACATTGGAACGGTCGCAAACGGTACGTCCAAATGCAACTTGCTGGTAGACAAAGCGGTTTATATTTTGCAGACGGATAACAAGCCCAATACGCTTGTGAAACACACCTTTTTTATAGACGGATTGAAAGCCGGTGCAGGGGCGGAGCCCCTTTTTGCAGTTTGTGCCAAAGCACTGGAGACCCCTGAAACACTGGAAACCATGCGTGGCGCGCTGGCTGAAAAGAAACTAAAACCCAATGACCCTATTGGGCTGCAAGTGGACGGGCTCCCGATTGAAAAAAGTGAACGGTACTATGATTGGTGGGAAAGCTATCGACATGAGATTGGCGAAGAAAAAAAAGAAGCCACACAGCGCTGCCTGGTGACCGGGCAGATTACGGCACCGGTACGTACTGTACCCAAGGTAAGCGGGCTGATTGCGGTGGGTGGTCATACGGCGGGGGATGCTTTGCTATGTTTTGATAAAGCGGCTTTCACATCTTACGGATTCAGCCAGACCGAAAACGCAGTCGTTTCAGAAAGTGCCATTACCAGCGTCAATGCCGCTTTGCAGGAATTGATTGCACAGGCACCGATTCAGGCAGGCGTGAAAATGGTGCATTGGTACAAGGAACCGGTCAAACAGGAAGAAGATGTTTTTGCCAATTTCTTTGGCGCATATGCGGCAGACAATAAAGAGGATGCTGACGGAACGGACTTTGCCAGAAAGATGGATACTGCCATGGCTGCCGCGAACGCCCTGATTCAAAGTGTTAAAAAAGGGGAAAATCCGCAGCAGTTAGAAAACAAGTATTATCTGATGCCACTGTCCGGAGCAAACGGGCGCATGATGGTTCGGGGCTGGGATGAAGGCAGCTATGAGGACCTTTATCAGAATATCAAGTTGTGGTACGATGACTTGCGAATTGTACTAGACGATGGAAGCGGAACCTGTAAATCCGAACGGTTGTCACGTTTGGAATACCGTCTACTAAAACCAACCCAAAGCGCGAGTAAGAATCTCGGGAAACAGATGGCAGAGGAATTGTCCGGTATCCAAGTTAGAATCTTATACAGTATCTTGCACGGGAAGCCGCTACCGGATGCGGTTGGGAAGCAGGCGCTTCGCTATATTCGTTCCCATATGCTCGTTACAGAAGACAACAAAGGAGGGGAACGCAACCCGGATTTGTGTGCCTGTCAATTGCTGAAAGCATGGATTATAAGAAAGCAACGTTCTTCAGAGAAAGGAGAAATTTTTATGAAAGAAGCAGTCAATCATGATTATCCAAGTGACGCGTACCAATGCGGCCGGCTCATGGCGGTTTACGCGGAAATTCAGAAAAGTGCATATAAAAATCGTCTGAATGCCGGCGTGATTGAACGCTATTACACCGGAGCCAGTACAACTCCTGCGTTGGTGTTAGGCCGGCTGTCCAGTCTTTCCCAGTACCATCTTGGAAAAATTGAAAGTGAGGGAACCCGCGTCTTTTATCAAAAGATGCTGGACGAAATTTACACGAAGCTAAACCCTCCGCTGCCGACAGCCTTATCACCGCTGCAACAGGGAGAGTTTGCGGTTGGGTATCACCAGCAGCATGCTGAAATTTACAAAAGCAAAAAAGGAACAGATTGAAACAGGAAAGGAAGTTTTAAAAATGGCCATTCAAAATCGATACGAGTTTTTGTTCTTTGTGGAGTGCGTAAACGGAAATCCGAACGGAGATCCAGACATGGGCAATGCGCCGCGTATGGATCCGCAGGATATGCACGGTTATATTACGGACGTTGCACTCAAGCGCCGCATTCGCAATTATGTTCAGTGCGCCTATGCCGAAAAGCCCGGAATGAATATTTTTGTCCAGAATGCAACCAACCTGAACAGACACATTGCAGAAGCCAGAGAAGAGGTCGGGCTAGAATACGGAGCGAAATCCAAGGCGGATATTTATAAGGCAAGACAGCAGGCGTGTGCCAAGTTTTTTGACGTGCGTACTTTTGGTGCGGTCATGTCCACCGGACCAAATGCGGGGCAGGTGCGAGGGCCTGTTCAACTGGCCTTTGCACGTTCCACAGACCCCATTTTGCCGTTGGATGTTACAATTACCCGTATGGCGACCGCGGATGACGGAAATGGCGCAAAGACAGCGGCAGATTACCTTGCGGTTGAAGAAAAAACACCGGAAGACAAATTGCGTACGATGGGCCGCAAGCAGTTTATCCCATATGGGCTGTATGAAGCTCACGGATTTATCAGTGCCAACCTTGCAAGGGAGACAGGTTTTTCTGAGCAGGACCTGAAAATCCTGTTTGAGTCCATTCTGAATATATATGAGCATGACCGTTCTGCCAGTAAGGGACAGATGTCCGTGATCAGCCCGCTTGTGATTTTTAAACATATCGGTACCGATACAGATTTGTCACAGCGGGCACAGCAGGCGGTACTCGGTTGTGCCCCCGCGCATGAATTATTTGAACTTGTCAGCGTAAAGAAAAAAGAAAATGTGAAAAGTCCACGCAGCTGGAAGGACTACCAAGTTTCCATCTCATTGGATCAGCGCCCTGCCGGAATCGATATTGGCTTCCTGTGCTCACCTTATGAGGAAATCCAGTGGAATGCCGTTCCGGAACGCGCCTGCTTTTTTCACTGATGGAAACAGATGAAACGCTGCCGCTGTCCTACCTGTCACAGTATGGATACTGCCCGCGCCGCGCTGGACTGCTGATGCTCGACCGGGCGTGGGCGGAAAGCGCTGATACCATGATGGGCGCTGCGGAGCATGAACGGGTGCATACACAAAGAAAGGAACGTCGTGGAAATCTTATTCAATTCTATGAGTTTCCTGTTTTTTCAGTAGAACTAGGCTTAAGTGGATTTTGCGATTGCGTGGAGGCAACTGCATCTGGAAATGGTGCTAAACTTCCTGAAATTTCTGGGAAGTGGGCGCTATATCCTGTAGAGTATAAACATGGTGTGATGCGTACGGAACGGGAATATGAACTGCAACTTTGCGGACAGGCTATGTGCTTGGAAGAAAAATATAAGGTTGAAATACTTGAAGGTAGTTTGTTTTATATTGATTCGCATCGGAGACAGCCCGTTGCATTGGATACTAAACTGCGGGAAGAAACCCGATACACAGCAAGGATGCTGGCAGAAATGATGCAGTCCGGCAAGGTTCCGGATCCTACCTTAAGTGCCAGGTGTAAAAAATGCTCTCTGAAAGAAATCTGCCATCCGGAATGGTCGAGAAGTGCGGCGGATTATTGTAAAAATCTGCGCAAGCAATTGCTAGAGGAGGAAACATTGTGCGAAAATTAGGAATGACTCTTTATATTTTGACGCAAGATTCCTATCTGCATTGCCAAAACCATGCCGTTGAGATCATCGTTGGAGGGGAAGAAAAGGGACGTATACCGGCACACAACGTAGATTCTATTATATGTTTCGGCAATACAACCGTGTCGACACCTTTTTTTGCGTTTTGCGCACAGAACGGTATTACCCTGACTTTTCTTTCGGATACTGGGCGGTTTTACGGCAGACTGCAGGGACCGCAGAGCGGTAATATCTTGTTGCGACAGCAGCAGTTTGCAGATGTAAGTGATCCCTTTTTTTCTGTTAGTCTGGTTAAAAATATTCTGTGCGGGAAAGTAGGAAACGAGAAATTATTGTTGCAGCACTGCGCACGGGATTTGCAGGACAAAGAGAAGAAGTCTCGCATTGCCGCTGCCGCCACGGCACTTACGACGGCCATTCGAGAGTTGCCGATTTGTATGACAGTCGATGAACTTCGTGGGAAAGAGGGTGCAGCTGCTGCAGTGTATTTTTCCGTATTTGATGATCTTCTAAAGCGAGATGGACCGATGATGACATTTCAGAAGCGTAGCCGCCGACCGCCGGAAAATCGTGTCAATGCACTGCTATCGTTTCTGTATACGTTGTTAAAGAGTGATGTGCAGTCGGCAGTGGAGAGTGTCGGACTTGACCCTGCGGCCGGATTCCTGCACACATTACGGCCAGGTCGTCCTGCTCTGGCGCTAGACTTGATGGAAGAATTGCGAGCACCTCTATGTGACCGCTTGGCACTTTCCTTAATAAACCGTGGGCAGATTCAAGGTACGGATTTTGAAGCAGATACACCTTGCTATTATTTAACAGATAAAGCGCGCAAAACTGTGTTGAACGCATGGCGCGACCGAAAGAAACAGACCGTGCTGCATCCATTCTTAAAAGAAAAAATTGAAATTGGGTTGATCCCTTTTGCACAAGCACAATTGTTGGCTCGTGTCATTCGTGGTGATTTGGATGAATATCCGCCATTCGTTTGGAGGTGAGATACCTTGCTTTTGGTAATTTCATATGATGTGAATACAACAGAACCCGCAGGAGAAAAACGTTTGAGAAAAGTTGCTAGGTTTTGTGAAAAGTACGGTGTTCGTGTGCAGAATTCGGTTTTTGAGTTGGAAGTTGATCCGGCGATGGAGGCAGCGGTTCATTGTGGATTGGAAAAATTGATTGATAAAAGAAAAGATTCTGTACGATTTTACCGCTTAGGAAGCAATTGGAATAATAAAGTGGAGTCAATTGGGAGAAAACAAATGATTTCATTTGGAAAAGATTTGATTCTCTAATTTTTCGCGAATGTCCATCTTACATTTTTTTCGGGCCGGTTCGCGCATGATTTTTGTGCGGTTGATTCGGATCTTCCCTCTTGAATTCATTAAAAGAAAGGAGATATGCAAAACCAAGAATAAAATCACAGCAAATTAGCTAATTATTATATGAAATTATATGCAAATTTGCCGTTGCCCTCCGTGCGAGGGCATGAATTGAAACATTACCACCTTTTGAAATATCGTGATACTTTTCAAGTTGCCCTCCGTGCGAGGGCATGAATTGAAACCAATATGACATATACTTATTAGACAAAAAAAATAGTTGCCCTCCGTGCGAGGGCATGAATTGAAACATACACATCACCGCCTTTTTGTAGGTTGAACACGTTGCCCTCCGTGCGAGGGCATGAATTGAAACATACCATTGCTAGTATTAATAATATCAGAAAGTGGGTTGCCCTCCGTGCGAGGGCATGAATTGAAACTCATATGCTTTGTTTGCTTTCAGTTCTTTAATATGTTGCCCTCCGTGCGAGGGCATGAATTGAAACTACTAGGGTTTCCTTCACAGCTTCCATTCCGTCAGTTGCCCTCCGTGCGAGGGCATGAATTGAAACAATTTACAGCGCAAGGCAGGCGAGTGCTACACGGTTGCCCTCCGTGCGAGGGCATGAATTGAAACCTGCTGCATGAAGTGCAAAAAGCACACAATTGAGTTGCCCTCCGTGCGAGGGCATGAATTGAAACTTTAGGTGCTGCGGTTGCTCTGAAATGGAACAGCAGTTGCCCTCCGTGCGAGGGCATGAATTGAAACTGTACACATACAGCAACAGCGAACGCGACTTAGGAGTTGCCCTCCGTGCGAGGGCATGAATTGAAACTGTAGAGCTAACGGGGCTATTGAAACCTAAGACGTTGCCCTCCGTGCGAGGGCATGAATTGAAACCAAAGATATAGTTCCAATAGTCTTTTCCGACCGAAGTTGCCCTCCGTGCGAGGGCATGAATTGAAACCCGGATGACAAAGTGCCAACACTGGGGGCGGTGAGTTGCCCTCCGTGCGAGGGCATGAATTGAAACAAGTTGAAAACCGTAGGAGACAGCCTGTTGGGCAGTTGCCCTCCGTGCGAGGGCATGAATTGAAACTTTTAGTGCGCGACCAGCAGTTACTTTATATACTGGTTGCCCTCCGTGCGAGGGCATGAATTGAAACAAGGGAAAGTTATATGGATTCTCGAATTTCCCTGTTGCCCTCCGTGCGAGGGCATGAATTGAAACACTGCATCGTTTATCCATTCGGACGGCAGCCATTTGTTGCCCTCCGTGCGAGGGCATGAATTGAAACATCATAAACTTGCCGGGCACCCAGCGCTGCCCCGTTGCCCTCCGTGCGAGGGCATGAATTGAAACTTTCCAGATGCGTTCGCTGAAATCACTGCCATCCGTTGCCCTCCGTGCGAGGGCATGAATTGAAACTTGTAATTCTCGGCGTTCAGTTCCACGTTCAGCGGTTGCCCTCCGTGCGAGGGCATGAATTGAAACTACTAGGGTTTCCTTCACAGCTTCCATTCCGTCAGTTGCCCTCCGTGCGAGGGCATGAATTGAAACTTTATCGTAGAAGAACGGAAGCCCAATCAAATCGGGGGGTTGCCCTCCGTGCGAGGGCATGAATTGAAACAATTTACAGCGCAAGGCAGGCGAGTGCTACACGGTTGCCCTCCGTGCGAGGGCATGAATTGAAACATGCACAATTACATTGCAGGCACAGCTTGGAGATTGTTGCCCTCCGTGCGAGGGCATGAATTGAAACATTTTTTTAGAATCCCCCTTCCGTTCCTTACTTAGTTGCCCTCCGTGCGAGGGCATGAATTGAAACTTTGTAGTACCCGTCATCAATCAGCAACGCACCGGTTGCCCTCCGTGCGAGGGCATGAATTGAAACGTGTTACAAAGCTAATTACATTTTGCAAAAATTGTGTTGCCCTCCGTGCGAGGGCATGAATTGAAACCTTGTATTCTGGAATATTATACGCTCTAACAATGGTTGCCCTCCGTGCGAGGGCATGAATTGAAACTAGATTCAACCGGCACAACTGACACGGAGGGGCATGTTGCCCTCCGTGCGAGGGCATGAATTGAAACTGAAGCACTTCTGTGCGGCAGCAATGACTTTGAAGTTGCCCTCCGTGCGAGGGCATGAATTGAAACATGGCTTTTTCGAGGTCTGCATACGTGCTTTTTCGTTGCCCTCCGTGCGAGGGCATGAATTGAAACTACAAGTGACGCTCAGTTATCTATACCAAAAGGTGTTGCCCTCCGTGCGAGGGCATGAATTGAAACTGCTGATACTGTTCGGTTGCTGCTTGCGTAAATTCGTTGCCCTCCGTGCGAGGGCATGAATTGAAACAAGTTTTCCAGTTACGGCAGAATAATCCACCGGTTGCCCTCCGTGCGAGGGCATGAATTGAAACTCTATCAGTGATAATCCAATCATGAACTTTGTGAAAGTTGCCCTCCGTGCGAGGGCGTGGATTGAAACTACCATGCACAGATTGCAAGAAGACCCAGTACAGAGTTGCCCTCCGTGCGAGGGCATGAATTGAAACGAAAATGAACCCTGTGAATGAACTCTGTAGTCTGGTTGCCCTCCGTGCGAGGGCATGAATTGAAACATATCTACATTGAGTATCCCAGCAAAGAGATTCAAAAGTTGCCCTCCGTGCGAGGGCATGAATTGAAACCATTTTTTTTGATATTGTGACCCATTGAGAGGCTGTTGCCCTCCGTGCGAGGGCATGAATTGAAACACAACGGTTGACGGCGTGGAAACAAGCCGGAAAGGTTGCCCTCCGTGCGAGGGCATGAATTGAAACATTCTTATTTTGAGGGCACGCAGGCAAGTAAGTCGTTGCCCTCCGTGCTAGGGCATGAATTGAAACGCTTCTGTAGGCTGTTTATCGGATACTGTAACCCGTTGCCCTCCGTGCGAGGGCATGAATTGAAACATAGCTAAATTGCCCTACGCTGCCGGGCTTTAAATGTTGCCCTCCGTGCGAGGGCATGAATTGAAACCCAATTCCGCGACCGATATGGTAAGAGTCCCGCCAGTTGCCCTCCGTGCGAGGGCATGAATTGATCCTGTCAATATCTCTTTACACTTTTTTCTCAAGGATGTTTGAACTATGCAGCATCCTGCGATGAGATGTAGTACTGATGTCTCTTAACCATAGGAGGTAACCCTCTGCTGGCAGAGCATATTTTTCTGTTATTCCAATAGCTGATAAAGTATCTCCAGACGAGGGTTCTCACTGGTTCGATTTTCATTTTTGAGGCATCATATCGATGATAGAGAAGTTCCTCTTTCAGTCATGCCCACATGCTTTCACAGCGTGCATTATCATGGCATCTGCCACCTGCATTGTTCATACTTTGGATAATGCCATATTTACTGATTGCTTTACGATAGAGTTCACTGGTGTACTGTGTTCCCCTATCACTATGTAAGATACATCCATGAATTCCGGGATGTGATTTATAGGTATTCTTCAGTGTTTTTTCACATAGAGTTGCTTTCATGTTTGTGTCCATTGCTAATCCCAATACTGCAGAATCAAAGCAATCAAACGCTGCAGATACATAGAGTTTGCCATCCAGGCATTTTACTTCGGTCATATCTGTTACGCATTTTTCCAGGGGTTTATCAGATTTGAAGTTGCGTTTTATCAGATCATCGGATTTTCTGGCTTCTTTATCCGCTTTCGTGATTCCATTTGGTTTTCTTTTTGGTCTATGGATGATACCAATTTCTTTCATAACACGGTAAACAGTTCTTTCACTTGGAACATGAATGCCATCCGGCTGCTTTCGTTCCAATGCCTGATGCATTCGCACTCGCCCATAAGTGTCATTGCATTCATCTTCTGCACAGATATCTAACATAGCCTCTGCAAGAGACCGGTATTTCCAGGGCTTATCCTTATATTTTAAATAATGATGAAATTCCTACCTTGTGACACCAAAATTTTTGCAATAAAAAGAGATTTTTCCTTTAAGAGTGCCGTCTTCTGTTTTCATAGCAATGAACATTAATCTCTGTTTTTGCTGACTTCCGACGGCTGGCTGCGAAAAAAGCGCTTGCTTCCTCAAGAAATTCGTTTTCTTCTTTCAGGCGTCTGATTTCTTTATCCTGTTCTTTCACATGTTTGCTAAGCTCAGTAAGTTCTTCATTAAGGGATAAGGCCATTACTTGGTGCGTGAACTGCTGTCTTAGCCTCTAAGCGGCCTTCCTTGAATGCTTTGACCCATGCATAAATGGGTCCAGAAGGGACTCCTAGCTCTTCTGCAGCTTTGTGTCCTCCGATTTCCTGTGCCAATTTTACAGCCTGGAATTTGAATTCTTGATCATAAGTTTTTGTAATACGCTTTGCCATTTCGATTCCTCCTATCCTCTGTAATTATATATCATAATCCTTGAGAATTGGGTGGCAATTTTTATTGTACAACATCGAAATCGACGCCTTTGAAATTTACGTCCTGAGCAAGATGCTAAAAGGCTCCTTTGTCATGCAAATTTTTAACAAGGAGGTAGTTTTTAATGGCAGAAGAAACAGCAAAAGGCGCCAAAACAGACCTGCCACCGAAGCGACAGGTCTGTTTTGGATTATAATAATGTGGAACTGCAGCTGGGGTTACGCAGCTCTGTTAATTGTTTCGAAACTGCATCTGGTAGTACTTGGCGTACAAACCGTCTTTGGCAAGTAAATCATCGTGCGTACCGCGCTCCCGGATACCATCGTTGTCAATGACAATAATCTCATCGGCGTTGCGGATAGTGGAAAGCCGGTGTGCAATGGTGATGGTCGTGCGGCCGTGTGCCAGCTTGTCCAGACTGTTCTGGATGTACTGCTCGCTTTCATTGTCCAGTGCGCTGGTTGCTTCATCCAAAATCAGCATCGGCGGATTTTTCAGGAACACCCGCGCAATGGAAATGCGCTGCTTCTGTCCGCCGGAGAGGCGAGCGCCTCGCTCACCGACGTAGGTGTCGTAGCCGTCCGGCAGGGACAAAATAAAGTCGTGGATATTTGCTTCCTTGGCAGCTTCTATAATTTCCTCCATGGAAGCGCCCGGCTTGCCGTAGGCGATGTTTTCCTGAATGGAGCCGCCAAACAAATACACATCCTGTTGCACAATGCCGATTGCACTGCGCAGGCTTTCCTGGGTCAGCGTTCGGACATCCTGCCCGTCAATGCAAACGGAGCCGCCGGTCACATCATAGAAGCGGGGCAGCAAGGAGCACAGTGTGGTCTTGCCGCCGCCAGAGGGTCCTACCAGCGCCACAGAACGGCCCGCGTCCACGTGGACATTGATGTGTTCCAAAACAGATTCCTCGTCATTGTAGCGGAAAGAAACGTCTTTGTAGTCAATGGTTCCTTTCACGTTGGTCAGTTCTTTGGCGTCCGGTGCGTCCTGAATTTCCGGTACGGTTTCCATCACTTCGGTAAAGCGGCGGAATCCGGAAATACCTTTCTGCAGCAGTTCGGTAAACTCAATCAGAACCTCAATGGGGTTGATGAAAATATTGATGTACAGGGCATAGACTGCCAGATCCGTAGCAGATAGGGTTCCCCTTGCGATGAAGTAGCCGCCGGCCACCAACACGGTCAAAAACAGCATTCCCTCAAAGAAATTGTTGCCGGAGTGGAAAATGCCCATGCGCAGATAGTTGCTTTCTTTGGAAACCAGAAACTGCTGGTTGCTCGTTTCAAACTTGCGGCGTTCGATTTCTTCATTTGCAAAGGATTTGACAACACGGATACCCGCAAGGCTGTCCTGCAGGCTGGCGTTGACTGCGGCGATTTTTCGGCGATTGTCCATAAAGGTTTCCTGCATTTTTCTGTTCTGATACAGGCTGAACACCACCATGACCACAACCACTGCGGAAAGAATCAGGGTCAGCGGCACGTTGACCATCAGCAGCAGGACGAAAGAACCGATGATTTTTACCGCGGAAATAAAGATATTTTCCGGGCCGTGGTGTGCAAGCTCAGAAATGTCAAACAGGTCGGAGACCAGCTTGCTCATCATTTCACCGGTATTGCTGCGGTCATAATAGGAAAAAGAAAAGCGCTCGTACTGGTCAAACAGATCCTGACGCATATCGCTTTCCATCTTAGCGCCCATTACGTGTCCCTGATAGGTGATGTAAAACCGACAAAGGGTGCGGATAACGTACATGAGAAACAGTGCCACGCCGAGTTTCAGCAGGCCGCTGATGATTACATCCGGCTGTTCGGTAAAGAAAGTCTTGGTTAAAATACTGAGAATCTGTGGGAACGCCAGATCTACCAGACTAACGGCCAGAGCGCAAACCAGATCCAGAAAGAATACGGCACGGTAGGGTTTGTAATAACGAATAAATTTTTTCAGTAACTGCATGGTTACCTCCTGATTTTAAAGTAGGGAAAGACGGGAAAATCAGGAAAATGGAAAGCCAAATTCCTGACCATCAGTTTTGTACCATTGTGTCACACCATCCAATCCAAAGCTTTTGACAGTGCATTGTTCCTTTTTAGCCGACGCAGGGACTGACTCCTGTTTAACTTTGCCGACCGGTACGGAAAATGCCGACCGAAAGGTGGAAACACAGGGAACGTGTGCGGAATGTGCTTTTCATATTTCATCGCCTCCAGAATAAAAAAGTCCGCGAAACCAACTTTCGCAGACATCGCCGGCAGAACCGGCGGACATAAGAAACTGTGAACGGGCTTGCGGCTGTTTTGCAGCTGCAATACGATTATCATACCACAACGCGCAGATTGTGACAACAAAAAACCGCGGAAAGCGTCTGCCTTCCGCGGAAAAGGTTTGTAAGAGGAACCCGGCGTCAGTTCTGCTGGGGATGAAAATTCCGGGTAGTGGCGCTGTAAATTTTTTTGGCGGTTTTGGCGAAAAAAAACAGCATGGCAATTTCCACCGGCAGCAGGGCAATGTTCTTTACAAAGCGCAGCGGAAACAGCGCCAGAAACGACTTTCCGTAAAGTAAGGAACTCCAGAGCGTGTTAAGCAGAATATTGGAAAGAAATGTGACAGAAGCCTTTGCGGCTATCACACGCCCCAGTTTAATCGGGCGATGGTACAAAAAGCTGCCGTACAGAAAGCCGCTCAGCATAGCGGTCAGGGTGTAGGGCGGAAAGTACGGCCCGGTGGGGTGCAGAAAATACCCCAGAATGTCGCCCAGACCACTCGTCAGCATGGCAACAGCAGGGCCAAACAGCAGGGCGTTTACCGCGTTTGCCAGAAAGGCAAAGGTAATGCGCAGCGTTGGGGTGACGTACACACCGAGCCCGGAAAGAACTAACCCGAGTGCAAGCAGCAAGGCGGCGGTGACCAGACTCGGCAGGCGTTTCAGTTCTGCGGACGAGTCACGCAGCAGAGAAGGAAGGTCGGTTTTGTAATGCATAAAAAATACCTCCAGTGATGCAGCACACGCAGAAAGGCGCACAGACTGCGCCCATCAAGTGCTGCATATCATCAGAGGTATGCAGCAGCGGGATGCGAAAACCACACCGCAAGCAAAAAAACCGAAGGCTTTGCTTTTCGTCCTGCCGACAACTCCCCGTTCGGCGGGCACTTTACGCGTGATTTTCTACTCTGCTGGCTACGTTTTATTTTGATGGCATCATCTTAGCAGAAAACGAGGGAAAATGCAAGAACTCTGCAAAAATCCGTCATTTATCATAGTTTTCTAAAAAGCAGTGCGTTTCCTTTTGTCTGCGCCAGCTCAGGATGGTTTCCAGATTGACTTCCTGCGCGCTGCGGAAGATATTGCGGTCCACCTGCGGGTTTTTTGCGCGCAGGGCGGCAATCAGCGCTTTAACTTCGGCACGCTTGCCTGCGCTGCCGGGGTTGTGTGCGCCCTGCTCGGTAAAGCGGCAGGCACACTGCAGGAACTGCAGACCGTTGTAGCGCTTCCACGCTAAGATGTCTTGCTCGTGCACCAGATACAGCGGGCGGATGAGCTGCATACCGGGAAAGTTTTTGCTGTGCAGTTTGGGCATCATGGTGCGCATTTCCGCGCCGTAAAGCATACTCATCAGAATGGTTTCAATCACGTCGTCAAAGTGGTGCCCCAGGGCGATTTTGTTGCAGCCCAGTTCTTGTGCATGGCGGTACAGGTAGCCGCGCCGCATTCTGGCGCACAGGTAGCACGGGGACTTTTCTTCCTTGACCACAATGTTGAAAATGTCTGTTTCAAACAGGTGCACGGGAATGTGCAGCAGACTGCAGTTGGAAAGCAGCAGGGCGCGGTTTTCGGGGTTGTAGCCGGGGTCCATGGCGAGAAACTCCAGAGAAAACGGAATTTCCGTGTACTTCTGCAGGTGCTGCAGGCAGCAGGCAAGCAAAATGCTGTCTTTGCCGCCGGAAATGCAGACGGCGATTTTGTCACCGGGCTGAATCAGCTCGTAATCCTTAATGCCGCCGATGAGGCGGTTCCAAATGGGCTTGCGGTATTTTTTGATAAGGCTGCGCTCTACTTCCAGATATTTTTCCATTGCAATTTTCCTTATTTGTTTTATAATCAGAATGATTCTCAATTTTGCTTGCTGAGAACTACTTCTATTGTAATCTTTTCGAAACTATACCGCAATCCTTAGAATTCAATTTTTGAAAGAAGGACGGAATATGCATATCGGTTCCCATCTTTCCGCATCCGGTGGTTTCCTGCATATGGGACAGGAGGCGCTGCGCATGGGTGCAGATACGTTCCAGTTTTTTACGCGCAATCCGCGCGGCGGCCGTGCAAAGGAGATGAATCCGCAGGACGCGCAGGCGCTGCGGCGTTTGATGGCAGAGCATACCTTTGCACCGATTGTCGCGCACGCGCCCTACACGCTCAATGCCTGCGCCGCCAAACCGGAGGTGCAGGCATTTGCCCTGCAGACCCTGCAGGACGACCTTGCCCGTATGGAGTATTTACCGGGCAATTTCTACAACTTTCATCCGGGCAGCCATGTGGGGCAGGGGGCGCAGGCGGGCATTGAGAAAATTGCCGCAGTGCTCAACAAGGTTCTAACACCGGAGCAGCACACCACCGTGCTGCTGGAAACCATGGCGGGCAAAGGCACCGAGGTCGGCCGCAGTTTTGAGGAACTGCGCGCGGTTTTAGACCGGGTGCAGCTTTCCGAAAAGATGGGGGTTTGTTTGGACACCTGTCATGTGTTTGACGCGGGGTACGACATTGTGCACGATTTGGACGGGGTACTGGAAGCATTTGACCGTATCATTGGCCTGGAGCGCCTGAGAGCCGTTCATTTAAACGACAGTAAAAACACCTGTGGAAGCCATAAAGACCGCCACGCGGCGATTGGAGAAGGCTTTATCGGTATGGCAGCCTTGACTCGTGTTTTGACACACCCTGCACTGCAAGATTTGCCGTTCCTTTTGGAAACACCACAGGACACCGCGGGGCACGCACGGGAGATTGCTGCCCTGCGGGCAGCTGTGGGGGAGGAGAACTGAAAAAGACAAAACGGTTTTGTCTTTACAAAGCGCCGTACAGCGCTATACTGATAAGCAGAACTCGGTTTGGTCTGAGGGAAAGAAGGACATTCAATGATTCAAATTCAGCAGGAACGTTTAAAAACAGTTACGGAGAACATGAAGAGGCAGAGGCTGCCGCAGATTCTGGTCACGTCAACCGCATCGGTTTATTATCTGACCGGCCTGTGGATTGAGCCGATGGAGCGGCTGTTGGTGCTTTATATCCGTGATGACGGCACATGCGCATTGTTTGGCAACGAACTTTTCAGCTTGACGCCCGGCGGAAGTGTGCCGCTGTACCTGCACACAGACGCAGACGATCCGCTGCGCGACTTGGTCAAGGTGGTGCGCCCCGGTGTACTGGGAATAGATAAAAGCTGGCCCAGTTGTCACCTGCTCAGCCTGATGTGTCAGCGTTCAGATATTACACCGAAAGTGGGCAGCGCACCGGTTGACGCAGCGCGTATGCGGAAAGACGCGCAGGAAATAGCGGCGCTGCGCAGTGCTTCCCGCATCAATGACGAAGTGATGCAGGCATCGCTGGCGGCAGTCCGCGCGGGTGCCACTGAAAAGGAACTGGCGGCTTATGTGGAGCATCAGTTTGCCCTGCATGGGGCTGACCGTTCCACAGAGGGCATGATTGTGTCTTTTGGCGCAAACGGCGCAAACCCACACCACAGCCCCGACAATACGCTTGTCCGGCGCGGGAATTCCATGGTGTTTGATATTTATATTCCGATTAACCGCTATTGGTGCGATATGACCCGTACCGCGTTCTTTCAGGAAGCGGATGAGGAGAGCCGGAAGGTGTACGAAACCGTACGGCAGGCAAACCTTGCGGCAGAAGCGATGATTCGTCCCGGAATTAAAATGTCCGATATTGATAAAACCGCGCGCCGTTTGATTACCGAGGCGGGCTACGGACCGTATTTCACGCATCGGTTGGGTCATGGCTTGGGCATCGACTGCCATGAGCCGCCGGACAACAGCGCAGTCAATGAAACGGTGACGCAGCCGGGCATGGTCTTTTCTGTGGAGCCGGGGATTTACCTGCCCGGCCGCTTGGGCGTGCGCATTGAGGATTTGGTGCTGGTCACGGAAAGCGGCTGTGAAGTGCTGAATCATTACACAAAGGATTTGCAGATTCTTCCGTAATCAAAAATCTGACCGGCAGTTGAAAAATCGCCGGTCAGCTTTTTTTATCGGTAAAACAAAAAATGGATGGCAAGCGGCGCCACTATGCAGGCAGTTAAGTCGCCGAAGAGTGCTGCCGGCAGCGTATGCCGCGTTTTGCGCACCTGTACGCTGCCGTAGTACACGGCAATGCAGTAAAACACGGTTTCCGTACTGCCAGCCAAAACAGCGGCGACACGGCCGGCAAAGCTGTCTGCGCCGCATTGCTGCAAAATCTGTGTCAGCACAGCGGTGGAGCCGCTGCCGGACACCGGCTTCATCAGCACAAGCGGCGCGACAGTCGGTGGCAGACCGACGGCACGCATCAGCGGAGCCAGAGCGTTTGCCATCAGGTCCAGTGCACCGGAAGCCTGCAGCATGGTGACGCCGGTGATTAGGCCGACCAGGGTGGGAAGAATGGAGATGGTGGTTTTAAGCCCCTGCCGTGCCCCTTCGGTAAAGGCATCAAAGACCGGAACTTTCCGTGCCAGACAGAACAGCAGAATGCACACCACGGAAACAGGCACTGCGTAAACACCGACTTTATCCACTGAATCGCCTTTCCAGCAGTTTTGCCATTGTGACGGCTGCCAGCAGGGCGCAGACGGAGGTCACCCACACCGCCGGCAGAATGTCAAAAGGCTGCGCTGCGCCGTACTTCGCGCGCAGCGTGGCCATAAAAGTGGGAATTAACTGAATGGAAGAGGTGTTCAGTACGACAAACAGAACCATGGCGTTGTCTGCGGTTCCCTGCGCGGTATCCGATTCTTTTTTCAGTTCCTGCATGGCAGCCAGCCCCAGCGGCGTTGCGGCGTTGCCCAGCCCCAGCAGGTTAGCGGTCAGGTTCATGCAGATGGCACCCAGTGCGGGACTGTCCCTCCGCAAATTTGGGAAAAGTCTTTTTAATGTGGGCGATAATCCTTTCGCAAGCAGTTTTGTAAGCCCACCCTGTTCGGCTGCGTGCATGAGTCCTGTCCAAAAGCACATCATGCCGAGTGTGGTAAGGCATAAATCGACGGCGCTGCCTGCTCCGGTGAGAATGGCAGCCGAAAGCTGCTCCATTTTATTTGTGCAAAGTGCACAAATAAAACTGATTATTACCATTCCAGTCCAAATAAAGTTCAGCATTTTCACCACCCCAGGGATATGTATATTGTAATAACTATGAAAATATGCAGAAAAGAAATTTTTTTATTTGAAAATATTGACTTTTTTTGGGGAATCATCTACTATTATGGAACGAGGGTATTACGTTAATATTGAAACTTTTAATCACAGGAAGGATGCTAAAACATGAAATCAACAGGAATTATGCGTAAGGTCGACGAATTAGGTCGTATTGTATTGCCGAAGGAGCTGCGTAAAGCACTCGATATTAAGGAGAAAGATCCGCTGGAGATCTTCGTAGGGGAGAGCGGAGAAATTATTCTGCGCAAGTATCAGCCTGCCTGTATCTTCTGCAACAGCATGGACGGTATCATTACATACAAGGGACACAATGTGTGCCGTCACTGCATGGAGAAGCTGGCGCATCGTTTGAGCGCTGAGGAAGAGGACGACTAAATCTTCCTTTGCTCTGCCCACCATGAAGCAGCAGCCAGGGCTAGGCGACTGCTTCGTGTAAAAAACGGCAATACCCTGTAGAAAAAGGCGACCGCGTAAAAGCGGCCGCCTTTTCTTTGTCATTTACTGCAGGGACAGTGTTTGTTGAGCTGGTACAAAATTTCATCCGGAATCTGATCCAGCGGAAGCTGCTTGCACACACCGCCGCGCTTGTATGCTTCCATGGGCATTCCATAAACCACGCTGGAAGCTTGATCCTGACCAATGGTGTACGCACCGGCTTTGCGCATCCGAACCAGTCCGTTGGCGCCGTCGGCACCCATACCGGTTAGAATGACGCCAATCACGTGGCACTTCGCAACATCAGCGACGGAATTGAACATCACATCCACAGACGGGCAGTGACCGTTTACGCGGTCGCCAGTCTGACTGCGGATATAGTATCCGCGTGCGTCTTTCTGCAGGCGCAGGTGATGCTCTCCGGCAGCAATCAAAATACGCCCCTGCTCAACGCGGTCATTGTCTGCAGCTTCTTTTACGGACATTTTGCAAATCTTATCCAGTCGCTGTGCATACATATTCGTAAACACCGGCGGCATATGCTGCACCACGATGATGCCCGGCGTGGTGGCAGGCAGGTTTTTTACAACGGCGAGAATCGCCTCGGTGCCACCGGTAGAGGCACCGATGGCAATCAGACAGTTCTGATCCAGCGGTCGCGAAGCGGACATCCGCTGAATCAGGCTGGGTGCTGCAGCCTGCGGCCTTGTTTTACGCACTTTTGCAGTGGAAGCTACCCGGATTTTGTGTGCGAGGTCATGGATGAACTTTTGCATATCCGCCGGCGATTTGACCACCGGTTTCTTAACGAAGTCCACTGCGCCAGCGCTCAGGGCATCCAGCGCATTTGTCGGGGTAGAGGTGACCACCACCACCGGAACCGGATAATGCGGAATCAGCTGTTTCAGAAAATCAATGCCGTTCATGTGTGGCATTTCCACATCCAGCGTAACAACATCCGGATGCAGGGAAATGATTTTCTGCCGGGCGTCCATAGGGTCAATCGCGGTTGCAATGACTTCAATCTGCGAGTCATGTGAAAGGCTCATCTGCAGCTGTTTTCGAAAAACCAAAGAATCATCTACCACAAGAACACGAACCATTGCTGTTTACACCCCCCTCTGATAAATCGCGGGCTGCACATAATGGTACTTGGTAACCTCTTTGTTAATGACTTCGGAATGTCCGATAAACAGGTACCCGCCGGGTGCGGTAACATTGTAAAACTTTTCGATTAGCCGGTCTGTCGTTGGTGCGTCAAAGTAAATCATGACATTGCGGCAGAAAATAATATCAAAGGGTTTGATAAAGTGAAAAGGTTCCATCAGGTTCAGCGGCTTAAATACCACCTCTTTCCGTATTTTGTCGCATACCTGATAGTTCCCGTCGCCCAGCGGTTTAAAGTATTTCTGCTTCCAAATGGCCGGCACATTCGTCAAATTATTTTCTGGGTAGATTGCCGTTTTCGCCCGGTTCAAAACATTCATGGAGATATCGGTAGCCAAAATGGTGGTGTCCCACAAATGCTTTTTGGGGCCGAAATACTGGTCAATCGTCATAGCCATGTTGTAAGCTTCTTGGCCAGCGGAGCAGCCCGCGCTCCAGATGCGCAGATCACGATTGTTTCGGGTGCGCTCCATGTAGGGCAGTACGGTGTTGGCTAAGTAATTGAAGTGCTCATTCTCTCTTGCAAAATAAGAATGATTGGTGGTGATGCGGTTCAAAAAGGCGGTAATCTCTGCGCCGGTTCGGTCTGCCTTCAGCAGGTCGATGTACTGGCGAAAGGAGGTAAAGCCCTTTTGGCGCAACGTCTGGGAAAGACGCCCCTCAATCAAAACGCGTTTTTTGCTCAGGTTGATTCCATATTTGGAGTGGACAAATTCCACAAGTGTGTGAAACTCCTGGTCGGTCAGGTGAACCAGGCCGGTTTGCGCACCCTGTTCCAGCATGATGAAAAACCTCTTTTCGGAAAGTAATTAATACGGTCGCAGGTCATCTGCCAAAAACTTTTCCAGATCGATGTTTAAGACAGTGTGCCCCTCCCGCTCAACAACAGAACTGAGAAACTGATTTTCCTGCACATAGGTTTTGGGCGGAACCGCAGCTTTGTTGAGGTCAACGGAAATGACTTCGGAAACGCTGTCAACAATCAGACCGATGTGCATATCCTGAATGTCAATTACAATAATGCAGGTCAGGTCGTCATATTCGCGTTCCGGCTTGCCCATTTTCAGGCGTGTGTCAATGACCGGCACCACTTTTCCGCGCAGATTGATAAGCCCTTTGACGTGCGAAGGAATGTTCGGAACAGAAGTGATGGACTGAATCCCGATGATTTCCAGCACGTTGACCAAGCTGATGCCGTAAATGGTATCGCCAATTGCAAATGTGAGGAAGCGGTTGCTCAGGTCGTCGGTGGCCAGCACAGTGGCCAAAGCGGTATTTTCACTCATTGTAATCACCTTACCTTTCAGAACTCAAAAGATTGCGGATGTCCAGAATCAGGCTGATGCTGCCGTTGCCAAGGATTGTGCAGCCGGACAGCCCGCTGCTCTTCAGGTTGTATTTGTTGAAGAACGGCGGGAACGGTTTGACAACCACCTGCTGCTCGCCGAGCAGCTCATCCGCAAAAATGCAGGCGATGTCGCTGCCGCTTTCCACCTGGATGACAATGCCGTCTTTCAGGTCGGTGACTTGTGTGGGAATGTTAAAGTATTCGTACAGATGTATGATGGGGTAGCATTCGCCGCGCAGCATAATCATATCGGTACCGTCTGCGTTGTGCATCAGCTTGCTGTCATCCGTGAGTTTAAAGGACTGCTTAATGGAAGTAATCGGTACGCTGAAAGTGGTGTCTCCGAGTGAAATATCCATCACATCCATGATAGCCAATGTCAGCGGAATTTTCAAGGTGAAAGTGGTACCTTTGTTGATTTCGCTGTGAATGGAAATGGTACCGCCGACGTTTTCAACATTTTTCCGCACCACGTCCATACCGACACCACGTCCGGAGTATTCCGTGACGTTTTCATTGGTGGAAAAGCCGGGCAGCATAATCAGATGAAAGATTTCCTTGTTGCTGTATTCCTCCGCGGGCTTGGTGAGGATGCCGTTGCGCTTTGCTTTTTCAAGGATGGTTTTAGTGTCCAGGCCGCGGCCGTCGTCAGCAATATCAATGAGAATTTCTCCGCCAACGTTACGTGCGGAAAGCGTGATTTTACCGGTTTCCGGCTTGCCCAGTGCCTTGCGTTCTTCTGGCGTTTCAATGGCGTGGTCCATGGAGTTGCGGATCATGTGCATGAGCGGGTCGGTCAGGGCATCGTTAATGGTTTTGTCCACTTCCGTGTCGCCGCCAATGGTGACCAGTTCCACTTTTTTGTCGAGCTTTTTACTCATATCGCGCACGATGCGGTTCATCTTCTGGAAGTTGCCGGTCAGCGGCACCATGCGGATGGACATGACAACATCCTGCAATTCGTCGGTCAGTTTGCGCAGTTCGCGAAAAGATTTGGTAAAGTTGTCCAGCTTCAAGCCAACCAAGTCCTGGTTGCTGGAAACCATGGATTCAGCGGTCACCAGTTCGCCGACCAGATCCATCAGATGATCCAGCTTGGACTGGTTGACGCTAATTAAGCTCTGCTTGACGCCTTTGCCGCCGGCAGGCGCATTGTTTTTGCCGGCGGGTGTCTTTACTGCGGTACTCTGCTTCGCGGCGACAGCGGGCGCTTCGCCGTCTGCGGCTTTGACCTGCGGCGGCGTATCGGCCTTTTCGCTGTCGGCGTCCAGCACTTCGTAGGATTTGATGCTGCTGGTGGATTCAATCACCTTGATGACATCATCCAGCGAAACGGAGGGCTTCAGAATCACAACAAACCCATTTTTGACAATGGAGTCGCACAGGGAAGCGTCGGTTTCTGGGCGTGGCGGGTCAGACTCCAGAAAGTCGCAGTGATCTTTCAGATTGGTCAGCAGCATAAAGGCGCGGATGTTTTCCATCTGTGAGTCATCTGCGAAAAACACGCGAATTTGTGTCACATCATCGGGTGTATCCGAAGCTCCAGCGGCGGCAGGTGCGGTTTCTTTTGCAGAGGCATCGGTTTCTGCCGGAGCAGCTGCCGACTTGTCTTCCGCTTTCTTTTCGTCCCCTTTCATGATGGCAGCCTGCTCTTCCAGGCGGTTGATGAGGTCTGTGGGGTCGGCGGGGGCGTAGTCACTGCCGTTGTTCTGAATCGCTTCAATTTCCTGACGAAGGAAGTCGGAAGACTGGAAGATCAGGTCAAAGAGGTTGTCAAACACCAAGTCCAGGCGGTTGGGATCTTCCCGAATTAAAAAGAAGACATCCTCCACGGAATGTGCCAGATTGGAAATTTCATTGAATCCCATCATAGCCGCGGAGCCTTTTGTGGTGTGCATGATGCGGAAAATCTCATTGATACTGTCTTCGCTCAGGCTTTTCTGCTTTTCAGAGTCCAGCATGATTTCGTCCAACTGGTCCAGCAGCGAGGTGGTTTCATAAATAAAAGCTTCTAGTAAAGAATCCATGCTTGAATCTTCTGTGCTCATTTTTACCTGCTCCTTTTTTTAAAGAAATTGGGTGGATGGTTTTGTTCCGAAAATGGCATAAAAGAAATCTCAAAAAACTATTAACCATTTGCACAAACAAAATCCAACAAGTACCTTTTGTGAAAATTAAAAAAGATTATATCCATCATTAAAACCCACTCAATTCAGATTATTGCATTTTTTTTCGAAAATTCAATAGCCAATGTTGAGAAAAGCCGAAAAATATATGATAATTATATATAGAGTGTGTAACGCTCTGCAAAAATCCCTTTTGCATATGATTGGTCACAAAAATGAGGTGATTCGTTGGCTGATATTCTTAAGATTACCAGCCCCGTGGTAGATAAAAATCAACAGACGCAGGTTCGGCCCGGTTCCGCCGCAGAAGCGGCCGCACCGTTTCAGATGCAGGACGTCGCCAAAATTGCACAGACCACTGCGCAGACCGGCATTCTCAAGCAAAACACCGGTCTTGTAAAAGAAGGCAGCCCCAACATCCTGGAAAATCTGCTCAAAGACCCTTCCGTTACAGAAACGTACCTGAAAAACATTTTTATGCTGGAGGAAATTTATAAACTGCTTCCGGCAAACAACAGGACGGTCACGGATGAAATTGAGCGCCTTTTCGAGCTGATGCTGCTCAAACCGGGGCAAGTTGCGCAGGAGATGAAAGCACAGGAGCAGGTTTCCACCTCGTTTCGGGGGGAACTGTTCACGCTGTTGCGCCAGGTCAGCAATTCTTACGGATCCAATTCTGAAATTCAGCCAGCCATTGCCAATCTGCTGCGGGCGCTCAATCATCATATCGGAAATCAGGATATTCGGGATGCGGTGGCAAACAGCTTTACCTATCTTGCCGACAGACTTTCTTCCAGCAAAAACCTTGCGCCGCGTCTGCAGGAGCTTGCCCAGCGCTTTCGCGCACCGGATGCCGAGCAGAACTTTCAGCAGTTGAAGCAAGAGGCACTTTCGCTGCTGCAGAATGTGCGCAACAGCGTGCTTTTTTCGCAGGATTTGGAAAAGGTCGTTTCCATTACAGTATACAACCTTTCCCGACACAATAGCAACAAGCAGTTCCTGCAGGAGAGCGCGGTGGAGGTTTGGCGTCTGTTGGATTTTCAGTCGCGCGGGGAGTTTAAAGCGCTGTTGGCAGAGTACCTGCAGGCAGCGGACGAAGGGAAGGAGAAGGCGGACGAGGGTTCGACTTCTAAGGTGATGGACACGCTGGTAAAGCTGCTTTCCGGCGAGGTTCAGGGAAAAATCAGCCCGGCGGAGCAGGAACGGATGGAAAAAATCATCCGCAGCCTGCTGTCTTCCCCAAGCAACTTCACGCCGCTGCTGCATTTTGTGCTACCTTTGGCTTATCAGGATTTACATTCCTTTGCGGAAGTCTGGATTGATCCGCAGAGTCAGGACAGAGGAGAACGTCAGGATGAGGAGAAAGGAATCCACGTCTTACTGGTAATTGATGTGGAGGCGTTTGGCCGCTTTGAGGCAGAAGTTTATGAAAGAAACCGCGAGGTGGACTTTACCTTGTATTGTCCGCCCGCACTGGTGGAAGCTTATCAGGATTTTGG
Source organism: Caproicibacterium argilliputei (assembly GCF_029211325.2). Taxonomy (NCBI): domain Bacteria; kingdom Bacillati; phylum Bacillota; class Clostridia; order Eubacteriales; family Oscillospiraceae; genus Caproicibacterium; species Caproicibacterium argilliputei. The sequence continues at coordinate 1,763,420 of NZ_CP135996.1, read as the reverse complement.
GCGGACGGTTGCCCAGATTCTGCGGCCGACTTCGTATTATGCCGGCAATATTCAAATAAAGGAATTAAAAAGTTCCCGTTCCCTGATGCAGGTGTTCAAGACTTTACCGTACAGGAGGACTGGTGTGGATGTCAAGATCTGAGGAAGAAAAAGCGGTTGCTTTAAAATATAATCCGGAAGATGACAAGGCGCCGGTGGTGATTGCCGCCGGTTACGGAGAGATCGCGGAAAGAATTATCAATATCGCAGAGGAGCGCGGAATACCGGTTTTTCGTGACGACAGTGCGGCCTCTATGATGTGTATGCTGCAGGTCGGCACCACCATTCCGCCGGAACTTTATGAGGCGATTGCAAAAATTTATGTAGAAATTCTAAAGCTGGCTGATACTGTAAAGAATCCAGACGGCCTGCACCAGCCGGAAACGGACACAAGCGTCGCGGCAGCAGACCAAGCCGGAGAGGAGACGCCTGTCGTATGATGCGTTTTCAAGACCGCAGAAGGAAGCGGGAAACAGAAGAAGAGGAACGAACCAGAAAATATCGAAAAAAAACCTCCCGCATGAGTTGGGGTGTTTGTCTGATGGGGCTTGCGCTGCTTTTTTTCTACCAGAGCAACGCACCGTCCACTGCTGCCAAAAAGACCATTTCCACTGTCTCGTCGGCGGTTTCCAGCACATCTGCAGGATCTTCCTCCTCTGTTGCAAAATCGGAAAAAGCAGATGCCGCGGCGCTGCTTAAAGCGAAGCTGGCTGCGGATTGGCGCCTGATTTTGGTGAGTCAGCAGTCACCGCTTCCAAAAGATTTTACGGTGGTACTCACGAAACGAAGCGACGGTTTTCGGGTGGACGCCCGAATCGAGCCGGAACTGCAGCAGATGATTTCCGCTGCCGCTAAAGATGGAGTGACATTAAAAATTTGTTCAGCGTACCGCAGCGTATCGCAGCAGGAGGGGCTTTACCATCCGGAGCGGTACGCTTCCGGTTCGCCGGTTTCTGTGCAGCCGGCCGGTGACAGCGAGCACCACACTGGTCTTGCGCTGGACTTTATCACGTCTAACTATCATACACTGGACAGTGGCTTTGCAAAGACAGCAGCCTATACATGGCTGCTGAAAAATTCTTGGAAATACGGCTTTGTGCTGCGCTATCCGCAAAATAAAGAACAGACCACCGGCGTGATTTTTGAGCCATGGCATTACCGGTATGTCGGAAAAACCTATGCAAAAGAAATGACTGAAAAACACTTGTGCCTGGAGGAGTATCGCCAGGCGCTGGGCATATGATGCGGGCTTTTCCGGCACCATGCGCCTGCAAGAAGAATTTAAAGGAGGAGTCCATTGTAATGGAAACTTGTATTGTCCGTCAGCCAATCATGAACCGCGAGAAAAAAGTGGTTGCTTATGAAGTCATGTATCAGGAGGATGAATCCTCTCTCTATAATCAGCAGGATACCCGTGCTGCCAATGCGATTCAAGATTTTTTCATGGGTCTGGACCAGAATAATTTTTTGGGGGATAAAGATGCATTTGTTACTTTTACACCCAACCTGCTCATGAAAAACATTCCCCGCATTTTTTCGGAAAAGCGCTTGGTGATTCAAATTGAAGACAATGTGATTATTCATCCGCTGGCACAGCGGATTATTTGCCGCTACAAAAAGCAGGGTTACCGGCTGGCACTGATGAACTTTGAATTCACGCCGCGCTGCTTTGGCATTTTGGACAATATCAGTATTATCAAAGTGGACTTTTCAAATCCGGAAGATCCGAATATCGCCCAGCTGGTTAGTGTGGCTCGCAGTTTTGGCAAGCAGGTGGCAGCCTACAATGTCAACACCGCGGAAGCCAGAGAGAAAGCAAACGAACTGCAGGTGGATTTCTATCAGGGGAAAAATGTTGCGAGCCTGTTGAGCACCAGTGTACGTCGGATGGATCATCTGCAGTCAAACTTCTTCCAGTTGATGATTGCGGTTACAAAAGAAGAGCCGAATCTGGATGATATTGACCGCATTATCAGCCAGGACGTTACGCTGACGTATTCATTGCTGAAAATGATTAATTCCAGTTACTTTGCGTTGCGCACACAGGTGAAGTCTGTGATGCAGGCGCTGATGATTCTGGGCGTTGGGCAGTTGAAGCAGTGGGTCTACCTGATGAGTTTTAGCGGGGAAGATGACAGCGCCAGTAACGAACTGATTCGCACGGCGTTCTTGCGGGGCAATATGTGTCAGGCATTGGTGGACTTTTTGCCGGACTTCCCGCTTTCCCGCTCGGAAGCATATCTGCTGGGGATGTTCTCTACTTTGGATACCCTGATGCAGGTGCCGCTTGAAGACGCCATGAAGGAACTGCCTGTGGCAGAGGAGCTGAAAGAGGGGCTGATGACCGGTGAGGGCAAAAGCGGTGCGCTGCTGCGTTTGGTGCTTCGGTATGAGGATGCCGACTGGCACGCTGTGGCGGCTGCGGCGGCGGAGTTGGACCTCAGCATGACCTTTGTAGCGCAGAAGTATTTGGAATGTGTCGAGTATGTCAATGATATCTGGGACGACTTAATGCATCCGTTCGCCAATCAAAAAACAGGCGACAAAGATGCGGACGAAGCGGAAACACAGGATTCCTGAACTTATTAAACAAGCTGCAAAAGAGAAAAGGCTCGTTCAAGCGGATGCGGTACCGTTTGAACGAGCCTTTTCTGTATAGTAAACTTTTTTTAGGAACCAACTTCATCTGTGTCGCCTTCTTGGCTATGGCGACGTAAAAGAGACATACGGCGGTAGTTTTGAAAGGCTTGGCGGGCTTCATTTTCAAAATCGATGCCGAAAAAAGAGGGCACTAAGAAGGTGAAAATATAATCGATATCTTCTTTCTCCAACAACGAGGCTAAAACCTCTGTGATAATTACCGCACTTAAAAACTGCGGGCCACTCATCAGATTGGAGCAAATAATACTGTTGTAAAGTACTGTTCGCAGATGGTCCACTGACTTTGCGTCCATATACAGCTGTATCGCGTTTTCCAGGAAAGGTCCCATTTTGTGCACTTGTTTGCTGACTAAAAAGTTATCGACAGCCTGGTTGCCCCCTCCGTGTGTGACAAAGGCGAATTCAGCCATAATATAAACGGTCTGCAGGCATTCCTGCTTGTCGTTACGGGAGCACTGAATGCGCTGCGAAAAATATTCTGTATCCATGTACTGCAAACAGCAGACCTCCTTTGTTTGATCAGGAACGAAACCGCATAACGGCACAAGAAAACAGGCAGACCAGGTGGTCCGCCTGCTCTCGTTCAGTCAATGGTTTCTAATCAGGAATTTCCGCCAATCGACAGCGCTTTCATCGCCATTGCTTTTACAACATTAAGTGCAGTCAGGTTGGTTGAGTAGGCGTTAGAGGCAGCCAGCAAATCAACACGTTCCTCTGTGGTGTCTACATTCGGGTACAGCACATACCCTTCGTCATTCGCGTTCGGATTGTCCGGGTCGTAAACAGACTTAAAGTCGCGGTCGCTTTCCACAATCTTATCAACCTGAACGCCGCCACTTTTTCCGGTATCCAGTGTGTTTTGGGCATCCTGCAGCGATTCCTGAAATGACAGGGGGCGCTCCTGAAGTACCAACTGCTTGCGGCGGTAGGGTTCCTTGCCCTTTTCAGCCGGAATATTCGCGTTGGAAATATTCTGCATAATGGTGTTCATGCGGTACCGCTCGGCGGTCAGTGCACTGCCAGCAATATCCATCGAGCCGAGAAAAGCCATCTTAGCACCTCCTTACTTAAATGCGTTGGTAACCACATATTTGAAGTTGCTGAATTGTGAATTCATCTTACTGGTCAGGTAGGAGTACTGCACATAACTTTTATACAGCTCCATGCTTTGCTCGTCGCTGTCCACGTTGTTTTCATCCAGACGGTTGTTGGTGTTGTCTTCGGTGTTGACGCTAGTCTGAAATGCATAGTCACCGGACGTTGCGGATGAGCCCTGCATATTTTTGTTCAGCAGGTCTTGAAACTGAACGCTTTTGGTTTTGTAATTGGGCGTTTCCAAGTTGGAAAGGTTCTGCGAAACAACCTGCTGCTGCAGCCAGGAAGCATTCAGCCCGCCTTCCAGTGCATGGAACGTTTTTGTGTCAAAAAGCAATGAAATCCCTCACTTTCGCAGACAGAAGCGTTAAGCTTCTCTGCTGTTGGTTACATTGCGGGAAAGCTTGTCTGCTTTTTCGTAAGTTTCCTGCAAACCTGCAATCATTGGAATAATTTCTTCCAGCGGCGCAACGTCTTTGTGAACGTACGCCTGCATGATTTGACGTATGAAATAATCATACATCAAATCCAGATTTTTTGCAACGTCATATCGAAAGTCCAGCGTTGTTTTTAAGTAATTTAACACCGTCTGCGCTTTTTGCAGGGAGGTGTCTATGGCACCGTAAAGGTGCACGTCCTGTTTTTCAATGTTGAGTTTGGCAGCGGAAAGCTCTTTAATCACCTTGTCGTAAAGCTTAGAAAGCATTTCGCCCGGCGTCATGGTCATGACACTTTTCTGCTGATACGCCTCATAAGGATTGATTGGCAAAGCAGTCACCTCTTTTTAACGTTTTCTGTCATCAAGAACTGAATTGGGAAGTCAGCCAGCTGGATTGGCTGCTGTAAGTGGAAAGTGCCGTTTCCATGTTGTTGAACTCGTCCCAGTACCGTGTCTTTTCGTCGTCATATTTTTCTTTCAAATCGGTGATTTTATCGTCTATATCTTTGATTTGATTGTAAATATCATTATTTTTTGCCGACCAGGACTTGATGGAAACACCGGCAATCTGTACCAGTGAACCAGGGCTGGTCAGGCTGACTTTAGCGGTGCTGTCGCAAATTTTGCTTAGTTGATATGCAATGCCGGACTGGCTGTCGGTAAACAAGTTGGTCACAGACTGTGGGTCATCTGCCAGTGCTTTGCGGAAGGCGGTTTCATCAAAGGTCAGCGTGCCGATAGAACTGTCTCCGGAACTGTAAGACTCCGTTTCAATGCCGATGTCGTACAGCGCAAAGTTGGAGTTCGCCGGCTTTGTGTACAGCGCGGAACGCATACTGTTCAGAAAACTCGTAATGCTTTCATCATTGCGCAGCAGACCGGTTTTTGCTTTCTCTGTCCACGCGGTGATTTCGCTGTCCTTCATGTCTTCTTTTTGCTCGTCGGTCAGCGGGGCGTAGTCTTTGTAGGTGGCATCTTCGTCGGTTTTGTCGCGCAGCGCCGTAATCAGAGTATTGTAATCCTCCACAAACTGCTTGACTGTTTTTACAATACTGTCCGTATCGCGTGAAGTAGAAATGGTGGCGGCTGTATCGGAAACTTTTGTCAGTTCCATGCTGACACCGTCAACGGTGATACTGTTGCTGCTACGGACAATGTCGGTGCTGACACCATTGGAAACCACCGTGGCCTTAGCGTCTTGACCTTGAACAACAGAATTTCCACCTAACAGGGTTGCAAGCAAATCATTTTTTCCGCTATTTTGGCTGGAATCTTCGTTGGTAGTAAGCGAGTATCCGGAGCCGGTGGAATTTGACTCCAGCTTGAAGGTGTCGGAGAGGGAAGAGTAACTCATGGTTGCGCCGCAGTTGCTGTTGTTGACGGCGTTCATGACGGTATAGAGTGAAACATCGCCCTTAAAACTGAAGTCATGCCCATTGATTGTGAAAGCATAGGTGTTTGTTGAAGTGTAGCCTGTTGAAGTTGTGGTACCATCTTTATGATTGGTGATGGCGTCTAACGTAGCATCGGTGCTGAGCCGGTTGCTTGTGCCGGGGGTGATTCCCAGCTTACTGGAAGAGGCCCCGGTGATAGTAAACTGCGATGCCATCTTGTTCCCATTTGTAGTCGAGGAGGCAAGGTCAGAAGCCGTTAACGTGAATGTGCTGTCTGCATTCATTGTTAAATTCAAATAACCGCCGGTAACGTTATAGTCGGTATCCACTGTACCGCCATAGGCTTTTGCAATGCTCTGTGCCAAAGCTTTTTTAACTGCGTCGGCAGTGATTGTTTGCGTACCGTTCCCATCCGTGGTTGGGTCCACATCAATCTGTTTGGTGACGCCGTTCATGGTGATGCTGAAGCTCATTTTTGCCGCAGTGTTCGGGGAAGTAGCAGCGGTTAAAACCTGCGTTGTTGTCGAACTTGTAGTCGTTGTTCCGTTACTCGTGGTAGAGGAGGTCTCTGTAACATCCTTTGATGTTGTTTCACTGGAAAGACCGAGTGTCGAGAGACCGTAGTCGGTTCCGCTAATATCAATTTTTTCATTATTAGCAGAAGTAAAAGAGAGTGTACCGGTGTTTGTCAGCTTTGCTGTAACATTTTTAGCACTTAGGCTGTCGTTTAGTTTGTTTACCAAGTCGGTAGTGTTGGCAATCCCAGCCAAATCAATTGTAGTCCCTGTAGTATCATCGCCAACTTTAATGTTAACTGTACGCGCTTCAAAGTTTTTAAGTAGATCGCTGTCTGTTAACGCAATGGTGCTTGTAACATCGGAACTGCTCGTCAAGCCGCTGTTCGTGATTGATGCAGCTTTGGCAAGTTGCGTGACTTGCACGCTCATGTCGCCGGTCAGCGCATCAGAAGAAGCACCGGTGATTTTCACAGCGCCCGAACTGCTGGTGGAAGCCATGGTGTTAAAGAAATCAGAACTTGCCAGATTGGTTTTTAAGGTGGAGTCAAACGATGTGTCAAAATAGGTGCTCTGAAATTTATTGATGGAAGTGATGATGTCGCGGTACATATTCTGCTTCCATTCCAGCACCTGCTTGGCCTGTCCCTGCTTATCAATTTTGGTCTGCGTGCCAGAAAGCAGCTTTTTCACCATCGAGTCCGTGTCCATGCCGGAAACCAGACTGGAAAGTCCGTTATTGCTGTAGCTTTTCGTGCCGACGCTGTATGTACTGGATGTGGTAATATCGCTCATCGCAATCAATCTCCTTTACTGAAAAGTCATATGAAGTATACAAAGTGCGCTCCAAAAGGAACCCTCATTCTTTATTATCGCAGGCAGGAGGAAAGATTGAAACGACAAACGGAAAAGAAAAAGTGCTTTTTCCGTGCGAATTTATGCTTTTCCAAACGAGGAGCCGTGCGGCGAAAACAGCGGCTGCATATGAGCCGACTGGTAGTAGCGGCTGGCGGCGGCGGCGGGGGATTTCTGCGTTTGCTCGATTTTTTCCAGCAGCCGGTCGCGCTCCTGCTGCAAGCGCAGTTTGACGTGTGGCTCCAAAGACTGAATGATGGTAAGAATCCCATGCAGCTGAAATGCGGCATCATAAACCGCCGCGTATTCGGCATCCAGACCGCCGTAGTTGCACTGCATAGCGGCAGCCGCGCCAGCCTGCGGGTCTTTCTGCAGCAGCGGCGAAAGCGTTCGGTCAACAGCCTCAATTTGCTTTTGCAGTGCTAGACGCTTTTCCATGTTGGACGCAAGCAGTTCGGGAGAACCGCTGCACATTTCTTCGGTGATCTGCAGAAATGCGGTAAACAGCTCGGTCTTTTTCTGCAAAAGAAGAATCATTTGATTGGTGGACATAAAATACCCCTTTCTGTTTGGAAAAGTTGTTCGCACATTGCAGAGCAGCCGCTCCCAGAGGGAAAACTTCTGCCCGGTACTGTTCAAATGGTACAAATTGTATTATAATAGAGATAGCAAAGAAGCCTGCTGCGGCATGCGGAAATGCAAGAGGAGGACTTAAAGCAAATGCACGAAACAAAAGGCAGAAGAGGATTTCCGGCGGTGCTCAAGGATATGAGCGAAAAAGTTTTGGCAGAGGGAGAAGCGACCGTTTTTGCGGAAAGCCGGTCAATTGACTTCTCCAGCGACTTTGTGCCGATGTATCGCATGGGTACAAACCTGCAGGTTGCCAGAATTTTTGAAGGAAAAGAAATTCATCTTTTTACAGGCGAAGTCTTTATTTCTGATAAAAATCTGATTCGGCTGGTGTCAATCACTGACCGATTGCTGCCGGGTTCTGAATATGTCTATTTTTCTGAAACGAAGATTCCGGCAGTCTTAACGTTGGTACAGCGTCGGCGAGAGCCGCAGCCGCCGAAAAAGCGCTTTTCCTTTCGGAGGAAAAAGAAGCAGGAACCGGTGCAGGAGCCGGAAAGCGTTTACGCCATTACGGTCAGTGCCCTCTCTGGCCGGCAGCTTGAGTTTACTTCCAATCAAATTTTTGAGATTGGCGACCGTTTCCGGGCAACGTTTCAGCTGCCGGAAGAGATTCGGGACCTCCCGCTGTTTATCAGCCAGGCATTTGCTTTTGGCAAAGGCTGTATGTATCGCTGCTCCTTTGAGGAAATGGAGCCGGATCGTCGTTTGGCGCTGGATCAGTTTGTTCGCAACATGAACCAGCAGGAAAACAGCTTTTTTCCCAAGGAAGAAGCACATGGAAAAGAAACGGAAGAGCCTGCCTCTCATTCCTGATTTTTTAAGTTGCTGATGGCGCTGCGCAGGTCGGTACGGGGCGGTTTTGCGGCGGCCATACGGTTATGCTGCATGGTCTGCGCCAGTTCTTTTCTTAAAATTTTGCAGGTCTGAGGCGCTTGAATACCCAACCGTACCTGCCCGGGAGTGATTTCTGTGACAACCAGTTCAATGACGCCGTCAGAACTTTCAATTAACAGGGATTCGTTTTGCCTGCGGGATAAAATCAGCATTTACCAGTCCCCTCCTTTGCTTGCTTTTTAATGGGGCAGCGCACCGGATAATCTGCATCCAGAAGCACTTGCGCAGCCTTGTGACTGGTTTGTCCGATGAGAATTGGACTTTTTAAATTGACCGTAGCATCTGAAAAATTCTCCGGAATCACTGTCACATTCCAGCATTCACAGACACTTTCGCCGGTATGTTCACACGCACTCTCCGGAATTTTCCCTTTATAAGTCGGGTCCACAATGTTGGGGTCAGTCAGAATAAAGCACAGTTCCGGCGCTTCTAATGACTGCAGCCACGCAAATTGGGGCCCGATTTTTTCATCATAAAGCAGAATAAACTTTCGGTACTCGTTGAATCCAAAAATCGGCTCCAAGAACTCAATCACATCTTTTTGCTGATAGTTCACAACACCAAAATCTCTCGTCAAAGCTTCCATAAAATTCAAACACTCCTGATTGCGCGAATTTTCTGTTCCACGAAATTTCAAATTTCGTTTCTAATCTACAGTATACTGCATTTTCAGCGGAAATTCAAACTGGATTTGTGAAACTTGCAAATAAATCCGGGCTTTTTTGTGCCGATAATTTTTGAGATGCACTTGAAAGAAAATTGTTTTTGAACGCAAAAAGCCGCGCGGCTTCACAGTAGCTTAACTTCTCCTTACGCATCGTTTCCACTACCATAACCTTGAATTCCGGCGTATAGCGTTTGTTTGGTATTCCTTTTGGCATATAAAAACACCCCTTTAGTTATTTCAGTATATCATACTGTCTAACTAAAAGGGTGCAGTTCATTTTCTTTATTCCGCTGTTATTTCTTCCTCGTAGTCTGGATTCGCCGAAGGGGGAACATAGCTGAATCCACCCAGATATTCAATCTCCACGCGCGGCCACTGCGTGATTTTCATGGAAAACGAACCGGGAATATAGGTATATTCCGGTCGGTTGGTTTCCCAGTCATACGACGTGGAGCCGGCATCGTATTGGTTCTCTGCCTGTGCAGGTGTCCAGGAAATTTTGGTGCCGCCGTTTGGCAGAAAAACAGTTACATATGTAGGCTGCTGAAGCGCCTTTTGTTTCACAATGTCACTGATGGTAACGCCCTTTTCAATATGGGAAAGTTGCTTGCCGACATCCACATTGTTTTGCGTAACGTCCTGAATATTCTGCACGCCGTCATCCGCACGGCTTTTGGCAAAATCCGTATTATTCAAAAGTCCAAAGGCCTTTCGCATTTCATAGCCGTCCATCTGAATTTGGGACTGTGCAAGATGCTGTGTCAGTTTTGGACTTTGTGTTTTTGCAGATGCAACCGGCTGCGCCGAAGCGTCTTTCATTTCAAGACGGGCAGGCTCACAGTGGATTTCATAGCGAAGCGGAATGGTATGAATGGATAATAGCTGCATAACAAGGCCTTTTCCTTTCTTTGAAATTTTCAGAAAATTTCAAAACAACACAGCATCAAATTACTTCAAAAAGTCCATCAAAGAGGTGGGAATAACAGAACTGCCCATCCGGTAAAGCGCGTTTACAACGGCGGTGTTGGTCGCCTGATCAATTGCGGCCTGAGAGCTGTCTGTTCCGACCAAGCTGCTCATTTTTTTGTCCAGTGTATCTGCGGTGTCTTCCAAACGATCCGAAATGGTGGTTAAAAATTTAGACTTTGCGCCGATATCCGTAATTTGCGTCAGAAAACTGTCACTCATGGTTTTCAGCTGCTTGCCGAGATCCGTCAGCTGCGCCGTATCGGAAGTCGTCGTACTGTCGCTTGCGTTATTAAGCACCTTCGTAATCTGATTAATGACGTTAAACAGATTGTTTTGCTGGCCGCTGGATGTGGTGCCAAAGCCCAGAATGTCGGGACCGGAGTAGGAAACGTCAAAAGCGGTCTGCGGGTCAACGCTGGAACCGGTCATACGGATGCCAAGCCCGATGTCCATATAAACTTTATCATTCATAGGAACATCAGTCGGCTGATTGTTGTTGTTTTGATCCAGATAATAATAGCTGCCGTCAGAGCGCTGCTGAATATCCGCCACGGGAATCCCGTTGTAAACCAGATTCCCGTCTGTGTCGGTGGTAAACGGCGCGCTGGAGTTGTTGCTGCCGCCGTACAGATACTTGCCGTTGTTCTGCGTATTCAGCAGCTGCAGCAGTTCCGTTTTGACACTTTCAAACTGCTGACCGTAAACTTTACGTGAGGTTGTAGAGGTGCTTTCTGTGGAGGCTTTAGTCAGGTTGGTGTCAAGCTGCGTAAACAGGTCATGCATTTCGGTCATGGTGCTTTCAACTGTGCTCAGACTGTCGTTGATGCTGTCAACATTTGATTTGTAAACGTTGGTTTTATAGAGTTGCGCCTTGGTGTTCATATTTTGCACGCCGGAGGCAACATCGTCTGAAATGCTTTTTACGCGGTAGCCGGAGTCGATCTGATCCATCGTTTCCTGCTGCTTGTTCAGTGCGTTATTGATGTATTTTAAATAATTGCGGGTTGTGGAACGGTTCGTTACACGCATGAAAAACAATCCTTTCTGTAAGAGAAGTAAAGCGACCGATTAACGGCCAACCTCGCCGGTGCCGTTAATCAGCTTGTCCAGCATATCGTCCAAGACGGTCATCAGCCGCGCTGCAGCATTGTAGGACTTTTGATAGGTCATCATATTGGTCGTTTCCTCGTCCATCTGCACGGCGGAAACGCTGTCACGGCGATCCAACAGTTCATTGGAAACCGAAGAGGAAACAGTCTGCAAGTTATTGTAATAAGAGGTATCTGTGCCAACTTTGCCGGTATAATCAATCAGATACTCTTCAAAAGTGCCGTTAAAAGTTTCCCCATAAGAATTGAATGTGGTGTCACTGCCCGTTAATGCGGTGCTCAGCTGCTCGGCATAGGAGGCGTTGTTCAGACTGCCGGGATCGCTGAACAGATAGTCAGCTTCACCACTGGTCCACTCGTCGCTGACAGAAATATTTGCCGCTGTTATGATGGAGTTTGCGTCGGTTGTGCCGTCTGCCTGCTTTGCAGCAATCAGGGTTTTGTAAACTTTATTGCCGTTGGCATCGATTTTTTGCGTCATTTGTCCCGATGTGCCTTCCATTTCCGGCACGATATTGTTGACTACATTAGCGAAAGTCTGCGCCATTGTGTTTAGCCGGTCTTTGTAGTAAAGAATGCCCTGCACCGAGGTTTCACCGGGATTTTGCACATTGGCACCGCGACCGTTCAGTACATCGGTGTATGCTTTCAGTGCACCGGAAGAGAACTGTGTCAGATCGCCGGAAGAGCGCCAGCTGAGCGTTACCGCACCGCTTTGAGAGTCTGTGTTCATTTGCACTTTGTCGTAATCTGTGCCGCTGACAACCGGATGTCCACCCATTTCCACAGTGATTGCGCCGTCGCTTTCAGTCGTTACAGAGATATTACCGTAACTTGCAAGGTCATCCAGCAGCAGATTGCGCTGGTCGAGCAGCTCGTTCGGCTGGTCATTGCTGCTGCCGGAAGTATGCAGCGCCGTTGCGGCGTCACCGCTAATCTGCTCGTTCAGCTGCGCAATTTTCTGCAGGGTGGTGTTCACTTTGTCAACTGAAACCTGCAGGTCGTAGCTCTGCTGGTTTGCTACATTGTCCAGGTCGCTGTTTACTTTCTGCAGCACCTGTGTCATGTTAGTAAAGGAACTGAGCACCAGATTGGCAATCGGGGTGGAGGTTGGCTGGTCGGCGTAATTGTTTAAAGCTGTATACATCTGCTGAATGGCTGAGGCAATCACGTTGCCGCCTTCCGTAATGTCACTGGCATCGCCGAGGGCAGACTGAATGTCGGAAAGCATACTGGAAGTTTGAATATAATAACTGGAGTCTGCATATTCATCGCGGAAACGCTTGTCCAAAAACGCATCGCGTGTTTGGGAAACGCCGGTCATTTCCACACCCTGTCCGGCCAGGTCTGTTGTGGCAGACGCCACACGGGTGCTGTAAGTCGAGGGAGCAACGGCAGCGCTGTTTACTCGCTGCCGTGTGTAACCGGCTGTATTGATGTTTGCAAGGTTCTGACCAACAATGTCCAGCTGCTTCTGGTTCAGGTTCAGTGCCGACCTTGCCGTTTCAAATCCTAAAAATGTTGGGCGCAAGTCGAATTCCTCCTTCTTGACGGAAAAAATTAAATTTGAATTTTCAGGGATGAGCCTTCGTTCCAACCGGAAGCCTGCTGTTTGTAGGTACCGTATGTGGTTCGGGAAGCCGCACGGTCACGACCGGCGCCGATGCCTTCCCAGAATTGCAGGCTGGCCTTTGCCAATTCAGTTGCTTTCTGATTATATAATCTCAGTTGGTCAGCAGATTGACGCAGCGCAGACAAGCAGGCAGAAAATTTTTCACGCTGCTCACCGGAAACCTGCTCCAGAATTTCCGTAGCGGTCATTCCTGCAAAGCCGGATGCGCCTTGCAGGCGAGCACGCTCTTTATCTAGGTTTTCCAGTTCCATGATGGCGGCTTGCTGCTCACACATCATTTTTTCCATGCGGGGCACATCGTCAGAAATCAGCGCCTGCCGCTTTTCCTGTTCCATGGGGAGCATGGCACGAATCTGCTTGGTGCAGGCTTCGGTTGCCGCGAGAAATTCGTCAAATGTAGGATTCATGCTTCTGCAACCTCCTCTTTGGAAAAGCTGCGGCTCAACATACTAGCGGCAATATCGGCGGAAGAAACGTGGTAAGCGCCGGTTCTGATCTGTTCCCGCAGAGCGCTCAGACGCTGCGGAGAAGCGCTCGGAATTTCACCGGCTGCCGCGCAGGCTTTTGCAGCAGTCTGCTGCAGAGAGCCTTCCCGACTGATGCAGATGCGGTCAGCTACAGCCGTGCCGGCGGAAGCAGAAACTGCTGTCGAACGGGACGTTTTGGCGATATATTGACTTTTGCTATACGCTGTGTGGTACAAGCTTTCCAGTGAAGCAGGACCAATCATCATTCAGCAACTCCTTTTAATCAAATGAAATGCGGCGCGTCGGTGGCAGCGGCCGCTTTGCTCCTTATTGCTCATGCTACTTTTATTATCGCGGCGAATCAGGAAAACTCAACGTTTGTAACGCAAAAAACTTTACAAATTCTCTGTGCTGTCAGCCCACTGGATTTCCGTTTCGCACAGAATGCAAAGGAACAGGGAGTGGGAAAGTATTAGCCAAACCTGCCTGCAAGGTGAGAATATTCAGACGCAAGGGCTGAATATCCATAATTTTTAATTTTAAATAAACATATGTAATAAATAGAATCAAAATACTTTTCAAGAAGTATTGCACGCTGCAGAAATGAAAAATAGATATATCACTAGGAAATAAAAAAATTACATCAAATTATACGGATGACTTTCCAAACATGTATAAAAATCTAATACAAATTTGGAATAATATTGATGACGGTTCAAAGATGTACGACACTTTCGCCTTAAATTCCACTTTTTATAACAGATATACTTGATTTATCCTGCCGGAGGCTCTATAATTGATACTAAAAGTTGTGTCTATTCATTCTATTATTTAGTGATATATAGCATTATCAAACTAACGATTATTAACTTATCTATTTCTGATGTGGACATATGACTGCAGGATAGACGGCTGGGCATCGGAGTGCTTCGATGCAATTCTGATGAAGAGGTGTAGCAATGGCCAAGGTTATTTGCTTCGCAAATCAAAAGGGCGGCGTGGGAAAAACCACCTCCACAAACGCTTTGGCAATGGGACTTAAGCATAAGGGTTATCGGGTGCTGTGCATTGATTTTGATCCGCAGGGAAATCTGAGCTTCAGCATGGATGCCGATACAGAGCCGCCCACCATTTACGATGTGGTGAAGCGAAAAGTAAAATGCAGGTTTGCCATCCGGCATACCGAAATGATTGACATCATTCCGTCTAACCTGCTGCTCAGCAGTGTGGAGGTGGAATTCACGGGAAATGGCCGTGAGTTTCTGCTCAAAGACTGCATCAAGCAGGTTTCACCGATGTATGATTACATTTTAATTGATTCTCCGCCGGAACTTGGTGTCCTGACTGTCAACGCGTTTACAGCTGCAGATGTAGTGTTGGTGCCGGTCCTGACGGATGTTTACAGCTTGCAGGGCATTACACGCCTGTATGACACGCTGCAGCACATTAAGCGTACGTTGAATCCCACTCTGAAATTCGGGGGGATGCTGCTGGTGCGGTACAGCGCACGGGAGGAGTTGAGCCGAACCGTGCTGGCCACAGCAGAGATGGTCAGCAAGAGTCTGCAGATTCCACTTCTGAAAACGCATATCCGCTCCAGCGTGATGATTGCCAAAGCACAGGCCATGCAAAAAGATATGATGAAAATTGCACCCCAAAACCATGCTGTAATGGACTATATGCAGCTGACGGAAGAGTTGCTGAGAGGAGGTCTTTAAATGTCGCAGAGTTCTCTGGATAAGGACTTGATGTTTCAGAAAATTATGCCCTCCAGCAGGAGCGAGGAAAACGCGGTGCAGGAAGAAAAGCCGGTCGCTGCCGGGGATCTGCGTTCCCGGATTTTCGGGCAGACGGCGCAAGGCAGCGCTCCCATGGGCGGCATTCATGTGGTGAATTTAATGGAAGAGGTCGTCATACAGCATCTGGATGCGACTATTGAAAAATTCAACTGCTGCCGGTGCGACCGGTGCAGAAGCGATATTGTGGCTTTGACTTTAAATGAGCTGACGCCGAAATATGTGGTGTGCGCTCCGGAAAATGTTCAGGAGCTTGTAGAGCAGGTGCCGCTTAAGGATGTGTTGGCGTCCTTGGTACACGCCGTTATAACAGTTAGGTCGCACCCAAGGCACTAACGGATGAAACCCAATTTGTAAAAATATGCATAAATCGGACACAATCCCGCATGGCCGAGCATATAAAAGTTATAAAAATGATAAAAGTCAGCAAATTATTCGTAAATTTTGTGCAAATCCAGTCCGATTGTGGTATAATTAGTCGACGAAAAAAAGATTATCCTTTATAATATAACTGGAAGCCGCTCATGTAATGCGAATATTGGATGAATTTTTGTGAAGGGACGTGTTCTTTGATGACATTTGATACGATTGCTCCGATTCAGTCCATGAATTTTGGTACGGAGAAAACAGGCACGGCGACCGAT
This sequence comes from Caproicibacterium argilliputei, assembly GCF_029211325.2. Classification (NCBI taxonomy): domain Bacteria; kingdom Bacillati; phylum Bacillota; class Clostridia; order Eubacteriales; family Oscillospiraceae; genus Caproicibacterium; species Caproicibacterium argilliputei. The sequence goes on along the minus strand of NZ_CP135996.1, from coordinate 1,747,610 downwards.
AGTTCTTCTTCCGTGGGAAATGTGCCTTTTGCGGATGTTCTGAAAGATGCTGTAAATAACCTGCAGCAGACACAGCAAGCCTCTGCGGAGGATTCATACAATTTGGCAACCGGCAACACAGACAATCTGGCGCAGATTATGGTGAATGCCAGTAAGGAAACCGCCGCGGTGCAGTTTACAACGGAACTCTGCACGCGCGCGGTGAGCGCTTATAAAGAAGTTATGCAGATGCAGGTGTAAGGCAGTCGGCACAGGACCTGTTAAAGACCTGAAGCCAGTAAGGCCACGAAAGGAAGAACAATGCCGATGAGCGCGAACGATAAGAATACGGATACGCAGGAAATTCCGGCTCAGAAAAAGAACGGGCAGGAGCCGGAAAAAGCCGCTGCGGCCGGCAGCAAGTCTGGCGGCGAAACCGATGTCAAGAAGGAAAAAAAGAAGAAAGAAAAAGCCGCTAAAAAAGGCAGGGGCTTATTTGGCAATAAAAAGGATTCCGGGGAGAAAAGCAGCACAGGCGCCGAAAATCTGAAGGGAGCTGTGGTTCAACTCAAAGGAACCTGGGACGAGCAGCCCAAGAAGCGGAAAATTTTGATTCTCGCGGTGATTGGGGCGATTTTAGCAGTGGCGATTATTGCCACCGTCGCGCTGAACGCACAGAAAGACCAGTACGTGGTGCTGTATCCGAGTTTGGACACTTCTGAAGTCAATGACGTGTATACGGCAGTGAAGGACAAGGGAGTTAACCCGAAAATCGAGAACGGCAATGTCATGGTGCCGAGCGACCAGTACAACAGCCTGCTGCTGGAACTGGCGGCGGAGGGCTATCCCAAAAGCACATTGACTTATGACATTTCCGCGCAGAACAGCGGCTTAACCACAACCGAGTCCGATAAAAAGACCAATAATCTGCATCAGCTGCAGGACCGGATTCAGGCAACGCTAAAGAGCATTTCGGGGGTTAGCAATGCCATTGTGACGCTGACACCGACAGACGACAGCGATTATGTTTGGCAGCAGGCAAACAGCTCCGATAAAGCTTCGGCAAGCGTCCTGATAACGATGGCGGCGAACCACACGCTTAACGAAGCGCAGGTGTCAGCAATTAAGAACTTGGTTTCGCACAGCCTTTCCAATCTTTCTGCGGATGATGTAGCAGTGATTGATGCCAAAACCGGTCAGGAACTTACAGGCAGCGACAGCAGCTCTTCCGCAAGCTCTTCGCTGACCAACGTAACGGCACTGGAGTGCGAGCAGCTTTATCAGAAGCGGCTGGAGCAGAATGTTAAAAAGCTGCTGCAGTCCCGGTATGGCAGTACCGGCGTGGCAGCCTCTGCCAAGGTCACCTTGGATTTTGATAAAATGATGCAGGAAAAGAAAGATTTGACGCGCGCCAATGATGGAAAGGACGCCGTGACCCATAAGGAAAATACATATACCGTAAATGGGGAGCAGGCGGCCGCAGCCTCCGGTGTTGCCGGCGAAGAAAGCAACACCGATGTGCCAACCTATAAAAACAGTACCAGTCCCACTTCAAGCGGCGGTACCACACAGTATACCGAAAAGCAGGACATCGATTACGGGTATATCAAAACGCAGGTGGAAAAAGGGCAGCCGGATGTGAAGGCGGCTTCCATTTCCGTCATGGTCAATGACACCAACTTGGCCGCCAACAAAGCAGACTTGATAAATGCGGTTGCCAAAAGTACAGGAATTACGGCAGACAATATCAGTGTGATGGCAATTAACCCGAGCGCGAAGACAAGTAGTGAGGCGCAGACCTCCAGCGGACCGCTGACCACTCAGCAGTTGTTACTCTTGCTGGCAGTGGTTGCGGCAATCTTTATTATCATTGTGCTGGTCATTGTATTCCGTTCCAAGCACCGAACCAAAGAAGTGGCTGCTGAAATGGTTGCCGAGGCGACGGATAAGGCGGCGGATGATGCCAACCAGATGCGCAATGAATTGGAAACATACAAACGGCAGTTGGAAGAAAGTGCGCGTTCCAAAGTCAATGAAAAAGATCAGGTTGCGGCGGACGAGGTTCGCAGCTTTGCCAAAGAGAATCCGCAGATCACAGCTGACCTGCTGCGGTCGTGGCTGAAGGAGGGAGAGCAGTAATGGCGTCAACAAAGTCGTCAAAACAGCTTACTCCGGCCGCAAAGGCGGCCGCGGTGATTATTTCGCTGGGTGCGGATGAGGCTGCAGAGGTTTACAAATATCTGGGCGAAGATGAAATTGAAACCCTGAGCTATGAAGTGGCCAAGCTAGACCGTATTCCAGATGAGAATATGCAGTCTATCATGGAGGATTTCTACGGCTTGTGCGTGACGCGAAAAGTGGTCGCGGACGGCGGCGTTGTTTACGCCAAAAGCATTCTGGAAAAAGCTTTTGGTCCGGAAAAGGCGGAGGACTACATGAACCGCGTTTCCCAGTCTTTGCAGACACGCGCATTTGAATTTATCCGCAAGGCGAATTATAAAAGTCTTGCGTCTGTCTGAGCCCTACACCCATTACGGGAAAATCGTGCAGATTTCCGGCTTGACCATCGAAGCAACTGGTTTAGTCTGCAAAATCGGAGATGTTTGCCGCATTGGTGTGGATGATACCGGGCATGACATTCTGGCGGAGGCTGTGGGCATTTCGGGACATAAAGTTTTCCTGATGCCCTATCAGGATACAGATGGCATTGGATTTGGCAGCCTTGTGGTCAATACCGGCCGCAAACTGATGATTGGTGTCAGTGAGCAGATGGTTGGTCGTTCGGTGGATGCGTTGGGCAATCCGATAGACGGCGGCCCGGAGATTTCAATTGACGCCTATTATCCGATTAACGGCGTTCCGTGCAACCCGATGGAACGTCCGCCAATTTCTGAAAGCATGGAAATGGGTGTTAAGTGCATCGATGCGCTGATGACCATTGGTAAAGGACAGAGAATGGGCATCTTTGCGGGCAGTGGCGTCGGAAAAAGCACCTTGATGGGCATGATCGCCCGCAATGTCAAAGCAGATATTAATGTGATTGCATTGGTCGGAGAACGTGGCCGCGAGGTTGTGGAATTTATCAACCGTGACTTAGGGGAAGAAGGCATCCGCCGTTCCGTTCTGGTGGTTGCCACTTCCGACCAGCCGGCAATGATGCGTCACAAATGCGCTTTGACGGCAACGACTATCGCGGAGTATTTCCGAGATCAAGGTAAGCACGTTCTGCTGATGATGGACTCCCTGACACGTTTTGCCATGGCGCAGCGGGAAATCGGTCTTAGCATCGGAGAGGCACCGGTGGCTCGTGGATATACCCCTTCTATTTATACGGCGCTGCCAAAGCTGCTGGAACGTTCCGGAAATTTTGAAAAAGGCTCCATCACAGGGATTTACACCGTGCTCGTGGAAGGCGATGATACCAATGAACCGGTTGCGGATACCGTGCGAAGCATTATTGACGGGCATATCATGCTGTCGCGTAAGATTGCAGCGCAGAACCACTACCCGGCAATCGACGTTTTGAACAGCGTCAGCCGTCTGATGAGTGAAATTGCCAGTCCGGAGCAGAAAGAGTTCGCCGGACGGCTGCGCAATATGATGGCGGTTTATCGCGACCACGAGGATTTGATTTCAATCGGTGCCTACAAAAGCGGTACGAACCCGACTTTGGATGAGGCAATTCGGCACATCAAAAAAATCAACCGGTTTCTGTGTCAGGCGGTCAATGAGAAGTTTGACTTTGCGGATACGGTGGAACTGCTGAAAAAGGCAGTATGCTGACGGGAGGCTGCGATGAAGAAGTTTCAGTTTACGCTAGCGAGGATGCTGGAATTTAAGACACAAATTCTGGATAAAGAGAAAGATCTGCTGGGAAGCATTCGGCAGAAAAAGAATGAAATCGACCGTAAAATCGAGCGGTTTGAAACTGCGGTCAAGGAACTTTCCGACACGCTGCTGCAGGAGCAGAAGGAGGGGATTACAGTGGACCGCCTTCGGTTTTACAATATGCAGATTGACAATGCCCGGCGTTGCCTGGTGCAGCTGCATATCGAACAGCAGGCAATGGAACGCGAATTGCAGCGTCAGCAGGCGGTTGTGGTCAAAGCTTCGCAGGATGTCAGCAGCCTTGAAAAGCTGCGGGATAAACAATTAGAAACATTTCGGTATGAAGAGAAGCGCGCCAGCGAAGAGGAAATGCTCGAATTCGTAACCGGCAAGTTGGTGCGTAAAAGCAGGCATACAGCCTGAAAATTGCAGCGAAAGGAGGTGAGAAAATGCAAACAACCACACAGGTACAGCGTGACGCAGTTCCCGTTTCGAAGCTCCGAAACACCGGAAAAAGCGGAAAGCAGGGAACATCGGTCAGCACAGCGGTACAGAACGGGGATGCGTTCGCAGCCATCTTTGAAATGATGGCGCAGACCTTACAGCAGGGCAACACCCAACTGCTGTCTGCGGCAGGCAGTGAGAAAGGCTCGACCGGCGAGGTGCAGCAGACCGGCGGTTCGCAGAAAGCGGACTCTAACAGCCTGATGCAGCAGCTGGCGGGCGCGATGCTTGCCCAGTACCCGCAGCTGGCCGCTTTTTTACAGGCGGATGATACGCAGGCGCAGCAGATGCTTACGGCACTGCAGCTTCCGGCAAATGCACAGCAGGCGCTGCTTTCCCTGCGGCAAACGCTTCTGTCTTCTTTGCAGCAGCAAACCACGGCGGCGTCGACAACGACGGATGCCGGCACCGTGCTAACCCAGCAAGTGGCTGCGCAGTCCGCTCAGCAGACGGCAGAAAGCAGTCAGGCGGAAACCGCACAGCAGAGCACAAAGACCAATTCGGGCACCAATACGGCACAGGAAATTGTGTCCGGCAAGGAAACACAGGCGGGGGAGCAGAGTGGAACTACCCTCTTGCGTGCTGACCAGTTCGTGCAGAATGTGCGGGAAGCAAAAAAGCTGATGAATAATTCCCAGCAGAAGTCTGGCCGGACAGCAAGTACAGACAGTGTAGATGTAGATGCGCTGCAGACCCATGCGCAGAGTGCGCGTCCGCTTATGGATGCGGCATCGCTCAAGGCGGCAAACCAGACGCTGCCCCAGGCAACAGACCTTTCCGCACAGATCAAGAAGGGCGTTGCGGAAAACCTTCTGAATGGGAAGCAAGAGTTTGTGATTAAATTGAAGCCGGAAGGCCTTGGGGAAATCACGGTGAAGCTGACAGAAAAAGCCGGCGAGGCAACGACTCTGCATCTGCTGACAGACAATGCAGATACCGCGCGCCTGATTAACAGCGACTTGGGAACACTCAAAGAAGCCATGCGCCCGCTGCAGGTCGTTGTTGAGTCCGCGCAGTCGCAGCAAACCGGCAGCGGTACACAGCAGCAGGCGGCACAGCAGCAAACCGCGCAGCAGCAGTTCAATGCGTCCTCCCGACATTCCGGCAGCCACCATTCTTATTACGGCTTTAACGGTTCGGCAGAGGAAACAGAAGCGGATGCTTCCGCAGCAGAAATCCTGCAGGATGACAGCCTGCTCAATTCCTATATTTAAAGTAAAGGGGGCGCAAATATGTCGCAGGTAAATGCTTATGACTCGCAAAACTACAGCACTTCCAACCGCGTGACCGGAACAAGCGGCAGTACATCGGTTACAACAACGAGCAAAAAGAACAACAGCAATCTGGATTCTAGCGATTTTCTGCAGCTGATGGTTGCGGAGATGAAGAACCAGGATTTTATGAATCCGACGGATAACACCGAATATATTTCACAAATGTCACAGTTTACCGCCACACAGGCCGTTCAGGAACTGACGGAAAACTCAAAGACCAGCTATGCGGCGTCTTTGGTCGGCAAAGAAGTAACCGCTTCCAGCAGCACATCCAGCGGAACCACGGATACAACCACCGGCATTGTGCGCAAGGTTTCCCTCATTAACAATGAGTATGTCGTTTACGTTGGCGACAATGGAAAGACCTATTCACTGGATCAGATTAACAGTGTGCAGCAGGCGCTTTCCAAGGGCGAATGCGAAGTGGCTACCACCAGCCTGCAGCCGCTTTGCCAGAATGTGAAGACTACCAGCGCAAATGTCAGGTGGGCACTTTCTACGTTTGATACTTCTATTCAGAAGAATCTCAGCTACGATGTGTATTACTCCAAGGATGGCCCGCTTGACACCAAGGATAAGGTCAAGGCGGCCACCAAGGTTACTGGCGGCTCCCTCAAAGGTATTACTGATGAGTCCAAGCTGAATGTCGATTTGACCGGTTTGGATCCGAACACAACGTACTATGTCAATGTTTTGGTTACAGACGAAAACGGCAACCAGAACATTTACAAGTCGCAGTCGTTCACCACCAAACGAGCATAATGCAGGCAGAAATGCAGGGAGGCGATTCTGTTGAGTGAATTGAATCTTTACCGGAATGCGCCGATTGTCACCGGCAGTCCCGCACTTCGGCAGACCGCAGAAACCGCAAAAAGCCAGTCGACTTCGGCGGTATCATCCGGTACGTTCCAGTCGGTGTTCAGCCAGGCGCTTCAAAAAAGCGAAGACACCGGCGGTGTTGCTTTTTCCAAACACGCCGCTGCACGGATGCAGCAGCGCAGCATTTGCCTGAATGCAGACGGTTTGGAACGGCTGAACCGCGGCGTGGAGCTTGCCCGCCAAAAAGGACTGGATGATACGCTGATTCTAATGGACAAAGAGGCTTTTGTGGTCAGCGCGCAGAACAAAACCGTGATTACCGCGGTGGACGGAAATGAATTGACAGGAAACGTATTTACCAATATTGACGGAACCGTAGTGATTTAAGCCGGACCCCGCGAGGGAAGCTTACCGTGCCCCGAATGACGGAAGGGTGCGGCGGTTCCGTGACAGGAGGAATGATTTCCAATGAGCAGAGCAATGTACTCCGGTGTCGCCGGCATGAAGGCGCACCAGGAAAAGATGGACGTTATCGGCAACAATATTGCGAACGTAAATACATACGGATATAAATCGCAGCGCGCGGTTTTCAGCGATGTGTACTACCAGACGCTGACCGCGGCAACCAAGGGCACCGCCAATAAGGGCGGCACCAACCCCTCCACTGTCGGTGTCGGTTCCACCCTGCTGGGTGTGCAGACCATGCAGACGCAGTCTGCCATGCAGAACACCGGCTACAGCATGGATGTTGCCATCTCCGGCGAAGGCTATTTTCAGGTGATGGATGGTTCCGGCAACATCTTCTACACCAAGGCAGGTATGCTGGGCTATGACGCGAACACCGGCTACCTGACCGACATCAACGGCAACTTCGTATTGGGGTACCAGGGCACGTCAAAGGACGGAAGCGGTCTGCAGAAAATCAAGCTGGATCAGGTTGGCGCGGTGCAGCCGAAAAATGCTACATATTCGCAGGAAATCAACGGGAACAACTTCACCCTGACGGCAGCCAATGCAACCAAAGAGGGCAATCTTTCCGTGAATATTTCTTCCAGCGATTCTCTGCCGATTGGGCAGGCGGTGGAAGCGACTATTGCAAACGGAACCATTACCGTGACGCTTAATTCCCGCAGTAAGTTTACCTCGCTGGATGATTTAAACACCAAAATCAACTCTGCCATCACGGTTGCCAACGGCGGCAAGGCAATTGACGCCGGTGACCTGACGCTTTCCGTGGACAACGCAGACGCATTTCCGGCAGGGGGCTTGACCGGCGACCAGATTGCCAAAGTTAACGACGGCTATGATTACGGTACCATTTCCGGAATTTCAGCAAGCGGTATTTTCGGCGGCTTTAAGCTGGACAGTGTCGGAGCAAAATTCCAAAAAGGGAATCCTGCGGATCAAGCAAAATTTTCTATTGTTCGTACTCCGGCTGCTGGTACTAGCGAAGAATATTTTACAATGACCTGCAAAATCGGAAGTAAAACGTATACCGGTAAAGTGGCCAAGAGCCAAATGCAAAGTCCCGGAAAGCTGGTTCTTTCTAACGGTACTAGCACAACAGATACTATTACCATGGACTATCCGAACTACTCTTCGGTTATAAACAGTGGTAAAGCCGATTTATCCCAATTGAAGTCGCTTGCGGTTACAGATTATAAAGATCCTGATTTTGCAACAGAATTTAAGGATGGTAAAGTTCTTGGCGGTATTAAAGTGAATGGCCTTGCGGATGGTTCCAGTGTTACAAGCGCAGTGCTGGTTAGCAATGGAAAAATGGAGATAAAAGCAAAAGACAAAGATGGAACCGAAACAACGTATACCAGCGATGCTGTAATTGACCTTGACCACGATTTCACAAATGGATCCATTACAGTGAAGAACGGCTCTAACTCCTTAACGGTCAGCTTGCCATCAAAAGCCGACTTCCTTTCTTCGTTGGTGGACGCTACCACCGGAACTCCCGGAATTTCCTATTTTGACGGAACAGACCCTACCACCCCTGACACGCAGCGCGCTTACAATGTCACCGACACCACAAAGTCCAAAAATCTGGGTTTGTCCTCTGCTCCGTTTGTGTTGGCAGACGGCACCGAGGGCGGCACAGTCACGCTGAATGAAATTTCCGATATCGCCATCGGTTCTGACGGCGTGGTGACCGTTCACAATTCCGATAAAGGCACCGTGCAGGTTGGTCAGCTCTGCCTTGCAACGTTTGCAAACCCTGCAGGTCTGCAGGCGGCAGGCAGCAACTACTACACGGCATCGCTGAACTCCGGTGACCCGCACGTGACGACACCGGGTTCTGACAGCTCCGGCGAGTTGAAAACCAGCGAACTGGAAATGTCAAACGTTGACCTTGCCACGGAATTTGCGGATATGATTACCACGGAGCGAGGCTTCCAGGCAAACTCCCGTATCATCACCGTTTCTGATTCCATGATGGAAGAACTGATTAACCTGAAGCGCTGAGCAAGCAGCCGCTTCTGCCGCAGGCGGCAGCGCACCTTTGCACTGCCGCCATGGGCAAGCAGAAAGGGGAAACGGACTTTTCTGTTTGCCCATGACGATGAAAATCAACAAATACATGGAGGACAAGTTTATGATTATGCTCACCAAGCTAAATGGCATGGAGTTTGCGCTCAATGATGAACTGATTGAGACAATTTCTGAAATGCCCGACACAACCATTACCATGACAAACAAGAACCTGTATATCGTGCAGGAGAGTACGCATGAAGTGATTGATAAGATTATTGATTTTCGCCGGGAGGTCTTCCGCGGCTTGACCAATGTAAAATGAAGCGCGCGGAAGAAGGAGTGAACGGAAATGGACCTTAACTCGATTATAGGCTTGGTAATGGGCATTGTCCTGATTGTCTTTGGCATCATGACCGGTACGAATCCAGAAAGTCACCAGATGTACATGAATTCACCAACTGTGTTGATGAACTTTTTGGACATTCCCAGTGTGCTGATTGTAATCGGCGGCACCGTAGCCTGTTTGATGATTGCCTTTCCAATCAGTCAGTTTAAAAAGATTGGAAAGCACCTTAAAATTATCATTTCTCCCAATAAATATGATCCGGGCGAGTACATTGCAAAGATTGTGGAGTTTGCCAAAAAAGCGCGCGTCAGTGGCTTGCTCGCTTTGGAGGAGGACATGGAAAATGTTGAAGACCCGTTTCTTAAGAGCAGCCTGATGATGGTTGTGGATTCTGTGGATCCGGAAAAAGTCAAGCTGCAGATGGAAACGGAGCTGGACTATTTAGAGGACCGCCACAGCCGGGATCGTGCTTTGTATGACAAGGGTGCCGCGTTCGCACCGGGCTTTGGTATGATTGGTACCTTGATTGGTCTGATTAACTTGATGAAGGATATTTCGGATTCGGATTCTATCGGGCCGAATATGGCTGTTGCTTTGATTACCACGTTTTATGGTTCTCTACTGTCCAACATGATTTTTATTCCGATTTCCAATAAGCTTCGAGTTCGGCATGAAGAGGAAATGCTTTGCAAGATGATTATCTATGAAGGTGTGCAGGGGATTCAGGCGGGCGAAAATCCCAAGTTTATTGAGTCACGTTTGTCAGAGCTTTTGTCCCGCGGCACCTATGTCTCCACCGAAGGCGGAGAAGGGGAAGAAGCTCCGAAAGCAAAGGGAAAGAAGAAAAAGTGATAAAAAAATTGCAGGGAACAGCAGAAGGGAGGCGGCAGCATGAGCAGAAGAAGCAGAGGCGGCGGCGAAGAGGATTCCGCCGGCTCTTGGCTGAATACCTATTCCGATATGGTGACACTGCTGCTGACGTTTTTCATTGTCATGTACAGCCTTTCCAGTGTCAATGAGGAAAAATTTCAGGAAGTGGCACGCGCCATTCGCGGCGACAGCCCAGACTCGCCGCAGATTGTTGTGATGGATTCTTCGAATGCTTCCAGTACCAATTCCAACACGGGATACTTAAAATCCAGCACTTCGGCAAATGACCTTCCGGACAGCATGGATGCGCTTTACGACTACATAAACAATTATGTAAAAACGAATAAACGGCAGGCGGACATCTCCGTTTCCAAAACCGGCGTGGGAATTGTTTATATTAAGTTCAGCAACGCCATGATGTTCCGTCCGGATGATGCGACTCTGACACGGGAAGCGCAGCAGACGCTTGGCTTTTTGGGAAAAGGTCTGAAAAACATGGAGCAGAAGATTCAACGGATTCAGGTGGAAGGCTACACGGCAGATACCGGTGACCCGAATTATCCGATCAACGACTGGAAACTTTCTGGTGAGCGCGCCGCAAGTGTGGTCACTTATCTGAATGACGGCAAGGGAATTAAAGACTCCTTGTTTGTGTCAATCGGCTACGGCAATACCCGGCCGGTGGCCACCAACAGCACAGAAGCTGGCAGAATTAAAAACCGGCGTGTAGAAATGAAGATTTATGGCACAGAAGCAAACTTGAAAGCGGCCGATGCGGTTTTAGCGGGCACCTATGACGCAAAAAAGTACCCCACTACAGAGGGTGGTTCCACTACCACTTCTTCGGCGGAAAAAAAGACCACTTCTAAGGCAGCTTCTTCCGCAACGTCTGCACAGTCGGCAACTTCTCCCTATAAGGACTGAATCTATTTGCTGCTTGGCGGCATAAAGGAGTGATCGAATATATGCCAGAAAATCTGTCACAAAATCAGATTGATGAATTGATGAAGCGGATGCATTCCGGCTCTGTGGACACGGAAGTGGAAAAGAAACCGAAGCTGAAAGAATACGACTTCAGTAGTCCGAAAAAATTCACCAAAGAGCAGCTAAAATCCCTCAATGGTCTGCATGATAACTTTGCGCGTGTGCTGTCTTCGTACTTTACCAGCATGCTGCGCGACGTGTGCGAAGTGGAGGTACTGCAGATTGAAGAGGAGCGCTATTTTGAGTTCAACAACGCGCTGCCGGACAGTTCTCTGACCGGAATATTAGACTTTAAGCCCGAAGACCAGAACTATGAAGAAACTTCCATTCTTCTTGACATGTCGACAAGCTTAGGGTATCTTTTTATTGAGCGGATGCTCGGTGGGGCAAGCCACAGCGGCGCGGTTTATGTGCCCGACCGGGATTTTACGGAAATCGAGCTGACCCTGCTTAACAGCATTTTTCAGCAGGTCACTAAGTATTTGCAGGAGTCGTGGTGTTCGTATGTTCCGGTGGCCACTACGCTGACCAGCTTGGAAACCAACGCCCGCCTGCTGCAGGCGTTTTCGCCGCAGGATGTTGTTGTGATTGTTGCGCTTAATGTCAAGATGGACAACTACACAGGCACCATTACTATCTGCCTGCCTGCAGAAAGTCTGGAAGAAGTGGTTGACAGCTTTAAAAACCGCTATTCGCGCTCTGTGAAACAGCAGGATCCCGAAAAAGAGCAGGAAAAGCGCGAGATGATTATGAATTCCATCAAGCGTTCTGACATTGAGATCAAAGCGGTTCTGGACACTTTTCAAATGTCTTTGGGCGATATTTTGCAGCTGCAGGTGCAGGATGTCATTGCTTTAAACAAAAATATTAACAGTGATATTTGCGTTATGGTTGACGGTGAGCCGTGGTACAACGCGAAACTTGGCGTAACCAAGCTGAAAAAGTCTGTCAAGCTGATTGACGTAGTGGCTGTGTAAAGTGAGGGATAAATTGTGAGCAATAACCAAGATTCCAATCATCCGAACGAGGAAGTACAGTTTACCACGGATGAGTTGGATGCGATCGGCGAGGTTATGAATATCAGTATGGGGTCGGCGGCAACTTCCCTGTCCTCCATGCTGGATCGCCAGGTCGTGATTACAACACCAAAAATGAATGTGAAGCCAATTCACGATGAAGATTATGCGGATTTGGAACCAGCGATGGTGGTGCGCATTAAATTTGTTGAGGGTGTTTTCGGAACCAATATCATGGTGTTTCGCCGCCGGGATATGCAGATTATTTTAAATTTGCTAATGGGCAATGATGAAGTGCCAGACGAAAACGCTGACTTTGAATTTGATGAATTGAGTATGAGCGCTGCCTGCGAGGTTTCCAACCAGATGATGGGTGCGGCGGCGACGGCACTGTCAGAAGTCTTTAATCGCTCTGTAAATATTTCAACGCCGGATGCATTTGTTTCCGAAGCGGGGCAAAGCATCAATGAGGTGGTTTTTGGCAGCGATACCGTTGAGGATACGGTCGGAATTTCTTTTAATTTGACCATCAATGGCGTGATGAACAGCAGCTTTATGAGTGTTCTGCCGTCCAGCTTTGCGAAGGAGATTATCGATATTTTGATGGCTCCATCTAAAGAGGAGCCGAAGGAAGAACCGGCACCCATTGAAGCAGAGCCTAAAGCAGCACCGCAGCCTGCAGCACCACAGCCTGCAGCACCACAGCCTGCAGCACCGCAGCCTGCAGCACCGCAGCCTGCAGCACCGCAGCCTGCAGCACCGCAGTCGCCGATGATGCAGCCGCCCGCACCACAGCCTGCAGCACCGCAGCCGCCGATGATGCAGCCGACCGCACCGCAGCCTGCAGCACCGCAGTCGCCGATGATGCAGCCGCCCGCACCGCAGCCTGCAGCACCGCAGTCGCCGATGATGCAGCCGCCCGCACAGCAACAGATGCCGATGATGCCCCAGCAAATGCAGCAGCCCATGATGCCGCAGCAGATGGGGATGCCGATGATGCCCCAGCAGGGCTATTATTATCCGCAGCAGCCGATGATGATGCCGCAGCAGAATCCCGCGTTTGCGGGGCCGGCCGGCGGTGCGGTGCAGAACCCGTCCGTGAATGTTAAGAAAGCAAAATTCCCGGACTTTTCCCAGCAGGAAAACAATGTCACTTCCCTTAACAGTGTCAATATGGGAATGTTGATGAATGTGCCGCTGGAGGTTTCCGTGGAAATCGGAAAGACCAGACGACCCATTAAAGAAATCGCTGATTTTGGCCAGGGCACCGTCATTGAGCTGGAAAAGCAGGCCGGCGCGCCCGTGGATATCATTGTAAACGGGCAGCTGCTTGCCCACGGCGATGTGGTCGTAATCGGCGACAACTTCGGCGTGCGGATTACAGAAATTGTCGGTACCAAGGATCTGATGGATTCCTTAAGTAATTTATAATTCAGACTATTCAGAGAAATTTCATTGAAATGGAAAAAGGAGAATCACCATGTATAAGATTATGCTTGTAGATGACGCGGGTTTCATGCGGATGATGATCAAAAATTACCTCAAAAAAGCCGGTTACACCGATTTTGTCGAGGGAGAAGACGGTCAGCGCGCGGTGGAACTGTATCAGCAGGAAAAGCCAGATCTGGTTATCATGGATATCACCATGCCGAATATGAACGGCATTGACGCACTGCGGGAAATCAAGAAGAATGATGCAAATGCAAAGGTGATTATGTGCTCTGCCATGGGGCAGGAATCCATGGTCATGGATGCTATTACGCTGGGGGCTATTGACTTCATTGTCAAGCCGTTTAAAGAAGACCGCATTGTGCAGACTGTGAACAAAGTTCTGCCGCTTTGATGAGGGTATGCAGGGGGGTAGGTACGGTTGCCTGATACAGTGAATAACGTCTTTTCCGCTTTGGGCACGATTGCGCTGGTCATTTTAATTTTTATCGGGGCGGGCTGGTGTGCCAAACTGATGGGAAAGCATTATGGCGGAAGGTTTGGCGGAGCCTCCCCCAGCATGAAGGTTTTGGAGCGACTTCCGCTTGGTGCTGACAGCGCACTACTGATTGTCAAAGTGAACGGGCAGGTCTTTCTTCTGGGTGCGGCGCAGCAGCAAATCACCTTGCTTCGGGAACTGGATGCTGGACTTTATCCGGATGACAGCCCACATGAGCCGGACGGGAAGGCGGGACAATTTTCCGATGTACTTAAAAAATCCCTGCAGACCTGGGGAGTTTCTTTTCCCGGTAAGACAGGGAAAAAGGGGGACGGACAATGACCAGACTTCCGTCTCCGGCGCAGGCAGCCGCTCCGGCACAATCCAAGAAGGAGTTGAAGCGCAGTCTGATTCGGTTCTTCTGCGCGTTGGGTATATTTGTGCTTTTGGTGTGTTTCTTGTTTTCTGCCGGTGCGTATGCGGCAAAATTCAACATCAGTATGGACAGCGGAACGGATCAGGGAAATTCGATGGGACCTTTGCAGGTGCTGATTCTGTTTGCGGCGATTGCACTGGCTCCGACCATGCTTTTGATGATGACCAGCTTTACGCGTATCATCATTGTACTTTCTCTGCTGCGCAATGCATTGGGTCTGCAGACAACACCGCCGAATCAGGTTTTGATCGGCATTGCGCTTGCGCTGACGCTGTTTGTCATGGCACCGACGCTTTCCGAGGTCAATACCAAAGCAGTGGAGCCTTACACGGCGGGAAAAATCACGCAGTCTCAGGCGCTGGAAAATGCCAAAAAGCCGCTTAAGGTTTTCATGCTGAAGCAAACGGGCGTCAAGGAACTCAATATGTTTCTGGATTTGTCCGGACAGAAGCGGGAAATCAAAAAAGTGGAGCCGAACGAACTGCTGGGTCTGGGCTTTCGCGTGATTATGCCAGCATTTGTCACAAGCGAACTGAAGCGTGCGTTTACCATCGGCTTCCTGCTTTTCATTCCGTTTATGATTATCGACATGGTGGTGTCCAGCGTACTGATGTCGATGGGCATGGTCATGCTGCCGCCGTCTATGATATCCCTGCCCTTCAAATTGATGCTGTTTGTCGTTGTGGACGGCTGGGGACTGATCTTCGATTCGCTGATCAAAAGTTTCCGTTAGCCGGATGAACTGAGGAGGGAGGACAAGCCGATGACGACCGATCAGGTTCTGACCATTTTTCGAGAAGCCATTATGACCATGCTCAAACTGTCGGTTCCCTTTCTGGTTGTGAGCATTGCGCTGGGGCTGATTGTTGCTATTTTTCAGGCTGCTACGCAGATTCACGAGCAAACCATCACCTTCGTTCCGAAAATCATTGTGACGGCGTTCATGATGCTGATGCTTGGTTCCTGGATGATTGCGGTCATGAATGACTTGTTCCAAAGTATCTGTCAGATGATTATACAGTTGTAGGTGGGCGCATATGACAATCCAAATGCAGACGGTGCTTGCTTATCTGCTGGTTTTCTGCCGGATGTGCGGAATGGTGGTGTTTAACCCCTTGCTGATGAGCAAAAGCGTGCCGTCGCGGCTGCGCGTGGGGTTTGCGCTTCTGCTGACAGCCATCGTTGCGCCGACGGTGATGAAAACCGCACCGACAAGCATAACAGATTTCGGCCTGGTGCTTGCCATTGGCAAGGAAATGACGGCGGGCGTTCTGTGTGGCTTTATTTTTCAGATTTTTTACTACCTGCTGATGTTTGTCGGCGATGTGATGGATTTAACGTTCGGGCTTGCCATGGCAAAAATCTTTGACCCGGGCACCAATATCCAAATGTCTTTGTCTGGGAAAGTGCTTGACGTGCTGTTTGTCCTGTATTTTTTTGCAACAAATAGCCACTTGGTCATGATCCGCATTTTTACTTCATCGTATGAAATTATTCCGATTGGTCAGATGGCGCATTTTCAGAATGCGGGTTCTTTCCTGCTCAGCCTGTTTGTCAATACCTTTTCCCTTGCCATGCAGCTTGCTATGCCGTTTATGGCGGCAGACCTTTTGCTGGAAGTGGCAATGGGCATTTTGATGAAGCTGATACCGCAAATCAATGTTTTTGTAGTCAGTATGCAGCTCAAAGTGCTGCTTGGTCTGGCACTGCTGTTTCTGTTTGCCAGCCCAATTGGTGGATTTATCTCCAACTATTCGGACATGATGCTGAAGGCGATGGAACAGGCTCTGTACACGTTGCGGGTGTCAACCGGCACCGGCTGAACATTTGGCAGCGAAGGAAGTGGTGATGTGGCACAAAACAGCAGCGGTGAAAAAACCGAACAGGCAACTCCAAAACGAAAGACAGACGAACGAAAAAAGGGCAATGTCTTTCTGAGTCAGGAGCTGGTCACCGTTGCGACAATGTTGGTTTCCTTTGTGGTACTGCGTGCATTGGGTTCCACCATTTTCGGGCAGATACAGTATTCTGTACGGGACTTTATCCAACTGACCGCGACGATGGAAAGCGTTTCGCCGGAAGATGTATCAAAGTTGTTTATCAAAGGCTGCATCACCTTTGCAATCGGCGTTTTACCGGTTGCGCTGGGCTGCTCTTTGGCGGCAGTGGTGCTGACACTTGCGCAGACCAAGTTTCTGTTTTCCTCCAAAAGCTTTGCCTTTAAGGCAAATCGTATGAGTCCGCTTAACGGCATTCGCAATTTGTTTTCCATGCGCGGTATTATGGAACTGGTCAAATCCATTCTGAAGATTCTTCTGCTGAGCGTGGTTGCGTGGAATGTGCTGAGCGGTTGGGCAGGTCAGCTGCCGCGCATGATTGATATGCAGGTCGGGGCGGCCTTCGCCGACATTTGCGACACTTCTTTCAGCATGGCCATGCAGATTTCCGTTTTGTTTGTGGCACTTGCAGCGTTTGATTATCTTTTTCAGTGGTGGGATTACAACAAGAAGCTGCGCATGACCAAGCAGGAAGTCAAAGAGGAGTACAAGGAAACTGAAGGCGACCCACAAGTAAAGGGCGCCATCAAAGACCGGCAGCAAGCCATGTCACGCAAGCGCATGATGCAAAACGTGCCGAATGCCGATGTGGTTATCCGTAACCCGACCCACGTTGCCGTGGCAATTCGGTATGACCCGAAGAAAGCGAGCGCGCCGGTTGTTGTGGCGAAAGGTCTGGATTCCCTGGCGCTCCGCATTGTCAAGGTCGCCGAGGAAAACGGCGTTTATATTACCGAAAATGTGCCGCTTGCCCGCGGCCTGTACGCAGCAGTGGATCTTGACCAAGAGATCCCGGAAAAGTATTACAAAACAGTGGCAGAGGTTTTGGCCTTCGTCTACAAACTCAAGAAAAAGGACTTAAATAGATGAAGAAGATCTTTCACAACGTTGTAGCTATCTTTGTAATATTGATTGTGTTTCTCCTGATTGTTCCGCTGCCACCGCAGATGCTGGACTTTCTGTTTATTACAAACCTTGCGCTTTCCCTTGTTATCTTGCTGACAACCATGTATATTAAGGAACCGCTGGAGTTTTCCGTGTTTCCTTCTTTATTGCTGATTACGACGCTGTTCCGTTTGGGACTGAATGTTTCCTCCACCCGCTCCATCCTGTCAAATTCAGGTTATGCCGGCGAGGTGGTTAAAACCTTTGGCTCTTTCGTTATTCGCGGAAATCTGGCAGTTGGCCTGGTTGTTTTCTTCATTATTGTTCTGGTGCAGTTTATGGTTATTACGAAAGGTTCGGAGCGTGTTGCTGAAGTTTCCGCACGTTTCACACTGGACGCAATGCCTGGCAAGCAGATGGCCATCGACGCGGATTTGAGTTCCGGCTTGATTGATGAAAAGCAGGCGCGTACGCGCCGCGAAAAAATTCAACGCGAAGCGAATTTCTTCGGTTCCATGGATGGTGCCTCCAAGTTTGTTAAGGGCGACGCCACCATGTCCATTGTCATTACGATCATTAATCTGGTCGGCGGCGTTATTATTGGGATGTCGAGCGGCGGCGACTTGCAGTCTGTTATGACCACTTACTCGCAGTCAACAGTTGGCGATGGTCTAATGTCGCAGATTCCGGCGCTGCTGATTTCCGTTGCCACTGGCATGGTTGTTACACGCACCGCGTCGGACTCCAACCTGAATGAAGATATGGTCAAGCAGTTTACGCGGCAGCCATTGTCATTGGTCATTGCCGGTATTGCCATGCTGTTCCTTATCTTAATCGGGTTCCCGGTGGTGCAGGTTCTGCTTTTAGCTGCATTGCTGATTGTGAGCGGTTACACCATCAACAAGAAGATGAAAGCCCAGCAGGCAATGCCACAGCTTGCGGTGGAAGGCCCACCCGTGCAGCAGGAAGTTACCAGCGATGTCGATTTTTACAGGAACCTCGACAATGTGTACAACCTGCTGAACGTGGATCCAATTGGCATGGAGTTCGGTTACAGCTTGCTGCCGTTGGTGGATGAAAAGAGCGGCGGAAACTTTGTGGACCGTGTGGTCATGTTCCGAAAGCAGTTTGCGGATGAGATGGGCGTGGTGATTCCGTTTGTCCGCCTGCAGGACAGCGGTCAGCTGAACCCAAACCAGTACGAGATTCGGATTAAGGGCGAGAGTGTTGCACAGGGTGAAGTGTTGATTGACCATTACCTTGCTTTGGTTCCGGCAGACCGCCCGGAAGACGATATCGATGGCATTGACACAGTGGAACCGGCGTTCGGTATGCCTGCCAAGTGGGTCAGCAGTGACCAGAAGATTAAGGCGGAGATGGCCGGTTACATTCTGATTGATCCGACTTCGGTCATTATCACGCACTTGTCTGAAGTGATTCGCTCTCATGCAGATGAACTGCTGAACCGTCAGGAAGTCAAGAATATGATCGAAAACCTGAAAAAGGTCAATCCCACCATTGTGGACGACACGATTCCCGCAGTTGTATCGGTTGGCGATTTGGAAAAAATCCTCAAGAATCTGTTGCGCGAGGGTGTGCCGGTGCGCGATTTGGAAACTGTTTTGGAAACCATGTCCGATTACGCGGCAACCATCAAAGATACCGATATTCTTACCGAGTATGTTCGTCAGTCGCTGCGCCGCGTGATTACACATCGTTTTGCAGAGGCAGGTCAGCTCAAGGTGATCAGTCTGGACGCAGGTGTGGAAAACATGATTATGGGTTCAGTCAAAAAGATGGACGGCGGCTCTTATCTGGCATTGGAGCCGGACGTGATTCAGCAGATTGCATCTTCCACAACGGAAAAGGTCAACGAAATCCGAAAAGTGGTGCAGACGCCGATTGTGCTGACTTCGCCGGTGGTTCGGATTTACTTCAAGAAGCTGGTTGACCAGTTCTGCCCGAATATCACGGTGCTGTCGTTTAATGAAATTGACCCGTCCGTACAGATTCAGGCGCTGGGAACCATTGAAATTCCCAAACAGGAATAACACAAAAGGAGGGGGCAGACATGAACAATTTGGCAGAGGCAAACCTTTATGCAGATGCGGCAGATCCTGTGGAACTGATGCGGCGGTACAAGCAGACCGGTGATTTGGAAATTCGCAATCAGCTGGTTATGCATTATCTGGGTTCTGTGAAAAAAACCGTGATGAGTATGCGGTCTATTCTGCCCCCCAATATGCAGTATGAGGACTTCATCAATCAAGGTGTTTTGGCGCTGATTGACTGCATCGATAAGTTTGACCCTTCACGCGGAGCCAGTTTCGATACTTACATTTTTAAACGCTTGCGTGGTTCGGTACTGAGCTATATGCGCAAGCAGAGTTGGCTGCCGTATCGGGTGCGTGCCGCACGCCGCACTATTCTGCATGAGCAGGAAGTGCTGACAGCGGAATTGGGGCGTGAACCGACACAGGCGGAGCTTTGTGGGAAGCTGGATATGCGTCCCGAGGATTATGACCGCTACGTTGCTGAAATTGCCAATGCGGAAATGTATTCTTTTGAGGATTTGCTGGAAAACGCTTCGCAGCTAATCAATCGCAGCAGCGCGGAAGAAAGCGAAGGCACCTCGCCGGAAGCGCAGGTCATGCATGACGAACTTTGCCGTGTGTTGCAGCAAGCCATTGACGAGCTGCCAAAGCGTGAAAGAGAGGTCATCACCCTTTGCTATTATGAAAATCTGAATCTGCGGGAAATCGGCGAGGTGCTGGGTGTCAGCCAGCAGCGCGCTTCCTGTGCAAGGACTTCGGGACTTGCAAAGCTCAGCCGAAAACTTTCTGATTATTTGAACGAAAGGGAGTCGAAGTCATGTTAACCGGATTTTATACCATTGCTTCCGGCCTGATGGCGCAGCAGAAGAAGCTGGAGACAGAGGGCAACAATATTGTCAATGCACAAACACCGGGGTACCGCACGCAGCGCGTTACGGCGGTTCCTTTTGACCAGGAACTGTATTCACGTTTGGAAAACGGCACATCGTCTGAAATTGGTTATGCAAGTCCGGCTACGATTGTCAAAAACCAAACCACGCGCTTTAATGTGGACAACATTAAGCAGACTGACCGAAACATGGACGTGGCCATTGACGGAAACGGCTACTTTACCATTGCGGGAAGCGACGGAAAAAAGTACATCACACGCAATGGCGGCTTTGATGTGGACAGCAGCGGATATCTGGAACTGCCGGATTACGGCCATGTTCTGGGAACAGATGGTCAGCCGATTCATGTGGGAGACACCAACTTCACGGTGCTGTCCGGCGGCACAGTTCTCAACAGCTCCGGACAGCAGGTCGGAACCATCATGCTGACCACGCCGGCAGATGACGCGGAACTGACGCAGTATTCCAATGGGATGTTTGCCGCACCGGCAAATGCGCAGACCGGTGCGGCAGGCGCCGGTGTGTCGCTTCGCCAGAAGTCCCTGGAGTCTTCCAATGTCGATTTAAACCGGGAAGTTTCCATGATGATGGAGGCTCAGACGTCCCTGCAGTCCTGCAGTTCCGCTCTGCAGATTTACGATGCCGTCAATCAGAAATCCGCCTCGCAGATTGCAAGCTTATAGGAGGCTGAAGCATGAATATCGGATTCTATGAAGGCGCCTCCGGTCTGGTCGCCTTTCAAAATGAAATGAATGTTGTCGGCAACAACATCGCTAACAGCGGCACCACCGGTTATAAGCCGACAACGACTTCTTTTGAGGATTTGCTGCATTACCGAATGTATGTTAACAGCACTGAGGAGCCTTTGCAGGGCACTGGCACCCGTAATGTCAGTACCGGCATGGATATGACGCAGCAGTCTTTGCTCTCTACCGAAGGGGATTTGGACTACGCGATTACAGGAGATGGTTTCTTTGCAGTTGACAACAACGGCACAACTGCTTACACCCGCTGCGGCTCCTTTCAGGCAGCGGACGACGGTACCGGAAAATTCTATCTGGCAGATGGGGAAGGTCATTTTGTACTGAATGCGCAGGGGGGGCGAATCCCGCTGACGCGAAACGTGCAGATGGGCCGCTTTGAGGATGTTTCCAAGCAGATTGGCGTTTTTCAGTTTCAGAATCCGGGTTCGCTCACGCAACTGTCCGACAATCTGTACGCTGCCAACACCAATTCCGGTCAGGCGGTTGCCGCTACTGCTGACGTGCAGGTGAAAAACGGTTATCTGGAGCAATCCGGTACCTCACTGGAAGACGAGATGACCAATATGATTATGGCGCAGCGCGGCTTTCAGATGAGTGCGCGTGTGCTGCAGGCCAACAATGAAGTAGAGGATACGATCAATAATCTGCGGTCATAGCTCCCGCTGGGGTGAAGACAGGCATTCAGAAAGAGGGATTTTATCATGGCATTTCGTGACTTGGACGATCTAAATGATATGCATTTGGATGTACTGAAGGAAATTGGAAACATAGGCTCAGGCAACGCAGCGTCGGCTCTTTCGGCGATGCTTGCAAAACCCATTAACATTGCGGTTCCGAAAATCAGCATTTTGGACTACAACACCGTTGTAGACAGTCTTGGGGGGCCGGAAAACCTCTTGGTCAGTCTGCTTTTCACCATGACGGATGACGTGCAAGGCATGATGATTTTTCTGCTGCAGAAGGATTTTGCCCATATGCTGCTAAACACCCTTTTAGGGTGCGAACTGAACAGCTTTAGTGATATGGGTGAAATGGAGCTTTCTGCTTTGAAAGAGGTCGGCAATATCATGGCGGCTTCCTATGTGAATGCGATTTCTACCCTCGCGGATCTTCGCATGAATATTTCTGTGCCGGATATCTGTATCGACATGGCCGGCTCCATCCTCAGCGTGCCGGCTATCCACTATGCCAATATCAGCGATAAAATTATCTTTATCAACGATGAATTTAACGCGGAAGGTCAGAATGCGTCCAGTCAGGTTCTCATGATCCCGGATATGGAGTCGCTCGAAAAGATCATGAAGAATTTGGGGCTGGATCAATGAGTCAGGTAGTGACCGTCGGAATTTCCGATTTAAATGTAACAAAAGCGCCGGATGTTCTGGTTACCTATGCACTGGGTTCCTGCGTGGGGATTTGCCTTTATGATCCGTCGCTGAAAATTGCCGGCCTTTCTCATATCATGCTGCCATCGAGTGTGCAGATGTCTGCCAATGCAAGCCAGGCGATGAAGTTTGCGGATACTGCCATTGAGCTGCTGGTGCACCGCATGGAAAAAATGGGCGCGCATGTATTCCGCATGAAGGCAAAAATTGCAGGCGGCGCGCAGATGTTTTCCGGTGTCAACAACTCCTCACTTGCCAACATCGGGCAGCGGAACGTGGTTGCGGTCAAGCAGGAACTGCTGCGGTTGCGCATCCCGATTCTTGCGGAGGATACGGGAAAAAATTACGGCCGGACGCTGTATTTTTCAGCTGCAGATGGTTCTATGCGGATTAAGTCTGTAAACCGCGGCGAATGGGTTTGGTAGGGATTCTTTCGCATTTTTAAAACAGAAACGAACAAACTGTCAAAGGAGGAGTCTCGGGATGGAGATTTATTTTGATCCGAGAACGCTGCTGGCTTCGCAAACTTCATCTGCGAATAGTGATTCGTCTGTTCAGCAGACGTTTCAAAGTGCGCTGAACCAGTCGCTTTCCGACTCATCGGTTTCCGCGCCCAATTCGTTGGAGTCGCTGTTTCAAAAGGCCGCGCAAAAATATGGAGTTTCGGAAAATCTTTTAAAAGCCGTTGCCAAGACAGAGTCAGACTTTCAGACAGACTGTGTCTCTTCAGCTGGTGCTTCCGGCATTATGCAGCTGATGCCGGAAACTGCAAAAGAATATGGCATTACGGACATTTTTGATCCGGAGCAGAACATCATGGGCGGTGCGCGGGAGCTGGCTTCCGATTTGAAGCGCTACAACGGCGATGTGAAGCTTGCGCTGGCGGGGTATAATGCCGGTTGCGGCAATGTGGAAAAGTATGGCGGCATTCCGCCGTTCGCAGAAACACAGAATTACGTCAAAAAAGTTTTAGGCTACATGGGGCAGAATTTGACGGTACCAGAGACATCCTCTGCTTCTCAAACAGCGTCCGCTTCGTCTGCCTCTGCCACCACTGGCTTGGACACCTCCGGGCTGGCCGGGCTTTTAAGCAGCGCTTCCTCCTCGGCTGCAGACAGCACAAACGATTTTACTTATCAGGACTATCAGATGTTTGTAGGACTGCTGATTAACGCGCTGAAAAATGGGTGGAGCTCCAGCGACTCCAGTAGTTCGGAAAACAGCCGTTGGTATTGATACAGGTTAGAAATTTCGAAAAGTTCCTTGTTCCTTTTCCAAAAGGGGCAGGGATTTTTTAAGAGATAAATGAGAAATGGAACTTCTGTTGTCATTTCGTGGAAAGTATGATACACTGATACGGATAGAAAGAAAATGACTGCTGACCACAGCATATAGAAGCTGTGAGAGAGGATGAGAAGATGCGTTTTCAACAGAGAATGAAAAAAATCCTGCTGCCAATTTTGTTGGTTACGGCGGTGTTCGTTCAGCCGCTTGCAGGGGTTCCGGTTTATGCCGCCGGCGGTTCGGTAAATGGTTATACGCTTTCTCTTGCGTCAAAGGTCGAGAGCGTGACAAATCGTGAGGTCACTGCGGGTCTTACCGAAACCAAGTTTTCATATGTTGGTACAGACAAGCACCGGAATACGTGCTATATGCTCAGTTTTAAAGCAGGTGATCCGCGTGTATCTCTGGTGGCAGGCACGCCACAGGACAGCGAAAAAATTGGGCTGTCAACGGTGCGCAATCAGGCCAAAGCCGTTTCAGAGGAAGGCAAGCAGGTTGTCGCCGCGATTAACAGCGATATGTATAATATGAAAAATGGAGATCCCTGGGGCGTTGTTGTAAAAAACGGCAAGGAAATTCATCCGTACGCACCGATTCGCACCTGGTGGAAGTTCTTTGGCATGAAACGGGATGGTACGCCGATTTACGGCGACCGGACCGTGTACGAAAACAACAAAGCCGATATTTGGCAGGCAATGGGCATTCACAGCGTTTTGGTGAACAACAGCACGGTTGTTAACACAGACCACAGCACCATCCTGGCGCCGCGTGTGGCAGTCGGTGTTCGGTCGGACAATACGGTCTTTTTCCTGACGGTTGACGGGCGGCAGGCTCCGTATTCCAGCGGCCTTTCTCTGGACGGCATTGCCGTGGCAATGCGCGACCTTGGCGCGGTTTGGGCTGGCAATATGGATGGCGGCGGTTCCGCAACCTGCCTGACAAAGACTTCTGATAGTTCCACGCTGCAGATACAGAACCGCCCTTCTGACGGTACAGAACGTGCCGTAGCAAATTCCTGGCTGTTTATCGTTGGTGCGCCACAGGGCGGTGAGATGGCTTCTGCTGACTTAAAAACGGCATATGAAGCGTATGCGCCGGGCAGTTTGATTCAGTTTTCCGCAACCGGACGCAGTGCGGACGGCCGTCCTTCTGACCTGGCTTCTTCCGGACTCAGTTGGTCTGTTACAACTGAGTCCGATGGAATCATCAATTCCCGCGGCACCGTCACCGCAGGTGCTGCCGAGGGAACCGTAGAAGCACATCTCAACTGGAACGGACAGTCTGTTGGTTCTAAAACCGTCCGAGTGGTACAGCCGGACAGCTTAAAGCAGAAAGTGACCAGTGTCCGCCTGCAGCCGGGCGCGACTGCGGATTTCGGCATCACGGCTTACAGCGGCGGCAGTCCGGTCGGAATCAATCTGGCAAACCTCACGTATTCGGTACCCGCAGGCCTTGGCAGTGTGGATGCAAACGGGGTCTTCCATGCGGCAATGGCGCCTGCCGAAGGTGACGTGACCGTTCGCCTGAATGGCACCAGCCAAAGTGTGCGCGTGCACGTTTCGGTCGGTCAGCCGGAAGTCATGGAAAGCTGCGAATGGCTGACCAGTGACCGTACCGTTGCGGAGAAATGGGCGGTTGCCGGCAATTATAAAGATCTGGCTGTCAACAACGGCACCATGACCTCGCCGGTACACAGCGGAAAATACGCCATGCGTGTCAGCTTTGATTTCCGCAAGGCGAAGGAAAGCGGCAATCTTGCTGTGAATTTTGGTCCCCGCTGCGCCCGCAGCAGTACCGGCAATGCGACTGCTTTGGGAATGTGGGTGTATGGCAACGCCTGCAAGGGGGATTCTTTGTGGGGTTGCGTGTACAACAGCCGAGGACAGAAAGTGTACATTTCCATGCCGGGCGTCGTGAACTGGAATGGCTGGAAGTACATCGAAATGCCGATTCCGCAGAGCGCTAAAGGACCGTTTTCCCTGCGCAGCGGCTCCATCAGCCTGGTGGCGTCCAGTGCTTCTGCCTGCCGCAAGGGCTATTTGGTGGTAGATGACGTTCAATTTACGTATAACCGGAAGACCGCGGATGTTTCTGTGCCACTGGTTGATTCCATCAGTGCAGATGGGCAGACGTATACCGGGTATCAGGCGGAGATTGAAATTCACTGCCACGATGTCGGCAGTTCCGGCATAAACTGGAGCAGTGCAAAAGTGCTCATTGATGGTGTCAGTTATACGCAGTCGTCCGGTTACAGCTGGGATGAAAACGGAACGGTTTACGTCAGTGGAAAGGGATTTGCAACTGGCCGTCACCGCCTGGATTTCAGCATTCAGGACAAAGCAGGAAACTGGTGCACAAAAACCGCATACTTCACCATGCAACAGTCTGCTTCAAATAAATAACAGCAGCCGGTGTGCGAAATTTTCACGCACCGGCTGCTTTGTTGGGTTCAGTCCTGTTCTTCCCGCCGGACGAAGGCGTCCGCACAGGCACGCATATGGTCGAGAGAGTTTACACGAAATGCATGGGAGCGCATTTCTTCTTGTGTTTCTGGTGGCAGCTGGGCATAAAAATTTTTAGCTTCTGGTTCCTCGCGCATTAACGTGAACAAATCCCGATAACTTTGCTGGGGTATTTCCATGTACCTTCACCTCAGAAAGTATTCTTTCCGTTTGGCAGAAAGTTATGGAAGGTAAATCCTGCAATCCAGAAAACGGCTCCTGCATCGCAGAAGCCGTTTTACCTGTTATTCTGTTTTTTCTGGTTTGAGCGTTGCGGTGGATTCTGCGGCAGGCTGTTTCAGAGCACGGTTTGCTTTTGCGGGTGCGGTGGTTTGCCTCGTGTTTCTGCGCGTGGAGCTACGTCGGCGTTTCGGAGCAGTTGCTTTCGGCGCTTCTGCGCCGTCAGTGATTGCAACCAGCTTCCATTCTTGATTTTCGCCGTCAAGACTGTCCCAGATTTGCAGATGGGCGCCCTCTTCACTGGAAATATCCACGATATCCATGCATTTGCCGCTTGCTTTTGAAAGGAAGCGATAGCACCCGCGGGAAGAAGCCGGCTCTAGCTTCCAGAGCTGCGAGTCCGCATCGCAGGGGGGCCACTGGTGCAGCCAGGCACCGTTCCCGGTGCCGCCGTTGATGACATCGACTGCTTTGCCGGAGGCTGTGTTGAAAATCCGGCAGAAGCCGTCTTCGGCGGTTTCCAATTTCCAGCTTTGTGACAGCGCGCTTGGGTCAGGCGTGCACATGATCAGCAAAGTACCGTCTTCGTCCACACCAATCGCTTTTCCGCTTTGGCGGGAAAGAATTTGATAGCATTTTCCGTTGGAAGCAAATTTTTGGGTGGCATTTTTTCTTCCGGTCATAGCAGCGAACACTCCTCTCATGAAATGAAAATCGATAGAATCACCTAAATTCATTTCTTGCAAAATCTTATTTTTATTTAATTATAGCATTGCCAAAAGGATTGTCAATGCATGAACGAAAACATGGTAACTATATGGAAAATGTTGGTAACCGATGACCGCTTTTTGTTGCATTTTTGCGGAAAATTCGTTATGATAAGAACGAAAAAATATTGGCGGCTGCAGCAAAGCGCAGCGGAGGAAAAGATGAAAGACAGGGGTTACAGGCAGGTCACAGTCACAAAGAAAGCGGAAACATCAATTGTCAGCGGTCATCCGTGGGTGTTTGACGCAGAGGTACAGCCGCTTGGAGAAGCGCCGGAGGACGGCGCGCTGACGGATGTGCTTTCTGTCAAAGGACGGTATTTGGGCACCGGATTTTACAACAGCCACAGCAAAATCCGTGTGCGGCTGCTTTCCAGAAACACGAATGACCGCTTTGACGAAGCATTTTTTGAGCGCCGCATTCGCTATGCGTGGGAGTATCGCAAAACCGTCATGGGAAAAGATACGGACTGCTGTCGCGTCATTTTCGGGGAGGCGGATCAGTTTCCCGGCTTGACCGTTGATCGTTTTGGCAGCATTCTGGTTGTGCAGACACTGTCTTTGGGATTTGAAAAAATTAAGCCTATGCTGTTTGAGATACTGTATCGCGTGCTGACACAGGACGGGCAGCGCATTGACGGCATCTATGAGCGGAATGATGTGGCCATACGCGAACTGGAAGGCTTGCAGCAGGGGAAAGGCTTCTATCCTCTGCCGGGCATTGCGCAGCCGAAAAGCACGCAGACAGAAATTACGGAAAACGGAATCCGCTATCTTGTGGATTTTGAAAATGGACAGAAAACAGGTTTCTTTCTGGACCAAAAGTACAACCGACAGGCGGTTGCGCGGCTGGCGGCAGGAAAAAATGTGCTGGATTGCTTTACGCACACAGGCTCTTTTGCACTGAACGCCGCCAAAGGCGGCGCACAGCATGTGCACGCGGTAGACATCAGCGAAGAAGCGATTGCTATGACGCGTGCCAATATTCACCGCAACGGCTTTGAGAGATTGGTCGACTGCGAGCAGGCCAATGTGTTTGACCTGTTGCCGACCCTGCAGCCGGGTCAGTATGATTTTATTATTCTGGACCCGCCGGCATTTACCAAAAGCCGCCGAACCGTGGAGCGTGCGGCGCGCGGGTATAAGGAAATCAACCTGCGCGCGATGAAGTCGCTGCCGCGCGGTGGATATCTGGCGACCTGTTCGTGTTCGCACTTCATGCCGGAACCGCTGTTCTGCAAAATGCTGCACGCTGCGGCGGCAGACGCGCAGGTTTCCCTGCGGCAGATTGAGGCACGCCAGCAGGCACCGGATCACCCGATTCTTTGGAATGTGCCGGAAACGGACTATCTGAAGTTTTACTTGTTTCAGATTGTATAAAAGGAGGCGTATGAACATCATCAAAACAGGGGAACAATTTTTGACGGCAGTGGGAGACTTCCTCCCCAGACTGCTAGCGGCCGCAGTCATATTGGTTGTTGGCTGGGCACTCAGCAAATTGGGGCACCGGCTTTGCGAAAAGGCACTGGAAAAAGCAGACCGAGACGTCGGTGTGATTGCGTTTCTTGCGTCAGGCGCGGCGATTCTGATTAAAATTATTGCTATTATCATGGCACTTTCCGCTTTGGGATTGGACACGAATGTGATTGTGGGCGCATTCAGCGCCGTGGGGTTGGGCATCAGTCTGGCGCTTAAGGAGAACATGGCAAACATCGCCTGCGGGATTCAGATGCTGTTTACCAAGCCGTTCCGCATTGGGGATTATATCGCCGCAGAGGATGTGGAGGGAACAGTGGAACGCGTTGAATTGATGTTTACCTCTTTGCGGACGTTTGATAATAAAGAAGTCGTGTTTCCAAATTCCAAGTTGGCAGACAGCGTCATCACCAATTACACCGCGCAGGAAAAGCGGCGGCTGGATATGGACTTCAGCATTGCTTACAGCGATGACCTGCAGGGTGCAAAAGCCTTGCTGCAAAAGCTTGCCGAGCAGAACAGTAAGGTGCAGCAGCAGCCGGCGCCATTGATTGCCGTGAAAGCGCAGGCAGACAGCGCCGTGGTTTTGACCGTGCGGATGTGGTGTCAAACAGAGGCGTACTGGGATCTTTATTACGAAATGCAGGAATCCGTAAAATTGGCTTTCGACGCAAATGGTTACCACATCCCGTTTCCGCAGCTTGATGTGCATACGGATAAATCCCTTGTCAGCTGAAAAATGGTGACAAGGGAAAAGCCTGTACAGAGGAGAACCCCCGTTTATACAGACTTTTTTATACCGTTTGCGCGTAAATACCCTGCACGACCACTTCACCGGAGCCAACGGTCACTGTACGGCCATTCGGCAGCTCTATCAGCAACAAACCGTCCGGTGTAATGCCCTTTGCTTTCCCTTTTAGAAAATGCCGGTCATATGTAAAGCTGACGGGCTTGCCAAGAGAAACACAAAGCTGCGCATAAGTCGGGGGCAGTGTGCCGACTTCCAGAAGCGGCTCCAGATGCTCCAAAATTCGCTGCAGAACTGCCGCGCGACTTTGCTGCTTTTTTGTTTCTAAAAGCAGAGAAGTGGCGCGGAACGCAATGCTTTCCGGGAACGAAGGATTGTTGACGTTTACGCCAATGCCAACAGCCGCCCATGCAGCTTTTCCATTTGCAAAGTCTGTTTCGGCGAGAATGCCGCAGAGTTTGCGAGCACCAACCACAATGTCGTTGGGCCATTTAATGCGTGCGTCTATCCCATAAAGTTCCCGCAGTGTTGTGCAGACCGCAAGCCCGCTGAGCAGTGTTAGGTTTGTCAGATGCTGCGGCAGGTGTGCTTCCCGGAGCAACACGGTAAAGTACAAACCGCCATCTGCCGGGCTGTGCCATGCGCGACCCAGTCTCCCCTTGCCGCCAGTTTGTCGCTCTGCGGTCACCACAGTGCCGTCTGGTGCGCCGCGTCTGGCCAGACGCTTGACTTCCTCGTTGGTTGAGTCTGTTTCCGGTAGACAGTACAGCCTTTTTCCCAGCGTGCGGGTGGAAAGTGTCTGCAGAATTTCCGTTGGCGACAGGGCTTCTGTGTTCTGCATATGTATCACTCCTTTTGCTTTCTGTTGTCCATATTACACAAAAAGGGAAAAATATTCAAGGCGTCAGCCGGGAATGGCGAGAAAATCGGGAAAGGATATTGTTTCCGGTCGGCAGGAATGTTATACTAATATCATATGTGTATTACGAAAGGAGCGGGAGTATGGACGTTCGCCCGGGTGATATTCTGCTGATGAAGAAACCGCATCCGTGCGGCGGTAGTACGTTTCTGGTTCTGCGCGCGGGCATGGATTTTAAAATCCGCTGTACTTCCTGCGGCAGGGAGATCATGCTGCCGCGGCGAAAGTGTGAAAAGAATATCCGGCGGATTACTCGCTCCGCCTCCGGCGCCGCAGACGGAACGCCGCCGCCCCGAAAGGAGTTGTAATACGGAATGTTTGAAAATCTTGTGGTTTTTGAGAAACGGTTTGAAGAATTGAGTGTCCGGCTGTGCGATCCGTCTGTAACCGCCGACCAGCGTTTATATACGGACTTGATGAAAGAATACAGCGGCTTGGAGCCGATTGTTGTGCATTACCGTCAGTACCAAAAGGCACAGGCAGATCACGCCGAAGCCCAGGAATTGCTGGCTGACAGCGGCAGCCGTGACTTGCATGAACTGGCAGCGCAGCAGCTGAAGGAAGCAGACAAGGCTTTGGAAAAACTGACCGAGGAAATCAAAATCCTGCTGTTGCCGAAAGACCCGAATGATGATAAAAATGTCATCGTGGAAATCCGCGGCGGTGCCGGTGGGGAAGAAGCCGCGCTTTTTTCCGCTGTCCTGTACCGGATGTATGTGATGTATGCGCAGATGCGCGGTTGGAATACAGAGATTCTGAATGCGAATGAGACAGAACTGGGCGGCTATAAGGAAATCAGCTTTATGGTTTCAGGGCAGGGGGCATGGTCGCGCCTGAAGTATGAAAGCGGTGTGCACCGTGTGCAGCGCGTTCCGGAAACAGAGGCGCAGGGCCGTATTCACACTTCTACTGCCACAGTTGCGGTTTTGCCGGAGGCAGACGAGGTGGATGTCCAGATTGACCCGAAGGATTTGCAGATTGACACGTTTCGTTCCAGCGGCGCCGGCGGTCAGCACATTAACAAAACCAGTTCCGCCATTCGCATTACGCACTTGCCATCCGGCTTGGTGGTGGAGTGTCAGGATGAGCGCAGCCAGTTTAAAAACAAGGACAAAGCCTTGCGGGTGTTGCGCAGCCGGCTGCTGGACATTGAGCAGCGGCGGCATGATGATGCCATCGCTTCCGAGCGTCGCAGCCAGGTGGGCACCGGCGACCGCAGCGAGCGGATTCGCACATATAACTATCCGCAGAGCCGCGTGACGGACCATCGCATCGGATTGACGCTTTATAGGCTGGAGGATATCCTGAATGGCGCGTTGGATGAGGTCGTTGACCCCTTAATTTCCGCTGAGCGCTCCAGTCAGTTGGAAGATTCCATGGAAGGGCGCGCCGGTGCGTAAAGGCAAATCCGGTTTTTTATTTTGAAGGAGGGAAATTGATGCAGACAGAATCCTTAAAGACCGATGATAAGGGATTTGCACGCGCTGCGCAGATTCTGCGGCAGGGCGGCTTGGTCGGCATCCCGACAGAAACCGTTTACGGGCTTGCGGCAAATGCGTTGGACGGCAAAGCCGCCGCGAAAATTTTTGCGGCAAAAGGCCGCCCGGCAGATAACCCCTTGATTGTGCATATTGCGAAGTTCGAGCAGATTTACGATTTGGTTACGGAAGTGCCAGAGGCGGCGAAAAAACTGGCAAAGGCATTCTGGCCCGGCCCGCTGACCATGATTTTGCCCAAAGCCCCTTGTATTCCGAATGAGGTGAGCGCAGGGCTGCCAACCGTGGCCGTTCGTTTTCCGTCTCACCCGGCGGCGCAGCGAATCATTGCGGAAAGCGGTCTGCCGCTGGCGGCGCCGTCTGCCAATACATCTGGCAGACCAAGCCCCACAACTGCGCAGCACGTTCTGCACGACCTGCGCGGAAAAATCGAGGCGGTTTTGGATGGCGGTCCCTGCGGCGTGGGTGTGGAAAGCACGGTGATTACGCTTGCCACACCCACGCCGCGGCTGCTGCGTCCCGGCGGCATTACGCTGGAGCAGCTGCGCGCAGTGCTGGGCACTGTGGAGATGGACGATGCGGTGCTGCACCCGCTGAAAGAGGGCGTGCGCGCCGCCTCTCCGGGCATGAAGTACAAGCATTATTCCCCCAAGGCAGATGTCATTATCCTGCAGGGAACAGATGCGCAGTACGCGGCATATGTCAATGCGCACAAAGGCTCCGGCGTGATGGCGCTGTGCTATAATGGGGATGATGCCCATCTGGAGGTGCCGGCGATTTGTTATGGCAGCAGTTCGGACGATGCGGCCATGGCGCACGAGCTGTTTGACGCGCTGCGTGAGTTTGACGCACGCGGTGCGCAGACGGTTTATGCTCGCTGTCCAGAGCCGAAGGGCGTGGGATTGGCAGTATACAACCGCCTGATGCGTGCCGCCGGATTTGAGGTACTTGCCCTTGCGTAGCCCGGTGATAGGCCTGACAGGGCCTACGGGCGCGGGAAAATCCACTTGGTCGGCAGCGTTCCGTGCTTTGCACTGCACCGTCATTGACTGTGACCGGCTGGCCCGCCGGGCAGTGGAGCAGCCGCAGGTCAGGCAGGCGCTTGAGCAGGCTTTTGGCGCGGAGATTTATCGGGACGGCGTGCTGAACCGCAGGCTGCTTGCCACACGCGCCTTTGCGGATGCACAGTCGGTTCAGAAGCTGAACGCGGCGACGCATCCTGCCATTCGTGCGGCCATTTTGTCGGAGCTGCACGCAGCAGAGAGAAAGTCCCGCGCAGTGATTATCGACGCACCGCAGCTTTATGAAGGCGGACTGGAAACCGTATGCACGACTGTTGCCGCTGTGCTGGCGCCAGAGCCCCTGCGGCTGGCACGGATTCTGCAGCGGGACAAAATCAGCAGAGAAGAGGCGGTTCGCCGGATGGCGTCACAGTTCGGAGAGGCGTTTTTCCGGTCGCACGCGGACTGGATTCTGGATGGAACCCTGCCGCCTGCAGAAGTGCCCGCACATGCCGAAAGGCAGCTGCGGATATGGCTGGGAGAGTGTTTATGAGCAGCAAAGTATCTGACAAAGCGTGGGCGAGAACACGCCGCAATATTGTGATTCGCAACCGAACCCTGGCAGTCATGGCGGTTGTTGTTGTTGTGTCGCTGATTGTGTATGTCTGCACACTGTCTGTCCAGAAGTCCGGGCAGCAGTTGGAGTATGCGTCCTATCCGCGCACGTATTCGGAGTATGTGGAACTGGAAAGCAAAGAGTTTCATGTGGAGCCGGCTCTGGTTTATGCGGTCATCAAGCAGGAAAGCGGGTTTGACCCCAACTGCGTTTCACAGGCCGGTGCCATTGGCTTGATGCAGATTATGCCGGATACCTTTTCGTGGCTGATCGGCACCATGGACAAAAGTGATAAAAGGCAGTATACTACAGATGACCTGTATGATCCCAAGACCAACATCCGCTTTGGGTGCAAGTACCTTTCGATTCTGCTGGAAATGTTTCCAAATCAGAACACGGCGCTTGCTGCTTACAACGCAGGCATGGGCAACGTTCGGGGATGGCTGAAAAACAAGGAATACTCTTCAGATGGCAAAACCCTGCAGAAGATTCCCTTTGCGGAAACCCGTACATATACCCGGAAGGTCGCGGCGAATTATACACAGTATAAAACATTATACGGGCAAGACAGTACATCGTCAGCAAAATGAATGGAGGACTCACTATGGCGAAAAAGTCGGAAAAACCGGATACCAAAGAGCTTGCAAAAAAGCTTTTAATTGACCGGAAGAACGGATTCTTCTCAGTCAGCGATTCCAAAGTCAAGAAAGCGGATGCTTTCTGCGAGGGATACAAGGACTTTCTTGAGAATGCGAAAACCGAGCGGGAAGCAGTGAACACCGCGCTGAAAATTGTGCAGGACGCGGGCTTTGTGCCGTTCGAGGCGGACAAGCAGTATCAGGCAGGCAGCAAGGTGTATTACAACAACCGCGGAAAATCCCTGATTCTGGCGGTAATCGGCACAGAAGGCTGCAAAAACGGCGTGCACATTGCGGCGGCGCACATCGACTGCCCGCGTCTGGACTTAAAGCCCCATCCGCTGTTTGAGCAGAACGACCTGGCGCATCTCAAAACCCATTATTACGGCGGTATTAAAAAATACCAGTGGACCACCATCCCGCTGGCAATGCATGGTCGTATCTGCCGTAAGGACGGCAGTTATGTGGATCTGCGTTTGGGCGAAGAGCCGGGCGACCCGATGTTCACCATCAGCGACCTGCTCCCGCACCTTTCTGCGGAGCAGTCCCAGAAAACTCTGGGCAAAGCCATTGAGGGAGAAAAGCTGAATGTTCTGGTTGGCAGCCGCCCCGTGCGTGATGAAGACGGCGAGCGCCTGTTTAAGCTCAATGTTATGAAGCTGCTCAACGAGCAGTACGGCATTACCGAAGAGGACTTCGTTTCTGCGGACATTGCCTTTACACCTGCGTTCCATCCCTGCGACATCGGGTTTGACCGCGCGCTGGTCGGCGCATACGGGCAGGATGACCGCTCCTGCGCTTATGCGGAGCTGATGGCTGCGGTTAAGACCAAAACGCCGAAGCGTACGGCTATTACTGTGCTGGCAGACCGTGAGGAAATCGGCAGTGTGGGCAACACCGGCCTGGACTCCAATTTCCTGCACGACTTTATCGAAGACCTTGCGGATGCAGAGGGGCTGAAAGTCCGCCATGTGCTGGCAAAGTCCCGCTGCCTGTCTGCCGACGTTACAGCGGCATTTGACCCGAACTATCCGGATGCTTACGAAGCGAACAACTCCACCTATCTGAACAATGGCGTTGGTCTTTCTAAGTACACCGGTGCGCGCGGCAAATATGATACCAGCGACGCCTGTGCAGAGTTTGTCTGCGAGATTCGCCGCCTGTTTGATGAAAATGAAGTGCTTTGGCAAATTGGCGAGCTGGGTAAGGTGGATGGCGGCGGCGGCGGAACCGTTGCAATGTATATTGCCGGTATGAACGTCGACGTTATTGATGTCGGTGTGCCGGTGCTGTCCATGCATGCACCGTTTGAAGTGGTCAGCAAGCTGGATGAATACATGACCTATCAGGGCGTAAAAGTGTTCTTTGAAGCAGAATAATTTTAGAAACAGCGGGCAGCCGGTCTGCATCCCCAAAGGCCGGTAAGGCCCGTTCTTTGTGTTGAAAAGAGGTATTGGCGAATGCAGAGTTTCGTGTATCAATGTCCTACAGAAATGGTTTTCGGTAAAGATGCGGAACTGAAAACAGCGGAAGAAATTAAGAAATACGGCGGCAGCAGGGTTTTGATTCTTTACGGCGGCGGCAGCGCGGAGCGCAGCGGGCTGATTGACCGCATTGGTTCGGTTCTGCAGCGGGGCGGCCTTGCTTTCAAAAAAATGGGCGGGGTGCATCCCAATCCGCGCCTTTCCTTTGCGCGCGAGGCTTGTGCGTGTGCGCAGGCATTCAGCGCCGATTTTGTTCTGGCAGTCGGCGGCGGCAGCGTCATCGACACTGCCAAAGCTGTAGCAATCGGTCTTGCCCATCCTGGAAAGGATATTTGGGATTTTTGGACACGCAAAGAACCGGTGACCGGCGCTTATCCGGTGGGTGTGGTTTTGACCATTCCAGCCGCCGGCAGCGAAAGCAGTGATTCCGCGGTTTTAACTGATGAGGAAAGCAAGCGCAAGCGCG
The DNA here is from genome assembly GCF_029211325.2 of Caproicibacterium argilliputei. NCBI lineage: Bacteria > Bacillati > Bacillota > Clostridia > Eubacteriales > Oscillospiraceae > Caproicibacterium > Caproicibacterium argilliputei. Next base: position 1,711,532 of record NZ_CP135996.1, on the reverse strand, counting down.
GCCTCAACACGGATTTCAACCGGCCGCGGTTCGCGGTTCTGAATCCGGAGCTTACCTACACGCTGCCGCGCTTTCAGCTTTCTTGCGGGATTACCGATATGCTGATGCATACACTGGATCGCTACTTCACCATCGACCGCAATAACCAGCTTACAGACGAACTTGCAGAGGCGGTCATGCGTGTGATTATCCGCAACGGGCGGGTGGCGCACTGCGACCAGACCAATTATGATGCGATGAGCGAATTGATGTGGTGCGGCAGCATTTCGCACAACAATCTGACCGGCTTAGGCAATGAAAAGGATTTTTCCGTGCACCAGCTTGGGCATGAGCTCAGTGCGATGTTTGACGTTGCGCATGGTGCCAGCCTTTCGGCAGTTTGGGACTCCTGGGCGAATTATGTGATGCCGAGTGCACCGGAGCGCTTTGCGCGCTACGCGGAAAAGGTCTGGGGGGTTTCTGGCGGTGATACCGCAGAAAAGGCCAAGTCGGGCATTATGCTGACCGTTCGCTTCTTTCGCTCATTGGATATGCCGACGTGCTTTTCGGAGTTGCGCGGCGTTGGCATCCAGCCGGATGACGTGCTGCATAAGCTTGCTTCCAACTGTATGTACGATGGTGCACGCACCGTCGGAACTTTCTGCAAGCTGGATATTCCCGCGGCATACCGCATTTATCAAAACGCCAATTACTGAAATACATAGAAAAAAGACAGTCGGCGCAGAGCCAAAACTTGCGCCGACTGTCTTTTTTATGCCTGCGGGTTTATGCATTTGCCAGTTCCAGCAGCGTCATGCTGCGAAAAATCTGTTCCACTTTTTCATCAATCACGTTCCAGACGCAGTCAGTCAGGTAGCGGCGCAGCGGTGTCATATCTGACTCCGACTCCGATTGTGTGACAGAAAGGCTGCCTTCCAGCGCCTGCAGAACATCATAAACAGAGATCTGACTGGCGGGTCGTGCCAAGCGGTATCCGCCCTGCGCGCCGGTCACGCCCACCACCAGTCCCGCACGCTTCATTTGAGAAAAAATACTTTCCAAGTAGTTCAGTGAGAGGTTTTCTTTTTGTGCGATGGTCGAGAGAGAAACCAATTCCCTGCCGTCACGAACCAGCGCAAGCATGGCGCGCAGTCCGTACCGGCCTTTGGTAGAGATTTTCACGTTTTTTCGGCCTCGCTTTCTTTTAGGAAGCCACACCGCAGGTCTTTCAGAGTAAGGGCGTCCAGCGTGCCGGAAATGGCTTCGGCAGCTTTTACCCAAAGCGGCCGCGTGGGGCAGTCTGCCATACGGTCCGGTGCGCATTCCTCTGGATTGCTCACACAGTTTACCGGAGAAATTTCTCCATCAATTGTACGGACAATCATGCCGGCTGTGATTTCCTGCAGTGGTCGTGCCGGTACAAAACCGCCGTGGCTGCCGCGGACAGTGGCAGTAAGGCCGGCCTTTTTCAGCAGGAAAAAAATTTGTTCCAAATAAGCGGTAGAAATACCCGTTTCACGGGAAATCTCCTTTACCGGCACCGGCCTGCCTTCGCCGTAAACAGCAAGGTAAAGCATGCCTTCCAGTGCATAGCGGCTTCGGGTAGACAATTTCAATCCGGTTCCTTCTTTCTGTTTCCCGGTGTATAACCGGAAATTCCAACAATTTTGGTACACCATAACTATACCGTATTTTCGTGCAGTGTGCAAGCGTTTTGCTTTTCATCAGTCTGTGCGAAACCTTTCACGGCCTGTTCACAAACGTGCATTATGGTTATAAAAAGAAAGAAAGCGTACCGCTGACAGGGAATTGCAGACTGCGCGCCAGTGCGATATAATAGAGTAAAACCGGACGCAAGCCCTGCCTGCCGGGAGGAGGAATCAAGTATGTACCGTATTTTGGTTGTTGATGATGAGGAAAAAATCCGCCTGCTGATTAAAAAGTATGCGGAGTTTGAGGGATACGCGGTGGTGGAAGCCGAGGATGGTATGCAGGCTGTGCAGACCTGCCGGGATCATCCGCGTGATTTTGACTTGATTATTATGGATGTCATGATGCCCGAACTGGACGGCTTTTCTGCAGTGAAGGAGATTCGCAAAGTCTGTGAATCACCGGTGCTGATGCTTTCAGCCCGCGGTGAGGAGTATGACAAGATTCACGGCTTTGAACTGGGTATTGATGATTACGTGGTCAAGCCTTTTTCGCCCAAGGAACTGATGATGCGTGTCGGCGCCATCATTAAGCGTGCGCAGTCCGGCAGCGGTTCGCAGAAGGAAGTTGTGGCGCTGGAGGGGCTGAATATCGACTTCACAGCGCGTATTGTTACCGTGGATGGCGAGAAAGTGGAACTTTCCCCCAAAGAGTACGACCTGCTGTTTTACATGGTCAGCAACCGGAACATTGCGCTGACACGCGAGCAGCTGATTACCAATGTGTGGGGATATGATTTTTACGGAGATGACCGTACCCTGGATACACACATCAAGCTGCTGCGGAAAAGCCTCGGTCCTTACGCCAAGTTCATTGTAACGCTCAGAGGGGTGGGGTATCGTTTTGAAGCAGAATAACCTGCAGGTGTCGCAGCCTCCGGATGTGGACGGCACAGTGCCGAAGCCGCCCTTTTCGTTCCGTATGCTGCGTGAGCATTTGAAAAACATCAGCATCAAATGGCGTATTTTTGCGGCTTTTTCGGTGTTCGCCCTACTGATTCTGGCAGTAATCTGGCTGTTTCAGAGTGTGCTGTTTGACCGGTTTTATGAGCAGACGAAGCGTGCGGAACTGACACACGCGGCAGAAACCATCCAGGATAACCTTTACAGCCCAGACTTGCGCAATATCATCGAGGAAACTGCCCGCAGCGGCCAGATTTACGCGGTCGGCGTGCGCGCCGTTACCGGTAAGTCTTTGTTCAGCATCGACTTTTCCCCAAACCGCTTTTCGGATGTGATTCGTCCATATCTGCTGGACATTCTGCAGAAAACAGTGGCAGAGGGTGGCAAGCATTACGAAGTGATTAACAGCGGCGGCAGTGCGGATCGAGCGCAGGTTTATGCGACTGTGCAGAAAGATTCCAGCGGCAGCGCTTACATGATTTTACTGTACACCATGCTGACGCCGATGGATGCGACCACCCGCACCATTCGTACGCAGATTGTCTGGATGACCATGATTTTGCTTGCCGTGGGGGCGTTTCTGGCGCTGTATCTGTCCCGCCACATCAGTTCGCCGATGATTCAGATTACAGCAACCGCAAAAGAACTTGCTACCGGCGATTATGACGTTTCCTTTGAAGAAAACGGATACCGTGAAATTGCGCAGCTGGCGCATACACTGAATTATGCGGCGCAGGAGCTGGGAAAGGTGGAACACCTGCAGCGGGATTTGGTGGCCAACATCAGCCATGACCTGCGCACGCCGCTGACCATGATTTCGGGTTATGCGGAAATCATGCGAGATCTGCCCGGCGAAAATACGCCGGAAAATGTGCAGGTGATTATTGACGAAGCAAAGCGGCTGACTTCTTTGGTCAATGACACGTTGGATCTCAGCAAGCTGCAGTCCGGCACGCAGAAAGTAGAAAAAACAGAATTTGACCTGACGGAAACGATCCGCGGAATTCTGCACCGCTACGACAAAATGACGGATTATGTTTTGACATTTGAGGCTGCGGAAGATGTGATTGTCTACGCAGATGAACTGAAAATTTCGCAGGTTGTTTATAATTTGATAAACAATGCCATTACCTACACCGGCAAAGACCGCCGTGTCATGCTGCGGCAGATTGTGGATGGGGCACAGGTGCGGGTGGAGGTCACAGACACTGGCGAGGGCATTCCACCAGACAAGCTGAAGGATATCTGGAAGCGATATTACAAAGTTGATAAAGAACACAAGCGCGCACAGATCGGTACTGGTTTGGGGCTGTCAATCGTGAAAACGATTCTGGATATGCACGACGGGGCTTACGGTGTGCGCAGCGCACTTGGCAAGGGCAGTACGTTCTGGTTTTCGCTAACGGTGAAGGAGATGGAATCGCCTTCGGAAGCACCGCAGGGACTGCCACCGTACAGCGGCAGTCCGACACAGAAAGAGGAGGAACACGAAAAATGAATGTAACGGTATGCGGCTGCGGCCGTTGGGGAAGCTTTTTGGCGTGGTACACCGCAGAAAAGTGCGGCCATGCCGTGACGCTTTACGGGCGGGAGAGTTCCGCACGGTTTCAGCAGCTGGCACAGACCCGCAGCAATGGAATGCTGACTTTTCCGGAGTCTGTGCGGTTCAGCAGTGACCTGCACGCGGCAGTCCAGTCCGCGCAGACCGTGGTAATCTCCATCGGCGCACAGAATCTGCGCAGTTTTCTGCAGGAGCTGTCAGAGGCGGAGTGCGCCGGAAAAACATTCGTCCTCTGCATGAAGGGCATCGAGGCTTCGACCGGCCTGCGCCTGACGCAGGTGGTGCGCACATTTTTGCCGAATATAGACCTTGCTGTCTGGGTGGGGCCAGGCCATGTGCAGGATTTTCAGCAGGGCATACCGAACTGCATGGTGATTGACAGTGATTCGGATGCGGTCAAGCGCCGCGTGGTGAAAATCTTTGAAAGCCCGCTGATTCGTTTTTACTTTGGCAATGACTTGCTCGGTAATGAAGTGGGTGCCGCTGCGAAAAATGTAATCGGAATTGCTGCCGGTATGCTGGACGGTTTGAATAAAACAGCACTGAAAGGGGCTTTGATGAGCCGCGGAACGCGTGAAGTCGGTCGGCTGATCAAGGCAATGGGCGGTCAGGAAATTACCGCATATGGACTGGCACATCTGGGGGATTACGAAGCAACGGTCTTCAGCCGGTACAGCCATAACCGCCAGTTCGGGGAGGATTTTGTGCGGGGAGTTCCTTACGACAAACTTGCCGAGGGCGTTCCCACGGTGACAGCACTGCTGGAATTGGGTGAGCGCTGCAAGGTGGATCTGCCCATCTGCAAGGCAGTGGATGCAGTCATTAACGGTGGGCAGGAGCCAAATCAGGTGCTCGGCAGCCTGTTCCTGCGTTCCATTAAACGAGAATTTTAAGCTGACCGTTTTACTTGGATTTGACAAAAGTACAATTCTTCATTATGATAAATATTTGTGTACTGGAAGTTTTAGAAAATAGGAGTGATGACAATGAGCGAGTGTACGCATGACTGTGGTAACTGCGGGGAAAGCTGCGGAGAGCGAAAAGATCCGCAGAGTTTTCTGCAAGCGCCTAATGCAAAAAGCAGCATTCGAAAGGTGATTGGCGTTGTCAGCGGCAAAGGCGGCGTTGGCAAGAGCTTTATCACGTCCATGATGGCAGTGCTGCTGAACCGGCGCGGCTACCACACCGGCGTGCTGGATGCAGATATAACCGGCCCTTCCATTCCAAAAGCGTTTGGAATTCACAGCCGTGCCATGATGAAGGATGGGTGTATGCTGCCGTGTAAAACCGAAAAGGGGATTGACGTGATGAGCGTCAATCTGATTTTGGAAAATGAAACCGATCCGGTGGTTTGGCGCGGCCCGATGATTGCCAATATGGTAACGCAGTTTTGGACAGACGTGCTGTGGCAGGATGTGGACTTTTTGTTTGTGGATATGCCGCCCGGCACCGGCGATGTACCGCTCACGGTTTTCCAGTCTATTCCGCTGGACGGCATTTTGGTTGTCACTTCGCCGCAGGAACTTGTGGCAATGATTGTTTCTAAAGCGGTTACCATGGCAGGTATGATGCACGTACCGATTCTCGGTGTGGTGGAGAATATGAGCTATGTGCAGTGCCCGGACTGCGGTAAAAAAATTCCGATTTTCGGTGAAAGCCATTTGGATGAAGTTGTTCAGAAATATGCGCTGAACGTTTTGGCACGCGGTCCGTTGGATCCGCAGATTGCCGCGCAGATTGATGCCGGCTGTGCGGAATCGGCAGAAGCGCCTTGGCTTGCGGCAGCGGCGGACACAGTCGAGCAGCTGCTCAAAGCATAAAATACAGACGAAAAAACAGCTATGGTGTTTGTGACGCCATAGCTGTTTTTGCAAGTTTTCGGAGCAGCCTTAGTGTGTTTTGTAACCGAGGCATTTTTCTTTTAAAAGTTTGCGCAGGTCGTCTTCTGTTCCTTTGGTAAAGGAGTGCTTGTTGACGATGTACACGTGGTTTGCACCGAGATAAAGGTAGAAGTAGCGTTCAACTTCATAAACATGGATAATCTGTGCATAGGGGTAAACGCCGGAGTAGACTCCGGAAACGCGAAAATCTTCTTCACGGAACTGGTAGTGAACCCTGCGGCTTTTGCGTTTGCGGAAATTTCCGTCTTCCGCTTGAAAGACCTTTCGCGGAATCAGCAATGGGTGGGCAATGCAGAAAGCCGCGCAAAGCACAGCAACCACTTTTGCGGCAGTGTTGGCGGCAATGACTGCTCCGATAATTAGAATCACCGCCAGTACCAGCATGGAAATCCAGGTACCCTTGCGATTCAGCAGCAGGTCCATCCAGCTGAAGCGCTTCAGCGTTTTTTTGACGCACTTTGTGGTGTTTTCGATAAGCGTTTCTGGTTCTTCCAGAGGCCCCCCCTGTTCCTGTGCCTGTGCCGCAAGCGCTTCCTGATGCTTGCGATAGGCAGTCATGCGCTCCAGCAGCAGTGCTTTGCGTTGATTTTCACGGGAGCGGCGGACGCGGCTGAAGATGTAACCGCCGAGAACCAGAACGACGATGAGCAGCAGCGGAGAAAGCAGCAAAAAGATAGCCTTGACCGGGCTGGTCGTATCTTCTGCAGGCTTTTGAGTGTATTTCGTTACCTGCAGGCTGTCTACCAGTTCTTTCAGACTTGCTGTTTGCGCGGCGGTCAGTTTGGCATTTTCTTTGTAGGTTTCAAAGGTGTAGCCTGCACCGTTAATGATGGTAAAGTATGCGACTTCCCGTACGCTCTTTCCTTCCAATGTGCCGCTCATTTCCATGTAAAAGAACGGAACGCCGGCGGCGTTCGTATAGCGCTTGGCATTGGTCTTGATGGAAGCGGCGTCACCGGTTGCCGAGGACTGCGGCTTGCTCAGGTCGTCCATCAACGATTTGAGGTCAGCGTCAGACATGGTTTTCATGTTATAGTATTTCTGTGTAGTGGAACTGGATTTCTGCCCCAGGTTAAGGGTGTACAGTCTTTGCGGGGCGCAGACCATGAGTACCGTGTTGCGGTCCTGCATGGTTTTCTTTTCGGTCAGCCAGTCTGCAATGCCGGCTTTTGCCAGGTTTTCATCCCCCACGGCCGTGTCCTGGGTAAAGGCGTACAGTCCATCTGGAATCGTCATTTTTAGGTAGGTGTCTTTTAGGGTAAAGGCGGTGCCTTTAGCGGTAGAAGCAGCGGATGCCGTCTGTGCTTGTGAAGAAGCAGACGAAGAAGATGCGGCAAACGCCGGCACAGCGCAGACGGTGCCCACGCAGAGCAGCAGGGAGAGAAGTGCTGCCGTCAGTTTTTTCATAGTTTTGAACGCTCCTTTGTTTTGCGGTCTGTGCCGCGTTGGCATAGCTGTATTATAACACAGCGGAAAGGCGGATACAATGAAACGGAAAAGAACCGCTACTGCAAGGGGTACATACCGGCAAGAAGGTACACAAATGTACTTAGCAGGCAGAAAACTGCGCAGAGTGCCGCACAAACGCCGGTGGTCGCTTTCTGCAGGCGGCGCGGAACCTGCCGCGTACGTTCCAAAATGCTGCCCATGCCTGCTGAACCGATCAGAACGGTGGGTACAATGTACCGGAAGCTTTGGGTGCAGGCATACGGTGCAGAGAAGCAGAACCAAACATAAAACAGCAGAAACGTTACATACAGCACGGCAAAGTACAGAACTTGTACCCGCGCCGCGCCTGTGTTCCAGCCGCGCGGCAGGTGCTTTCTGCCGCGCACAGCAAAAACAGCGGTCAGCACCATGCAGACAAGCGACACCGCAACGAGCAGCAGGTTTATCCAGAAGAGCGCCTGCGCACCGAACAGACCGGGCCCATTGTTGAAAAGCGTGGCTTCGTCAAAAAGCGAAGTTTTCAGCAGCGCAATCCAGAGGTTGTACTCAAAAATATGATTCTGCCAGTCCCAGTTTTCAAAAACAGAGAGATGCTGCCAGTCGATTCCCCAAAGGCGCTGTGCGGCGCTGAATCCGCCAAGGTACTGTGGGTTATCAGTTGTCAGACCGCTGAAAGAGCCAAACGGTACGCCGAAGCGGAGCTTGCCGTAAATGTTCCACCACAGACCGAGCGGAACACACACGGCAAAAAATGCAGCGTACTGCCGCCAGAGCATCTGCCGCTGTGCCTTTTCTTTTCCCAGCTTGACCAGAAAGAGAACAGCGGCGGCCGGTGCAACCAATGCCCCGGAGGATTTTGTCATCATGGCAAGACCGATGCAAACAGCGAGCAGCAGAATGTTTTTCCGTGTGGGTGTCTGGTACCACCGCAGGGTATACAAAATAGCCGAAAGGGAAAACAGAATACAGAGCATATCGTTGTTAATGCTGCCGGCCAGAAGAATCAGCGACGGATGAAAGCAAAGCACCGCAAAGGAAACGACCAGGGCGCTGCCCTCAAACCCACAGGCACGCAGAATCTTGTAGCTGACAATCACCGCCGCGCAGGAGTAAAACAGGGTCAAAAACTGAACGTTTTCCATGGCTACCGCAGTTTCAGCGCCAAACAACAGTTGTAGTTTTACCCATAGGGCGCTGGTAAAGTAGTAAAACGGCGGATGGTAGAATTCCCAGACAGAAGTGGGGGAAAAATTCGGCAGCTGAAATGCATGGTTGACGAAATACAGAATATACGCCTGATGACCATAGTCTGTGTCAATAGGAGTAACATCGTGCTGCCGTGTCAGGTAGGTAGTATAGAGGATATATACGCCGCGCAGCAGAAAAGCGGCTGCGCCGAGCAAAATGCAGACCCAGCGCGCGTTCAGCCTGTGCCCGGTGTGCAGGTGGACGCCGATTCCCAAGAGCAGCAGCAAACCGCACAGTGTCAGAATCTCCAACTGGAAGGGACTGCTGAAATACAGATAAGCCGCGCAGAGGATACAAACGGCAATGCATAGCATCATGACAAGCCGCACGGGATCCACATCGGCAGAACGGCGGCTTTGGGGCGGCGAAAGTGCTTTTTTGCGCAAAAACACGCAGACCGCGCCGCCAGCCAGCAGTGCAGCCAAACACCCGTTGGCGCGGGCATCCAGAACATTGTTGCTGTTGCCGTTGGGAAAGAGAATATACAGCAAAAGGCAGCCAAGCAGCAGCAACAGGTAAGGATGTGAAAAAACCGCTTCGCGCTTTTTGAGACCGGTCATATCGCGCCTCCTTCGCCGGATTCATTTTTTTCTTCCTGATAGGTTTTTTCTGTGTTGACATTCCAGATGGCAGCCTTGTCGTTTTTACCGGCAAGCAGATTGTCCGCCGCCAGAAAGGCGGTCATCATGGAGTGGTCCATATTGTTGTAACGGTGCTGCCCATTGCGTCCGATGCAGAAAAGGTTTTCAAACTGGTCCAGATACGCAGTCAACTGGTCAATCTGTGCGTACGTGTCAAAATAAGCGGGATAGGCCTTTTTTACCCGCTCACGGTGTGTGTCCAGAACGTCGCTTGCTGAGGTGAGAATCCCCATGCGCAGAAGTTCCTGTGTGGCAAAGTCCGTACACTGCCGGTCGGTCATGTTCCAAAAGGAATCGCCCTCTGTGCAGAAGTATTCCAGCCCGATCCACACTGTGTCTGCCGGTTTGGCAACCATGTAAGGCGACCAGTTATTGAAAATCTGCAGGCGGCCGAGGCGTACGCCGGTGTCCTGAATATAGATCCAGCAGTCCGGCACCAATCCGCTCAGCGTGCGGATTTTGGTTTCGTTTTTCAGGTTCAGTTTTTTAACCAGCAGACCTACTGTGACAAAATCCCGATAGGGAAGCCCTGCGGCAATTTCTGCGACAGAAGAGGGAACATCGTTCATGCCGCAAACCAAGTCTTTTAGAGGCATAGAAGAAAGAAAATAGTCTCCGCGGAGTTCTTCCGTACCGCTTTCTGTCTGCACAGTCACCGAGGTGACACGCCCTTGTTCCGTGTGAACTTTCTTCACGCTACAGTTCTTACGAATGACGCCGCCCATGTTTTCAATTTCTTTGGCAGCTTCTTCCCAAAGCTGGCCGGGACCAAATTTCGGATATTGAAACTGCTCAATTAAAGAGGTTTCGTCCGCTTCCTGCTTTTTTCCTGCAGCTTTTTTCAGCATATCTTTCAGCACAGCGGAGACAGACAGTCCCTTGACGCGCTGTGAGCCCCAGTCGGCGGAAATGTCGCGCGGGTGGCGGCCCCAGAGCTTTTCGGTGTAGCCTTCAAAGAACATTCCGTAAAGCGTGCGGCCGAAGCGGTTAATATAAAAATTTTCCAAGTTGGTTTCGGGCAGTTTGTGCGCGCAGGAGGCAAGGTAGCTGCAGCCCGCTTTGGCTGTGGCGGCAAGGCCAAGGTTTCGGAAAGTCTGCGGTTTCATAGTGATGGGGTAGTCAAAAAAACGGCGGTTGTAGTAGATGCGAGAAACGCGTCGGCGCGTCAGCATGACGCGATCCTCCTTTTCCGGGTCAGGACCTCCTGCAGTCAGCGAGCATTCGCGACCAAGAGCTTTGTCGTCATAAGCAGGGGCACCCTGCGGCGGCATACGCTGCGCCCACCAGCGGTTGACACGGTCTTCTTTGGAAAAGAACCGGTGACCGCCGATGTCCATTCGGTTTCCGTGCCAGCGCACTGTGCGCGAGATACCGCCAATTTCCGCACTTTCTTCCAGAATCGTTACGGCAAACATATCTTTGGCACGCGACAGAAGCTCATGTGCCGCTGTCAAACCAGCTGGTCCGGCCCCGATGATGATGACTTGTTTCATGAAAACCTCCTGCTTTATTAGGCATTTGCCTTTTATGCAAATTCGATAATTCCTGTTTGTATTATACTGGAAAAAGGTTGGTTTGTACAGTGAAAGTCCTGTGAAGAAACCCGGCGGGGCATCCAGCGGCGCCGCGCCGCGGATTCTGCGTGCGGAAACTTGACAAAATGAAAAAATTGCGGTATAATCACAGTACTTGTAAAGCACAGCACTTTACAGGAATGGAGGCGGCGGGCTTTGGCCAAAGATTTTGAAATTTCTCTGCTGCTGGATTACTATGGCTCCATGCTTACGGAAAAGCAGAGAAATGTCATTTCGTGTTATTATAATGAAGATCTTTCTCTTTCGGAAATTGCACAGAACGAGGGCATAACCCGTCAGGGCGTGCGCGATGCCATTAAGCGCGGCGAAGCGCAGCTGAAAGAGATGGAACAGAATCTGGGGCTGCTGCAAAAGTCCCGCGAGCGCGCGGCGGCTTTTACGCAGATTCGCCAGTATGCGGAACATATCCGCGATTACAACAGCCGTTTTGTTTACGACAAATCCATCACCGAGCAGATTGATCATCTGCTTAAAATTTTAGGCAAGCTGGAAACCACAGACTGACCGAAAAGGGAGGCGCATGCATGGCATTTGAAAGTCTTTCAGATAAACTGACCGCCGCGTTCCGGCGGCTGAAAAGCAAAGGCAAGCTGACACAGGATGACGTAAAAACAGCAATGCGGGAGGTGCGCCTTGCACTGCTTGAAGCAGATGTGAACTATAAAGTTGCAAAAGAGTTTACCAAAAAGGTCAGTGAGCGCGCTGTTGGCAGCGAGGTCATGGAAAGCCTCACGCCGGGGCAGATGGTTGTCAAAATCGTCAATGAAGAGCTGACGCAGCTCATGGGCGGCGGGGAATCCCGCCTGAAAATGCCTGCTTCCGGGCCGTGTGTGGTTCTGCTGTGCGGCTTGCAGGGTGCCGGTAAAACCACCCATGCGGCAAAGCTGGGTCGCCTGCTTAAACAGCAGGGGCATCGTCCGATGCTCGTCGCCTGTGACGTTTATCGCCCCGCTGCTGTGAAGCAGCTGCAGATTGTCGGGCAGCAGGCAGGCGTGCCGGTCTTTGAGGAGGGGCAGGGCGATCCGGTGCAGATTAGCCGGGATGCCATTCGCCACGCGAAAGATTACGGCAATGATTTTGTGCTGCTTGACACCGCCGGCCGTCTGCAGATTGATGACAAGCTGATGGAGGAACTGAAGAATATCAAGGAAGCCGTGCAGCCCAGTGAAATCCTTCTGGTGGTCGACAGCATGACCGGCCAGGAAGCTGTCAACGTTTCTAAGACATTTGATGAAAAGCTGGAAATTACCGGCGTGATTTTGACAAAGCTGGACGGTGACACCCGCGGCGGCGCGGCACTGTCTGTTAAGGCGGTTACCGGAAAGCCTATTAAATTTGCCGGCATTGGTGAAAAGCTGGACGACATCGAGGTGTTTCATCCCGACCGCATGGCTTCCCGCATTCTCGGTATGGGCGACGTGCTGACGCTGATTGAAGACGCACAGACCAAGCTGGATGAAAAAGAAGCGGAAAAAACCGCCCAGCGGATGCTGCAGAATAAACTGGACTTCAACGACCTGCTGGCGCAGTTTGACCAGATTAAGAAGATGGGCCCCATGCGCGGCATTTTGGAAAAAATCGGGTTGGATACGCGCAAACTCAGCGATGACCAGCTCAACGACCGCCTGATTGACCGCCAAAAAGCTCTCATCCTTTCCATGACGCCGGAAGAACGTGAAAAGCCCGATATCATCAGCCCCGCCCGCAAGCGCCGGATTGCCGCCGGCAGCGGTACCAAGGTGGAGGATGTGAACAAGCTGCTCAAATCCATGGAGCAGATGCAGAAAATGATGAAGATGATGAAGGGCAAAAAAGGCAAGCGCCGCAGGATGCCGCCCATGGGCGGCATGCCCGGTATGCCCGGTATGCCCGGTGGAATGCCGTTTTAAGTTTGATAATTCGCGGAAGCTGCGGCTGCCGGCCGGGCTTTCGGATTTATAGATTTCATTTTAATTTTGACCGTTTACTTTGGAGGTAAAAAACATGGCAGTAAAGATTCGTCTGCGCCGCATGGGCGCAAAGAAAAACCCGTTTTACCGGATTGTTGTTGCGGATTCCCGCGACCCGCGCGATGGCCGTTTCATTGAAGAAATCGGTAGTTACAATCCGCTTAAAGAGCCAGCAGAAGTGAAAGTGGACGCGGAAAAAGCACAGACCTGGATTAAAAACGGTGCACAGCCGACCGATACGGTGAAGCGCCTTTTCAAGCAGAACGGTGTGCTCTGAGTAAAAGGAGGTTTGTTCCATGGAAGAACTTTTGATTTCCATTGCACAGGGGTTAGTCGAAGATCCGACCACTGTCAATGTTACCGTGGACGAGCCTGCCGAGGACGGTACCGTCACATATCATCTGCATGTTGCGGAAAATGATATGGGACGTGTCATCGGCAAGCAGGGCAGAATTGCAAAAGCAATTCGTGTGGTTATGCGCGCAGCGGCCACCCGGCAGGACGCCAAGGTGTCTGTGGAAATAGACTGACAAATTTCAGAACTTCTGCCGCAGGCTTTGCTGCTTGCGGCATTATTTTTTCCGAAGCAAAAAATAGGATGGGAGGACGCACATGAAAACAGCGTATCTGGAGGCCGGCCGGATTGTGGGAACACATGGCGTGCGCGGAGAGCTGCGGTTGGAGCCGTGGTGTGATTCGGCAGAGTTTCTGAAACAGTTTTCCAGGCTGTACTGGGAGAAGGATCAAACACCGGTCAAGGTGCTTTCTGCCCGTGTGCACAAGTCACTGCTCCTGCTGACGCTGGAGGGAGTCACTACCGTGGAGCAGGCAGATGCCTTGCGCGGGCGTGTTCTGTGTTTTCGACGGGAAGATGTGGAACTGCCTGCGGGAACTTACTTTCAGCAGGATTTAATTGGCTTGGCGGTGCGCGATGCACGCACCGGTGCACCATATGGCAAGCTGACGGCGGTGTATGGCACAGGCGCCAACGATGTGTATGCCGTGACGGATTCTGCCGGCAGAGAAACGCTGCTGCCCGCCATTGCGCAGGTGATACGGCGCATTTCGCTGGATGAGGGTGTGCTGGAGATTACACCGATGGAGGGGTTGTTTGATGCGGATTGATCTCATTACACTGTTTCCAGAGATGTGTGAGGCGGTTTTGGCGGAAAGCATCGTTGGCCGCGGCCGCAAGCGCGGTGCTGTGCAAATTGTCCCGCACCAGTTGCGTGATTATGCATACGACCGGCACAGCACGGTGGACGATACGGTTTTCGGCGGCGGTAAAGGAATGCTTTTAAAGGCGGAGCCGATTGCCGCCTGCTTTGACGACCTGATTCGGATGCTTGGGAAAAAACCGCATATTGTATTTATGAGTCCGCAGGGACGGCCGCTGAATCAGCCGCTGCTCAAAGAACTGAGCACCTACGAAAATCTGTGCGTGCTCTGCGGGCATTACGAGGGCGTGGATGAACGGGTTCTGGAAGCGTATGTGGACGAGGAGGTTTCCCTTGGCGACTTCGTTTTGACTGGCGGGGAACTGCCCGCCCTGTGCCTGATTGATTCGCTTGCCCGGCTGCAGCCCGGAGTTTTGGCGGCAGATGAGTGCTTTGTGGAGGAAAGTCACTACAATGGCTTGTTGGAGTATCCGCAGTACAGCCGCCCGCAGATTTGGCGCGGCAAATCTGTGCCGCCGGAGCTGATGACCGGTCACCATGCAAAGATTGCTCGCTGGCGGCGGCAGCAGAGCCTGCTGCGCACGCTGCAGAAGCGTCCCGATATGCTGCGGCAAGCGGAACTGACCGAGGATGACCGGCATTTTCTTACCAGTCATGCGGTGGAAAATGCGGCGGATTTCAGCGCGAAAACATAACAGACAGGGTTGTAAGTACAGCAGAGAGTCTAAAAATTTTCAACAAATATAGCAAATTGCACGAATATGCTTCCGTGCAAACACCTTCGGCTTAGGTATAAGTCCGAATTTTCCGCGCGGTGATTGACCGCTTTTTGAAAAGTGCTATAATACTAGGTAAATACGAAAAGTTCCGTATTCTGTTTGCCATTCATCAATTTCGGAATATTGATTTGTGATTTCAAATTTAAATGGTTAGGAGCTAATCAGAATGTGTGTTAAAGAAGTTCTCGTTCAAAATCAGGTAGGCCTGCATGCTCGTCCTGCAACATTCTTCATTCAGAAAGCGAACGAGTACAAGTCTTCCATCTGGGTTGAAAAGGAAGAGCGCCGTGTAAACGCAAAAAGCCTTCTGGGCGTTCTGTCTTTAGGCATTGTTGGCGGTACGACTATCCGCATCATTGCAGACGGTCCCGATGAAGAGGACGCCGTTGACAGCCTCGTGGATCTGGTCAAGTCTGGTTTTGCTGAGTAAAACACGGCAGGCTGCTGTCCCGTGAACACGGTCCTTTCCGTGTTGGGGGACAGCTTTTTTTGTTTTACCGAAATGCGGTTTGAAAGGAGCTGGGTGAATGCTGCAGGAGGAAAAGCGCCGGGAACTGCGAAAAAAAGCGATGAATCTTCCGCTGCATCCGGGTGTTTATATTATGCACAACAAGGCCGGCGAAATTATTTATATCGGAAAGGCCAAAGCACTGAAAAACCGTGTCAGTCAGTATTTCGGCAGTGAAAAAAATCATGAAGAAAAAGTACGGCAGATGGTGGCGCACGTCGATTGGTTCGAGTACATTCTGACCGACAGCGAATTTGAGGCGCTGGTTCTGGAAGCAAGCCTGATTAAACAGCATACGCCGAAGTACAACATTCTGCTCAAGGACGACAAAGGGTATCATTATATCCGCATTACTAGAGAAGCATGGCCGCGCTTGTCACAGGCCAAGCAGATTGCGGACGACGGCGCGACCTATCTGGGGCCTTATGTCAGTTCGTGGGCCACCAAGGAAAGCGTGGATGAAGCACTGAAAATCTTTCGTCTGCCGGACTGTAACCGCCGCTTTCCGCAGGACATCGGGAAAAAGCGACCGTGCCTGAATTACTATATCAAACAGTGTTGTGCGCCGTGTCTGGGCAAAATCAGCGAAACGGAATATCGGGAATTGGTTGACGAAGCCATTGATTTCGTGCAGGGCGGCAGTGCGCAGTCAGTGAAGCAGCTGGAAAAGAAAATGCTGGAAGCAAGCGAAAAGCTGCAGTTTGAGCGTGCGGCGCGGCTGCGCGACCGTCTGCAGGCGATTCGGCGCATGGCAGACCGGCAGAAAGTGGTTGCCAATTCTGTAGAGGAGCAGGATGTCATTGCCTTAGCGCAGGGTCCTGCCGCCGCGTGCTTTCAGGTGTTTCGGTATCAGGATGCGCGTCTCTGCGACCGGGAAAGCTTTCCCATGGGGCCAGTTGGCGAACCGGAAAGCGCCCGCCGCGAATTTCTGGAACTGTATTATTCCATCCGCAGCCGGATTCCGCCGCGCGTGACGCTGGATGCACCTGCAGAAAATATGGATTTGCTGGAGCAGTGGCTGACACAGAAGTCCGGTCATGCGGTTCACCTGGTGGTGCCGCAGAAGGGGGAGCAGGCGAAGCTTGCGGAAATGGTGCGCAGCAACGCAGCGGAACAAGTAGCGCAGACCACCGGACGCACCGTGCGGGAAACCAGTGCCCTGGATGAGCTGGGCCGCCTGCTGGGACTTAAAAATCCGCCGCAGTACATTGAGTCGTATGATATTTCTAATCTGGCTGGGGAGGACAACGTTGCCGGAATGGTCGTGTTTGAAAATGGCAGACCGCTGAAATCAGCTTACCGAAAGTTTAAAATCAAAACGGTTGCGGGGCAGGATGATTACGGCTCCATGCATGAGGTGCTGACGCGCCGTTTTCAGGAATATGTGCAGCATCAGGATGAGGGAGAGGGCTTTGGCCGCCTGCCCGATTTGATTTTGCTTGACGGCGGCAAAGGGCAGGTCAGCGCTGTGCGACCGGTTTTGGAGCAGTTTGACCTGCAGATTCCACTGTTCGGCATGGTGAAAGACAACAGCCACCGCACCCGTGCGATTACCGGAGACGGCGGTGAGATTGCCATCAATTCGCACCGCGCCGCATTTACTTTGGTGTCCGGTATTCAGGATGAAGTGCACCGTTGGGCCATCGGGTACCATCGCCAAAGCCGGAAGAAGCACGCTTTTGCCTCGTCCCTGACCCAGATTGAGGGCATCGGGGAAAAGCGTGCAAAGGCGCTGCTGCACCACTTCCGTACAGTGGCAGCCATTCAGGACGCTACTTTGGAGGAACTGGCGACCGCACCGGATATGACGCGGCCTGCCGCACAAAAGGTGTATGAGCACTTTCACCCCGCGGCAGAGTGAAAAGAAATTGTAAAATTTTCGCATCCCTTTTCGTATAAGTTGACAGATGCGCTCAGGAATGCGATAATAATACCCGTGATGTAAAAAGCGATACAACGAAAGGAGGCCGAATCCATGCGTGTCATTACCGGGACAGCTCGGGGCCGCCGGCTTCTTACGCGGGAAGGTTCCGAAACGCGTCCGACGCCGGAACGTGTGAAAGAGGCCATTTTCAGCATGATTCAGTTTCAAGTGGAGGGGCGCAGGGTGTTGGACGCCTTCGCAGGCTCCGGCCAGCTTGGCATTGAAACACTCAGCCGAGGTGCGGCGCACGCGGACTTTCTGGACAACAGCAAAGAAAGCGTGGATGTGATTCATAAAAATCTCGAAGCAACCGGACTGGCAGGGCAGGCTGCTGTGTATCAGACCGATACGCTTCTGTTTTTGCAGCGCGGGGGCGCACGCTATGACCTCTGCTTTCTGGATCCGCCGTACCGTACCGGGCTGTTGGAGCAGGCGCTGCCACTCTGTGCCGCTCTTATGAATCCCGGCGGCGTGATTCTCTGTGAGCATCCGTCTGATGAGGCGCTGCCGGAAACAGCTGGTGCGTTTGTCAGGGAACGTGCGCACCGGTACGGGAAAATTATGGTCACAACATTCGTGCATAAGGATGTGTCAAAGTGAAAGAAGAAAAAGTGGCAATTTGCCCAGGCAGCTTTGACCCGGTGACACTGGGGCATCTGGATATTATCCGGCGTTCCTGCAAATTGTTTGATCGGGTGATTGTTGCGGTTTTGGACAACCCCGAAAAAAAGACAGCCTTTACAGCAGAAGAGCGCATGGATATGCTCCGCCGCTGTACCAACGGTCTGCCGCAGGTGGAAATAGACAGTTTTCACGGTTTGCTTGCCGAATACGCACGCCAGAAAAGGGCGGTTGCGGTTGTGCGGGGTCTGCGTGCGCTGTCTGACTTTGAGTATGAGTTTCAGATGTCGCTGACAAACCGGAACCTGAACCCCAATCTGGAAACCATCTTTTTCAATACGCAGGCGGAAAATATGTTTCTCAGCTCCAGTGTGGTAAAGCAGATTGCTGTTTTCGGCGGTGATATCTCCAAGTGTGTGCCACAGTGCATTATGCAGGACATCAATGACCGAATCTATGCAGGAGGGAACAGGCATGAGTGAAGCAAATACCGTAAATGCAGAAGATTTGATTGATGAACTTTATGTAATGCTGGAAAAGGCATGGAATTTACCATTGGGGCATGGCCGCGCGGTGGTTGATGCCAATGAGGCACGTCAGGTTCTGGATGAATTGCGGGAGTGTTTGCCAAATGAAATCCGGGAGGCTCGCTCCATTGTTGGAAACCGCGAAAAGGTTCTTGCCGGTGCAAAGAAAGAAGCGGAAAGCATCGTCCACGATGCGGAGGAGCGTGCAAAGGTTTTGCTGAATCAGGAAGTGATTTTGCAGCAGGCACGCAAGCAGGCTGACGAGTTGATTGTTACTACGCAAAAACAAACGCGGGATATGCGCCATGCCAGCAGCGCTTATGTAGAGGATTTAATGCAGCGCGCGGATGAAGGGCTCACTGCCAGTTTGTCCGAACTGCGGAGTACACGGCAAAACCTGAAAGCCGCGACAATGCACAAAAAGAAAGCAAAACACTAAGTGAACAAAGAAATCATACGGGCCTCCACGCACTTTTGCGGTGGGGGCTTTTTTATGTCGGAGTTGGCGATGGTTTTCTGCTGAATATCTGTGCGGTGGTATACATAGACTGAACGGAAGAAATCCATTACAATTTTATAATCTTTTTGTAAGGTCGGGAGAAAGAATGCCCGCGCAGTTCCGGCGTGGCGCGAAGGATTTTCCCCCGGGGAAAAGCCCGTTTTCCCGCAAAAAACGACGAAATACATTCCTTTTTGCATCTTTTAGGATTTGTGCAGCGGCGTGGTTTATGGTAATATACTGGTAAGTAATTGGAGGTGAAAGAAATGGATCAGCTTATGGCGGCAATGCCGTTTGTGTGGCTGGCAGTTGTGGTGGCTGCTTCAATTCTGGAGGCAGTGACTGTGCAGTTGGTCAGCATCTGGTTTGCTGTCGGCGGGATTGCGGCTGTGATTGCCGCGGCCTGTGGCGCCAGCCTTTTTGTGCAGTTGCTTGTCTTTATCGGTGTCACTGCTGCGACCCTGCTGCTGACGCGGCCTGCGGTTAAGAAAATGACGCGTTTCCGCAAGACAGAAACTAACGCCGACCGCTACATCGGTAAAACCGGTGTGGTGACAGAAGAAATCAACAACACGGCCGGACGTGGCTTGGTGAAAGTGCTTGGCAGCGTTTGGACTGCTCGCTCGCAGGACGGCGGCGTGATTGCCGCCGGAGAGAACGTAACCGTGCAGAGCATCGAGGGTGTCAAAGTGATTGTAACACACACCTGAGGCTGCCGCCCGCAGACCAATCAACAACTGACCCGTACCGTTTCTCGGTACATGAAAGAGAGGAGAACCAGAACTTATGAGTATGAATTCCATTTCCGCAGGGCTGTTTGTGCTGATTGCCATCATTGTGATTTTGCTGCTGATTCTGATTTCTAACATTAAAATCGTACCGCAGGCGCACGCCTATGTCATTGAACGGCTGGGTGCTTATCATGTTACATGGAGCACAGGTATCCATTTTAAGATTCCGTTTATTGAAAAAATCGCAAAGAAAGTGTCTATGAAAGAACAAGTCATCGACTTTCCGCCGCAGCCTGTCATTACAAAAGACAATGTTACCATGCAGATTGATACGGTGGTGTACTTTCAAATTACAGATCCGAAGCTGTATTGCTACGGCGTGGAGCGCCCGCTTTCAGCTATCGAAAACCTTTCCGCGACAACGCTGCGTAACATCATCGGCGACTTGGAGCTGGATCACACGCTGACCAGCCGGGATTATATCAATACCAAAATCCGTACTACCTTGGACGAGGCTACCGATGCATGGGGCATTAAGGTGAACCGTGTGGAGCTGAAGAATATTCTGCCGCCGGCGGAAATTCAGGACAGCATGGAGAAGCAGATGAAGGCGGAGCGCGAACGCCGTGCCCAGATTCTGGAGGCAGAAGGACAGAAGCAAAGCACCATTCTGGTGGCGGAAGGCGAAAAGGAAAGCACCATTCTGCGTGCGGAGGCACAGAAGGAAGCGGCAATTCGGCAGGCGCAGGGACAGGCACAGGCAATTCGTGAAGTGCAGAGTGCTTATGCCGATGCCCTGAAGCTGCTCAATGAAGCCAACCCCAGTGACCGTGTGATTGCACTGAAGAGCCTGGAGGCTTTCCAAAAGGCCGCAGACGGGAAAGCGACAAAAATCATTATCCCTTCAGAAATTCAAAGTCTAGCAGGTTTGGCAACTTCCTTAAAAGAAATGATTACCGATCCGAAAGACCCGAAATAAAGGCGTTTGCTGAAATTTTATCGAAATAATCTGCGAAACCTTGCATTTCTGTTTTTTTTCCCGTACAATAGATGTATCAACAACCGACGGGGGTGGAGCAGATGCATCAGATTTTCGGCTCTCCTTGTCTGTATCAATAGGCTGTACCTTTTTAGGCGCAGCCTATTTTTCTTTTGTTTCAAAATACTGCATTACAGGAGTGGTTTCAGATGGCAACAAAAAAAGCAGCAGTCATCATGGGCAGTGACAGCGACTTTCCCACAGTCAGCAAGGCGATTCAAAAGTTTAAAGAACTGGACATTCCCTTTGAAGTTCACGTGATGAGTGCGCACCGTACGCCGGAGGCGGCGGCTTCCTTTGCACGCGGCGCCAAAGACGCCGGCTTCGGTGTGATTTTGGCGGCGGCGGGTATGGCGGCGCATTTGGCAGGTGTTCTGGCTGCCGGCACGACACTGCCGGTTATCGGGATTCCTATTTCGTCCGCGAACCTTGGCGGTTTGGAATCGCTGCTTTCCACGGTGCAGATGCCCAGCGGTATTCCGGTTGCAACCGTTGCAATCAACGGCGCGCAGAACGCCGCGATTCTGGCGGCAGAGATTTTAGCACTTTCTGACGAAAAACTTGCGGCAAAGCTGGAACAGGCAAAAATCGACATGGCAGAGGGCGTTGCCAAAAAGGATGCCGCCATTCAAGAGAAGGTCAGGGAACTGTAAGGGCAGTGAATCGTTTTTGCGTAGAAGCAGGGGTAGGCGAAACACCAACATCATTCGGAGGAATCATATGAACAAGAACAGTTACAGCAACAGCTACAAAGAGGCCGGCGTGGATGTGACTGCCGGCTACCGGTCCGTGGAACTGATGAAGCAGTATGTTGCCCGTACCAAGACCGCCGGTGTCCTCTCCGGCATCGGTGGCTTCGGCGGTCTGTTTAAACCGGACTTTTCCGGTATGCAGGAACCGGTGCTGGTCAGCGGCACAGATGGTGTCGGAACCAAGCTGAAAGTTGCGTTTTTAATGGACAAGCATGATACAGTGGGCGTTGACTGTGTCGCGATGTGCGTCAATGATGTGCTCTGCTGTGGGGCGCAGCCACTGTTCTTTCTGGATTATATTGCAACCGGCCGCAACTATCCTGAAAAGACGGCAACGATTGTCAGCGGGATTGCAGAGGGCTGCGTGCAGGCGGAAAGCGCGCTGGTTGGCGGTGAAACTGCCGAGCATCCCGGGCTGATGCCGGATGAGGAATATGACCTTGCCGGCTTTTCCGTCGGCATTGTAGACCGGGCGAAAATGATTGACGGCAGCAAAGTCAAAGCCGGCGATGTCATTGTCGGTCTGCAGTCCTCCGGCGTTCATTCCAATGGCTTTTCTCTGGTGCGCAGGGTGCTGGGCGTGGATGAAACCAGTGTTCAGCGCTATGTACCGGAACTGGGGATGACACTGGGCGAAGCGTTGCTGACACCGACAAAAATTTATGTGAAATCCATGAAACAATTGATGCATACCGTAGAGGTCAAAGCAGTTTCACACGTGACCGGCGGCGGCTTTTACGAAAATGTTCCGCGGATGCTGCAACCGGGCATGACAGCGAACATCCGCCTTTCCGCCATTGAAGAACTCCCGATTTTTTCACTGATTCAGCAGACGGGAAAAATCTCCGACCGCGATATGTATAACACATTTAACATGGGGATTGGGATGTGCTGTGTCGTTTCGCCGGAAGATGCGGATACCGCAGTGCAGACGCTTTGCGCGGCAGGGGAAAAGGCATCTGTAATCGGTGAGATTGCAGCTGGAGAGGACGGCGTCGTATTATGCTGAGAATTGCGGTTCTGGTTTCTGGCGGCGGAACCAACCTGCAGGCGCTGATTGACGCACAAAACCGGGGTGAAATTCCCAATGGCAAAATCACGCTGGTCATTTCCAGCAGGCCGGACGCTTATGCCCTGAAGCGTGCCCAAAAAGCGGGCATTGGCACCAAAGTTCTGCGCCGCAGGGAGTTTGCACAGCAGGAAGCGTATGATACTGCGTTGCTGCGGCTTTTGGATGAAAACCAGACCAGCCTGGTCATTCTGGCGGGCTTCATGACCATTATTTCCGGTCGCGTTATTCGGGCGTACGAAAACCGAATTCTCAATATTCATCCGTCACTGATTCCGGCCTTCTGCGGCGAAGGGTTTTACGGTTTGCGGGTACACGAAGCAGCGCTGGCGCGCGGCGTGCGCGTCACCGGTGCAACGGTTCACTTTGTGAATGAGATTTGTGACGGCGGCCCGATTATCCTGCAAAAAGCAGTCGAGGTGAAGCCCGGCGACACGCCGGAGCTTTTGCAGCGGCGTGTTATGGAGCAGGCAGAGTGGAAAATTCTTCCGCAGGCCGTTGCGCTTTTTTGCGGGGGCAGTCTGCAGGTGCAAAACGGCAGAGTTGAAATCAAGGAGGCAGCAGAATGAACAGCAAACCATTGGCACAGGAACTTTCTTCCTGTACGTACCCGGGCCGCGGAATTCTCCTCGGCCGTAGTGCGGACAACCAAAATGCGGTGCTTGCGTATTTTATCATGGGGCGCAGCGAAAACAGCCGCAACCGCATTTTTGTTCCGACACAGGACGGTATCCAGACCAAAGCGTTTGATGAAAGCAAAATGACAGATCCCTCTCTTATCATTTATGCGCCGGTGCGGCAGTTGGACGGCAAGACGATTGTCACCAATGGTGACCAGACTGATACCATTTACACATTTATGCAGCAGGGCAAGTGTTACCGCCATGCGCTGCTGACCCGCACATTTGAGCCGGACGCGCCCAATTTTACGCCGCGCATCAGCGGTGTTGTAAAGCCGAACGGGGACTTTAATCTTTCCATTCTCAAAAGTGATAACCAAGACCCCGAAAGCACCCTGCGGTATTTCTATGAGTATGAGAATCCCAAAGCAGGGCAGGGTCGCTACCTGCACACCTACATGGGCGACGGCAACCCGCTGCCGAGCTTTGAGGGGGA
Source organism: Caproicibacterium argilliputei (assembly GCF_029211325.2). Taxonomy (NCBI): domain Bacteria; kingdom Bacillati; phylum Bacillota; class Clostridia; order Eubacteriales; family Oscillospiraceae; genus Caproicibacterium; species Caproicibacterium argilliputei. The sequence goes on along the minus strand of NZ_CP135996.1, from coordinate 1,687,854 downwards.
GCCGACACTAGTGACGCTTTCCGGCGATTTGGCGGATTTTACCGCTGAAGTTTGGGAAAACCTAAACGAAGCCAACAAAGTTTCGCTTTACACTTGTTTTATCAATTTGCAGACAGGACGGCATGACTGGAAAATCACAAACAAAAACGTTTGAGGAGGCAATCATGAAAGAATTGGAACTCAAGTACGGATGTAATCCGAACCAGAAACCTGCGCGGGTGTTTATGCAGCAGGGGGAGCTGCCCATTACGGTTTTAAACGGCCGCCCCGGCTATATCAATCTGCTGGATGCGCTGAATTCCTGGCAGCTGGTACGGGAACTGAAACAGGCAACCGGACTGCCCAGCGCAGCTTCCTTTAAGCACGTCAGTCCGGCTGGTGCGGCTGTGGCAACGGAGCTTTCTGAAACGCTGCAAAAAATCTATTTTGTAGACGATTTGCAGCTTTCACCACTTGCAAGTGCTTATGCGGCTGCGCGCGGTGCAGACCGGATGTCCTCCTATGGTGACTGGGCGGCTTTGTCTGATGTCTGCGACAAGGAAACAGCACTGCTGCTTAAACGAGAAGTTTCCGACGGCGTGATTGCCCCCGGCTACACGGAGGAAGCGCTGGAAATCTTAAAGGCGAAGCGCCGCGGCACCTACAATATTGTGCGGATGGACGAGGCGTACACACCTGCGCCGATTGAGCACAAAGATGTGTTCGGCGTGACTTTTGAGCAAGGCCGCAATGCCTTTCAAATTGATTATGCGCTGCTCGGAAATCTTGTTACGAAGAATAAAACGCTGCCGGAAACAGCAAAGCGCGATATGCTGATTTCGCTGATTACACTGAAGTATACCCAAAGCAACTCAGTGTGCTATGTGAAAGACGGGAAAACCATCGGTGTCGGTGCCGGTCAGCAGAGCCGGATTCACTGCACTCGTCTGGCGGGAAACAAAGCGGATGTCTGGTGGCTGCGGCAGCATCCGAAAGTGCTGGCACTTTCCTTTGCAGAGGGCATTCACCGTCCGGACCGCGACAACACCATTGACACTTATATTTCAGACGAATGGGAAGACCTGCTTGAAACCGACAACTGGAAACAGTTCCTCAAAGAAAAGCCAGAGCCGCTGACACAGGCAGAGAAAAAAGCATGGCTGGCGCAGCTTTCCGGTGTTACGCTTGGCAGCGATGCGTTTTTCCCGTTTGGCGACAATATTGAGCGCGCACATAAAAGCGGTGTGCAGTATGTTGCCGAGCCGGGCGGTTCCATCCGTGACGACCATGTGATTGATACCTGTGACAAGTATGGGATGGTCATGGCGTTTACCGGTATGCGCCTGTTTCATCACTGACGGAAAGGAAGCAGAAACATGAAAATTCTCGTAATCGGCGGCGGCGGGCGAGAGCACGCAGTCATCCGCAAATTGATGGAAAGCAAACGTGCGCAGAAGATTTACTGTGCGCCGGGAAACGGCGGCATTGGCTGCGATGCGGAAAATGTTTCGATTCCAGTCAGTGATATTTCGGGTATGGTTCGCTTTGTAAAGCAGAATGACATCGGTTTGGTTTGTGTCACACCGGACGACCCGCTGGCCGCAGGGATGGTGGATGCCTTTGCACAGGCCGGGATTCCGGCGTTTGGGCCGAACCGTGCCGCGGCGCAGATTGAGGCCAGTAAGGTGTTCAGTAAAAATTTGATGAAGAAGTACCGGATTCCCACAGCGGCGTATGCAGTCTTTGACAACCCGGCAGATACGCTTGCCTATCTCACAAAGCAGAATCACTACCCGGTCGTGATAAAAGCGGACGGCCTTGCCTTGGGGAAGGGCGTAATCATCGCGCAGAATGCGGTGGAAGCGGAGAATGCGGTAAAAACCATCATGGAGGATAAGGTGTTCGGAGCCTCTGGCAACCAGGTGGTTGTGGAAGAATTTCTGACAGGGCCTGAAGTCAGCGTGCTTGCCTTTACAGACGGAAAAACGCTCAAGCCGATGGTCAGCAGTAAGGATCATAAACGTGCTTTGGATGGCAACAAAGGCAAAAACACCGGCGGCATGGGTACCATCAGCCCCAATCCGTCTTACACCGAGGCACTTGCGGAGCAGTGCATGAAAACCATTTTCCTGCCCACGCTTGCGGCGATGAATCAGGAAGGCAGGCCGTTTCAAGGCTGCCTTTATTTCGGCTTGATGCTCACACCGGACGGTCCGAAGGTAATCGAGTATAATTCTCGCTTCGGCGATCCGGAGGCGCAGGTTGTGCTTCCACGCCTGAAAACAGATTTGGTGGATATTTTTGAAGCAACTATCAACGGCACCTTGGATCAATTGGATATCGAGTGGAAAGACGATGCCTGTGCCTGCGTGGTTCTGGCAAGCGGCGGGTATCCGGAGCACTATGAAAAAGGCAAAGAAATCCACGGCCTGGACGTAAACGGTCAGGTGGAGGGCGCAACCGTTTACCATGCCGGTACGGTGAAACGGGACGGCCGTTTTTACACCAACGGCGGGCGTGTTCTGGATGTGACCTGCACCGGGCAGACACTGGACGAAGCACTTCAAAAAGCCTATGAAGCGGTCGATAAGATTTCTTGGGACGGGATGCAGTATCGCCATGATATTGGCAGAATCTAATAAAAGAAGAAAAGCAAAATAAAAAATCACTTTCCGTGTACGCCCATCGGAAAGTGATTTTTTCAGTAAAGACGCTGTCATGTTCTACAAATGAAAGTAAAGGATTGTCAAGCAAAAAGCGAGCGCAGGTCTTAGCAACCTGTGCCCGCTTTTTCAGAAACTTGTTATTCAGCCAGTGCGCGGGAAAGCCACACATCTGCAATATCCATAGCCAGGTACAGCCCTGCCTTTTCACTGGTCTTGACAATCTGCTTTTGGGCACGGATGGCGGGGTCGGTTAGCATTAACTGAATCGCAACCTTATCAGCCACTTCCATATCCTTTACTTTTTTCTTGCTTTTTACTTCCAGTCGGCAGACATATTTGTCTTTCATACTGCCGTAGTATAGGACATCGCCGCTGCGCACCAGCGGCTTGCCTTTGTACATAGGAAACTGTGGTTCTTTCGTATTGTTTTCGCTCATAGGAGTCCTCCTTTTCGGGTGGCAGCCGGGCGCTCAGGACTGCAGGTAGGATTTCACCAAAACCTGCAGCAGCTCGTCCCTGTCGATTCTGCGGATAAGGCTGCGTGCATTGTTGTGGGTTGTGATGTATGTCGGATCCTCGGAAAGAATGTAACCGACAATCTGGCTAATCGGATTATATCCCTTTTCCTGCAGAGCAGCATACACCGTGCTCATGACTTTTTTGATGTCCTCTTCCCGGTTGCCGCCAATGGAAAAGGTCATGGTCTTATCCTGCATAGGATCACCTCCTGATATAGATTCATCATACATCAGTCAAGGGTGGAATGCAAGGGAGAATTTGTGAATCCGTGGGTGCCCGCCTTAAAATGACGGGATTCTGTGCTGCTTTTTTGGGAAAATCCATCACACGCGCAGAGAAGCGCCTACATTTTCAAGTTCTTTGATGGCCTTGTTGATGGCGTTGCTGATTTGCTCGTCTGTCAGGGTTGCGTCAGCGCTGCGCAGAACCAGATTGAAAGCCACACTTTTTTTGCCGCGCGCAATCTGCTCGCCGCGGTAAACGTCAAATACCTGGATGCTTTCGAGCAGCTTTCCGGCACCGCGCTTAATGGCTTTTTCCAGATCCAGTACCGGCACTTCCGCATCGCAAATGAGCGCCAGGTCACGTGTCACTGCCGGAAATTTCGGCAGCGATTTGTAGGTGCGGTGGGTGTGGGCGTGCTGCATTAGGACGGCGACATCCAGGGTGAAGGAGTAAACACGGGTTTCAATGTCGTAGTTTTCTGCGGCAGCCGGGTGAATTTCACCGATAATTCCCAACTCCTCGTCGCCAGCATAAAGCTTGGCGCAGCGACCGGGGTGGTAGCTGTAAGCGTCCTTGCAGGCTGCAATATCCCAGTCGTCAATGCCCAGACGGAGCAACAGCGCCTCTACCATGCCTTTGGCGGTAAAGAAGTCGCAGTCCTCGCCGTACATTCCACAGATGAGCACCGGCTTTTCTAGCGGGAGTTTGTCCGGCTGGGTTGGGTGATACTCGCACGCCAGCTCATATAAGCAGGCTTTGGGGTTCCGGTTGTTGTAGTTGCGCGAAATGACTTGCAGCATGGAGGGCAGGGCTGTGGTGCGCATGATGCTGGTATCCTCGCCGAGCGGGTTACGAATGACCAGCGAATTGCGCTGCGGGTCGGCGGCGGGCATCAAAATTTTATCGTAATCCTTGGGCGAGAAGAAGGAGTAGGTCATGATTTCATCTGCGCCGAGCGCCAGCATATATCGGTGCAGTGAGCGCACGAACTGCTGCTTCTCCGTAATAATGCCTTCAGCGCCGCCGGGCAGTTTCTTGCTCGGAATTTTATTATAGCCGTAAAAACGTGCAATTTCTTCGGCAATGTCCGCCTTGTGAACTAGGTCGGGGCGGAAGGTTGGCACCAAAATTTCGTCGCCGTCAAATTCGCATTCCAGTTTCGCCAGAATCGTTTTCATTTCTTCTGTGGAAATGTTGGTATGCAGGAAGCGGTTAGTCCACTCCGGCTCCAAACGAATGCGGTGCTTTTCCTTGCTGGAATGGTCATCTTTGATGATTCCATCCATTACATCACCGGCATCCAACAGCTCCACCAGCTCGCAGGCACGGTTAATGGCTGGAATGCAATTGTTGGGGTCAAGCCCTTTTTCATAGCGCCCGGAAGCCTCGGTGCGCATCCCCTGGTCGCGCGCGGTTGTGCGCACACTGGTTCCGTTAAAGCAGGCAGATTCAAAAACAATGGTGGTGGTATCATCCTGAATCCCACTGAACTCACCGCCCATGACGCCGGCAATCGCAATTGGTTTTTGGCTGTCGGCAATAATCAGCTGCTTTTCAGTCAGCTTGTGCTCCACACCATCCAGCGTGGTGATGGCTTCCCCGGCATTTGCCCGGCGAATGCGGATGGTACTGTCTGTCACACTGCGCAGGTCAAAGGCGTGCATTGGCTGACCGTATTCCAGCATGACATAGTTCGTAATATCGACAATGTTGTTAATGGGGCGCACGCCCATGGCGCGCAGCCGCTCGCGCATCCAGCGAGGTGAGGGCTTGACACGTACATTCTTGACAATGCGGTTGGTGTAAATGGGGCACAACTCCGGTGCTTCGATTTTAACATCCAGCAGACCGGTGCAGTCACCGGCGCCGCCCTTGACCACCGGCGTGTGCAGCTTGAGCGGCAGGTCAAAGGTGGCGGCGGCTTCGCGTGCCAGACCAATGACCGAGAAGCAGTCCGGCCGGTTGGAGGTGATTTCAAATTCGACCGTTGTGTCGTTAAAACCGAGCGCCTCGTGAATGTCCAGACCCAGCTCCAGCTTACAGCCATCCGCTTCGGTTAGCACCATGATACCGTCTTCAATGGTGGAGGGGAAGTCGTGTGTGGTCAGACCCAATTCGGTAATGCCGCAGAGCATACCGTTGCTCTCCACACCGCGCAGCTTGCCTTTTTTAATTTTTTTGTCGCCGGGCAGGGTGCTGCCGTGCAGCGCAACCGGAACATAGTCGCCGACTTGCAGGTTCTGCGCACCAGTGACGATCTGCAGCGGCTCTTCCGCTTCGTTTACAGTTATTTTTGTAATCCAGAGATGGTCGCTGTCGGGGTGGTGCTCCAGAGAAAGCACCTTCCCAACCACGACTTTCGAGATTTCTTCGCCTTCCGTGCTCCAGCTTTCCACTTTGCAGCCGCTCAGTGTGATGGCTTCCGTAAAGTCACGCAGAGGCATTTCGGGCAGATCGACAAATTCTTTTAACCAACGCTTTGAAAGGTTCATTTTATGATTGCTCCCACACTTTCCAGTAATAAATCTATACGAACGCCTGCTTAGAACTGCTCTAGAAAACGCACATCGTTTTCGTAGTAAAGACGCATATCGTCCACATTAAATTGCCGCTGGGCAATGCGTTCCAGACCGATGCCAAACGCAAATCCAGCGTATTCTTCCGGGTCAATGCCGCAGTTTGAAAGCACCTTCGGGTGCACCATGCCGCAGCCGAGGATTTCAATCCAACCCTCGCCCTTGCAGATACGGCAGCCCGTTCCGTGGCAATGAAAGCACTGCATATCCACTTCCGCGCTGGGCTCGGTAAAGGGGAAGTGGTGCGGACGGAAGCGGACAACACTATCTTCGCCATAAAGGCGCTTGATGAACGTTTCCAGCGTGCCTTTTAAGTCTGCAAAAGTGATGCCTTTGTCCACAACCAAGCCTTCCACCTGATGAAACAGGGGAGAATGCGTCGCGTCCACTGCGTCGCTGCGGTAAACACGTCCCGGCGCGATAATGCGGATCGGCGGCTTCTGCTTTTCCATGGTGCGCACCTGCACCGGGCTGGTTTGTGAGCGCAGCAGGATGTTGTCTGTAATATAAAAGGTGTCCTGATCATCGCGAGCCGGGTGGTCTTTCGGAATGTTTAACGCTTCAAAATTATAGTAGTCATATTCTACTTCGGGGCCTTCTGCAATGCTGAAGCCCATACCCAAAAAAATTTCCTCCAGGTTTTCCAGAGTGACGGACAGCGGGTGCCGGTGCCCAATCTCCTGCTTGGGACCAGGCATGGTCACATCAATAGACTCTGCCTGCAGCCGGTGTTCCAGTTCCAGTTTTTTCAGTTCTTCCGCGCGGTCAGCGAGTGCCGATTCGATGTTGGTGCGCACTTCATTTGCCAGCTTGCCCACGACAGGCCGCTCTTCATTGGAAAGCGCCTTCATCTGCTTGAGAATGGAGGTCAGCGAGCCTTTTTTGCCGAGATAGCGTACGCGCAGTTCCTCCAGAAGCTTCTGCGTGTCAGCGCTGTGCAGTTCCTGCAGCGCTTTGCTGCCAATCGCCTGCAGTTCATCTTTTAACATTTACAATCTTCATCCTTTCATTTGCCAATCAAAAAGCCTCCGCCCCCATAAAAAGGGGCGAAGGCTATGACTTCGCGGTACCACCCTGTATTTTCACTTCTGCGGCTGTTAACGGAGCCCTGCCGTCTTCGCCTACTTCCCGGTCAGCACGGGTGGTTCAGCGAAGCCGCTCAGAAGGGAACTTCACAGTCCCGCTGCGGGCAAGTATGCTTTCAGCCGGTGACATACTCTCTCTGTGCCTGCGTTTGGGTGCTACTTCCTTCCTCACAGCGTTTGTATCTGTCTGGAATAGAATTTTTTTCATTATAACACGCACACAGCGGAATTGCAAGGCTCGAAATACAGAATTCGCTGCGATGGTTTTTATAAAATTCCCAATTCCCTGCAGGAATTTTGTTTGTAATTGTGCGGTTTCTATGCTACAATAAAGAAAAATCGAATTCAGGGCATCGGAGGAAACATTGGTAATGGACATTTTCTGCGAACAGATAATCAAACGAAAGATGAGCGGGAAGGATATCGCCATCATGGCGGCCGCCATGGTAGGCGCTCTGCTGGTCTTGACGCTGACCATGATGATTAAGGAACTTATTATGTTCGGTTTGCTGATTCTGGTGGGAATCTGCGTCGGCCTTTACTATATCATCACTTCGCTGGACTGGGAGTTTGAGTACAGCATTACAAACGGAGATTTCACCTGCGATAAAATCATTCACCGCCGCAAGCGCAAGCGCCAGTTTTCCATTGACCTGCATGATGTGGAGGAAGTCGGGCAGTATGACGCACAGAAGCTTGCCGGCCGCCACTTTGACGCAACCTATCAGGTGGGAGTTACCGCCGGCGGCGCAGGCGGTGAGTGGTACTTGACCGGTCATTTTGATAAGTACGGTACGGCACTGGTTGTCTTCAGTCCGGACGAGCGGGTTATGAATGCGGTCAGGACTTCCTTAAAGCGCACTGTAGATGTTTCTGCGCTTCCGAAGGTACAGCAGCACAAATGACAGCGGTTGGAATTGATCTGTGTGAAATTCCCCGCATTCGGCGTTCTATGCGAAATCCGCGTTTTTGCAGCAGAATCCTGGGCAGGCAGGAGTATGCGCAGCTGCAAAAGCGCGGATTTCCTGCACAAAGCGTAGCGGCTTCCTTTTGTGCAAAGGAGGCGTTTGCAAAAGCCATGGGTACCGGTCTGCGCGGCTTTCTTTTGTCTGAGGTGGAACTGCTCCGTGCGGAAAGCGGCGCGCCGTATCTGCACCTTTCCGGTCGAGCGGCAGTACTGGCAGCGGATTGGACGTTTTCTGTCAGTGTGACGCATACAGCCGGCTTGGCGGCGGCGGTCGTTGTGGGCGAGCAAAAGGAAGGGGAAAGGCACAGTGGAACAGATCTCTTGGGAGATGGCGGCATCGGTCGTACCCGAACGCCCGAAAGAAAGCAATAAAGGCACTTTTGGCAGACTGCTATGCGTCTGCGGCAGCACAGGAATGGCGGGGGCGGCAATGCTCTGCGCCGGTGCTGCTCTGCGCTGTGGCGCCGGTTTGGTGGATGCGGCGCTGCCGGCAGGCATTTATCCGATTGTGGCGGCGCGCCTGCCAGAGCCAGTCTACACAGTTTATCAAGAGGATTTTTCACCGGTTTTACAGGCCTTGAAGAAAGCGACTGCCTGTGTCTTCGGTTGCGGCTTTTCCACCAAACATCTGGAGTGGGTGCGGCAATTGCTTTCTCAGGTTCAGGTGCCGCTGGTTCTGGATGCGGACGCGCTGAGCTGCATTGCTGAAGATGTTTCGGTATTAGATACCCTTTCCGTACCGGCGGTTCTAACGCCACATCCCGGTGAAATGGCACGGCTGCTCGACTGTACGGTGCAGCAGGTGCAGGCAGACCGGGCGGGCACTGCTGCGCGGTTTGCCAAGCAGCACGGTGTGGTTCTGGTCTTAAAGGGTGCTGGTACGCTCGTTGCAGCGCCAGACGGAAGCATTCTGCAAAACCCAACCGGCAATCCCGGCATGGCGCGTGGCGGAAGCGGTGATTTGCTTGCGGGAATGCTGGGTGCGTTTCTTGCACAGAAAGCAGATCCGTTTGTTGCAGCCTGCGCCGCTGTTTACCTGCACGGACTTGCAGGGGACCGCTGTGCCGCGCGTCTGTCACAGCAGGCAATGCTTCCGCACGACCTGCTGGACGAACTTCCAGAGATTTTCTTGGAGATAGAGCGCTGCCGGTAGCGGTTGCTTCAATTCTGGAAGAATCGCCAAAATCCACAGAATTGCATACACTGAGGGCAAAGGATACAGATGTATAAAATCTGGTATTTGTGCCAATGATATCTGCAGAAAATCAATGCGGAGCGTGAGTGTTATGCAAGTCAAACGTGGAGACATTTTTTACGCGGATTTAAGTCCGGTCGTCGGCTCAGAGCAGGGCGGCGTAAGGCCGGTGCTGATTATTCAGAATGACGTGGGAAACCGTTTCAGCCCCACGGTGATTGCCGCGGCAATCACCAGCCAGCGCGGAAAAACGGAACTGCCCACGCATATTCACCTGAACGCCGCCGCCACAGGGCTCTCTCGGGACAGTATTGTCCTGCTGGAGCAGGTTCGTACTTTAGATAAACATCGCCTGCGCGAACATATGGGGCGTCTTGGTGAGGAGGGCATGGCGGCAGTTGACCGCGCCCTTTCTGTCAGCTTCGGATTGACAGAACAGCCGAATCACCGTACAATGGATTTGCCGTCGGCAGCAGCACAGGTTTCTCATGGAGCTGCTACATAAAGCGCTCCTGCATGTGCTGCAGGCGGCCGGTCTGCAATCAAAAAACGACCGATAGGAGGCGAGAACCTCCAATCGGTCGTTTCTTTATACACAGAAAGCTGTTAGCTTACTTTTTTGCGGTGACCGGTGCTTTTTCCACACCGTTATAAACAATGCCGCGGTCAGAGTCCAGCGTTACGGTTACGCCGCTGCGCAGAATCTTGGTCGCGTTTTCTGCGCCGACAATTACGGGTTTGTTCAGCGAAAGCCCCACAATTGCTGCATGCGAGTTCATGCCCTGCTCCTCAGTGATAATACCGGAAGCCTTCCGCATATATTTCATGATGTCGTTGCTGGTACTTGGCACAACGATGATGTCGCCGGTGTGAAAATTCTGTGCAAGCTCCGCCTGGTTTTTGCAAACGCAGAGGTTGCTGCATATGGAGCCCAGGGAAATGCCGGCGCCGGTTACCAGAACGTCACCAACCAGCTGTACCTTGACCAGATTTGTGGTGCCGGAAATGCCCAGCGGGACGCCCGCGGTAATGACGGTCAGGTCGCCGTCCTTGACCAGCCCCTGTTTGCGTGCGATGTTTACAACATGGTCGAAAAGCTCGTCTGTGTTCTTCTTTTCGTCAACCATGATCGGAATTACACCCCAGGAAAGGTTCATCTGGTACCAAACCTTGCGGCTTGTGGTGCCGCTGATGATGGGGCAGGCTGGGCGGTACTTGGAAATGGTGCGTGCTGTCCGACCGGATTTCGTAACGGTCATGATGGCGGCGGCACCGAGGTCATGTGCGGTTGTGCAGGTCGCGTGCGAAATGGCGGAAGTTACATCGCTCTTTTCCGTCCAGGTGCTGGTGCGGAAGCGGCGGGTATAGTCAATGCTACGCTCGGTGCGCTCAGCAATGCGTGCCATGGTTTTGACTGCTTCCACCGGGTATTTGCCCGCGGCTGTTTCGCCGGAGAGCATGATAGCGCTGGTGCCGTCATAAACAGCATTGGCAACGTCGGTTGCTTCCGCACGGGTCGGGCGCGGATGCTGAATCATGGAGTCCAGCATCTGGGTGGCTGTTATCGCCAACTTGCCGGCAGCAAAAACTTTGCTGATAATTTCTTTTTGCAGAACCGGTACTTCTTCCATGGGAACTTCTACACCGAGGTCGCCGCGTGCAACCATGATACCGTCGGAAACACGGATGATATCGTCAATGTTTTCTACGCCGCCGGTGCTTTCAATCTTGCTGATGACCTGCATATCGTGGTTCCCGTTTTTCTCCAATTCGCTGCGCAGGCTGATAATGTCGTCTGCACACCGGACAAAGGAAGCGGCAATCATATCAAAATCTTGCTCAACGCCAAACGCAATGTCGGACTTGTCCTGCTCGCTCAGGAAAGGCAACGAAAGGTTAACACCCGGAATGTTGATGCCCTTATGCTTGTTGATGCGGCCACCGTTCATGACTGTGCAAAACACTTCCGTGTTTGTTGCTTCGTCAACGCGCAGCTCAACCAGACCGTCGTCAATCAGGATGCGGGTGCCGGGGAACACTTCATTGGGCAGGTTTTTGAAGGTGATGCCGCAGCGGGTGTTGTCACCCGGCACATCTTCGGTTGTTAAAATGTATTTCTGACCGTCCACCAGATCAACCGGCTTGGGGAAGTCAAGCGTACGGATTTCGGGACCTTTGGTATCCAGCAGAAGTGCCACCGGAAGTCCCAGTTCTTCACGCAGTTCTTTCACCGTGTCAATCCGCACCTGATGTTCCTCATGGGAACCGTGCGAAAAGTTGACACGAGCCACATCCATTCCGGCGAGCATCAGCCCGCGCAGAACGTTTTTGTCGTCAGTGGCAGGTCCAAGCGTACAAATGATTTTTGTTTTACGCATACAATATGACCTCGATTCTAAAAAATCAATTCATCAGGCGCAAAGCAGAAACCGCGAAACAATAGGGTGACGTTCATCTGCCGCATAAACTCTTCAAATGATATGCAAATTTTCCGCACAGCGTTTCTGATCGCAATCAAGCGGAGCAGGAACGTTTGAGAGGGGGCAGCCGCAGAGGAAACGCAGATATTGTTGAGGCGCTTTCAAAATTTTGCCCATATTATATTACAGCAAAATATTCAAAAATGCAACCACTTTTTTAGCAGAATATATGTGCACCTCTCACAATCCCTTGCAATCGGGCGGGATGTGGCTTAAAATAGAAATCAAAGAGTAGATTTTGATAGATAAGGAGTCGCTTTATGCATAAACATCGTCAGGAACGTGTCCTTTCTGATACGGCGCCGCGCGGCGGCACCGCAGCGGGGCTGCAGCGGCTGCGGCGATGGATGACTGTGCTGCTGGCGGCAATCCTACTGCTTTCTGTTCTGCTGGGGATTGCTGTATGGAAAGCATGGAAACCTCTGGACGGCAGTGCTTCTTCCTCTGCTTCGGGAGCATCGACAGGCTCACAGGATTCGGGGACGCTGCCGGTGCCTGACAACAGCTGGGCGCTGACAGTGGTTTCTCCCAGTGAGAAAATCAGCAGCAGCTTTCAGCCGCAGCTGACAACTTATGGCAGTGTACAGGTAGACAAGCGGATTGTGCCGGCGCTTGAACGGATGCTGGCGGACGCGAAAGCAGCAGGTTACACGCTGCAGGTGACCGGCGGCTACGTGGATGCCCAGACGCAGGAAAAACTCTATCAGAAAAAAATACAGGCGTATATGCAGCAAGGCGGCAAAACGCGCGCAGTTGCGGAAAGCGAAGCTGCCGCTGTCACGCCGCCGGGCGGATACAGCGAAAACCAGACCGGCATGGCAGTGACGTTTCCGTCCGATGCATCCTTTCTGGCTTCTGACGGCTACCACTGGCTGCTGAACCATTGCGTCGATTACGGCTTTGTGCGCCGCTATACAGATGATAAAGAAGGACGCACCGGCTTGCAGGATGATCCGAGCCACTTCCGCTATGTGGGAACCTATAATGCGCAGACCATGCGCAAGCTGGGTCTGTGTCTGGAAGAATATGTGCTTTATCGGCACAATCAATCGGTCAGCAACTGATTGAATTCTATAAAAAACTTGCTTTTCGTCCGCGTTTGTGTTAAAATGCGAATGTTTAGAGCCCGTTTGCGCCGTACTGCGCCTTTCCGGGTGCCTGTGCAGGCGGGCTGTTATGCTGCAGCTTTTGCTGAAAGAGGTGACAACCCATGAAAAAAGGTATCCATCCTGCGTATAAGGATACAACCATCACATGTGCCTGTGGCAATGTGATTCACACTCGTTCCACGAAAGAGAACATCCGCGTTGAAATCTGCTCCAAATGCCATCCGTTCTTTACCGGCAAGCAGAAGCTGGTGGACAGCAGCGGCCGTGTTGATATGTTCAAAAAGCGTTACGGCATGTCAAAGTGATTCGCTTTTCTCTGGAATGCTGAGGACTGCTGCATAACAGGACTGGTTTTACAGCCTTGCGTTGCAGCGGCCCTTTTTCTTTATGCGGGAGGTTATGACAGAAATGAAGGAATACCTGACGCTGAAAGAGACAGGCACAGACGCATTTGTCGAGAAAAAGTCCCGCTTTCTCGGTACGGCGGCGCCGGTTCACACACGGGAAGAGGCAGAAGCCTTTGCCACACAGGTAAAAAAACAGTATTGGGACGCAAAGCACAACGTTTCCGCTTATGTTCTGCGTACAGGTGAGCAGCACTGCTCGGATGACGGCGAACCGCAGGGGACTGCGGGCGTTCCAGTGCTGAATGTCCTTTTAAAAAACAATGTGACCGACGCTGCGGTGGTGGTGACCCGTTACTTCGGTGGTGTCCTGCTGGGAACCGGCGGATTGGTGCGGGCATACTCGCACGGCGCGTCGATTGCACTGCAGCGCGCGAAAATTCTGCGTATGAAGCCGTGCCTGCTGCTGCAGGCGGCGTGCACATACAGCCAGTACGGCAGGGCAGCGGCGCTTGTGGCAGAAGCCGGAGCTGTGGTGGATGATACTCGGTTCACCGATTCCGTAACCCTGCAGTTCCACATGGAAGCCGAAAAGCTGCTGGCCTTGGAAACGGCGCTTGCCAATGCCACTGCAGGCAGCGTGCAAGTGCAACAGTATGGAGAGGATTTTTTTCCGCTGGAGGTGCCTTTTTAGGAAACAAAACTGTGAACAATTTTTGAATATTCACATTCTTTCGCCGGGTTTGCAGGGGAAACCGCTTTTTTTGCGTATAACATATAAGTAAGAAATGTTTTTCTATGCAGCTGGGAAACCGCAGAGGGCGGCTTTCAGAAAGGAGATACCTTTGAATATTCGGGAACAGACAGAAAAAATCGAGCAGACAATCCTTTCGCCCTTGGCAACGCTTGCCTGCAGAACGGCCGGCCGCCAGTATCCGGAAGAGGAGGACGACCTGCGAACAGCGTTTCAACGCGACCGCGACCGCATTATTCACTGTAAGTCCTTTCGCCGCTTAAAGCATAAGACGCAGGTGTTCCTTTCGCCAGAGGGCGACCACTACCGCACACGGTTGACACATACGCTGGAGGTTGCACAGATTGCCCGCACCATTGCCCGCTGCCTGCGGCTGAACGAAGACTTGACCGAAGCCATCTCCCTTGCGCATGATTTGGGGCACACGCCGTTCGGTCATGCCGGTGAGCACGCGCTCAATGAGATCTGCAGCGTTTCTCCGATGGAGGATGGCAGCAGCGGCTTCCGCCATTATGAGCAGAGCGTACGGATTGTGGAGCGATTGGAAAAAAACGGGCATGGCTTGAACTTGACGGCGGAAGTGCGCGACGGCATTTTGTGCCACACTTGCGGTGCGCAGGCAAAAACACCGGAAGGCCGCATTGTTCGCGTAGCAGACCGCATTGCATACATAAATCATGACATCGAAGACTCGGAACGTGCGGGGATTCTGCGAGAAGACCAGCTGCCGGAAAGCGTGACAGCTGTGCTTGGCCACTCCAAGCGAGAGCGGATTGACCGTCTGGTGCGTTCGGTTGTCCGGTGCAGCACAGATGGCGTGATGCGCATGGAGCCGGAAATTCAAAAGGCGTTTGATGATTTGCACGCTTTTATGTATGCATCGGTTTATGTCAATCCCCATGCCAAGTCGGAAGAGAAAAAAATTCCGTTGGTCATCGAAAAACTGTATGAATACGCGCAGGTTTCGGAGCATTTGCCGGAGGATATGCGCAGAATTGCGAAAGAAGACGGTGTGCGTCGCGCTGCGGTCGATTATATTGCGGGCATGACAGACCCGTATGCCGTGGAACTGTTTGAACGTGTATACGTGCCGCACGCTTGGCAGCACCGGTGAACCGGCCGCGTTGCCGCAAAAGCAGCCGCTGAAAAGGGGGAAACAGGGTTTTGCCGCTTCCGCAGGAGTTTATCGAGGAATTAAAGGCTCGCAGCAGCATTGAAGACGTCGTTTCCAGTTACGTCGGTTTAAAGCGGCGCGGGCGTACTTTCGTGGGGCTGTGCCCGTTTCACAGCGAAAAAACGCCTTCCTTTACCGTTTATCCGGACAATGGTTCTTTTTATTGCTTTGGCTGCGGTGCAGGCGGAGATGTCATTACGTTTGTGGAGAAAATTGAAAATCTGGATTACTTGGAGTCTGTGCGTTCGTTAGCGCAACGTGCCGGGATTACTGTGCCGGAGAGTGACGCGGACCGCGGCCTTGCCAAACTGCGAATGCGGCTGTATGAGATGAACCGAGAGACAGCACGCTACTACCACGGGATTTTGCTTTCACCCCAGGGAAGCGCAGGCATGGAATACTTTGCCCGGCGCGGCCTTTCACCGAAAACTATCAGCCGCTTTGGTTTGGGCTATGCACCGCCGGACCGCTTTTCGTTGGTTGACTATTTGCGGAAGAAAGGATTTTCTGAGCAGGAGATGATTCAGGGAAACGTGGCGTTTGCCAGCCGCAGCGGCCGTGCGATTGACCGCTTTCATGAGCGTGTGATGTTTCCGATTATTGACCTGCGCGGAAATGTGATTGCGTTTGGCGGACGTATCCTGGGGCAGGGGGAGCCAAAATATCTGAACACCAGTGACACGCCGGTGTTCAGTAAGGGCCGCAGCCTGTTTGCTCTGAACTTTGCAAAGGAGCACGCTCAGCCGTACTTGATTCTGTGCGAAGGGTATATGGATGTAATTGCCTTGCATCAGGCGGGCTTTCCGAATGCGGTCGCGGGGCTTGGAACAGCCCTGACGCCGGAGCAGGCGCGGCTGATCGCGCATTATACAAAGGAAGTAGTGGCTTCCTATGATGCGGACGCGGCGGGGCAGAAAGCCGCTTCTCGCAGCATTCCACTGCTGCGGGAAGCGGGACTGACTGTTCGGATTCTGGTGGTACCAGACGGAAAGGATCCTGATGAATTTATCCGTTCACACGGTGAAAGCGGACATGCCCGCTTTCAACAGCTTCTGGACAGCTGCGGCAACGATGTGGAGTATCGGCTGACGAAACTCAAGCAGGAAATTCATGTTCAGACACCAGAGGGCAAGGTGCGCTATCTGAATGAAGCCTGTGGCGTGCTGGCAGCATTGGACAGTGAACTGGAGCGGGAGGTTTATGCCGGAAAGCTTGCCGAAGAGGCGGGCGTACAGCGCACAGCTGTTTTGCAGCAGGTGCGGCGGCTCCTTGAAAAAAAGCAACGGACGCGTCGGCAGAAAGACTTCCGTACCTTTCGCCGGCAGACAGCCGGTGCACAGGATAAAGTCAACCCGGAAAAAAAGCAGAATTTGCGCGCAGCCCGTGCTGAAGAGGCAATTTTGGGGGTTATGATTGATTATCCTGAAACTTCCGCGTATATCGTTGCAAAATTACTGCCGGAAAAGTTCATAACGGCCTTCAACCGCCGTGTATATTGCATAATCATGGGTAAAATGAAAGATGGCAAGGTTGTTAGCCTTACAGATTTGGCAGACAGCCTTTCTCAAAGCGAGATGGGGCTTGTGGCCGGGTACTGCGCCCGGCACGCAGGAATGCACGCAGGCACGCAGGAAGTGGATTCCTATATCTGCGTGCTCCTGAAGGAAAATGATAAGAACAGCGCACAGAACAGCAGCGATGAGGAAATTCAGCGTTACTTCGAACAGCTGCGCGCGGAGAAAAAATAAGGGGGTTTTCAGATGGCAGCAACTGCTACACCAGATAAGAAAACAGTTTTGCGGGATTTGATTGAACAGGGAAAGACGAAGGGCTCTCTTTCTACCAAGGACATTCTGGATGCAATCGGAGAGATGGACTTTGAACCGGAGCAGATTGAAAAGTTTTATGATATGCTTGAGGGTTTGGGCATTGAGATTGTGGAGGATCTTGGTGAAGACACGCTCAACGACCTGCAGCTGACGCCCCCAAAAGAGAATGCCGACGAGGGTCTGGACGTTGCCGTAAACACCGAGGGAATCGCCATTGATGATCCGGTGAAAGTCTATCTGAAAGAAATCGGTCGTGTTCCGCTGCTGACGCCGGAAGAGGAAATTGATCTGGCTGTGCGGATTAAAGACGGCGATGAAGCCGCGAAAAAGCGTTTGGCAGAGGCAAACCTGCGTCTGGTGGTCAGCATTGCCAAGCGGTATTTGGGCCGCGGTATGCAGTTTTTGGACTTGATTCAGGAGGGAAATCTCGGCTTAATCAAAGCGGTCGAAAAGTTTGATTATACCAAAGGATTTAAATTCTCTACGTATGCAACCTGGTGGATTCGTCAGGCCATTACGCGCGCCATTGCGGATCAGGCTCGTACTATCCGCATCCCCGTGCACATGGTGGAAACAATCAATAAGGTAAAAAAAGTATCGAGCCAGCTGCTGCATACCAACGGTCATGAGCCTTCCGCTGACGAAATCAGCGATGAGTTGGGTATGCCGGTCGATAAAGTGCGCGAAATTCTGCGAGTGGCGCAGGAACCGGTTTCTTTGGAAACACCTATCGGCGAGGAGGAAGACAGCCATCTGGGTGACTTCATTCCGGATGATGACGCGCCGGCTCCGCAGGATGCGGCATCGCACACACTGCTAAAAGAGCAGCTGAACGAAGTGCTGGATACCCTGACGCCGCGCGAAGAAAAGGTGCTGCGCCTTCGCTTTGGCTTGGAGGACGGCCGCTCCCGTACGCTGGAGGAAGTGGGAAAAGAGTTTAATGTCACCCGTGAGCGAATCCGCCAGATTGAAGCAAAGGCTCTGCGCAAGCTGCGTCATCCCAGCCGCAGCAAAAAACTAAAGGATTTCTTAGACTAAGGGGCGCTTTCATGGTCATTACACTGGAAACAGATTATGCCGTGCGTATCGTGGAACTTCTGACCCGTGCAGAAGGGAAAACGGACGCCCGCACCATTGCGGAAAAAACGCTGGTGACACAGCGTTTTACTCTGAAAATTCTGCACAAGCTGGTCAATGCCGGTTTGGTCACTTCTTTTAAGGGCGCGCACGGCGGTTATATGCTGGCACGTCCACCAGAAAAAATTACGCTGCTGCAGGTCATTGAGGCGGTGGAAGGTCCGTATATGTTCAGCCGCTGTCAGCAGGAAACATACAACTGTAACCATAGCTGCACCACAAGCTGCCGGTTTCATGAGATCTATGACGAAGTGACTGTTATGGTGCGGGACAAGCTTCGTTCCTATACATTTGCCGAAACGGATGCCTGCGACTGAAAGCAGGTTTTCACAAAAAAACTCTGCCTTCCTTTCGGAAAGGGCAGAGTTTTTTTGGCGCTTAAAGGCGGATACCCTGAATTAACAGGGAAACGGTTCCGTCCGGATTGTGAATGAACTGCACGCCATCACCACTGTGGTAAACTTCAAGCGGTATTTTAATTTCAATACCGTTTTCCGCCTTAAAAGACTGCTTTTTCATGCGGTTTGCGGCAGTGGGAGAAACATGAACCGTGTCTGACATCTGCAGATTCTTCTGCGCAACAGCACGGGAAAATTCTTCTTTCACTTCTGCAGGGGGGTCTTCATAAATGGAGTCACATAAATTCTCTAAGGTTGCCGCATCGTCATTTTCCGCCTGCTCACACAGAACGGCGGCCACGTGCGCTTTGATTTCCTGTTTGTTTTCATAGAACTTTTCATTTACGGTTTCCACTGCTTTTTGCACAGCGTCCAATTTTTGCTTTTCAGAGATGCCGAAGCTGCACTCCAGAATCTGTTCCGATAAATAGCAGCGTTTTTTGCCGTCAATCTCATATCGCTTTTCCAGCAGACGGACTTCATCCTGCTTCAGGGCAATCAGCGCGCCTTCGTCCGGTTTAGCTTTTGGCTGCGGCAGGGTAATGCGCTGTCGCAGAATGGCGTTGCTGTGTTCGTTTCCATCCGGACAGCTGCAGGCGTGGATATAACTGTCCCGATAATTCAGCTTTAGCAGCACCAAATAAGGCTCCTCTTCAATTTCTGCGCAGGCAAAGAGCAGATCCCCAGCAGGAATATCCGGATTCTGTTTTAAAACGGTAAAAATGGTGCCGGCGGTTTCCCGCGAAAAGGCAAGAAACTGTTCTTCACAGTGGGCTGCGGCAGTTTGAAATTTGCTGCCGGGTATAAAATGGCACAGCTTACAGTCGTCACTGGCATAGAGGTGTTCGATATGGCTGCTCAAAAAGGCCTCCGTTTCCGGATCCAGTGTTAGCAGCGTGTCCGAAAGTACCGGAAAGTCAATGTTTGTGTCCAAAATATGCAGGACAGCTTGGGTAATTGAAACCATGGTTTTGTCCCCTTTCTCTGTTGTATTGTAACATAAAGGGGGCAAAGGTCAAGAAAAAGGTCTGTTTTTGGCGGGTGATTTTACAAAAAACCATCTCGGTTTAAAAAGAAGAAGAGGGTATAGCGACCCCATTCCGGATGAGAGGCGGTGCCGGCATAAACCTCTAAGAAGTGCGTACTGCCGTCTGCACACCGCAGATGAAATAGAAAGTGAACATTTCCACAGGACTGGTAATCCTGCTGTGCGGTCAGAAATACGGGGAAGTCATTTGGCTCTCCGAATTGCTGCATCCAGGCTTCCCAACCGGAGATGGAAAACAGGGCATCAGACGGCAGACCAGTCAGCTCCTGCAGACTGTCAGAGGCAAAAAGCAGACGACCGCTTTGCGTGTCAAACCCGGCGAGGGCACCCGGCACAACCCGGAACAGTATGTCCGTCAGCAGGGAGTCGTGCGGAATACCGGCAGTGGGAGCGGAGCTGGTTTCTACTGGGAACGTACCGTCACTTTGTTCCAGCAGTCGGTCAAATGCACAGCAAGGCAACGGCTTTGAAAAGTAATATCCCTGCACAATGTGGCAGCCCATTTTTTTAAGGTATTCACATTCCTCTTTCGTTTCTGCTCCCTCGCAGAGCACCTCCATCTGCAGCTGGTTCGCAGTGCGAATCAGATTGGGAAGCAGTGCATCGTTTCGTGGCTTAACAAATGGGTCGTGTGAAAGAAACCGCTTGTCTAACTTTAAAATATCGAAGTCCAGTTCCTGCCAAAGGTTCAAACCCGCATAGCCAGAGCCAAAGTCATCAATGGAAACTTTGTAACCATAGCTGCGCAGTTCATCAATCAAACGCTTTGCCTGCTTGAATTCATCTAAAAACAGCGTTTCGGTAAGCTCAAACTCCAGTAGTTCCGGCGGAATTCCATAGGTTTCAGCAATGGTGTGCAGCGCTTTGGCAGTACCGCTGCGCTGGGTGTGCAGGCGGGAAAGGTTGACGGAGATCGTTACAGTCGGAAGTTGCATTTTTAAGCGATGCGATAAATAGATGCATACTTTTTCGAAAATGAGAAAATCCATTTCAATAATGGAACCATTATGCTCCAGAAACGGGACAAAGCTATCCGGGTAAAGCAGGGAACCGTCAGTACGGATGCCCCGCGCCAGTGCCTCAGCGCCGACGATTCTGCCCGACTGCAGGTTTACCTTGGGCTGTAGGTAGAAGCAATATCGCTTTTCACGCAAGGCAGCCTGTGCAAGGGATGCCGCGTCTTTTTTTAGGATGATTTCCTGCTTGAAAGCAGCGTCAAACCAGACAACTGTGGTTTTGCTGTGTGATTTCAGATATTTTCTTGCCGTATTGGCACGGCTGATTGCAGCAATGAGACCTGCGCCGCTGACGCTGCAGAGTCCACAGGCAGCATGCACGCGGCAGTTTGGGTGAAAGGGCAGTTGCTCCTGCAGGAATGTTTTTAGCAAGCGGCACATCTGCTCTGTTGACGCCGTGCGCCCCTGCGGGGCAGATGACACCTGTATCAGACAGAGAAAGTGGTCGGCAAACACGCGATGCGAGCAACACACGCCGGGAAAATTTTTCCAAAAATTTGCAAAGGCGCTGAGAAAGCGATCCCCCTCCGCATAGCCGTAAAGTAAATTTACGCTTTGAAATTCCACGATGTCTGTATAAAGAACGATATAACCGTAATTTTCAGCTGTGTGGTCTAAAAACGGGCGGCTTTTTTCCAAAAACGCACGGTAATCGTCAAGACCGTGCGGCAGCTCAGCTGGTGCAAACTCTGAGAGGGATTGAGCCGGTGCAGCATCATATTCGTTTTCCATAAGTAAGCCTCGATTTATCCATCCATTGATTTTTGTATAAATTCCTTTTTTTCGAAGGCAGGGAAAGGAAGCTGTATGACAGAAAAATCTGATTCTATCCGGAAGACAAGAAAATTGAAAATTAGATTTATAATAATATAAATTTCCTATCGAATTACAGACGTCTGCGCAAACTTCCTTTACATGGGAAGTATTATAGAATATTTTTTCAGATTAGTCAATAAAGTGTAATAATAATTCAAAAAACATCGAAAAAACAAAACTGATTTCAAATAATTTGAAATTTTATTCCAAATCACGCGCCATCTGCGCTAACACAGAAACGAAAAAATATAAAATTACAGCGAAGTATCTAATCGTGTTGTAAAGGAATGCTTGCTCTATTTCTGCGTTTAAGAAACGAACACCTATCTTTTTTCATCCGGTCGGCAGGAAAAGAATCAAAAATCCGTATAAAAAGAAAAAAGCCAAGGCAAACCGTCATAATTGCCTTGACAAACCTATCAAAAAGGAATAGAATATTAAACTGCATCATCATAGAGAAGTGCACCTATCTCTTGCAGTTTCTATCATAACACATCAATTTCGAAAAGGCAAGAGGCTTTGTGCAGGGAATGTGATGAATAAGGACGTACGCGGCTAAGCGGCTCTTTAAAAAAAGGATTGGAGTGATTGAGCCAATGGTGAATGTCAAACCGGTGAAGGTGGGCAAAAACACACGCATGAGCTTTTCCAAAATCGACGAGGTACTGCAGATGCCAAACCTCATCGAAATCCAGAGGAACTCATACGAATGGTTTTTGAACGAGGGCCTCAAGGAGGTCTTTAAAGATGTCTCCGGCATTACCGACTACACAGGCAACCTGGTCCTGGACTTCGTTGACTATAAATTGGATGTGGACAAACCAAATTATTCAGTCATGGAGTGCAAGGTGCGGGATGCCACTTATGCGGCTCCCCTTCGTGTAACGGCGCGTCTGCTTAACAAAGAAAGCGGCGAAATC
Source organism: Caproicibacterium argilliputei (assembly GCF_029211325.2). Taxonomy (NCBI): domain Bacteria; kingdom Bacillati; phylum Bacillota; class Clostridia; order Eubacteriales; family Oscillospiraceae; genus Caproicibacterium; species Caproicibacterium argilliputei. Next base: position 1,665,617 of record NZ_CP135996.1, on the reverse strand, counting down.
AAAGAATCCGAAGTTTTTATGGGGGATTTCCCGCTGATGACGGAAAGCGGCACCTTTGTCATTAACGGTGCTGAGCGCGTCATTGTATCCCAGCTCGTCCGTTCGCCGGGCGTTTATTATAAGATGGAGTATGACAAAACCGGCAAGGAACTGTACAGCGCCACCGTGATACCGAACCGCGGCGCATGGCTGGAATATGAGAACGATGCCAATGATGTTTTCTATGTTCGTATCGACAAAAACCGCAAGTTGCCAATTACCGTTTTTATCCGCGCACTCGGTCTGGGCAGCGACACGGAAATCCGCGAATACTTCGGCAGCAGCGCGCTGATTGATGCAACACTGGAAAAAGATCCTTGCAAAAACGCGGAAGAAGCACTTTTTGAGGTTTACAAAAAACTGCGCCCAAGCGAGCCACCCACCCTGGACAGCGCGCAGTCGCACATCAACGGACTGTTCTTTGACTCCCGCCGTTATGATCTTTCCCGTGTCGGCCGTTATAAATACAATAAAAAGTTAAATCTTGCAGGCCGAATTACCGGTCAGGTGCTCAGCCGCCCGGTTGTGAACCCCTCCACGGGGGAACTGATGGCGGAGGCGGGGCAGGCTGTTTCGCACGAACTGGCACGTCAGATGGACGATGCCGGTGTTTCAATTGCATATGTCACGGTCAATGAGGAAGAGGTCAAAGTAATCTCTAACGGAATGGTAGACATTCGCAATTATGTCAACTTTGACGCTGAGGCAGAGTGCGGCATTCGGGAGCGTGTGCGTTACTCGGTGCTGGTGGATATGCTCGAGAAAAACGGCGATAATGAAGAGGCTTTGAAAGAGGAAATCCGCACCCATGTTGAAGAACTGGTGCCGAAGCATATTATCATTGATGATATTTTTGCTTCTGTCAGTTATATGTGCAACCTGCAGGTTGGTCTTGGCACGATTGATGACATTGACCACCTGGGGAACCGCCGTATTCGCTCGGTCGGCGAATTGCTGCAGAACCAGTTCCGCATTGGTTTTTCGCGTTTGGAGCGTGTGATTCGCGAGCGTATGACCCTGCAGGCGCAGGACCTTGAGGTCTTGACCCCACATTCGCTGATCAATATCCGTCCGGTTGTGGCGGCCATTAAGGAATTTTTCGGTTCCTCTCCGCTGTCACAGTTTATGGATCAGACAAACCCGCTGGCAGAACTGACGCATAAGCGCCGTCTGTCTGCCTTGGGGCCGGGCGGTCTGTCCCGTGACCGTGCTGGATTTGAGGTTCGCGACGTGCACTATACGCATTACGGCCGTATGTGCCCGATTGAAACGCCGGAAGGCCCGAACATCGGTCTGATTTCGTACTTGGCTACCTTTGCGCGCATCAATGAATATGGCTTTATTGAAGCACCGTACCGCCGCGTTGATAAAGCAACCGGTGTGGTGACCCGCGATGTGGTTTACATGACAGCGGATGTGGAAGATAACTACATCGTTGCGCAGGCAAACGAGCCGCTGAATGAGGAAGGCCATTTTCAGAACGCACGTGTCAACGGCCGTCACCGTGACCAGTTTGTGGTTGTGGAACGCGAAAAAGTCGATTTCATGGATGTATCGCCACGCATGGTTGTGTCTGTTGCAACAGCCATGATTCCGTTTTTGGAAAATGACGACACGAACCGTGCATTGATGGGCTCCAATATGCAGCGGCAGGCTGTGCCGCTGATCAAAACTGAATCGCCGATTGTCGGCACCGGCATGGAGTACAAAGCAGGTGTTGACTCCGGTGCCTGCGTGCTGTGCAAGCGAGCCGGTGCTGTCAAGAGCGTCAGTGCAGATGAAGTGCGCGTCATTACGGATGACGGGGATATTGATGTTTATCCGATTATCAAGTTCCTGCGTTCGAACTCCGGCACTTGCTTTAATCAGGTTCCGGTTGTGAACCGCAACGACCGTGTCAATGTCGGTGACGTGATTGCAGATGGCCCGGCAACAAAAGACGGCGAAATTTCCCTTGGTAAAAATGCCTTGATCGGCTTTATGACTTGGGAAGGCTACAATTACGAAGATGCGGTTCTGATTAGCGAAAAAGTGGTGCGTGACGATGTGTTTACCTCTATTCACATTGAGGAGCATGAAGTGGAAGCACGTGACACCAAGCTTGGGCCGGAGGAAATTACTCGCGACATTCCTAACGTCAATGAGGATATGCTGCGCGATTTGGATGAAAGCGGCATTATCCGCGTCGGTGCGGAAGTGCACGCCGGCGATATTTTGGTCGGTAAGGTAACCCCGAAAGGCGAAACCGAGCTGACCGCAGAGGATCGCCTGCTGCGCGCCATCTTCGGTGAAAAGGCACGTGAAGTGCGTGATACCTCTCTGCGCGTTCCGCATGGTGAGTACGGTATTGTGGTGGATGTCAAAATCTTCACCCGCGAAAATAGCCGTGATGAGTTGAGCCCGGGCGTTAATAAAGTGGTTCGCTGCTACATTGCGCAGAAACGTAAAATTTCCGTTGGCGACAAGATGGCTGGCCGTCACGGCAACAAGGGCGTTGTTTCCCGCATTCTGCCGGTAGAGGATATGCCTTATCTGCCGGATGGCACGCCGCTGGATATCGTTTTGAATCCGCTGGGCGTACCTTCCCGAATGAATATCGGGCAGGTACTGGAAGTGCATTTGGGCATGGCGGCACGTGCGCTTGGCTGGAAAATTATGACGCCTGTTTTTGACGGTGCACATGAAGAGGATATTCGCGCTGCGTTCCGCGAGGCGCATATGAGTGAAGACGGCAAGTTCCCGCTGCGGGATGGCCGTACCGGCGAATATTTTGACAATTCGGTTACCGTTGGCATTATGTATTACCTCAAGCTGCATCATCTGGTTGATGATAAGATGCACGCGCGTTCCACCGGTCCTTATTCACTGGTTACGCAGCAGCCTTTGGGCGGCAAGGCGCAGTTTGGTGGACAGCGCTTCGGCGAAATGGAAGTTTGGGCACTGGAAGCATACGGCGCTGCTTATACCCTGCAGGAAATTTTGACTGTGAAGTCGGATGATGTGGTCGGTCGTGTCAAAACGTACGAAGCCATTGTCAAAGGGCAGAACATTCCGAAGCCGGGTGTACCAGAATCCTTTAAGGTGCTGATTAAGGAACTGCAGAGCCTTGGCTTGGACATGAAAGTGCTGGATAAGGATAACCAGGAAATCGACCTGCGCCAGTCCTTTGATGATGATGACGATATGGGTTTCTCACCGAACGGCGGCAACTTTGATGAGCCGGATGTTGCTGATAATTTGGAGGGCTATTCCGTGGATGAAGCGGATGAAGCACTGTATGACGGCCCCGACAGCTATGTGGAGGACAGCAGCAGTGATGAGCCGGAAGAGGAAGCGGACAGCGGTTTGGACATTTCACTGGATGATATTGATACGGCAGACTGACAGGGGGATTTTGCTACATGGAATTTAATACGCTGGAATCAATCAAAATTGGCCTTGCTTCTCCCGAAAAAATCCGCGAGTGGTCCCACGGCGAAGTAAAAAAGCCGGAAACCATCAATTACCGTACCTTAAAGCCCGAACGGGACGGTTTGTTCTGCGAGCGCATTTTTGGGCCGACAAAGGACTGGGAGTGCCATTGCGGCAAGTACAAGCGGATTCGTTACAAGGGCAAAATCTGTGACCGCTGCGGCGTTGAAGTGACGCGCGCAAAAGTCCGTCGCGAGCGCATGGGGCACATTGAGCTTGCGGCTCCGGTATCACACATTTGGTACTTTAAGGGAATTCCGTCCCGCATGGGATTGATCCTGGACATTTCTCCGCGTATGCTTGAGAAAGTTCTGTATTTTGCCAGCTATATTGTGACCGATCCTGGCGACGTGCGGGAGCTGCAGAAGAAACAACTGCTGACAGAAAAGGAATTCCGCGATTTGCGTGAAAAGTACGAGGACGACTTTCACGCAGGCATGGGCGCGGAAGCAATCAAGACACTTTTGGAAGAAATTGACCTCAACAAAGAGTCCAAAGAACTGAAAGCGGAGTTGGAAACCGCGACCGGACAAAAGCGTGTACGCATTTTGAAGCGGTTGGAAGTCGTGGAAGCGTTCCGTCAGTCCGGCAATCGTCCTGAATGGATGATTCTCGATGTCATTCCGGTTATTCCGCCGGATCTGCGTCCTATGGTACAGCTGGACGGCGGCCGCTTTGCGACTTCAGATTTGAATGATCTGTACCGCCGTGTGATTAACCGAAACAATCGTCTGGCGCGGCTGTTGGAGCTGCACGCACCGGATATCATCGTTCGCAACGAAAAGCGGATGCTGCAGGAAGCGGTGGATGCCCTGATTGACAACGGCCGTCGCGGCCGACCAGTGACGGGCCCGAACAACCGCCCGCTGAAGTCTTTGTCTGATTTGCTCAAAGGTAAGCAGGGGCGTTTCCGTCAGAACTTGCTGGGCAAACGTGTTGACTACTCCGGCCGTTCTGTTATTGCCGTTGGTCCGGAACTGAAAATGTACCAGTGCGGTTTGCCGAAGGAAATGGCGCTGGAGCTCTTTAAGCCTTTTGTTATGAAGCGCTTGGTGGAAACCGGAACGGAAGGTAATATCAAGGCGGCACGTAAGGCTGTTGAACGCGCAAAACCGGAAGTTTGGGACGCGCTTGAAATTGTCATCAAGAACCATCCGGTTCTTCTGAACCGTGCGCCGACGCTGCACCGCTTGGGTATTCAGGCGTTTGAGCCGGTGCTGGTGGAAGGCCGTGCCATGAAACTGCATCCGCTTGCCTGTACCGCATACAATGCGGACTTTGACGGCGACCAGATGGCTGTGCATGTGCCGCTTTCCAGTGAAGCACAGGCAGAAGCACGCTTCCTGATGCTGGCGGCAGGCAACCTGTTGAAGCCTTCTGACGGCAAGCCGGTTACGGTGCCGACACAGGATATGATCCTGGGCTCCTACTGGCTGACACTGGATCGTGACGGGGAAAAGGGCGAAGGCAAAATCTTCAAGGATGTGGATGAAGCGATTATGGCTTATGACGCAAAGGCCATTGAGCTGCACGCGAAGATTAAGGTTCGCCGCGTTTTGGAGATTAACGGGGAAATGCAGGAGGCACTGACCGATACTACAGTCGGCCAGATTATCTTCAACCGTCCCATCCCGCAGGATTTGGGCTTCATTGACCGCTCAAAGCCGGAAAATCTCTTTAAGTTTGAGATTGACTTCCTGGTTGGCAAAAAGCAGTTGGGCAAGATCATAGAGAAGTGCATTAAGAAGCACGGTACCGCAAGAACCAGTGAAGTGCTGGATGCCATTAAAGCACAGGGCTACAAGTACTCTGCGCTGTCCGGCATTACGGTTGCTGTCTGCGATGCGACGATTCCGCCGCAGAAAAAAGAAATTCTGCAGAAAACGGAAGAACGTGTCGACTTGATTTCCGACCAGTACAAGAACGGCTTCCTGTCGGATGCAGAGCGCCATGCGGCGGTTATCAGCACTTGGAACAAGGCAACGGATGAAGTTTCTGAAGCACTGCAGAAGAACCTGGATCGCTACAATCCCATTTTTATGATGGCGGATTCCGGCGCGCGTGGTTCCATGAGCCAGATTCGTCAGCTGGCAGGTATGCGCGGCTTGATTGCAAATACCTCCGGTGAAACAATCGAAGTCCCGATTCGCGCCAATTATCGTGAAGGCCTGAACATTCTGGAATACTTCATCTCTTCGCGCGGTGCTCGAAAGGGTTTGACAGATACTGCACTGCGTACAGCTGACTCTGGTTACCTGACCCGTCGTTTGGTTGATGTTTCTCAGGAAGTCATTATCCGTGAGAACGACTGCGGCACAACAGAAGGACTGGAGATTTACGACATCAAAGAGGGCAACGAAGTTATTGAGTCGTTGCATGAGCGTTTGGTGGGGCGCTACCTGCTGGAAGACTTTGTAGACGAGAAGACCGGCGAGGTTTTGGTCAGCAAAGACAAAATGATGAATGATGCGGATGCGGATATCATTGTTTCACACGGCGTTGAGCGTATTAAAATTCGTTCGATTCTGGCGTGTCACGCGAAGCACGGTGTCTGTAAGAAGTGCTATGGCCTGAATTTGGCTACTGGTACGGAAGTGACCGTAGGCGAAGCGGTTGGTATTGTGGCGGCACAGTCTATTGGTGAGCCTGGCACACAGCTGACGATGCGAAACTTCCACACCGGCGGTATTGCGAACGCAGAAGATATTACACAGGGTCTTCCGCGTGTTGAAGAATTGTTTGAAGGGCGCAAGCCGAAGCACCTTGCCATTATCAGCGAAATTGACGGTAAAGTTACTTTTGAGGAAATCAAGAAAAACCGTCATGTGGTGGTTACCGGCGACGACGGCCAGTCTAAGAGTTATCTGATTCCGTTTGGTTCCCGTGTAACTGTGCAGGAAGGACAGAATATCAAGGCCGGCACACGCATTACCGAGGGCTCTGTGAATCCGCATGACGTACTGGCAATCAGCGGCGTTGAAGCGGTACAGGATTACCTGATTGAAGAAGTGCAGCGCGTTTACCGCCTGCAGGGCGTGGATATCAATGATAAGCACATTGAGGTCATTGTGCGGCAGATGATGAAGAAAGTCCGCGTGGAAGACGCGGGAGATACAAATTTGCTGCCGAGCTCCATGATGGAAAAATCAGAGTTTCAGGCTGCCAACAGGGAAATCCGCGACCGCATTGCGGCAGGTGAAACAGGGCTGCGTGAAGCAACCTGCACACCAACCCTGCTTGGTATTACCAAAGCTTCTTTGGCAACAGATTCGTTCCTGTCCGCTGCTTCTTTCCAGGAAACAACCCGTGTGCTGACCGATGCTGCCATCAAGGGCAAAATCGACCCGCTCATGGGCCTCAAGGAAAATGTTATCATCGGCAAGCTGATTCCGGCCGGCACAGGCATGAAGCATTACGCCAATGTGCAGCTTGAAGAGAAAAATTCGGAAAGCAGAGAAGAAAGCTTGACAAATACGGCAGTCTAGCTGTATAATAATCAATTGTGATGGTTTGACTCGTTTTTCCTGTTACGCCGTCGTAAATTGCATACTTTCCCACCTTTGCGGAATGCGGGGTGGGATTTGGTGTGTTCTCTGGATGTTACGCGGTCAATGCCGCTTAACATAAATGTTGGAAATCTGAGTTAGGAGGTGTACTATGCCCACATTTAACCAATTGGTTCATACCGGACGTGAAGTCGCCGAAAAGAAGGCAAAGGCTCCGGCACTGCTGAAAGGCTGGAATGCAAAGAAGCGCATGGCGATTGACCAGAATTCTCCGCAAAAGCGCGGTGTTTGCACTGCAGTTAAAACTGCAACCCCGAAAAAGCCGAACTCTGCTCTGCGGAAGATTGCTCGTGTGCGTCTTTCCAATGGAATGGAAGTTACAGCTTATATCCCCGGTGTTGGCCACAATCTGCAGGAGCACTCCGTCGTGATGGTTCGCGGCGGCCGTGTAAAGGATCTGCCTGGTGTGCGTTACCATATCATTCGCGGCACACTGGATGCGCAGGGCGTTGCAAAACGGATGCAGGCTCGCTCCAAGTACGGCGCAAAGCGCCCGAAGCCGGGCAAGGCTGCAAAGTAAGACAGGACTGAAACTGACGAAAACCTTACGGCTGCGGGCTTTTTTACAAAAGCTCTGTGCGGCGTTTTTATAAAACGCCTCTTGCAGGCCTGACGGGAAGCTTCATTTTCGAGTACCTATGATATCATTTATGTGAAGGAGGGAAGTAAAGTGCCAAGAAGAGGCAATATTGCGAAGCGGGACGTACTGCCCGATCCGCTGTATAATTCAAAGTTAGTCACACGTCTCGTGAATAATATCATGATTGACGGTAAGAAGGGCGTAGCCCAGAAGATCGTTTATGGCGCTTTCGATATTATCAAAGAAAAAACCGGAAAAGAACCTCTGGAGGTTTTTGAGGCTGCCATGGAAAACGTGATGCCTTCTCTGGAAGTCAAGGCCCGCCGTGTCGGCGGTGCTACGTATCAGGTTCCTATGGAAGTCCGCCCGGAGCGGCGGCAGACACTGGGACTGCGCTGGATGACAACGTACTCCCGCCAGCGTTCTGAGCGTACCATGAAAGAGCGTCTTGCAGGTGAAATTCTCGATGCTGTAAATGGTACGGGCGGCGCAGCCAAGAAGCGTGACGATACGCATAAGATGGCTGAGGCCAACAGAGCGTTTGCACACTACAGATGGTAGTGCTACAGGCGTTTGCAGAACGAATGGAGGGTAATTAATGCCTAGGCAGGTAACACTTGATCACACTCGTAACATCGGCATTATGGCGCATATTGATGCCGGTAAAACGACAACAACTGAACGTATCCTGTACTACACCGGTGTCAACCACAAGATCGGTGAAGTGCATGACGGCGCGGCCACCATGGACTGGATGGCACAGGAGCAGGAGCGCGGCATTACAATTACTTCCGCTGCAACGACCTGCTTTTGGACACACAGTGAATACTTTGGCGACCCCGACAAAAACAGAGATTACCGAATCAACATCATCGATACTCCCGGCCATGTGGATTTCACCGTGGAAGTGGAGCGCTCCCTGCGTGTGCTGGACGGTTCTGTAACCGTCTTTGCTGCAAAGGGTGGTGTTGAACCGCAGTCTGAAACCGTTTGGCGTCAGGCTGAGGAATACGGCGTTCCGCGTATGGCCTATGTCAACAAAATGGACATCATGGGCGCTGATTTCTACAACGTGATTGATATGATGAAGGACCGTTTGAACTGCACCCCGGTTCCGATTCAGCTTCCGATTGGTGCGGAAGATTCTTTCCGTGGTATTATTGACCTTGTCGCCATGACAGCAGATGTTTATTATGATGAAATGGGCAAGGATATGCGCGTGGAAGAAATTCCGGAAGATATGCGCGAAAAAGCCGAGGAATACCATACAGCACTGATTGAGCACGTTGCAGAGCAAGACGATGCACTGATGGAAAAATATCTGTCCGGTGAGGAAATCACCAAAGATGAGATTGTTTCCACGCTGCGCAAGGCGACTATTGCCAACAAACTGGTGGTTGTCACCTGTGGTACGTCCTACAAAAACAAAGGTGTTCAGAAACTTCTGGACGCAATCGTGGACTATATGCCGGCTCCGACCGATATTCCGGCTATCCGCGGTACAAATGTTGACACCGGCGAGGAAGAGGATCGTCATGCTTCTGATGATGAGCCGTTCTCTGCACTGGCGTTCAAGATTGCGACAGACCCGTTTGTGGGTAAGCTGTGCTACTTCCGCGTTTACTCCGGTAAAATGAATGCCGGCGATACTGTCTACAATTCCACAAAGGACTGTGACGAACGTATCGGCCGTATTCTGCAGATGCACGCAAATCATCGTCAGGATTTGGAAACCGTTTATGCAGGCGATATCGCCGCAGCAATCGGCGTTAAGAACACGACGACAGGCGATACGCTCTGTGATGAGAAGCATCCGGTCATTCTGGAGTCCATGGAGTTCCCGGATCCGGTTATCCGCGTTGCAATTGAGCCGAAGACAAAGGCCGGTCAGGAAAAGATGACGATTGCGCTGGCAAAACTGGCGGAAGAGGATCCGACCTTCAAGGCTTACACCGATGAGGAAACCGGTCAGACAATTATTGCTGGCATGGGTGAACTTCACTTGGAAATTATCGTTGACCGCTTGATGCGTGAATTCCATGTGGAAGCCAATGTCGGTAAGCCGCAGGTTGCTTACAAGGAAACTATCCGCAAGCCCGCTGACGTGGACTGCAAGTATGTTCGTCAGTCCGGTGGTAAAGGACAGTACGGTCATGTTAAGATTCGTGTGTTCCCGAATCCCGGCGAAGGCTACGAATTTGACAATGTTACCGTTGGCGGTTCCATTCCGAAGGAGTATATTCCGGCGGTTGACACCGGTATCCAGGGCGCAATGCTCAGCGGCGTTGTGGCTGGCTACAACGTTGTGGATGTCAAGGTTGAACTGTATGATGGCTCTTATCATGAAGTTGACTCCTCTGAAATGGCATTTAAGATTGCCGGTTCTATGGCGTTTAAGGATGCCATGCGCAAGGCGGATCCGGTCATTATGGAGCCGATTATGAAGGTTACCGTTACGGTGCCGGACGAGTATATGGGCGATGTGATTGGCGATTTGAACTCTCGCCGCGGCATGATTGAGGGCATGGACGCCATTCACGGCGCACAGCAGATTCATGCTATGGTTCCGCTTTCAGAGATGTTTGGCTATGCAACGGATATGCGTTCCAAAACGCAGGGGCGTGGTCAGTTCACAATGGAGCCGGATCACTACGCTGAAGTGCCGAAAAACATTTCCGAAAAGATTATTTCTGCCCGTACGAAAAAGGAAGAGTAATCATAAATACTGCTTGATTTTTCCCTGTATTCTTGATAAAATAGAATTGATTCTGAATAGGGAAACAACGATTGAAAAATAAAGGAGGAACTTCCAATGGCTAAGGAAAAATTCGACAGATCCAAGCCTCATGTAAACATCGGCACCATTGGTCATGTTGACCATGGCAAAACTACTTTGACCGCTGCGATCACCAAAGTGCTCAGCTTCGCGGGTGATGCGGAATTCAAAGATTACTCCAACATTGACTCCGCTCCTGAAGAGCGTGAGCGCGGCATTACCATTAACACCGCTCATGTTGAGTATCAGACCGAAACGCGCCATTACGCGCATGTTGACTGCCCCGGCCATGCTGACTACGTTAAGAACATGATCACCGGTGCTGCACAGATGGATGGTGCAATTCTGGTTGTTTCCGCTGCTGATGGCCCGATGCCGCAGACACGTGAGCACATCCTGCTGTCCCGTCAGGTTGGCGTGCCGTATATCGTTGTATTCATGAACAAGTGCGACCAGGTTGACGATCCGGAACTGCTGGATCTCGTCGAAATGGAAATTCGCGACCTGCTCAATGAATATGACTTCCCGGGCGATGACACCCCGATTATTCGTGGTTCCGCTCTGAAGGCTCTGGAGAGCACTTCCACAGATATCAATGCACCGGAGTATAAGTGCATTGTCGATCTGATGAAAGCTGTCGATGAGTATATCCCGACTCCTGACCGTAAGGCTGACCAGCCGTTCCTGATGCCGGTTGAGGATGTGTTCACCATCACCGGCCGCGGCACAGTTGCTACAGGCCGTGTGGAGCGTGGCACTGCGAAGATTGGCGAAGAAGTTGAAATCATCGGTTTGACCGACGAGCGCAAGAAGAGCGTTATCACCGGTCTGGAGATGTTCCGCAAGACTTTGGATTATGCGCAGGCTGGCGATAACGTCGGTGTTCTGCTGCGTGGTATTCAGCGTGAGGACATCGAGCGCGGTCAGGTCCTTTCCAAGCCGGGCACGATTCATCCGCATACAAAGTTTAAGGGTCAGGTTTACGTCCTGACAAAGGATGAAGGCGGCCGTCATACGCCGTTCTTCAACAACTATCGCCCGCAGTTTTACTTCCGCACAACGGATGTAACCGGCGTGATTAATCTGCCAGAAGGCACAGAGATGTGCATGCCTGGCGATAACGTTGAGATGGACGTTGAACTGATTGCTCCAATCGCTATTGAGGAAGGTCTGCGCTTCTCCATTCGTGAAGGCGGCCACACCGTTGGTTCCGGTGTTGTTTCCAAGATTAACGAGTAATTGCAAACAAATTGAGGTTCTGCCCCCTGTGGGTAGAACCTTTTTTGTGTGCAACCCTCTTGACAATTTGCCTAGGTTCGCATATACTAAATGTAGGAATTGAATAATTCTTCGGGGCGGGGTGCAATTCCCCACCGGCGGTAATACAGCAGCTGCTGTTAGCCCGCGAGCGTTTGTCAAACGCAGATTCCGGTTGGATTCCGGAGCCGACGGTGATAGTCCGGATGGTAGAAGATATGGAATTAGAGTGCCCCGGTGACGTTTATTACCGGGGCACTCTTAAATTTTGTTCCATGTCTCAGAAGGAGAAACCATGGCAAGTCAAACAAAAACTTTCAAAAACGCGAAGGTAGCCAATGTCCGTACCATTGCGGTCATTGGTGTGCTGGGTGCGCTTGCGGGCGTTGTAATGATGCTGGAAGTACCGCTGCCGTTTCTGCCGCCGTTTTATAAGCTGGATTTCAGTGAAGTGCCGGTGCTGCTGGGCGGTTTTGCGTTCGGTCCGGCTGTCGCAGCGGCGGTTGAAGCTATCAAAGTGGTTCTGCATATGTTGCTCAGCGGCGGCACGCAAACCGCTGGAGTCGGGGAGGCAGCCAATTTCCTCTTTGGTTGTGCGTTCGTTGTTCCGGCATCAATTATTTACCGCCTGCATAAAACCCGCAAAACTGCGCTTGCCGGCATGGCGGTCGGCGGAGCGGCTATGACGGTAGTCGGTGCCTTGGGAAATGCGTTTGTGCTGCTGCCGGTTTACGCGGTAGCTTTTCATATGCCCATGACGGCATTGATTCAAATGGGCAGCAGTGTTAACAGCAGCATTACAAACTTGACCACTTTTGTTTTGCTTGCAACAACACCGCTCAATTTGATTAAGGCGGTTTCTGTTTCTGTGCTCACATTCCTTTTGTATAAGCATGTCAGCCCGGTGCTGCATGGGCGGGTAAAATAAATTGCGAATGCGGAACTTTGTCTTGATTTTTGACAAATCTCTAATTTTGTTTATTTACATACCTTCAGTTTTTATGCTATACTGCTCACTGTAGAAAAAATCAATAATATCACCCTTATCAAGAGTGACGGAGGGAACAGGCCCGATGATGTCCGGCAACCTACGCAAGTAAGGTGCCAAGTCCTGCGGTGAAGCCGATAGATGAGGTATCGAAAGATAAAGCGCTGTCCGCATTTCATCGGGCCGCGCCTTTTTCACGCTCGGGGCATTTTAAGTAGGAGGAATTTCAATTGGCGAAGCATTTCTTTACTTCTGAATCCGTTACCGAAGGGCATCCTGACAAGGTTTGCGACCAGATTGCTGACGCAATTTTGGACAACATTCTGGAAAAGGACCCGAATGCGCACGTGGCCTGCGAGGTGACTGCCTGCACCGGTGTCGTACATGTGATGGGCGAGATTTCTACAGACTGCTATGTGGATATTCCGGCAGTGGCACGCAGTGTCGTGAAGGAAATTGGATACGATAATCCGGCTTATGGTTTTGACGGCAGCACCTGTGGCGTTTTGACTTCGATTGATGCGCAGTCACCGGATATCGCCATGGGCGTCAACGAATCTTTCGAAGTGAAAAACGGCGCTTCTGATGCGGACGATAAAATCGGCGCCGGCGACCAAGGCATGATGTTTGGTTTTGCCTGTGATGAAACTGAGGAAAAAATGCCGCTTGCGATTTCTTTGGCACACAAACTGGCTAAAAAATTGGCGGCAGTGCGCAAGAACGGCAGTATTCCTTACCTGCGCCCGGATGGGAAAACGCAGGTGACTGTGGAGTATGACGGCGACGCACCGGTGCGTGTGGATGCTGTTGTGCTTTCAACCCAGCATGATGACAACGTTACTTTGGAGCAAATTCGCAAGGATATGGTTGAAAAGGTTATTAAGGCGACCATTCCGGCAAAGTGGCTGGACGGAAACACCAAATATTATGTAAACCCGACCGGCCGCTTTGTGATTGGCGGGCCGGTCGGCGATTCGGGTCTGACCGGTCGGAAAATCATTGTGGATACATACGGCGGATATGGTCGTCACGGCGGTGGTGCATTCTCTGGCAAAGATCCGACCAAGGTAGATCGTTCCGCAGCGTATGCGGCGCGCTGGGTGGCAAAGAACATTGTGGCGGCAGGCCTTGCAAAGAAGTGCGAGGTACAGCTGGCCTACGCCATTGGCGTAGCACATCCGGTGTCCATTATGGTGGATACATTCGGAACGTCCCAGTATTCCAATGACCGTCTTGCTGCTGCGGTTGAGAAGGTCTTTGACCTGCGCCCGGCTGCGATTATCCGCTCCTTGGATTTGCGCAAACCAATTTACCGCAACCTTGCCAGTTACGGGCAGATGGGTCGCGAGGATCTGGGTGTTTCCTGGGAAAAGACAGACCGTGTTGATGAACTGAAAAAGGCGCTTGCATAAAATTTCTTTTCCAGAAGGATTGCAGTGCGCATTCCACACCTCTTTGCATACATTGTAAAGAGGTGATTTTTATGGGCGCGGGTCAAGTAATCATTGTTTTGCTGGCAGTCGTGGGGCTGTGCAGCTTGATGCAGTGGCTGATGCACCTGCTGTACCGCACAGGGGGACAGACGGGCACGCTGGTTCTGGTTTTGCATCTTTCGGAGCATCGGGAAGATGTGGAGTATGTGCTGCGCTGTGCACGCAATCAGCTGCGTGAAGCAGAAGGTTTTTCTAAGAAGCAGCTGGTCGTGGTGGATGACGGTATGGACAGCCAGACCAAACGCCTTTGCACGCTGTTTCTGCACGACAAACCCGGCGCCGTTATCTGCAGTGCGGAAAGATTTGCAAACATGGAAGAAATGCTGTATACTGATAGGAAATAAGACGTACATATGTACGGAATCGGTCCGGAGGGAGTCCAATGGAAAAGCAAACGCTGCTGGAAATGGCAGGAACCGTGGAGCGGATTACTTTTCGAAATGAGAAGAATGGATACACGGTGATGGAACTGAATAATGGGGAGGAACTGGTAACCGTTGTCGGTTCTCTGCCGACAGCGGAGGCGGGGGACGAGCTGCACGTGGTCGGTACTTGGACGGAGCATCCATCGTTCGGGCGGCAATTCAGCGCGCAAATTTATGAGCGGATGCAGCCTGCCACTTCGGAGGCAATTTTGCTGTATCTCTCTTCCGGTTCTCTGAAAGGAATCGGTCGCTCTACAGCAAAGCGGATTGTCGAAACATTTGGGAAACATTCACTGGAAATTTTAGAAAATGATCCGGACAGGCTTTCGCAGGTCAGCGGAATTTCCAAGCGCAAGGCGCAGCAAATTTCTGAGGAGTACCGCAGAAAGCAGGGAATCCGCGAAGTGATTCTCGGCCTAAAAGAGTTTGGTGTGACCCCGGAAGAGGCGGTTCGGGTTTACCGGGTGTTTGGACCGGAGTCGGTAGAGCACGTGCGGCAGGATCCATACTGCCTCTGTGTAGAGGATGTGGATCTGGGGTTTCAGCGGGCTGACGCGATTGCAGAGTCGCTGGAGCGACCGGCGGATGATCCCTGTCGCATCCGGGCGGGGATCCTTTTTATTTTGCAGCACAATGTGAACAATGGGCATACCTATCTGCCTAAGGAGAAACTTTTGACCACATCCGCGGCGCTGCTCAGTGTTGCGCAGCAAATGGTACAGGAAGCGTTTGACGAACTGGAGCGTGAAGGCAGTGTTATCACTTGTCTGGTGCGTGGTTGCACGGCGGTTTATCTGCCGCGGCTGTATCACGCGGAGCTTTTTTCTGCGGCCCGCCTGCAGATGATGATGGACTACCCCAGCCAGCCGATTCCGGGGGCGGAAGTGGCTGTGGATACCTTTGAAGAGTCATTGGGCATTGCGTACGCACCGGAACAAAAGGAAGCCATTCTTGCAGCACTTTCTAACGGTCTGTTGATTTTGACCGGCGGACCGGGTACCGGCAAAACGACGACTTTGGATGCAATTATCCGCATTCTGAAAAAGAAAGGGGAAAAAGTGCTGCTTGCGGCGCCGACTGGACGGGCGGCAAAACGAATGAGCGAGCTGACCGGAGAAGAGGCAAAAACTCTGCATCGGCTGCTGCAGGTGGAGTGGGACGAAACAGACAGCCCAGTTTTCGCCCGCAACGAGCAGAAGCCGCTGGAGTGTGACGCTTTAATCATTGACGAACTTTCTATGGTAGATATTTCTCTGTTTGAGGCGGTGCTGCGCGCGCTGCCAGTGGGCTGCCGCCTGGTGCTGGTGGGAGATTGCGACCAGCTGCCAAGCGTTGGGCCGGGCAACGTGCTGGGGGATTTAATTGCGTCTGAAATGCTTCCGGTGGTACAGCTGCGCCACATTTTTCGGCAAAGTATGCAAAGCTTGATTGTGACCAACGCGCATAGAATTATCGCTGGCGAAATGCCACTGTTGAATGACCCGAAAAATGATTTCTTCTTTATGCACCGTACAGACCCGCAGGAGATTTCCCGAACCATTCAGGAACTTTGCAGCACCCGTTTGCCCGCAACTTATGAATTTTCCCCATTCACGGATATTCAGGTGCTGTCTCCCAGCAGGAAAGGGGAGCTGGGCACGATTCAGCTGAATACGGTTCTGCAGGGGGTGCTGAACCCCCATGCGTCCGGCAGGAAAGAGCTGAAGGTGAATGGACGCTTGTTTCGTGAGGGTGATAAGGTTATGCAGGTAAAAAACAACTATACGCTTAGTTGGGAAAAAGAGGACGGCACGGTGGGCGACGGCGTCTTCAACGGGGACATTGGCATCATTCGGGAAATCGATAAGAGCGCTTCCCTGTTGACGGTGGACATGGACGGCCGATTGGTTACTTATGAGCTGGAAACAGCGGCAGAGCTGGAACTTGCATATGCCATGACGGTACATAAGAGTCAGGGCAGTGAATTTCCGGCGGTAGTCATGCCGATGTATCCCGGCCCCAAACCGCTGTATTACCGCAATTTGTTTTATACGGCGATCACACGCGCAAAGCAGCTGTTGGTTCTGGTGGGTACGCAGCAAACCGTGCGCATGATGGTCGAAAACACCCGCCGTACCCGCCGGTATTCCGGTCTGCGGGAGTTTTTAACCGGCGAGGCGGTTTATCATGAGGAAGCCTGACGGTTCTTTCTGGATGGATCTGGTGTTTCCGCCACGCTGCCCGTTCTGTGGGGAACTGATGAAGCATGGGGAACAAACCTGCAAAAACTGCCGCACGGTGCTGCCGTCTGTTTTTCAGAAAGAGCTTTTCTGTGTGCCGGAAACCGTGGTTCCTTGCTATGCGCCGTATGCGTATGCCGGAAAAGTACGGGATGCGATTCTGCGCTTTAAGTTTGAGCAGGAGCCGTCCGTAGGTGTATTTTTCGGGCGGCAGATGGCAATACTGCTGAAGAGCCTTTCCAATCTGCCGCCCTTAGATGCGGTTGCAGCGGTTCCCATGACGCGCTGGCATCGTATGCGGCGCGGTTACAACCAAAGTGAGCTGCTGGCAAAGACAGCTGCGGCACAGCTAAAGCTGCCTTATCTGCGCTTGCTGCGCAAGGTTAAACACAGCCGGGTGCAGCATTCGCTCCCCGCGCAGGCTCGATTTGGGAACGTACAAGGCGTTTACGCGGCCCGTCCTGCGGCAGTCGGTAGAAAAATCCTGCTTATTGACGACATTGTTACCACCGGTGCAACCTTGACAGCCTGTGCGGAAGAGCTGCTCCATGCGGGCGCTTCAGAAGTTGTCTGCGCTGCCGCGGCACAGGCGCAGTCTGTGACAGATAAGGATTGAAAATGCCTGGGGATTATATTATAATAAACTGTACGGCGAAAAAGAAAGATGGCTTTTCTGCGCGGAATTTGTCCGGGAGAATATGTGCAGTCATTCCGCGCGGCGGCGCATTGGAATTTACAGATTGGATGTGATTATGTGCTCGGTACCGATATTGCAATCGACCTTGGTACATATGCGATCAAAGTCTATGTCGAAGGGAAGGGCATGGTTGTCAACGAACCGTCGGTGGTTGCGGTTCGCGCAGATACAGAAGAGGTGCTGGCAGTCGGCAGCGAGGCGTTTGCCATGCTGGGACGCACCGGCGACAAAATTAAGGTGATTCACCCGCTGGTCATGGGGGTGATTTCCAACTTTGAATTGGCACGCTATATGGTCAATTATTATATTCAGCGTTTGGGTGGAAGCAAGATCATGCATACGCACGTGATGCCGCGCGCGGTGGTCAGCCTGCCGTGTCAGATTACCGGGGTAGAGCGGCGCGCTATTGTCAACTCAGTCAGCCGTGCGCGGGTGCGCCGCGTATATTCCATCGATGAACCGGTGGCGGCGGCCATGGGCGCCGGTGTGGATGTTGCCAATCCGCACGGCTCGCTGATTATTGATGTGGGTGCCGGTGCAACCGACATGGGCGTCATTTCCCTGGGTGGCCTGTCTATCGCGCGTTCCATTAAAGTGGCAGGCTTTGCGTTTGACCAGGCGATTATTCGATATGTGCGCAGTAAATATGACTTGATTATCGGTGACCGAATGGCGGAAAGCTGCAAAATCGCCGTCGGCGGCGTGATGCAGCGTCCCGAACCGATTATCTGCCGCATTAAGGGGCGTGACGCGAACACAGGGCTGCCGGCGTGGATTGACGTTACAAGTGAGGAACTGGTAGCGCCGCTACTGGATCCTGCGGCGGAAATTTCGCATATCCTACAGGAAATGCTGGAAAAAACACCGCCGGAGCTTCTGGGCGATATTTATGTGGACGGTATCGTGATGACTGGCGGTTCTGCAAAGCTCTTCGGTCTTAGTGATTACCTTTCCGACAAAGTGAAAATGCCGGTGCATATCGCGGAAGATGCGGATATCTGCGTGGCCTTGGGTGCAGGGAAAGCCATTTCCTTTATGGACGACGCGGAGAACAAAGAATATGGCGTGATTAACCCGTTGAGCGCTGTGTATTGATTTTTTCTCTGACCATGAAAAAGCTGCCGAGTGTGTGTTGTATAGCACATTCGGCAGCTTTTTGTGTTCAATTAGTCAAAGATTATTTTGCGCGGGCTTTATACCGACCGACAATCAGGTTTGCGCATTGGTAGATGTTTCCGCCGCCCATGGTCAGGATTAGGTCGCCGGACTTCGCGCGTTCCATCACATAGTCTGCAATTTCTTCAAAAGTTTTGCGGTAAACGGCGCCGGGCACCTTTTTCACTAAATCCTCCGCGTAAACGTTGTAGGTGTTGGTTTCACGCACAGCGAGGATTTCCGAAACAACGGCATGGTCGGGAATCGTCAGCGCCTTTGCAAAGTCATCCAGCAGCAGCGCGGTGCGGCTGTAGGTGTGCGGCTGGAAGATGGTCCAAACCTCCCGAAAGCCCATCTGCATGGCGGCAGTCAGCGTGGCGGTCAGTTCTGTGGGGTGATGTGCAAAGTCGTCTGCAATGGTAATGCCCTCATATTTGCCAAGCATTTCAAAGCGGCGGTGCACACCAGTAAAAGCGTGCAGGCTCTTTTTTAGCTGCTCAGTGGGTACACCGAAGTAGTCGCAAACGGCAAACGCGGCAAGCGCGTTGTAGATATTGTGCTTGCCCGGAATGGAAAGCGTCACATTGCAGAGGATTTTTCCGTCTTTCATCACGTCAAAGTTTTCGCGGGCTTCTTTGGTGTCTGAAATGTTCACTGCGCGGTAGTTGCAGTCTTTGCCCTGACCAAATGTGATGATTTTTGCGTGCTCCAGCCCTGCCACAGCTTTCTGTGTGTTCGCGTCATCTCCATTTACCACCAAAACTCCGGAAGTTTGGGTCGCAAACTGACGGAAGGAGCGGATAATATTATCCAGATTTTTAAAGTAATCCAAATGGTCGGCGTCAATGTTCAGAATGACCGCGAGGTAGGGGTGCAGGTGCAGAAACGTGTCTACGTATTCGCAGGCTTCCACAACAATTTTATCCGAAGAGCCGGCACGTCCGTTGGTACCGATGCGGGGCAGCTTTCCGCCAATGACAGCAGAAGGGTCTGCACCGGCGTCCAACAGGACAGAGGTAATCAGGCCGGTTGTCGTGGTTTTGCCGTGCGTTCCGGATACACAGATGCTTTTGGGATAGCGGCTAGTAACCATGCCCAGCATAACGCTGCGTTCCACACAGGGAATGCCAAGCTCCTTGGCAGCAACCAGTTCCGGATTATCCGCTTTGATTGCCGCAGAGTAAACGACCAGTTCCCGTCCCTGTACATTTTCGGCGCACTGCCCCATAAAAATCGGAATCCCGTAAGAACGCATACGCTGCAGCGTGTCGGATTCTGCATTGTCAGAACCGGAAACCTCGTACCCACGGTGAATCAGAATTTCCGCAATCGGGCACATTCCACTGCCGCCAATCCCCACAAAATGTATTTTTTTCACGCGGGATAAAATATCGTTCATATCGAACAACTCCTTAATTAAAAACGCAAAAACAGCGTCGCTTATTTTTAGCTAACTGTACCTATCATAATCATTTTTTTCTCTGAATGCAAGCCATACCGGCAAAAAGACGGTAATTCCTTTTTTTCGCGGGCACAACCTTTCCGTGTCTTCCATAGTATGGTACATGAAATTTGGAGGTAATCAGCTATGCTTATCAATCGGAACAGCTTTGGCATCATAGGTGGGGATCGCCGACAGCTGGCTTTGGCGGAGTCGATTGCCGGAGACGG
The DNA here is from genome assembly GCF_029211325.2 of Caproicibacterium argilliputei. Lineage (NCBI taxonomy): Bacteria > Bacillati > Bacillota > Clostridia > Eubacteriales > Oscillospiraceae > Caproicibacterium > Caproicibacterium argilliputei. Next base: position 1,645,280 of record NZ_CP135996.1, on the reverse strand, counting down.
CTTTTTGGTGTATGCCTGCGGGTTTGAGAAAGCAGAATTTGGAGAAGCGGTGCAGAAAGCGGATTTGAAAAAAACAGCGGCTGCCTGTGCGACGATTCTGCTGCCTCTACCGATAACTGCGGATGGGGTTTCCCTGAAAGCGGAATATGCGGAGCATCCGATTTTACTAAATGAAAGTTTTGCAGAATTGCTGCAGAATCACCGCGTCTATGCAGGAATGCCGGAAAGAGCCGTGCGGGTGTGCCCTGCGCTGGCACAAGTCGGGATGCAGGATTACAGTGCGCGCGAAGATTTTGCCTTGCGGAACGCCGCTGTTACAGCAGAAGGGGCCATTGAATGTGCCATGCGGGAGTTTCCGGGTACCATCTGCGGCAGCAGGTGCCTGATTGCCGGTTTCGGGCGCATCGGCAGCCAACTCGCGCCGCGTCTGCGCGCGCTGGGTGCGGCAGTTTCTGTAACGGTGCGCAGAGCAGAAAGTGCGGCTGCTGTTGAAGCCGCAGGATGCCGCGCGGTTCCCCTTGTCAAGCTGGGGGACGGTGGGGAGTATGATTTCCTTTTTAATACAGTTCCCGATGTTTTGTTTACGCAGAAGGTTTTATCAGTTTATCCGCGTGGCACCTTGCTGATTGACCTGTCTTCCGCACCCGGCGGTGTGGATATGGAGGCGGCGAAAAAGCTGGGTATCCGCGCAATTCATGCATTTTCGCTGCCTGCAAAGGTTGCGCCGCGCACAGCAGGGGAAATTATCAAGCAGACAGTTTATCACATGATGAGGGAGTGACGGAAATGAATAAAACAACTTTGGGGTTTGCAATGTGCGGCTCCTTTTGTACATTTGACCGAGCCATTCAGCAGATGCGTGCCCTGCGGGAGATGGGGTACGAAATCTTGCCGGTTATCAGTGAAACGGCTGCGTCTACGGACACACGCTTTGGCAGGGCAGCGGACTTTCTGTGGGAGATTGAAGATATTGCAGACCGCCCCGCAATCCGCACGATTGTCGGCGCGGAACCCATCGGGCCTAAGAAAATGGTTGATTTAATGATTGTGGCGCCCTGTACAGGCAATACGCTTGCGAAACTCGCACACGGTATTACGGACACCTGCGTGACGATGGCGGTGAAATCAAATTTGCGGGCGCAAAGACCGGTGCTGCTGCATATTGCCACAAACGATGCGCTTGCGGCATCCGCACAGAATCTGGGGAGACTTCTAAATGTGAAAAACATTTATTTTACCCCGATGAGGCAGGATGACTCGGTGCAGAAACCGACTTCCTTGGTAGCAGACTTTTCTCTGCTGCCTAGCGCTGTGGAAGCCGCGCTGCAGGGCAGACAGTTGCAGCCACTTTTGCTGGCGCCGCAGGGCAGAGACTGACGGTACCTCACAGACATAAAAAACCCGCATGAATGCCTGCGTACTCCATTCATGCGGGTTTTTGTAGTAGTATAAAAAAGACGAACCGAAAAATGAACGGTTCATCTTTTTACAATTTGGTGGACCCGAACGGGATCGAACCGTCGACCTCCGCGTTGCGAACGCGGCGCTCTCCCAGCTGAGCTACGAGCCCATAGCGACTAATTTCCTGCTGCACTTCTAAAATACAACTCAGATGCAACGTGGACTATTATCGCATAAACGGTGTATTTTGTCAAGACTTTTTTCTGAAAAATCAGAAAAAAGGAGAAAGAACGATTAAAATAGGAATCGTTCGACTGCCTTCGCCAGCCCATCTTCATCGCAGGAGGCAGTTTCGTATCGTGCGTGTCGTTTCACGTTTATATCAGCGTTTCCCATCGCAACGCTGATACCCGCCCAGTCCAGCATGGTCAGGTCATTCAGACCGTCACCTACCGCCATCACCGCATCCTGCGGAATATGCAGATGCGCCGCGAGCGCCTGAAGCCCGCCGCCCTTTGTTGCAGTCACATTGGTTACTTCGATGGCGTTGGGGATGGAGTTGGTCACAGCCAGATCAGGCTGTGCACAGAGCACGTCCCAGCACGTTTTGTGCTCGGTAGTGTTCAAGAAAATCGAGAAGATTTTTTCCGGCTGCAGCTGCTTTTGTCGAATCAGATCCGGCAGACTTTTTACCGGAATGCGGGACGCCAGAAATGTTTTGATATGCAGGGCATCCACACCGAATCGCAGCGGTGCCTGATAACGGTCGATGGTTGTGTAGGCTTTGCCGGCTATGTAAACATCGGTCACCGCACTTTCCCAGCGGCTGATTTCCGCGAGGGCGCGCAAAGCCTGACTGGGCTGCATCAGGTCGCAATGCAGAATTTTTTCTTCCTGCCGGTCGAAGACAACGGCGCCATTGCTGCACAGGTAATAGCGGATGCCGTGAACTGCTTCCAACTCAGGCGGCAGACCGGAAAACTGTCTTCCAGTGGCGGGCACCACCAGAATGCCTGCGTCCGCCGCACGCTGCAGCGCGTTGCGTGTGGCTGGCGAAAGGGTGTTCTTTCTATTTAATGTGGTTCCGTCCATATCAATGGCAAGCAGTTGTATGTTCATGAGGACTCCTCCCGGTACGAATCTTTTTTGTGCGGCAGAACAAAGTTTTTAGGATTTCGTATGTTCCTCTGGCTGTGCTGCATAAGTATTACAGAACTCGTGCATACAGCATTGGGCGCATTTAGGGCTGCGTGCGGTGCAGACGGCCCTGCCGTGCAGAACCAATCGGTGGCAAAAAGCGCTGCCTTCCTCCAGAGGAAGAATGTTTCGCAGTTGCAGTTCCACTTTCCGCGGGTCCTTTCCTTCGGAAAGTCCCAGTCTGCCGCAGATACGGATACAGTGCGTATCCGTTACAACGGCGGGTTTGTGGTAGATGTCACCGACAATCAGATTGGCGGTTTTGCGGCCCACGCCGGGCAATTTTGTCAATTCTTCGATGCTGTCCGGCACAATGCCATCAAACGTTTCCTTGAGCATACGGCACATGGCGCAGATGTCGCGCGCTTTGGTTTTGTACAGGCCGCAGGAGTGAATGTAGGTACCGACTTCCTCCGGTGTGGCTTGGCAGAACGCTTCCAGTGTGGGGAAGCGTGCAAACAGTGCGGGTGTCACCAGATTGACTCGGGCATCCGTGCATTGTGCGGAAAGCCGTGTGGCAATCAACAGCTGCAGCGGGTCTGTGTAGGTCAGGGAGCAGGCTGCGTCCGGATATTCCTTTTTCAGTGCGTCCACCGCCAGCAGGGCCTGCGCTTGTTTTGTCATGGAGGTCATCCGCCTTTCAAGAAAGAGAATACTTGTATTTTATCGCAAAAGCGGAAAATAGTAAAGGAAAGGCAGACTTTTGCAGGAATCCGACGTACGCCATGCATTTCTTGCGGTACAGTGTTGTATTTTCAAACGTGAAACGGTATAATGAAAAAAACTGACAGCAAGGAGAATGCGGAAATGTACAAGGATATGATGGACACAATCGGATTTGTCAGCCAGGCAGACCCGGAGGTCGGCAGCGCCATGCAGGAGGAACTTGCCCGTCAGCGCCGGAATCTGGAACTCATTGCTTCTGAAAATATTGTTTCCCCAGCTGTGATGGCGGCCATGGGCAGTGTACTGACCAATAAGTATGCCGAGGGTTATCCGGGCAAACGGTATTACGGCGGCTGTCAGTATGTGGATGTGGTTGAGGAGCTTGCCCGTCAGCGCGCCTGCAAGCTTTTCGGCGCAGAGCACGCCAATGTGCAGCCGCACTCCGGTGCACAGGCAAACACGGCAGTTTACTTTGCACTGCTCAAGCCCGGTGATACCGTGATGGGTATGAACCTTGCAGAGGGTGGACATCTGACGCACGGTTCACCAGTCAATATTTCCGGCACTTATTTTCACTTTGTACCTTACGGGGTTGACCCTGCAACCGGACGCATTGATTATGACCAGCTTATTGCGCAGGCGAAGCATGTGAAGCCGAAGATGATTGTCGGCGGTGCCAGTGCGTATCCGCGTACCATTGACTTTCAGAAGTTCCGCGAGGCGGCAGATGCCTGCGGCGCGCTGCTAATGATCGACATGGCGCACATCGCCGGTCTGGTCGCGGCGGGGCTGCATCCCAATCCGGTACCGTATGCGGATATCGTGACGACCACCACACACAAAACGCTGCGCGGCCCGCGCGGCGGTATGATCCTGTGTAAAGAGCAGTATGCTAAGGCAATTGATAAGGCAATTTTTCCCGGAACGCAGGGCGGCCCGTTGATGCACGTGATTGCAGGCAAGGCTGTCTGCCTGGGCGAAGCACTGAAACCGGAGTTTCAAGTGTATGCAAAAAAGATTATTGAAAATGCGCAGGCATTGGCAAAGGGACTGCTTGACCGCGGCGTGAAGCTGGTTTCGGGCGGCACCGATAACCACCTGATGCTGGTTGATTTGACCGGCATGGAACTGACCGGAAAGGATTTGGAAACACGTCTGGACAGCATCCGAATTACCGCAAACAAGAACACCGTACCCGGCGAGCAGCGCAGCCCGTTCAAAACTTCCGGTGTGCGTCTGGGCACACCGGCGGTCACGACACGCGGTTTGCAACCGGCGGATATGGATGTGATTGCGTCCTGTATCGCGGACAGCATCCGCGACTTTGCAGGTACCAAAGAAGCCTCACTTGCCAAAGTGGAAGCGCTGTGCGCGCAGTATCCGCTGTACGAATAAGCAGGAAAGGGAGAGTCCCCATGAAAAGGAGTACGACTTTTTTTCTGTGTACCACCATGCTGCTGCTCGGTGCGGTTTTTGGCTTCTTAATGGCTCCCGCAAAAGAAGGCATTTGCATCGGCTCTAATAATTCCAATAATGGGAATCATCATGCGGTGGAGAAGAAACCTTAAGCAGTGCAGACGGAAGGAGGAATTTCATGGCAGCACCACTGGCAGACCGAATCCGCCCGAACACGCTTGACGAGATTGTCGGGCAACAGCATCTGTTGGGTGAAGGTCGGCCACTGCGTCGTATTATCGAAAGCGGTGAAATTCCCAATCTGGTGTTTTACGGCCCTTCCGGAGTCGGCAAAACCACCTTGGCATCCATCATTGCAAAGCGCACCAAAAAACATCTGTGCAAATTGAACGGCACTTCTGCTTCTACAGCGGACATCCGTGAAATTATCGGAAAAGTGGGAACTTTGGAGGCAGTCAATGGCATTCTGCTGTATCTGGATGAAATTCAGTACTTCAATAAAAAGCAGCAGCAAACACTGCTGGAGTTTATTGAGAACGGCGATATTACGTTGATTGCTTCCACGACAGAAAATCCGTATTTTTATGTGTACAATGCGATTCTCAGCCGTTCAACCGTTTTTGAATTCAAAGCAGTTGAGTCCAAAGAAATCGTCCCAGCTGTGGAGCGCGCTTTCCAGATCCTTGCTGAGGAGCAGGGGGCACCCGTGCAGGCACAGCCTGCAGCCGTGCGGCGGATTGCCTTTGGATGCGGTGGGGACGTGCGCAAAGCCATGAACGCGGCAGAACTTTGCGTGCTGGCTGCGCCGAAGGTAAACGGCGTGCTTTCGGTGTCGGAGCAACTTGCCTCAGAACTGACACAGAGCAGTGCGCCGCGCTATGACCGCGAGGGTGACGAGCATTATGATTTGGTTTCTGCTTACCAGAAGTCAATGCGCGGTTCTGACCCGGATGCGGCGCTGCATTATTTGGCACGTCTGTTGGCTGCCGGCGATCTGCCGTCCGCTTGCCGTCGGCTGATGGTTTGTGCCTGCGAAGATGTGGGACTTGCGTATCCGCAGATTATCCCGATTGTCAAGGCGGCGGTGGATGCCGCTCAGATGGTTGGTCTGCCAGAGGCGCGCATTCCGCTTGCGGATGCAGTGATTTTGGTTTGTCAGGCACCGAAAAGCAATACCGGAGAAGCCGCTATTGATGCGGCGCTGGCGGACGTACAGGCAGGAAAAGTCGGTGCCGTACCGCGCCAACTGCAGAATAAACACTACGATGGGGCGGACGCGGTGCGCAAAGGACAGTTTTACAAATATCCGCACAGCTTCCCGAACCATTGGGTTGCACAGCAGTACCTGCCGGATCTTTTGCAGGGGACAGTGTACTACACGCCCGGAGACAACAAAAATGAGCAGTCCTTTGCTGCTTACTGGAATTACATCAAAGGCAAGTAAGAGCGTTTCGGAAAAGTCCGGCGAATGGGAGGTGCAGTATGAAGAACGAAGTGCTTTACAGCTTCACGTACGGGATGTATGCGGTCGGTGTTACAGATGGCAAGCAGCCCTCCGCGTGCATTGTCAATACTGTTACACAGGCGGCAGGCCAGCCGAATATGCTTACAGTGAGCATAAACCGGAAGAATTACAGTTATGCGTGTATTCACCGCACCGGTTTGTTTACCGTCAGTGTGCTTAGCGAAGATACGTCCGGCGCGGTGATTGGTGCGCTTGGCTTTCAATCCGGGCGTGCAGGGAATAAATTGGAGAATATCCGTTACAAAATGCTGCAGGAGGGTGTTCCGGTCATTAAGGAAAACAGCTGCTGTTGGTTCTTGTGCAAAGTGGTAGATAAAATGGAGACGCCGACACATACTGTATTTTTAGCCGAGATTTTAGCTGGAAGTGACCGCATGGTCGGCAAACCCATGACGTATGCGTACTACCATCAAGTCATTAAAGGGAGCGCGCCGAAAAACGCACCCACTTATCAGAAGCCGACGCCGGACTTGGCAGGCAACGACGGCGAAAGTTTTATCTGCCGCATCTGCCGGTATGTGTATGAAGATCAGATTGTGCCGTTTGAAGAACTTCCGGATGACTGGGTCTGTCCGGTCTGCGGGGCGCCGAAGTCGGCGTTTCAGCGGCAGCTCCGCGCAAAATAATGTGTTTGCAAAAGCTGGGTGTGTGTTTTTGCGCATCCGGCTTTTTTGGTGTTTCAGGTTGTCTGGCGGAATTTTGACAGAGCAGGGTGCCTTATGGTTTCTGTGCGGTGTACTTTTTTAAAGAGGCAGAGGAGTTTTTCTATGCGGAAATTGGCAGTGTATTTAAAAAAATATCGGATATTTATGATTCTGGGTCCGGTATTTAAACTGATTGAGGCTGTTTTTGAACTAATTGTGCCGCTGGTAGTAGCGGATATGATTGACAACGGCGTACGTAAACGCAATTTGCCGTATGTCTATCACCAGGGTACGGTGTTGCTGATTTTGGCAGTGGTTGGGTTGTGCAGCGCTTTGGTGTGCCAGCGCATGGCTTCTTACGCTTCTCAGGGATTCGGAACCTCACTGCGCAGTGCGATGTACGAACAAATCAATCGTTTTTCGCACAAAGAAATTGATGCGTTCGGCACACCCTCTTTGATTACCCGCATTACCAATGATGTTAATCAGCTGCAGGTGGCAGTGGCCATGTTGGTGCGATTGGTGATTCGTGCGCCGTTTCTCGCAATTGGTTCTGTGGTGATGGCAATTTCGATTGACTGGAAGCTGGGATTGATTTTTCTGGTCGCGACACCGCTGATCGGCTTGACGCTGTACCTGATTATGAGCCGCAGTGTGCCGTATTTTCGCGTGATGCAGAAAAAGCTGGATCAAATTTCCTTGGTTTCGCGGGAAGGACTTTCCGGTGTGCGTGTGATTCGTGCGTTTGCACGCGAAAAAACGGAAGAACAGCGGTTTGATGCGGCGGCTGATGAGCAAGCGGACATCGCGGTGCGCGTCGGTAAGCTTTCTGCCTTGCTAAATCCGGCCACATACTTGATTATGAATTTTTCGGTTGCGGCCATTCTTTGGTTTGGCGGCACGCAGGTCAACACCGGTAGCCTGACGCAGGGGCAGGTGATGGCGTTTGTCAATTATATGAGTCAGACGCTGCTGGCTCTGATGGTGGTGGCAAATCTAGTTGTCGTCTTCACAAAAGCTTCCGCTTCTGCTACCCGTGTCACAGAAGTGCTGGAAACCGTGCCTGCAATTCAGGAGAAGCAGGACAAGCCTGTGCGGCCGGTACCGGATTCGCCAAAGGCAGAGTTCCGCGAGGTTTCTTTTTCGTATGACGGCAGTGAGAAATATGCGCTGGAAAATGTCAGTTTGCGTATTGAAAGGGGGCAGACCATCGGTGTTATCGGCGGCACTGGATGTGGGAAAAGCACTCTGGTTAGTTTGATTCCGCGTTTGTATGAAGCCACAAAAGGGCAAGTCCTGGTGGACGGTGTTCCTGTGCAGGATTATCCTTTCGCACAACTGCGGCGTTTGGTTGGTGTAGTGCCGCAGGAGGCGCGCCTGTTTTCCGGCACCATCCGCAGCAATCTGTGCTGGCGGAAAGCGGACGCTTCCGAAGCAGAGTTACAGAAAGCCCTGCGGGTTTCGCAGGCAGCGGAGTTTGTCAGCTGTTTGCCGCAGGGATTGGACAGCCCAGTGGAAGCCGGCGGCAAAAACTTTTCCGGCGGCCAGCGCCAGCGGCTGACCATTGCACGCGCTTTAGTTGGGGAGCCGCAGATTTTGATTCTGGATGATTCCGCCAGCGCGCTGGATTTTGCAACGGATGCAGCCCTGCGGCGGGCCATCCGGGAAGAAACCCGCGAGCTGACGGTGATATTGGTTTCTCAGCGTGCCAATACGATTCGGTCGGCAGACCGAATTGTTGTACTGGATGAGGGGTGCGTGGCCGGAACCGGCACCCATGCTGAGCTGATGCAGACCTGTGCAGTATATCGGGAAATCTGTCTGAGTCAGATGAGCAGAGAGGAGGCGGGCCTATCATGAAAAAACCGATTTTGAAACGGCTGATTCGGTATATGAAGCCGTATCTGCCAATTTTAACGGGCGCTTTTGTTTCAGCTGTTATCAATGTACTGCTGACACTGTATGGCCCGATTCTGGTAGGGCACGCCATTGACCAGATTCTCGGTGCGGGAAAAGTGGATTTTGAGGCGCTACTGCCCATTCTGGTACAGCTGCTGCTGACAGTGGTCGGCAGTGCGCTGTTTCAGTGGGTGCAGGCGTACTGTACCAATAAATCTGCATACGAAACGGTGCGGGATCTGCGCATTCAGACGTATCGGAAAATCAACACGCTGCCGCTGTCGTATATAGATGCCCATTCGCATGGCGATATCATCAGCCGCCTTGTAAATGATGTGGATCAGGTCAGTGACGGTTTGCTGCAGGGAACCACGCAGTTCTTTACCGGAATTGTTACTATCCTTGGTACATTGCTGTTTATGCTTTCCATTAGTCCTGCGATTGCTCTGGCAGTTGTGCTGATTACGCCGCTTTCCATCTTTGTGGCAGCCATGATTGCACGGCTGTGTCACAAACAGTTTATCAGACAGCAGGCGGCACAGGGAGAACTGACCGGCTTTGTGGAGGAACACATCAGCGGACAGAAAATCGTTAAAACCTTTGCGTTCGAAAAGCGTGCGCAGGAAACCTTTGAAGCAATCAACGGCAGGTTGTACGAATCCGGCGTAAAGGCGCAGTTTTATTCCTCCCTCTCTAATCCGAGTACGCGGTTTGTCAACAATCTGGTTTATGCGGCAGTGGCGATTCTTGGCTCTGTTTGTGTGATTACCGGTATGCCGGCGGCGCTCACGGTAGGGCAGGTGCAGAGTTTTTTGGCTTATGCCAATCAATATACGAAGCCGTTCAATGATGTTACAGCGGTGATTACGCAAATCCAGACGGCATTTGCTTCGGCACGCCGCTTGTTTGACTTTTTGGATGAGGCAGAGGAAACGTCAGACTCTCCGGCTGCAGCGGTGCTGCATGGCGCAGCGGGGCAGGTGGATGTAAACAACCTTGGCTTTTCTTACAGCAAAGAAAGCCGCTTGATTGAAAATCTCAGCTTTCACGCAGAACCCGGTTCGCACATTGCCATTGTCGGGCCGACCGGCTGCGGGAAAACGACAATCATCAATTTGCTGATGCGCTTTTACGATGCTGACCGCGGCACAATCCTGATAGATGGGAAGGACGTACGCACGGTAACGCGCGCCAGTCTGCGCGGCGTTTTCGGCATGGTTCTGCAGGACAGCTGGCTGTTTTCCGGCACCGTGCGGGAAAACATTGCTTATGGTAGGCCAAATGCTTCTTTGGAGCAGGTCACTGCCGCAGCAAAGGCTGCGCATGTGCACAGCTTTATCATGCGTTTGCCGCAGGGCTATGACACGGTGATTCGGGAGGACGGCAGCAACTTTTCACAGGGGCAGCGGCAGCTTTTGTGCATTGCACGCGTGATGCTGGTGGATCCGCCAATTTTCATTTTAGACGAGGCAACCAGTTCCATTGACACCCGCACGGAAGTGCACATCCAGCACGCTTTTGACCGAATGATTCAGGGGCGCACCAGTTTCATTGTGGCACACCGGCTTTCCACCATTCAAAATGCAGACTGCATTCTTGTGATGAATCAAGGCCACATTGTGGAACAGGGAACACACACAGAGCTTCTGCGCAAAAACGGCTTTTATGCCAAGCTGTACAAAAGCCAGTTTGCAGGCGCGCAGATTTAAGCAAAGCAGAAACTTGTTCCGAAAATTGGTATTGCTTTTTAGTTGCGCTTTCTGAAAATTAGTCGTGCCCGAGCCTTGTAAGGGCAATTCCGATAGAGTATAATAAGAACGTACGGATTCGGAAAACTCATCAGGAGGGATATCATGAACAGCACTGAAAAAACAGCACTGAAAGTTACCGCATGCAAAGTCCGCATGGGCGTGATTGAAGGTGTTTATCACGCAAAATCCGGTCATCCCGGCGGCTCGCTTTCTGCTGCCGATATTTTCACTTACCTGTACTTTAAGGAAATGCGGATTGACCCGAAGAATGCAAAAAATCCTGACCGCGACCGCTTTGTCTTGAGCAAAGGTCACACCTGCCCCGGTCTTTACGCTGCGCTGGCTGAGCGTGGGTACTTTCCGAAAGAGGAGCTGAAGTCTCTGCGCCATATTGGCGCAATGCTGCAGGGGCACCCAGACATGAAGCACACGCCCGGCATTGATATGAGCTCCGGCTCGCTCGGGCAGGGCATTTCCGCCGCGTGCGGTATGGCGTTGGCCGGAAAATTGGACAAAAAGGCATATCGTGTTTACACGCTGCTCGGTGACGGCGAACTGGAAGAGGGTCAGGTGTGGGAGGCTTCCATGTTTGCGGGGCACCACAACCTGGACAATCTGTGCGTACTGGTGGATTCCAATGGCCTGCAGATTGACGGTCCTGTGGCAGAAGTTGGCGGACCGGCTCCAATTGACAAAAAGTTTGAGGCGTTCGGCTTTGATGTGCAGACCATTGACGGTCATGATTTTGATGCGATGGAAAAAGCTTTCGCACATGCACGTGGGGTGCAGGGCAAACCCTCCTGCATTATTTTGCAGACAGTGAAAGGCAAGGGCGTGTCCTACATGGAAAATGCGGTCGGCTGGCATGGCAAGGCACCGAACGACGAGGAGTACCGGCAGGCTATGACAGAACTGAAGGCATCACTCGCTGGATTGGAGGCATAAAGAATGGCTGAGATGGTTAAAAAAGCAACGCGTGAATCGTTTGGCATGGCAGTCACGGCGGCTGCCAAGGAAAATCCGAACATTGTTGTGCTGGATGCAGACCTTGCGGCTGCAACAAAAACCGCAATATTTAAGAAAGAATTTCCGGAACGCTTTATTGATGTCGGTATTGCTGAGTGTAACATGATTGGCATTGCAGCCGGTTTGGCAACCTGCGGAAAAATTCCGTTTGCTGCAAGTTTCGCCATGTTCAGCGCGGGTCGCGCATTTGAACAGGTTCGCAATTCGGTTGGGTATCCGCACCTCAATGTAAAAATCGTTGGTTCCCATGCGGGCATTTCTGTCGGGGAAGACGGTGCAACCCATCAGTGCCTGGAAGATATTGCTTTGATGCGCACCATTCCGGGCATGGTTGTGCTGAACCCCTCTGACCATTATGAGATGATGGCGGCGGTTAAGGCAGCTGCGGCTTACGCGGGGCCCTGTTATATTCGCTTGGGGCGTTTGGCGGTAGAAAGCTTCAATAACAACGATGACTTCCACTTTGAAATTGGCAAGGGGCTTACGCTGCGTGAAGGCAGTGACATCACGATTGCAGCGACCGGACTCATGGTTAGCGAGGCACTGAAAGCAGCAGATGCGCTGAAAGCAGAGGGAATCGCTGCCCGTGTGCTGGACATTCATACAATCAAACCGCTTGATCGTGAGCTGATTGTCAAGGCAGCCAAAGAAACGGGGAAGATTGTTACCGTTGAGGAACACAACATCATCGGCGGTCTCGGTGAGGCAGTTTGCAGCACGCTGTGCGAGGAGTATCCGGCACCGGTTGTTCGGATGGGCACGCACGACTGCTTCGGGCACTCCGGCCCGGCGGTGGATTTGCTCAAAGAGTTCGGACTTTGTGCAGAGGGCATTATAAAGACTGTCAAGCAGACTTTGGACAAGTAAAAAGTTCTGACTTTATTTTTAAACACCAGCTGTCAAACGGATGCGTTTGCGGCTGGTGATTTTTTATAAAAGAATTGAATAAATGTGCGTAATAGCGTAAGAAGATGAGCGAATTATTTCGTTAAAAAGTGAACAAGGATATATAAGAATTGCATAAAATAGGACTGCATTGAGATGCGAAAAAAGTGGTTATGCAGTAATTCTTCGTGCTTAAAATCAGAAAAATAGATGAATCCTATTATCAAGTGCATAAAAAATAATGGAAAACAACAGTTCTGCAAAGAATGCTTGACAATGCGAAAAAAAGAAGTAAGATACTATCTATGACTTTTGAATATGCGAAAGCGGTGTGAACTTTCTGCAGGAAGCAAAAGATTGGTTTTTGTAAAAGGATATTTGTTAAGGGAGCATCTATATGCGTGCAAAATTAAGATCTGTCCTACTTGGAAAAGCAATTAAAAGCGCGGAGAGTGAAAGTCAAAAGTATTCCGCTTTCTGGGGTTTGCCAATTCTGTCCAGTGATGCGGTTTCCTCGGTGGCCTATGCCGGCGAAGAAGTGCTTCTTGTCTTGATTCCGGTTCTCGGTGCGGCATCTTACAAACCGCTGCTTGGCGTGGCTGCTGCGATTGTTGCTCTGCTGACCATTCTGGTTTTTTCGTATCGGCAGACGATTGACTGCTACCCGCAGGGGGGCGGCTCTTACAGTGTTGCCAGCGATAATTTAGGCAGACTGCCGGGCTTGGTGGCAGCCGCTTCTTTATCCATTGACTATGTTTTGACAGTTGCGGTTAGTGTCAGCGCGGGTACTGCGGCGGTGACATCGGCTGTTCCGGGACTGCTGCCGTTTAAAGTTTACATTGCACTGCTTTTAGTGGCTTTTCTGACGTTGGGAAATCTGCGCGGTCTGCGCGAGTCTTCCATTCTGTTTGGTGTGCCGACCTACCTGTTCATTGTCAGCGTGATCGTCATGATTTTGGCCGGGCTGGTCAAAGTGCTGATTTTTCATGATGTGCCGGCACAGACAGCCGCAATGCTACCCCGTGAGACAGGCGGTCTTTCTGTTTTACTGCTTTTGAAAGCCTTTGCTTCCGGCTGCACGGCACTGACCGGTGTGGAAGCGGTCAGTAACGGGGTTCCGAATTTTAAGAATCCTGCCCAAAAGAATGCTAAAAAAGTCTTGCTGCTGCTTGCTTTGTTGGTGCTGACAGTTTTTGTGGGAATCTGTACTTTGATTGCTCTTTATCAGGTGGTGCCGGGCAGCAGCGAAACGGTGGTTTCCAAACTTGCGACCAATGTGTTCGGGACCGGCAGCGTGATGTACTACGTGATTCAGGCAACGACCACCTTGATTCTGGTGATGGCTGCCAACACTTCGTTTTCCGGGTTGCCACAACTGCTTTCTATTTTGGCGCGTGACAGTTATGTGGCAAGAAGCTTTGCAGATCGTGGCCTGCGCTTGAATTATTCAAACGGCATTTTGCTGCTATCGGTTCTTTCTGCGGGTTTGGTTGTGATTTTTCAGGGCGACACGCACCACTTGCTGCCGCTGTATGCGGTGGGCGTTTTCCTTTCTTTTACACTTTCCCAAACAGGCATGGTTCTTCATTGGCGGAAAGTACGCGGTGAGCGTTGGAAACACAAAGCGGTGATTAACGGCATCGGCGCGGTGACCACTGCGGTTACCTGTGTCATCATTGCAGCTACAAAGTTTATCAATGGGGCTTGGATCGTTTTAATCTGCATTCCGGTGCTGGTTTTGCTGATGCTCGCCATACGTAAGCATTACGATCATGTTCGGGCTAATCTGGCAGTGACACAGGACGCAGGGGCACTGGTTTTATCCCATTCCGTAAAAGCTAAAATTCTTCTTCCCATTCAGTCCGTCAACAAATCCTTTATTAAGGCGCTCAATTATGCACTGTCGCTGGATGGTGATCTGGAGATTTATCACGTCAGCACGGATGCATCAGTCACCGAAAAACTGTTGAATCAATACGCGACTCTAGGCTTAAAAGAAAAAATTGTTGTGGAAGAGGCGCCCTACCGCAATGTGAATGAACTGCTGATTCATCACGTGGATGCCATGGAGAAAAAACTTGGCGCGCATGAAATGCTGACCGTAGTTCTGCCACAGTTCATTATTCCGAAATGGTGGCACAATATTTTACACAATCAGACGTCAATACGGCTGCGTGCGTCCTTACTGCATCGGCGTAACGTGGTAGTTGTTTCGATTCCGTATATAATTAATGAATAAAAGAAATCACGCTTGCAAAGCAGGCAGAATCCCGATACAATAAATCAAAGTGCTTTTTGTGTGGGGATTTGTTTTCACCTGTTCCTTTTCCCCAATCCGTTCGCGCCCTGCGGGGCACAAAATGAATTGTATGATGGAGGAAACGCTGTGACTTTTGAATTGCTCATGGATATTGTTCTGCATTTGGACAAGTACCTGAATGTGCTAATCAGCCAGTACAATGTGCTTGCGTACGTCGTTTTGTTTGTTGCCATTTTTATTGAAACGGGATTGGTGGTCACGCCGTTTCTGCCCGGTGACTCCCTGATTTTTGCAACCGGCGCGATTGCGGCGGTCGGCAGTGCCATTTCCGCGCCGCTGATGCTTTTGCTTTTTTACGTGGCAGCCATCGGCGGGGATACCATGAATTATCACATTGGGCATATGCTGCGGGAAAGGATTCATCGAAAGGAGCATATCCCGCTCATTAAGATGGAGTATATTGACAAGACACACGCTTTCTTTGAGCGTCACGGTGGGAAAGCTATTACGATTGCTCGGTTCGTTCCCATTATCCGCACATTTGCACCATTTGTAGCGGGTGTGGGGGAGATGACTTACCGGCATTTTCTTCGATACAATTTTATCGGCGGATTCCTGTGGGTATCGCTGATGTTTGGCATTGGCTTTTTCTTTGGCAATATCAGCTTTGTGAAAACGCATTTCAGCCTCATTGTGATTGCAATCATTTTCATCTCTGTGCTTCCTGCCGCAGTTGCATTTCTTCACAGCAAGGCGCACGCTTCCGCAAAGGATGAAGCAGATGCATAAAATTGGATAATCCGAAAAAAGTAGTTTCTTCGATGAAGAAGCTATTTTTTAGGCTTTAATCACAATGTATTGTGTAAAAAATCCTCGATTTTACAAAGAAAAGATTGACAGCTAAAGAACAATTAGATACAATGTAACCATACAAACACAAAAATGTAGAGGATATGTATCATAATGTGGAAGAGAATTAAAAAGAAGTAGCTTTTATGCTGATTATCAGCGTAATGGCAATAGTAACAGCAATGCCTATTCATGCCGCCACAGCAGACAAAACAAAATTGCAAAATCAACGTACGAATGTAACACAAATTTCGCAGATACAGCGTGACTTACCTAGTAATACTCCTAATGTGAATATTACTGAATTCGTAACGACGTTTAGTAACGGTACCATTAGTAAAGATACTGTTATTGAAACAACAGTTCAAAATACGGATTTCTTGGCAACATCACTGCTTAGCGGTTATACTACAAAAAAGTTTATGAAATCGTACGTGATGTTCAAACAGATCAGGGCTTAACATGGGCAGGACAGGTTCGAGTACAGGGGACATTTTACATTAACAAGGCTGCAAAGAAAGTTTATTGCAGTACCACATATGGAACCGATGTTACAAAACATGCCGGATTTTACCGCTCGGATTTTAATGATTATGCTAAGGGTTTAATTAGCAACCCACAACCGGAAGCATT
The DNA here is from genome assembly GCF_029211325.2 of Caproicibacterium argilliputei. NCBI lineage: Bacteria > Bacillati > Bacillota > Clostridia > Eubacteriales > Oscillospiraceae > Caproicibacterium > Caproicibacterium argilliputei. The sequence goes on along the minus strand of NZ_CP135996.1, from coordinate 1,629,128 downwards.
TGCTGGAATAAGCTATAGGTTTTATCAAAATAAAACTGGTATGTGTGAGTCTTCTGGATGGGTTGAAGTTGGTTGCAATTACAATGGGCAGAAACTTTTGAAGTTTAGTTTTATGGGTTGAGCCATAAATATAACGCGCCTTAATGATTACGTTTGGGAGGAGTAAACATGAAAAAGAAGAGCGGAAAACAGACTTACATTATGGCATCTATAATTCTAACTGCAATAGTGCTTGGGATGGCTGGATGTGCAGGAGCACAGACCAACAGTCAGACATCGCAAATAACTTCCGCAGCCTCTGACAAGGCAGGTTCCGGTGAAACAACGTCTGCCGTTGCGGCGGGGATGCACAACCTCGCAAAAATCAAATTTCAATGGATGCTTTGGACACCCCGTGAGGGAGAGGCGGAAACCGGTGGCACCCATGTAACGCATATGATTTTGCAGAAAAATGCATCCTCTAAGGAATTGGTGTTGGATCTGCCTTGGCAGGTGCATGAGGTGGCAAGCAAGCTGAAGGATTGCACGCTGACCTATCAGCGCAAACAGCAGAAAACATCGAATGCGCCGGTGCTGCGCTTTACGGATGACACATTGGGAAATGTCGGTGAAGCCGCGCGGCAGGACGCTGCTTGGTATAGCTGGGAACAGCATGATTTTTCAAGCAAAGGCATCAGAAAAGACGACAGTGCTTATGCTTTGTGGCCGCTGGGCGTGTATGACTCGCCAAAAGCGGATCAAGTGATTGCCGAGGAATACGATAGGCTCCTTTCCGCACCAAAGGCGGATGCTTATTCTCCGAAAGAAACTACTTTTGGAAAAATTTTTGGCACATCTGACTGGCAGGTTGAAAAAATCATGCTGCAAAAGTGCAAACGCAACGCTGAAATCAATGCGGATGAGGATGACGGTACTCACACATTGACCGATTCTGCAGAAATCGCGGCACTTTTGTCGAAGCTTCAGTCATGCAAGTTGGAAAGGAAAGAGGCTAGCGACAGCGAAAATACATATGGGCTGTACTTTTTCATCAAAGGGAAAGCAGGCAGTTACTGCTGGGAAGATAATCAATGGACCACTTCACTTGGCTTTGAGCCAAAGCAGGGAATGCCCATTGGGCCTTATGTATCCTCATCGGCAGAGCGGGTGATTGATAGTTATACGTCTTGACGATGGGTAGGATACATAAGAAACAGGCACCGAGGTCTGCAGAACAATTGCAGACTTCGGTGCCTGTTTCATGAGCTGCAATCAAAACAGAAGTTTGCTTCTTCCTCTTTTGCAGCGCTTTTGCAAATAAATTAGGGCGTTGACACAGGGGAACAGGCATAGCGCAAGCGCCTTTTTGATATCCTTAGATAGGAAGAATATCGGAAAGGGCGTGTGAGCAACGGAAATTCCACTTGTCGAAGCACAGCCAAACCCCAGCAGTTCCGATCGGTATCAGTTGTTGGAACAGGCGCTGACAGAGGGCGGTCATCCGGAAGATTTTTGGAATATTGTGAACCTGCTGAATCCGCCGAATTCGATTCTAAAATTGGCAACGCCGGCGCTGTGTAAAGGGAAAAAGGCAGCTATAATCGGGGCAGGTCTTGCGGGGCTTTCTGCTGCATTTGAGCTGCGCAAACTGGGATTTGACATTACGGTTTTTGAGAAGCAAAAAGAGCGCATCGGCGGCAGGGTTTACACCTATTATTTCGATAAGGGGAAATCCCTTTACGGAGAACTGGGCGGCGCTGTGGTACCGGTGGCACACCAAACGGTGTGGCACTATGTGGATTTATTCCACCTGAAAACCCGTCCCTGTGCTTCAGCGGTAAGCGGATATATCTATGACCGGGGCATCCGGATTCGCAATGATCCGCTGGGTTTGGGGGTGAAAGCCTATCTGTACCCACAGTATCGGTTGACCAAATGTGAAAAAGGACTGCCGTGGGAGCAGTGGATGCAGGTTTATGTACACCATGATTTACTGCGCCTGCTTCCGGAAGAACGACGTGAAATTCTGCAGATTAAGCAGCAGTACTGTGACCGGTATTGGCAGTATGACCATCTCAGCCTGCGCCAGATTTTGGAGAAGAATCGTTTGAGCAACGGTGGCATGGAATTGCTTTCTACTTTGGCGCTGCACAATGCGGCATGGAACAACTGCAGCTGCAACTGGAGCCGGAGCTATTTGGAAACAGATTCCTGCTTGTATCAAATCGAGGGCGGTGCAAGTAGTCTGCCCGAGGCGTTCCAACGTTCGCTGGCAATGCCGAATCCGCCAGAATACCAGCCGTTTGAGCGAAAAAGACTTGGCAATGTGTGTTTTCGGCAGGGGGCGGCCGTTGTTCGAATCGAGGGCGGCTTCCCCGACCGCGTGCGGCTGTTTTTTCGGGAGCAGGGGCAGTCTGCAGAGGAACTGCAGGATTTTGATTATGTAATTTCCACGGTTCCCTTTCCCGCCCTGCGAACTCTGCAGATTTCGCCGGCGTTCAGTCCAGAAAAGATGCAGGTCATTCGGGAGGTGCAGAGTATGCCGGCACAAAAGACCCTGTTTCTCTGCAAAACGCCGTTTTGGTGCGAAGACGGTATTCACGGCGGGCGTTCCGTTACGGATCTGCCGGTGCAGACTGTGTGGTATCCGAATGGTCCGGTTCCCAGCGGTGACGTACCCACAGATATTCGTGTTTTGACGGCATCTGTTAGCTTTGGACAGGATGCGGTGGTGCTTGGCGCTGTGCCCGCAGCGCAGCGCGCAGCATGGACGAAGCGCCAGATAGAGCGGATTCACGGATTGGCAGAACACGAACTGGACCCTGTGGTTTTGCGATGCAAAACGCTTTGTTGGGCTGACGAGGCTGGCTTTTACGGTGCGTTTCCACGTTTTGCGCCGGGGCAGCGAACTGCATTTGCACTTGCTGCCGCACAACCGGAATATGACGGCCGCGTTTTATTTGCAGGCGACGCCGTATCCACGCAACCGGGGTGGATGCAGGGAGCCCTGCAAAGCGGCATGCTGGCGGCAAATGAAGTGGCGTGTCAGGCAGTTCTGCATCCGTTTCCCGACTAAACACAGCGAATGTGTCGGTGCGAAATCTGCTGCAAATTCATGCGGAAAACCTTGTGAACCGACAGAATTCGGCGTATAATAAAATGTATTAAAGAAAATTTGCAGAGAGTCAGCAAACGGAGGTGCCCTATGCGGTATTGTGCGAACTGCCATGTGCTTTGCGAAAAAGAATGTCCGGTGTGCGGCAATCGCCGGCTGGAAGAACCGCAGGCAGAGACACCGGTGCGCCTTGCTACCGCACAGGGAGCAAAATCCGGTATGCTGGAGGGATTGCTGCAGGATCATGGCGTTCCTTATGAAAAACGACCGGCGGTTTCTGCGGGCAATACCGGTGCGGAAGTGTACAATTTTTATGTGCCCTGCTGCCGTTGGCGCGAGGCAGAGGAACTGCGAAACGTGGTGTTTCCATCACCGGAAACGGAGGCTGCGCCGGATCAGTCGCTAGAACCGGAAGGAAAGCCGCAGACTTACCGTGTCAAAGGAGAAGTGTTCGAAGTCATGCCGCGCCGAAAGCGGATGTTCTGGCGGGCTTTCTCTGCAATTCTGTTTATTTTGTTGGTCGCGGGGGTCGTTTTTGCTTCTGATGCAGCTGCTGGCTGGTTGAAAGGCTTTTTTGCCTGAGCGGAATTTGTCATTTCATGCCCGAAAACGGGCTTCTTAATACGAACAAGGAAGTGCAGAAAATGGATCAATCTTACAGGCCGGATACTGCGTGTATCCATTCTGGCTATACGCCGAAAAGCGGGGAACCGCAAGTTCTTCCCATTGTGCAGAGTACCACTTTTTACTATGACAATGCAGAGGAAATGGGTCGTCTATTCAATTTGGAAGACGACGGTTACTTTTACACGCGAATTTCCAACCCCACCATCGATGCAGTGGAAAAGAAAATTGCTGCTTTGGAAGGTGGCGTTGGCTGTGTCGCAACCTCTTCCGGAATGTCTGCAATCTTTATTGCGGTTCTCAACATTTGCAAAGCAGGGGATCATATTGTCAGCAGCAGCGCCATTTACGGCGGTGCATTTAATCTCTTTAACAAAACCATGCGTGATATGGGCATTGATGTAACTTTTGTCGCGCCGGATGCCGCGGAAGCAGAACTGGAAGCCGCCATGCAGCCGAACACCCGTGTGGTTTACTGTGAGACACTGGCAAATCCAGCCCTGGTCGTTACGGATTTGGAACTGTACGCGAAAGTTGCACATGCACACGGCGTTCCGCTGATTGTAGACAATACATTCCCGACCCCGATTAACTGCAGGCCGTTTCAGTTTGGTGCTGATGTTGTGGTTCACTCCACAACGAAGTATATGGATGGTCATGCCGTGCAGATTGGCGGTGCCATTGTAGACAGCGGCCGGTTTGATTGGACCAACGGCAACTTCCCGATGTTGACAGAACCGGATGCGTCCTACCATGGGATGGTTTACACAGAGCGTTTTGGCAAGGCAGCTTATATTGTGAAGGCACGTGTGCACCTAATGCGGGATCTGGGCTGCCAGGCTGCGCCGGAAAACGCGTTTCTCTTAAATCTTGGGTTGGAAACCTTGGCGCTGCGCATGGAACGGCATTGTGCCAATGCGCAGAAAGTGGCAGAGTTCCTGGAGAAGGATTCACGCATCAGCTGGGTCAATTATCCAGGCCTTGCAAGTAGTCCGTATTATCAGCTGGCGCAGAAGTATATGCCGCATGGTTCCTGTGGGGTCATTTCGTTTGGCGTGAAAGGCGGGCGCGCCGCCGCAGCGAAGTTCATGGAATCGCTAAAACTGGCGTCCATGGTGATTCATGTGGCTGATCTTCGTACCAGTGTTTTGCACCCGGCAAGTACCACGCACCGTCAGCTGACGGATGCGCAGCTGCTTGATGCCGGTATCAGTGCGGATATGATTCGGATGTCGGTTGGCATTGAAAACATCGAGGATATTTTGGCTGATATTCGGCAGGCGTTAGAAAAAGTGAAAGCATAACGTGACCCGCCGGCTTGTGTAGCTGGCGGTTTTTTCTGCCAAAGGGCTTTCTTCCTTTGTTCTGTGGCGTTTTTCTGTTATAATGAGTGGCGAATGAATTTTGAACGGAGTGATTTCCTTGAAAAGGCAGGACTATATTTCCTGGGATGAATATTTCATGGGTGTTGCGCTTTTGGCGGCAATGCGCAGCAAGGACCCCCACACACAGGTCGGGGCTTGCATTGTCAACCGGCAGCACATTATCCTTTCGACAGGCTATAATGGTTTTCCGGTCGGCTGTTCCGATGATGAATACCCATGGGAACGAGAAGGGGAGCCAGCCGGAACCAAGTACCCGTTTGTGGTGCATGCAGAGCTGAACGCGATTCTCAATTCCGGCGGAAAATCACTGACTGGTGCTTCCATTTATGTCGATTTGTTCCCGTGCAATGAGTGTGCAAAAGCGATCATCCAGTCTGGCATTAAAGAGGTGGTGTATCTTTCGGATAAGTACGCGGATGCACCCAGCACTCAGGCGAGCAAGCGGATGCTGCGCAGCGCGGGAATTGCGGTTCGGCAGCTGAAGCCCGAGAAAAAAGAAATTACACTGCATTACAAACATGAGTAAAAAGGCAAAGAAATGCCGTCCGTACAGAAGCGGACGGCATTTATCGTTTCTTGTCTTTGGAATTGTGCAAGATGGAAAGAAGCAGATACGCACACAAGATAAAAGCAATCAGAAAGCCCAGCAGACCAAGCGCAGGAAGCCCGAAAATCTGCGGCTTCATGTTGGTATTGCAGAGGATACTGGAACCCAGCAGCAGGGAAGCGGCGATCAAACAGACAACCAACTTGTTAATCATGCGGTCCAGTTTGTCCAGCAGTTCTTCTGAACCGACAATTTCCAGGTTCAGCTTCGTGTGTCCTTTTGCATAAGTTTTTAAAGCGTTTGCCAGATAGGTCGGCAAACGCAGGCCGCTGTGCAGACTCCCGTAAAGTGCTTTGCCAGCGTGAAGCAGTTCCTGCTTCACATCAATTTGCCTGGTAAATTCCCCTGCAAGATGTGTGGTAATGATGTCTGTCAGACTGACTGTCGGGCAGCATTTTGCAATGACACCCTCCAAAGTCAAAACACCGCGCCCCAACATGGTGAAACCAGAGGGAATGGCAATCTCAAATGCGGTAGCCAGCTGAAAAAGCTCCTGCAGTGCCTTGCCAAGGTCGATTTCAGAAAGGTCAGTGTCTCCGTATTTGCGCAGCAGTTCATCCAGTGCATCGTAAAGCCGCGCGTGGTCAATTCGCCGACGGGCAGTGCCAATGGTCAGCAGTCCCTCTTCCAGACGGTGGACGTCATGCTCGGCAACAGCACGAAACATACTGCGCAGAATCTGTTGGTCGTGCCTGGTAATGCGGCCAATCATGCCGAAGTCTAAAAATACAATTTTTCCTCCGCAAATCCAGACATTTCCCGGATGCGGGTCTGCATGAAAGAATGCATCATCCAAAACCTGTTTGGAAAAATTCTCTACCAGCTTGGTCCCGATTTCTTCCATGTCGTATCCTAGCTGTGTCAGGCGTTCGGTACTGTCCACGGGGATGCCATCGATATATTCCATAACCAGAACGCGTTCGGTGCTCAGGCGGCGGTTGACCTGCGGGCAGGTGACATAGGCAATTTCCCGGTTCAGGCGGGAAAATTCCTGCATATGCTCTGCTTCCTGCAGAAAATTCATTTCCTGCTGCGCCACTGCCCACATTTCGTCAATCACAGCGTTAAAGTCCAGCGGGCTGTGTGCGGCAGCCCCCATGCGGTTCAGCAGGCGCACTGCCTTGTGCATCAGCCGGACATCCTGCTGCATGGTGTCGTGAATGCCGGGGCGCTGCACTTTGACAACAACTTTCTGACCGGTTTCTTTGAGAACTGCTTTGTAAACTTGCGCGATGGAGGCGGAACCGAGTGGCGTTTCATCCATATTGGAAAAAATTTGCGAAATCGGACAGCCGTATTCTTGCCGGAGCATTTCTGAGATTTCTGAAAAGGGCACCGGGTGCACCGTTGCCCGCAGTTTTTCCAACTCTTTGCAGTATTCACGAGGCAGAATATCGCTTCGCATGGACATAATCTGTCCCAGCTTCACATAGGTGGGGCCCAAGTCTTCCAGAATCCGACGCAGCGTTTCGGGCGTTAAGCCATGCAGTACATTATGCCGCCGCAGGACGTTGAGCAGTTCCCGCAGCCGTGCAGAACTGCTGCCAGAGGAAGTGTTCATTCGTCTGTATCAAGCTGTTCCAGCTTTGCCTTGAGAGTAGCACGCTGTTCCGGTGTCAGGGTGTCAACGGCATCCAGAATTTGGCTGGCGGCCTGTTCTGCTTTTTGCGCGTCGGCAGTTTCCTTTTTTTCGGTTGCGCGGCGCTTTAATTCTTCGTTAATTACTTTGCCTTGCGCAACGGTGAGCTCACCCTTTTCCACCAGAGAATCGACAATTTCCTTGCTCTTTTCGCAGGTGACTGCGGCAGCACCGATGCCTGCCAAAACGATTTTTTTCAGATCTTCACTGATACTCATGAAAGATACCTCCTTTTTTCATAGAATAGCACAGGTTGTAAAAAATATAAAGTCAAAATCATAAAATTCAGAAACTGTACACAAACGAAGGTGACTTTGACGAAACGCACGATTTGTGTTATGATTTTCTGCAGAAAATGGATGTTCTCCGGAAAGGAACTGAATTGTGGAGAAAAAGCTGAATATTCTGGACCTTTATGAAGAACCGGCATATACAGAAGAAAGTTGGGAGCATACACAGCCGGCAGTGTATGAAAAGCGCGCATTTTCCATTTTGAATCTGCTTTTTTCAGTGGTTTGCTTAGTTCCCGCGTTTACAGCGATGAGCATGGGACATATCTACTGGTATCTGTATCTGCTGTTTTATGTGTTAGGGGCGGCGATGCTGCAAATGGGGCTGGTGCACCTTCTGTATCCCATTTTGCGCCGGGACGGAGCGGATTTGGTTGGGGTAAGCTGCGGCTTGCTGCCCAAAGAGCACCGGATTCCGCACCGCGCACTGAAAAATATTCTGGCACAGCCAGCGGTTGGTACCAAAACATACTCTAAATTTCTGCGCTATTATATTGAGTTGTATCCTGTATCGGGCAAAACCATTCAGCTTGGCGAGCGGCATCTTCTGGAGGAGGACACTTTGACTTTGGACGAATACCTTGTCCCAGAAGATTTGCAGACGGAACAACCGGAACGAATCTCTGTGATTCGTCCCATGCTGATTTTGGATCTGGCGCTGCTGGCAGTCGGCGTGCTTGGTTTCATCGTCAATCTGGCGCTTTAAAACAAAAGGATAAAACAGGAATGTATAAGTGGGGCACCTCTGTGCAAAGTATTGTACGGAGGTGTTATTTTATGAGTCCAAAAGAATTAACCTATATCGAAGATGCACTTTCTCATGAGCAGTTCTTGCAGAAACAGTGCGAGAATGCGGCTTCTTCCATTACAGACCCGCAGCTCAAGCAGTGCGTCAAGCAGATGGGCAACAAACATCAGCAGATTTTTAAACAGTTCTACGACTTGGTTTAAGGAGAAACAGAATATGGATGACAGAAACACCATGCAGGACTTGCTTACCACCGAAAAAAACGCCTGCGACTTGTATTTGCACGGCAGCATTGAATCCGGTACGCAAAATGTAAATCAAGCGTTTACAAGAGCGCTGCAGGATTCTCTCACAATGCAGGGAGATATATACAAGAAGATGTCTGATAAGGGCTGGTACACTACCCAGCAGGCACCCCAGCAGCAAATGCAGCAGATTAAACAAAAGTTTTCCTGCTCTCAGCAGCAGTAAAAACAAAAGCCGAAGCAACCTTTTCCTTCAGTTGCCTCGGCTTTTTACTGTAAATGCACAAGCGGAATCTATTACGCATATTCTAGCAAAGAAACAAAGCGGAAAGGGGTAAACAAAATGTGTGGAATTGCCGGATGGATTGATTCACAGCGGTATCTGCCGGACCAGCAGACGGCACTGGATGCGATGTCCCGAACTCTGGAGCGCCGCGGGCCGGATGACCACGGCCAGTATATGGAGCCGAACGCCTGCCTGCTGCACCGGCGGCTGGCAGTGGTCGACCCGGAAAACGGCCATCAGCCAATGCAGGCGCACACCGAGGAGGAAACGTACGTCCTGGTTTACAACGGGGAGCTTTACAATACTGATGACCTGCGGCAGCGTTTGGAAGCGCTGGGGTGCCGGTTTCAGTCGCACAGTGACACGGAAGTTTTGCTGCAAGCGTATGGAATGTGGGGGGAGAACTGTCTGCAGGAACTGAACGGCATTTTTGCTTTTGCTGTCTGGGAAAAAAATGCACAGCGGCTGTTTGCCGCGCGCGACCGTTTGGGGGTAAAGCCGTTTTATTATTATGCGTACTCAGACGGGTTTCTTTTCGGCTCGGAAATCAAAGCGCTGCTTGCCAACCCTTTGGTAGAACCGATTGTCGATTCGCAAGGCCTCAACCAGATTTTTCTTTTGGGGCCGGGTGCCATCCCCGGCAAAGCGGTTTACCGGGGGATGCAGGAACTGGCGCCGGGGTGCTGCCTGACTTACCGGAAGGGGCAGGCACCGCAGGTTCGGCGCTGGTGGAAATTAACGGCGCGGGAACATACAGAAGATGAGAAGACATCCGTTGCGCACGTGCGCAGCCTTCTGATTGACAGCATCCGCCGCCAGCTGGTTTCGGATGTACCGCTGTGCACGTTGCTTTCCGGCGGTTTGGACAGCTCCATTATTTCCGCCGTGGCTGCGCAAGAGTACAAGGAGCAGGGACGCAGGCTTTCTACCTATTCTGTAGATTATATTGACAATGCAAAATATTTTCAGCGCAATCTGTTTCAGCCGGCGCCGGACAGTGAGTTTATCGGGGAAATGGCGGAGGCGATTGGCTCTGACCATCATAACATTGTTCTGGAAAATGCGGCGCAGGCTGATGCACTGGTGGATGCGGTGCGTGCGCGGGATTATCCTGGTATGGCAGATATTGATTCCTCTCTGCTGCTATTTTGCCGTGCGATTAAGCCGGATTATACCGTGGGACTTTCCGGTGAGTGCGCAGATGAAATTTTCGGAGGATATCCATGGTACCATCGGGAAGAAATCCTGTTTGAAGACACCTTCCCATGGTCGCGCTCAGTTAATTTGCGCAAGAGCATTTTGCAGCCAGATGTGCTCAAAGGGGATAGTGCCGAGTATGTGCGCGCCGAGTATCTAAAAACGCTGGCAGATACGGATAAACTGCCCGATGAAAGCAAAAAGGAAGCGCGGATGCGGGAGATGTTCCGGCTCAACACCGATTGGTTTATGCAGACGCTTTTAACGAGAAAAGATCGAATGTCGATGTACAGCGGGGTGGAAATGCGTGTGCCGTTCTGTGATCACCGCCTGGTGGAGTACGCTTATAATCTGCCGTGGGAGTTAAAGAGTCTGCACGGCAGGGAAAAGGGCATCCTGCGCGAAGCATTCAGCGATCTGCTGCCGGAGCGGATTGCATGGCGAAAAAAGAGTCCGTACCCGCGCACGTTCAGCCCGGTTTACTTTGACCGCGTCATGGCGCTGTTCCTGCAGGCGATGGAGGAGGGGAGTCCGCTTAAAGATTTATTGGACTTTGACCGGCTGCGTGACCTTGCGGAGCATCCCAACGATTTGAAAGAGCCATGGTATGGGCAGCTGATGCGTGTGCCGCAAATCTTTGCCTATCTTTTGCAGATTCACTGGTGGATGAAAGAGAACCACGTTCGGATTATGTAGCGCTATAAAAATAGCCGGATAGGAAAAGCAGCGTCTGAAACGCATTTTGTGTTCCAGACGCTGTTTTTAATTTTCCGTCAAGCGGTTTTTCTGCCGGAAGGAGTATATCCACAGAACGGCTATTATGAGGATAGCTATACCGCCAAATACGGCATAGAATCGCCCGATTTTCTGCCGATCCAACGCAACTCCTATGATTGGGTCTGCCAAAATGCTGAGAATACTGGTGGCCATACTCTGGTACGACATCACTGTTGCCCTGATTTCCGATTTCAAAAGGCGGTTAGATTTCTTAGTTAAAATCGGCCAAAGCATTCCATTGGAAAAACGGTAGACAGCAAGAACTGCGATGCTGCCGGGTAAGCTAAAAATCCCACTGCACACCGTACAGAGGCCAAGTGTAATGGCAATAAGATAGTGCATATGCGGAACCTGTATTTTTTGGAAATATTCGCACCCAGAGCCATTAGAAAATTGTATCCGAGCATCAGGAATCCGAGCAGCTTTAGGTTCATTCCTTTGGATAATAAAAGCGGCTGCGTATAAGAATTTACCGTCATAATGGTAAGTGTACATACGGTCATTAACAATAGAACATTGCATAAGCTTGGACAGTTCTGAATATGCAGCAGTGCTTTTTTATGAAAGCTCCAAAAGGCAGGTTCCTTATACAACCTTCAACCGAAAATGTTGGCAATGATTTTTGATTTCCATAAGTTGCGGCAATATATTGCTTTACTTGCTTGTCCAATTGTGATATCTCAAGAAGTGTATGAGCACATTGCATGTTTGGATTATTTTTAATATTAGAATAATTAGCAACGGAATATCTAGAAATACCTTTTTCTACACAATAATTATATACTTTCAAAATTCGTTCTTAAAGATTGGAGTGTATATACGCTATTTATATGAACATCTTTTTTGTGTGCTATACATTCGTCTATAAAATCACATCCCATTAATTGATAGTTAAGATTATCCAATGATTGCAAAGAGATTACAGGTGTTATGTATTTGAATTCAATAATATTTGTTTCGTGCTTTTTCTTAAGCATAGACAATTCGTTGTCATTACAGTGTTTATTTTTAACTGGTCGCATTTGGTTAATAAGGCATCAATGTCAAAATAAAGTGCTGATTCTCCACCCAAAATTGAAATACTTAACGTACCATGTTTTTTAGCATACGATATTAGTTTTCCCCATTGTTGAGCATCGTATATAGTCATATCTTTCTTGCTTTCAAGAAAACAGAATTTGCAGTTTAGATTACAATACATACTTGATGATTGACGATATTGCTTCCTAAACGAACATTTTGGAACTCAACGCAACGGTAGAAGCGGCGCGTGCCGGCGATGCGGGAAAGGGTTTCTCTTTTGTTGCAGAGGAAAGCGCGGCAGCCAGTGAGGAACTGCTCAATCAAACACAAGTTTTAAATCGTATGGTAACCGCGTTTCATTTTGAAGAAAATGCAAGTGACTAAGAATGGTTCTTAATAAACCCCTGAAGGGTGCAGAAGACGTTGGCTGCCCTTCCGAGGGATTTTTTGTGCGCAATTTAATTTCCTTTTTACAAAAATAAAAGGTTTCTGTAATCCACACAGCGGTTCAGTTTGCTAAAATAAAACACGTTGGCAGTTCTTGCGTTAAGAAAGGAGAATCACTTCATGCAGAACTCAATGGAAGCAAAGCTGATGTTGCAGCAGGCAAAGCCCGCTGCGCGGATGGCGGCAAAGCAAGCGCGCAAAAAATGGACTAAATTTTTATTTCCCTACTTGTGCCTGCTGCCGGCATTTCTCTGTTTTGCCGTTTTTCAATTCTTTCCGTTTTTCCGAACGCTGTATTTAAGTTTTTTTCTGACTGACAGTGAAGGTCGCGCAAAGGCATTTCGCGGTCTAAAAAATTTTACGATGCTGTTTCTTTCGGAAAATTATCGACAGGTTATGCAGAATACGTTTTTGTTTGCAGGAATCGTTATTGTCTTTTCGCTGTTCCTGGGATTTTTGACAGCCAACCTGGCCAATATCAAAGGGCGCGGGTTCCGAATGTTCCCCATGCTGTTTACTATGCCTGTTGCTGCTGCGGCGGGTTCGGTTTCACTGCTGTTTGAAAAGATGTTTGATCCGACTATGGGGATTGTCAATAAGCTACTGCATACGGATATTCGATGGTTTTCAGATCCAAACATTGCACTGTACACGGTGGCGGCAATTACGGTGTGGATGATGTCCGGCAGTAATTTTTTGTACCTCTACGCTGGTTTAAAAAATGTACCGAAAGAACTGCTGGAGAGTGCGGAAGTTGACGGCGCCGGGGGATTTGTAAAGATTTTACACATAACACTGCCCTGCCTGTCGCCAATGGTTTTCTTTGTGCTGATTACCGATATCATTGCCGCGTTTCAGGCATTTACACAGGTGCAGGTAATTACGCAGGGGGGGCCGGGTAATGCCACCAGTGTGATGGTTTACAGTATTTATCGCGATGCGTTTTTCAATTTTCGGTTTGGCCCTGCCGCCGCGCAGTCCGTGCTGCTATTCGCAATCATTTTTGTCATTACGCTGATTCAGTTTAAAAATGAAAAAAGGATGGTGCATTACGAATGAGCAAAGCGGCATTTTTCAAAAAAAGCGGGTTGTGGGTGCTGACCGCTCTGCTGGCAGTTTTTCTGGTTTTTCCGTTTTACTATATGCTGGTGATGAGTATAACGCCTGATGCCGATATTCTTTCTACAAATATTCGGTTGATTCCACGTGCGGTTTCCTTTGACAATTTATTCAAGGCGTTGACGCAGACCATGTTGGTGCGGCAGTTTCTCAACACGGTATTGGTTGCGTTTGGTATTCTGATTTTGCAAACGCTGACATCTTTGCTGGCTGCGTATGCATTTGCATTTTTGAATTTCACAGGAAAGAAAGTGCTTTTCCTGATTTTTCTCTCTACCATGATGATGCCGGGAGAAACGACGATCGTTGCCAATTATCTGCAAGTCAGCTCATGGCATTGGCTGGATACTTATCAGGTCTTGATTTTGCCCTTTGCGGCATCTGCACTTGGTATTTTCCTGTTTCGTCAGCATTTTCTCACAGTTGCTCAAGAAATTCGGGAGGCAGCCATGATGGATGGATGTGGGGAAAGCCGTTTCTTGTGGCAAATTGCCGCGCCGCTGGCACGTCCTGTTGCTGCGGCATTCGGCGTGACCTCTTTTTTGAGCTCTTGGGGTATGTATATGTGGCCTCTTTTGGTAACCAGCAAGGATGAAATGCGCGTGGTGCAGGTCGGCATCAATTCCCTGCAGGATGCGGATTCTACATTATCGCTGGGATTGGTTCTTGCCAGCATTGCGTTAATCACGCTGCCCTCTTTACTGGTGTTCCTTTTCGGGCATAAGCAACTGGTCGAGGGGATGATGTCCGGTGCGGTAAAAGGGTAAGGCATACTTGGTAAATATGTTGAAATTAAATTTGGAGGGTAAAAACATGAAAACGAACAAACGAACCGCGCTGCTTTCTGTACTTTGCGCTTTTGCGGTCGCCGGAACCGGCTGTACCGCCCTAGGAGGAAGCAGCAGTGCAGAGAAGGTAACCACGGCATCGGCAACAACTGTGCAAAGCGCAGAAACAGCAGATACAAAAGACAACGGAGGAGTCCAACTCGTTTTCTGGCATTCCATGGGAGGAACCAACGGAAAAGCTTTGGAAAAGATGGTGAGCGACTTTAATCAGGAAAATCGCGGAAAAATTCAGGTCAAGGCAGTCTATCAGGGCGACTACGACACCGCCCTGAACAAATTTAAAAGCGCGATGGTCGCAAAAAATGGGCCTGACATTTTGCAGAGCTATGAATTGGGCACCCGTTACTTGATTGACAGCGGTTTTACCGACACGGTACAAGACTATGCGGAGAATGACCATTGGGATTTGCAGCAGATTGACAAAAACATTGCCGCTTACTATACTGTAGGCGGAAAGCTGCATTCCATGCCGTTTAATTCGTCTACTCCTATTTTGTACTACAATAAAGACCTTTTTAAGAAAGCTGGCATTACAGAGGTGCCAAAAACTCTTTCAGAAATTGCAGCGCTTGCGCCGAAACTCACGAAAAAGGATGCTTCTGGAAATGTGACGCAAGGAACTATTGGAATGTTTGTGTACGGCTGGTGGCTGGATGAATCACTGAATAAAATGAATCTGCCGTCCTTTGACAATGGAAACGGTCGGCAGGCGGCGCCAACCAAAGTCGCTTTTGATTCCAATGGTGGTGGGCAGGCTTTTATCAGTGCCTATCATAAACTAATCACAAGTGGGGCGATGCCCGCTTATGCGCTGAAAAGCGACAGTGCCGACTCTGCCTTTGTCAATGGAAAATTGGCTATGTATACCAACAGCACCGCCAGTTTGGCCAGCTTGCTGAAAGGCATTAACGGAAAGTTTGAACTTGGTGCCGCATATTTTCCGGGAATTGATGAACGTTCTGTCGGCGGCGTTTCTGTTGGCGGGGCCTCCCTTTGGATGATGAAGAACAGCGATGAAAAAGTGCAGCAGGCAAAGTGGAAATTCATCAAGTATTTGGTTTCGCCAAAAGAACAGGCGTATTGGAATACGCAGACCGGTTATTTTCCGGTCAACACAAAGGCCTATGACGAGCAGGTCTTTAAGGACAATGTGAAGAAGTATCCGCAGTTTCAAGTAGCCATCAATCAACTGCACGCTTCCAGTGAAAAATCCATCGGCGGCTTGTGCGCGGTTTATACACAGGCGCGAAAAATTGAAGAGGAAGAATTGCAGAAAATGATGAACGGTCAGGAAAGTGAAAGCGATACACTAAAGAATATGACAGACCGTATCAACAGTGCACTGCAGGATTACAATGCTGCAAACGGCTAAGGAGGAAAAGCAAAATGACACAAATTATTGCGCACCGCGGGGCTTCTTGCGCAGCACCGGAAAATACACTGGCTGCTTTTGAGCAAGCGATTTCCGCGCGGGCAGATGGAGTCGAGTTGGATGTGCATTTGACAGCAGACGGATCGGTTGTGGTGATTCATGATGATGCCGTGGATCGCACAACGAACGGAAGCGGTGCCGTGCACGAGATGACACTGGAGCAGGTGCAAGGTTTGGATGCATCCATGGGGCAGGCGGGCTTTGCAGGTATAAAAATTCCAACACTGGCAGAAGTGTATGCACTGCTGCAAAAGACGAATCTCACCGTCAATGTGGAGTTAAAGGAAAATGCATATCACAATGGCTTTGCGGTAATTCCAAAAGTTTTAGAGTTGGAAGAACAGTACGGAATGAGCGGAAAAGTTTATTATTCCTCGTTTAATCATTATGTTTTACGTGAGTTAAAACACCGATCTGGACAGATACAGACAGGAATTTTGTATGGCGAACCGCTGGTGGATGTTTGGGACTATGCAGAAGCGGTGCCGGCGGATGCAGTTCATCCAAATTATCAAGTCCTTCAGGATGCGAATGTAGTTCGCCAGTGCCATGCGCTTGGCATAGCGGTGCGTCCGTGGACAGTTAATCAGGAGCACGATTTGCAGGAGATGTTCGTGCAAAAGGTGGATGCTGTGATTACGAATGATCCGGCGCTGGCGCGGGCCATTCGGTAGCAGCTTGCGTTAGGTGTTTCACGAGCATAAAAAATATCGACTCAGGAATTTTCCTAAGCCGATATTTTTTTATGCTTATCAAATTGCCGCGGCAAAACCGCCGGGGAAGAAGTGATAACGCACATTTTCTGCTGTGTTCGTCTTTGGGCCATTTGGTGGAGCATAGCGGGTTCGAACCGCTGACCTCCACACTGCCAGTGTGGCGCTCTCCCAAAGTATCGGGTGTGCACCACCACAAAACCCAACCCGCATATGTAGATATTTACTCAGCTGCAGAGAGTTTATTGAAGCTGTAGTAATTTACGACGCCACCGCAGGGTGCGATTCTTCATTGCCGCTGATGCTGTCAAGACCATTCAGAAATTGCTGCACATTCAGGTTCAGCTCGATGTCCAGTTTATAGCCTTTGAATACGTTGACTCTCTTGATGATGTAGTTCGCGATCATCTTCTTGACTTCCATATCGCTGCCATCGAAAATCTCCGACCATGTGCGGATGCGGGAAAGCTCAGACCTCATTTCGCTGACCCTCGCGTTGCCACGCTCCAGCTCAGCCGTTAACGCGGTCAGGTGATCGCTGGTGGCAATCACCTTATCGCGGCACTCATTTACAACCTCCGACAATACATCCTTGGGCATATCACTCTTGCCGAGGACGACCTTTATCATCTCGGCCTTCATGGATTCGTACTCGGTGGTAGCCTTGCTGTTCTCGGCCTTAGCCCGTTTAACCTCAGCTCGCAGTTCCGCCATACGGCGATCCTCCGTACTTCCAAGGATCATACTATCGGATGCCGAATTCATGCGGTCAAAAATTCGATGCAGGATCTGAGTCACCGCATCGTCAAGGATATGCATAGTATACCCGGTTTGGCCATCGCAGTCAAGGCGGCGCCTCGTTTTGTTGTAGCAGATATAGCGGATACGTTTGACGCCTTTCTTTTCGCCGTTCGCAAGCCTGACTACTTTGCCGTTGGTGGTCAGGATCAGGCGCCCGCCGCAATGCCCACAGAAAACATTTCCGGAAAGAAGCGATTGGCCTGCAGTGTTTAGCGGAACCGTTCTCTCGTTTTTCTTCTCGTTAACCCGCTCAGTCATGAGCCTTTGCGCTAAATTAAAAGTAGAGGGGTCAACAATTTGAAGTTCCTCGAACGGCTCTGAAAAGGAGGTGCCGCTCCGGAGGACGCCCTTGTACATCACGTTGTGCAGGATCGCGCCTACCGATGCGTCATGCCAATTTGTTCCCTTGCGGGTCTTGATCCCTTTATCATTTAGGAACATGGCAAGCCGCCAGCGTCCGTAACCTGCCGATACGCATAAATTAAACATCATGCGTACCACTTCGGCTTTTTCCTCATCGATGACCAATTTGTTGACTTCATGTTTACGCTTGTTGATGATGCCGCTTTTCTCGAGGCGATACCCATATGGAGCTGTACCGCCGCGGAAGCGTCCCTCCTGAACCATCTGCCCGAGGGCAGTTCTGGTTCTGATGGAAGTTTTCTGACTTTCGCCGTCAGCCTGCCAGAAGCGAATGTAGTTTGTCAAACGGTCGGTATGGGACTCAAACCGTTGCTCACCTTCATTGACGCTCCATACTCTGATACCCTTTTTTGCAAACCACTCCACGACAAAGGGAGTTTCATCGGCTTTCCTGCCGAGCCTGTCGAACATAAAGACCAGAAGGATATCAAATTTGCCTTGTTCGGCATGTTCTCTTATGAGCTGGATTTTGTCACGCTGCGCGGCACTGACTTTATAGCCGGAAACGCCGTCTTCCTGTTCTTCATGAACGATGGTCCAGCCCATGCGGTCTGCAAATTCGTGGCAAGCTTTGCGCTGCATGGGGATGTCGGCCTGATTCTGTTCGTCATGGTCTACCTGCTTTGCAGTAGATACTCTGTATAAACAATAAACTCTTTCAGCCATTTGTATCCGTCCTCTCATATCGTTGGTGTTTTGTGTGAGAGACCGGACACTTGATCTATTCAATTGTCAAGGAGCAGTTGGCTTTTTGCCAACGCCATTATCTCACACAAAGCAGGGAAAAGCTATATAAATAGCTGATTTTTCGCATATTACATATTACATTAGAAAAAACCGCCTTTAAATTGTATTTTGGGATTATGCTGTCTTAATTACGTAAGCATTTATCAAAGCCTTTTTTATGAAATCAGCCGCTTCCTTGTTCGGCTCCGCAGTAAAAAACAATGTGACAGATATCCCGTTTATTTGTATCTCTATGGTTTCTGTCTTTCTATCCAACTGTTTTGTTTTCATGACGGGACCTCCCCTTTCACGTCCATCGTGAGCCTATGGATCGCATGGATGTCTTTGAACAGCCCGATTTCGCCTTCCAGGGGTGAATAAAGCCTGATATTCGATTGTTCCAGCTTCCGGAGAAAATCCAGCGTTTGTGCCGAGTCTCTCCCGAGGCGGCTCAGTTGTTTTACCAATAAGACGTCCATCCTGCCTTGTTCAGCGACATGTTCGACTTCAATCAGGCCGGGGCGATTATATTTCAGGCCGCCTCCCAAATCCTCGGAACAGCCAACAACGATGAATCCCATCTGATCCGCATAGTCATAGAGTCCTTTTTTCTGGCCTTTCAGCATACCGTGGGCATCCTCCGGCGCGTCAATGCGGCAATACAGCCACGCTCTTTTTTTCTGTTCCATATAAAGCCCCCTGTTTCTGAATGATGCGGTTTGACCTCACAAGGGCGCGGCAGGGCGCAATTGTCCTGCCGCGTAGTTTCTAAGTTCAAACAACTTGCTTGTTCTTCATTTCAATGCTTCTATTCGGCACTGCTTCCCGAAGCGAGGGCGGCGGCATAAACGGTTTGCCGGTCAGGCAAACGCCATAGGAATTTCACCTCTCCCAGGATCTCTGCGAGCCGCCCCCATTGCTTGAATCTGTGGCTGGACGGAAGTAGCGTTGGCACTGTCCGTTTCATTGCGAAACAACCCACCGCAGGCTGTTTTATAACCGGGCTTTGCCGCTCGTCGCCTTCGATGCCATCGGTTCGACGGATGTCTGTCACCCATCCGCAGGTAGTCCTGGCGCGCCCGTCAATGTCGCTGCCGCTCATCACGGCCGGACAGCTCATGTATTTATGCTGCCGGATATAAATTTTTTCAAAGAACAAAGAAGAGGAAACCCCCTCACTTATTTCCACGTTGAGCGAGGGGGTTGAGCGGAAAAATTTTCACTTTTCCATAAGTTTTTTTAATTTCGTCAAGACTTTTGTCTTTCTGTCGTGGATCGTCCGCTGAGGTATACCGGTTTCTCTGGATAGCTGACGCTCGCTTTTGTCTTTGAAAAACAAAGCGGCGATCAGTAATTGTTCCTCCGGAGCAAGACTTTTGAGGCAGTTCAGCATCTTTTCGATCATCACAGCTTTCACCGCGGCCTCGTCCACACTCTCGCCTGCAGCGGCGAACTGCCTGTTTTCTTCCAGAAGCCGTTCATAGGAGTCCTCCCGGCTGGGGATGTATGTAATGGTGCCGCCAGTATAATCGATCCTGCACCGTTCGACTTTGATGTCGTACTGCTGGTACTCCATCAGGCGGTCGCTTCTCTCCAAGACCTCAATGATCTCTTTGCTCACGTCGGGATATTTTTCCCGGTAATTTTCCTTTTTCTGATACTTCGCCATAGGCTTGTCCTCCATTTCGTGATTGTTGAAATCCGGAAATGAAGAACAAGCGGAGGAGATCGGCAATGCCGATTTGGCACACTTCTACGAGAAGAAAAGGGCTTAAAATCGAAACTGTTCTTTAACGGTCGAGGCAGAGTTTTTGTTGTCGAAAATAAAAAATCAGCACTTTGCCGTCCCGGGCAAAATGCTGATTTTTGAATATATTTAGTTAATGGAGGCGAGTCTGTACGGAATTCGCCGTCTTTATTTCAGCCTCCGGAAGAGGAAGGAGTAAAGAATACTCATGGTTTCCCCTTTCGCCAAGGAACATAGCAGGGCCATAAATGATCTTTGCTCAAATTATCCGTTAGAAGCTATGAAAACGATGAAAGCCTGGCCCGTAAAAGGACAGGTTTACAGGTTGCGACTTCCGGCAGCCAGGCTGTCATAGCGCGCTTTACGCACTTTAGACCCTATGGCTTTGCGTCCCCATCGTTAAATGGGTTTGCCCTTGGCTTGACTCTTTTGTTGTTTTAACGTCTTTTGGCTTGTGCTTCCGTATGATAGGCGCACATGACTTGCAGGGAGTGGGGGATTCTATATTACTGTTTCCATCAACAGCAGCATGACTGATCGTCCTGAATGGTCAACTCACCATTTTCCGCTGCAAGTGTCACAACCTCTGTCCTTGTTTGAGTCTGGTCATCCATCATAACAGGGACCCCGTCAATGAAGATGGACTTCTCGCCTCCTTGTAATTTGATCAGTTCAAATTGCAAGGAGGTGCCGCAGCAGGATTGCTGCTGTGATACTTTTAAACAGTCACAATCATTGGAATCAAATGCCGCCTGAATCAAAGATTTTGCTTCTTCTGTAATTTTCATCTTTCATTTCTCCAGTTCTATTATTTTATGATATCTTTATAATGACACCATCGTCCAATTGGAAAGTGCTGGCTTATATTGTAAGCAGCTTATCTCCTTTGATTTCCTCAGCACTCCATGCAATTACCGCAAAATTCCCCTTAGAATGTTCATCCACCTTGTTGATCCACTCGATTTCGTTGCTCACCTTTGCGGAAAGTATTTGATTTGTTGTACCGGTCCGATAGAAGGACGAATTGATGACCCACCATTTCACTTCGATGCCGGCGCGCTTTAAATCTTCCTCCAAGCGCAGTGCTTCATAGACGGGCGTATCCTCGGCCAAAGTCACAATAATGACCTCGGTTTCATCAGGATTGCGGAGGCGCGGCAGAAGCTTCCGTGCGGATTCGGGGATTTCGCCCTGGGAGCGTTTGATCTCCTGATTGTAGCTTTGTGTGGAATCCAGCAACAAAAGGGTATGTCCTGTCGGAGCGGTATCGATCACGACGGTCTGGTTTTCCGCTTTCTCTACAACTTCGGCAAAAGCCCGGAATACCGCGATTTCCTGCGTACAGGGAGAACGTAGATCCTCCTCGATATAAGCGATATCATCAGCGGACATGGTCTTTTTTGCCTTGGAAAGTACTTCTTCCTGATATTTTTTCAGTTCGGCTTGTTCATCAATACGGCTCATGGTGATGCCGCTGGCCTCGCTGATTACAGATTTCAGGTGTCCGGCCGGGTCCGTCGTAGTCAGATGAACCTTCCTTCCTCTTTTTGAAAGGCCCAGTGCAATCGCAGCCGCAACAGTGGTTTTCCCGACACCGCCTTTCCCCATGGTAAAGATGACCTTTTTATTCGTGCGATACAGATCGTCAATGACATCTTCCAGATGAGGAATCGATTTAGCCCTGACTTTTTCATCGCGGACCTTATACTGATCCTGGGTCAGAAAAGCCCTGACATTATTAATTCCGGTGATGTTATAAGCCCGCAGCGGAATTCGGTATGTGGCCAAATTTTTCAAACCTTGTGGTATACTCCGAAGCGCATCCTGTTGTTTCCGATACAGGCTCTCGGAAACGCTGTCGTCATAGGAAGTCAGCACGCCGTTGATCACCAGTGTCTGATTTTTGATTCCGATCTCCGCCAGTTCTCTGGATGCCCGTTCCGCTTCTTTCAAAGGCGCTTCTTCCGGACGTGAAACAAGAATCAGCGTCGTCAGCTTTCCATCGGACAGGGTTTCAACGGCTTTTTTGTAAACTGCTTTTTTACTTTCCAATCCCGAAAGCTGGCCTAAACAGGAAGCCCCGTGTGTGTTTTCGCTGATGAAATTACTCCACGCAGACGGCAGTTGCAACATCCGGAGGGTATGCCCTGTCGGGGCGGTGTCAAACAGGATATGGTCATATTCTTTCTGCACCGTTTCATCCGTAATGAATTTTGAAAATTCATTAAAAGCAGCGATCTCTACCGTACACGAACCGGATAGCTGTTCCTCCATATTTCTGATTACAACATCGGGCAGCTTGCCGCGATAAGGATCGATGACACTTTCTCTGTATTCAGCTGCTGCCTGTATAGGATCAAGATTAGAAACAATCAAATTGGGGACCTCTTTAATTGCAACCCCTTTGTTTGTAAGCTCCGTATGGAAAACGTCCTGTAAATTCGAGGCGGGGTCCGTGCTGATTAAAAGGGCCTTTTTTCCGCTATCCGCAAGGGTAACGGCCGTAGCACACGCCGTCGATGTTTTTCCAACTCCACCTTTTCCCGTGTAAAATAGATATTTTGTCAACCTGATCGATTGTGGATTAAAATTCTCCATGATGATAACCTCCAATTTTCGATAAAAAGATAAGGAGCATCCTCGTCCCTTGTGAAAAATTCACATAACTGATTCGGGAAGATATGCTCCTATCATCTTGTTAAAAGTGCCAAATCTCTTTCTCAGCAGAAAGTATGAACCAAATCAGCAGCACTTTCCTCCCGAGCAACCGCATCCGCCCGACCTTCTCGGAGTGACCTTGACAGTCTTCGGCTTTCCGCCGAACAGAGTTTCCGGAACTCCGAGCAGGTCGGCGAACTCTTCATTGGTCGGATACCGGCCCGCAATCACGATTTCTCCGTCCAAAACAGTGACGGGCAGCCCATCAACGCCCTTTGTGTTGATAAAGTGGTTGACGGCCCTGTTGCTCATGAATTGCTGCGGCGCGCTGGACAGATTAAATCTTTCGACCGTAACCCCGTTTTTCTTGAGCGTGTTCAGCACGGTGGAAACCCTGAGCAGTTCGGGGTCGACCCCAACGCCGCACAGCCCGGTCGGGCAGCACATGGCAGGCTCAAAAATCTGCATTTTTTTCATATCAGACATCTCCTGAAATAAAATTAGTTGTGAACGGCAGGTTTAGAATGCCAGCCTTTGTAATACCAGTCTTTGGTTTTCGTAATGATTCTGACAAGCATCAGCATCACAGGGACTTCCGTAAGGACGCCGACGGTGCAGGCCAGCACGACCGGCGAGTTTGGGCCGAACAGCGAGATTGCTACCGCGACTGAAAGTTCAAAGAAGTCGGAAGCGGCAATCAGGGATGCCGGCGCCGCTATATTGTGCGGCTGTTTTGTCCATTTGCACAGCAAATAGGTAAACGTAGAGGAGATAAGATTCTGGAGGATCAGCGGTACGGCAATCATCAGAACATAAAGCGGTTTTTCCAAGAGAATGTTGCCTTGGAATGAAAAAATGATGATTAAAGTCAGCAGCAGGCCCAGCGTCGTTACATTGTCAAACTTGGAAACGAATTTTTCATTGAAAGCCGTTTCTCCCATTTTTTTGATCATTGTAACTCGTGTAACAGCGCCGCCGACCAAGGGGACCACGACGAAAAGCACGACTGAGAAAACAAGGGTATTCCAGGGGATCTGAACGTTGTTTACGCCGAGCAGGAAAGAAACCAGTGGGACAAACAGAACAAGAATCAGCAGATCATTGACCGAAACCTGTACAAGGGTGTGCGCCGGGTCGCCTTTGGCGAGATTGCTCCAGACAAACACCATCGCAGTGCAGGGAGCCGTCCCCAACAGGACCGCGCCTGTAACAAAATTTTGCGCCAGGGCGGCGGGGATAAAGGCGCTGAATACGATTTTAAGAAAGAGAGTCGCCAGCCCCAGCATCAGGAATGGTTTGATCGCCCAACTGCTCCCGCTCGATATGAGGATACCGAGGGGATGCTTTCCCACGTTTTTGATGGATTGGAAATTGATCTTCAGCATCATGGGATAAATCATGATCCAGATCAGAATCGCGATCGGAATATTCTGTTGCGCGTACTGAAGTTTTTCCAGAAATGCAGGAATTACCGGCAGAAATTTACTGATCAGAATGCCCGCCGCCATACAGAGAAGCACCCAAACCGTCAGATATTTCTCAAAGAAACCAATGCCTTGTGTTTTTTCATCACTCATCAATCATTGCCCCCAAATCAGCGTAAATATTTGGACTCACAGTTTTTTAAGCCCTTGTTGTGGAGTGATACAATCACATAGATTTTGACTATCATACTTTTTATATGCCTCCTGATCGGCCTGATAGGTCGGAAGTTCTTTTAAGCCGTCCTGGAGATAGCCCAAAAGTTTAGCATTTTCCTGCTTAAATTGGTCATTGATCCGATAATAAGTCCATTGCGCTTTTTTAAAGCTGTCGAGAATGCCGCACTGTTTCAACGCCGTGAGATGTCTGGACGCGTTCGACTGCGACAGGTTTAGCACCGCTTCGATCTCACAGACGCACATTTCACCTTCCAAAAGAAGGGATAGGATTCTGAGTCTGTTTTCTTCTGACAGGGCCCTAAAAATTTCAACCATTCATTTCACCTTCTTTGCGTACCTACGATGGTTTCTGTAACCGGCGATTATATTATTGAATGCTCATATACGCATATTATATGTTCTCGTTGACCATTTGTTACAAGAACAAAATAACCGATTTATTTCTCTGAATGTATTTTGCAGTAATGCTTATATCCTCCCGAGAGGTTATATACTTTTTGAAATCCGTCGTTGATCAGGATGTTCTGCGCCGCGTTTCCGGTCACGCCCTTATTGCAGTAGGTAACCGTGATAACGTCCCGATCCAGCGCCTCAGCCGTGGCTCTTACTTGGGCATGGGGGACACTTTTCGCGGTTTCGATATGTCCCTGTTCATATTGCGCGGCAGCTCTGGTGTCGATCAACTTATAGGGTTTCCCGGACTGCATCAGGGTATCGAGCTCCTGCGCCGTGATCAGCGGCCTGCCTCTGTGAATGGCGTTGTCCAGAATCATGCCGGTGTACATAACCGGATCCTTTGTGGTGGAAAACGGCGGGGCATAGGCCAGATCGAGATGGAAAAGGTCTTCCGCCTTCGCCTTGAAGGTAATCGCCGTCACAAACACGTCGATTCTCTTGTCCACGCCCTCATATCCGACAATCTGCGCACCCAGGAGCCTGCCGCTCACGCGGTCGGCGATTCCCTTGATGACCATTTCCCGGCCGCCCATGTATTCCGGCCTGTTGGGCTTGATGTTGTGGCAAACCTGGATTTGATAACCCAAAGCAAGCGCTTCATGTTCGGAAAGGCCGGTCTGCGCTACCGTCATATCAAATATTTTGAAGATTCCGGTGCCGAGGATGCCTCTGAATTCCAGATCACCGCCCGTCATGCTGTCGCCTGCGATTCTGCCGGTCTTGTTTGCCGTAGAACCCAGCGGCCGGTAAACCGGTTTCCCTGTCACCGCGTGAAACTGCTCGATACAGTCGCCGCAGGCATAGATGTCCGGCTGGCTGGTTTGCATCTTCGTGTTCACACGGATCGCACCGGAAACGCCAAGCTCAATCTCCGCCGCTTTGGCCAATGCCGTGTTGGGGCGGACCCCGGCGGAGATCAGAACCAGATCCGCAGGAATCTCTTTGCCGTCCGACAAGATGACACCGCTTTCCGTGATCTCCGTAATAGAAACGCCTGTCAGGACAGGGACGCCGTTCTTTTCGATATGGTCCTGCACATAGACCGCCATGTCGCTGTCGAGCCCCGGTGTTACTTGCGGCAGCTTTTCCAGCAGAGTCACTTCCAAACCGAGTTTTTTCAGATTTTCACAGACTTCCAGCCCAATGAAGCCCGTCCCGATGATCGCCGCACGCTTCGGGCTGTTTCCGTCAATATAAGTTTTGATGCGGTTCATGTCGCCGATATTGCGCAGGGTAAAGACGTGCCGTCCGTCCGCGCCCTTGATCGGCGGAACAAACGCCTGCGCGCCGGTTGCGATCACCAGCTTGTCATACGAATCGGGAAACACCTCTCCTGTGGTAAGGTCTTTTACTTCCAAACCCTTTTTTCCGGGGTCAATCGAGAGCACTTCATGGCGGGTCAAAATGTCCACATTGTATTTGCCTTTGAAAAACGCGGGATCGCGTGGGGTGAGTTCATCTGCGTTTTCGACTTCGCCGCCGATGTAATAGGGCATACCACAGCCGGAATAAGAAATAAAGCTGCCCTTGTCATAGACGACGATTTCGGCGCTTTCGCTGTTCCTTCTTGCTTTTGCCGCCGCGGAAGTTCCGGCAGCAACTGCGCCTATAATGATGATTCGCATTTTCCTGCCTCCTCGACAGTATGACAGATACAATCCGGATGCTCCGATGTGATTTCGTCCCAGAATTTTTTTATGGCGGAAACCTTTTTGACGTTGATCGTATACCTCATCCAGGCTCCTTCGCGCCTGCCGTTCACAAGGCCGCAATCCGTCAGAATCTTCATGTGGTAGGAAAGGGTAGGCTGCGTGATCTTGAAGGATTCCAGTATGTCGCAGGCGCACATTTCGCCGCAGGAAAGCATCTCGACGATCTTCAGCCGCGTTTCGTCGGACAGCGCCTTAAACACCGGGGCATATTCCGCGTGGGAATATCTCATTTTCCGTACGCCTCCCAGTTCTACATTAAGATAGACATGCATCGATTTCATTCAAATTCATCTATATTATATACTCATATCGATGAATGTCAATATGCTGTTCTCTGAAATATCGGAACGGAAAATTTTCAGGCAACCGGTTTTTCTGGGACGATATGGACGATATTTCGAGAATGCCTGTCAATCAAAAACCGTGGAAGTCCGCCGGAGAATCCGGATGACGGGGAGGTGCTGCGGGCAGACGCCCTCGCACTGGCCGCATTGCAGGCAGCTTCCCGCGGTATGGCCGTCTTCCGTCAGTGCCCGGTAAGATTCATGCAGCCTCTGCTGATCCCCGTATCTCAGGAAGTCGTTGTATTCCCGAATGATGTCCGGAATCTTGATGTGCTGCGGGCATCCGTCAACGCAGTAGCGGCAAGCCGTACATCCGACGACCGGTACGCTGCGGAGCCGCTCCGCGACTTCCCGGAGACAGGCCCGTTCTTTCTGAGTAAGCGGTTCCGGATCTTTCATCGTGTGAAGGTTTTCCCGCATCTGGCTTTCGGAGGACATGCCGCTTAGCACAACCATCACGCCGTCCAAGGAGGCGCAGAAGCGCAGCGCCCAAGACGGAATAGACCTGCCGGGGGCGACCGACCTCATTTTTTCTTCCAGCCCGGCGGGCAGGGACGCAAGGGCGCCGCCTTTGACCGGTTCCATGACAATGACCGGCTTGCCGTGTTTCCGCGCCACTTCATAGCATTTTCCGGAATTGGCGGAGACGTTGTCCCAGTCGAAATAATTGAGCTGAAGCTGCACGAATTCGGCTTCCGGATGCGCAGTCAGAATTTGGTCCAGCAACTGAGGCGTATCGTGGAAAGAAAAGCCGAAATGCCGAATCAGGCCGTTCCGCTTCATTTTCTGCGCCCATTGCCAGCAGTTCAGCCGGTTGTAGGTTTTCAGGTGCTTCGCCTCGGCATTGTGCAGCAGATAAAAATCGAAATATCCCGCCCCCGTGCGCTTCAGCTGCTCGTCGAACACTTTCTGCACGTCGCTTTCGGATTTCAGAATCCACCCGGGCAGCTTGTCCGCAATCGTGAAACGGTCCCGCGGGTAACGGTCCACCACGGCCGACCGGAAAGCGGTTTCGGATTTTCCGCCGTGATAGACGTAGGCGGTGTCAAAATAAGTAAATCCGTTTTCCAGAAAAATATCTGCCATTTTATTCAACCGCTCGCCGTCGATCCGCTGTTCTTTTCCGGGAGACGCATCAGCCCGAAACCCAGTTTGGGTATTTTTTTCAGTGCCTCATCGGTAATCATGATATCAGAAATTCCTTCCTCTTTTGAGGTGCCACGCCGCAAACCGCCGGCGTTACCGGTAGGATTTTTGCAGAATGGAGATCACGTCGTCATCCGAAAGTCTGATCGGATCGACGGAATAGAGATGCCCCATATTTTCCCTGGAGTTTTTCAAAAGCTCCGGAAATTCCGCCGGGCGGATCCCGTAGTCGCTCATTTTCAAGCCGTCCACACCGCACCGCTTTTGAAGGCCGGTGAGCGCCGCGACGAAATCCGTCGCCTGCTCTGCCCCGGCGTTTCCAAGTGCCCTGGTCATCCGGACCATACGTTCTCCGCACGCTCCCTTTTGGGTGATCAGCGCGTAGTATTCCCGGCTGATCATGATCAGACCGGCGCCGTGCGGCAGATTGGGGTGGAGGGCGCTCATCGCGTGTTCGATCGCGTGCTCCGAGATGCAGCCGGATGTCGATTCCACCATGCCGGCCAGCGTGTTGGCCAGAGCGACGTCGCTTCTCGCCTCTTTGTCGGAACCATGGTTCACTGCGGTCGGAAGGCTTTTTCCGATCAGCTCGATGCTTTTGAGCGCATACAGGTCGCTGATGGGGAAGGCCGTGGTGTTCAGGTAGCCTTCCGTGCTGTGGAACAGCGCGTCGAACCCCTGATAGGCGGTCAGCTTTGCCGGTACGGACATCATCAGTTCCGGGTCGACAACGGAAAGAACCGGGAACGTTTTTTCATAGCCGAAACCGATTTTCTCCCTGGTATCTTCCTTGGTGGTTACCATCCACGGGTCGGCTTCCGTACCGGTCCCCGCGGTTGTCGTGACGGCGACGACCGGAAGCGGGTCGTTCGGGACCGGCTTCCCCTTCCCGGTGCCGCCGGAGACGTAATCCCAGTAGTCCCCATCGTTGACCGCCATGACGGCGATGGCCTTCGCGGAATCAATGCTGCTTCCGCCGCCGAGGCCGATCACGAAATCGCAGCCTTCTTTTCTGGCAAACCGCGCGCCTTCCATCACGGTGCTTTCCACCGGATTCGGCTGAGCCTTGTCAAACAGCGCGTGAGAAACCCCGGCGAGGTCCAGCTCTTTTTCCAGACGGTTCAAGTACCCGTACCGCCGGACCGAACGGCCGGAAGAAATCACGATCAGCGCCTTTTTCCCCGGCAGCCTCTGATTGTGCAGGTTGGAAAGCTGTCCTTGCCCAAACAGGATCTTCGTTGGAATGTAATAGTTGAACTTCATCATTTCATCCTCCCCAGCTTACAAAACACTTGAAATTTAAGCAGATTTTATTTACAATTTATAATATAAACCTTAAAGTTTACATGAAGTCAAGCGCAAACTCAAAATTTTTTGGGAGATGGTTCCTTTGTATTATTCGATGAAACAGGTTTCGGAGAAAATGAAGATTCCGGAGTACACGCTGCGTTATTATGAAAAAGAGGGCCTTCTGCCGGCTATCCGCCGAAGCCGCGGCGGCGTCCGGCGTTTTTCGGAAGAAGACCTGGAGTGGCTTGGTCTGGTTTTTTGCCTGAAAAACACCGGAATGCCAATCAAAAAGATCAGGGAATTCGTCGATCTGAGCCGCAGGGGGGAGCAGACTCTGCCTCAGCGCTGCGAAATTCTAATGGCACATAAAAAGGATGTGGAAAATCGCATCGCTTCGATGAAAAAACAACTGGTCAAAGTGAATCAGAAAATTCAATGTTTCAGTTCCCAGTCCAAGGCTTTCTGTGTCAGCGGTAAAACCCAAAGGCCGTTGGTTTAAATTCTGCCTCCGCAACCAAACAGAAGGGGCTGTTGCAAAATGGCCCCTTTTCCTATGTCCGGGGCAAAGGCGAAAAATTGCTTTTTGCCCCATACCCGGCAAAAAGCGGCCCTTTTGCGGCGATTCTGCCCCACACGCTGGAGCAGTCCGCGAGGGGCCGTTTATTTTAAAAGCGCTACAGCAGTTGCTTTCTCTCATTGAAGAAGGTCCGGTAAGAGAGAAAGCAGGCCATAAATGAGGAAATCGCCGTCGTAGACAGCAGCATGAAGGTTACCATGATCTGGTACCGGATTGCCATGAGCGGGGATGTGCCGGCAAGGATCAGCCCAGACATCATGCCGGGAAGGGAGACGATTCCCAGCGTCTTCGTGGAGTCGATGGTGGGAACCATCCCCGTGCGGATCGAGTCCCGGAGGATATCCATCGAAGCCGGAAGAAGGTCCGCGCCCAGCGAAAGCTTGATTTCCACTTCGTTCCTCCGGCTTTTGAAATCGCCGGTGAGCTGCCGGTAGCACAGGCCGATGGCGACCATGGCGTTGCTGATGATCATGCCGCTGATCGGAATGATCTGATTCGCCTCGTACCGTACCGCGCCGGAGAGGACCAGGACGGAAAGCGTGGCGCCTGCGCCGACTAAAATGGAAAGGAAAGAAATCAGAATTCCGTTTTTGATCCCTTTTCCCCGCTTGGCCGCGTTAAAGGCCGCGTTAAAGGTCATGAAGAGCACAATCAGCGTCGTGACGGCCGGGTTGCGGAGTCTGAAGATAAATTGAAGGACATATCCCACCGCAAAGAGCTGGATGACCGCCCGTATGACGCTGATGAGGGTCTCTTTTTCCAGCCTGAGTTTCTGAAAATAGGAAAACAGCAGAGAGACGAGAACTAACGAAGACGCCATCAGAAGAGAGACGTCGCTGATATTCGCACCGTTCATTTGATTTCCTCCGATGATTGGATCCGGCCGTTTTCCAGAGTCAGCAGCCGGCTGGCGTATTTCCGGCTCTGCGCGGCGTTGTGGGTGACCCACAGGACCGTGACGCCCTTCCGGTTCAGCCGCAGGATTTCTTTTTCAATCAGTTCCGTGTTCTCGGCGTCGAGCGCGGAAGTCACTTCGTCCAGCAGCAGAATCTCCGGTTCGAAAAGCAGCGTGCGGATCAGGGAGATCCGCTGTTTTTCCCCTCCCGACAGCCCTTTGACCTCATGCGAGAGGTAGCTTTCGTCCAGATTGAAGCGGGCGAGCAGCGAAACGATTTTTTCCCGGTCGATCTTCCGGTCCCTGACGCGATAAGGGAATGCGACGTTGTCTTCCACCGTATTCCCCCAGAGGATCGGTTCCTGAAAGCAATAGCTGATTTTTTTCCGCAGTTCGATCGGGTCTTCCTGAAGCATATTCTTCCCATGGAAGAAGATTTTTCCTTCCGTCGGGCTGATCAGATGGCAGCACAGCCGTAAGAAGGTACTCTTCCCGCTTCCGGAAGGGCCTACGACGGAGACAAAGTCGCCGGCTGAAAACTGTGCCGAAACGCCTCTGAGAATCTCTTTTTCGCCCTGCCGATAGGAAACATCCCGGAATGAGAGCTGTTCCAACGCTTTCACCTCAAAATCAAGACTTTCTGCGGCCGCAGCGGCCTTTTTTCCTGAAAATTCATTTCTGCTCCCACTTCAATCCTAACAACTCATCGCTTTCCGCCTTTTCCCGGAGCGGAGGATGACGGCGATCAGCAGCGCGGAGACGATGCCCAGAACGCCTCCGAACCAGAATGGCGCGTCGGGGCCCCAGACATTCCACATCCCGCCGGCGATCATGGAGGAGAGCAGGAGGCCGAAGCCCTGCAGCATGCCGTAGATGCCGAGCACGGTCCCCTTATAGTCCGCCGGCGACGCTTCCGCGATCAGCGCCCGTTCCGCTCCGCTGATAAAGGCGGTGTAAGCGCCGTAGGCGACGAACAGAATCAGCAGGGAGGCTTTCGACGTCAGCAAGGCGAACCCCAGATAGACCAGGCCGTAGATCAGATAGCCGGGGATCAGGATTCGGCTTCTGCCGAACCGGTCCGACAGCCGGCCGGCCGGGATCGCCAGGATGGACGCGGAAACGTTGAAAATCAGATAGAGCAGCATCACCTCGGAGGTGGAAAACCCGCGCGACTGCGCTTTGAGCAGCAGGAAGGCGTTGGAAGAGTTGCCGAGGCAGAAAAGGAAGAGGACGGCGAAATACCATTTCAGCCTCGCGTCCAGTTTCAGGCCCCGAAAGTCCAGCCTCCGCCGGTTTGGGGCGGCCCCCTTTTCCTCCCGGATCAGCGGGATGATCGTCACGGCGACGACGCCCGGAATGACGGACCAGAGGAACGCCGAGCGATATTTCATCCCAAAGGCGATAAACAAAAAAGCAAAAAGGGCTCCGAGGGAGGACCCCGCCATATCGAGCATCTTATGTAAACCGTAGGAACCGCCCAGTTTCCCCTTTTCGCTCGACTGCGCCACCAGGGCGTCGCGCGGGGCGGTCCGGATCCCCTTGCCGGTGCGGTCGATCACCCGCGCCGCCAGCACGCCGCCCCAGGAACCGGCTATCAGAAGGACGAACTTATAGAGCACCGAGGCGGAATACCCGAGGAAAGCCAACCGTTTTTTATTTTGATATCGATCCCCGATGTAGCCGCTCGCCACTTTCAGAAGGGAGGCGACGCTTTCCGCAACGCCTTCGATTACGCCGACAATGGCCGGCGTCGCCCCGAGAACCGCCGTCAGGTAAAGGGGAATGATCGGGTAGATCATTTCCGTACTCATATCCATAAAAAAGCTGACCAACCCGATCAGAAAAATATTGGAAACGATCATCATCTTTTTTTTCGACAAAACAAACGCCCCCCGTATTCATGCCGTGCCCCTCACGCTCAAAAAGCCGACCGCACCGTCACAATCCGCTGTCATGCCGCCGTGAAAACAAAGAATTACAAATTTATCTTATGATAGCGCAAACATTGAATAAAGTCAACACAGAACGGAATATAATCATATGATAAGCGTACTTAGTGCCAACATCAATTACAATAGTGGAAAATTGAA
Organism: Caproicibacterium argilliputei; assembly: GCF_029211325.2. Lineage (NCBI taxonomy): Bacteria > Bacillati > Bacillota > Clostridia > Eubacteriales > Oscillospiraceae > Caproicibacterium > Caproicibacterium argilliputei. Next base: position 1,596,128 of record NZ_CP135996.1, on the reverse strand, counting down.
AGAGCAAAGCCGACTTGTCCGCCGAAGATGCCGGAAAGGCGTTGGAAAAGATTAAAAATACCGCCAGATTACCGTTAAGTTCTTTCATAGTGAATTTATTTTCCGCCAGTATTGCTATTTTAAATTGGAAGTATTATAATATTTCCGCAGACGGTTCGGGAGGAGGAACAACATGGACAACGACATCTTAAATCTGAGTCAGGCATCGGAATTTTTGGGAATCAGCGAAAAGACGCTGATCAAGCTGCTCCGGGAGGAGCATATCCCCGCCCGGAAAATCGGCCGCGAATGGCGCTTCAGCCGGGAAGCGCTGGTCCGCTGGCTCGCCGCCGGGGATTCGACGAACTATATCAACCAAAACGAGCGGTACATGGTTTCCGAGGACACGCCCGGCAGGTCCCCCGACCTGCTCGACGGCATCGGAAGCAGGCTGGACTTTCTGCGAAAAAACGGAAACCGGATCCAGGCGCTGCTGCCGGAGCTCGGCAGGGACGTCACGATCCCGCGGGAAGCCACTCTGCGCGTCAGCTATAAGCAGCAGCGGGAGATCGAAAAGCTGGAGTTCAAAATTTTCTGGAGCCTGCGCGAGGAATGCAAACTGGAAGCAAATCAGAAATTCAAAGCGATTCCTCAAAAGAAAGATTGATAATACACCCGCCCGAGCTGCGCAAATAGCTGTCCTGCCGCGACTGCGCCGGCGCCGGCGCCGCCGTATTCCCGCCGGCCGATTCTCTTTGAAACGGCAGACAAACAAAGAGTAAAAACCCGGATTTTTGAAAAGGGAGTCAAAAATGCAGGAATGGGTCATCAATATCATGAATCAGTATGGATACGTGGGGATAGCACTGCTGATTGCAATCGAGAACCTGTTTCCTCCCATTCCTTCCGAGCTGATCCTGACTTTCGGCGGCTTCATGACCACTTACACCAGCATGAACATCTGGATCGTAGCCTTGTCCGCCACCATCGGGTCGGTGGCCGGGGCAATCGTCCTTTACGGTGTCGGACAGCTGCTTCCGGCCGAGAAAATGGACAGGTTCATCGGGAAATGGGGACATGTCCTCGGGCTGAAAAAAGGGGATGTGGAACGGGCGGATAATTGGTTTAATCGGCGCGGTGCCTCCACCGTCTTTTTTTGCCGGTTTATTCCATTAGTCCGAAGCCTCATCTCCATCCCCGCGGGGATGGCGCGGATGCGCAGAGGCAGGTTCCTTTTGTACACTACCCTCGGCTCCGCAATTTGGAATGTGGTTCTGGTGGTGCTGGGCGCTTTTGCCGGAGCCGGCTGGGAACGCGTCAGCCAATCCATGAATCTCTATACCTACATTGCTCTCGCCGTGATGGCGGTCGGAGGGGTCGGTTTTGTTGTTTGGATTTCTAAAAAAAGGAAAAATCAAAAATAGGTTTTCTCTCAGGATCCGCCATAAAATTTATGATAGGAATCTTATGTTTTTGTTTTTAATCACTTGACGTGAGTAAATGAATATGATAGAATATCTTTCATCTCTTTGCGCTGCATTTGATCTACAGTACAAACTGAGCAGGCGATAAACCCGATATGGGTTTATGGGGCTGGGCCTTACGGCAACAGGGAATCGGAACCTGTGGGACAGTATGTTGTCTCACAGGTATTTTTGTACCCTTTTGAGGCTGCAGCTGTATCTTTGCAATGCCATGGAGCTGTCGCATAAATGCTGAGAAGCATGATGGAGGTAACTTTTATGACAGAACGAAAGAACACCACAAATCCAACCGGCCTGACGACGGCGGAAGCCGTGCAACGTCAAAAGCGATTCGGCAGGAACGAATTGATTCCGAAAAAGAAGAAGAATGTTCTTCAAGAGATTTTGAAAGCCTTGTCGGAACCTATGTTTTTGCTGCTCATCGTGACGGCGGTCATCTATTTTTTGCTGGGTGAGCCGCGCGACGGAGTTGTTATGCTGATCTTTGTATCGGGTATGATCAGTATCGATGTGATTCAGGGCTGGAAAACCGACAAGACCCTGAACGCCTTAAAGGACCTTGCGGCGCCGCGCAGTACGGTGCTGCGGGACGGAGCGGAGCGGCGGATCGACAGCGCCGATCTTGTCCCGGGAGATATCATGCTGATTGCCGAAGGCGACAAGATCCCGGCGGACGGGGAGATCCTTCAGGCGAACGATCTGTGCGTCGACGAATCGTCCATGACGGGCGAAGCGGAAGGCGTTTGGAAGGTCGCGCTCGGGACCGCCGATACAGACGGCGGGCACTGGCGGCGCGACCACTGCTACGCGGGGACTCTTGTGACGCAGGGAAGTGCGCTGGTCCGCGTGGATCAAATCGGCAAAGCCACCGAGTTCGGGAAAATCGGCACGAATGTCGCCGGCGCACCGGAAGCCCCGTCGCCGCTTCAGAGGCAGACCCGCGGGCTCGTGAAGCTTTGCGCGGCCATCGCGGCGGTCCTGTTTGTATTGGTGGGATGCTTCACCTGGCTGAATATCCCGGACCACCAATTTACCGACAGGCTGATCGAAAGCATCCTTTCCGGCGTCACGCTCGCCATGGCCATGATACCGGAAGAGTTCCCGGTTATTTTGACGGTCTTCCTTTCCATGGGCGCGTGGCGGCTTGCGAAAAGGCATTCGCTTATGCGCAGGCTGGCTTCCGTGGAAACGCTCGGCGCCGTGTCGGTTCTTTGCGTGGATAAGACCGGCACCATTACGATGAATCAGATGACCGTATGCGATACGTGGACAGAGGAAAACAAAGAGCGGGACCTCTGCGCGGTCATGGGAATGGCCTGCGAACCGGACGCATATGACCCTATGGAAAAGGCCATGATTTCGTATTGCGAAGGCAGGGGCCTGTCCAGGGAGTTCCTTTTCGGCGGCGAACTGATTCGGGAATATTCGTTTACCCATGAAGCGAAAATGATGGGCCATGTCTGGCGGCGCGGCAACCAAATTCTGATCGCCGCGAAAGGCTCGCCGGAAAAGATCCTCGCTTTATGCGATCTCAATTCGGACGAACGGGACAAAGCGCAGGAAAAAGCCGCCGATATGGCGGCGCGCGGGCTCCGCGTGATCGCGGTGGGCAGAATGGACGTCGGTACGTCGGGCGAAGTTCCCGCTTCTTTGGCCCGGTGCCGCCTTCAGTTCTGCGGATTGGTCGGCCTTGCGGATCCTCCGAGGGAATCCGTAAAAGCGGATATCCTCCGCTGCAGGAAGGCAGGCGTCCGCGTTGTGATGATTACCGGCGACAACGGCATCACGGCAGGCGCGGTCGCAAAGCAGATCGGCATGCCATGCGGGGAATCCGTCACCGGCGACGAGATCGACCGGATGACGGATGAGGAACTTCAGAAACGGGTCCGTTCCGTCAGCATTTTTTCCCGCGTCGTCCCGGAGCATAAGATGCGCATCGTGAAGGCTTTCAAGGCAAACGGCGAGATCGTGGCAATGACGGGCGACGGGGTCAACGACGCCCCCGCGCTCAAATATGCCGATATCGGAATCGCGATGGGAAAGCGCGGTTCGGAGGTGTCCCGCGAAGCCGCCGATCTCATCCTGCTTGACGACAATTTTTCGACGATTGTGGATACCATCAGGGACGGCAGGCGGATTTACGACAACATCAAAAAAGCGGTCGGATATGTGTTCACGATTCACATTCCAATCGCGTTTTCCTGTCTGCTGGCGCCTCTTCTGAAAGTAAATCCGGCGAACCTTATGTTACTGCCCATCCATGTCGTCCTTTTGGAACTGATTATCGACCCGACCTGCTCCATCATTTTTGAACGACAGCCCGCGGAACAGAATGTGATGGAACGCGCCCCCCGTGATCCGAAAGAAAAGCTGATGAGAGCGAAAGGTCTTTTCAGAAGCATTCTGCAGGGGCTGACGGTTTTTGCCTCTTCTTTTGGAACCTATTATACGGTTCTTATGGCAGATCCGGCCGTAAACGCTCCGGTTGCCCGTGCAATGGGCCTTTCCATCATTTTTCTAAGCAATATACTTTTGGTTCTGGTCAACAGTTCCCAAACGGATTTTGCATTCCAGTCATTCCACCGTCTGATTAAAGACAAGGTGATGTGGGCGGCCTTTGCGGGAACCATTTCCATGCTTGTCCTGCTCTTATACACTCCGCTTTCAGCCTTTGTGAAGCTGGCTCCGCTGACCGGACCGGAAGCGGTCGCCGTAATCGTGATGTCAGCGGCGTCGGTACTTTGGGTCGAAATCGTAAAACTTGTAAAACATCTGAGAAAGAATTAACAGTAAAATCAGAACGGCCGTGACATCCCCAATGGATTTCACGGCCGTTCAAGTTTGCCGGTTCCCTGAAATGCCCGGAATCAGACCAATTCATCATACGGATCGACGTCATATTTCAGCAACAGTCTGGTAAGATGCTCCGCGTGGCCTTTTTCGTCGTCAATCACGGCCTGCAAGGTGGTGCGGATATCCCGATATGGATATTTTGGAAGCTGCGCTTCATACAGAATCACGGCCTCGAGTTCTCCCTTGATATCGTCCCGGATATCGTTCAGAATGGCCGCACCGCCGGACTGGGAATGGGAGAGCGACACCGGTGTTTGGGGCCCGGGGTTGTCGCCCTTATGAGCTAAAAACTGTTTGTACTGCTCCGGATCATATTTGCGGAGCAGCTTCAGCACCCAGCCGTAATGCTGCTTTTCGTCGAGCATAATACTGTGCCAGGCATCGTTTATTTCAGAAATGTCCGAGTTGGCGATGTGGGTTTGGTAACCGTTAATCGCGATGATTTCACTGATCAGGATTTCCCTGAGTTTATCCGTAAACTTCTGTGCCGTGCCCTGCGGCTGTCCGTTCGGATGCGTATAGCTCATTAATCCTCCGCCTTTCATATAAATCTGCCTTCAGCCGCTGAGAGCCCTCCCTTTTAGCCTCAAAATTGGACAGGCAGGAATAGCGTACAGTAGGCTGATCCTGCCTTAGTCATCTGTTCAAATCTTTTTCTGCATCATTATTCCAATGGGACTTGGGCCCGAATTCAAATACTCTAAAGCGCTTGATGATACCGTTATTTTATGTCCCTGTTGCTATTGCGTCGTCTTTTGTTTTGTGAACGGTTCCCCAGGGATGTTGGGGAGGTGCATAAATCGAATATACTTTTAAAGGTACGGTGCCTACATTGATGACGTTATGCCATGTCCCGGCTGGTATGACAATGGCATCGCTTGGCCCGACTCGCTTTTGAAAATTCATATTGTCTCTCCGGTTTCCGAACTTCGCAAGCCCTTCGCCCTGCTCGATGCGGATAAACTGGTCAACATCAGGGTGCATTTCCAAGCCGATATCATCGTTCACACGAATGCTCATCAGCGTAAGCTGCAGATGATTCCCTGTCCATAAAGCGGTACGGAAGGTATTGTTTTGCTCCGTAACCGCTTCAATATTCACTACGATTGGTATGGGGCCATAGTCTCTTAATTCTTCATCAGGCATATCTTCCGATCCTCTCCCGTTGATTTTAACCCATCATATGAATTATCTGCCGGAAAAGTGCTTTTCAAAACGATATGGGTTTCGAGCGTTGTTCCATGTTATTGCCGCGCGATTGGCTCAGTTCGCTTCAATGCTGGAATCCACTTGGATTGCAGTAACTTTCCCGCCCGAAACTTCGACCGTCACCGTCGTTGTGCCTCCCCGAAATCCGGCGCCAAGTCCATGATAAGTACCGTCCTTATACCGCCCCGACAACTGAGCGGAAAGTGTATGGACATAAAAGAAAGCACAGCATCCGGCCGGCAAAATATACGGCCAGTTGGGCGTGGATTACGCTCCAGTCCTGCCGCCTGCCGGTCAATTTTTTCGTGATGTCCATCATGGTCAGATACAGCATCTTGAGCAGGCTGTCATCCGTCGGATAGACCGATTTCGCCTTCGTCACCTTTCGGAGCTGCCGGTTGAAGCCTTCAATAACGTTGGTGGTGTAGATCAGCCGGCGCACCCCCGCCTCATTTCAGCTAAACTAATACCTGTATCATTATTTTTTGATATGCGTTATACATAGATCAAACATCATTTTAATGTGTGCATCATTCAGTGAATAATAAGCGATTTTCCCGTCACGCCTGTATTTAATTAAGTGGGTTTGCCGTAATGATTTTAGATGATGCGAAATAGCAGGTTTCGACATATTCAGCAAAGCTGAAATATCACACACGCACATTTCAGAAAGCATAAGCGCATTTATAATTTTTAGACGTGTAGGATCGCTGAGTACTTTAAATATACCAGCCATATTATACAAAGTATCATCATCAGTTATTTCTTTTTTCACTTTATCTAATATATCCTGATGAACAATAGTGATATCACACATTGCATTTTCTTGATCTGTCATGTTTTCCTGGTTTTCAGACATTATAGTCACCCTTTCATATAAACAATATAAGATATAACCATAAAAAGATTCATATTTTTTTCGTATTCAGAGCTCTCATTGCGTTAACAACTGCAATCAGAGCAACCCCCATATCTGCAAACACGGCCGCCCACATGGAAGCTAACCCCAATGCTCCTAATACGAGGAATATGGCTTTAACTCCTAATGCAAACACGATATTCTGAGATACAATGTTTCTCGTTCTTTTCGCAATTTTTATCGCGGATGCTACTTTGTGAGGTTCATCAGTCATAATCACTACATCTGCAGCCTCAATCGCAGCGTCCGAGCCCAAGCCTCCCATAGCGATACCGATGTCGGCTCTTGCAAGTACCGGCGCATCGTTAATTCCATCACCAACAAATACAATCTTTCCCTTGTGAGATTTTTGGGCTTCCAGGGATTCAACTTTTTCAACTTTATCGGCGGGTAACAGTTCAGAATAAACCTCGTCTAAACCTAACTCCTTGCCGATATTGTCCGCTACCTTCTTCAAGTCGCCAGTAAGCATAACTGTTTTTCTAACGCCAAGCGCTTTCAACTCTTTAATTGCTTTTGCAGAGTCTTCTTTCACCTCATCTGAAATTATGATACTGCCCGCATACTTTTTGTCTATGGCCACATGTACTACTGTGCCTAACGTATCCACATCAGTGTATTGGATGTTTTCACTGATCATTAATTTCGTATTTCCAGCGAGTACTTCCTTTCCATTGACATTGACCTTAATGCCATGTCCCGCTATTTCCTGATAATTCTCAATTTTATCTTTATCAATTTCAGCATGATAAGCAGCTATAATTGAAAGTGCAATCGGATGATTTGAATAGCTTTCAGCATATGCCGCATATTTGATCAGTTCATCCTCTGTATAACCGTTTTCAGAAATTGCTTTTGTAACCTTGAATACACCCTTGGTTAAAGTCCCCGTCTTATCAAAAACAACTGCTTCAACATTGTTCAACGCTTCAAGGTAGTTGCCGCCTTTTACTAATATTCCTCTTTTTGAAGATCCCCCAATTCCCCCAAGGAATCCTAACGGTATCGAAAGCACTAACGCACAAGGGCAGGAAACCACCAAGAATACTAACCCTCGGTAAATCCAATCAGAGAAGGATGCCCCCGGAATAAGCAAAGGCGGAATAATTGCTAACGCCAATGCTCCAAATACAACAACCGGAGTATAGTAACGCGCAAATTTTGTTATAAATTTTTCAGTTGGCGCTTTTTTACTGCTGGCATTCTGTACTAAATCCAAGACTTTTGAAACTGTAGATTCTCCGAATTCTTTTGTGACTTCAATAGTCAAAACGCCATTCTTGTTTACAAATCCGCTCAAAGCATCACTCCCGGGTTTTAACTCACGTGGAACGGATTCACCGGTCAACGCCGCTGTATCAACCATTGAGGTTCCTTCTATGACCTTGCCATCAAGAGGAATTTTTTCTCCCGGTTTTACTACGATCTTATTACCGATATTTACTTCTTCAGGAGATACTTTTTTGAGCTCTTCGCCAACCTGTAAATTTGCATAATCAGGTCTTATATCCATTAATTCACTGATTGATTTTCTGGAATTATCTACGGCCATATCCTCGAATAATTCCCCAATCAGATAGAACAGCATAACGGCGACGCCTTCCGGATACTCTCCAACAAAGAAGGCACCGATTGTAGCAACGCTCATCAGGAAGTGCTCACTGAATACCTGACCTCGTACGATCCCTTTTATTGCGCTTAAAACAACTTTTCTGCCAACAATGATATAGCTTATTAAGAATATGGTAAGTTCAAGCCAGTTCTGAAACTTAAAAATCAATCCAACAACAAATAAAGTTCCTCCAATCACCAGTTCGACTATCTCTTTCTTATGATCTTCTTCATCGTCGTCATCGTCGTCATCTTTTTCTTCTATTTTAGGCTTAGAAGTGTTCTCCACTAAAGCAATTTTCACATCCGGTTCTATTTTTTTTACGATGCTTTCTATCTTCTCCACTAACATAGGAACATTGGTATTCGACTCAGCTTCCCAAGTAAGTCTCTTAGAAACAAAATCTACTGAAGCGAACTTAATCCCTTCAATATTTTTAATTTCTGTTTCTATTTTTGCGGCACAGTTGGCGCAGTCCAACCCATTAAGCATAAATACCTTCGTCGACATGGATGAGCCCCCTTAATATAACGATTAAACGATTGCTTAATCATTATATTATCATTGACATAGATTATTGTCAATAGAAAAATAAAAAATATCCCGGATCTGTTGGATGCCATGTTTGAGGTTGAAAATCCTGGCCCACCGTTCGTAGCAGATGCCTTTTCCGGCGCGGAGTTTGGCCCGAATGTACACCAGCAGATTGACTCGTTTTCCCGGCGCGGATCTGATGACTTTATTGCGCGGCTTGTGTACCTTTTCCCGGAGAGTACGGCTCGAAGCACTGCTGGCCTGCAACCAACCGGATGGAGAAATCATCGCCGACCCGCGAGTGGTATTTGCTGAACTGGATCCCCCAAAAGAGGCACCAACCACGGGAGCCGTCGTAACAACCCGCTTCGGGAAGCGGGGGTGGAAATACAGAATATGGCATCGGTTTCCACCATCAGCGATGTTCTGCGCACGCTCAAAAGCAAATATCTTCCACCGGATTTGCCGGACATTCAGGGGCAATGAAAACTTAGCGCGACACCAATTGATTCTGTCAAGGTGACGGCGTTTTGACACTTACTTAAAAACAGTTGTTATCCCCGCTGCAATGAATACTGGTGAACCGCTCCGGCTCCGTTCTGGCGGTTTACAAAGAACAGATGCTCGTTTTTGTGGAATCTGCCGCTCATCTCATTACATATGCCAGAGAAAAGAACAAGGAAATTATTCTGATTGACCCGGATACAGCGGAGGTTACTCCCATACCGGTGAAAGAAAGGAAGAAAGAAAAAAAACCTTTCCGCTTGTCTTTTCTCTGATTTAGATCTGCTTAGAGTAGGAGGTTCGCTTTCATGGTTCAACATGAACCGTTCCACGGTTCACCTGTAGACAGACTTTCTCCCTGGCGGAAGTGATGCCTTTTTCAGCGTTATTTGATGTGATACAGGTTGGAGGATTTTCCGCCGTTTTCGCGCCACCTCGGCTCTTTGCAGAGATGGCCGCTTTTTTCAAGGTCGGAAATTGCCCGCTTGACCGTGCTTTTGGACAGCTTCAGTTCCCGTGCGATGGTACCGATCGCCGGGTAGCATTTGCCGTCCTTATCGGCTCGGTCGCGCAGGTACATATACACGGCAACCGCGCGGTGAGGAAGCTCAGAAGCGTAAAGGGATGTAAAATACCCCATGATATATCACTCCTATTCAATGCGAACGGGATCTTTTCTTCGCGGAAAATTGCGTATCTCCTGCGCAGGCGCATGCTCGATCCCACCGTGTGCACTGGGTTCACCTTCAGCTATGTCCGGGTCAACCGTATAAGCCGCATTCCTGCGGATGAGTTCTTCCTCCAGCTCGAACCGGTCGGCGTACTCCACCTTCCGGGCCGACTTTTCCTCAACCTCATAAGGCTTGCCGAAGGTGATACCCCAATCCTTAAACAGCTTGAGCCGGGTGCGCATTGGATAAGCGCCGGTTTTCGTCACAACGAATCTGCCCTTGGGCATGGATTTGAGTTCGTCCGGCGAAAGGAGCGGACGCTCGATCATTTCGAGGTTCTGCGAGCCGTCGCTTTTGCCTCGATTAACGGTCCCGCTCATCACCGTTCGGGTTCCCAGCGATTTGGACAGGGTTTCCGCCGACTCGCTGTTGGGCGCGAAACCTCCGAAAATCGTGTCCTGGCAGTTATCCACGATGATGGCGGCGCCTTCTTTTCCGTAATTTTTCTCCAACTGAGCAAGGCTCTGGATGATGGCTGTTATAGACACCCGCCGGGAGCGACTGGATGAGAACATCATCTCGGCTGACTCTATTTTTGGAATGGTCCCTATCTCATCAAGGTACATCATGACACGGTTGGGCAGCTTGCCGCCGTGCTCATCAGCTACGGCAAGAATTTCCCGGTAGAGCTGCTGGACAATCAGGCTGATAATGAAGTATTTGGTGGAATCCTCTTCAGGCATCACCAAAAATATCGCGGACTTGGTATTACAGAACTTCTCCGCGTCGATCGCAGTGTCAAAACACAGAACCTGCTCCAGTTCGGAATCCAGGAATGCGTTGAGCCTGGAAAGCGCCGTGGAAAGGACGCTCTGCATCGCCATATCCGCGCTGTTGAGCGCCGCGCCCGCGAACCATTTTGTCTTGTGGTCGTCCGGAAGATGCGCCATCAGCAACTGGAACAGAGTCCTGCCCTTCACGCCGCTCGGTGCGAGCAGGTCCTGAATCAGTTTGAAGACGGAGACGATATGACGCTTCTCCGGAGGGCAGAATTCCGCGAGCAGAAGGATGACCGAGGTCAGCAGACCTTCCGCCGCGTCGTAAAAGAAGGCGTTCTGGCCGGCCGTAGCGATATCGAAACCTCCCGACCCGATGATGGTCTTCGCCGTAATCTTAGCATACTTTTCGGCCTTTGCCTTATATGCCAGATTTGCATAGTCCCGCAGATAGGCGTCCATGTACCGGTTGACCAGATGATTCAGGTTGAACCCGTCGCTCCGGGTCGGGTTGCGCAGATCAATTACGGCCACGTCGTAACCGTAACACTCTTTTGCGATCCCCCCATAATTGCGATACAGATCTCCCTTGGTATCGGTCGTAAGAAAGCTCATGCCGGCCGCACATGCGTATTCGAGGTTGGGATATAAAAAATTTGCGGTTTTCCCGACGCCGGCCGCACCGATCATGAGGCAGTGGATATCGTCGTCATCAATCAGCGCGTAGCCGTGGGGAGCCGTCCGGTCAAACAGCGGCGCTTTATGCCAGCCGATAATCAGGCCCTGTGCGGAGGGAAGGTTTTTGCCCTGCCGCCAGAGTTCCGGCTCAAAAGGGACTTCCGAATAGGTGTGCTTGATTTCGGATTTGGTCGCCCAACGGGCCGTACCGTGCTGGCCGTCGCCCACCGTCCGGGATTTGATTCCGTTGAGGGTATAATAATGCGCCAGCAGGGACAGAAGCCCGATGACGGCGAACATCAGAAATCCGGCGATCAGCAGTGTGACAACCGGAGATATTTGCATAGAAAGACCTCCCTTACATGCTCATTCTAAAATTTGGCGCCGCTTCCTCCGGCGCCTGGAGCGGCTGGGACAGTTCCAGCCGGACAAAAAGCTGCGCCTTCACGCAGTCAAGCGCGAGGCGCCTGTAATCCGAAACCAATGCCAGCCGCTCCTGCAGCGTGCGGATGCCGGGTGCGAATAACTGCCGGTCTATATTCACCGCATCCTCGCGAATATCTTCCGCTTTGGTTCGCATCCAGCCCCGGTCCAGGTGGGGCCTGTAGCTGTCCCGCAGGTTTCCGACCAGCTGCCCGAGCGTTTCCGGTCGTTCCATTTGCCGAAGCTCCCGCTGAGCGACCAGCAACGCGCCCGCCGCCATCTTCTGCAGACAGGCTCCCACGATTTCCGGATTCGCGGCAGCGAGCTTTTCGGAATCGACCAGCGGCGTCAGCCTCCGGTGATATTCCCGAATGACAGCGTTCGGATCCGGAACGGCCGATAGGGTTTCACATGCGGAGAACAGATTCTCGCAGATCTCCGGCAGCAGGACGAGCTTCGGATGCTCCCCGGCAGGGATGGGGGTAATGCCGTGTTTTGCCTTGATATCCTCGTTCCAGTCCTTGTACCGGGATTGCAAAACAGGAATGTCCATATAAGCGGGGGCGTAATAATCGTGTTCCGCAAGGATGTCCTTCAGTCTGCCGGTGGCCTCAATCCCGGCCTCGTCGTGATCAAGGCACAGCACAATCTTTTTCAGGTTCGAATGGCTTTTCAGCTGTTGCAGCATCGCGTGCTCAGACACACCGTCCAGCGTGACATAGCTGTGTTTTTGCCAGTCCTTCAGGTGAAGGGAAATAAAAGAGAGCATATCGATCGGCGCTTCGAACACATAAAGGGTGTCGTCCTCGCCAATGTAGTGAAAGCTGTATTTCGGATCGCTTCCCTCGACATTACCCTTGTAAGGCTCGCCCTTGGTATAGGTGCCGCGCTTGTGCGCATGCCGGGCGGCACCATCCTCATCCAGACCAACGAATACGGCGTTATGGTATTCTTTGTCCTCGTAGATCAGGTGTTCGCGCGCGAAATACGACAGCACGCTCGGGTCGATGAACCGCTGTTTGAGAAGATAGGCAAACACCCGGCGCATGTCCGGATTGGCCTCCGGAAGCGCGAAGTTCTTTTTGGGCGGCGGCGCGCTTTTCGCGGTCTGGTTCCATTCCAGGCCGCCTTCGCCTCCGAGCAGAAAGGTGACCGCTCCGGGGAAATCCATGTCGTAAAACCGTTGGACGAAGTCAATCGCGTGGCCTCCTTCCTTGCGGGAATGCCGAAACCACTCGCTGCCGCGGATCGTCACGCTGTCGTGCCGTTTCCAACGCCACTCATGCCCGGAGCGGACGAGCTGCTCGCCCTGCCTCTGCAAAAAATCCACCAGGTCAACCGAGTTGGCCCTTTGCTTTTCTTCCTCTGTGAACGGGATATAGGACATGAAGGATCCTTCCTTTCAGCGTTTGCGTTTCCCGCACCGGCGAAAAAAGGCCGTCCGCTGATGTACGGACGGCTTTTCCGGCACCATATTGATTTTGGCGGGCGGGATCTCTTTTGCCTGTGGATAATGCTTTTGCATCAGGTGTGCATCTCCTTTTAATAGGTTTGTTCGGGCGCCCGCTCGTCGGGCGCATGGCCCATTGCCATCTTCTTCTGTCGAAGCCGGCGGCGGAGCTTGCTGTCCGTCTCCATGGAGGGGCCTCCGTACAGCCTGCCTTGCTGCTGCCGGAAGATCCGGCTCAGATGGTGCAGGAGCCGGGTAACCGCCAGCATCGGGGACGGATCACGGAACGAGTCCAGATGATTGAGAAAAATTTGGGCGTATGGATTGCCCTGCCCGGCGGAAGCCGTCAGCCATCGGGCGGCGGCCTCGCGGTCGCGGGGAACATCCTGCCCCATCAGATAGAGCTTGCCGAGCATGTACTGGGCATATTGGTTGTTCTGTTCCGCTGCGTCTGTGAGCCACCGGAAGGCGGCATCCATATCTTTGGAAACTTCCTCTCCCAGAAGGTACAGCTTGCCGATCCGGTATTGGGCAAAGGAATTGTTCTGCAGGGCCGCCTTTGTGAGTAAATCCACCGCCTGCGGAACATCCTTTGGCACATCTTCGTCGGCCAGATACAGCTTTGCCAGCGCGTACTGCGCATACGCATTGCCGAGGCCGGCCGAGAATGTCAGCCATCTGGCTGCGGCACCCGTATCCTTTACGACAGCCGTTCCTTCGAGGTACAACTTTCCCAGGGCGTAGGCGGCGTAGGGGTTCTTCTGTTTGGCCGCCGCGGTGAACAGTGCGACGGCTTTTTCCGAGTTCCGCTCCACATACAGGCCGTCCCGGTAGAGCTTTCCTAATAGATACTCTGCGGAGTCATTTCCGGCATCCGCAGCTTTGGTGAGCCAGAAGATGCCACTTTCGGGGTTCGCATAGGAGTTTTCAACCGGATTCAACGGACTTTCAACAGCCAGATAAATTTTTCCAAGCAGACATTGGGCATAGGCATTCCCGAGCTTGGCCGATTTCTCGAGGTATTGCACCGCCGCGCCGATATTCTGTTCCGTTCCGGTGCCCGTATAAAGCATTTGTCCGAGGCGGTACTGGAGCTTATCGTCGCGGCTCTGAGCCTCCAGTTGCTGAAAGCCGAGAAAGGCTTCCCGGAAGCAGGCGGCGGCCGCATCATGATTTTTTGCCGTGCCGATACCGTCGCGGTACATCTTCGCCAGTTCGTAGGACGCATATGGGAAGTGCTGCCGCGCCGCTTTGTCATAGAGAACAAACGCCGTATTGTAGTTCTGTTCCAAGCCCTGGCCACGGTAATACAGGCCGGCGAGGGAATACTGCGCGTACTTGTAATTCTCCGAGGCAGATTTCTCAAACCAGCCCGCCGCTTCTTCATAATCCTGATCGGTGCCGTTGCCAGCCGCATGCATCTTGCCGATGCGGTATTCCACATAGCGGTGGCTTTTCCCCGTTTCAATCTCATAAAAGGCTGTGAGGGCCTTTTCGTACCAGCTGAAAGAAATCCCCGCATCGGCTTCTATCCCCAGTCCGTCTGCGTACATGCGTCCGAGATCATGCATGGCGAGTGCGTTTCCAGCATCGGCTTCTTCTTGAAACAGCCGGAGCGTCTGAGCTAAATCCGGCTCCATATCGTCTTTCCCGTACAAAAATTCACGGGCCTGTTTGTAGCGGTCGCTCCATTCGATATATGGGTGGGGTGTCGCGGGCGGACTTTCAATGGGTTCCGGGCCTTCTGATGTGCTGTCCGGAAAATTCCCGTCTTCTGGGGATTCATCGTCTGGCTCATCCTCCGGCTCATACACCCGATCGGCCTGATCAGCTGCCGTATCCGCCTGAGCCTCAATGCCCTCGTCGCCCTCAAACGTGATCTGCCGTTCATTGATGCGCAGGGCTTCCTCGATCACGATGTTCTTGATGTGCTTGAATTCCTTCTGTTGGGAAAGCGGAAGCGGGCCGGGCAGCTTGTCGGCGTAAGTGTGCAGAACCTCGTTTTGTAGTTCGTACCATGCCTGGTAGGCTTCCGCCACCCGCGCGTCCTTTGACAGCTCATCCACGATCTGATCGACGATGGTCTTGAGCTCGGCCTTGAGGTAACCGTACTGTTTTCTGCCCGAGGTGTATTTCAGGCGTTCGACAAGCCGGGAGATCAGATCTTCAATAACCTTGTTTTCGTAGACACCGGATTCCATCTGCCCGATGATTTCGGAAAGCGCGGCACGGCTCTGTTCGGCGAGCTCGTTGCGGCGTGCGGTCTGCTCCGGATAGATCTGCATCAGGTCCTGCTGGAAGATTTCATGCGCCAGCGTACTCCGCATTTTGTTGATGGCGGGTTTGGTAACGTAACCCTCACGGGGATCGATGGAATAGACGATCATGTGGCAGTGTGGATGATGGCCCTCATCGTGAAAAGCCGCGTACCAGCGCAGGTTTTCCGGGGAGATCTTCATCTGCTCGGAGAACAGGTTGCGCTGTTTGCGCAGAAGCGCCATCCACGCCGCGGCATGGTCATACCCGAGCCGGGCGGCGTCCTCCCGCCGCAGGCTGATAATCGGCGTCCAGACGTTTCCCGTGTGATGGGAGACTTCCTCCGCCACTTCGGACAATACTGGTGGCGCCCCGGCATCTGAAAACAGGCCGTGCGTGCCGGATTTCTCCACATGAGGGCGGGTGGCGATATATTGCACGTACACGTCCTTGTGCCCGAGCTGATCCAGATTTTGTTCCAACGCCGCCGTGATGAATTCCGAGGCGTTCTCAATGGTAGACCGCTTCTGGAAGTCCTCATATTCGAACAGGTCCGCGGTATCGGGAAACTGAGCCAACAGATCACCGATGAGCCGTTGCTGTTTTGCCGTGGAGGGCAGGGCGCGGATATTCGCCGGAAGCTTCTCCACGCCCTCGCGCGTCGCCATGTATTCCACGAGGTTGGCGGCATGGGTTCCGTCCTTGAGATACCGGCACTTAAAGATGATTTTCGGCATGGCCGTTACTCACCCTTCTGGAATTTCACCACATCCTCGAAGGTGACGGAACCGACAGACCTTTTAACGTCGTTCACGCACTTGCCACGCAGCCTGCGCAACATGGCTTCGTCCACATCTACGTT
Source organism: Caproicibacterium argilliputei (assembly GCF_029211325.2). NCBI lineage: Bacteria > Bacillati > Bacillota > Clostridia > Eubacteriales > Oscillospiraceae > Caproicibacterium > Caproicibacterium argilliputei. The sequence goes on along the minus strand of NZ_CP135996.1, from coordinate 1,579,918 downwards.
TGCTGCGAGGATGTTCATCATCATGCTCATCTCGACAGCCAGTTTGAAAATAAGGCGAGCCATCCGGCTTTCCAGACTGTCCACCATTCCGGTCATGGCGGACGTGATGGCGGCGGGCAGATAGCGCACGCCGTCCTCCGCCGAAATGTAGCCGCAGTAGAAACGGACGGCCTTTTCGATGAACTCGCTCTGGCTCTGGCAGTTGTCCTGTTTGTACCATTTCTCGATCAGAGTGCGTGTTTCCGGGTACATCCACAGCGGGAATTTCTTCTTGTTTACTCTTTCTTCCGGCATTGTTTTCCTCCATTCTGTTTTATACAAAAAGGGCCATGACTCCTGTCATGACCCCTCTGTAAAGGCGTAAAGATGCGGGTTTACGGTTGTTTTTTCAGCCGCCGACCCCGGAACCGACCCCAGGGGCCGAAATCCGACCCCGGAGCAAATCGTTCCCCGACCCGCATTGCGGGGCGGTGTGAGCCGCAGCGGGGGCGCACCGCGACCCCGCTGCTTTAACCCGCATCGTTTTCGACCCCATGGTTCACTCCCCGAAAGCGGAGCGTTTGGCTGTGCAGATTTCCGCACAAAGCCCCAGCACCGGGCCTTACCGTCTCACGGTGCAGCTGTGTGACCTCTGCGGAGAAAGTGCGACACGGGGCCACACGGGCGGCGACATGGGCGAGGAGCAGGCTTTTCTGTTTTCAAACCAACGTCTACGGCCTTTGATCCTATGTCGACACTTTACATTCGTATCTCGGGCGCCTGGGTCGGCTGGCTCAGGGAGGGATCATCTGTCAGCAGGTTCCAGCTTCGGTCAGCCGGATGGTAAGGGCAACTTTCGACAGTCTGGCCCCTCAATTCCTCCCAAGTGACCGGGATTTCCGTATTGGTCCTGCAACTGACAGAGCTTGAAGGGTACAAGGCCAGACACCTGACAGGGTGCATACAGAAAGTTGAGCAGGCGCGAATTGTTGCTCCAAACACCCAACAGGGCGCATGATACCGATATGCGATGCCTTCTCGTGAGAGTGCTGACGTCCAACAAGGCGTATGAGCGGAGTTATGGGTCATCCATCGCGTGGAGCAGGCTGTCCGGCACATCCGAAAGATTTGCCTCATCCAGTTGCAGAACAGCAGAGAAGGCAGGCGGGTCGGACGGCGCTTGGTAATCGGTGAAATACCGCAGTCCCTCCTGAATGGTCATGCGGACGATCTTTTCCAGTTTCACCGCCTGGTCATATCGCAGGATACAATCCACAATAAATTCCGTGCGCTGCCCGACGGGCTGCTCATCGAGCAGGCGGGCCGCTTCTCTGTGCCGCGCGGCTTGCAAATCGAAGGAGACATTGAAGCGTTTTCTCATCCTGCTCACCCCAACAGCAGACGATAACCGTCCGCATTGGCGAAGCGGTTCAGAACGGCCACTGTATTGACGCTGCTGTCACGCAGCATGCCGCCGAGCAGTTCCGCGCCGCCACCCGCGAACACGGTGGGGAGCTTCAGGTCGAGGCCCCGTTCCCGCAGCGTGTTGAACAATTCCCTGATATACTTCTGCATCTCCTGCTCCACGGTCTGCCGGATGAAATCCTGATCCGCGTGCTGAATTTTACCGCGGATGGCGTCGGTGACAAGCTCGTCGGTCAGCAGGATGTCCCGCCGCCGCAGGATGTCCTGAATGCGGGTATAGAGCGTAATGGTGCCCATCCGGAGGCTTGTGCAGTTTGATCGGTCCAGCTTGGAGCCATGCATGGTTAGAACATCTACCGTATACCCCCCGATGTCCGCCAGAGTGATGCTGCGGTATGCCCGGAGCTGAGGGTAATACCGGCACAGCGCCGCATGCCCCTGGGCGAACACCTTGCAGTCCGCAATGTGGCAGTGGTAATCCGTTCCTTCAAACCGGAAAGTCAGATTTCCGCGCAGAAAATATTGGCGGAAGGCGTCTTTCTGCATTCCGTATGCTTCGATGGGCAACCCTACGCCCAGAATGACATCGGCTTCCCGAACACCCGCCTTTTTCATGGCGGACGCAATGGCCGGCAACGTCAGAAGAAAGGTATCAGGAGCTTTCGTCTTATCCTGCTGAAACCGCACTCGCTTTTCACCGATGGCGTAATATCTGCCGCCATAGCAGAGCTGCATCTCATCCGTGATGAATTCCTTATCGCTTGCCGCGTACCCGGAGGCGTACAGCATCCCCTCTGAGGATTTGGTGTTGTAGTTTCCGTTATCCACACCGAGTTTGATCACCATCTGAATCACACCTCTTTTGAAAAATATAGACAAGTCGCATGGCCTGCCTCCATATGATTGCTTCTCGGATTACATGCCACTGAGGTTCAGCATGCTTTACCTCCTTCGAAGCACAAAAAGGGGCTGTTGCACAACGGTCCGAAAAAAAGTCGGAGCAGCAATCCCGAAAGGGGTTGGCTACTCCGGCTTTTTGCTTTAGAATATTGTTGTGCGACAATTAGAAAAGCTCTTAGAGCATAACAGATTTGAGCGGAAATTTCAACAGTTGACGCTCCCGATGGACATGGAAATTACAATACCGCAGGATGATCCGGTACGGCTTGTCAGCGTCCAGCTTGAGGAACTGGATTACAGGGGACTGTACCGCGCCTATTCTTCCCGAGGAAGAAAATCGGCGGCCGAACCCCGGATCCTCTTTGAAGTATTGGTGTATGGGTATGGATGTGGTATCTATTCGACCCGGAAACTGGAAGAAGCCTGCCGGAAACGGGTGGACTTCATGTGGCTTTTGCAGGGGGAGCCGGTGCCGGACTATAGTACCTTTGCGCGGTTCCGAACCGGGCGTACGAAAGACGCGGTGGAAGACTTGTTCTACCAGTTTGTCCGGCGCCTGGAGGGAATGGGCGAAACGGAACACGACGAAGTGTTCATCGACGGCACCAAGGTGGAAAGCCGGGCAAACCGCTACACGTTCGTCTGGCGCAAAAGCACGGAAAAACATCTTACCAGGGTGCGGGAAGAAGTCCGGCAGGAATTTGAGCGACGCGGGATTTCCGGCAATGTGACTCTGAAAAAGCTCCGTGAACTGGTGCGGTCGGAAAGGACTGCCTGCGAGAAAAAGGGCATCCGGTTTGTCCACGGAACCGGCCGCCGCAAGCCTCCGGAACAGCGTGCCTGTGAGAAGCTCCACACTTTGCTGGAAAAATGGGAGGGCTATGAGAAAAAACTGTTTGTGATGGGGAACAGCCGCAACAGCTATTCCAAAACGGACCCGGACGCCACCTTTATGCACATGAAGGAAGACCACATGCGCAACGGGCAGCTTAAACCGGGCTACAACGTGCAGATTGCGGTGAACAGCGAGTACATCACCGGGGTTGCGGCTTTCCCGAACCGGACGGACAGCGGGACACTGCGCCCTTTTCTGCGCAGACTGGAACAGCAGCACGGGCAGCGATACCGGGATGTGGTGGCGGACGCGGGTTACGAAAGTCTGAACAACTATCTGTACCTGGAGAGAAACGGACAGACCAGCTTCATTAAGCCGATCAACTATGAAGCGCAGAAGAGCCGGAAGTTCAAACAGCAGATCGGCCGCCGGGAGAACATGCGGTATGACGAACAGGAAAACTGCTACTTCTGTGCGGCCGGCAGGAAGCTCGCTTTTCGCCGTGAAAGCACGCAGCGGGACCGACAGGGAAATTTCCTGACGAGAGCGTATTACCGGTGTGAAGACTGCACCGGATGTCCGTGCCGTGGGGCGTGCTGCAGAGCAAAGGACGGCGCTGCGAAAGAATTGTCGGTCAAGACAGACCTGCTTCGGCTCAGCAGTCGTTCACAGCAAAATATTACGGGTGAACAGGGAGTTATGCTTCGGGTCAATCGGTCCATTCAGGTCGAAGGCGCTTTCGGCGTACTGAAAAACGACCGCAGATTCAAGCGTTTTCTCACCCGTGGCCGGACCCATATCTTTACAGAGCTTTTCCTTTTGTGCCTTGGGTACAATCTGAACAAACTGTGGGCGAAGTGCAACGCGGGACGCCTGAAAACACATCTATTCCGCGTCAAAAAAGAGTAGTTTCCAGAAAAACTGAAAACGGAAAGACTTCAGGTGGCGGCTGAACGCCGGTGCCTTGCATTGCTGTGCCTTTCAGTGGATCTCCCCTCGGACTTTTCAACAAAATTTCCGCCGAAAGTCTCTCCTCAGCACTGAAAAAAGGCTGCCGCAAAACTTTCATTTTGCAACAGCCCCTTGCTTTAGAATATTGTTGTGAAACAAATAGAAAAGCTCTTAGAGCATAGCAGATTTGAGCGGAAATTTCAACAATTAACGCTCCCAATGGACATGGAAATTACAATACCGCAAGAGGATCCGGTACGGCTTGTCAGCGCCCAGCTTGAGGAACTGGATTACAGGGGACTGTACCGCGCCTATTCTTCCCGAGGAAGAAAATCGGCGGCCGAACCCCGGATCCTCTTTGAAGTATTGGTGTATGGGTATGGATGTGGCATCTATTCGACCCGGAAGCTGGAGGAAGCCTGCCGGAAACGGGTGGACTTCATGTGGCTTCTGCAGGGGGAGCCGGTGCCGGACTACAGTACCTTTGCGCGGTTCCGAACCGGGCGTACGAAAGACGCGGTGGAAGACTTGTTCTACCAGTTTGTCCGGCGTCTGGAGGGAATGGGCGAAACGGAACACGACGAAGTGTTCATCGACGGCACCAAGGTGGAAAGCCGGGCAAACCGCTACACGTTCGTCTGGCGCAAAAGCACGGAAAAACATCTTGCCAAGGTGCGGGAAGAAGTCCGGCAGGAATTTGAGCGACGCGGGATTTCCGGCAATGTGACTCTGAAAAAGCTCCGTGAACTGGTGCGGTCGGAAAAGACTGCCTGCGAGAAAAAGGGCATCCGGTTTGTCCACGGAACCGGCCGCCGCAAGCCTCCGGAACAGCGTGCCTGGGAGAAGCTCCACACTTTGCTGGAAAAATGGGAGGGCTATGAGAAAAAACTGTTTGTGATGGGGAACAATCGCAACAGCTATTCCAAAACGGACCCGGACGCCACCTTTATGCACATGAAGGAAGACCACATGCGCAACGGGCAGCTAAAACCGGGCTACAACGTGCAGATTGCGGTGAACAGCGAGTACATCACCGGTGTCGCGGCTTTCCCGAACCGGACGGACAGCGGGACGCTGCGCCCCTTCCTGCGCAGGCTGGAACAGCAGCACGGGCAGCGATACCGGGATGTGGTGGCGGACGCGGGTTACGAAAGTCTGAACAACTATCTGTACCTGGAGAGAAACGGACAGACCAGCTTCATTAAGCCGATCAACTATGAAGCGCAGAAGAGCCGGAAGTTCAAACAGCAGATCGGCCGCCGGGAGAACATGCGGTATGACGAACAGGAAAACTGCTACTTCTGTGCGGCCGGCAGGAAGCTCGCTTTTCGCCGTGAAAGCACGCAGCGGGACCGACAGGGAAATTTCCTGACGAGAGCGTATTACCGATGTGAAGACTGCACCGGATGTCCGTGCCGTGGGGCGTGCTGCAGAGCAAAGAACGGCGCTGCTAAAGAATTGTCGGTCAAGACGGACCTGCTTCGGCTCAGCAGTCGTTCACAGCAAAATATTACGGGTGAACAGGGAGTTATGCTTCGGGTCAATCGGTCCATTCAGGTCGAAGGCGCTTTCGGCGTACTGAAAAATGACCGCAGATTCAAGCGCTTTCTCACCCGTGGCCGGACCCATATCTTTACAGAGCTTTTCCTTTTGTGCCTTGGGTACAATCTGAACAAACTGTGGGCGAAGTGCAACGCGGGACGCCTGAAAACACATCTATTCCGCGTCAAAAAAGAGTAGTTTCCAGAAAAACTGAAAACGGAAAGACTTCAGGTGACGGCTGAACGCCGGTGCCTTGCATTGCTGTGCCTTTCAGTGGATCTCCCCTCGGACTTTTCAACAAAATTTCCGCCGAAAGTCTCTCCTCAGCACTGAAAAAAGGCTGCCGCAAAACTTTCATTTTGCAACAGCCCCACGGACCCTCTTGCGGTTAAGCATGGTATAATAAGTGCGATGTTAAATGCACTTTATCAGACATTGTGAAAACGCTGAAACAACTTGGTTTCTAATTTTAGGGTAATGTACTATATATTTCAACGAATGGTACCCCTGAAACGTGGTTTTTCATGTTTTCGGTAAAATGAAAGTATCGCAAAAGGTCTCGAAAAAGTTAGCACCCCAAATGGCATAAAAAGTGAGCCATTGTCAGCACCTGAAATAACAGCTACCCTTAGAATTGTCAAGAGACTAAGGAGGTAGCAGAAAGGTGTTAAGAATGGCTCAAGTAAATAATATCAAGGATCTGTACGAAAATGAAGACCTGAGTTTGCGAGAAATTTCCCGTCAAACAGGTCACAGCTTCAAGACCGTCCAAAAGTACGCCTACCAGCTCGACTGGAGCGAGGACAATCTGCCGGATACCGAGCCAACGAGCTATCCGGTGTTGGGAGATTTCATTCCCGTAATTGATGAATGGCTGGAAGCCGACCATAAGATCCCGCGCAAGCAGAGGCACACCGTTTGGAGGATTTTCTGCCGTTTGCGGGATGAGCACGGTTTCGGTGGCAGCTATTCCAGCGTAAAAAAGTACGTCCGCAAAAAGCGGTTTGTGATGAATTCCAAGAACAGTGGTTATTTGCCTCTGGAGCATACGCTGGGCAGTGGGCAAGTAGATTTCGGAAAGCATCTCTACTACGATGGTGCAGGGCAGGAGCAGGACGGCTATGCACTAACCATTTCCTTCCCGAATTCCAACAAAGGGTACACCCAAACTTTCCCCTCTCAGAACCAGGAATGCCTGCTTACCGGTATGAAACGTATCTTTGAGCATATTGGCGGCGTTCCGCCGGTGCTGCGCTTTGACAATATGTCCACCGCCGTTGTGCAGGTACTCAAGGGTACAGACCGAATTCTCACAGACGGCTTTACCCGCTTCATGATGCATTACCGTTTCCGTGCAGAATTCTGCAATCCAGCATCCGGCAACGAAAAAGGCAACGTGGAAAACAAGGTGGGTTACAGCCGCAGAAATGCCTTTGTGCCGGTTCCGACCATTACGTCCTTTGACGATTTTAATGAGTCCCTGTGGGATTGGTGCGAGAAAGATGCACAGCGCCCGCACTACAAGAAGAAGCTTCTGATTGAAGAGCTTTGGAAAGAGGATGAGGCAAGCCTGCTGCGGCTTCCGGAATACCCGTTCTCGGTGTTTCGCTATGCTTCGCTGACGGTAAACAAAAACGGCTTTGTAACCATTGAGACAAACAAGTACGGCCTTTCTCCCATGCTTTCCGGTGAAACGGTACAGGCAAAGATTTTCTTTGACCATGTGGAGTTTTTCCATGACCACCACCCGGTTGGACACTACCGCAGGAGCTACAAAGCCAATGATGAGGTGTTTGACTGGACGCAGTATGTGTCTGTGCTCTGCAAAAAGCCTGGTGCGATTGAACACACTCGCTTCTTCCGGCAGATGCCCCAGCAGTGGCAGGCTTTCCTGGAACAGACCAGCGGCAGGGAACGCAAGAACGCTCTCCAACTGCTCAGCGAAATTGTCTCCGACGGCAATGCTACTCTGTGCAACGATGCGCTGGAGCTTGCCGGGGAAAATGGCCGCACGGATGCGGACAGCCTCCGGCAGTGCTATTACATGATTGCAAAGAAGGAATACCGTCCTGATCCACTCAAGCTGCTCGGTTCCCCGGCACTGCATTACAATCCCAATCTTTCCGCCTACGACGGGCTGATGGGAGGTGACGCAAATGTATGAGGAAATTGAGCTGATGATGCGACAGGTGAAGTTGGGCGGCATGGCCAAGGAATGGCGCTCCGTCCAGTTTGAAAGTACAGAGCAATATGTGACCGACCTGCTGAAGCTGGAGATGAAAGAGCGTGAAGCCAACAGGATTAACCGCATGGTGAAAACCGCCGGTTTCCGTGTTCTGAAAACGCTGGATGACTTTGTGTGGACTCCCGCCATTGAGCTGCCCAGCGGCTTGACTGCCGAGTACATGGAGGAACTGCAATTTCTTACGCCCAAGGAGAATCTCATTTTTATGGGCACTGTTGGTACCGGCAAAACACATCTTGCCACAGCCATTGCCTTGAAAGCTTGCCAGGAAGGGCGGCGTGTCCGCTTTTATACGGCGGCGTCCCTTGCCAATATCCTGCTGGAGAAAAACAACAAAGGTACGCTGAACAACTATCTCAGCACACTGAAAAAAGTGGAGCTCATTGTGATTGACGAAATTGGTTTCGTGCCGCTGCACAAGGATGCCGCCGAGCTACTGTTTCAGGTAATCTCCGACTGCTACGAGCGAAAGAGCCTCATTATTACATCCAATCTGGAGTTCTCGCAGTGGAACACTGTCTTTGGCGACAACCGCCTGACGGCAGCGCTGGTTGACCGGCTGATCCACCATTCCCACATTGTAATCTTCTCCGGCGAGAGCTACCGGCTGACCCAGTCCATGCAACGCCAGCGTACCCACTGAAAAAGCGCTCCAAAAAGTGAGCATTGGGCCCCGACCTGTTTGGCCCCGTGGGTCTCCAAAATGTGAGCGTTGGGTCTCGCCCTGTTTTGCCCCGAAAAAGGCCTCGATGCTACATGCACGAACAACAAATTAGGTGCTCCAAGGTGCTAACCTTTTTGGGGACCTTTTGCTAACATTTTTACTTGACGAACACAGTTTTTCATGAAGCATAGTGGGGAAACGTAAAATGGGAACTCTGTAATTTCAATCTGCAAACAGATGACTTTTAAAGGAGGAGGCCGGAGAATAAGCATGGAGAACAGGACCTATATCGCAATCGATCTAAAATCCTTCTACGCTTCGGTCGAGTGCGTGGAACGAGGGCTTGATCCGCTGACCACCAACCTCGTTGTCGCTGATGCAAGCCGCACCGAAAAAACCATCTGCCTCGCCGTCTCTCCTTCCCTCAAAGCATACGGCATCCCCGGCAGGGCGAGGCTGTTTGAGGTCGTACAGAAGGTCAAGGAAGTAAATGCAGGACGGCTGCGCAAAGCACCGGGACGAGCCTTTTCCGGTGCCTCCTGTAACGATACCGAACTGAAATCCTCACCGGGTCTTTCGTTGGATTATATTGTCGCAACGCCGAGGATGGCCTATTATATAGAGTACAGCACACAAATTTACAATATCTACCTGAAGTACATCGCGCCCGAGGATATTCATGTCTACTCCATTGACGAGGTATTTATTGATGCCACCGCATATCTGAACACCTACAATCTCTCAGCCCGTGAGCTTGCCAAGGAAATGATTCTGGATGTACTCAAAACAACTGGCATTACAGCAACGGCGGGAATTGGCGCAAACCTGTACCTCAGCAAGATCGCTATGGATATCCAGGCAAAGCACATACCGGCTGATAACAACGGTATGCGGATTGCCGAGTTGGACGAAATGAACTACCGACGCTCCCTATGGTCACATCGGCCCCTAACGGACTTTTGGCGCGTCGGAAAAGGATATGCCAAGAAGCTGGAGGAACACGGCCTCTTTACGATGGGGGATATTGCGAGATGCTCTCTCGGTAAACCTACCGATTACTATAACGACTCATAGGTTTCCAGATAGTCGCTCAGCGCCTCGTCAACATCCTTCATCGTTTTACACGTCCTTAACCGTAAATATGTAATCCAAGGGGACCCCTTTGGATACACAATATCCGAAATTCTGTGTCAAGTCTATTACCAAACCCAACAAGAACTGGCGCCGCTATTCGTCTGGAATCAACCAACGCTCCCCGTCGAAATCCTCAAACTTTTCAGAGGTGACATTCTGTTCGAAGTAAACGGCCAAAAGGCATTTGATGTCCTCTGAATCTGCGCGTTTGGCGGAGAAGCCCTGTTCCCGCAGGGTCTTCTCAATGCGGTTAAGATAGGAATAAATTTCGCCTTGCTTCTCATTCCGCAGGCGCAGCACGACCAGAAATTCCCGCGCCGTCGCCATCTGCATCTGGATACGATCCAGATGGTTCAGGTCGGCCTCCAACAGAGCACGGATAGCCGGATTCTGTTCCTTTTCAAGCCGCGTGCGCAGAAATTGCTTGTTGCCCTCGAAATTTTCGCGGCTGTTTAAGCATATAAACTCCAATTCCGCGATCCCCTTGAGGACGGTCATCAGCGCATAGATCCGGGCGGACAGGCTTTCTTCAGACAGCACGGAGATATTTGTGGGCTGCACGATAAAATAGACCAGTTCGTCGTTCCGATAGGTTTGCAGGCTGTAATCGGTGATGGCTTTTGTGTTGATCAGCTGGCGGGTGGTCTGCCGCTGCCTTGCCTGTTTTTTTGTTTGCCTGCTCATAAGTTTTTGCTCCTTCCACGCGGTCCCATATCAGGCGGATTCGCAGCGTCCGACAGCCCCCATTCAAAATACTGCTGTTTCGTGAGGAAGAAAGCCGCTGCATTTTTGATGAAATTCAAAATGCTGGTGTCGTCGAAGCGGATACTCAAAAAGGCGTAAAGCGCGACGAGGACAATAGGCGGCAGAAATCGCAGCTGAGCCAACGCAAGCACCGCGAGGAGAAGGCCGACGCCGATCACGCCGAGATCCCGCAACTCCCACAGCCAGAGGGTGGGCTTCGCCCGGAGATTGTCCGGATAGATATACATGCAATCAGTCCTTTTCATTTCCGATTTTGAGCAAAAAATAAGCGATCCCCCGGAGCACATGCTCCACACAGGGGATCGCCACGCTGTTTCCGAGGGCCTTGTACCGCGCGCTGTCACATGCGCCGGGGATATCCGTCCAGTGATCGGGAAAGCCCTGGAGCCGTTCGCATTCGAGCGGTGTCAGCCGCCGGATGAGCTTTCCGGTCCGGACCGAATGCTGGGTACTGAGAGAGCCGCCGCCTGGATGAGACTGCGGCGTACCGCACAGGTCGCCCTTTTCCGATCCGGCACGGCAGTTGATTCCCGCGATGTCGGTGTCGCACACGAGATCGGTCGCGTCTTTATACTGGCGGGCACTCTGGGTGCTGACCACGCCGTTCGGCGTGTACTCGTCGCTTCGTTGCTGAGAAAAGACACAATGCCGGTCCGCGGTGTTCAGCGTGTAGCTGATGTTTGGTTGAACGCCGATCCCGTTGCCGCCGTTATGATCCTGCCGGTCGATAATGTTGTCGGCGATGCAGTAACTCTGACCGGTAGGAAGGTCGGAGCCGACCCCTTCGCTCGGCTGGCTGATCAGCGGCACGTTGTTGCCGCCCGTTCCGTACCGCGCGGATATTGTGGGCGCCACGCCGTGCGGCCCGGTGTAGCGGGAATCGATCCCGTGGTTTTCATATAACTCCGGTTCACCCATCACGAGAGGCGTGTGCCCATGCTCCTGCGCCCGGAGCGTACCGGAGAGGTTGCCGCTCAGATCGATGCGGCTCCCGCCCTGATCGTTCAGACACAGAACGCCTGGCACCATGTTGCCGCCTTCGGTCGCTTTAAGGGTCGGCGCGCATTCCTCACGATATCCGATGCCGCCCGCCGCAGCACCGGCCCCCGTGGAAAAGGCGGCGGTCAGGACGCAGGGATACCCCTGGCCTGCCTGCCCACCACCCGATGAAAGAGCCGTATGCTGTTCAGGTGTGAGAAAGCACTCGCCGTTTCCTTTGCTGACTACGCCCGCAGACAGCAGGAGGCCACCGGGGTTTCTGCCGCCGTTTCCATCCACACCGGCAAGCGTCGGAGCGACACTTTTTTCCGTAAAGATCCGCTTCTGCTGGGTGTCCCATGGAGTCAGGCAGTTGGAAGTCTGCGTTTCCTTGGACGGATGAGCGATAAAAGTCTGCTGCTTCATCCCCGGCTGGGCTTGAATGGCGCCGGACACATTATGGAGATTCCGCACCTCGTCCCGCTGGTTGCAGGCAAAGGCAACAAGACTGCTATCCGCGCCTATGTTGACCGGATCCCTGCCTGAATCTCCAGAGCCATTTGCAGCACCGGCGGGAGGTCTTTCCCGCGTTTCCTCGCCCGGCGCAGGATCCCCAAACAGGCGGTCTTGCTCAAATAATATTTCGGGTGCGGTACAGCCTCCAAAATCTGCGACAAGGTACACCCTTTTGCGGCGCTGGGCGAGGCCCCAGTATTGAGCGTCGTATATTCTCCAAGCGAGGGAGAATTGATCTCCCATAATGCACCCAGCAGCGTACCACACCCCGCCCGGAGGTCGAGGAACAGATATGGCGCCGTTGACAATTCGGCAGGTTTCCTCCAGCACGATACGGAAATCCTCTCCATCGGCGCTGGAGAAGGCGCCGGGGACGTTCTCCCAGACCATGTATTGGGGGCGAACAGCGTCAGCTGTCCGTCCGGTTCCTGCGTCATGTGTTCTCATCTCCTTGATCACCCGGATCTGTTCCATAAACAGCCCGGAACGCGCGCCCTGGAGCCCCGCCCGCTTTCCCGCAGTGCTCAGATCCTGGCACGGGCTGCCCCCGCAGACCACGTCCACAGGGGGCAAATCTGCCCCGTTGAGCTGCGTAATGTCGCCTACGTGAATCATATTTGAAAAATGAAGTTTGGTCACCCGGATGGGAAACGGCTCGATTTCGCTGGCCCACAGAGGGGTGAAGCCCTGCCGGCTGCCAGCCAGGGGAAAGCCGCCTATCCCGTCGAATAGACTGCCCATGGTCAGTGAAGTGCTCATAGCCGCATGCTCATGCCGAAGGAGGGCGTTTCTTCCGGCAGGGGACATCTTTCCTGCGGAAAATATTCCACCGTCCGGTTGACGGGCCCTATTCCTTCATTAAGCTGCCCTGCTTCGGCGGCCGCTTCCTCGTAGGTGTCAAATGTTACCGGCTCTCCATCCTGTTTCACCCACGCCTCGGCGGAACCGCAGACCGACAAGGCGCTGCGGCGCGCCAGAATGCCGTACTGCCTGATGGCTTGTTTTTTCTGAATTTGTTCAGCCGATATCCTGCGGACCGGAATGCCGAGCCGCTTTGCTTCAGCAATTTCTTTTTCCATGCCCTCGCTGGTATGATTTCCACACACCCACAGTTCTTCGCAGGAGGCTAAAACCCGCAGCCCCATTCGGATACCGGCTTCTCTTTCCATGGGAACGGCATCGTTCAAAAACTGCGGGTACAGAAGGTGCGGGGCAATGGGTGCGCAGCCCTGCTTCATAGCGTACCGGCACGCGGCTTTGGCAAAGCGGACATTTTCCTCAATGCTCCCCGCGTATGGGGAACAGATATAGACCAGTTTCAAACTTCATCCCTTCTTTTCGTTTACTTCGCCACCGCCTTCGCAATGGTGCGGGTGATAGACACTGCGGTTTGTGCGGCATACGCCGCGCTCATGAGGTTGGCCTTGGTTGACGTATCAAGTCCGAAAGCCCCGGCAATGCGGGGAATCTCGCCGGCCGACAGCATCAGCCCAAGCCCCAGCAGGGCATGGTCTTTGACCACCAGCAGACCGGCGCAGAGGATGGTCGCCTGCAGAAACGTCGTCAGGCACAACCCGACGATCTGTTTGCACCATGATACAAATCCGTCAATGTAGCCGCGCGGGACGCTGAACATATACAGACTTCCCACTGCGATCTGGATCAGCAGGATTCCGCCGCGTTTGAGGTTGCTGAAAAATACTTTAATCACGGCGTACCCCATGAGAATGAGGATAAACAAGATCAGAATGGGGCTGGTAATGGCGCCGAGCCCGCCGAATACATTGGTGCTTGCCGCCTGTTCCAGTGTGCCTGCCGAGTTAAGCCCGGTGATGATTGAGCTTGCAAGGTCGCTGATTCCCGAACCATAACCGGTGATGCCCGCCGTCAGGCTGCTCTGCAGGGATACGGACAGCTTATACAGCTCCACCGGTACGGTCGAAAAAAGCCCGACTGCCATAAACCCTTTGATCGCGTTGAGGGCTGTGTCTTTGATGCTGCCGCGACCGGACTGATACTCAATGGCGCACTCGAAAACCGCCACTACAAGACCCGTGCCGTATAGTGCCCATGCCAGGTAAACGAAAAAGAGAACGATGGACTTCACCCAGTCCATGTCGAACAGCTCGGCGCCCATGTCACCCATCTGCGCGAAAAAGTTTCCAAGGAAACCGACGATCTGACTATAGATCCAGTCGATAATCTGATTGAGCACGGTTCCAGCTACGAAATTCCAGATGAACACAACATTCACTTCCTTTGCGCAAAATAAAAAGCCACCGTATGGTGGCTTTCAGAAAAGCAAAAGAGGCCGGTATCCTGCGCTTTTCGACAGGATGCCAGCCTCTCGTTCTTATGTTTTGGGACAGGTCACTTGGTTTTTATAGCAATCATTCCTCTGTCGGAGCCTTTTCCTTGAGCTTTTTTACAAGCTCCGCGGGAGATACTCCGGCCTCTTTTGCCGCTTCGAGAAGTGTCTGGATATCCTCCTGTTCCTTTTTTTCAAGAAGCTGCTTTTTCTGCTCATTCAGTTCCTTGAGTTTCGAGTCAACCTCAGAAATCTGTTCTTCAATGGTCTTACGGCTGCCGCGAGGCATTTTCATCATCCCTTGTATGTAAATTTTACTATAGTATACCGAATCGCTCTTTACAAAGCAAGAAAATAACAAACAAAATATCGGAAACGCCAAGCGGTCTGCTGGTTAGACCTTATAACACCGGGATTAGGCTGACCGGTCAATTGGCTACATCCCGATGACACCCCAGATATAAAGGGGGGCCGTCAAGGTGAAAACTAAGCACGCAAACAAAATGGCTGGCGCGGCCCACTCAAATTGGCCCTGTTTTCTGTAGTCGAAATAAGCCGTGCCAAGTTTTGCAAAGAAGAAAACAGCGAGAATCAGATCAATAGCGGGGAAAACCACTTTGTTGACAACCGTCTTGATCTGCTGGGAAGCAGTCGACCAGGTACTCTGTACCGCCCCCGCCACGTCGCCGCTGCCGGCTGCGGACGCCGTGATACAAAACACGGAGAGCATCACTAAAGCCATGCAAATGAGAATCACAAATTTCTTCCGCTTTTTCATATATGCTTTCACACCTTTCATTGTAGGATAAAATTCAAGGCCGCAGAGCATGATGCCTACGGCCTTCTTCTTTATCTGCGGATGGTTCAGGGTAATGCCGGGATGGCGCGCCAGTCCGACCACAGGGTTCCCCTAATTGTCACTGAGTCGGTCAGATTCATGCTGAGCATGCCGGTCGGGGTCCAACAATCTTCCAAAAAGGTATAAGGCGTGTAGCTCCCATCCGGCATCCAAAGCGGTGTGAAATGAGTGCGCCGGTTGTAGGTGGAATAGCGGTTGGGGGCAAATTCAAACCGTGCGTTGTACCCGCCGGCTGTCTGATCCAGCAGGCGCCAATACGTCTTATACCCAAATTCTGGGAAGTAGGTGACGGCGGTTTGAGCGCCAGTTACCGCCGAGGACTGATTGGTGCTGACAGACGCCGCAGTGGTCTGATTGATTCCATATCCGCTTTTGATTGTTTCGCCGGATGCGGTCGGATCTTTGCCGTCCGGCGTAACGCTCATAGATGCGGAAAGATTCGCCGTGTAGGTGTCACTGGCAAAGTCCCACCAGCCATGATCGACCCAACTGCCGTCGTCCTCCCAAGAACCGCTTGTGTCGTCGCCGTGCCAGATCCAGTCTGGGACCCACACCCAATCGGCGTGCCATACGGGCCGCCATACATTCCATGAGGCCGAGGTTTTCTGAGGATTGCTTGGCATACTCGCGGGGGAATAGCTGCTGTTCCGGTCGTCGGCGTTGGGATCGGGCGGGTCATGGCCGGAAAGATCCACAATACTCGCGTTGATCGTGCCTTCACTGGTACTTCCGCCGCCCGTTACAGACACGCGGATCGTCATGGTCTGTGGCGTGGATGGTGTTGTCCAGCGCACCCACGCCAGTTGGCTGTCGCCACCGGGATAGTAGACATTCCCGACCGTGTAGTTTCTGCCGCCGATGCTGAACTTTACCGTTACCGGATGATCAGGGTCGGACTGGCCGCCACTGACTGTTACCGGAGTGATGACCTCTGTATTGACCCGGTAGGTGTAATTCTGAGTGTTAACGTTCGGCGGAGGTTCGGCAGCGGAAAAGCGAACGATGCCGAGTCCGAGGGAGGAAATGATCGTGGAGTCGGACACACGGTCATCCCTGGAGCCCGTCCATGCGGGATAGCCAAGGTCCGGCGTATCCAAAAACATTGCCAGCGGAAGATTCTTATGCGTCAGGGACGCCATTTTGGAACGCAGGTCGCCTCCAAGCTTCTGGTCGTACAGCGCGGCCTCCGTAGCGGTCATCGCCACCCGTGCACCATAGAGGGTGAAATAGGCGATTGGTTCCAAAAGAATTTTGTAACTCCCGTTTGTAAGAGTTGCATAGCTAAACCCTGTAAGTTGTGCTATCCGCATCACCATGTATTCCGAACAGAAATATTCTTTGATGACTTCAATGCTGGATTGACCCTGATCGGAACTGATAATCTTGGGGAGCGGCTGTGCCGGATTGACATAGGAATATTGGCCGGTATTCAACGCCAGCGCATGACCGTTGTTGTAGGCGATCTTGCTTACTTTTCCAAAGTTGATGACAATATCATCCGGATGCCTGTTGGTGAAATCCACGGAGGCGGACGCCACAGCGTGGTCGCTTGCCCGGATAACGGTTACCCGGACACCCTCGTCACCGGAGTTCCAGAAGTTTGCGTCGCTGCCGTTTCCAAGCCCGCCACCTCCGTGGTCGATATTTCCATCCCCGTCATCGGCATAAGCGCTGAGTGGGGCAAAGAGCGTCAGAAGCAGCGTCAACATTAGAAGTACGCTCAGGATCCGTTTCATAAACACCTCCGAAAATAAAAAAGAAGCGAGGCGTTGTTTGCCTTGCTTCTTTTTAATGATGTAATGAATTATGAAATTTAATTGCTAATCCATTTGACCGACCTGCTTGTTAATATCACCGCCGCCATCCACCGTTGTTCCAGAACCGCCACCACCATTGTCTGTCACCCATCCAAATCCGGGGACATAGATTTTTCCGCCCTTTTTCTGAAAGTTCTGGCTTCCAGATCCTTCGCTTGGGGCAGTATCCTTCGAGCTATACGTCGGTGCCTTGGAAGGATTGGTGGTGCTGCCCTGTGCGGCAGGCTTGGAGGAAGGTGCCGCGGGTTTCGATACATCGGGCTGGATCGCCTGATCCGCCTTGCTTGAAGCTTCCTGTGCCTGGGAGGATGCCGACGAAGCGAGCGCCGCACTTTTCGTTGTATTATCGTTTGTCCCGACAGCCGGGACGATCACTTCACTGGAAGTAGAAGATGAGGATGTCGCGACATCAGCGTCGTTGGCTCCCTCGGCCTTAAGCTGATAGGAAATCCCGATTATCACAGCCACACACACCACGCCGATGCCGGCGATGGTCAATGATCTTTTGGCTTTATCCGATAATTTCTTCATGGAGTTTGACCTCCCTTTTTCTCTTTTCCGTTTGTTTCCTCTTGTTTCACACACTATCACAGAAAGGGTAAAAAGTCTATTGCTACTGCGATTTTTTTAGAAAACAGGCATATATTTTGCCCGAACTTTCAATGTGGCGTGCATTGGAGAAAGCGTCTTACCGCCGAAGCTCACCGGTACTTCCAGTTGAATCGTCGCGTCGGCCGCAAAGGCCGGACTGTTTGCAGGGTTGGAGGGCGCCAGCGGTGCGTTTTGAATGGTCACCGACAAACCAGATATCTTGAATTTCTCCGCACCGCCTGCTTCCTTTACATGGGCTCCGTTCTCATTTTTCAGGCCGAGGTTCCGATCAAGCCGGCCATAAATATCGCCGGTACTGACGCTTCCGACCCAGGAAGAGCCGCTGGGTCGATATCCACCGGAATATCCCTCACGGACTCCGTAATAAACGTTGCTGTAATTGTCGGTTACGGTAGCGACGATGGCAGACTGCACCGCATCCCGGACGCCCGACGCGATGATGCATAGACGCAGGTATTCGGAGATCCCGCACAGGATGAGCACCAGCGCGAGGGCGACCGCCACAACCAGCGGGAAGGAAAACCCGCGCCGGTCTTTCAGAATATGCTTCAGTTTTTTGCGCACGTTTTCCTTCACCTCATTTCCAGTAAATTTCGCTTTTCCCGTTGGCCTTTCCTTCCAGATTGATCGGAAAACTGCCGAATCCGCCGAACAGCCCGATATTCGCCTGTGCGGACACCGTCACTGTGAATTCCTGATCGAGCGGGATTTTACCTGTCCTTGACCAGTCGACAGACGGGTGCAGCCCGGTCTGTTCCTCCAGTTCCCGCGCCCGTGCGTCCGTTTCCGTACCGACGCGGCCTGAGATCTCCGCTTCCCGGCACAGCTCCGTGGCAAAGGAGTCCAGCTGGTTTTTCTCTATATACACGGGAAACAGTTTGACCGCGAAAGCGATGACCAGCATGGCGCAGAGCACCAGCACCGCGATATCGATATAACCTTCCCCGCGGCGGGAGCGGAGCCGTTTCAGCACAGTTTCACCCCCTGCTGTTCCGGAGGGTGAAAATCCTCGTCAAGTTCATAACTCTGCTCTGCGTCGCCGCGGTCCGCGACCGACCAGAGAACATGCTCCATATCCTCATCGGGCGCATAGGATTCTTCCTCCATCCACTGATCCCGCACAACCTCCAGAGGGTTCCGGAATCGGAGCAGATATTCCATGTCCCTGAAATGGCTGGCCCGGAGCGCCTTGTATACCTTTTTGGTTGCGGCGATTTCCTCCGCTTTTTCGATCAGGGTCGGTGTGTCGAGATTTAACCATCCCTGCACAAAGGCATTGTAATTTTCATCGAGCTTTTCCTGAAGCTCCTGCAGCGTTTTCTGATGGTCCATCTATAAACCTCCCTTCCTCACATACATGGATATATTCAGGATCGCGGGTGCCTTGTTTTCCGCTGGATGCTGTCTGCACCCGCGTCATATTAGCGGCGGTTCGCCGCTAAAACATGGTGCCGAGGGATTTCATGATTGAGATCGCCATGACGGAGAGCCATGTGAACAGGAAACACATCAGCATCACAAAGGAATAGACGCGGATCTTCGGCGGAATTTTAAGCGCCTCGCCGCGCAGCCGCTGGAGCTCCAGCGCCTTGAAGTCGTGATCGAGCATCTGGAAGTATACCGCCCCGTCGTCGCCCCGCAGCACCCCGATCAGGCCGCGCGTCACATCGGATATACGAGGCGAATTGAACCTGGCCTCAAAGCGGGTCAGCGCCGCCTCATAGGAGGAGGAGCGCATGTCGGCGGTCAGGATTCCCAGCTCATTTGCAAAGGCTTCGCCCGCATTCTGCTTGTAATGCTCCAGCATCGCCAGCACGTCGCGGCTGGATTTGAGGGATTGCTCAATGGTCGCCACAAAGCGGGGCAGCTCGCTTTCAATCTGCTCGCGTTTCGCCTTGAGCTGCTCGTCCGCCTTTCGGATTTCTTTGAAATATACAAGGGCGGCAAGCAGCATCAGCACCGGAGCCAGCAGCGGAAATAAGAACAGACAGGGGATCACAAGGACAACGATCACTCCGCCTTTCACAATGGCATACGCGGTGTAGACCTCCGGCGTCATGGGAATCCCCGCCGCTTTGAGGGTGTTCTCCAACCGGCTGCGTTTATATTCGTCCATGCGGATAAGCCTTGCCAGCTTGCCGGCACACGTCATGAGGTAAGCCTCCACGCTTTTGGCGGCTTTTTTCCGGGGCTTCCCGGCGCTCAGCAGAGCCTTGGCCGCGGCCAGCGTCGGAAGCTTCAGCAAATCGGATAGAAGGAAAAACAGCCCCGCCGCAAGCAGGGCTGCAAAAAGAAACAGCAGACCCGTCATCCACGTCACCTCCTGTAGCGGATGGGCTTTGTCAGTTTGATCACGAAGGCACTGCTGATGAAAATTGCCGCGGCACAGGCCGCAAGGACGATCTGGCCCGCGAGGCTGTGCATCAGCGCCGCGTACCAGCTCCGGTTGAGGAAATACATGAGCGGGATGTTGCCGACAACCAACAGCGCCATGATGACGAATTCCTTTCGCGGTTCAAACACCAGGTAGTCCAGCTCGGCGTTGACCACGCGGACGTCGGAGAGCTTGGTAACAATCGGCGTCAGCGTGCTTTTCAGGCTCCGATCGTATTGACACACGGCGACGGCATCGCACCATTCCTGAAACACTTCGTTTTGAATTTTGGGCTTCATCTCCCGGATTGCCGCCTCCACGTCGGGGTCGATGAGCTTGACCCGCGCGGTAAATTCCGCAAAAACATTCTTCACCGGCGGGTTCAGATAGGGCAGGTTTTCCTCTATCGAGGTCATCAGATCCTCATTGCGCAAATAGGCCGATGTGACAATGGAGAGCGCCGTTTCCAGTTCGGTAGCGACGTTCTTTTTGAAGTGCTCCGCCGTTGTCCTGACATAGAGAAACGGCAGAAACGCAAGCCCCACCGCCAGAACCGGCACAAGAAACACATTCTGCATCAGAATGGCAACGCACGCTCCGAAAGCGAAGAACAGGAGCGACGCCGCACAGACCATGGAGAAGCGTTCGCTCCGTCCGGTCATACGGAGGATTTCCTGCGCCTCGCTGATTTCACGGTGCAGGAATGACGGCTTTTTTCGCCTGGTGGTTTCATTGATCTCATCCCGGATGCTCCGGGGCCGTTTCAGCAGAAAGCCGAACAGCCCGTCCGCGAATTCCAGCGGCGAGAGCTTCAGGATCATAAAAGCGCCGGCGATCAGGCCGGCGCAGGCAAACAATTCTATTGCGGTCATGCGGCCTCGCCTCCAATCTGCAGGATCCGTTTGAGGATGTCCTGCGGCATGCCGTTTTCAATGAGCTGCCTCTGCAGGCTCGGAGAGATACCCTGTACCACGCTGTGGCTGCCGCTGATGATGAACCGGCCGTCTTCGATACGGTTTTCATTGATGGCGAACTGGAAGATGGGGCGGAAATTCCTCGCGCCGTCCGGCAGGATTTCGCACTCCATCACTTCCATCACACGGCGCTGCCGGTTTTCGAGCTGTTTACAGAATACAATCAGCGGGAACGCCTCCGTGACATAGCCCATGAGGGTCGCGTCGGGCGTATCGACGGCGCGCTTGCACAGGGATACCATACGGGAATAGGTTGCCTGGCAGGAGTTGGCGTGGATTGTGGTGACGACCGCGATGCCGGTGCGGGCGGCCTCCTGCGCCGCGTCCGCTTCGGGCCCGCGCATTTCGCCAACCACGACATAGTCTGGGTTGAAACGCAGGGCGATATCCAGCAGGTCGGTCTGGTCGATGCGCTGCCGGCCGTTCTCGCTGTCGCGCGTCAGCGTGTGGATGACGCTGTTGCGGATTTTCCCGTTTGCATCCCTTCTCACCAGTGAAAGCTCGCGGCTCCCGGATTCAATGGTGAAAATGCGCTTATTGTCCGGTATAGTGGTCAAGAGCCAGCCCGCAAGTGTGGTCTTGCCGGATCCGGTTGGCCCCGCGACGCAGATGGAAACGCCGTAACGCAGGCACTCGGAGAGAAAATCCAGCATGTCCTCCGTCGCCGTGCCGAGACGGATAAAATCATCACGCCCCATGTTCTGCGGGTTGACAATCCGGATGGACGCGGCCACCGCCACGTCCTCATCCACCAGAGGATCCTTGAGCGTTGCGATGCGGATGTTTTTGCTCAAATGCCCCAGCACGGCCGGGCTGGCATTGTCGAGCACCATGCCCGATATGTGGAGCATGCGGCGGATGACGCTGACGGCGTGCGCCGGGGAATCGAAGCGTTCATCGAGTTTTTTTATGCTGCCGTCGCTGTACTGCACCTCCACGTCGTCCCAGGCGTTGACGTCGATTTCTTCAACGCCGGAGCCGAAAATGTAATGGGTCAGGAAACCGAACTCCGCCATTTCAGTGTGCAGCGCCTCTACGAGCCGGGGCTGATCCATGCCGGCGACGGCGATCCGGTTTTCCCGCACATACTGCGCGATGTACCGCTTGAGCTGCGCCTTGGATTCAAGGCCCGCCCCCGCCGAAAGCAGAGAGGCGTAGTGGGTGGAGATATACCCCTGAACTTCCCGCAGAACCTCTCCGAAGTCTCTGGATTCGTCCGCGGGTGTAAAAAACAGGTTCTGGCTGTCTGTCATATGAATGGGCTTCAAACGTCGAACACCTCCTTGCTGATTTTCTGAATTTCCCTGCGAAAGCCCCGGCTCTCCTTGAGCGACAACTCCCGGAACAGATCTCCGGCGAGCATCTGGCTTTCCAGCTCGTCGGAATGTGGAATTTTGAACGCAACGTTTCCGAGAACCTGTTCCATGTTTTCGCTGGCCTGATTGGGCTTAATGTTGCTTGCCGCCTTATACTGCTTCTCCGCATCCCATTTGTTATCTTTGAGGAGCGGAAGCTGGGAGGACAGGTAGCTGACGGATTTCAGATCGCAACCAACCAGCCGCAGAACGGCGTCGGACTCCATGAGCGCCACCGCTGACAGGATGTCATGGGCGATGGCGCTGCCGCAGTCGATGATTACATAGGGCGCGACCTCCCGCAGACCGGCGATCAGTTCCGCCGCAAGCTCGGAGGTATATGGCGGGTAGGTAAAGACGTTTTCTCCTTTGCGCATTCCGAGAATACTCAAGTGGCTGATGCGCTTATGGGTGATGCAGTTGTGCCGGATCAGGCTTGCGGTGATATGCGAAGCGGCAAGGACACTCCCAAGGGAGCACTCGCACTCAAGGTCCGCGGGCGGGCAGATGCAGGGCAGCATGGGAACCGTGCTGTCACAGAGCAGAAGCAGCACGTTGCGGCGCTGATCCGTCAGGTATTGGGCCAGCTTGACGCTGACCGTGGTTTTTCCGGAGGAGGGGCTTCCCCATACGGCCAGAATTTGTGCGGAAGGCTCCGGCTCGGGATCCGCCTTGGACGCGCCGGAGCTCCGGGAGAAAAGGCTTCCGGTCTGAAAATGGAACATTACTGTCCCCCCTCGCCGGAGAAAGCGGCGGTCTGGGAAGAGCTGCTTTCCTGAGCCGGGCCGGAGGAATCCGTCAGCGCCGTACTGGAGGCGTCCGGGTACAGCTCTTTCAGGGCCTTGTCCTGTGCGTCCAGGAATTTCTGAGCGTTGTCCTTGCTGCCCCGGTAGACAAGGGCAAGGTGCAGTTTCCCGTCCGCGTCCAGCCCCGCGAGGATGGCGCTCTGCTCCGGTGTCGCCAGCAGGGTGACGGTGCTTGGCAGATTCTTCGCATCATTCGTCGTTGTGCCGCCCGACGATGCGTTCTGGCCGATGTTTGCATTGGCATCCGCGCCCTCACTGGTGGTCACGCCGATGACTTCCACATACTGCAGTTCCTTCGGAGTGACGGTGCTGCCCTGGTTCTGGTAGTCCGGGGCGAGGACAGACACAATATCTCCCGGCAGCAGTTTGCCTGAAACCCCTTCCGCAAGGGTTTTAAGCGTCACGGAAATAGCCTGCCTGCTCCCGTTCAGGGCCGACAGATAGGCGTTTGACACGGTAGGAGTTCCGGTGACTTTCATGCTGAGGATATAGTCGCCGGGAACGAGCTCTGCGGCGGCGTATTTTCCGACAACACTGTCCGGGCTTTTCAGTACATTTGAAGGCAGGTTGTAACCGCCGACTTCCAACGTCTGCACCATGTCTTTGGTAATCTGCTGCCCGGCCTGGATGTCCTTCGTGACGCGCACAATGCTTGTCTTATGCGAAACCCCGGCGTTAAAAAGGGGCGTGACCGCAAAGCAAATGAGGAGTGAAAGCAAAATGCAGAGCGCCCCGAGAACGGTGCGGTTTTTGAAAAAGCTCACGAGATAATCCCTCCAATATTCATAGAAAATAGGCCGCGATAAAGCCGAATGAGATAAAAGGCGCAAGGGGGTACGGCTGGTTCAGCACCTTTCCATGCGGCCTGTACTTCCGATAGATCCGACAGCCAACGTAAAAAAAGAGCATGGAGCTGTAGGCGATGATCTGTGCCCACAGCCCATGCTCAAATCCAACGACGGACCCGGCCGCGATTGTCAGCCATACGTCTCCGAAACCCAGCCTGTCCTTACAGATCAGGGCGAGGATAAAAATTGGGGCGCCCGCGAGGGCGCCGAGCAGCCTGATCGGGTTAAAGACGAGGAGCCCGGCCAGGAATATGCCGGGAATGTCGCCCCTCGGGATCTCCCTGTTTTTGAGATCGCCGGCAGCAGCCGCCGACAGCAGAAGAAAAAAAGCGGCGGTTCGTATCCAGACCATGGCCTTTACCCGGCATAATTGAACATATCTTTGATCCGCTGGGTCACGGTCGGCAGAATCGTATTGCCGAACAGGGCATACAGGCCGGCGAGGAGCAGCGCACCGATGACGACGGCAATCAGGATTTTGATGGCGCTGTCAACGAATCCTTCCGCCTTCCGGGAGGATACTCTGGCATAAAACCGGAGCAGCTTGCACGCGAACTCCTTTTTCGCGCTGGATATTTTCTTTTTCATGACATACCTCCGTTATTCTGTTTATACTTTGGGGCGAAAAGATGGCGGGCGTCACACGCCCGCCATCTGCATTCCGGCTTCCTGCTTCGGAGCCTCGGGAAGATGCTGCCTGAGGGCTTCCTTCTGCCCCTGGATCAGCGCCTGGTGATAGGCGTCCAGCACCGCGCCGTTGAGCTGCTCCCGGAATTTCTTGGTGACCGGGAAGCAGATGTCCCGGTACTCGCCGTTCCCGGCCCGGTAGCTCGGCATGCTCACGAACAGCCCCTTGCTGCTTTCGAGCACCTTGACATTACGGATAGCAAAGCAGCCGTTCAGGTTGACTGAAGCGTAGGCTTTGACATTGCCCTCCGGCCGGATGGAGCCGATTTTCACATCCACCTGCATGGGCTGCGCCGAACTTTCGGGGGCGGCGGCCGGTACATTCTGCAGTTCACTCATGACTTGTTCCTCCTGTGTTTTCAAATTTGGGTATAAAAAGACAGCCTTCCGCTGTCAGTGGAAGAAATCCGTTTTCAATCTGTAAGATCGAAAAACAGCGAAAGGCTGTGAACCGAAGTGTAGGCTTTATCCCAGGCAAGACCGTATTTCGCCGTTAACTCCAGTGTTCCCGCGGCGCCGTTGGGGTTCAGGACACCGAGAGGAGTCTTGTCTGTGATATCTGAGGCATAGAGCGGGGCTGTCCGGTCGATCTCCGACCATGTGCCGCTTCCGGCTGCTGTTTCCCTGATCCCAAGCCCGAGGGCAATATTCGATCTGGTCTGCACGGTTGTCAGCTTGCTCCAGTCCGCATACTTGGAGGGCGATACGTCGTTCAGCGTGAGCGAGCCTCCGGTGGATGCGGACAGGCTTTGAACGGAAACCCGAATGGGGATCGTGGAATTGTTGACGATTTGGACATCTGGCGCCGTAAAAGGAGCCGCGCTGTTGGGGTTGATCGCATAGCCGACGCTGACCGGATGTGTGACGGAAACGAGCTCGTCCACATGATAGGTCGAGACTGCTGAAACATTTCCTACGTTGTCGGCAGCGGCAATGTGAACATAAAAACCGCTGCCGGATGGCCGCGCAAAAGTGTAACTTCCTGCTGTGGTGGTGATGGAGCCGTCAGGAACCCCGGATGGGTTATTGTCGACGGCAATGGAGTAACCCTTCATCCCGCTTTCGATGCTGGTACTGATGGTAGGCGAATCGTATTTCATACCATCGTTTTCACCGGTGCTTTCCACATAATACTGATAACCAGTAGCATTGTCCTGCGAGGAGTAGCTGACCGTGTATTGTGTTCGCCCGGAATTATGGGTGATGCCTGAAATGGCTGGCGCATCCGGTGCGTCCAGATCCTGCCCCTTGTGATCAGACCAACTCGTATCGGTGGTGATCTGGCTTAAATAGAAAAGCGTGTTCGCCGTCACCCGCTGCTCATCGGGGGTAGCGTCGCCATTGGAGTGACCTGTCTGGATCATTGCGGCATTGCTCCAACTGGTGAGATAGAAATTGTTGGTGCCCAGACCCGAGGTAACAAGGGTGCTGTTCGGATAGGTAAAAGGCTGCTGGTAGGTCATCCAGATGTCGCCGAAGGCCATCTGGTTGGAGTGAGACATCGGCACGTTCAGCACCGTGCCGATGCCCCCAACCTGCCAGGGGTAGTTGGTCAGCAAGCCTTTTTTGAAAACCTTGATCTGCGTATTACCGAGTATCGTGTAATGGCTGATGGTCTGAATATTGCAGTAATGGGCCAGCTTAAAAAAATTCGGCATGGAGATGGTGTCGTTATTCACCATCGTATCATGTCCGAAAAGAACCCCTCTGCCGGTTTTTATGAAAGCATCGGTAACGGTTTCCGCCGCAGCGGAGAGATCCTCGCTGGCAAAAGCGTCCCACGCCCCGAAATAGAGGGTATCGTACTTATAAGTCCCATCTGAATTTTTCAGGTATGAATTTGGGCTTGCGTTGAAACTGGTGATGGATACAGGGTCGACCGAAATCAAGCCTTTGCCGAAGCCTTTGGGGTCGTATTGGTTCGGAGTTTCCATCCATATTTTCAGCGATGCGGATTTCGGAAGGGTATAGTTCTGCCCCTGCCACGTTGTAAAGGTCACGGTCGGCGTCACGTCGGGGTAGATGTTCAGCACTTTCACGCTGGCCTTTGATGGAATACTTTGGAACGTCGAATCATGGGATGATTTGCTGTACAGCATGTAGCTGTACGGCTGGCTTTTGTCGCTGTTTGTCCAGCTCAAAGCAACATAATTTGCTGCGGGATTCGGCGTTGCAGAAAGTGTCAGGGTGGTTGCCGCGGAGGCCGTGATGCCGGGCAAGGCAGACGAGAACAGCAGGAAGCAGGCAAGGAGCGGGATGCTAAGCAGGCGCTTGAAGCGATGCATGAAGAGTTTGACCTCCTTTCCGGGGACATATAGCGGCCGGAAGCTGTATGCTTCCGACCGCCTGTCCGTTATCGGTTATGTGAGCTGGAATAGGAACACGAGGCTGTGGTTTGCGGTGTAGGCTGCGTCGAAGGCAAGGCCGTAATCCGCCGTAAGCGTCAGGATCCCGGTCGTGGCGGGATTCAGCGATCCGACCAGCAGCGGCGACGGGGTGGTCGCCCAATGGGTGGCGGTGCTGTAACCGGAGTTCCAGCCGGTGGAGTCCTTCGCTTTCACGCCGAGCGCGATGTATTTTTTGGAATCCGCGTTGTTCAGTGTATTCCACGACTTGGACGCGGGGTCGACATCGGTGAAGGTTAGCGTACCGCCGGATGCCGCGGTGAGGGACTGAACAGTGACGTTGACCGCCGTTTTGGTGTTGTTGGTGATCCCGATGTCCGGCGAAGTGAATGTGCCGGTGTCGGGGCTGATGGCGTAGGCGACGTTGATGGGGTGCGTCACGCTGATCGTCAGCGGCGAAATGGAGCCGTTGATGGTTACAGAGCCGGTGACGCTGCCGGTTCCCGAGTCGGTTGTGGTGGTCGCGGCAAACGCCGGAACCGCCGCGAGGGAAAGCATAGCGAGGGTGACGATGCCCGCAAGCAGTTTTTTGATACCCTTTTTCATTATGGGGAATCCTCCTTATAAATCTGATTGTAAGCCGGAAATCCGGCTTTATGAAACGGTGAGCTTGAGGCGGTAATCCGCCTGACCAAGCAGTGACTTGGTATCCGTGCTGTAATATTTGATATTTGCGATGACGTCGTAAGTACCGGAGGCTACTTTCTGGGAGAGGGTGATCTGCTCAATATGCTGGCCGGGATAGATCGGCACCGATTCCGCGACGGTCTGTCCGTTCAGTATGACAGCGCACTGCTCAATCACCTTGTTGGATGCCGGGTTCTCCACCGCCCATGTGCCGACTGTTCCCTTGACGCCGCTTGAAAAAGCGATCTGCTCGCTCACCTTGTCGGTGACTACGACCTCCTTTTTCCGCAGCTCGGACAGGATCTCCTGCCGGGATTTGGGAACGTACCCGCCCGGTAAGGCGTTGCCGTTATCGTCGAGGGAAGAAGAAGGGGCCGATTGGCTGGATGGGGACGGGCCGCCACCATTCGGTGTCCCGGCATGGCAAAAAGAAAAGGTGATGCCGATGATCGCAAGCAAAAGGATGAGCAGGATAATCGGCAGCACCCTTTTGCGCTTTTTATTTTTTTCCTTTTCGTCGTTGTTTTCGTGGTTCATTCCACACCTCCGTATTTTGTTTGAAATTTTGTAGCGCTCTTCAAGGACTCAGGGCGGGTCCCTGGCGCATCTCCTGCCCGGGTGGGCCAAATCCGATCTCTTTAAAGCCGAAATGGTCGATATAGTGGAAGGAGCTGCCCGTTTCGTCGTACAGCTCCACCACGTCCGACATGGAAAGGCTGTGCCCCTCATAGCCGGGCGGATGATCGACGTTGAATTTGGTGTAGAGTTCCTCCAGATCGTTGGTTTCCACCTGCCCGTCGTAGGCAATCTGGTAATTGCCGGGATCCGGCTCGCCGAAGTTCTTCAGCAGCTCGTCGTAGCCGACGAATTTCATGCGGACATCCACGTCCGGCTTCAACTGCCATATCCGGCAGCTTTTCAGCGGCGGGCGGTCGGGGAAACCATGGGCCCGCCCGGCTGCGGGGACCTCCGCGCCTGCCGCTGTGGTTTCTCTCGCGGCAGTGAGCCGGTCGTATACACCGTTGGTCCATAGAGTCTCGAGCTTCTCCTTTGTAAGAAAGTCCGAGAGCTCATCGCTTTGGAAGATGGGGTCGACCACGGCCCTGCCGTTTTCCACATAGCCCGCTTCATTGCCGTAATACAGGACGCGGCCGTTTCGGATTTCAATATTCTTCATTGCCGGATCGCCTCACTTTCTCGGAAATTCACGGTTTCATTTCCATCCCGCCGGATACGGGCGCGTCCGACAGCGTTTGTTCTTCATTCAAGCGCTCGATGTCCTCCTGTGTAGGGAAAATGACCTTACCAGCGGTCATTTCGAATACACAGCTGTCTTCGCTGTCGCAGATCATGACGCGGTGCTGGTATCCGCGCTGCGTGTCGATGTACTCCCGCACCTCCATCTCATCGGAAAGAGGAACACCCGCGGCATAGCGCCCGTCCGGCAGGAAGCAGTAACCGAAAAATTGCGGCGCCTTGGGGACCTCCGAATCCAGAGGCCGGATCTGTGACAGCTGGAGCCGCGCTTGGTCGGGAAGCAGCTCGGTTTTCAGCAACCCAAGGATCTCGCTGCGTTTCCGGCGAACACATTCCCCGTTGGCGAGGGAAACAGCGCGCACGGAAGAACCGTCGGGCTCGTCCGGGCCGCTGCCCCACCCACCTTCGCAGAAGAGAAGCTGACGGATGCCGCGCTGATTTTTTGACAGTGCTTCCGGCTTGAGGACGACCACAGTTCCGGCAATGAACATGCCGGTTCCGGTTTGGACGCAGTCTTCCTCACTATAGACCGGTTTCTCATCCATGGCGGCCTTCCTTTCTCTGTTGGATCAGTTCCAGCAGTCGGACGGCGATGGCGATCTGGCTTTCCTCCGGCATCTCCCGGATGGCGGCGTGCACGAATGCTTCCACCGCCTCTGGGGATTTGTCCCCAACCTCGACGATGTTGATCTTTTTGACCGACACCCGGCCGTTCTGAACATCCAGACGGACAATGTCGCCGTAGTCCATGCCCGCGGCTGAGCGCGCTTCCCGCGGGATCAGCACGCGCCCCTTGGCGTCGAGAATCTTGTAAATCGGCTTATTCACGGAAATAACCTCCTTCCCACATCACATTCCGAACCGTGCCGGGGTTGAATCCGAGATCACCGCACAGCCTGCGCAGATCGTCCGGCAGGCTGTCAAGAGGGTCGAGACGGCCGGGCGCTTCGTCCGAGGCCGTAATGACGATCTTCCGCTCGCCGCAGACGGCGTCAAGCCCGTCGCCGGCGCGGAACCCCGCCTGCGCCAGCATCTCCCCGGGAAGCACAACTTCCTCCAAAGCCTCGTTGTCAGCCGGATCCTGTTCATCCTCCACGCCGTGACGGGAAACGAACTCCCGCCACAGAGCCTGCAGAGTGTGCGAATCGTCGCAGATCAGGGCACGGATTTCATCGCCGGGGGAAAGCTCCAGCTGAATGGAGACTTCCTCGGGAATTCTGAGGCGCCCTTTCTGGTCGACGGCGGCGCTGGTTTCAAGTAATCTCATTGCATTTTCCTCCTTGATTTGGGCCGTTTGGTCATAAAACTTCATGCGCGGATTATCGCGCGCCACGATGGATGCAAACGAGGCGGGAGCGCATGGAGTTTTCGCGCATGTGGCGCGGTTGAATTTATTTTTTGCTATGCTTTTGCATAGCAAAAAAGGCCAGCGTCGGACGAACCGAAGAGGTTCATCTGCACCGGCAGTTCGCGCAGTCTTTCACTGGTGTCATAGTTGGCGATAAGGACTTCGGCGTATTCGCAGCCGCCGTCATACCGCTGGGCAAGGTTGCTCAGGCGGCTGACCGCCTCGATCTGAAAGTCATGGTAGAGCTCACGGATGAATGCGCAATCGTTATAGCTCACCAGCCATTTCCCCTTGCAGGAAGCGAGCGTGTCCCGCAGACGGTAATGGTCCTCGAGACCAAACGCCACGGCGTAATGACCTTCCGTCTGGTAATACGGCGGGTCGCAATAATAGAAGGCGTCATCCCGCTCGTACTGCCGGATGAGGGCCTCAAAGTCTTTGTTCTCTATAACCGTGTCGCGGAGCCTCCGGCTGCCTTCCCACAACAAATGAAAGGTCTTGCGGATATCGAAGGGCTGGCAGCCGTAGCTGGTGCAGCCGCTGCCGTAGCTCAGGCGGACGAGTTTGTAAAAGGCCGCGGCCCGCTTGACGTCATTCATCGTTGCGTTTTCGAGCAGGATCGGCTTGATTTCCTCATACTCCGGAGGAGCCAGGTAACGCTCGGCGATCTCCAGTTCCTCTTTCAGGTAAGGGCTGGTGAATTCCTCTTTTTCGAGGTACCTTTTGAGGACGCCGAATTCGTCCCGCCCGTTAAGGGGCAGAAAGTTCAGTTCCTTCAGAAGCGCGAACGGGCGGTCGCGGACGCAGCGAAAAAGGTTGACAAGATTGGCATTGAAGTCGTTATACACCTCCATAGCGGAGTCGGGCCTTCGTCCGAACAACACCCAGCCGCCCCCGCCGAACACCTCGACATATCGTCCTATCTGAATCGGCATCCGCTGGTAGATCTGGTCGCGCAGGGCTTTCTTCCCGCCGATCCAGCTGATGATGCTGTTCACTTGCGCCGCCTTCTTCCATCGCGGCGGTTCATTTCTTCCTCATCCGTGCGTATGCAGGTCCCGTCCGTGTTCCAGCAGATGAAGCCGATTCCGGGGTACGGGCAGCCTTTGCAGCGGGACAGCTCTTTGGGAAGCGGGAGGGTTACCGGCTTCGGAGGGCCCGCCGATCCTGTTCCGGGATTTTCTTTTGTTTTCTGATCCATGGTTCATCTCCTTATAACGGAAGCGGCGCTGCCTTTTTGCAAAGGCGGCGCCGTTTGTTAACCGTATTCGATTGTCCTGCCAACACTTTTCCTCCTGAAACAAAAAAGTGCCTTTTGATCTTCGTTAAAATCAAAAGGCGACGCAAAGTTTATTCTGTTTACGGTTGCACATCTCTGGATAAAAGTATGATTCATTTACCTCATTTCCATTTGCGGTTCGGGTCGGTTCAGGCACTGTTCCACCGTCTGACCGCCCCGTGCGACGAGAATGCCGTATTCGGTAGAGGAAGCCTTGTCGTGCTCCATGAGCTTTTCACCGTAGTAACAAAGGGCAGCATCGCTGGCAAACAGTTCTTTTTTCAGCGGGATCGTACATTTCGCAAGCTCCGCTTTCGCGTAATCCGCAGGGGTCGCGGTCTCCCGCAGAAGCCTGAATTCGTCAGTCTGATACGCGAGGTCGAGCGCTTCCTCCAGAGAGATGTCCCTGGGCGCCGACATCAGCATCGCCTTGCAAATGGGGACGCCGCCCTCGCGGTCAAGATGCCGTAGCTGTCCTGCCAGCTCATTGACCAGACCGTAGCAGCCGCCGTTCGTGGCTTCCAGCTCGTCGGTGATTTTCTCCGTCAATTGGGGAACGGCGCAGTCCGCGGCGGCGAACGAGCATTCCTCCGGCGACGCCGCGCCCGCCTCTTTCACCGCGTGAAAAAGCTTCTGATCGCCGGCGGGCAGCTTCAGGAGCGCGGAGAGACCGTTGTCAGATTCGGGATCGTTGAAATGCCCTTTGGTCACGCGCAGGAGCACCGTGTAGTCCGGCTTCTCGGCGGGGACGGCCTCTCCGCTCTGATACAGCCGCGCGATCATACCGTTCTGCACCACATAGCCGTGCGGGGTAAAGACGCCGCCTTCGCCCTCGCGCATCTCTTTTCCGATCTTGCCGAAGTCCAGCCATGCGTAGATATTGTCCGGCAGGCTGTCCAGTTGCGGCACGAAGCCGTTTTCCGCATAAAATTTGCCGAGGGATTCGTCGTTGTGTGCTTCGTAGGCGATCTGACAGTGCTCCATACTGACGGTCATGTTGATCAGCCGCTCCACAGGGATCAAAGCATAGCTGTTCTGGATAGCATCCATCATCACCATCCCTTCGAAGCAGTCCAGCTCCCAATCGCTGAGTGAGGCCAGC
Source organism: Caproicibacterium argilliputei (assembly GCF_029211325.2). Classification (NCBI taxonomy): domain Bacteria; kingdom Bacillati; phylum Bacillota; class Clostridia; order Eubacteriales; family Oscillospiraceae; genus Caproicibacterium; species Caproicibacterium argilliputei. Next base: position 1,547,326 of record NZ_CP135996.1, on the reverse strand, counting down.
CGCTGGGAGAGATGGTTCATTTCATACAGGTTGGAGCTGGGGCTGAGAAATTGGGGCAGGTAGTCCAGCTCGCAGCGCAGGATTTCCGTGGAGTAGATAACCCGTTCGTCGGTCACGCGCGCCCTGTCCAGTGCATCCAACAGCTCATAGGGGGTGGCGGGCAACGCAATTGTCGACGAAGTATTCGAGCCGAACGTACCGGGACGGCTGATCTCCAGCTCCATGATTCTTTTATTGTTGATCAAGCCGCATGCCTCCCATCTGCTGGCTCCGCTCCAGCTCATCCTGCGTCATGATGTTCCAGCCTTTCTCGCTGCTCCACAGGCTGACGTAAATCTCACCGTCCGGGGTCTTGATCGGCCGCTGCTCGAAGCCTTCCCCGAACCCATCGGACGCCTGGCCGGAGATGTTCCCCTTGAGCCGTTCCAGTTCCTCAGCTGTCAGTTCGCTCTTGATGCGGCACTCAGCGACTCCCATCAATTGGCCCTGGACACGTTCCACCGTGAAAACATAAGACCGCACCTTGTCGTTTACAGCGTCGTCCGCGCCATAGTATTTCATGAGGCCGCGCTCCGCTTCCTCCAGCGCGCGCTCCTTCAGAATGGCGGCGAGGATATAATCCTCATAGGGAAGGACCGTCCGGCTGTCAAGCTCGACGGGATCGTTGTCCATGTCGCCGTATTCGTCGCGCTCATAGGTGGTGACGGTGAGCGGCATGTAGAGCTTGAGAGTCTGGAGCGGCCGCGGAATGACGGAAAAGTGATCCTCACTGGGGATGAGCGCGAGGGTGCGGCCGTTGTCCCAATTTATCTGGAACTGGCCCGCGTCGTCGATGTACTCGAGCGTCCCCTCGGTGCCGGGCGGCACGGGGGAATAGGGATCGTTCATCTGTGCGAGCCGGATACGTGTGCCCGGCGGGTACTGCTCGCGTAAAAACTCCAGCCATTTCGGATGCTGTCTCATTTCATAAGCCTCCCATCGTGATGCCCTGTTCGGGCGTCTGATCCCCGATTCCATCTTCAAGGCCGCAATCCTGCGCGGGCGTTTTCTGTTTCATATTCATCCTCTGTACCCGCAGATCGAAAGCCGCAAGGTACGCCTGATAATCTCCGGGACCGGGATTACACCGCAGGCAATAGCGGTAATGCTCCGTTTCCACGATGTAGCCATAGTTCTGCCGCCCACCGCGCAATCGGCGAAAGCCCTCCCTGGGAATGGTGATTGGCTCGGCTGTCAGCACCGTACCGGCGTGATTGACGACCACCCGATTTTCCACCGTCGTCGGTTTTCCGGGGTCGCGGTCCGAGCCGCGCAGGTCATAGCAGTGAAAGCCTTCCGGCACGGTGCCGCGGTCAATGCGGGAATTCGTGAAAAGCGCGGGCCGGCCGAACAGCTCCACATGCTCATATTCTTCTTCTCTGGCGTTTACGCTCACCAATATTCATCTCCTTCTTTTGATTTGTCAAGCACACAAGATACCACGAAGAGAACGGAATAGCTACTCCATTTTTATAACGCCCGCGATTATTAGGATTTTCGCGTTTGGATATAAAAACCTGCTAAGGAAAGTCAAGAGTTTTCTCAGCGGGTTTTAAAATAGTGAATATTTGATTTTGGATATAGCAAAGCAGGCCAACGGCAGGGGGCAGTTGGCCAAGAACATACATAGAAAAGCTTCAGCTTCTGTAAACTTCCATTACACGAGCATAATAGATACGCAGGAACTTGTTCAGCGCCGCTATCTTAGCAACTTTTTTCGGTTTGCCCTCAGCCTCCTTTTTCAGCATAAAGAGGTAGACAGCGGCATCTTGTGAAGGCTTTGTGGATTTGAGGCATTTCATCACTTCGTAACCGGTTTTGCGCAGCAACGCCGAGCCTCGCTTGGAAATTCTGCGCTGTGTGCCCATGAAGCCGCCAGACTGGTACGGCGGCGAATCGATGCCGGCGAAGGCGACCAGAGCGCTGCCGCTGTGAAAACGGCGCGCGTCGCCGATCTCCGCAATGAGGCGGGAAGCCAAAACGTCGCCCACGCCTTTCATGGCGTGTACCACCTCGTATTCGGGCAGCGTGGTTGCAAGCTCCTGCATTTGTGTTAAAATAGTTTCCAGAGTTCGATTGATTTCCCGAAGGACTCTGACCGCTTCCAGCGTTAACATTTTGGTCGATGCGGCGCTGGAGGGCAAAGTAGGGATACCGTCGCGGGCCATGGCAAAGATTTTCCTCGCCTTGGTTTCATTTGCGTGGTATCCCTTCTTTTTTGCCCAGCGGCAGTAATCACTGATAAACCGAAGCTCGCTCTTTTTCGTGATGTTGTCATAATGCCAGTATTCTTCGACAAAATCGCAGAGCTTGTCTTTTGTGGGTTCCTCGGACCGTTTTCCGCTGAGAAGCTTTTTGATGCCCGGCATCGTCCGGTCAAGCAAATCCGTCAGGGCAAGCTTGCTTTCAATTTTGATGGTGATGTAATGGGAATACTGCCGCCCGAGCATCCTGAGCTGGGCATAGACTTCTTCCGGCGCTGAGTAATCCGTCAGCTTGAACCAGTTGTCTATGCCAAAGTTGGCAATCCGCACTGCGTCCAGCTTGTCGGTCTTTCCTTTGCGAAGAGTTGCCGAGGCGTATTTTTTCATGACAAGCGGATTGATGACGCTGACGAACACCCCCGCCTGTTTAAGAACAGCCAACAGCGGAAGGTGATACCCGCCGGTCGCCTCCATCACCACTCTTACCTCGCCCTCCAGGGAACAAATACGGTCAGTTAACGATTTCACCTCTGGCGCGGTGTGTGCTACTTCATAAGGCGACGCAACCACCTCGCCGTATGGCCTTAGGATGCAGACAGTGCTCTTTTCTTTTGACACGTCGATACCTACACTGATCATTCCGAACCTCCTGAATAGATGTTTGTAATTGTTGCCCATCTGCGCTTATTGCGATTCAGTTTGGTTCGTTACGCGAAAGCCCCGTAGGGTTTCAACCTGCTTAATCGAACGTTTACAATAAGGGATGGCCGGCAGTTTTTATATCGGAGGCTTCGCTCCAAAAAGCGCCGCGCCGGACCAATTACTCTCTTATTGTAAAAGAATAAGCGCAAATGTGAAACGCCCGTCGGCGTCTTACATCTACGCTTTTATAGTACCAAAAAGAGCTATGTCCTCCAATTGGAAAACATAGCTCTTTCCTCGCTTTTGGTAATGGGATCGCTCTATGAAAATGAGGATATCAGGGATTACCCATCATGAGATGACTGATCTCCGCATTTCCCTGATATTTATCAAGTGTCCGGTCGCCGTAGATAAAACGCAAGCCACAAGGTTTTGGCCTTGTGGCTTATTGTTTTTGGTGGAGATAAGCGGGATCGAACCGCTGACCTCCTGCATGCCATGCAGGCGCTCTCCCAGCTGAGCTATACCCCCAAATATTGGAAAGCCCTTTATTGATGCGGCTTTCCGGGTTATTCGATTTTTCATTTGTTCCTGACTCTGAGGTGTTGCTTACCGGATGCCCTGCGCTCCCAGCTGAGCTAATGCCCCATAAAGCCGCTGCTAAAAACGACTCGTATATAATAGCATAGAAAATCAGAAAATGCAAGCTTTTTTTCTAATTTTTTTGATATTGCATTCAAATCGCTTTCCTGTTAAAATTATATCATAATCTTTGATTGCTCAGCGGAATTGGTTAGGGGATTGGCGCATTTATGAATGATGCTTCGTCTGCACAGATGTTGGTCATTCTCCTTTGTAATCCTTTTGTCAGCTTTCTTTCCCGCATCGGAAACCACGTGCGCATGGGAAAAAAATCCGGCGCTTGGTGATGTGTTTACTTATGAGAGATACCAAATGATTGTGAAAAAACGGCAGTATGCCATGCCATTTCGATTACTTTGCAAAAGCGGATGATTCTTCAGACCCTGCGGCAGAGGAATCCACCTGAGGAGGGGCACAAATGTCTGACATTGCTTTAACCTTGATTTTACCCGTGCGCAATGTCGAACGGGAAATTGACGGGATTCTGCAGTTCCTGTCACCGCAGATTGTGAACATTCCGTCAGAACTGATTATCGTGGATATCGGCTCCACTGACAGTACAGTTTTACAGGCCGTACAGGCACTGCACGCTGCGGAACTGCGCGGCTGTGTGGTACAGAATGGGGATGCGACGATTGCCGCCGCGCTGAACACCGGCTTGGCGCGTGTGCATGGGGCCTATGTGTCGTTCCTTTTTGCACGCAGACTGTATGTCAACTTTTTGAACAATTACTATCAGACCGCGCTGCGGACGAGTGCAGATGTTGTTTTTGGCTGTATGTCGGAAGATGCCAAAAAACGTGCGGCAAAGCGGCTGCCCGGTACCGGGCCGGAAAATGTCGATTTTGTACGTCAGCTTTTAAAGCGCGAACTGCAGATTGACATTTCAGCCATGCTTGTGCGCGCCAGATTTTTAACAGAAAATCATATTCAATTTGCGGAAACCTGCCGCTACGGCTATGCAGAAGAATTCGTTCTGCGGTGTATGCTCCTCTGCAATGTTGCGGCGCAGGCACCGCTGCTTTTACGGCGTGATACCGCGCATGAACTGCACCGGGGGAAAACAGCGCCTTGCGGGCGGGAAATTCTGCAGCGCGTAGACGCGATGGTTCGTATTTTGGATGTTCTGCATACCAGCAAGTGCGGCAGTGCGGAGTTGATTGCCCTGTTTCAGGAGCAGAGAATACCGGAAGTGATTTTTTCCTGTATTGACATTCTGCTGCGGGAAGGCTGCAGCTACGGCACGGTAAATCTGTATTTGCGGCACGGCGGATATGATAAAATGTTGATTACCGGCAAAAACACAGATGCGGCGCTTAAAAAGAAAATCATGCTTTGGAAGACCGTACCTTGGATGTATCGCCCCGGAAGTGGGAAGAAGTTTCCTTGGAATCAGCGGCATTAGCTTGTTGCTTACAGGTGGATGGCAGAAAAGTCATCCGCTTTTTTAAAAAACTTTCCGGGTGGATACAAATTCCGAGCCGGGTTGCTATAAAGAGGAACCCCGCTGCATACACATAGAACAGTGCCCATGAGTCGTAAAACAGGGGAGAGGATTTTATGTGTACGGCGATTACGCTGCAGTCACTTGCTTTGGATCATTTCTTTGGACGAAATATGGACTTTTCCCATGAAATTGAACCAACCATGTTTCTTTCACCGCGAAATGACGTTTGGAAGAATGCGTTGAATCAGAAGAATATGAAAACGGCTTATCGCTTTTTGGCCATTGGGCAGCAGAAGGACGATTTGCTGGGTCTGTTTGACGGTGTCAATGAGCGGGGATTTGCCGCTGCAGCCCTCTATTTTGCCGGATACGCTGCGTATGCGGAAGGTGATACATCGCAGAGTGGAAAACGCAGCCTTGCATCTTTAGAGTTTCTGCGGTACTTATTAGGAAACTGCAGTTCCGTTGATGACCTGAAGAAACAGATTTCTCAGATTCGCGTGGTGGGCTTAAAAGATCCTGTCACACATTCCGTGGCGCCGCTGCACTGGATTGCGGCGGATCGTGGAAACCACTGTGTAGTTCTGGAGCCTGTTAACGGGGAACTTAAATGCTATGAAAATCCGCTTGGCGTTTTGGCGAACAGTCCTGACTTTACATGGCATATGACCAATCTGCGGAACTATCTGGGTGTTTCTCCGCGGCAGCCGCAGGAGACCTGTTGGGGTACGGTACATTTGTCTCCATTTGGGCAGGGTGCGGGAACAACACTATTGCCCGGCGGTTATACCTCGCCGGAACGTTTTGTCCGGGCAGCTTTTATTAAAACGCATATCGCAACCCCACTGAATACGGCTCAAACCGTATCTTCCTGCTTTCATATTGCGGATACGGTCAAGGTGCTGAAAGGGTTGGTTCGAACTTTTCTGAATACCGAAGATTATACAAAGTATACAGCGTTTATAGATTTAAACAAAAATACCTATTATTTTAATACTTATGATCATGCGCAGGTTTGGACAGTCAGCTTGGACAGCCGTCCGGAGACGTCAAAACTGCTTTCCCTGGGAAATCTTGCGGACGCACACGCCTTTGCCACAGCTTACTCGGCTTAGATACTTGCATATAAATACCAGATAATACCGGCTCATAGCGGACAAAAATCGGAAATACTACGGTTGAGGTGATTTCGATGGATAATCCGCTTTATGCCGGACAGTACCCGTTTCTGTACAGCCGCTTTTTTAACAGTACGCCGGATTTGCAGGACTACTTTCTTGCCCTGCCAGAGGACACGCAGCGGGCAATTTTGAGCCGGGATATCCAAAATGAAGACGAGTTCCGTGACTGCATTATGGAGTACAAACTGCGGGAGTGACCGAAGGGCGGGCGGGGAAAAATCCCCTGACCGCCCTTTTTTTGAAAAAGAAACAGAAGTGTAACCTTCTGCGCGAATGCTGTAACTTGATTTGAAACTGCAAATTGTGGTATAATATACTCTATTGAAATCAGACTTTTTATAAATTTGTCATGAAAAGTTTCGCTGTACAAATATATATACCTTTCCGCCGGGTGTCAAACTGGTGGCAAAGGGAAAGAAGCAGGGCCTTGCCAGTCGATTTCCGGGCGGAAAGCTGCCAAGGACCCTGCGTCTGTTTTGTATGGCAATCCAGTTAAAAGGAGCAGGCATCTATGACAGGCTATGAACATCTATGCATGAATTGCATGTCTGACACAGAGGGAAAACCGCAGTGCCCGCACTGTGGCTTTTCTGAGGATGAGCCACAGCACAAGGACGCTTTGCCTTATCGCACAGTTTTGCAGGAACGGTACATGGTCGGTCGGGTGAAACAGACAGACAATGAGAGCTTTACTTATATCGGATTCGATTTGCAGCAGCTTTGCGCCGTACAGATTCATGAGTTCTTTCCCAAAGAAATCTGTGCGCGTATGGACGGCAGTGCGGATATCGCCGTTATTGCCGGAAACGAAGTGTTGTTTGACGAATTCCTGAATGAATTTATCACGTATCAAGAGGCAGTTGCTAAATTTCATGAGCAGCCTGCGGTTACGGATATTTTCGACATTTTTGAAGAAAATTATACAGCTTACGCCATTTCTCCATGGGCAGAGGCATTGGCTCTGCGTGAATTTGTTGAGCGCAGCGGCGGCTCCCTTTCTTGGAATGCTGCTTGGAAATTGGTGATGCCGGTTATCAGTACGGTATCTGCCATGTATGCTTCCGGCGTGGGGCATTACGGTATTTCTCCGGATACGCTGCGCATCATGCCGGATGGCAGTATGCAGCTGAGCAGCTTTTCTTCTTCGGCCGTGCGGGTTGCGGACAGTGGGCTGACACCGGACTTTGTGCGGGGGTGTGCCGCCGTCGAGCAGTATGAGTCTGGCGGTAAACTGGGTGAGTATACGGATGTTTACGGACTGGCAGCTTCGCTGTTCTTCATGCTGACCGGCGTATTGCCCAAAAGTGCACCGGAACGCCTGCGAGATCCGCGTCTGCTGCTGCCGGCCAGTACGTTGCGCAGCATTCCGCCGCATGTGGTTACCGCGCTTGCCAATGCACTGCAGGTGAAGCCGGAGGAACGCACGCAGACGTTCGAACGCTTTCGGGCTGAACTTTCGGCGGCACCGACTGCAACAGCTTCTTTGGAAGAAACACAAAGCCTGCGCCGTATTCCGAGTCCGTATGATGATTCGGTAGACCGCGAAGAGCGCGCGCGCAGGGAAGAGGAGGAGCAGCAGGAAGAGAAAAAATCGATTCCTCGTTTCGTGTGGATTGTTCTTGCTTGCGTTGCCGTTTTGGTTGCCGTGACAATTGGTGCGGTGCTGTATCAGGCTTCGCGTGCGGAAACGTCAGGCAGTCAAAACAGCTCTGCGGTCGGGACGTCATCCTCTGTAGCATCTGCGGTTGATGCCGGAAGCGGTGTGGCCGGAAAAGGAATCCAGTCCGGAGCTGCCGCATCTGATGACGCAGCGACTTCTAAGAATGGTGCTTCCTCCAGTTCTTCGCAGGTGTCTTCGGCATTGTCGAGTACAAATTCTTTAAGTTCTGAGCAGATTGATGTTCCGAATTTAATTGGCAAACGTTTCTCCAGCTTGAGCAACACCAGCGATTACCAGGTCGTACAAACCAGTAAGGAATTCAGCGACAGCATTCAGGAAGGCTGCATTATTTCTCAGACACCGCAACCCGGATCCGGTAAAATGGTAAAAGGCTCCGCGATTTCTGTGACAGTCAGCCGTGGTAAAGCCATGCGTACGTTACCGAATATCACCGGAATGTCTTATGAAGATGCAAAATCCGCTGTGGAAGCCGCCGGTTTTGTACCTGATGGGAAAGAGGAGAAAGCCAGTGACTCCGTAAACACGGGAGAAGTGATTGGTTACGGCGGCGGTTTGACAGCCGGCAGCCAGCAGTATTATCAGTATTCAGTTACCATCGTTGTCAGTTCGGGTCCTGCAAGCACAGATGATAGTGATGAGGATGACGGATAATAAAGGGTATTAATAGGGTGCAGCGTTTAAACGAAAACGCTGTGTCCTTTTTCTTTGCAATGCAACAAAAAAGGAATCCTTTCCATTTGGAAAGGATTCCTTTTTAACATACCTTCTGCAGCATCAGTCGCTGCTAAAGGGAAGCAGTGCAATATGACGTGCACGCTTGATTGCGACGGTCAATTCACGCTGGTGACGGGCGCAGGTGCCTGTTACACGGCGGGGCAGGATTTTTGCACGCTCCGAAATGAAGCGGCGCAGTTTTGCAACGTCCTTGTAGTCGATGCTTTCGACTTTATCTACACAGAAGCTGCAAACCTTGCGACGACCCTTACGTCCGCCGCGACGGTTTTCTCTGTCTCTTTCAGCCATAGTTCTGTAACCTCCTTCAAGAATCGTTCAGAATCATTTTCTGCATTTTTAGAACGGCAAGTCATCGTCATCCGGAAGAGCCTGGAAGTCGCCGGTGTCACCGCTGGAGTAAGCCGGTGCGGCGGGCGCGGGCGCTGCGGGGGCGCTGGGTTGCTGATAAGCGTTTTTCTGCGGGGGATTTCCGTAAGAGGCACCACCGCCGTCGTACGTTCCGGACTCGCGTTTGCTTCCACAGAAGCTTACGTTGTCGGCCTGTACATCATAGCGGGTGCGCTTATTTCCGTCACGGTCTGTATAATTATCTACGTGCAGGGCACCCTGTACGGCAATCATAGAGCCCTTTGTGAAATAGCGGCAGACGAACTCAGCGGTTTGGCGCCAAGCAGTTACATCGATGAAGTCTGTCTGCTTTTCACCGCCAGCCTTTGCATAACTGCGGTCAACAGCAATTCGAATCGTGGTAACAGCCACGTCATTCGGTGTGTGCCGCAATTCCGGATCTGCAACCAAGCGACCCATGAGTACAACAACATTCAGCATTTTTCACACCCCTTTCGCAGCATGACTTAGGCTTCTTTGCGGATAATCAGGGAACGGATAACGCCGTCGGTGATTTTGAAAATACGGTCAAGTTCGGCAGTGAAAGCCGGCACGCTGGTGAAATTAATCAGCACATAATACCCTTCGGTTTCCTTGTTGATTTCATAAGCAAGTCTGCGCTTGCCCCACTCGTCAACACCGTCTACTGTTCCGTTTTCCGCAATCAGATCCTTGAACTTTGTCACCAAAGCGGCAGTGGACTGTTCGTCCAGCTTGCTGGAGAGGATGAATACGGTTTCGTAAGCATTTTTGATTTCTTCCATTGAATAAGCACCTCCTTTTGGACTTATGGCCCCGGATTTGTTCCGGAGCAAGGATGCGTCAGTCCGCAAAGACTAACGCAGTTTATTATAACAGAACAAGCCTGTTTCGTCAAGGAATTTCACACGAAACAGGCTTGTTTTATTTGACGGATTTTCTATTGGTACCTTACAATGTTTTGGAAAGCTCTTTCAGGTATGCACGGAACGCCGTTCCCAGTTCCGGATGCTGCAGACCGACTTCTACCTGCGCCTGCAGGATGCCCAACTTATTGCCCATGTCATAGCGCTTGCCAGAATAATCGACTGCGACCATTCCTTTGGAGCGAGCCAGTGTGCGCATGGCATCCGTCAGCTGGATTTCTCCGCCGGCACCGGGCGGTGTCTGGTCAATGATGTCGAAAATCTCTGGTGGCAGAATGCAGCGACCGAGAATGGAATACAGACTGAGAACCTTGTCAGGAGCCGGCTTTTCCACCATGTCCGTACAGTTAAAGTAATTGTCGTGCAGCGGTTCTACCTTAAGCGAAGAATATTTGGAAATATCCGCGGGAGAAACTTTTTTAACACCAAGAACGCCCTTTCCGAATTCCTCATAAGCACGAATCAGCTGTCCGCACGCTGGGTCTTCGCCAATAATCACATCGTCGCCGTATAAGACAGCAAACGGCTCATTGCCAACAAAAGAACGCGCGCGGCTGATGGCATGTCCTAAACCAAGTGTTTCTTTTTGGCGGACGAAATAGAAATTGGCCAGATGCGCGATTCCTGCAACTTCTTTGAGAATGGCTTCCTTCTGTGCGCCGCCCTTTTCAAGCTTTGCTTCCAGTTCCGGAACACGATCAAAGTGGTCTTCAATCAATCCCTTGCCACGGTTCGTGACGATGAGAATATCAGTAATTCCGGAACGAACGGCCTCTTCAACGATGTACTGAATGGCAGGTTTATCGACAATCGGCAGCATTTCCTTTGGCATGCTTTTCGTGGCAGGCAATACCCGCGTGCCAAGACCGGCTGCGGGGATAACTGCTTTTGTGATTTTCATACGATTCACTCCCAAAAATTGATAAAATAAACGGCGTGAAAAAATCCACGCACTTTTTAAACAAAATTATAACATAAAATATATGGAGTTATTTGCAATTAAATAGCACACAAGGACAATAAAGAGAAGGGCTGTGTTTACACCGCCCTTTTCCTGATAGTGAATCAGCAGGTCGCTGTTGTTTGGCAGTGTGGTTTGAATCTGCCGAATCGTTTTCACGCAGTGCTTCCGGTATAGATTGTTGGCGGTAATGCCGAGCACCAGATGAATGATGAAAATAGCCAGAGAGAGAAGATTGGGAAGCAGAAAAAGGAATTGCTGCGAAGCGGGCAGTAATGTAATCTTTTCGGCAACCCGGTAGAGCTGCGCCATATTTAAGGAACTGGTTCCGGCAATGCCCAAGTCACTCATCATACGCATGAGAATCGGTGAGGAAAACTTTGCCGTGAAAAACTGAACGGCAACTTCCAAAGCCAACGCGATTGTGCTGATGGCAACTCCCAATGCGTAAATTTTCCGATACAGAAGCCAACCACCGCCTAACAGGAGCGCTGCAAAATTGAAGCGCCGCTTGCGGTATTTTTCATGATTCATAAAAACTGGCAAATAATACGTGGTATTACTCTGAATCACTTTTGCAAGGTCGCCTGCCTTTTCGCCGTCAATGGTTGTGTCAGGGTCAATGCCAGCCATGGGGTCAAAAACAAACGGCGCCGAACCGTAAGGCCAGCCGTTGGGCTGCGAGCCGGAACCGAATGGGGAAAACCCACCGGGGAAGGAACTGTCTGACTGACCAACGTTTGGGTTTTGTGCAGAGGAATCTTCTTCTCGGCTGGTCAGGGAAGCACCGCAGTGTTCGCAGAACAACGCATCAGGCGCATTGTCATGTCCACACCGGGGGCAGCGCACGCTTTCCTCAGCTTTAGCTTTCGTTTTAGGGGGCTGCCAGGCTTCAGCTGTACCATGCTTTTCTTCAAATACACAGTGCCCAACTTCTTTATAGCACGCACGGTGGTAAGGCGCACCGCAAACAGGGCAGACGACAATATCGTCCCCTGGGTGAAACGGCTTGTTGCATACAGGACAATTTACTCCGGTAAAATCGGTCATAAATTTTTCCTCCCATACTTTTTGAAACGTTTTGCCGCAGAACGGCATGATATCTTTTTATTGTATAGTCTTTTGTAACAAACTGCAAGTTTTCAAACAGAAGTTTTAATTCTATTCATAAATTGCACAGTTCGTTTGTGCCGGGCAAAGGATATCATCAGTCCGGACGTGCGGGTGACCTCCTTTCTTTACAAGCGGGAGAAAATAGAATATAATACTTACTATATGCAGAATCATTACCGCTGTATGTACGGCCAGTGAAATCTATGTGAAACAGTGCGGCGGGTTTACGGAAAAGATTTTTAGGAAAGTAGGATAAAACAGATATGCTGCAATTTGAGGAGCTGAAGCAGTCTCTGCAGGAGATGCTTCCCGGTTTAAATGATCTTGAAGATGCGCTGGGCATGAAAGCAATGCGCAGCGAAATCGAGGAATTGGACATGAAGGCGAGCGAGCCGGGTTTTTGGGACAACATGGAGAAGTCTCAAAAAATTTTGCAGCGTTCTGCTCACTTGAAAGCTAAAATCGAATCTTATGAAAAGCTGCGCAGTCTTTGGGAGGATGCAAATGCTCTTTGCGAGCTGGGGGACGAGGAAGGTGATCTTTCTTTGCTGCCGGAAGCAGAAGGAGAAGTCAAGAAACTGACAAACAACCTGGAGCGCCAGCGTCTGCAGACCTTGCTGACAGGGGAGTATGACGCGAAAAACGCCATTTTGACCTTTCATGCCGGTGCCGGCGGCACAGAGGCACAGGACTGGGCTGAAATGCTTTATCGGATGTATAACCGCTGGAGCGAACGCCATGACTATACCGTCAAGCTGCTGGACTATTTAGACGGCGAGGAGGCGGGCTTGAAAAGCGCAAGTATTCTGATTGAAGGGGAAAACGCTTACGGGTTCTTAAAAGGGGAAAACGGTGTTCATCGTTTGGTGCGCGTTTCACCGTTTGATGCTTCCGGGCGTCGGCACACTTCGTTTGCATCGCTGGAGGTTATGCCGGAAATTGACGACACAATTGAGGTTGAGATTGATCCGGCGGACATTAAAATGGATGTTTACCGTGCCAGCGGTGCAGGTGGTCAGAAGGTTAACAAAACCAGTTCCGCAGTCCGCCTGACGCATATTCCAACTGGTATTGTTGTGGCATGCCAGGTGGAGCGCAGCCAGTATCAGAACCGCGATGTGGCCATGCGAATGCTGAAAAGCAAGCTGCTCGAAATTAAAGAACGAGAGCATCTTGAAAAGGTTGAAGATATTAAAGGTGTGCAGAAAGAAATTGCATGGGGTTCACAGATCCGTTCTTATGTCTTTATGCCCTACACCATGGTGAAAGACCACCGCACTGGCTATGAAACCGGCAATGTGGACGGCGTGATGGACGGCGACTTAGATGGATTCATTAACGCATACCTGAAAGCATTGAATCAAGGTACGCTCGGCAATTATACAACAGAAGACTAAGTGCAGAAACGTTTCGCTGTTATGGGTGGAACGTTTCTTTTTTTGACACAGCCGGGTGATTGCGTTTCAACTGACGCACATCATTCCCGTAAAACGGCACACGTGTATAGCTGCCGATAATGCGGGAAGAAAAACGTTCTGTGTAGTAATCCAGCATTTCCTGCATGGAAAGATTGGTGCTGATGATGATAGGCTTTCCTTTCAGCTGTCTGGAATTGACCAGATTATAAACAGCAGAAACGGTAAAATTGCTGCGGAATTCTGTTCCTAAATCATCAAAAATCAGTAAGTCGCAGTCCAGCAGACTTTGCATGGTATCCCCGTTGCTGCGTCCGAAATGTTCGTCCTGAATCCGTTCAAGAAGATTTTGTGCAGAGCCGTAGATGACACCGTATCCACGGTCGATAATCCGCCTTGCAATGGCAAGGGAGAGATGGGTTTTTCCAAGTCCGGTTTTGCCGACCATCAGCAGGTTTTCCGTGGTGTGCGCATCAAAATTTTCTGCGTATTTTCTGCAGTATAGAAAGTTGCGCTCCATCAGCTGCCGCACCGTGCGGCCGTTTTTGTCCGGAATGTCCGAATAATAGGAAAGTTCAAACGTTTCAAAACTACTCAGCGAAAGCGGTGTGTCCGCGTTCAGCTGGCGGAGGGCTTCCTCTTTCAGCAGTGCTTTCATACAGCTGCACATCCGTCCGTCCACGCTGCCGCGATCCTGACACAAGGGGCAGGTATAATGCGGCTCTAAGTCATCCGGTGACATTTGCTGACGTGCGAGCAGCGCTTTCAGCTTTGCCTGCAGTGCAAGGTTTTCCGCACGCAGTTGTTCCAGGTTTCGGTGCACATCGCCGCCACGCACAACAGCCTTTGCAGCGGCAGAACCGGCGCGGCTGATTGCTCGCTCGAGTTCCAATGCATGAGGTTCAACACGAAAAAAGTCGGCACGGCGGTGGTCAGCTTCCTGTTCCGCTCGCAGGCGGCGGTCATTCAGCCGCTTATAAACCGCATCGTATACGGCGCGCTCATATCCCATCAGCGGTTTCCTCCCAAGGTATCATATAGGCTGTCCCGTTCGTAAGCGTCCAGGTCAAAGGACGGCCGGCTGGCCTCTTTGCGGGTTTCCTGCCGCTGCTTCTTTTCAGCTTGTGCCTGCTCGCAGGTGAGAATTCCCTCGCGGTGCCAGCGTTCTAAAATTTTGTTGATATAGTTTGCTTTAAAAACGCCGGTAGCATCGACACATCGGTCATACGCAAGTTTGAGCATGGCAGGTGAAAATTTCCATTGCAGCACCCAGCAGACCGCGTAAGTTTTTTCACGCTCGGTTGGGGCACGTTCCGGCAGACCCGCGGCTTTTTGCACGGTGCGCCAGGCGCGCCCCATATCCGTAAGCTGCTGCAGCTTTTCTTCTGCCTGCAGATGGGTGGTGATTCCCTCATCAGCCCAGTTGAGCGCTACCTTCTCTATGTAGCGCATATTTCCCTTGCCGCCGCTCTGCGCATATTGCACCAGCATTAAAAGGACATCGGCCGGAAGACCGTAGTTGTCGTGAATCAGAAGCAGTGTGCTCATATCGGATGGGGAAAGCGGGCGGCACAGAATCTGCTCTGCATCCTGCATCATGCAGCGAACCGTGTCGTCTGTCTCCATACGCTTTACGGTAAAAGCGGCATCTGGACGTTCTGCGCGGGGAAGCGGTGCGTGACGCACAGGCGCGGCTGCCTGCACCTGCGGCTGCATGGGTTCCTGAGCGCTTGGGGAGGGCACCGGCTTCTGCGTTGGTTTTGTGATGGCTTCTGCTGTGTGAAAAGACAGAATGCCGGTTTCTTGCCAGTAAGAGAGGGCGTCCCTTGCATCCGCCGGGCTGCACCCCAGCGCTTCTGCCAACTGTGTATCTGTAAAAGCAGTCCCTTGACGGCGCAGAACCCAAAGAAGTGCCTTCAGCTGTACGCTGCCGGTTAACTTCAGGTGGCGGTCCACCACTGCGGTGGGTACCGCAAACACGCTGTTCCATATTCCGCTGCTTAACTGATATTGCATAAATCCGGTTCCTCCATGGACATCTTTTTGCGTCTTGCAAACGCGTTGATTTGTTAACATTATACCATTCGCCTCCGCTGAATACAACACAGCGCGGTGTGCGGAAGAATTTCAAAAAAAAATGAAAAAGTTGTTGACAAATTCAAAATCATGTAGTATCATATCTCTTGCAGTCAAGTTCGCGAATGTAGCTCATCTGGTAGAGCGCCACCTTGCCAAGGTGGAGGTAGCGAGTTCGAGCCTCGTCGTTCGCTCCAATCTTTTAGCCGTGTATCGCGTTGATACACGGCTTTTTTGTGCGGCATGGCGAATCCTTTCAACAAAATGTGCAAATATTTTTGCAGGCAGTCCTTTGCTTTCGGCTTTCGTTCTGTTTTCATTTGTACGAAACTGTGCTATAATATTAAAGTTTGAGGGAAATCGGCGCGTGTGTTTGCCTGCAGGCGGCACACGAAAGCTTATGGTGCCTGCGCCGTGTTCTACACTTTATTAGAATCTGATACAACAAAGAGGTATGTCAAAATGGATACGAGAAATGAATTACGCAACGTTGCAATTATTGCCCACGTTGACCACGGCAAAACAACATTGGTGGATCAGCTTCTGCGGCAGAGCGGCGTCTTCCGAAGCAATGAAGAAGTTGAGGAGCGCGTAATGGACTCTAATGATCTGGAGAGGGAGCGCGGCATCACCATCCTGTCCAAAAACACGGCAGTCATGTACGATGATGTGAAAATCAATATTGTGGATACGCCCGGCCATGCGGATTTCGGCGGCGAAGTGGAGCGCATTCTGATGATGGTGGACGGCGTCCTGCTGCTGGTAGATGCTTTTGAAGGTTGTATGCCACAAACTCGTTTTGTCCTGAAAAAAGCACTCGGCCTGGGCAAACGTCCGGTGGTTGTCGTGAACAAAATTGACCGCCCCGGTGCTCGCCCTGCGGAAGTTGTGGATGAAGTACTGGATTTGTTTATTGAACTGGGCGCTAATGAAGATCAGCTGGACTTTCCGGTGGTGTATGCTTCCGGCCGTGACGGGTATGCGACCAATGATCCGGATGAAGAGGGAAAGGACATGAAACCGCTGTTTGAGGCGATTTTAAAGTATATTCCCGCTCCGCACGGGGAGATGAATGGTCCGGCACAGGTTTTGTTCAGCAACATTGACTATGATGACTATGTGGGGCGCATCGGAATCGGCCGTGTGGAGCGCGGGCAGATTCATGTGAATGATATGATGACGCTCTGCCACCGCGACGGTACCACACACAATGAGCGCATTACAAAACTGTATCAGTTTGAAGGTCTCAAGCGGGTAGAGGTGGACAGCGCGAAGTTGGGCGATTTGGTTGCAGTTTCCGGTATGCCGGATCTTAATATCGGTGAAACTGCCTGTGACCCGGAGCACGTGGAGCCGCTGCCGTTTGTTAAAATTGATGAGCCGACAGTTTCCATGATGTTCATGGTAAATAATAGCCCATTTGCCGGCCGTGAGGGCAAGTTTGTCACATCCCGCAACCTGCGTGACCGCCTGATGAAAGAAGTGGAAACCAACGTTGCGCTGCGTGTGGAAGAAACAGATTCCGCAGATACCTTTAAAGTTTCTGGCCGCGGGGAGCTGCACCTTTCCATCCTGATTGAGGAAATGCGTCGGCAAGGTTATGAATTTCAGGTTTCCAGTCCGGTTGTCATTTTTAAAGAGATTGACGGAAAGCGCTGTGAGCCGATTGAACTGCTGATGATTGAAGTGCCGGATAATTACGTGGGCGCGGTGATGGAGAAGCTCGGTTCCCGCAAGGCGGAAATCGTCAATATGGGCACCCGTGATACCGGCATGACCCATTTGGAATTCCGAATTCCGGCGCGTGGCTTGATGGGATACCGACAGGAGTTTTTGACCGATACAAACGGTAACGGTATTATGAACAATCTTTTTGATTCTTATGAACCGTACAAGGGTGACCTGACCGTGCGCAATACCGGCAGCCTTATTGCGTATGAAAATGGGGTGTCTACCGGTTACGGCCTGTGGTATGCCCAGGATCGCGGTCGTCTGTTCATTGGACCTGGCACAGAGGTTTACGAGGGCATGGTGGTTGGCGTCAGTCCCAAGAGTGACGATATTGTTGTCAACATCTGCAAGAAAAAGCACGTTACCAATACTCGTGCCGCCGGTTCTGATGAGGCGTTGAAACTGACGCCGCCTAGCATTCCCAGTCTGGAGCAGTGCCTGGAATTTATCAAAGAAGACGAGCTGCTGGAAGTAACGCCGAAATCCCTGCGTATGCGCAAGAAAACTCTGAACAAAGAACAGCGCATGAAACAGACTAGCAGAAAGAAATAATCGTTTGCATAAAGGAATGCCTATGAAACCAATCGTTATTTTGGATTTGGAGTGGAATGGGACTTACAGCAAGCGGCTAAAAGGCTTTATGAACGAGATCATTGAGTTTGGCGCGGTGAAAGTGGACGACAATCTGCGGCTGGTCGACACGTTTTCGCTGTTGGTTCGTCCACAAGTTGGGAAAAAAATCAGCGGAAAGATCGCCACCCTGACGAGCATTACCGATGAAGATTTGGAAAATGGCAGGCAATTTATGCAGGTGGTCAGTCGATTCCGAAAGTGGGCGGGCGATTGCCTTCTTATGACGTGGGGCACTTCTGATATTTTAACGCTGATTGAAAACTGCCGGTATTTCAGCGGGTCAGACCGAATTCCTTTTTTAACGGAATATGTGGATCTGCAGGCTTACTGTGAAAAGCGGATGTCCTATGAACAAGGGAAGCAGGTCGGTCTGTCTACCGCAGCGCAGATGCTGGAAATTGACGAAGCGCCGTTTGACCATCACAGGGCTTTAGATGACAGTATCTTGTCTCTCAAATGCCTGCAGAAGCTGTATTCTCCCGAAACACTGCGAGACTTTACGCTGGATGCAGAAGCACAGGAATTTTATGACCGCATGGAGTTTCGTACCGTGACTTTATGTGATTTGGAAAATCCGCTGCTGCAGAATGCGGATATGTCTTTTTCCTGTCCGGACTGCGGTGCGCCAGCTCGGCAGAGCGCAGAATGGTACTTGCGAAATAAGAGTTTTCGTGCACTGTTTCAATGTCCGGTCTGTGGGAAAAAGTTTATTGGCCGTGTCCAGTTCAAACTAAAATACGAAGGCTTGTCTGTGAAGAAGACAATGCATCCGACGGAAGAGCCGGAAGCAAAGAACACGGAACAGGCGTCTTCTTCTTCCGTGTAAAGCCCTTATGCGGGAAAAGCTGCCGTTTGGCAGCTTTTTTTATGTCTTGCGCGCAAGAATCGGCCGTGTTACACTTAAAGAAACTTTGAATGCGTTCCGATGGAGGATTTTTATGCAGAAATTTGGGAATATGCTTTCCTATGAAAATCAAGGGGTGCCTTTTCTGCACCTGTCTTCTTTTGAGAAACAGGCGTGGCTGAACCATGCCTTCGCAACCAGACTGGGCGGTGTCAGTACTGGTGTTTATGCTGCGATGAATCTGGGATTTGGCAGAGGGGACAGCGAGAAAGCGGTTTTAGAAAACTATCGTCGTTTCTGTTCAGCAGCGGGATTTTCTATTGAAAATTTGGTTGCGACCGCACAAACGCATCAAACCCGGATTCTGCGTGTAGGTGCTTCCGAACGCGGAGCGGGTATTCTGCGGCCCAAACCGTGGCATGATATAGACGGATTGGTTACAAATGAAGCGGAGGTGTCCCTGTGCGTTTATGGGGCGGACTGCGTGCCGCTGCTCTTTGCGGACCCGGTTCAGCGGGCAATTGGCGTAGCGCATGCGGGCTGGCGCGGAACTGCGGCAGGTATTGCGGCAGTGACCGTTTCTGCTATGGAACGGGAATTTGGAACCCGTGCCAATGATTTGCTGGTTGGAATCGGACCGTCTATCGGTCCTTGCTGCTTTGAAGTGGATGAGCCAGTTGTGCAAGCGTTTTTACGAGTATCGGTATTGGCGGATGCACACTGTATCACAGAGCAGGGAAATGGTAAATGGAAAATTGATTTGTGGGAAGCGAATGCGCAGATTCTGCGGTGCGCGGGGGTGCGTCAAATCGAAAAGGGAATGCTCTGTACCCGCTGTCACCCGGATTTGCTTTGGTCACACCGCGCCACAGGCGGAAAACGCGGCGGTATGTGCGGCATCCTTTCAATCAGGGGGTAGAGATATGACAATTACATCCTGTAAGTTGTGTCCCCGACAGTGCGGTGTCACGCGGACGGAGCGGGAGGGAAACGGCTTTTGCAAAATGGGTGCACTGCCTGTGGCGGCTCGTGCGGCACTGCATTTTTGGGAAGAACCCTGCATCAGCGGCACACGGGGAAGCGGCGCGGTCTTTTTTACCGGCTGCTCTCTGCAGTGCGTTTTTTGTCAAAACTACCAGATCAGTGCAGAACGTACTGTGGGAAAAGTTTTAACGCCCAAGCAGCTGTCAGAAGTGTTTTTTCGTTTGGTTGAGCAAGGAGCCCATAATATCAATTTGGTGAGCGCTGCTCACTTCGCACCAGCTGTTGCGGAGGCGCTGTCTCTGCGGCAGCTGCCGATTCCGGTTGTGTACAATTCCGGCGGTTACGAATCATTGGGAACCCTGAAAATGTTGGACGGACTGGTACAGATTTATCTGCCGGACTACAAATATGACGATGCGCAGCTGGCACAGAGCCTTTCGGGAGCGCCGGATTATGTGGAGCGAGCGCGGGAAGCCATTCTGGAAATGGTACGTCAGACTGGCCACTGCCGTTTTGATGAAAACGGAATTTTACAGCAGGGCACCATCGTCCGTCACTTGCTGCTGCCCGGACACACCAAAAATACGCTTGCTTGCTTAGACTGGCTGGCGCAGAACCTACCGGATGGCGTTTTCGTTAGTTTGATGGGGCAGTACACGCCGTGCGGCGCGGTTTCCGCACATCCGGAGCTGAACCGCAGAGTAACAGCCCGTGAGTACAAAAAGGTACGGCAGCATTTATTCGATTTGAATTTGGATGGGTTTGTACAGGAACTTTCCTCTGCCCGAAAAGAGTATATCCCTACCTTTGATTTGACAGGCTTAGAAACTACTGAAAAATAGTAAATGCTGCTATTTAAGAAATGTTCATAATAATTTCATTGACGCGATACATAATATATACTATACTATAATCTAGTAATAAATATTATGTATGGAGCTGGTGAGATGTATGACAGGGGAAATTCAATATAATATGCCGGCAGGTACGCAACCTTGGGCGGTGCGGGAACGGCACCGGTCCCGCAGGCGCAGGGTACTGCGTCTGCCGCGCTATACCGTTGGTGAAGAAGTTTTTAACGGCGTTTCACACGGTATCGGTGCTGTGGCGGCAGTGGGGGCATTGATTTTCCTGCTGCAGGCTGCCTCCTCAGCTACTGCCAAATGGAGTGCTGCAGTTTTTGGCGGCTCCATGTTTTTGCTGTATCTGATTTCGTGCCTGTATCACAGCTTAGGGGTTAACCGCGGAAAAAAGGTTTTTCAGGTGCTGGATCACTGCACGATTTATTTGCTGATTGCCGGTACTTACACACCGATTACCTTATTGGCATTTTCTCAGCCAACCGGACTGATTCTCTGTATCCTTGCCTGGGTGATTGCAGTGCTCGGAATTGTTTTGAATGCTGCGGATATGCGCCGCTTCCGTGTGGTGTCTATGGTTTTTTACATGGTGCTCGGCTGGATGATTATCTTCTTCTGGTGGGATTTGTGGGTCGGTCTGTCGCGGACGGATTTGCTTCTTCTGCTTGCTGGCGGTATTTTTTACACGGTGGGTGCCATCCTGTTTGGAATCGGACGGAAGGTTCCGTATATGCATGGGGTTTTTCACGTGCTTTGCCTGGCGGGAAGTGTCAGCCATTTCTTTCTCATATACCATCTGATGTAAAAAGGACGAACCGAAAAGGTTCGTCCTTTTTACTGTTCTGGCATAAGCAGCGCCTTCCTTTCGTATGGTAGACAGGAAGGGGTGTTTGCTATGATGCAGTTGATTCGTAGAAAGGCACGCAGGGCAGCAGCCACACTTTGCGTATTGCTGCTCGTTCTTACAACTGCATTTGGAATGCAGAAATTCGGAACGCGGGCAGATGCTGTGCCGACTGCTGCAAAGCCAGCCGGTGTTTCACTGCCAATTTTGATGTACCACAGTATGCTGCCGGCTTCCGTCCTGAGGGGAACGTATATTGTTTCTCCTGCACTTTTTGAGCAGGATTTGCAGTACCTGAAAAAAGAAGGCTATACAACAGTTGTGATGCAGGATTTAATCAATTATGTTAACGGAAGGGGGAGCCTGCCTACCAAGCCAATTATGCTTACGTTTGATGACGGGTATTATAATAACTATCAGTATGCTTTCCCGCTGCTGAAAAAGTACAATATGAAAATGGTGTTTTCGCCCATCGGGAGCTGTACGGAAGCGTACAGCCAAACAGACAGCGACCACATCACTTATTCCCATGTTACTTGGAAAGAGCTGAATGAAATGTTGGCAAGCGGCTTAGTTGAGGTGCAGAACCATACGTATGATCTGCACAAAAATAAGGGCGGCCGCCTGGGAGCCAGCAAACGCCGCTCGGAAAGTGTGATGGACTATCAAAAAGTCCTGCGCACGGATTTAAGCCATGAGCAGGACCTTGTTTACGAATATGCCCATGTTCGAATGAGTACGTTTGTCTATCCATTTGGCGCTGTCAGCGAGGCCGCGGCTGATGTCATTCGTCAGTTGGGATTTCAGGCCACTTTGACCTGCAGTGAAAAAATGAATTATATTACCCGGGACGCAGACTGTATTTTTGGCTTGGGGCGGTATTTGCGCTCGCCCAAGCAGACAACTGCGCAGCTTTTTGCACACATTGCAAAAACATCCGGTCAAAAGAAATAAAGCTGTGTTTAGTCAACATGGCGCATCAGAATGCGCTCAATCAGATGCAGGAACATCATAAACATACTCAGGGAAGCGAACATCAGCGGCAGCAATATTAAAATCATTGGGGCGGTTAAGGCGGTCAAGCTGAACATACTGCCGAAGAAAATATAAGCTAGGATAAAACCGATGCACATGGTGACAAACAGAAAAATATGTTTGCCGTTAAATGGCATACAGACACGGAACAAAATCAGGAAAAGGGAGAAGCCGGTCAGCACAACGGCAGCTGTTGAAAGCTGCGTCTGCGGCAGATTCACAAAGAAATTGACTGCTTCCAGCAGCAAAACGCTCAAAACCATCGTTAGGGTGCCGGGAATCGCTTTCTTAATGATGTTGAGCATGAACTGACCATGCAATCGCTCTCGGTTTGGCTCCAGAGAAAGCACCAAAGAAGGAATACCAATGGTGAGCGCGTTCAGCAGGGTAAACTGAATGGGTTCGAATGGATATTGACTTTGAATAAAGATAAAGCAGACAGCAAGAATAGTGCTGAAAAATGCTTTCACAAGATACAGGGAAGAGGAACGTTGCAGATTGTTGATGGAACGCCGGCCTTCGGCAACAATGTGCGGCATAGAGGCGAAGTTGGAGTCCAATAACACGATCTGCGAAACTGTTCGTGCAGCGTCGCTTCCGGAAGCCATGGCAATGCTGCAGTCGCTCTCCTTCAGTGCCAGTACATCATTGACACCGTCGCCGGTCATAGCCACGTTGTGTCCATCTGCTTTCAAAGCTTTTACAATCTTGAGTTTCTGCTGTGGTGTTACACGTCCGAAAACAGCGTAACGCTTGACTGCTTCCTTAATGTCCTCATCTGTTTCCAGCGTGGTTGCGTCTACCCAGTCATCGGCATTTTCCAGTCCTGCTTTTTTGGCAATGTTTGCAACCGTAATGGCATTGTCGCCGGAAATAACTTTTAAGTCGACATTTTGATCCACAAAATACTGCAGGGTTTCCCGGGCGTTTTTACGAATTCGGTCACTTAAAAACAGCATTGCAAGAGGTTTGATATCTTCCGGAAGTGCCATTCCGTCTTCCTGAAAAGGCGCGTCACTGTGGGCAAGGATCAGCACGCGCTGTCCTTTGGACGCTGCTTTGTCTGCCAGAGGGCGCAGGGCTTCAAATCGTTCGCCTAAGATAAATTCACCGGCACCGATGACAAATGTGCCGCGCCCGGCGAAATAAACGCCGCTCCATTTGCGCGCCGACGAAAAGGGAACTTCTGCAGAAGCCTCCCAGCCCGGATTTTCCGGACATTTTTCTTTTAATGCTTCCGCTGTTGGATTGCTGTCCTTTAAGGTGTGGGTTACAGCGGCAATGGCCTCGCAGATTGCATCCTCGGAGAAATCGTCACGCAGGGAATGCAGGTTGTCCACTTGCATGGTTCCCTCTGTAATGGTACCGGTCTTATCCAGACAAATGGTGTCAACCCGCGCGAGCATTTCAATAGAGTACAACTCCTGCACCAATGCATTGCGGAAGGAAAGGCGTACCACGCTGCTGGCTAGTACGACGCTGACCAGCAGAACCAGACCTTCCGGTACCATGCCGACCAATGCGCCGACCGTGCTGACAATCGCCTGCGAATAGGAGGAGCTGGAAGTGACAGCTGCTTTATAGAAAAGCGCTGCTCCCACGGGAACCAGCATGAAACCGATGATTTTAATTATTAAATTGATGCTGTGCAGAATTTCACTCTGCGTTTTTTTCATGTATTTTGCACTGCCGGTGATTTTAGACGCATAGTTGTCTTTTCCAACGTGCTCAACCTGGGCGCGGCAGCTTCCGGAGACAATAAAGCTTCCCGAAAGCAGGTGATCACCGGGGTGTTTCAAAATGGGGTCTGACTCACCCGTAATCAGGGATTCATTAACCTCACAGCTACCAGCTGCTACCACGCAGTCAGAACTCACTTGGTTTCCTGCTGTCAGCTGCAAAATATCATCCATTACAACTTTTGACACGGGAACTTCCCAGAGCTTTCCGTCGCGCAGGACATGAGCTTTTGGGGAAGAAATCAAGGAAAGTTTGTCAATTGTCTGTTTGGCGCGGATTTCCTGAAAACACCCCACCACCGTGTTACAAACCATAACGCCAAGAAAAAGCAAATTTTTCAAAGACCCGGAAGAAATGATGAGTGCACCGAGAATAATGTTCAGAATGTTAAAAGGTGTAACGACATTTTTGCGGACAATCTGCCCGATGCTTTGGGTCTTGACGTCCTCTTCGCCGTTTACAAGCCCCTGCTGTACCCGCGCATGTACTTCTTCACGTGCCAGACCGGTTTCCGGACTGGTCGAGAACTGTTCCATAAACTGCACTCCTTATCCGACAAAAAGATTCTAACAAATATTATACTATATTCTTTGTGTAAAGCCCAGCAAAAGAACGGATTTTAAGGTTTGTTCACATTTTGAAAAAAATTCACAAAATTTTAAGCGCAAATTTGATGGGTTCAGCGGTTCCTGCCTTGTGTTTCCGTGAAAACGTGGTATAATGTTAACGAGATTTTGAAGGAAAGGCTGATTGTTGGATGGTCGGCGTGGTGCGCGGCACCACGGCTGTGTTCATTATTTTCCCTGAAACGAAAGTAATCCCGGCTCGGTATGTGGGGATGAAGGGAGTTGATCTTATTATTACACGTGTAAAAGCATGGTGTGATAACGTGAAAGAAGTTTTATTTCGGATTCGGCGGGATTCTGCGCTGGCAGATCGGTATTTGGCTTATGCGGTGGCTGCGTCCTTGTTTCTGCCCGGCAGTGTGAGCGGTGTAGCCATTGTCTTGGCAGCATTTTATGTGATGGTGGACTACCGACGTCGGGAAATTGTTTTTCAAGCGCCGTTTATGAAGTTGCTTTTTGGCTTTTTTGTCCTGTCTTTCTTCGTGGCGGCAGGTTACAAGAATTATATGGGCATGGTGATGACGCTCATGCTGATGGCCATGTTGGTGTATGGAATGTACTTGCGCTGCACGGTTGAGCGTCGTGTTTTTAATCGGATGCTTGACATTGTCTGTGTGATGAGCATTTTTGCTGTTCTGGTGGCTGTAGTTCAGAAAGCAGCGGTTTTTGCGGTCAATCCCAACTATCGCCCGGTTTCCTTTTTTACAAACGCCAATTACTTTGGTACGATGATTGAGTTTACGGTCATGGTCGTGCTGTACCGTGCTTTTACTAACCGACAGTTCGGCCCGCTGTATGTGGCGGTTCTGGGAATTAACTTGATTGGAATGTACCTGTGCAGTTCCATGTCTGCCTTGGGCGCTATGTCTGTTGGAGTTGTTGCGTTTTTGTTGTACAAGCGGCAGTATAAGTACAGCGGCTTCTATGTGGCCGCTCTATTGCTTTTCTTTTATGCAAACCACTTTTTGCCGGGACTTTTTCCGCGCGTGGAAGCCATTTCCTCAACAACTGACCAGCGGCTGTCCATCTGGCACGGCGCGCTGATTGGCATTTCGCAAACCCCGATTCTGGGGCGCGGGCTGCGTGCATACAGCATGATTTATGATTCGGTGGGCACATACGCGACCTATCACTGCCACAATTTGTATCTGGACTGTCTGCTCAATTTCGGGATAGTCGGCTGTACGGTGTTTGTTCTGTTTGGCCTTTACTATTTGCGCGATGTGGTGCGGCAGATTCGAGTGCGGTCCGCTAGTAATGCGGCACTGCTTTTTCTTGCTGTGCTTACCGTTACACTCGTTCATGGCTTTACAGATGTCACAGTGTCATGGACGCAGACCGGAATGCTGTTCCTGATCGCCTTTTCGGCAACTGGTTTACGCTCTGCACAAAAGGAGCCGACTCATGCAGCACTCCTTTCCAAGTACGGGTATTTTGTTCAGCCGGAGCTTTCGGTCGGCTATTTACTAAAAGAATAAATTTGTTTATAAGACTTGGTTCTGCCTGATTATGGCGAATCAAGTCTTTTCTTATCTGCAGCTTTTTGAGTGGCAGATTTCCTTCAAAGTGGGCAATACTAAATTCAACAAAATGTAAAGGAGCGAAGAAATGAAACTTCAAATTCAAACGGTACATGCACGGGAAATTTTAGACTCGAGGGGCAATCCAACAGTGGAGGCGGAAGTCCTCCTCACTAACGGAATCACAGGCAGCGCGGCTGTGCCGAGCGGTGCGTCTACGGGCGCCTATGAGGCGTTGGAACTTCGCGATGGGGACACAGCCCGCTACAATGGCAAAGGCGTTTTGAAAGCCGTAGAGAACATCAATACGACAATCGCAAAGCGCCTCGCTGGCATGGATGTGACGGACACCGGCGCCATTGATCGGGCGATGTGCGCCTTGGACGGCACGAAGGATAAATCGGAGTTGGGCGCCAATGCAATTCTTGCAGTTTCCCTGGCGTGCGCAAGAACTGCTGCCAGTGCATTGGAGATTCCGCTCTATCGCTTCCTGGGCGGTGCCAATGCCGGAACACTGCCGGTGCCAATGATGAATATTTTAAACGGCGGTGCGCACGCGGCGAATACGGTCGATATCCAGGAGTTTATGATCATGCCTGTTGGTGCACCAAATTTTCATGAGGGACTGCGTATGTGCGCGGAAGTTTTCCATACGCTGGCTGCAATCCTGAAGAAAGAGGGTTTGGCAACTGCTGTGGGGGATGAGGGTGGCTATGCGCCCAATCTGGGCAGTGATGAGGAAGCACTGCAGTATTTGATTCGCGCCATTGAGCAGGCCGGCTACCGGATTTACGATGACTTTGTACTGGCAATTGACGCGGCTGCCAGCGAGTGGCAGAGCGGAAAGGGCTCCTACCTGCTCCCAAAATGCAAAAAAACGTTTACAACTGAAGAACTGATTCAGCATTGGGCAGACCTTGCAGGAAAGTACCCGATTCGTTCCATCGAAGATGCGTTAGGCGAAGAGGATTGGGACGGTTGGCAGAAACTGACGAAAGCGCTGGGCGGGAACGTGCAGCTGGTTGGCGATGATTTATTTGTAACCAATGTGGAGCGCCTGCAGAAAGGGATTGAAAGCGGCTGCGGAAATTCCATTCTTATCAAGCTGAATCAGATCGGCTCTTTGTCGGAAACGATGGCTGCCATTCGTATGGCGAGCAAGGCCGGGTATACGGCAATCGTTTCACATCGTTCCGGAGAAACAGAGGATACAACCATTGCGGATTTGGCGGTTGCGCTGAACGCGGGGCAGATTAAAACAGGAGCTCCAAGCCGGACAGAGCGGGTGGCAAAGTACAACCGGCTTTTGCGAATTGAAGAGATGTTGGGGGGCAGTGCACGCTATTTAGGAAAAGACTGCTTCTGATGATTTTGCAGTATAACTACTTTACGCCAAGCAAAGCCGGAGAAGATGATTTCAAGTTGCTGAATTGTGTAAGCTTGTTTGCTTTACACTTTAAAAAAGTTAGGGAAAACGCGGGATTCTGACGTGCGAATTTGTTAAGGCGAGGTCTTTTCAAGCAGGAGCTATTGCAAAGCAAATGACTTTTCAAAAAGAAAAGGAAAGGAAAACACTTTACAAAAATCTTCTACTGCAACTGCGATAAATGTACACTTCCAAGCATAAGTAATAGGGAACGAAAAAGTCTGGAGGTGTCAATGATGAAGTTTAAAAAAATTGCCGCTGCAGTTCTGGCAGTAGCACTTGCCACGGCGGTGGTGCCCATGCGGGCGTATGCGCTTGATGAAAAGAAGGACATCCGTGTGCCGGCTGCCGTTTTGATGGAGGCATCCACCGGTCAGGTTCTGTATGAGAAAGCATCGCATGAAAAACGTGCCTGCGCTTCTATTACGAAAGTAATGACGCTTCTACTCGTAATGGAAGCACTGGATTCCGGAAAAATCCATCTGAACGATATGGTCAGCACCAGTGCGCACGCGTCCTCCATGGGCGGTTCTGATATTTGGCTCAAAGAGGGCGAGACGATGTCTGTCAATGACATGATCAAGGCAACGGTGGTGGCTAGTGCCAATGATGCTGCAGTAGCTCTGGCGGAATATATTGCCGGCAGTGATGAAGCGTTTGTGGAGAAGATGAATGCGAAGGCGAAAACGCTTGGCATGAAAGATACTGTCTTTAAAAATTGCAATGGCCTCGACGCAGAGGGGCACGTTACCAGCGCTTATGATGTGGCGCTGATGAGCCGGGCACTGATTCAGCATAAAAAAATTTTTGATTACACTTCCATCTGGATGGACACTCTGCGCGGTGGAAAAACACAGATTGTCAACACCAATAAGCTTTTAAAGAGTTACAAGGGAATCACTGGTCTGAAAACCGGAACGACCAGCGGCGCGGGCAGCTGCATTTCTGCGACGGCAGAGCGCAGTGGTCTGTCTCTGATTGCAGTTGCTCTGGGAGCCAGCAATACCAAAGACCGCTTTGCGGCAGCAACAACGCTTCTGAATTACGGCTTTGCCGGGTGGGCAATGACTTCGCTCAGTAAGCCCAGTGGCGAGCTGACGCCAGTGCCGGTGGAAAACGGAATGTCCAGTCAAGTGTCGGTGCAAACAGATTTTTCCGGCCAGCTTTTAGTGCCAAAAGGGAAAGAGAAGGCAGTTGCCGGGAAGATTACACTGCAGCAGTCTGTGCAGGCACCCGTTCAGAAAGGGCAGAAGCTGGGGGAGGTCACTTATACGCTGGACGGAAAGGTGCTTTGCACCCGCCCGGTAACTGCTGTGACATCCGTCAGTCAAATGTCTTTTTCCCGGGTCCTGCGCCTGTTGCTGATGAATCTTTGGTATGTTTAGAGTGCCCGGTTCTGTTCGCGCATTCTCGGAAGGCCGAGGATGCGCGAATGTTTTGCCCGCAGGCGGTGCCTTGTATCGGCAGGATGTCCAATGTGTAAAAGAAATATAAATTCTGGTGGACTCCCTTGCAAAATTAAGACGGATATTGTAAAATATGAACAAACAGAAGGATCTACAATGATCAAGGAGGGAAAAATATGTCCATTCAGTTGGAAACCCAGCATTTAACCGGGTTTATCGCACCCGAAGAATTTGTATCTGCCGCACCTCAGGTGAAGCTTGCACATGAACTGTTGCACACAGGAAGCGGTGTGGGCAATGATTTTATTGGCTGGGTAAATCTTCCCACGGATTATGATAAGGAAGAGTTTGCTCGAATCAAGGCGGCGGCGGCGCGCATCAAGAAAAATACAGACGTGTTTGTGGTGATTGGCATCGGCGGCTCCTATCTGGGCGCCCGCGCTGCAGTCGAATTTCTGAAGTCCAACAATTACAATACCCTGAAAAAGGATACGCCTGATATTTACTTTATCGGAAACAGCATCAGTTCAACCGCATTGGCAGAAGTACTGGAAATGTGCGAGGGAAAAGATGTTTCCATCAATATGATCAGCAAATCCGGTACCACCACGGAGCCGGCCATCGCATTCCGTGTGCTGCGCGAGATGCTGGTCAAAAAGTATGGCAAAGACGGCGCTCGTGAGCGTATTTTCTGTACCACAGATAAAGAGAAGGGAACACTGAAGCATCTGGCAGACGCCGAAGGCTATGAAACCTTTGTCGTGCCGGATGACGTTGGTGGACGCTACAGCGTTTTGACAGCGGTGGGACTGCTGCCAATTGCAGTGTCCGGCGCGGATATTGACGCGCTGATGGCTGGTGCAGCGAAGGCACAGAAAGCGTACAATAACCCGGATTTGCAGTCGAATCCGTGCTATCAGTACGCCGCCGTACGCAATATGCTGTATCGGAAAGGAAAGGCAATTGAAATTCTAGTCAGCTACGAACCCTGTTTTGCACTTATGAATGAATGGTGGAAACAGCTGTTTGGTGAAAGCGAAGGTAAAAACAACAAAGGTCTATTCCCAGCGTCTGTGGTATTTTCAACAGACTTGCACTCTATGGGACAGTACATTCAGCAGGGGCGCCGCACCATGTTTGAAACCACGGTTCTGTTCGATAAACCGAAAAAGGAAATCAACATCGGCCATGACCCGCAGAATACCGATGGCTTAAACTTCCTTGAAGGAAAGAGTATGGCCTACATTAACGAAAAGGCATTTGAAGGTACTGTGCTGGCTCATACAGACGGCGGCGTGCCGAATGCGGTGGTACGCGTTCCTGACTTTTCAGAGGATTCTCTCGGTCAGCTGATTTATTTCTTTGAAAAAGCCTGCGCGGTTTCCGGATACATGATGGGTGTCAATCCATTTGACCAGCCCGGTGTGGAAAGCTACAAAAAGAATATGTTTGCTCTGCTTGGCAAGCCCGGTTATGAAGCTCAGAAGGATGCTCTGGAGGCCAGACTGAAAAAGTGAAGTAACCGCCTGCCTTGCTGAAATATACAAAAATAAGGGGATAATATCATGATTACATTCATTACTGGGAAAAAAGGTTCTGGAAAAACAAAGAAGCTGATTGAACGTGCAAACGCTGCGGTTGCAGCTTCCAAGGGCAACGTTGTTGTCATTGAAAAGGGCTTGAAACTCACATATGATGTAGACCATGCGGCACGCCTGGTGGACATTGAAGCTTATGGCATCAAGGGCGCCGATGCTCTGTTCGGTTTTGTCAGCGGCATTTGCGCAGGCAATTACGATGTTACGGATATTCTGGTGGACTCCACGTTGAAGATTATCGGGCCGGATCTGCAGCAACTGGTTCCGTTTGCTGAAAAGATGAGCGCGCTGGCAGCCATGGCGAATACCAACATCACGTTCCTGATTTCTGCTGACAACTCCGAAATTCCGGAGGAAGTCTGCAAATTTGCAAATGAAGTCTGAGCGGTCGCTTTTGTGAGATCTGTATTAGGAAATGCTGCTGAAGGGAAGGATTTCAGCGGCGTTTTCCTGTTGTCTGCAAGAATTTTTTCGGTTTTTCTTGACAAGAAACCGGTCAGCGTCTATAATTAACAAATGTAGCGCGTGTTGAGGTGTATCATGCTTTTGAATTTGAAAAAAAAGATACAGGAAGAGGGAAGCGTTCTTCCGATTCAGGAAACGTTGGACCTTTCTAAATTGGAGTACAATGCGGCATATCCGTTTGTGGCTCCGGTGCGGGCAGAAGGTACTGTGGAAATGCACGGTGGGTTTGCACAGCTTTCTGTTGCAGTATCCTTTGATTTTTCCATTCCGTGTGACCGCTGCACCTCTCAAATCAATCGGCGCTTTACCTATCGGTTCTCTCACACTTTGGTGGAGGCTCTGTCCAATGAGCAGGACGCGGACGATGACCAGTATGTGGTGCTGGAAGCAGATGGCTCTTTGGATTTGGACCGTCTGCTGACAGAAGACATTCTGCTGGAGCTTCCCACAAAGTTTTTATGCAGGGAAGACTGCAAGGGGCTTTGCCCGACTTGCGGCAAAAACCTGAATGACGGACCGTGCGGATGCAGTCAACATCAGATTGACCCTCGTCTTGAGGTGTTAAAACAGCTGATAGATAAACCAGAGTAATGTAAGGAGGTGCTGACATGGCAGTACCAAAGGCAAAAATTTCTAGTGCACGACAGAACAAACGGCGTTCCAGCGTTTGGAAGATTAGCGCTCCTGCTCTGATGAAATGCCCAAAATGTGGTGAGTACAAGGTTGCACATCAGGTGTGCGGCAACTGCGGTTATTACAACGGCAGGCAGGTAATCAAAAAGGACATCTAAGCGGATGCTCTGCTGATTTTCGGAAAATTCAGGGGTTGTCTCATTTTGCGGAGCTCCGGCTTCGCAGGGGCAACTCCTGTTTTTCTCTGCATGGGGTTCTGCGCGGCTGGGCAATACAGATGTAGAGTCTGAACCGGTGCTTCTCTGTTCCTTAGGAAAGTGCCGTACGAAATTCCTTGAATGGATACTGATACTGTGGAGCCCTAAATTGTCCGGCTGGTGCTCTGCAGTGGATTGGGAGTGAAAAAATGTCGAAACCTGTTGTTGCGGTCGTTGGCCGGCCAAACGTCGGGAAGTCAACGTTGTTTAATAAACTCGTAGGACAGCGGCTGTCGATTGTGGATGACACACCCGGTGTTACGCGAGACCGAATTTACGGAGAATGTGAGTGGTGTGGCCGCAAGTTCACACTGATTGATACCGGCGGAATTGAGCCGAATACCAAAGATGTTTTACTTTCGCAAATGCGGGATCAGGCACAGCTTGCGATGGATTCTGCGGATGTCATTATCATGGTGACGGATTTACGCGTGGGCGTTACAGCGGCAGACGCGGAAGTTGCGTCTATGCTGCTCAAAAGCGGTCGACCGGTTGTTTTGTGCGTGAATAAATGTGACTCCGTTGGGGACCCTCCTGCAGAGTTTTATGAATTTTATAATTTGGGGCTGGGAGATCCCATGGCGATTTCTTCCGTTCACGGACATGGCACGGGGGATCTTTTGGACAAAGTGATTTCTTTTTTGCCGGAAGAAGAAACGGAAGAAGCAGACAGCAGTGTGATCCGCGTGGCTATCATCGGCAAGCCCAATGTGGGAAAATCCTCTTTAGTAAACTGTATTGCCGGTGAAAACCGCTGTATCGTTTCCAATATCGCCGGAACAACGCGGGATGCGATTGATACGGAAGTTGAAAATTCGTTCGGCAGGTTTGTCTTGATTGATACGGCAGGGATTCGCCGTAAAAGCAAAGTCACCGAGCAAATTGAACGTTACAGCGTTCTGCGGGCGCAAATGGCCATTGAGCGGGCAGATGTCTGTGTCATCATGATCGATGCGCTGGAGGGCTTTACCGAGCAGGACTCCAAGGTGGCAGGCCTTGCGCATGAAGCGGGAAAAGGCTGTGTGGTTGCCGTTAATAAATGGGATGCGGTTGAAAAGGAGACTGGCACCATGTCTGCGATGCGGACTAAGCTGGAAGAGGACTTTTCCTTTATGAGTTATGTGCCGATTCTGTTCCTTTCTGCAAAAACGGGGCAGCGCGTTGACGGCTTGTTTGAAACGATTCGTCAGGTCGCCGAGTCTAATCAGCGCAGAATTGCAACCGGTGTGCTCAATGATGTGCTGGCACAGGCAACTGCACGCGTACAGCCGCCTACCGATAAAGGGCGCAGACTGAAAATTTACTATATGACACAGGCGAGCACCCGCCCACCGACGTTTGTCTGTTTTGTTAATTCAGCAGAATTGTTTCACTTTTCTTACCAGAGGTATCTGGAGAACCGTATTCGGGAAACTTTCGGACTGAATGGTACCCCAGTTCGATTCATCGTACGGGAACGAAAACAAGACAAATAAACCGGGTTTTCAGAGGAGGAACCTTCTATGCAATATCCTGCGAATCTCATCGCGGCGATTTTAATCACGGTCCTAGTAAGCTATTTGATTGGCAGCATCAGTTTTTCCATTATTTTCACACGCGTTTTTGATAAAAGAGATATCCGAACCATGGGAAGCGGAAACGCCGGCATGACAAACGTGCTTCGCTCGGCAGGCTTGAAACCCGGTATCCTGACCACAGTTTTTGACTTTCTGAAAGGAATTGTGGCTTGCCTTATCGGAGAGGCAATTTTCTCTGCCTTTTTGGGCACACAGTCGGAACTGTTTCGGTATGGGGTGTATGCAGC
Organism: Caproicibacterium argilliputei; assembly: GCF_029211325.2. Lineage (NCBI taxonomy): Bacteria > Bacillati > Bacillota > Clostridia > Eubacteriales > Oscillospiraceae > Caproicibacterium > Caproicibacterium argilliputei. The sequence continues at coordinate 1,513,492 of NZ_CP135996.1, read as the reverse complement.
CGGCATAGCAGTTGTGCTGGGGCATATGTATCCGGTCTTTTTCGGCTTTCGCGGCGGAAAAGGCGTGCTGACCACGGCGGCTTTTCTGCTGATGATTACCCCGCCGGTGCTTGCGTGCGATTTTTCTTTGTTTTTGATTCTTGCGCTTCTGACGAAATATGTTTCTTTGGGTTCGATTATCGCAGCGGCAACGTTTCCCTTTTGGGGTTGGCTTTTCAATTACCTGTTTTTCTTTCGGACAGGGGAGGTTTCCCTGCAATATATGGTTCTGACGACACTGCTGCTATGCTTTCTGTCGGCGTTTGTTGTTGGACGGCATCATGCGAACATTGGACGCCTGCTGCATGGTACGGAGAAGAAATTTTCTCTGCATCACGAGAAAAACTAAAAAAGCCGTTTCCGTATCAGTAGATTTACTGTACGGAAACGGCTTTTTTATGAAAATAGAGCGCAGAAAAAAGGAACCCTGAAGGGTTCCTGATTTTCGCAGATTTGCTTCTCAGACAGCTCGTTTTACCTTGCCGGAACGCAGGCAACGGGTGCAGGCGTAAATACGCTTGGGAGAACCGTCAACGATTGCTTTTACGCGCCGAATATTGGGCTTCCAGGAACGATTGGAACGCCGGTGAGAGTGGGAGACTTTAATACCGAAAGCAATATCCTTGCCGCAAATTTCGCACTTTGCCATGAGTCTGCACCTCCTTTAAAAGGACTTATGCATATTGCGATAACAGATACATTATACAGGAAGATTCCTGAAAAAGCAAGTATTATTTTGCCTTTTCGCGGGCAGCTTGTATTTTATCCGCAACCGTATTATAATGGACTATACCCCTATGACCTAACTTCGTTTTTGAAGGAGAAATGATATGTTATACACGGTACTCCAGTCTATTACCCGCGGTGAAGGCATCAATATGGCCAGCCTGATTGCACAGATTCTGGCTTCTGTGCTGATTATCTTCCTGATTCTGCCTTTTCACGAACTTGCGCACGGCTGGGTTGCTGGGAAACTTGGAGACCCGACCGCGAAATATTCCGGCAGGCTGACCTTTAATCCGCTGGCAAGCGTGGATTTGTTTGGTACAGTCAGTTTGCTTCTGTTTGGCATCGGTTGGGCAAAACCGGTGCCCGTCAATCCGCGGTATTTTAAAAAGCCCAAGCGAGACATGGCAATCACGGCACTGGCAGGCCCGGTTGCAAATCTGCTTGCCTCTTTCGTCAGCGCGGTGCTGCTGAACCTTGTAGTCGTGCTCAGCGGTGGCAGTGTTTTGGCCGGAACGTATGTGCCGAGTACGGTAGTCACCTTTTTGATTGCCTTTTTTGGTGCCTGCACGACCATCAATATTTCTCTTGCGGCGTTTAATTTGCTGCCAATTCCGCCGTTGGACGGTTCCCGCATTTTAGCAATGTTTTTAAGTGACCGGGCGATGGAAGCTTACTATCGTTATCAAAATATAGTTATGTACGTCTTATTTGCCTTGCTACTGGTGGGCGTATTGGACGTACCACTTGCCATCTTGCAGAATTTATTTACCAGCGGCGTTCAATTCCTTGCAAATTTGCCATTTTATGCGCTTGGCGTGTAATAAACGGAAGCTATATGGAAAAGCTAACCTATAAATTAGATACGTTTGAAGGGCCGCTGGATCTTCTTCTGTATCTGATACGAAAAAACAAACTGAATATCTGTGACATTCCGATTGCGAAAGTGTTGGATCAATATATGGAGCAAATCGATGCTGCCAGAGAGCAGAATCTGGATATTTCCAGCGAGTTCTTGGAAATGGCTGCGCGACTCGTCTATATGAAAACCGTGTATTTGCTGCCAAAGCATGAGGAAGCGGATACACTGCGGGCGGAACTTTCCGGCCAGTTGCTGGAGTATGAAGCGTGCAGGCAGGTGGCAGCGCTTCTGGGTGAGGAGTTCCAAATGGATTCTTTCACTCGAGAACCTGCCGCTTTTCCGCCGGACACGACGTACCGCCGACCCATTTCAGCGCAGCAGCTTCTACAGGCGTATAGCGATGCCGCTGGACGTCGTGCGGTGCCGCCGCCGACCCAAGCTTCTTTTTCCGCGATTATGGCGCACCGGGTCGTTTCGGTTGCCTCGCAGATTATTTATGTCCTGCGCAGACTTTGGACAGACAGACGCATTTCCTACAGAACCTTGTTTGTGCACAAGAAGGATCGTTCGGAAATTGTCGCAACATTCCTGGCGGTGCTGGAGCTGGTCAAGGGAAAACGTGTGCGTGTGGAGGGTGATACAGAAAACCCAACTGTGGAACTTTTAAAGGCAGGTGAGCGCAAATGCAAAAGGAAACATTGATTGGTGCTCTGCAGGCCATGTTGTTTGCCAGCGGAGAGCCGTTGGCTTTGGAGCGCATCGCGGCAGTGTTGGAACTGGAATCTGCGGAAGCGCTGACACTGGCGGAAGAAACAAGAATTGCTTTCAATGCTGCCAACCTGGGGGTTCAGATTGTTCGTGTAGAGGACAGCTATCAGATGTGCAGCGCACCTGCCTTTGCACAGCAGGTGCGTGCACTGTTGGAAATCCGGCGCAACGCACCGCTTTCACAAGCCGCCCTGGAGGTGCTGGCAATTATTGCATATAACCAGCCGGTTACCAAGGCTTTTGTAGAGCAGATTCGTGGCGTGGATTCTTCCGGCGTTGTGGGCAGTCTGTGCCAGAAGGGCTTGGTAGAAGAACGCGGGCGCTTGGAACTGCCCGGCAGGCCACTTCTGTATGGGACAACCGCGAACTTTCTGCGCTGTATGGGGATTTCTTCTTTGGAGGGGTTGCCTTCTTTGAAGCATACGGGACCATCTGGCAGTTATGGTGGGCAGGGGGCTGCCGGCACGGCGGAGGCAGAGGCATGACCTTCTGGAAAATTTTTTTGCTGATAAATGCCGTCGGCTTCTTGCTGACGATGGCTTCCGTTCGTTTTCGTTTGTCCTATGAGCAGGAACTGGGGCTGAAGATTTCTTATCTGTGCTTTTCTTATACAGTTTTTCCAAAAAAAGAAAAGACAAAAAAGCAAAAGTTGCAGCGGCAGGTCCAAAATAAGAAACCGCGTGAAAATATGCTGAAAACTGTGTATCAGGAAAAAGGACTGCGGGGTTTGCTGCATTTGCTGCGTTTCCTGACAGAAATTGCGGCGGGAGCCTTGCAGAATGTGTTTCGTCATATGCGTGTCAAAACCCTTTCACTGCACGTGGCAGTAGCGCAGGCAGATGCGGCGGAAACTGCCGTTGTTTATGGCAACGTTTGCGCGGTGATCTATCCGACGTTTTCTGCACTGACTGGCAAAATGCAATGCAAGCGGTTTGAAGTTGCCGTTGTACCCGATTTTCAGGCGGCGCAGACTAAAATTCAAGGGTATGCAGATGTCAAAGTTCGGGTATCTATTCTGCTGATCACAGCCGTACAGGCGTTGTTCAAATACATGAAAACAGCAAAATCGGCTACAATAAACGAAGAAAATAAAAAGGGAAAAGGCGGTGTAGCAAATGAGCGGCAACCATCCAATTGAGGGCATGATGGACACAACCCTCAGCAACATTAAACAAATGGTGGATATCAACACCATTGTCGGTGACCCAATCACATCTCCGGACGGTACCATCATCATTCCAATTTCTAAAATTAGTTACGGATTTGCATCCGGCGGTTCTGACTTTGCCTGCAAAGTAAGTCCGGATAAGGAGTTCTTCGGCGGCGGCGCCGGTGCGGGCGTTTCTATTAACCCAGTGGCTTTTCTGACGATTTCAAACGGGAATGTGAAGATGCTGCAGATTGACCCATACAATTCCTCGGCAGATCGCATCGTCGGCATGGTGCCGGATATCGTAGACAAGGTCAACGATATGTTAAACAGCAAAAAGAAGAAGAAAGAAAATCAGCCGGAGGGAACAGCAGAAACTTTTCCAACCGAGCCGCAAGTATAATTTTTTGGCAGCCGCCTGCATACAAGTATTCAAGGGCAGGTGGTTGTTTTGTATCAAAATAGAAAATTGAAAAGTTTATTAAAAAGCCTAGTCACACTGCTGCTTGCAGGTGCAGTCGTTATCGGAGCGCGGTGTCCGGTTTCCGCAGCAGAAATTCCTGCGGTGCCAACGGTTTCCGCACAGTCGGCAATTTTAGTCAATGCGGATGATGGCTCGGCTTTGTGGCAGAAAAATGCGCAGCAGAAACGTCCCATGGCCAGCACAACGAAAATCATGACTGCACTCTTGACATTGGAGGCGGCAGCTTGTGAGGACCGCACGGTGGAGATTACAGCGGATATGCTGCGAGTTGAGGGGTCTTCCATGGGGCTGCAGGTGGGCGACCGCATTTCCCTGAAAGGGCTTGCGGCGGGAATGCTCAGTACATCCGGCAATGATGCGGCTATGGCAGCGGCATATGCGCTTGCCGGAGGGCCGGTGCCTTTTGCAAAGAAAATGAACCAGCGTGCACAGGAACTTGGAATGGTCCATACGCATTTTGTCACGCCATCCGGTCTGGATGACGAGGAACATTACTCTACAGCGGAGGATATGGCGAAACTTGCGTGCGCGGCAATGAAAAATGAAGATTTCGCGGCTATTACGGCACGAAAAACAGTCAAAGTTACATTCGCACAGCCAGCAGCTACCAGAGCATATACCAATCATAATAAATTGCTTGCCCAGTATCAGGGCTGTATCGGTGTTAAAACCGGTTTTACCAAGAAAGCGGGACGCTGCTTGGTCAGCTGTGCGCAGCGCAGCGGGGTTCGCCTGATTGCCGTTACGCTGAACGCACCGGATGACTGGAAAGACCACCAGACCATGCTGGATTACGGCTTTTCTCAGCTGCAGTCGGTTCCGCTGGACGACAGCGCTTATACGGCAAATCTGCCGGTTGTGGGGAGCAGCGTTATTAGTGTACAGGTGAAAGGAACGGCTGGGGGCGCTCTCGTGATTCCGAAAGGCGCGAAATTGGTGCGCAGTGTGGAACTGCCACATTTTTTGTACGCACCGCTTGACAAAACACAGCCGGTCGGACAGGTGGTTTACCGACTGAACGGGCGAGAAGTTGGCCACACAGTCTTGACAGCCGGTCCCGCCGTAGTGCAGCAGGCATCCAAACGCAGTTTTGGGCAGATTCTACTGGACTTTTTTCAAAGCGTGTTTCAGTAAATAAGAAAATAGAATTCGAAATAAAGGACGGAAAATATGACAGAAACAATTCGATTACAGAAAATTTTGGCGGACGCTGGCGTGGCGTCCCGGCGCAAGGCGGAGGAAATGATTTCAGCTGGCTTTGTAAAAGTGAATGACCGCCCTGCACAGGTCGGAGATAAAGCAGACCCGAAGCACGATAAGATTACAGTACATGGAAAGTTGCTCAATACACATACGCAGGCCGTTTATCTCATGCTGCACAAACCACGCGGATTCATCACAACCATGTCTGACGAACGCGACCGAAAGTGCGTCGCAGAACTGGTGAAGGAAGTGCCCGCCCGCGTTTATCCGGTCGGCAGGCTGGACCGGGAAAGCGAAGGACTGCTGCTGATGACGAATGACGGGGAGTTTGCCAATGCTATGACGCATCCGTCACGACACGTGCCAAAGACCTATCGCGTTACAGTGCGTCCGGGTGTGACCGAAGAGCAGCTCACACAGCTTACGGTTGGCATTATGATTGAGGGGCGCAAAACAGCTCCGGCACAGGTCAGGGTTCTGCATCAGGAGAGCGGAAGAGTGGTTCTGGAGATTGTCCTGCATGAGGGCAGGAATCGCCAGATTCGAAAGATGTGCGAAGCGGTTGGGCTGGAGGTCGCCCGCTTGAAGCGAACGGCAATTGGCCCACTGCGGCTGAGTATGCTGCAGTCCGGTGAATGGCGGTACCTGACACCGCAGGAAGTCAAGCAGCTGACAGCTGCAGCCAAAGCTGACAAGCGTATGCCGGTGCAGCGGTGAGCCCCGCATAAGATTTCTTTCGACAAAAAGGACAAGAATCACTTGCGAAACACCGGCATTTCGTTTATAATTTAACTGCTATTCTATTTTTAACGGCACTAAAAGCCACATTCTTTCAATCAAAGCAGACGGAGGGGTTCCTTATGAGCAATACCGGTGCGGTTGACTCGCTGCAAAATGCGCGGGAGCGCATGACAAACACCGTGGGTGAAAAACGCCTCAGTGCCCTTTTTGACGAAGGCAGCTTTTTAGAGATTGACCGCTTTGCCCTGTCTGGAAATGCCGGAGTGGAGGCGGCAGCCGGATTTGGCACCGTGGAAGGTTGCCCAGTCTATGCTTTTGCGCAGAACAGCGACCTTTCTGGCGGCGCAATCAGCAGGGCACAGGCACAGAAAATTCAAAAAATATTCACACTGGCCGCACAGAACGGCGCACCGGTGGTCGGAATTTATGATTCTATCGGTGGACGCTTGCAGGAAGGCGGCAGTTTGCTCGAAGATTATGGCGGAATTTTGCAAAAGACCAATGCGCTTTCCGGCGTGGTTCCGCAGATTTCACTGATTTTAGGCCCCTGCATCGGCGCATCCGCAATGATTGCCGCGTGCGCGGACTTTGTTGTAATGTCCCAAAATGCGGAATTAACAATTTCTTCAGGCGGCGAAGATGGTGCCGCCGTGGATGCGGCGAAACGTGGGGAAGCAGCGCTGGTGCTGCCGACAGAAGAAGCAGCGGTTGCCGCGGCGCGCAGTCTGCTTGCGAAGCTTCCTGCCAATAATCTGGATGCCGTCGGTTTTGATGATGAAAATGACGCGACGGGTATCCTGCAGGCGGGCATTTCTGCGAAAGAAGCGGCGCAAGCTGTGTCGAATGCCGGTTCTCTGCAGGAACTGAGTGCTTTATTTGGGGCATCCGCGTTTACGGCGTTGGCGGGAATCGGCGGTATTTCTGCGGGTGTGGTGGCTTATGACGGTGTGCTTGACGCGGATTCCTGCGTCAAGGCTGCGCGATTTATTCGCTTTTGTGATGCGTTTCATATCCCCGTTCTTAGTTTTGTGAACGCAGATAAGTTTATTTCTCTGCGCGCAGCTTCTATGCTCTCGGATGCTTATGCGGAAGCAACGACCGCGAAAATTTCCGTTTTAGTTGGAAAGGCGTATGGCTCGGTATATCTCGCGACTGCCGGTTGCGGTGCCAATGCGGATTATACGATGGCGTGGCCGGATGCGGTGGTTTCTGCTTTGGCACCAGAAACCGGAGCGGCTTTTCTTTGGAATGACAGACTGGCTGACTCTGCCGACCCAATAGGCGATCGCAAAAAATTGATTGCGCAGTATGCGCATGAAGAGGGAAGCCCATTGAAGGCAGCGGGTTACGGCTTGATTGAAACTGTTGTTTTACCACAGGAGACACGGGATAAACTGCTTCACGTACTGGACATGCTTTCGTCTAAACGTGTTTCGACCATGCCGAAAAAACACAACAATATCCAGCTTTAAATTTGGGCGATTACCGTAAACAAGGAGGAACCATTCATGAAACATCTGAAAATTACCGTTAATGGCATTCCCTATGATGTACAGGTAGAGGAACAAGATTCCGCTGCGGTGCAACCACCCAAGCTACAGCCACAGCCGGTTGCGGCTGCGGCTCCCAAAGCAGCCACACCGGCGCCTGTTTCAGCACCTGCAGCCAAACCGGCTGCAGACGCGGAAGTTATCAACAGTCCCATGCCGGGCACAATTGTCAATATTCCTGTTCAGCCGGGACAGAGTGTGCAATCGGGCGATGTGCTTTTAATTCTGGAAGCAATGAAAATGGAAAATGAGATTATGGCTCCGCACGAAGCGGTGGTTGACAGCGTATTGGTTTCCAAAGGGCAGAGCGTGGAGTCCGGAACACCGCTCGTGGCACTCCGTTAAGGGGGCGGCAAAAATATGGCAAGGAAGATTGGAATTACAGAGGTTGCCCTGCGGGACGCACCACAGTCCCTGATTGCCACCCGAATGCCGATTGGCGATATGCTCCCGATTCTCGATAAGTTGGATCAAATCGGGTACTATTCTTTGGAGTGCTGGGGTGGCGCCACCTTTGACAGCTGCCTGCGTTTTTTAAATGAAGATCCTTGGGAGCGACTGCGGCTTCTGCGGAAAAACTGCCCGCATACCAAGCTACAGATGCTTTTCCGTGGGCAGAATATGCTGGGTTACCGGCACTATGCGGATGATGTGCTGGAATATTTCGTGCAGCGCAGTGTTGCAAACGGAATTGACATTATTCGCATTTTCGACGCACTGAATGATATTAAAAATCTGCAGACAGCCATCCGCGCGGCGAAAAAAGAAGGAGCAACGGCGCAGGTTGCCATTTCCTACACGACCGGCCCTGTTTTTACAACGGATTATTATGTCTCCTATGCAAAGCAGATTGAAGAGTCTGGCGCGGATTCGATTTGTATTAAGGATATGGCGGCCTTGCTCACTCCGTATAAAACATTTGAATTGGTTTCTGCACTGAAAAAAGCGGTGCATCTGCCGATTCAGCTGCATACGCATTATACTTCCGGCCTGGCGTCGATGTGCCTGCTGAAAGGAATTGAGGCCGGCGCGGATGTAATCGATACAGCAATTTCTCCATTGGCTTTGGGAACATCCCATGCACCGACAGAATCCATGGTGGCTGCTCTGCAGGGTACGGAATATGACACGGGACTTGATTTGAAAGCTTTCGGAGAAATTCGCGAATACTTTATGAAGCTCCGTAAGAAGTATATAGAAAGCGGACTGCTTGACCAAAGTATGCTGGCAACCAATACGAAAGCGCTGCTATATCAGGTTCCGGGCGGAATGCTTAGCAACCTGCTGTCACAGTTAAAGCAGGCCGGAAAAGCCGACCAGCTGGAGGCTGTTTTGCAGGAAGTTCCGCGTGTGCGTGAGGATGCAGGTTATCCACCATTGGTTACGCCGACCTCGCAGATTGTCGGCACGCAGGCAGTATTCAATGTGATTACCGGCGAGCGCTACAAAATGTGTACCAATGAATTCAAGGATTTAATTGCAGGAAAGTACGGTGCCACGCCAATGCCGATTGAGGAATCCTTTGTCCACAGGATTATCGGTGACCAGCCGCGCATCACCTGCCGTCCAGCCGATTCGTTAAAACCGGAACTGGACACTCTGCGAAAGGAATGCACGCAGTGGGTGGAACAGGAAGAGGACGTACTGTCCTATGCGATGTTCCCGAAAGTGGCAACGGACTTTTTCAAAAAACGTGCTGCGGCAAAGTATGGCGTAGATGCTAAACACGCGGATTCACAGGCACAGATTCATCCGGTATAAGACGACATTAAATGCAAGGCGGTTTTTCTTTTACAGAAACACCGCCTTTTTCAGTGGTTGACAAGCAGGGGACAAACCTGCTACAATAAAAGCGTATGCAATGAATCTGCAGCTGCATTTTGCAGTGGAAAACGAGATGGTTTTTTGATAAAAAGCATGACCGGCTACGGCCGGCAGGAGGAAATACTCGGTACACGGCACATTCAAGTGGAGATTAAGTCCGTAAATCACCGGTATTTCGAGTTCACAACCCGTGTCAGCCGCGGTTACAGTTTTCTGGAAGAAAAAATGAAGACATATATTCGAAACTTTGTCGCGCGCGGCAAGGTTGACCTTTTTATTTCTGTGGAATCCACGGAGGGTGCGGATGTAGAGATTTCTGTAAACCGTAATGTGGCGGCAGGCTATATTTCTGCCATGCGGGAACTTTGCAGTGATTATGAGCTTGAAGATGATATAACCGCGTCCACTTTAGCTCGATTTAGTGATATTTTTACAGTTTCGCGCAAGCCGGAAGATGAAAATGCGGTTTGGAACGATGTCAAAACAGTAGCAGATCAAGCAATTGCTTCGTTTCTGCATATGCGCATTGTAGAAGGCCAAAAACTAAAAGAGGATGTTTCTGCACGCGCGGAGAAAATTCTTTCTCTCGTTAAAGAGGTGGAGCAGCGTTCGCCGGAAACGGTGGAAGCCTACCGCAGGCGTCTGTATGCCCGCTTGCAGGAAGTGCTGCAGGACAAAGCAATTGATGAGCAGCGCGTCGTGACGGAGGCAGCTCTTTTTGCTGATAAAATTGCTGTCGATGAAGAAACCGTGCGGCTGCGCAGCCATCTTGCGCAGTTTCAAAAATTGCTGGAGTCTGCAGAACCAGTGGGTCGTAAGCTGGATTTTCTGGTGCAGGAAATGAACCGGGAGGCCAATACGATCGGTTCCAAATGCTCTGACACGCAGATTGCTTATGCTGTCGTTGACATAAAAGCGGAGATTGAAAAAATCCGAGAGCAAATTCAAAATATTGAGTGACAATCTGCAAATCAGGGGGAAGCACAAATGAAACTGATCAATATCGGTTTTGGCAACATGGTTTCTGCAAACAGGCTGGTCGCAATCGTCAGTCCTGAGTCTGCACCGATCAAGCGCATTATTCAGGATGCAAAGGAACGCGGCACGCTGATTGATGCAACCTATGGCCGCAGGACGCGCGCAGTGATCATTATGGACAGTGAACATGTGATTTTGTCAGCGGTTCAGCCGGAAACGGTCGCAAACCGACTGAATGACAAGGATGACGATTTGGAGGATGAGGAACTGGATGAGGATGACGAATAAAGGACTGCTCGTCGTTCTTTCCGGACCGTCCGGAACCGGAAAGGGCACGGTGCTGAAAGCTTACTTCGCAAAGCATCCGGAGGCGCGGCTGTCGGTTTCCGCAACAACGCGTGCACCCCGACCCGGTGAGCAGGACGGTCGGGAATATTTCTTTGTTTCAAAGGAAGAGTTTCAGCAAATGCAGCAGGAACACGCACTGTTGGAGAGTGCGGAATACTGTGGGAACTGTTACGGCACGCCTCTTGCCCCAATTGAGGCGTGGCTGCAAAAAGGGTATGACGTTTTCCTGGAAATTGAAGTGCAGGGCGGGGCACAGGTGCAGAAGCTGCTTCCCGACAGCGTCGGTATATTTATTCTGCCTCCGTCTGCCGCAGAGCTTGCGAATCGTCTGCGCGGCCGCGGTACAGAAGCGGAGGCGGTTGTGCAGAAACGTCTGCACGCGGCGAAAGAAGAAATTCTGCAGGCGAAGCAGTATGACTATGCGGTCGTCAATGATACGGTGGAGCAGGCGGTAGAGGACATTGCCGCTATTTTATATGCCGAAAAGCACAAAACCAGCCGGAATCCGGCGCTGATAGAAAGGGTGCTGAACAATGATTAAACCAATTGCAGATTTGCTGACAGAACCGGGACAAAGCCGCTACGCACTGTGCGTGGGGGTTTCCAAGCGTGCACGCGAGATTGCTGCCGAAGCAGAGGACAAAGGCGAAATTCTGGACGAAAAGCCCGTGGAGCTGGCAGTGGAAGAACTGAAAAAACATGAGTACCGCATTGTGGAGTCAGACCGCAACGAGGACGAAGAAGCAGACGAAGCCAAGGAAATTAAAATTGAAGAGCAGATCATCGAGGAAGCGGCTCCGAATGTCCAATAAACGCCTTTCAGCGGAGGGGAACAGTGCATGCGGATTGTCAAAGTTGCTGTAGAAAAGACGGTTTATCATTTTGATAAAGACTTTGACTATGCTGTGCCGGATGCGTTGGTTTCGCGCGCCATGCCAGGCTGCCGGGTGCGCATTCCGTTTGGAACAGCCAACCGCGTTTGCCAGGGAATGATACTGTCGGTACGGGATGCGGAAGGCGATGCAAAAATCAAGTTTTTGCAAGCGGTGCTGGATGAAGCACCGCTTCTTTCAGATGAGATGCTTTTTATGGTGCCATGGCTGAAAGAACGTTATTTCTGTACGTTGTTTGATGCGGTCAAGCTGCTGCTTCCGGCCGGTTTAACTTACCGGGTACGGAAATTATACACGCTGGCGGCGGGCGTTACCAAGGAGCAGATCCTTTCACTGCCTGCTGATGAGCGAAACGCGGTCTTGCCGCTTTTGCAAAAACCGCAGCAAGAACGGAATGCCTTGCTGCGGGAAGCCGGACTTCCGCCGGATGCCGAGGTGCTGGAGCGGCTATGCAAAAAAGAAATTTTGCATTGTACGGCCGATACGGTGCGGCGTGTGGGGGATGCATCGCAAAAAATGGTGCGGCTTTGCAGTTCGCTTCCGGAACCGCTCAAACTGACCCCGCGGCAGCGAGAGGTTTTCAAGGTTTTGCAGGATGCTGGCTGTGCTTCTGTCAAAGAGGTGTGTTACTTTACAGGTGTAACACCAGCTGTAATTAAAAATATGACAAAGCACGGTGTCTGTGAAACTTATGAACAGGAAACGTATCGAACGCCATATCTGGATGCGGAAACTTCTGAAACGGGTCTGCAGGAACCCATAAGCCTTTCTTCGGAACAGCACATCGCTTACGAACATCTTTATGAGTCTTATCAAACAGGAAAAGCATCCGTTTCTCTGCTGTATGGTGTGACCGGCAGCGGAAAGACCAACGTGTACCTCTGCCTGATTGACAAAGTTTTGGCAGATGGGCGGAATGTGATTTTGATGGTGCCGGAAATTTCCTTGACACCGCAGTCTGTCCGCATTTTCCAGCGACGGTACGGCAGGCGTGTTGCGGTGTTTCACAGTGGACTATCCGTTGGCGAGCGCATGGATGAATGGAAGCGTGTAAAACGTGGGGAGGCTGCGGTGGTTGTGGGAACCCGTTCCGCTGTGTTTGCTCCACTGCCACATTTAGGGTTGGTTATTGTGGATGAAGAGCAGGAATCTACCTATCAGTCAGAAAGTTCTCCACGGTACCATGCGAAAGAAGTCGCATGGTTTCGCTGCCGGTATCACAAAGCACTGCTGCTGCTTGCTTCTGCAACGCCGTGCGTGGAAACGTACTATGCGGCTCGCACCGGTAAAATTGGTTTGGAAATTCTTGAACACCGTTACGGGGAAGCCAAATTGCCGCAGGTTTGTATCTGCGATATGAATCGGGAACTGCAGGACGGAAATACCACAATGCTCAGCAGGCCTTTGCTGGAAGCTCTGCATGAGAACCTGCGGCAGAAACGGCAGTCTATTCTTTTATTGAACCGGCGCGGATACAACACGTTTGCGTCCTGCCCGGACTGCGGCTATGTCATGACTTGCCCGAACTGCAGCATTTCGCTTACTTATCATGCGGCAAACCATCGCCTGATGTGTCATTACTGTGGTTATTCTGTGCCGTTTACTGCGGAATGTCCATCGTGCCACAGCCGACATATGCGCTATGCCGGTGCCGGAACCCAGCGCGCAGAAGAACAGCTGCAGGAGATGCTGCCGCAGGCTCGCATTCTTCGCTTGGATGCAGATGCCGCTATGCGCCGATATGCGTATGAAGAGAAGTTGCACCAGTTTGCTGAAGGCGCATATGATTTGATAGTGGGTACACAGATGGTGGCGAAGGGGCTGGACTTTGAAAATGTTACCGTCGTAGGTGTCTTGTCGGCAGATCAGTCCCTGTACAGCGATGACTTCCGCAGTACGGAGCGCACCTTTGACTTGCTGACGCAGGTGATTGGCCGTGCGGGCCGGGGACGCTTCTGCGGCCGTGCGTTTTTGCAGACTTTTACTCCCGAAAATCCGGTCTTTGCTTTGGCTGCCCGGCAGGATTATCCTTCTTTTTATGAGCAGGAACTGCCGCTGCGAAAAGTGATGCTGTATCCTCCGTTTTCAGACTTGTGTGTGGTTGGCTTTGTCAGTGCGGAGGAGCGGGCAGCGCGGGAGGGGAGTATTCAATTTTTGCGAAGCCTGCAGGAAGCGGCGCAGAAGATGTATCGGCAGCTTCCGCTGCGCGTCTTGAATCCTTCGCCTGCACGGATTTATCGCGCTGGCGGAAAATATCGCTATAAACTTTTACTAAAATGCCGGAACAGTACACTGTTCCGGCAGATGTTGGCACAACTCCTGTCGGAGTTTGCTAAAAGCCGTATTGGAAAAGCTGTGACTGCATTTGCAGATATCAATCCGGAAAATATACTTTGATTCCGGAAATAGAGAATTACTAATTTTAGGAGGAACTTATGATGGCGCTTCGCAATATTCGCAAAGAAAATGACCCGTGTTTAAAGGTTGTCTGCCGTCCAGTTGAAAAGTTTGATGAAAAGCTGGGGCAGTTGTTGGATGATATGTACGATACCATGAAACAGGCAGATGGTGTGGGTTTAGCAGCGCCTCAGGTGGGCATTCGCCGCCGCGCAGTTGTCATTGATGTCGGTGAGGGGCGGCTGGAACTGGTTAATCCGGAATTCTTGCTGCAGGAAGGGGAGCAGCAGTGCGTTGAGGGCTGCCTGTCCTTTCCGAATCGCTGGGGCGTTACACACCGTCCGCAGCACGTGAAAGTCCGCGCACAGCGCCGGGACGGTACTTTTTTTGAAGTGGACGCAAAGGATTTTCTTGCGCTAGCCTGCTGCCATGAAATTGACCACCTTAATGGCATTGTGTTCCTTTCTCATGTGGAGCATTTCCTGACCAATGAGGAACTGCAGAAAATGCACTGAGGTGCTTCGCATATTTCTTGGCTCTCTGTAATAAACTTCGTAATAGGATGGTGAGTAACCGTGCGTATTGTATTTATGGGAACGCCCGACTTTGCGGTGCCGTGCCTGCGCGCACTGCTGGACGCTGGGCATGAAGTGTGCGGTGTTTATACGCAGCCGGACAAGCCGAAAGGCAGGGGGTATACGCTGACACCGCCGCCGGTTAAGGTGCTGGCTGCAGCTGCCGACGTTCCCGTGCGGCAGCCGAAGACACTGCGCACACCCGAAGCGGCGCAGGAGTTGCGCCGGCTTCATCCGGATGTCATTGTTGTAGTGGCGTATGGTAAAATTCTTCCAAAAGAGATTCTGGAAATTCCGAAACAAGGCTGCGTCAATGTTCATGCATCTCTGCTGCCGGCATACCGTGGGGCGGCGCCGATTCAGCGGGCGGTTTTAAATGGAGATGCCGAAACAGGCGTGACGACCATGTATATGGCGGAAGGTTTGGATACCGGGGATATCTTGTTACAGAAAAAAACACCGATTGGGGAAAATGAAACTTCTGCGCAGTTGCACGACCGACTCTCCGTACTGGGAGCGGAACTTCTGGTTGAAACGCTCGCACAGTTGGAGACTCTGGTGCCGCAGGCGCAGGGAGAGGCATCAACGCCATACGCAGCAATGCTCGACAAATCCATGAGCCCGATTGACTGGAACCAAACGGCGCAGGAAATCCACAACCAGATTCGTGGGCTTAACCCTTGGCCTGCGGCATCCACAGTTTTTGGCGGGAAACTGCTGAAAATTTATGACAGCAGACTGGTACAGACAGAAACGGGTGACTGTCCCGGAACCGTTTCGCCTGGTTTTGTAGTTTGTTGTGGCGGAAAAACCGCCCTGCAGGTTACGCAGGTGCAGCCTGCAGGTAAAAAGAAAATGGCAGCTTCTGACTTCCTGCGCGGACATTCTCTTTCCGGGAAAATCATACTGCCTTTCTGAAAAGGAGAATTGGACAGATGGGTTTTTATGCTTATGACTACCGGGCGTTTCTCTGGATGCTGCCCGCCATTCTGTTTACAGCTTATGCACAGTATCGGGTACAGTCTGTGTTTCGCCGCTACAGCAGCGTGCACTGTTTGGGTGGTTGCACCGGTGCGCAGGCGGCGCAGCGTGTGGCAGCTTTCGGCGGCGTGTTGAATTTGAAGATTCGCCCGATTGATGGCACGCTGACAGATTACTATGACCCGCGTACCAACTGCATCAGCCTTTCACAGGATGTTTACGGCAGCAATTCTGTCAGTGCGGTCGGGGTTGCTGCACATGAAGCGGGACACAGCATCCAGACTGCAAAAGGATACCTGCCCAATCGGATTCGCACGGCGATTGTGCCGGTTACCCAGTTTGCGTCAAAGCTTTCCTTTCCGATGATTTTTGTGGGTTTGTTGTTGCCAACGCAGTATGACTTCGTTGTTGATTTGGGAATTGTTCTTTTCAGTTTTGCCGTGCTATTTCAGCTTGTCACATTACCGGTGGAATTTAATGCCAGTGCACGCGCGCTGCGAGCGCTGGGTGAAACAGAACTCTTAACGGCAGAGGAATTGTCAAGTGCACGGAAGGTGCTGACAGCCGCGGCTATGACTTATCTGGCGGCAAGTTTCAGCGCATTGCTGCAGCTCTTCCGTCTGCTGCTGATTGCGGGCAGCCGCAGAGGAGAAAACCGATGAGCGCGCGGGAAACCGCGCTGGCGGCTCTTTTGCGTGTGGATGAAAATGAAGGGTACTCCAATCTGGTGCTCGACAAAGCACTGCGGGACAGCAGCTTGGATGACCGGGATCGTGCGTTGGTTACGGCACTGTTTTATGGGGTGCTGGAGCGCCGAATCACATTGGATGCGGCGCTGGAACCGTATCTTGCCAGACGCAAGGAAAAACGGGATCCGGTGGTGTGGGAAATCCTGCGCATGGCGGCCTATCAAATTTATTATATGGATAAAATACCGGATTCCGCAGCGGTAAATGAAGCGGTTACCCTTGCAAAAGCCGCCGGAAAAGGAAAGGCTGCCGGTTTTGTTAACGGCTTGCTGCGCAGCTTGCTGCGGCAGAAAGGAACCGCAGTGTTTCCACCGCAGCGCCAAAACCGTCTGCAGCAGCTTTCTGTGCGGAATTCCTGCCCAGTGTGGATGCTGCAAATGTGGGAAAGTACTTATGGTGAACAGGTAACGCGGGAACTGCTGGAAGTGAGTTTTTGCAGACCGCCGCTTTTTGCGCGGGTTAACTCTCTGCGAACGACAAAGGAAGAACTGATACGGCTTCTTGCGGAAGAGGGTGTTCAGGCTGTTTCGGTTCCTTTCCTTCCAAATGCACTGGAACTGACCAACACAGGAGCGGTTGCGCAGGGCACTTGCTTTCAAAACGGCCTGTTTCATATTCAGGACACGTCGAGTCAGCTTTGCAGTCTGCTTCTGGGTGCAAAGCCGGGCGAAACAGTTTATGATGTCTGTGCGGCGCCCGGTGGAAAAGCCTTTACTGTGGCGGAACAAATGCAGGAACTGGGGCACATCCTTGCCTTCGACCTTTATAAGGGAAAAGTGGGGTTGATTCGCAAGGGCGCGGAACGGCTCGGACTTTCGTGTGTAACCGCCGCGGTGCGGGATGCGCTGCGCGATGAAAAACCGCTGCCGCCTGCTGACCGGATTCTGTGTGATGTGCCCTGTTCCGGACTTGGAATCCTCCGCCGAAAGCCGGAAATCCGCTATAAATCCCGGGAAGCTATTGACAGTTTGCCGGATTTGCAGTACCGTATTCTGTGTAGATCTTCTGCATTGCTGCGCCCCGGCGGAACTATGATTTATTCGACTTGCACGTTAAATCCGGCGGAAAATGGAGAAAATGCACGGCGCTTTTTGCGGGAACACAAAGATTTTGCGGCTTTGCCGCTGAATCTGCCGGCCGGTGTGCGGCGGACGGTTTCAGAACCGGATTATCAGCTAACGCTGTTTCCGCAGACAAACCGAACGGACGGCTTTTTTATCAGCGCTTTCAGGAAGGAAGAATAGTTTGGAACTGCAGGATATTCGTTCATTGACGCTGGCAGAGCTTACACAGATTTTCGTACAGTTGGGACAGCCCGCATATCGGGCAAAACAGGTGTTTTCCTGGCTTCAAAAAAGCGGTGTACAGCAGTTTGAGGAGATGACCAACCTCAGCAAGACGCTTCGCCAGACACTTGCGCAACGGTATTACATAGCGAATGCCGAAATTGCGCAGCGCCTGCTTTCGAAGCTGGACAGTACGCGGAAATATCTGTTTTGCATGGCTGACGGTGAGCTGGTGGAGTCTGTGCTGATGGATTATCACCATGGACGCAGCGTCTGCATTTCCACGCAGGTGGGGTGTCGGATGAACTGTGCGTTTTGTGCAACGGGTCGCAGCGGCTTTTCTCGGAATCTGACGGCAGGAGAAATGCTTGCGCAGGTGCAGGCGGCTCAGCGCGACGGTGGCGTGCGAATTTCCAATATTGTCCTGATGGGGATGGGTGAGCCGCTTGACAACTATCAGAATGTTCTGCGCTTTTTGAAACTGGTTTCTGACCCAAACGGCATGAATATCGGGATGCGGCATATTTCTTTATCCACCTGCGGATTGGTGGAGCAGATCTATGCGCTGGCACAGGAAAAGCTGCAGCTGACACTTTCGGTTTCTCTGCACGCGCCAAATGATGAAATCCGCAGAAAGACCATGCCGGTCAGCAGAAAATTTTCCATGGAAGAACTTTTAAAAGCCTGCAGATACTATGCAGAGGAGACAGGCAGAAGAATTTCTTACGAATATGCGATGATTCAAGGTGTCAATGATGATGATGCCTGTGCGCAGGAACTGGCGGGGCGGCTGGGGGGTACGCTTTGCCATGTCAATTTAATTCCTGTAAACAGCGTGGCCGGAGCAGGGTATAAAAAGAGTTCAGTTGAGCGGCAAAATGCGTTTATACAGATTCTGGAACGCCATGGAATCACCGCAACAGTGCGGCGGACTCTGGGTTCCGATATCAATGCTTCCTGCGGTCAGCTGCGCAGAAGAAAGCAAGAAGAGGTGTCCCACCATGTTTAAAGTATGTCATAAAACGGATATTGGGCTTGTTCGAGAAACCAATCAGGATGCTTGCAAAAGCGGGCTGACCTCCAGTGGAATCGCCTGGGCTGTTGTCTGTGACGGGATGGGCGGCGCAAATGGCGGCAATGTGGCCAGCAGCATTGCTGTGGAAACGATGGTGCGTCAGTACCACAGCTTTTTTGTAAGCGGTCAGCCGCACGATGACAATATTGTGCGGGACTTGATGGTAAATGCCATTTCCAATGCAAACCACGCGGTCTTTGAACGTTCCCGTGCAGAGGAAGAACTGCGCGGTATGGGAACGACGGTCGTTTCCGCCATGGTCTGTGATGGTGTGGCGCATATTGCGCATGCAGGCGACAGCCGCGCGTATTTGATTACGCCGGAAGGCGCACGACAGGTGACCACTGACCATTCCATGGTGCAGGAGCTGGTAGACAGTGGAGATCTGACTGAGCAGGAGGCAAAAGTGCATCCGCAGAAAAATATTATTACGCGGGCATTGGGAATTGAACCTTCTGTTTTGGTTGACTACAATGAAGTCTTTTTTGAAGGACGCAGTCTGCTGGTGCTCTGCACAGACGGTTTGTCCAATTATGTTGAGACCGAGGAACTGTTCGCCTTTTCACAACAGTATGCTGGGCAGGAACTTGCGCAGAAACTGATTGAGCGGGCAAAAGACGGTGGCGGCAGTGATAATATCACAGTCGCTATCATTGAAAACTGACGGTCTGGAGGTGCTTCCTTTTCATGGACAAATATACCGGTAAGCGTTTGGACGGAAGATATGAGATCCACGAACTCGTCGGTGTTGGCGGGATGGCCCTGGTTTACCGCGCGTATGATACACTGGATCAGCGGGTTGTCGCGATTAAAATCCTAAAAGATGAGTATCTGCATAACGCCGAATTTATTCGCCGCTTTAAAAATGAGAGCAAAGCAATTGCACTGCTTTCACATCCCAATATCATTAAAGTTTATGATGTCAGTTTTGGAGATCAGATTCAGTATATTGTAGAGGAATTCATTGACGGCATTACGCTCAAGCAGTATTTGGATCAGCAGGCAGGGGTGGATTGGCACAAAGCGCTGCATTTCACAACAGAAATTCTGCAGGCTTTACAGCATGCCCATGAGCGTGGAATTGTGCACCGTGACATTAAGCCGCAGAATATTATGGTTCTGCCAAACGGACATATTAAAGTTACAGATTTTGGTATTGCACGTTTTGCACGCAGCGAAACGCGAACTATGACGGACAAAGCCATCGGTTCTGTGCATTATATTGCACCGGAACAGGCGCGCGGCGATTTGACTGATGAAAAGGCGGATATCTATTCGGTCGGCGTCATGCTTTATGAAATGACCACCGGACAACTTCCGTTTGAGGCAGAGAATGCAGTTTCTGTTGCCATTATGCAGCTGCAGACTGACCCGTGCCCGCCCCGGCAAATTAATCCGGATCTGCCGGTCGGTCTGGAAGAAATTACGCTGAAAGCAATGCAGAAAGACCCTGTGCAGCGGTACCAGTCTGCCGCCGAAATGCTACGGGACATTGGTTTGTTTCAGCAGAATCCGGGTATCCGCTTTCACTATCAGTATTATTCCGGTGACAATTCCACACGTTACGTCGATCCTGAAACCACGGCGGATTTGAATTCGCCGGAAGGTTACAGTGACGATTACGTTTACACAGAAGACGGGGAGGCGGGGAATCAAGCCGGTACAAAGACCAAAGCCCGCAACAAAGCACCGCTGATTGCTGCCGGTATTGCGGCTGCCTTTGCGGTGGTGGCGCTGATTTTGCTGCTGACGGGGGTGTTTCGTTCACAGAAGCAAGTGACACTGGATAATTTTATTGGCAAAACAATTGCTGCTGTAGAAGCGAATAATCCGAACAACTTCCAGTTTGAGATCAAATATGTTACGGACAGTACAAAAGATACCGGCTTGATTACCGCACAGGATCCGGCAGCCGGCACTTCCGTTGCCGCCGGTTCCAAGGTCACCCTGACGGTTGTCAAGAGTGTGGATGCAACCACGGTACCGGACGTTACGAATCAGACGAAAACCGCAGCGGAGCAAACCTTACGGGAAAGCGGACTGGTTGCGGTATTTCAGGAACAGTCCAGCGATACCATTGAAGAAGGCAAGGCAGTTTCTACAGATCCGTCGGCAGGCACTTCTATCGAAAAAGGAAAGAATGTGACGGTATATATCAGTACCGGTCCCGGGGAACTTTCCATTCCGAACGTAACCGGACAGACGCTGGATCAAGCAACGGCAGTGCTGACCAATGCGGGCTTTAAAGTCAACGCAAGCGTGCAGGACAATACGGGAAAAGAAGCCAATTACGTCGTGGGAACCACGCCGGAAGCGGGCTCTTCCGCCAAAAAAGGCGACACGGTTACGATCCTTTACAGTTCCGGAAAAAATGAAAAGGAAATTAAAGTTGTTGTACAGTTGCCCGCGAATGTCAACCACAGTATGGTGCTCTCCTATTACCTCGATGGAGAAAAGAAAGGCGACGCAGTTGTTAATCCGGCAGCCAACAATACTTGGACCGGACAGTTTAAAGATACGGAGGGTGTTAAGGAACTGCTTGTGGAACTGGACGGACAAAATTATGTGAAATACAAGTTGGACTTTACTACCGGAAATTGGGTCGTTTCCTGGCAGGGAACGTACAAAGATGCGCAGGCATCTTCACAGAACAGTACTGCGGCTTCCAGTCAACCGCAGCAGTCTGTTCCTGCCAGTCCGCCGGCAACTTCCTCTACTGCAGAACCTTCGGCATCCACATCAGCCTCTGCGCCCACGGAGGAATCGTGATGGGGCAGTGCACCGGAACAATTTTGAAGAGTTTGAGTGGTTTCTACAATGTGGAGACAGACGGCGGTATCGTGGAATGTCGTGCTTGCGGTCGTTTCCGAAAAACCGGTGAAAAGCCGGTGGTTGGGGATCGGGTCAATCTGCGGCTGGAAGCGGATACGGGATATATTGAAGAATTAAAACCGCGCAGGAATCAACTGGTCAGACCACCGGTGGCAAATATTGATCAGCTGCTCATTGTGGTATCTGTCTGTAATCCGGTGCCCAGCACCTTGATACTGGATAAACTGATTGCTGCAGCAGAGCAGCAACGGATTGAACCGATTATTGTGGTTTCTAAAACAGACTTGGAGGATGGAAGCTGGCTGAGGGAACTTTATGATTCTGCCGGCTTTTCTTGCTTTGCTGTTTCAGTTGTGACAGGCAGCGGCGTAGAAGAAATCCGACCGCTGCTGAAAAACAAGGTGACGGTTTTTACCGGCAATACCGGCGCCGGAAAATCTTCTCTTCTAAATGCACTTTACCCGAACCTTGCACTGCCAACTGGCGAAATCAGCCACAAGTTAGGGCGTGGCAGGCACACCACACGGCAGGTAGATCTGCTGCATCTGCCGGAAGGCGGCTTTGCGGCTGACACGCCGGGCTTTTCTTCCGTGAGTACTGACCGGTATATGCATTTAGAAAAGGAACAGCTGCAGAATTGCTTTCGCGAGTTTGCGCCGTATCTTGGCCAGTGCCAATTTCAAGGCTGCTCGCATACCTGCGAAAAAGGCTGTGCGGTGCTTGCAGCGGTGGAAGCCGGGAAGATTGCACATTCGCGGCACGAAAGCTATTGCACGATGTACCAGGAAATTAAAGGGATAAAGGAATGGGATAAGAAATGAATCAGTGCCTCATCATCGGCTCTGCGCCGGTTGAAGATTTGTCCGTGTTTCGGGATTATGATGTCAGCGAATCCTTTGTCATCTGTGCCGACGGCGGATTGGATACGGCTCTTGCGGCAAAAATCAAGCCGAATCTGGTTATCGGCGATTTCGATTCCGCAAAAGCAAAACCGCCGGCCAATGTGGAAACGGTTCGCCTGATGCGGGAAAAAGATGATACCGATATGTTCTCTGCTGTCAAGGAAGGTATGCACCGCGGGTACAAAAACTTTGTCTTGTTCGGTGCGCTGGGAGGGCGGTTCGACCACTCCTATGCAAACCTCTGTGTTCTGCAGTATATCAGCAAGCTTGGCGGCCATGGTGTGATTGTGACCAAAGACGAAAAGCTGTTTTTTATGCCGGGGGGGCGGCTGCATTTGCGTGATATGAAGGGTGCTACCGCATCCGTCTATCCGTTTGGTGCACCGAATGCGACAGTATCCTATACGGGCATGAAATATCCGCTGACAGAGGAAGTTATGACTTCGGACAATCCAATCGGTACCAGCAATGTGATTGAAAGTGATGATGCAACCATTACGGTGCTTGGCGGAAATGTTGCCATCTATGTTTTGACATCGGAAAAATAATTTATGCACAGAATTTTCCTATTCCGTATATACTGGGGTATCAACCAGTAAAGGCGGTGAGCCAATGCGCGGACGTTTTCAGCAATGTATGCGGGGGCGGGGCGTACCCTGCGCAGTTGCGTTTGGGGTGGGGCTGGCGCTTTCCAGTTTCTGCCCGGTGGGACTGATTCTATTCATTGTCGCGGTTCTGCTGGTGTGTCTGGGCGTGTCGCTCATCCGGCACTGAGCGTAATGGAGGGATTTTCTGTGAAAATTGTAGTGGTACACAGCCCTAAAATCATCGGCTTTTTCCTTCGCAAGTTTTTTCATATTCACAAAGAACCAGTTGAATCTCAGCACTAAGTGTATGCTTGGGACTTGAAAATCAAAAAGGAACAGGGAGCACCCCTTTATGCGTGTGCTCCCTGTTCCTTTTTGTGTATGTGGAAAACCCAAAACAAAGCTGCCGTGCAATCATAATCTGTGATGTGCAGGAATATGATGTCTATGAGAAATAAAAAAAGGAGAGATCATGAATATGCTTAATCGTGAGGTGCTTTCCGCGAATGAGGCCGTTTATGATGGTTGTCAGGAACAGCCGATCGACCTGGACATCAGCCTGCCGGATTACTGCCCGGATATACAGCGTATTTTGAAGTGCCAGGTGCTTCCAAGCATCAGTTCCCGCAGCGTATCCGGGGACCGTCTGGAAGTAGAAGGTACCTGCACTGTCAGAATCTATTATCTGGATGCCGGCGGAACAAACGTGCACTGCTATGAAACCGAGAGTCCCTATCTGGCTGCCGCAACACTGAAGCAGCCAGTGGAGCAGCCGCGCATTTACACCAGTACCCGGGTGGAGTATGTCAACTGCCGCTCAACCAGCCCGCGCAGACTGGATATTCACGGCGCTTTTTCAGTATGCGCGCGTGTCTGTGGAAAAATGGATATGGAGTTTGTATCTTCTGCAGAGGATGATAGTATGGAGCAGCTTCCCAGTGAGTACCGCTGCAACTTTTGCACCGGCTTTTCCCAGCAACCGTTTACAGTGGAAGATACGCTGGAGCTTTCTCCGGGAAAGCTTCCAGCAGAGACAGTGCTACGCACGGATGCCTGTGCCGTTTTGAAAACGGCCGAGCCTATGCAAGGGCAGGTTATGGCAGCAGGTGAGGTGCGGCTGCATATTTTGTATGCTTCCGGTGAAGAAAATGCGGAACCGGAAAGCATGGAGTACGTCATGCCGTTCACCCAACTTCTGGACTGTGATGGAGTGACAGAAGATAGTACCTGCCGCGTGCAGATGGCGGTTTCCAGAATTGAGATTCAAATCCGTGCCGATTATACAGGGGAGTCCTCTGCATTTGAAACCCACATTCATCTGCTTTCTTCTGTGAGCAATTTTCAGCCCAAAGTGCTGTCGGCATTGTCTGATGTCTATTCCCGCACTTGTGAACTGAATGTCACACGGAAGCAGAAAATGCTGGAAAGCCTTTCCGAAATCGTCAGCGATACCTGTTCGCATCGCTTTTCTGTGCAGTGCGATAATGGTTTGACTAAGATTTTAGACTTGTGGAGTGAACCATGCACAGTGACAGCCGCAGTGGACAACGGACAGCTTCAGTTCAGTGGAAAACTCAGCATCTGTGTGTTGGCGCTAAACCAAGAAGGCGTACCATTTTACTTTGAACGAACCTCGGAATTTTCCTGTTCCAAGCCGATTGAAACAAAATACGAAACCCGATGCACCGCAGAGGGAACCATACTGAGCCTCAGCTATCGGCTGACCGGCGGTGAAATTGAGCTGAAAGCGGAAATCATGCTGACGGCAGAAGTTTATGAGTTACAAACAGTGAAGTTCATTACGGATATCGAAGAAGATATTGCCCGCCCGAAGGAAAAGGATACTGCTGCGCTCTGCATTTATTTTGCGGATGCGGGAGAAAAGCTGTGGGACATTGCCTGCCGGTACTGCACGAGTGTCCGCGCTATTCGGGAAGAAAACGGGCTGACCGGCGATGCTGTGGAAAGCCGCGGAATGCTGCTGATTCCGATGTAAATCCATGTCCCGTAGTTTAGAGGCTGAAAAAACGCAAATCCAGAACGCAGGAGGGAACAAAATGGAAGAACACACGATCTATCGGGATATCGCGGAGCGGACGAACGGCGATATTTACATCGGCGTTGTCGGTCCTGTGCGTACCGGTAAATCCACCTTTATCAAAAAATTCATGGACACCATTGTGATTCCGAACATTGACGAGGAATCCAGAAAAGATCGCGCGGTGGATGAGCTGCCGCAATCTGCCGCCGGTCGCACCATTATGACCACCGAACCGAAGTTCATCCCGGAGCAGGCAGTGAAAGTCAATATTGATGACAGTGCCTCCTTTTCGGTTCGCATGATTGACTGTGTCGGCTATATCGTTCCGAGCGCGCTTGGTTATATTGAAGGAGAAAATCCGCGCATGGTGATGACACCGTGGTTTGATGACCCGGTACCCTTTAACATGGCGGCAGAAATCGGCACCAAAAAAGTGATTACAGAACACTCTACGATTGGGTTGGTGGTAACCACCGACGGCACCATCAGCGACATTGCGCGTGAGGAATATGAAGATGCGGAAGAACGCGTCATTGCGGAGCTTAAAGAAATTCACAAGCCGTTTGTGGTGCTGCTGAATTCTGTGGAACCGACTGCAGCATCCGCTGTACAGCTTTCGCAGCAGCTTGAAGCGAAATACGAGGTGCCGGTGCTGCCGGTAAACTGTCTGGAACTGGGTGAAACAGAAATCCGGGGCATTCTCTCCAAAGTCCTGTTTGAGTTCCCAGTGCAGGAAATCAAGGTCGATATGCCGCACTGGGTTTCATCCCTCGAGAAAGAACACTGGCTGCGCGCGGCTATCTATGATTCTATTCAGCAGAATGCGGAAAATATTACCTGCATTCGGGAGATTAACAGCATGATGCAGCAGGTTTCCACCTGTGAATATGTGCGGAATGCTTCTGTTTCCAACATTGAATTGGGAACCGGGAAAGCACGGGTCAAGGTTCATTTGGAGCAGTCCCTGTTTTATAAAGTTCTTGGGGAAAAGACCGGGCTGTCTTTGGAAACAGAAGAAGACTTGCTGGATAGTATGCTGCATTTCGCCTCCATGCAGAAAGAGTATAACAAAATTCAGGAAGCATATCACAATGTGCTGGAAACCGGTTATGGCATTGTCATGCCGGAGATTGACGAATTAACGCTGGAGGAACCGCGGATTGTCAGGCAGGGTGGAAAGTATGGGATTCGCCTCAAGGCAAACGCCCCGTCTATCCATATGATGAAAACGCAGATTACAACGGAAATTACACCGATTGTCGGTTCTGAAGCGCAAAGCGAGGAACTGGTGTCCTATATGCTCAAGGAAATCGAGGAAAGTCCCGCAAAAATCTGGGAGTCCAATATTTTTGGGAAGAGTCTGCATGAACTTGTCAACGAGGGTATGCACAACAAACTTTACCGGATGCCGCAGGACGCCCGGGAAAAGGTGCGGGAAACTATTGAACGGATTATCAATGACGGATGCAATGGTTTGATTTGCATTATTCTTTAAGGAATTTTCGTATTTTTCTGTACATACAGCGGGTGTGTGGCATTTTTTTGCCAAACACCCGATTTTTCTTGCATTTACGGAACAGAATCGATATAATAAAAATACTGTGAAAAGCAGAATCCCTGCATCGGGACACAGATGTATTTTTTAGTGAGGAAGTGTAATCATGTTTCAAATCGTAGAAAAACGCAAGTTAAACGATTCGATGACACTGATGACTGTGAACGCTCCGTTTATTGCGAAAAAAGCAAAAGCAGGGCAGTTCATCATTCTCCGTGTTGACGAGTTCGGCGAGCGTATCCCGCTGACAGTTGCGGATTATGACAGGAATGCGGGTACAGTTACGATTATTTATCAAATCGTTGGTCAGACAACGATGAAGCTTGATCAGCTCAATGTCGGTGACGCTATCCTTGACTTTATTGGGCCGCTCGGAAAAGCCAGCGAACTGGAAGGTCATAAGCGAGCTGCTGTCATTGGCGGAGGTGCAGGCTGCGCCATCGCGTGGCCGCAGGCCAAGGCACTGCATCAGATGGGCGCGAAGGTGGATATGATTGCTGGCTTCCGCAACAAAGACATCATTATCTTGGAAGATGAAATGCGCGCTGACAGTGATAATCTGTATCTGATGACGGATGACGGCAGCAATGGACACAAGGGCTTTGTAACCAGTGCACTGGAGGAGAATATTCAGAACGGCGCCGATTACGACTTGGTAGTTGCTATTGGCCCTCTCGTGATGATGCGTGCGGTTGTCGGTGTGACAAAGCCAAAGAATATTAAAACCATCATCAGCATGAATCCCATCATGATTGACGGTACGGGTATGTGCGGCGGCTGTCGCCTGACTGTTGGCGGCAAAACAAAATTTGCCTGCGTGGATGGCCCGGACTTTGATGGCTTTGAAGTCGATTTCGATGAAGCCATCAAGCGCGGTCGCACCTACTTTGACAAAGAACGTGCTGCTGCCAGAGAGGAAAACTGCAGACTGATGGAGGGTGCAAAAAATGCCTAATATGCAAATGGAAAAGACCCCGATTCCGGAGCAGAAACCGGAAGTGCGGCGTCATAATTTTGAGGAAGTTTCTCAGGGTTACACGGAAGAAATGGCGCGCAACGAGGCACAGCGCTGTTTGAACTGCAAAAACAAGCCCTGCGTTTCCGGCTGTCCGGTCGGCGTGCATATTCCGGACTTTATCGCGCACGTGGTAAAGGGTGAGTATGAAGAGGCGTTTCAGACGATTAAGCTGACGAACTCTTTGCCTGCGGTCTGCGGTCGTGTATGTCCGCAGGAAAGCCAGTGTGAAAGCAAGTGTGTGCGCGGCATCAAGGGCGAGCCGGTCGGCATTGGTCGACTGGAGCGCTTTGTTGCGGACTGGCATATGCAGCACGGCAGTGACAAAGCACAGAAGGTACCGTCTAACGGCCACAAAGTGGCAGTGATCGGCGCTGGCCCGGCTGGTCTGACCTGCGCGGGTGATTTGGCGGCGAAGGGCTATCAGGTGACGGTCTTTGAGGCTCTGCACGTTGCTGGCGGTGTGCTGATGTACGGAATCCCGCAGTTCCGCCTGCCAAAGGAAATCGTTCAGAAAGAAATTGACGCGCTGAAAGAAAAGGGCGTTGAAATCAATACGGATATGGTTATCGGCAAAGTGCTGGAAATCGACGAACTGTTTGACATGGGCTATGAGGCGATGTTTGTCGGCACCGGCGCCGGACTGCCGAACTTTATGAATATTCCCGGTGAGGATTTGGTCGGTACGTATTCTGCCAATGAGTTTTTGACACGCGTGAATTTGATGAAGGCGTACAAGCCTGAGTATGACACGCCGATTCTGGACGTGAAGCGTGTGGCGGTGGTCGGCGGCGGCAACGTTGCAATGGATGCCGCACGCACTGCGCTGCGTTTGGGTGCAGAGGAAGTACACATCATTTACCGCCGTGCGGAAGAGCAGATGCCGGCTCGTAAGGAAGAAGTGCACCATGCAAAAGAAGAGGGTGTCATTTTTGACTTCCTGACCAGCCCGGTGCAGATTCTTGGGGACGAAAACGGCCGCGTAAGTGAAGTTGAGTGTGTGAAGATGGAACTTGGCGAACCAGATGCTTCTGGTCGCCGCCGCCCGGTTGAGATTCCGGACAGCAAGTTCAAAACGTCTGTCGACTGTGTGGTGATGGCAATCGGCAACAGCCCGAATCCACTCATCCGTTCCACCACAAAAGGGTTGGAAGCCAACCGCAAGGGTTGCATCGTGGTGGATGAAGAAACCATGAAGACTACCCGTGAGGGCGTGTATGCCGCCGGTGATGCTGTTTCCGGCGCCGCAACGGTTATTTTGGCGATGGGCGGCGGCAAAGCAGCCGCAAAGTCGATTGACGAATACATTCAGGGCAAAGTAAAGTAAGAAAACTCTAACAGAGCCTGCTGCTTTTGCGGTAGGCTCTGTTTTGTTCTGATTCTTTCTGCCGTTTCATAGAATGCAGTAAGAACAGAGCGGGAGGGACTTTACAATGCATGAAGAAAAAAAGATTCTCTGGACCGCACGGTTGGCCGTCTGCGCGGTGATTCTGGTGGCGGGACTTGTACTCCGTTTCGCGGTGGGCGGGCAGGTGTATGTGGAGGGAAGGAGTTGGTACTTTCAGCAAGTACAGAATTCCGTGCAGCCAAATCTTTCTCTCCAAAACATTCAGAAACAATGCCGCGATTTTCTTTCCTCCGGTGCTTCCTTAGTTTCTCCGCAGATGGGGCAAAACAGTGCGCCATCTGCGGTCAGCGGCGCGCAGTCGGGCAAAAGCAGTTCACAGGCACCGGCATCCATGGTCAGTGGTGCCGCTGCTTTGCAGTCAGCGCCATGATTCTGTCAGTAGGGAGATGCACCGTGCAGGCGACGGTGCCGTTCTTTGCACTGCTTGCTTTTCTGCTTTTAGCAGACAGGTCGGGTGCGGCGGTATGCGGACTGGCCGCCGCTGCTTTTCATGAGGGCGGCCATCTGTTGGCAATGGCAGGGTGTGGGTGCCCGCCAAAGCGCATTCGCTTCACCGCTTTCGGTGCGGAAATTCAAACGGGAAATGGAGCGGATTCTTACGGGCAGGATGCCCTGATTGCAGCAGCCGGGCCGGCTGCAAACTTTGTGTTATGGATTGGCGCAGTCTATTGGGCTGCGTGCTTCGGTGTTTCGCTGCCTGTGCGGCTGTTTGGCTTGTCCAATGCACTGCTTGCCGTTTTTAATTTGCTTCCGGTGGAACCGCTGGACGGCGGACAGGCGCTTTTCAGCCTTTTAAGCGTTTTCCTAAAAAGAGAACAGGCACGCCGAATCATCCGGCTGATTTCTTTTTTTACGTTGGTTCCGGTTGCAGCGCTTGGCTTTTTGATTTTGTTCCGCTCCCGCTGGAATCTTACGCTCTTACTGGCGGCCTTGTATCTGCTGTTTTTGCTTCTTATGAAAAAAGACCGGTATTTATAAAGTACAGTTTAGAACCTGCAAAAAATGCTTGCACCTGTCAAAAGGTTGTGCTATAATGAAAAAGCATTTGAAATCCGCCGCTCCAGGTGGGAATCAATGCCTCTACACGACATTGAACAGGGCAGTCCTCTGTATGTATGAATGCCCGAAAAACAGGAGGAAAAACATGGACGCATTAAAACTCATTGCACAGGATTCCATCAAAGAAGAAAAGCCACAGCTGGAAGTTGGCGATACCGTTAAGGTCAGCGTGAATATCCGCGAAGGTGACCGTGAGAGAATTCAGATGTTCGAGGGCACTGTGATTGCACGTCGCAGCTCCGGCGTTAGCGAAACTTTCACCGTTCGCCGCGTTTCTTATGGCGTTGGCGTGGAGCGTGTTTTCCCGTTCCATTCCCCGAATGTGAAGAAAGTGGAAGTTGTTCGCAAAGGTCATGTACGGCGCGCAAAGCTTTACTTCCTG
Organism: Caproicibacterium argilliputei; assembly: GCF_029211325.2. Lineage (NCBI taxonomy): Bacteria > Bacillati > Bacillota > Clostridia > Eubacteriales > Oscillospiraceae > Caproicibacterium > Caproicibacterium argilliputei. The sequence goes on along the minus strand of NZ_CP135996.1, from coordinate 1,483,082 downwards.
CGTGATCGTGTTGGTAAGGCGGCAAAACTTCGCGAAGTTATTAAGTGAACTTCGATTTATAAAGATGCGGAAAGGGACATATGATGTGTCCCTTTTTTGCTATTTATATCTGTGAAACAGCAGGGAGACTGTTGCTATGCGTAAGCACAGGGAAGAATGGTATTGCATTGGTGCCAGTGACCGGGTGCGCTCCCTTTATGAGTGGGTCGACGCGCTAATGACTGCTGTAATTGTTTTGACCTTAGCGCTGTCTTTTTTTCTGCGCGTTGTTCGAGTCAGTGGAACCTCCATGCAGCCCAGCCTGTACCCTGGAGATTTGGTGTTGCTGACCGACTTTGCAGAACAGCCGCAGATCGGCGATGTGATCGTTGCTCGGCGGGCAATTGCTGGGGAGCCGCCAATCATCAAGCGGGTGATTGCGGTTTCCGGGCAAACAGTGAATATCAATGCGGCTAATGGTACAGTTTCTGTAAACGGCAGAGTCCTGCAGGAGCGCGCATATCTGGCAGCCGGTGTCAAAACAACGCTGCAAAATGCCAGCGTACAGTTTCCGCTTACGGTGCCATCCGGAAAACTGTTTGTGCTGGGTGATAATCGAACAGTTTCTATGGACAGCCGCAGCAGTGAAATTGGATTTCTTGACACACAGGAGGTGTTGGGTACAGCCCGCGTTCTCCTTCTGCCGTTTTCACATTTTGGAAAGATAAAGGGTGAAGCATGAGCGAAGCACAGTCAATACAATGGTTTCCGGGCCATATGACCCGCACCAAAAGACAGATTGAAAAGTATCTGAAACAAGTCGATGCAGTTGCAGAAATTGTGGATGCCCGCATTCCTGTCAGCAGCAGAAATCCGGACTTAGACCGTCTGATTCAGAACAAGCCACGCGTGATTTTGTTGAATAAAAGCGACATGGCAGATGCGGCAGCAACCAAGGATTGGGTAGTTTCTTATCAGCAGCAGCAGATTTCCGCCATCCCAGTGGACTGTAAAAGTGGAAGAGGGCTTCGTGCGTTTCAGCCTGCCGTTAAGGCGGCTTTAGCACCGCGTATCGAAGCGTGGAAACAGAAAGGAATGGTTGGCCGCACCATTCGCGTTATGATTGTCGGCGTGCCAAACGTTGGAAAGTCTTCGCTTATTAACCGACTGTCGAACGGCAGCCACGCGGCGGTGGAAGACCGCCCCGGCGTCACACGGGCGAATCAGTGGTTTCCCATCGGCAAGGGGTTTGATTTGTTGGACACACCCGGCGTGCTTTGGCCAAAGTTTGAGGACAAGGTGGTCGGTGAGCATCTTGCCTTTACCGGTGCGGTGAAGGATGATGTTGTGGATACGGAAGGGCTCGCGGCACGACTTCTAGAACTGCTTTGCAGGTTGTATCCGGATGCACTCCGTGCACGGTATAAACTGGAGCAGGCTGACTTTTCACAATTGGAAGGCTGGCAGGTTCTGGAACTCATTGGGCAAAAGCGCGGTATGCTGATTGCTGGCGGCGAAATTGATACAGAGCGCGCTTCCATGATGCTGCTCGATGAATTCCGTGGCGGCAAGATTGGGCGGATTACACTGGAACGGGCAGGGAAAGTGCGATGAAGCAGGAGCAGCAGCCGATTGACTGGCTACGCTACGAACGAGAGACGGCACAGGAAGGTTATTCTATAGTTTGCGGGATTGACGAAGCCGGACGCGGGCCTTTAGCCGGCCCGGTGTTTGCCGGTGCGGTGATACTGCCGGAGGGCTGTGTGATTCCCGGCGTAAAGGATTCTAAAAAACTGACAGAAAAAAAGCGGGAAGAACTTTACAGTGTGATTATTGAAAAGGCGGTTGCCTGGGGCGTGGGATTTGCCACAGAGCAGGAAATTGATGAGATCAATATTCTGCAGGCAACATTTTTAGCTATGCGGCGGGCGGCAGCAAAGCTAAACCCGGCGCCGCAGCTTGCCTTGGTTGACGGCAACCGTGCGCCGCTGCTCCCAATGCCGGTGCGAACCATTGTAAAAGGGGACGGTTGCTGTGAAAGCATTGCTGCAGCTTCGATTTTGGCCAAGGTCAGCCGTGATCGCCTGATGCGCAAAGTGGACACGCTGTACCCCATGTATGGGTTTGCCAAACATAAAGGGTACGGCACCGCGCAGCACAGGCAGGCACTGTTGCAGTTCGGCCCCTGCCCGATTCATCGGAAAACTTTTTTAAAAAAGATTTTGGGTTCATCCTATGAAAAATGAATCTGGTGCTTTCGGGGAAGCGTTTGCGGCGGCTTACCTGCAGCAACATCACTGTAAAATTGAGAAGCGCAATTATCATTCTCGCTACGGTGAAATTGATGTGATTGCCTCCAATGAAGCACATTTAATTTTTCTGGAGGTCAAAACCAGAGCACCCGGTGCCATGGTTCGTCCGCTGGAGGCCGTCACGGCGGCAAAGCAGCGCAGAATCCTGAAAACAGCGCAGTGCTATCTGCTGCAGTTTCCAACGCAGCTGCAGCCACGCTTTGATGTGATGGGAATTTTGACCGAACCGGATGGGCACTCTGTGCGGCACTTTACATACATCAAAAACGCCTTTACAGCAGATGGCCGGTAAAATATGAAAGCTGTGAAAAAGAACTTTTGACAAGCGCGCGAAAGTATACTAAAATGGTAACGCAATAAACCGCTGCTTGCATTGCGGTTCGTTGTAAGATGAAAGAGGGGGCTTCCTTTTATGCAGTATCAATCCACTCGGGATTTCGGTAAATCCGTTTCCGCCGCGCAGGCCATTGCACAGGGCATTTGTGAGGATGGCGGTTTGTTTGTGCCACAGTCCATTCCCAAACTGGGCTGGCAAGATCTTGAGAAGATGCGGAAATGCACCTATATGGAGCGAGCAGAAAAGATTCTTTCCATGTTCCTGACGGATTTTTCTGCGGAGGAAATTCGGAGCGCAGTGCAGGCGGCATACGCGGAAGAAAAATTCCCCGGCGGTCCGACACAGCTTTCTATGCTGCAGGAAGGCGCCTGTACGATGTACCTTTTAGAGCTTTGGCACGGTCCAACCTGTGCTTTCAAAGATATGGCTCTGCAGCTGCTGCCGCATCTGCTGACAAAAAGCCTGCAGAAGATTCATTCGGATCAAACGGCGGTTATCTTGGTTGCAACTTCGGGCGACACCGGCAAAGCGGCATTGGAGGGCTTCAAGGATGTGCTGGGTACCAAAATTTTGGTTTTCTATCCGCAAGATGGGGTTAGTCCGATGCAGAAGCGCCAGATGTTGACCCAAGAGGGCGGTAATGTGGCAGTCTGTGCAATCGAAGGCAACTTTGACGATGCGCAGACCGGTGTTAAAAAAATTTTTACTGATACTAGCATTTGCAGCACGCTACAGGCACATGGTATGCTTTTTTCCAGTGCAAATTCCATTAACCTTGGTCGGCTGCTGCCGCAGATTGTTTACTATGTTTCTGCTTACTGCGATCTGATGGAAACCGGAGAAATTGACCGGGAAGGTGAGCAGGTGAACATTGTGGTGCCGACAGGGAATTTCGGCAACATTTTGGCTGCTTATTATGCCAAGCAGATGGGACTGCCGGTTAAGAAACTGATTTGTGCCAGCAACGCCAACAATGTGCTGACGGATTTTCTGCACACGGGAGTTTATGACCGCAACCGCGCGTTTTATACGACCATTTCGCCGTCTATGGACATCCTAATTTCCAGCAATCTGGAGCGCCTGCTCAGTAACCTGACCAGTTCTGATGTGCAGGTACGGGAATGGATGCGCCAGCTGTCCAAACAGGGTCGGTATCAAGTGGATGCGGACACGTTGAAAAAACTGCAGGCACTGTTTTGGGGCGGCTGCAGCAGCGATGTGCAGACAAAAGAGGAAATTCGGGAGCTTTACCAGACCGAAAATTATTTATGCGACCCGCACACGGCGGTTGCGGTTCATGTTTACAAACAGTACGTTAGCGAAACAGGAGATTCTGAAACGCCCGCCATTCTGGCTTCCACTGCCAGCCCTTATAAATTTGCGGACAGCGTTTTGCAGGCGATAACCGGCAGCATTGGCGAAAAAGATGACTTTGCCAAAATCGCAGAACTTTCGGCGATAACCGGCACGCAGATTCCAGCACCAATTGCGGCTCTGGAAAAGAAGACTGTTCGTTTCTCTGACAGCTGCCGTCCAGCGGAAATGGCACAAAAAACTTTGGAATTAACCGGCGCGGATGCTTAACAAAAGCCGGTGTGGAAAGAGTGGATGAATGAAAGGAAAGTCAAAATGGCACTGTACGCAATTGCGGATTTGCATTTGTCTTTCGGTGTGGAGAAGCCCATGGATGTTTTTGCAGGCTGGGAAAACTACACGAAAAGGCTGGAAGATAACTGGAGAGCGTTGGTACAACCGGAAGATACGGTTGTAATCGCTGGAGACATCAGCTGGGCGATGAAGCTGCAGGAGGCGGAAGCGGACTTTCGCTTTCTGGAGCAGCTGCCGGGGCGAAAGCTGATTTTAAAGGGTAATCATGATTTGTGGTGGTCAACCCGTAAAAAATTGGAAACTTTTTTGTCGGACAAGGGCTTTTCTAGCATTTCGATTGTGCATAATTCCGCGGTTCGTGTGGGAGACCAAACCGTTTGCGGCAGCCGGGGGTGGCTGTATAACGCGCAGACCGCAGCGGATCAAAAAATTGTAAACCGCGAAGTTGGTAGATTGGAAACGTCCCTGCGGGAAGGAGAAAAGTTGGGTGGACGCCCAATCGTGTTCCTGCATTATCCGCCGGTTTACGATATGGATTGTTGCGAAGAAATTCTGCAAGTTTTGGAGCACCACCAGATTACAGACTGCTATTTTGGTCATATTCATGGCAATCAGGCAGCCAGGCGTGCCGTACTGGGAGTTTATCACGGGATTCGGATGCATTTGGTCGCTTGTGATTACCTTTCTTTTTGTCCGCTGCTAGTTCGCAATTAAAAAATAATGTTACGCATTTTTAAATTCTTAGAAGTTCTTATGGAAAATCAACCATCAGTATGTTATACTGATTAACGATAATTTGCTATTTTGCAGGAGGAAATCAAAAATGAATTTAAAATCATCCAATAAGGTCGACACCAACCGCTGGCAGTTGGAAGTTGCGGTTGATGCTGCGACTTTTAATAACGCAGTGGACCACGCCTATAAAAAGCAGAAGAACCGTATCAATATTCCGGGCTTCCGCAAGGGCAAAGCTCCCCGCGCTTTTATCGAAAAGTTCTATGGCTCCGAAGTCTTTTATGACGACGCCATCAATGAAGTCTATCCCGATGCATTGGAAGGCGCTGTAAAAGAAGCAAAGCTGGATATGATTCAGGATAAAGTTGACTTTGATCTGGTTTCCGCAAATGCGGATGGTCTTGTCTTTAAGGCAACCATTACAGTGAAGCCGGAAGTTTCTATCGAGAATTATAAGGGAATCAAGGCAACAAAAAAGTCCGCGGAAGTCACAGAGGAAGAGTTGGATTCGGAACTGAAGAAAATTCAGGACCGCAATGCCCGCGTGGTAACGGTTGAGGATCGTCCTGCGGCAAATGACGATATTGTTGATATTGATTTCGAGGGCTTTATTGATGACAAGGCGTTTGATGGCGGCAAAGCGGAAAATTACACCCTGACGCTGGGTGCAGGTCAGTTTATTCCGGGCTTTGAAGAGCAAATCGTCGGTAAAAAGACCGGCGATGAATTTGATGTTCATGTGACTTTCCCCGAAGATTATCAGGCAGAAGATTTGAAAGGTAAGTCAGCTGTCTTCAAAGTAAAACTGCATGAGATTAAAATGAAGGAACTGCCGGAACTGGACGACGATTTCGCAAAGGATGTCAGCGACTTCGACACGATTGATGAATACAAAGCAGACCTGAAAAAGCATCTGCAGGAGCACAAAACAGAAGAAGTACAGGATGATGTGGACAATCAGCTGATTGATACATTGGTTGAATCCCTGCAGGGCGAAATTCCGCAGGCCATGTATAATAACAAAGCCAATGAGGATATCCGCGATTTCAGCTACCGCCTGCAGAACCAGGGGCTGGACATTCAGTCTTACATGAAGTACACTGGCATGGATGCTGCTAAAATGCGTGATGCGTTCCTGCCACAGGCAGAACGCCAGGTAAAGATACGCCTTGCACTGGAGAAAATTGCAGAGATAGAGAAACTGGCGGCGTCCGAAGAGGACATTGCGAACGAATATAAGAAGATGGCCGAAAATTATCAGATGGAAATTGATAAAATCAAGGCTGTCGTAAATCAGGAAGATTTAGCAAAGGACATTGCTGTCGAAAAGGCCATTGAGCTTGTGCGCGACAATGCGGTTGTAACCGAAGAGGCGCCGGAGGCAGCAGACGGCGAAAAGAAAGAAACCAAAAAAGTAGTAGCAAAGAAGCCGGCGGCAAAAAAGACCGCTGCGAAAAAAGCAACAGCTAAAAAAGCCACTGCGAAAAAGGCAGAGGACAAAACTGCAGATGAGGATTCCGCTGAATAATTCTTCTTTTCTTGACCGATAATGCCTTTTGCATGCAGTTGAACTGGAGGTTCATAATGAGCAATTTGGTACCATATGTTATTGAACAGACTAACCGGGGAGAGCGGCAGTATGATATCTTTTCCCGTTTGCTGAATGACCGCATTATCATGCTGAATGATGAAGTCAATGATACGACTGCCAGTTTGGTCGTGGCACAGCTTCTGTTTTTGGAAGGGCAGGATCCGGCGAAGGATATCAATTTATATATCAACAGTCCCGGCGGTTCGGTGACAGCCGGCATGGCCATTTATGATACTATGCAGTATATCAAATGCGATGTGTCCACGATCTGCATGGGGCTTGCTGCGAGCATGGGCTCGTTTTTGCTGGCTGCAGGCACGAAGGGCAAACGTTATTCTCTGCCGCATACCGATATTCTGATTCATCAGCCCAGCGGCGGTGTACAGCAGTCGCAGGTTTCTGACGTGATGATTCACGCGAATTACCTGGCGGAAAAGAAAAAGCTGCTGAATCAGCTTCTGGCAAAAAGCACCGGACAGCCGATTGAGGTGATTGAGCGGGATACCGACCGCGACAACTTTATGTCGCCGGAGGAAGCGTGCGCTTACGGCCTGATCGACAAAGTTATTACTCAAAGATAAGCAGGTGATTGCATGTCCAACAATGGTGACATTACGGAGCGGGAAATTTGCTGCTCCTTTTGCGGCAAACCACAAAGCGAGGTTCGCAGGCTGATTGCAGGTCCCGGCGTTTACATCTGTGATTCCTGTGTGGAACTTTGTATGTCGATTCTGAATGATGAAATGAATCTTTCCAACCACCATGCAGAGTATTCTCAGGAGGCAACAACCGACCTACCGAAACCGCATGAGATTAAGAAGCGCTTGGATGAGTATGTCATTGGGCAGGATGAGGCAAAGGTTGCCCTTTCTGTGGCAGTGTACAATCACTACAAACGGATTTTTTACGGCGAAGATGACCATGTAACTGTTTCCAAGAGCAATGTGTTGCTGTTGGGGCCAACGGGCGTTGGCAAAACCCTCTTGGCGCAGACTTTGGCACGCATTCTGGACGTACCTTTTGCAATTGCGGATGCGACCACGCTGACTGAGGCCGGTTATGTCGGTGAGGATGTGGAGAATATCCTGCTGCGCCTGATTCAAGCAGCAGATTATGATATCGAACGGGCACAGCATGGCATTATCTATATTGATGAAATCGATAAGATTGCTCGGAAGTCCGAAAATCCCTCCATCACGCGCGATGTAAGCGGTGAAGGCGTTCAGCAGGCACTGCTGAAAATTCTGGAAGGTACGGTTTCCAATGTACCGCCGCAGGGCGGTCGTAAACACCCGCAGCAGGAGTTTCTGCAGATTGACACGAAAAATATTCTGTTTATCTGCGGCGGCGCTTTTGATGGGTTGGAGAAAGTAGTGCAGGAGCGCAATTTGTCTTCCACGCTGGGTTTTGGCGGCGAGGTGCACAGCAAGGCGGAACTGGATACGATGAACTGGATGGCGCAGGTTGATCCCCATGATCTGGTGAAATTCGGAATGATTCCAGAACTCGTTGGCCGTCTGCCGGTCATTACATCGCTTAACGGCCTGGATGAAAATGCATTGGTGCGCATCTTGACGGAGCCAAAGAACAGTTTGGTCAGTCAGTATAAGCGCCTGTTCCAACTGGACAAAGTGGACTTGGAGTTTGCCGAGGATGCTTTGCGGGCAATTGCGAAAAGGACAATTGAACGTCACACTGGTGCGCGCGGTTTGCGGTCGGTTATGGAGAGTTTGCTTTCGAAGCTGATGTATGATGTTCCCTCTGATTATACAGTGGAGAAAGTGACAATTACAGCCGACACCGTTGTAAACGGAGCTTCACCGGAGCTTGTTTATAATCCGGATCGTCAGCCTGTTAAAATCAAAATGGCACTCCCGGATACGCCGAAACGCAAAGGACGTCGGGACACCGCGTAATGGTTTCATAATGCTAAGGCTGTTGCAAATGGTAACGTACGGATAAGTTGCCGGCAGCAGCCTTTTTCAATAAGGAGACAAATGATGGTAGTAGAAAAAGTCGATCCGACGCAGCCGGAGAGTGAGCAACTGAAAACTTTGCCAACGTTGATTCTTCGCGGATTGGTGATTTTTCCGGGGATGATGCTGCAGTTTGATGTGGGACGCAAAAAGTCTGTTTTGGCGCTTGGCAAGTCCATGGAAGAAGATCAGCTGATTTTTTTGGTTGCCCAGAAGGATCTTTCTGTAGAGGATCCTGGCGAGGAGGATTTGTATACCATTGGAGTCGTAGCGCGGATTCGCCAGGTTGTGCGCCGTACGGATGACGGTATCCGGCTGTTTGCCGAAGGATTATATCGGGCCAAAATCCGGTCGGTAAAGAAAGTCAATCCTTTCCTTCTAACCGAAGTTGAAGAAATTGAGTCAAAAAAGCGGCGCCCGACACCACACGCGGAGGCTCTAATTCGTTATACGCAGTCTCTCTTTGAGACTTATATCCAGAATTACACCCATGTTCCGCCGGATATTGTTTTGGGAGTGGTTCAAAAGAAGGACTGCGGAGAATTGGCCGATTATATCGCCATGAATATTTCTCTGGATTACGATAAGAAGCAGGAAATACTGGAGGAATTGCATCCATACCGCCGCCTGCAGCGTTTAAGCGTTATGTTGAAGGCGGAACTTGAGATTTTGTCCATTGAGTCTAGAATTTCCGAAAAGGCGAAGGATCAGATTGATGAAAATCAGCGGGACTATTATTTGCGGGAGCAGATGAAAGCCATTGCGGATGAATTGGGCGAAGACGATAATCCCTTGGAAGAGGCCGATCAGCTGCGAGAGCGGATTCAAAAGTCGGGTATGCCACAGGAGCAGCAGGACAAGTTACTCAAAGAATGTGACCGGCTTGCAAAAATGCCGGAAGGCTCGCACGAATCCAGCGTTATTACTACCTATGTCGAAACTTGCTTGTTCCTCCCTTGGGCAAAAGCTTCCAAAGACCGCATTGACTTGCAAAAAGCACGGCGGATTCTTGACCGGGATCATTATGGTTTGACAAAGGTGAAAGACCGCATTGTGGAGTCGCTCGCGGTTAAAAAGCTGAATCCAGATATGAAAGGGCAAATCCTTTGTTTGGTTGGACCGCCCGGTGTCGGCAAAACCAGCATTGCACATTCGGTCGCGGAAGCACTTGGCCGTAAATACGTTCGTGTCAGCTTGGGCGGTGTACGGGATGAATCTGATATTCGCGGACACCGCAGAACCTATATTGGAGCGATGCCCGGCAGGATTATCAACGCGATCAAGCAGGCAGGAACGAGAAATCCGGTTTTGCTGCTCGATGAAATTGATAAATTGGGGAACGACTATCGGGGAGACCCTTCTTCCGCACTTTTAGAGGTGCTCGACAGCGCGCAGAATAACACGTTTGTGGATCACTATATCGATATGCCGTTTGATTTGAGTCAAGTTTTCTTTATTACGACGGCAAATGATGTCAATGGAATTCCGGAACCACTGTATGACCGCATGGATGTCATTACACTCGGCAGTTATACGCATGAAGAAAAGTTCCAGATCGCGACGAAGTATTTGGTGCCTAAGCAGTTAAAGAACAGCGGCATCTTCGCTAAAAGCCTGCGCATTTCGCCGGCTGCTGTGCGGGAAATCATTGATGGCTATACGCGTGAAGCGGGTGTTCGCGGCTTGGAAAGACAGATTTCAATGATTTGCAGAAAGTGCGCTGTGCAGATTGTGGAAACACCGGAAACCGTGGTGCGGGTGACCCCGAAAAATCTGGAAACGTACTTGGGTCCACGCAAGTTTCGCAACGAAGCACACAATCGGAAAGATACGGTTGGGCTTGTTAATGGCTTGGCCTGGACCAGTGTTGGCGGTGAACTGCTACCCATTGAGGTCGCCGTTATGGATGGTACCGGGAAAATTGAGTTGACCGGTTCGCTGGGCGATGTCATGAAGGAATCGGCACGCACGGCAATCAGCTGTATCCGAACACGTGCGGATAAATTGGGTATTTCCAAAGACTTCTACAGCAAATACGATATTCATATTCACGCGCCGGAAGGCGCAGTGCCAAAGGATGGGCCCAGTGCCGGTGCGGCGATGGCCACTGCGATCACCAGCGCACTGACAAAGATTCCAATTCGACACGATGTTGCTATGACGGGAGAAATTACGCTTTTGGGGCGAATCCTGCCGATTGGCGGCCTGCGGGAAAAAACAATGGCTGCTTATCGTGCTGGCATCAAAACGGTTCTGATTCCATCTGAAAATGTCAGTGACTTAGCAGAGGTGGACAGCGTCGTAAAAGATGCCGTCGAGTTCTTGCCGATGGAACAGATTGATCAGGTTCTGGATGCCGCGCTGACCAGAAAACCGAGCCAGGGGATACAGTCATAAGGGGGCAACATGAAGATAGAGTCTGCAGCATTTGAAATGTCCGCCGGAACCAGTCAGCAGTTGCCGAAAGCGGATGTGCCCGAAATCGTTTTTTCCGGGAAGTCCAATGTAGGAAAGTCTTCTTTGATTAACAAACTGCTGAATCGAAAGTCCTTGGCTCGTGTCAGCTCTCAACCGGGCAAAACAGCAACCATCAATTTTTACCGAATGGATATCTGTCGTTTGGTGGATTTGCCTGGATACGGCTATGCGAAGGTTTCCCATGCGGAGAAACTGCGCTGGGCGGAACTGGTGGACGGATATTTTCATGCCGGGCGTCCGGTTGCTCTCTTGATACAAATTCTGGATATGCGTCATGATCCAACAGAAGATGACCGGCAAATGATTCATTTTCTGCTGGAAAGCGGATTTCCATTTTTGATTGCTGCCACCAAAAGTGATAAATTGAATGTGACGCAGCGTAAGGAACGCTTGGCTGCGCTACAACAGCTTTTTACAGGAACTAATATTGAAGTGGTTCCCTTTTCCGCACTGAAAGGCGAAAATGTGGAGGTGCTTCGTGCCCGGATTGATGCGGCCTGTCGGGATACGGCAGAATGATTGGGGGAAAGGAATATGAATATGCTGAATGATAACCTGCAGGTAAATAAGACCGGCCATTTGACCATCGGCGGGGTCGATACCGTGGAACTGGCGGAAGAATTCGGAACGCCCTTGTATGTGATGGACGAATCCAAAATTCGTCAAGTTTGTCAGATGTACAAGCGCTCGATTGACAAATGCTACGGTGGCAACGGCCTGCCGCTGTTTGCCAGCAAAGCTTTCTGCTGTAAAGAAATCTGCCGCATTATGAAAGAAGAGGGTATGGGACTGGATGTGGTTTCCGGCGGGGAACTTTATACAGCCATGCAGGCGGAGTTTCCGGCAGCGCTGATACAGTTTCACGGCAATAATAAAACGCAGGAAGAGATTTCCTATGCACTTACCTGTGGCGTGGGGCACTTTGTTGTTGACAATCTGACGGAACTGAGGCTCCTCAATCAAACGGCGGGAAAGATGCAGCGGAAAGCCAACATTCTGCTGCGTATTAAGCCCGGCATTGATGCGCATACGCATCAGTTTATCCGTACCGGTCAGATTGACTCTAAATTCGGCTTTGCACTGGAAACCGGCGAGGCGATGGAAGCAGTGAAAGCGGCAGTACAGGCGGAAAATCTGCTTTTGACCGGTGTGCACTGCCACATTGGTTCGCAGATTTTTGAAGTGCAGCCGTTTGTGCTGGCGGCAAAAGTAATGCTTGGATTTATGCGCGATGTGAAAGCAGAAACGGGACTTGAGCTGCAGGAACTGAACTTAGGCGGCGGTTTTGGCATTAAATATGTGGAAACAGATCAGCCGGTTCCGTATGACCAGTATATGGAGCAGGTGTCCGAGGCTGTACATACCTGCTGCAGGGAATATGAACTGACGCCGCCGAAAATCTACATGGAGCCGGGTCGCTCCATTGTTGGCGAAGCGGGACTTACGCTTTATAAAGTTGGCGCTGTCAAAACGATACCGGATATTCGGACTTACGTTTCCGTAGACGGCGGCATGACGGACAACCCACGGTATATTTTGTATCAGTCGGCCTATGAAGCGGTGGTGGCCAATAAGGTAGACCAGCCGGCTGATTTTGAAGTGACGATTGCAGGCAGGTGCTGTGAGTCCGGCGATTTGATTCAGGAAGATGCGCGGATTCAGCAATGCACACCGGGAGACATTTTGGCAGTGCTGTCTACTGGCGCATACAACTATTCCATGGCATCTAATTATAATCGTGTGCCGCGTCCGGCTGTGGTGTTCGTGCGGGATGGAAAGGCACGTCTTGCCGTCAGGCGAGAAACTTATGCGGACTTGGTTCACAATGATATTTGACCATTCTGTTAAATTTACATTTCAAAAGAAAAGGGCAGTCACTTGCCCTTTACTTTTTTGCTTTTTTAGAGTAAAATCGTAAAAGATAATGTTTTAAGCATTTCTTAGGAGTGATTGATATTGAATTCAAAAATCAAAGATGAAAGCGTGGACTTCCTATTTCAAGCAGTCCTGTCCTTAAAGACGCCGGAGGACTGCTATGCTTTCTTCGAGGATTTGTGTACAGTTCCTGAAATAAAAGCCATGTCGCAGAGGCTGCTGGTGGCGCATATGTTAAGTACAAAGCAGAACTATCAGCATATTGTTCATGTGACGCACGCTTCCACTGCGACCATCAGCCGTGTAAACCGCTCGCTGAACTATGGCTGTGATGGGTACAAGCTGGTGTTTGACCGCATAGACGGTAAAGCACCGACCGCGGAAGACGAATCGAATTCGTAGAAATCTTGCTTTTGTGTGTTCCTGCGTGACCGCAAAAGCACGCTGAAAGAGCGCACAGAGTTGTTTTACTGTGCGCTCTTTCAAGTTATCTGCCAATAATAATTTGTATAGAATAGAAAAGGAAATTGAAACTATGGATAGAATGATTCGCTGCCTTACAAAAAGCGGAAAACTGATGGCTTGTGCGGTTGACTCAACGTATATGGTTGCAACGGCTCAGCAGATTCATCATACCAGCCCGACTGCAACCGCAGCTCTGGGGCGCCTGTTGACCGGTACCTCGATGATGGGTGCTATGCTGAAAGACAAAGGAGCTAATCTGCAGGTCAAGATGAATGGCGGTGGCTCGCTGGGAGATGCGGTAGCGATTGCGGATAACAATGGAAACTGTCGCGGCTATGTGAGTCATCCGGAGGCTGACCTGCCGATTCGTGCGGACGGAAAATTGGATGTCGGCGGTTTGGTGGGGCATGACGGCATGGTAACGGTCATGCGCGACGACAATGCACATACGCCCTATACCGGACAAGTGAAATTGGTATCGGGAGAAGTTGCGGAAGATCTGGCTACTTATTTTGCAGTCAGTGAGCAGATTCCGACCGTGTGCGCTCTGGGGGTTCTGGAAAACAAAGAAAACGCGCAGCAGCTGCTGGCAGGCGGCCTGTTTGTGCAGGTGATGCCGGGTGCCACGAAAGAGGAACTGGACCAGTTGGAGAAAAACGCGGCGGCACTGCCAGCGGTGACCGAAATGCTGGCGCAGGGACTTACTATTGAGGAGATGTGCGGTAAGATTCTGCAGGGAATGCCCTTTGAGAAATTAGATGAATATAAAGTCTCTTATGCCTGCGATTGTTCTAAAGAACGTGTGGAGCGTGCCTTTTCTTCATTGCGGCCGGCAGATATTCGGACATTGGCAGACGATGAGAGCGGCTTTGCAGAAGCAACGTGCAACTACTGCGGACGAAAATACCGTTTCACTTCTGCGGAACTGCGAGCACTTGCCGATGCGGTAGAAAAAAGTCAAAAAAACTTGTAATTTTTTTTAAAAACCTATTGACATTCCTTTGCTGATGTTGTATTATAATACACGTCGCTGATAAACAACAGCACAGCAAAGATTGGGAGCATAGCTCAGCTGGTTAGAGCACCTGCCTTACAAGCAGGGGGTCATAGGTTCGAGTCCTATTGTTCCCACCATCAGTGGCTCGGTAGTTCAGCTGGTTAGAACGCTAGCCTGTCACGCTAGAGGTCGACGGTTCGATCCCGTTCCGAGTCGCCACTTTTGCCTCTGTAGCTCAGTCGGTAGAGCAGGGGACTGAAAATCCCCGTGTCGGTGGTTCGATTCCGCCCGGAGGCACCATTTGCGAACGTAGCTCATCTGGTAGAGCGCCACCTTGCCAAGGTGGAGGTAGCGAGTTCGAGCCTCGTCGTTCGCTCCAAGTTTGGCGTCATAGCCAAGTGGTAAGGCATGGGTCTGCAAAACCCTGATGCCCCAGTTCGAATCTGGGTGACGCCTCCATGTCGCACTGAAGCAGAGGAAAAATTTCCTCTGCTTCTTTTTTATATCTCTCCCTTTTGAAAGGAGCGAATCCTTTTGTCTGCAGAAACAGTTATTCATCCGTTAGAACCGGTTTTTGCGCAGAATTCACGCGTGCTTGTGCTGGGAACCATGCCATCTCCGCAGTCACGCAAAGTTGGATTTTATTATGGCCATCCGCAAAATCGCTTTTGGAAGGTGCTGGCGGCTGTTTTGCAGGAACCTGTTCCCGAAACGAAGCAGGAAAAAATAACGATGCTGCTACGCAACCGGATTGCCCTGTGGGATGTTCTGCACGCCTGTAGGATTCATGGTGCGGACGATGCCAGTATCCAAAATCCCGAAGTAAATGATGTGGCGGGTTTGCTGCAGCAGACGAGCATTGTTCGGGTTTATACCACAGGGAAAAAGGCTTTTTCACTTTATGAAAAACACCTGTGGCCAGTGACAGGGCTGCACGCCGTTTGTCTGCCTTCTACGAGTCCTGCCAACTGTCGTGTTTCTCTACCGCAGCTGGTACAGGCCTATCAATGCATTTTAGAGGTTCTCTAAGACACGAAGATGATCCGGTATTTCCCGTACCTCTTGGGCATATATTTACCTGAGGTGGTCACGATGAAAGTCATTCGGACAAATATCTGGACGATCCTCACGCTGGTTGCGGCGTGCATGGGCTTTTTGATTTTAATTTATTTGTCTTCTTTCCATGCGGCACAGGATGCAACGGCTGCGACGGTTGTCAAGCCGCTGGTGGTCTTGGACGCAGGACATGGCGGAGAAGACGGCGGCGCGGTCGGCCACTCTCCTGTGCCGGAAAAGACCATCAATCTGGCGATTACCAAAAAGATTGAAAAGGCACTGACAGATGCCGGTTGCCGCATTGTGATGACACGGGATCAAGATGAAATGCTGGGGGATGCTTCTCTGTCTACGCTGCGGGAGCGAAAAGCGTCTGATATTTATAAACGATTTGCAATCTTGCAGAGCAATCCGGGCTGTGTTTTTGTCAGCATCCATCAGAATCATTTTTCCAATGGAATTTATAGCGGCGCACAGGTGTTTTACTCGACCAACAATCCGAAAAGCAAGGATTTGGCTGAGCAAATTCGACAGGCCGTGGTTGCAAGCGTGCAGCCAGAGAACAAACGGCAGAATAAAGCAGCTACCAGTTCGATTTATCTGCTGAAACACGCACAGGATCCTGCGGTTTTAGTTGAATGTGGCTTCTTGTCTAATGATTCAGAGGAAAAGTTGCTGAACGATGAAAAATATCAGCAGAAAATGGCAGATGCGATTGCAAAGGGAATTTTGCAGTATTTAAAAGGAACCGGACGCACTGCTTCCGGAGAATCTTCTACGGCGGCTGGCAGCCAGGGCTTGTATTCTTCCGCATCCTCCAGTATAATAAATAAGAAGAGCAAGACGGTAAAAAAATAAAAGAAAAATGGATATAGGGCTGCCTTGCGGCAGTCTTTTTCAGTGAAATTCAGCGAAATGAGGAGCAAATGGCGGGAAAAGCAAAAAGCATTTATGTATGTTCTGCGTGCGGTTATGAAGCGCCAAAGTGGTACGGCAAGTGCCCCGGTTGCGGCGCATGGAATACGATGACAGAAGAATTGCAGGAGCCGGTTCGACCCTCTAAACGGAGCCGTGAGACTTTTTCTGGAACGTTCGCCGGTGTTCAGCCCATTCGAGAAATCAGTCTGACCGAAGAACCTCGTTACAAAACGGGCGTTTCGGAATTAGACCGTGTGTTGGGTGGCGGCATTGTAAAAGGTTCGTTGATTTTAATTAGCGGCGAACCGGGTATCGGCAAGTCAACCATTCTGCTGCAGATTTGCGCTTATCTGGGAAGTACGCTGAAAATTTTATATGTATCCGGAGAGGAATCCAGCCGACAGATTAAGCTGCGTGCAAACCGCTTACAGGTGGATTCAGAGAATCTGTTTATCCTAACGGAAACCAATGTACAGCGTGTTATGGAGCATGTGCGGGCGGAAAAGCCAGATCTGCTGATGATTGATTCCATCCAGACGATGAACAATACGGAGCTGAATTCCTCTCCGGGCAGCGTAGCACAGGTGCGCGAATGTACGAACGCAATCATGCATGTAGCAAAGGAACTGGAGATTCCGGCAATTTTAGTGGGTCATGTCAATAAAGACGGCGCGATTGCCGGGCCAAAAGTGCTGGAGCATATTGTTGATGCGGTTCTATACTTTGAAGGTGACCGCCAGATGAGTTATCGGATTCTGCGGGCAGTGAAAAACCGCTATGGTTCGACCAATGAAATCGGTGTTTTTGATATGGGCGAAAACGGACTGCACCAGGTAGAGAATCCGTCGGCTTCTATGCTGACCGGGCGTCCGGAGCATGTGTCGGGCACCTGCGTGACTTGTGTGATGGAGGGCAGTCGGCCAATTCTAGCGGAAGTGCAGGCATTGGCGACAACGTCCGGATTCGGTAATCCACGCCGAATGGCAACGGGATTTGATTACAACCGTATGAACTTGCTTCTGGCGGTTTTGGAAAAGCGCGCAGGGTACTATTTTTCCAATTTGGATGCGTATATCAATGTGGTTGGCGGCCTGCGGCTCGATGAACCTGCCTGCGATTTGGCGGTGGCGGTGGCGTTGGTGTCCAGTTTAAAGGATGCTGCGTTGGCGGAGGATGCGGTGATATTCGGCGAAGTCGGACTTACAGGAGAAATTCGCTCGGTTCTGCACGTTGACCAGCGCATTACAGAAGCGGAGCGCCTTGGTTTTCAAAAATGTGTGCTGCCCTGGCACAGCTTAAAGCAGGTCAGCGCAGCACACAAAAGCATGGAACTGATTGGTGTTAAAAATGTACGGGAGGCATTTGCAGCTCTGCAGGCATAGCGGCGTTGCCGGATTCATAGTCGCTTCGGGAAATGGTGTGAATGCACCGCACGCATCCGTTCGGTTCATAATGTGCCTGCGCGGATGGAGGTTCTACGGTACAATATCCGTTTTTCTGATACACACAGTCTTGGTCGCAGTGGACAAGCATATTTATCACCTCATACTTTAGTATGAATCTGCCGGACTGTTTTTATGCGATGAAAAACAATGGGGAGGAAGTGCTTTGCGAAAATGGGTGAGAAGTCCCCACCTTCCAGCGAGAAATGTGTGCATGGCAGCAGTGTCTGCAACCGCCGTGCAGGCGGTTGACGCTCTGCAGCAGCTTGGCGTCTCAGTTGTACAGATTCTGCCTTCCGCACAGTTTGCGGCATCTGTGGCCGCTCATGCAGATTTGCAGTGCTGCTTAATGGGTGCCGGCGAAGGTTTCTGCGCAAATGTGCAGGTGCAAGCTGCTTTTCAGCGGATTGGAATTCATCTGTTTCAAACAAACGTTCATGATTTTTCAACATATCCGCAGGACTGCAGCCTCAATGCAGCCAGAATCGGTCATTTTGTGTTTGCCAATCCGAAGTGCATCTGTACGGAACTGCAGGCGAATATTGCAGAGCGCGGCTTGCAGCTGGTTGCGGTGCGGCAGGGATATGCGAAGTGCAGTATCGCAGTAGTTAGCGAGCAAGCGATCATGACGGCTGACACAGGCATTGCAGAAGCGGCACGCACAGTAGGCTTCGACGTACTTTTGCTGAAGCCAGGACATATTGAACTGGAAGGTTATCCTTACGGCTTTATTGGTGGTGCCTGCGGAAAGCTTTCGGCTACGGTACTCGCGTTTGCAGGAACTATTTCTACACATCCGCAGGCTGTGGAAATTTCGCTTTTTTTAAAAAAACATGGGGTGCAAGCACTGTCCTTATATGATGGCTCACTGCAGGATATTGGCGGGATCTTGCCGCTGGCAGAAACGGAGTAAAAAAACGCGATATATAATTATACAAAATAAATATTTTGTATA
The DNA here is from genome assembly GCF_029211325.2 of Caproicibacterium argilliputei. Taxonomy (NCBI): domain Bacteria; kingdom Bacillati; phylum Bacillota; class Clostridia; order Eubacteriales; family Oscillospiraceae; genus Caproicibacterium; species Caproicibacterium argilliputei. Next base: position 1,464,358 of record NZ_CP135996.1, on the reverse strand, counting down.
ATTAAGGGAGGGCGTATGCAGGAAAAATATATGCAGGAAGCGCCGGATATTATCCGACAGTTTGTTGGCTATATGCAGACGATTAAAGGAAAATCTCCGAAAACCGTTGAAGAATATTACTTGGACTTGCGGACATTTTTCCGTTACTTAAAGCAATCCAGACATCCGGAACTTGCGGACAAACCGTTATCGGAAATCTCTATCGACGACATTGACCTAGACTTCATTAAAACCGTAACACTGACGCAGGTGTATGAATTCATGAATTACTTGACTGTGGTGCGTAAGAACGGCCCAGCGGCTCGCTCCAGAAAGTGCTGCAGTCTGCGTGTCTTTTTTAATTATCTGACAACGAAGATTCATTTGTTGGATGAGAATCCAATTAAAGAGTTGGAATCTCCCAAACTAAAAAAAAGCCTGCCGCGGTACTTAACGCTGGATCAGAGTATTGATTTGCTCAAGCAGGTTGACGGCCCTTTTAAAGAACGCGATTATTGCATTTTGATTCTGTTCTTGAACTGTGGAATGCGGCTTTCGGAACTGGTTTCCATCAATATCAATGATATCCGCCGTGGTACAAATACCCTGAGAATCGTAGGCAAAGGAAATAAAGAACGCGTAATCTATTTAAATGAAGCCTGTCTGCACGCGATTGACAATTACTTAAAAGTTCGGCCAGCGGACCACTTAAAAGATAAATATGCACTGTTTATCAGCAAACAGAACAAACGTATCAGCCCTAAAACTGTGCAGTATATTGTAAAAAAATACCTTTCAGGAATTGACCTGGGTGGTCCCGGCTACAGTGTTCATAAGCTTCGCCATACGGCAGCTACGCTGATGTATCAGGAAGGAAAAGTCGATATCCGGGTATTGAAAGAAATTCTCGGCCATGAAAATTTAGGTACTACCGAGATTTACACGCATCTGTCCAGCACACAAATGGAAAAAGCCGTAAATGCGAATCCATTGGCACATATGGAACAGAAACCGAATCCTGAGAAAAAGAAATAAAAACAGGAGCAAGCGTCATTTTAACGCTTGCTCCTGTTTTTATGTTGTGTTTAATCTTCTTCTTCGTCATCGTCGTCTTCATCGTCCGTGTCTTCTCGGATAGAATCCCAGTCTGTAAAGGCAGGGTCAAGATCTTCTTCCGGAACTTCTCCCCTCTCCTCTGCTTCCTTTTTCAGAGTGGGCTGAATCATCATGCGGTCTAAGGTTGGGTACACCAACGAGTTAACGGTGTAGGCCCAGAAACTCCATAGAAGGAAAATGGCGAGCAGCAGGATGATAAACAGAAAAAGCGGTGCATACTGCCCCAGATAAAGGCAGCCATACAACAGCAGCAGGACGAAAGCGGTTACGAAAAATCCAAGGAAATTCCACCCCAACGCTGCGATTGCAAAGATTCCCGCATTACGGTACATTTTGCTCAGTTTCATATCAAACGTCACAATTTCAAGTGGAACGTAAAATTGCATGGATGTAAAAATGAAAAGTGTCGCAAAACTCAGCCCCAGCGCAATGGTGGAAATGACGGAGCCTAATTTCTGCTGATTTTGCGCATAAAACGGGATGGCAATCATCAAAACTTCGTAAACCAGGTAGCAGATAATTCCATTAGCAAGGAACTGCTTCCAGTTTTCTTTGAGCTTTTTCAGGAAGTCATGCAGGACAAATACGTGTTCTTCCCGAATGTAATTGCGGGTTTCATAGGTCAAGCCGGCCACGAATGGGGACAATGCAATGAACGGCAAACCCGCTAACAAAATGTTTCTGGTAGCTGAAGAAATGATAACGCCAGCCACCAACACAACAATGGCCGGTACTGCAAACAGCAGATTGAGTTTCATCAAATCCCAGAAATGTCGTCCGTAAATTTTCCAGTAGTGAATAAAACGATTATCCTTTGGCGCGCCTTTTGAAACACCAGGACCGGGACGGCTGTAATTTGAATTGAACAGACCCATTAGCTTGTCTTCCCTTTCTTGTTTGGAATAAACTGCGTCTTTTTATCATACACCAAACGGACAATTTTCGCAATCGTTTTATCCAAGTTTCGCGCGGGGATGACAATGCTGATAGACTTCTTTTACATGGTTGTTCAGCAGATGAATGTACACCTGCGTGGAGGAGATATCTGCGTGGCCTAGCATATGCTGAATATCGCGCAGGTCTGCCCCGTTTTCCAGCAGATGAATCGCAAAGGAGTGACGCAGCGTGTGCGGCGTAATTTCTTTTGCGATTCCCGCCTGTTCAGTGTAGCCCTTAATGATTTTCCAGAATCCCTGGCGGGTTAGCCGATGCCCATTTAAATTGGTAAAAAGTGCTTGCCCTTCACCCGGATCCGCAATGGTTCGCCGCACACGGAAAATGTAGTCTGAAATAGCGGCAACAGCCTGCGGGTAAATTGGAATCACCCTGTTCCCTTTTTCACTGCGGCAGTACAAAATGCCGGTGTGCAGGTTCACATCTTCCACATTGAGATTGACCAGTTCACTCACCCGAATGCCGGTGGCATACAGCAGCTCCAGCATGGCTTTGTCACGGCAACCCTTCGGCTGTTTGAGATCCGGCTGGGCGAGTAAAAGCTCAATTTCGCTTCCGCTTAGGATTTCCGGCAGCTTCTGCGGCGCCTTTTCAAGTTTGATGCCCTTGGCGGGATTGGCTGAAGCCTCACCGTTTAAAATCAGATATTGGTAGAAGCACCGGATCGAGGCAATGTGCCGGGTGATGGTTGCCACTGATTTGTTTTGCGCATGCAACTGTGCAATGTAGCCTTCAACCGTTTTCTGGTCTGCCGCTACAGGCAAAAGGTTACCGCGGCTCTGCAAAAAGTGTAGGTAATCTGCCGTATCCCGCAGGTAAGAATCCAATGTATTGGGAGAAACCCTTTTTACATCTGAAAGATATGTGCCGAATTCCGAACAATAATCTTTCATACTTTTCCCCTTCCTTGTTAAAGCAAAGTTATTAAAAACCCCGCAAAAGCCCAAGAACAAAAGACATCAAGTCCGGCACCTAAAAAAACAAGCGCCAAGATGCGGACAAATTGCGAAAGGTAATTTACCAGTTTTGGGGCGTCTCCCTTTTCGGACAGACCGCTGCTGGAAAGCTTTCTAGAGAACAAAAGCGCCTCTTTTGCTGCCAAAACGATAGCCAGACAGCAACAGTAAGCGCCCGGCAGAAGAACAATGGCGTAAAACATTCCCCCGTGCAAACCGTAAGTGCTGTACAGATAGCCGGCTGTTATGCCTAAACCAATGCCGCGAACAAACGGGACAACGGGTACCAGAAAAGCGCCCCAGACAGACAGTCCACAAAGGAAGCAGGCAAATGCAAACAGAAATGCCGAAGCAGCACAAGCTGCGAAAACGGAAGCAATCTGTGCGTTACCGTGTGCCGTGTAGTTGCTGTTAAAAAGGAAGTCCAGCTTTTTTAACGTGTCCAGCCCAACACCAGCAGAGAAAAACGAACCGCACGCAACGCCAAGCAGCAGAATCACTGCAAAGGTAACCTGAATCCTGCTTTGTGAAAGGGAACTTTTCAGCTCAGCCTGATTTGGCAGGGATTGCGATAAATGCTGCATGATAATTTTCATAGGGTTAACTGCCTTTCTTTTAAGAAATCCTTCAGATAATCTTATGAAAATAGGAGAGCAGATATGAACGCTGAAATTTTTTTTCAATTTGCGACGTAATTGTCTGACTGGCTCTGTAAAATGCAGGCAGAAGCCTTTGCATTTATTTACTATATACTATTTTTTCGTGTGTTTCAACTGTTTCCTATGCTTTTCTGAAAGTTTATGCATAGTGCACGAAATTATGTATATAGTATTATGTAACCTTAATGTTTATTATGTAAACTAATGCATATTCATAATTGCGCTCGTAATGCATAAAAATACACCCGCATACAGGCAATGTATGCGGGTGTATAATAAAAAGGGACAGGAACGATGTTATTCAGCTAAGGCGGCTTGAATCATAATGGCACACTCCAGCCGCTTCTGCTCCAGTTGGCAGGCAATTTTATGCGGCCTTAAGATGTTCCCTTCATACTTTTGATTGTTGGCGTTGCAACCGCCGCTGCAGTAAAATTTCGCCCAGCAGTTTTTGCAGTCTTCTTTTGTATAAACATTTGCCGCGGCAAATTTGTTTTTCATTTCGCGGTTGAATGTACCATCCAGCACATTGCCCATAATCCATTCGTCATTCCCTACAAACTGATGGCATGGAAAAATTTCGCCCAAAGGCGTAATAGCGATGTATTCATTGCCACAGCTGCAGCCGCGCAAACGCTTGATTGCGCAGGGACCTTGATTCAAGTCCAACATGAAGTGAAAGAAATTGAAACAAGTTCCTTTTTTCTTCTTTTCAATGATGACATTGGCCAGTCGCTCGTATTCCTGAAAAACAGCAGGCAAATCTGCTTCCTTAATCGAATAGTCCAGCTGTGGATCGGAAACAACCGGTTCAATGGAAAGCTGCTCAAACCCCAGCCGCTCCATTTCCAGAACATCGTTTGTAAAGTCCAGGTTGTGCTTCGTGAATGTCCCGCGCACGTAATAGTCCTTGTCCCCTCTTCCGGCCACCAGTTTCTGATACTTCGGAACAATTCGGTCATAAGAGCCGGTTTTGCCGTCCGGACATACGCGCAGGCGGTCATTGACCTCTTTACGGCCGTCCAGAGAAAGGACGCAGTTGTACATTTCGCGGTTGATAAAGTCGATTTTATCATCGTCCAGCAGCAAGCCGTTGGTGGTAATGGTAAAACGGAAGTTTTTATTGTGCGCTTTCTCTAGACTGCGCGCGTAGGCAACGGTTTGCTTGACCACGTCGAAGTTCATGAGAGGCTCACCGCCAAAGAAATCCACTTCCAGATTATGCCGGCCTGCAGACTCCTGAATTAAGAAGTCGATTGCTGCTTTGGCTACGGAAAAAGGCATCAGCATACGCCCCTTGCCAAAGTCGCCCTGTGCAGCAAAACAGTATGCACAGCGCAGATTGCAGTCATGCGCAACGTTCAGGCACATGGACTTCACGGGAGCGTCTTTCATCATACCGGCAAACTGCTCGTAATCATCTGTGGAAAACAACTGTCCCATTTCTTGCAGCTGCAGCAGTTCCCTGTACGCTTCCTCCAAAGTATCTGCACCGTACTTGTCCAGCAAAGCCTCCTTGGCAACAGCAGGCATCTCTTCCGGCACAGAATCCTCCAAAAAGTCTAGAAGTTCATAAGGCGCCGGATCAAACAAATGGACGGCGCCGGAGTTGGTGTCTAGTACGATTCGATATCCGTTCAGTGTGTACTTATGTATCATTGTTTTTTAAAGCTCCATTTTTTACAAAAATGAAGGGACAGACTAAGCTGCCCCTTTGTGTTTTTTGTGTGTGTTTTTACAGCGTACAAGCCTGTGAACCGAATCAGCGGTTTTTATTTTCACACTTCTGGTTTGCGACAGTGCAGGAGACTTTGCAGGCAGACTGACAGGAAGCCTGGCACTCGCCGCAGCCGCCCTTTGCGCAGCTTGCTTTCAAGTTTGCATTGTTCAAAGTTTTAATCTGTTTCATGAGATGTAATCGACCTTTCATCAGAGTTTCCCTTATTATAACACAGGAACACAAGAAAAGGAATACCCTACCGGATTTTTTGGCGCCGGTAAACGGACAGATAACCGCCCAGCGCTCCGGCTGAAACCATGACCAGCATCCGTGTGAGCGATGAGAGGCTTGCAACATCGTGCGTATTTACAACACCGCCGAGCATACACAGCAGAAACAGCAGAAATCCGCAGCCGGCACCGAGCAATAGCCCCCGCTTTCCGCTGATTTTCGCAGAGATTACGCCGGAAAAAAATGCGCTGACACCGCAGATAATCAGAACCAACGGCTGCAGCAAATCCTGCGGAAGTTTTCCGCTCGCCTGGATGACTGCCGCTGAAAGCAGCAGCAAAACGGTGCAGATGGCCGTTCCGCCGACAATGCCGAACAGCGCGGAACGAAGCAGCAGCATACCTGGTTTCATAGGAATCATCCTGACACTTTTCATAAAAATGCCTCCCTCACACTATCTCGTACAGCAAATAGTATGAAGGAGGCGCTGCAAATATACATGGAGCTGTAAAGAAACAGGTGCTTTAAAGCACATCTTCTTCCTTTGTTTTTGAAGATTTTGCGGCGGCATTACCGTCTTTCTTTTTGCCGAACAGTCCTTTCCTCTTCGGCTTTTCTTCGTCAATAGGGTTGTCGTGAATGGTGTCGACGCTGCCGACTGCCCAGCGCTTAATACGCATTTTTGCGCGGTCAGTTCCAGTTTCGATTACCAGTGTGTCGTTGTCTTCTTTAATGCCAACAATTCGACCGCAGATTCCGCCGATGGTGGTAATCTCGTCTCCAATCTGCGCATTTTTGCGCATACTGTCCTCTTCTTTGCGCTTTTTGTTCTGTGGGCGAATCAGAATCAGCCACATAATGACAAAAATCAGAATCAGAGGGACAAACGAAATCAGCATACCGGTCATGCTGTCCGTACCGGATAAGGATGCTGCGCCGGATGTGGTTGCTGCCGACAGGGTTACAGGGTTCATCATATAAGAAAAGCACCTCCAAAGTAATGTATACATTATAACAATATCTCACGGTGCATGCAAGAAAAAATCCTGCACTTCGCCAATTTTTTCCGCCGGTCAAATTCGGCGGCTGACTGTGTCGATGGTGTCGTGGTAAAAGAATGTGAAGTTACCAGCATCCAGTGCTGCACGAATTTTTTCCAAAAAGGTGTTATAGAAATAAAGGTTGTGCAGAACCATCAGACGCATACCGAGCATTTCACCGGATTTCAGCAGGTGATGAATATACGCGCGTGTAAAGTGCTGGCACGCCGGACACTGACACCCGTCTTCCAGCGGATGCTGGTCCAACTCGTATTTTGCGTTCATCAGGTTGCGAACTCCTTCCATGGTGAATGCGTGACCATGGCGCGCGTTGCGCGTTGGCATGACGCAGTCGAAAATATCAACACCGCGGCGCACCCCCTCCAAAAGATTGGCAGGTGTCCCTACCCCCATGAGGTAACGGGGCTTGTCCTTCGGCAGATAAGGGCCAAGCACCTCCAGAATGTGATACATCACATCCGCGCTTTCCCCCACCGCCAAACCGCCGATTGCATAGCCGGGCAGGTTCAATTCTGCAATTTGTTTCATGTGCGCAATACGCAAATCATCATAAACGCTGCCCTGGTTGATGCCCCACAGAAGCTGATGCGGATTTACCGTATCCGGCAGGGCGTTCAGGCGATCCATTTCCTTTTTGCAGCGATACAGCCAGCGTGTGGTTCGAGCGATGGAACGTCTGGCATATTCGTATTCCGCCGGGTTCTGCATACATTCATCGAATGCCATGGCGATGGTGCTGCCAAGATGTGATTGAATCTGCATACTTTCTTCCGGCCCCATGAAAATTTTGTGTCCGTCGATGTGAGAAGCAAACGTAACCCCTTTTTCCGTAATATTGCGCAGCTTTGCCAGCGAAAAAACCTGAAAGCCGCCGCTGTCGGTTAAAATCGGGCCGTTCCACTGCGTAAAGGTGTGCAGTCCACCCAACTGGCGAACCTGCCGGTCACCGGGACGCAGATGCAGATGGTAGGTATTGCAGAGCTGCACCTGACAGTGCACCTCTTTCAGATCTAAGGCTGACACGGCACCTTTGATGGCGCCGGCTGTTGCAACGTTCATAAAAGCGGGCATTTGAATGGTTCCGTGCACGGTTGTGTAAGTGCCGCGCCGCGCCTCGCCTTCCTGCTTTAAAAGTGTATACATAAATGTGTTTATCCTCTTTGCCAATGGTTTTAGTAAATGAACATAGCGTCGCCGAAGGAAAAGAAGCGGTATTTTTCTTGCACGGCAACCCGGTAGGCGTTCATAATATGATCATAGCCGGCCAGTGCGCTGACCAGCATAATCAAGGTGCTTTGCGGCAGGTGAAAATTCGTAATCAGTCCGTCCAGCACTTTGAACGGAAATCCCGGGTAAATGAAGATGTCCGTCCAACCTTCGCTTTCTTTGATGCAGCCTTCTTTGGCTGCCACACTTTCCAGTGTTCGGCAGCTGGTGGTGCCCACTGCAATGATACGACCGCCGTTTTTCTTTGTTTCATTAATCACATCGGCTGTTTCCTGCGGCAGCAGATAATGCTCCGAATGCATTTTGTGGTCTACCACCCGGTCAGCGGTGACCGGGCGGAAAGTGCCCAGCCCGACGTGTAGGGTGACAAACTCAACTTTTACACCCATCTCCCTGACTTTCTGCAGCAGTTCCTTTGTAAAGTGCAGTCCTGCGGTGGGTGCGGCGGCAGAACCGACATCCTTGGAATACACTGTCTGGTACCGCTCCTGGTTTTCCAACTTCTTTTTGATGTAAGGCGGAAGCGGCATTTGACCGATCTGATCCAGAATGGCAAAGAAATTTCCCTTGTAAGAGAACCGAACCAGACGGTTGCCGTCCGCCTGCACAGCGGTTACTTCTGCAGTGAGCAGACCATCGCCAAACGTAAAGCGTGTGCCCACCTTGGCACGCTTGCCGGGTTTGCAGAGGACCTCCCAGATGTCCGCCCCGTGATTTGTGAGCAGCAGAAATTCGACACGCGCGCCCGTGTCTTCCTTAATGCCGTAAATACGTGCGGGCAAAACGCGGGAATCGTTTAGCACCAGACAGTCCCCAGGACGCAGCCAGTCTGTGATGTCATGAAAGTGGCAATGTGCAATTTCGCCGGTTTCTTTATTTAGCGTCAGCAGTCGAGAGGCATCGCGTGGCTCTACGGGTGTTTGCGCAATCAGTTCCTGGGGCAGATCATAGTCAAAATCTTTGGTCTTTAAATTGTTTAGGTCCAGTTCCATAGTTTGTTGTCTCCTAGCTTTTGCACGTTTAAAATTTTCATGCGAAAACGCGCTGCCTTTTATTATAAATAAATTGACATCCAATAGCAAGTCTGGTATGATAAACAGAAGATAGAGGCGCGGGTTTAAAAAGTAACGAACCGTAGGCTGCCAAAGCCGGTGAGGGTTCGCGAAAGGGAAATTCGCCGAAGAGACGGTTGGTTGGCGAGCCGGGCTCTGGTTGTGTCTGTGAAAATCAGTCCGACTGTCGTCATAGAAATTATGATGGAGCGCTATCGGCAGTGTGAACGGTGAGTTGCCGAACCACTCTATTATAAAGAAATGACGACCGGTTTGCAACCGGTCTTTTTTATCTGTTGATATCGAAATTCATTTTTTACAATTCGAGGAGGTCTTTGCAAAATGAAACAGTTTAAAGTGGGCATCATCGGTGCAACCGGCATGGTTGGCCAGCGCTTTACAACCCTGCTGGAAAACCATCCGTGGTTTCATGTGACAGCACTTGCGGCAAGTGCGCGTTCCGCGGGAAAAACCTATGAAGAGGCTGTGGGCAGCCATTGGCTGATGAAAACACCTATGCCGGAATCCATGAAAAAAATGGTTGTTTTCAATGCGCAGACCGATGTGGAAAAGATCACTTCTCTGGTTGATTTTGTATTCTGTGCTGTCAACATGAACAAAGACGAAATCAAAGCCTTGGAAGAAACGTATGCAAAGCATGAGTGCCCGGTCATGTCCAACAACAGTGCAAACCGCGGTACACCGGATGTGCCTATGATTATTCCGGAAATCAATGCGGATCATGCCGCCGTTATTCCTGCACAGCGCAAGCGTCTGGGTACCAAGCGCGGTTTTATTTCGGTAAAATCCAATTGCTCGCTGCAGAGCTACGTTCCTGCCATCAATGCTCTGATGGATTTGCACGTTACAAAAGCGCTTGCCTGCACCTATCAGGCGATTTCTGGTGCCGGAAAAACTTTTGAAACTTTTCCAGAAATCCTGGACAATGTGATTCCTTTTATCGGCGGCGAAGAAGGAAAAAGTGAAAACGAACCCATGAAAATCTGGGGTCATGTTGAAAACGGAAAGATTGTAAATGCAACGGAACCTGCGATTACTTCTCAGTGCCTGCGTGTACCAGTTTCTGACGGCCACACAGCGGCAGTGTTCGTTTCCTTTGAGAAGCCCGCTTCCATGGAAGAAATCATTGCGCGCTGGGAGAGCTTCAAAGGCGAACCACAAAAGCTGCAGCTTCCGAGTGCACCGAAACAGTTCCTGCACTATTTCCGTGAAGAGGATCGTCCGCAGAGCCGCTTAGACCGCAACCTGGAAAATGGTATGGCGGTTTCCATTGGCCGCTTGCGCCCGGACACTCAGTACACCATTAAATTTGTCTGCCTTTCTCACAATACACTGCGCGGTGCGGCCGGCGGTGCGGTTTTGATGGCGGAACTGCTTGCGGCGAAAGGTTACCTTGATTAAACTTTTTGGAGGCATCTCTTCTTATGAAGAATCCCATTTTTACTGGCTCTGCGGTTGCACTGATCACTCCTTTTTCCGCAGACGGAACTGTAAATTATGAAATGCTGGGCCGGTTGTTGGATTTGCACCTTTCCAACAGAACGGACGCTGTTGTCCTGTGTGCTACCAGTGGCGAATCTCCTGTTCTGACAGCAGAAGAATATGAGAAAATTCTTCAGTTTGGTGTTAAGCGGGTTGCCGGTCGGATTCCTGTGATTGCCGGTGCCGGTTGCAATGCGACGGCACACGCACTGGAGCTATGTAAAACGGCGGAGGCAGCAGGCGTCGATGCTCTGCTTTTGGTGACACCCTACTACAACAAGACGTCGCAGAAAGGGCTGGTTGCGCATTATACCTATTTGGCAGACCGCGTAACCAAACCAATCATTATTTATAATGTTCCTTCACGTACCGGCGTGAATGTCAAACCGGAAACATATCAAATTTTATCGCACCATCCGAAGATCAACGGTGTCAAAGAGGCGAACGGCGATATCACTTCTGTGGCTCGTACTATCTCTTTGTGTGGAGATAACCTAAACGTATATTCGGGAAACGACGAGCAGACACTGCCGATGCTTGCTTTGGGCGGCAAAGGTGTCATTTCTGTTTTTGCAAACTGCCTTCCGGCAGAGATGCACGATTTATGTGCGGCATACTTTGCCGGTAAGCAGAAACTGGCGGCGGAAATGGAAGCAAAATTTTTGCCGTTGATGTCGGCACTTTTCATGGACGTGAACCCCATTCCAGTTAAAGAAGCCATGCGTATGCTGGGGTATGACTGCGGCATTTGTCGACTGCCATTGATTGAGATGGAGCCGGAGGCAAAAGAAAAATTGGCGGCTGTCTTGCAAGCATATGGTCTGCTTTCATAAATTTCAATAGAAACGGGATGTATCAAGCAATGATTAAAGTCATAATCAGCGGCTGCAGCGGAAAAATGGGTCATGTTGTGGCACAGGAAATTGCACAGCGGGAACAAATGCAGGCTGTAGCGGGGATTGACCTGCGCCCCTGCGCCTGTGATTTTCCGGTCTTCTCCTCCCCAACCGAGGTCAATGTCAAAGCCGACGTGATGATTGATTTTTCAAATCCGTCCGCGTTGTTTTCTCTGCTTGCCCTTGCAAAACGGGAAAAGCTCCCGGTCATTCTCTGCACAACCGGATATGATGAAAAACAGGTAGCAGCTTTAAAGGAAGCAAGCCGTGAAATTCCTGTGTTTTATTCCCGCAATATGTCCTTGGGCATCAATTTGATGATAGAACTGTGCAAAAAGGCATCGCAGGTTTTGGGCAGTGCATTTGATGTGGAAGTAATTGAGCAGCACCACAATCAGAAAATTGACGCTCCAAGCGGTACGGCTTTAATGATTGCGAATGCGATTTCGCAGACGCGTTCCGGCACAACGCAGTATGTATACGACCGCCATTCGCAGCGCAGAAAGCGGGAGCCGTCTGAGATCGGGATTCATTCTATCCGCGGCGGCACTATTGTTGGCGAACACGAAGTTTTGTTTGCCGGGCATCATGAAACCATTCGAATCGCGCACACGGCACAGTCAAAAGAAGTGTTTGCAGTTGGCGCGGTCAATGCTGCGGCTTATCTGGTTGGTAAGCCGGTCGGACTTTATGATATGTCAGATTTGCTGAAATAAGGAGTGAAATTGAAATGGCTGCAATTCAAAAAATCAATACCAGCAGTGAAATCACTTTAGTTACCCTGCAAAATTGTCCTGCTGATCCCAGCTTTTTAGCGGATACCTTTGTGAAAATCGCAGATTTGGGCATTAATGTTGATATGATTTCCCTTTCGCCGAACCATGGCTGCTGTACGGCAATTTCTTTCACCATCAGTGATGATGACCTGGGAAAGATTTTAAAGTTCACCTCTGCCCTACAGGAAAAGTCGTCAATTAAAACGATTATCAGTAGCGGAAATTGCAAGATTAACGTTTATGATGCCAATATGGTGCATACACCCGGCGTAGCAGCGAAGGTGTTTTCTGCTGTGGCAACTGTCAATACAGATATTCGCATTGTCACTACCTCGGATGTCGATATTTCCATGTTGGTTACAGAAGCAGATTTCGGAACAACATTGGAAGCTGTGCAAAAATCCCTACAGTAAATGGAACCGCATACAAAATAAAGAAAACCCATCCTTCAGCGTTTGTTAAAATCTGAAGAATGGGTTTTCTTTATGCCTTGTCAGAAGTTTTCCCGAGCCTGCTTTTCAAGTAAGCGATTCTGCGCTCATGTGCCCGAATGGCGTTTAGCGCACGTTCTACAGTGTCTGTATCTTCATGGTCTTCGCTGTCTGCTTTTTCTTTTGCCTCTTCGTAAAAGACTTTAATTTTCTTTAGGCGCTTTGTAAATTCTTCCAGTTCAATTTCCAGCGGAACCGGTTTGCCTAACGTATCGCCGTAAATGGCAATTAAAGTACGCTTTGCTTCTTCAAAAGAAACGGTATCATGATCCATCAGTGCAAGTGCATGCACCGCTTTCAGTAAAAGTCTTTCAGCCGGTTCCCCCACCTGTAGACCGAGCATGACCTCGTCTTTCAGCTGGTTGGCTTCATCCAGTTCCGCTTTTCTGTCGGGGGTTTGTTCCTCTGCCATTTTAGCATCCTCCTCTTTACAGGCTTAAAAGCGCTTTTGCGAATTTCTCATGGTTTTTTTTATCATGGAATGAGTTAAACCATAATTGACGCGCGTTCAGGCGCAGGCTGGCGCGCATGGTGTGGCTGGCGTCCCGGTGGGCGCGGATGACTTCAGCGATTTCCTGCGGTTCCGGATTTTTAGAGAGCAAATATCCGGTTCCCGAATTTACCATTTCCGGGATTCCTCCGACTGCTGTGGCGGCAACCGGAACCCCGTAGGAGTATGCTTCCATGATAGATACCGGCAGTCCTTCTGTTTGGGAAGAAGTCAAAAACAAATCCACATGATGCCGCTGATAATACTGCATCACTTCCGTATTGGGAATGGCACCCGGCATTTCCCAAGTGATGTTTCCCATGGGATCGAGCAACCGATGGCATAACGCTGTTATTTCGTCATAGGACTCGCCGCCGCCGGCATGATACCAATGTACCGGAAACTTTAAAAGTTGAATTGCCTGCACCAAAAGCGAAATGCGTTTCAGCGGAATGACATTTGAGCAGGAAAAAAGCTCCATCGGCGCATTTCCCGCAGCTTCTGCTGGGGGATTTAAACCGTTGTCCGGCACGCCCAGATAAAAGACGCGGTAAGCATCCTGATTTTTCTTTTCGGCAAAGTGGCTGAGGTAATAGTCACGACCGGTACGAGAAATAAACGCGATGAGATTCACATAGGGGTCCATATAGGATTTAAATAGCTGCCCGCAGGGCTGACGCTCATCGTAAAGGTCGTATCCATGCGCCCGCGTTGCAATTTTCATCTGCGGATGCCGCAGCTTTTCCAGTACCAGCGCCATAGTTCCGGTGCTGTACCAAAAAGTATAATAAACCGTATTTTCCAAATCTGCGAAGCAGCCTTCTTTTTTCAGCCATTTTCGCAACGTTTCAGCTTGAAAAAGGAAATTACGCACTTCCGATTCTACCGTATCCCGTGGAAAATTCGGATGTTTTTCCTTGACTTCCTGCTGGTACATTGGCTTGGCTTTATAAAGAAGATACCGGGCTGCTTTCAGCGCCTTGCTGGGAATGAGGTCAAAATGTTTAGCGGGGATTCCGTATGGCGGTATATATTCCTGACGGCCCTGCGTTTCCTTTGAGAAAATTTGGATATCAAAGTACTGATGCGTCACAGCCAATTCCGGCAGGACGAAAGGAAGTTCTCCCCGTGTAAAAGGGTAATGATCCGTAATCAGGCAAAGTCTTTTCATAAGCAAAAATTCTTTCTGTGTAAACATCATGAGTTTGAAAGGCATTATTAGGAACGTTCCATGCGGGATTTTACAAATTCTGCGTCGGGAGTTACGTAAAGGGTTTTTTGACGGACGTAAATAACCATGCCGGGCTTAGCGCCCTGTGGTTTGCTGACATAACGTACCAATGTGTAATCGACCGGAACCTGCGCTGAATCTTTTCCACGGCTGTGAAATGCCGCAAGACCGGCTGCTTCTGCCAAGGCAATTTCTGTTGGCTCTCTGCCCTGTGTCACCAGAATCACGTGAGAGCCGGGAATTTTCTGCGTGTGGAACCAGACGTCATTTTTATGTGCCTGTTTTAGAGTCAGCTGGTCGTTTTGGCGGTTGTTGCGACCGACTAATACCGTGAAACCGTCACTTGTTTGAAAGTGCAGGGGCTGCATCAGTTGCTCCTTGCCGTGCTTTCCTTTTTTGCGGCGAATGTATCCTTGCTCTGTCAATTCTGCGCGAATCTCATTCAAGTCGCGTTCCAATTCCGCGCGAGAAAGTTCTTCCTGTACAGAATCCAAGTAGGCAAGTTCCTCCTTTGCCTGCGCAATCTGCACAGTCAGCATTTTCTGAGCGGTGCTGGCTTTTCGGTATGCCTTATAATATTTCTGCGCATTTTGGCTGGGTGACAATGACGGATCCAGTTGAATGTTCAGCGGTGGCTGATTCGGTTCATAAAAGTTTTCCACGGAAACAGAAGCGCTGCCTTTGGGAATGCGATAAAGATTGGCATTCAAAAGGTCTCCACGTGTCCGCATTTCATCACGCTTTTCGCACTGCTGCAATTCCGCGCGCTGATGATTGATTTTCCGGCTTAAACGCTCAGAAGCAGTTGCAAGAATCCGCAGCAGATCCTGACTTTTGACGTGCATTCGCTCTATGCGGTCGCGGTCACCGTAAAAACTGTCCAAAAGTGCCGAGAAAGTTGGCTTTACGTTCCCTTTCGCCGCAGAGCCATACTGTCGAATCGGCAAGAAAGAAAAGTCAAACGGCTTTTCCGGCCCCATGACTATGACCGGCTGTCCGGAAATTTCCAAAATGATTTTGCGCAGTTTAGTCAGTGCCGCCACACAGGCTTTCTGCTGTTCCGCGGACAAATCGTGAATGGTGACAGACTGCTCCCCGCCAATTTGAAACTGCAGTTCCCGGCAGACAACCGGAGAAACTCCCTGCAGCGTACGCAAAAGTGCTTTTTGTAGTTCCATGTCTGCGGGCAGCGAGCGAATTCGGGCGAGAATTTGTTCCGGTTCTGCGTCTAATAGACAGAGCTTTTCCTGCGGCGGTGGCAAATGATAAGTGAGTCCGGGCAAAACCAGCCGCTCTGAGCTCATCTCTGCATCAACACGCTTTAAAGCGTCAATGATTTTGCCATCACCATCTACAAAAATCACATTGCTGTAGCGTCCCATAATTTCCACAGCCAGTGTCAGACGCACCGTGTCCCCCAATTCATTGGTTCCGTCAAAATCCAGCAATAATGCACGTTCCAGACCGAGTTGGCGAATTTGTACCAGCCTGGCGCCAGAAAGACGCTTGCGCAGCAGCATACAGAGCATGGGCGGATATTTTGGGTTTTCCGGTGTTCCCTCCACAAAGTGGATGCGCGCGCTGTTGGCGCGGGCAGAGAGCAAGAGTTTATAGGTTCCGTTGCGCCCGCGCAGGAACAGAAAAAGCTCGTCACGGTTTGGCTGATAAACCTTATCAACTTTTGTGCCAAGTGCGGTAGATTCAATTTCTTTCTTGATATGTCTTAGGAAAGCGCCATCCAGTGCCATGCTTTCCCTCCTTCTTCCGGAAATGTTAGATAAATTGTGCCGGGCTGTGCATTGCTTTGCTTTTGATACAGCAAAGCTCCGGAAATTGTTTTTGTATTTTTTGCAGAAGTGGTTTTATAACCGGATCTTCTGTTGCAAAATGCCCAGCTTCCACCAAAGTAAGCTGCATTTGTTCGGCATCCAGCAGTAGATTATGCTTGCTTTCTCCAGTGACAAACGCTTCACAGCCGGCAGCAGCGGCTTCATAAATCAGATCCGCTCCGCTGCCGCTGCAAAGACCGACTGCTTTGATGGTGCGTTTGCCATCCGTATAGCGTACACCGTCACAGTGCAGCTGCTGTTTGACTTGTTCTGCAAACGCTGCGGGCGCAAGCGGTTCCGACAGTTCCCCGACCAGTGCTTCCGGCAGACTCGGCGCATACTCAACAAGGGTGTGCACGTTGCGCAGCCCAAGGCACTGCGCAAGCGTTGTATTGACTCCGCCGGCAGCCATATCCAGATTTGTATGTGCGCAAACCGCATCAATTTCGTATTGCGCCAGCAGATACGGTGCGGAACCCTTTGCAAGCTGTTTCAGCGGGTCAAAAATAACCGGGTGGTGGCTTACCACCAACTGTGCCTTTAGTGTATGTGCTTCTTTGACCACCTGTGGTGTGATGTCCAGAGAAAAAAGAACCGTTTGCAGCGGTGTCTGCCGTTCTCCGACCAAAAGGCCGGGATTGTCGAAACTCATGGCAGTACGAAAAGGTGCAAAGCTGTCTAAAAAGTCATAAATATCTCCCGTTGTTGTCAAAAGGTTCACCTACTCCTGTATGCATTTTTGTAGCTGCAGAAGGATCGCCTGAAGCCGGTCGGCTTCTTCCTGCTGCTGTGCGTGCAGAAAGCCAGCGATGCGCTTTTGCAAGAAGTCTGCCTGCCGTTTAAGGTAACGCCGTTCCTCCGCTGTTTTTCCGCTGAGCGCTCCAATGTAGCATTGGGTTGCATCAATCGGCGCGTGCAGGGGATCATAGCGATACAGCATTGCCGTGTAAACTCGATTTTCGTCACACACGGCATCTTCCTGTAGCAATGCAAAACCGTTTTTTGCCATAGCCGCACGTAGGTGCTCCGGGCGTGTCATAGGCTGCAGAATCAGTTGCTTCTGCCGGTTTTTCAGCCATGGCGTTTCTGCGACAATCCGCGCAATCAATTCGCCGCCCATGCCGGCGATTACAAAATCCTCAGCTTCCGCTTGCTGCACGGCGGCAAGTCCGTCCGACAGCCGCGTTTGAATGTGATCCTGCAAATGGAACTTTGCAATATTCGTTTTGGCGCTTTCCAGCGGTCCGGAACGGACATCGCAAGCCAAAGCACAGTGAATGCGGCTCTGCTGCTGCAGCCAGATTGGCAGATAAGCATGGTCAGTTCCAACATCACATAATGCGGCCTGCGGCCGTACATATGCGGCACACAGCCGCAGCCTGTTTCCTAAATGAATGGAATGTTCCGAAGTCATGAAAAATACTCCTAAAAGGAAAGCCGCCCGGATGCCAAGGCGCTGCCGGGCGGCTAATCGGTTCAGTGCTGTTTTGCCAGGTGCTGATTTAATACTTCTACCATCTCATCGGCATCCACGCCATGCACGGCGCATGCTTCCTCCAAAGACTCGCCGCGGGAAGCCGGGCATCCCAGGCAGTGCATTCCCATTTGTATGAAGAAAGGTGCCGTGGAACTGTCAGCATCCAGAATTTCACCGATTACCATATTTTTTGTTACGACCATTTTTTGTACCTCCTTTTAAAAAAGCCCCGGGAAAGTTCCCGGGGCAAGCAAACGCAAACTGGAACTAAATTATTCTTCCCGCATTTTTGCAAAGCATTCGCTGCAGTAAACAGGGCGATCATCGCGCGGCTTAAAGGGAACTTTTGCTTCTTTGCCGCAGTTTGCGCACACAGCGGTAAACATCTCGCGTTCTTGCCGACCGCCATTTTTCCGTTTGTCACGGCAGGCCTTGCAGCGCTGCGGCTCATTTACAAAGCCTTTTGCTGCGTAGAATTCCTGCTCTCCAGCGGTGAAAACGAATTCAGCGCCGCACTCTTTGCAAATTAAAGTCTTGTCCTGGTACATTTGATTTACCTCGCTTAGAATAAATAAAAAATTTCTTTGCCCTTTTGCGGAATTGAACCGCAGTTTTCTGTAAAATCCTACCTGCTAAAAAAGCCTACAGGGCATATTAAAACAGCCTTTATGAGGACTGCTTCCTTAACTTTTGCCGCACCCGCTGGAGTGCATTGTCAGCTGCTTTTTGGGAAATCCCAATTTTTTGGGCAACTTCCGAATACTTGCAACCGCTGAGATAAAGCTTCAGTACCCGTTGTTCCATGGGAGTCAAAACTTTTTGTACAGCTTCCTGCACGGTTTCCAACCGTTCCTTGCTCAGCAAGAGAACTTCCGGCTCATCGGCTTCCGGTGCGGAAAGCTCCTCACCCTCGCTGAGTGGAACAAAACCGTTCGGCGGCAGCTGCCGGCCATTTACTGCCTTGCGGTAAGCAGCGACCACACAATTTCGGATGCAGATGCCCGCATAAGTGGAAAAGCGCGCGCCCTTATCCGGCTGATAGGTACAGGCGGCCAGATAAAGCCCCCACAGACCTTCTTGGCAGAGATCATCTGCATCTAAAAACGTACAGTGAAAGGGGGTTGCCTTTGCACGCACAAGATCCAGGTAACGGGCTGTCAGTTCAGCGAACGCGTCAGGAATTCCATTTTGTACAGACTCGGCAAGCTGCCCGTCTGTGCAGGCAGACAGAACGTGCTCTAACGGTTTGTCCACACAAAAACACCTCAGCCTACCCAGTCTTTGACTCAGCATTTATTGTACCGCATACATTCTGGGAAGTCAATAGCGCAAAAAAGATTGTGACCGGTATTGATTCATTAAATTTTAAAATTGGTATCATCTTCCCGAAAAATGTCGTATAATATAAGGAACCGCGATGGCAGATTGCGGAAAACAGAGGATATGCAGGAGGAATTTCATGGTTACGCAGGTGTACAGTATGGGACTGTATGGGATGGAAGCGTTCCCGGTTTTGGTCGAGTCGGATATTACCCGGGCACTGCCCTCTTTTGATATGGTGGGGCTGCCGGATGCGGCAGTAAAAGAATCGAAAGACCGAGTGCGCTCTGCTATGAAAAACTGCGGCTTTTCTTTTCCGGAGGGCAAGGTGACTGTTAATTTTGCACCGGCAGACAAGCGCAAAGAGGGGCCAATTTATGACTTGCCGCTTTTTATTACCATTTTGCGTGCAACCGGTCAGCTGACCGAAGATCCGGGTCGCAGCGTGTTTTTAGGGGAACTTTCGCTGAATGGCGATCTGCGTCCGGTTCGCGGCATTCTGCCGATGACTATTGGGGCGCAGGAGAACGGATTTACCCGTATTTTTGTTCCGGAGCAAAACGCGGCGGAGGCAGCTGCAGTCGAAAATATTCAGGTTTTTCCTGCAAAAAATGTTCGTGATGTTACAGCGTTTTTGTGTGGGAATCAGCAGCTGACAGCGGCAAAACCGGTTTCTGCGCCGCCCGAAGCATTGGATCATACACTGGACTTTGCGGATGTCCGTGGGCAAGTACAGTCCAAGCGCGGCTTGGAAATTGCGGCAGCAGGCGGGCACAACGTACTTTTAATTGGCCCGCCCGGCTCCGGCAAAAGTATGCTTGCCAAGCGTCTCCCCTCTATTTTGCCGGATATGACGCTGCGGGAGCGGATGGAAACGACGAAAATTCATTCCATAGCCGGAGCACTGCCCAGTGACACTTCTCTGGTCAGCGTGCGACCTTTCCGGGCACCACACCACACGATTTCCCCGTCCGGTCTGTCTGGCGGTGGCTCTATGCCGCGCCCCGGTGAATTGTCTTTGGCACATAACGGGGTTCTCTTTCTGGATGAGCTTCCTGAATTCTCAAGGAACACCATGGAAGTGCTGCGTCAGCCGATTGAGGACGGCGTTGTGACCATTTCCCGTGTCAGCGGCACGGTCACATATCCCTGCTCTGTCATGCTTGTGGCTGCGATGAATCCATGCCCTTGTGGTTATTTCGGGCATCCCACACATCCCTGTACTTGCAGACCGGATCAGGTGAGCAGGTACTTAAGCCGCGTCAGCGGTCCCCTGCTGGACCGACTCGATCTGCACATAGAAGTGCCGCCGGTCAATTTTGAATCGCTTTCCGGTGTGCAAAAAGCCGAACCCAGTTCAGAGATCCGCAAACGTGTGAATGCAGCACGCGAAATTCAAAATGAACGTTTTCGGGGTACGCCAATTACCTGCAATGCGCGCATCACGCCGGATCTTCTGAATGATGCCTGCCGTCTTTCTCCCGCAGGCAAAGAATTGCTGAAGGCTGCATTTGAAAAATTGGGACTTTCCGCTCGCGCATATGACCGTGTGCTGAAAGTTGCCAGAACGATTGCAGACTTAGCCGGTTCTACAGATATTGAGGCGGAACACGCCGCCGAATCTGTGCAGTACCGCAGTTTAGACCGAAAATACTGGGAGCGCCGCCGATAGCGGTCGGAATACTAAAAGCAGCAGAACCGCACACCTGATGAAGAGATGCGCAGTTCTGCTGCTTATTACTTTCGGTTAAGAGAGCGAAGGCAATGTGTAACCATACGGATTGCTTTTCGCGTAAGTCAAATCCGTATTATAGTCGTTGTAATTATACATATTGGCTTCCTGGATGCGGCGATACAGCAAGCCGGAAATCGGGCTGCCCCCTGCCATGCACCAACGAGCCATCTGCGAACCGAAAACATCCGCATTGGTGTAAATTAAGTCATGCTTCAAATTGTAACTGTCATCAATATGTACATACGCAGCGCTCATCCAGCCGGTTTTGCCATTTGCCTGCACCTGATACCAAACATTCTTGTGCTGCTGATTGTACTTGGAACCGTCAGAAACACCGATGACCTGTACCACAGTACCGGATGAAACGGTGCCGAGACTGCTCCCGCCGCTGGCTGCGGTGTAAAGGACGGAGTCACCGGTCAGTCTGGCCCGGTATGCCTTGGAAGCTGATGCGTCCGTCGGCGGAACCACCGCGTTCAACATGACGTCCCGGAAAGTGCAGGAGGTGCTCATGTCTGCAAAATAACTGCTGCCGACATTGTATGCAAAGCTGATTAAGGCGTCCGCCTGACTTTGTGACATCCACAAATTATTTTTGCTTCTGAGCGAATTGACTGCGGAAGTGTAGCTGGATTTATTGATATCGTTTACCATGCAGGCCCATGCTTCGGTTTCACTCATATCATTGTAAAAAACATCGCCGTCATATAGAACCATACCGTATCCGGTGGTTGGAATCTGGTCTGTGGTCAGTGTATCCCGGTATGGAGAGGCATAGTATCCTTCCTTCGCGGACAGGAAGTTGAGCATATCTTCGCTTGCACGATGATTTTCCTGTGTTGTTGTTGCGTAGTCCTTCGCGGCAGTCACAAAAATATCCCCGCTGACTCCGGCTGTGGAATAGCTGCCGGTTGTTTTGCTGACAGCGGTATAGGAGAAGGTTCCCTGTGCCAAGCCGGAAACAGTTGCTTTCCAGACTTTTGTAGAAACACCATTTGTACTGTCCGTGCGAATATAGTCCGCAGGATAGGTTTTGCCGTCAAGCTGGAACTGCACACCGGTGCGTGAAGGATCTGTTGTCGCATAGAGTACAACGTCCTGTCCGGCAGTTACAACGTTTGGTGAGGCGTATGTAAAGCGAACCGGATCAGCCGCAGTGACCGTAACCGTACAGGAGGTGCTGATGCCGCCGGATGCAGCTTTGATGGTTGCTGTGCCGGATGATACGCCGAGAATATAGCAGTAATTTCCATCTGCTTTGACTTTTGCAATTTTTTCATCGGATGAAGTCCAGGTTACATAACTGCCGGTCGGTTTTACAGTTGCGGAAATAAACATAGACTTGCCCGCTGCAAAAGTGCCGGATGCTTTGCTGATGGACAACTGCGAGGCGCTGCTGCCCGGCGTGGAGGTGAACTGCAGATACTGCGTGGAAACATAGCCGATTTGGCCGCTGCTGGTGGTCACTTTGGTCCATTCACTGTTGCTGGTGTCCAAAACCTGAAAGACAGCGCCTTTGGCCAAGTTGTCCACAACATCGTAAGAAGTCCCCGGACCGCTGCGCAGATTCACATTGTCACCCGTTAAGACAGCATATTTTTTATCGGTGTTGCTGTCGTCTTTGGCTTTGTCCTGCACGGTGACATCAAAGACGTGTGTGGGCGTTCCGCTGTTTTGAACGACATAAATGCCTGTTTTGCCTGCTTTCAGGGCGGTTATGCGAAACGTGTAAACTTTTTTTCCATTGCTGACGCTCGGCGCTGCGGCGAAGGTGGAAAGGACGCTGCCATTTCCTGCGTTAAAGGTTAGGCTGTCTGCGGTGCTTCCGGCTGTCACCTGAAATGTGTATGTTTCACCAACCGTTTTAGTAACGTCTGTAGAAGGAGAACAGGTAAAGGCCGACTTTTCAGAACTTTCTTTTGCATGGACAATGATATCAAAGGAATAATAAGCAGTGCCGTTTACAGTGACGTAAACGCCGGTTCGGCCTTCCTTGACGGCAGTTAATTTAAAGTAATAGGCTTTTTTTCCGCTTTCTGTGCGGACAGGCAATGCGGCAGTTGCGGCAAGAGAACCGTTGCCAACGTGGAAACTGATGGCATCTGCGCTATTTTCAGCTGTCACTTTAAATGTGTAGTTTTCCCCAATGGTTTTGGTAACCGGCATGGTTGTATCACACACAAACGGCGTGTGCCCGACCTTGATGGAAAAAATCTTTTTGCCATCCAGATACAGCCCACTGGAAGTTCCCAATGCCCCAATGGCCGTTACGTTGTATGTAGATTCTTTGGTGGAAGCATTATAGGCGGTTAAAGTGCCGGTACGTGCTACCGAACCGGTACCGGCGGTGTAATTGACCGCCCGGGTGCTTTTTACGGTAAAGGTCAGGATGCTCAGCCGCGGAAGTTCCAAAACGGTGTTAGGGTCAGTGGTAACATCCAGATCTTTGCCGTTGGAATGCACTTTGACACTGGTAACAGCAGAGGCGGACGTCTGCCGAAGGCTGTCAGCTGTTTCTGAGGTGGTGTAGGAAGCGGTGCTTGTCCCCTCATCCGCAGCAAAGGCAGGTGCTGCCGCGGTACAGCAAACAGAAGCGGCAAGCAAAACCGCCAGAATACAGGTGGTCGATTTGGAAAAGTATTTCATGAAACCCCTCCAGGAAGAATATCGTCAGCACAGCCGAATACGGCGTGCTGGAATCGTCTTTGCCATTTTTTAAACATATTAAATCATAACAGAAATGTAACCGGCTTTCAAGCAAAATTATCCGGCAAATTTTGTTACTTTTTTCGGTATCTCCGTCCCTTGGTTGACAAAAGCGCACGCGGCAGTGTAAAGTGAAAAGAAACAATCAGGTTCGCTGCAAGGAAGGAAACACACGATGAAGCTTTTCGATATATTAGGTCCCGTCATGATTGGACCATCCAGCTCACACACAGC
The DNA here is from genome assembly GCF_029211325.2 of Caproicibacterium argilliputei. Classification (NCBI taxonomy): domain Bacteria; kingdom Bacillati; phylum Bacillota; class Clostridia; order Eubacteriales; family Oscillospiraceae; genus Caproicibacterium; species Caproicibacterium argilliputei. The sequence continues at coordinate 1,440,715 of NZ_CP135996.1, read as the reverse complement.
AGGTGCGGTAAAAATCGGGCTGGTCACCCGCCGCCTGCTTGGCATTGCGCCGAAAAAGGCAGACATTAAACTGCACGGCTCTTTCGCAAGCACCGGTGCAGGTCATGGTACGGACCGCGCCATTGTTGCAGGTCTGTTGGGGATGCACCCGGACGACGAACGGATTCCAAACAGTTTTGCGGTTGCAAAAGAGCAGGGACTGACGTTTTCATTTGAAACGGTCAATCTTCGAGGTGCTCATCCCAATACCGCTGTTCTGACCGTTGCGTCCGGCGATGGGCGCACGCTTGAAATCGAGGCAGCTTCTCTGGGCGGCGGACGCATCCGCGTGTGCAGAATTGACGGAATTGATACCAACTTTTCAGGAGACTGCAACACGCTGGTTGTGCATAATCTGGACCAGCCGGGACACGTCGCACAGGTTGCCACCATTTTAGCACAGCGCAATGTCAATATTGCAACCATGCAGCTGTACCGAAACGTGCAGGGCGGCTACGCGGTCATGGTTGTGGAGTGTGACCAGCCCATTCCGTCGGATCTGGTGGATTGGCTGATGACCCTGGACGGAATCATTAAAGTATCCTATATGAATGTGGAGGACGAAACGTAATGGCATATGATTCGGTAAAACAGATGCTGCGGGACGCAAGCGAAAAGAAACTGCCACTTTGGAAATCTATCCTGCTGAATGATGCTTCCGCGCAGCACAGCAGCGAAGAAGCATCTCTGCATGAGATGCAGCACCTGTGGGAGGTTATGAAGGAAACCAGCGCGGCTTACTGTGCGGCTGACCGCTCTCACAGCGGATTAGTCGGCGGAGACAGCGCCAAAGTAGCCGAAGCGATGCATACAGGAAAACTAATTGGTGATACCTTCTTGAACGAAATTGTCGCGGAAGCCCTGAAAATTGGTGAGTGCAACGCCTGCATGAAGCGCATTGTCGCAACGCCGACCGCCGGTTCCTGCGGTGTTTTGCCCGCGGTTTTCATCCCACTGGTGCGCAGGCAGAAGTGCACGGATGACGCAGTCATTCAGTCTCTTTACGTTGCTGCCGGTTTCGGGCAAGTCATTGCGCAACGTGCCTCCATTGCCGGTGCGTCCGGCGGATGCCAGGCAGAAATCGGCACCGCTTCCGCGATGGCTGCGGCAGCGCTGACCGCGCTGTGGGGCGGCACCCCAGAAATGAGCGCAGATGCCTGTGCAATGGCGCTCAGTAACTTGCTTGGCTTGGTATGCGATCCGGTTGCAGGTTTGGTGGAAGTGCCCTGTGTGCAGCGAAACGTGGTGGGCGCACTGAACGCGGTTGGCGCGGCGAATATGGCGCTTGCCGGTGTTGTCTGTCGCATTCCTGTGGATGAGGTGATTGATGCTATGGGCGAAGTCGGTGACCAAATGTCTTCCGATCTACGAGAGACGGGTCGTGGCGGATTGGCAGGCACCCCAACAGGAAAGAAAATCGCCAAAGATTTGGCAAAACGGCGTTTGGCTGCATTTTAGTCGGACTCCCTGCAGGACGGCAGCAGACGCCGCAGGTACTGCCCGGTGTAGGAAGCTTCTACTTCGGCTACCTGCTCCGGTGTTCCCTGTGCCAGAATGGTACCGCCGGCATCGCCGCCCTCCGGGCCAAGATCAATAATCCAGTCGGCTGTTTTAATTAAGTCCAGATTGTGCTCAATGACCACCACGGTGTTTCCGTTGTCTACGAGTTTTTGCAAAACTTCAATGAGTTTGTGCACATCGGCGATGTGCAGACCGGTTGTCGGTTCGTCCAGAATATAAATAGTTCGACCGGTTGGACGCTTACTCAGTTCCGCTGCCAGCTTGACCCGTTGCGCTTCTCCACCGGAAAGCGTTGTGGCAGGCTGGCCAATTTTTACATAACCAAGTCCAACGTCCTGCAGGGTTTGCAGCCGGCGGGCAATGCGTGGAATTGCGCTGAAAAACTCCACGCCTTCCTCTACGGTCATTTCCAGAACATCGTAAATAGATTTCCCTTTGTACTTGATTTCGAGTGTCTCTCGGTTGTATCGCTTTCCATGGCAGACATCGCATGGTACGTAAATATCCGGAAGAAAATGCATTTCGATTTTAATGATGCCGTCACCTTCGCAAGCTTCACACCGCCCGCCCTTGACATTGAAAGAAAAACGGCCGGATGTGTAGCCACGCAGTTTCGCGTCTTGCGTACTGGCATACAGATTGCGAATATCTGTAAAAACACCGGTGTACGTGGCGGGATTGGAACGCGGTGTGCGACCAATCGGACTCTGGTCGATCTGAATCACTTTGTCAAGTTCGGACAGCCCACGGATTTCCTTAAATTTTCCGGGATGCGTTTTGGCTCCGTTCAGCTGTGCCGCCAGATATTTATAAAGGATTTCGTTAATCAGCGAGGATTTTCCGGAACCGGAAACACCGGTGATGCAGACGAATTTCCCCAAAGGAATATTCACATTGATATTTTTCAGATTGTTTTGCGATGCACCGATAATTTTCAGAGACTTTCTGTTGCCGGTTCTGCGCACGGCAGGCACTTCTACGCGGCGTCTGCCGCTTAGATACTGCCCGGTAATGGAAGCCTCGCAGTTTACAATTTCGGCAGGCGTGCCGTTAAACACCACTTCGCCGCCGTGCACACCGGCGCCCGGGCCGATATCTACAATGTGGTCAGCCGCACGCATAGTATCTTCATCGTGCTCCACGACAATTACGGTGTTTCCCTGGTCGCGCAGGTGCTTGAGCGTGGCGAGCAATTTGTCATTGTCACGCTGGTGCAGACCGATGCTCGGTTCGTCCAGAATATACACAACCCCCATCAGCGAAGAACCGATTTGTGTTGCCAGACGGATTCGCTGACTCTCTCCGCCGGAAAGCGTGCCGGCAGAACGCGCAAGCGTCAAATATCCCAGCCCCACGCTTTTCAGAAAGCCCAAGCGGGAACGGATTTCTTTTAAAATCGGCTTTGCAATTACCGCGTTGCGGCCGGTCAGCTCCAACTTATCCAGAAAGTCCAGCGCCTGTACCACGGAAAGGCTGCAGAAATCCGCAATGTTCTTCTCCCCAACTGTGACCGCAAGGCTCATGGGATTCAGCCGCTTCCCATGGCAGGCATCACAGGGAATGGCGCTCATATAGGATTCAATTTCTTCTTTAATCCAATTGCTTGAAGTTTCGTGGAAGCGGCGCTCCAGATTGTTGATGACGCCTTCAAAAATGGTTTGGTAGCGGTTCGTACTGAACCCATTTGAACGCTCAACCTCAATCTTTTCTCCTTTTGTGCCATACAGGATGATGTCGATAATTTCCGGCGGCAGATCCCCAATAGGCGTTTCCAAGGAAAAATGATAGTGCTTTGACAGCCCTTTCATATACATGGCAGCAATCGTGCTGCCCTCCATGGCCCAGCCGCCGCCTTTGACACCGCCTTTTCGGATGCTGAGCGATTTGTCCGGCAGAATCAGATCCGGATCGATTTTCATGAATACGCCTAAGCCCGTGCATTTGGAACACGCGCCCACCGGATTATTAAAGGAAAACATCTGCGGGCTGAGTTCCTCTACGCCCAAGCCGTGTTCTGGGCAAGCGTAGTTCTGGCTGAAGAGGATATCCTCTTGCCCAGCCGGACTGACAACCAATATACCGCCAGTCAGAGAAGCAGCCGTTTCGATGCTGTCTGCCAGACGGGAGCGGATGTCCTCTTTGACAATCAGACGGTCCACGACAATTTCAATGGTGTGTTTTTTGTTTTTCTCCAGTTCAATTTTTTCCGAAAGGTCATACAGAATTCCATCTACCCGTGCACGGACAAATCCGCTTTTTCGTGCTGCCTCAAACTCTTTTGCGTGGGTTCCCTTGCGTGCGCGCACGACTGGCGCCAAAATTTGAATTTTCGTTTTTTGCGGCAGCGTCATAACCTGGTCTACAATCTGGTCAATGGTCTGCTGCTCAATGACACGCCCGCAGACCGGGCAGTGCGGCACGCCGACACGTGCGTACAGCAGCCGCAGGTAGTCGTAGATTTCCGTAACAGTGCCCACTGTGGAACGTGGATTTTTAGAGGTGGTTTTCTGGTCAATAGAAATCGCCGGAGAAAGTCCTTCAATATAATCCACATCCGGCTTTTCCATCTGACCGAGAAACTGGCGCGCATAGGAAGAAAGGGACTCCATGTAGCGGCGCTGCCCTTCCGCATAGATCGTATCAAAAGCAAGGCTGCTTTTCCCTGAACCGGAAAGGCCGGTGAAAACAATCAGCTTATCACGCGGAATTTCCAAATCAATATTTTTCAGGTTGTGTTCTCTGGCACCCTTGATAAAAATATTTTTCGACGGCATCGTTATTTCCCCTTCTTTAAGTCTGCAATGCGGTCACGCAGAGAGGCCGCACGTTCAAATTCCAGCTGCTTGGCAGCTGCCTGCATTTCCTTCGTCAAGCGCTGAATCTCCTGTTCACGTTCAATTGGTGACAGACGCTTTTTCTGCTTACGGCCTTTCTTTTCTTCTTTGTTGGAAGAAATTTCGAGAACATCGGCAACTTTTTTAGTAATGGTTTTGGGCGTAATACCATGCGCGGTGTTGTAAGCCTGCTGCAGGGAGCGGCGGCGGTTGGTTTCGCGGATGGCAGCCTCCATGCTGGGGGTAACCGTGTCTGCGTACATGATGACGTGCCCTTCTGCGTTTCGTGCCGCGCGCCCGATGGTCTGAATCAGGCTGCGTTCGCTGCGCAAAAAGCCCTCTTTGTCTGCATCGAGAATGGCAACCAGACTGACCTCCGGGATATCCAAACCTTCCCGCAACAGGTTGATGCCGACCAGAACATCAAACTCACCCAGTCGCAAATCCCGGATAATTTCCTGCCGCTCCACCGTATCGATGTCATGGTGCATATAACGCACCCGAATACCCATGTTTTCCAGATAAGCAGTCAGGTCTTCCGCCATTTTCTTGGTGAGCGTTGTAACCAGCACGCGCTGCTTTTTTGCAGTGCGCTGGTTAATTTCAGATATCAGGTCGTCAATCTGCCCTTCTGTTGGTTTGACGTCAATTTCCGGATCCAGCAGACCGGTCGGGCGAATGACCTGCTCCACAACCTGCGCCGCTTTTTGCAGTTCCATGTTTCCTGGTGTTGCGCTGACGAAAATGACCTGCCGAATATGGTGGTAAAACTCTTCAAAATTCAAAGGGCGGTTATCGTAAGCGCTCGGCAGACGAAACCCGTAATCAATCAGATTCTTTTTGCGCGCACGGTCACCGCCGTACATACCGCCCACCTGCGGTAGCGTGACGTGAGACTCATCTACAAACAGCAGAAAATCTTCCGGAAAATAGTCCAGTAGTGTAAACGGCGCACTGCCTGCTGGTCTGCCTGACATCACGCGGGAATAGTTCTCGATTCCCTTGCAGAAGCCGATTTCCTGCAGCATTTCCATATCGTAAGTGGTTCGTTCCCGAATGCGCTGTGCTTCAATCAGTTTGCCGCGTTCCTCAAAAAACTTGACGCGTTCCTTCATTTCCGCTTCAATTTCCGTCAAAGCCCGCAGCATTTTGTCACGTGGGACAATATAATGCGAAGCAGGATAAATAGCAATATGCTTTAAATCCGCCTTTAGCTCGCCGGTCAGAGCGTTCAGTTCACTGATGCGGTCAATCTCATCGCCAAAAAATTCAATTCGAATAACTGTGTCATTGGAATAAGACGGGAAAATTTCGACCACATCTCCCCGCGCACGGAATTTGTTTCGGGAAAGTTCCAGGTCGTTGCGCTCATACTGCAGTTCCACCAGCTTTTTAAGAAGCTCGTCTCGTTCTTTTTCCATACCCGGCCGCAGAGAAATGACCATGCTGCGGTAATCGATTGGGTCGCCCAGCGAGTAAATGCAGCTGACGCTTGCCACGATAATCACATCGCGGCGCTCTGACAGCGCAGACGTTGCCGAATGCCGCAATTTGTCAATTTCGTCATTGATGGCAGAATCCTTTTCAATGTAGGTATCTGTCTGCGCAATATAGGCTTCCGGCTGGTAGTAATCGTAATAGGAAACAAAGTACTCCACCGCATTGTTCGGAAAGAATGCGCGAAATTCTGAGCAGAGTTGTGCTGCCAACGTTTTGTTGTGCGCCAAAACCAGTGTTGGCCGGTTGGCTTGGGCAATCACATTGGCCATGGTAAAGGTTTTGCCGGAGCCGGTAACCCCCTTCAAGACCTGCTCCTTGCAGCCGCTTTGCAGCCCGTGTACCAATTGATTGATGGCCTGTGGCTGGTCGCCGGTAGCAGAATATGGCGAAACTAGTTGAAAGTCCATACGCTACTCTTGCCCCTTTCCGGGTTCCGCAACGTTTCGTTCCGAACGCGGCGCAGTGCCAAGTTCAATGGCATAATCAAAGTATTCACTTTGCTTGAGCGAAAGATAATCGCTCTGTGAAACAATGATATGGTCGACGAGTTGTACATCAACGCTTGCCAAAGCATCGTAGATAAGCTTAGTTGCGTGCAAATCTTGAACGGACGGCAGCAGTTCCCCACTTGGATGGTTATGTGCCAGAAAAGCAAAAGTAGCCTCGTATTGGACAGCGAACTGCACGATTTTACGAATGTAAATATTCGCAGTGGTTGCAGTGCCCTCATTGACTGTGTCACAGAACAGCAGCCGATGCCTCGCGTCCAACAACATGAGCAGAACGAACTCATGCGTGCGCCCCACGAACCAATTTTGCAGGTACGCGGCAGCGTCCGCTTCTCCGGCAATGTAAGTTACCGTTCTCTGCAGGCTGATTTGGTACCTACGGTAAAGGGAAGGAATGATTTTTAGTAAAAGGGCAGTATTTTCCCCCACCCCTTTCACTTTGCGCAGTTCCTCTTCCGGAGCATCCAGAACACCAGCAAAGGAACCGAACCGATTTAAAAGCTGGTGTGCCAGCGGATTGGTATCCTGATAAGGAATTGCATAAAACAGCAGCAGTTCCAGCACCTCATGTTCTTCAAAATTATCCAGACCATCCTTGCGGCAGCGCGCACGCAGTCGTTCCCGATGGCCGTTGTGCAAATTTTTATCTTTTACCGCCATAGCAGTCTCCTTAGCGTTTGTTCATTTGCCTCTCTATTATACATGAAAATGATTCTTTTGGAAAGCGTTTTCGAAAAAACGTTCTGATTTTTTGTGACCTAGTCTCCTAAAGAACGGCTGTTGCGGTTTTTCCGGAAAGCGCTTTTGCTTTTGCCTGCTTTATGCTATAATAATACAGATCTTATTTGAAAGAGGTTGTTCATGAAAACTGTCGTGATTGAAAAGAACGATGCAGGCCAGCGGCTGGATAAATTTTTGACCAAAACTTATCCCAATCTGCCGCAGTCTATGCTTTATAAAGCAATTCGAAAAAAGGATATAAAAATTGGTGGCAAGCGTTGCGCGGTCAACACACGCCTGCAGGAAGGAGACATCCTTTCCCTGTACGTCAAAGATGAATTTCTGCAGAAGCAGCCGGAACAATTCGATTTTTTAAAAGCACCGGTCAAGTTAAAGATTCTTTATGAGGATGCCAACCTGCTTTTGCTGGACAAACAGCCGGGTTTAATTGTGCATCCGGATGAGCATTATCACTTTGACTCCCTAATTGCGCGGGTTCAGCATTATCTTTACATGAAAAAGGAATATAATCCGCACGATGAAAACAGCTTCGCGCCGGCATTGGTCAATCGAATTGACCGCAACACAGGCGGCATCGTCATGGCTGCCAAAAACGCTGAGGCACTGCGAATCCTAAACCAAAAAGTGAAAAATCGGGAGCTTTGCAAACTTTACCTCTGCCTTGTCAGCGGTCATCTGCAGAAACGGGAAGCGGTTTTGGAAGGCTACTTGGAAAAAAATGAAGCGCAAAACCGCGTTTATATTCACAAGCATCCGGTGCCGGGCGGGCGGACGATTCGCACCAAATACCGGGTGCTGCAAGAGAAGCAAAGTGCCTCTTTAGTAGAAGTGGATCTTTTAACAGGACGCACCCATCAGATTCGTGCCCATATGGCAAGCATCGGGCATCCTCTGCTTGGTGACGGCAAATACGGAACAAACGCCATGAACAAAGCCTGCGGGCTTCCCTATCAGGCTTTGTATTCCTACAAGCTCAAATTTGCCTTTACCACCGATGCCGGCATCCTTTCTTATTTGGATGGAAGGGAATTTGAAACAAAGGAGATTTGGTTTCTGCCCCTTTTTCAGCAGTGGCCCTGAGGATATTTGATGCTTATGAAAAATTATTATGATTTGCTGGGTCTGAAACCCGGATGTACGAAAAAGGAATTAAAAAAAGCATATCGTGCAGCGCTAGAACAATTGGAAACAGGCGATCTCATTGGCGAAGAAGAATTGACACAGGCCTACCGCTTTATCAACGCTGCCCGCAAGCATCAACGGCCGGAACGAAAAAAATACGGCTTCTGGAAAATGTCAAAGGAATTCCGCGCCCACTTTACAGGACCACGCGGCAGTGAAGCAGCACGAAGCGTTATCAGAAGATTCGGCATTAAGGAATTATTCACCGCAGTCGGCATCATCGTTTTTTCATGGCTTGTGTATCTGCTGCTTTCCGCTGTTATGCCGAATTTGTTTTCCGACAGTCGATACCCGCTTCTCGCATTGGACTTCAGTAAAAAGCTGGTTTCCGCCTCGGCCAAACTCTTGGTTTATGGAATCTGCATTGTAATTTATGTCTGCCGCTCTCTTCGGCGCAGAACAAACGGTCTGCGCAAGCTGAATTTAGGATTTCTTGCCGGCTGCGTTTTGTTGGTGCTCGGTCTGTTTATACCCCAGAACCAACTCAGCAATACGGCGTCTTTGCTGCTGGATATTGGCCCGCTGCAGCAGGAGCAGTTTTCGGTTACCAAAAATATTTTGCTGGAAGATGCGTTTCTGCAGACGAACAACTTGTTTGGGGATTTATATACTTATAAATCTGGAAAGTCTAACCGTGTTTACATTCCCAAAAGTCTGCTGGAAGATGCAGACGGAACCGTGCACCAGGCAGTGGTAACGTTTCTTCCGCACACACACGCAGCGGCAAAGGTGCAGGTGCGCGCGATGGAAAATCATCTGTATGGGAGCATTGGCGACTGCTTCTTTCTGGATCTGCCAAACGAGTCCGATGCGCAGGAAATTTATCTGCGTCGCAGCAGCGCAACACTTGTTATGGAACAAGGTTCCGCGCAAGCACCTGTACAAACAGACCTGCGGACTGTCAAGCTGAAAAATGAAGAGGGACAGCCGCTGGTCGAGACAGTTACTTCTGATAAAATGGCCGCTCTTGCGCTTTCACAGCATCGGCTGTTTTTATGCTTTACTGCGGAGGACTCTGTCGGAACCCATACCTGCGTGGCTGTAATCATCGACAGAGAGAGCGGAAAAATTCTTAAAAGTTGGGAATTGCAGGGGCAGTTTGTGTATCGTGTCTTTTCCTGCGCAAACCGTGATTACGTGTTCACGCAGGCGCTGGTCAAGGATTCTTTTACAGAGCGCACATACTCCATGCAGATCTTTGATCCGGCGGCAGCGGACTTCGTTTACACGGCTCCGGAAAATTACATTCTCGGTTCGGCACCGCACATTGCTTCTTTTGCGGAAAACGGGGTTTGGATTTCTAAGCATACTAACGGAGAAAATCCCATTGGAAAGTTTACTGTACCGGAATCTCTAATGAAATAGCAAAAAGCGCCATGGAACCTTCACTGAACTGCACCCTTTTAGTTAGACAGTATGATATACTGAAATAACTAAAGGGGTGTTTTTATATGCCAAAAGGAATACCAAACAAACGCTATACGCCGGAATTCAAGGTTATGGTAGTAAACGATGCGTAAGGAGAAGTTAAGCTACTGTGAAGCCGCGCGACAATTTGAAGTAAGTGATTCTAAACGAATAGCCTCATGGGAGCGTATCTATCTCACAGAAGGTCCTGAAGGTCTGGCTATAGAACGACGGGGACGTGCCAGTGCCGCCAGCGGCACGCGAAAAGGCCGCATTTCTAAGCTGAATAAGCAGTGGAAGAGGACTTAATTGCAGAGAATCAACGTCTGCATGCGGAGGTGGCATACTTAAAAAACTTGCAAGCCTTGGTTTTGGAAGACGAGCGAAAAGCGCGCAAAAAACGCTGGTAATTCGAGGGCTGAGGCAAAGTTATTCACTGGACATTCTGCTGGAAGTGGCCCATTTCCGATGAAACCAATCTTATTTTACATTCTGACCAGGGCTGGCAATATCAGCACAAACAATACCAACGAATGCTCAAAGAAAAAGGGATTCGACAGAGCATGAGCCGCAAAGGCAATTGTTTGGATAACGCTGTGATAGAAAATTTCTTTGGCTTACTAAAAACAGAATTGCTGTATTCACAGGAATTCGAGTCCGTGGAGCATTTCAAGACCGAGCTCATTGACTATCTTGATTATTACAACAATCGCCGTGCCAAGGCAAAGCTAAAGGGCTTGCCGCCTGCTATTCACAGACTACAAGCCCTTTCGGTTGCTTAATGAAATTATTTGTCTAACTTTTCGGGGTCATTTCAACTGGTTTCCGTGGCGCTTTTTGCGCGTTAATTAGCTGTTGCGATTCACTTGATGAAAGGTTTTCAGATTTCCGGTTTTCTGTGCGCGTTTATCAAGCTCCGCTTTTACATCATTTAAGGAAATTCCTTCATTGACCATCATTACCGTCAGGTGATAGAGCAGATCCGAAATTTCCCCCACCGTGTCTGCTTTCACGCCATTTTTCGCGGCGATAATGGTTTCGCTGCACTCTTCGCCTACTTTCTTCAGGATTTTGTCCAGTCCCTTATCAAACAGATAGCAGGTGTAAGAACCCTCTTCCTTTGCTTCTTTGCGGTGCACAACGGTATTGTACAGTTCTTCAAATGTATCACGCATTTTCATTCGCCTCCAGAATTGTATGAAAAAAGCAACTGTGACGGCCTGTGTGGCAGGCTGCCCCGGTTTGCACAACTTCAATCAGCAGCGTGTCGTCATCGCAATCGCTCGTTATGGAAACTACCTTTTGCAGGTGCCCGGAAGTGGCTCCTTTGTTCCACAATTCCTGGCGAGAACGGGACCAAAACCACGTGTAGCCAGTTTCCAATGTTTTTTGTAGTGATTCCCGGTTCATATAAGCAAGCATCAGCACTTCCTTTGTGCCCGTTTCCTGTACGATAGCGGGAAGCAACTCACTTTTTACGAAATATTTTTCAAAGTCAAAAGTCTGCAAATCAGGTTTCATCTTGCCCTCCCGCAGCAGAAATTGCATCCGATAAATTTAATGTACCTTCATAAAGGGATTTTCCGCAAATCGCTCCATACAGGTTCAGCGCCTTTAACGCGGTAATATCGGCAGAATGACGGATACCGCCGCTTGCCACCACACGGCAGGAAACAGATTGATTCATGCGATCCAGCATTTCCAGATTTGGGCCGGAAAGCATTCCGTCACGCGAAATATCCGTAAAAATTAAGGTTTGTGCCCCGATCTGCTCCATTTGCTTTGCAAAATCCAGGTAATCAACCGTTGAAGTTTTCTGCCAGCCCTCTGCCGCCACTTTTCCCTCTCTGGCGTCAATCCCGATGGCGATTTGCTCTTTCCATTTGCGCACAGCTTCTTTGGCGAAGGCAGGATTACGCAGTGCGGCAGAACCTAAAATGACACGGGAAACGCCATTTTGCAAATAATATGCAACGGTATCCATCTGCCGAATCCCGCCGCCGATTTCAACTTTTAATCCGGTTTTACGGACGACTTGAAAAACCAGGGAAGCATTTACCGGGTGTGCGTCTTTGGCACCGTTTAAATCAACCATGTGCAGCCACGCCGCTCCTTCTGCCTCGAAGCTTCGTGCTGTCTGCAGCGCATCTTCCGCAACTTTTTGTGCGGTTGCATAGTCGCCGCGGCGCAGACGGACACACTCGCCGTCTTTGATATCAATTGCCGGAAAAATCAGCATTGCTTTTCATCCTTTGCTGTCAAACTTTAATTTACAAAATACCTTTGGTGGAAAGGGTACCTTTTTGCACAGAAACAGCCTGGTGCAAAGCATGCCCCAGTGATTTAAAGACCGCCTCAATCTCATGATGTGCATTGGTTCCGTACAAAACCCGGCAATGCAGGGTGATGCCGGAATTCACCGCGAAAGCGCGAAGAAATTCCTCCGTCATACAGGTATCGAATTCACCGACGCGCGCCTGCGAAAAGTTCGCATCAAACACCAGATACGGCCGGCCGCTGATGTCAAGACTGGTAAACGCCAGTGCTTCATCCATCGGGATAAAGAAAGAACCGTAACGCGCGATGCCGCCTTTGTCACCCAATGCTTCTGCAAATGCTTTGCCGAGGACAATTCCGGTATCCTCAACCGTGTGGTGACAGTCGACAAATAAATCTCCCTTTGCAGACAGGTTTAGCCCAAATCCGCCGTGCACGGCAAACGCCGTCAGCATATGGTCAAAAAATCCGATTCCTGTAGAAACCGTGACTGCGCCGCCGTCCAGAGAAAGGTCTGCGGTGATTTCTGTTTCCTTGGTTTTTCGGGTTTGCTTGGATGTACGCATCAGTTTTCCTCCTCCAAATAGGCTTCCAATGTGCTCAAAAAAGCAGCGTTTTCCGTTTCGCTGCCGGCAGTTACACGCAGGAAACCCGGAAACAAACGCACCGAAATGCCATGTGCCATCAAATACGTATGCAGCGCATCCGCACGGGGCAGACGCAAGATTACAAAATTGGTACAACTGCGATACAGCTGAAAGGCGCCGGGATGACGCTGCAGAACGGCTTCAACGCCATTTTGCAGAGCATCACGGGAGATTTGTATGGCTTTTGTACGGCTGCGCAGAACATCCTGTGCCTGTAGGAATAGAGAACCGATTTTCTGCGTTAAGGTATTTACGTTATAAGGCGACTTAACCGCGTGCAAAATGCCGGTTAGTTTCTCATTTGAAACAGCAAATCCTAAGCGGATGGCGGCGGCACCGACTTTCGAGCAGGTTTTCAAGACAATCAGATTGTCGTAGTTTTCTTCTTCCCCCAGAACCGACTGCGACAAATCCCAAAAGTCCATATATGCCTCGTCTACCACAACCAAAGCATCCACATTTTTTACAATTTGCAGAATCTGCTGTTTTGTAAGGCCCAGCGAAGTAGGATTACAGGGATTGCTGAAGAGGAGCATACGGGCATGAAGTTCTTGAACCTTACAAATCAGGTCTTCCGAAGAAATTGAAAAGTTGTTCCCTTTACAGATTTCCACGCAATTTGTTTCTGCTAAAGCTGGATAAAACGTGTACATAGAGAAATCCGGATCTGTTGTAACGACAGTTTCTCCCTTCATGAGGAAGTTGGAGATCAACAGACTAATCAGCTCATCAGAGCCGTTTCCAGCTGTAATGTGATTTTCCTTTACGTGATAATATGCTGCAAAGGCTTTGCACAGTTCTACCGCATAGGGATCTGGATAGCGGTGATAGGAAGTCTGTGCCACCGCTTCCGAAATTTTTTGCCGCAACGTTTCCGGCAGATTTAGGAAGGACTCATTCGCGTCCAAATGGATAATTCCGGCGGTTTCCGCAACTGGTACATAAGGCTGCAGTCTGCTCAGTTTTTCGTTCAGTTGATAAGCCATATCATTGCCTCACTTGAATACTGTTGGCGTGTGCGGTCAGACCTTCTGTTTCCGCTAACTTCATAATGTCTGCGCTGACCGGTTGCAAAGCTTCTTTCGTGTAATAAATGAAACTGGACTTTTTCAGGAAACTGTCTACTGAAAGCGGAGAGAAAAAGCGAGCGGTGCCACTGGTCGGGAGTACGTGGTTAGGACCTGCGAAATAATCACCAAGCGGTTCCGGAGAAAAATTACCGAGGAAAACGCTTCCGGCGTTATCAATTTTGCCGATATACTCCATTGGGTTTTCAGCACAGACTTCCAAGTGTTCCGGCGCCAGTTCATTCGCGAATGAAACAGCTTCCTCCATATTGTCACACAAAATCACGGCGCCAAAGCGGTCGAGTGACTCTTCAATGATTTCTTTTCGGGAGAGAGCTTCTATCTGGCGATACAGTTCCTTAACGGTTTCATCTGCAATTTGCTCACTGGTGGTCAGCAGAATCGCAGATGCCATACGATCGTGTTCTGCCTGGCTCATCAAATCGGCGGCCAGATAAGCCGGCTTTGCGGTTTCATCCGCAAGAACCAGAATCTCGCTCGGGCCTGCGATCATGTCAATATCTACAATTCCGTACAGCTGACGCTTGGCAGTTGCCACATAGATATTGCCCGGGCCGACGATTTTATCTACCTTCGGAATGGTTTCCGTTCCGTAAGCCAGTGCTGCCACGGCCTGTGCACCGCCGACAAGGAAAACCCGGTCAATTCCGGCAGTCAGCGCCGCGGCAAGAATATTAGGATTGGGGCGCCCGTCCTTTCCAGGGGGCGTAACCATCACCAGTTCCTCCACACCGGCAATTTTTGCCGGAATGGCATTCATTAGAACGCTGCTTGGGTACGCCGCCGTACCACCTGGAACATAAAGCCCTACGCGATGCAGTCCGCGGATACGCTGCCCCATAATCACTCCGTCCGCGCGAGGTTCCAGCCAGCTTTGCTGTTTTTGGCGGGCGTGAAAATTCTCGATATTTGCGGCGGCTTTTTGCAATGCGGAAAGGAAAGAGGGGTCACAGCTTTTAGCCAGCTGCTCCATTTGCGGCCGGTCAATTTCAACAGACTCCGGCAGTGCTCCGTCAAATTGCAGGGTGTATGCCCGCACAGCTTCATCGCCATGATGTTTTACAGCTTCCAAAATTTCTGTAACGGCAGCGTCTACTTTTTTACCTGCAGCTTCACTGCGAACCCGAAAACGTTTGACAAAGTCTCGAGCCACTTCCCCGCCCTGACGAACGACTTGAATCATGCCTGTTCCTCCTTTGCCCGCTCCATACGGGAGACTAAGCTTTCTATTTTTGCCTTTTGAAGTTTCAAACTCGCGGAATTGGCAATCAGCCGTGCGGAAACCGGGCAAATACTGTCAATGACCGCCAACCCATTTTCCTTCAGTGTTGTGCCGGTTTCCACAATATCCACAATGGCATCTGACAAACCGAGCAGCGGCGCCAGTTCCACGCTGCCTTCGATTTTGATGATGCGCACATTCATGGACTTTCCCTCAAAATAGCTGCGTGCAACATTCGGGTACTTGCTGGCAATGGTTTTGGTATGATACCCTGCAAAAAAATCACGTCCCACCGGGCCTGCCAGCGCAAAGCGGCACTTTCCAAAGCCCAGATCCAGCAGTTCGTAAAAGCTGCCACCGGCTTCCAAAATCGTGTCTTTTCCAACAACGCCCAAGTCGCAGACACCGTGGTTGACATAGGTAATCACATCTGCGGCTTTAGCAAGCACGACTTCAACAGAGCCGTCTCCAATCGGCAAAATCAGTTTGCGGCCTTTTTGCCGAACTGCATCGCAATTGATTCCCATTCGTTCAAAGAGAGAAATCGTGCTGTCCTCCAGCCGCCCTTTGGTCAATGCAATCTGAAGTGGTCTCATAAAAGCACCTCCGTGATTTTTTCGCCAACAATATCCAGTCTGCGAATTCCGAGCGTACGGGCGTAAGCCTCTGCTTCGGCTTGTGTTTCTGCGACGCTGGTTTCACAGCGCAGCCCTTGCGTAGCAAGCGTGCGTGCGTGAGACAGAGCTTTGATAGAATAACCGTTTTGGCTGTAAACCAGCACCTGCGCCGCCGCAGGCGCCTGAAAATGTCCCTTCGCGAGCGCTATGCGTGTTAGGGCATCCACATTCACACCGAAACCAATGGCCGGCATCGGGCAGTTAAAGCGTGACAGCAGATTGTCATAACGCCCGCCTGTTAAAATGGAATCTCCGTAGCCTTCCGTATATGCTGTAAAAATAATATCCGTGTAGTAATCATTGCGCTGCACAAGGCCTAAGTCCACAATTACACGGTCGCCCAGACCGAGTTCCTGCACAGCATGGTACACTTTATGCAGGTAAGAAAGCGTTGCCTTTGCTTTTTCCGTTGGACAGACGGTCGCTGCCTGTGAAAAGATTTCTTCTCCGCCGAACAGCCTTGGCAGGCGCCGCATACCGCTGACCGCGGCCGTTTGCGGAAGCGCGTCCAGCAAAGTATCCAGTGCTGCGTAGTTTTTGGCCTCGATGGCTCCGCGAATGGCTTCACGCTGCTCTTCTGTAATCGGAAGCTGCCTAGCCAGTTCGCGGAAAAATCCTGCATGCCCCAGTTCCAGACGGAAATCCGGCGAACAAGGGGTTAAAGCTTCTACTGCAGTGGTCAGCACCTCTAAATCGGTCCGGATGCCGGCTGCCCCCATCAGCTCAATGCCGGCCTGTGCGTTTTCGTTCAGGCGACCCGCCAGACCGGGATAATTTCGGTAAATGGGTTGTGTGTAAAACAGGCGGAGCGGCAGCTGATGGTTCTGCAGCCGTGTGGCGACTAGACGTGCAATCGGCATGGTCGAGTCGGCGCGCATCACCAACAGGCGACCGCGGCGGTCGGTCAGCTTGTACATTTCTTCCGGCGGAATTCCAGAGGATTCCGGGTCAAACACATCGTAAAATTCCAGTCCGGAAGTCATAACTTCGTTGTAGCCGCGCATACGAAAGGCAGCGGTCAGCTGATGTTCAACTTCCCGGCGTGCCAGGCATTCTTCAAAAAGCAGATCGCGTGTACCTTCCGGTGTAATCCTGTTGTTTTTTTTCATGCAGTAACCAACCCTTACCTCGATTTCGCTTTAGCGTGTTAATATAATACCACGTTAAATATCCATTGTCAACTATGAATTCCTGAAAGCAAGAATCAGCCAAAAAGCGTCATTTGGCTGCTCTGCGGTAAGTCGTTCAGGGAACCTGCCGCCTGCAGGTTCTCAATTACAGATTTGCTGACCTTGCTGCGGGCCTGCAGGTCATCAACGGAAATGTAAGGACCGCCGTCGCGCGCGGCAGCCAGCGCATTTGCCGCAGACTCCCCAACACCGCTGATGGATGCAAACGGCAGACGAACCTTACCATCTTCCACCAGATATTTGCGTGCATCCGATTTGTACAGGTCAATTGGCAGTACCCCGATGCCGCGCGCCAGCATTTCGTTGACAATCTGCAGGGTGCCGAATGCGGCTTCTTCCTTAGCGCTTGCTTCCTTGCCCTTTTGCTGGATTTCGTGCATCCGCTGCCGCACTGCCGCACGTCCTTTTACAACGGTGGCACCGTCAAAGTCTTCGCCGCGCACTGTAAAGTAAGCAGCGTAATATTCCACTGGCTTGTGCACCTTGTACCAGCCAAGCCGCAACGCCGCAATCATGTAAGCGGCAGCGTGCGCTTTCGGAAACATATATTTAATTTTGAAGCAGGAGTTAATGTACCATTGCGGGACATGGTGTTCTTTCATCGCATTGATATGTTCTTCCGTAAGCAGCTTTGTGGCTTTTCCCTTTCGGGTGATTTCCATGATTTTAAACGCCATCTTTGGCTCCAGATCCTTTTGCAGCAGATAGGTCATGATGGAATCACGTGTTCCGATTACTTCGGAAATTGTGCAGGTACCGTCTTTAATTAAATCCTGTGCATTGCCGAGCCACACATCTGTACCGTGTGACAAGCCGGAAACTTGCAGCAAATCGGTAAAGGTTTTTGGCTGAGAGTCCATCAGCATCTGCCGAACGAACGGGGTGCCCAGTTCCGGCATGGAGAGGGTGCCGGTTTGGCAATCGATGTCTTCTTCCCGAACATCAAGCGCTTCTGGAGAATGGAACAGACTCATCACTTTGGGGTCACTCATAGAAACAGACATAACCGGAATACCGGTGTATTCCTCCAAATACCGGTAAATGGTCGGCACATCGTGCCCAAGCTCGTCCAACTTGCAGATGGTGTCATGAATGGAATGGAAGTCGAAGTGTGTGGTGATGTTGTCATTCTTTTGGTCATTGGCCGGGTGCTGCACCGGACAGAAATCATAAATTTCGTAGCCGCGCGGTACAACAACCATGCCGCCCGGATGCTGACCGGTTGTGCGTTTAATCCCTGTGCAGCCCTGTGCCAAGCGCAGTTCCTCCGCACTGTTCAGGGTGACATTGTTCAGTTCCTGATACTTTTTCACATAACCGTACGCTGTTTTATCTGCCACGGTTGCGATGGTACCGGCCTTAAAAACGTGGTCTTTTCCGAAGAGTGTTTCTGTGTAGCGGTGTGCACCGGATTGATATTCCCCGGAAAAGTTCAGGTCAATGTCCGGTGTTTTGTCGCCGTCAAAGCCGAGGAACGTTTCAAACGGAATGTTGTGCCCATCCTGCCGCAGTGGGGAACCGCAGACAGGGCAGATTTTCGGCGGCAGGTCAAAACCGGAGCCGTAACTGCCGTCTTCGATAAATTTGCTGTACTTACAGTATGGACAGATATAATGGGGCTTTAACGGATTGACTTCTGAAATACCGGACATACTCGCAACAAAGGAAGACCCGACTGAACCACGGGAACCGACCAGATAACCGTGCGCCTCACTGTCTGCCACCAGTTTTTGTGCCGTCATATACAGAACAGAAAATCCGTGTTTGTTAATGGAGCCCAACTCTCGTTCAAGCCGTTCCTTAACGATTTTGGGCAGCGGTTCTCCGTAAATTTGCTTTGCCCGCTTCCAGCAAATTTCGTTCAGCTGCTGTTCCGCGCCATCAATAAACGGCGGAAAAACACCGCTCGGAATTGGCTGAAGCTCTTCACACATATCTGCAATCAGATTCGTGTTTTTCACGACCACTTCATAGGCAAGCTCTTTTCCCAGGTAGGAAAATTCTTTCAACATTTCAGCGGTGGTGCGCAGATAAAGCGGCGCCTGCTCTTCCCCGGCATCAAAGCCCTGTGCTGTCTGCAGAATTTTGCGGTAATCAGCATCTTTGGGGTCCAGAAAATGCACGTCGCAGGTTGCCACAACCGGTTTGTGCAAAGCCTTGCCCAACTTGATAATGGTTTTATTAAATTCCTGCAGCTTCTCCACATTCGGTACGGAGCCATTGCGCACCAGAAACTGGTTGTTGCCGTTCGGCTGAATCTCCAGATAATCGTAAAAGTCCGCAATTTCAAGCAGTTGGTTCCATGGCTTTCCGGCGAAAACCGCGCGGTAGAGTTCCCCGGCTTCGCACGCGCTGCCAATTAGCAGGCCTTCCCTGTATTTTATCAGCTCACTTTTTGGAATACGCGGATTGCGGTAATAATACTTGAGATGCGCCATGGAAACAAGCTTATAAAGATTTTTCAGACCGGTTTGGTTTCTAACCAAAATAATCTGGTGGTAGGAACGAATTTTTTTGGCACTGCCCTGATTGTGGTAAGCTGCCAGCGTGGTGTTGATATCTGAAACGGTTTTGGCTTTGGTATCCTCTTTCAGCCGCTGCAGCAATGTGATGAAAATCTGTCCCAGCATAGCGGCATCATCACAGGCGCGGTGATGATTGAAGTTACCGAGTTTCAGATATTTGGCTACGGTGTCCAGCTTATAGTTTTTGATGTCCACCAGCATGGCGCGGCACATGGGGATGGAATCAATATAAACATAGGGAAAAGTCATTTGATGGCGCTGCGCGGCAACACGGATGAAGGATGTGTCGAAGTCGGCATTGTGCGCAACCAAAACCGCGTCTGCTCCGCAGAAGGCGTAGAACTGGCGGATTGCTTCTTCTTCACTGGGCGCGCCGGCAACCATCTCATCCGTAATGCTGGTCAGCTGCGTAATTTTCGGCGGAATTGGGCGTTCTGGGTCTACAAAGGTGTCAAAGCTTTCAACGATTTCACCATTGCGAATCCGAACGGCGCCAATTTCCGTAATTCTTTCCTGATTGGGAGAAAGCCCGGTTGTTTCAATGTCGAATGAAATAAATTCATCATCCAGAGTGCGGGAGCTTTCTCCGGTAACAGCCGGCACCAAATCATTGACAAAGTATGCTTCTGTTCCGTAAATAATTTTGATAGGCTTTCCGGCTTTCTTCAGGGAAGCGGCTGTGTTCATTGCTTCTGGAAATGCCTGTGTAACTCCATGATCTGTGATAGCGACTGCGGGATGCCCCCACTCTGCTGCCCGTGTAATCAAGTCCGCTGCGGAGTTAACTGCATCCATTTGGGACATATTGGTATGCAGATGCAATTCTACCCGCTTGGCGGGCGCTTTGTCGGTTACTTGCACCTGTTTGACAGTACCCAGTCCGCGCGGCCGCATGACCACTTCATGGTCATACTTATCATATTCTACATCGCCGCGCACAAGCACAGACATCCCATTATGCAGGGTATCCAGCGCTTTGCAGTCCTGTACACTTTCGAAAATCTTCAAGGTGATAGAACTGGTGTAATCTGTGATTTTAATAGAAAAGATTTTGTGCTGCTTGTCACGTGTCAGCCGGGTTTCCATTGCAAAAATTTCACCCCAAACGGTTAGCGAGCCAATGTCCGGCGTGATGGTACTGATGGGTGCCGGTTTGGCTTTTGGCAAAGTTTTGTAAAGGGCTTTGGCGGTTGAAAGCAAAACTGCCGGACGCAGCATTTCTCCTTCCCGAACTTCAATGACACGTGGTTCTGTGGTATGCGCCATGGCAATCTCATAATCTTCCTGTTGGGCGGCGGCTTCTTGACGGCGCACTTTTTCTGTCTGATGTGCCTGCATTTCTTGATAATGTGCGCTTTCCCCGTCAACTTCCAGACGGCCGGTAAAAGCGACGCGGATGTTCAGACCGAATTCTTCACGAATCAGTTGGGACAAAATGCGATCGGCATGGCGTGCTTCCAACAAATGGGCGCCGCCGTGTGTCAGAGTAATCGTCAGCGTGTCATTTTCCAGCACTGCTGTGGAGCCAAGCAGGGTGCCGTTGATGGTTGCTTCTCTCCGCTTAAGTTCCACTACCAGTTCCGGGTAGTAAGACAAGCTGAAAAGCTCGGCATCGTACTTTGGCAGAATTTGTGCGCGGCTCAAGTTGAGCTTTTTGCAGTCTGCAATGCGCTTTTCGGCTTCATAAAGCGTTTTTCGAACCACAATGCCGTTCAGCGCTACCGCCGTAGAAATCACGCGCTCCTTTGCGTTGATTTGCAGTTGCCTTAATTCACCGGAAAGCAGTTGCTCCGGCAAATTCGAACAGTCTATGTACATACCAAAAAAGTTTTGAAAGGTGTTCATGCGTGCATGCCTCAGTTCTGTTTGTTCAGTTTTCTGCTTTCTGTGCGGACAAAGACACCCCACCGAAAAATAAACCGGCAGGGTACCATTTACAATTTATCGATTTCTTCCATCAATGCATCTACCAGCTGTGTTTCGGGAACTTTACGGATAATTTCGCCCTTGCGGAACAAAAGCCCCACACTGTTTCCGCCGGCAATGCCAATGTCGGCTTCCCGCGCTTCGCCAGGCCCATTAACAGCACAGCCCATGACTGCAACCGTAATTGGCTTGCTGCAGCCGCGAAGCCTGTCCTCTACTTCCTGCGCAATGTGGATCAAGTCAATCCGCGTTCTGCCGCACGTTGGGCAAGAAATCAAGGTAGGAGACGGCTTGCCTAGCTTCAGCGCTTTCAGAATATCATATCCGGCATAAATTTCCCGTACCGGATCAGCTGTCAAAGAAACGCGGATGGTGTCCCCAATGCCGCGCTGCAGCAGAGAACCGATTCCAATGGCGGATTTTACCAGACCCATGCGTTCGGTTCCAGCCTCAGTGACGCCCAGATGCAGCGGATATGGGCACTTTTCCGCACACAATTCATAGGCACGGATTGTCGTATCAACGTCTGAGGATTTCATGGAAATCACAATATCGGTAAACCCATGCTTCTCCAATAGCGCCGCGTGCCCTAGTGCACTTTCCACCAGCGCTTCCGGCGTTGGCCCGCCGAATTTGTGCAGCAGTTCCTTTTCCAGAGAGCCGGAATTGACACCAATGCGGATGGGCAGATGCTTTTCTCTGCATTTCTGAACCACTGCCAGAACGCGGTCTTCTCCGCCGATATTTCCGGGGTTAATGCGAATGGCATTGGCGCCCGCATCAGCAGCTGCCAGTGCAAGCCGATAATCAAAGTGGATATCTGCCACAAGTGGTATCGCGACTGCACGGCGAATAGCAGGAATCAGCGCGACAGCATCAAAGCTGGGAATCGCAGCACGCAAAATCTGACAGCCTGCCTTTTCCAATGCCACAGCCTGCTGTACACTGCCGTCAAGGTCAGTGGACGGCACATTCAGCATAGATTGCACCGTAACTGGCGCTCCTTTGCCAACCGGTACGCTGCCGACCAGCACCTGTTTTCTTTCTTTCATGTTACCCTCCGATTCCGTGCCCAGTCGTAATGCGCATCACATCGCTGACTGCAACAATCGCCATAAAACCAAGCAGCAGGGCGAAAAACGCAGATTCCACCATGGCGGCGTACTTCTGATTCAGCGGTTTGCGGCGAACAGCTTCAATCAACAAAAATAAGATTTTACCGCCGTCCAATGCGGGAATCGGCAGCAAATTGACAATGCCCAGGTTGACCGTGATAATCATAATGACGTAAACGATATTTTCTACCGCCGCCCAAAAACTCTGCTGCAAACCCGCGCTGGCGGATTCGCTGATTACCTGCACCAGACCGACAGGACCCGTCATATCATTCAAGCCAAAGCGACCGGTTACCAGCCCTGCAAGGCTTGCCCACACCTGCCGAACAACAGAAATGGTATCCGCACAACTTTTTTGCAGCAGTGACAGCGGTGTTTTGGCAATCGGCTGTACATAAAAATCAAGCTGCGTCGTTTTTTTACCGCCAGAACCTGTGACCGTGTTTAACTTTACGTTTTGAAAGGTTACCAATTTGCCGTTGCGCTTAACTTGAATATTGACAGAGTCTGGGTTCGCCAAAGCCAGAGCAAAGCTCAAATCTTTATCTGTGCGCACCCGGTATCCATTGACCTCCGTAAAGCTGTCCCCTACTTGCAGACCGGCGCTCTGCAAAGCCGAGTGGCTGCTGAACTTGCTGATCATAACCGAGTTAAATGCACTGCTCTGCCCCAGTAAAATTCCCATCAGTATCAAGCCCAGCACGATGTTCATGGCCGCACCCATCACCAGCACAAGAAAGCGCTGCCATTTGGGCTTGTTGCAGAAAGCGCGCGGATCTGTGCAGACGTTTCCGTCTTCGTCCTGACCGTCTTCGCCGGGCATCATACAATAGCCACCAATTGGCAGCAGGCGGAGGGAATACTCCGTTTCCCCTTTCCGAAAATGCGCCAGCCGCGGTCCCATGCCAATTGCAAATTCATCAACGCGAATGCCACAAGCTTTGGCTGTAAAAAAGTGACCGGCTTCATGGATGAGAATCGTCAGGCAGAACAGAAAAATTCCAATGAGAATTAAAAGAATAATTTCGACAGCTCTGATTGTGGTTCACTCCTTTCGATGGGAAAGCACATAGTTGCGGGCCTGTGCATCCGCCTTTAAAATAGTATCCAATGTCAACTCCGTTACATCAGGCTGTGCATGGAGCGCAGCCTGTACTAGTTCTCCAATTTCCAAGAATGAAATCTTCTTTTGCAGGAACAGCTGAACAGCCGCTTCATTTGCACCGTTAACAGCAGCCGGAGCTACACCGCCACGCTGCATGGCATTAAGGCAGGCTGCAAAGCAGGGAAATGTCTGCTGGTCCGGTTCGTAAAAGGTCAGGCGCCCCACTTTGCATAAATCCAGTTCTTCCACTGGCCCCGGCACCCGCTCCGGGTAAGTCAGCGCATACTGAATCGGCAGACGCATATCTGCAGTACCAAGCTGAGCAAGAATCGCGTGGTCTTCAAATTCCACCATGGAATGAATGACGCTTTCCCGGTGAACTACGACCTGAATTTTAGAAAGCGGAACATGGAACAGCCAGCCTGCCTCCATAACTTCCAGCCCTTTGTTCATCAAGGTGGCGGAATCTATGGTAACCTTTGCCCCCATGTTCCAATTCGGATGCTGTAACGCCTGCTCTGGCGTTACAGAGGCAAGCTCTGCGCAGGTTTTCCCAAAAAACGGCCCGCCGGATGCGGTTAAAATCACTTTTTTCAAAGCACGATTCGGCGCTCCCTGCAGGCACTGAAAAACAGCGCTGTGTTCACTGTCGACCGGAATCAAATGCCCTTTGTGCTTTTGCAATGCGTCCATCACCAAAGCACCGCCCGCCACCAGAGTTTCTTTGTTTGCGAGCGCCAGGTCTTTATCCGCTGCAACGGCTGCAAGTGTTGGGCGCAGACCAACCATTCCTACAACCGCATTCAGAACCAAATCGGCCTCGGGGATACACGCCGCGGCTTCCAGTCCCTCTTCCCCTGCCAAAACCTTTGTGGCGGTATCCGCAAGGTTCGCTTTCAGCTGCTGCGCTGCGCGCTCTTCATAAACTACGGCTAACTGCGGATGAAATTCCCGAATCTGCCGTTCCAGAAGCTGAATGTTAGAATGTGCGGTCAGTGCACAAACCTGCAGACCTAAGTTTCGTACCACTTCCAGTGTCTGCGTGCCGATGGACCCGGTGGAACCCAAAAGGGAAATGTTTTTCTTCATGATAACCTTCTTAATCTGTTCATTTACTGTATAAGAAATCATTCATAAACCATTGGCACCATCTTTAACAGCAGGCATACAAAGGGCGCAACAAAAATAACACTGTCAAAGCGGTCCAGAATCCCGCCGTGACCGGGAATCAGCTCACTGAAGTCCTTGATGTGGCAACTGCGCTTGATGATAGAAAAGCTTAAATCTCCTAACATGGAAAGCAGCGCGCCAAAGAAACCGATGGCTCCTAAAATGAAGTAATTGACATGTACCGTACGGTTCCAGTAAATATCTTGAAAAATAACGCCGAACAACAGCATAATGAGTACGTCTACAATCACGCCGCCAATGGCACCTTCCACCGTCTTTTTGGGGCTAATGCTGGGACACAGCTTATGCTTGCCAAACAAACTTCCGAAAATGTATGCACCTGCATCCGCAACCCATGCAGCAAAAATCGCCACGATGACGTGGAACATTCCATGGGTGCCGCCCAACTCTCGCAGCAGAACCAGCGACTGCAGTGCCGTAGGAATCAGCATAGTCATGCTGTAGATGATGGCCACTTCCCGAAAGGTAATGACAGAGTGATAAAGAATCATTGCGCTGAAAAGCACAACGGTATATACAAACAGAACAAACCCCTGCCCGAACAGACCGGATAAAAACGGCAAAACCGCAGCCAGAACCATGCTGGGAACAACCAGCGCAATCTGCCGCGTGAGCTGCAGCGCAGCGGAAATTTCCCAGACGGCCATAACGCTGATGACCGCAATGACAAAATTCAGCGCCAGCGGGAAACGGGCATTGCACAGAACAACTGCAGCCATCAGGATCAAGATGGCAAGCGCGGAAATGAGTCGCTGCTTTATCGAATTCAGTACTTTCACGCTAAATCCCTCCAAATCTGCGGCAGCGGCGCGCAAACTCCAGCAGCGCCCGGTTCAGGTCTTCCGGCGTAAAGTCTGGCCACAAAACATCCATAAATACGAACTCGGCATAAGCAGACTGCCAAAGCAGAAAATTAGACAGGCGCTCTTCTCCGCTTGGACGAATAATTAAATCCACATCCGGCTGTCCGGCTGTGTACAGCTCTCCGGAAAGCACCTTTTCATCAATTTCTGCCGGCTGCAGTGTTCCGGCAGCTACACGCTCCGCGACTTTTTCAGCCGCTTGCACCAGTTCCGCTCTGCCGCCGTAATTCATGGCAATATTCAGTACCATGCCCCTGCGGTTTGCACAAACTTCTTTGGTTTCTGCAATGAGTTCCTGCAGGCTTGCCGGAAATCTGGAAGTGTCTCCGATAAAATTCACCTTGATGTCGTCGCTGCGAAAATCCCGCAGAGACTCCTGCAGATACTGCTTAAACAGAACCATCAGCGCGCCGACTTCCTCCGGCGGCCGCGTCCAGTTTTCAGTTGAAAAAGCGTATACCGTTAAATAACGAATACCGATGGTACTGCAGTACCGGGCAATTTTCTTAAATACGGCGGCGCCGGCAGTATGCCCGGCCGAGCGCGGCAACCCGCGCTTTTTCGCCCAGCGTCCGTTCCCATCCATAATGATGCCCAGATGGTTGGGTAAAAATTCCGGAGATAAAGCAAATTTCTGCGTTGTGTCTTTCATGCAAACCCTCTAATATGATAGTTGCTCCCCTGCCGTTTTTGGAAAGAGAGCAAAATAAAATTCCTGCCGAGCGTGTGAAGCGGGGCAGGTCCCCGCTGCCGGGAATTTTACAATTCCATGATTTCTTTTCTTTTCTCTGTACAGAGGCTGTCTGCTTCTTTGCAGTATTTGTCTGTCAAATCCTGCGTCTGCTTTTCTGCGTTCTTCAGGTCATCCTCTGCGAGTTCACCGTCTTTTTTCATGGCTTTCAGTTTATCCATGGCATCGCGGCGAATGGAGCGAACAGCGACCTTTGCTTCTTCTGCCATTTTGCCAATATCCTTGGCAATGTCCTTGCGGCGGTCTTCTGTCAGTGCGGGAAAAATCATCCGAATGATCTTTCCGTCAGACTGCGGATTGATGCCGATATCAGACGTTTGAATTGCTTTTTCAATCAAACGGCAGACAGACGGATCCCACGGCTGAATCGTCAGCACGCGCGCTTCGGAAACCGCGACTGCCGCCAACTGGTTAATCGGCGTGGGGGCACCGTAGTAATCCACGGTCACTTTATTGAGGACATTCGGATTTGCGCGGCCCGCACGGATTTCGATATATTCCTCATGTAAAACGTTAATGGATTTCTGCATTTTGGTTTCAGCAGCTTTTAATACTTCTTTCATAAACAGGTATCCTCCTTGACAACAGTGCCGATTGACTGACCGCAGATGACGCGTTCAATATTTTCGGGATCTTCCAGACTGAATACGCAAATTGGAATATGGTTATCACGGCACATGGAAGCCGCCGTGCTGTCCATTACCTTCAGATCTTTGCTAAGCACATCCATATAAGACAGGGTATCGAATTTTTTAGCGTTGGCGTTGATTTTGGGGTCTGCGTCATACACACCGTCCACCATGGTAGCTTTCAGAATGATGTCCGCCTCGATTTCAGCAGCGCGCAGAGAGGCGGCCGTGTCCGTGGAAAAGAATGGATTGCCGGTGCCGCATCCGAAAATGACCACGCGCCCCTTTTCCAAATGCCGTACTGCGCGGTTCCGAATATATGGTTCCGCCACTTCCTGCATACTGATTGCGGTCTGTACACGTACCTGCATCCCTAACTGCTCCAGCGCATCCGCAACGCCAAGTGCGTTGATGGCAGTTGCCAGCATCCCCATGTGGTCAGCGCGGGTGCGATCCATCTGCCCATTGGAACGGCCGCGCCAGAAGTTGCCGCCGCCAACAACAATCGCAATCTGCACCCCCATCAGAGAGCAGGTTTTAATTGGTCGGCAAATCTTTAAAACGGTGTCGAAATCAATGCCGTGTCCTTCTTTTCCGGCCAGCGACTCTCCGCTGAGTTTCAATAGAACACGCTTATACTTTGGCTGCATATAAAATACACTCCTAAAATCCAATTCAGAACTCTCTGCAATATGATAGCAGACTTATTTTACAATACTTCAATGAAATTTACAACCCCTGAACCACAGGGGGCAAGCATACGTACACAAAAATTTACAAATAGAGAAGCAGAAAGTTGTGCAGCGGTACTCAGATGTTCTCTTCTCCCCTACCCAGGCGCTTTTGCATCAAAGAACCGTACAAAGCAGCCAGTACCTGCTGAAACAGGGTTCCAATCATAACCGGAAACATGACTTCCGCCGGGAAATAGGCTCCGGCAATGACGGCACCTGCGCTGATGTTGCGCATCCCGCTGTTAAACGCCATGGATACCAAAACATCTCGCGGCTGATGCAACAGCTTTGCCGCACCCCATCCCCACAGATAGCCCGAGGCAGAAATAACCAGAATCAGCAGCGCAACAGCCGTCAGTGTCGGTGTCAAGTGGCGCACAAAGGGTGCGACTTTGCTGGAATTTCCTGAAACGACTAGAATCAGTGCCAGCTTGCCGAAAGGCGCCAGCGCCGGTTTCCATGTTTTATTAGCACGTCCCCGCGTACCCTGATTAACAGCCATACCCAACACCGCCGGTACTGCAATCATCAGCGCCATATCTTTTGTCATGCCCAATGCATCCATTTTTACCGAAGTGCCCAACAGAATCTGCAGGCTGGCCGGAAGCAAAACCGGTGTCAGAATAGTATCAATCAAAATCACGGAAAGAGTCAGTGCACCGTTGCCACGATAAATGTTCACCCACATAAAGCTGACGATGCCGGTCGGCACGACATACTCCAACACAATGCCAGCCACCAGGTTTTTGTCAAATCCGAACAGCATATTCCCAATCAGACAGGCAATGCATGGAATCCAGATGTGCAGCAGAAAAAGGATTATAAGCAGCGGCAGTGGGCGCTTGAAGACCTGCGCAACCTGCTGAAAGTTTGAGCCAAGACTGCCTTGAAACGTCATAAACGCAAAGAGAAACATGACATATGGAAGGAAGCGACCGGTGATTTGCGGGAACAATACGCCCAATACCAGACAGGCAGGTGTAATCAGCGGCATGGCCTTTTCGAGCGAATGGTTTATTCGGTTAAGAAGTTCCAAAATTTCACCTGATTTTTTAAGTACGCGGTTCTCTGCTGTACAGAAAAAAGGACTGCCGCAAGTTTCGCAGCAGCCCTCCTTGGCAGTTCCCGCAATTTTTAATACGTACGAAAGACACGGCCGGATGGGAACTGACCGATATAATCTGCTAAAGTGTAGTTGTCATATCCGGGATCATTGACCAGGAACATGGAAGCATCTAATGCCGTTGGGTTTCCTGCAGAATCCAGCGGCACATTTTTGTAACCCTTGATGATTACCCAATGGGAGGAACGTGAATTTACACCGCCAACGAGCACTGGCTTGTCCGCCTGCAGCTGCTGAAAGACCTTCAAAAGTCTGCTGTCGCTCACGCCGGACATATCATAATAGCCGGATGGAAGATACAAACCGCCGCCGTCGGTAAATTGGCATTGCTTTGCAATGTCATTTGGGGTGACACTGCTGCTGGTGCGATAACTTTCCGACATGGCAATGCTGGTGACCAGACAGCCGATGGTTCCAATTGTTCCGCCGTTTGTCCCGCCGATGTATGTATTGGCCCACGCTGCGTCTTTTTGTTTATAAGCGGGCATCCCACTCAAAGTTTTACTGGCGCCGAGTGTTTCCCCGGAATCGCCGCCGCTGTTTTCCGCAACCAAAAAATCCGAGCTGCAGTAGCCCTTTATGCCTTCACTTGTCTGTATGTATGTCCAATTTCCTTCGGTACCCAGAACCGTCACAGCTTCCCCATTTTCCAGCTGGCCGATCACTGCACTGCCGGAACTGGAGCCTGCACGGAGATTGAGTGCATCTCCGCTGGTTTTTACACGAGCGGTCTGTGGTGTATCCGAAGACGACCCCGTATTCGTCACTTCTGTCGCATGATCCAACTGCACATAATCGCTGCTACAATAGCCGACAAGCCCCGCAGCGGTTTTTACTTGAATCCATCCGCTGGCTGCGTCAGCAAGAACGGTAACAGTTTCCCCATTAGTAAGCTGTCCAATGACACGACCGTTTGTGTTCGGCTGCGCACGCAGATTCAGTGTGTCGTCCACGCACACCGTACCGGTGCGCCCGGCGGATGCCGTACTTCCGGCAGGTGCCGCACTGCCAGTGGATGTCGCGGTAAAAACACGGTAATTCTGCTTGCCAACCGTGACGTAAACACCTGCGGAACCGCTCTTTAAAGCTTTGAACTGAAAATAATAATTGGTTTTGCCATTCGCTGTGCTTTTGCCGGCACTTTTTGTTGAAAAGACAGAACCGTCTGTTGTATAAAATGTCACATAGTCTTTGGCGCTATTGGGCGTGATGCGAAAGGTATAAGAATCGCCGGACTTCAGGCTGACATCCATGGTCGTGTCTGAAGTAAACGGACGGTCTGTAATCTGTACAACAAATAATTTGCTGTCCGTGGCATCTTCTGCGTACACCCCTACTGCTGAGTTAACGCTGCCCTTTGCATAAATCGAATATGTGGCGGCACCGTCGGCAAACGGCTTTCTAGTGGAAACTTCCAACTTCTTTCCGTCTGCGGTGTGAAAATGCAAGGCACTGGCTGACTTTAAGCTGACATCCAGAACCGTGGATTGCTCCATAGAAATTACCTGTGCCGTTTTCTGTAGGGGCAGGGTGATGGTTTTTCCCTGCACCGTGCAGGAAACCCCCGCAGCAGAAGCCGGAAGAACTGCCGAAGCGAAAACCAACGCCGCTGTTACAGCGGCTGCAGCAGCTCTGCAAAGCGAACCGTGCTCTTTCTTCATAAGCCGTACTCCTTTTCTTCATGATTCCGGAAAAAGCAACACAATCTGTTGATTTGCAATGATTACAAAATTGTAAGCTTTGTTATTATAGCATACTCTGCATGAAAAAGCGAGTCTATTTTATAAAAAATGTGCAGAATACAAAGTGGCTATTTTTTGAAACCAGATGTGTATCTGAAAAAATGTTTTTTGCAGGGACTTGCAACACATTTTACTGCCCGTGCATAAACTAAGAATATCTGATAAAAAGGAGTATGCGCTGATGCTGGAATCACTCTTATCGGGAATTTTGTCCGGCCTTCTGTTTTTTATCCTGCATGTAACAGGCTCTGGCTCTTTTCCGCGGGCCCTGACACCGGCTCAGGAAAAGGATTGTCTGCAGCGGCTTGCCAAAGGAGATAAAATTGCCAGAGATACGCTGATTGCCCACAATCTCCGCCTTGTGGCACACATTATCAAAAAGTACGGTACCGGAAATACAGACCAGGAGGATTTAATCTCTATCGGAACTATCGGGCTGATTAAGGCAGTCAATACCTTTGACCAAAGCAAGGGCATCCGCCTGTCCAGCTATGCAGCCAGATGTATTGAAAATGAAATCCTCATGTACTTCCGCAGTACAAAGAAATCTGCCCAGGACGTTTCCATGAACGAGCCCATTGACAGTGACAAAGATGGCAGCGCGCTGACCCTGATGGACGTTTTGGCAACCGACGATAATATCTTTGACAATCTGGACCGCAAAATCAAGTGCGAACAGCTTTATCGGTACATACGGCAGCTTCCGGCTCGTGAGCAGACCATTCTGCGCCTGCGCTATGGTTTGGACGGAAAAGAACCGCAGACACAACGGGAAGTTGCCCAAGTGCTGGGAATCTCCCGCAGCTATGTTTCCCGCATTGAAAAAAAAGCACTGGAAACACTGCACAAGCAGTTTGAGTCTTAAAACAACCCCAGCCGCATTTTGAAAAAGCCAAAGCCTCCTTCATGCGGCGAAAGGGGTTGGCTGCTTTTGCGGACAGGCTTTTCTGCATCTGTCAATTCCTATTTTTAAAAGCCAGCCCTGCCGGCTTGTTTCTGGCACGAAAACAGCGTATACTAATCCTTGGCTGTAAAACAGATGGAAAGAAGGATGAAAGATGAATGCAGCGCAACGCCTTTTAAAGTATATTCGGGTTTACACGACCTCCGACGAAACATCCTCCGCAGTGCCCACTGCAAAGCGGGAGTTTGACCTTGCCAATCAGCTGGCTGAGGAAATGCGTCAGCTTGGTATTGACCACGTGCGGGTAACGGATATGTGCTATGTTTACGGAGAAATTCCGGCAACCGCCGGAAAAGAGCAGGTGCCCACGCTGGGATTGATTGCCCATATGGATACGGCACCGGACTTTAACGGCGAGGGCGTCAATCCGCAGATTATTGAGCAATATGACGGCGGCGACGTTTCTTTGGGCAACAGCGGCCGCGTTCTTTCCCCGCGTGAGTTTCCGCATCTGGAAAAGCTGAAAGGGAAAACTTTGATTACCACAGACGGCGCAACCCTGCT
Source organism: Caproicibacterium argilliputei (assembly GCF_029211325.2). NCBI lineage: Bacteria > Bacillati > Bacillota > Clostridia > Eubacteriales > Oscillospiraceae > Caproicibacterium > Caproicibacterium argilliputei. The sequence goes on along the minus strand of NZ_CP135996.1, from coordinate 1,408,709 downwards.
GGGGGCGGACGATAAAGCCGGTATCGCAGAAATTTTGACCGCCTGCGAACGTCTTATACAGGAAAAAAGGCCGCACGGACGCATCTGCATTGGCTTTACCCCCGACGAGGAAGTCGGAAGCGGCGCGGATCATTTTGACATTCAGGGATTTGGTGCTGACTTTGCTTACACGGTTGACGGCGGTGACTCCAGTGAAATCAGCTACGAAAACTTTTACGCTGCCGGAGCGGTCCTGACCATCCATGGCTTTAACGTACATCCGGGCGATGCAAAAAACACCATGCTAAATGCCTCACTGATTGCCATGGAAGCTAATTCTATGCTACCTGCCGCAGAAACGCCCGCGCACACAGACGGCCGTGAGGGATTTTTCCATTTGTGTGAAATGAGTGGCACCGTTGAGCAAGCAAAGCTTTCCTATATTATCCGCGATCACTCCAAAGAACACTTTGAAATCCGCAAAGATATGATGCAAAAGATTGCGGAAATTTTAAATGAAAAGTACGGAGCAGGTACGGTGCAGGCTGAAATAACCGACCAATACGAAAATATGCTCTCTTACATCAAACCGTATCCGCAGTTGGTTGAAAACGCCAGAAAAGCTATGCGCGCGCTGGGTGTGGTTCCCTGTGAGCTGCCGATTCGCGGTGGTACGGACGGTGCCAAACTGAGTGTGAGCGGTCTGCCCTGCCCCAACCTTGGCACCGGCGGTCACGCGTTTCATGGACCGTATGAGCACATTACAGCCGAAGATATGGAACTGAGCACCAAAATCATTCTGGGAATCCTTTCACAATTTGCAGATTCCGCAACGGCATAAACTTTTCTATAAAAAAGAGCACTTCGAATGCGGATTTTCTCCGCATTCGAAGTGCTCTTTTTATTTTAACTTTTTCCGCGGGCACTGACCTGCATCTTATTGACGACATTGTCCCGAAGACGTTCCTGCATATAAAGGTTTGCTTCGTTTTCCACAGTATCGTCCAGCTCCGGAAATGCAAAATCCGAGCCATAACGGCGGGACAAAGCCGTTTTCAGAAGATAATCGCAGACCTGCGGATTTTTGGGAAGCAGCGGGCCGTGCAGATAGGTGCCAATCACATTTTTGTAGTGAACTCCCTCATAACCATCCTGACCGTTGTTTCCATAACCGCCTGCTGAGGTCACTTTTCCAAGCGGCTCACAATCGCCGAGGTATGTCCGCCCGCCGTGGTTTTCATATCCCACAATCGGCATTTCGCAGATAGCACTTTCAATCATGACGTTGCCGATCAGCCGACCTTCCCCACGTTCTGTCTTCAGGTCAATGACACCGACGCCCTCTACCAGCTCGTTTCCAAGCAGATAATTGTGTCCCAGCAACTGATAGCCGCCGCAGACGGCCAGCAGGACACCACCTGCTTCCACATAATCACGAAGCTGCTGTTTCGCTGCCAGCAGCTCCCCGCAAACAATTTTCTGTTCACGGTCTGTTCCGCCGCCGACAAAGATGATGTCTGTATGCGTAAAATCCACTTTGTCACCGCAATGGACAGGATTCACCTGTACCGAAATGTCACGCCATTCACAGCGCTTCTGCATACAGATGATATTACCGCCATCGCCGTACAGGTTCAGCAGTTCCGGAAAGAGATGCGCAATGCACAGTTCCATTTTGTAATCACTCCTGTCCGCTCAAGGCACGCAGTTCCCGCTGCGCAGGGAACAATGCGGAATAATTGGTCAGCACATAAAGTTTGTGCGCCTGCGGCTGCGCGCCAGCAAGCGACGCAGCCTGTGCAACGTTCTGCACAAGCTGCGCGGAAATACCAGCGTACTTCAGCCGCACCTGCAGGTCGTTCATACGCCGACCACCGGCATACACCACCAAATCCTGCTCCTCTGCCAGCCGTTCAAAGTCCACATCCCACAGCCAAGAAATGTCATTGCCGTCGTTGTCATTGTCATTGATGATAAAATAGACAGCTTTCGGGCCGCGGTCCTGCAGAAGCAGCGCCATGTTCTGGTTAAAGCCTGTCGGATTCTTCGCTAGATTCAGCACAACTGTCTGCCCCTGTACTTGAAACTCCTGCAGGCGGCCATTCTGCGGGTGATACTGGTCAATGGTCTTCTGTATGGTTCCCACGCTGCACCCAACCGTTAGCGCCGCCGCAAAAGCCGCAAGCAGGTTGTACACCATATAAACGCCGCGGTAACGGGTTTCGATGCGGTCGCTTCCCACGTTGAACGAAATGCCGTTTTCAAAGGTGATTGCTGTCGCCGCAAAAGCGAGCGGTGCCCGGCCAAACCCACATTTCGGGCAGTGAAAGTCCCCCAACTGGCCGTATTGGTGATAGGCGTATTCCAGCAGCGCACCGCACTGTAAGCAAAACCGTCCCCCTGTCACGCGGTCTTGCGGAAGGTGCAGGTCTTCCCCAATTCCAAAAGGAATCGTTCGCTTTACATGCGAAGCAATGGAGGTACAGAACGGATCATCGGCATTGTAGATTAGCACTGTCTCCGGTGACTGTTCCAACGCGGTGACAATGGCTTGCATCACTGTATCAATTTCGCCGCAGCGATCAAGCTGATCTCGGAAAATATTCAGCAGCACCATATACTTCGGCTTGAGAAATGGCAGCACTTTCGGAGTGGAAAGTTCGTCCACCTCCAGCACACCCCAGTCTGCTTCCTTTCCCGGCAGCAGTGCCGTGACAACTCCGGAATTCATGTTGGCCCCTGCACGGTTGCAAAGTACCGTGCAGCCGCTGTTCTGAATCATTTGGCAGAGAAGATTATTGGTTGTGGTTTTTCCATTGGTTCCGCAGACGACAATCGAGCCTTGCTTGAGTTTCTGCGCCAGTGCCGCAATCAGCATCGGATCAATTTTTAAAGCAATTCGGCCGGGCATCGCGCTGGCACCTGCGTGCAGCAAGTGCTTTTCCACCCAGCAGACTGTGCGGGCAACCCAGACGGCAAATGAACTTTTGAACCGCATGATTTCATCCTTTCAGCCGGCTGCGCCGACATTTTTTGCAAAGTTTCAGCCAGAAAAGCCGCCTCCTTTTGCGGTGTCAGCCCTTGGCAGGCCATGGCAGCTGCTCTTGTTTTTCTGCTTCCGTGTACGTTACAGGCCAGACGGGCTTTGTGCCGCCATGCGACGCATACCAGCAGTCCGGATACAAAGTTTTGCCGGAAGCTGAAATGGCTGCGGCGTTGACCGTGCTTGTTTCACCGGTACGAACCCGACGTGCCGCCAAAACCGTACGGAAGTCCGGAAATTCATAGGAGCACGTCGAAAGCAGAAGAAGCTGGTCAGTTCCTTGCACATTGACCGGAAAACGATAAACCGAACGAATGGCAAGTGCATAGGCAAACTGCAGAACCTCCTGCCCACTTTTCGGAGAAACAGAAGCATATGGAAAAACATTGCCCTGGGAAGCCTGCGTGTTGGTTTTCAGATAGGCAAAAATTTTGTAAGCCTGCAGGCCGCTGCCCGTGTCAAAATATACCACAGGATTTTGCCGCAGCTGCGAGAGAGTTAAATTTGCAAGGCTGTGAAACATTTGTCCATCTTTCATATTATGCCCATAGAGAAGCAGGCTTCTGTCCACTGCTGGTTTGGCGCCTGCTGGCAGAAAAATACTGCCGTGATTGGAGGCTTCTTTCAAATAATTATGGTGCAGATAAAAACCGGAAGATCCGGCAGCTTCTCGAACAACCGGATAGTTGATAACCGTACCCGGGTACCGCACCCAGCCAACGATGTCCGCATTTTTTGCGCGCAGACTTTCTAAGGTATTCGTTCCTTTTTGTACCGCAGAAGAACCGGAGGAAGAAAGTGCCGAATCGGACTGCCTGCTGTAAATCTGCTGCGCTTCCCGTATGACTGATGTATTCTGGCGAGGATAGAGCCAAAGCTGCTGTACCAAGTACACAGCAGCACACACTGCCACCGCAGAAAAAAGCAAAATCAAAACATTCAATATCCCATGGCGATGCTTCCAGCACCGGCTCCGTTTCTGCAACCTGTTCCCTCCAATCAAAAACAGCAGAAGATGCTTACGCATCCGCTGCTGTTCGCATTCAGTAGGATTATAGCAGTTTTTCGTTCATTTGTAAACCTCAATCTAAGCACCAGGAAACTGCCAGTGCCTGTGCGCCAATGTGGATACTGAGCACAGGCCCCAGTTCTCTGTGCAGAATTTCAACTTCCGGGAACTGCCGCTGCAGCATACGCATCAGACTGCTTTCAATCGGTGCATTTCCAAAGCCCTGCACCATAAGTCGTTTGGCATTTTTAGGGACCAAAGCTGAAAGCATACGTACCCGCTCGCCGCGGCCGCGTGCCAAATTTTTGCTGACGATGCTTCCCCCCTCCAGACAGAATACCGGACGGCGGTTCAGGATGGTGTTGACCGACTGGTTAATAAAGCCCAGCCTGCGGCTGCGCCGGAGTGCACCCATGTTTTCAACGGAAAACGCCACTTTCGCAATATTGTCAAAGGACTTGCAGTGGTCCGCCAGTTCATTCAGCGGACAGCCGGAATCCGCCAGTTCTCGTGCCATACGAATCTGGAAATACAGCGCGCCTGCTGTCGCATGAGAATCTACAACCGCAATCTTTGCACTGCCAATTTCCCGTGCCGCGGTCACTGCACTGCTCCAGGCACCGCTGAGCCTGGAGGATATGACGATACACAGCACCTCATATCCCTGCGTCAGCAGTTGGCGAAAAGCGGTTGCAAAGGCCGCCGCCGTACTTTGTCCGGTAGAAGCGCTGGTCCCTGCTGCCAGAAGCCGGCGCGTATAGTTTTCGTTTTTGTCCGTATAGTTTTCCAAATACGCAATTCCGTTGGTCATATAGCTGTGCGGAACCACGCAGATGCCGTACTGCTCGGCTTCTTTTTGCGTGATGGGGGCCGTGCTGTCGGTTACGATGGCAATCATTCTCCGTACACCCCCATTTTTCGAAAGCGCTGGTACCGCGCTTCGCAGAGCTCCTGAACGGAAAGCTTTTTCAGCGCCGCAAATTTTTTGTCCAATTCAACCGGCAGCGTGTGCCAAAGTGCTTCCAAGTCACTTTCCGGCAGAATGCGCTCAATAAGTCCAAGCTGCAAAAGATCCTCCGGGCGCATATGCAGGCTGTCGCTGGCCTCCCGCACTTTACTGGAATCCTTCCAAAGGATGCTGGCGCAACCCTCCGGGCTGATAACGGAGTACACGGCATTTTCCAGCATCCAAACTTCGTTGGCAACGGCAAGTCCCAGTGCGCCGCCACTGCCGCCCTCCCCGATAAACACGGAAAGAATTGGCACCTGCAGTGTCATCATTTCTGAAAGATTTTCCGCAATCGCCTGCCCCTGCCCGCGTTCCTCCGCGCCGGTTCCGCAAAAGGCACCGGATGTGTCTACAAAGCACAAAACCGGTCGACCGAACTTTTCTGCTAGTTTCATCTGGCGCAGTGCTTTCCGGTACCCCTCCGGATGTGCACTGCCAAAGTTGCGAACCGTCCGTTCCCGCATGGTGTGTCCTTTTTCCTGTGCGACAACCGTGACGGGTTTGCCGCACAAACGGCCGACTCCCGCAACAATTGCCGGATCATCTGCAAAGCGGCGGTCACCGTGCATTTCAAAAAAATCTGTAATGGTATGGTGAATAAAATCCAGCCCGGTGGGTCTGCCGGATTTTCGCGCAAGCTGCAATTTTTTGTAAGCTTCCATCTTCCGTCAGTCCTCCTGTTCGTGCAGTTTCAGCAGCTGTGACAGCACCGCTCGCATCTCGGTGCGCGGTACAACACCATCGAGGAATCCTTTTTCCAGCAGGAACTCTGCACTTTGAAATCCTTTCGGCAGTTTCTGACGCATGGTCTGCTCAATAACACGCGGACCAGCAAAAGCAATCAATGCACCCGGCTCCGAAAGCAAAATATCACCTTCCATGGCAAAACTGGCGGTTACACCGCCGGTGGTCGGATTGGTCAGCACAGTAATATAAAGCAGCCCAGCATCACTGTGCCGTTTGACTGCGCCGCTGGTCTTTGCCATCTGCATGAGGGAAACCGTTCCTTCCTGCATTCGTGCACCGCCTGAAAGTGTAAAACCAATAACCGGCAAACGCCGTTCTGTGGCGCGTTCAAACACACGCGTAACTTTTTCCCCCACAACGCTGCCCATGCTTCCCATCATAAAACGGCTGTCCATCGCAAACAGTGCGCAAGGCGATTGTTCGATTTTACCGCAGCCGGATACCACTGCTTCATTTTCGCGGCTGTTAAGACGACTGCTTTTTAGCTTTACAGCATATCCAGGAAAATGCAAAAAATCTTTACTGTATAATGCTGTGTCCCATTCTGTAAAGGAATCTTCATCACACAGAGAAAGTAGTCTGCTTCTGGCAGGAATTTTAAAATGATACCCACACTCCGCACAGACATGGCTGTTTTTCTTGACATCATCCGAAAAAATCATTTTCCCACAGCCCGGGCACTTGACACAGAGTTGATCCGGAACCTGCGGCTGCTCCACAAAGTCACCGCTTGCAGCGACGTCAATATTTTCCAAAGCATTGCGGCTCGGTTTAAAATTTGCTCTTCTCAGCACGGTGATCCCCTCTTTTCCATGAAATCAGTATGGTAGCTTCCATCCAGAAAGCTGGGATCGGACAGGATATCCATCTGCAGCTCTGCAGTGTGATTCACCCCTTCAATCACGAGTTCTGCCAGTGCCGCCTGCATCTTGCGAATGGCTTCCCCACGCGTTGGCGCGTACACAATCAGCTTGCCAAGCAGGGAATCATAAAATGGCGGTACCGAATACTCCTGATAAAGCGCTGTGTCAAAGCGCACCCATGGCCCGCCCGGTATGTGCAAAAGACTGATTTTTCCGCAACTCGGCGTAAAACCGTTTTCCGGGTCTTCTGCATTGATTCGGCACTCGATGGCGTGTCCGGAAAGTTGGATGTCTTCCTGTTGAAAAGGCAGTGCGGTACCCGCCGCCGCCCGAATCTGCCACTTGACCAAATCTAATCCGGTAACCATTTCCGTAACCGGATGCTCCACCTGCAGCCGCGTATTCATTTCCATAAAGTAAAAATGCAGATCCGTATCCACTAGAAATTCAATGGTGCCCAAGCTGCGGTAATGAACTGCCTGTGCCGCCCGCCGTGCCGCTTCGACCATTTCGGCACGCAGTTCCGGTGTTACGCAGACAGCAGGGCTTTCTTCCAGCAGCTTTTGATGCTTGCGCTGCACAGAGCATTCCCGCTCGCCCAGACAAATCACATGGTCATAATTATCGCACAAAATCTGCATTTCAATGTGCTTAACCGGATCCAGATATTTTTCAAGGTAACAGGCACCGTCACCAAAGGCACTGGCGGCCTCCTGAGAGGATGCCTGAAAGGCGGGAAGCAGTTCGTCCTCGTTTTGCACCAGGCGGATTCCACGCCCGCCACCGCCTGCGCGTGCCTTAACTAACAGCGGAAAGCCGATTTCTTTTGCGGCAGTGAGCGCTGCAGCTTCATCCAGCGCCAAATCGCTGCCGGGCACTACCGGAACTCCCGCCGCACGCATGGTGCGTTTGGCTTCGTCTTTATCGCCCAGTTTAGAAATCAGCTGTGCATCCGGGCCAATAAAATGGATATGGCACTCCTCACAAAGATGGGCAAATCTGGCGTTTTCACTCAGCAGACCGTAACCGGGATGAATCGCCTGCGCTCCGCTTTTGACAGCAGCGGAAAGAATTGCCGGCATATTTAAGTAACTGTCCTGCACACGCGCCGGACCGATGCAAACACTTTCATCCGCAAGGCTGACGTGCAGCGCATCTCTGTCCGCTTCACTGAAAACGGCCACGGTTGCAATGCCCATTTCCTTGCAGGCGCGTATGATCCGCACTGCGATTTCGCCGCGGTTTGCAATCAGGATTTTAGAAAACAAAATGGTTCCACCTCTTTTGGGGGATATTCAGCCAACCACCGCAAAGCTGAGTTCACCCACAACCGCGGTTTTTCCGTCGACACTCCCCTTGCATTTTGTAAAGTAAAAGTCTTTAAAGACACGGGAAATCTGACAGGTGATCTGCAGAATATCACCCGGTTTGACCGGGTGATGGAACTTAACCCGGTCGATTCCGGTAAAGTACGGTGTTTTCCCTTTGAGTTTGTCTGCAATCATCACACAGCAGGCCTGCCCCATCATTTCACACAGAATAACACCTGGAACAGTTGGGTTCCCAGGAAAATGCCCTTTTAAAAACCACTCATCGCCGCGCACTGTGTAGCGTCCTTCTGCGGAGCCGTCCGGAAGCAGGTCGGCCTCATCAATCAGCAACATCGGCTCTCTGTGCGGGAGAATCTTTTTTAAATCTTCTCTGTTCAAATGCATTTGTCTCCTTTATGAATAGCTGGCAAGTAATTTGCTTGACGAGTCAGTTTTCTCTTGCGCTTTGGAAAGGAAAACTCCTTGTCAGTAAATTTTGAAAAGGCACTGCCCATATTCAATTAACTGCCCATCTTCTATGCAGATGTCCACAACTTCTCCGTCCTGCGGCGATGGAAATTCATTCATGAGTTTCATGGCTTCAATGACACAGAGAACTTGCCCTTTTTTGACCTTATCACCAACCTGCACAAACGGCTCCGTTCCCGGTGACGGAGCAATATAAACTGTGCCGACCATCGGGGATTTCACTTCTGTAATAGCATTAAAGTCAACCACACCGTTTTTCTCCGCAACCGCAGGAACAGCCGGCGCAACTTCCGGCAGTGTAGAAAGCGCCGGAACCATCTGAACGGAAGCCTGCACTTCTTTTTTCAAACAAATGCGCTGCCCCTCTTCTTCCACTTCCAAAGAGGTCAATCCCTTTTCCTCCATAAGCTGTGCTAATTCTTTCACCGCCTGCAGATCCATGCTTTTTATGCCTCCTCTGCTTTTCCGAAAACAATGCAACCGTTATGACCGCCAAAGCCCATATTTGTGGAAACAGCAGTCCGAACATCCATGTGTACGGCCTTTCCCGACGTATAATTCAAATCACACGCAGGATCCGCTTCCGTAAGACCAATGGTTGGCGGCACGCTGCCGGTTTCCAGTGCCTTCAAGCAAACGATCGCTTCTACCGCACCGGTTGCGCCCAGTAAATGTCCCATCATACTTTTGGTACTGCTGATTTTAATTTCTCGTGCGGTTTCCTCACCGAACGCTTGCTTAAAGGCAAGAGTTTCTGTTTTGTCGTTCAATACGGTGCTGGTTCCATGTGCGTTCACATAGGTGTGCCGATCAATTTTTGCACCGGCCTCCTGTACTGCCAGACGGATGCAGTGCGTAATTCCGTCTGCGTCCGGTGACGGTGCCGTGATATGATAGGCGTCGCTGGTATTGGCATAACCCAGTACTTCCCCGTAGATTTTCGCACCGCGGGCCTTGGCGTGCTCGTATTCTTCCAGAATCACAACGCCGGCGCCCTCGCCCAGCACAAAACCGTCTCGGTTCTTATCAAACGGACGGCAGGCTGTCTGTGGATCTGGGTTTGTGCTAAGCGCCTTGCAGCTGGAAAAGCCGGAAACAGTCAGCACATTGACCGCAGCTTCACTTCCGCCGGCAATGACGGCATCCGCGTATCCGTCGCGAATACAATGAAACGCTTCTCCAATGGTATGCGTGCTGGTAGTGCAGGCTGTCACGATCGGCACGCACGGTCCCTTCGCCTGAAAGCGAATGGAAATGATGCCGGCCGCCATATTGACAATCATACTCGGAATCATATAGGGAGAAACGTGCTTATTTTGCAGCAGTTTTTCGTAGTTTTCCAAGGTAGTAGAAATTCCACCAATGCCGCTGCCCATATAGACGCCCAGGCGCTCTGGCGCGATTCTGCCTCGAATGCCGCTGTCCTGCACCGCCTGCTCTGAAGCAGCAACTGCATACTGCGTAAACAAATCATTTTTCCGGAGTTCACTTTTTTCAAAATACTGCAGAGGATCAAAATTTTTCACTTCTCCGGCAAGATGAACCCGCAGATTGGAAGAATCGAACCGCGTGATGGTGCCAATTCCGTTTTTGCCCTGCAGCAGGTTTGTCCACGTATCTTTAACTGTATTGCCGACGGGGGTAACGGCCCCCATCCCGGTAACAACTACTCTGTGCATCCTATTTCTTCCTTTCTTTACATACCCAATCCGCCGTCAACACGCAAAACCACGCCGGTAATATAAGCGGCATCCTCTCCTGCGAGAAACGCAACAGCCTTTGCCACGTCTTCCGGCAAGCCGGGTCTGCCCATCGGAATCGTTGCAACTGCCGCATCACGTGCTTTTTCTGGCATCGCGTTGGTCATATCCGACTGTATAAAGCCGGGAGCGACCGCATTACAGGTAACACCGCGCCCTGCCAGTTCCTTTGCAACGCTTTTGGTAAAACCGATAATGCCCGCTTTTGCAGCCGCATAGCCAGCCTGCCCCGCGTTGCCGTGCAAGCCGACAATCGAAGAAACATTGATGATGCGTCCGGCACGCTTTTTCATAAAGTGCCGATACAGCGCCTGCGTCATATGAAAAGCGCCTTTTAGGCTGACACCCAGCACCCGATCCCAGTCGGCCTCCTTGGCAGAAAGCAGCAAGCTGTCCCGCGTAACGCCAGCATTGTTTACCAGAACGTCCACGCTGCCGAAGTCTTCCAAAATGCGCTGCGCCGTTGTTTTGACTGCGGTCAAATCTGCGACATCGCATTGATAGGCCTGCGCCTTTGCGCCGATTGTTTTCAGCTGCCGCACGGTTTCTGCGGCAGACTCTGCATTTCCCGCAAAGACGACAGCAACATTCATTCCTCTGGAGGCAAGTTCCAGTGCCGTTGCCCGGCCGATGCCGCGGCTGCCGCCGGTGACCAGCGCTGTTTTCTTTTCCATACCCATTTTACTTTCCTTTCTGCAGTGCATGGTATTCTTGACTGTCGGGCTGTTCAGCAGGTAAAATCTGCATTTCTTTATTGTATCAGGAATTTAACATATCTGCAACCGTCTGTACATCCTCATCCGTTTCCACGCGCAGGATTTTCGCCTGCGGCGCAATACGCTTTACCAAACCGGAGAGCGTTTTTCCGGGGCCGACTTCAATGAATGTGTCAAACCCGTCTGCTGCCATCTGTTCAATGGATTGCTGCCAGCGTACCGGATTTTCCATTTGACGTGCAAGCAGTTCCGGCACAGCTCCTGCATAGGGCTTCGCAGTGGCATTCGCATACACCGGAATCTTCGGCAGCATGGTTTCGGCTTTTTGCAGCAGCGCCTCAAAGGGCAGTGCTGCTTCATGCATTAGCGGCGAGTGAAAGCCGCCGCCGACTGCTAAGGGCTTTGCCCGACCACCGGCGGCAGAAACAGCTTTGCAGAAAGGTACGGTTTCCTCCCGCAGACCAGCGACAACCAACTGCCCCGGACAGTTGTAATTTACCGGATATAAATGCGGAAAATCGGCGCAAATTTGCTCAACTTGCTCATTGGAAAGTTTTAAGACAGCGACCATAGCGCCCGGGTGTTCCTCATTTGCCTTTTGCATCAGGCGTCCGCGCTCTGTGACCAAAGAAAAGCCGACGGCATCGCTCGCGAAAGCGCCTGCAAATGTCAGCGCGGCAACCTCACCGAGAGAAAAGCCCGCGGCGCCTTCGGCACGAACGCCGGCTTCTTCCAAAGCACGGGCCGCAGCGAGATCTACGCAAAAAACACAGGGCTGTGTGTTAGCTGTCTGCAGAAGCTCCTCTTTGGTGCCCGCAAAGCATTGGCGCAGCGTGCCAACACGCTGCGTTTCCGCCGTATCAAAAACGCGTTTGGCAGCAGCACTGCTTTCATACAGAGCCTTTCCCATTCCTGCATACTGCGCGCCTTGACCGGCAAACAGAAAAGCTATTTTACCCATTGCGGCGCTCCTTTCAGCAAATCTTCCGCCTGTATGCAGACCTCGCGGATGATTTCAGCAGCAGGCTGCTCCTTTTTAACCAATCCGGCAATCTGTCCGGCCAGAAAGCAGCCGTTGATTTCGTCCCCTTCAAGTGCAGCGCGACGCAAAGCACCGACACCGCGCTTTTCCAGTTCCTCCACTGTCATTCCTGGTTCCATTTCCGCCTTTGCAAAATCCCGGCTGAAGCGGTTTTTCAGGCTGCGGGTTGCATCGCCCTGACGCCGACCGGTAACAATGGTATCAATATCCTTGGCTTTTAAAACACGTTTCTTATAGTTTTCATGTACATTACACTCTTTTGCAACCAAGAAGCGGGTTCCCATCTGCACGCCGCAGGCGCCCAATAGAACAGCTGCCGCCATACCGCGTCCATCTGCAATGCCGCCAGCCGCGATAACGGGAATAGAAACTGCATCGCTGACCTGTGGAATCAATGCCATCGTGGTAGATTCGCCAATGTGCCCACCACTTTCACAGCCTTCTGCGACAACCGCGGCGGCGCCGCTGCGCTCCATCATGCGAGCAAGGCCAACACTCGCCACAACTGGAATCACCTTGATGCCCGCTTCCCGCCACATAGGCATATATTTTCCCGGATTGCCTGCGCCGGTGGTCAGCACTTGGACACCTTCCTCCACCACTACTTTGGCGACTTCATCCGCAAAAGGGCTCATCAGCATGATATTCACACCAAAAGGTTTGTCCGTCTGGGATTTTGCTTTCCGTATCTGCTCACGCAGCCAGTCTCCGTTCGCATTCATGGCGGAAATGATGCCAAGCCCCCCGCCGTTGCTGACCGCTGCGGCGAGATCTGCATCGGCAATCCATGCCATGCCGCCCTGAAAAACCGGGTATTCTATCCCGAGCAGCTCACAAATTGGAGAATGCAGCATGATTTACGCCTCCGTTTTCTCAAGCAAGTTCAGCAGATCCTGAACCGTTGTCAACTGTGCGTCCTCCGGAATCTGAACACCAAACTCGTCTTCACAGGACATCATCAAATCGACCACATCCAGAGAGTCAAAGTCCAGTTCCTCAAAGGTGGTTTCCGGCTTCAATTCACCGGGCTTCAGGTCGTCTTTATATTCACGAAAGATTTTCTCGAGTTTTTTCAGGATTTCTGTATGATTCATTTTATCAAACTCCTTTGTCTCTATCAGTTGGTTTGTAATTCTGTTCCCAGCGGAGAACCGCTGTGCCGCTGGTTAAACCAGAGCCGAATGCGCAAAGCATCAGGATTTTTCCCGGCTGCAGATGCCCGGCGCGAACTTCTTGATCCAGTAAAATCGGAACACTGGCTGCGGAAGTATTGGCGGTCTGTGCGATGGTGGTCGGAATTTTTTCATGCGGCAGCTCCAGCTTTTTTGCAGCTGCGTCCAAAATCCGCTGATTGGCTTGATGCAGCAGAAAATGGTCAACTTCTGCAAGCGGGATTCCCGTTGCTTTGCTTGCCTGTTCCAAACCGCTGCAAATAGCATGCACCGCGAAGCGGTAAACTTCTTTTCCGTCCATACGCAGTCCGGGGGGTGTTTCCCTTTCCTGCACCCGATAAGGGCTGCTGCCCATCGGGCCGGGCACATGGATAGCCATAGAGCCTTCTGCGGTCAGCTGAATATATTTTAAGGCATCGCCCTCCCCAAGGACAACCGCCCCCGCACCATCACCGAACAAAACGCAGGTAGAGCGATCCTCCCAGTTTAAAAGTCGGCTGATTCCTTCGACCGCGACCACCAGAATCCGCTTTGCCTTCTTTCTGGCAAACCATCCGTCTGCCGCATCCAGTCCGTACAGGAAGCCGCTGCACGCCGCGTTTATATCAAAAGCCGGGCAAGAAGCCCCCAGTTCCTTCTGAATCACGCAGGCCTGGCTGGGTGAAATCCAGTCTCCGACTGCCGTCGGGCAGATAATGCAGTCCAGTTGCTGCGGCTCTGTTTCTGCCATTTCCAATGCTTTTCGCGCTGCCTGTACGGTCAGCTCCGTCACGGTTTCCGAGGTCAGCACGTGGCGGGTATGAATTCCTGTGCGCGTGCGAATCCATTCATCGCTGGTATCCAAAAATTCAGATAAATTCTCATTGCTGACTGTGCGTTTCGGTAAAGCGCTGCCTGTACCCAGTATTGTAAAACTCAAAACTTTCCCTCTTTCCGATGTAATTTGTCTGCAAAAAATTGGTTGAGTTTGCGAACCCCCTTCAACATGGCTTCCTGCTCCTCTGCATTTAGCGCATGGCTGACCGAGCGAACCATGCGCGTATGAAAGTAGCGATGCGCAGTAGTGGCTTTTTGCCCTGCACGTGTCAGGGTAACGTGCACAACCCGCCCATCCTGTGGGGACCTTTCCTTTTCTACATAACCCTTTCGCGCCAATTTGTTTACAGCTGCTGTCACACTGGGCAGACTGACCCGCTGGTTCGCGGAAAGGGAGCTGATGGTGCAGTCCGAGCCGGTGTCTTCCACCGCCTGCAGCAAGTGCATTTCCGAAATGGAAAGATTCAGTCCCTGGCTGCTTTTCAGCATATCTTCTTCAATTTCTTCGACTGAGCGATAAGCCAGCGTCAGCAAATCGTTCAGCTCGGTTTCCAGTGGTGTAATGCATGATCCCTTCTTTCAGTCCGCGACAGACATCAAATACTTAGTTAAGCTAATTAAGTATTATAGCGGCAAAAAGCGGCACTGTCAAGTACCGCCTGCTTTCCATGAAAAGTCCTATGGATTCTGCGCGGCATCAGAAGTCACAGAATCGGCTGATGCCGTTGGAATGATCTGCGACGGTACCGCCGAGGAATCTGCTGATGCCGCAGAAGAAGGGCTGGGAATACTCGCCAAAGCAGTAGACAACATAACAAACTCCTGTGTCTGCGTCTTGCTTCCATCCAACGTAACAGACAACAGACCCGTGCCGTTCGGCGAGAATCGACCGTTAATCTGCGCTTTGCTGCTCAGAAGCGAAATATCCCCCGTTTCCGAGATGGAGCCGGTGACCTGCCGGCTGTCGGTTTTGCCTGCAGGAATGTAATAAGCGTTCATACTGCCCCCGCTGCAGGAAGTGATCACCAGCGTATTGCCGCCTGCATCATTCCAAGTGCCGGTCAGGTTCCAAGTGTCCACACCCCAGGACGTGACAATTGGTTTTTCCTGCTTTGCCGCCGAGGAAACTGCCGCCGACTGCGCTGTGGACGCAACAGAAGACGCCGACGTTTCTTCCGGAAAACGAATCTGCATATGCAGAACCGCCATCGCTTTTTTTACGGTAAACTGCACCAAAGTAGCGTCATCAAAGGTTTGGGAGTCCACCTTAATCTCACTGATTTCCGTTTCGGAAACCGCAAACGCCTGAAATCCACTTTCCTGGACAGCGGAAGCTAAATCTGCCGCAGAATATGTGCGCGTGACACGCTGCGGTTTTAAAGGCGGCAACGAGGAGTTTTCTTCTGCGGACTGCACCGAAGCGGTTCCCGTAAGGAACTGCTGCCATGGCCACTCCCCTTTTTCTTGATACCATGCCAGCGACAATCCGGCAGCCACCGCCAGCAGACTGAGGAAAAGAATCAGGATAACCAAAGGTGCACGGGACTTATGCTCCGGTACATCAGCTTCCTCATCTTCATAAGGTTCGTAAATATCCGGCTCACTCAAATCAATTTTTGTGCCGTCTGGAGAAAACAGTGCCTGACTGTCAACCAGCGGTTCGCCGCATTTCACACAGCAGATTACATCTGTTGGATTGTCGAAGCCACAGTTCGGGCAAATCATGGATGCGCCTCCCTTTTTACCATGAAAATGATAAAAAATATGCAGCAGCAGCAAGGTGAAAAGCGCCCCGAGCAAAGCCCCGACCATATCCAGCAACACATCGCGCAGAGAAGGCGTCCGCTGTGTGGAAAACGACTGGTGAAATTCATCGCCTGCCGCATAAAGCGCACAGAAGCCGACACAGATCGTTACCCATACCGCAGAGGACCACTGAAAGCCGGAAATCCAGCCCCCGAAAAACGCCGCCAGTAAGAAATAAATACCGAAATGTGCTGCCTTACGGACGAAGTGGTTCATCTGTGTGTCAGAAAATGCCAGATGCAGATTTTGCTGCAGCCAATGCGCCACAGGTATACTGATTGCATCGCTTGCTTTCCCACTTTGTGCGGAAAAAGCATAGATACAAACCATACAGCCAACAGCAAGAAAAAAGCAAAGCCATTGGCGCACCCGCAGACCGGTCTGTTTCATGCGCGGCCACCGCCTTTTCGGAACACGGTGCTGCCGAAGCTCGGGTCAAAAGACATCGGTATTCCTACCCCATTTCAAAGTCGACAAGAATGGTCATAGTATACCACATTTCTTCCAAGCTGCAAAGTCTCGCAAACCATAAAACTGGTTTTGCTTGTAAGTACGAGTATTTTGTATTATCATAACATAGGTTCTGTGTATGATTTTGTAATATTCTGGACAAGCAGAGGTATCCGTTATGAAACCAACAAGTCGACGCAAGCAGGATGCAAAAACAGACAACCATTTTCCGTACAGGCATCCTGTCACGGTGATCATTGACCGGCTGCTGGGCAGCACACACCCGGACTTTCCAAAAACAAGATATCCGGTCAACTATGGCTATATTCCCGGCATCCCCGCCTCAGACGGCGAAGAGCAGGATGCATACGTTCTCGGTGTAACCAAACCGGTAAAATACTTTACCGGCGAGCTCATTGCCGTGATTCACCGAAAGAATGATATGGAAGACAAGTGGGTTGTCGTACCGTTTCACACCCATTGGACGCCGGAAACCATTCGGGAACAAACTGCGTTTATAGAGCAGTATTTTGACACAACCGTTTTGATGTTGTAAAAAGCACCGTTCCGCCGGCATTTTTCTGTCGACAGAACGGTGCTCTCATTTTTCTTCGGATTCTTTTCCGCTTTGCTCATCTGTTATCACGCAGTGTGCTGCGCACACCACCGCATGGTGCACCAGACGGACGAACTTTTCCGGCGTGATATCCGCTTGATCAGTCAGCCATCTGCAGATTCCCGTTTTGCAGGCATCGATAAACAGTTGAACATAGAAATCCATATGTTCTTCGTCTTCCGTGAAAATTTCTTCAAAATACGGCTGTACAATTGCGTGCATCACATCTGCAAAGTAGTCCGTAAAGGAGTTTTGACCGGTCACCTGCAGTGCATTCACATAAAAGGACCGGTTGGCATAGAAATAATTGCAAACCTCCAGAAGCAGATTCCAGCCGCTGGTGGGGGCGTGCTCACACAGATGCTCAATCAGCTCTGTATAGAAAATCCAGTTTACCAAGTCGTATTTATCCCGAAAATGGTAGTAAAAACTCTGCCGGTTCATCGAACAGCGTGCACAAATATCGCTGATGCTGATTTTGGAAAAGGGTTTTTCCCTCATAAGCGATTTCATGGCATCTGCAAGGGCCTTTTTGGTGATGTTTGAATCCGCCATTCCGATTTCCCTTCTTTGCTGCTGTGCCGATTTTCAGCTGCTTTCAATTACAGAGAAAGCACAGCACCTTTGCTGCCGGAAGTCACCAGCGCCGCATAGCGGGCAAGGTAGCCGGTTACATTCTGCTTTTTCGGTGTCCAGGCGGCACGGCGCTGTTCCAACTGCTCGTCCGTCAAATCCACACGGATGGAGTGGTCGGGAATATCAATCTCAATCATATCGCCATCCTGCACCAAGGCAATCGGCCCGCCCACTGCCGCTTCCGGAGAAATATGGCCAATGGCTGCACCGCGCGTTGCGCCGCTGAAGCGTCCGTCGGTAATGAGCGCCACACTTTCGCCAAGGCCGCTGCCCATAATGGCGGAGGTCGGGTTCAGCATTTCGCGCATACCGGGGCCACCCTTCGGCCCTTCGTAGCGAATGACAATGACTTCACCGGCCTGAATACCGCCGCCGAGGATTGCCCGCATGGCATCCTCTTCACTGTCAAAGACATGAGCCGGGCCGCGGTGTTTAAGCATATTCGGCGCAACCGCACTACGCTTGACCACGCAGCCGTCCGGTGCCAAATTTCCGTGCAGAACCGCAATGCCGCCGGTTTTGCTGTACGGATTGTCCATGGTACGAATGACCTCTGGATTCTTGTTGATGCTGTCAGCAATATTCTCCGCCACAGATTTGCCCGTGCAGGTCATACAGTCTGTATGCAGCAGGCCGGTGTCTGCCAGTTCCTTCATGACAGCGTAAACGCCGCCGGCTTCGTTCAGGTCTTCAATGTATGTGTGACCGGCCGGTGCCAAGTGGCACAGGTTTGGTGTCTTTTCGCTGATACGGTTTAGAACATCCAGATTCAGTTCCAACCCACATTCGTGTGCGATAGCAGGCAGGTGCAGTGCGCTGTTGGTGCTGCAGCCAAGCGCCATATCCACGGTCAGCGCATTTTCGAAAGCCGCCATGGTCATAATATCCCGTGGGCGGATGTTTTTCTTCAGCAGCTCCATAATCTGCATACCGGCGTGCTTCGCAAGCTGCAGACGCGCAGAATAAACAGCCGGAACCGTTCCGTTTCCTTTCAGACCCATGCCAAGTGCTTCGGTCAGACAGTTCATGCTGTTTGCCGTGTACATACCGGAGCAGGAGCCGCAGGTCGGGCAGGTGTTTGCTTCGTATTCATCCAAAACTTCTTTAGAAATCTTCCCTGCGGCAAACTGCCCCACAGCCTCGCTGGCACTGGAGAAGCTTGTTTTCTTTCCCTGCACCCGACCGGCAAGCATGGGGCCGCCGCTGACAAAGATTGCCGGGACATTCAGCCGGGCGGCAGCCATGAGCAGCCCCGGAACGTTTTTGTCGCAGTTTGGCACCAGAACCAGAGCATCCAGCGCGTGCGCAATTGTCATGGCTTCGGTGGAATCCGCAATCAATTCACGGGTTACCAGGCTGTACTTCATGCCGCGGTGCCCCATGGCGATGCCGTCACATACCGCAATGGCTGGAAAGACAAGCGGTGTGCCACCCGCCATAGAAACGCCGGTCTTCACAGCCTGTACAATTTTGTCAATGTTCATGTGACCCGGAACGATTTCATTGTAAGAACTGACGATGCCGATTAGCGGTCGGTCAATTTCTTCATTTGTAAGACCGAGTGCGTGAAACAACGCGCGTTTCGGTACATCTTTTTTAATTGCGTCACTGTTCATGCCTATTCCCTCCATTTGTAACAAGCCCTGCTCAAATTTTTGTATATTTATTTATTATAAAGAATCTCCGCGAAACTGTCAAATGATTTCAACACATTTTGAAATGAAAAAAGCCCCCCAGCTTGGTTGAACTGCCCCCAGAGTTAATGGACAAAGAATAAAAAGCCCTGTCGTAGAATATTGTAAGATTACGCAACCTGATGCCGCTTTTCAAGTGGTGTCAGGTGCGTTTTTGTTTCGATGCGCTCATTGTTGTAGAAATCTATGTATTCATCGATCAGTTGTCTTGCTTCATCAAAAGAGGAAAGCTTATGGCGGTAAATACATTCAGTTTTAAGAATGGAAAAGAAATTTTCAGCCAATGCATTGTCATAGCAGTTACCACGTCTTGACATAGATGGTGTGATGCCGTACTCTTTGGTTAGGTTGAAATATGCTTGTGAGGTGTATTGAAACCCTTGGTCGCTGTGGAGGTGCAACTCCCCGGCGGCCGCTTCTTTTTCCACAGCAAGTTTGATTGTATTCAAAACAAGATTTACCGTCTGTTCGGTTCCGGTCTTGTAGGCGACAATGCTGTTGTCAAAGAGATCGCGAATCATAGACAGATATAGAACACCTTGGGCCGTGTGTATGTATGAGATGTCTGTTACCCATTTCTGATTAGGTCTGTCGGCAACAAAGTTTCGATTCAACACGTTTTCATATTTGTGAAGTTGCTGTCCCATTTGCTTGTACTTCTTACGACGACGTATTTCAGAGAGCAAACCATATTTATTCATGATGCGGAGAACCGTTTTAGGGTTGAAATGCAAAGATTTCTTACGTTCCAACCAAATTTGAACTCGTCTGTAACCGTAAGTTTTACCACAGCTTTTCTGACACTCCGCTATGAGTCCAGCAAGTTTTGTATTACGTGGCAGTAATTCACGGCGCTTTACATAGTCGTAGTAGCCGCTGCGCGATACCCCAAAGAATTTGCACATGATTCTTACCGGATATTTCTCACTGCGACAATAGATTACTTCATATTTTATGGCAGCTTTCACTTCCTTCCAACAGCGTGAAGAAAATCCCGCAGCAAATCATTCTCCATTTTTAACCGTTTGTTCTCGTATTTGTATTCTTGCAATGTGACGGCAGGCTTACGCCCCCGTCTCTTTGGCGAAAGTCCTGCTTCTTCACGATCTGCTTCTTTGTTGTGTCGGTTAATCCAGTTCTTTATCTGAATTTTGTTTAATCCTAATTCATCTGCAATTTCTTGTCTCGTTTTTCCTGCTGCCCTCATCGCCAGAATTTTCGGCTCAAATGCTTTTATATTCGTCCAACTTCTTTTCATAAAAATTGCCTCCCTTCGTAGTTTAATTATCCTACGATGGGAGGCTTTTTTGCAATGTCCGTTTTTACTGGGGCAGTTCAACCTGAACTGAACCGCTGAAAGAGCCCTCCCAAAAAGGAAACTAACGTTTCGCCATTGAAACAGGATTATTGCAGTCGAACCTGCAAGGGTATGTTTTACGCAAACAACATAAAATTGTTGATATAGCTTTGGTTTGGGTCACAGGAAAACAATTCTTTTATCTCTTTGGTCTTCATGTCATACTCTACCAGGTCACGCGGGTCCTGCCGCAAAAAATAAGCCTTGCTTCCGTCTTGGCTGTAGCAAATCGTATCTGCGGTATCTCCCTTTTTCCCAATTCGTATAGGAGTGGTAGTCTGCTTTGTCTGGATGTTATATTGACGAATGGTTTCGCTTGCAGCGCTTTCCATATCATCTTTTCCTGATACATAGTAAATTTGGTTTCCATGTGCAGCCATTCGATAAATAAGATCTTTTTTTAATGCAAATATCTGACTTGACAATGACCGATCTAAATCCACAGCGCTAATATGAGTATTTGAATGTTCATACATATAATTATTCTTTTTTTTCGTTTCTTCGGCACTCATGTTGAATTTATCCATTAAAATCCATTCTGCATTATCAGACTGACATGCAGCATATACCTTGTGAGCATAAGGGTCATATGCAATTTTTTCAACATGTGGATCTTCAAAACCTGTATGAACCGCCGTTTCTATCTTACTGGTTTTACTGATGAGGATGGGTGCTACGTTATGAGTTTTGCTTTTCATCGCTGACAAATAAATCGTATCTTTGTAAGGGATAATATCATTAATTGCTGACAAATCGTGCGTATACTCCACCGTTTTCTTGGTGCTGAGATTATAGGAAAATAATTGGTCACCTCTATTCCCCTTATCCGTGCTTTGCGCAGAATAATAAACACAATTATCCTCTTTGCTGTATACCGCTAACGGGTATTGGGACGTATACGGCACTTTTGTAACTTCCGTCGCTTTCTGCGCTGTAAAGTCGTAACAGAAAACGTGGATCGTCATCGAGCCGTCCTTGTTATCCGGGTCATCATAACTCGTCATTGCAAAGGAAATGTATCCGTTTTGTGCCGCTTTCGCGGGCTGACTGTTGGCAATACTATTCTCTTTTGTACTGTTGGTCGAAACAGCGGACATCGGTTTCGACACCGCACTGTTCACTGTCTGGCTGTCCCTGCACCCGACAAACCCAATGAATATGAAAACCGTTGTCATCACCGCAAGTGCTTTCTCTTTTTTCATGGTTTTCTCTCCTTTAAAAAACATCATGCACACAAAAATCTGTGCATGATGCTGAATCAAAACGTATTATGCCTTAGGATGGCTGAACGAAGAATGATCGATAGACACATAACTATGCCAGGTTACACCAAAATATTCTGTGCCATACTTCCAAATGTCAAGGCACGCATCTGGGAGACCTCCATTGTCGTTTTTATACATTTTAACGGTCTTCCTATTTGCTGTGCATGTAACGGCAGTCTCACTTGGCGGATTATCATATGCGCCCTTTGTTGCAACGTCACCTTTTTTTAGGTAGTTGTTGTGGTCACCAATCGTATCCGTGAAATTGGTGAATCGACCGGAGCCTGACACAGTAGAGCTAGTTATCTTCATCCTGTTTGAGTGACTTCCCCACGAATAGTTTCCATTTGCTGCATAATGCCCACGGTATGCTGAAAGTGAGACTTTGCTGTCGTTTACCGCATGGTTCTCTGTATCCGGTGTGATCTCTTTTTGATACCCCTCACCGTCATACTTTACTACCATTCCCGCAACAGGCGTTGGACTCTTAATGATCGTCAATGAACCGTCTTGAATCTCTTGCTGATGCTCATTAAGGTACTTCTGCTTCTCTGCCAAAAGGGCATTCAGCTCTTTCTGCGCTGTTTCATCGCAGCTCCCGCCCTGTACAATTATGTATTGTGTCGGAGAAGTGTATCGAATGATTGTATCGGGTTCCATTCTGTCTGGAATTTCCGTCTGAACAGTTGCACTGGATGTGCCTGTATCTGGAGCAATTTGAGTTGCAAATACATTTACAGGGAAAGCAAGCTGAGTGGCAATACAAGCTACAAGAAGCGAAAGTGATACTGTTTTTTTACTTTTTTTCATTTTAATGTTCCTCCTTGATTTTTTCAAAACAATAATGCACAGTTACACTCCCGGCACTTTGCCGGATTTAATCAGCCCATTTGGCCCACCCTTTTAAATAATGTTTAATTTTCTTTATTATATCACATAATACAGGGAAATGTATTTACAATTGATTACAGTTTGTTTCAAATAAGTAACAAAATTGAAAATAGAATGAATCAGAAAAATCTTTGTCTAAAAAAATTCCCATAAAGTCAGGCAGAGGATGCATCTGCCTGACTTTATGGGATGAGTAGACTAAAAAATTAAAACTTTTAATTACAGTGGCTAGCTGTATAAAAACATGGAATTTTGCGGATGCTTCTTACCCTGCGGTCTTCATGTGCAAGCGCAGACGGTCGGAAATCATGGCGATGAACTCCGAATTTGTCGGCTTGCCGCGTGTGTTATGGATGGTATAGCCAAAGTACGAATTTAATATGTCCACATCCCCCCGGTCCCACGCCACTTCAATGGCGTGGCGAATGGCACGTTCCACGCGGGACGGTGTGGTTTCGTACTTTTTAGCCACACCGGGATACAGCTGCTTGGTCACCGCATTGATGATGTCTGGATCTTCAATGGCCATTAAAATGGAATCGCGCAGATAATGATAGCCTTTGATGTGTGCCGGAACGCCAATTTGATGCAGAATTTCTGTTACCTGCACTTCCAGAGTTTCTTGGCAGGGTACCGCCGGATTGTCCATGGTTAGCAGCTGCCGGATGCGTTTGGCCAGCTGTACAGTTTCATAAGGCTGCACAGCAAGGTAGCAGGCGCCGGAAGATAAAACCTCGCGCTCTAAAGTCGGGCTGGTAAAGTTGCTTTCCACCACGAATGCCGGAATTTTGACAATGCGGTGCTCCTGAAGCGCATTGAGGACTCCCACGGCATCCAGACCGGGCATGAAGATGGGTGCCAGTACAGCATCTGGACGCTGCGCTTCAATGGCTTCCAGCAGGGAAGTGCCGTCTTTCGCCGTGTAAACGACCGAAAAGCCGCTTTCCTCGAAGATCTGGTTGTTCTCACGCTGATATTCGGGATTGTCATTTGCAATCATGAGCTTTACGTTCTCCATATTTAGTCCCCCTAAGATTTTTTGCACCATTATATTACCATATATTACCAAAGATAGCAATAGGTTTCTTGAATTTTTTTTTATAAAGAGGCAAAATATTGAGAACACACGTTAAGAAGCCGCTTTTTGTGCCGCTTCCGCCGCTCCTGTCAGCATATGATCTGCTAAAATTCCATATCCTCTAGTCGGGTCATTCACAAAAACATGGGTGACAGCGCCCACCAGTTTTCCATTTTGTAAAATAGGGCTGCCGCTCATCCCCTGCACGATTCCGCCAGTTTTCTGAATCAGCTGCGTATCGGTAACGTGCAAAATCATGTTTTTGCTTTGTGACACCCGCGTATTCAGCAGTTCAATCTCAGCTTGATACGTTTTAGGTGTTTTCCCGTCGATGGTACAAAGGATTTCAGCCGGACCGGTTTTCACCTGTTCCGCCGGGCAAACCGGGACTGCCCGCCCCTGCGGAGCATGGTTGAGCGTTCCAAACACACCTTGCAAGCTGTTGGCATAGAGCGTGCCGGCTGGAATATCCGAGTCGAAGTATCCCTGCAATTCCCCCGGCACACCCTGCACCCCTTTTTGAATTCCAGAAATGGTAACAGGAACAACATCTCCGCATCCAAATGGGATAAGCTCGTTTGTGTCCGGATCTGTAATGCCATGGCCAAGACCCGCGAAAGTTCCGTTCTGCGGGTCATAATACGTTAAAGTGCCGACTCCGGCAGCACTGTCGCGCACCCAAAGACCCGCACGATAACATCCCGTACTCTGCACAGGCGAAAGTTTTGCCAAAAGCTTTTGACCGTTGCGCACCACCCCAAGCGTTAAAGAACGCCCACTGCAGCTCAAAATTGTATGAGAGAGCTGCTCGTTACTGGTTATTGCCTTGCCGTCTACGGACACAATGATGTCCCCAGTGCGGATGTCGGCCTCTCGTGCGGGATTGACGACCCCCGCACCCGTTTCCAAATCTGCAGTGCCGACCACCACTACACCGTTTGTAAAAATTTTAATACCAAAGGGCGTGCCGCAGGGCACAACCATTCGCGCTTCTCCCGTACTGACCGATTTGACAGTCGGCTCTGCCGCACCGGCTGTGACTCCCCCAAGCAAAACCGCAAGTAGAAAAGCCGCAGCTGCCTGCCGTATTTGAAAATGATGTTTCATAAGCGCACCTCCTCGCCGCTTCGTTACCTTTCCACGTGGAGTTGCGTTTTAAATTGGGAATTCTATAGTCTGTCGGCACTATCTGGCGCGGATAAAAACCACAACACACAGAGCGTGCGGCCCGGAAAAATTCCTTAATCTTTTCTCCAAAAACTACATAAAAAAAGTCCTGTCTGCACAGACAGGACTTCCTAAAAATTTGTATAAATTTCTATTTTTATTTCATAATAACGCCCGCCGCCCGGCTGCGCTCGGAACCCAGTGCTACCGGCAGCGTTCCCTGTTTGCTGTGGCGGATTACGAAAAACACAATCGCGCTGGACAGTGCCGCGCTGAGCAGCACAATGGCAAATCCCAACATTCCGGCAGAGGCGCTTCCTGTTTGCTGGGCAGCATCGGCAGCCGCGCAGACCCCTGCTGCCGGCAGCAAGGAAAACGACAGCAGCAGGGATGAAGACAGAGCAGATAGAGCGATTTGGCTTTTTTTCATCGGATGATCATCCCTCCTTTGAAAATTGTGTAGGCGGTTCCACAAATCCGTTTGTTCCAAATGTGTCCCTTCCATTCAGAGTAACAGATTCCTCTGCAATATGCAAGCTATGCCCGGTTCCATTTTCTGTGTGTACCGCTTCAGCAATTCTCTGCCAGCAGCCAGGATACAATTTCCTCTGTATGCATCCCGCGGGATCCTTTGACCAAAACCGTATCTCCCGGGTGCAGCAGCCCTTTGAGCGCCGCGATTGCCTGTGCGTTGGTTTGGCATACTCTTACAGGCAGCTCCGCCCGTTCCTGAGCTGCCCCCTGTGCAAGAGTTGCTGCTTCCGTTCCCACGGTGACCAACACGTCCACACCGGCTCTCGCGGCATACTGCCCACAGTGCCGGTGTGCCTCCTGTGACACACTGCCCAGCTCCAGCATATCCGCAAGGACCGCCACCCGGCGGTGCGGAAAACTGCACAATACGTTCAGCGCGCCGCGCATTGCATCGGGACTTGCATTGTAGGAATCATCGATCACCGTAATATGCCCAGCCTGGTGAATCTGCTGGCGCATGGCAAGCGGTTCATAAGTGGAAAGCGCTTTTGCAGCTGCCGGAACTTCCACATGCAGAACATCCGCAATCGCCAAAGCCGCCAGGGCGTTCGTCACCTGATGTGCCCCCAGCACCGGCAGAGAAACCGGAATCCGACCGCCGTGGTAAGCCATAACAAAGTGCATAGCCCCCTTTTCGCTTCTGACAGCTTCAGCCCGGTAATCGCACCATGGCTGTGTGCCGACAAACACTGTCCGAAACGGCGTCTTTCCGCGCAAACCTGCCAACAACTTGTCATCACCATTTAAAACCAGAATCGACTGTGCAACAAATCCATCTGTGATATGCAGCTTTTCCCGCAAAATGGCTTCCTGTGAATGCAGATTTTCAATATGTGACACTCCGATATTCGTCAAAACCGCAAACTGCGGCGCCGCAATTTTGGCAAGCCGTGCCATTTCGCCGAACTGGCTCATACCCATTTCGACCACGGCAGCTTCTGTCTGCGGTTCCAGCTGAAACATGGTCAGTGGAACGCCCACCTGGCTGTTTTGATTGCCCTGCGTTTTCATAACCTGATAACGTGCAGACAAAGCCAGGGCAACCATTTCTTTCGTTGTCGTTTTTCCAACGCTGCCGGTAATGCCGACAACCGGGCCCGTAAAGCGACGGCGGTAAGCGGCAGCCAGCTTCTGCAAGGCCTCTGCTGTGTCCGGTACAGAAATCAGCGCTCCCGTCGCGGTGGTACCATCCACCGGCTCCTGTGTCAGTGCAGCTGCGGCACCGGCGGTAAAGACCGCCGGAATATAAATATGCGCGTCTGTCCTTTCCCCTTTCAGCGGAACGAACAGCGAACCCGGCTGCGCCTGGCGGCTGTCGACACATACACTGGAAATGATTTTCTGCGGCTCTCCGCACAGCAGCTTTCCACCACACATACGTGCCGTTTCTTTAATTGTAATCTGCATGGCTTTTGGTGTACACACCCTTTCCAATCTCTGCAATTTGCAGATTTAAAAAGGCACGAAAACTCCGTACCTCGGCTTTTCAAATCAAATGCTGTCAAAGACTCTCGGCAGGCAGTTTCCCCTCTGCCATTAAAATTTCGCGAACCACCTCGCGCTCGTCAAAGGGATATTTCACACCTTTGATTTCCTGATAGTCCTCATGCCCTTTACCGGCGAGCACAATCACATCCCCCTCCTGCGCATTGTCCAAACAGAAGCGGATGGCTTCCTTTCGGTCAGGAATCACCACATACTTGCCGACTGTTTTATGCAAACCCACTTCAATATCCGCCAGGATATCCATGACATTTTCGTCACGGGAATTGTCAGCTGTGATGACAGAAAGATCGGCAAGCTTGCCGCTCATTTCCCCCATTTCGTAGCGGCGCAGCTTCGGGCGGTTTCCGCCCGCACCAAAAAGGCAGACCAAGCGGCGCGGATGGTACTCCCGCAAAGTGGACAGAATATTCTGCATACTCACAGCATTGTGGGCATAATCAATCAGCAGTGTATAATTGCCGGGCACCGGAACCGGCTCCACACGGCCCTTCACTTTTACGGTGTCCAGCCCTCTCCGAACATCGGCAAGCGACACGCCGAACTGCTGACAGACTGCAACCGCGCCAAGTGCGTTGTATACATTAAATCTGCCGGAAATGTCCACCTGCACATGACCCCGCATACTGCCGCACAGATCAAACCCAACGCCGAGATATCCCGGCTTAGAAATCAGGCAGTCATTTTCCGCGCGCAGCTGCGCTTCTTTCCGAAAACCATAGGTAGAAAGCGTGCAGGTGTGCCCTGCCGTAATCCCCTGCCAGTTGGCATCATCCACGTTAATAATGCCCAGACGGCATTTTTGAAACAGCAGCGCTTTGCAGGCCATGTATTCCTGCATATCCTTATGCTCCAAACCGCCAATATGGTCTTCGCTGAAATTGGTAAAAAGACCGATATCAAATGAAAAACCATCGACACGGTGGTCACGCAGACCGATGGAACTTGCCTCCAGCACGCAGGCTTTGCAGCCGGCCTCCACCATCATATGCATAAACTTTTGGATATCATACGACTCCGGTGTGGTATTGTTCGTTTTAATAACCTGTGAACCAACCACAGTACCGATGGTGCCGATAATGCCGGTCGGGATGCCCGCCGCTTCCAGAATCGAATGAATCATATACGTAGAAGTGGTTTTGCCTTTTGTTCCGGTTACGCCAATCACTTTCAGTTGCTTTGCCGGATGGCCAAACCACGCTGCAGAAAGCAGTGCAAGTGCTTCTCGGGTGTCCTTCACACGTATTTCCGCACAGGATACCGGCGCGATGTCATGCTGTGTCACAATCGCACAGGCGCCATCTGCCGCTGCCTGTGCGGCGAAAGCATGGCTGTCTGTCCGGCTGCCGACCAAGCAGACGAACACGCTGCCCGCCTTTACTTTGCGCGAATCATAAGTAATTCCTGTTACAGTTTTCTGCAGATCGCCGGATGTCCGGCAGGGCATCTTCTCCAGAAGTTCTTGGATGGTCATCTCTTGCACACCTCAACTTTCATGATTCTGCAGACTGCTGTTCGGCAGGGGTTCCCGCAAGCAGTGCATACAGTTTTTGGATTTCCTCTACATTGGAGGAATCCATCTCGG
The DNA here is from genome assembly GCF_029211325.2 of Caproicibacterium argilliputei. NCBI lineage: Bacteria > Bacillati > Bacillota > Clostridia > Eubacteriales > Oscillospiraceae > Caproicibacterium > Caproicibacterium argilliputei. Next base: position 1,380,172 of record NZ_CP135996.1, on the reverse strand, counting down.
ACAGCGTCTGTTCCAGCTTGCCGCGCAGGGCAGCGTCTGTCAATAGACGTTCCAATCCTTCCGCGATTCCCTGCGGATTCATCGGAACAATCAAACCGGTTTCTCCATCTGTAATCTGGTCTTTTGCCGTTGAAAAGTCTGTCAGCAGAATTGGCTTACACAGCGCCATCGCTTCATCCACTGCGATGCTTTTCCCCTCAAAGCGAGACGGCTGCAAATACACATCACACGCCTTGACAAAGGGATAAGGATTGCCCTGCTCCCCCAGAAAAACAATATCCTCTGTAAGGCCGTACTCCTGAATCTGCGCCTGCAGCGCCTCTTTTTCAGGGCCAATACCTATAATATACCAGCGGAACTGCAGACCCTTTCTGCGCAGTGCCCGAATGGCCGGAATCGCAAGATCCAGTCCTTTCTGTTGGGACAGACGCGCAATGGTCAGCACCCGCAGACCTTGATAGGAATCAGAAACAGCCAAAGGCTCCTCCGCCAGCTTTTGCAGGAACGGCGGGGAAAGCAGATTATACTGTACATGGAATTTTTCAGCAAGGGCAGGAAATGTGCGAACCAATGCGTCCCGACAGGATTCGGAAACGGTGCAGACAGCGTTCAGCTTCGTCAGATACGGTTCGTCAAATGCGCGGTTCAAACCCATCGCCGTGTAATCACCGTGGATAAAGCCGATTTTTCGTTTTGCCTGCACATTTTCCACGCAGTAATAAATCGGCTGCCCTTCCATAAATGCGACCGCCGCATCATACGGCTTGGTGTTTTTCCGAACGAAATGCCGCTCTACCTTCCACATTTTCACAAGCCGCTCGCCCATGGTTCCGCGCAGACCCGCCAGAGTCACGCCGGTGCGGCACAAAGCGGTCAGCGGCTGCTTCTGCTTCAGCAGCAGGGGCAGTGCCTGCCGGATATTCCGCTTGTATGCCTGCGGAAACAGCGGCGGCAGTAAATGGACCTGTTTCGGCACACGCGGCAAAAACAGGCCATCATTTGCAAAAAGCTGTAAATCGACATCATAAGTGCTATAATCAAATAAAGACAGCAGCGTAACCAGACTTTTTTCAATTCCGCCGCTGTGCAGACTGTAATTTATAAAAAGAATTCTTTTTTTCGGCATGAAAATCTCCTACTGATTCTCGATATTTTTTTGAAGATGCTTTGTATAAAGGCTGTAAAATAAATATGCCTGCTCTACAGAGCCACTTTTGATCACCCGGTGAATCAGCCGGTCGGCAAAGGTTCCGTTCTGAAAGTACGAGCTCTGTGCGGCACGCTGCAGAATCGGGTCCGCCAAAATACCGCGGATTTCTTCTTTTTTGCCGGCGCGATCTTTCAGATTGCCCTTACTGAATACATTCACCAGCGCACTGTGCCCGGCATTGCGCAGATACCACGCCAAATGGCGCGGTTCCAAATCCGCGTAAGCGTGCTGCTCTTTCAGAAATTCCGCTGTCATCGTAAAACAACGCGAAAGTTTCTGCATCTTCTCGGCACGGTATCGCGTGCTCAGGGAATTTCCATTGAACCGATAGTGATAAACCGGTACATCCAGAAACAGGGTTTTTGCCGAATAGAAATGTGCCCGAATGCTGACCGGTAAATCCTCCAGCATGACTTCTTCTTCATTGGGGTACAGCAAGCTGTGCGCAAGAAACCATTCCCGGCGGTACAGGCGACGCCATGCACTCCCCAGCATTTCCACGCTTCGCCACGGCGTGCTGCCGGCATCTGGGCCAAGCAGTTCCTCCAGCATTTTTTGGTTGTCTTCCGCACGGTCGGAAGGGCAGTCGATTGGCAGCGTGCTCAGCCGACTGACACCCGCACTTTCATTTTCCCGCACGAAATTAAAAACTGCCAGATCCGCCGTAGCTGCAGCGGTAGGTTCCACAACAGACGCAAGGGTATTTTCCCCCAGCCAGTCGTCCGCGTCGATAAAAAGCAGGTACTCCCCTTGTGCGCGCTGCGCGCCAAAGTTGCGTGTGTCTCCCAAACCGCCGTGCGGCTTGTCATAAACCGTGATTCGCTGGTCCTGACGCTCCAAGGCATGGGCGGCCTCCAAGGATTTATCCGGTGAGGCATCATTGACCAGCAGCAGTTCAAAGTCCTGAAAGGACTGTGACAGAATACTTTCCACACAGGTTTTCAGGTATTCCTCCGCGTTGTACACGGGTACAATAATTGATAGCTTCAAAATCACAGGCTCCTTCTTCACGTTTTCCGGTATCCACATTTCGGTGTCATTTCACTTTTGAAAATTTCTAACCGTATAGGGCCGCCGGACAAAATGATATTTTCTGCAGTTGAGCAGGCTGCAGATCCTCCTGATTTGTCTATTATACCATTGTGTGACCGTCAATACAACGAAAATTTGCCGGGACAAACGCATTCAACTTGTAAATGTTCGGGAAGTATGCTATCCTGTATGCAGAATTCTGTAATTTTATGCTCGACTTTTAGGAGAGTTAGATATAGGAGGGAAACGGATGCAGGATTGTCTCGTACTGCTGACAAAGGTCTATCCGTTTGATAAAGGCGAGGAATTTATTGAGGATGAAATTCCGATTCTGGCGCAGGCGTTCAGCCAGGTTATCGTCATCGCCACCAGCACAGCGGAAAATGCTGTGCAGACACGTACAGTTCCCGAAAATGTGAAGGTACACCGTATTTCAGCCAAAGACATCCGCCGAAAATTACCGGCAGCCGCCGCAAGTCTGCTGCTTTCGCGCAGCTGTCACGGATTCGCGGGCCGTGAAGAAAAAAAAGCTGCCGGTCGCTCCATGAAAGCCCGGCTTTTCCTGCGCTATTTCATCGCAAAAAGTGAACTGGTTTTTCAGGCAAGCCGCCGGATTCTGCTGCCCTACCACTTAGAATCTTGCGACAGCGTTACCTTTTACGCTTACTGGTTTTATGACGTTGCTGTGGCTGCAAGCCAATTAAAAAAATACTGTACCGCGAAGTCCTGCAAAGCAGTTTGCCGCGCACACGGTTACGATCTTTACAAAGAGCGGCAGTCCAGCGGTTTCCTGCCGCTGCGGCCGTACCTTTTAAAAAGTCTGGACGCCGTCTACCCCTGCAGTCAGAATGGAACGAAGTACATACAGAATCATTGGCCCGGATTTGAGGAAAAAGTGCATACGGCATACTTAGGAACACAGGACTACAGTTTAGGCCCTGCCCCACAGACGGATTCATTCCATATTGTCAGCTGCTGCCACATTGTTCCGCTAAAGCGAGTAAACCTACTGGCGCAGGCACTGTCCCAGCTGCAGGACAGTGGTTTGAACCTAAAATGGACACATATCGGCGGCGGGGACGGATTGGAAGACCTGCGCAGCTATGCGGCGGAGAACCTTTCTTTTATGGATGTGGATTTGCACGGGGCACTGCCCAATGAGCAGCTGATGCAGTTTTACCAGTCTACTCCGGTCAACGTGTTTGTCAACACAAGCAGCAGCGAGGGGCTGCCGGTGTCCATCATGGAGGCGGCTTCCTTTGGAATTCCGGCGATTGCCACCGACGTTGGCGGCACGGGGGAATTGGTCAAATCTGACAGAACTGGCTGGCTGCTGTCGGCAGACTTGACACCGGAAGTGCTGGCTTCAACCATTCTGGAGGCTGCAAAACAGCCTGCTGACACAGCCGCCGCAATGCGGAATCGCTGTCGAACGCTTTGGGAGCAGCAGTTTAACGGCGTCAAAAATTTCACCGCTTTTGCGGAAAAGCTAAAGCCGTTTTAAAGAAAAGAATAGATAAAAGCAGGGCCTGCAAATCCGCAGGGCCTGCTTTTTTATGAAAATGTATGTTTTCATTTTTTGTACAAACACTATCTGACGGTGATGCAGTGTGACAATTTCGTTTATTCGCACCCTGTTGCTATATATCCTGATTATAGCGGCGGTCCGTCTGATGGGGAAACGGCAGATCAGCGAACTGCAGACCAGCGAGCTTGTCGTTACCCTGCTGATTTCCGATATTGCGGCCATTCCTATGCAGGACAGCGGTCAGCCGCTTGTAAGCGGCGTGCTGCCGATTGCCGTTTTGGTGTTCTGCGAACTGTTTGCGTCTTGGTTCATGATGAAAAGCGGCAAGTTCCGAAAAATCATCTGCGGCAAGCCCATTATCATTATTCTGGACGGTGTCATTCAGCAGCAGGAAATGAAAAAGCTGCGCCTGACCACAGAGGATCTGTTCGAGGAACTGCGGGAAAAAGATGTCTTTTCCCTGAAAGATGTTGCTTACGCCATTGTGGAAACCAATGGACGCATCAGCATCATTAAAAAGCCCGACCGAGAGCAGCCAACCGCCGGAATGCTCGGCGTTGCGGTTCCCAGCAGCGGCATCGAAGCTGTTGTGATCAGTGACGGGACGGTCAGCAGAACTTCCCTGCAGCTCTGTGGAAAAAGTCAAAAATGGCTGGAGGGAATTCTGCGGCATGAGCAGGTCAATTTGGCGGATATTTTTTTAATGACCGCCAATACTAAAGGCGAATATCAAATTATTCCGCGGGAGGAAACGCTATGAAACGCATGGCAGCGGCGGTGGTTCTGCTGGCCGCTTCTTTAGGGCTCTGCTTCGCTGGCAGCCACGTTACGGCAAGGTTGACAAATCAGCTTGACGGCACACTTTCCGATGCCCGCACAGCGGCGCTGCAAAATGACCGAAAAACCGCTTACCGGCTGAGTCTGCAGGCAAAAAAGGATTGGGAAAATGCCCATGAAACGCTCTGCACCTTTCAGCCGCACAGCAGGTTGGAATCCGTCGACCAGACTCTGGCAACCCTGCCCGACCTGGCAAAGGCTGAGAATCTGGAGCAGTTTGCAAGCGAATGTGCCCGCGGCGAAGTGTTGGCCAAAAACCTGCGCGAAGGGGAGCTGCCGCTTCTGCAGAATATTCTATAAAACAAAACACAGCCGGTACAGCAGAACACGGAAAAATTCTGCTGTACCGGCTGGTTTAGTGTTTCGATGTCTGCTGGTTCTGCCGCGTCTGAATAATCTCATTTAACTCATCCAAAAACGTGTTGATGTCCTGAAACTGACGATAAACGGATGCAAAGCGCACATACGCCACCTCATCAATGGCTTTGAGCTTTTCCATAGCATATTCTCCGATTTTGGAGGACTCCACTTCCCGGTCCAGAGAATTTTGCAGGTTCGTTTCAATTTCATCTACCAGACGTTCCAGTGTTGCCAGGGAAACCGGACGCTTTTCGCAGGCACGCAACAAACCGCGCAGCAGCTTGCTGCGGTCAAAGGCTTCCCTGGATTTATCTTTTTTAATAACGATAACCGGAACTGTTTCAATCACCTCATAAGTCGTGAAGCGCTTTCCACATTTTAAACATTCCCGTCGGCGGCGAATGCGCTCTCCCTCATCCGTTGGCCGGGAATCAATAACCTTGCTTTCTTCGTGCCCGCAAAAAGGACATTTCATAGCATCACACCTCAAAATTCCGTTTCCGTTGAAAATCCTGCTGGCTTTTGTTAATTATTTAATTATATCATGCTTTCGGAATTTTTTGCAACTGTTTTGCCATCTGCCTGTGTTTGTTTCTGAAAAAGGCGCTGATAACATTCCACTACTTCTCTGGCTTCAACCAATTCCGACTCAGCCCCAAAGCTGGAACGGTAAACTTCAATCATACAATCACCGGAAAAGTGCTGTACGGCGAGCTGCCGCATGAGCTTCGCGTAATCCATGGTTCCGCGGCCAGGCAACAGACACGACTGACCCGGCCGGTTGTCATTAATGTGCACGTGTACCAACTGCTCCCCCATGGCAGCGCAGGTTTCAAATGGGCTGAAGCCTGCCCGCACCGACTGCTTGACGTCCAGAACAAAAGCACAGTCATTTTGCAGATAAGCGCGCATATGCCGCAGAAAGTCCGGTTGGCTGCTGCGAAACAGATTTACATTTTCCTGCGCCGTTGTCACGCCAAAAGTCCGCCCTGCTTCTAAAAGGCGGTGGTAATGTGAAAAGTAACTTTCTTCCGTCATATCCGACACTTTCTCAATCCGCTGCCCGTGCAGCACCAGCAGCTGTGCCCCCAGCAGGCTGGCTGCCTCAAAGTAATGTTTGTAAAACTCCACGGTATCTTCAAAGCGGCGTTCATACCCGGAAAAAAGCAGTAGGCTTTCGTAGCCGGATGTAAAGGGATGTACGCTGCGCGCTGTAGCGCCATACTCATTCAGCATCCGTGCAAGTCCCTTTACATACGTCGGTTCCAACTCTCGAAATGTATTGAAGAAAAACTCAAAGTGCCGAAATCCGAGTTTCAAAAGCTTTTCCAAACCTTTTTCCAGCAGTTCCGGATACAAGCACGCAGTCGAAATGCCAACCTTCATCAGAGATTCCTCCTATGGTTGTTGCTTATGGCAGTGTTATACGTCCTGCAGCAGTCTAACCCCACAGGATGTCATGGTTGATTGTTGTGTAAAACAGTTTTCGTACGCGCTGCGGCTCATGCGTCTGTGCCAAAGCCCACATCAATTTGGTGACGGTGGATTCCAATGTCATATCATAGGTTTCCAGCAGACCGAAGCGCTCTTTTGCCCGATGCCCCACCTGATAAACAGCCATGTCGCTTCCTTCATGCGGCACTTGTGTGGCTACAACAATCGTTTTGCCCGCTTCAGAAAGCTGCGCAAGCGCCTCTCCGTACAGGTCAGGAACACCGCCAACCCCGTAGCTTTCAATAATGAATCCATCGCAGAGCTGCCCCACTGCGGAGAAAGCCGCCGCCGGCAAACCGGGCGTCAGCTTCAAGGCGGAAACACGTGTGTCAAGCGAATCTGAAAATTCCGGTTTGCCTTCCGCAGGGAAATGCATATACTTCACAATGCGCCCATCGCGGATAACTGCCAGCTCCGGAAAGTTAATGCTGGAAAACGCATTGTAGCTTTTCGAGCGGATTTTGCGCGCCCGGGTACCGGCAATTACACGTCCGCCAAACACAATGCATACGCCCGGCTCCCCTGCGCTGGCCCAGCGCAGACTGTCTTCCAGATTGGTTTTGGCATCGGTGACGTCCATATCAATCGGTTTCTGCGAGCCGGTGACCACAATCGGCTTGGCGGAACCGCGAATCAGATAGGAAAGCGCTGCAGCTGTGTACGCCATGGTGTCGGTTCCATGGCAGATGACAAAACCATCATAAGTGTCATAACACGTACGCACCGTATCCGCAATCAAAAGCCAGTGCTGCGGCTGAATATTCGTACTATCCAAGTTGAGCACCTGCCGGGTATCTATTTGGCAAAACGCCTGGGCTTCCGGTACATAAGAAAGCAGTTCTTCCGGTGACAGCTGCGGAACCAGACCGTCGTTCGTTTTTCGCGACGCGATGGTTCCCCCTGTCGCAATTAGCAAAATTCGTTTCATAAAGACCCTTTCGTCTGATATTCGTACCTGAAAATTTTTCAATTCCATTTTATTATAACACAGAAAAAGAAAGCCTGCACGGTTATCCGTCTGCCTGACAGGGCACACTAAGCGCAAAGGGGGATGTGCGATGCACGGCGAAAATACGGAAATTTTAACAGAAGTCTATAAAGCAAGCGAAATGGGCCTTGCGGCGACGGAAATCCTGCTGCCAAAGGTGCAGGATGCCAAAATGCGCAGGCAGATTCAAAGTCAGCGGCAAACCTATGTGTCCACTGCCGGAAAAGCCGCGCGGATGCTGCAAAAGAAAGGCGCGGCACCGGATGCCGGAAAGCGGCCGGTGCAAAAGGCCATGCTTTGGGGCAGCATTCAGATGAACACTCTGGCAGACAGTTCTTCCCAGCATATTGCGGAAATGATGATTCAAGGCACCACCATGGGCATTGTTGACCTGCAGAAGCGGCTCAACGAACTGCCAAAAGCTGACAGTGACTCCCGCCGGATTGCAGAGAATTTTTTAAAAGACCAGCAGCAAACCATCGATGAACTCAAGCATTTGCTGTAAACTTGCTTTTGCCGCTGGGTTTCAGTATAATAAAAAGACAGGTCCGCAGGGTCCTCCCTAAATTCAGAAAATCTGGCGGCAGATTTACATATTGGAGACGAAACGAATGGCATTACTCAGCACCAGCAACTTGGAAAAAAGCTTCGGCACGGATGTGATTTTTCACGGTGTGTCCTTTGAAGTGCAGCAAAACGATCGGATTGGTCTGGTCGGCGTCAACGGTTCCGGTAAAACCACGCTTTTTAAAACACTGACCGGTGAGTACACGCCGGATGCCGGAAATCTTTATCAGGCTAAAAACACCGTTTTGGGATATATGGAACAGCACGTTTGCCGGGACTTAGACCGCACCGCCTATGCGGAGGTTCTCACGGTTTTCACCGATCTGCTCAACATGGAAAAAGAACTGAACGAACTTAACAATGCTGTCACCGCCCAGCCTACCGACGCTTTGATTGAGCGGCAAACCCTGCTGAATGAGCAGTTTGTACAGAGCGGCGGGCTGACGTTTCGTTCCCGTGCGCGTAGTGCGCTGCTCGGCCTTGGCTTCACAGACGAACAGATGGGACAGGTTGTCGGCGTGCTCAGCGGTGGGCAAAAGGCGAAGCTGCAGCTTGCAAAGATGCTGCTTTCCGGCGCCAATCTGCTGCTGCTGGACGAACCAACCAACCACCTGGACATTCAAAGCGTGGAATGGCTTGAGGACTTTCTGCGCGGTTGGAGCGGTGCATTTCTGGTCATTTCCCATGACCGTTACTTTCTGGACCGGCTCTGCAGCCGAATCTTTGAACTGGAAAATGGGCATCTGACAACCTACAAAGGCAGCTATACCGCATTTCAGGAGCAGAAAGAGCTGAACGAACTTTCCGTACAAAGGCAGTATGACAACACCCAGCGCGAAATTAAGCGCATGGAGGATATGGTTACACAGTTTCGCCGCTGGAACCGCGAAAAAAGTATTCGTAAGGCTGAAAGCAAAGAAAAAGCCATTGCCAAGTTGGAAAGCACGTTGGTCACGCCGGAAGCAAAGCAGGCTTCCCTTTCCTTTCAATTTCCAGTGGCGCAGCGCAGCGGCAACGATGTGCTGCAGGCAGAGGGGCTTTCACTTGCGTTTGAAGGACGCACCCTGTTTCACAATGTAGAGATTTCCCTGCACCGCAGTGAGCGCGTTTTCCTACTGGGTCCGAACGGCTGCGGAAAAACCTCACTGTTTAAAACACTACTCGAACAGTACCAGCCTGCTGCGGGAAAAGTACGCTTTGGCGCCAATGTCGACATCGGCTATTACGACCAGCTGCAGACCGGCCTGCATATGGAAAAGCGTGTGATTGATGAAATTTGGGACACATACCCCAAAATGACGGAAACCGAGGTGCGCTCTGCCCTTGCTATTTTTCTGTTCCGCGGGGATGATGTCTTTAAACCGGTTTCAGCGCTTTCCGGCGGAGAGCGTGCCCGTGTGCTGCTGCTCCGTCTGATGCTCAGTCAGGCAAACTTCCTGCTTTTGGACGAGCCGACCAACCATCTGGACATTGCCTCTAGCGAAGCACTGGAAAATGCCCTGCAGAACTATGAGGGAACCCTGTTTATCGTTTCGCATGACCGCTATCTTATCAATAAGCTGGCCGACCGCATTTACTGGCTGACGCCAAACGGCGCGGTTCCTTATGTGGGCAGTTACGATGCATTTCTGGAGCAGCGAAAAGCACAGCAGGCTCTGGCCGAAGCACAAAAGCAGGCAGCAGCGCCAAAAGAAAATGCCTATCAGCAGCGGAAAGCACAGCAGGCTGCTCTGCGAAAACAAAAAGCGCGCCTGCGCCATGTGGAAGACCGGATTGAAGAGCTGGAACAGCAGGCAGAAACCTTGAACACGCAGCTTTCTGACACAGCGGTCGCCAGTGACTATGAAAAAGCATTGGAACTGACACAGCAGCTGGACGATGTACGCCAAGAAAGCGACGCCCTGATGGAAGAGTGGGAAACGCTTTCGCAGCAAACAGTGGAAAATGCCTAGTTGTAAGGAAGCGGGCATCAAAAAAGAGCCTTGCGGCTCTTTCCTTCTTGCTTATTCCTCAGTTTTCGGCTGGAACGCCTTGAGCTTTTCCAGGAAAGCCCCCGCTTTGTCCGCTTCCACCTCAACGGTGACCGGCTGACTCAAATCCAAGCTGAAAACTCCCATAATGGACTTTGCGTCAATCTTGTACTTCGAATTTGTCAGGTTGACTTCAAAATCACATTGGTTGGTCAGGTTGACAAAGTTGCGAACGTCTTCAATGCTTGACAGCATAATTTGAGTAGTATACATTTCCTTTCCCTCCAGATAAATTACTTTTGTTCCGCAAGTTTTCCGCAAAAATGCACTGATTGCGAATGAACGAGAATATCATACAGCAGTTTGACAATGTTTTCAAGTGTCCATTTATGAATAATTTACAAACTTCATCCTGTTTCTTCACATTTGCCAAAGAAAGAAGGATCCCCCATGAAAGTTTCAGCCATAACGCTCGGCTGTAAGGTCAATCAATACGAAACACAAGCCATGCTCAGCCAACTGGAGCACACCGGCTTCACAGTATGCGATGGACCTGCTGATGTGGTTCTCATCAATTCCTGCACGGTTACCGCGCAGAGTGACCACAAAGTCCGCCAGACGCTGCACCGCGCTCGCCGCGATAACCCAACCGCGGTTCTGGTACTGACCGGCTGTATGCCGCAGGCGTTTCCGGAGCAAGCCGCGGCGCTTGCGGACGCAGACATTGTGCTGGGCAACTCCAACCGTGCCGCTTTGACAGAACAGATCCTCCACTATCTTTCCACGCATCAGCGTATTATAGACATTGAACCGCACAGTCAAAAATTTGAATCCATGCAGGTAACAAATTTTCACGAACGTACACGTGCTTTTGTGAAAATTGAGGACGGCTGCAACCGCTTTTGCTCCTACTGCATTATTCCCTACGCACGGGGGCGTGTTCGCTCAAAACCCTTGGCAGACGTGCGCACAGAACTGCAGGCGCTAGGGAAAAACGGGTATCGGGAAATTGTGTTAACCGGCATTAACCTGCCAGCCTATGGGCAGGATCTTGGCTTGACCCTCTGTGACGCCGTGGAGGTCGCCTGCAAAATTCCGGAAATTGCCCGTGTGCGGCTTGGCTCTCTGGAGCCGGAGCAGCTTTCTCCGCCGGTCATTGCCCGCCTTGCGGCTCAAAAAAAACTATGCCCACAGTTTCATCTATCCCTGCAAAGCGGCTGCACCGCCACGCTCAAGCGCATGAACCGTCACTACACGGCAGATGAATACCGCATGATTATTCAGAACTTGTGCGCCGCATTTGACAATGCCGCCATGACAACGGATATTATGGTCGGCTTCGCAGGGGAAACCGAACAGGAGTTTCAGGAAAGCCTGCAGTTTGCCAGAGAGATTGCCTTTGCAAAAGTCCATGTCTTCCCCTATTCCCGCCGCCCCGGAACTCGTGCCGCAGAACTGCCCGGTCAAGTTTCTAAAGCCGAAAAAGAACGCCGCAGCCATTTGATGACTGCGGCAGTAGAAGAAACGCGCGCCCGCTTCCTGCAGCAACAGGTCGGGCGAACGGAACCGGTTCTGTTTGAACGCCGCCGTACATCCGGCGGATTTGAGGGGTATACGCCCAATTATACGCCGGTGCTGACAGAATCCGCAGAAGATCTGTCCGGTCAAATTCTTCCGGTCAAAATCACCGAGGCATCTGCTGATTTCTGCAAAGGCGTTCTTGCAAATTTCTAGTTACTGGAACAATTTCATTACGTTCTGTACTTCCTCCTTTCGATTCTGCGAAATCAAATCATCATAGGCATAAAACATAAAGCCATCGCATTTCTGGGCACGTCCGGTTTGAATCTGCCTGGAAATGATATCGACACTGTTTTTCCAGGAGCCGCTGTCCACATCAGTATCTGTCTTGTAAAGCCCAAGGCCAAAGTACAGCTTGACATTCTTTGCGGTCACAAGGTTTTTCCAAGTCTGCACAGCAGTTTCATAGGGCAGAATGGGGTTGTCATAATTATAATAAAGCTGGGGGCACACATAGTCCACGTATCCCTGTGCCTGGCACCATGCCGCCGCATCCGCGCCGATTTTTCGGTCGTTGCTCAAATTTCCCTGCGGCGAAACCCCGAAAACCGCTTTCGGGCGGTTTTCTTTTACAGCACGGTAGGTGCGCGAGATTAAATCATTGATATTGGCGCAACGCCAGTCTGCAAGGGAAAGCGCTTCCCCTTCTTTTTTGCCGGTGCAGTACGCTTGATAAGAGGCTTTGTCAAACGCTTCCCCTTCGTCCGGATAAAAGTAATCATCAAACTGCACGCCGTCCACTGCGTAATTTTTAACGATTTCCGCAACACCGTCCACAATGTACTGCCGCACGCCCTCCCAGCCAGGGTCTAAATATTTTCCGTCCTTATAGGAAACCGCCCAGTCCTTTTTCGCGGTATCGCTGTGAAAAAGATTCCAGGGATTTTTCTGTGCAAGAATGGACGGCACGCCATTTAGTTGAATCCGCAGGGGATTGACCCATGCATGAAACTGCAGCCCTGCCTTGTGCGTAATTTCCACCATATCTTTCAGCGGATCGTAACCGGGATTGACTCCCTGCGTGTTACCCGTCAGACTGGACCACGGAAAGTATTTGGACGGATACATCGCATCGCCGAATGCACGCACATGCACAATCAGGGCATTCATTCCCTTAGCCTTTGCATTCTGCACGATTTGCGTGTATTTTTTGATAAATGCCGCTTCACTTTTATCTGTTTCTCCGCGCATATCCAGTGTGAGGTACGGCACCCAGACCGCGCGCATCTCATTGGCTGACGCAGTAGTGGGCACGGTCTGTGACGCCGCAGTCTTTGCTGCTGCAGATGTGGATGCAGACGCGTCGGCTGTACCGGAAACCTGGCTGGAAATCGCAGCAGCCGGTTTTTCACCGCTGTCCAGCCGATTCACCGCCATGGTAAGCAATACGACGGCAGCCAGCATCAGCACTGCAAAACTCTGTCGGTGTCTGTGGAAAAATGTAATGACCATGTTTTCATCCCCTGTCCATTGTCTTCCTGTATTTTTAGCTCTACGTTCATTATAGAAAACAAGGAAGGAGAAAAAGCGCAAAATGTCATTTTTCTGGAAAATTTCAGTGTGCTATTTTGCCGGAATCAGCCTGCTTTCGGTTTGGCTAACGGTACATGACAAACGCGCGGCTGTCTGCAGGCGGCGACGAACACCCGAACGCACCCTGCTTCTGTTTGCGGCACTCGGTGGCAGTGTGGCCATGTACCTCACCATGCGGTGCATTCGTCACAAAACCAAGCACGCCAAGTTCATGGTGGGGATTCCCGCTCTTATATTTTTACAGATTTTACTTGCCGCGGCTGTTTGGTACTTGAGAAACAGCACATAAAAAGAACCGGTTCCCTAGCAGAAGCAGAGAACCAGTTCTTTTTTAGTTTCATCCCTTCACGACCAGATTGACTAGTTTTCCGGGAACGTAAATTTCTTTTACAAGAGTTTTGTCTGCGATTTCCGCAGCAATTTTTTCATTCGCCTTCGCAGCAGAAAGCACTACCGCCTTCTCACTCTGCGCAGGCAGCGAAATACGCGCACGGACCTTTCCATTTACCTGCACCACAATCTGCGCCGTCGCATCGACACACTTTGCTTCCTCATAAGCAGGCCATGTTTGCTGACACGCCATGCCGCTGCCAAACTGCTGCAGCGCCCATACCTCTTCTGTCACGTGCGGAGCAAATGGGTTCAGCAGCAGCGTAAAGATCCGCAGTTCCTCTTTTGTGACAGCACCGGTGGCGGCAACCTCGTTGAGCAGGGACATCAAGGCGGCAATCGCTGTATTAAACTTCAGATTTTCAATATCCTCGCTGACTTTTTTAATGGTTTTATGGAACGCACTTTCCAGCTCCGGGCGAATCTGCTCTTTTGCTGTCAGAATATCCTGCAGGGCAAAGTAACGCTCAATAAAGCGACGGCAGCCGCGCATACTGGACGTATTCCACGGAGCAGCTTTCTCAAAGTCGCCGATAAACATTTCATACAGACGAAGCGTGTCGGCGCCGTACTCCCGAACCACATCATCCGGATTCACCACATTGCCGCGAGATTTGCTCATTTTTTCGCCGTTTTCGCCAAGAATCATACCATGGCTTGTCCGCTTGGCGTAAGGTTCCGGTGTCGGCACCTCACCGATATCGTACAGGAATTTGTGCCAGAAACGGCTGTACAGCAAATGCAGGGTCGTATGCTCCATGCCGCCGTTGTACCAATCCACCGGCAGCCAGTAGTCCAGTGCTTCTTTGCTTGCAAATGCCTTGTCGTTGTGCGGATCGGTGTAGCGCAGGAAGTACCAGGAGGAGCCTGCCCACTGCGGCATGGTGTCTGTTTCCCGTTTCGCAGGGCCGCCGCAGTGCGGGCAGATGGTATTTACCCAGTCTGTCATTTTTGCAAGCGGAGACTCGCCGTCGTCTGTAGGCTCATAGCTTTTTACTTCAGGCAGGCGCAGCGGCAGCTGGTCCTCCGGCAGCGGCACATAGCCGCATTTTTCACAGTGCACGATTGGAATCGGTTCGCCCCAGTAACGCTGGCGGGCAAAGACCCAGTCACGCAGTTTATAGTTTATTTTTTTATGACCAAAGTCTTTCTCCTCTATATATGCTTTGATTTTCACCTTGGCTTCTTCCACGGTCAAGCCGTCTAAAAAGCCGGAGTTCACCATCACACCGGACGCGCAGTCGGTAAAGGCTTCTTTTTCCACATTGCCGCCCTTGACGACTTCAATCACCGGCAATTGGAATTTGTGTGCAAACTCCCAGTCGCGTGTGTCGTGTGCCGGTACTGCCATAATGGCGCCGGTACCGTACGTCATCAGCACATAGTCAGAAATAAAAATCGGAATCTGTTTGCCATTTACCGGATTTACCGCACAGACACCGTCCAGACGGACACCGGTTTTTTCCTTGGCAACTTCGGCACGCTCAAATTCGCTTTTGCGCGCGGCCTTTGCCTGATAATCGCGAACTTCCGCCAAATTGGAAAGCTGGTCTGCCCAGCGCTCAATGTAAGGATGCTCCGGGGCGATTACCATATAGGTAGCGCCAAAAAGGGTGTCGGGGCGCGTGGTGTAAACGGTCAGCGCATCCCCCGCCGTTGTCTGAAAGTCCACCTCAGCGCCCTCACTGCGTCCAATCCAGTTTTTCTGCTGTGCTTTTACTCGTTCGGGATAGTCGACTTCATCCAAACCGTCAATCAGCTTCTGTGCATAGTCCGTAATCTTCAGCATCCACTGGCTTTTCTCTTTGTGAATGACCGGGCTGCCGCAGCGCTCGCAGACACCCTCCACCACTTCTTCATTTGCCAGCACGCATTTGCAGCCGGTGCACCAGTTAACGTTCATTTCCTTTTTGTAGGCAAGGCCTTTTTTGAAAAGCTGCAGAAAAATCCACTGTGTCCATTTGTAGTAATCCGGATCAGTGGTGTTGATTTCGCGGCTCCAGTCAAAGGAAATTCCCAAGCTCTGAATCTGCTCTTTAAAATGTGCGATGTTTTTCTTTGTCACCTGTGCCGGGTGCACGTGGTTCTTAATAGCATAGTTTTCCGTTGGCAGACCAAAGGCATCCCAACCGATTGGGTACAGAACATTATACCCCTGCAGGCGGCGTTTGCGAGCCACAATATCCAGCGCAGTATACGGGCGCGGATGGCCCACATGCAGCCCCTGACCCGATGGATACGGAAACTCCACCAAAGCAAAGTACTTCGGTTTTTTACTGTTGTTTTCCGCGTGAAAGACGCCGGCCTTTTCCCAGGCATTCTGCCACTTTTTTTCGATTGCATTATGGTCGTATTTCATGCTCTAACCCTCTATTCCTAAAAACTTCCCGAATATTTATTCCTCTGTCAGCAGCGCAGAGATATCTATGGCTTCCCCATCCTGCCACATACGGTCTAAATCGTAAAATTCGCGTGCCTCTTTGGTAAAGACATGAACAATCACGGTGCCGTAGTCCAGCAGAATCCAGGAATTGCTGCGGTAGCCCTCCGTATGGTTCGGGGCGGTACCTGCTTCTTTCAGCTGAAATTCCACCTCATCTGCCAGCGCCTTCACATGGGTGCTGCTGGTGCCGGTGGCCAGGACGAAATAATCCGCCAAACTGGAAACCTGCGTGATGCCAATTAACTTCAGAGCCTTTGCTTTTTTTTGATCAAGAATTTTCACGGCCTTTACAGCCAGTTCTTTCGGTTCCATGCAATCAGCCTTTCTTCGTTGTAATCATTTCCAGGGAACATTCATTGTATGCCGCCAGAGTATCCGGATGAATCGGCACACCATCTTTCGCCAGACTTTCAATGGTATAGGCAAGCTCTGCGTGCATGACTTTTTCCAAGCTTTCCTTTGCCATTTTGCGGAACTGCTTTACGCCGCTGTATGTGCGGTCTGCCGAAATGAAGTCAGCGGTAAAAATAATTTTATCCATCAGCGTCATGTGCGCACGCCCGGTTGTGTGGTACCGAACCGCATCCAGCACCTCAGGGTCGCTGATTCCCAGCACGCGGTGCAGATAAGCCGCACCCAGCATGGCGTGCCATAACTTTGGCGCGTGCAGTTCCACTTCTGTGAGCGTCACGCCATATTCACGCATCCGGCCAAGCTGCTCATCATGCGGAATATCTTTCATGATATCATGCAGGATGCCCGCAAGCTGCGCTTTGTCTTCATCCGCACCATACTGCCGGGCCAACTCACAGGCAGCTTCACTCACACATACGGAATGGTGAAAACGGTAATCCCCCAGTAAAGGGCGAATAATTCTTCTGTACTCTGTAATATCCATCAATCAGGCTCCCCATACAAAGAATGCTGTGCGATGTAAGACTCCACCGCAGGCGGTACCAGTGTGTGCACCGTCTGCTTTTCCCGCACTGCCCGGCGCACCTGTGTGGAAGACACCGGCAGGTAGGAAACATCCCGCACCAATGCTTCTCCGCCTGCCTGCCGGATTTTCACAGCATAAGCAAGCATCTGCGCAAGACCGGATGTGCTGCGCGGCGCGGCACAGATGGTCGCCGAACGCAAAATGCGGATGGGGTCATACCATGACAAAAGCGTCATAAACATATCCTCGCCCGTCAAAAAGTAAAGCCTTGCCTTCGGGTAAAGCGCTGACAGCTGTTCCAGTGTGTCTGCAGTGTAGCTGGGAGACTCTCGGCGTATTTCTAAATCACTGACACGCCAGCCAAACGGTTTGACCGCCAGCCGGCACATTGCAAGCCTGTCCTCTTCGCAGGCAAGCTCTTTTGCCTGCTTATGCGGGGGAACGCGAGTGGGAACCAACAGAACACGCTGCGCCCCGGTGATTTTTTCAAAAGAGGCAGCCAAATGCAGGTGTCCGTTGTGAATCGGATTGAACGTACCGCCATACACCAATATTTTATCCATTGCGTCCCTCCCGTTTCCCGAAATTTTAAGACAAACTGCTATACAAATTCTATTGTATTACTTTTTTGACGCTTTGGGAAGAGTGATTTTCGGTTCTTTTTGGTTTTTTCTGTATAAAACAAAGCGGGAACCAATGACCTGCACCACTTCAGAACAAGTTTCTTGCGCCAAAGTTTCAGCCGCTTCGCGGGAGGAAACCGGGCAGGTCTCCGGCAGAACACGGCCTTTTATCAGCTCCCGCTTTTCTAAAGCGGTGTCTGCCTGATGTGCGATGTCAGAAGAAAGGCCACCCTTGCCCACCATCAAAATGGTATCCAGAGAGTTGGAAAGGCTGCGCAGATAAGCGCGCTGTTTGCTTGTAAGCATAAAAATCTCCTTCTTTTCTGTATTCTTTGTTTTTAGGGCTGCAGCAGCACCTCAAAGTCAGCTTCCGTAAGGACGGGAACCCCCAGCTTCTGTGCCTTGTCCAGTTTACTGCCAGCTGCCTCGCCGGCAAGCACATAGCTAGTCTTCTTGCTGACGCTGCCGGTCACTTTGCCGCCAAACTGTTCAATCAGAGCCGTAGCTTCTGTGCGTGTTCGGTGTGAAAGTGTTCCGGTCAGCACAAATGTTTTTCCGGCAAAGCGGCTGTCCGTCACCTGCAGGCTGCTTTCCATATTGACACCGGCATCACGTAGTTGTGCCACCAGTTCTGCGGTTGCTGTCAAGCTGAAAAATTCCTGCACGCTTTCCGCCATAATGCTTCCGTAACCGTCGATCGCGGCAATATCCGCAGCAGTGGCTTCAAAAATATTTGTCATGTTCCCGAAGCGTGCCGCCAGCAGTTTGGCTGCCTTTTGCCCGATATGGGGAATTCCCATGGCAAAAAGCAAGCGCGAAAGGTCATTCTGCCTGCTGCGCGCAATGCCGTCCAGCAGGTTCTGCGCCGACTTTTCACCCATGCGCTCCATCCGGGTCAACTGCGGCAGGGTCAAATGATACAGGTCAGCCGGAGAATGCACCAACCCCTGCGCAATAAGCTGTTCCAAAACAGCCGGCCCGCAGTTGTCGATGTCCATGGCATCGCGGCTGACAAAATGAATCAGATGGCGGGCAAGCTGTGCCGGACACGCCGCGTTGGTACAGCGCACGGCGGACTCGCCCTCTTCCCGTATGACCGGGCCGCCGCAGGACGGGCACGTTTCCGGCAAACGGTACGGCTCCGCATGGTCTGCGTGCGAAACCACGCAAACTACTTCGGGAATAATCTCGCCGGCTTTTCGCAACTTCACCACGTCACCGACGCGAATATCTTTTTCCGAAATGAAGTCCTGATTGTGCAGAGTCGCGCGGCTGACCGTTGTGCCCGCCAGAGTGACCGGTTCAAAAACGCCGGTCGGTGTCAAGACACCGGTCCTGCCGACATTCACCTCAATGCGCAGCAGCTTTGTTTCCTTTTCTTCCGGCGGATATTTAAACGCTTCCGCCCATTTAGGGAATTTTGCGGTGCTGCCCAATTCCTGCCGCTGCGAAAAGCGATTCACCTTGATGACTGCACCGTCGATAGAATACCCCAGACTACCGCGCATTTCACCAATGCGCTCCACTTCCCGAATTGCTTCATCGATTGTGCGGCAAGCGGTATAAAACGGCGAAACCGTGAAGCCCAGGCGCTTCAGATAGTCCAGCGCTTCTTCATGGCTGCTTAGGACGTCGCCGCTAATCTGCTGCACATTAAAAACAAAAATATCCAGGACGCGGGAAGCTGTAACGCGACTGTCCTTTTGCCGCAGGGAGCCTGCAGCGGCATTCCGCGGATTCTTAAATGGCTTCTCTCCTGCCAGCTCCTGTTGCGCACACAGCTTAAAAAAGCTTTCATGTGACATATATACTTCGCCGCGCACTTCCAAAAACGGAACCGGCTCTTTCAGCTTTTTGGGAATGGTGCGAATGGTGCGCAGGTTTTCTGTAACATCCTCCCCGACGGTACCGTCACCGCGGGTGGAGCCGCGTGTAAAGACACCGTCACGATACTCCAGAGAAACCGACAGACCATCAAACTTCGGTTCTACCACATAGGTGACATCCCCGACCGCTTCCCGTACACGCCGGTCAAATTCCCGCAGTTCCTCATGGGAAAAGGAATCGTGCAGGCTTTCCATCACAACCTCATGCCGTACCTTGCTGAACTGCGCCAGAGGTGCGCCGCCAACTTTCTGGGTTGGCGAATTCGGCACCACAAACTGCGGAAATGCCGCCTCCAGATTCTGCAGTTCGCGGTACAGCATATCATACTCGAAATCATCGATTTCCGGCGCGTCTTCCACATAGTATTTTTGGTTATGATACTGAATTTGTTTGCGCAGCTCCAAAATGCGCTTTTTTGCTTCTTCCTGCTGCATATCGTTCCTCTCGTTCCGTACTTTTCAAGTACCGAATTTTTCTAATCAGCTGGTGGTCTGACCGGTATACTTGGACAGCGCAATGCTGGGAACCTCCCCGACAATCACCGTTTCCGCCACCGGGACTTCCACCGCCACCTGTTGGCTCACATCTTTCCCGATCATATACGTATACAGGGAAACCGTCACCTGCAAAAACAAGCGATGCCGGGTTTGGTTGACGCCGGCACTATCAAAGGTACTTTTCAGCTGTGTCTGCACCGCACCGGACAGTGTAATTTTCAGGGGTAGGCCGGGTCCGCGCCCGTGCAGGAGCGAACTGCCGGTCAGCGTGCCGGCAGGAATCCACACAGTTGTATGCGACTGACTGCGAATTGCTTTTTGCACCGTCTGCGTCAGCTGCGTCTGCAGGGTATTCTGCGCTTCCACATCGCTGCTGATCGACTGCACAGCACCGTCGCTGCTGCGAGTGATGTTTACCAGATGTTCGTAGCTTACGCTTTTTGCAGCGAGTTCATTCTGCACAGCTGCATACACAGTCTGTACCGCATAATTTTTCGCTTCGTAAGCCGCAACGGTATTCATGTAGGGCTTGATGGAAATGTCCAAGCCCAAAAATCCCAATAACAGCGCCGCAACCAGCACAAGCGGTCCCCACGCAACCGGACGGCCGCGGTAGTGTCTGCGCATACGTTCACCCCATTTTCCTCTGAAGAGATTCACTGCCTGACACCAGTATAGCAGAAAATGAGAAAATGGTTCCCAAAAGGCATCATAGAAAAGCGCGCAAAGAAACCGAGGGTCTCTTTGCGCGCTTGAATGTTCTCAAAATTATTCAGCAGACTCGTCGGCTGTTTCGGACAGTTCGCCGCTTTCCAGCAGCTGACGGATTGACAGGCTGACACGGTGACGGTCAAAGTCGATATCCGTAATGACTGCTTTCACAGTCTGCCCCATCTGCAGCTCATCCTGCGGCTTTTCAATGCGGTGATCCGCAATCTGTGAAATATGGATCAAGCCGTCGATACCGGGAATAATGCGTGCAAATGCGCCAAAAGTGGTCATACCCACAACGGTTGCTTCCACAACTGTGCCAACCGGATAGTCCCGCTTCAGAACTTCCCACGGGCTGTCTTCCGGACGCTTGTAGCCCAAGGAGATTTTGCCCTTTTCGTGATCCAAACCCTTAATGTACACATGCACCTTGTCCCCGACATTCACGATTTCACTCGGATGCTTAATGCGCGTCCAGGAAAGCTCACTGATATGGATCATGCCGTCAATACCGCCCAAATCAACAAATGCGCCGTAAGAAGTCAGAGACTTGACAACACCGTCGTACTCCTTGCCTTCTTCCGCAGTTTCCCAGAATTTTTCAGCCAGTTTCTTCTGCTCGTCCTTCAGTACGGAACGGATGGAGCCTACTGCGCGCCGACGGCCGCGGTTCACTTCGATAATGCGGAACTTGACTTCTTTTTTCAGCAAAGCATCCAGAGGATCGCTGCGGGAAGCAGTTGCCTGAGAAGCCGGGATGAAAACGCGGACGCCCTTGGTAACCGCAATGACGCCACCCTTTACGACTTCGACAACTGTGCCGGTGAGAATCTCCTGATTTTCTTCGGCCGCAACGACCTCATCCCAGCCCTTGGCTGCATCCAGACGGCGCTTGGAAAGCATAATGGTGCCTTCCTGATCGTTTGTGCGCATGATGAGCAAATCCATCTCATCGCCGATTTTCACCAAATCCTCTGTCTTGGCACCGGGGTCTGCGGTCAACTCGGAAAGCGGGACGAAGCCGGACTGCTTACGGCCGACATCCACCAGAACTTCGGTCGGGGTGATGCCAACAACAACGCCGTGAACCTTTTCGTCTGTATTTAAACTTTTCAGAGATTCCTCGAGCATCTCTGCAAAGTTGTCACCGCTGTCTGCGGTCTCCGGGCTGCGCACGCCCTCATTGATTTCTGCCATGGTAACTAGTACCTCCTTTATTATGCTTGCCGGTGTGGAGGCACCGGCAGTAATACCTAAATGATGCACACCCGCGACATCTTCGCGGGAAATTTCGGCCGCAGACTGTGCAAAAATGGTCCGCGTGTGCCTACTGCACACTTCATAAAGCTTGGCCGTATTGGAACTCTGCCGACCGCCGAGAACAACCATGGCATCACAAGCCAAAGCTAGAGACTCTGCCTCTGATTGTCGACTCGCAGTCGCATTACATATTGTATCAAAAATTTTGACGTTTGTATATACCCTTTTCAGGATTTGTAGACAATTTCGCCATTCTGCAACACTAAATGTGGTTTGTGCAACAACGGATATAGCAGTTTTCTGTGGAAAATTCCACATGGCAATCGAATTTTGCAGTTCCTCTGCCGAAGAAAACACATAGGCTGGCCCTGCGCAGTGCCCCAAAATTCCCTGTACCTCCGGATGCGCTGGATTTCCGGCAATCAGAATCGTGCTGCCTGTCTGCCCTTCTTGTGCAACAATCCGATGGATTTTTTCCACGAACGGGCAGGTGGCATCCGCGCACACCACAGGCAGACGGCGGATGCGGTCTTCCACACTGCGGGAAACCCCGTGGCTGCGGATCACCAGTGTGCTACCCGCAGGGGCCTGCTCCGGCTGTTCTACCACCTGTGCGCCGAGCGCTTCCAAGTGCGCGAGCGTCTGCGGATTGTGAATAATCGGGCCGAGGGTGCAAACCTGCTTTCCGTCTTTCAGCAGATTTTTAACCAGAGTAACCGCACGGTTAACACCAAAGCAGAATCCAGCGGACTTTGCGACTTTAATTTTCAAGATGCGTGCCCCTTTTCCAGTTGGTGATTGATTTGGTCCGCCAGCAATGCGGCACAACGGCGCAATAAACGACGATCCTTGTCCGCCCCCGAAAAAGTCTTGGCAGGCAGCAGTGACCCTATGCGCACCGTGACCCGTTTGCCAAATTTCCATGGACCCTCGCACCAAATGGAAACCGGCAGAATCGGCATCCCTGTACGGGCAGCAAGCAAAACCGCCCCCGACTTCGGGCGAAACGGCGTGTTGTCAAACACAACCCGACCCTGCGGAAAGATGCCAAGCGAATCTCCGCGCTTCAAAATCGCCTCTGCCGTATGCAGGCTCTGCAAATCCGCGCTGTCCCGATGCACAGGAAACGCCCCAACCGCTCGCAGCAGCGCTGCTGCCACTGAGCCGTGGTTCGTAAAAAGTTCGCTTTTCGCCATATAGTACAAATGCTGCGGGATTCCCATGGCGATGGTAAACGGATCCAGAACGCAGCGATGATTGCTGCACAGAATATATGGCCCCTTTTTCGGAACATTTGCAAGGCCGCGGAAACGAACACGCAAAAGCAGCAGCCCAATTGGCGTAGCCAGACGCAGTACAAACTGATACAGAAATCGCAGCAGGGCGCAAGGTCGTTTCATGAGTGGAACTCCTGCAGATCTGCTTCCCGGATTTCCTTGATTTTATCCATAATCAGTCGGCTCGCACTGCGGAATTCACTGCTTTTGCCGCTTTGCAGCCCCAAATCTGCCGGTGAAATCGGCTTGCCGTAGGTTATGCGGCACTTTTCAAACACTTTGGGAAGTCTGCCGTCTTTTGCTGTGATGCAGCACGGAATCACCGGTACCTGGTAGCGCCACGCCAGCATCGCCGCACCGGCTTTTGGCTGACCGAAGCTGCCATCTTTACTGCGTGTTCCCTCGATGAAAACGCCGAGCAAGTCCCCCTGCTCCAAATGCTGCCCTGCAACACTGATGGCGCCGACATCCCCGTGACCGCGCTGCACCGGAATGACGCCGACATTCCGCAGCACCCATCCCAAAAACGGATTCTCAAACAGTTCCGACTTGCCCAGAAAGAAAATCTGACGGTGGCAGGAAAAAAACATTCGGACAGCGTCTGAGTTCCGCATATGGTTAACGCAAATAATCGCCGCGCTGCGTTTCGGAAGGTTTTCTCGCCCCTCTACATGATTCGGCAGAATCGGCCGCACAAACCATTGCGGCACAACTTTTGCCAGCCGATACATGGGTGTCATTTTCATAAAAGCTTTCGTCCTTTCTCCGCTGTTTACAGACCGAGCTTTTCACGGATAATCCCGCGCAGAAGCGCAATGCTCTGTTCCAGCGTATTGCCGGACGTGTCCACTTTCACGGCATCCTCCGCCTGTTTGAGGGGCGCGGTTTTTCGGCGAATATCTTGCTCGTCTCGGCGGCGGATATCCGCAAGCACCTGTGCATAATCTGCTTTCTGACCCTTTGCACACAGTTCTTCAAAGCGACGGTGCGCGCGATCCTCAGCGGAAGCGGTCAGAAAAAGCTTAAGCTGCGCGTCTGGCAGCACCACTGTGCCGATATCGCGTCCATCCATAATCACGTTGTTTTCCTGCGCAATTTTCTGCTGCAAACCAAACAAAAACTCCCTGACCGCAGGGATTGCAGAAACGCCGGATGCCGCCATGCTGACCTCCGGCGTGCGGATTGCCTCCGAAACATCCTCCCCATTCAGACAAACTTTCTGCACCCCATTTTGGAACCGCAGGGAAAGTTCGATCTGCGGCAGCAATGCAGTCACCGCTGGTGCATCCTCCGGACGAACACCGGCACACAGCACATATCGCGCAACTGCGCGGTACAGCGCGCCGGTGTCCACGTAAATAAAGCCAATCTGCGCCGCGATTCGGCGTGCGATGGTGCTCTTTCCGGCCCCGGCCGGACCGTCAATCGCAATGTGGATCATGAACAAGCCTCCGATACAACGAATTGCGTGCGCCTTTTTCACAGAAGCCGGCACGCCGCATATACAATTTAGTATACTACAACCGCGCAAAAAAAGAAATGGTTTTTGCAGGTTTCACTGCGCTTTTCGCCGTATCATTCCAAAGGCTGCACACTTTCTCCTGCCAGTCTGCCGGTAGAAAACGCAATCTGCAGGTTATAACCGCCTGTATAGGCATCTACATCCAGCAATTCTCCAGCAAAATACAGCCCCGACACCTTTTTGGACTGCATAGTTTTGGGATCCACCTCTTTTACAGAAACACCGCCGCTTGTTACAATTGCCTCTTCCAAAGGGCGGAAGCCTGTTATAGAAAAGGAAAAGTTTTTCAGCAGTTCTCCGAAAGCGCGGCGCTGCACGCGCGTAATCTCGCTGCACTTGGTCTGCGGAACGATGCCGGATCGCCGCACGGCAACTGGAATCAGCTTGTGCGGCAGCAGCGCCGTCAGGGAATTGGAAAAGGAGCGGCTGGCACGTTCACTCCAGTCGCGAACCAGACGTGCATCCAGCTTTTCAGGACTCAACGCCGGTTTCAGGTCGATTTCCATGCGGTACCGCCCCTGCTTCATTCCGCGCAGGTGGGCACTCGCACTGAGAATAATCGGCCCGGAAACGCCAAAATGTGTAAACAGCATTTCCCCGAATTCCTCATGCACATATTTCTTCTTTTCACAATCATAAAATCTGCAGGCAACATTGCGCAGGGAAAGCCCCATCAGTTCCCGACACGTGTCCCCCTCACAAGTTAGTGGCACCAAAGACGGATAGAGCGGCGTCACGGTGTGACCCACTTCTGCTGCCAGCTTGTAACCTGCTCCGGTGGAACCGGTTGCCGGATAAGACGCACCGCCGCAGCAAAGAATTACCTGACCGGCTTCAACTTCTCTGCCGTCCGAAAGGCGAACGCCTGCAGCCTTTCCTGCACGCAGCAGCAGCTTGGCGGCACTGCCGCGCAGAACGCTAACGCCTCCGTTTTGCACCCAGCCGGTCAGCGCCTGCACAATGTCATCTGCCTTATCAGACTGCGGAAACACCCTGCGGCCACGTTCGGTTTTGAGCGGAACACCCAGACTTTCAAAAAACGCCATGGTGTCTTCCGGCGAAAACCGGCTGAGCGCGCCATATAAAAAGCGTGGATTGGTTGGCACATTTTCCAAAAACGTCTGTATTGAGCAGGCATTGGTCACATTGCAGCGCCCTTTACCGGTAATCTCCAGTTTCTTGCCTGCCTGTGCATTTTTTTCGATGAGCCAGACACTTAGCCCGCGGTGAGCCGCCGTACCGGCTGCCAGCAGCCCCGCTGCGCCGGCACCAACCACGATTACGTCAGGTTTCTGCATAGGCTATATCATCCTCTGCTTTCGCGTCTACTTTTTCGTAAACATGATATTCATCCCAAATCTGCTCAAGACGGTCAAAGGTCTGATCCATGCTTGCCTGCTTTTTAAGTGAAAGCGTCACAATGAGCGCGTCAATCAGGCTCAGCGGCGCCACAAGTGAATCGACAATGGCGGCAATATCACTGCGGGCAAGCAACGCATAGTCCGCATACTGTGCGAGCGGCGAAACCGATGTATCGGTAATCGCCACCACCTTTGCACCACAGTCGTGTGCAAACTGCATGGCTTTTGCCGCTTTTCGGGAATACCGCGGAAAGCTGATGCCAATCACTACGTCCTGTGCGTTGAGATGAATCAGCTGCTGAAAAATCTCCGCTTCGCTGGTTGCCTGCAGCAGCATCACGTCTTCCAGCAGCAGCCCGCAGTAATATGCCAGAAAGGAAGCCAGCGCCTGGCAGCTGCGCGCTCCCAAAATGTAAACTTTGCGAGAGGAAAGAATGGCATCCACCGCCATGTAAAAGTCCTTATGAGAGGTATACTCCATGGTGCGGCGAATGATGTCGCTGTCCTGCCCCAGCACAGCATCCAAAATATCGCTGGAGCCGATGCGCTCGCGCGTAACTTCCATGCGCTGCACAATGGTCAACTTACTGCGAATCATTTCCTGCATGGCGCGCTGCAGTTCCGGATAACCGGCATAACCGATTTCAGTAGCGAAGCGCACCACTGTCGACTCGCTGACACCAACCGTAGTGCCCAGGCGCGACGCTGTCATAAACGCCACTTTGTCGTAATGCTCCATAATATAATTGGCTATCAGACGCTGTCCTTTTGAGAAAGAACCCATTTTTTCCTGAATCCGCGTCGTTAGAAAATCATTCATTGTATCAACTCCCGCTAACCAGTTTAAGGCTTCAATGCCCAAAAAGCAAGCAAAAACTGCGAATCCTGCATTTTACTTTGAAAAGGCCGTTTCTAAAAAAAAATTTCAGGAAATATGCCCGATTTTCTCTATTTGTTTTTCCCGCTTATGCAGGAATCAAAGCAGGCTTTTACCTGCAAAATCAGCGTTTTTCTTTATTTTTTTACGGCATCAATGGAATGCATTAAAGGGAAGAAGCAAAAGCAGGAGCCGCCGCAAAACGATAAAAATGGCTTGCGGCAGCTCCTGTTATGCAAAAAATCCGTTTTTCAGTTTTTAGAACCCGGAAAATAACCATTTGTGAATCAACCCGTGCAAGCGGTGAAAATAGAATAGCACCACACCGTTTACTGCGTAATCATAAACCAGAAAAACAACGTTGCCAAGCAACAGCAAAACTCCCGGCAGCGAAACCCCCGCAATTGAAAAAGCCGTCAGTGGAACCGCCAAGAGATATACACTGACGGCAAAGGCAGCTGCCATCGCCGCATTGAACAAAAGCAGCTTTACCAGAAGCTGCACGCTGCGGCGGTGCAGATGCCGCTCAATCACAGCCTTGACAATCGGGTAATAACCGAAAAACAAAATATAAATTGCCGCCGCGTCTTTATCCGGGCCCAGCAGCGCCCCCAACAGCGCAGAAGCTGCAAAAACTGGCCAAGCCCAGGAAACCCCCAGTTCCGCAACCACCGGAATCAGCATGACCCCTGCCAGCGCAGGCATGGCATACGTCATCACCGGTATCAGACCGCCAAGGCAGATAAACAGCAATGCCAGCGCGGTAGTGATGCCGCAAAAAGCAAGTTTTAAGGTATGATTCTGCTTCAATCCGTTCCCTCCTCGCTGTCAGCGGCAGCCGATACAGGGAATTAGGTTGCCACCGAAGCACTCGCAGCAGGCATCCGCGCAAATTAGATTGCCGCAACAGTCGCAAGCCTGGTTCATGCTGTCGTTGCCGTTTCGCATCATGGGATCATAGCCGCCGTAGTAGCCGCTGCGCTGGCTGCCTATCTGGTTAAACGCCGCGCGGTACTCCATGTTGCCAGGCTCCATTTGACAAGCTCTGCCGAGGTAAGAGGCTGCCTGCTCCAAACGTCCCTGCCGATACAGAATTGTTCCTTTCAGGAAGTACCACTCCCCATTGCGGCTTTCCCCCGGAACGCCGTCCAGAATCTGTTCCGCATCGGCAATCCGACCGTTTAAAATATAGGAACGCACGTCAGCAAAGCCGGATGCCGCATTGCGCTGCGGGCCAGCGTAACCGCCCTGATATGGATTGCCTGTAAACGGGTTGCCGCCAAAGGGATTTCCCTGTGTGCGGTTTTTCCGCTGGCTCATAATAGTGTCATAAGCCTCGTTGACTTCCTTCATTTTCTCGCCAGCCAAATCCGCCAATGGACTGTCCGCGTAATTATCGGGATGATACTTCTTTGCGAGGTTGCGATAGGCTGTTTTGACTTCATCATCGGTTGCATTCGGGGATACACCCAAAACCTGATACGGATCTGCCATTTATTTTGTCTCCTTCTTAAAAAGCAGCTGTTTTTGTATGTCTGGAAGCCCCTGTTCTACGATGTTGCGCAGAACTGGAGCAAAGTTTTTCATCTCCAATAATTCAAAGGCGGCACCCAAGCGCGACATAGTCAGGTTTAAACAACCATTTGCTTTGCCGCGTGCCTCGGAAAGCGCTTCCTCTGTGCTGTCCGCCGTAACGCCGTACTGCCGGACAAACCAGTTGAAGTCCCCGCTTGCGGCGTCCTTCTGCAGGTCATCCGCCGCATCTATCAGGTAAATCCAGCGTCCGAGAAAATATCCCGTTTCCCACAGGATTCTGTGCTGTGCGGAGTCTTCCCCTGCTTCGTGCGCAAAAATTTTTGCAAGCATTTCCGCGCTGGGTGCCGCGCAGGTGTCCAAATCCGACTCCGGTGTTTCCGCCTTAGCCTGTGCTGCTATACACGCACCGGCCTCTTGCGCCATCCAGGGGTAGTCTGCCGCCGCCTTGCGGTAGGCACGGTGCGTAAGCGGAAGCAGCAGCCGCGCCCGCAAACGGGACCACCGCCCCTTGTCCTGGCGGTCATCACGAAGCTTTTGCACAGTGAGCAACACGCACAATGCCGCCGCCTGCTGCAGATCTGGCTCCACACCCACGCAGAATGTACACTTTTTCAGCGGATTTGCCACACAGCGCTTTCGCTGAAAATTCGGACAGACATCGTGCAAGGAAAGCAGCAGCATCGCGTAAAAGGTGCTGTCATAGCTCAATGCCAGCCGGGAAACCACGCCATAGCGCCTGCCCAGCGTTTTGCAGACACCGCAGTAAACGCTTCGGTAAGCTTCATATTCGCGTACCAGCAGTTCCGGCTTTTTCGGCCTGATGTACCCAAACAACTAAATCCGTCCTTTTTGTACCTATATTTTGACCTTTTCATTTTACTATATTTCCTGTATTGATTTAATTAACAATTCATGAATATTGGGTTGCTATTCTTAAAACGTTGGAAAGCGAAAGCCCTCTCCATCAAAATTCTGGTTTCAAATTCTATATTTTCCCGATTCACTTCCACACATGGCTGTACGCGAAAGAGGAAAAAAATCAAAAAGCCTTTTCGCCACAGAAAAAATTCTGCAGTCGAAAAGGCTTTTTTGCTGAGTAACATCTAAAACGGGTTTCTCTGCTTACGAATGCTTTTTGCGCCGTCTGAGCAGAAGAACCACCACCGCCTCTGCGGAAACAAAGACGGCCAAAGCAGCTGCAATCGGTGCATCATCGCCGGTTTTAAAAAAGGTCTGAAGCGGATTGTTTCCACCGCTGCCCGGCGTGTTATCTGAACCGCCTGTGTGCGAACCGGTCGGCAAACTGCCGCTCGGCGAAGAGCCTGCCGACTGGTCGGATGAAACGCCGCCTCCGTTTCCATGGCTGGTGTCAACGCTGGACTCCGGCTCCGGACCATCAGGAGAAGCAGGTGTGGAACCGCTCCCCGACGAACCCGAAGACGTATCCGAAGTGGTGCCGGGAGAACCGCCGGGAACGCTGCCGGTGCCATTACTTGCCGGTGTGGAGGGAGCTGGGGTTGGCGACGAATCCGGCCGCGATGGGTTCGAAGAAGTTTTAGACGAATCGTTCGCTTCCGCATAAAAGACCCAGCGAATGCTGCCTGTCGTATTCTGATAGCGATTGTCCAGCGAGCCGGGCAGGCGAAACCGCGCTTTCAGCGTATGCGAACTGCCGCGAATTATCGTGCCTAAATTTAAATACGTACCTGCCTGCACAGCGCCCTGCGGGCGCAGCATAGTTCGGCCTCGGCTGTCCTTGGCACCGTCTGCCGTACCGTTGTAAACTTCTTTTCCGTCCAAGGTCAGTGTCAGCGTCATGCGATGGATTAGATCCTGCGCCTGCGCACCGCTTCCGGAGGGGGATTCCGCGTACAGATACAACTGATACGCATCGTGACTGGAAGTGTTCTGAATTTTGTAAACGCCCTGAATCGTATCGCCGGGCACCAGTTTGTTCTGGCTGGCAAAGCAGCCGGGCTTTTCGTCCGTAATGATCAAACCGGTCACGTCGCTGTTGGCGTCAATAATCTGCGGCTGAATGGGCGAAAAGTAGCTTTCTGCAAATACCGCAGAAGTACTGCCCAACAGAACCGCGCAGGAAACAAGTCCTGCCATCAGTTTTTTCCAGATTATTCTCCCCTCCTTTCCTGCGAGATGCTATCGAAATGACAAACAACCGTGTTTATTTGTCAGTAGTTGCTTTTACAGATTCGGTATTTGTTTGCTGCGCATTGTTGTTATCTGCAGCTGCATTTTTGTCTGCAGCTGCTGTATCTTGCGCATCCTGTACCGCTGCGGATTGATCGTTCTTGTCTTCTGCTTTTGTATCCGTTTGCGCGGAAGCGTCTGCATTCTGATTGTCAGCAACCTGATTGGTATTTTCCTGTGTCGGTGCTACAGCTTGATTGGCAGCCTTATCTTCATTGGCAGTTGCTTGTGCGTAAGTAACTGTGCCGTCGGTATTAAAGGTCGGTGCAACTTTGAAAATATCCTTTACAGCTTCTTCGTTTGCCTGGGTGACTTCCAGTGTCGGGGTCAGCGTATATGTAGCGCCTTCAAATGCATTGCCGAGATCATTATCGAACTTCACTTCAGAAAGCAAATTGGGCGTTCTCTGACCAGGTGTCAATACTTTGTTATAGTAGAAATAGCCGTCTTGATAAGTCCAGTCATCGGTGTCAAGGGCCAAATTGACATGACTGTCAATATTCGTGATCTTCTTGGTCGCACTGTCATAGGAAACCGTTGTCGGAGCAGCTGCTGTGTTTTGTGTATAGAATTCATAGGTTACTTGAGCGTCTTGCCCATCTTCTTTGGCGGGCGTATAATCAACGACCTGCTTGCCGTCCTTGGTTTCGTTGTATGCAAGATAGCCTGTACCGATGTTTTTTCCATCTTTATTCGTGATTTCCTGCGTAAAAACGTGCAGGGTGTCTTTACTAAGCGCTGTTGCTTCTGTATAACCTTCCGCAAGCGATTTCCAAGCTGATTCACTGTAGTAAACCGGAACCTGATTCGCACCGGCAGTTGCGGAAGCAGACTTCGTAATCGTCGGGCCGTTTGTGTCGTCACCAACAAGCGTCTGTAGCTTTTCGGTCAGTTTAATGCGCACAACCACCTTGCTCTGTCCGTTGTTGACAGCGCCCACCTGCTTGCTGATTTCTGCGCCGGGTGTCACCGGAACCGGATTGTAGATATCCACCAGGCTGGTGTTAAACGTATCGGTTGAAAAAACGTTATCCTTGGATTCGGTCTTGCTGAACCAGGCAAACGTACCGCCCAGCAGACCCAGTGCGCAAAGGATGGCCGCAGCCCCCAGGACTTTCTTCTTAGCAGATTTTTTGCGCACAACCTGTGTCGCTGTCTGCTGCTCATTGGTGTTGATTTCGTTCATTGTGTTTCTCCTTTCAATTTTCAAAGACTTGTTCTTAAATTTTTTGCATGCAAATTTATTTATTCAGCTCTGCGGCTGAGACTGTCTGCCGAAAATCAGGCGTAGCCCGGCAATCAGCAGCAGTACCGCAGCTGTGAATATCAAAACAACCAAAAAATGCTCCTTGATGAACGTTAAAATGCCACCCAAAAAGCGCAGCTTTCCAACAGCAACGCCGACAATCTGACTCGCCTGAACCGGCTGATCCGGCGTCGGATTGGCATCTCCTTTTGTGGTAAAAACGGGTTGTTTGCCCTTTGCTTTTTGAATGGCGGTCACACGGTGCGTTACCACTGTCTGTCCGCTTGAGTCACTTGCGGCGGCATACGTTACGATGTCCCCCACACGGACATCCTGCGGCGCTGTCATTTTCACAAAGACCATATCGCCTTTATAGATGGTCGGCGTCATACTGCCGGACAAAACGTTGTAAAAGCGGTACCCAAATACGGATTTATTAGGATTGCTATTCATAGAGAATAGCAGCACACTTCCTACAGCGAGTATCACTGCCGCATAAAAGACAATGTTCCATATAATTTTCAATGCTTTCTTCATGCTCTCATCCATTCTTTGAAGCAGTCTGAGCTGGGCTCCAAGTGAGGCTGCCCGTCGAATCCACTGTCGGCTGCATTTGCCAGACTTCCTTTGCCGCCTCCGGCAGCGCCTGCACATTTTCCACGGTAAATTTCAGCTGATACTGCGCATCTGCATAAGCTTTCACATCCGGCAGATCGGTTGCAAGGGTAACAGAATCCATAATGATTTCTGTTTTTTCACCGGCTTTCAGTATCTTACAGTAATAAAAATAATCGCCGCTTTTCACCCACTGCTGATTCCATGCATTTGTAAAGTGCTTTTGCGCTACATCATGCGTTTTCTTATCTGCACCGAGATACTGGCTGCTTAAATAACTGCCGTCCGCGGCTGTCCAGGTTTCTGCAGGAGCCGGCACGCGAATGTATACATCCACTTGACCGTCATTTGTAAAGGAAACTTTTTTCGTAACCGGTTCGTCTGGTTTCCAGTCCTTGGGCGGATTGAACACTTCCGTAACAGATACATGACTCGCCGCAACGTGAAATGTATTTGCTTGCTGCGCATTTTTTGAAAACCACGCAAAAGAAGAACCCACTGCTGCAGCAGAAACAGCCACTGCCGCACAAAGTGCCGCGACAATTTTTAGGTGCCTTTTTATCTGCATTGTCATGAACTTGGTGTTCACCCACCTTTCCCGCACAAATTGCAGTTGCTGTGCGCTTTATGAAGCCTGCGTAAGGGAACTGTCCGTTTGGAACAGATTGCTCACGGAATCGCTGCCGTGGTAGTAGGACGGCGGCTGATACTGATTGGTAATCGTCACCGTGTGTTCCAGACTTTTCGCAGAAATTGTTACCTGATAGGTATCGGCGGAGCCTTGAACCGCGTCGGCTCCCTGTGCACTGACAAACCGGTAATCCTGCGGAACCACTTCATGAATGGTATAAGTACCGGGCTGCAGATGAGACAGCTGCAAGCCGCCTATTGTTCCTGCCGTCAGCGGCAAATCCACTGCGTATCCATTTTCAGCGCAGCGAACTTGCACGGTAAACGCTTTCTGCAGACTTCCTTTTCCCTCTTTTAATGTTTTTTGAATGGTGATGCTGCCGGTGCACGGAACCATAATTTTTAGCGGCACCGTCTGATCAAAGTCTTTTTCCACCACACAGCTCTTTGCGTTTTTATAAAGGTTTTTGTTATAAACGCGTAAATAATAGGTTGTTGTTTCTGTCGGGGAAACTTGGACTTGCTTTCCCTTTTTATTTTTCCACTTTTTCCCGTTTTCTGATGTTGCCAAAACCGTTTTTTTATCCGTGTCCAAAATTTCCCATGTAAAGCCTGTCAGGGTACCGGGTGTCGTTGTAAAGCCCGCCACATCTCCCGTACCATAAACCGCTTTGTTGGAATTTTTGAATGCCGACAGGCTCGTTAAATCCACTTTTTCGCCGCGTGCAATCGTCTGCTCCCCGCCGGTAAGCGCAGCCGTTCCGGAAATTGTGACCTGTGGAGAATCGGTTGTTTTCGTTTGTACGTTCTTCGTAACCGGATCCGTATAAGTCAGCGATGCGGACACATTGGTCGGCACAGTCTGCCCGTCCGGACTTGCAAAATAATCACTCTTGGCAGTTGCTTCAAATGTAATGTCTTGCGAAGCTTGGCTGAGGGATAAGTTTTTCCATGTAATGGTGGTCTGGCCCTTAGAATCCACTTGAACTGTGCCGCCCTGCTGCTCGATGGCTTTCTGTTGGGCATCTGTCAGCATGAGATAATTCGGCAGCGTATCGGTCACCGTGGTACTGTTATCAAAAGCATAAGACAGTACACCCTCTTCTAGCTTTTGAAAAACATTGTTTAAACCGTCTTCATCCTGAACCAGCAAGTAATTTTCCGGTTGACTGGCCAATGCTTTCATAGTCGCTTCGCCTTCCTCACTGCTGCCGATAAAGGCGCTGTAAATGGAAGTATCACTGCGGTCAGAAAGCCCTTTTTCTTTCATGCGCTGCGCCGCGGCACTTGCATTTTTCACATTCGGTCCATTGGGTTCCCCGTCAGAAATAAAAATCACAAACTTTCGCTTACCGTCATTAGCGTGCGCTTGTACCGTTTCTGCCACCAAATCAATCGCTGCGTCCAGGCAGGTATATGGGGCGGGATAAATTTTGGAAACCTGCGCTGCGGCACTTACAGGAGTTGTAAAGGCGTTCAAAAAAGTCCCCTGAAACGCTGTTCCTTTCGGTGTGTATTTAGCATAGTCCTTATTCCTCGTACCATCCGAATTATGAATGAGATTATAATCCGCTGTATTCATCGGGTCATCTTTGTAATAATTAGAATCCCCATTAATAGCATCTTTGCTCCAACAAAAAGTGCCAACTGACACCGGTATTTGTTTATTTTGTGATAGCTTGGAATTGCACTCTGTCAGTTTTGTTAAGAAGTTTTGTGTCGCGCCCTGAAGCAGTGCCAGCCTCGAATCCTTCGCAAATATTTTGTAATCCGGATTTCCCACATCATCCAGTAAATTTGTATCGTTGGCGTGCTTTTTTCCATCCACCGAAAGTTTCATACTGGTGGAACGATCCATCATCATGATAACTTCGGCATCTCGCTGTGACGTGTAGTTCTGAATCCGGCCGGAACGGCTTAGCGTAATTTGGGCTGTCCGACCATCTGAAAGCATTTTCGCTGTTTTGTTGAACGTGACCTGCACGGTTGGATCCGGCACAGTCACCGCGGCTTCCGCTGTGCTTCCGGCCTGAAATGTCGCACATTTTAAACCGCCGCCGCATTGGACTGTGACGGTGTTGGCATACACCGCACCGGTAACAGCGCAATCCTGAAGGGTGATTTTTGCCTCGGGTGCAAGGAGTGTTCCCAACACGCCGGCCTGCGGAGATGATAAAATCTGCAAATTTCCAGAAAGGCTTCCCGAATCCGTACAGAAATTCCACAAGATTCGTCGGGCAATGGCGTTGTATCCGGAACCCGCATTGATGCCGCCGATGGTTACCTGCGGCAGTTCAACGGAACTGCAGCCCGCAGGCAGGTGGAGATTGATTACTAAATACTGGGAGTTTTCGAGAGAAACACCATCATTTGCGAGGTCGTTCCAGTTAGAGTAATTAAGCACTTCATTAAAATCCTGATGGACTTGCTCCGCAGAAACAGTTTCGGAACCATCCCACCGCCATGAAGATTCCGGCGTTATATTCAGCACCTTTACTGCCGCATCCTTTGAGGAATCCGACACCTTGCTTAGTTTTTGCGACAGGCTATTTAATTGGTCGAAAGTTTTTTTTGCAAATGAACCGTTTTCTGTACCAAGTTCAACGGGAAACTTTTCATTTGTCACAGCTGAAAGCTGGTCGATTGCTAGAAAGCACTTGCTCTTCTTGTCAACTGCAGAGCCTTTGTTTCCACCCGGATTGTCGGGACCGTTCAACTGCACTTGACTGCCGAAATACACTTTGCCGGGTAAAGATTGAGAAATATCTTTCACTTTTAGAGTTGTGCCATTTGTGACGTCAAAGTCTTCTATGTAGTTTATATTTGCATACTTTTCCGAATCCGAGCCAGCCGCAACCTGAAACTTTGTGCCGACCTTTGTATTCGCTGTTCCATTCTGCAGCAAATACACATAATACGTTTGTCCCGGCTTCAGCCCTGTAATCGTTTTCTGCACGGTCTCTTTTTGAGTGGATTCCACCCAGAATGGCTGCCCGACCGCTGTTTTTGCTGCTTCATCCTGATAAACACAAAATTCGTAATTCCCTTTCGGTACTGTAAGGTTTAAAACGGCGGAGCCTGCCGAAGAACCGGTGTCCTGACTCCAGTTATGCGTGTTGCCGACTTCCCCATAGCTGCCGGTAAAATTTTGTACCGCCAAGTTTGCTTCTACATTCAAGTTATTTGGATTTGAAAGGGTGTTGGCGACAATGCCGAAATAGCGCGCATTGCCCAGTCCCTCGGCAATCGAAAGCGGTGTCAGCTCTGATTCGGAATCGGCTGCATGGGCGGAAGTGCCCGCGAAAGCAACGGACACGGTACAGAACAGGACAGAAAGGCTCAGCGTCATGCAAAGGAAGCGCTTCAGCCTGCCGCCCATTCTTTTGATTTTGCACAGATTCATACGCCGCCCACCCCCTATTCCAGTTGAAAATAAGCAAGAAAAAAGCCAAAACATGAAAACGACAAAAAATCGTTTCTGTTTTGGCAACTGGCTGCCGCCTCTTGGTGAGGGGCCCTATAGCTTTGCGTCACCGATTCTCATCGGCTTTGCTTTTACAAATTTGCTGTACAGGTTCTGCACTTCTGGCAGATGTTGTATCTTGGTGACAAAGATATCGTACCACAAATTTGCTAATTTGTATGTAACAAAGTTACGCAAATGGCTGTTTCCCTTTCGATTTGTGGGAAGTGGTGATTCATTTTTCCGAAATGCAAAAAATAAATTAGATTTTCCTTTTTTGTGCGCGCAATATGCACAGCTTGTAATCCGTCTTTGTGAAGTCTTCTCCGCCAAATGAGAGTTTATAGGATTTCCTGCAATTTTTTGATATCTGTTAACTGTATGGAACCGCGGTGAAGCGCTAAAGCACCGCTTTTCTGCAAATCTTTCAGCACGCGGGTAATGACTTCGCGTGCGCTGCCTAAATGGCGAGCAATCATTTCATGGGTAATCTTGAGGTGCGCAGTCCCCTGCAGACGGCTTTCTTCCAAAAGGAACGACGCCACGCGGCTTTCCAGCCGGCGGGAAAGCATTTCATTCAGCAGTGCGATCACCCGCGAAAAGCACCTGCGCTGCAGGTGCATCTGGCATTTCAAGTAGGGCACCGAGGCATTCATCAGGCAGCGGTGCAGGTGTGCCGGAATACAGAAAAGCGCTGTGTTTGGCTCTGCCTGGCACAAGACTTCATACTGTGGAGCTTCCACGCTGAAAGTTTCCGGTATGTACTCGCAAAACGACCCTTGTGTCATCCGGCAAAGCGTAATTTCTTTGCCATCTTCTGCCAGCAAATAAACCCGCACACACCCCTGCGCAACCGCAAGAATATGGTATTTTTTTGCAACCTTTGATACATTCAGCGAACCGGCCTGCACCGGAATCACCGCTGCGTTCCTTTGAATCTGCTCACGCTCCAGCGTGGGGATGTCCTCAAATGACAAAAGATTTTCCGCATTCATAACAGGCTCCTCCCAAACCAGTTCCAACGCCGCCCCAGCGGGGCTGCATTGGAACATCATTTTGCTTTTTCGGCGGTCTGTCAGACCTTGTGTGAAAAATCCTTCTTGTTTCGATTTGCTCCGATTTTTCGGATAACTGTTTTGACAGACTGCCGCAGAGATGCGTTTACAAATAATGCTTGATTTCCACAGCTAACTGCTCTGCCGCTGCTTTGTGACACGCATAGCCCGGATGCTCGCGGGAGCCCATAGTGGCAGTATCCGCAACCGGCAGCATAAACAGGGAGGTGTGCTTGTCTGCTGTCTCTGCCACATAAGTTTCGACCGCTTCGCGCAGGATGCTGTCAATCTCTGTCTTTAGCAACCCGCAGACCCATAGAATGTGCGCTTGCGGATTGCAGCGTCGAATCTTTCTGCCAAATGCCGTAATGGCGCTTTCTAAACGAGCGCGGGACGCAGCCTCCGGCGTGCCGTCTGCATTTTGTTTCTGCGCAAAAAGCCGCCCGGCCTTTTCGTCCCGATAAACCGCGGGCTTGCCAAACGCAGAGGCATCGTTCGCACCCAAACAGATAGAAACCACATCCGGCTGCCAGCCGGCAAAATCATAAGGAGCAAAAGCACCTAAAGCGGCATTATGCGTTCCCTGCAGGACTCCGCAAACCTGCTCATAATACTGTGGAATGTTGCACGCCGGATTGCCGTCCCAGCTGGAAAGAAAACCCCAGCCGCTTTGGGAAACAATGCGGAAGTCAGCGTGAAGTCGGTTCGCTGTTTGAAACGCATAATCAAACACCGAACTGAACACCATAGAATTCCACTGCATTTCCTTCTGTGCGCCGACAGTACCCTCCCCAGAGGTCAGGCTGTCCCCAATGAATTCAATCTTCCCCTGTTTCGGCGGCAGAGGGAGAAACGAACCGTCGGTTCGCACCGCGTGAATCTGCAAATAACTCGCTGGGTCGTCGTGCATGGCCTGCACCTCACGCAGAATTTTGACATTGTGCGGTATTTCTGCATCCATGCTTCGCAGTATAGGCAGCCAATACCGCCCTTTGGGCAGCATCTGTCGGCTGACAAGGGCGTCATCCACCAAAACGGCGATCCACGGCTCCAATGGGCCGTAGTCTGTCTCT
This sequence comes from Caproicibacterium argilliputei, assembly GCF_029211325.2. Lineage (NCBI taxonomy): Bacteria > Bacillati > Bacillota > Clostridia > Eubacteriales > Oscillospiraceae > Caproicibacterium > Caproicibacterium argilliputei. The sequence continues at coordinate 1,341,458 of NZ_CP135996.1, read as the reverse complement.
ACTTCGAGCCAGACTTCCCCAGCTTTCAGATTCATTTCGATTCCGCTGCCGGACCAAAACAAAGTGAGCGGATAGGCACAACCATTGGTTCTCCCAAAAATATGCAGGCTTTCAATCGCATCCAGACGAAAATCTTTCAAGGTGTTTCTCCTCCAGTCCTTTTCTATTTCCAGTATAATAATGTGGAAAATAAAAATCAAGACGCACACCGCACAGCCACAGCGGGAAAAAACCGCCAAAACTGTGCAGGATGCGTCCTGAAAGAAGAATTGCCTTATCCTTTTAAACTGTCGTAAATTTTTGTTAAGTTATCCTGCAAGCGCGTCAAATAGTCTTGATTGTCTTCGGCACTCTCCATCGTATAAATGGTTTCCACCTTTGCGCCGACTTCATCCGCAAGGGTTTGGGAGACCTCTGGACTTGCCATTTCTTCTGCAAAAATCGTAGTGACCTGATTTTTTTTGCAGTAGGAAACCAACTGTGCCAACTGCTGTGTACTCGGCTCTCCCTCCGCAAAAACATCCTCAACGCTGTTTTGTGTCAAACCGAAGTCGCGGCACAGATAGCCAAACGCCGCGTGGCCGGTCACGAAACTTTTCTTCGGAACAGATTTAAATTTTTTACTATACGTCTGATAAAGGCTGTCTAGCTTTGTAAGGTATGCATCGCGGTTTTTCTCAAAATACGCGGCATCTTCAGCATCTGCCTTTACAAGGGCCGTGCAAATGTTGCGCACTTCTGTTTCGGCGCCTTTGATGCTGAGCCACAGATGCGGGTCGTACTGACCATGTTCCTCTTTTTCCCCTGCATCTGTGTTTTGAATCGGCTTAGCACCTTTCGAAGCTTCCACGACAACCAGTTTGGAATTTTCTGCAGATTTTACGGCAGCGTCTGCCCAGCTTTCCATGCCAAACCCATTGTAAACGAAAATATCCGCCTTGCTTAAACTGACCAAATCCTGCGCTTTCGGCTCAAAGTCATGCGGCTCCGTACCATCCGGAATGATGACGGAAACATCCACTTTTTCTTTGCCAACTGCTTTGGTAAACTCCTTCATGGCATCAAACGTAACAGAAACGTGCAGAACCTTATCGGCAGCCGATGCTGCAGAACCGCTGGAAGCCGCCTGCCCTGCCTGAGAGGAAGCGCCGCCACCGCAACCGGTCAAAGCAGCAGCAGCAACCGCGGCGCTGAGCAGAACCGCAGCATATTTTTTTAACATAACCTGTCAACTCCTAAACTTTTACTTGCAAATGCGCATTGTTTGCATCTATAATAATAGGCGCACCATTAAGATTTGTCAAGCGCAAATGCAAATCATTTGCATTTGCGCAAAGGAGGAAGCAATTTGATCGAAGCAGAAGACTTAACCTTTTCCTATACAGGCACTGCCCCTTTTATCCTGCACCATCTGCAGCTGGATATGAAAGACGGCGCGTATATTTCCGTTGTCGGTGAAAACGGCTGCGGCAAAAGCACCCTTATGCGCCTGATTCTCGGCTTTTTGAAGCCCACCGCCGGAAGCATTCACTGCAGTGCCAAACGAATTGGCTACGTGCCGCAGAAAACAAGCTTTGTGAATGATGACTTTCCCATTACGGTTTATGAAGTCATGGAGTCCTATCGCAGACTGCTCAAGCAGAAAGATAAAAAAGAAGTGAATGCGTGCCTGCAAAAGGTCGGTATGCTCGAAAAAATCCGCGAGCCGATGTCTTCCCTTTCGGGCGGACAGGGACAGAAAGTCCGCATTGCACGTGCGCTGATGGGCAGCCCAAAGCTTTTGATTCTGGACGAACCCTCCACCGGCGTAGATGTGCAGAGCCAACAGGAAATTTATGGCCTTCTGAAAAAGCTCAATATGGAGGACGGTATTTCCGTTTTATCCGTGGAGCACAACCTGACCGCTGCCATTGAAAACTCGACCGCAATTTACCACATGAACAATGGTCAGGGGCACCTGTGTACGCCGCAGCACTACGCAGATGAGATGCTGACCGTCAACAAAGGAGGAAACTAAAATGCTGCAGTATGGTTTTATGCAGAATGCATTGATTGCTTCGCTGTTTATTGCAATTCTCTGCCCGTGTATCGGAATTTTTCTGGTTGTGCGCCGATACTCTATGATTGGGGACACGCTGGCGCACGCTTCCCTCGCTGGCATTACGGCCGGTCTGCTGTGCGGGCAGAACCCTGTGCTTGGTGCGTTCGTTTTTACTTCTGCCTGCGGCGCGCTGATTGAATTTCTGCGCAGCTATTTTAAAAAATACACCGACCTGATTCTGAGCATCGTGCTGGCGCTGAGCGTCGGCACCGCGATTTCCATCATTAGTTCCGGAAAACTGCACGCAAACGCAGATTCCTTTATGTTCGGAAGTATTCTGACGGTTACAAAAGCAGACATGATTATGATCAGCGTACTGAGCCTGATTGCCGTCTGCACGCTGATTTTCTTGTACCATCCTCTGCTTTACATTTCCTATGACGAGGAAGCCGCCAAAATTGCCGGCGTGCGGGTCAAACTGATTAACTACGCGTTTTCTATTCTGACCGCCGCAGCTGTTTCTGTTTCCATCCGCATAGTCGGTGTACTAGTGCTCAGCTCCATGATTGCGCTGCCAGTTGCCACAGCCATGCAGCTCGGAAAAGGGTTTCGTCAGACGCTGCTGCTTTCCATTCTTTTCAGTCTGATTGACATTCTGCTCGGTCTGTTTTCCTCTTACTACCTGAATGTTGCACCGGGTGGCTTCACTGCACTGGTTTCTGTGGCAGTTCTGATGGCAGTCCTTGCCGCCAAAAGGATTCAGACTGTTTTCCGTGCGGCACACAGCCGAAAGTCTATCCAATAAAGAAAGAGTACCAATTGAAATAAGCGGAGGATACAAGATGACAGATTTATATCTCATTTCCGGATTTCTGGGCGCAGGCAAGACCACCCTGATTGCGCAGCTGCTGCGGGAAGCCTTTCCGACCGGCAAAACCGTGCTGATTGAAAATGATTTTGGCGAAGTCAGCATTGATGCTGCCCTGCTGCGCACCGGAAAAGTCAGCGTGCGGGAACTGAATGCGGGCTGCATCTGCTGCAGCCTGTCCGGGGACTTTGTTTCTGCCCTGGAGGATGTGCTGCGCAGACAAAAGCCAGACCGGATTCTCATTGAACCTTCCGGTGTTGGGATGCTGTCCGACATTGAGGAGGGATGCCGGCACCCGCGCATTGCGTCGCTGGCTGCCGTACGCCGGAAAATCACTGCCGTTGATGTAAAGCGCTGCCGGTCGTATCAAGAAAATTTTGGCGCGTTTTTTGAGGATCAAATTCGCTGCGCAGATGTCATCTTACTGACACGCACCGAACAATTTCCGGACAAAATTGACACGGCTGTACAGCTGGTGCAAAGTCTGAACCCAGAAGCCACCGTTCTGCAGGCGCCGCTGCACGCGGACACCCTGCAAGCCATGCTTTCTTCTGCCCCATGCAGCGACTCTGGAGCGCTGCATGAAGCGTGCGGCGCTCCTCATGTGCACGCACATGAGGCTTTCCAAACCGTGACCATTCATACCACGCGTGTCTTTACGCCAGAAGCACTGCGGCAGTGCCTGCAGAAAGCGGAACAACTGCCGGGGCAAATTCTGCGTGCCAAAGGCATTGTGCCCTGTGCGCAAGGCTTTTTGCAGTTGCAGTATGTACCCGGAAGCTTAGAAATCATCCCCTGTGAAGTTGGCGGCAGCTCTGTCTGTGTCATCGGCACGCAGCTTCAGGAATCTGGCCTACAGCAGGCATTTGCGGAGGCATGAAAGCACATATGGAAAAAATTCCTGTGTATGTGGTCACCGGTTTCCTCAGCTCCGGAAAAACGGCTTTTTTGAATCATTTATTGAACCTTCCCGATTGGCGCAGGGTCAACCTGCAGGTTTTTCAGTTTGAAACCGGTGAGCAGGACTTTTCCTGTGTACATACGCACTGCCGAACCATGTCCTTCTCTAAACGGATGCTGGAGCAGCAGTTTAACGAAGTGGCTGCTCAGGTCACCGCCTCGCTGCAAAGCCAAACGCCGGATGAAATCTGGGTGGAATGGAACGGCACTGCGCCGCTTTCCCAGCTTCGGGCGCTTCTGCAGCAGCCGGAACTGCAGGCAAAGTGCCGCCTACAGAAGATTCTGTTCCTTGCCTCTGCCAAAACCATTGAAACACTGTTGGGACGCACCGGAACGATTCTGCCCGAACAGCTGGCAGAGGCAGACCTTGCTGTACTGAACGATGCTTCTTCCACAGAGCAGTACCGCCGTATCCGCAGGTTGCTGCGCGGTGTGAATCCCTGGCTTCCGGTCTGCCGCATCACTTCCTACGATGCTTTTTATCGCGAATGGTTTGACCGGGAAGAACGTCCGATGGATTTGACGTTTGCTTTCGCCGCAGCAGGGGTTATACTTTACCTGGCGGCACGACCGGTATTCCTAAAATATCAGCTGCCGTTTGACGCGGTCATTAACGCCTACTTGGGTATTCTCATGCAGGCTGTGCCTTTTTTGCTGATTGGCGTTCTGCTTTCCGCTGCCGTACAGGTGTTTCTTCCGCCGGCCGTGGTGGAACGGTGGCTTTCTAAATCTACGGGAGTCAGTATGCTGACGGCACTGGCGGCAGGTTTCTGTTTTCCGGTTTGCGACTGCGCCTCCGTACCGTTCTTTAAAGGATTGCTGCAAAAAGGAGTGCCTCTGCCCGCCGCAGTCACCTTTCTGCTTGCCGCTCCTATCATCAACCCTGCTGCGATTTTGTCCACTTATTTTGCGTTTGGCGGAAATCCGCAGATGGTCATTTCCCGCATTTGCTGCGGTATTTTGATTGCCCTGCTGGTTGGTCTGTCGTTCGCTCTGCGGACACCGCAGGAGCAGGTATTGAAACAAAACGCAGCCATGCTGCTCACCTGCGGTGCCTACACAAATGACGCCCAAGGCAGCAGAACCCTGCAAAAAGTCCGTCTGCTGCTGGAACACGCAAGCCGCGATTTTTTTAGCGTAGGAAAATTCCTTCTTATCGGTGCTTTCCTTTCCGCAGTATTCCAAAGTGCCGGCACCGGTGCGCTGACCCTTCTTGGCAGCCAAAGCGGCCTTGTCGGCTCCATTCTTCTCATGATGCTGACGGCATTCTGCCTATCGCTGTGCTCCTCCTCTGACGCAGTGGTGGCCCGTAGCTTTTCCAACGGTCTGCCCGGCAGCGCTGTACTGGCTTTTTTGGTGTTCGGCCCAATGCTGGACGTAAAGAACCTACTGATGCTTTCCTCTGTCTGTTCAAAACGTTTTCTTGTTCGACTGTCTCTCACAGTGGCTGTGCTGTGCTTCTGCCTGACCTTTCTGCTCGGCACCTTGAAAGGAGGCATCTTATGAAACTGAGAATTGGAAGCCGTCAGGCGCTGACCGAGTGTATCTGTGAATTCGGCGCGGGCACTCTGCTGCTCTTCTACGCCGCAAGCGGAAAGTACCTTTCTTACGTTGCGCCGCGTATTCGCCCATTTCTCTTTCTTGGCGCCGCCATTCTAATCGGATTCGGCATTTTCCGTCTGCCAACGATTCGTTTTCGGCAGCATCGAAACCACTCCGCGCACTGCCTGCTTTTAATCATTCCGGTTTTGCTCTTGCTGCTTCCGCATGAATCCACGCAGACCGTTGCCGCCGGACTGACTGCCACGCCAAAAATAGAAACCCGCCAATCCTCTTCGGAAAAACAGCAGGATACAGATACAACGCTTTCCGGTCTTGACACCTCCCACAAGCACATCACGGTTTCCAATCAGGACTTCTATCCATGGATGGAGGAAATCAATGAACATCTGAACAAATACATTGGCTACTCCATTACCATGACTGGATTCGTGCTGAAAAATTCAGTCAATATTCACGCCGGTGAATTTGTTCCCGCCAGACTGGCGATGACCTGCTGTACTGCTGACCTAACGCCCATGGGGCTTCTCTGCAAATACGATAAAGCCGCCTCTTTGAAAGAAAACGCTTGGGTCACTGTGGAGGGAACCCTCTTAAAAGGAACTTTTCAGGGTAGTCCCGACCCGCAGATTCAGGTTAGCAAAGTCACATCCGCACAGCCGGTAAGCGATTACATTTATCCTTATCAGTAAACGCTGGTATAAAGCTCCCCTGCCGTGGAATCCTATTGCTTGTAATCATGCAAAAGGAGCTGTGAAAAATATGGGAGTCGTAACAACCAACACGGATAAAATGCAATCCTGCATTGACGTGTGCAGCCGGTGCGCGCAAGCCTGCCAGGAATGCATTCGTCTTTGTCTGGAGGAACCGGATGTTGCCGCACGAAAAGAGCACATTAAAAACATGATGGGCTGCGCCGCCATCTGTAAGGAAGCGGCGTGCTTTATGGAAATGGAATCCACACATATTAAGGAAATTTGTCAGCTTTGTGCTTTTCTCTGTGAGGAATGTGCCTCCGGCTGTGCGCAGTTTCAAGACGAGCATTGTCAGAAATGTGCGGCAGAGTGCCGAAAATGTGCACAGGAATGCCGTTCCATGTGATTCGTACTTTTCTATGTGCCCTAGATCATACAAAAACCGCTGCGGAAGCGTAAATGCTGCCGCAGCGGTTCTTTTTCGCATTTATTCGGTACTGCTAAGCGTAAGGCTGCCGGATTCTTTGCCGGAAACAGCGAAGAAAAAGAATGTTTCTTTGCTGACAGCCGCAAAATAACCGGTACGACGAAATACCGCCGCGTAATACTGTTCGATCTGTTCCAGTGTTTCACGCAGCTGCAGCATCGCCGCAAATGCGGCGGTATGGTCCTGCTGTTCTAAAGCAGACGAATCGAGAGCGGATTGAGTGTCCAAATTTGTACCCTACCGACAAAAGTCCACATTGATTCAAGTAATCAATGAAGTGCTTTCTGAAATTCTTTCTTGCTTTGTTCTTCAAAATACTTTTGTTCCAACGTTGCAAGCAGACGATCCTTAGCCATCCCATCGAATATCATTTCATCCCTACCATATGGCTTAGCCGACGATTTTTTTCTAATAGATAACGCCATATTTCTGTGCCTTCTTTAAAGAAACAACAAAAATGTGTAAACCCCAAAGCGCATTTTTCTGAAAATAAAAAATCCTTGAAACCCGCATGAGCACTGGGCTTCAAGGACTCTATTATGGTCGAGGTGACTGGATTTGAACCAGCGACTTCTACGTCCCGAACGCGCACAGAATGTTCTATTTCCTCTAGTGCTTATGCGGCTTTTATTGAATCCATGTGCCACATATATGCCACATCAGCTTTCCCTCGCTATTCGTCACGCACTTTGCTCTGCTGTGCTCTTGTGCCGGTCGTCTTAATCTTGTTCGGTACATAAACCATGATATCCGACAGTTCGCAATTCAGCACTTCGCAAATCTTACTTAGGTGGTCCAAGTTCACCCGGTCTATGACCTCATTGTACATTGCGTTAATGGTCGCTGCACGAATGCCGGTCGCCCGTGCAAGATCTGCCTGCGTCCAGCGAAGCTCGCCCAGCTTGCGGGACAGTAAAATTTTTATCATATGCTCTTACCCCTTGTGTAAGAGCATAACCGATTATCGTTCGTTTAATCCATAATTTGTTATATTATTACTATATCAGTAATTTAGCAAATTAAGAATTTAATAAACGGGTGAATTGTAGCGTGAGAGTCCCATTTGCAAAACAAGAATCCCAATTTGAAAATGAAAGCTGACAATTTGTAATCGAAAAGCCCGATTTGTAAATAAAAATCCCTTTTTGAAAACGAAACTCCCGAATTCGGATACATTTTTCGTAAAAAGGCGTATACTGGTTTCAGTTGATCCGAAAAAAGCATAAAACAAACAAAGGCACAAATCCTGCTCAGTTTTTTTGCAACTGGATTCTATCCTTGCGGGATGATATGGATTCTCGCTTTACAATTCAGCTGAATTGTAAAGTCAAGTGCGCCAGTTCGTGTAGAAAAACTTGAATAGAGGATTTCCAGCCAAGGCATTTACGAGGTCTGGAATTGATGAGAAACAGGCTGTGAGTTAATTCTGCTTGCGGCACCAAGGCGAGATTTGTTTTTTTCGGGTAGAACTCTCGAAGTAAACCGTTGGAATTTTCGTTGCTTCCACGTTGCCACGAAGAATAGGCATCAGCAAAATACAAAGTTAATCCCAGTTGTTTCTGGATAGCTGTACAGCAAGCAAACTCTTTTCCACGGTCTGTTGTCCCTGTTTGGATATTCCCGATGCGGTTCCGACGTTCATTGTCATCTCTCTGTGATGTTTCCGTCGGAGCCAAATGGCTCACGATTCAGCTAGATAAGGCCATATGAATATGCAAGATTCGGCATAGCAAGCTGATTTTTTACTACGCTGGTCCTTTTTATGTGATATAATAAATTCAATGTTGATGTAAAGGGGCATATAAAATGAGTAAAAGGGAAAGTGCTCTTGGAGAACTTGCAAAGCAAGTCCCAATAAAAGAATTGTATATCGATTTACTTCATCCTGCTTTAAGTGAAGCGGGAAAGGGGCTTCAAGGAGTAGTCCATCTCGCATTAGCACCCATCTCTGGCATGGTGTGGTGCTATGACCAAATTTCTGATTACCTGAATGTTGCTATTCCTGAATATTTTGCTAAAAAGAAAATTCCAAATGAGAAAATTCAAGAGCCTGATGCCGCCATAGCCGTCCCTACAATAGAAGCTTTACGCTACACAGCGAACGAAGAAGTAATAAGAGAGTTTTTTGTAAATTTGTTGGGTGCATCAATGAACTCCGATACAACATCCTTAGTACATCCTGCATTTGTTGAAATTGTAAAGCAGTTATCTGTTTCAGATGCAAAATGTTTAATTTACCTGAAAAGCTATCGTAAAGCTCTGATAGACTTTGAGGTGCGAATAGATAACAGATATACATATGTTGGCAGCAATGCAATTGATGTTCCAAAAGAATTCAAAAGTAATATAACCTCTCACATCAATAACTTCATAAGATTGGGAATATTTGAAAAAGTAAAAACTACTCGTTTGTCATGTCCTTCTGAATTTAAAGTTGTCGAAGAAGAGATAAAAACCAATGCTGTTCTAACTTACAGTGAAGATGCCGAAAGTGTAGAAGTCAAGAATATAGATTTGAGCGCAGAATACTATTGGCTTTCTTTAACTAATTTTGGAGAAGATTTTGTATCAATTTGTTGTTAATTTTGATGGTCAGTTGCCTTCTCTTTTCTTGTATATAAGGTAATCGCTCGCTATTGTTGTTGCAATTGCTTTGATTTTCAGTCTTGGCCAGTGATATTTCGAAGTATTATAAACCAGATAAGATTTTTACAAGCAAGAATAACGGAAAAGAGTTTATTATTATGGAAAGTTCTTCAACAGGAGATCGCAAAGTCCACATTGGAGAATTAATGCAGTTTCTTACTTTCGTTTCATTAGAATATGCAAATATAAAAAATATTTCTTTTATACTATTTTTATGTGGAAGCGGTAAGAATCCGCCAACTGTTAATACTGAATATACGAGATTAAAATATTTTTTTGACAATTACCATATAAAACCAGAAGCACTAAAAAAGATCAAAGGAATTTATATTACTGATACAACAAATTATGTATTAGACATAAAAACAATAAGTACTATGAAAAACATCATGCAATAAAAATATCCTTTAGCATTTGTCCTAACAGACAAATCTTCTTTCGTCAATAGACAAAGTATCTCCCTTATGCCCCACTTCAAATTACGTTTTCGTAAGGCACCTTGATATCTAAAAACTGCCATTTACGAGTCTCTATTACCTTTTAGGGCCTACAACAAGCGGCAGAAAAATTTGCAAGTTTATGGTAGTACGGATTACAGCATTGTACGTGTTGTATGAATCCTCTGTTTACTGCTGCTTCCTTCGCGCCATTACAAGAGTATACACTCATCTCTAAACCATATTTTACACAATGAATTAAATCAACAACTTCATTCTTGTCCCCAAAATCATTTATACAGTGATCATTAAATGCACTATGAGACAAGGTATTGATTTAAGGCAACACCGCACAATGGCATAAAAAATCCACGCCATCTGCCAAAGGCGGCAAACAGCGAGGAACTCTCCCAATTATATCTGCGAAGGCAAACGCAATCAGACTGACAGGCCGGGCCTGTCAGCCAGAATCAGATTCGCCAACGCAAACATCATATTCAGTTTGGCGGTCTGCTTTTGCAGACCTCGGTATCGCGTCTTTCGGTACCGTAACAGACCTTTCACAACGGCAAAAACATGTTCTACTTTGGCACGAACCGATGACTTTTCGTGCTCTCTGCGCTTGAGTTGGGCTTGCGACCTGTTGGAACCCTTTTTGATTTGCGATGGGCGACGATTGAACTTGTAACGGATACGCTTGCCAGCATTGTTCTTTATAATGGCATCCTCGCGCTTTTCCGCTCCCAAATATCCGCTGTCTCCGTATACAACGCTTTCCTCTCCGGTCAGCAGTTTGGAGGTCATGGCGACATCATGGACATTGGCGGCCGTTACCTCAACCGTGTGAACAAGCCCGCTATCCTTATCCACCCCAACATGTGCCTTGTAGCCAAAGTGCCACGCATTGCCCTTCTTCACCTGATGTGCATCCGGGTCTCGCTGCTTCTCCTGATTTTTCGTGGAGGACGGAGCGGCTATGATGGTGGAATCCACAATGGTACCCTTTTTCAGAAGCAGTCCCTTTTGTTGCAGCAAATTTGCCACCTGCGCAAACAACTGCTCCTGCAAACCGTTTTGTATGAGAATATTACGAAATCTTCCCAGCGTATCCCCGTCCGGCACCTGATTGCTTGATTCCACGCCGCAGAAATCCGAAAAGGCACGACTGTCGATCGTTTCAGCCACCGTTGCTTCGTCGGATAGATTATATAGGTTTTGCAGCAGATACAGCCGCAGCATCAGTTCCAAATCATAGGGCTTGTTTCCGTGCTCTCCTTTGTAGTAGCACGGCTTGATCATGGCCACCCATTTCCCCCATGGAACGATGCGCTCAATCTGCTCGAGAAATTCTTTTTTCTTCGTACGCGCCTGTGCCAGTTCATCGCACAGAGCTGACATACTCATCTGCTTATCCATATACCTATTTTATCATATCTCGCTTCTTACCGCAGCTTTTTTTCTGTGCGGTGTTGCCTTAAAATAATATCATCATATTCTTCTTTCCATTCGGGAATTCTATTGGCCATATTAACACCTCTAACCATGAAACGTAATGACGTACACCGTTGCCTTTCAAAATTTATGAAGTAGAAATATTTGCTTGAACTATACGGACATTTACAAGATGATTGGAACTGTAAACCAACATCCATTTATTGGTGAAAATGAACGTTTAAAATTTTCTTTCATTGGCGTAGTTGTGGTATGTAATTATATACCCTATTACACTCTATTACTTTTCCATTATAAAATTCACCATTGAAATCGTTAAAATAAAAGCTAAATTCTTGATGATATTCATTGCCAACTATATCTTCAAAAATCAATCCAAACTGAACTTTATCAGTATTTGTATTTGAAAAAATCATTTTCTCTCTTTGTATAATTTGGACTTGGCATGTTTCATTAATCGGTGCACAATTCGATTCATAATCAATGGGTAAATGACAATCATATTGTATTATCTTGTCCCCATATTTATGAGAATACATACATTCTATTTTCTCTTTCTCAGGGTAAACTTCAACAATATTGATTGCAACCCCATTTCCAACATTTTTAAAAGCTATTATAAATACAAGAAAATTATTTTCATATACTGCACTAATTGACTTGATGCAAAGAAATGGGCGCACTTGTTCTCTTATGGATTCCGTATGTTGCGTCCGTTGCAATTCCAACTGTGCTTCAAATTGCTCCTGCTGTTTTTTTAGTTGCGCATAAAATTCATTTGTCTGAATTTTTTGACCCCTCTCAATTATGTGATTCGAGACTAAGGCTATTGCACAAGATACAACAGCTGCTATTATAGCAGCAATTATCGTTTCCATCCCATTCTCCTTCTAAAACAATCAACAATTATATACATGGCCTCCCACCATTAAGTGTGAGGTGCGGTTACAAACAATAAATCATAGTATAGGTGATTTAAACCGGTCCTTGATGGTTTTGGCAAGGATGAATATGATCCATCCTTGCCAAGTGCATGAAACTGTCAAAAGCACTCAAACCAGCGCTATATTCATTCTCTTGCTACCGCAGCAACAGTCAATAGACTGAATGCGGAGCAGTATTGCACTGTGCTCTTTTCTCAGCTTCCTCAAAAGGATTCTCTTGCCCTGACCATGATTCCTTATACGCTATCCTGCTTTGCCGCCTTCGGGCAGCTTTTTCTTTGCATTACGCGGGGATATTGGGCAATTACCTTCATTTTACAACCTATCATATAATAAGTCGAAAAGAACCAAAGCCATGCAACGTAAAATCTTTGTATGGCTTTGTTCCCTTTTTGACTTATTAAATTGAAATCCCGCTTTTTAACATTCTCTTTTGGATTGAGGATAAAATAGAAAAGTCAATCAAATTATGTTGAAAAAGCAAATTCCTTGATATATTACGAACATACGCATCTTTTGGAACGGTATAAAATGAAATTGAATTCCTAACTACTTTCCCATTCTTCACATCTAAGGTAATAAATCTATCTTTACTATTACCAGAATGTAGTATTTGGTCAATTATAATGTGCCCATATTCCATAGATGACACGGCTTTTTCAATTTCATCAATTGGAGTCAACGGAGCATCTGAATTTGTCAAAAGTAATAGCGCAATAAAATCATTGAAATTTTCCAGTTTTGACACGTAAAACTTATCCATCTGCTCCGCCCCCTTAATTTCCATTTTATAATGTAAAGTAGTCATCAATTAGTTTAAGCGTTTCAAGTATTAGCGTATGGGCCTCGTTTGGTGTATTTAGCAATCGTGTTGTATCGACTGCATCGGTAGGATCATCCCAATGAAAAAGTGTATGCCGATACTGATGAAAATATGTATAAAGTTTTGACAGATAATCCAAGAACTCCTGCGAATACTCGGGTTTGATATAGGCGGGTTTTATTTTGTAAATATCTGTGCCTTTTACTTTCTTGAACACGAAGAAAGTATCATATTGATCTTTTTTATCTTTTCTCAAAGGCAAACCATGCTCGCCTAATGCCAGTTTTAAGATAGGCTCCAGCACTCTTATTGCTGGTTCAGCAATAAATGTAGCGTCATAGGGCGCTTCATCTATATTTAAGTTATATATAGCCTGATGAAGTGTCCGGCTTATTTTATCGGAAACATGCTGCGAGGCGTGTGGCAACTTTTCACAATATTTTGTCTCCACAACATCCTCGTCGACATGTAACTGGTAAACAGAGTTTAAAAAGCGAGGAACCTCATCTGTTTCAAGCAACTCAACAATATATAAGGAAAGCTGATTAAACAATTCCTCCTTTTTCCCTTGAAGCCACAGTTTATTCTTGCCATCAAAATGTACAATTTTCAGTTTCTGCTTATGAGGAATATCTGACATAAGCAAATATCCCTGACCATATGGCTGAGCACTCTTTTCAAAGCGCAAATCAGGGATATCTTCCTTGAGCAACTCTAATATTGCCTCAAAATCTTCTCTTTTTATATTGTTTGCCGTCATGCTATTTATGCCTTGTGTAATATCCGGCTGCTTTTCAAGGCCTAAAGCGCTTTTTGCAAGTTGGTCGGCAAGATCATTAAATTTATCGCCAGAATGGCCTTTTACCTTTATAAAATTGACATTTATCTTTGATTTTATACTCTCATAGAAGACTTTGTAATCTTTTGTGCCTACGAGATTAGCTTTCCATTCTCCAGTACACCATTTTGCAATGCCTTCGTAATCATGATATATGTCGACACTTTTTATGTTATGATCTATACAAAATTGTATCGCCTTTTCTGCTGCCTTAATTTCTCCAGCAACATTCCGCATTCCAATCAATTCTGGATTATTCATTCTTGCGGAAAAGTGCTCTTCGATTCCATCATAGAAGATAACCACTCCATAGGCAAATGCTTTTACATTGTCATCATAGCTCCCATCCACATAGGCAACGGCTTCAGCTGAAGGCGTTACCTTGGAGGACTCAACTGCTTTAGTTTCATGTGTGATTGGCATTCCCAAAAAACTCAGAGCATCTTCTTGTGATGCAAATGCTTTATAAGATGCTCCTGAAAATCCATCTACTTGCCTTTTACAATCGTCCCATGTTTTATAAATTCCGGGATTATAACCTTTTTTAACAGCATAATATTTTTTGGGCAAATTTTCCAGTTCCCCTTTGCGCAGTTGATTATATTATCACTTTATTTTATCTTTGTCAACAACTATTTGAATTTTAGTGTACCACAAAATTAGTGTTATTTAAATAGTAAAAAGCACATTTTATAAATTGCAACATGTAATTTCGACTCTTTAGTTCCGGAAACAACAAAAACGCCCCTGGCCTCCCACTTTGTAAGTGAGAAGTCAGGGGCGTTGCTTTATACATTCAAATTCTCCATTATGTGGTCTGTGTTGTCTCTATTGTATTGGCGGCCTTTTTCGTGCCAGTTGCCGGCAGAGCCTTAACCGCTGCCTCAATCGCCGAGTCGCCAAGACTTGCCACGTCACCTTCGTAGGCGATACCGTCAATACCGAGAGCCGTTTTAAGCACCTTTTCAGCTTCGGCCTTGCGCTGGTCAGCAGTAATGCTGCCGTTGCAGTACAACTGCTCTGCGCTGTTCACGCCGACTTTCGCAGCGTCCACAATCTTTTGCAGTGCGGATGTTACCGGGCTGGGTACGATTGCAGCCGCAGCGTCTGTCACAGTATCGGCAACGTCCAGCACTCGTTGCGCGGTATTCACGCCTCCCTGGACGTTGACCCCCTTAGACCGCAGCAGCGTCACCATCCAACCGCAGGCGGTAATTGCAAAGCCTACGCCAAACACGATAATCACCATAGTCAAATCCATAATATGTACCTCCAATTATTTAAATAGCAGCGACAGGATTGCCGCTGCAACGCCTGTCCCTATTGCTCCAATGATTCCGGCAATGAGTTTATCCCACCATTGCACCGGACGAGCCGATATACTTTTTACATCCGTTTTGATTTCCCGCACGTCCGATTCCAGCCCATCCACTTTTGTATTCACGGTTGCCATCGCAGCAGTCAATCCGCGAATATCCTTAACTTCCGCTTCCAATTCATCAATCCTGTGGTGGGCGGATTTCGAGCTTTCCCATGCCTGCACAGCAATATCATCATGATCCACAATTACACCACCTTGAACTCGAATCGTTTCACCGGACTTCCCTCTTCTTTAATTTCCGTATAGATTCCAGTGACACCCGACCGAACTGCCACAATCGGACACAGCCACTTGCCGTTGCCATTGGGGTACACACCTGCAATCGTTACAATACCACCGGTGCCAGCCGTGACGGTTGGCTTTGTGGAGCAGGTAAGCCCGACCGTGTAGCACTCCCCCACCTTGCGGGACAGGTTAACAGTCGTATCGCTGCTGCAGGCGGTAACAATTCGCACCACCATAGTAGATGGCTTGTGACCGTTAATGTAGATGCCGGTTTCCGTGCCTACCTTGCCGATCGCGGTCAGCTTGTAGTAATAGCTGCTGCCGTTGCAACTCTGGTAAGTAATGTCTACCGTGCCGCCGGTGCCGGCAGCCAGCGAAGGCCGACCGACCGGACAGGTTACTTTGACCGTGTAGGATTGCCCGTGTTTTAGCGATACGGTGGTAGTGGTGTCACTGACAAATGCTGCCCCGGTCGGTGCAAGTGCTGGCAGCGTCCGGACAGCGGGTGTGCCATTGCTGTTTACACCATAATTGGTATAGCACACGTTCGTGTCGCAACCCTTGCCCGGGATATTTGCTCCCGGCCATTTACCGGAGTCCTCACCAAACTCCGATTGCCAAATATCACAATACTTGTCCGGTGCAGACACACCCGGCCGTGCATACCAAAATTCATACGCTGACAGTTGCGCCGCGTCAATGCGGTTGTCGTACCAATCCTTATTGACGTAATATCCTGCCTTGTACCCGGCCTGCTGCAGACCGCTGCACACAGCTTTGATGATTGCTGTATTGGTTGCTCTGTCTGGGATGCCGCCGTGCTTTGCCTTGTATCCGTCTGCGTCCTCCATGTCGATAAACACCGGGTACTGCGGATGGTGTCCGCGCAGCAGCCGTAGCATATGCTGCAGCTCGCTCTGCGCTCCTGCCACCGTTTGTGCGTAACTATATAAATAAGCGCCCCAGGGAATCCCAAGGCGCTCACACTCACTTACATTACGCGCAAACTGCGCATCATCCTGTGATGCGCAGTCGCTGCCATACCCCAGTTGGAGGATAGCAAACTGCAGGCCGGCAGATTTAGCTTTCAGCCAGTCCACCTTACCATTGCAGTAACTGACATCAATGCCTTTATAACTCATATTCTCACCCCTCCCTTACTTAGACAGCGATACACTGTACAGCAGCCCGCAGGCGCGCACTGTTGCCGTAATGCTGAGGACAGATTTGTAAGCACCACCAACAAAGATTTTATTTGTGCACTCCTTGTCAGCAAAAATGTTGACATCCGCAAGACCAGCAGCTGTGATTTCTGCTACCAATTCATTAACCTTGTTTTCAATGCTGTCAGTGTCGATTTGAATAAGCAGTACCTCCATTTTTCTTCCACTGCTGTCCTGCTGCATACTTTCAGACACCTGAGTCGCCTCGATAACTGTTGCATCTGCAAACTTCACATACTTGATTTCCGCCATAATAATCAGTTCTCCTTTGCAAGTATATTGAGCATATCAAGCTCATTTTTATCGATAATCCGCAGCGCCCATGTTTCAGGTACGTTGTTGCGAAATACCTTGTTTTCTTTGTGCTTTTGATATTTTTTGTTCCAGAAGTACACATTTGCCAGCACACGGGCTTTGTGCATCTCGCAAATGTACGTTGCCCTGTGGTTTGCTGTACCGAACTCCTGATAATTGTAAGCACTGCACCATGCGCACCCCTGCCCGATTGGGCAATTAAAACAATCTTCTGTACTCTGGCTGCGGCGGGTAATGCACCGCAAACAATTTACACAGTCCTTCTGCTTTTGCGTTGCCATGATGCCATCCTGAACAGTCCCAATAACCATTGGCGGTTGTGCATTGCCCAAGCTACTCTCCATGTAGCGTAAACATGGAAAAATATCGCCCTTATAGTCTGCCGCAATCATACAGCCAGTGCCACCGCACCAGTTGTCGTTGTCAGTTTCAGCCATTTTGTGTCCTAAGTTCTCTTCGAAAATTGACAGGTAAATATCATTTTCAAGATTATTGCCCAATAAAAAATCAGCAAGCTTTTTTAGTTGCTGATATAGGATTTTGGCGTGTTCTGCTGTCCAGCCTTTTTCAAAAACGCAATTCAAAAAGATTTGAGAATAACCTAAATTGACAAGATTTTCGGCGGCCATCGCTGTGTACTTGATATTTGCGGGGGCAAGTGTCATTTTGCTGCCCATCTCTCCGTGAAAATGAGAGCGAAAATGATTTACAGCTTTGATTGCCATATCATAGCTACCTGAACCATCCGGAAATACCCGACAGGCATCATGCAGTTCCTTACATCCATCAACAGAAATCGAAAAAGAGAGATGATTAAGGTGCTTCTTTATGTATCCCTGAACACGTGGGTCAAAATATAGCGTACCGTTTGAGCAAATCGAAAACATAAATTTAGTTGCCCACGGATGATGTTGCTTTACCACTTGTTCAATAAAGTAGTCTGAAATTTTTGAAATCAGGTCAATAGCAAGAAACGGTTCGCCGCCAATAAATTCGATGATAATGCCAGGAGAATTCTTGGTGTTGATGTATGCGTACCGGTCGGAAAGCAACATATCAATGAATTCTTTTGCCGTATTAAAATCCATCACATGGTGCTGCTTGTGCGTTTGATAACAGTAGGTACAGCACAAGTTACAGGCATCAGTTACCTGTAAAGTAACCGTCCGCGACAGCACCCTGCCATTACCTGACTTGATTTTCGCAGTTGGTGGAAATAGTCGTGCGATATAGTCTTGATACTGCTCAATTCTGTGGTACATTTACTACCACTTCCTTATTATAAAAATCGACTTCCCACTGAAAAGGCTTTCCTTTAATTTCTGGCAAGAGCTTAGGGATGACTTCTTTTGTCATTGTTTCTTTTGCGTGAGAATATTCAATGTATGCTTTTTGATTGTCTTTTTCCCACTGTTTGAAGGAATCAGATGTGGTATCAAAATTGTTGCCAAGCATATAAGCCACAATTTCTTTTGTTCTGCCGCACTCATACATGAGCGCTTCAAGATAGTTTAACAGGCTTTCTTCAACTTTCAACTTATATTGCATATTGGTTTTCCTTTCCAATTTAGGCCATTCCACCGCCATAACATCCGCCAGAACAACTTGTACAGCCTCGGGCACATCCCATACTGCATCCTGAATTGCAACCTGTGCCGCATGCACCGCATCCATTACCACAGCCAGAACAGCCAGAACAGCCGCCACAGGCACCTCCGCACGATCCCATACAAGTTGCACATTGATCGTTGCAGCTGCTAGAACATCCGGAACAGCTAGTGCAGTTTGTACAACCATTGCAAGTCCCAGTGCAACCATTACAACCATTACAAGTCCCAGAGCAAGACGAACACCCGCTGCACCCAGAACACGTTGTGCTGCACTGCGTGTGGCACAGGCCGGAACAGGATGCTGCACAGCCGGGACTAGTGGTTGTGGTCGTCATATTGGACAGGGCATTGACTACTTTCGTGAGCTTGTCATTGTCAAAGGTCGCCGGTACAACCTCCCCAGCGGCTGCGGACGGAAGCCCGCTAATAGGATTGACCGCATTGAGCGGCTGAATCACGGCATTGCCCTGTTGTGCCTTAACGGTATCCCCCGCAACCGGCGTTGTCTGGAACGCGTAGCTGCTACCGGCATAGGCAGTCATGCTGCCATAATAGCACCGGCGTTTCATTTCCTTGTCCACGCTGGCTTTCAGCGTGACAAGCTGACTCGCTGTTATCATAAAATCACCCCCATGTCGCAGGCACCGGCACCCACGAACTGCCATTGTAATATTTCATTTTGTTACTGTTTCCGGAGTCAATCCACAGCAGGCTACTGTCGCTCGGCGATGAGGACTGCCGCACATAGCCGCCCACAGTCGGCAGCTGCGCCTTGGGAATCTTCCCGGCGCTGTCCAGTGTCGGCACACCGTTCGCCGCACCTTTCTGCGTCAGTGGGATTGCCTTTCCCGCTGTCTGCCCGGCACTGTCCGCACTGCTTTTTGCCGCTTGCGCCAGCTGATGGTTGGCTTTCTGATTGTTCAGAATTTTTGTAATCAGCGGATTCACTACTTTATCCGCGCTTACATCATCATCATTCTGAATTGCAGGAATTTCTTCCGTATATACCGGATTATCCTCTAATGTATAGTTGGGTCTATCAGCCAATGCGGTTTCGCCTCCTTAAAACACATCGTCCATTGTAATCGTCAGTTGCTCCCCAGCAGATTTGCCCTTTTTCATAGTGTTACGAATGGCACACAACTTGCCGGCTTCGTCTACCAACGCAAATTCACTTAAATACTGCCCGTCGATATCCGCGTCTGTTTCATGAATATCGACAGTGTACCTTGCCGTGGTATCTACTGGAAACGTTGGCGTACCAACGTCGAAGCGCTTCAACTCATTCTCTAAATCCGTCTGGGATGCCGGCGGCACTTTAGGTGTACCGTCCGAATTTAACCCACCTGTACCTACAGCAATGTACTTGACTTTTGGAATTGCAGTAATGGTTCCACTTGTAATCTGTGCAAGCAGTTTCCGCCGGTACTGTGTAATGGTATTTGTTTCATCCGCCATCAGAATTCCTCCTTTGTAACTCCAGAATTGAATTTTTGTTTTCCATTGAATTTGATTTTTCCATTAAACTTCCATGGACGGTTGTAGGTCATCGTGCCATCTGTCCTTTGTCGATTTTGAAGTGAAAAGCTGACGCAGGAAGCCGGCAGACTGGTAAACTCTCTGTTCCGAAAAAAGAACAAGTCCGAAGGGTGCCATTCCACTTGCTCCAATTCCAAAAAACGCACAGGAATTAGAAATTGAGAAAAGACGTTGTTAACTTCTGCAACAGTAAAATGCACAGTCCACCAACGCAACCGCAAGGCATTCCGAAAATCGAAGTGGAAAAGCGCTTGATAATCTGCCGCTAGAGTGTTCTTTTCCCGAAATATAATGGGAATCGTCTGCGCTATCAAATAAATTAGGTGTGCCGGCTTTATCTCTTCCAGTTTATCTCTGACCCGACCTTTGACCGCATTTTCGAGGACATTCCCGAAGATCACCTCAAATCGATTCTTGCTGATGTTTTCGGTAATCTGCACGCTTGTCCCGGTCAACGTCTGCAGCACCGTTTTAATCCACTGCGGATTCATCGGTGCCCGTGTGCGTATTCTACTGAGTACTTCACGCCGCCGTTCTTCCATAGGCAGATTATCGTTCCTTGCTATGCCGTAGTCCTCTTCCCAAAATGGAATGCCCCATGTAGCCGTCTGCGGCAGCGCCTGCAGCGGCAGTTCCTGCGTGTGCAAATCCATATTATCAATTTCCTGCCCAATGGCATTAAACAGCCACAGTGCTACATAGGCGTCCCCATAGACCGGAGAGAGTTGAGGAACAATTCGGCGGGCAGCCGGACTGGTAAGGATTTCGTCCATTTTTTCGGTCCACATTTACACATCCCCTCCATCAAAATCAATCTCTTTCAGCACAGGCGTTGCCATGGCCGTAACCGGTATGTTTTCTGCCTTGCCGTTAATGGAAAGGCTTTTGAAATCATGTACCCCTGGGGTGTCTGACAACAAAGAGGCAATTTTTGTGTACCGGATTTCTCCGTCATTAGGAACCTCGCCAAAATAAGGCAACAGTACGGATTCAAAATGTTCCTTGACCGTATCAAGATTCCCGCTTTCAAGCTCAACGGTCGCGGCAATGGTTACTTGCACTTCCTCCGGCGGCACAACGGAAATATTCGCGTTAATGGGTGCCAGTCTTGACGCCGGATCGTCCGGATGCATGATATAGTTGTAAACTGAGGTGCAGAGTTCCTCTGTCGCTGGTGCCCCATTGCTGTCCGTCAGAACGATTTTGACAAGACCGGTATCATCCTGCGCCGAAATAATAGTGGCCGAACCTGTACCCGGCACTGTTAACGCCCACCGTTTGTAATCTGATACGCTGCCGACATACGACAGTCCTTGCGTTCTGTCAATGTATAAGATTCGCGCACGTAGGCTTTCATCATCTTCTATTTCTGTGCCGCCGGTAAAAGCAGCCTCATTGGTAACTGCGGTAACACCGGACAAACTGCTATCTTTTAAGACGACGGTGCCGGCTTGTACATTTCCGCTTAAACCGGTCTGCGTACACTTCACCGCCGCTTCCGCAGTCCCTGTTTCCGGTATTGTTACATCCTGTGTCACTGCAAAATCGACTGAGAGGGAATCTCCCACACTAGTAGTAGAAAAAAGAGAACCGGCGGCCACTACGGTTCCCGGTTTTCCTGTAATCGTTACTTTCCCCGTTGACGGCTGTGCCGCTTTCCTTTCAATTCCCCGATTCTCCGCGTGGTAGTCCAGCCACTGTTCCGATGCAAACTGCGGGAAAACAATTTGCAAAGCATTGACAAGGTCAAAGTTCATGAACCGCGATTCTTCCACCGCGGTCGGCCGGAGCAAATCCCAAACAAAGCCGCCAGCGGACGTGTCAATATCCGCTGGGAACCTTTCCCGCATACGTTCCATTATGGTATCTTGATCCTCCGTCAAAAAAGACGGGGCTGTAAAATCAGACATATGTATTCCTCCCCACTGTTGTGGAAACAGAAATGGAACTTCCATCGATGCCGGTCAGTTGCAGGGACACCTGGAGCGCGTTCCCACGGTTCCATGCAAACTGCACGCTGGTTACACTGCTCAAGCGGTGGTAAGGGTCAGCCTCCAAGGCCTCTTTGATTTCGCGCGACAGGATGTTCTCTGTGTAGCTGCGATCCGGTTTGTCAAAAGCCGCTTGCAGGTCAATGCCAAAGTTTTCCGGATAATACGGGCTTGCTCCTTTTTGTGTAACCAAGCATTTTTGGCACCACTGTTTCCATGCATCCACGCCGGAGGCTTCGACAATCTGATGGGTGCCGTCGCGCTGAAAATCATTGTCTGCAAAATAAGCACTCGGCAAATAACCTGTAAAATTTTCATCCATTCCGCTTGTAGTTTCGCTGCCCTCGTCAACGTTTTCAAACACGGAATCTGGCATCAAGCTATCCACATCTCATCATCTCCTAACTTTCCACAACGTCCACTACAATGTAGTCGGACGGATTGCCGGCACCGTTTGACGGCATGACTACCAAAACGCGGTCGCCGACTGCCAGCGGCTTCAACTTGTCCGGCAGTTTCACCCAACCGGAATTATCCACCGGGAGAACTTCCGTCCATTGGCTTTCTGACTGACACAGAGTCCGGCAGACGTAATAGTTACCCACTGGTATAGAAAAAGGGAAGCCGTCAATCTGCAACGACTTCCCCGCGGTGATGGTACCGAGTGCTACTTGATTCATACTATAAAACTTGCCTGTTTCGTGTGCCTGCTGCCGGAGCGTCCGGCACATCTTTTCAACCTGTTTCATAATTCCAACTCCAATGCCATCGTGCGGCCCAGCAGATTGTGTGAGACACTCGATACACTGATTTTCTTGTATCCGCCATTCGCGCCGGATAAGAAATTCACCAAGTCACCTTTGCGCAAAAACGGATAGTCAACCGACTCTCCTGTAAAGGTAAGTGTTGGCTGGCGGTTCTCCCATAAATCTTTGGTTGCATCTGATTTTGCATCTGCGAGGGATTGCTTCTCTTTCATCTCCTGAACGTTCTGCAGGACACCGTAACGATTCTGGTACGTTCCCTTGACTGTGGCCTTGATTGGTATCTGCCCGCTGTCCTTTGCACTGCCGGTGATGATAATCTGCGTCACTACATTCTCCATTGACCGCTTACTGGATGCCTTGGTCAGATTCGTACTGTCCGAAAACGAGTACACGATTTTATTGATACCGCGGTTTGCTACAAGCAAATACCCTGCCTGCCACTTCATCATGTACGATACTTTTGATTTCTTCTTCGCATCTTTGAGCAGTTCCAACATCATATCGGAAACTTTATTATTCGTCCAACTTTTCTTTTCGTGCTTGATCCCGCCGGTATACTTATACTGCAAAGGGATTTTCCACTTGCTACAAATTGACTGAAAAATCTGCTGCGTGGTACGCCCGACCGGAAAGAACAGCGCATCACTGCTTTTTTGAATGTAAATCAGTGGATCATACGCCGTATAGGAAATAGACCGTGCATCCTGGCTGTAGTTCACTTCCCACACAGGGCCTTTGAAGAGCTCTCCTTTTCGATCCCCGTCATTACA
This sequence comes from Caproicibacterium argilliputei, assembly GCF_029211325.2. Classification (NCBI taxonomy): domain Bacteria; kingdom Bacillati; phylum Bacillota; class Clostridia; order Eubacteriales; family Oscillospiraceae; genus Caproicibacterium; species Caproicibacterium argilliputei. The sequence goes on along the minus strand of NZ_CP135996.1, from coordinate 1,317,886 downwards.
GGTCAAATGAACAATATCGCCCGGGTCAATGATAGAACCTATATAAGCATTACCGGCTTTAACACTTGCCACAGTAAATGTGAGCGTCTGCGCAAGAGAGTCCGTCTTTTCACTCAGCGTTGCCGCTGAGCACGCTTTCAGCAGCTGATATGTTTTACCGCCCTTTTGCAAAAATAGCGTGTACTGCGGACTGACAGCTATCGACATTCCCGCGTCTCCCTCCTTTATGGAATAATGAGTTTTGTCCCTGGAAAAAGATATCTTCCGCGCTCCGATGCAGATTTTCCATGTGCACGCGCGACCGCTTCAATTAAAGTTTTGTTGGCATTGTAGATTTTCGCCCACTGATTCCCATCCTGGTACATTTTCACGGCTATGTACCAAATGGTATCGCTGCCAGCTACTGTATACGTTTTTTTAGAGGACGTTACCGCGGCAGACCCTCTAAAATTGATGCTTTTCGCGGCAATAGAACAATGGAATATAGGCTGCTTGGAACCGTTAATATACACGCCCGTCATTTTTCCAACTGTCCCTTTGGCGGTACACTGAAAATACCAGTTATCGTTTTTGCGGCTCTTCAATGTAATATCCACCACGCCACCGGTCCCAGCAACGACGTTCGGCCGCCCGGCCGTACAATAAACCATTGCCGTATATTTCCCGCCCTGCGTAATCGATACGTCCATCGTTGTATCGCAAATAAATTTTGTATCGTTGGCCACAACCTGCGGTGGGATGGTAGTAGATGCCTTTGGATTGCTTACCAAGATTTGTGGAAGCCGCGCTTCTGTCAACTCAAGACTATAGGAGATATCCCCAAAGCCACCGGTCAACTGGGGCTTGAACGACTTCACATAAACATCATAGTTTATCCAAGTTTCTGTGATGTTCAGCCGCAGCTTCTGGTGTGATTCTTCCCACCCCTGTATCCGCTTGGATACGTCTTCTGGATCTTGCCACTCCCGCATAGCAGTACCAAGGCATTCCTCTCGTCCGGTGCCGTAAAGCGTTCCGTCCCAGGTAATGCTTTTTAAATCTGTGCCGTCTGGGAGAACCGTATTGCCTAAATTGATGATATTGTAAGACTGAAACGTTGCCGTAGTGGAAATGGATACTTCCTGTGGCAGAGTGGGGAATCGCAACTCATATCCATCTGGTTTCTCCGGCTCCCCTCTTAGTTCGGTCAAATAAATATCCACCTTATCATTCCCCCTGCGCCATTGGCACGTTGGCAGAGTCCATCGCACCATTTACAACCTCTGCCACCGCCTCAGCGATTTCCTGCTTGTGAGCAGCGATTACTTTCACAATATCGCCATCGCCGCCCTGTACGATGATCTGCACACCGCCTAAATTCATACCGACGCCACTGGCAGCAGCCACTACAGGCGCCGCTGCAACAGCAGTTTGCTGCGAGGCAAACACTTCCTGCGGGTTACGTCGCTGCGGCAACTGGCCGCCTACAATACCGCCCGCTGCATGATACTGCGGTTTTACACCAAGTGCTTCACCAGTTTGCTTCCACAGGCCCAAGGCCCGCTGGCGCCGAGCCGGGTCAAATGGGATAATTGCTTCCGGGTATCCCGCTTCGGCGACCCACGTCAGCGTAGGCTTTGTTTTGATGTCGCCATTGGCAGTATAACCAACGCCAGCTTGCTGAGGCCCAGACGATGGTCTTGCACCGGCACTATACGATTCGACTGCAATTTTTGCGTGCATGGTTAATGACGTTCCTGCTAATTCTGCTTTAGCCTTTGCCAACGCGGCTTGCGCGGCGCTTGTAACTCCTTGGATTGCCCCCATCGTAGGTCCTGTCAATGTTGCTCCGCCGGTCATTGTATTCATAGTAGACAGCGTGCTGCTCACTTCTTCAATTGCCAATTTCCCGGTACTGTCCGTATCAATTTTAAGACCTTTGAGCGTTGCATTATCAGAAAATTTCTGCTGCAACGCAGATAAAGCCGCCTGTGGATTTGTAGACTCTACAGCCGAAATCAACCCCTGCTGGATTTCTGGAGAAAGCCCAGCTAAGCTACTTGCTATGCCATCAGAAATGCCAACATTCAATCCTCCAAACACCGATTTTAAATTCCCTGTGTCCAGCTGAATGCCAGAAAATAAGCCCGCAATCAAGCCGGACAATTTTGTCTGTACTTCTGGCTTTGTCTTGCTAATCGCAGACGCTAGACCATCAGAAATATCGATATTGGCATTTTTGAATAGATTTTTAAGCTCTGTACCACTTTGCTTCCCGGTGATTCCACTAAGCAATGAAGAAATAGAAGCCTGTACTTCTGGCTGCAATTGCCCTGCAAAATTCGTTGCAAAGCTTGATTTTGCATTGACACCCATTTTTTTGAAAAGTTCGTTCAGCTTGTCGGAAGCGAGTGCCGTCGCTTTCTCGGCATCTACAAATGCTCCGTTTGAAAAAGTCTTTCCTGAACTAATTTCTGCACCCTTTATGATACCTTCAGGAACGACTACACCTGACTTCTTTGCATTTTCAAGCATTTTTAAGTAGGCATTAGATTTTCCCATTTGCATACCGGTGTATTCATCCGCATGAGAAGTATCTCCGGCCATAACCTCCATCTGAAAAGTTTTTTCCAGTTGGCTGGAGACCGCCTTAGGTATAGACTGCTTGTTTTTCAGCCATGCATCTGTTTCCCCTAAAAGTTCTGATGTCATAGGTTGCAGTTTCTGCGTCAATTTTTGTATAGCTGACGCTGAATCACCTTGGATGCCAGAACTTTTTATTTGCGATTCAATCGAACTAAAAAAGCTCCCCCACTTAACCCCATGACCATCCTCGTCTGTCGTGCCTTTTTTGAGAAAGTCTTTAAAAGATGAAGCAAAATTTGACTCAACACCGCTATATTCTTTACTGTAGTTGCTTTTAATCGTATCAGCAGCATTGCCTAATGCATTCGCGGTGTTTGTACCTAACTGTTTATCCGTATTAGAGTCAATTTTATCAATCTGTTTGTCATAGGCGGATTTTGAAATTTTGTGATCATTGTAAGCAACTCGCGATTGAACCTTAGCATTTTTGGCGGCCTCTTTAGCTGATTTTTTTTGACTCTCCAATTGTGTATTCTCCTCATCCAACAGCTTTGAAAAGCTGTCCTCAGACAAGCCACCCTTAAGAGCATCCGATTGCAAATCCTGCATCTCCACGTCGGCACGCGCTTTTTCAAGCTTGTTCATCTCACTCTGTATCTTCTGCTTCCCCTGTTCAAGTTTTTTTACGATTTTTTGAATCTCATCATCATTGATAATGCCGTCTTTAAAAGCATCATTCCACATTTGAGCGAGTGAAGTTCCGAGTCTTTGAATTTCACTACTCATCCCGCCATAAAGGGAATTGGCATACGTTGTTGCATTCGTGTTCTCAGCTGTTCCCGGAGTAAACACCGTGTCAATGGCAAGTTTTGCAGTATAATGCTGCTGCTCGACAACCTTTATTGCATTTGAAACATAGCTTGATACAGATTCTTTCAAACCCGTCTTTTCATCGTCGGTCAGTTTTAATCCCACAGAAACCTTCCATTCGGTTTTGTTGATTTCTTCAAGGTTGCTTTTTAAATCTGATTCAAGATCCGTGATTTTTTCTTGGTTTTTAACTACTGTATCAACCTGCATAGTCCATTTGTTAGTTGTCAACCTCTTGGCTACATCCTCCACTTCCTCCATGGACAGCTGCACATCTCCGAAATGCTTTTGCAGATTGTCATTCACACAGTAGTCATGCCATTTCTTGATTGCCACTCCGGCAACGCCTGCTCCAGCGGTAATCAACTTCAGCGGCAGAGGAATAAGCCCTAACGCGTTTTTGGCGCCAGAAATCACCTTAGTTAGCAAACTTGTCTTTGAAGCAGATTTCACGGCTTCCGTTCCAACTTCGGCAACAGCGGATGATGCTGCGTGTTTCCCAAAAAATTCTTTGATTTTTCCTACAGTGCTAAGCGTACCTCCTACACCTTTGAGAATTGGTCCCACCGTCGCGATTCCAGCTACAGTAGCTAATAATCCTTTCTGCGTGTTCGGACTCAGTTCAGCAAAAGCATTTGAAAGTTCTGTCACTTTATTGGCCGCCTCGGTAATCGTTGGCGCCAAAGTTTTTTGGATAGTTATCGCGGCAGTTTCAAGAGATCCATTCATTTGCTCAATGCTACCCTTCGTATTGTCCAGCATTGTATTTGCCATATCTTCGGACGCACCATCAGAGTGCACGAGAGACGCTGTGAGGTTGTCCAAATTGGATTTTCCGTCTTTCAAAAGCACTTGCATCCCGCTTAATGCATCTGTTCCCATAATAGTCGCGATCTTTTGGTCCCGCTGCTGATCAGAAAGACTCTTCGTTTTCTGAGAAAGCTCTCCAATGATTTGGGACAAGGGCTTCATTTTTCCATGTGCATCATACGCTGAAAAGCCGAGAGACGACATGGCTTTCGCCTGTTCTTTTGACGGGTCCATTAAGTTTGTTAATGCACCGCGCAACGTCGTGCCGGCCTGTTCTCCCTTGATTCCGGAGTCAGCCATTTCACCGATAGCAGCAGTGACGCTTTCTAATGACCACCCAGCATTCTTCGCAACAGGAGCAATGTACTTCATTGCAAGTCCGGTATCTGCCACAGCGGCGTTCGTCTTTGCAGCATTTTGTGCCAAGACGTCTGCCACATGACCGGATTGGCTGGCAGCAAGTCCAAATCCGCGTAGGGTTGATGCCGCGATATCTGCGCTGTTCGCTAAATCCTCGCCGCTGGACGCTGCGAGGTTAAGCATACCGGGCATGGCAGCCGTAATTTCATTGACGGTAAAGCCGGCCGAAGCCAAGTTTTCCATACCTTCAGCGACCTCCGTTGCACTGTAGGAAGTATCTGCTCCCAGTTTGACTGCCTGATTGGATAGCTTTTCGAATTCACTCTCCGTTGCTCCGGAGATCGCTTTAACGCGAGACATCTGCGCCTCAAAATCGTTGCCTTTCTTAATTGCCGCAATTCCGGTCGTTACAATTGGAGTTGTAAGGCCGAGCGTGAGTTTAGTCCCTAATCCGTTTATGGATTTTCCCGCACTCGTTAACGCTTTACCAGATTCCACAGAATTCACTGTTTGAACTTTTTGGGCAATGACATCGGATGAGGCAGAATTCTGCTGTCGAAGCTTTAGCTGCTCCTGCGCAACCTTCGTATACGCCGAAGCATTTTCATTAAGAGTTCGCTTGTTTTGCTCCATTTCCTGATTGAGTTGCTTCGATTTACTCAAAAGTTCCCCAAGAGCTTGATAGCTCTTTTTGGCCCCAGCGGCATATCCATTTAGAGCCGTTGTGTCGGCCGATATACGCTCTTTGGTGGCACTAATACTGCTGTTGAGGTTCGTATGCTGCTGCCGCAGCTGCTTTAATGTATTCGTAAGCCTGGCAGTTTCATCATTATTACCCTTGACACTGCTGGTGGCAGATTTGAGCCGATCCTGCACGCTCTTAATACCCTCAGAAACCCCTTTCTGCTGGCTATTGAGGTCTTTTAACCGTTGCTTCAGGGCATCTACTCCGTTCCGGTAGGTATCCGCCTTTGACTTTACCTCATTGTACTTGCCACGGGCTTCTTGAAGTCTCTGCGTCAGTTTCCGCTGTTCTTCTTCTAAGTTCTTAGCTTTCTGACGTGCCTTGTCCATGGCCTGGCCGTAAGCAGTAGCATCCTTGCTAAGTTTAGAAATCTCTTTGTCAACCGCCGCTGCACCCTTGCCTGTCTCATCATTGAATTTTGCTGTTACATCAATAACAAATTCTTCTGCCGTTCCGCTTGACATTTGATTCTCTCCCCCTCTTTATCGATCCGGCTTTTCTCTGACAATTGCCAAAACAGTTGCCACAGAAAAGCTGCCTGGAACATTCTCCAGGCGGCTTTGATTCATTTGCTTTTCAAAAGGCTTGTACTCAAACCGAATTTCGTCAGTTCTCTGCGATTCAGCGGCAGTGCGCCTTCATCAGTAGCCACCAGAATAGCAGCTTCAGCAAAAGCACGTTCTCCTGATGTCCACTTCAATATTTCCAACGGCCTGATATGACTATTCAAAAATATAGAAGCAACCTGCCGCGCGACCGAACTGACTAAAATTAGTTTTTTGCGAATTCAGTCTGTGAAACTTCCTTGGCATCTTCGTCGATATCATCTTCCGGATAACTCATATCCAAGATTGAATTGGTGATGGTCACCTTTTCTCCCAAAGTCAAAAGCAGATTGATCATCTGCGGGCCTGAACTCCCCTGAGAGAAAACGACATTCGGGAACTTTGACTGCAGCCCTTTAATATATGTCTGGTTATTCCACAGCTTTTCTTTATCTTCGTCTGTCGTGGCAAGATAAATGAGCCAATCATTTTCAATGCTGTTGTCCGTCGAGACTTCGATTTTCGGAAGCCGGCGGCCACCAGGATTGGACATATATTTCGTCGCTTTTTTGTGCGCGATATTCACTTCATCTTGGGACAACGGGCGTACATGGAAAGAAGGTAAAACCTGTGTACCGTTTCGCTTCACAGTGATTGCCTTCTGCAGGTTGGTGTCCTCTTTGTAGTCTGCTGCGCTGAGCAGCATCTTGAGCACATCTTCCTGACTGGATTCTGTTGTAACAGCCTGCGGGCTTACACCCGTGGCTGTTACACCGGCATCCAAAACATCCTGGGCGGTTTTAACTTCATCACTCATTTATATTTCCTCCTTAGCCCTGATAATGGGTATATTCTGAATTGTACTTGCCCTCATAGGCAAAAAGCTTCTGGAACTGCGGGAGCATATTGACGCGGAAACTCCAACTGCGCTGGATGATTTCTCCCGGCTTTAATGATGCCAGATCGATGTCGCCGTCCGGGACGCACTGATTAAAGGTCATGCGTTCCTCCTGGTCGTCGATTGCACGGGTAATTCCGCAATTCATGGTGTACCATGGGATAATGCCTTTTTGCAAGGCCGTAATAAGCGGCTCCAGCATAACATCATCCCGCACCACTGTTTCAGTCATGGTGAGCGTAACGGAAAAGCCGGTTGGAACTGCAACAACCAAGCCGCTGCCAACCGGCTGAAAATCGGTATTCTTTACATTGAGTTTTGCACTCCATTCCCCGCATTCTGCAAGGAACTGTGGCGTATCCTGGCCGACACCGCAGAAGAGACGCCCATCTTTTCCCGTTGCAATTTTTCGGGTATCGAGAACTACAAGGTCAGAACTACTTGCCATTTTTCATTTCCCCTCTCTTAGACGCTCTCTGGACTATATCTGAACTGATAGTCCAGATAAATCTTCTCCAGAGTATCGGGATCATCTGCCTGAATTACGAGCCACAGACTGTCCGTCGTGTGCGGGGTACTTGAATCCTCGGTCACCGTAGCCCCATCACTTAATTTACCCTCGGAAATCATCGTTGTAAGGATGCTCTGCGCAGCCTGTACAACGAGAGAAATACCGTCCGCCGTGCAGTTCACTTGTCCTACCATCGGAGCGAGCCTGCGGTCCATACGGTCCATTAACTCAACGCGGGTCATCATACGTTTGACCTTCTTCCACCCGTTATCATCGTCCTTAGATGGATTGACGAGTGTGGTCACACCATTGTCAAGCCAAATACTGCCATCCGGTGCCTGAGAAACTGCCACCATGCCATTGATATAAGCGTCTTCATACTGGGTGTTCGTAAGATGTTCCACAAGGTCGACCGCTCCAGGAATTGAAGCATGGACTACACTCATATTCGTTGGTGTAGCAGAAATAAGACCTGCAATGCGGCAGGTAGCGCGGTAATCATCAACTTTCTGGTCGCTGTCCATCCATCCGCCGCCCACATAAGCAATCAGTTTATCGTTAATTTTTTTGGAATTGCTGATACGCGTTGAAAATCCCACGGAAGTGGACTCTCCGACAACCCCCATGCACCACTTGCCCTCTGTAAAGACACGGTCTATATATGCGCACAGCAGTGCACGTACATCTTCGTTCTGCGTATCCAGTGTCAGTACATTGTACCGATATGGTTCCAGTGCGTTAAAAGCATTGGAGTAGTCCGAATTTGTGATGGTCGGATTCTCTCCGCCTGCAAGCGAAACTGACGAAGCAACTGCAATGGTATCTCCGGTGGCACCGTCTGATTTTGACAGTCGCACATAACTGCTGCCAGCATCTGCAACCGTTTTGACCAGTTCATCCAATTCATTGACATCGTTGCTTCCTGTCGACTTTGCATCAAACACATAACTTTCAAGAATTTCTGTCCCATCTGTGCCACCAGTGATGAGCAGTTCTTTCTTTGTACTGTCCGTCAAACGCTCGCGAACCGTTGCAAATAACGGTTTGGTGCCGGGGTAAAGAGATTCCACCACAACGGCATCTGCGGCTGTAGACGCCGTATCCTTCAAGACGGCTTTCCCTTTCTGCCCGCCGGACCCGAGCCGATAAGCATACACCGTCCTTGCTCCGCCTTTAAACAGTTCACGCACAGCCTGTGTAGTGCCCCCGGTACCGTAAATGGTATTGAAGCGTTCCAATTGTGATGCCGTAAAAGCGTTCACAGTCTCCAACGGGCCGCTGTCAGCCTGAATAGGAACCGCGCAGATACCGGTAATCGCGCCCGTATCGTTCGTTGTAGTAATATTCTCATACCGATTATAAATGCCAGGCCGAATTTTTTCCTCTCCCTTAATATAAGACTGGCCCATTATTTCGCCCCCTTGTCACCCGCCACTGAAGCGGAAGTCGTTGAAGATGTTGAAGTCTGTCCCGACACCGCGGATTTCGCCGGAATCACCGTTTTGACCGCCGGCTGAGCGGTTACTGGCCCGGAAAGCGGCCTGTTCCCAAAGTCTTTAATCAGTTTCGAGGCTTCTGCTTTTGTATACCGGTCTTTCCCAGCCTGCCGTAATGCGGCACGGACGATATCCGGCCCGCTCTGCTCCCCAAAAAGGGATTTTGCCGCTGAAACAAACTCGTCTATCGAATATGTAATGTCCCCCATCGTGTTAACCTCCTTGGTTAATTGAAATATTGGCAATCGGAGTTCCATCTGGAACTCTGAGAAGACCATAAATTGCGGTAAGCGTAACTTGCCCTGTCTTGAGGGCATCCCATGTGCTGTTCGCCTGAAAGCGCTGCACGATTAACGGCGAGCCATCTGGAAACGGGATTTTTGTTTCCAGATGTGCCCTTTCTGCCATCTGTTTTATGATGTCGTTACGCACCTGCGGAGTTTCGGTAAATACATGGCATTGGAGCGCCGCCTGCATCCAAGTGACGCTCCATGTGTTGTACTGTGTCCAGCCCTGAGCCAGCTGTGTACTGACTAGGTGCCAATACGCAGCCGGCTCCTTATCCGTTGGCTTCCATGCTCCTTCCGGTATTGCGCCGGATGTGATAAGCCTAACACTCGGAAATGTTGCTTTCGTCCAACCGGATATACAGCCGCACAGATCCATTCCAGCCACCTCCTGCGTAGGGAACGCCATGAGGTCAAAGGTAAGCATAATCCCATGCACCGTGTTGTCATTACTGTCCTGATAACCATTCCCTTTGGTTGTAAAGCTATCAGACCGTTGCCAGCTGGCCGCAACGATAGTGCCGTCGTCAGAATCAAAAAAGCAGCCATCGACTAAACGCCGAACAGCTGCTTCTATCGGTTCATATGGGGAGCTGTCTTCCGAACAGACAATATCAATCATGAGTGTTCCCGCTGTTTTTCTGTCTGGAGAGGACTGCGAAACAATGTCATAGCAAATGCGGCTGAACTGTTCCCCGGACCATGCCGGGCCATTTTCATCTGGAACCATCTGCTGAAAAATAGCCGGCTTTCCGTTGTACTGTGCCAGCAGCGAAGCTAATGCCTCGTCTTGCCGTAAATATGTGATAAGTCGGGATTCTATCACTGTGTGCCCACCTCTTTACTCATACGGAACACTGAATATTTTCCTAATCTCGGGGGCCGCCCTTTCCTTGACTTTGTCCTTGAACGGTCGGGCCTCCATACGGGCTGTTCCTTCGTCAAGAATACTTCCGAGCAAGTACCCACTGACCGAAAGGCCGCTCTTAGCCTGACTGTGAATCGTCAGCCCGTTGTTCTCCTCGGTCTCAACAGTTGGGTGGAAAGATGCCCGAAACGTTCCTGTTCTGACTGCGGGCGCTTCCCCCGGCGCGGAAGCCGTGTACCGCCTTACGGTATTCGGTATCCTGTAAATACGACCGCTCCGGATGCCGCTAAGGACAATCTGTGTGGAATTATACAGTTGCTGGGCGGCTTTGAACCCGCGTGGAATCATTTGTGCTTTTATGCGACGCACAATCGCAGCTGTCGCGCCACTCACTGACTCGCTGCTTTGCATTGATTCAAATCCTCCCTTTCGTCACAGTAATAAATCACAGCATGGCCTAGGAGCCCCGGATTTTCAACCCCTTGCACGCGATAGCAACGCGCCTTTTTCTCTCCGGTAAGCTGTACCTGCAAAAAATCAGACTCCTGTGCCAATACGTCCGGACGGTCTTGCACGATCTTACAGGACACCGGCGTTCCTCGCTGCCGCCACGCGGTCATTTCTTTCGGGTCCGCTGCCACCATGAAACCTAAAAGCGCCCCGACCTCTTTCGGCGTACTCTTGCACGGACGACCGCTTGCTGTCTCCCCGGGTTTGCTGCGCAGAATTTTATAGGTTCGAAAGCCCTGCCCGGGACGAAGCATCGCACGAAACATGCTTATCCCCTCTTCCTGTAATTTGACAGCATATCATTGTAGAAATAATGCGGTTCAGACAAAGCAGACGGTGCCACACACGGTGCGGACACCGACACTTCTTTTTTCATATCATCCCGCATTTTTGTCCAGCGTTCCGCACGATCATTCAGGCTGTACGAAAGATTGGATACTTGCGTATTGACCTCATAGGCCAGTTTCATGCAAATGGCATCCAAACAGGCCAGTTTTGCGCGTTTCCACCGGCTGTATTTGCTTATGAGAGCGTTGTATTCCTGGTCGCAGAGCACCGCAGTCATGCTCTGACCTTCCACAACGTTGTCGCCAAGTTCAAAACGCATTTGATTTAGCCCACCATCCTGACACTCTGCCGGATTGTAGGTATATGTCGCAGTGCTGCTACTCTGCGGCGCCGTTTCCGCTGTCTGCGGGCTGTTCTGCTCCTCCGCCATTCGTTTCACCGCCGTTCATTTTCACGCCCAGCGCGGCCTGTACAGCCTTCCTACCGTCTGCCTGCTTGAAGTATTCCAATAGCGGTTCGGACGCTATTTCCGACACCGCCTTTGCTGCATTAGCCGGGGTCTGCTGAAAAAGGAGCAGCGCTGTTTTGACCTCCTGGGGAGTAAGCTCCACAGCGGTTACGGTGCCATCACTCATTAAAACAGGCGCCGCAAAGGTCTCCTTTTCGATGTGCTTCACAAATCCGGTGACTTCCAAGCGCCTTGTTACACATTCGTCCGGGATTTCATCATTGATATGATAGTCATGCCCGGCAATGTGCAGCGGGCGTAACGCGATATACATTACACACACTCCTTCAGGAAGATGCCAAGGTCGTCGGCAGTCTTCTTGCAAGCCAGACCCATCAAACCCTCAATGAATTCCGAATGTGTGCCGTTCTCTCCAGGATACTGAAGTACCGGCATATAATTACCGTTGCCCAGCATATCCCAAGAGAACATATACCCTGCTGTCGGCTCATCGATTGCTGGGGAATCTGTCGCATAGACAAGCAGTGCGCTGTCTGGGTCACAGATAAATTCCATATTCTCGTCTTTGCCCGGTACAGCATCATTATACGTTGAGCCGAACACAGTAACTTTTTGCAATCCGAACATCTCCGCCAAAACCTGTTCCGTCACAATCGCCGGATTAGCCGTGCTGCCGCCGTACTTGATGTGGTCGAGAATAATCGGGTTCTCTTTGAGGGCATTGAAAGCGTTTTCTCCAAGAGACAGTTTATTCGGCTTGCGGCGACCTCTCTTTTTCATGCGGGTACGCAATGCGTCGAACAGTTTAATTGGATCGCAGTTGGCATCGCTGAATTTCACGAATGTATGACTCTCGTCAGAATATGCGGTACCTCCGGTCCACTCGTCTGTCCAAACACCAGGTTTAAAGAAGCCGTCTGCAAAAATGAGGTCCTGATGGATGTTCATTTTCTCCGCGATAATACGGGCTTTGGACTTCCTTGGGTCACTGGCGCCGATTACCGGCTGCCGCTGAATGGACGTCTGCGCAATCTGGTCAATTCCCATGATAATCTGGTCAATCTGGACGGAATAGGTGTCCAGATGATTGCTGACAACCACCGGCTCAACTTTACCGAGCTGTGGCTTGCGTTTTACATCGTCGCGAGCAAGGTCACCTTTATCGAAAATGTAATAGGCCGATGTCGGCAACTGAACCGGCAGAATGGGAAACATCTGCTTCGCAACGTAGTCTTGCTGTGCCTGAAAATATGCCATTGCAATATTGGTCAGAACTACATTCGGGTGGAACATACCTTTCTGAATCTGGTTCATAATTTCGCCAGAACTAAGTGCGTTCATGTTTTATTCCTCCTTATGCCTTGGGTTTAAAGTATTTTGTAATCTGGACGAACACGCGCTCACCCGCATTTGCAGATTCAAGCGCGGTCCCAACAACATAGCCGCCGGTAGCAGCGTCTAAAGGGAACACTTTCCCATCTGTTGTAGCAGTAAGTTCTGCACCGGTAATAATCGCCGCTCCGGCAATTGCATAGCCGCAGTCCTTAATAAGGATGTCCACATCCTCCCCGGCTTTTATAGCGCCATCTTTGCCATCCAATGTATTTGATGCTCCACTGCACAGCAGCGCAATACCGACAATTGGAGCCGCTGCAGCTGCGGCCACAGCTGCTTTCCCCGCTGAATCAACCACAATAGCCAACCCGCGAATATCTGTAACGTCGGCTGCTGCTTTCAGCGTGATGGTTTGGGTATCCGACACACCGGTTCCCATGTATGTAGCCATTAGTATTTACCCCCTTCATATTCCTTTTCATATTCCGCTTCAAGCTCCGGATGCTGCTCGAAAGCTTTCGCCATTGCCTGCTGCGGTGTCAGCGCAGGGTCTTTTTCCTGCAGGGATTTAGCAATGCCCTCTGCTTTCCCGACAGCAGTAGAAGCACTACCGCTTGCAGATTTTCCAACTTCACCGAAAAGCATAGAATCCGTCTTTTTAGTGACTTCCAGAGCCTTGTCCAGTGCGGAGACGTAAGCATTGTACGCCGTATCCCCAGCAGTGCGTGCCTCTCCAAGTGCCTTTGCAATCTCTGCGGAATCACCCAGCGCCTCGTATTTCTTTGCAACCTGCAAATCTGAATTTTCTGCTTGCTGCTTTAGACTCTTTTCAAGTTGGTTAGACAATCCATTCATGCGGTCAATAGCCGCCTGTACAGCCGGAGGCAACGGGTCTTCTACGCCGCCTGTAGCAGATTTTCTTGTATCTGCCTGTTGGTTCGGTGATGCGTATTGATTACGCAAAAAAGCTGTGGCAGGATTTTCGACATTCGCAGAGCTTCCAGATTTTTCAAGGCCATCTTTCTTTTCATTGCCAACAGGCGCCTCATCTTTCGGCGGTACGCCATCTTCACCCGCTGCTGGTTTTTTCGGTTTGGACTTCGCAAGCAGTGCTTTAAATGCGTTCTGCTCGTCTGCGGTCATACCGGACAGGTCAAATTCCTTTTCATCCATGTTCTCGTCTCCTTTTTCTTTGCTCACGCCACCCGGCGCGGCAGTATACAAGCCGTCAATATTGGCGGTCATTGCTTCTGTAAATTGAGAAAGACTCTGCAGCATAAGTTCATGCTTTACAGAGTCTTCCATTTCCTGGTCGTTAATAATGCTTCGAAAGCTGCTATCCAAAGCATCATTGTATTGCCAAAACGAATTCAGAATATCTTTTTTATTGCTTATGTCGCTGAACGTTTGTGCATCTTTCCGGACCTCTCCAGACGGTTCCGGTGTCGCATGAAACGCTGTTTTCAGCAGTTCCACTGCACGTTCAAACGCTGGGCGCGTATCCTGCTGCTGCGGAACGTCTTTACTTTTCGCCAAGCGAATATACGCATCCGGGTTTGCTCCCTGCTGGCAGAAGTCCACGCTGGTCAGTTTCAAATCTTTCAGCTTCGTTGGTACACTTTCGGGATCAGTCTTCGCTTTCCGAATTTTCATCGCTATCACCTCCTTCCACGGGCTGCCGGGTGGCAGTACCCTCAATGCTAAACATTTGATAAGTGCCGTCCTTAATTTTGTCCCAGGTATTGGCATCGTCTACATAAAAGCCAATCCACCAGCCCTGCGGTACAGCGTCAACCGGCAGTCCCATTGCAACCAGTTTGTCTGCTGTGAAAACGCAACTCTCAACAAGCCGTGCCACCTTGCGGCGGTCGGGGTTGTGCTCTTCTCCGCCGTCCCGAAAATTCAGTACATACTCATACGCAGCTGTCTCCAAATCATCCGGATCAATCATATCCTGCTGATAATCGAGGATTTCTTCGCCGTCCTGCCGAATGGAGATATTCGCCCAACCGAATACCAGGTGCTTGTCTTCGTCGGTTTTGAATATTCTGAACCGGCTTTTCTGCACAGCGGGTGCACCTAAAACCTGGTTAAAAGTCTTTGCTTCTGCCATAACCCATCACCTCCCTTTCAAGACATAAAAAAGGCACCCGATTAGCAGGTGCCTTTAAAAGAATTATTTTTGTTTCTTTTCTAATTCTTTTGACTGTTCCTCAATCCACTTTCTAAGGGCCTCCCTTTGCTCTTCAAAAGTACCATCTAACTTATACTTGTTATCCATTGTAATAGACCCTCCTTTGAAGCCTTTGCTATAAATTTTGCTACAGCTTTATTATACGTATTTTTTGACCGATTATCAAGTAAAGGATTAAATATCCTTATAAACATAGTTATCGTTTTCTCCTTATCGTAAGAATCTGTTTTTACTAAAGCCTCTATCTTCCCAGAATTAGTTACAATTGTTAGAACTTTCACTTCATCATTGCTTATTAAAAATGTTAAGTCCTGCGTAGAATAGCTACTGTTTCTTGGATGATTATGCATAACGAATACATCTTCCCCAAGTCCAGAAATATTCGCATATGCATCTTTTTCGCTTCCGAAAGACTTTTCAATTCGTGAAAAATCTTTAGAAAATGCAAAGGAAACTTCATGCCCAGCATTATTCTCTTTTGATTCTCTTAATAATATCTTATGCTGTTTTTGAATTTCGATGCACTCTTGTTTTGAATAGCCCGGAACCTGTACCAGAGGAATATCTTCGATAGTTTCATCTGTAATTTGCGTGATTTTTTTGCTTGACGTTTCCGACAATTGAGTTGATGATATGTATGATAGGTCAGGTTCTTCAACTTCTTCATAAAGCAGCGTACACCGACAATGTGGATGTGCAGGAGGGACGCGTCCTATTGTAGAAGACGCCAGTAAGTCGTCTTTTATTTTTACCTGCAACGTAAAATCGCTTTTCACTTCGCACCGCTTGCCATCCAGTGAGTGGCAGGTAGAGCAAGTACGCTCATCAGCCGCTGTGCACCAAATTTTCACGGTGTGGCCCATGTACCCGGCTCGCTGAGCTTGCCGAATAACCTCATACTCGGCTTGGTTGTACGCCATTGCGGTTTCTGTCCGGGCAATCATCTGTGCCCGGTACCGGTGCTGCCGTTCCGCGTACCGTATCGCCTGCTCCGCAGCCTTTCTAGGCTTTACGTTGCTGCCCAGTAGCCGATTGTAGTAGTTCTGATTGGCAACGACCTGCGGACGCGTAAGCCCAATCATAGGACGTATCACTTTAGCAAGCTCGTCTACACCGATTTCTTCGTGATAAACGGTTCGTTTGAGGGCGGCCTTGATTCCTTTTTTTGTTTCAAGTGAGCAGCTCGTAACAAAATCGGCGGCGCGGTTTTCCGTCCACTTTTTCACAGCGGGCGCGAAACTGTCAAACAGAAAACCTTCCCGGCTGTTCTCAACTTCCTTTGCCGCGCTCTCAAAGGCTGCATCCCACACAGGCTGCAGTGCGTCCACGACATACATGGCGTATTTCTGCTGCCATTGCAAAAAAAGCTGCTGAGGGATCTCTCCGCTCAACAGCGCTGTGCGTATATCCTTGTAAGATGCATTGTTTTCATCCCGACCGCCCACGACAACTCGCTTAACGGTCGGTTCCCACGTATCTAAAAAGCGACGTATCCGCTGTAGGGCTTCCTGCTGTGGGTCTGCGGCCTTGTTGACCGCGGTATGTAAAAGTATCAACTGTCCTCACCATCCAGCGGATCTGTTTCATCATTTTCCACATTACGCGCGGCATTCCCGCCAACATCGTTATCAACCGGAGGCGTTGGAGGCACGTAATTGTCCACGCGCTCCGGCAGATGGGCTGCCTGGCGGAGGTAATCGTCAAGTCCTTCATCCGGAATCAATGCCCCGCAGCCCACAACCTGATTCAGGAACCCGCCAAGTGCCGTCAAGTCAACATCTTCAATGTCGCCATGCGTCATGCGCGGATAGTCCGTAAAGCCGGCGAAGTGTTCCGCGTTGAGGTCAACGAGCCGCGGTATAGCCTGCGTATTGAATACATCACATACAATGTCAAGATATGTACCCATTGCCGTTCCAAACAGCTCAGTCTTGTTGCTTGAAAGGGCGAAACTGCCGGTACTCTGCTGCCCCAAAAGGATGAAATCCGAAAGGGTCGTCATGGCAATCCGCTTATCATAGCGGTCAATAATTTGATTGGTATCAAAGTTCCGCTTACCGCCGGCAGATAAGAGTTCCAGGCCCCAACCGTCCGGCAGAACAATACCTTCCTGCGTATCCCGGCGGATGCTGGTAACAATACGTTCTGCATTGGCAAGCATTTTTACCATTTCCGGGTCGTCTCTGTCCCAGATATCCACACCGGGCGGCGCGTGCATCACTGGGAATCCTGCAAGATCACGTTCAACGCCGATTCCCTCGATCTCCTGCATTCGCTTCTTGAAATACCAGTCACGATACGCGCCCCTAAGCACACTACGGCCCTCGGGATTTTCCTTCGCAGACCGTGTGCGGAAGTGCAGGGCCTTTTCGATTGGTACCAGCACCTCCGCGTAATCCGGCGGCGCCACTTGCACCATGCCTCTCAGTTCGTCCGTCACAGGGTCATATTCCCACCGTGACAATGTGTCCTGCGAGCGCACCGGCAATTTTCGCCATCCAATCAGCCGGTCATCGTATTTACTGGAATAACGTGGGTCTTTCGACCGGCCGCAGCGGCGCTTGTACACGATTTCGTGGTAACTCCACCCGTATGTGATGAATGACAGAATCTCCGAAAGAGTGTCCTGCCAAGTAGCTTGCATATCATTCATACAACCTTCAACAAATTCTGCTGCGTCTTTATCCACCGACTTGCTGCTGGCCGGCTCTACATTAAACTCAGTCTGACGGAGCAGCATTTCAATGGCATAGAGCATTGCGAAGATAATATCGTCATTGTTGGCCATCTCTTTGAATGTTTCTATGCCGCGTGTGCCAGACAGCTCCGATAAAAACTCCTCATAGAAGACGCCCGCATATCGTTTTTGCCCCACCCGACCTATTTCCTGTGGCACTTAATCACCTTCTCCAATAGCTTTCTTTTGCATTTCCGATACTGGATGGGGGTGGTCCACCAGTATAACCTTTCTGTAGTTCCGCAAAACCATCCGCCGAAGCGTCCACCTGGTCTTTGTACTTGCCTTCCGGAAAGCCCTCCAACTCGTTCAGGTAGGCTTCATTCCACGGCGCAACAACAATTTCAAAGTTTCCATGTTGCCACTGTGCAGCCATTGGCTCAGCCCGCGACTCTTTCGAGCCAGTCTCACGTTCTGTGACGACAGAAAAGCCAGACAGGAATTTCACAAAATTCTCTGCCTGGTCCTTTCCGGCCTGTCCGGGGTCCTGCGGCAAACGTACCCGGACATGCTTGTATTTCTTTTTATCCATGCGCGCAGTCGCCAGAATGTGATCCCGAACGCCGCCTGCATTAAGACGCACCCGCGAAACATTGGCAATCACATACCGACCATTGCTGCGACGCTTGCCAATCAGCACGCCCGCCGTGTAACAAGCTTCCCCTTCGTCGTCCACTTCGGTCGCCGCCAAGTCCCAGCAACGCACCCAGAGAGGAACATCATCCGGAGCCTCATCAAGCCACCCATCGCCCGGTATTTGAGAGCGTTGAAAATACAGCCCGGCAGCCGGCTTGATTTTCCAGTTGCCCATAAGCAAGCGTTCGCGGTCAACAATCGCCATAGCCTTCAAATTGCTTATGTAGCCGGGGTCTGCATCCATCAGCATTTTGTTGTCCTCAATGCTTGATGCAATAAACGTGACGCTCTTCGGGTCGGCCTCTTCGCAGCCTGTTTCTTCGACAAGTTGTTCCCGGCTCCCCGCCCAATGCACAATGTTATCAATCTGAACCATATATCGGATTTGACCGCTGCGTTCCGGTATTGCATACCCTGTGTCCGGATTCCACCACCACTGAATAAACTCTGCCACCCAAGACTCAGCATCCGGGTTGGTAGTGGCTCTAATATAAGGCTTTACGCCGCACAGTGTACGGTTACGTGAAAGCATATAGAAAAACTGTGACCGGCTGAAATGCGTTAATTCATCAAATCCAATCATGGCAATCTGTGAGCCCTGCCAACTAAGCTTGTCTGTATCGTACTGCATATGAGCGAACGTGACTTTTGCCCCGGATGGGAACTTCCACGTTGGCCGCGGTGACCGGGACGGTTTACCTCCTGCATAAGGATATATCTGCATGGAAGTATCCCATAACCCGCCCTCACTGGTTATCTGATTCGCGTTCCTGCGAAATATCACGACGCCGAATTTAGGATTATTCACATGTCTGAGGGCTTCCAGCAGTAGTCCATAGCTCTTTCCTCCACCTGCCGCACCACCGTAAATAACAATATCCGCAGGGGACGCCAAAAAGCGCTCCTGCGGTCCCTTTTGTGGTCCTATTATCTCCGGCATACTAATCGCCCCCCCCGCCTTACCTATCCCTGCCGTTATCTGGCAAAACAATCTGCACCACTGGAGCATCGTTGCCCTGTTTGCTCTCCGCTTCGGCTTCTCGTTTCCGCTGTGCTTCTTCTTCCTCTCTTGCACAGCGGGCCTTATCGTCCCGAATTTTGGCAAGTTGCTCAATACACTTGGCCTTTTGCTTCTGTACCCGCGTCAACTCCGCTTCAAACTTCACAATGATTTCGGACGCATTCACAGCAGAAGTTGTTAGGTGATAGGAATGCCCATTTTCCTTAACCTTCGTTTTCTTACCCTTCTCGGATATTTCTATTTCTAGATTAGGTTCAGGTTCTTTCTTCCACTCATTCCGAATTACCGAGCCCACTATCATCCCCGGCTTGTTTGCTTCCGGATTTCCAGTTGCCCGCATACGTTCAAGATCTTTCATCAAGCGATATTCCCGGATTGCCAGCATAGCGATCTGTTCCTCAAGCTGCGTTTCCTCGTTAGAAAAGTCAATGTCCTGAATCATAGCCTTTTCTTCTTCGGAAAGAACGTTCTGATACAGTTTGGAATACAACCCATGCTTTAAGTGATTTTGGCTTCCCAGTGGTGCTCCGGCCTCACCCACGCGACTACGCCGCCGGACTTTTCCGGTTGCGACTCTTGACTTCTCGGTTGCAACTTCGCCATGCTTCCCGGTTGCAACCTTTTTCTGCTTTGACTTACTGCCGCGCAGCTTCCAGTCACGGGTTGCCCATGACTTTACCGCACTGAGTGATACGCCATACTTTTCTGCTATCTCCTTGTATTTAAGGCCTGCCCTCCAGTCTCGGTAAGCCTCTTCATATTCCGGAGAGTTTTTGTTCACCGCATATCACCACCTCCATGAGTTTTAATTAAATTTCGGCTTATTTTTCTTGATAGCTGGTTGTAAGCGCTGCTCTCAATTCCGCAAGCCTTTGGGATTCCATATTTGTAATAAACGTCCTTTCTTCTAAAATTGCGATATTCATAGCCAACTCCCGCCGGTATGCCACCATATCCTCCGGCGGGTGCCCGAGTATATCAAATGGACAGCAGCCCTGCGGGAAGAAACAAAAATCCGCACCATAACGGATGCGGTCGCAATACTCGCAGTTCCCGTTGCGAATGCAGTAAGGCAACTTTTTTACCTCCCCTTAATCTGATTTGCTGGTGAAGTACTCCGGGCTTTGCACCCCTTAGCCTTGCGCTCTTGCGCTGCAATACCTCATATAAAAACCCGCCTTTGTTTTTACATCGGCGGATTCCTCTTTTTCTGCACTGTTCGCAGCTGCCAATTTCATGGAGGATTGATTGGCCGCTCTCGGCTCCTGCACCTGCAGAGCGACATGCAGAAACCCGCAGTTTCCATTTTGACGCGGACTTGCGGGTTTGTTGGGTAGGGCTATTAAGTTTTTAGGCTGCTTCCAGTGTTTAGCTGTCTGCAGCATATAAAAAGCCGCCTGTGGCGATTTACCACGCGGCTTCCTGGTTATCTCAAAAATGCGGTCAGTGAAAACTTCTGTGGCCTCATGTGATGTTTGGCTGCCAATTCCTTTGACTTTTCGTTAAAGGCGGCAGCATATGGCTTTATGCGCTCTGCAGCTTCATCCCGGCTTATTCCGCCGGATAAGTAACCAATCTTCGCACATTCGGCCTGCTCCCTAAGCAATCTGATTTCATCCGTCATACTGTATCGCCCTCTCCGTTTTTCTCAATATTACGGTACTGCGCGGTGCAGCTCAAGGTGAAACTCTCCCAAACTATTCCGGATTGCTCCCCACAATATCTGCCACCTTTTTATCGTCAATCTCCTGTAACTCCGGGAAATAATCTTTTACGCCCTTGGGGCCGCCTTTATAAAACACCATTACGTTCTGATGCGTCCTAACTACTTTCCGCATAACCATATTCCGGCGAACGCGGCAGGCTCCTGAGCCGATCTGATTCAGCAGGATAATGTCATTGTACAAGCCAAGGCCGTGCTCTGCCATTACCCGCTTTGTCAGTCCGGTCAAATCGCGGTAAAAGCCGTAATTCTCTCTCACGTCAGAAAGTACAACGACCGCAAAACGGTTCTCTTTGAGTTTTTCTGCTGCTTTCCCGATGATTTCTGAATAGGCCGTCGTAAAGCCGGCATAGTCCATGTTGCTGATGTCATTCGGGCTGTCGCTGTACACTTCGAGGTCAAAGTATGGAGGGCAGGTAAGCAGCAAATCTGCTGTACCGTCTTCTATGTACTTGTCCATATTCTTCGAATCATCCGCATACCATTGCAAACTACCATCCTCCGGCAAACTCAGCTCTTTTGCATTTTGGATGTTGGACTCAATCTGTTCCGGTCGCAGGTCTATGCCGACATACGGCATTTTTGATATGCTCGCAACAATACCCCGTACAGATCCGCCCGCAAACGGGTCAAATACCAGTCCGCCCGGCACATTGAACCATCTGTACATGATTTCGCAGAGCACCGGGTCAAACACGCTGGTTCCGTTATCGTTCTTCCCCATCTGCAATGACTTTGCAAATGTAAGGTTCTCTCCCCTGCCGCATTCGCTCTTCAGTCCAAGGCCAAGCCAATGCTTTTTCCGGTCCTGCCAGTATCCCTGCCGGGCATCCAACACGGAGAATGGCGGCACAAGGAATGTATCCGCAAGTGTCCCCGCTACATTATCGGACAGTTTGCTCATAATCCCAGCGGCCTCCTCTCCCAATTCTTCGCCCAATGCGTCAATTTCGTCCGGGTCAAACCCGGTCAACTCCATATCAAAGTCCATGTCCGCGGCCAGTTCAGTCAGCAGGGCATCCAATTTATCATTGTCCCAACTGCCAGAGATCTTGTTCAAAGCAATATTGAGCGCCTTTTCGTGTTCATCGTCAAGGTCTACCACGCTGACTTCCGCTTCGGTCCGGCCGAGGTCTTTCAGCACTTTTAGCGTCTGATGCCCGCCAACTACATTCCCGGAGCGCTCGTTCCATACAATCGCTTGCACACAGCCGAAAGTTTCAATAGAGTGCTTTAGCTTTTCGTACTCTGCGTCCCCCGGCTGCAGGTCCTTCCGTGGGTTGTACGCCGCCGGATTGAGTTTCTCCAGCGGCATTACCTGTAATTTCACTGCTTGTGTTAACTCCTTTTTTGTATTCCTCCACTGTACAGTGCTTGGCGTAGCACCGTGACAACTTTGGTAGCGGCACCGGTAAGGAGTAGAACCGGCCCGCGCTAACCCTCCTTGCATAAAAATAGGGCCACCCGAAGGCAGCCCTTGGCATTTGATAAAATTTTACGATATTATCGTACCACATTGGCCTTGCCATGTAAACGACATCTTTGCGACATGGCGGCTCGTTACTGTACATTATTTCTTGACTCAAGGCCATCCACACCGAATAGCAATGCTGTAATTTTCTCTATCGCATACTTCACGTCCCGCTGGATCGTCCTGATTTCGCAATGTTCCTCACACGCCATCTCTGCAAACGACCTTTCTGGTTCCTCTATGTATGCCCCACTGATTACCCGCCAGCGCCGCAAGTCCTCCGGTCTGGACGATTGTTCGCAGAACACCCGATACAAGCCAAGCATAGAATTCACATGATCCATAAGAATGTGGGTGCGAACAGCACTCTTTTTAATACTTGCGACTTCCACATCATCCGTTCTCCACGCCTCAGCGCACATCAGGTCAAGAATCTGCATGGCGCTTTCTTCCTCCTCACTGTCAGATTCCTCATATACCGCACCATTTACATAAGCGTTTAGCATCCGATAATTCCGCAGAAGTAATTTTGTGTTGTACAGACGCTTATCGTACCAAGCCTGGCGTTCCTTTTTCTGCTCGTTTTTGAGTTTCTCCATCGTTGCCTTGCTGGCTTCGCGGGCTGCAAACTTGACCGCGACTGTAGCAGCCAAAGTCGCTACTTCTTCTTCTGTCATTTCAAGCACCTCCAATTGAATTTCTGCACCCCATAGTTAACGAATACAGTGCGATTAAAGCCAATAACGACGCGTAAGTAACTGGAGATGCCCATACTTCCGAAATAATCATATTGGCCGCCAGCGCAAAATAACAGCCGGAGACGGCAAACCAGACAATTTTACTCTTCTGCATTGCTATTATGCCTCCAAATCAGTGCCGCAGTGCGGGCAGCATTTTGTCTTAACCGGATTTCCATCTTTCCCTTCAATCGCCTTGCCGCCGCAGGCGGTACAGTACGGCCAGTTCCCGTTGGCACTGCTCCAGCGGCCAAACTTCCTTTCCTCCTTTGGTCCGTCATAGGCTAATATTGTTTCCGCTTCAATGTATTCATCACCGTTAATTTCCACGTCACTATGAGATCTTGCAAATTCCCACACATCTTCAAGATCCACAAGCGTATTATCACTCATGGCTATCCTCCTCCCCACTGTTCGGAATAATGAATTCCCCTTCTTCGTAGTCCGTCCAGCCGTTGTGATCTATTTTCTGGTTGGCAAAATCTTCTTCATCTGCCTCATACCCAAGAGGGCAACTCCAAGGGAAACAGCACCCAATGCCTTCTTGCACTTCTCCACATTCCGGATGACGGCAGTTATAGCCGTTATTCGGGCTGGGGTCTCTGCCTGAATAGAAAGTTTTGTCGTTCGCGTCTTTGGGAGTGAGATACGCATTGAAGAAATATCCGCACCGGTTCGCAAACTCATCGATGCTGTAAATTTTAGGCATGATTTTTATCCCTCCTAGAATGGCAAACCATCATCGTCTGGAAGTGCTTGAAAATCGCTGTCCGCGCCGCTCGAATAGGCCGGTGCTGCTGGTGCAGCGGTTGAAGTGGCCGAGCCGTAGGATGGAGCCGGGCGGGTTTCCCCAGTGGCTGCGCTGCCTTTCTTCCCGCCGCAGAAGCTCACATTTTCGGCCTGCACATCATACCGAGTGCGTTTGTTGCCGTCCCTGTCGGTGTAATTGTCCACCCGCAGTGAACCTTTTACGGCAATCATAGACCCTTTCGTGAAGTACCTGCACACAAACTCGGCCGTCTGCCGCCATGCGGTAATGTCGATAAAATCCGTTTGCTTGTCCTGCCCGGACTTTGAATATGCGCGGTCAACGGCAATGCGGAAACTGGTAACGGCTACATCGTTCGGCGTATGGCGTAACTCCGGGTCGGCCACCAGGCGTCCCATGAGAACTACTACATTAAGCA
Organism: Caproicibacterium argilliputei; assembly: GCF_029211325.2. Taxonomy (NCBI): domain Bacteria; kingdom Bacillati; phylum Bacillota; class Clostridia; order Eubacteriales; family Oscillospiraceae; genus Caproicibacterium; species Caproicibacterium argilliputei. Next base: position 1,293,623 of record NZ_CP135996.1, on the reverse strand, counting down.
TCGGCAGCCTCCTGATTCTCAATCCTTTCGAATTCAATTACCCATACCCAAGGATTCGCGTTCCAACTATATTTATCTCGGTCAGAATCTTTTATTGTGCCATCCCAAAGCACTATAAAATCAGTTCGTAAATCTCGCTCGAACTGCCTGTATGGAAGCCCTTCGCTTAAAAACTCAAAATATTTCGTGTTTTGCAGCCGTTCCGGCTTAACACTGACCACGCGCAGAAAGATTCTGGTGGCTTCGTGTGGCATATGAATGGATGGATGCCACTTTACATCTGATACAGCTTGAAAAAATTCTTCATCTCTCTCTGTACCATAATCGGCTTTAAAATGATATCTTCCTTTCGGGAACTCGCACCACGTTTCCCTCACATAGAGAATGTCTCCGACTTGATATACAGGCTTCAGACTATTGCCCCATCCATCAGTCAATATCTGATCTGGATTTCTCCCAACTATTTCCCAATCGCCTATGTAAAACTCTGGCTCTGGCTTAATCACCCGCCGTGTGGTCGTTTTCCGATTTTCCAAAAGCGCCCGCACCATTGGGGTATTGAAAAGAATAGGCTTCATTTCTTAATCACCAGCGTTCCATCATGATTCAAGCGTGGTGTAATGGCAGTAGAATAACCACCACGAACTTCTGATTGGTACACAATGTATTCCACCCCCGTTGCGTTATCAACATAAAAGGTATAGTACGTACCACTAAAATGGCCTTCTCCGTCATATTGTGCCTCTGTAACTGGCGTAAGCGTATCTGTTCCAGCAAGGTTTTTACCATGTGCAGCAGAAACGGACGAGCCTTCTGCTACAATTTTGCGGAGCCTCCCCTTGCCGTTGGAATAAATGCAGCCGACTTTAATAAGTGATTTTTTCATCGTTTTGTCTCCTTTAATTAAAATGGCAAATCATCATCGTCTGGAAGTGCCTGAAAATCACTGTTGGTACCGCTCGAATAAGCCGGTGCTGCCGGTGCAGTTGCTGCAGCAGGCGAATTGTGCTTTGCGTCGTAATTTTCCTGTGATTCCTGATTGCTTTCCCTACGCCCGCCGCAAAAACTCACGTTTTCGGCCTGCACATCATATCTGGTACGCTTGTTGCCGTCCTTGTCGGTGTAATTATCCACCCGAAGCGAGCCTTTTACAGCAATCATAGAGCCTTTCGTGAAATAGCGGCACACAAACTCGGCCGTCTGCCGCCATGCGGTAATGTCGATAAAATCCGTTTGCTTGTCCTGCCCGGACTTTGAATATGCGCGGTCAACGGCAATGCGGAAACTGGTAACGGCTACATCGTTCGGCGTATGGCGTAACTCCGGGTCGGCCACCAGGCGTCCCATGAGAACTACTACATTAAGCATCGGCAGCCTCCTGATTCTCAATCCTTTCGAATTCAATTACCCATACCCAAGGATTCGCGTTCCAACTATATTTATCTCGGTCAGAATCTTTTATTGTGCCATCCCAAAGCACTATAAAATCAGTTCGTAAATCTCGCTCGAACTGCCTGTATGGAAGCCCTTCGCTTAAAAACTCAAAATATTTCGTGTTTTGCAGCCGTTCCGGCTTAACACTGACCACGCGCAGAAAGATTCTGGTGGCTTCGTGTGGCATATGAATGGATGGATGCCACTTTACATCTGATACAGCTTGAAAAAATTCTTCATCTCTCTCTGTACCATAATCGGCTTTAAAATGATATCTTCCTTTCGGGAACTCGCACCACGTTTCCCTCACATAGAGAATGTCTCCGACTTGATATACAGGCTTCAGACTATTGCCCCATCCATCAGTCAATATCTGATCTGGATTTCTCCCAACTATTTCCCAATCGCCTATGTAAAACTCTGGCTCTGGCTTAATCACCCGCCGTGTGGTCGTTTTCCGATTTTCCAAAAGCGCCCGCACCATTGGGGTATTGAAAAGAATAGGCTTCATTTCTTAATCACCAGCGTTCCATCATGATTCAAGCGTGGTGTAATGGCAGTAGAATAACCACCACGAACTTCTGATTGGTACACAATGTATTCCACCCCCGTTGCGTTATCAACATAAAAGGTATAGTACGTACCACTAAAATGGCCTTCTCCGTCATATTGTGCCTCTGTAACTGGCGTAAGCGTATCTGTTCCAGCAAGGTTTTTACCATGTGCAGCAGAAACGGACGAGCCTTCTGCTACAATTTTGCGGAGCCTCCCCTTGCCGTTGGAATAAATGCAGCCGACTTTAATAAGTGATTTTTTCATCGTTTTGTCTCCTTTAATTAAAATGGCAAATCATCATCGTCTGGAAGTGCCTGAAAATCACTGTTGGTACCGCTCGAATAAGCCGGTGCTGCCGGTGCAGTTGCTGCAGCAGGCGAATTGTGCTTTGCGTCGTAATTTTCCTGTGATTCCTGATTGCTTTCCCTACGCCCGCCGCAAAAACTCACGTTTTCGGCCTGCACATCATATCTGGTACGCTTGTTGCCGTCCTTGTCGGTGTAATTATCCACCCGAAGCGAGCCTTTTACAGCAATCATAGAGCCTTTCGTGAAATAGCGGCACACAAACTCGGCCGTCTGCCGCCATGCGGTAATGTCGATAAAATCCGTTTGCTTGTCCTGCCCGGACTTTGAATATGCGCGGTCAACGGCAATGCGGAAACTGGTAACGGCTACATCGTTCGGCGTATGGCGTAACTCCGGGTCGGCCACCAGGCGTCCCATGAGAACTACTACATTAAGCATCGGCAGCCTCCTGATTCTCAATCCTTTCGAATTCAATTACCCATACCCAAGGATTCGCGTTCCAACTATATTTATCTCGGTCAGAATCTTTTATTGTGCCATCCCAAAGCACTATAAAATCAGTTCGTAAATCTCGCTCGAACTGCCTGTATGGAAGCCCTTCGCTTAAAAACTCAAAATATTTCGTGTTTTGCAGCCGTTCCGGCTTAACACTGACCACGCGCAGAAAGATTCTGGTGGCTTCGTGTGGCATATGAATGGATGGATGCCACTTTACATCTGATACAGCTTGAAAAAATTCTTCATCTCTCTCTGTACCATAATCGGCTTTAAAATGATATCTTCCTTTCGGGAACTCGCACCACGTTTCCCTCACATAGAGAATGTCTCCGACTTGATATACAGGCTTCAGACTATTGCCCCATCCATCAGTCAATATCTGATCTGGATTTCTCCCAACTATTTCCCAATCGCCTATGTAAAACTCTGGCTCTGGCTTAATCACCCGCCGTGTGGTCGTTTTCCGATTTTCCAAAAGCGCCCGCACCATTGGGGTATTGAAAAGAATAGGCTTCATTTCTTAATCACCAGCGTTCCATCATGATTCAAGCGTGGTGTAATGGCAGTAGAATAACCACCACGAACTTCTGATTGGTACACAATGTATTCCACCCCCGTTGCGTTATCAACATAAAAGGTATAGTACGTACCACTAAAATGGCCTTCTCCGTCATATTGTGCCTCTGTAACTGGCGTAAGCGTATCTGTTCCAGCAAGGTTTTTACCATGTGCAGCAGAAACGGACGAGCCTTCTGCGCATCCTCCCATAAGCACAGTCACGCAAACTAGCACGCAAATCGTTTGAAATCTTCTCATCATGCCCTGTCCTCCGGTTTCAATCTCACCGGCAGCACAATAAACAAGAAACTGTTCCCATCCTTTGGCTTAACAGTCATGGGTGCCAGCGGCCCATTCAATCCAAGTTTAACTTCGTCGGTTTCCGCATTCTGGAACGCGTCCAAGAGATACCGGTCATTGAATCCGATTTCTACATTGTCCCCTTGGATTTTGGCCTGCAGTTGGTCAGAAGCCTGTCCTAGCGGCGTCCGACTGAACAAATCAATGACATCGTCTCCAAAAGAGCAGCGGATAGGACTTTTCAAACGGTCCATTACCATCAGCGACACACGCTGAATACTATCAACGAAGCCCAGCGTATTGACTTCCACCTCTGTTCCCTGCTGCTGAGGAATCGCTCTCCTATAATCAAGGAACTCTCCTTCGAGCAGCCGGGAAAACACGGTATACTGTCCGGCAGAGAAGATAATGTGTCTATCTCCAATCACTATCCCGCACGGCTTAGCATTATCAGGAAGGATTCTGGAAAGCTCATTCAGGGATTTTCCCGGTACCACAAAGGATGTTTTGTTTAAGTCATTGCCGACATTCTCTTCTCGAATCGCAATGCGGTATCCGTCTACACTGACAAGCCGAATCTTTCCTTCATTGATTTCGAACAGTGTACCGGTATGTATTGGCTTTGAATCGACCTGCGCCACCGCAAAAGCCGTCTGTCGAATCATCCCTTTCAGGATGCCGTTCGGGATGCGCAGCACCTCTCTCTGCTCAATTTTCGGTATGGCCGGATATTCATTGGGGTCGAACCCTGCCACGCTGAATCGGCTGCGGCCGCACTTTATCACAGCCATGTGCTTCCCTCCTGTTTCAATGTGGACCTTGTCACCAGATAATTTACGCACCATTTCTCCGAGCAGTTTTGCCGGCAGGCACGCCGGGCCAGACTCCTGCACTTCTGCCTGGATATTCGTCTTTATTCCAACTGTTTCACAGTCATACCCAATCAACTCCAGAGTGCCTTCTTGCGCTGTCATTAAGATACCGCTCAGTTCCGGGATGGTGGCCTTTGTGGATACTGCCCGCTGCACCGAGGAAATAGCACTGGCGAGGTCTGTCCGATTGCACGTAATGTTCATGCCCAATCCTCCTCGTATAATAATTTTTGTGTTAATAATTTCAGATATCGACAGGCTTTAAGATGCCCGTGATAAAATGCTGTTAGGTCGGCAGGGTCGAGTTAATCATCAATATCAAATGCATCAGAGTCGTCTACATCATCAATGTCCAAAATAATCTTCGTGCCATTATAGTAAAGATTAGCGATAAGCGCCTGCACTTCGTTTAACGTCCCAAGCTTAAACATCGACTTTGTCCACTCTCCGTCAAGCCACAGATTTCTGATTGATACCGTAGGCTCGTCTCTATATCTGCACAAAGAAAACTTAATTTCCGGATGCTCCCAATCCTCCAATCCTTCATCGTTAAAAGTTACTGTGTAATGGGTAAATGCACCGTCCTCTTTTTCATCCAATTTGCACACAAAATTCTGGCGTTCATACTTTTCTGATTCTTCTGTGTTTCCGTTCACCCATTCACGGTATTTGTCGAAAATCTCCGACAGTTTAATTCCATCATGCTTCTGAATCAGGATGTCGCCAAAACTCTTTTGAATCTTTTGAGCCACATCATCCCGCAGGGTGCCCTCCGTCAAAGCCTTTACCTGCTCTGCAATAAAGCCATTGTAAGTGGTAAAATCAATATTCTTGAGTGTTTCAGAAACATCATGAGTAATCTGCTCTTCAATCTGATTTCTAAGCTTATACCCATTCAGTGAATCATCGATGGCGCGCAAAACTGTCTTTTCAACATCTTCTTCGATGCGATTTTTTATTGCACCACTGTCCTGCATTTCTTTAATCTTGCTGTCGGCGATTGCCTGTATGTCTAAATTCATTATTAATTCTCCTTAAAAATTTTTGCTGGCAAAATGATTCCGTAGTCCTTCAGAGCTTCTTTTTTCATTTCCTGCTCAGATTCAAAAACTTTCTCATTCAACAGCAGCTTTGCGGCTGCTGTTATAACTTCCTCAGTAAAATTGCCTTCCTTTGTGTAGCCGCTGCGTGGTGACTTCACATAGCTCTCAAAAAAATCAGAAACTAAATCATCATAATTGCTCATTCTTGCTTTCCTCTAAGAAGTGAACCATCCCGGTACCGCGGTCCGTAATGCGATACTTTTCCAGTTCTTCTGCCGTCATGAACTTATGCCCATAAATGTGCTTCATAAGTTTCCACGTTGTCCACGGCACCCGGTAGAAACTGCGCAGACTCAGCGACACCAAAACAAATACTTCCGCGCCAAACTGCTGATGCTGTTCAAGTGCCCTGTCCTGCCACTCGGTTACAGCGTCTTGCATGATTTTGCCGGCCTCGGTTGCTTTGGCTTCAAAGCATACCGCCCTGCCGGTACGAAGCGTTCCCTTGTAATCCGGCTGCGCCTGCTTCTCAAAATGACCGGTGAAACCAACAAATTTGCCATGCTTGTCATACTGTCGGTCTGTTACCTTGAAGGGCTCCGGCGTTTTCTCTATGTAGGCCATCCCTCGGGTGCGGTAAAAATCGCACACCATGTTGATACGGTCTTCAAATGCTTGCCCAAGTTCGCGGCTGCGGTATCCCTGTTGCCGGTGCTGCAAAGTAGCTGATTTGCACTGACCCGGTTGGAAATTCTCCCATCCTTTATACCCCAAGGTATCCACGCTCCTCTGCAAGGTTATGAAGTTTTTTCATTGTCACCGTCCCAATCCCACTAACGGACTGAATATCTTCCAGAAAAGCTTTCACTCCAGTGTCCCCGATTACTTGATTTGATGGGCGTTGATGTTTAAGGACTTCTCTCTTGCCCTGGAATTCACCATCTTCATAGGCGGCTTTCTTTTCTGCTGCGAAACAGGCGACAAGCTGACGATCTGTCATTTTACGCAGCTTAACGGCCTGCTCGTGCATATTCAACTCTTCCGGCGAAAGCCGGCACTTCTTTCTACTCATTTCAATTCCTCCTCAAACAAATTCTTTCGGCGGTTTTGGCAAATCCACGTTTTGAGGTCTCCAGAGATGCAGACAGTTGTCACAAATACTGATGTTATCGTTAGCCGGCGGATTGTACTGCACAGCCCATTCGTCCGGCTCAAAGAACATCTCTTTTACCATTCGCATTTCATCCCATGTGGGGCAGCGTTTATTGTTTTTTGTGCTGACGCTTACATGATCCCAGCCACCCCCAACACTCGCTACAGCAAAGAATGCCTTCCCATTCAAAAAGATTTTGAAGCATCCCTCATAGTTGTTTCCCCAGTCCCCATTTATGGGTTCACGATATCGATTCAAACTTGTAAGGTTTTTCATGCCACACCTACTCCAATCTTTTCTTTTTCAGCCCTGCAAAGAATATCCCGTTCGAACTGCTTTATGAGTTTTTCCACTTCCGAAGTCATTGGCCCATTAGAAAACGACCGGCATTGCATTACCTTTCCATCGCAATATTCCACTGTGTAAAGCGATTTTTTAGGGTTCTCCTTTTTCCGCAGAAAAAGTACAACTGTTGCTTTTTCTGCCACACTTTTAACGTATCCTCCTACACAATTATGCTGATCCTGCCCCTCTTTGATGATATCGGCAGCACACCGCGGTACCAACATCACGTAATTTCCCTGCTGCCATTCGAAGCGCCTCTGATATTCCTTAAACATGGCGCGAATTTTCTTGTCCTCAGCACGTGAGTTTTTTATCTTAATGCGGTTCATAAGCGTATCATGTGATTTTTTCAGTTCCTTCGGAAAAAGGATAAAACTATTCCCCATGTCATAACCAAGTTTGCGGCAAAAGCCTATGTAATCTATCCACTCTCTGAAAGCATGCTCTGCGTTCCTACCTTTTTGTTGCTCGATATACCTCATGATTTTGTGCGGCGTTGTTTCCGGCACGGAGAATACCCGTGCATCTGGAATGACGCTTTCAACTCGGCGGACCTCCTCTGGTGTCGTCCACTTACCTGCAGCGGCAGCAGCGCGGAACATGGAAAGTTCGTTTTTTGTCGGATTCATCATTTTCAGCATTGATAACATTGTCTTTGGAATGCCGAGTGCTTCTACTATACTCTTGCTTTCCTTTGGAATATCCGTTCCATTATTGCTATACAAATATTCACTACTATTTACATCTTCAAATACCAAATTGTACATTCCCAATTTTATGAGATATTCATATGAAGGCTTGTAATTTAGGAGAAACCCAAGCGGATAAAAGCGCTTGTCTGGGTTCCGCTCCAGCAGCGTCCACAAAGCGCTGTACTGGCATTTGGTACCTTGCAATACCTCCTGCAGGTTGTTCCAATAAACCTTTCCTTCGTACCAGACGCCTGCTGCTGGGTCGTCTTTCCAACGTACAATATTCACGTTTGGTCTAAATGAATCCCACTTGTAGGCATCTTCACTCGTGATTTGGAAGCCCTTATCTGCAAAACTGCGCATATCTTCATAAATGGCCATGTCTGGCTTTCGGATGTTGTCATAGCGTTTGTATGCTGTGAAGCATCTGAAAACAAATCCATCCCCTGCACGCTGAATGAGCGTAACGTGCTCTCTATCCAGTTGATGGTGAAACTTGCCAGCAGCTTTGAAAATCACATGGCTTCCGCAGTGCGGGCAGATTCCTTTTTGATTGTGCTTCGGATTAATAACCTTTACATCGTGGTGACAATGTGTGCAGTATCCGTCCATCTGCTTTTTGCGGCTGTACTGATACACCAAATACCGGCTGTCATACAGCGCATATTCCTCCACCCAGTGACGGAAATCGTGCGGCAGTGATGGCACCAACTTCATTCTTTCATCAATCTGATGCATCAGCTCCCGGTATCTGCACATCAGTCGTTCATGTGCAATACTTTCCTGAAAGTCATGAATTACACGAATCGGATCTCCCTCTTTGTGAAAAAACTTGTGAACGAGATTAACTGATTCATCATCAGAAAAGGTTATGAAATCCCCATTCCCGTAGTCGTCATACTCCCATGTGATAGAGTACAACTTCCCCGTGAGCCACTTACATGCTGTTGCATTCTGCATATCTTGTGTGATATAATCATCGTGTGTACAACATACACGAAATGCTGCTTCTACTTTTCCAATGCGCAGTTCCGGTGCGCGGAAAAGGTTCAGGAGCAGTGTTTTTTTATGCGCACAAATCCTTACCTCTGACTTTGCAATGTATTTGGCGCCGCTCACGCGTTTGGCAAGGCTTATGTCCTGCGGTGTAGCCCGCAGAGCCGGGATTTTCCTTAGTTCCCGTTTGTCCATCGTCTGCACCTCCTTAAAACAATGACAACTGACCGGCTTCGCTTTCCTCTTTACGTTCCTCGGCGGCCTTGGAAGCTTTCTTTTCCGCTTTTTTCTCTGCCGCTGACTTTTTCTTTTCTTCGGCCGCTGCAGCTTTTTTCGCAGCTTCTTCCTTTTGACGTTTCGCTTGTGCAGCCTTTTCTTTGGCGGCCGCTTTTTCCTGCTGCTTCTTGGCCTCAGCAGCTTTCTTTGCAGCTTCTGCTTCAATGGCCGCATCGTCCTTATTGTAATAATCTTTCATCCAGTGATAAACGATATCGCTTTCAATGCAAACCCCAAGGCATTCTCCATCATCATGGTTCTCCATGTATTCACGTGCATGTAGCATCAAGTAGAAAACGCATTTGTCCAGCGTTTTCTGCTCCTGGCATACATGAGCGGACAGAACTTCGTCATGGTTGCATTCCTCCGTCATGTACTCAACGATTGCTTTTTTCAGGTAGGGAGTCTTCGTTATATCCCCTTGCTGCTCCGCCAGCTTTTTCACTGCGGAGTCAATAACTTCTGACATTTTCTGCTCCTTTCTGGAACGTAAAGAAGAAAAATTCTTCCTTTGGCTTATCCGGCTGGTTTGCCCGAATCAGCCGGTCTAACATTTTCACTGCCCGCCGCTGCTGCCACACCTGCGAAAAATAGAAAGGTGTCAGCCAAACATTATCTGCCGGCTGCATGAACAGCGGGTTACCTGTTTGCGGATGCGCCAGCGTATCGTCAATAGTCACGTATCCGGGACAACCCAGCAAGCTCATTTGGATGTAGCACATCAGCGCTGCGGTCTGGTCGATATCCTGCGCCACGAAAATCACATTCTGCTGGTAATTGATTTCCCGCCGCTGACATTCGTTTGCAAAAGCCATGAGCGTTGCTCCTGCCCCACACGCCGGGTCTGACACACTGACATAGCCGTCATGCCTAATCTGCTCTTTCAACCCATCACCAAATATCATGGCCGCCATCATTCGTGTCACACTGTACGGCGTGAAAAACTGGCCTGTCCAATGGTTCCCGAGTTCCAATGCCATAAACAGCTCGCCGAGAAAGTCTTGATCTGGATTAGCGTTCAGTGCCTCAACTACCAATGCAAGCAGCCTTGAAAAATTCTCCTGATGTGGTTTACGGTATTTCCTGATTATCTGCAGGTATTGCTTTTCGCGTCCCGGTGCCGATACCTTGTCCACTGAATTTGATATTGCAGCAGCGGCCATGTAGCAAAAATCAGACCACACTTCCCAACTTTGATGTTCGTTGGTCATTTGACTAAAAATTTTAACGAACTCTTTTTCAACATCTGTCCGGGTCCGTATTGAATGACTCACGCTATATATCACCTGCCTTCATATCCCAGTCTGCCAAGTCCCCCATGTCGTGTATACCGCGTTGAGCCATGCGGTTTAAGATTCCCTGCACATACGCCAGAGTTTTTTGCCCCATTTCAGCAGACCGTTCAAAAGCATATTCCACCAGGTCAGGATCATGCAAACGTAGAAGCTGGTCGCAGCGTTTACTCTCAAACGGAGCAGGTTCTTTTTGGAAGCACTCTGAAAAAAGGATTTCCGGGGTCAGCAGTTTTCCCGCTTCGTCGCGCACATCCGCGCCCGCGGCATCACCATCAACATCATAATTATTGGAATTGAAATTAGGATTAAGATTATTATTATTAATGTGCCATACTTGCGTAACGGTTTGTGTAACAGGTTGTGTACCAGAATGTGTAACAGGTTGTGTAACGGTTTGTGTAACATTATTAGCATCAAAAGGAATCATCTTATAAGTTCCACTCTGATTTCCTCGTCCTTTTTTATATTCAATTCGTCCCGTCTGAATTAGAGCGTTTCTCATACGGTCTAATTGCTGTCGAGAGAATTTTAATATTGATAACAGCGTTGTATTGGAAACTGTAAATTCAACCCGCCATGCCCAATTACCATTAATACAAACCGCGCACCGATTGTTTAAGTACATCAAAGCGTGCCATAAGGCTTGTGCATCAGCCGGCAATGAATTGAACTGAACCCAATCATAAAACGCCCGTATCTCGGAGATATAATTCAGAGTAATCCCCCCTTTCTATCAGTAGTAGAAGAGCAGCAGGGGGAGGTCTTGCCGAAAAGCACATACTTATCACCCTCAGTCTGTCAGTACATGGCTTCCACTGGCATCCTTTACGATATCAATGCTCTGCGGGAACCGGGATTTCATTTCGGGGTCATGGGTTATTGCCATGACCTTTAAGCTGCTGTACCGGCTCTGGATGGTCTGGAGGGCGTCGCAGTAAGCTTGTATGCCGTCAGCGTCAAGGAACGGTGGCTCGTCTATAAAAAGCATTCCGAGTTGAATTCCGGCCTGACTGCTCTTGATTTCGGCCAGTGAAAGGACTGCTGAGAGCGAAGCCTTAACCTTTTCGCCGCCGGACTTGGAGAGATACGGTAAGCTGTCCTTGCCATATTCATTGATAATAATGTCCAGCGTGGCAACTTCCTTTTTACTGTTGGATTTCAGCACTTTGTCCGTGATGAACTCCATGCCAATCCGGCCGCCTGTCATTTGTCCGAGTATCGTATTGGCCGTTGAGGTCAGCATTGGCAACATGGATTTGATGATGTTGTGCGGAATGCCGTCCTGCGAAAATGCAGATTTCAGGATACTGAATGTTTCAGATTTCTGCGACAGCATATTTACTTGCTTCTGCTGGCGCTTGATTTCTTCCTGCGTCTTTTCGTTCAGCCGCAGTTGCTCTTCATAAACTCCCAAGGACTTGTTAAGCTCATTCAGTTTGTCCTGCACTATTTTTACATCCATCATTGCTGAAACGGATTTACGAGAAAGGTCACTCTCGTTTTCTAATCCTGCAATCATCTTGTCGCTCTCATGCTTGAGTGCAAGCTGTTTTGTACTGCATTCAGAGACTTCCTTGTTCAGCTCCCCAATGCGCTTCTCTGCTGCTTTTTTGCGTTCCTCGGCGACAGGCAGCTTCTTTTCTTTTTCAATCCACTGGTGAGCGTCCATAATGCTTGCTTTCAGGGCGAACAACTGCTTATCAATTTCAGTTAAGCTGGAATCCAGATTTTCTGAATCTGACAACTGCTTCTGCAATTTTGCAATATCCGCGTTGGTTACTGTAATGTCAGTCTCAATTTTTTCAGCCGCCTGTTTTTCAGACTTGAGCATTTCATCATACAACGCTGCCTGTTTGTACATATCGGCCTTTGCCCTAAGCGAGTCTGCCCGCTGTCGAAGCTGCGTAAGCGTATCCGCATCATAGCCAACCGCATTAAGTGCAGAAGTAAGAACGTTAATCTGTTCCTGGCTCTTCCCGAGTGCATTGAGCTGTTCATTCTTCCATGTGGTGCACTGCGGCACATAAGTTTCCAGTTCCTTTTTGGCCGCTTTTGCATCTGCAAGGAACCTGCACTGGGCGTTCTCAGGGTCAACACACTGGCTGTCCTTAAGCAGTTTTGCCCGGCTCTGCAGGTGTTCAACCCGCTGCTTGCGGCGTGCCGCCTCAATGTCAAAGGCCGATTTGGCATCTATAAATGCAGATTTAGTAGTGTCAAGGCGACCATTAGCTTCCCGATATTCCTTTTCGCGGTTTTCCATCTCTGAAATCTGTGGCTGAATTGCCGCATATTCAGCAGCATCTTCTTTGCAGGCATTGGCTTCCTGCCATTCGCGACCACGCTGCAGGATGTTATTATCCGTTTTTTCCTTATCACGTAACAGTTGCTCCGCTTTTGCTTTGCTCTGTGCAAGCTGGCTTTTTATTGCCGCTGTAGCCTCGCACTTCGTCTTCAAAGTGGCCTGCTGCTGCAGCAGCACTTTTTCCTGCTCGGTGAGTTCCGACAAGCGTGCTGCCTCCGCATGGATTGTGGCGGCAGCGGAAAGGATTTTATCGGCATCCTCAACAATAGCCTTTTCTTCCAGGACGTTTTTACTCAACGTTCCCATCTTTAAAGTAACGCCTTGATACTCTGCATCAATTTTCCGCTTACGTTCAGCAGCTTCTTTGCACTGTGCAAGCTTCAAAATTTCAGCATCCTTACGCTTTGTAGCTTCGTCAAGTTCTTTTTTTGCGCTGGCGGAATCTATTTCCAACTGGTTGATTACGTCCATTATGGACTGGTGATGCTCAGCAATTCTGCCGTTTTCGGACAGGTTGGTAATCACGGCTTTTTTCTGCGCGATTTCTCTGTTTGTATCCGTGACTTTGTCCTTTGCCAATTTTGCCATGTCCTCATATACGCCAAGGCCAAGGATATTTCCGAGGATTGTCATGCGGTCTTCCTTGCTTGCCTGCAGAAACAGTCCGTACTGGTCCTGCATAATGAGTGCGCAACTGCGAAATGTCAGGCTGTCCATTCCAATCACGTTCTCAATGACGCCCTGCGTATCCTTGATCTTCTCACGGGAGCGGTCCTGCCATTCCCCATTGACTGCTTCTGAAATATTCAAAGTGGCTTTTCCTGACTTCGTGCGGGTGCGGGTTACACGAAAGACGTGCTCCCCAATCGAAAAAGTAAAGCAAATGGAGCCGCTGTGCGCTTTTTCGTCTGCCCGAATCCAGCCGGTCAGGTCTCCCTCACGCGGTTCCTCAAACAAACAGTCAAGGATGGCATCCATGAACAGGCTGCTCTTGCCAGCACCGTTGATGCCGTTGATTGTACAGAAAGAAATGTCCGTGAAGTCAAAACTTTCTTCCTCATAGTTGCGATAATTCTTGACGGATATGTCCATCGGCACAAAGGCTCCGGTATACCGTGCCGCCATGTTTCCTTCCATTGCGTCCTCAATGATAGGCCGCGCTGCTTCGATAATCGAGGCAGCCTGTTCATCCGGAATACCTTTTTCTTTCAGATAGTGCAGCAGGTTCTTTTCCGGGTCTGTCTTTTCGGAAAGCTCGTCCTTATTTGTCCCGATTTCAACCTTTTCCGGCTCAATACTGGACACCCAGAACGCGCCATCTTGATAGAGCCTTTCTTCCAACACCGCCCGATTAAGCGCCTTGTGCGCCCTCTCAGAGCATGAATACAGTACTCGTACAATTTTTCCCTTTACACTCGAAAAACGGTGAACGGCCACATCCTCAATCGCACCTGTATTGATTCCATCAATGTCAGCCTGTGTGAATCGAATTGTTTCAAACTGCCGCGCCGGTGTTGTGATGAACTCATGCGTTCCAGTATCAAGGTCATGCAGGTAGAAGCCGCGCAGCTGCCCTTCATCATTAAAATTCATGGCATTCACCGCGCCGCAGTAAAACGTGTTCCGGCAACTTTCTACCTGCTGCGGCCGGTGGATATGCCCCATTGCTACAAGGTCAAATCCCGCAGTATCCAGTGTTTCCGGCATTAGTACCGGCTCAAACTGGGAGAAAAACTGCGTCTGTCCGCTCTCTGTATTGCATCCCGGCACGGTGTAGTGTGCCATCAACACGGATTTCAGCCCGGCTTGGCACTGTGCTCTCAGACCAAGCACGATTTTGCTGATTTCCTCCGTGAATACCCGGCATTCGTTATCTTTGGAAAGACCGGGGTGTTGGGCACGGAATACGCCGCGGTCGAAACCTGGCAGGCAGGATACGTTGATACCCGCAACCTGAATTGTTTTAGGCTCCGTTACCACATATACATCAGGACTATTTTCAAAGTAGCTTTGCAAAGCATGGAACTGTTCAGCACCATCATGATTCGGTGTTCCCCGCATTACTACTACCGGAGCATCGTCGCTAAGTGAAGAAATTACATGAATAGCCGTCTGCACTTCATCAATCCCGCGGTCAGCCCATACCCGTGCTTGATGAAAAATATCTCCGGAAATAAGAATCAAATCAGGGAATTTATTCCGCGCATAATCGGCCATATAGTCAATACAAGCATAGGTATCATATTCCCGCTGATTGTTTCCCTTGTTGTCAACTGGGCCGGGAAACTTGCCAATGTGCCAATCTGCCGTATGTAAAATTTTCATTGCTTGTCCCCTCCATTCACATCGACACCATGCTTCTGGAGTTCTTTGGTCCAATACTGTTTTACGTTTTCAGGGCAGTGAGCCATTGCGTCCGCCCATGTTGGCCAACGCCCATGTTCATCATAAAATTTGTACTGATATGCCAGGCTATCACGGTTATGCGGCTGTTCAGGTCCATGCTTACCGACACACTCGGGACAAGTTCCTTCCGGCACTTTTCCCAACAAACTCATTCCGTACCGTTCTTTGAGGTATCCCATTATTGCTGCACCTCCTTTTGGCAGACCATACAAAGCGGGCGGCCAAACTTATTGACGGAATACTTATACACGGATGGTGTCACTGAATGACCGCACATTTCGCAAAGCATTGCATCATCTTCTGCTGCCTGACTCTGATTGCTTGCAGCACGAGTCTGTTTTTCTGGTTCAGGCTGTCGAGCTTGTGGCATATCCATCTTCTGCTGCGGCTCAGGGAGTGCACCGTCAACATTCTCCGAAGCAAATGCCGGGTTGTCCGCAAAGTTTTCCGGGCTGAATGTGCTTTCCAGGACCGAGGGCATACTGTCATTCAGTACTGGTGCCGCAGCCTCCGGGGCACTGCCGAAAAGTTCAGATGTCGCGCTGATACCCTGTCTTAGCACGGCGGCACGAATCTGCGGGTCGTTGTAATCTGGCGAGAATGTAACGCGCGGGATTGCAAACGGCTTTTTGAGCTCCCCTATCGTATAAGTTCCTTTCAGCCCGGTCAGTGCCCGAATTGTACGGAGGATTGCTCCAGTCAAGGCTTTCTCGCACATGGTCTTGCGCAGCAGCGTCATGTTTACCAATATGCCGCGTTCTATGTACTGCTGCTGGTCTTGCTTTGCCACGAAAAAGGCATTTACTTGGTCTCCATATTTGTCCTTGGCTGGCTTCCATTCTCCTTGAAACATATCAGCGGCAGCCTTCGCTTGCTTCTCGTCTGCAATACCTTTCAGGCACTTGTCCATGAATTCAAGCCGGTAGTTGTCCTCTGCATCATGCAGATTTATGATTTTTTCATCCGCATGGGTTTTCCATGTGCCATCAGGTTCTTTCATAGCTCCATATGCCCGCCCGCGGTACACGTTCTTGTCGCCGCTGACATATTCACCGCCGGTATGAGTTGGGTCAAACTGAATACCGGCGGCAGCCGCTATCTTCATCAGCAGCGGTTTGGCGGGAGAAAATACTGGCTCCCAGTTTTTCCCGACTTTTATGCTTCCGACCTTAAAAATATCGCCGGAATTGTCGGAAGTGTCTGCCTGAACCTGCATCACAGTTACCTTATAAAAAGGTGACATCTGAGCAGATACGCTCATAGGCATCAGCAGGTTGCATCCTGCATACTTCTTGTTAATTTCGGCGAGTGCATTATTGTTGCTGTTCATCTTGTACCTCCATTGACTAAAAAGTCTTGTTTCTTTAGTTAAGTAGTGATACAATATGGTTTGGGTGAGTGTCGGCCATTACGGTCGGCGCTTTTTTATGCCATATTGCCATATTTGCTCCTACATAACGACTCTCAAATGTTCATTCCCTGCAGCATCCTTAAATGCCGAAAGGCTGCTGCTGCCAATCTGCGCTGTACCGTGATGCTGAACGTCCCGAATCGCGTCCATAACCTGAATTGGGCTGCGGTAATCGCCGCGCACCAGCAACTCGTACATCTCACTTGCGTGCTGCATGATATGCTCACCCATCAATCTCACCAACTCCCTGAGAAGCAATCCAAGTAAGGATTGCTTCTTTTTTTATGATCCCGCCCTCCGACGGCATATTTGAAATGAACGCGTCTCGGAATTTGAAATACAGCCCATCCTTTTCGGCCGCCTCCTGCCCAACGAATGCAGACAGAATGTTCAGGGCAAGGTTTGTTTGCTTGTCCATCGGAGCGCCCCAGTCGAAGCCGCTATTTTGGCTATGTACACGCTCCGTCACGTTTACCTGCGGTTTTCCGTCTGCGTCCCGGCTGCAGATAATGTCGTGCTGAAATAGCGGTCCTACCGGGCCAACATAAACAGGTTCTGGAGTCTTGAGAGCACCATGTGAAGCAGAGCAATGAGTGCTTGCATGGCCGCTGTGCGAACCGCTCGAACCGGGAAGCGATGTACCAAACTCTTTTCGGTAACAGCAGCTGCCGTACCCTGCAGCCACGGCAGCTGGCGACTTTAATTTCCTGCCGCAACGAGCACATATTACTGATTCCACTTTTTGCACATCCTTTCTATTCTGTTATGGCTTTCTCTCGCGAACGCACAGTAGGCGTATTCTTCAACTTTGTTTTTCCATACCGCAACCTTTAAACAGTTGGCCTGAAAACAGCACCGCTTATTCACTTTATACACCCGGCAGGTGCGGCAGATATCCGGTGCGGTCATGGCTTGTCCTCCTGTTCCGGCTTGCGGGCGTAGTCCGTCGCGAATTTGAGGCACTCGGCTTCGGAGAGCGTTTCGCCTTTCCATGTCCTTACCGCATGGATATATTGCGGTACTCCATTCCGCCAATAACTCAGATAAGCCTCTGCACGTTGTTTTTTATGATTATTTTCAAACACCATGTTAAGTCCACCAAACCATAAATTTCTCGCGTCAATCTGCGGCTCCTCAAGTACGATACTTATGTATTCCTGCCCGTTACCGTCAATGCCGGAGTGCGATTCTACGTATGGGCACGCTTTCAGTTCTTCCATCACTCATTCCTCCATTCCATCAAATCAATAATTTCCTTGCGGTTCCGGGCTTTCCTGGCCTCGGCTGTCCGCAATGCCGCCCGCCGCTGACGCTGCTTGTCGCAGTGCCGGCGGTCAATCACTTCATCAACGGCTGCCGCAGCGGCCATACCGACCAACGCCGGCGTAAGTACAAGCAAAACAATTACCACGATTATTTCCTCCTTATCGAGTTGACAATTTCAGCCGCTGCCATGGCAACAATGCCAGACAGGACGCCGCCGAAGAACAATACCGCAGCGGTCATGCTGAGTCACTTCCTTCCAGCAGAGTCTGCCTCTCAATATAGGCAGTTAAATCATCTTTTCTGACCCTCCAGAGTTTCCCAACTTTAAAAGCGGGGAAGCGCCCTTGCTGTGCCAGCTTGTGAATACAATCAAGGCTGATTCCCAGCAAAGCAGCCGCATAAGAAAGGTCAAAAATCACTGGAACGCGATGCCAGTCGGTCTCCACTTTACGCATTGTCTTCCCCCACCAGTTCCAACAAATTAACCTGCGCATTCACAGATGCTTCAAACAAGATCTCCTTTACCTGAAAGCCCCAGTTATCGTACTTATCACTCAGGAGTTCTTTGGCGCTTTCCTCAAAGTTCCGCTTACCATCTTTTGTGGTCCGCGGATAGTGGTTAAGATCAATGTCTAGGTCAGACAGTATGTAAAGGTCCTCAAACATCGCGCCATTTCGCCGATCCAGTCCCTTGACAGTGCATGGGATCAGCGTGAGCATCTTAATATTATCCATTATGTATCGCTGCCTCCTAAATTTTTCTGAACCCAGAGTTTTAAACTGTTTGCACCCTCTGAGATAGCGTCTAAGTTCTGAAGGATCTGCTGCAGTTGTGGTCTCTCGGAATCATCAATTTTTCCATCCGCCGCAATCTCCAGCAAGTTCTCCCGGTCAATCCCCGCACATTTCATACAGCCCTGCAGTTCCATCACAAGCCTGTCCAACTCGTCCAGCTTAACCGGCGCCACATCGGTTCGCCCTATCGGGCAATCATGAGTGCAGTAGTGATTGCGCAGCTCCGGAGCATTGTATAAGTCAGCCATACGAACCACGGATTCAACAGGGATTGCCTTTGTAATTCCAAGTTCGTAATCGGACAGAGTGGACACGGACATGTTCAGGAGCTCCGCAGCGCCCTCCCTGCTGTTCAGCCGGTCATTATACTCTGCGGCGGCCTTCCTGCACTGACAGTATATGTTGCTGGCTGCCTTTGTAGGGTAATAGCCCATTTTGTTTCACCTCCATTGGCGATAAAATAGAAGGAGCAGATAAGTCGTGTTTCCATTCTGGACTCGCATAAGCGGTATATTTCCTATTAGGACAATTCGTTGGCAAAAAAAATCTCCTCTATCGGCATATGGAAAAATTCGCTGATACATTTTGCATCAGCCAAAGAAAACTTAACTGTACCTGCCTCTTTTTTGTAATATGCCGCTTGGGTCTTCAACCCGAGCACCTCCGCCATCTGTTCTCCAGACACGTTTCTATTAGTCCGGATTTTCCGAAGCTTTTCAAACATAATTATCACCTCCTAGTTTCCAAACCGGCAACTTTATTATAGTGTCTTATTTGGAAACTGTCAATAGCTTTTTCGAAAAAAAAAATCTGATTAAGACACTACCGTGACTTTCCTATTTGGATAATATATAATTGTATAAAGGGGGGATTGTCTTGAACCGAGTACGCGAATTACGTCAAGAAAAAGGCATTAGCCAGAAAGAGCTTGCCAATATGCTCCAAGTACAAAACTCAGCTATTTCAAAATACGAAACCGGTCGGGTTGCTTTATCCGATCAGACAATTCGAAAGCTTACAGCCATTTTTGATGTTTCTTCTGACTACCTTCTTGGCATTTCCAACAAAAGAAATGAGTCTGCCCTAAAAGGGCAGACTCTCTCACCTGCGCAACAGGAGTTACTTAATGTGGTTAAAGACTTCTCTTCTGAGGAGATAAAGAAGATTCAGGATTTTGCGAAGTTTGTAAAGACTCAGCGTAACGAATGATTTTCTGCTGTTCAGATTCGGACATATCATCTACAATCAGCATCAGTTCTTTTACCGCGTCTTGCCATTTTGAATTTTCATCTTGTAACAATCGAAACCACCTACCTAATTATTAAAATGCAACACGCGTGTATGCGCACATTATACACGAATCAGAAGATTTTGGAAATCAACTGCGTAATATTCTTCATTCTCTTCCATAAACGCAAATGAACCTGTCCAGTGCTGGTACACTGAGCAGGTTCGGCCATGGGATTTATCTATGTGTTCTCCCAAATCTATTATATTATATTGGCTGATAATGTCAAGAAGAGGGGGGAATGTATCATTATGAAAATATGTCCTTATTGTAATTTTCAAAACGAAAATGCGGCAAAAACATGTGCGCAATGTGGTCATATGTTTAAAACACAAATGGGCAAAAAAGATCTAACTCCAGTATTTAAAGACACAACATCGAATCACGCCGCGCCGGATACGAACTCAACGAAGCGGAATAGGTTAAAAAATCCAAGACCACGTAAAATCGCTTTTATTGCAGTAGTTTCTTTCGTATCTATCCTCTTCATTGCCCTATTCTGCTCTACGTCATTATCCCGACAAAATCCAGATTCCATAACCATTCTCAATGGCAATAACATCATTGATTTGAAAAATGATGCACCAATTTCGATCAATGCCCATCCGGATAAATTTTCAAGTAAATCATTTGAATGTATCAGTAGTAATCCGTCAGTTGCCACTGTTTCTTTTAATACATACTCTGGAAACTTAATTGTATCTCCTGCTGCTGAAGGTGATACAAAAGTCAAAATCACCTATACTGCATCAAACGGAGAGCAAAAAACGTCAAACGAAATATCTCTGACAATTGTCGACAAAGAGTTAGCCAAGAAAAAGGCCGCAACGGTTGACCAACAGATCAAGAATATAGGCGCAGTTTCTCTGGAGCACGAAGATTTAGTTGAAATTGCATATGACAGTTATCTACAGTTAAATAACTATGCAAAAGGATTAGTTAAAGAGAAAAACGAACTTGACTTTGCACAATTAAAACTCTCAGAACTAGCTACTGCCACTGCTGAACCCGTCATTAAGGAAATCGATTCTATAGGAAAAGTAACGAAAGATTGCCGCAATAAAGTTAAAAGCATACGATCTCAATTCAATTTACTGTCGAAAACAGCACAATCCCAAGTTAGCAATTACGATACACTAACGCAAGCCGAAACTGCATTAAAACAAATTGATGAGCAGGAAAAGAAACAGCAAGCCACAGCTTCTTTCAAAAAAGGCTGTGCAGCATTTGACTACAAATCGATTGCACGCCAACCAGACAATTTTATTGGGAAAAAAGCAAAGTTCACAGGCCAGGTTGCTCAGGTCATAGAGGATCTATCTGGCACTGCGTTGCGTGTCAATGTGACAGAGGACGAATATGGTTTGTGGTCAAACACTGTTTACGTCAGGTATTCTTATCCAGAATCCTCCTCCCCGAGAATTTTAGAAGACGATATCATAACAATGTATGGTACATTAGACGGCCTAGAAACATACACAAGTACATTAGGTGCCTCCGTCACCATTCCTGCCTTGAACGCACAATATATCGATATTCAGTAAAGTAAAAGACCGTCCTACCTTGCTGTAACAAGATAGGATGGAAACACTGGCCGGGCAGACCAGTACATAAGAATCAATAAAAATTGTACTCCAAGCCCGGCCTGTAATCAACAGTCCGGGCATTTTTATGCCTGCTTTTAAGGAGATACTTGGATGACCAAAAATAATAAGCAAACAAAGCCTGTGCGAAAACGTGTTTATCTTGGCAAAGGTCCCAATGGTAAACCAATGTACAAAAGCGTAACCGGCAAGACCGCTGAAGAAGCTGCTGAAAAAGCCTTGCAAATCAAAATCGCCCGTCGAAAAGGCATTAATGTTGCAGCTGACAGAGACACCTTTAAGCAATGGGCCAACCGCTGGTTAGCTCTCAAAAAAGGTGACGTTTCTGCCGGCCGATACGATGTTTATTCTTATGCAGTCAAAAAGATGGAACAACTTTGGTATATGGGCATAACCAAAGTTTCAACAGGCGATATTCAGGATATTATTAATGATTTGGCAGAGCGCAACCCGCGCACTGGCAAGCCAACGGCCAAAAAGACGCTTATTGACGTTAAAAGTGCAGCCAAACAAATATTTCAACTTGCCATTGAACAGCGTACCATTGAGTACAATCCTGCCATTGCCGTCAGAATCCCCCGTAAGGCTCCGCAGGGCGAGAGAAGAGCGCTTACTGAAGAAGAACAGCAGTGGATAGTAAACACGCCGCACAGGGCTCAGAGAGGTGCAATGATCATGATGTACGGTGGCTTGCGCAGAGGAGAATTAATTCCCCTCCTCTGGTCTGACATTGACCTGCAAGCCAAAACCATCAACGTAAACAAATCCGTAGAAATCATCAATGGAAAATCCGTTTTAAAAGAAGGCGAGGCGAAAACAGAAGCGAGTATCCGCATTGTCGATATTCCGCAGCAGTTAGCCGACTTTTTGGCATTTGAACGAAAAAAGGATGCCATTACTTCCAAGACGGAGAATACCATCGTTGTCAGATCAGCAAGAGACACCATGCTTTCGGAGAGTGGTTGGAACCGTATGTGGAACGCCTATTGGAATGTGCTCAATTTAAAATACGGAGATTTTGCGCAGTACAAAGAGACTCATCCAGAGATTGATTTTGAAAAACCGGTGTCCGTTCATAATCCTCATGGCGTTCCACCAATGATTCCACCAATTACGGCGCACTGGTTGCGGCACACATTTGCGACATTATTATATCTTGCCGGTGTAGATGTTCTCACTGCCCGTGACCAGCTGGGGCACGCAGATATTACAACCACATTAGAGATTTATACACACTTAGACAAGGTTTATAAGCGTCATAGTATGGATCAGCTGAGTCAATACATTTCGGAGAAAAAAGACGGGAAGTGAGATCCGCGTAGATATCATGAGTCAAGGTGCCACATAAGAGCCACATGTTTCGTATTTTTTGCTATTTTTAGCTGTGTTTTGCAGATGTTAAGGCATAAAAAAATCGCATCAGACAGCCAGCAAGCGGCTATCTAATGCGATTTTTTATTGGTCGAGGTGACTGGATTTGAACCAGCGACTTCTACGTCCCGAACGTAGCGCTCTACCAAGCTGAGCCACACCTCGTAAAAGAAAGCCCCGAACCAGGGCCTCTAACATTTGGCTGCGGAAGAAGGATTCGAACCCTCACAAACAGAGTCAGAGTCTGTCGTGCTACCTTTACACAATTCCGCAATATTCGCTGCCCGACTCGATGTATTAAGTGAAGCAACGTGTATTATTATATCAGACTTTCGGGAAATGTCAACCCTTTTTTTCGATTTTTCAAAAATTCTTTTACGCGGTTTTCCGTCATGCCTTTTCAAACGATTTCATTAAGATTGCTTCGGCACAGCGAATTCCATCCACCGCCGCGGAAACAATTCCTCCAGCGTAACCGGCCCCTTCTCCGCAGGGATACAGTCCCTCTGCTCCGGGCGCTGTCAACTCCTGCGTACGCACAATGCGCACTGGCGAGGAGGAGCGGCTTTCCACTGCTGTCAGCAGGGCGTCCGGATCGTCAAATCCACGCAGGCGGTGTGCCATCAGCCGACTGCCCTGCTCCAGTGCGTCCGTCATAAAGCGCGGCAAGCAGCGGTGCAGGTCGGTATACCGCACGCCGCGGCTGTAAGTCGACCGAACACGTCCGCAGCCGGTACTTGCACGCCCATCCAGAAAGTCGCCGAGACGCTGCACCGGCGCAAGGTACGCGCCGCCGCCTTCCCGGTAGGCACTGCTTTCCAATGCGCGCTGCAGCGCAATACCCGCCAGCGGGTCGGTACTGCCAAAGTCCGCCGGAGAAAGACCCACCAGCAGAGCCGCATTTGCATTTGCACCGTCCCGTGCAAATACGCTCATACCGTTTGTCACCAAGCGGTTTTCCTCACTGGCTGCTGCTACGACGGTTCCGCCCGGACACATACAGAAGGTATACACGCCCCTGCCGTTTTCCAAATGCGCGGCTAATTTGTAGCTGGAGGCTCCCAGTGCGGGATCCCCCGCAGCTGTTCCATACTGTGCACGGTCCATTTCTTGCTGCAGGTGCTCGATGCGCACGCCGACTGCGAACGGCTTTTGCTGCAGCGTCAGTTGATTTTCCAAAAGCATGGGAAAAGTGTCCCGCGCGCTGTGCCCAACCGCCAAAATCAAGTTCTGACAGGGCAGCTGATACTGCCCGCCATCCGATTCCCGGACGGTTACAGCGTGCAACCTGCCGTTTTTTAAGGCGAGATTTTGCAGTGTCGAGTGAAAGTGGATTTCCCCGCCTAGCGAAAGAATGGTTTCCCGCAGCGTTTTCACCACATTCGGCAGCTTGTCCGTACCAATGTGCGGCTTTGCCTCCCACAGAATACACGCTGGTGCGCCTGCCTGCACAAAGGACTCCAGCACGTGTCGAATCCGTGAATCTTTGGTACCGGTGGTCAGCTTACCGTCCGAAAATGTACCGGCGCCGCCCTCTCCGAACTGCACATTGGACGCAGGGTCAAGCACGCCGCTCTGCCAGAAATGCTGCACATCCCGCTGGCGTTCCTCCACCGGCGCGCCGCGTTCCAGCACAATCGGTCTCTGCCCCGCCTGCGCGAGGGTAAGTGCGGCAAACAAACCTGCCGGTCCAAAGCCCGCGACCACCGGTCGTACTGGCAACAGTACGCTTTGCGGCAGCTGGTACCGATAGATTGCCGCCGCGCGGATTTTACGATCCCTCTCCAGCACGTGCCTGCGCACCTGAATGCCCGGGCGCAGCGTCACCTCTACCGTACAGGTAAAATGAACATTCTCTTTTTTACGCGCATCAATCGAACGTCGGGACAGCTTGCAGGAGGCAATATCCGCTTCACGCAGATGCAGCCGCTTCGCCGCACGCGCGGTCAGCTCCGTCTCAGGGCTGTGCAGCCCGAGCGAAATCTCGGAAATCTGATAAATCATGGTTATGGATGTGCCTCCTCAAAAATCGCCTGTGCAGCACAAAGAGCCGTACTCCAAGCCCAATGCAGGTTGAAGCCGCCGCAGTCGCCGTCCACATTTAAAAGTTCGCCTGTCAGCCAAACGCCCGGTGAAAAAAGGCTCTGGCAGGTATTGTCCAACTGTTCCAATGGCACACCGCCTGCTGTCACCTGCGCATGGCGGAAATCTTCTGCCTGCTCAACCGTAAAGCAGAAATGCTTGCACTGCTCAAACGGACAGACCTGTGCCAATGCCTTATGCAGGACACCATCCAGCCTGCCGCCGGTGAGTTTCTGCAGCTGCGGCAGGGAATATTCGGGCACCAAGTCCAAAGAAATCACATCACCGGGCAATGCATCTCTGGAAAGCTCGAAAATGCAGATACCAGAAAGGCCATGTTCCGTAAACTGCACTTCCCCTTTTGTTTGCCGCAGTACCTTTCCGCCATGGCTCAGGGTAACCGCCGCTTGTGTGCGCACGCCTTTCAGGCTGCGGACCAGCCGGACTTCCCGCACACGCACCGGTGCCAGCGCAGGTTTCAGCGGTGTTGTGCTGTGATGCAGCTGTTCCAGCAGCGAGTAGCCGTTTTCCGCACCTGCCTGCGCCAAGCCGCCCGTGGACAGCAGCAGGTATTTTGCCAAAACGCATTCGCCCGTTTTTGCCTGCACCCGATAGTCGCCATGTCTTCTTTGTATCGTCTGGACAGCAAAGCCGCACTGCTCTGCCACGCCTAAGCAGCTTAATTGACCGCGCAGAACGTTCAGCACCGTAGCTGACTGCATACTGTAGGGATACACCCGCCCCTCGGACTGTTCTCTGCACAGCAGGCCAAGCTGCTGAAAATACGCCAGAATCCGTTGCGGCGGGAAAGCCGTCAAAAGTTTCTGCGCACGTACCGTATCCCCATGGTAATGGCAGACATCCACGCGTAGGTTTGTCAGATTGCAACGTCCGTTTCCAGTTGCAAGCAGCTTTTTGCCCACCCGCGGCGCCGCTTCCAGCAGGATGACCTGCTTGCCGCCCAACAGCTGTGCCGCGCGCACTGCCCCCAGCAAGCCGGAAGCGCCGCCGCCAATGACCGCAAGTGTGTAAGTTTTGGGCATACCGTTCCCTCCTTTTGCAGTCTTATTGTAAACAATCCGCGCACAAAATGCAAACTTCTTTTCCGCACGAAAAATCTGCCCTGCCAGCAGATAAGCTGCAGACAGGGCAGATTCCATTTTTTAAATTATTCGCCGAAGTAGCGTTTGAGCAAGCCCTTGAAGCCAGCACCGTGGCGCGCTTCGTCTTTTGCCATCTCATGCACAGTGTCATGGATTGCGTCGTAGTTCAGCGCTTTGGCCTTCTTTGCGAGCTCCAGCTTGCCCGCACAGGCACCTGCCTCTGCTTCCGCACGCATCTCAAGATTTTTCTTGGTGCTCTTAGTCAAAACTTCGCCGAGCATCTCCGCAAATTTGGAAGCGTGCTCCGCCTCTTCAAATGCATAGCGCTTGTAAGCTTCTGCAATTTCCGGATAGCCCTCGCGCTCTGCCTGACGGCTCATAGCAAGGTACATACCAACTTCAGAGCACTCGCCTGTAAAGTTATCCTTCAGGCCCTGGTAAACTTCCGGGTCGCAGCCCTGTGCAACGCCGACTTCATGCTCACAGGCAAAGCCTGCAGATGCTACCTGCTCCTTGAACTTAGAAGCAGGTGCATGACACTGCGGGCAGGACTCCGGCGGTGTTTCACCCTCATACACATAGCCACATACGGAACAAACCCATTTTTTCATTTGAATTACCTCCAGTGATAATTAAATTTTCATTTATCAGAAAGGGTTACTGCCCCTTTTCTGCTTGTAACTTCTCCATGCAGGCGCCGCAGTATCCGCGGAAAATCACCTGATGGCTGAGAACCTGCACGCCCAGAATACGGGAAACCTCACGGTCTGACTCCGGGTCTACAAATTCATCATCGACATCCAACACCGCACCGCAGCTTTCACAAACAAAGTGGGAATGCGGCGTGACATCGGCATCGTAGCGTTCCTGACCATCCACCACACCGACGCTGACCACGGTGCCGTCCTCTTTAAAACGGCTGAGGTTGCGGTAAACGGTACCCAAACTCAAATCCGGAAAAGAAGGTTTTAACTGCTGATAGATCCACTCTGCTGTGGGATGCGACTTTGTTTCCCGCAGGGCCTCCAGGATTGCTTCGCGTTTACGGCTGAAATTCTGCTTTTTTTCCATAATGGCAATACTCCAAGTTAAATCAAGAACGATTATTTTTTCTAAAATATTGTAGCATATATGGCGGAAGGTGTAAAGATGCGGGAAATAAATCAATAACAATTATCATTCTTGTTCCGTGACTATACTGTACCACACTCCACAGCTTTTGTAAAGCCTTTTTTTCAGATTTTTAAAATTTTTTCGGATATTTTCTGACAGGCAGCAAAAAAGCTTCCGCATACAGACACAGCCTGCGTACGGAAGCCCAAAACAACTCAGAGGAAATAGAATACGACCAGATAAATCGTGCTCAGCACAATGGAAAGCAGCATCAGCGGGAAGCCGTACTTGAAGTAGGTTTGGAACGTTAGCTTATAGCCGTGCTTCTCCGCAAGTCCTGCCACTACCACATTGGCAGAAGCGCCAATCAGGGTTCCGTTGCCGCCCAGACAGGCACCCAGCGAAATGGCCCACCAAAGCGGTGTGATGCTCATGCCGCCCGCACCAAGCGCCTTAATCAGCGGAATCAGTGTTGCAACAAACGGGATGTTGTCCAAAAAAGCGGACGCAATGGCAGAGAACCAAATCAGTACCACGCCGGTCAGCAGCAGGTTGTTGTGTGTCAGGCTGACAATGAGCTTTGCAAGATAATCAATGACGCCGACTTTCTGCAGCGCACCTACCAGAATAAACAGACCGCCGAAGAAAAAGAGCGTCGGCCACTCCACATTAGAAAACACTTCGTCAATGTCACCGCGGCTGAGCAGCATCAGCAGCGCAGCGCCGGTCAGAGCGATAACTGCAGAGGGGTAATTCAGCTGGTCATGCAGGAAAAATCCTGCGATGACCAAAACCAGAACTACCACGCATTTTTTGAGCAGCGGCACGTTTTTCAGCGCCTTCTTTTCATCAAACTGCATGATCTCTGCTTTTTTTTCTTCGCTGACTGCCAGTTGCTTGCGAAACATCAGGTGCATAACGAAAAGCACCGCCGCAAAAGCAATGACAACGATCGGCCCGAGGTTAACCAAAAAATCCGTGAAACCCAAGCCGGCCGCGTTGCCAATCATAATATTCGGCGGGTCGCCGATCAACGTTGCCGTACCGCCCATGTTAGAAGCAAAAATTTCCGGAATCAAAAACGGCAGCGGCGAAATGCCGAGCGTATCGGTAATGACGAATGTCATTGGTACAATCAGCAGCACGGTAGTCACATTATCCAGAATGCTGGAAACCAGCGCCGTAATGATACTTAAGCTTAAAATAATTTTCCAGGGGTCGCCTTTCGCCTTTTTTGCCGACAAGATCGAAAGATACTCAAACACGCCTGTGTGTTTGATAATGCCGACAATGATCATCATTCCCACCAGAACGCCGAGCGTGTTAAAGTCTATGTACCCCAGCGCATCGTCAAAGGACATGATGTTCAGAATTAAAATGAGTGAGGCACCGGCCATTGCCGCGATGGTTCGGTTCACCTTTTCACTCATGACCAATGCCATAACCACGACAAAGATCAGTAAAGAAGCAACAAGTTGCATATGCAGGATTCCTTTACAGTTTATTTTCGTACTTTAGAAACACACCGCGCAGAGCTGCAGGGAGTGCCCGACCGCTGGTTTGCAGCGGTCACCACTTGACTGAAACAACACCACCTCGTTTGCAGGGCTTTCTCCGGCAGAACAGCGCATGGAAAAGGGTGGTCACAAGCCCACCGCAGCGGTCTGCATACAACCGCCGAAGTTTCACTTCATGACCACCCAATTTGTCAGAATTATAAAATTTGCAGTTTGGTTTTGCCCGCTTGCTCACTCAGGAGTCGTGAAGCTGCCTTTTATGCCCGAAAGATGCACCGACCGACCATGCGAAAAGTCCTTCCCTGTACAAATTGTCTTTCGCCTGCTTTTGCAGCAGAAAAATTTGATGAAAATGCTACTACAACTTATAATATCAACCCAAATATCATTTGTAAAGACTTTTTCCAGTATTTGTGACTGTCGGGAATGCATTCGTCAAAACCATTTTGCTTTTTGTGAATATTTAATAAATTTATTCTTCAATGTGTAAAGCAACTGCGGAATGTTCCGGCACAGTTCAAACAGATGGTTTCAAAAAGCAAACTTCGCCGCTCTGTGGTACATTCGGCTGCAGTGCAATGGAAACCGTACTCCCCTGCTTAACGCGCAGCTGCACCGTCTGTGCCAGCGGGCTGCACAGCGTATATCGCATGGTCTGTGCAGACCATGCGATATCGACACGGATGTTTCCGCGTGCAGTCAGCCCGGAAATGCTGCCACTGTGCCACGACGGCGGCAGTGCCGGCAGCAGAACCAGCTCTCCCGCATGGCTTTGTACCAGCATTTCTGCCACAGCCGCCGTGTAGCCGAAGTTGCCGTCAATCTGGAACGGCGGGTGCGCGCACAGTAGGTTGGCATACAGGCCACCGCGATTGACCGACAGCTCCGCGTTCGGTGCCACCAGATGAAACAGATTCCGCAGAATGCTTTCCACATGGCTGCCGTCCTCCAGCCGTGCCCACATCAGCAGTTTCCACGCAAGGCTCCAGCCGGTGCCCGCGTCGCCGCGCTGCAGCAGGCTTTCTTTTGCTGCGCGGTACAGCTCCGGTGTTTGGCGGGAAATGCCGCGCCCCGGGTGCAGCTCATACAAATGGGACAAATGCCGGTGATGCGGATCCGTTTCCTGAAACTCTTCGTTCCACTCCAAAACCTGTCCTTTGCTGCCCACGGCAGTCGGAACCATCTGTGGCAGAAGCGCACGCACTTCCTGCGCAAGGTCATCTTCCTGCTGCAGTTCCTTACAGGCATCCAAATAATCCCGGAACAGGTTGCGGACAATGGCCAGCGTATTTTCCGTGTAAGCAGCCGTACCAATCTGCTGCCCGTCAAACACAAAAACATTTTCTGGAGAAACCGCCGGACTCACCGCATACCCTTGCTCCGTTTTGGTAAGCATTCCTTTACAGAAGCGCACATTTTCCTGCAGAATCGGGAAAATCTCGCGCAGGTAGTCTGTATTCCGGTCAAACAGGTATTCGTCAAACAGATTCCGGCACATCCAAGATGCGCCAAACGGCCAGAATGCCCACTGCATACAGCCCGCCGCCGGGGTTGCCTTGCGCCAAATATCCACGTTGTGGAAACAGGCGGAGCCGGCACAGCCAAAGCACCGGTGGGCGCTTTCCCTGCCGGTTTCCAGCAGTTCCGCATTCATGCGGGCAAGCGGTTCGTTCAGTTCCGGCAGGCTGCATGGGCCGGTCATCCAGTAATTCATTTCCGCATTGATATTTACCGTGTAATCACTGAACCATGGCGGCACTTTTTCCGGATTCCAGATGCCCTGCAGATTGGCTGGCTGCGTACCCGGACGTGAGGAGGAAATCAGCAGATAACGGCCATAATCAAACAGCAGTGCATACAGCGGCAAGTCTTCCTCGCCTGCTTCAAACCGTCTGAGACGCTCCTGCAGGTCCATCTGTTCACGACCGCTTTCCGGCAAGCGGAACCGCACCCGTTCAAACAGGGCGCGGTAGTCGTGCTCATGCGCCGCAAGCATTTCATCGAATGCGGTAAAACGGGCAAAATCCTGCTGCAGTTCTGTTTCCGGGTCTTTACCCTCCAAAATCGGGTGGCGGTCATACCCGTTAAAGCTGGAACGCGCGCAGAAAAACAGCGTTACCTGCCGAACGTTCCGGCAAGTCAAACCGGTTTCATCCGCAGCGGTTTCTCCCCCGCTGACGCGCACTTTGCCCCAGCCTTCGTACCGCATCCCCTGCTGTGCCTGGTCATCGGAAAAGGCGAGATGCTCCTTGGGACCGCATTTCGTAAATCCACTGCGCCCCGGGCACTGCCCATACAGACGGAAACCGTCTTCCCGGTACCGGAATTGATTTAGAAATCCATTTTCTCCACTGATTCTGACAGTAAAGGATTCTTCTGCTGTAATTTGATAAACAATGCCCTGCGCGGGTGCGCTGCAGAAAGCTATGTGCTGATACTGCTTGCCGTGATTCCGGTATTTTACCGTTGCCACAGCGTTCTCCAAATCCAGAGTACGGCAGTACGCAGTCACTTCTCGCTCTCCGGCAAAAGTGAAAACCAAATCTCCGAACGGCTCATACATCTGCACGTCTTCATCTGCAGTCATCGCTTCTTCCAGCAAGCGGGAAGTCTGCGCATACTGGCGCTTTTCGGCGCACGCCCGCGCCTTCGCAACGGTCTGCGGCGTCAGACCCTGCTTCTCTGCCGCAGGATAACCGGACCAAAGAGTATCTTCATTGATGTGCAGGCGCTCCGTCTGCGGGTCACCGTAAAGCATGGCGCCCAAGCGGCCGTTTCCGATGGGGAAACTCTCCTGCCAAAACGCGGCAGGCTGGTGGAATTCTAATTGCATTCGCTGTAATCTCCTTTTCATAACATCTCCGCATTTCTTACAGCGGTTTCTGTAAGTATAACACAGACAGCAGGACTGAAAAAGGAGAGGAAGCAAACATTTTCACCCGATTTTTTTCGATTTTTCTTTTATTTTTTGTATTTTTCCCGAAAAGCGCAACGGAATCAATCTTGTCCGCAGGGCACACTCCCGTAAAAAACAGTTCGGCTGTACAGAAACAGCCGAACTGTTTTATTATTTTACGCAAGCCCCAGAAGCCTTGCTCCATTTGCGACCAGCGCACACAGCAGCAGGCCGCATCCGGTTGGCAGCGCTGCTGCCAGCGCAGTCCATTTCCACGAACCGCTCTCTTTGTGAATGGTCAGTACCGTCGTCGCACAGGGCCAGTGCAGCAGGCAAAACAGTGCCACGCAAACGGCGGTGACGCCGGACCAGCCGTTCTGCACCAGCAGTCCCTGTAATGCTGAATAACTGGTCATATCTGTGAGCTGCCCCATGCCAAGGTACCCCATCAGAATAATCGGCACAACAATTTCGTTCGCAGGAAAACCAAGGATAAACGCAAGCAGAATCACCCCGTCCATCCCGAAAAAGTGTCCGATGGGATCTAACGCCCCTGCACAGAGAGCCAGCACGGTACTGCCGCCAATGCGCAGATTGGCCAGTAGCCAAAGCAGCAGCCCTGCAGGCGCCGCCACAGAAACCGCGCGCCCCAGGACAAAGATAGTTCGGTCCAGCAGCGAGCGTACCAGTACCCGCCCCACCTGTGGCTTCCGATATGGCGGCAGTTCCAGTGTAAAAGAGGACGGAACCCCTTTGAGCACCGTTGCCGAGAGGAGGCGTGACATCAGAAAAGTTGCCAGAACACCGAGCACCACAATCAGAAACAGCAGCAACGCCGCAGTGGAACTTTGGGCAATGCCGGTCATGCCGCTGACAAAGAAAATTGAAATGATGGCAATCAGTGTGGGAAACCTTCCGTTGCAAGGAACAAAATTATTGGTCAGAATCGCAATCAGTCGCTCCCGTGGAGAGTCAATAATGCGGCAGCCCGTCACGCCAGCCGCATTGCATCCAAATCCCATGCACATAGTCAGCGCCTGTTTGCCGCAGGCGTGCGCTTTCTGAAAATTGTGGTCCAAGTTGAAAGCGACACGCGGCAGATAACCGAAATCCTCCAGTAGAGTGAAGCACGGGAAAAAGATTGCCATGGGCGGCAGCATGACACTGACCACCCACGCCAGCGTACGGTACACTCCCAGAACCAGCGGTCCGGTCAGCCACTGCGGCGCACCGGCATTCTGCAAACCGCGCAGCATCAGATCCTGCAGGGCAAAAAGTCCGTTTGCAAGCAGGTCGGAAGGATAATTGGCGCCGGTAATCGTCAGCCAGAGCACCGCCGCCAGCAGTGCCAGCATAATGGGAATTCCGGTTGCGCGGCTGGTCAGCAAGTGATCCAATTTTCGTTCCCGCACCGCTGCGGCGCAGTTTTTGCGCACCACGCAGTTCCGGTAAATCTGCTCTGCCCGACGAACCAATACGGCTGTAATTTCGTCCCGCAGGCCATCCTCGGATAGACCATTTTTTCGCAGAGTCTGCCGGGCACTGCAGACCTTCTCTTGCAGAACCGCATCCTGCAGCAACGCCGGACAGTAAGTCTGCAAACTTTCCGTGAAACTTTTGTCCCCATCCAGCAACCGCAGTGCAAGCCAGCGGGCAGGGTAGGCGGTTTTGTGACGCTCGACTTCCGGTAGAATTTCTGCCAGTGCGGTTTCAATTTCCTGCGGATAGGAAATCCGCATTGCCGGACGCTGTGCCAGCCCAGCCAGTGCACGCTCCAAAACACTCAGCCCGCCGCTGCGAGCGCTAACACCGACAACCGGCACGCCGCCCAGCTCTTTTGAAAGCTGTTGCAGATCAATTTGAATCTGTTTTTTCTTCGCTTCGTCCATTAAATTGACACAGATGACGGTGCTGCCGGTAATTTCAAGTGTCTGCAGAACCAGATTCAAATTTCGTTCCAGACAGGTGGCATCGCACACCACGACCGCTGCTTCTGCCTTTCCGAAGCACAGGTAATCCCGTGCAATGATTTCCTCTGCTGAATGGGCAAACAGCGAATAGGTGCCCGGCAGGTCCACCAAGCTATAGGTTCTGCCCTCAAAGACAAATTGGCCGTGCGCACTTTCCACCGTTTTTCCGGGCCAGTTTCCAGTATGCTGATGCAGCCCGGTCAGTTCGTTGAAAACGGTGCTTTTTCCGACATTCGGGTTACCTGCCAGTGCCACCGTGTGAATGAGTACGGCAGGCAGTGCTTCCGCACACATGATTTAATCTCCTGACAAAAGGACATGACCCGCATCCTCTTTGCGCAGTGCAATAACCGCACCGCGAATCGCGTAAGCGGTCGGGTCGCCGGACGGAGCCTGCAGAACGCAGCATACCTTTGTTCCCTGAATCAAGCCTATATCCTGCAGGCGGCGGCGCATGGGACCGGTTGCGGTCAGCGCAGCCACACGTCCCTCATGCCCCGGCGCCAAGGTGTCCAGCGCAGATCGATCATTCATATTGGAACCCCCTTTTATGATTCTTCTAACAGTATAGCGTTTTTTGTTCTTCTGGTGCATCCTTTCAAAAAATACAGCAGAATGTCAAAACGCCAAATAGAAAAGGCCGCCGGAGCACGAACGCTTCGGCGGCCTTACCATTTAGAGAGACGCTTGTTTTCTCTGATAAAGCTGCAGGTCGCTCTGGAAAACGCGCAGCGCGCGCCCCCGATGGCTGACCGCATCTTTTTCGGAACTACTCATCTGTGCGAAAGTTTTGTCCCCGACAAGGAACACCGGGTCGTAACCAAAGCCATCCTGCCCGCAGGGGGACGCTGCAATGGCGCCCTCGCACTCCCCGCGCGAAGTCAGAATATCTCCATTAGGAAACACGCAGCAAATAACGCATACAAACTTCGCCAATCGATCTTTTGCGGGCACTTCCCGCAGCGCTGCCAAAAGCTTTGCGATGCGATCCGCGTCTGTTGCGTTCTCTCCGGCATAGCGTGCCGAGTGTACGCCGGGCTGGCCGTTCAGCGCGTGCACGCACAGACCGGAGTCATCCGCAATGGCCGGCTTTCCAGTCGCCTGACAGGCGGAAGCGGCTTTGAGATATGCATTTTCCTCAAATGTGGTACCTGTTTCCGCCACTTCCGGCAAGTCTGCGGTACCCACTTTGATGTGCAGCGGTTCCAAAATCCGTGAAAACTCCCGAACTTTGTTCGCATTATGCGTGGCAAGTACAAACTGCATTATGCCTGCTCCTCTCCGCTTTCCAGTTCTTTATATTCCGCAGGGTCACGGTCAAACAGTGCCTTTGCAAATGCCTCCGCGTCAAACGGCTGCAAATCATCCAACTGCTCGCCGACCCCGACAAACTTAACCGGAATGTCCAGCGCTTCCCGCACTGCAAGCACCACGCCGCCTTTTGCCGTACCGTCCAGTTTGGTCAGAACAATACCGGTTATGCCGGCGGAATTTTTAAACTCACGCGCTTGATTCACACCGTTTTGCCCCGTGGTGGCATCCAGCACCAACAGGACTTCTTTATCCGCACCCGGCAGCTCGCGGTCGATGACACGATTAATCTTTGCCAGTTCGTCCATAAGGTTTTTCTTGGTGTGCAGGCGGCCGGCGGTGTCGCAGATGACCACATCGTCCCCCCGCGCCTTCGCGGCGGAAATCGTGTCAAACACCACGGCAGCCGGATCACTGCCCTCGCTCTGCTTAATCAGGTCGCAGTGTGCGCGATCCGCCCACACCTGCAGCTGCTCAATGGCCGCCGCACGAAACGTATCCGCCGC
This sequence comes from Caproicibacterium argilliputei, assembly GCF_029211325.2. Classification (NCBI taxonomy): domain Bacteria; kingdom Bacillati; phylum Bacillota; class Clostridia; order Eubacteriales; family Oscillospiraceae; genus Caproicibacterium; species Caproicibacterium argilliputei. Next base: position 1,258,357 of record NZ_CP135996.1, on the reverse strand, counting down.
ACCCAAAATCACGGTTTTTCCCTGTTCGCGCAAATAAGCCGCCAGCTTGCCGATAGTTGTGGTTTTGCCGACACCGTTTACCCCAATGACCAGAATCACAGACGGCTTGGTTCCGACCCGCAGCGTTTCCCCGCCGCTGAGCATTTCCGCCACTGTTTCCCGCAGCAGATCAAAAATGGCGTTCGGATCCTTGACACCGCGCTCCTTGACCTTGCTGCGCAGCTGCTCGCAGATATGCTCGGCGGTGGAAACACCAACATCCCCCATCACCAGCAGTTCTTCCAGCTCTTCAAACAGTTCCTCATCAATTTTTGTAAAGGAATGCAGCATCCGGCTGACCGAATTGCTCATGCCCTCTCTTGTCTTTTTTAAGCCTTCCTTAATCTTTGCAAACAGTCCCATCTGCCGGACCTCCTGTACAAACAAGAATTTTTTTGAAACAGCAGTCTTTTTTTCATCATAACACAAACAGACCGCCGTATGCAAATCGGCCGGACAACCGCCCGGTCGATTTACGCAAAAGCTATGTTAATGATAGTTGGCAATTTCGTTCGGGTGCAGCACCAGAATCTTGCTGATGCCCTCATCCTGCATGGTCACGCCGTAAAGCATATCCGCCTCTTCCATGCTGCCGCGACGGTGTGTAATCACAATAAACTGGGTGTTGCGTGTCATACGCCGCAGGTAGCTTGCGAAACGGGTCACATTCACATCGTCAAGCGCCGCCTCAATTTCATCCAGCATACAGAACGGCGGCGGTGACACTTTCATAATGGCAAAGTAAAGCGCGATGGCCACCAGTGCCTTTTCTCCGCCGGAAAGGCTTTCCAAATGCGAAACGATTTTGCCGGGCGGCTGCACCGTAATTTCAATGCCGGAAGCCAGAATATCCTCCGGATTCGTCAGCGCAAGGCTGGCGGTGCCGCCGCCGAAAAGCTCGCGGAATGTTTCGGTAAAGTTGCTGCCGATTTGCGCAAAGCTTTGCGCAAACTGCTGGCACATCTGCTGGGTCAATTCACGAATGAGCTGCCGCAGTTCCTCCCGGCTTTTTTCCACATCCTGTATCTGTGCGGAAAGGAATTCGTACCGCTCACTGACTTCTTTATATTCATCAATGGCAGCAACGTTGACCGTGCCAAGCGCGCGAATCAGTCCCTTGAGTTCATTCAGACGGCGCTGCGCCCGCGGAAGATTGTCAATCTTCGCCGCAAGCGGTTCCGCCTCCCGGCGGGTCAGCTCATACTCTTCCCACAGTTTGGACGCAATACCGTCATATTGTTTCTGCAGGCTTTCGCGGCGTTCTTCCAAACGTGCGGATTCCTGCGCAAGATTTTCTTTCTCAACACCCTTGTCACGCTGCTGCTGCCGCAGAAGCGTATTCTGCTGCTCCAGCTGCATCCGACGCGCCTGAATCTGTTCAATCTTGGTACTGCTTTCGGCTGCCTGCTGACGGAGTGCCTTCGCCTGCGCGCGCACAGCGGCAGTTTCGCTTTTCAGGGACGCAATGCGGTCTTTCTCCTGTGCCAGCTGGGCGGTCAGGGTGTCTGCACGGTCTGTGCTGCTTTTCGCGCGGTCTTGCAGTTCCTGCAGGGCGGTGCGCTGACTTTCCAGATCCTTTTCCGCCGCCAACATCTGCAAGCGTTCTTCCTGAATCTGCGCGATGTAAGCATCGCTCTGCCGGTTAAATTCTCCGCGGCTGTCGCTCAGGGCTGCCGACTCCGCCCGCAAAGCCGCCACCTGCGCTTGCGTATCTGCAGACTTTCTGCGTGCTTCTTCCTGCAGCCGCTTTTGCTGCGCCAGGCGCTGTGACGCGCTTTCACGCTCCGCACACAGGGTCTGCAAGTCCTGCTCGGTGCCTGCAAGGTCTTTTAAAAGCTGCTCACGATCCGCCGCCATGTGAATCCGGTCTTCCTGCGCACCCGCCAACTCTCTGCGAGCCGCCACCAGTTCTGTTTCATCGTCTGCCAGTTGTTGCTGACAGTTTTTCAGCGCCGCCGCAGCCTCATCTGCTTCTTTTTGCTGCGCCTGCGCCTTGCTCTGAATACGCGTAATCTCACCGCGCCGACTGAGCAGACCGGAATTGCGCGCCAGCGAGCCGCCCGTCAGGGAACCGCCGGCATTGACCACCTGCCCGTCCAGGGTCACAATGCGAAACCGATAGTGAAACTTCCGCGCGATTTCGACTGCGGCATCCAAATCCTCCGCAACGGCAATCCTGCCAAGTAGACTCTCCCGAATACCACGGTAGCACGCTTCCGAAGTGCAAAGCTCACTGGCAATTCCCACATAGCCGGCACACTGCTTCAACCCCGGTTCCTGCAGCACACGTCCGCGCACAGTGCTGAGCGGCAAAAAGGTTGCACGGCCGCTGTCACGTCTTTTTAAAACCTGAATTGCCCGTTTGGCGTCTTCTTCCGTACCGACCACAAGGTGCTGCATAGAGGTGCCCAGTGCCGTTTCCAAGGCGACTGCATAGGCATCCGGCACAGTCAGCAGCCGCGAAACCGGTCCGTGTACGCCCGGCAAGGCACCCCGCTGTGCTTCCTGCATGACAACCTTCACACTTTTGTGAAAGCCCTCCATGTTGCGCTCCAGCGCCTCCAGAAGTTCTGCACGCCGGAAGCTCTCTTTGGCATCCAAAGAAAGCCGGTCTGCCTCCTGCCGACAGGATTCAGCCTTCTTGCGGTGCGTCTGCAGACGAAGTTCGAAGCCGCGCTCCGCATTCTGCAGCTTTCCAACACGTTCTTCCATCTCGCTCAGCATCTGCGTACTGGCTTTCTTAGACTTCTGCAGTTGGGCAAGCAACGTTTCTTTCTCTGCAATCGCTTCCGCTGTCTGGGAAACGCGCATCCCGATTTCCCCAATGGCAGAGGCCGCCGTCATTTCTGCGACTTTGCTTTCCGTAGCCTGCGCAGAAAGGGTGGAAAGCCGACGTGACAGCGTTTCTGCCTTGTCGGAGTTCTGGTTCATCTGCGCACGCAGATCTTCCAGCTTCTGCTCAAACGCCGCAATCTGCTGACGATGCTGTTCCGCTTTCGTTGCGCTTGCTGCAATTTGCGCTTCCTTTTGGGCTGCTTCTTCTGTCAAACGGGTATGGTCCTGCGACGACAGCGAAAGCTCCGTCTGCAGGCGCAGGACGGTTTCTTCCGCGTGGCGCACTTCACTGCAAAGCACATCCGCCTCTCCGTCTTTTTTCGCGGCGGTTTCCTCACAGGCACTGCTTTCCTGGCGCACGCGGTCAATCTGCGCGGCGCAGTCTGTCATCTGGTGAAAATTCTCTTCCGCGGACTTGTCCAGTGCGGCACACGCTTTTTCGGCTGCGTCCTGCTGGGTACGCGCCAGCGTCAGCTTATCATCGTACTGATGCAGAGTTTGTGCGGACTGCTCTAGTGTATGTAACCAAAGGGCAAGCTCCAGTCCCTTCTTCTCTTCCGAAAGTGTCAGGAACTGCTGTGCCTTTTCGCTTTGCTCTTTCAGCGGCGCAACGCGCCCCTCCAACTCAGTGAGAATGTCGCGCAGGCGCAGCAGATTTTCTTCTGCGGCATCCAAGCGGTGCTCGCTTTCCGCTTTGCGGTACCGGTAGCGGGAAATACCCGCTGCCTCCTCAAAGATTTCGCGCCGGTCTTCACTGCGCGCGCTGACAATCGCGTCAATACGACCCTGCCCGATGACAGAGTAGCCGTCGCGCCCCAACCCGGTGTCCATAAACAATTCGTTGACATCGCGCAGGCGCACCGCAGCTTTATTGATTAAGTATTCGCTTTCACCGCTGCGGTAATACCGGCGGGTAACCGCCACTTCATCCTTGTCAAACGGAAGCTGCCGGTCACGGTTATCAATGTTCAGCGTAACCTCAGCAAAGCCCTGCGCCTTTCGCTGCGGGGTGCCGTTAAAAATAACGTCCTCCATTTTGGTGCAGCGCAGTGTTTTTACGCTCTGCTCGCCCAGCACCCAGCGCACCGCGTCACTGATGTTGCTTTTGCCGCTGCCGTTTGGCCCGACCACGGCCGTAATCCCGCGGTTAAACTGCAGGACGGTTTTATCGGGGAAGGTCTTGAATCCCTGAATCTCAAGTGAGCGAATCAGCATGCATGCAAGTCTCCTTTTTTGAAGCGGGTCCGGCAGATTCCAGCAGGTGGAACTGCCCGCCCGCCGAAATTTCCACGTGCCAGCCCATCGTTTCCAGCGCGGAAAGATTTGCCTTTTTCTGCCCTTTTGCCTGAGAAAGCTGTTTTTCCGGAACCGTAAAGTGATAGGTTCCGTGTGGCTTTTCCCGCAGTGCCCGCTGCAGGCGGCAAAGCCAGCGGCGGCTTTCGCACAGTTCGCGAAACGCCGGATGCCACGGCCCCGCCAGACGCTCTTTTTCCAGCTGCGGGGAGGCGTGCAAACCAAGACGAATCACACGAATGCTACGCTCCTCAAAAAAGGAAAGCAGCTCGGCACACAGGCTGACCGCCTCTTCCAGCGTTTCCGGCTGATAGGTACCCGCCCGATACCACTGCGCAAGCTGCGTCCCCGGTAGCACAATGGTCGGGTAAATCCGCACTTCCGCCGGACGCAGCGCCGCAAAACGCGCCGCTGTCTGCAAAGCGCCCTGCGGCGTATCTCCCGGCAGTCCGGTCATCATCTGCAAGCCCAAACGCAAGCCGCGGGCAGTAATGCTTTGTGCGGCAGCGCACACCTGCGCCGCCGTATGGCCGCGGCCGTTTCTGTACAGAACCGCATCATCCATGCTCTGCGCGCCAAGCTCAACCGTGGTAACGCCGTAATGGCAAAGTTCGTCTAAAATTTCATCATCAATCGCGTCCGGCCTGGTAGAAAGGCGAATCCCCGCGAAAAGCCCATCGTGCACATAGGGATACGCTGCCTCCAAAAGGCTTCGGCGGTAAACCGAATCTACCGCCGTAAAGCTGCCGCCGAAAAAGGCAATTTCCGCATTTGCGGCATCTTCGCCAAGGGAGGTCAGCGCGGTCTGGGCGGCGTCACACACCTCCTGCGGAGTGGGTCCGCGCTGTCTGCCGGTAATCATCTGTTGGTCGCAGAAGCTGCACCTGTGCGAGCAGCCGATATGCGGTACAAAGACCGCTACATTTGCGTGTTTCAATAGCCCATCAGTTCCAGCGCTTCCCGCGCAGCCTGCTGCTCCGCGTCCTTTTTCGTGTGTCCGCCGCCCTTGCCGATAACGTTGCTATTTAGGTGAACCTCTACTGTAAAGTGCTTGTCGTGGTCAGGGCCGGATTCTCCGGTCAGTACATAGGAAAGCTTTTCACCCGGGTTGCGCTGAATAATCTCCTGCAGCTTGGTTTTATAGTCACGAAACGGTGCTTTGCTGTGCAGTGTTTTCAGCGCTGGCAGTGTAAAGCGCAGGATAAAATCCCGCGCCTGCTGAAAACCGCCGTCCAGATAAATGGCAGCGGTAATGGACTCAAAAGCATCCGCAAGGATGGAGGTGCGGATGCGACCGCCGCTGTTCTGCTCCCCATGGCTCAGGCGCAGGAAATCGCCCACGTGCATCTGGCGGGAAAAGTCACAGCACGCCTGCTCGCAGACCAGCGCCGCGCGGATTTTCGTCAAGCGACCTTCCGGCCACTCCGGAAAATGCCGGTACAGATAATCTGCAACTACAAACCCCAGCACACTGTCGCCCAAAAATTCCAGACGCTCATTGCTGCCATTGGGTGCGTGCGCCTCATTTGCATAGGAAGAATGCGTCAGTGCATTCAGCAGCAGCTGCTTGTCTTGAAACACATATCCGATTTTTTCCTCCAGAGGCGACAAATCCTTCATTATGCATCCTCCTTTGCAGCATCTGTGCGTGCTTTGTAGGAGGCAACGCTCTGCGCGATTTCGTCCGCAACGTTCCCTTCGACATAGGCCTTGGTCAGGCGCAGGGCATTGTAAAACGTCTTTGCATCCGCATTCCCGTGCGACTTAAAGACCGGTTTGGTACAACCAAGCAGCGGCGCCCCGCCATACTCTTTGTAATCCATGGTCTTTTTTAGGCCGCCGATGTCTTTCAGCATTACGGCAGCGGCAAGCTTGTTTTTCGTACTCTTGGTAAGTACCGCCTTAAATTTATGCAGAATCATCATAGCAGTGCCCTCAAAGGTTTTGAGCAGTACATTGCCGGAAAAGCCATCAGCAACCAAAACATCCACCGCGCCGTCCGGCACATCGCGCGCCTCAACGTTGCCGATAAAATTCAGCTCACTTTGCTTGAGCAGCGCATACGCGCCATGCTGCAGTTCGCCGCCTTTATGCTCCTCCGTACCAACATTCAGCAGACCGACGCGCGGGTTTTGCACCTGCATGACTTTTTTCATGTAAATGGCACCCATCAGCCCGAATTGTGAAAGCATCTCGGGTTTGCAGTCCACATTGGCGCCACCGTCAACCAGCATAAAGCAGCCGTCTGCGCTGGGCATAACCGGCGCAAACGCAATCCGCTTAATCCCCTTAATGCGCTTTACAAGAAAGGTTGCGCCCACCGTCAGCGCGCCGCTGTTGCCCGCGGACAGAAATGCGTCGCCGGCACCCTCCGCAAGCTTCTGCAGACCGACCGCCATGGAAGAGTTTTTTCCGGAGCGCATAATGTCGGTACCGGCGTCGTTCATGTCAATGACATCCGGACAGTCGACAATCTCCATTTTCTCCATGGAAACCGCGTTTTCCTTTGCGACTTTTTCAATAACGTCTTTGCGACCGGTCAGCAGAATTTCCAGACCCAGTTCCTGTACTGCCTGCGCACAGCCCTTCAGAATCTCCAAAGGCGCATTGTCTCCGCCAAACGCATCCACAATAATTTTCATATGGTTTCCTCCTGTAAGTATCTGTATCTGCAACCTGCGAAACGATTCCTATATACATGGCGAAGCCTGCCCTGCGGCAGAATCCCAGCCATTTTCCTTCATAAAGTCCGCCAGATTCTCCAAAGCGCGTTCTGCAAAGGCGGCATAGCGCTGCCGCTTATCCCGGATGTGCGGCTCTATGGGCGGCATGATCCCGAAGTTTGCGCCCAAAGGCTGGTAATCCCCGCTTCCGCCGAACTGCACCCAGCGTGCCAGTGCACCGGTCATGGTTGTTTCCGGCGGTGTCAGCAGCGATTTTTGCCGCACATAACGCAGCGCATTTCTGCCGGCAAGCAGTCCGGAAGATGCCGACTCCATGTAACCCTCCACGCCGGTCATCTGCCCGGCGAAAAAGAGCCGCCGCTCCTCCCGCAGCTGAAACGTGCTGTCCAGAACCGCAGGTGCATTTAAAAAAGTATTGCGGTGCATCACGCCAAAACGGGTAAAAGCCGCATTTTCCAAACCGGGAATGAGACCGAACACGCGCTTCTGCTCGCCAAACTTCAAGTTGGTCTGAAACCCAACCAGATTGTACAGCGTACCCGCCGCATTTTCCCGGCGCAGCTGCACCACCGCCCACGGTCGGTGTCCGGTGCGCGGATCGCGCAGGCCAACCGGCTTCAGCGGGCCGAAGCGCAGGGTGTCCGCACCGCGCTGTGCCATGATTTCCACCGGCATACAGCCCTCATACACTTTGGGGTCGCGCACATCGCAGTCATGCAGGGGCGCGCGCTCCGCGTGAACCAGTTCTTCGTAGAACCGCGCATACTCCTCTTGGTTCATGGGACAGTTCAGATAATCCGCACCGTCCCCTTTTCCGTAACGGGACGCGGCGAAGACCTTGTCCCAATCAAGACTTTCCGCCGTGACGATGGGCGCGGCGGCGTCGTAAAAGCGAAGCCCGCCGCCGCACAGCGCCGCAATCTCTGCGGCAAGCGCGTCGCTGGTAAGCGGTCCGGTTGCAAGAACCACAACTCCGCTTTGTGGGATTTTCGTGCATTCGCGGCTGACACAGTGAATGTGCGGATGGCTGTGGATTTTATCTGTAACCATAGCGGAAAAGCGCTCGCGATCCACTGCCAGCGCACCACCGGCGGCAACACGCGTCTGCAGTGCACACGGCACCAGCAGAGAACCCATCCGGCGCATTTCTTCTTTCAGCAGACCGGCGGCGCTGTCCATGCGCTCCGCCTTCAGGGAATTGGAACAAATCAGCTCCGCAAAGTCGGGACTTTTATGCGCCGGCGTATATTTTTCCGGCTTCATCTCCACCAATTCCACTTCTCCGCCGTTTTCCGCAATCTGCCACGCCGCTTCACAGCCTGCCAGTCCCGCGCCAATGACCGTTATGCCCATATGCCCTCCTGCCGGCTGCATTAGGATTCATCCTCCTCGGTTTTGTCTTCCCCAACGCGCTCATAGCCGCAGTCTGGAGTAACACAGTAAAACTTCGGATTTTTACCTTTTTTCTTCAGCAGCGTTTTTCCGCACTTCGGGCACAGTTCTTTGGTTGGTTCATCCCAAGACACAAAATCACAATTCGGATAATTCTCACATCCATAAAAAACGCGGCCCTTTTTGGTGTGCTTAATCACCACGTCGCCGCCACACTTCGGGCACTTTGCGCCGTTTTTCTCCACGTACTTCTTGATGTTTTTGCACTCCGGATAACCAGGGCAGGCAATAAACTTACCGTACCGACCCATTTTGACCACCATGCGGCGACCACATTTTTCGCAGATGATGTCGGTTTCATCTTCTTTGAGTTGGATTTTTACATCCTTCATCTGCTCTTTGGCAACTTTCAGAGTTTCTGCAAAGTCATCGTAGAAATCATGCACAGCCTGCACCCACTCGACCTTGCCGTTCTGCACTTCATCCAGTTCGTTTTCCACCTGTGCCGTAAATTTCACATTGACAACTTTCGGGAAGCGCTCTCTCATCAGTTTGGTCATCACTTCGCCAAGCTCGGTCGGTTTGAGCGCTTTTGCCTCGCGCACCACGTACTCGCGGTTTAAAATCGTGCTGATCGTGGCGGCATAGGTGCTGGGGCGACCGATGCCGTTTTCCTCCAGCGCCTTAATCAGGCTTGCCTCTGTGTAGCGGGCAGGGGGCTGGGTAAAGTGCTGGTTCCCCTTGATTTCCTTGCACTTGAGGGGCATATCCTTTTCCAGGGGTGGCAGCGTACCGCCCGCATCCGACTCATTTTCATCTTTCTTTTCTTCATACAGCACCGTAAAACCGTCAAAGGTTACGGTATAACCGCTGGCTTTAAATAAATACGCGCCCGCTGTAATTTCCGCCTGCGTGGTTGCCTGCAGGCAATTGCTCATCTGGCAGGCAATAAACCGCTCCCAAATCAGCTTATAGAGTTTATACTGGTCACCGGTCAGACTTTCTTTGACCTGCTCCGGCGTAATGCTCGGCGTTGCGGGACGAATGGCTTCATGACCGTCCTGTGCATTGGCTTTGGTTTTAAAATGGCGCGGGGTATCCGGCAAATATTTTTTGCCCCAGCGCTCTTCGATATAAGCCGCCGCTGCCGCAAGGGCATCTTCACTCAGGCGCAGAGAATCCGTACGCATATAGGTAATTAAGCCGACAGCGCCCATTCCCTCAATTTCAATGCCTTCGTAAAGTTCCTGCGCTGCTTTCATGGTGCGGCGCGCCGTAAAGCCCAGTCGGCGACTTGCTTCCTGCTGCAGCGTGGAAGTAATAAATGGCGGTGCGGGACTTTTGCGGCGGGTTCCCTTTTTCACCTTGGTTACCACATAATCTGCATTTTCCAGTTCCGCAAGGATCTTATCGGCTTCTTCCTGACTGGAAATCTTCAGCTTGCCCTCGCTGGTTCCGTAAAAGCTGGCGGTAAACTGCTTGCGGGAAGTGCCTTTGGCCGGTGCAAACTTGCCGTCAATTGACCAATATTCTTCCGGCTTAAACGCCCGGATCTCCTCTTCCCGATCCACAATAATGCGCACCGCCACACTCTGCACGCGGCCGCCGGAAAGCCCGCGGCGGATTTTCTGCGACAGAAACGGGCTGAGCTTGTAGCCGACCAGACGGTCCAGAATCCGGCGCGCCTGCTGGGCATTGACCAAGTCCATATCAATGGTGCGCGGATGCTGCATACCGTTTTCAATTCCGGTTTTCGTAATCTCATTAAAGGTCACGCGGTTTGTATCGCCGACATCCAAGCCTAAAATATAAGCCAAATGCCAAGAAATGGCCTCTCCCTCGCGGTCAGGGTCCGTTGCCAACAGAACAGAGTCGCTTTTTTCCGCTTTTTCCTTCAGCTCGTCCACCAGTTTTTCCTTGCCCTTGATAATGGCATACTGCGGCTTGAAGTTATCACTGACTTTAACGCTCAGTCGGTTTTCCGGCAGGTCACGGACATGGCCCATCGAAGCGACCACGTCATAACCACGGCCCAAATATTTCTTAATGGTTTTCGCCTTGGCAGGCGACTCCACAATGACTAGCTTTGACACAGAAACACCTCATTTTACAGGAAGGACAAAACCACGGCGCAGGCACACGCCGACGCTTGTCCTTTTCCCAATCTAACAACTTATTTTACCCAAACTGGAACGAAAAAGCAATCGTTATCTTTTCCGAACCGCTGATGTGTCCATAAAAAGGAGGGAAATTCCCCTCCTTTTTATGATACACGTTTATCGTGCAATACGCAAACAGGCGTATTGAAATTTCTTTTTCAAACGAGTGCATAGCGCTGCCCGGCGCCGGCGCGAATGAGTCCCCGCAGTTCCAGCTCCGTTGCAGCCGCCAAAAGCGCGGCGGGCTGCAGGCAGAGTGCCGCGCACAGTTCGTCAATGGACTGCGGCCGGGCAGACAGTGCCGCATACAGCTTTTCCGCTGTTTTGGACAGGCCCGCCGGAGCGGCGGGTTTTTGCGACGGCTGTGGGGGTTCCGCCTGCCGCGGCGGCAGTTCCACATTCATGCCCGGATTTTCCGGCAGAATCAATTTATATTTTGTTTCATAGCTGTGCAAAACATCCAAAGCACACGTTGCAGGCGCGCATCCGTCCTGCAAAAGGCGGTTAGTTCCTTTGGAGACTGTACTCATCACGTTTCCGGGCACCGCAAAAACATCGCGTCCCTGATCCGCCGCATAATCTGCAGTAATCAGCGCGCCGCTTTTTGCCGCGGCCTCCACAACCACAGTCGCGTCGCAAAGGCCGGAAATGATCCGGTTGCGGATTGGAAAATTGGATGCCATGGCGGGCGTGCCGGGCGGAAACTCGGAAATCAATGCGCCGTCCAGCGTAACCGCCTCCCGCAGAGAAGCATTGGAGAGCAGGTAATCCGCATCAATGCCGCAGCCCAGGACGCAGATGCTGCGGCCCGCCGCTTCTACCGCGCCGCGGTGCGCCTGCGTGTCAATTCCCAGTGCACCGCCGCTAACCACAACTGCACCCGCCTTTGCCAGTTCATATCCCATGGTATGCGCTACAGAACAACCGCTGCGGGTCGCTTTCCGGGTGCCCACGAGTGCAATCGAGAGCATCAGGTCAACCGGCGGCAGTGTTCCTCTCATGTATAGCGCACAGGGATAGTTATGAATTTCACGCAGGCACTGCGGGTAAGTTGGCATATCCGGCGTTAAAACACGCTGCCCCAATTTTTCTGCGTACTCCAGCTGTGCCTGCGCCTGTTCCGGTGAAAAGCGCTGCAGCCGAAGAAGTTCGCGCTCCGTAAAGTACCCTTCCAGCCGCCAGCCTTCCACCCCTGCCCGATAAAACGCCTCGACTGTCGGATACGCCTCCAGAATCCGCTGCTGCTTGGATGCACCGGCACCCAAACCATGCTGCAGCCAGATCCACCAGATTCGCTCATCCACGCTCATCACCACACTCACGTGTCATTTCCCACATCAAAATAGCCGCACTGGCAGACGCATTCAGTGACTCCGCCCGCCCCGACATGGGAATTGTTACGCACCCGCTGCAGGCACGGATGGTTTCTGGCAGCAGGCCGCTGCCTTCATTGCCGACTGCCATCACAGTAGGCACATCAAACCGTGTTTTTGTAACCTTTGCGGCAGACGCATCCGGCACAGCCGCCAGTGTGCGCCAGCCGGCGCGGCGCAGGTGCGGCAGTGCTTCCGGCAAAGCCGGCAGACGCACCAGAGAAAGCCGAAACGCTGCCCCCATGCCCCCGCGCAGGGCTTTGGGAGAAAACGGGTCGCAGCACTCCCCGCACAGCAGAATCTGCCCAATACCGAGCGCCTCCGCCGTGCGCAGAATCGTGCCCAGGTTGGACGGGTCCTGCAACTGCTCCAATGCCACGCACATTCCCGCGGCAGGTTTTGCGTAAAACTGCTGCGGTGTAACGCACGCCTGTGTGGGCATATCACAGACACAAAATACTTCCTGGCTGTTTTTAGTATCTGCAAGCAAATCTGCAACAGCAGGTTCCAACAGATATATTTTTTCTGCCAGTGGGCGAATTTTTTCCAGATACGGCGCGTACTTCTGTTCTGCTCGCTGCGTGTAAAATAGCGCGCGCATGGAAAGCCCACTGATTGCGGCGTCCGTGCACAAGCGCGCCCCTTCACACAAAAAGGCCCCCTGCCCGCGCCTGACAGAAGCGCGGCGCAACTCTGCCGCCGCACGAACCGTCTCGTTTTTTCGGCTGGTGATGTGTTCCATGTTTCTGTTTCCTTCTTTTCCTGCGCAGATAAAAAATTTGCGCCCGGAGCGAAACCGGGCGCAAAAACAGTTTATTAGAGTGCCGCTTTAGCCTGCTCAACAAGGCTCTTAAACGCTGCTTCATCGCTAATAGCAATTTCAGAAAGCATCTTACGGTTCAGCGTAATTCCGGCTTTCTTTAAGCCGTTCATAAAGACGGAGTAAGAAATGCCGTTTGCGCGGCACCCGGCGGAAATTCGGGTGATCCACAGGCGGCGAAAATCACGCTTGCGAGCCTTACGACCGGCAAACGCATAGTTGCCGGACTTCATGACGGCCTGTTTGGCCATTTTAAAGTGACGGCTCTTGCTGCCCCAATAGCCCTTTGCGAGCTTCAGAATTTTCTTTCTTCTTTTGCGCGTAGCGAGTGCGCCCTTGACTCTTGCCATTATATATTACCTCCAAATAACGGGAATTTTCATCATTGCGAACAGTCTGTTTTTATTTGTAAGGAATCAAGCGTTTGACATGGCCCACATTGGTTTTGTCTGTAACGCAGGTGCCGCGCATATTGCGTTTAAACTTTGCATCTTTTCCATGGCCGTTGAGCAGATGGCTCATATTCGCGTGCGCACGGATGACCTTTCCGTTCTTCGAGAATTTGAAGCGCTTCTTTGCGCCGGAATGCGTTTTGATCTTAGGCATAATAAGGGTCCTCCTTGATTGTTAAGAGTTTCCGCTTACTCAGCGGGCGTTGCGGATTTTTTTGATCCGGCAGACTTACCGGCAGGCTTTGCCACCGGTTTGGAGGCAGCCTTGCAGGCGAGGAACATCAGCATATTCCGTCCTTCCAGTTTGGCGGCCTTTTCCACACTGGCGTACTCGGCCAGTGATTCAGCAAATTTCTGCATAATCGAATATCCCTGATCCGGGTGGCCCATTTCACGTCCGCGAAAACGGATAGAAGCCTTTACTTTATTTCCTTCTTTCAGGAAACGAATCGCATGGTTGCGCTTGGTTTCAAAGTCGTGTGTGTCGATGTTCAGAGAAAGACGCACTTCTTTGATTTCCACGGTATGCTGATTTTTTCTTGCTTCCTTTTCGCGTTTTGCCTGCTCAAAGCGGAATTTTCCATAGTCAATAATTTTGCACACAGGCGGCTTTGCCTGCGGTGCAATCTTGACAAGGTCTAAATCCTTTGCGTAGGCCATTTCCCGTGCCTCAGCGGACGACATAATGCCGAGCTGGCTGCCGTCTGCTCCAACGACGCGAACTTCGCGGTCGCGGATATCTTCGTTGATCTGCAGTTCCTTGTTGCTAATGGTTAAGCACCTCCGTCAATCGTCTGTCGGTTTCCTATAATCACAAAAGCGCGGACAGAATACTCCGCCCGCGCACAACACAACAATCCCCAAAAGGTACAGGACCTGTATTGACCTGCGGCGGACGGCTCCGCTCAGGTGTGGGCACATCTGCCCCGCTTTGTTTTGACTAAGCTATTATAACACAATTCCGGTTGTTGTCAAGCCCGTTTTTAGAAAGATTTTCTTGCGGTGTCAAGTGTCCGAAAAGGCGGCTCGCACAGCCTTTCCCACGGCAAATGCGTAAAGGTAACATTCCCGCACCGGCAGACCGATGCACTGCTGCAGCGCTTCCTTGTAAACGGCAAGCTGTGCGCCGTAGTGTTCCAGCAGCTTGCCACTGTCGGCGTCCCGGTCGGTTTTGTAGTCCAGCAGCACCAGACCGCCGTTTTCTTCAAAGGCGCAGTCCACCGCGCCCTGCACCACAACCGGTTCCGCGCCCATTGCCGCCGGAAGGGACGCGTCCAGACGCGAAGCGGGCAGTTCCACTGTAAAGCGATACTCGCGGTAAACGTGCGCGCTTTGCAGCATTCGCTGCGCAAGTGGTGACGCGAAGAAGCGTCGAACCGCCTCCAGATTCACAACTGCAGCTTCCTCTTCTGTCAAAAATGCTTCCTGCCGCAGCCGGTCAAGCTCTGCCTGCGGCTCCTGCGCCGCCTTCTGATAATCCGCATACTGCAGAAAACTGTGCAGGGCGGTGCCGCGCTGCGCCGGCGTCAAGCCGCTTCGGTTCAAAAATGCCGGACAGCTCAGCGCCGCATAGGTCTTTTCAAACGGTGCCGCCGCCACATTGCTCGCCGCGGTTTTTGCACGCACGCGCTCAAGGGGTGCATACGGATAAACAAACGTTATTTCTTCGCGCAGGCGGTACAGCAGCGCCTCGTCTGGCGGTGCCGCCGGGCTGTCTGCTTCCTGCAGCCGGACGGCAGCCGGTTCTGCTTCCGGCAGACTGCCGTACCGAATGATTTGAAACGCGCAGGGTTGTGTGCACGGCAGCACACGCAGGTGCTCCGCGCAGGCAGCCTGCCGCAGACGACCCGCATCCGGATGACGCAGAGCGCACAGCAGCAGCCAGTCTGCCACGCAGGACGCGCGCCGCACCAAAAATGCCGGCAGGCGGTCTTCCTGCCCCAATTTAGCGGCAAGGGACGTCAAGCGTGCCTCAACATTGGAAATGGAACAAAGCATGAAAAGCTTTTCTTTTGCCCGCGTCAGTGCCACATACAGCACCCGCAGTTCCTCGCTCATTTCGTCACGCTCCTGCTCCAGTGCGGCGGCATTCCGCGGCAGGGTGGTGTAACGACAGCCGGTTGCTTCGTCCCGCAGCTTAACGCCGAGTCCCAGCTTCGGATGCAGGCGTACATCACCCACATCCCTGTGAAAACGGCGCCCACAGCCCGCAAGAATCACAACCGGAAACTCCAGTCCCTTGCTTCGGTGAATGCTCATAATGCGCACCACGTCCGCTGTTTCGCGGCCGGAGGCGGCGGCGCCAAGGTCACCGCCCTCCTCCTGCAGCCGGTCGACAAATCGAATGAATCCCGACAGGCCGCCGCTGCCTGCTGTTTCGTATTTTCTGGCGTACTCCAGCAGCAAATGCAGATTGGCAAGGCGTGTTTCGCCGTTGTCCATAGAAAGAACCATGTCCTGATAGCCGCTCTGCCGCAGCAGGAAATCAATAAAGCGGTTTGCCGGCATCGCTGCAGCCTGTGCTCGCCAGTCCCGCAGGTCGCGCAAAAACGCGGCACACCGTTCATTCCCGTGTGCTGATGCCTTCCGCACAGCGAAATACAGGGGACCCTTCCGGTCGGCAATGCGCAGTTGTGCCAGTTCATCCGGCGTAAAGCCGTAAATCGGGCTTGCCAAAACCGCCAGCAGCGGAATGTCCTGCAGCGGATTGTCAATGGTGCGCAGGAAAGACAGAACTGTGCGCACCTCCAAGGTTCCGAAAAATCCGCCGCCGGGGTCCGCCCACGCCGGAATGCCCAGACTTCCCAGCAGACGTGCGTAAACCGGCGCGTACTGATTGGCGCTGCGCAGCAGAATGCACACATCCCGAAAGCGGCCGCTGCGCGCCTGCCCCTGTTCGAAAACCGTTCCGTTCTGCAGAAAATCCAAAACATACTCGGCAATGCGCCGGCACTCCAGTTCTGCGGTTTCCGCGTCACCTGTGTCTGTGCGCCGCTCCAGCAAATCCAGTTCAACATCTGGAGAGACGCTATCCGGATATTGCGCGCCACAGTACAGCGCATCACGGTCGGTGTAATCCAAACCGCCCGCGCCCTCGCTCATCAGCTGTTGGAACAGAAAGTTCACCGTTTCCGTTACGCCGGCGCGGCTGCGGAAGTTGCGCCCCAGGGTGATGTACGCCGGAAAGTGCGGATGCAGCCGGTCATACGGCGCAGAAGCACTGCGTCGGGACAGAAACAAACCCGCCTCCGCCTGCCGAAAACCGTAAATGCTCTGTTTCACATCGCCGACCATAAACAAATTGGTTTCCTCTTTGGAAACCGCGCGGAACAAAAGGTCCTGCAGTTCATTGGTATCCTGGTATTCGTCCACCAAAATTTCATCGTACCGCTGTGCGGTTTCTTCGGCAGTGCGGGTACGCTTCCAGCCGTCCGGCGTTTCCTCCGCCAGCAGCCGCAGCGCCCAGTGCTCCAAGTCACCGAAATCCGCCAGCTTCCGTTCTGCCTTGGCAGCATCCAGTTCCCTGCCGAACGTTTCAACCACTGCAAACAGCTTTTCCACCATTGGCAGAAGGCGCTCGAAGTCCTGCGCACACTCCTGCGCCGTGCAGCTCAGCAGGCTCTGCACCTGCTGCACCGCTGTTTTCACTTCTTTGCGGTTGGCATCGGCGGCAAGCTTCAGCGGGTCTTCCTTATAACCGCGCACGGCAGCCATCCGCCCAAAGGAAATGCCGCGCAGCAATTCGCCTGCCGCATCCCAGTCTGCTTGCGGCAGCGCCGCCGCGGCTGTTTCCAACTGCTGCAAATCCTGCACCAGCACCGGCGCGCACTTTTCGGAAAGTATGGCATCCTCCTGCAGCATGACAATGGTCTGCCGCAGTGTCTGCACACAGTAGGCCAGCGCTTCCTGCGCATACAGACGCACTGCCTTTCCCCACAGTGTTTCGTCCGGATGCTCCGCGCGGTACATGGCCGCCTTGTCCTTGAGCCAACGCTGCGGAAACGGGTGGCTGCGCACAAAGTCATACAGCTGCTGCACCATGCGGGTCAGGGGGCGGTCGTCCCGCCCCGCGGAAAAGCAGTCCAGCAGTTCCAAAAACGTGCGGTCATCCGCACAGTAGAACCCATCCAAAACACGGGAAAGCGTCTGGGCACGCAGCACTTCCATTTCTCCGGGATCTGCCACGCGAAAGTCCGCGGGAATCCCCAGCAGGCTGAAGTTTTCCCGAACCAAATCGCTGCAGAAGCTGTCGACCGTCCCGATGTGCGCACGGGAAAGCAGAATTTTCTGCCGCTGCAGAAACGCACTTGCAGGATGATTGCGCAGTTCCTGCGAAAGCCGCTTGTCGATGCGGTCGCGCATCTCTGCCGCCGCCGCCTTGGTAAAGGTGACCACCAGCAGGCGGTCCGCATCCACCGGTGCGTGTTCATCCAAAATCAAACCGACCATCCGCTCGACCAAAACGGCTGTTTTGCCCGAACCCGCTGCCGCGGAAACCAGCAGCGGACCACCGCGGGCGGCAATGGCATCCTGCTGTTCCGATGTCCAATTGGTACTCATTCCGGTTTTCCCCCTTTGCTGATCATCTGCAGTGCTTCTTCCGGTTTGGGCGGATTCATCTCGCGTACCGGATCGTCCTGCTCACGCCCGCACACCGGCGCGTAAGGACACCATGCGCAGGCATCGTAGCCCTTGCCGACCAGCGGGGACGCCTGCACGGCGCCCTTGTGCAGCTGCTGCGCCATTTCCCGGATGCGGTTCTGCACATACGCCAGAAGTGCCTCCAGTTCCGGCCCGGAAACCGCGCTGCCCTTTCCGTCCGGCTCTCCGTTTTTCAATTTGACCGGCAAGTACCGTCCGGCAGCCTCTTCCTCCATGGCCCGCACAATGGCCGGATCATCGCGCACAAGCCCGCTCATGCACAGTTCCGCTTCCTGCTTTTGCAGCTGCTTTTCCGCTGGCATGCGGCGGTCAACCGAAGCTGCCGGCACCGCCGCAGGCATATACAGCACACCGGCCGGTTTCAGTTTCTGCTGTGGCGCACCGTTTTCGTACAGCGCCGCAAGGTACAGCAGCATTTGCATATTCATACCGTACAAAACATCTGAAACCCGAAATTTCTTTTTCCCGGTTTTGTAGTCCACCACGCGCAGCCATTTGGTTTGATCTACTTCATTATCCCATACATCCACGCGGTCCACCTTGCCGATCAGCTCCACGCTGCCGCCGTCCTCCAACGGCAGGCGCAGCCCCGGCACGCCGTCCGGCTGCTGCCCAATGGGCAATTCAAAATTCACCGGCTTAAAATTGCTCTGGCACAGTTCCTCCGCAATATGCGCCGCAACCACTGCGGCGGCAGCGGCAACCCTGCCCAACAAAAACGCAAAGCGCGGTTCCTTTTCTCCGGAAACGCCCAGATTTTCTTTCACATAGGTCTGCAGCAGGCTGTGAATCAGTTCCTGCAGCTGCGCCTGTTCCATGCTGTGCAGCTTCTTAGCACCCGTGTCGCGGAACAAATGCTCCAGCAGGTAATGCATGAGGCTGCCGTATTCCATGGGATCCAACTCCGCCGCGCGCCGCTCCCGCGCCTGCAGACCGTACCGGCAAAAATACTGGAACGGACACAGCGCGTACACCTCCGCCTGCGAAGCGGAAAGGCGCATATCCCGATGAAACAATTCCTGCGCGCAGGCAGCATCCGCAAACTGCTGCGGCGCACGCACAGCCGCGCGCTCCAATGCGGAAACCCGCGGCGCATCCGCGTCAGCAGAAAACAGCTCCCGCAGGGCTGCTTCCTCTGGCGTTCGGTGACGCCAGGTGCGCGCAAGCTGCGCAAAGGCAGCTTTGCGGCTGCAGGCAAGCCAGCCGACCGGCAGTGTGGCGGCAGTTTGCAGGGGAACCCCGCTCAAAGTCTCCCGCACCTGCGAAATCAGCGAAGAGGGCAGCTTGGCGGCGCCGTCCGTGCCGGAAGCGGGCCACGAAAGATACAGCCGCCGTGAGGGCGCGCTGACTGCCGCATACGCCAGAAAACGTTCCTGCACATCCACCCCCTCCAGGGTATCATTCAGCGGCAGACCGCCACGGATCAAAGACAGACGTTCTGCAAAGCTAAGCACGCCTGCCGTGCCCGGCGTTTTAGGAAAGTCATCCTTCGCGGCATCCAAAACGAACACAACTTTGGGGGCTTCCGTGCGAATCCGGTCTGCCGCGCCCACGGTGACTTCATCCACGCCCTGCGGAATGCTTGCCATCTGGCTGTTAGACAGTACCAAACGCATAAGCTCCTCAAAGCGGCTGCGGGTGACCGGCTGTGTTCCCAAAACCAGTGCGCACTGGTCAAGCACCTGCATCAGCAGATCCCAAAGGCGCAGGGTATCATCCGCAAGCGCCGGCTGACCTGCCCGCTCCAGAGAAGCAGCCAGTGCCTTCAAGTTTGCCGGAACGTGCGCGTCCTGCAAAAGTTGGTAAGCTGCCTTGGCAAGAGCCACGCCGTCGGCATCCGCCGTAGCAGCCGCAAAGGCTTCCAGCGGAGAAACAATGGTTTTCCGCGCCCGCTCCAAAGTGACCAACTGCTCTTTCGATTTGTCTGTAAAGGCTTTCGCAAAGCCTTCCGGATTGGCTGTAAAGGAGCTGTGCCACGCCCGACCGCTGATATGCCAGACAAAGCAGTAGTTTTCGAGTGCCGCCGTTGTGTCCGGAGAAAGATCCGTCAGTTCGGTTTTGAGATATGTAAACACCGCTTCGCTGTCAAAGCCGGTGCGCACCACGGCAAATGCCGCCAGAATCATGCGCATCAGCGGTTCATGCGTGATGTCGCGCGCCTCATCCATAAAGTACGGAATTTCATAGGCATCCAATGCCGTATCCATAATACCGTGGTAGCTGTCGATATCTCGTGCCACAATCGCGATGTCACGTGCGCGGCAAAACCCCTCCATCAGCAGATGGCGCACTGCCGCCGCCGTATATGCGGCTTCATCGTACGGATCAGACGCTTCATACAGAAAAACGTTTTCCGCAGGCTGCGGTGCCGGCTTTTCCGTGCGGTAGAGGCTGGCTTCCAGCGCTTTCAGGTCGTCGCTCTGAAAGCGTACCCCGCACGGCAGCACCTCCGGCGGCGCCACGCGCACATCTTCCTCCTTTGCCGCGCGAATCAGCCCCGCGGCGGTCTGACGCACAATGGAGAATACCCCCATGCCCTGCTCCGGATCCGCCAGAGAGTCCGCACAGAGTGACACTGTCACGTCTGCCGCCTGCCGCAGCATCGGACGGAGAACCCCGTATTGCTGTTTGGTAAAGCTCTGAAAACCATCGATGTATACCAGAGCATCCGCAAAAAAGCGGTGCTGCTGCAAGCACGCCGCCGCGCGCGTCAGGTCATCCTGCGGGTCCAGCCAGCTTTGCCGAACCAGCGCATCGTAGCACTCCAAAATCCGCGCCAGTTCGTTCAGCTTTTCACCCAGCATCGGCATTTCCGCACCCGTGGCAGCCTTTCGCAGCTCCTCGGCACCGACGCCACAGGATTTAAACTCTGCATTCGCATCCAGCAGCATGGGCACCAGTTCCGTTCCGCGTGCGCTGCGCCGGTAATACTGCAGGGTATCCTTGACCTGCTCTACCGCCTGACTCATAAGAATGGCACGGCCGCCGTCATCCAGGCGGCGTCCCGCACCGCCGCCATAACGTCTTGCCAAAGCGTCGCAGAGTCTGGAAAAGCTGTACACCTGCACATTCTGCGCGGCTTTTGGCCCCAGCAGCCGCAGCAACGCGCGCTCATTGTCAAAGGAAGCCTGCTCCGGCACCAGCAGTACAAGCCGCTCCTGCCCGGCAGCCGCGTGCTGATGCAGACGTGCGCGCAGGGTTGTTGTTTTGCCGCTTCCGGCTCTTCCCAGCAGAAGATGAAGCATCTCGGTCCCTCCTGTTCCGTTTACAGCAAACAGCGCCGGCACAGGATGTGCACCGCCGCTGTCTGTCTTAAAAATTCAAATTTTTCAGCCAGTTTTCCAAAGATTCATACAGCTCTACCGTTTTAAATTGAATCCGGTATTGACTGCCGGTCAGCTGCTCCTCCGGCTTGGTCAGCACATCGTCCAGATCTTTTTTGGGTTCTGCGGTGGGCAGGCACAGCGCCGGAAACAGCACGCACCACCAGTTGTGCCCCGCACCTTGCCCAATGACAACCCGCAGAGCGCGGTAAGTACCGGCAGGAAAGGTAAGCTTGCCATACTGCCGCGTTGGGAACCATGTATCCTCCAGAGAAACGCGCACGCGGTCGTGACAGCCATTTTGCCGCAGCTCGTCTTCCGCCTGCCGCTGCAGGTCGGACAAATGCGCCTGCGCCTGCGCTTCCGCCTGCGCCCGTGTGTCAGCATTGGTAAACCAAACGCCGCTGTCCTTTAAAATCCGGTCGCGCACCTTGAGCTTGAGCGCCTGGTCTGCGGCAGAGTCACTGTTTGCCAACACGTGCAGTCGCAGCACCCGGCTCGGAATATCCTCGCTGGCGGCAATGGTGCCCGTACAGCTCAGCGCAAGTGACAGAATCAGCCCCACAGCTGCCGCACGTTCCCAAAGTTTCCATTTCATTCTGCTTTACCTCCGTTTTTATCTGTCAGAAGTATTGGAATAAAATGGAATCTTATGCGTGTGATTTTTATTTCCCGCCGAAAACGTCATTCTGCAGTCTTGCATTTTTTTTGCGGCGGCGCGCGGTTTCTTCCTCATCAATGGCAAGGGTGCCCTCTGCATCATCAATTTTTAGGACAGTGCCCTCCTTGGCTCCCTGCGGCAGCTCGGCGCTTTCAATCCCGAAAAACTTACCGTCTGCATCCTCACAAATTGCCAAAGTCCCCTCAAAGCGGTCGATACTCACTTTTTTCATACAGATTCATCCTTCCGTTATTCGTTTATTCGTTTGAAACGGCCTTTTCGGGCGCTTCCGAGTCTGCGGGCGCCTGCGCGTTCATGCTGCGTTCCAACCACTGCTGGTAGGTCATCAGCACCTGGCGTGGCTTGCTGCCCTCATGCGGCCCGACAATGCCAAGCTGCTCCATCTGGTCGACAATGCGGCCTGCGCGCGCGTAACCCAACCGCAGGCGGCGCTGCAGCAGGGAGGTTGACGCCTGTCCCGCCTCCACCACACACTTGACCGCGTCTTCCAGCAGTGGGTCGGTATCTGCTTCCGGTGCAGGGCCGGTGTCCTTTTTGTCCGCAACCGCGTTTTTCTCGATTTCCTCTGCAATAGCGGGGTCGTAGCCCGGCTCCTGCGACTTTTTAATGAACTCCACAATGCTTTCGATTTCACCGTCACTCACAAACGCGCCCTGCACACGCACCGGCTTCTGTGCACCCACCGGCGAAAACAGCATATCGCCGTTGCCCAGCAGCTTTTCGGCGCCGCCGGTGTCAATAATGGTGCGGCTGTCCACCTGCGAAGAAACAGAAAGCGCAATTCGGCTGGGAATGTTTGCCTTAATCAAGCCGGTCACAACGTCCACACTCGGCCGCTGCGTTGCGATGACCAGATGCATACCGGCAGCACGCGCCATCTGCGCCAGACGGCAGATGCTGTCCTCCACTTCATTGGGCGCGGCCATCATCAGGTCAGCCAGTTCTTCGATAAAAATCACAATCTGCGGCATACGGTCCATTGGCTGACCGTCCTCTGTTACAAACCCGTGCTGCGACGCCATGGCATTGTAAGACTTGATGTCGCGGACGTTGTACTCCGCAAAAATTTTGTAACGCTTGAGCATCTCCGTAACCGCCCAGCCAAGCGCACCGGCCGCTTTGCGCGGGTCAGTCACAACTGGCACCAGAAGCTGCGGAATGCCATTGTAAACGGAAAGTTCCACAACCTTCGGATCAATCATTAAAAACCGCACGTCTTCCGGCGCGGATTTGTAAAGCAGACTGACAATGAAAGAATTCAGACACACGGACTTGCCGGAGCCGGTGGTACCGGCGATGAGCAAATGGGGCATTTTCGCCAGATCCGCCACTTTCGCCGCACCGGCAATGTCGCGGCCAAGGCAAACGGTCAGCTTGCTTTTCGCGGTCAGAAACGCATTGGATTCTATCAGGTCGCGCATACGGACAATGCTTTTCTGCTTGTTCGGCACCTCGATGCCGACTGCCGCCTTTCCCGGAATTGGCGCTTCAATACGCACACCGGAGGCTGCTAAGTTCATGGCAATGTCGTCTGCCAGATTGGTGATTTTGCTGATTTTTACGCCTGCCGCCGGCTGCAGTTCATAGCGCGTAACAGACGGGCCGCGGCTGATGTCAACAATCTTCGTCGAAACGCCGAAGCTGTGCAGAACCTGCACCAACTGCTGCCCATTTACCTGCAGTTCCTGCTGAACGGTCGAGGCATCCGGCATGGCGGCAGCCTCCAGCATGGAAACCGGCGGCGTATGGTAGCCGCCGTCCTGCGCCTGCTGCAGGCTGCCGGAAAGCGCGGTTTCCTGCTCGGCAGAATCCGCCTGCTGCTGTGTCTTTTCCTGCTGCTTGACACGTTCCATATAATTTGCTGCGGCCTGTTCCGGACTGCCGCCGGCCGCTTCTTCGGGGCGTTTCTTCTCCCGGCGCACCGCCTTTTCGACCACAGCAGAGGGCGGCACCGACCTGCCGCGCCCGCTTCCGCTTTTTCCGCCGAGCATCTCCTTAAAGTGAGAACCTTTCTCCGGCTCCTGCGTTTCTGCTTCCGCTGCCGGAGTCGGTGGCTGTACTACCGGATGCATCGGCATTCCCTCATCGTCCAACGGAATATCGATATCCCAGTCGTGGTGTTTCTGCTGCACCGTTTCCGCCCGGCTTTCCCGAACGGTATCCACTGCCTGTCCAACCACCTGAGCAGGCTTTTTCAGGCCATTCCACAACCGTACCAAGGTGGTTCCGGTCAGCAGCATTAGAGAAACAAACAGCAGCAGCAACAGTACAATGCAGGCGCCCGCCTGCCCCAGCCCGACTGTCAGCGGCAAGCCGATAAGACCGCCGATTAAGCCAGCGCCGCCGCCGTCTTTACAGGATTCAAACAGTATCAGCAGCTGTGCGCCGAACGTTTCATCCACGGGAATCCCCGTTGTGCCGAATGCGGTGACAGTACCGCACAGCAGCACAATGGAGGCCGCTGAAAGCCAGACCTTTGCGCTGAGGGCATCCCCCTGCCGTTCAAACGCCGTAGAAAACGCAATGTACAGCAAAAGCACCGGCCAAAGCAGCGCACAGACACCGAAAAGGCCGCGCACCAAGTGGTGCAGCATCAGCCAGATATGTACACCCGGTATGACCGCCACGCAAAACAGGAAAAGTGCCAGTGCAAACAGCAGAATGGCGGCTGTCTGGCGGTGCTGGCGGTCTGCTTCCGGTGTGCGGCGGTTAACCGGCTTCTGCTCCGGTTTTGGCGTGCGGGGCTGCCGCGGTGTGCGAGCCGCCGCGCGGCTTGTCGATTTCTGTTTTTGTTTCTGCGGCGGCTTTTTCGCTGCCTGCCTGTTTTTCTGTGAACGTGCTGTCTTCTTCTGTGCCAATTTTGATGCTCCTCATTCTCATAAACTCCCCGCAAAACGCAGGAAAAAGAATTCTTTGATCCTTTTCTTAATCTTATCAAAACTTCCGCAGACATTCTGCGGAAAAAAGGGGAGAAGACGGATGTTTTATGTACGGCGCCAGGCGCCGTATCACTTGTGTGCTTTCGCAGACTTTTTCGCTGCTTTCGTCTGTTTTTCCGTCTTTTTCTCT
Source organism: Caproicibacterium argilliputei (assembly GCF_029211325.2). Classification (NCBI taxonomy): domain Bacteria; kingdom Bacillati; phylum Bacillota; class Clostridia; order Eubacteriales; family Oscillospiraceae; genus Caproicibacterium; species Caproicibacterium argilliputei. Next base: position 1,233,574 of record NZ_CP135996.1, on the reverse strand, counting down.
TTCTTTCTGCAGCGGTCAATCATGCCGTACAGGCATTTGACTGCATCGGACAAACCACCGAGGGAGTCAATCAGTCCTTCGCGCACTGCTTCTTCCCCATCCAGCACCGTTCCGACATCCATGACCAACTCCTTAGTGTTCATGGCGAGCTGCATAAAGCGCTCCTGCGAAATGTGGCTGTTTGATATCACGAATTGTGTGATGCGCTCCTGCATCCGCTGAAAATAATCCATGGTCTGGGGAACACCCAGCATCAGACCGTTCATGCGCACCGGGTGCACGGTCATGGTTGCGCTGGGCACAATAAAGCTGCGCTTGGCAGCCACCGCAAGCGGCACACCGATGCTGTGCCCGCCGCCCAGCACCAGACTGACCGTGGGCTTGGTCATGCTGGCCACCAGTTCTGCCAGAGCCAGACCGGCCTCCACATCCCCGCCGACTGTGTTAAGCAGAATCAGCAGGCCATCGGTTTTTTCGTCCTCCTCGATTTCCACAAGCTGCGGAATAACGTGCTCGTACTTCGTGGTTTTACTGGAACTGGGCAGAAGCGTGTGCCCTTCAATCTGACCGATAATCGTCAGGCAATGAATGGTGTGGTTCCCGCTGCCGGCCACAATGGTGCCGGCATCTGAAAAAGGCTCATCGGCATCTGTATCCGCTGTTTCCCGCTCATCCTGTGCCTGCATGGATGTATAATTTTTATACGTTCTCAACACTGCCACCTCCTGCAGCATTAGTCTGCCGTGAAGGTGAAAAAATATGTATAAAAGTTTTCTGACCGTCTGCAGTTGTCTTTTAGAATGTATTTTAGTATACCATAAAAAGAAAGAAAAAGCACGGCCGCGCCGCAAGAAAATTGTGCAAAGCCGCGGGCACGGCGCCAACTGCAGGGCAGTACAAGTTTCAAAAACCGTTTTTCCATGCAATTTTCACAGGCTTCTCCTGCACATTCCATTTGTGAACGGATTGACAAAATATGATTTTTTATAGATAATAGATAAAAGCGTCTTTTTCAGGCATGCCGACTTTGCCGCACTGCATCCGCTTCTGTGGCGCCGAAGGGCAGTGCCTGCGCAAATAAAAGGGGGACTTCAAAAAATGGGACTGACCATTGCACAGAAGATCATTCGGGAGCACCTAGTTTCCGGCGAGATGACCGTTGGCAGCGACATCGGGCTGAAAATTGACCAGACACTGACACAGGATGCCACCGGCACCATGGCGTATCTGGAATTTGAAGCGATGGGCGTTGACCGCGTAAAAACCGAAAAAAGTGTCGCGTACATTGACCACAACACGCTGCAGACCGGCTTTGAAAATGCGGACGACCACCGCTTTATTCAAAGTGTTGCAAAAAAGCACGGCATCTGGTTTTCCCGCCCGGGCAACGGCATCTGCCATCAGGTGCACCTGGAGCGCTTTGGTATTCCGGGCAAAACCTTAATCGGTTCCGACAGCCACACCCCGACCGGCGGCGGTATCGGTATGCTCGCCATCGGCGCGGGCGGACTGGACGTTGCCGTGGCAATGGGCGGCGGCGCGTACCACATCAATATGCCGAAAATGCTGCGTGTCAACCTGACCGGACGGCTGCCCGCATGGGTCAGCGCCAAGGATGTGATTCTAAAAGTTCTGCAGGTGCTGACAGTCAAGGGCGGCGTCGGCAAAATCGTAGAGTACGCTGGCGAAGGCGTTGCCTCGCTGACAGTTCCGGAGCGGGCAACCATCACCAACATGGGCGCGGAGCTTGGTGCAACCACCAGCATTTTCCCCAGCGATACTGTTACACGCCAGTTTTTGGCGGCGCAGGGGCGCGAAGCGGACTGGAAACCCCTTTCCTCAGATGCGGACGCTGTTTATGACGAGGAAATCACCATTGACCTTTCCGCACTGGAACCCATGGCGGCCTGCCCCCACAGCCCAGACAATGTAAAAACTGTGCGGGAGTTGACCGGTATGAAAATCGACCAGGTCTGCATCGGCTCCTGTACAAATTCCTCTTATCTGGACATGATGCGTGTTGCATCCATTCTCAAAGGCAAAACCGCCGCCGATACCGTCAGCCTGGCAATTGCCCCCGGCAGCAAGCAGGTGTACAATATGCTGGCGAAAAACGGCGCACTGGGCGACATCATCGGCGCGGGCGCGCGGGTGCTGGAGTGTGCCTGCGGCCCCTGCATCGGCATGGGGCAGTCCCCAAACAGCGCCGGCATTTCCCTACGTACTTTTAACCGCAACTTTGAGGGGCGTTCCGGCACGGCAGACGGTCAGATCTTCCTGGTCAGTCCGGAAACCGCAGCAGCCAGTGCACTGACAGGTGTGCTGACCGACCCGCGCACCCTGGGCGATGAGGCTGCGATTCCCATGCCGAACGCTTTCCTTATCAATGACAACATGGTCATTGCACCTGCCACCCCGGAAGACGCAAAAAATGTCAAGATCCTGCGCGGCCCGAACATCAAGCCGTTTCCGACCACCACGCCGCTGGCAGACTCCATTTCCGCTAAGGCGCTGCTGAAAGTTGGCGACAATATCACCACGGACCACATTATGCCGGCAGGGGCCAAGATTTTGCCGTACCGCAGCAATATCCCCTACCTCTCTAATTTCTGCTTCACCGTATGTGACAAGGAATTTCCGGCACGTGCAAAGGAATACGGTAAGGGAATCATCGTCGGCGGACAGAACTACGGGCAGGGTTCCTCCCGTGAGCACGCCGCACTGGTGCCGCTGTATCTGGGCATTCAGGCGGTGCTGGTAAAAAGCTTCGCGCGGATTCACTGTGCAAATCTGGCCAACGCGGGTATTCTACCGCTTGTATTTGAAGCAGAAAGCGACTACGACCGCATTGACGAAATGGACGACCTTTCCCTGCCGCAGGTACGCACGGAACTGGAAAACGCACAGCCGATTACGGTAAAGAATGAAACCAAAGGCTTTACTTTCCGGGCAAAGGCTCAGCTCACAAACCGGCAGCGCGAAATGGTTTTGGCGGGTGGTCTGCTAAACTACACCAAGCAGCAAAACGGATGAAAACAGAAACTTTCTCAGCGCCTGCACAGCGCGGGCTGAGTGCCAGCGCCATCAAGTGGTTCGCCATTGCGTGTATGTTGATTGACCATATTGCATGGGCATTTGTTCCGACACTTTCGGCGGCAGGCTTTGCCCTGCACGCCTTCGGCCGTATCACGGCGCCCTGTATGTGCTTCTTTCTGGCAGAAGGCTATCACTACACGCACAATGTGCGCAAGTACCTGTTACGGCTCGGCGTTTTCGCACTGCTGTCGTGGCCCTGCTATTCCTATTTTGAAAGCGGCACACTGCGGCCTGAAACCGGAATGATCTGGACGCTGTTTTTTTCTCTGCTGGCAATTCTTTCCTATGACCGGATTCAAAACACCGCGCTGCGCGTTCTGGCGATTGCCGGCTGCATAGCCGCCACGCTTTTGGGCGACTGGCCGATTTTTGGCGTGGTGTTCACGCTGGTATTCTGGATCTACCGCGGTGATTTTAAAAAGCAGGCACTGGGATTTATTCTTTCCGCCCTAGTCTGTGCGGCATTTTTCTCCCAACTGCGGTCGATGCGGCTGTTTGCCATGCAGCTGTGCGTTTTGCTGGCGCTTTTCCCACTCGCCCTGTACAACGGCAGGCGCGGCGGCGAGACACATCCGCGGCTGAACAAATGGGCTTTTTACATTTTTTATCCCGTCCATCTGTTGCTGCTTGGTCTGCTCGAATTTCCAATTTCTTAAACTTCGGCAATTTTGATTCATGGAGGTACCCTTAAATGGATAAAATACAAATGAAAACGCCGCTGGTCGAAATGGACGGCGACGAAATGACCCGCATCCTCTGGAAAATGATCAAGGAAATTCTGTTGGAGCCTTATGTTGACCTGAAAACGGAATACTACGACCTAGGGCTTAAGCACCGCGACGAAACTGCGGACAAGGTAACTGTGGAAGCTGCGCAGGCAACCAAAAAATACGGCGTTGGCGTTAAATGCGCAACCATTACGCCAAACGCCGCCCGCGTCAAAGAATACAACCTGCACCAGATGTGGAAAAGCCCGAACGGAACCATCCGCGCCATTCTGGACGGCACCGTGTTTCGTGCGCCGATTCTGGTAAAGGGAGTTACACCGTTCCTCCCAAGCTGGAAAAAGCCGATCACGATTGCCCGCCACGCTTACGGTGATCTCTATAAAAACGTGGAAATGACCGTACTCGCCGGCGCAAAAGCAGAACTGGTCGTAACGGACAAAGACGGTCGGGAAACCCGTCAGACCATTCATACCTTTGATGGCGCAGGCATCGTGCAGGGGCAGCACAACCTGGATGCTTCCATCGCCTCTTTCGCGCACGCCTGCTTCGACTATGCATTGACCACCAAGCAGGATTTGTGGTTTTCCTCCAAAGACACCATCTCCAAAAAATACGACCATCGATTTAAGGATATTTTCCAGGAAATCTTTGAAACGGAGTATCAGGAAAAGTTTAAAAACGCCGGCATTACGTACTTCTACACGCTGATTGATGATGCCGTTGCGCGTGTCATCCGCAGTGAGGGTGGCTACATCTGGGCGTGCAAGAACTACGACGGCGATGTCATGAGCGACATGGTGGCAACAGCCTTCGGCAGTTTGGCCATGATGACGAGCGTTCTGGTTTCCCCTGCCGGTGTTTACGAATATGAAGCCGCACACGGCACCGTGCAGCGTCACTACTATAAATACCTCAAGGGCGAGCCAACCAGCACCAACAGCATTGCCACGCTCTTTGCCTGGAGCGGTGCACTGAAAAAGCGCGGAGAACTGGACGCACTGCCCCGACTGCAGGCGTTTGGTGAAAAGTTGGAGAAAGCCGCGCTGCAGACCATTGCCGACGGTGTAATGACGGGCGACCTCTATCAGCTTTCCAGCCTGCCAACCAAGCGCAAAGCCGACACGGAAACCTTTCTGAAAGAAATTGCAGCGCGCCTGGAGCCGCTGCTGTGATTTGATTTTAAAATTGCGTGCATACGGACGCAGGCCTTTGGGGCAGCAGCCGCTGCTTCGCAGAAAGAAGGATTGTTCATGCCCAAACGTGAAAATATTTCGATGTCTGTTATCCGACGCCTGCCGCGGTACTACCGCTTTCTGAATCAGCTGAAGCGCGACGGTGTCACCCGCATTTCCTCTACGGAGCTTTCCGGAAAGCTGGGCTTGACCGCTTCGCAAATTCGGCAGGACTTAAACTGCTTCGGTGGTTTCGGTCAGCAGGGATACGGCTACATTGTCGAGCAGCTTGCCGCAGAAATCGGCCATATCCTCGGGGTAGAGCATAACTACCGCACCGTGCTGTTCGGCGCCGGCAATCTGGGGCGCGCCATCGCCGCGCACATGAACTTTGAGCAGCTCGGATTTGAACTAATCGGTATTTTTGATGACGCGCCGCAGAAAATCGGTACGGTGATTCGTGGAATGGAAGTTTTGAACACCGCTTGCTTTGAAAATTTCTGCAAAGAGAAAAAGCCTGAAATGGCCGTCCTCTGCATTCCGCGCACTGCTGTGGAAGCAACGGTTGACCGGCTTTATCCACTGGGGATTCACAACTACTGGAACTTCAGCCATTACGACATCAACATGAAGTATCCGAATGCGGTTGTAGAAAACGTACATCTGAATGACAGCCTGCTGACGCTGTGCTACTGCATCAGCAACGCACCGGAAGCTCAAAAACCCCAAAAAGTGCAAATATAAAAATCCAGCCGGATTCGGGAAGCTCCCGTAACGGCTGGATTTTTTCTGTGTCAAAACCGACACGTCATTTTTTTTCTGCCTGATATGCCTTTGCTGCCCCCACCAGACCTTTAAACAGCGGATGCGGGCGGTTTGGGCGGGACTTAAATTCTGGATGAAATTGGCTGCCGATAAAGAACGGATTGGCGTCTACTTCCATCATCTCTACAATGCGGTCATCCGGGCTCTTGCCGGCGAAGGTTACACCCGCTTCTTCCATACGGCTGCGGTACTCGTTGTTAACTTCAAAGCGGTGACGATGGCGCTCGTAAACCAGAGGCTCCTGGTTGTAAAGCCGCCACGCCAGCGTGCCGGAGGTAAGCTTGCACGGATATTTGCCCAGGCGCATGGTGCCGCCCAACTGCTCTACGTCCTTCTGCTCCGGCATCAGGTCAATGACATGATTTTTGCTCTGTGGATCAAACTCTGCCGAATTCGCGTCCGCAATTCCCATCACGTTGCGTGCGTACTCCACAATGCAGAGCTGCATACCCAAGCAGATGCCCAGCAGCGGCACCCGATTGACACGCGCCCAATGAATCGCGGTGATCATGCCCTCAATGCCGCGCTCGCCAAAGCCGCCCGGCACCAAAACACCGTCTGCGTCTTTCAGAATATCCGCCACATTCTCCGGCGTGATTTTTTCGGAGTCAATCCACTGCACATTGACCTTGACATTGTTGCCAATCCCGCCATGCGTGAGCGCTTCTGCAACGCTGAGATAGGCATCATGCAGTTCCACATACTTGCCAACCAGAGCAATGTTGACACTGTCGGTCATAGAAAGCGCCGTGTGCACCATGCTGATCCAGTCCGCAAGATCCGGCCCGCGCGTATCCAGCGCCAGGCGACGGCAGACAATTTCGTCTAGCTTTTCATCGCGCAGCGCAAGCGGAACTTCATATAAAAGCGGCAAGTCCAGGTTCTCAATCACGCAGTCTTCACGCACATTGCAGAACAGCGCGATTTTCTTTTTGATATCCTCGCCGATTTTCTTTTCGGAGCGCAGCACAATCACATCCGGCTGAATGCCGATAGAAAGCAGCTCCTTAACGCTGTGCTGCGTTGGTTTAGATTTATGCTCATGGGAACAGTTCAGATATGGAACCAGCGTAACATGGATGAACATACAGTTTTCGCGGCCCTCTTCGGTTGCAAACTGGCGAATGGCCTCCAAAAAAGGCTGACTTTCGATATCGCCGACAGTACCGCCAACTTCGATGATTGCCACATCAACGTTGTCCCGCGCGGCAGAAATGCGCTCCTTAATTTCGTTGGTGATGTGCGGAATAACCTGTACGGTGCCCCCGCCGTAGTCACCGTTGCGCTCTTTCTGAATCACGTTGTAGTAAATACGTCCGGAGGTAACATTGCTGTTCTGCGTCAGGCTTTCGTCAATAAACCGCTCGTAGTGCCCCAAATCCAAATCAGTTTCCGCGCCGTCATCCGTCACGAAAACTTCACCATGCTGAAACGGATTCATGGTACCTGGGTCCACATTCAGGTAAGGGTCAAATTTCTGCATGGTAACACGCAGACCGCGCGCTTTCAGTAAACGGCCAAGGGAAGCAGCTGTAATTCCCTTTCCCAATCCTGAAACGACACCGCCTGTGACAAAGATATATTTTGCTGCCATAACATCCTCCATACGCATAAGATTTCTCTCTTTTTTGCCTGCTCCCGACAAAAAACAATTGTTTTAATGATAGCACTTCATCTAGATGCTTGTCAAGGAAAAGCCGCTGCTACAGAAAGATGCCCGCGCCAAAGTTTTGCTCTGTCGCGGGCATCTTTCTGTATTTTCTACGTTATAAAACCGCATCCAACATTTTACGGTAGTCATCAACCGGCATAGCGCCAACCTTGCTGTCCACCGGACTGCCGTCACGGAAAACAAAAACTGTTGGGATGCTCATTACGGCAAATTTCGCCGCAAGATCCTGGTTTTTGTCCACATCCACTTTCATAACCGCCACACGCCCATCGTACTCCTGCGCAAGCTGTTCGATGACCGGCCCAAGCATTTTGCAGGGACCGCACCAGGTTGCCCAAAAATCGCAAAGGACAACCTTGTTCTCTTTCAGCGTTTTGTCAAACACAGCTTCATCTGCATGAATTAATTCCGCCATTTATGATCCTTCCCTTCCGCTTTCAGTATTTCCGTATTCCAAACACAGCATACCATTATCCCGCATATTTTTCAAGTGTTGCTTTGACAATTTTTACCGTAGAAAGCGGCTTGTCTGCACTGTCTACTTTCACTGCTGCAATTTTGTCCACAATGTCCAACCCTTCGTAAACCTGACCGAACACAGAGTGACCGCGCGGCGGTGTAAAGGCATTGTAGGCACCGTCCAAATTCGGGTTTCCGCCCTGTTTTTCGTAAAGGGCTTTGTAAGCATCGGTCAGTTTGTTTGGGTCCAGAATCGAGTAATACTGCGAACTGTTTGCAAACTGTGACCACTCGCTCTTATCATAAGACTCCAGCTGTTTGTACATACTTGCAACCTGATCCCAGCGGGTACTTTCAACTTTGGGCGCCTGGTTAATAAAGAACTGGCTGCCGTTTGTGTTGTACCCACTGTTTGCCATGGCAAGGGAACCACGCAGATTGACCAAATTGGCATTAAACTCATCGGAAAAATTTTCGTTCCAAATGCTGTCACCGCCGCTGCCGGTAGCGGTGGGGTCGCCGGACTGAATCATAAAATCCTTAATGACACGGTGAAAGGTCACACCGTTGTAATATCCTTTTTTAATCAACCCTTTAAAATTCTCCACGGTTTTCGGCGCAGCCTCCGGAAACAGACGTACCTTGATGGTGCCCAGACTGGTCTGCAGAACCGCAACTTCTTCTCCTACCGCAGGTTTTTCCAGCTGATAGCCCAGTTTCTTTCCGTCATCCGGCCGAACAGCGGACTCGGAGGAAGTATCGCTGCCGGACGCCGCCGACTGTGCGGAAGCCGCACTGCTTGCTGCCTGGCTGTCCGTATCTGCCGCAGACGAAGCACCGCCGGCAGACGAGCCGCAGCCCGCAACAGCCAGCGCAACTGCCAAAGCCAGCGCGGCGGCTGTCAATCTCTTTTTTAACTGCATCTTTTTTAACGCATCCTTCTTTCATGATTCTGCGGAAGCAGAACCGTTTTCTGCAAACGAAACACAGATAAAATTTATTGTACAGAATTCTTTCCGGTAATGCAAGTCCTGTCCATCGGTATTCGCAGACTTTCTGCTGCATATAAGTAAAAAGTATCGGCAAAAAGGAGGTAGTCAAATGTTTGGATATGAACCCGAGGGCTGGCGGCTGGAGCAAGCGGAAAACCGCGCGGCACTGCGAACCCCCGCAGCGCTGGCACAGGCGGCGCGAGCCGGTCAAATTTTAGAAAGCCGTGCAATTCTGTGTGACAGCGAGCACAATCTGGTGGTGAATCTCGGCTGTATGCAGGGCATCATTCCCCGGGAAGAGGGTGCCATGGGAATCCGCGAAGGCACTGTGCGCGACATCGCGCTGCTTTCCCGCGTTAACCGGCCGGTCTGCTTTTACATAACCGGATTTTCAGAAGAAAACGGGCACACCACCGCACTGCTTTCCCGCCGCGCCGCACAGGAAGCCTGTTGGCGGGACTACTTGAGCAAGCTGATTCCGGGGGATGTGCTGGACGCACGTATCACCCATCTGGAGCCTTTCGGCGCGTTTGTCGACATCGGCTGCGGCATTGTGGCTCTGATGCCGATTGATGCCATCAGTGTTTCGCGCATAGAGCACCCACGGCAGCGCTTCACCACCGGTATGGACATCCGCGCAGTTGTACGCAGCATTGAAGGGCGGCGCATCACGCTAAGTCAGCGGGAACTGCTGGGCACCTGGGAAGAAAACGCCGCGCATTTTCACAGTGGTGAAACCGTTGGCGGCATTGTGCGCAGCATTGAACCTTACGGCATTTTTGTGGAGCTTACCCCAAACCTCGCGGGACTTGCCGAATGCCGCGAAAGCGTGACGACTGGCCAGCAGGCGAGTGTTTACATCAAAAGCATTCTGCCGGCGCGCATGAAAGTCAAATTAGTCATTATCGATACCTTTGACTTAAAAAGCAAACCAGAACCACCGCACTACTACTTTACCGGCGACCACATGGATCACTTCCTGTACTCGCCGCCCGAGAGCAGCAAAATCATCGAAACCGTTTTTACAAAAGAGGAAAACTAGAGCCGCTGCGCAGCCGAAAGCGCACCGCTGACCAGCTGCGCGCGGCGTGTCTGGCGCTGCTGCGGGTCCAGCGCCTTGCCTGCGCGCAGCACCATTGTGGCAGGCTGCACGGCGAACAGCAGCGTATCCATCTGCTCCGGCCGCAGACCATGAACCAAGCCGGCACACAGCCCCATGCGCACATTGGCATAAAGGTGCAGAAATTCGCCGAACTCCAGCATACGAGCACCAACCATCACCGCAAGCCCGCGCGAAACCGCATCCTGTGCTTCGACCGTTGCCAGCAGTTCCGTCCGCGCGCGCCGCTCCCGCTCAATCAGTTGGCTGCCGATAGACTGCAGATTTTCGACCGCGTTTTTTTCGCTGATGCCCAGCGTAATGCGATTTGCCAATTCAAACACAGCACCGGCAGTCTCCACTGCACCATCGAACACGCCACGCAGGGAAAAACCAAGCTGCGCAACGTCGCTGGAAAGCCGTTCCACAGCTCCTCCCTGCTGCAGCGCGGGCAAATGCAGCAGCAAAGCGGGCACCATGCCGGTGCCCAAGTCCGTCAGACTTTGTGTCAAATAGCCGATATCCCCATGAAATGCATAGCGAAGCACACGGTCCAGCATGGTGTCGAGCGTGTCCGCCGCGGACAGCGCGCTGCCGGGCTGGCACCCCGGCAGGACAAGCTGCAGGCGCACATGGTCGGCACCATTCACCATAATGCTCACATGCTCATCTGCTGTATAAAACAGTGTGCGCCCCGCTGGTTTCGCAATAAACTCCGGTGTGCAGAGTTGCCGCTCTACAAAGGAAACCCGCGCTGTTTCGCCTAAATCCTCCAGATCCGCACACAGAAAAGCACCAGCGGCATTGGGCACCCCGCACAGCGCCTTTTCAACGCGCAGACGGCTGCGCTCTTTGTCAGAGCGCGACATTCGCGCTGGGAATGGCAAATCTGCCAGATTGCGCATCATGCAAACACAGGAACCAAGCACCACGTCGCTGTCCGGTCCGGTGCTTTCGTACCATTTATGGCTCATCCGAAGAACCTCCTCCCAAACGGCGCAGGCTCTCCTGCAAAAGCAGTGTCTGCCGTTCTTCCTTTTCCTGCTCAACAGCCTGACGCAGCACCTCCTGCATCAAAACCAGCTGGCTTTGCGGCTGGGGTTGGGGCAGGTTTTCTCCCGGTGTTTTGCCGCAGTGAATATCGCTGCCATACAGCCGCTGCACAATGGGCAGCAGCCGGTCGGCAAATGTTTCATAGCAGCGGGCGCAGCCCACCCTATTTGTCCGCGCGATTTCCTCAAAGGTCGCGCCGCACTGGGGGCAGCGCTCGCCTTCCGGCTCCGACTGCTCCTCTCCGAGGAAGTCACTGAAAACGCTGCCAAAGCCGCGGTCCAGCCCGCTGAGCAGCGTGGTGTAACCCAGCCGGTGCGCACAGGCCGCACAAAGAGCATACTCTGTGAGGCGGCCGTTTACAATTGTTTTTATCTTCATCGTTGCGGGATTTTCCCCGCAGGACTGGCATATCATACGAATCCGTCCTTTCCGGCATAAACTGAACAGCAGCGCAAAGCACGCTGCCATCCCGCAGTTTCAGAATACCACAGGTTTATGAAATAGTTGTGAAAAAGCAGCCGTTTAATCCTTTTGAAAAAAGTTTCTCACACATTTGGACTTTCTGCAATATACTGGACTGTAACAACAAACAAGGAGGCATTTCAATATGTGTAACAATGGTTGTGGCAACAGCAGCGGCTGCTGGATCATCCTGATTATCATCCTCATCCTTTGCTGCTGCGGTGGTTGGGGCAACAACAGCAGCTGCGACGGCTGCGGATGCAACAATGGCTGCGGATGCTAAAAAACAGTCTGTAAATAAGGCTTCATAGATGGAAGGGCTGCGGGAACACCCGCAGCCCTTCCATTGTCCTGCTGTTTACCGGTGCAGGGCTTCCCGCAGTGCCTGCGCCAACTGATCCGGGCAGGAAGTCGACTTACTGCCGCAGCGAATCCCGCTGCATCTGCGAATCACTTCGTCTGCCTTCATGCCCTTTACCAGGGCGCTGATGCCCTTTAGGTTGCCGTCGCAGCCGCCGATAACCTGAACATTCTGAACCACATCGCCGTCCAACTGCAGGCGAATTTCGCGGGAGCAGGTTCCCTTTGTCTTGTAACGATATTCTTCCATGGTCAATCCCTCCAAACGCAAACTATGTTTAAGCGCTTTGCGCCATACGTTTCATAAGACTCAGCTGTGCCTCGTCCGTTGTACAACTGCCAAGCGGCTTCATCTGCTGGGAATACATCCCGTGAAAGTCCGAGCCGCCGGTCATAATCAGCCCGTACTGCTTTGCAAGCGCGCAGAAACATTTTTCATCTTCCGGCACACTGCGCGGATGGGAAACCTCGATGCCATCAATCAAGCGGGACGAGCACAACTCCAGCAAAAGATCGTAGCTGTCATACTCCGCCGGATGTGCCAAAACCGCCAGACCGCCCGCCTCGTGAATCTGGCGAATAACATCCCGTGTTTCCGGATACTTCACCGGTACATAGGCGACTCCTTCGTGTGGGGAAAATAGCCGGTCATACAAATCCCCGTAAATGGAATCTGCATAACCGGCATCCATCAGTGCGTGCATGATGTGCTGCTTGTAAATATTGGTGCTCCCCTGTGCCCGGTGGGTAATCATCTCTACCGGCAGGCGGTACAGCCGCAAGACCTTCTGCAGCATGACCAATGTTGCACGCTTTCGTGTTTCCGCAATGCTGTGGCACAGCCCCAGCAGTCTGTCGGGGTGCGGACAGCAGTAGCAGAGAATATGCGCTTTGCGCCCCGTTTTACCGTCTGTAGTGGAAAATTCCGCGCCCGGAATCACCTCAACGCCCTTTCTTTTTCCGTAAATCACCGCCCGACCGGCACCGGCAAAAGTATCATGGTCCGTTACCGCAATGGTGTCCAGTCCGCGCTTTTTCGCCAGCATCACCAGTTCCTCAATACTTAATGTGCCATCTGACATTTTTGTGTGGCAATGCAAATCCGCCGCCAAAAAAAGACCTCCTCTTTTCCTTATACCAAATCATTCTATCTTATTATAGAACAAAACGGCATGGGAATCAACCTGAGTGACAGCGCAGGTATGCGAAAACGGTTCATTTTTGTCAGCGCAGCAATTTTTCCGGTGTAAAATGCGCGGAGGTGATTTTCCAGATAACACAGTCCACCGCACCAATCAGCAGACCAAGCAGCAGGTAATGCAGCACAGTTAGGCGGAATGTTCCCGTAAACTGCCCTACATACAAAAGAATCAGTGGCAGCAGGACATAGCCACAAATCTGTACCGATTCCATAAAGCTGTGGCTGCGCCCCGACACCAGCACCATAAACAGCACCCCAAACAAAATCAGTGCCGGCGAAAGCAAAAACACCATGGGCAGCCAGATGGGATCTGCCAAAAAAGCCGTTACCCCCAGCAGAATATCGCCAATGGACATGACGATGGCATACAAAACAAAGGAAAGCAGGGACACCAAAGCGGAAAGGCCCACACATCCCAGCACTTTCGAGTTAAAAATCTCTCTGGTAGTCAGCGGTGTCAGAAAAAGCGTTTCAATCGTTCCGCGCTCTTTTTCCCCGACAAAACTGCTGGCTGCTGTGACGCACGCGGTCATCAGCGGCACAATCAGGTACAGCATGGGCGCAAGGCAATCCGAATAAATGTAAAACAGGGACTGCCGGTCATTCATATAACTCTGCTTTTCCGAAAGCAGAGTGCGCATTTGCTCCATGCCGGACACACTGGAAGCCGGCAGCAGGTTGGCAAGCACCATAAACAAAATGGGAAGCAGCACCACAAACACAAGCGGTACAACGACCAGCATGGAACGCACCACAGGATTGTACCACATTTCCCGAAAATCTTTCTTAATCAAGACCATCTGGCGCCCATTCAGCAGGCGGCGCAGGAATTTCGGCAGTTTCACAATGATCTCTCCTTTCCCAACAGTGCCATGTATGCATCCGCCAGCGTAGGCCTGCACAGTCTGGCTTCATAGATATCGTGCCCCTCTGCCACGGCGCGCCGCAGCAATTCCGGCATCTCCTCCTCCTGCTCAATTTCCTTTTCCCAAAAATCGTCGGCACCCTGCGTAAAGCCGCCCAAGGCATCCTGCGGCGGCAGACGGAACCCGGCGCGGATTCGGCAGCCCGCTTTGCGGCACAGTACCTCCAGCGTACCGCCGGCAATCAGACTGCCCTTGCTCAAAATTCCGTATTCGGTGCAAAGTTGCTGGGCATACAGAAAGTGGTGCGTGCAGAGGAAAACCGTGACGCCCTCTTTTTTGACCAAACCGGAAATCACGCCGACCATGGCCTCTGCACCCTCTGTGTCCAACCCCACCGTCGGTTCGTCCAGCAGCAACACCCTGGGGTGCGTCATAAGCGCCCTTGCCAAAGAAAGGCGCTGCAGCATGCCAGTGGGAAATTCGCTGACCGGCAGATCCCGCGCCTGCCAGATGCCAAGCTCTTTCATCAGTTCCGCTGTGCGGGTCTGCGCGTCCGTATTTTTCATGCCCGCCGCTTCGCCGAAAAACGCCAGATTTTCCTGCCCGGTCATACAGGCATACATCCGGGCTGACGGCGTGACCACACCGCACACCTTGTGCAGGCGCGCTGACTTTTTCATAGGGTTAACCCCTAAAATTTCGCTGTAACCGCTTGTCGGTGTCAGCAGCCCTGCCAGTAGTTTGACCGCTGTGGTCTTTCCTGCACCGTTCCCACCAAGCAGCGCAAACGCCGCCCCCTCGGGAACGGTTATGCTCAGTGTATCCAGTGCATTTGCCCTGCCGTCAAACGACTTAGTCAGTCTTTCCGTAAATATTGCATCCATCCGCCTTCTCCTGGCCTCCAGTTCCGCATTCTGTGCGATAATCAGTGTCTTATTAAAAGCATACCTGATTTTCAGATTTTGTCAATAAAGATTCTGTAAAGAAAAAGACGGGAAGCAAGCCGATTCTGCTTCCCGTCTTCTGCTGTTACACTTCCGCGTTATAAACTGTGCCTGCTGTCAACTGCTTGCCGTCATAATCAATGCGAATGGTTGAGCGCGGCGCAAGGTCGCCCGCAATCATTTTTTTTGCAATCAGAGTTTCCACTTTCGACTGCAGAAAACGTTTCAGCGGACGCGCGCCGTACACCGGGTCGTAACCCTGCTCCACCACATAGGCACGGGCGGCATCGGTCAGCCCCACATCCAGCTCGCGGTCTGCCAGCCTGCGGCGCAAAGACGCAATCTGCAGGTCGACAATTTGGTTAATCTCAGCTTTCCCAAGCGGCTTATAGAATACAATTTCATCCAAACGGTTCAGAAACTCCGGACGGAACTGCACACGCAGCTGCGCCTGCACCTGCTTGCGGGCTTCCTCGCTGATGGTACCATCCGGCTGAATCCCCTCCAGAATCTGCTGCGAACCTAAGTTGGAGGTCAAAATCAGAATCGTGTTTTTAAAATCCACCGTGCGCCCCTGACTGTCGGTAATGCGGCCGTCATCCAGCACCTGCAGCAGAATATTAAACACATCCGGATGCGCCTTTTCGACTTCGTCAAACAGCACCACACTGTAGGGCTTGCGGCGAACCGCTTCGGTCAGCTGGCCGCCCTCTTCGTACCCGACATACCCCGGAGGCGCACCGATTAAGCGCGATACACTGTACTTCTCCATATATTCCGACATATCAATCCGCACCATGCTGCGCTCATCGTCAAACAGCGTCTGCGCAAGCGCTTTTGCCAGTTCGGTTTTACCCACGCCGGTCGGGCCGAGGAACAGGAACGAACCGATGGGACGGTTCGGGTCCTGAATGCCCGCGCGCGAACGCAGAATGGCTTCGCTGACTTTCTGCACCGCTTCGTCCTGCCCAATCACACGCTGATGCAGCGTTTCCGGCAGACGCAGCAGTTTGCCGCGTTCGCCCTCCATCAAGCGGCTGACCGGAATGCCCGTCCAGCGCCCGACAATGCGTGCCACTTCTTCCTCATCCACACGGTCGCGCAGCAGCTGATGGTCGTTTTTCTCCGCCTGCTGCTCCGCTTCCTCCAGCGCTTTCTGCATCTGCGGCAGTTTGCCGTACTTGAGTTCCGCTGCTTTGTTCAGGTCATAATCACGCTGTGCCTGCTCGATTTCCGCGTTGCAGTGTTCTATATCTGAGCGAAGCTTCTGTACGGCCTCAATATCCTGCTTTTCGTTTTCCCACTGCGCCTTCATTTCCTTGAAACGTTCGCGCAGCTCCGCCAGTTCTTTCTGCAAATCCACCAGATGCTGCTGGCTGAGGCGGTCGTCCTCTTTTTTCAGCGCAGCCTCTTCGATTTCCAACTGCATGATTTTACGCGACACATCATCCAGTTCGCTCGGCATAGAGTCAATTTCCGTACGGACAGTGGCGCAAGCCTCATCTACCAGGTCAATCGCTTTGTCCGGCAGAAAGCGGTCGGAAATGTACCGATTGGAAAGCGTTGCGGCGGCAATCAGTGCCTGGTCGGTAATCTTAACACCATGGAACACCTCATACCGTTCTTTTAAGCCGCGCAGGATAGACACCGTGTCTTCCACGCTCGGCTCATCCACCATCACCGGCTGAAAGCGGCGTTCCAAGGCGGCATCCTTTTCGATGTACTGGTGATATTCATTAAGGGTGGTTGCGCCGATGCAGTGCAGCTCGCCACGCGCCAGCATGGGCTTGAGCAGATTGCCGGCGTCCATGCTGCCCTCTGTTTTTCCCGCGCCGACAATAGTGTGCAACTCATCGATAAACAAAATGACGCGGCCTTCTGACTTTTTCACTTCGTTGAGCACTGCCTTAAAACGTTCCTCAAACTCGCCGCGGTACTTTGCGCCAGCCACCAATGCGCCCATGTCAAGCGAATACAACTTGTGGTCTTTGAGGTTGTTCGGCACATCGCCTCGCACGATTCGCTGCGCAAGCCCTTCCGCAATGGCGGTTTTGCCGACACCCGGTTCGCCAATGAGCACCGGGTTATTTTTGGTTTTCCGGGACAAAATCCGAATGGTGTCGCGGATTTCAGAGTCGCGGCCGATGACCGGGTCAAGCTTTTGTTCACGTGCCGCCTGCACCAGATCGGTCGCATACTTGGAAAGCGCGTCGTAGGTTTCTTCCGGGCTGTCGCTGGTCACACGCGTGTTGCCGCGCACACTGGAAAGCACCCCCAGAAACCGACTCTCGGTAATGCCGAAGTCACGGAACAGCTTTTTCAGTGTATCGTCTGCCTTGCGCAGCAAGCCGATAAACAGATGTTCTACGGAAACATACTCATCACTCATCCGCTTGGCGGCAGACTCCGCTTCGGTCAGTGCGGTGTCCACATCATGGGAAATGTAAATCTGTCCCGGCTCGCGGCCCGGCCCGGAAACGCCGGGAATTTTTTCAATCGCACCGTCCACCGCGTTCAGAAACGCCTGTGCGTCCACGTTTAACTTTTTCAGCAGCTGCGGAATCAGGCCGTTTTCCTGTGTCAGCAGTGCGCTGAGCAGGTGCGCCTGCTCAATCTGCATATTGTCATGCGAAAGCGCCAGACTCTGCGCGCGCTGCACGGCATCCAATGATTTTTGTGTGAAATTTTGTGCATTCATGGTATCTCACTCCTTCAAAAGAAGCAGCTTCAAAAGCGCTAAACGGCGCCGGAACAGCTTCGCTGCGGAAGCTTTCCTTTGGTGTACAGGAGTTAGTATATCCAGAGTTTGTGAACACATCATGTCCAAAAAATGTACAGATATAGAACTTTAGCACTCTTTTAAAAAGAGTGCTAAAGTTAGTGTACTGGCGTTCTTGAAACACCCTTATGCAATTTTTAAATCCAGATCTCCGGCATTGATTTGCGCACGAATCTCCTGCGAAAAGCCACCGCTTACCCTTGCAAAAACCCGCTTGGACAGCGGTTTATCCGTACCCTGCGTTGCAAAATCGGTCTTCCGTGTACCTGCATTGGCCACGCCCCGAAAATCAAATTTGCTGTCTGGCGCCATGGAGCAGGGACAGCTGCCCCAGCTTCGCTTTCAGCAGAAGAACCGTACCAAAAAGGAAACACAGAGGCAACCCGACTGCATAGTACCAGAGCGTATCAAAAAACACGGTTTTCATGTGTACGGCCTCCCTTTCCCACTGTTTACTCCAAATTCAGGTGGTTTTTCATGATGGACTGCGTAACGGCAAAGTACAGCACACTGAACAGTATCATATAAGCAGAAACGCACGCCATAACAATGTCAGCCACGAATGCGCTGCCGTCCTGTTGCACGTTCAAGGCATGGAAAAACTGCGTCATTCCGCTGCTCTCCGGCAGAGCAGAAATCTGAGAAATTACCCAGATAAGCAGAACCACATGCACTACGCCAAACGCGATGATCATTCCCACGCTGATCGCGCGGTGATGCTTAGGCAGCAGACTGCCGATGCTCAGGGACGCGCAAATCCACAGTTCCAGAAAAACAACGCCGACAACCACCGTGGCAATTCCCATCAAAGTTGTACCAATATATGCCGAATGCTCCCCCAACCAAGAAAAATCCAGCCGATACCAATTCGGCGCAAGATGCCCGACCTCGCCGCCGAGAATCAGCAGGCTCAGCAGGGAAACCAACGTGGTCACAATACCCCACACCGCACTGATGATGACTTTGCTCCAAATCAGCTTTGCCGGCGTAACAGGCAGTGTGTGCATCAAGTAGCCCTCATCCTTAAAAAGGTTGTCGTAATAAAAACGCATACAGATTAAAACGGTAAAAAGGTTAACGCCAAACAGAGCTAGACAATACAGCACGACAAAAATCCCCTGTGCCACACGCAGCGGGTCAAAATTTCCGCCATTCGCCAGCCGGTTGCACGCTGCGTCAAAAATTGCAGCCAAAACTGCCAGCGCCAAAACAATAATATACAGAACGCCAAAACCGCGGGAAGTGGCTTTCAGGTCATACTTAATCAGTTTCTTCAGCATTTGAATACCTCCCGGAAGTAAGCGTCCACGCTGGCGCCCTCATGCTCCCGAATCTCATCTACGGAAGCGTGCAGCACCAGACTGCCGTTGCTAATAAAAATGACTTCATCCAAGACAGACTCGACATCTGCAATCAAGTGCGTACTAATCAGCACGGTGGCATTTTCATTGTAGTTGTTGATAATCGTGTGCAGGATGTAATCCCGCGCGGCAGGGTCCACACCGCCGATTGGCTCATCCAGCAGGTAAAGCTGTGCGCTGCGGCTCATGACTAAAATCAGCTGCACCTTTTCTTTGGTACCCTTGCTCATGGTGCGCAGGCGATCTGCCGTATTTACATGCAGGCGCTGCAACATATCCAGCGCTTTTGCCTTATCAAAATCATCATAAAAATCACTGAACATATCCAGCAGATCCTTCACGCACATCCAGTTGCTGAGATAGGTTCGCTCCGGCAGATAAGAAACAATTTTTTTAGTTTCCGGTCCCGGAAGCATATCGTTGATAGTCAGCACACCGGAACTAGGTGTGAGCAGGCCGTTGCACAGCTTAATCAAAGTGGTTTTGCCGCTGCCGTTTGGCCCCAGCAGGCCCACAATACGCCCACGCTCGACAGTCAAGTCTACGCCGCGCAGCGCTTCTTTTCCAGCGTAATTTTTGCAAAGACCGCTGCACTGTAAAATCGGTTCCATCAAATCTCCCCCTCTTCCTGGTCGTATTCAGCCGTCTGCACCAAATGGACACTTTCTTCTTTTGAGAAGCCCAAGCGGGCCATTTGTGTCAGAAAATCGCTGATCACATTTTGCGCCAAGCTCGCCTTCAGTTCCATAATCTTCTGCTCCTCCTGTGTAACAAATCTGCCGCTGGTACGCTGCGGAAAAATCAGCCCCTCCGTTTCAAGCTGCGCCAGAGCGCGCTGCATGGTGTTGGGATTCACAGCCGCCTCTGCTGCCAGATCCCGCACACTGGGCAGCTTGCTGCCCGCCGGATAAAGCCCCGACACAATGCGCAGTTTGACCTGCTCGACCAACTGTGCGTAAATGGGACGGTCTGACGATAGACTCCATGCCATTGCGCCGCCTCCTTTATTTCGTTGTATTGTTGTACTAATATCTTAATACAATAATACATAGTTTCTTTCCCTTTGTCAAGGGCTCCGCACAAAAAGTTTTTCGATTTTTTTGAAAATCATGCGAAAACTTTACACATCCTCAAAATTGTATATTTACTATATCAAGCCAATATTTATAATAAAATATAAGACAAGCATTTGCAAAGGAGGATAATATAATGATGAACATTTACAGATTGAAAAAGCCTATTTGCCTGCTGCTGGCTTTTACGCTCAGCGCAAGCCTCACGCTTGCGGCGCCTGCCAGCGCCGCATCCCCACAGGCGACAGCCGCCGCAAGCGAAGAAATCGCATCCGGCAATACCTACCCCATTGTACTGGTGCACGGGCTGTTCGGCTGGGGAAACGACGAGATTGCGCGCTCCAACTATTGGGGCGGTCAGAACAGCCTGCGGCAGCTGTTGGAGGAAAAGGGATACACGGTTTACACGCCCTCGATCGGGCCGGTGGCGAGCAACTGGGATCGCGCCTGCGAACTGTATGCCTACCTCGTCGGCGGAACGGTCGATTACGGCGCAGCACACGCACAGAAGTACGGACACGCAAGGTATGGCAGAACCTTTGCCGGTGTTCTGCCACAACTGAATGACCTAAAAAGCACCGTAAAAGTGCACTTGGTTGGGCACAGCATGGGCGGTGAAACCATTCGGATGCTGGCACAGCTGTTGGAAAATGGCGACACGGCAGAGCGTTCTTCCGGCGCAGCATCAATCAGTCCGCTTTTCACAGGAAAATGCCGCCATTGGATTGCAAGCATTACAACCATTGCCACCCCACACGACGGCAGCCAATACGACGATACCCAGTACAAGCTGGAGCCGCTGCTGCACCGCTACGTTGCCGCACTGGCCGCACTGACCGGCACCAATCTCAATGACACAAACCTGGGCTTGGACTTTAAGCTTGACCAATGGGGGCTGGAACGTCAGCCGGGAGAATCCTACAAAAGCTACTTGAAACGCGTGACTGAAAGCGGCTTGTGGAACAAAACCAAAGATCTGAGCGTTTATGACCTGGATACCGACGGAGCCGCTGTGCTGAATGCTTATGCCAAAGCACAGAAAGATATTTATTACTTCTCCATCGCCTGCTCCGACACATATGCTTCCACATTGGCGCCGCATAATTATCTGCCCTATGCAAACATGACGCCGCTGCTGCTGAGAAGTTCCCTGTATATGGGGCAGCACGTTAACTACGCATACGGTCATATAACCATTGACAGTTCCTGGTGGGAAAACGACGGCATTGTCAGCGTCCGCTCTGCAATTCGTCCGCACAGCGGTTCTTCTGACCTTTACAACGAATCTTACGGCACCGCGCAGGATGGTACATACGTTTTTAAGACCGGCACGGCAAAGGGAACATGGAACTTTATAGAAAAAATTACACATACAGATCATCTTAATATCGTGGCACAGTCGGAAAACAAAACCTACTTGCAGGGGAAATTCTATCAGCTTGCTAAAATGCTCAAAAGTATCCCCGCCTAAAACACAATGCGGCTCCGGCACGCTTGTTCATAAGCTGCCGGAGCCGCATTTTTTTACTCTCGTTTTTCTACTTTGCTGGATGGTGTCCGTTCGGCACAGCCGATGTTCCGTTTTCATGCAGATAGGTACTCTCGAAATCTGCCAAATGCAGCTTCACCGCAAGCGGATATTTTTGATATGCCTGCGAAATTGCCGTGCAGCCACCGCGCGCGGCATCGTCAAAACCGCCCATATGCCAGCGGATAGCCATCGCCTCACTGGTTTTCAAGCGTAGGAAGCGTTCAATCAGGAAGACGGATTTTTCACCGTGCCCATAAGGAAACTGGTCGTCAATTGAGTAGTACGGGCGCTGCTCCCACTTTCCGGTTTCCTCATTTTTTACGTTGCGGACGCTCTGCTTATAAAAATTCGCTTTGCAGACATCGTGCAGAAGCCCACAGATTGCGAAGCTTTCTTCGCTGTCGGTTTCTGGCTCAAACCAACGCAGCATCGTCTGGTATACGCTGATGCTGTGCTGCACCAAGCCGCTTTCACACGCGCAGTGATACCGGGTGCTCGCCGGTGCTGTAAAGAAATCCGTGTGCTGCAGCCACTCCAAAAGCTCCCTTGCACCGGCTCTGTGAATCTTCTGATTAAAAATTTCGATAAATTCATCCTGATATGCCATTCTGCTTTTGCTCCTTCCCTACTATGCCGTTTATTATAGCATATCTTGCCCTGCGAAGGTAGCGGATTCTGCTTGCTACCATGCACGGTTGTTTGAAAAACCGCACGGAGCCTATATGTTTCGCATATAATATCCCGGAATCAGACATAAAACTTGGCTCGTAAAGCGAATTCCCATTTGCTTTCCTGCGCTTAGGAGAATCAACATGAATGTGTATCCTTATAACAATGGAACAAACGACCCACCGCTAAATGCAGTCGATATCGCACTGCTGGTTGGCACAACGACCGACGTTCCGTATGACGACCTTACTGAACTTGCCAACAGCAACAGCGTCGCCACAATCGACGATCAGCGATAGGTTTCCGTTCCGCCAAAAAACTTCTTTATCACCGGTTAGTCCGCTGTGCAGACTGCCGGAAATAAAGAGGTTTTTTTATTTGCTGACACTTGTACTTGCCTGCACAAAGCAGCCTTCCAGAATTTGTGCGTTGCTTGCTTTCCCTTCCAGTGGTAACATGATTGCAAAGAAGATTACATATTTGTAACCTGCTAAAAATTTTGAAAAGGAGACAACGACCATGCATTTTAAACTGTTCGCGATTCTCGCATCCTTGCTCGCCAGCCTAATTGCCGGCGGCACCGCCCTTTCGCAGTCTGCAGAACAACCAGCTGCGTCAGTTGCCAGTTCTGCCGCAGCCCAAACAAGCACCTCCTCCTGCACGGAGGTCCTGCCAGCTTCCAAATCCGCTTCTTCGAAAGCAGCAAGTACGTCTTCTGCGTCTGCTGCTTCCAACTCTGCCAGCTCTAAAGAATCGGTTTCTTCTAACTGCCCGCTGACCTCAAAACCCGCCAAGCCCAGCAGCACACCAAGCAGCAACTCCCGCCCGTCGTCAGCAGCAGCCAGTGCTTCCTCTTCTGCAAGCAGTGTCTCCCATACAGATTCCTCCTCTGCTTCCAGCGCAGCATCCTCCCAGACTTCCACAACAGGTTACGCTGCCTTTCAAGAGGAAGTGGTCGAGTTAGTTAACCAGCAGCGGGCATCCTACGGGCTTAGCGCCCTGTCTGTCAACACACAGCTGACAAACACCGCCACACTGAAATCGGAAGATATGGCAAAGCTGAATTACTTTGACCACACCTCCCCGACCTACGGCACACCGTTTGAAATGATGAAGCAGTTCGGAATTTCGTATCGCACAGCGGGCGAAAATATCGCAATGGGACAATCCTCTCCGGAACAGGTCATGAATGGCTGGATGAATTCTGAAGGCCACCGCAAAAATATTTTGAACGCCTCCTTTACGCAAATTGGCGTCGGCGTTGCAAAAAATGCGAATGGACAGTTCATTTGGACACAGCAGTTCATTGGATAACTCTCTTACACAGAAAAAGACAGCAGTGTGTCACTTCACATGACACTTCTGCCGTCTTTTCTTTTGCGTTTTAATATTGTTCCGATAAAGAAGCTAAAATGCTGCTCTTTAACATTTTACGCACTGTTGCGGTGCTGGAAACAACCGTTATGCACAAAATCGCAACGATGCACAGCAGTGTAAGCGGCAGTACGGCACTCAGCCAAATATTCAGCAAAGGGACATACCAGTAATGCTGTATGAGCAGTACGCAGAAAACCGTTGCTGCACAAAAACCGAATATGCACCCGACGCCAATACTCTTTATGCTGTCTTTGACCAGATTTCTTTGAAGCCGACCGGGCTCCATGCCTGCTGCACACAGCAGCGCGTAACTGTGCAGGTTGGATTTCAGTTTGATTCGGTTCAGCGCCGTAACTGCGGCCAGCGTCGCTGCAACCAGCACAAGCGTCAGCGCATACACCGGCCACTTTTCCTGCTGCGCTTTTTGCTGCCATGCAGCGATGCTCTCCTCTCTGTCAATTATCCCCATTCCTTTTGAGGAAGTTGTGACTCTGTGAATCAGATCGCTTGCCCTTGCACTGGACGCAGCGTCATTTGGATGCGCACGGTTCGCCCATACACTATAATACCCTAGCTGTGGATCTGCAGCCATCACAGCCTCAGCCGATATTGCAATGGAAGGATTCCCCTGTTGCGTTCCGTAGGGAAATGCGACTGGACTGCCAAATAATTTTTGCGGCAGCGTAAAGTTCCCCTGCACAGTAACCCGAAAATCTTTATTTCTCCCTTTTCCATGGATGCTTTGTTCGGTTATGCCCACCGGTACGATTGCCATTGAGATTGTAAAAGAATCGCCCTTTTGAAAATCTGTTCCCATGGAATAGACTTTCTTGCCCTGTACAAATTCATCCAATTCCGTTTCTGTACAGGTTCGGTGCGCGGCCTGCAGAAGTTTTCTCATAGTCTCACGGTCAACCGCAATGATTTCTGGCTTGGTAATGAGAATATCCTGATCCGTATATCCGAAATCTTGTTTTGCTTGTTTATTTTCTTTCGCACATTGCGCGTCATTCGATGAATTATAATCTTTTTCATAGGTATGCTCTTTCATAAGTTTATCCAAAAGCGGTGTGGAATGTCCCTTCTGAACCCGAATGAATGCAGGTAAAAGATAATTATTAATATACGCACACTTCACATCTAAGTCAGAACTATTTTGCAGCTGCGCAAGTTTTTTTGCAGACATCCCTGCGTCTCTTGGCAGATTGGCTCCCATTAGGCTTGGATATTGTGCGCCCTGCTCTACGGAACTCTGATAATCTATGGTTCCCAACGCATCCACTACACCATAATAATGTGTGGCAGCAGCCGCTTCCCCCGAAAATGCACCAAACTCTAAAATCAGCACACAGCCAAAACAAAGCACCGTCAGCGCCGTCATACGGCCATACCGGGACTTTCGATAAAGTTTCGACCATAACTGTGTAAACGTTTGTGCCGCCTTGGCTTTTTTCTGCTTTTTCTCTTTGCTTTTACTCCTGCCTTTTTGCATACTGCGCGCCTGCAGTAAAAAGATAAGAATACTTACCGTGAGCAGCAACCCTAATGAAATAAGCGGCATCCACCACGAAACTGAAAACAGAAGAGGCGAACCCCATGCTGAGGAAAGAGCCAGTACAACTGCTAAAATGCCGAAAGAAAGGGGGATACTGAAAATCCACGCAATGCCCGTCAACAGCATTGCCTGCATCAAAAACTGGGTACGCAGTTCCTTGCGTGTCAAGCCAATTTTCTGCAGCGTTCGTGTGAATTTTTCGCGACTCTGCAGAGTCACGTGTGCCAACACCCAAGTGCCAAACACGGTTAAGACCAAAAAGAAACCACCAATAAACATGGTAACATTTGCGGTAGAGCGGTCAAGCTGTTCTGTGTAGTATTCTACGTTGTGAAGCTCCATATTGTATATAAAAGTGCTACCATATTCCGGTCGTTCCACCTCCGTTTGATAAAGGAGATGCGTAGCGATCGTTTTCTCCGGAACTGCACCGATCAAAACAGACGGCAGCTTTGGATCTGTAGAGGATACGTTTTTGAATTGCACCAAAATATCCTGCACAATTTTTTTCCAATGGTCACAGTAATCATATAAAATGCCAGTCAGCGTATAAGTTTCTGATTGGGTCTTGCCATTTGCTTCTGTTTTTAATGTAACCTTATCACCGACCTTGACATTTAAATTCAGACGATAGTACGCATCCTGATCCAATGCAATTTCTTGTGCACTGGTTGGAAAGCTGCCCTCTTTTACACGCACCGCACGCAGCTTTCGTGCATTTTCGTCCATATAGCCTATATACACAGCATCCGTCGCGTCACTGGTTTCCACCTGTGCCTGCACGGAAACGATGCCGTCTCCCTCTGCCGCCAACTTTTTCTGATTCTGCTCCACTTTATTTGCATCGGCAAAAATTGTCTGGCCGCCAAAGGAACCATAGTGGTTATAGGCCGCCTGCTGATTTGTAGCGTGAAAGCACTGCGTTAAAAACAACATGCTCAAAACTGCGGAAGCAAATAACGTGAGAATCAGTATGGCCCCCAGTTGCTGGCGGCGATGATGCTTCATGTACTGCTTCGTCAAAAATCTGTTTCCGCTCATGACAGATCACCGCCCACCTGTCCGTCCTCAATATGTAGGATACGCGGAAAGCGCTGCGCTATTTTTGCATCATGTGTCACCACCAAAAGGGTAATGCTCCATTTCTCCGAAAGCGTAAATAAATAGTCCATGACTTCTTGACTGTTTTTACTGTCTAAATTGCCGGTCGGTTCATCACACAGCAGCACATCTGGATGATGAATCAGCGCCCGTGCGATGGCGACACGCTGCTGCTGTCCCCCAGAAAGTGCATCCGGATAGTGTGTCATGCGATTTTGCAAACCAAGTGCTTCTGTAACCTCTGTAAAGAAAGGCTCTTCCTTCTTCTGCCCATCCAACAAAAGCGGCACCAGAGTGTTTTCTTCGGCGGTCAACTCCGGAATCAAGTTGTATGCCTGAAAAACAAAACCGATGTGCCGCCTGCGAAAGCGCGCGAGGTCGTCCGCTTTCATCTGATACAGATTCTCTTCCCCATAGCGTACCATTCCGCCAGTCGGCGTGTCCAAACCACCCAGCAAGTTTAATAGCGTGCTTTTTCCGGAACCGCTTGCTCCAATGATAGCCGCTTGCTCCCCGGGTTGAAAGGTTAGCGTTGTTGGAAGCAGGGCATGAACCACCGTTTCCCCGTCCCCATAGTCCCGATATATATTTTCCGTAAACAGCTGCACAATTTCTGCCTCCAATCATTTTTTGCGAATAAAATCACGGAGAACCGCAGATTTGCAATTCTCCGTGCAAAACAATGTGAATTGTTTTCATAAACTGACGCACTTGTCTTGACAATTCATCTTATTTTAACGAACGATGCAACTAAAAATTCTGTATTGTCCCAGTTGCGGTAAGCGTTCTGCCACTTGCTTTCACAGTCAAAACCAAGTTGTAATCTCCAGCTTCGCAGCTTGCCCACCAAGGGTACCATCTGCCATTACCAAGATGTGTCTGATCATCCGGCTTCAAAGTGGCATAGGTCCATTCATCTTTATAACAACTGACCGCTGCGGAATCTCTTCCACTATTAGCACCACTAATTGTGTTATCATACTGTATCTGATAGTGTGTTGGACTGTTATTCATATACTTATGAGGACCTGATGTTGTACTAGAAGTCGACATATTGTAATTTTTATACTGTGATGCGAACACAGGAAGGCTTGCAGCGCAAGTTACGAGTCCCGCTGCCATAATGGCAACAACTGTTTTACTGATTTTTTTCATGATAAATTCCCCTTTCAAAATTTTGATTTGATTTCATGTACCGCTTCTTTAAACATTTTATGTAAAACATTCTATGCTTTTTCGGCCGTTGAAAAGTACAGAATATTTACAAACACAAGTTAGAAATAGTTTCTTGTGACTTGATTTATTTCCTATTTCTTAATAATATTATACATCTTTTTTCCACAAAAGTCAACACCAAAACGATAAGTGATGGTAAATTGG
This sequence comes from Caproicibacterium argilliputei, assembly GCF_029211325.2. NCBI lineage: Bacteria > Bacillati > Bacillota > Clostridia > Eubacteriales > Oscillospiraceae > Caproicibacterium > Caproicibacterium argilliputei. Next base: position 1,205,819 of record NZ_CP135996.1, on the reverse strand, counting down.
CGATAAACGATATGGGTTTTCTCTTTTATTTACATTTAGTCCAATATAATTCCAATTTACAATTGGAATTAATCATCCCACATCCTTATCCACAGACGACGCTCTGTAACCCACGATATCCTTCTATATTCGCATTGATAATTCCTATATTTTTAAAAGCTGCATCACTTTTTCTTTTACCTGATAATAAGCATCCAACGACTTCTGGTCACTTGCAGGGACATCATAACCCTGCAGAGTATCCAGCGTGCGTTTGTCATTTTTACCGAACAATTTCGTTTGTTTATCCTGCGCCATACGGAACGCGCCAAACGCACTCTGGGTGTAAGGATAATATTGATTTTTTTGAAAATCCGTCAACTTTCTTGAAGACTGAAACGGTACTTTTTTTAGAATCAGCAAATAGTCATCTCCCTTTTGCAGAGGGATATAAAAACTGTCTCCCGCATTCAAAGTCTTTACAAAAGAAAAATAATCGACTGCCTCAACAATTCTCAAATCCGTTCCCTTTAAGCTCTGCGAACCCTTGTAAACCTGCGTCACCTTGACGGTCGAAAAAAATGCGTTGGTACTGAAAGTGCGGTCGCCGTCAAACTTTGCCCTTACAATTGCATCTGCATTTTGCACCAGATTTTCAGGAATGTCAGATACTTTTTGAACTTTCAGAGAATCCAGCACCGGCTGTAAGGAAGTGGAACAGGAATAGGCAAACTGTCCACTCTGCGCTGTCGTGTCCGTGTAAGTGGTTCGTACGGCAAAAGCCAAAACGACACATACAAGCAAAAGCGCGGCAGGTATCAGATACCATTTCTTTTTCATGCCTGCAGCGCCTCCTCTTTGAGCACGCCATCGTTCATTTTATAAAACTTCGCGCACAAGCTGGTTAAATCCTCCTGATTATGACTTGCCAAAATGACAGTTGCACCGCGGTCGTTTTCTTCTCGAATGATTTTTCGTACCAGTGCCACACCATCTTCGTCCAGTGCGTTGGTCGGTTCATCCAGCAGCAATAGTTTCGGCTGTTCCATAATCGCCTGCGCGATTCCGAGCCGCTGTTTCATTCCCAATGAATATTTTCGATAGGTTCGCTTATCCGTTGGGTCAAGCCCCACGCGGGCAATCACATCCCGTATTTCCCCATCTGTCAGTTTGCCGCGAATAGAAGCAAGCGCCTTTAAATTTTCAAATCCGGTGTAATGCGGCCAAAACCCCACATTCTCAATGATTAAACCCATGTCATCAGGAAAAGGAGCTTCTTTCCCAATCTCTTTGCCGAAGACTGCGACCGACCCGCTGGTTGGCATAATCAATCCGGAAATTGCGCGCATCAGCATGGACTTACCAGAACCGTTATGCCCATACAGTCCATAGATGCCGCCTGCCTCTAACTGCAGATTGACATTCTTCAGGATTTCACGCTTTTTTATAATTTTTGTATATTCATGCATATCAACTGCTAACATTCAGTTTTCCTCCTTGACAAAATCAATTAAATCCGCTTTTTGCAGGTATAATGCTGTGCCCACATATAGTACAGCAATGTATAAGAACTCTACCGCAATGCTTTTCCAAACCGAAAACCCAGTGGCACCCGCAAAAAATACAGCCTGCGTTTCCGGCAAAACTGCCGCATCCGCGTGCCAAAGCAGCATCTGTCCCGCCGTTGGAAACAACGGAAGCAACCAACCTGTTACATTGGCGTTTTGATACAGCAGAACACCTGCTATAATTGCCAGCGCATAACAGCAAAGTGCAAGGATATAGGACTGTGTAATTCCCATTTTCATAGAAAGCAGATTTTGTGCAAAGGACAGCGTAAACAGTCCAAGCACCTGCAACACAAAAATCTCTATATAAAGCAGCGCCGACCCGCGCAGGGCGAACCCAAACCCCGCGCCAAACGCAAAGGCCGCCACAAACAGCAGGCCCCACGAAATACAAATGTGCAAAAACAGTTCGGCTGTCTTTTGCCGCAGCCATCTCTGCTTACTGCCAATGCGTGTAAACACATACACATACTGTACCTCAAAGTCTTTTTGGAAAAGCGATGCAAAGACATACAAAAACAAAATCCACGGGATGTTATAAAAGAAAACGCTCAGAATCACCGAAGTATCTGTGGTATCTACCCGCACACCGCCAAACACCTGCAAAAAATAGGTATCCATATGCGGATCCAGCGGCATGCTCCCCTGTTGATACAAAAGCAGAAAAAAAGCCAAAATTGCAAGGACACAGTACAAAAAGCAACGCAATACTTTCTTTTGCTTCATTCCAGCACATCCTTTTTTACATGACACTTGAAATATATTAAAATATCGCTAATGAGCAGCAGGACAAGCACATAAACCGGCCAAAGAACATAGGTATCCATAGATGAAAATTGTACAAGGGAAGAAAGCGTGGTTACCTTTCCCGTTAGCTTCGTCATACCAATCACATAGTCCGCCAAAAACCAAAGCAGAATACCAGGCAGCGTGAGCACTAAAAAACGATTTTTATGTATGAATAAAGAGAGAGAATATGTGAGGACTGCAAAAGCGCCGCCAACCATGGCAGGATTCAAGCAGCAAAGCAGGTCAAATAAAACCGGATGATTCATTTGCAGCGACCAAAGGAACTCCGGTACATCCAGCCAATACCCCCAATTATCCATAACCGGAGACAACGCCGCTGCATTTTGCTGTGGTGCCCCTGCACATAGAATCAGCAGAATCATTTGTTCAAACACGTATGGAATCAGAATCACGAGGAACGCACCGGTAAAGGTAACGATTGCCCCAGACACAAAGTACGCTTTTTGCGAGGTTCTTGATAAGACACTTTTCACCGTTCCGGTTTTCAAGCCATCGTAGTAGCTTGCACCATAGCCCAATACCGCCACAAACGGCAGGAGCAAAAAACCTGTCATGCCAAGAAGTGTCATATAACCAGATGTGCTTCCTCTGTCCATAAGACTTTGAACCGCGTTTTGATACCATAGATACCATGCCGGACGCAGCAATGTCTGATCCAGATTGATGAACGTAGATATGGACTGCAGCATAAAGGCAGCTGTTAACCCGCACATCAGCAGTAATGCAAAATAGAACGACTTTCCCCGCAGCATATTATAGAATTGTAGTTTTAATATCTTTTTCACATAAATTTCCTCCTTAAAAAACAAGGAAGTAAAGAGAAAACAGAGTTTCTCTTTACTTCGATGCAAAAATATGAATCTAATTATCCAAAGTTCACACGACCAGTTACATAATTGAACGACACGCTACCTGTAGCAGATTTGCCACGGAGATTTACGGTCGCACCCTGTGATTGTCTAGCAAAATAGCGCAAAGTAGTGGATGTCCCGCCATTGTCCTTAGGAAGGATTGTATTATATCCGATTGGGGAGCCATTACTTCCTGCAACCCAAAAATAAGCTTTACCAAACTGAATACTATCAATCCAAACACTGTATGTACCGGCACCATTCTTCGAAATCTGTCCGCTTGTAATATGCGTTTCAGCACTAAGGGGATTCAAATTTCTACTCCAACCTATTGTGGATGATGCAAATACCGGAGCCGCCATACTCGCCATAAGAGCTACTGCGCCAACTGTTGCTACGATACCAGATAACTTAGACTGCTTTTTGCTCATGATGAATCTCTCCTTTTTTCACATCGTTGTTTTATTTGGGACTGCGTAAATATTATGTAAAACATTCTGCGCTTTTTCGACCGTTGAAAAGTACGGAACGATTACAAGCACCAGTTAAAAATAGGAATTTACTGATTGTTTTGTTTTCCATTTCTTTATATTTTTTATACACCTTTTTCCCGCGAAAGTCAACACCAAAACGATAAGTGATGGTAAATTGGCGATAAACGATATGGGTTTTCTCTTTTATTTACATTAAATCCAATATTTTAAACAAGTTTTATCATTTTTCGAACGGGATATTCAGATATAATAACAGAGGGATTGCGTTGTTTCAGCTTTTCTGGAGAAATCACACTGGAGCAAATACCATAGGGTAGAATAAAGTCACGCGAAGCTCCCTTCTTTACAGAAAAGGTCAAGGAACCTTTCGCAAAAGGGTTCAAGCATGTATACAATTCCTGCTGTATTTGCACGGAAAAGTCTGTTGCAAGAAGGTCCCATCGCATTAAGTTAATTCCTGCTTTCCCTACCAGAGCATTTGTTTTATTTGTAACGTGTATTTTTACTTCATAAATATAATCGACCGCCGGCATTGTGTTTTCCTTTTCGGCTCTTAATGCTTTTGGCATTGCTTTCTCTTTCGTAAGTTTATATTCCTGCAAGAATTCTTCGATAGGCACTAATTTGGCATTGGTCAATATTACATAATAGCCATCCGCTTGCTCGCCATCTATATATTTGTCGAATATATTTTTCCCGATCGACAATTCTTCCCCTTTTACATAATAGGATGTCTTCGGAGCTTTTTCGGCTGTTCCATTGACATAAGCAATCCGCCCGGCACAGGCAAAGAGGGCAAGCATAACCGCCAATACAGCAAATACTCTCTTCTTCATGCCGATACTTCCTTTTCAAACGGAGCTTCAATATGGTCTTGCACATGACCGGCACATAATAAGAAAATCTCGTCAGACATGCTGCGCAATATGGACAGGTCATGGCAAGATATAATTACCAATGCATCCCGCTTTTTTTGCTCCTGTAAAATATTTTTAACAAGTTCGATACCGGTTGTATCCAAGGCATTTGTAGGTTCATCCATAATCACAATATCCGGCAATTCCATATAAGCCGCCGCAATTCCGATACGTTGCTTCATACCCAAAGAATACTTTTTATATTTTTTAGGATCGTCCGGATCCAGACCAACTTCCTGTATAACAGAACGAATATGTTCTTTTGTTACTAACTGCTTGATGGATGCCAACTGGCAAAGGTTTTGCAGCCCTGTATAGTTGTCCAAAAATGCAGGATTTTCTAAAAGCAAACCGAGGCTTTCCGGAAAGGTTATTTCTTTGCCCAAACATTTTCCGTTAATGAATACTTCTCCTTCGGTTGGATAAATCAATCCGGAAATCAAACGCATAAGCATTGTTTTACCGGAACCATTGATCCCCTGCAAGCCGTATATCTTTCCAGAATGCATAGATAAAGAAATATGGTCAATTACTGTATTCTTTTTAATGACTTTCGTCACCGACTTACATTCAATTGTTGTCATCACTGTTTGCTCCTTATTCAACTGGTAAAATATCATATTTCCGAAAACGGAAAACTCCAATGATTACTGAAATGACAATTAGCGCTGCTGCAAACCACAAACCCACTGTACCGTTTACTCCCCCCTCAACAAATGCGGCGTTGCGAACTGGCATTGCATAATTCCCGATGAACGATGGAGAAAATATATAGGCCGACAGAATTAGAATCCCGATGGTAATTGCATAACTAACAATTGGCTTCAGCCATAAAGTCAAAACCATTTGCAGCATACTTAATGCATACATAACCAACGGAGTAATTACAAATAAACAAAGGAGCAAAGGAAACAAGTAGCCGCTGCCGTCTAAAGAAGAACCAATAATGGAAGATAAAAAAGTCGCATGCAAGGACAATGATACTTTGAAACCTTGTAAGATACAAAAAAGTAATGTTTCACCCCAAACCAAGATAAAGAACACTAAGACACAAAAGAAATTCCATACACACTTTGAAAGCCACCAAAGAGTACGTCCTTTCGTACGAATCAATAACTGCTGTCCGGAAGAAGTCAAATCATTGTTTGCATATTCCAATGTCATCCAAAACAAAACAATGTATAGAAGCAGCCATATAAATGGCATTTTGAACGGTTGATCCGGCATCGGAACATATTCGCTCATACCAGCAAAAATATAAAACACAGCATCACCAAACGTAGGTGTTACCGGAGAAATTTTATGGTCAAAAGCTGCCCCTTTATTATAAGCAACAGTCTTTATCAAAAAAGCCAAACAAAATCCAAAATTCATTAAAAGGATGCCGATGCACCATTTCCATTTCTTTAACAGCCCCTGCTGAATATCATATAACACCAGTCTAGTAAATCTCATGCTTTCTCCCCCGTATGTAAGTGCTGATAATCGTAAACGCTGTCAGAATTCCACCTTCCAGTAAAATGACCCACCACGCATTTTGGTATCCTCCAGTTGGTGTTGGATGTAAGAAGACCACAGGAGACAGTGTGACTCCATCTTTATTGAAAGCAAAAAGTAATTCCATCACACCCAATGCACTGCACACAAAAAACGGAACAATTAATGCTGCAACTTTGTTCCGCGTAAAATAGGAAATACACATACCAAAAGCGGCCATCAGACCACAGAAGATAAAAGTCAACAGCAAATATAAAATTACGTATAGCAGAGGATTCGTATAGAATATCTGCGACCAAATCATTGGATATTGAATGCCGATATAAAGGGCATAATCGATTGTTGATGTATAACCGGGAATCACCATTGCAACCAACAATACATTGATTACGATTGGCAGCAATACTGCCAGCCCACCGGAAATGAAAGTAGCTAAATACTTCGCGGCATAGTACCGATTTCGACCACAGCGAATTACCATATTATGTTCATAACAGATATTTCTTTCCTTGTTATAACTCCATGCAAACGGCAGCGTACAAATGAGTGGCATAAACGTATAAAACAAAGAATTGAATAACGAAAAACCGTCCATTCCAATCCATGAGTTATAAAACGTCTCTACCTCCAGCATTGTATTGATAATATACTTGCTTTTCTGTACTGAACCCATCACCGCTGCATGCTGCTCATATGCTTGAATCTGCATGACTGCACTGGCAATGCACAGCAGACTACCAACTAAAATACAAACTAAGAAATTTGTATTTTTTATGGCCTTTTTAAGTTCCAGTTTTAAAACGTTTTTCATCTGACGGCAGAACCTCCCATTTTCAAAGCGATGGCATATCCCTCATCCATATTTTCTTGAATGATTACTGCTAACTTTCCATCTTTTAGATAAGTTTTCGGGATAATCCAGCCTACTTGAAACGACTCAGTTGCTCCCACTTTATCAAGCTGCGGTAAATACCAATACTCCTTTTCCCTGTTTTCGGCAGGTGCCTTACTGTTATAGAGTAAAGCTGGTTTAAATTTTGCTTTGTCCAGATTTTCTAATTCATTGGTTTGAAATAAATATAGTGAAGAAACCATGGGTGAAAAATCAGCTGAGGAGGCATCATCCAGTCGTACTTCTCCATTTACAAGCAGCAGGATGTTCCCACTTTTCAGACTTCCATCCTGCAAAAATGGAACCTCACTTTTGCCGTCAATCCAATTTTCATTTTCGTTTTGTGATAAGTCTTTGACATTTATTCCGGCAGATTTTAAAGTTGCGTATGTTTTCGCAGATAATATTCGGTAACTATAGTTTTTAACACCTGGCGCAACCCAGGTTCCCATATCATGCAATGTATTGTTGCCGATTTTTGAGTTTACCGGCTGCGAGGATTGCACCGCATTTCCAGATACAGTTTGCTGGCTGGCAGAAGACTCCTGTGGAAAATCCTCCATCTTTTTCGACTGGTCTGTACATCCAGTCAACAATGCAACCGTAAGTAGAATCGCCGAGATACCCGATAAATATTTACGATTCATTTAGCATATCCTCCTGAAGTTTTACTTTTCAAAAGACACAAGAACCCCGTTTGACTTCAAAAAGCTTTCTGAAGCCAAACGGGGAATATGAAATTTAAGTCTTACACAACAATGTAAGTTCTAGCCGAATCAGGACTCCAAACACCACTGGCATCTAGAAAAGCCTTCATGCCATCGGCGTTACCCCGCAGAGCTGCTTGAACGGTATCACTAGAATTAAGTTTTAGCGCTTCGTAAATATTATTCTGCACAGAATATTGATTGCCCTTTGCAAGATAAACATTGCTTTTAAGTATGCAGTTATTCCACCCTCCGCCATTTCGACGTCCCATCGTTTGTAAATGCATATAATTGCTGTCACCTTTTTGGAAATATACATAAACTGAGGTAGTATTCTGCTTTGTCCGCGCATCACTATATGAATATATATGTTGATGGAAAACATCATTCTTGAAGCTGAATGCCCATCCATAGTCAGTTGTATTTGCTGCATTTACTGGAACCATTGCAGCGGTGGAAACCGCCATCATGGCTGCCATAAATATGCCAGAACTCTTGTGTGCTTTGTCATTAGAAACCACTCTTTTTAAAATAATTAATTTACGTCGCGTATTTTTATGTAAAACATTCTGCGCTTTTTCGGCCGTTGAAAAGTGCGGAACGATTACAATCATAAGTTAGAAATAGGAATTTACTGATTGTTTTGTTTTCCATTTCTTTATATTTTTTATACATCTTTTTCCCGCGAAAGTCAACACCAAAACGATAAGTGATGGTAAATTGGCGATAAACGATATGGGTTTTCTCTTGAAATTCCATTAAGTCCAATTAGATTTCAATGAAAAGCGGGAAAAGCAGTGCATAAAAAAGCGCTCCTCTGCGCTTGCAGCGGAGTGCTTTTTTACCTCTGCCGATCCTATTTAAGAAGCGGGCGTATAGTAAATTTTGCCGTTTGACGCGGTAACCGTTTTTGTAAAAGCTGCCGAAGGCGTATAAGCAAATTCCTCATCAGCAGGAATTGCGGAGCCTGCGGTGACCGCCAGCGGAAACAGGACGTCTTCCGACAGGTCGCCGTCGGAAAGGGTGGCGGAATAATAAATTGCCGTGCCGCCCTGCGTGGTCGTATCGGCATAGTGGAAGGAAAGATCTACAACGCTATACGGCGCGTTTTCAGACAGTGCTTCCGCAGTCGCCGTGACTTCAATTGCACTCATAACCTGATTGCTCCTTTTTTAAGGAAAAGTAAGCGGCTGTCAAAACCGCTCCCTTGTTAATGTATTCACCCTCGCTGTAATTGTTGAATTTTGTCCGTTGGCAGAAAGTGTGCATAAACTAATAGCGGAGGTGAAAAGCGTGCTAACACTTGATGTCTGCTGTCAGGATTCTTATAACGCGCAAAGTCCTTTTTTACAGAACCGAATTCACCGCACGTTTGGCGTTGGACCGGCGCAACCGGCTTATCTGTTTTTTTCGCTGCCGGTCTGCCTGCCAAGCCGCATTTTGCAGGCAGCAAAGCTGCTTCTCTTCCCGTTTCCAAACCACTACTGCGGCGAGTGCCCCACACCGGCGCCGTTTCATCTGTATCCGCTGACAATGCCTTACAGCCTTTTCAGCGCGTACTACCCGCCACCCACAGTTAACTGTAGGCTCCGCGTCGATTTTGCAGTGCCAGTCACCCAATGCTGTGCCGAAATCGATCTGACCGAAATTGTGAAAAACTGGTATGCTGGCTCTCTGGAAAACAGAGGACTGCTTCTGACCGCCGAGGCAGATGCCCCCAGCCGCCTTTTCGCGTCTGCCGACTTTGAAGTTGCCGGAATGCGTCCGCAGCTGCGCATGACCTGCCGGGAGGATACACCGCTTGCACCGTTGAGCGATGTATCTTGTGATGTAGCGTTGCACATTTAAATAAAGCCACAGAAAAAGGCTCAGGCAGCCGTGTTCTGCAGCCGCCTGAGCCTTTTTTGTGTGTGTTTTCTAGTCTACCGTGCCAGAAGCAGCACTGCGCCCGCCACAATAGCTGGCAGCGCCTGCTTAAAGAAAATGGATTTATGCGACGTAAAAGCGCCGAAAATACCCGCAAGGATGACACAACCAAGGAAAAAAGCTGCCAAATACAGGTTCCACGGTGCTGAGCGAACGGCCAGCGACCAAATGAGGCCTCCCGCCAAAAACACATTGTAAATGCCCTGATTCGCCGCCATTTCCTTTGTGCTGTTGATAAAATCCACACTGAGATGCGGAAACATTTGCGTGCCTTTGCTGGTCCACGCAAAAATCTCCACATACGCAATAAACAGATGCTCCAGTGCAATCAGTCCTACAAAGATCATGCTGATAGCCGACATGATTTCTCCCCCTCACTCCTGCATACGCCCTATAAAGTGCGCAGCTTACCAATGTTCGTAGTGCACACGTTCCGGCTGATAGCGGTCGACGAACTGGTTTTTCTGCCCATCCGGATAGCCGACGGAAATCAGCGCAAATGGACGAATATTGGCAGGCAGTCCAAACAGCTTGCTGACATTTTCCGCCACGGGCGCGGCGGTTGCCACGCCGAACCACACACCGCCAAGACCCAGGTGAACCGCCTCCAGCAGCATATTTTCCGCTGCAGCGCCCATGTCCTCCTCCCAACCGGTGGGAATCTTCATTTTCTTTTCATCCGCCAGCAGGATGAAAGTAACCGCCGAACCCGCCGCCGGCTTGGCATAGGGGCTGGTTTCAGCAACCTGCGCCAGTTTCTGTTTATCCTGCACAACAATGAACTCCCACGCCTGCTGGTTTGCGGCAGAGGGTGCCTGCATGGCAGCGCGCAGCAGTTTATCAATCTTTTCCGGCTCCACTGCCTGATTCGTAAACTTCCGAATACTTCTTCTTGTAAAGATTTCCTGCATATTGACTTCCCCCATTATTTTATTTTTCTTCATTGGTCAAGTGCTCTAAAAGCTTCCTGCTGATGTTCAGAAACTGCAACGTTTCCTGTTCTGTTAAGATATTTTGGTAGCGATTGTGCAGCTTATTCCATGCAGTAACAATTTCCTGCTGTTGTGCCCTACCCTGCACAGTCGCAAGCAAGCAGACGTTTTTTCCCACCTGCTGTCGCTTGACAAAACCCTTGCGAACCAGCTTTTCAATCAGGCGCGTTACCGTTGATGATGTCAGATGCAGAAGCGCACCGGCATCCTTTTGCTGAACCCTGCCATGCAGGTTAATCAAGTACAGCAGAATGGCATGGCTAGGCGACAAGCCGGTTTTTTGAAAAGCTTCATCCGCCAAACGACCAAGTTCCCGCGCCAGCTTCGCCGTTGAAAAGAACAAACATCCGTCCAGTTGGCACTGCGCTCCCTCTCGCTGTGGCTCGTTCACATCTTCCACTCCTTTGCTTGTACATACAAGTATAAACGCTGCTTTCTCTCTTGTCAACAATTTCTTACACAAAAAGTGCGGTATGCAGGGGGCATATTGGAATGCTAAAATCAGCCTGCACCGGGTCTCCGCACCGTTTGACCGCATCGCCTCTTTCACACTTTCGCTCAAGCGAAACAATGCACGGAAATCGTCCACGCAGTTCTGGGCATCACAAAAGCCGGAGAAAGAATGGCTGCTCCGGCTTTTACTGTTCCGAACCGCTTTATAGCGACCCTTGATTCAGTTTGATATTTTAAATACGCAAAATGACTGTGGGCCAATTACAATATTATCCTTTTCAATAGAACCGGTACCTAGCTGGAATTCCGATTTTACGGTAAACGGCACCCACATACTTCTTTCTGCACCACTGGGGTTTACTGCCAGCAGAAAATTCCCTCTTCGATATGCAAAGAGCCGATCTTTCATTTCGTAAACCTCGAAGTCTCCGTCTGCTTGAAGATCGCGATTACGATGACGCAACATCAGAATTTTTCGGACAGTATTCCAAAGTGAATCCGGATTTTTCTGCTCATCCGCAACGGTAGGAGCATCTTCAGCGTCATCTACTGGTAAATATAATTGGCTGGAATTGGCCGTTGAAAAGCCGAGATTTTTATCATGGTTCCACTGCATCGGCGTTCTGGAACCCGTACGGAAATATCCACCTTCTTTGGTTGGCAAATCCAAATATTTCATGCCAATCTCATCGCCATAATAAATAAAGGGCACACCCGGCATAGTGAGAATAAACGCATACGCAAGTTTCAATTCTGATGTGGACAGATTATACCGTGCACGGATTGTATCGTGATTGCCAGTAATAAAACTAATGTACCCAGTATCCTTTGTCCTCATATATTTAGGCAGGTAGTCGGCAAGGAAACGGGAAATACCGCCTCCTTCTGCTTTGAAATAGCTTTTATCCTCTGCTTCCATATCGTAATCCCGCATAAGTGTTGTGTATCCATTGCGGGAATTCAAATAAAAATCCATATGGAAACCGGCACTCAATGCCAGGGGCGGATCATCCCACTCTGAAACCATTGCGGCATTAGGATAATCTGTATCCAGCATCTTTCGAATGTTTCTCCATATCTCACTGGTACCGGAATGCTTCTCGTCATCATTTTTTACAAGTGAGGCAGCCATATCTACGCGAAAGCCGTCGCAGCCATGAGAAAGCCAAAAACGCATAACATCTTTCATTGCTTCACGTGTGGCAACACAATCAGGATGGTCTGTTGGCAACTGCCAACTTTCTTTTGGATGAAGGAAGCCATAGTTCAGTGCCGGTTGGCATTTAAAGAAATTCAGCACATAGGCACCGCTCCGCTCACTTTCACCGGCAATATACGGAAAACCATCTGCTGCTGCAAAACAAAAATCCGTCCAGATATAGCGATTCGAGTAAACATTTTTTTCCGCTTGGCTGCTTTTTTGAAACCATTCGTGTTCTTCCGACGTATGCCCGGGTACAAGATCCAGTAAAACGTGGATTCCGCGATGATGTGCCTCGCGAAATAGCAGGAACAGGTCTTCGTTTGTCCCATAACGCGGCGCGACCAGTTTGTAATTCCTCACATCATAACCAGCGTCTTTAAATGGGGAATCAAAACACGGATTAATCCACAGAGCATTGCAACCGAGCAATTTGATGTAATCCAATTTTTGTATGATGCCCTGAAAATCTCCGATTCCGTCACCGTTTGTGTCATAGAAACTCTGCGGATAAATTTCGTAGAACACTGCATCTTTTAACCAACTTGGCATAATTATTCCTCCAAACCTGATTGGTGTTATATGACATTGATCTTCCACTTGTATTGTACCACTTCACATGAGATGATTTCGAGTAGCCTCCCTTAGAAATACATAAAATATCTTTAACAGCGTTCCCTCTCTGTTCATCCGCATCGTTTTTGCAGAGGCAATGCGGCCTTTACATCTTTATACGCTTCTTATTAAAAGAAAGCAAGACCCAAAATCCCCAAAAAACATTGGCATAGTGATGCCCACGTTCATAAGCTCATCGCCGAAAAAGGAACCGATCACGTCATTGTTTTCGTCCCGTATTTCGTACTTCATTTTGGAATTGATTCCCCGTAAACGTATGACCCTCTGGCGTGCAGCCGGTTGCGACAAGATATTGAAATAAAAAAACACAGCTCGGTCAGCATTTGATGAAACGAAGCACCAGGCTGCTTCGTTTCCGTAAAAAGGATTTAAAAGGCGGTACAGAGTTCCAATGAACTGCAACCACATTATCCATATTTTTTATATTCTATTTTTTCTGATGTAAAAGTAGATGAAACTTTCTCTACTGCGTATCCACTCCTTAATCGGAATACCAACGCTTTGGCCTTGACCAAGTACGCCGGAAGACGCTCTTGTTGCTGAACTTCCTAACCGCCGCGCATGAGACACATCAGCATTTTAACTCCCATTTTCCTTTTTTTGCTGAAATTTTGATGTACAGTAGTCAGCGTCAGCAAGCGCCTCATTGCAGCCAGTTTGTCTGCAAAAACTTCATGAAAGGTCTTGGATGTCATGGCGTTCTCGTCCTTCCAAGGTATAAAAAAGGCACCCGATTAAGGGTGCCTTTAAAATAATTATTTTTGTTTCTTTTCTAATTCTTTTGAATGTTCCTCAATCCACTTTCTAAGGGCCTCCCCTTGCTCTTCAAAAGTACCATCTAACTTTTGAGAATCCAAATCCTTTGTCTGCGAAGAAGTGTTTTTTTGCATCGGCTGCTGCTCCTTTTGACTTATTCCCACTCGACAAAGCCTAATCAATTTTGTTTAGATATTATTCTCTGTCGTATTCGTGGTGCTTTTGATTATTTGATGAATCCATATTATCCTGCCTATATGGGCTAATGTTATCAGTTTGTTATCGGTGTTGATAACACTCGCCCTGTGGCTGTGGATAATAACAATATGTTACGCTTCATTTTATAAACGATTTTGCATAGAAATTCGAGATGTATCCTTGATTTGCTCGACAAAAGTATCTTTGATTTTCTTGTTCAAATCTCTCATATTTTTGAACTGTGTCACATCAATAGCAGCTACTACTTCATCGTGTATTCTTTTAGGTAAATCTTTGGAAACGAATTCTCGGTACTTATCTATAATTTGATTTACTCTAAAATGTACAAATTTAATCTTATCTTCATCAGTAAGAAGATTGAACATCCCTTTATAATCAAATCTGGATCGTAGCTCAGGTGATATCTTCTTTTTGAAATTTTCTTTGCTGATATTGGAAGTAAACACTATAATATATCCATTTACATCATATTCCTCTGCTTGAGAATTTACTATTTTCCCATTTTCCAACACATCAAGAAAATAGTTGAAGACAGCACTATCAGCTTTCTCAAACTCATCTATTAGAATTAAGCCAACATCTGATTCATTCATTCGTTTAACAAGCTCTCCACCATCACTACCTATATATCCGAGTGGACTACCAATCAAACTGTTTAAGGCATCGTGACTACTGTAATTTCCGAAATTTACTTTTGCCAATTTAGCTCTACTACCTAAAGCTTTATGTATAGAACGAGCCACTTCAGTTTTACCAACACCCGAATCACCCATTAAGAATAACGATAAGATTTTATGTTCGCCCAATTTATTAAACACTCGAAAAGATTCAACAATCTCTTTAAATTCTTTTTTAAATCGTTCATGACCATATAATCTAGCATTGAAATTTGCAAAGAAAGCATCCAATTCAGAATCCTCTAAATCGGTTATTTTTTTGACAGTAGCAGTTTTGTTAACAGTCGATTCTTCAACCTCATCTTTGAGCTCATCACTTTCAGCTTCAACATCCGAAAAATTATTAAATACATATCGGAAACTATATTTTACATCCCTTTCGTAAGCTTTATCGCATATAAAAGAAATATTTTCACCAAAGCTGTTAAACAGTTGCTCAAAATTCAGTAATTGCGAGTCATTAGCTTTTACAAAACTGACCGTAGAAGAAATATCAATATAATATTGCTGATGCGCATCTAAACCGTCAATTTTTTGAGACGATAGCAACTGAGACATACTTAGAAATTCAAATCCAGCAGCTGTTTGTGTAGATTTGAAATTGAAAAACTGATCTTTTTTATAGAAGAATAATGTACTCATTCAGCCACCTTCTTTCACTTTACCATTTTCTGGGACTTGTTCTCAATATCAGCATCCTCTGACTTAATTAGCTGTATTATTGCAAGAAGATCAATATAATTGTAATCTTCGTCGTCATCTTCACTTTTCAATTTGATTACGGAAGGAGTAGTGTATTGACTATTATGGACTTCATTGTCTGAATCGGCATTTGAAGCATTCCCCAGCTCTTGAAAAAAATCAAATGAATTTTTCAACCCACTTATCTTTGTTTTACCCTTATAGATTCCGATTAAAGAAACATTTCCTATAAACAAATCGTCCACATTATAAAGATTTTCAAATTCATTTTCAAAGGTAAGTGGGATTTTTATCAATACTTTTTCATTACTGTCCTTGATTTCGCCTTTCAGCTTATAGGAATAATCCTTAAACATCGAATTAAATAGATTATTAACATCAAGTCCACCAGCTTCTGGTAAGCGCATACCCTTGAAAGAACCATTTGAAAATATTTTGACTGTTCTTAATTCCATTTCATTTTCCAAAGAAAGAGAAACATTATCAATTCTGACAAGTTGCCCTTCAGCAAGACCGCTAAAGTCCGTAACGGTTTTGCATTTATCCATTACTTCACTCAATATAAGTGATTTAGTCATAGTTACTTTGAAGTTTTCAAGAACCTTTTGAGAATCGGTTGATCCAGATTTAACATCTGCGCCAACCTCCGCATTAAATAATTTCAGAAACTTTGTACCCATTTTCGCCTGCAAATCTGCATTAAGAGTATCACCTTGATCCGTTTCAACGCTTTCATCTGTCTTAATGACATTACTTAACATCATTTTTATTTCATATACCTTCGAGAAGTTTAAATAATAAACATTAAACAGCAAATTTGTTATCCCCACAATCACATATTATTTTTTAGTAAATCCCTTATAACTTCCAAAACCGAGCATATACACGGCCATTGCGATTGCCAAATCTTCCGATTCGATATTCTGCTCACTCGCCATGGCTCTCAGCTCATCAATAACAGTATCATGCGGGACGATTGTGCCTTCCAGCTCTTTGACTACCTTTTCGATAACAGACGGCAGTATCATACACATTTGATAAAAGGCATCTTCTTGCCCTGTTACTAAAGCATAAAATTTGTCAAGACTTACTCTTCGAATAAGCTTATGGCCAACCTTTTTCTTATCAACAGTTGTTTCCCATTTGATATTTTGAGAACGCTGTGCAATCGCTTCTACTAAAAAGCAAGCACAATCGTCATCATTTAACAACTGATTTTGCATTTTTATAAAGGTTTTACCCGCCGAAGCAGAGTTCATTGTATTATGCTTGTTTTTCATTTCCACATAAACAGTATGTACAATTCCTGCATCGGGAATAGAAATGCCATCAGGATTTTCATAAATTACATCCCAACCGCCTTCTTCCCCATTAGGCGGAACATGACAGTTCTTAATATACTGAAAAATTCGCTGGTGAAAATATCCAATATCATTGTTATTAGACTTGTCCCTTTGGCGAAAAATTTCATTGCTCACAATTTCTTCCCAAGAAGATTGATATACAGTCTTGTCAAAAATTAGCTTAATCGGATCAATGATATTTTTATTGAAGCGCTTTAAATCAAATGATTCCAGCTTTTCTCCGTATTTTTCGATAGTAGCTTTTACATGACTAGTAAAATCTTCTTCACTTATAAAAGTTAAATTCCACATCATAAACTCTCCAATGCTTCTCTTATTTTTACTGCAATTTCATATGCCAAATTAACCGGGACAGCATTACCAACTTGTTTATATTGCTGTCCTACACTCCCGCAGAATTGCCAATCATCAGGAAAACTCTGGCATCGTGCATTTTCTCTAATTGTAAACGGACGAGCCTCCAATGGGTGGCAACGATCAGTTTGCTTTTGGCTTGGAGAGGTTAGAACAGTAAGTGAAGGTTCATCTAAGCTCAACCTCCTTAAAATTCCAGTCCTTCCGCCTTCCATATTCCAGCAACTTTTCATATATTCTTTTGCAATATCTTCGGGAATATCACGCCAGTATCCACCGGGGGGAACCAGCTCAAATATTTTTCGTTTATATTCCGAGTAGGAAGCGCCCTCACTTTTCGGACAGTCAAGCAAAACATCTCGCAGAACAGGTTTATACTTATGGGGAGCAGGAAATTCAAAAACCACTTTATCTTTCAAATCATTGCGGATACCTATCGTAATAAGTCGTTCTCGTTTTTGAGCAACCCCATAATCCCAAGCATTCAATACCTTTTTTTGAATGGTGTATCCAGTACTTTCAAAAATGTCTGTAATCGTTTTATAGGTGCGCCCTCTGTCATGGGTAAGCAACCCTCTCACATTCTCAAACAGGAACATCTTGGGCTGCAATTGCTCTAAGAATTTTGCGTAATGATAAAAGAGAGTTCCACGAGCATCCTCTAATCCCAATCGCTTTCCAGCATAAGAAAAGCTTTGGCACGGAGCGCCGCCAGACAGTAGATCAAGCTCGCCCTCAGCAAGTCCGAAATACTCTTTTAAATCAAGACAAGAGATATTTGCTATATCATCGTTAATAACACGCCAATTTGGACGATTACATTTCAATGTGTCAGAGGCGTCTTTATCAAATTCAATGAGTCCCAATGTCTCAAATCCAGCTTTTTCAATGCCAAGTGCCAATCCGCCCGCACCAGCAAACAACTCTATCGTTGTGAAGGTTTTAGGGGAAGCCTCTTCGTGATTATCTTGAACAATCTCAATAATATCTCCAATGTTGCATTGTAATGCAGCACAAATTTTTTCAATACTTTCAAATGAAATCGTCTCATTTTTACCCATACGAGCCATTACATTGAAACTAATGCCTGCTGCTTCTTTGAGCTCTGTTTTATTCATATTTTTATCTATAAGAAGTTTCCAAAGGTTGTTATAGCAAACAGCCACAATATTACCTCCATATCATCAAAATCAAAAACACAAAATTGGGTTGTCTATATAATAGCATATTTTTGCCAAATAATCAACAGTTCTCACGGTTTCGTTAGAAATTCTTTTTCAATGACGATTGTGCTAAAGCAAACGACATATGTCTAATTGCTGGAAACAAAACGCCCTATTTCGAGCCTCTTAAAACAAGTAAAAATGGCGGATAAGGTGTTATCCCTATCCGCCATAGTTTTGCACTTGTGTATCACATTGCTTTATTTTATTATGATTTCTTCATTTACAATCTCCATCGTTCTGCTACGGATATTATTCATCCTACCAACCCATTCCATCTGATTTTCCGCCTTTAGCTGCTCAGTCACACCTTCACGCTCTGCCATTTGCTCTACCAGCCGAAGAAACCTATCTTCAGCCTGCTTGTCAATATCCGCAAGATAGCTGTTCAGTTTACCGCTTGTGAGCAGATTGGTATAAAACACTTTGCGGTGCTGTTTAAGATACCGTAAATGCCGCTGCCCCCATATTCCAATGAGCTGGTTTTCTTTTTCGGCGGGTAAGGATAGGCAAGGGAGATCATAATCTCCCTGCCGTACATAATCGCCGCCCATTTCTTCAAAAATCGTCTTTGCCATTTCGTTTACCTCCTGAAAATTGATTTATCTTGAGCGTGTGTGGTCACGCTTTTGACCTTTGAGATTTCTCGCCTGTTCAAGCAGGCTGTCTATCTGTTTGTGTCCGAATACTCTGCGAAGCAACGAATAATCTTTGTTTTCAGCCCTCAGTCTTGTGTTTTCTTCGGTAAGCTTACCGTTGATTTTTGAGAGCTTTTCATTCTCCCGATACAGATTCCTGTTCGTCACATTAAGCCTGTTATAGCTGTCTATCGCCTTGAAATACCGTGCGAATAAGGTTTTGATCAGCGATTTCAATTTAGCTATAAGCGGCTCGACAAACTTTGCCTTATAGCTTCTTGCCGACATCATCGCAGCCGGCTCGGGGAGCTGATATTCAGGCTCGTTCATGATACTTTCATCAAGCTTCTTCAACGCTCTTTCGCCGTTATCAAAGTTTTCAATACGGTAAGCCATCACACGAAACTCATCTTTTTTCTCGGTAAGCTTATCCTCTAAGACTTCAAGCTCTTTTTGGCGTTCCTGTTTTTTGTAGTCCAGAACAGAGAGATGTTTTTCGTGCGTACCCTTGTGTTCCCACTCGATTCCGTGGCGTTCCATTACGGCGGCGAGCTGTTCTTTTTCGGACTGTACCCATTGATTCCACTCGGTATCCCCACGGCTTCCGCTCTTAAATCCCTGCGCCGCAAGCGCCTGTTTCAGAGACACCCTTGTATCCAGTCCACGCTTGCTGCCGGTGGTAAAGGGAATAAAATCAATGTGCAAATGCGGTGTAGCTTCGTCCATATGGAGATGAGCCGAGAACACTTTTAACCGAGGGTTTCGCTCCTGAAACCCACGATAGTATTCATCTAAAATCTGTCGGGCAAGCTCTCCGCTTTCGCTTTCGGCGCTCATATTTTCCTTATCGCCGATCTGCAAAATCAGTTCGTGAAACTGTTTTTCCTGTTTGGAACTGCGGATTTTTTCATAGTAGTTTTCTATTTTTCTATCGGCTCTCGTCTGCCTGTCGTTGTATCTTTTCAGCGCTTCATCGAATAGTGTTTTCGGTAAAATGAAAGTATCGCAAAAGGTCTCGAAAAAGTTAGCACCCCAAATGGCATAAAAAGTGAGCCATTGTCAGCACCTGAAATAACAGCTACCCTTAGAATTGTCAAGAGACTAAGGAGGTAGCAGAAAGGTGTTAAGAATGGCTCAAGTAAATAATATCAAGGATCTGTACGAAAATGAAGACCTGAGTTTGCGAGAAATTTCCCGTCAAACAGGTCACAGCTTCAAGACCGTCCAAAAGTACGCCTACCAGCTCGACTGGAGCGAGGACAATCTGCCGGATACCGAGCCAACGAGCTATCCGGTGTTGGGAGATTTCATTCCCGTAATTGATGAATGGCTGGAAGCCGACCATAAGATCCCGCGCAAGCAGAGGCACACCGTTTGGAGGATTTTCTGCCGTTTGCGGGATGAGCACGGTTTCGGTGGCAGCTATTCCAGCGTAAAAAAGTACGTCCGCAAAAAGCGGTTTGTGATGAATTCCAAGAACAGTGGTTATTTGCCTCTGGAGCATACGCTGGGCAGTGGGCAAGTAGATTTCGGAAAGCATCTCTACTACGATGGTGCAGGGCAGGAGCAGGACGGCTATGCACTAACCATTTCCTTCCCGAATTCCAACAAAGGGTACACCCAAACTTTCCCCTCTCAGAACCAGGAATGCCTGCTTACCGGTATGAAACGTATCTTTGAGCATATTGGCGGCGTTCCGCCGGTGCTGCGCTTTGACAATATGTCCACCGCCGTTGTGCAGGTACTCAAGGGTACAGACCGAATTCTCACAGACGGCTTTACCCGCTTCATGATGCATTACCGTTTCCGTGCAGAATTCTGCAATCCAGCATCCGGCAACGAAAAAGGCAACGTGGAAAACAAGGTGGGTTACAGCCGCAGAAATGCCTTTGTGCCGGTTCCGACCATTACGTCCTTTGACGATTTTAATGAGTCCCTGTGGGATTGGTGCGAGAAAGATGCACAGCGCCCGCACTACAAGAAGAAGCTTCTGATTGAAGAGCTTTGGAAAGAGGATGAGGCAAGCCTGCTGCGGCTTCCGGAATACCCGTTCTCGGTGTTTCGCTATGCTTCGCTGACGGTAAACAAAAACGGCTTTGTAACCATTGAGACAAACAAGTACGGCCTTTCTCCCATGCTTTCCGGTGAAACGGTACAGGCAAAGATTTTCTTTGACCATGTGGAGTTTTTCCATGACCACCACCCGGTTGGACACTACCGCAGGAGCTACAAAGCCAATGATGAGGTGTTTGACTGGACGCAGTATGTGTCTGTGCTCTGCAAAAAGCCTGGTGCGATTGAACACACTCGCTTCTTCCGGCAGATGCCCCAGCAGTGGCAGGCTTTCCTGGAACAGACCAGCGGCAGGGAACGCAAGAACGCTCTCCAACTGCTCAGCGAAATTGTCTCCGACGGCAATGCTACTCTGTGCAACGATGCGCTGGAGCTTGCCGGGGAAAATGGCCGCACGGATGCGGACAGCCTCCGGCAGTGCTATTACATGATTGCAAAGAAGGAATACCGTCCTGATCCACTCAAGCTGCTCGGTTCCCCGGCACTGCATTACAATCCCAATCTTTCCGCCTACGACGGGCTGATGGGAGGTGACGCAAATGTATGAGGAAATTGAGCTGATGATGCGACAGGTGAAGTTGGGCGGCATGGCCAAGGAATGGCGCTCCGTCCAGTTTGAAAGTACAGAGCAATATGTGACCGACCTGCTGAAGCTGGAGATGAAAGAGCGTGAAGCCAACAGGATTAACCGCATGGTGAAAACCGCCGGTTTCCGTGTTCTGAAAACGCTGGATGACTTTGTGTGGACTCCCGCCATTGAGCTGCCCAGCGGCTTGACTGCCGAGTACATGGAGGAACTGCAATTTCTTACGCCCAAGGAGAATCTCATTTTTATGGGCACTGTTGGTACCGGCAAAACACATCTTGCCACAGCCATTGCCTTGAAAGCTTGCCAGGAAGGGCGGCGTGTCCGCTTTTATACGGCGGCGTCCCTTGCCAATATCCTGCTGGAGAAAAACAACAAAGGTACGCTGAACAACTATCTCAGCACACTGAAAAAAGTGGAGCTCATTGTGATTGACGAAATTGGTTTCGTGCCGCTGCACAAGGATGCCGCCGAGCTACTGTTTCAGGTAATCTCCGACTGCTACGAGCGAAAGAGCCTCATTATTACATCCAATCTGGAGTTCTCGCAGTGGAACACTGTCTTTGGCGACAACCGCCTGACGGCAGCGCTGGTTGACCGGCTGATCCACCATTCCCACATTGTAATCTTCTCCGGCGAGAGCTACCGGCTGACCCAGTCCATGCAACGCCAGCGTACCCACTGAAAAAGCGCTCCAAAAAGTGAGCATTGGGCCCCGACCTGTTTGGCCCCGTGGGTCTCCAAAATGTGAGCGTTGGGTCTCGCCCTGTTTTGCCCCGAAAAAGGCCTCGATGCTACATGCACGAACAACAAATTAGGTGCTCCAAGGTGCTAACCTTTTTGGGGACCTTTTGCTAACATTTTTACTTGACGAACACAATCGAATAGTTCGTGATATACTTTTTTGATACTTTCATTGCAGTAGTCGATGTTCAAATGTGTTCGATTACCGTCCACATTTTCCGCTTTGAATTTACGGCTGTTGTGGTTGACCGAGCCTTTTCCAACCATTGCGCTGATTGTTCTTTGCATAAGTTACACCTCCAATCTCTTAAAAATCGTGCTTCCTCGGTTCTGTTACTCTTGCCAAGAGTAACGCAAAAGCACTTTTGACAGGCAACCCTATCAAAAATGCGACCTGCAAGCAGGTTTTGCGCTCTCCGAGGGGCAAAGAACACCTTTGAAAAGGTGCTCTCTGCACTCTCCACCAAACTTTATCACTTCCCGAAAAAGGAACATTGCAAGGTTGCAGATATGCCTGCCTTTGCAATGTTGCAACCTTGAAAAGCTTCACTCTGTTTTTTCGGGAAGCTGCCAGTACCACTGACTGCCCTCTTTAACCGATTGGACATTCAGCGCTTTCTTTGCCTCGTCCAACACACGCTTGGAGATACCTACCGCCTGTGCTTTTTTCAGCAATGCCTGCTGTGGATATTTGCCCTTGGAAAGATATTCGAGTATTAAATTTTCAGCCTGTTCGGATTTCTTTTCTTTCGGAATACCGCTTAACAAATCATCAACTGAGATATCGTAATGACCGAGCCAACTAAATCCGTTTTCTTTGTCCAGTTCAAAGGCAATCGCTTCACCTTCGGGTGCAAGGGAAGACTTGTCCTGCACCATCACTCTGACCTGCGGATTGTCTTTAATTCTCCCAACAATCAAAACACTTCTCGCCGAAGCCTGAAAATCAATGGAACCAAGTCCACGGTAAGAAGATTTGTTACCGCTACCTTTGTTCATATGACCGACAAGCAGAACTGCACAGTCATATTTTTCTGCGATTCTTCCAAGCTGTGCCATCACATTACGGACTTCATTGGCGTTGTTCATATTGATATTTGCGCCGACATACGCCTGAATCGGATCAAGGATTACCACCCTTGCACCGACTTCTATAATTGCTTTTTCAATTCGTTCATCCAGCATACTAAGTACAGCTTCCGATTCATCTATGACTTTGATTTGAGTACAGTCTGCTTCAGCCGCTTCTAATCTCGGCTTGATGGTATCTTCCAGTCCATCCTCGGCAGTTTGATAGATGATTTTAACAGGCTCACGCTCGGTATCGTCATAGGGCAGTGCTTCTCCTTTAGAGAGAAGCGCCGCCAGTCTTAACGCCAAAGTGGTTTTCCCCTCGCCGCCGTCACCGTGAATAATGGTCAGTTTTCCAAATGGGATATAGGGATACCAGAGCCATTCCACTTCTTCCACAGGGACTTCGTCCATACTGATAATTTTCAGTTCAGCCATTCCTGCCACCGCCTTTCACAACAAAACGGTTGATTTTCAGGTGATATGCGGCTATACTATTGATAGATACATGGAGTGACTGCCTATCGTCTGCGCCAACAGATGTGTTACGGGCGGTCATTTCTTTTTGCTTATTCATTCTGTTCCTCTCCTTTCAAGCCGCCAAGAATAATAGAAACCAGTTCAATGACATTGAGTAGTTCCTCATCTATGCCATTTCCCGCTTCAATCCTTTGTAGCTCCGCAAGGACGGCGGCAAGCTCCTGTTTCAGAGCCTTATACACCCTCGGATTGCCCTGCACAACCACATCCTGATTTAGACAGCGGCGGTAGCAGTATTCCTGCTTCGGCAATCCCGATAAAGCAACCGCCTTGTTAATGAGTTCATTTTCTTCGGGCGATACCCGAAACCCTACTGTAATATTTCTCCAACGGTTTTTGTTATCTCTGTTCTTAGCCGACATTTTCAAAATCTCCTTTCCCCAAATCGTCCAATTTATTTGCCATTTCCGTCTGCTTGGACGGAAACAGGTGTGCATATTGATAAGTGATTTCAATGCTTTCATGTCCTACACGGTCGGCAATCGCCACCGCCGAAAATCCCATATCGATCAGCAAACTGATGTGGCTGTGACGAAGGTCGTGAATGCGGATGCGCTTCACGCCTGCGGCTTTCGCCCCTCTGTCCATCTCGTGATGAAGGTAGCTTTTCGTTACCATAAAGATACGGTCTTTTTTCTTCAAGCCATAGAGCATACCGAGATACTCCTGCATTTCCTCACAGAGAAAATGCGGCATTTTAATGGTGCGGTTGCTTTTCTTTGTTTTCGGCGTGGTAATCACATCTTCCCCGTGCAGACGCTGATAGGACTTGTTGATCGTGACCGTTTCCTTGTCAAAATCGAAGTCCGCAGGAGTCAGCGCCAGCAGCTCGCCTTCACGGATACCGCACCAGTAGAGCATTTCAAAGGCGTAAAAGGAAATGGGTTTGTCCATCATCTCAAAAGAAAACTTCTTGTACTCCTCTTTCGTCCAGAACAGCATTTCCCTGTGTTCTTCACTACCCATATTCCTCACCTTTGCGGCTGGATTAGAGCGCAGTTCATAATAGCGTACAGCGTGGTTAAAGATAGCGGAAAGCTGGTTGTGCAGCGTTTTCAGATAAGTCTGCGAATAAGGCTTTTTCCTCTCGTCACGATAGGCAAGCATTTCGTTCTGCCAAGTGATGATTTCTTTTGTAGAAATCTCGCTGATTTTCAGCTTGCCGAAAAAGGGCAGTATCTTTGTGCGGATAATATGCTCCTTCGTCAGCCAAGTGTTTTCCTTCAAGCGGTTTTTCACATCTCGGATATACAGCTCCGTGAAAGCTTCAAAACTCATATCAAGGTCAGAGGAATTCTGCAACTGGAACATTCGCTCCCATTCCTGTGCTTCTTTCTTTGTGGCAAAGCCACGCTTGCATTTCTGCTTGCGCTCGCCTTTCCAGTTCACATACCTTGCCATCACATACCAAGAACCGTTGTCCTCATTTTTGAATACCGGCATTACTCTTTCTCCTTTCCGGCTCCGTAGAGCCTTTCATAAAAATACTGGCGGTTGACACGCCCTGCAATCGTAATAAAACCCTTTGCTTTCAGTTCCTCGTTCAGCTTTCTGATAAGTTTATAGGCATAGGGCTTTGATACATTGAGTTCCTGAGCCACATCATCGGCACGGATAAATCTATTTCCCATAAAAATCTCCTTTCATTTCTTTTTTCAATTTCATTTATTTCGTGTCGGAATACTTTCTGACCGCCTTCCGATTTGCCCGGGCGGGTACGCCATTACCGTAACGCACTACGGATATTAAATTAAACTTATTTGCTTAATTCTTTCTCATTATACTAAGCATATTTGCTTTTGTCAAGCAGTTTGCGAGAAAATATTAAACTTTTTTGTTTTGTTTTCTCTTGACTTTCACTAAGCATATCTGCTATACTATGTGCAGATACATAAGCGAGGAGTGTAAACACTATGGCGATTGGTGAGAGAATCCATTTTTTCAGACTTCTGCGTGGTATGACGCAAAAATATCTTGGTACGGCTGTCGGTTTTCCCGAAAGGAGCGCCGATGTGCGCTTGGCGCAATATGAAACCGGCTCCCGCAAACCAAAGTCGGATTTAACGGCTGCACTGGCGCAGGTGCTTGATGTTTCCCCACAGGCTCTTGATGTTCCTGACATTGACAGTCAGATCGGTCTTATGCACACCTTATTTACCCTTGAAGATGTTTATGGGCTGACCGTCAGCGAAGCGGACGGGGAAGTTTGTCTGAAAGTCAACAAGGATAAGGGCAAAGAGGCTTACGAGTTGCTGCAAATGCTCTATGCTTGGAAAGAGCAGGCGGACAAGCTCTCTGCCGGTAAAATCAGCAAGGACGATTATGACCGCTGGCGTTACTACTATCCGAAATACGATACCACGCAGCTCTGGGCGAAAGTGCCCTCGCAAGAGTTAAGCGATACGCTGGTGGAGGCATTTCAGGACAAGCTCAAAAAAGATGAATAACAACGACAAAAAGCCCTTAGCTATGAGTTACTACCCACAGCTAAGGGCTTTCTAATATGGATTCCTTTTGCCACACAACCGCTTTTCAATCATTCTGTAACCCATAAACCACCGGATTACAAGAATAATGGCTCTTGTATGGCTGTTATCAAATTGTTATCAAAAGACTCCTCCGAACGCCGCAAACCCGCATAAACACTTGCTTTTTACGGCGGTTCGTTCTACTCCCACTCAATAGTAGCCGGCGGCTTACTGGTAACGTCATAAACAACGCGATTGACACCCTTGACTTCGTTGATAATCCGCTCACTGGTTTTTTCAAGCACGTCATACGGAATCCGCGCCCAATCCGCAGTCATAAAGTCACTGGTCGTCACGCCACGCAATGCAATGGTATAATCATACGTTCTGCCGTCCCCCATCACGCCCACACTGCGCATATTGGTCAGCACCGCAAAATACTGGCTGATTTTTTTGCTCAGGCCGGCGTTCGCTACTTCCTCCCGGAAAATCGCGTCCGCATCCTGCAGCGTCGCAATCTTTTCCGCTGTAATTTCCCCTAAGATACGAATGCCCAGACCCGGTCCCGGGAACGGCTGACGCCACACCAGATTTTCCGGAATGCCAAGCTGTGTGCCAACTTCGCGCACTTCATCCTTGAACAGGTCGCGCAGCGGCTCAATAATTCCCTCAAAACCGACGTCTTCCGGCAGGCCACCGACGTTATGATGGCTCTTAATCGTCGCGGAATTGCCTACGCCGCTTTCGACTACATCAGGATAAATGGTTCCCTGACACAGGAACTCCATCTTGCCCAGTTTGGCAGACTCCGCCTCAAACGTGCGGATAAAGCCCTCGCCGATGATTTTACGCTTCCGTTCCGGGTCGGTAACGCCTTCTAGCTTCTGCAGAAATTGCTTGCCCGCATTGACACGGATTAAATTCATGTCAAACTGTTTACGGAAAATGGTTTCGACCTGGTTTCCTTCCTCTTTGCGAAGCATTCCATGATCCACAAAAATACAGGTCAGGTTTTTTCCGATGGCTTTGTGCATCAGCACTGCCGCAACGGAACTGTCAACACCGCCGGAAAGTGCGCACAACACTTTCTTGTTGCCGACTTTTTCCCGAATCTGCGCAACCGTCTGCTCAATAAAGGAAGACATCACCCAATCCCCTTTGCATTTGCAGACTTCAAAGAGGAAATTGTGCAGCATCTGCTGACCAAACGCGGTGTGCTGCACTTCCGGATGGAACTGCACCGCATAAAGACCTTTTTCTACATTTTCCATAGCGGTGACCGGGCAGGACTTGGAATCTGCCGTTGTCCGGAAACCCGCCGGTACCTGTGTGATACGATCGGTATGGCTCATCCAGCAGGCAGAGGTCTGCGGCACGCCCTGGAACAGCAAGCTGGAAGAGTCCGTTACCGTAAATTCTGTTTTGCCGTACTCGCTGACCTCACAGCTGCCGACTTTTCCGCCCAGCGTATACGCCATCAGCTGCGCACCGTAGCAAATGCCCAACACCGGAACGCCCATTTCAAAAAGCGCTTTATCACAGTGTGGGGAGTTTTCGTCATATACCGAATTGGGACCGCCGGTCAGGATAACGCCCTTGTATCCCTTTGCCGCAAGCTCAGAAACCGGTGTCCGGTAACTTTTAATCTCACAGAAAACGCTGCACTCCCGAACGCGCCGCGCAATCAGCTGGCAGTACTGCCCGCCAAAATCCAGTACCAGTACTGTTTCATTCTTTACCATTTGCACAACCTGCTTTCCAGATGAAATAAAAGGGCGCCAACACCCAAACTGCGTGTGCTGACGCTCCACAACGATTTACAGTTTTCAGCGGACAATAATATCGCTGCGCTTCGGCCCGTTAGACAGAATCTTAAACGGCACGCCGACTGCTTTTTCCGCAAAGTCGATATACTTCCGGCAGTTTTCCGGCAGTTCTTCATAGGTCTTGATGCCGCGAATGTCGCACTTCCAGCCCGGAAGCTTCTTCCAAACCGGTTTGCAGTGCTTCAATTGCGGAGTCGGCGGAAAATAATCAATCTGCTTGCCATCCAACTCATAAGCAACACAGACCGGAATCTCGTCCAAATAGCTGAGTGCATCCAAAACGGTAAAGGCAACCTGCGTAGCGCCCTGCGCCTGGCAGCCGTAGCGGGTGGCGACCAAGTCCAACCAGCCCATCCGGCGCGGACGCCCGGTAGTCGCACCGTACTCGCCGCCATCACCACCGCGGTTACGCAGTTCCTCCGCCTCTTTGCCGAAAATCTCGCTGACAAACTCGCCTGCGCCGACCGCGCTGGAATATGCCTTTACAACCGTAATGATTTCCTTGATTTCATACGGCGGCACACCTGCGCCAACCGCACCGTAGCCTGCCAGTGTAGAGCTGGAAGTCACCATCGGATAAATGCCCCAGTCCGGATCTTTCAAAGAGCCAAGCTGACCTTCCAACAGAATGGTTTTGCTCTCGCGCACCGCGTCATGCAGCAGCGTAAAGGTATCTGCCACATAAGGCTTCAGCATTTCCTTATATGCCATCAGTTTTTGATAAACTTCCTCTGCATTCAGCTCTGGCTGATGATAAAGTTCGCGGAAAAGCACATTTTTAATGCCGAGGACATGGTCAATTTTCTCGCGGATGCTTGCTTCATCATCGAACAGTTCCGCAACCTGGAAACCGATCTTTGCAAACTTATCTGAATAAAACGGCGCAATCCCGCTTTTGGTGGAACCGAACGATTTCCCTGCCAAGCGCGCTTCCTCAAAGGTATCCAGCTGAATGTGGTACGGCATGACCACCTGCGCACGATCAGAAACCACAATGTGTGGCTTCGGCACCCCACGGGAAACCAGCTCCTGAATTTCTGCAACCAGTTTTTCCGGGCTAAGCGCCACGCCGCTGCCAATCACATTGGTTACGTGGTCGTAAAAGACACCGGACGGCAGCTGATGCAGTGCAAATTTTCCATATTGGTTCACGATTGTATGGCCGGCGTTGCAGCCACCCTGAAAACGAACAACGAAGTCAGCTTTCTGTGCTTCGACATCGGTGATTTTTCCCTTGCCTTCGTCGCCCCAGTTTGCGCCTACAATTGCTTTAATCATAGTAAACAGTTACTCCATATTTTTGCCGCGCCGCTGCGGACAGATCTTGCTGCGCAGCGCTTAAAACAAGCGCCGCGACTGCCATGCGGCTGGATTTAGGCAGCTTTTACATACAGTTTAACACAAAAACACGCGGAAGTAAACGACAGTCTGCGGATGTCAAACATTGATGGCAACCGCGTTGTCTGCCACACCGTCATACTGCGCCAAAACCGGTGCGACGGTTTCTTCCAAAAACTCCACCGTCTGCTGCGGTGCGCGCCCCACATATTTTTCAGGCTTCACGACTTCCTGCAGTTCTTCCAGTGTGACACCGAACAGCGAATCCTGCGCAATGCGCTGCAGCAGGTCATTTTCCCCGCCGTCCTCTTTCACCACTTTGCTGGCAGCCATGGAATGCTGCCGAATCCGTTCATGCAGCTGCTGGCGGTCACCGCCGCGCTTCACCGCATCCATCATGATGTTTTCGGTCGCCATAAACGGCAGTTCGCGCCAAAGGTGCTGCGCGATGACTTTCGGGTACACCACCAGGCCATCTGCCACATTGCGGTACAAATTCAGAATTCCGTCCACCGCAAGGAAAGCTTCCGGCACAGAAATACGCTTGTTGGCGGAATCATCCAGAGTGCGCTCAAACCACTGGGTGGAAGCTGTCATGGCAGGATTCAGCGCAACAGCAACCACATAGCGGGACAGCGATGCAATGCGCTCGCTGCGCATGGGGTTGCGCTTATATGCCATAGCAGAGGAGCCAATCTGCTTTTTCTCAAACGGCTCCTCCACCTCCTTCAGATGCTGCAGCAGGCGGATGTCATTGCTGAACTTCGCGGCACTCTGCGCGATGCCCGAAAGGACGCTGAGCATCTGGCTGTCCAGTTTACGGGAGTACGTTTGGCCGGACACCGGAAACACCCCGGCATAGCCCATCTTTTCCGCAATCTTTCGATCCAGTGCCTTCACTTTTTCGTGGTCGCCGTCAAACAGCTCCAAAAAACTTGCCTGCGTGCCGGTGGTTCCTTTGCTGCCCAGCAGTTTCGCCTTACTGAGCTGATAGCGCACATCCTCCAAATCCATCAGCAAGTCCTGCATCCACAGCGTTGCACGCTTGCCGACAGTGGTCGGCTGGGCAGGCTGAAAATGCGTAAACGCCAAGGTGGGCTGGTCTTTCTGCTCTCTTGCAAACTTTGCAAGCACACGCAGAACACTTACCAGCTTTTTCTCAACAAGCTGCAGTGCCTCTGTCATAATGATAATATCGGTGTTGTCCCCCACATAGCAGGAAGTCGCACCCAGGTGGATAATCGGCTCTGCCTTCGGACACTGCACACCGAATGCATACACATGGCTCATCACGTCATGGCGGACTTCCTTTTCACGGGCTTCTGCCACTTCGTAATTGATGTCGTCCTGATGTGCCTTCATCTCGTCAATCTGCTCCTGCGTAACGGGCAGACCCAGCTCTTTTTCAGCTTCGGCCAAAGCAATCCAGAGCCGCCGCCAGGTACGAAACTTTTTGTCCGGCGAAAACAGATAAGTCATTTCCCGGTCCGCATACCGCGCGGAAAGCGGGGATTCATACGTATCTTTCAAGTGCAGAATTCCTCCTAACAAATGATTTTATGCGCTGCGGCTTCACACCCGCTGAATCGGCATGGAATAATCGAACTTCTTATCCGCAACCGAAACATCCGGCGTCGGCGCCGGATACTTGCCGGTAAAGCAGGCGTCGCAGAACCCGTCTTGCAAGCCAAGCATCGGCGCCAGATTTTCAACGTGCAGATAGTCGATGGTGTCCGCAAAACTCATTTTGCCGATTTCTTCCACCGTATGCTGACACGCAATCAGGCTGTCTTTATCCGGAATATCCGTTCCGTAATAGCACGGCCACTGAAACGGCGGCGAACTGATGCGCAGATGAACCTCTTTGGCACCGGCGTCGCGCAGCATGGTAACGATATGCGCACAGGTCGTGCCACGCACAATGGAATCGTCCAGCAAAACCACGCGCTTGCCGCGGAAAGCATTGGGAATCAGGTTGAGCTTCAGCCGCACGCTGCGTTCCCGCTCACCCTGCGTCGGCTTAATAAAGGTGCGGCCGATATAGTTGTTTTTGACAATCGCCTTTTGATACGGAATGCCGCTTGCCTCCGCGTAACCGATGGCGGCGTCGATTCCCGACTCCGGCACACCAACTACCATATCTGCCTCCACAGGGTTCTGCTGCCACAGCAGCCGGCCGGCACGCTTGCGTGCTTCATACACATTGATGCCGTCAATGATGCTGTCTGGCCGCGCAAAGTAAATGTATTCAAACACACAAAGCGACTTGCGCTGGTTGGTCGGCTGCTGCACCGTATGCAGACCGCCGCGGTCCGCCATCACAATTTCCCCCGGCTCCACATCGCGCAAAAAGGATGCACCGCAGGCGTCCAGTGCACAGGTTTCGGATGCAAACAGATAGGTGCTTTCCCCAATTCTGCCAATCACCAGTGGGCGGAAACCGTTGGGGTCACGCGCCGCAATCAGCTTCTGCGGACTCATGATGACCAGAGAATAAGAGCCCGCAATGCGCGGCAGCGCGCGCCGAACCGCCTCCTCAATAGAAGGGGCATTCACACGTTCCTGCGCAATCAGGTACGCAATGGCTTCCGAGTCAATCGTAGTTTGAAAAATGCAACCTTTTCTTACCAATTCCTCGTGCAGCTCATACGCATTGGTCAAGTTGCCGTTGTGCGCGATGGCAAGGGTTCCTTTAACATAGCGCATCACCAGCGGCTGTGCGTTTTCACGCACACTGGCTCCGGCTGTCGAGTAGCGCACATGCGCGCACGCCATCTGTCCCGGCAGACTGTCCAGTACTTTTTTATTGAAAGCTTCGCTTACCAGTCCCATTTCCTTGGAGTAAGCCATCACGCCGCGGTCGTTGACCACAATACCGCAGCTTTCCTGCCCGCGGTGCTGCTGCGAAAGCAGCCCGTTATAGGAAGCATACGCCACATTGACAGAAGCATCCGGACTGCAGATACCGAATACACCACATTCCTCATGCGGCTTTTGTTCGTACGCAAATTCACTGAGCAAAAAGTTTCGCCCTCCTCACTTACAGCCGTTTCGGTTTTCGCTTACAGGCCGATGCGCTTCATAACCTCCGCGTAAGCTTCCTCAACACCGCCAAGGTCGCGGCGGAAGCGGTCTTTGTCCAGTTTGTCATGCGTTTTTACATCCCAAAAACGGCAGGTGTCCGGGCTGATTTCATCCGCCAGCAATATCTGTCCCTGAAAGCGGCCAAACTCCAGCTTGAAGTCGATGAGGTCAATATTGACGGAAAGGAAGAATGCCTTCATCAGCTCGTTGACACGCAGTGCCATTTTTTTAATGGTGCTGACTTCTTCTTCAGTAGCCCAACCCATGGCCAGCACGTGCGAATCATTGACCATCGGGTCGTCCAGCGGGTCGGATTTGTAGCAGAACTCCAGAACCGGGCATTTCAGTACGGTGCCCTCTTCCACCCCGAGGCGCTTTGAGAAAGAGCCGGCCGCCACGTTTCGGATAATGACCTCCAGCGGAACAATCTGCACCTTTTTCACCAGCGTGTCGCGGTCGCTGAGCTCCTGTACAAAGTGTGTCGGGATGCCGTCCTTTTCCAACATTTTGAACATAAAGTTGCTCATTTTGTTGTTTACAACACCTTTACCGACAATCGTACCCTTTTTTTTGCCGTTAAATGCAGTTGCGTCATCCTTATAAGAAACAATACACAGGTCGGGGTCGTCAGTTGCAAAAACCTTTTTTGCTTTGCCTTCGTACAGCTGTTCTTTCTTTTCCATAGAAAATACCTCCGTTGCTACTTTTATAGATAGATGATAAATCGGACAGACAAAAGAAGGAATCCACCGCCCGCCGCAAGTGTGTCACAGAAGGGCAGTGGTTTTGGCTGAAGCAGAGCAGTTTTTTCAAACCGGCAGCCCGTCCTGAAAGCCGCCGGGAGCTGTCTGAAAAAACGCTCCCAGAACCTGTATCAAAAAGGACAGGGTTACACCAAATTTAAAAACGTATTGACGCGCGTAATGTCCACCACGCTAAGCTGGGTGGTCTGCACCTGCCGCGCACAGGTCAAAAATGCGTTGGCAGTATCCAAAGAGGTCAGGCAGGTGACGCCGCACTCCACCGCGGTGCGGCGGATGGCAAAACCGTCGCGGCTGTGCTGTGCCGTCGTGGTCGGCGTGTTGATAATCAGATTGATTTTTCCGGAAGTAATCAGGGAAAGCGTGTCGCGCTCGCCCTTGCCAATCTTGCAGACACGGATGGTCGGAATATCATGGTCGTTTAGAAATTCCGATGTACCTGCCGTGGCATAAATGGTCCAGCCCAAGTCGTAAAGCCCCTTTGCAATCGGCAGGACTTCCTCCTTGTCGCTGTTTTTCACCGTGATTACCACGCGGCCGTTCTCAATCATATGGACACCCGCACCGTAAAACGCCTTAATCAGCGCTTCATTATAAGTGCGCGCAATGCCCAGCACCTCGCCGGTTGACTTCATCTCTGGTCCCAGGTTAATTTCCGCACCGCTGATTTTTTCAAAGGAAAACACCGGCATTTTGATGGCCACATAGTCATGCGGTTTCTGCAAGCCATAGTGGTATCCCATCTCCGGCAGGGTTTTGCCGAAGAATGTATTCACCGCCAGCGGCACAATGGGAATTCCCGTTACCTTGCTGATGTACGGCACCGTACGGGAAGAACGCGGATTTGCCTCAATAATATACACCACATTGTCTTTGACGATAAACTGGATGTTGAGCAGACCCTTGACCTTCAGCGCCATAGCAAGCTGGCGTGTATAGGAAACAATCGTTTCCTGCGCCTCCTCGCTGATGCTGACCGGCGGATAGACAGAAATACTGTCGCCGGAGTGAATGCCCGCACGCTCCACGTGCTGCATGATGCCGGGAATCACCGAATCAATACCGTCACAAACCGCGTCCACTTCCACTTCTGTGCCCATGATATACTTGTCAACCAGAATCGGGTGTTCCTGCGCAATGCGGTTAATAATGCCGATTTGGTTCACAATGTCCTCGTCGGAATAGGCAATCTGCATTCCCTGCCCGCCCAGCACATAGGAAGGCCGCACCAAAACCGGATAGCCCAGTTCATGCGCCGCCGCAATCGCTTCGTCACAGGTGAAGACTGTGCGCCCCGCCGCCCGCGGAATCCGGCAGGTGTTAAGAATCTCGTCAAAGCGCTCGCGATCCTCCGCCAGGTCAATGCTGTCACTGGAAGTGCCCAGCACCGGCACACCCATCTTTTCAATGGCAGCCGCCAGCTTGATGGCAGTTTGACCACCGAATTGGCACACGGCGCCGTCCGGCTTTTCCAATTGCACAATGTGCAGCACATCTTCCGGTGTCAGCGGCTCAAAGTACAGTTTGTCGGCAATGTCAAAGTCGGTCGAAACGGTTTCCGGATTATTGTTAACGATAATGGTTTCATACCCCAAATCCCTGAGCGCCCACACACTGTGCACCGAGCAGAAGTCAAACTCAATGCCCTGTCCAATGCGAATTGGGCCGGAGCCAATGACCATAATCTTCTTGCGGTCTGACTTGGGGTTCACTTCATTCTGAGAGCCATAGCAGGAGTAATAATACGGCGTTTCCGCGTCAAATTCTGCCGCGCAGGTGTCAACCATTTTATATACCGGATGAATGCCCCATGTGTCCTCCATGCGGCGCAGTTCCTCCACGGACTTGCCGCACAGCTCACTGACTGTGCGGTCCAGAAAGCCGAAATCTTTTGCCCGCAGCAGCAGCTCTTCGGTCAAGGACTGCGTTTCCAGTGCGTGCTCCGTTTCGACAATGGCAGAAATCTTGCTGAGGAACCACAAGTCAATTTTCGTAATGTCATGCACTGTCTGCGGAGAAACACCGCGGCGCAGTGCCTCCGCACAGGTCCACAGGCGGCGGTCGTCCACATTGTGCAGTCGCTGTACCACTTCATCATCCGAAAGGGGCTGCAGCGCCGGGTCCCGCAGGCTGTACAGATTCTGCTCCAGGCAGCGCACAGACTTCATCAGTGCCATCTCAAAGTTCGGCGCAATGCCCATGACTTCGCCGGTTGCCTTCATCTGCGTGCCCAGCGTGTGGCCCGCGCCCACAAATTTGTCAAATGGCCACTTGGGAATTTTCACAACGCAGTAGTCCAGAGTGGGCTCAAAACAGGCAAAGGTTTTTTTGGTAATGGCGTTTTTAATTTCATCCAATGTATAACCCAGTGCAATCTTGCTTGCCACTTTGGCAATCGGGTAACCGGTCGCCTTGCTCGCCAGCGCGGAAGAACGGCTGACACGCGGATTAACCTCAATCACGCAGTACTCGAAGCTGTTGGGGTTCAGGGCAAACTGCACGTTGCAGCCGCCCTCTACCCCCAATTCAGTAATGATGTCCAGCGCCGCAGTGCGCAGCATCTGCGTTTCCTTATCCGCCAACGTCTGGCAGGGTGCCACCACAATCGAGTCACCGGTATGCACGCCGACCGGGTCAAAATTTTCCATGTTACAGACTGTAATGCAGTTGCCGTTGTGGTCGCGCATGACTTCATACTCGATTTCCTTCCAACCGGCAATGCTGCGCTCAATCAGCACCTGATGCACGCGGCTGCGCTGCAGACCGAGCGCGGCGATCTCCTCCAGCTCTTCGCGGTTGTCGGCGATGCCGCCGCCGCTGCCGCCGAGGGTGTAAGCCGGCCGGACAATCACCGGATAACCGATGCGCTCCGCAATTTTCAAGCAGGCATCCACATCCTCCGCCACTTCGCTTTCCGCGCAGGGCTGGTCAATGCGTTCCATGGCCTCCTTGAAAAGCTCACGGTCCTCTGCCATGCGGATAGTGTCGGCACTGGTGCCGATCATTTCCACATCGTGTTCTTTCAAAAAGCCGGACTCCTCCAACTCCACCGCAAGGTTCAGCGCATTCTGTCCGCCCAAAGTCGGCAGAATGCTGTCCGGCTTTTCTTTAATGATGACTTTCTTGACAGTTTCCGCGGTCAGCGGTTCGATGTACACCTTATCTGCAATCTGCTTGTCCGTCATGATGGTCGCCGGGTTCGAGTTAATAAGGATTACCTCGACTCCCTCCTCGCGCAGAGCGCGGCAGGCCTGCGTGCCGGCGTAGTCAAATTCTGCCGCCTGTCCGATGATAATTGGGCCGGAACCGATGATAATTACTTTTTTAATTTCCGGACGTTTACTCACAGCCGCTCACCTCCCATTACTTTCAAAAAGCGGTCAAACAGAAATCCCGTGTCGCGCGGACCGCCGCACGCCTCCGGGTGAAACTGTACGGAAAAACACATTCCGTTCGCGTAGCGAAGCCCCTCAATGCTGCCATCGTTCATGCTGATAAAGCTGACCTGCGCAACCGCCGGGTCAACGGTTTTTTCGTCCACCACAAAGCCGTGGTTCTGCGAGGAAATGTACACGCGGTTTGTGGAAAGGTCTTTGACCGGATGGTTAATGCCGCGGTGACCGTATTTCAGCTTGTACGTATCGAACCCCTGTGCCAGCGCCATGAGCTGGTGACCTAAACAGATGGCAAAAGTCGGTACGCCCGCCGCATATACTTTCTTTAACTCTGCAATTGCCTTTCCGCACGCCTTCGGATCGCCGGGTCCGTTGCTCAGCATAATGCCGTCCGGCTGCCACGCCATAAGTTCCTCAAAAGCCGCGTCCCACGGAAAACACTTGACCGTGCATCCGTGCGCAACGAGCGAACGGATGATGTTGCTCTTGACACCGTAATCCAGCAAGGCAACTTTTACGGGACCGTCACCGTAAACATTGCCGCCGCGCACGCTGACCTGCGGCACACAGGACTCCAGTTGGTAGGCTTCAATTTTCCGCTTCATCTGCGCCGGGTCAGCACCGTCCCCATAAGCAATCATGCCGCGCATAGTGCCGCTTTCCCGCAGCAGACGTGTCAGGGCGCGGGTATCAATGCCCTGCAGACCCGGCACATGGTGCGCCTTTAAGTAAGCGTCTAAATCCACATCGCAGCGAAAATTGCTTGCCGCATTGGAAACGGAACGGACAATATAAGCGCGCAGCCACGGTTTGGACGATTCTGCGTCCTCGTAGCAAATCCCGTAGTTTCCAATCATCGGGTAGGTCATCACCACACCCTGCCCTGCGTAAGAGGGGTCGGTCAGCAGTTCCGGATAACCGCACATCGCACTGTTGAATACGACTTCGCACAGCACATCATGCTCGTCCCCAAAACCGGTTCCGGAAAAAGTCGCTCCGTTTTCAAGCATCAGCAATGCTTTCATGAAATCACCAGCCA
This sequence comes from Caproicibacterium argilliputei, assembly GCF_029211325.2. NCBI lineage: Bacteria > Bacillati > Bacillota > Clostridia > Eubacteriales > Oscillospiraceae > Caproicibacterium > Caproicibacterium argilliputei. Next base: position 1,168,038 of record NZ_CP135996.1, on the reverse strand, counting down.
TTTCTTTGTAGTATTCTTTTCCTGCAGCTTATGGAAACGCCGCAGACCTCCGCAGACACAATGATTCCCCCAGCCGCGGGACAATGTCATCTGGCGTTCTGAGGGAGTATTCATTTTCTGCCTATTTGAACTGTTCAACAATGCGCTGAACTGCTTTTTCTGTGTTTTCCTTTGTGTTAAAGGAAGTAAGACGGAAGAAGCCCTCCCCATGCAGACCAAAGCCGGAGCCGGGTGTACCAACCACCGCGCACTTCGTCAGCAATTCGTCAAAGAACTGCCAGCTGGTCATGCCCTGCGGAACCTTCATCCATACATAAGGGGAGTCCACACCGCCGTAAACGGTGAAGCCCGCCTTTTTTAAGCCCTCCAAAATAATGCGGGCGTTATTCTGATAATACGCGATGTTTTCGCGCACCAGCTTCTGCCCTTCCGATGAGTAAACCGCCTCCGCGGCACGCTGCACCGGGTAAGACACACCGTTCATCTTGGTGGACTGGCGGCGATCCCACAGGCGGTTCAAAGAAACGCCGTCTGCTTTCAGTTCCTTAGGAATCACGGTAAACGCGCAGCGCGTACCGGTAAAACCGGCTGTCTTGGAAAAGCTGCGAAACTCAATGGCACAAGTCTTCGCCCCTTCACACTCAAAAATGCTGTGCGGCACGCCGGGTGTTACAACAAATGCCTCGTAAGCAGCATCATAAAGAATGACAGAGCCATGTTCATTCGCATAGTTCACCCACATCTGCAGCTGCGACTTGGGCATACTCACACCGGAGGGATTGTTCGGAAAGCAGAGATAAATGAGATCCGGCACGGTTTCCGGAAGGGCGGGCAAAAAATAGTTTTCCTCCAAGCAAGGCATATACACAATCTTGCTCCAACCTTTTCCCTCGGTAAAGTCACCCGCGCGGCCCGCCATGACATTGGTGTCCACATAAACCGGATAAACCGGGTCGCACACCGCGACAGTGTTGTCCAGACCAAAAATATCGCCGATGGAGCCGGTATCGCTTTTGGCGCCGTCGCTTACAAAAATTTCATCCGCCGAAATGCCCAGATTCTGATAATCGTGTGCGGCAATGGTTTCCCGCAGAAACGCATAGCCTGCCTCCGGACCGTAACCGCGAAAGGTTTCCGCCTGTCCCATTTCATCCGCGGCCTGTTTCATGGCGTCCACCACCGGCTTTACCAGCGGGCGGGTCACATCGCCAATTCCCAGCCGCAGGATTTCCTTTTCCGGGTTTTTCTGCTGAAATGCATTGACTTTATTCGCAATCTCCACAAACAAATAACTTGCCGGAAGCTTCACAAAATTCTCATTGACTTTTACCATCCGTTCCGTTACCCCTTTCTGTAAAGTACCTCACACATCCACTGTACCGTCAAAGACGAATGCCGCCGGGCCTTCCATAAAGACCGTTCCGGAGGTTTCCTCCCAAGTGACGGTCAAATCCCCGCCGCGCAGGTGCAGCAAAACCTTCCGTCCGGTCTTTCCGTTCAGCGCGCAGGCCACCGCCGCCGCGCAAGCGCCGGTGCCGCACGCCCAGGTTTCTCCTGAGCCGCGCTCCCAGACGCGCATCCTGACTTCCCGGTCACTGAGCACCTGAATAAATTCCGTATTGACACGCTGCGGAAAAATCGGCGCGTGCTCAAACGCCGGGCCGATTTTCTCCAAATTCAGCGCATCTACATCTTCCACAAAAAGCACGCAGTGCGGGTTTCCCATGGAAACGCAGGTGATGTGCTCTTCCCTGCCACTGACTGTGTACGGCACGTTCACCGCACGTTCGCCCGGCAGCGTCACCGGAATTTCCGCAGGCGCAAGAATCGGTGCTCCCATGTCCACACGCACGGTCTGTACCGCGCCGTTTTCGACGTGCAGGTACAGCGTTTTCACGCCGCTCTGGGTATCGACACGCAGAGGATTTTTCCTGCAAATGCCGCGATCATAAACATATTTGCCGACGCATCGGATGCCGTTTCCGCACATCATGGCACGGGAACCGTCCGCGTTATAAATGTCCATCTCGCAGTCTGCTTTGCTGCTCGGTTTAATCAAAATGATGCCGTCCGAACCGATTCCGAAGCGGCGGTCGCTCAACCGTACGCTCAGCTCGGATGGGTTTTCCACTTTTTCCTGGAAGCAGTTGATGTAGATGTAATCGTTGCCGATTCCCTGCATCTTTGTGAATTTCATTTTCCGCCCTCCACCTGCAAAAAATAAAGAATGCGGCAAGGCTGCTGTAAAAAATTACACCTCCTTGCCGCAAAATTTCAATATTGCTGTCTGACGCTGTTATTATTCTATTCTATTTTCGATTGGCTGTCAATTGTTTTTGCATGGAAAGTTGCCGCTTTGCCCACCATCACCGGCATGAAAGAGAAAACAGATTTCAGTATCCCCCCATTTTTCAGGATATTTCCGGCGAAATAGCCGAATTCTTTTGGAAAAGATGCGTGGAATTCTGCAAGTCTGGTCGGCTGCGGTTGTATTTTTCTGCTGCGGCGCTCCCGCCGCGCACAGACTTCCCGGCTGCGCTCTTTCCATGCTTACTGTGAAAATCCTGCAAAAAGAGTATACAGAATTAAAGTTTTTGTTGTAAAATCCACTTTGCTATGCTAAACTGGACAAGTAAGAAAATGTGCATTGGCTATGCACAACAAATTTACAGGAGGCAATATCTATGTCGTATGTAAGCAGAACACTGGAAACCGTTTTGCAGAAAAACCCGGGCGAAGCGGAATTCCACCAGGCTGTTACCGAAGTGCTCCAGTCGCTGGAGCCGGTTCTAGCCAAACATCCGGAGTACGAAAAAGCCGGTATCTTGGAGCGCCTGACCGAACCGGATCGTGCGATTCGGTTCCGCGTCACCTGGGTGGATGACAACGGAAATGTGCAGGTAAACCGCGGCTACCGCGTGCAGTTTAACGCCGCCATCGGCCCCTATAAAGGCGGTCTGCGGCTGCACCCCAGTGTGAACTTCGGGATTCTGAAGTTTTTGGGCTTTGAGCAGATTTTCAAAAACAGCCTGACCGGCCTGCCCATCGGCGGCGGCAAGGGCGGCTCTGACTTCGACCCGAAGGGCAAATCAGACCGGGAGGTCATGGCGTTCTGCCAGTCCTTCATGACAGAACTCTACCGTTACATAGGACCGGACACTGACGTACCTGCCGGCGACATCGGCGTCGGTGCGCGGGAAATCGGCTATCTGTTCGGTCAGTACAAGCGCATCCGCAACGAGTTTTCCGGTGTGCTCACCGGTAAGGGACTGACCTATGGCGGCAGTCTGGCGCGCACGCAGGCCACCGGCTACGGTCTGCTGTACTTCACAAACGCCATGCTGCAGGCAAATGGGAAGTCCCTGGCAGGCAAGCGCGTTGTAATTTCGGGTGCAGGCAACGTGGCGATTTACGCCGCAGAAAAGGCAATTGCGCTGGGCGCAAAGCCTGTGACCATGAGCGACTCAACCGGCTGGGTGTATGATCCGGAAGGCATCGACTTGAATGCCATCAAGGAAATCAAAGAAGTGAACCGCGCCCGCCTGACCGAGTACAGAAAATACCGCCCGAATGCCGAATACCACGAGGGGCGTGGCGTCTGGACAGTGCCGTGCGACATTGCGCTGCCCTGTGCCACCCAGAACGAGCTGAACCTGGAAGACGCCAAAGCACTGGTGAAAAACGGCTGCTTCGCCGTCGCTGAGGGTGCCAATATGCCGAGTACGCTAGAGGCAATTGCCTGCCTGCAGGAAAACGGCATTCTGTTTGGGCCGGCAAAAGCGGCAAATGCCGGCGGCGTTGCCACCAGCGCGCTGGAAATGAGCCAGAACAGTATGCGCTACAGCTGGACTTTTGACGAAGTGGACAGCAAACTGAAATCGATTATGGAGAACATCTTTGCCAACACCGCGGCGGCAGCAAAGGAATACAGCAAGCCGACGGATTACGTCAGCGGCGCCAATATTGCCGGTTTCCTGAAAATTGCGGATGCGATGCTTGCGCAAGGTGCCGTCTGACCCTATAGGTGCCTTTTGGATGGACGAAAAAGAGTTGTATGAAAGAAAAGACGCTTTCGGAATTGCCGAAAGCGTCTTTTTCGTCTGTTTCTCTATTATTTATGATACTTTCCGTGATGCAAAATCTGATATGCCCGGTAAATCTGCTCACAGAGCATCACTCGCGCCAGCTGGTGCGGAAATGTCATGGGCGACATAGAAAGGCGCAGCCGCCCGGCCTGCTTAACAGAAGAAGCCAAGCCGAAGCTGCTGCCAATCACAAAGGATATGCGCCCGGCACTTTCATTTGCCGCCTGCTGCAAATGTGCCGCCAGCATAGGGGAATCCAACGCTTTGCCCTCAATGCAAAGCGGAATCACCTCGCCGCCACGGCAGGCTTCCAGAATCCGCACCGCTTCTTCTTCCAGCGCTGCGTCAATCTGTGCCTGCGACGGAGCATCCGGCAGGCGGCATTCCGGCAGTTCCCGAATCTGAAAATCCACAAACGGACGCAGCCGTTTTTCATACTCTGCACACGCCTGCCGCCAATAGGTTTCTTTCAGCTTGCCAATGCAGACAATCTGCACTTTCTGCATACTAAAACACCGTCACCTTTCCCGGATTCTCACGCGGTGCCACTTCCAGCAGAAAATCTCTGCCCTGCTCGGCACCCATTTGTGAAAGCGCGCAAAGGCTTGTGGCACGCGCAAGATCGGGCGTATTGTTTTCCTTACTCAAATGCGCCAGAAAAATCCGCGCCGTTCCGCTGCGAACCAAACCAGTGACTGCTTCCGAACAGGCCGCGTTGGAAAGATGCCCGCGATCCGAAAGGATACGGCGTTTGAGCGGATACGGATACGGGCCGTTCTGCAGCATACCAATATCATGGTTTGACTCCAAAACAATCAGCTCCGAACCGGTAATGTGCTCCTGCACTTCATCGGAATAGTACCCTAAATCCGTTGCAAAGGCGACGCGGTGGTCATCTGCTGTTTCCACACAGTAACCGTACCCTTCCGCGCAGTCATGTGACGTATGGAACGGGCGAATCCGCATCCCGGCAAAGTCTGTGCCCTGCTCATCAAGCACCTGTACAGGAAACTTTCCATTTAGAATCCCCATTTGATCCAGTGCCTGCATGGTTCCGGCAGAAGCGAACACAGGCACTTTCAGCCGCCCTGCCAGCACGCGCAACCCCTGCACATGGTCGGTATGCTCATGGGTAACGAAAATACCGCGAACTGCCTCTCGCGGAATCCCGCAGAGATCCAGCTTCTCGGAAATCTGCTTGGCACTGCGCCCCGCATCCATCAAAATGCCTTCCGTAGCAGAGCCTATGTAATAACTGTTTCCGCTGCTGCCGCTGAACAACGGACAAAATCTGGCCATGAGCCCCTCCCTTTCCGCACAAAAGAACAGGACGGCGCGATCTGCTTCGCCCGCCCCGCCAAAACACTGTCCACAAAAATCAGACAGCCTGCGCTTCTTCCTTGTCCTGCACGGTAACGCGGCGGATTTCCGCTCCAATTCCCTGCAGCTTTTCGACGATATGCTCGTAGCCGCGCTCAATATTGCGAATCCGCTCAATTTCAGAGGTTCCGTGCGCCGCCAGAGCTGCAATAATCAAAGCTGCGCCGGCACGCAAATCCGTTGCCTTTACAGGAGCCGCATTCAGGTGATCGATTCCCTCCACAACTGCCAGTTTCCCGTCAACAGAAACCTGCGCACCCATACGTTTGAGTTCATCCACATAACGGAAGCGGTTGTCCCATATACTTTCGTTAACAATGCTGGTTCCGTTTGCAAGCGAAAGCAAAACCGTAATTTGCGGCTGCATATCCGTAGGGAAACCCGGATGCGGCATCGTCTTGATGTTACACTTGTTCAGCTTGCCCACATAGCGCACCCGCACTGCCTCATCATATTCGGTTACTTCCAGCCCCATTTCCTCCAGTTTTGCCGTGATGGATTCCAAATGCTTGGGAATCACGTTGGTCACGGTCACATCCCCGTGCGTGGCCGCCCCGGCGACCATGTATGTGCCCGCCTCAATCTGGTCGGGAATAATGGAGTACGTCACACCGCGCAGATGTTCCACGCCGTAGACCTTGATAACATCCGTGCCTGCCCCGCGGATATCCGCCCCCATCGTGTTCAGGAAATTTGCCAAATCAACGATATGCGGCTCTTTCGCTGCATTTTCAATCACAGTCACACCAGAAGCCTTCACTGCGGCAAGCATGATGTTGATGGTTGCTCCAACCGAAACCACATCCAGATAAATGCTGCTGCCGCGCAACTCCTGTGCGGAAACATTGACCATGCCGCCTTCCAGCGTATATTCCGCGCCAAGTGCAGAAAAGCCTTTCAAATGCTGGTCAATCGGCCGCACGCCGAAGTCACAGCCGCCCGGCATGGAAACTACCGCATGGTGAAAGCGCCCAAGCAGCGCCCCCAGAAGATAATAGGAGCCGCGCATCTGGCGCGCCAGCTCATAGGAAGCCACGTACGTGTTAATGGGGCGCGCATCCACCTGCAGCGTCGAGCGGTTCATCCAGCGGATATCCGCCCCCATGTCGTGCAGAATGCCAACCATTGCGTTGACATCTTTAATATGCGGAACATTTTCTATTCTGCAAGGTTCATCTGAAAGAATCGCTGCGGGGATAATCGCGATGGCCGCATTTTTGGCACCGCTGATCATCACCTCTCCTTTCAGCTGTTTGCCGCCGTTAATCAAGAACTTGTCCAAGTTCTGCCAACTCCATTCCTTGATAATCTTCCTGCAAGAAACGCCTGACAAAAGTAGTATGGCTCAAATATGTAAAATATTGAGCAGAATTGTCTACCACTTTTCTCCAGATATTTTCCGTTTATGTGTTGCACCGCAAAAGGGAAATGCAAACTGCCGACATTTCACTGCTTTGTGAGAAACCGAGCAGTTTTTACGGTGCTTTTCATTCGCAATTATGTAAATACATCTTAATGATAATACAGCAAGAACAGCCGCTTGTCAACTGAAAACAGCCCACAGAGCACTGCCGCCGCAAAAACTGCCGCAGTGGCGCCGAAACGCCGCTCAAACTGGCCGTAGACGCAAAACACCGCACCGCTTTTGCAAGCTGGAAAAGCACTGCTGCCAGTTCTAAAATTTTTACCAGTTTTTTCAGCGTCAATGATACAAAAAATGCAGTGGCCGTCCGCAAGAAGCAGACGAACCGCCGCACTTCACCGTTTTCAATATGGCTGCACCCGTTGCAGATTCACTGTTTGACGGCACTGCTTTTCTGGTAGGCGTTTAAACTCGACTGGCTGCTGACTTTGGCCGCGCGCACCATTGCCTGCACCTGCGCTGTGTCCAGTGCTTCTCCAGTATAAGAAACCAACTTTGAGGAATCTGTGGAAATCAGACCGGTTGGGTTCATTTTTGCACCGTTTTTGTGTACTTCAAAGTGGCAGTGCGCACCGGTTGAACGCCCGGTACTGCCCACCAGTGCAATCAGCTGACCCTGCGCTACTTTTTCTCCTTGCGAAACCAGTAATTTGCTGGCATGACCGTAAATGCTTTCAAAACCGTTTCCATGGTCAATAACCACATAATTGCCGTAACCACCGGCATCGAAACCGGCAGTCACCACGGTACCGCCATCCGCAGCATAAATTGGCTGCCCTGTCGCATTCGCGCCGGAAAGATCCAGCCCATAGTGGAAAGAGCCCCACCGCGCGCCATAACCGGACGTAATGCTCGTCAGCGTCGGCGTCGGCCACAAAAAATAACCAGTGGCCGTACCCGCTGCGCTCGCACGCGTTTTGGTTCCCTTGACCGACACCTGCGTGACCGGCGCGCGATTCTGCTTCTCCTGCAAGGTACGCCTGGCGGTTTCCTGACCGTTTACACACGTCACTTCATATGTGGTGGTTTTCAGCCCGGTTTCCCCTTTGGTCTTGACCACCGTTTGGTCATCGTACAAATCCTCGGAAAGAACCGTCTGCTGTGCAAACGCCACCGACGTTGTTTTCGACTCCGTCCGTGTGGTTTGTACCGACAGTACCTTCTGCGGCAGTTCCAACTGAATCACATCGCCCGCGTGCAGGCTCTGCAGATTCAGCCCCTGGTTCGCCTGCGCAAGCGCAGCTTCCGAAAGGTTGTTCTTTTTCGCAATGGAAGCCACCGTATCGCCGCGCAAAACCGTATAGGTTTTGGTTTGGCGGCGGTTGCCGGAAAGCAGAACCATCATCGCATCATCGGTCACAACCGCTGTCTGCTCATACTGCCCCGGTACAATGGCAATCCGGTTCAGAAAGGCGGCATCCGTACCATGTGTCGCAGTTTTTGCGTTATTCAGTACATTGAGAAGCATTTGCCGTAGTTTATCCTCGTCATAAACCGCGCCAATAAAATTATCATCCACATAAAGACCAACTGCCTGCTGCTTCACCGCCGGAGCGTTTTCCGCAAGCAGCAGTTCGGTTGCGCTGGTGCGCACAGACACCGGCCCATCTGATAAAGCAAAGCGCAGGGCGGCCTTTCGCACAGTCTGTGCTGTGGCAGACGCAGCCATATGCGGCTGCAGTTGTGCATGATGAACCTCTGCCGACCATGCGTGCGCTGTGTACGAAGACCCCGCTACAACCAACATAGCCAGCACCGGCAGAATCGATTTTTTTGCAAAGTGCAGCAAAAGAGCACATCTTCTGTTTCTTTCCTGCCGCGTCTGCTGACTTTCTGCATTCTGATTTTCTGACTCCATATAAGATATCCCTTCTGCAAGATTTCTGTTTGGATGTATTCATCACGGATATCATTATAAGCCAATAGTTACAAAAATGCAACCTTTTTTCATCGACAGAAAGTACAAGAATCCTCTGCTTTTAAAAATCTGTACAGGCAAATTCACTGCATCTCGTTAGATTTTTTTAAGAAGCAGCCATTTTTTAAAAATAAAGATTGCAAAGTTGTTACGATTTATAAACCAAATCAGAAACACACCAATGCGAAATCACCGGCAGAAATTGCTTGGCTTCCCGCACCGCGCCTGCAAGGTCATGCTCCAAATAGTTTCCGCATTCCGCTGCTTTTGCTCCCGGAATTTCGCCCTGCCAGTCTGCAATCTGCCGAAAAGTTTCCTGAATCAACACAATCGAATTCGCCGGAGAAAGATCCCGAACCAGCAGGTAAAAGCCCGTGCGGCAGCCCATGGGGCCAAAATAAATAATCTGCTGCGCGAAGCGTCCGTTGCGAGCCGCCGTTGCAAAAAGATGCTCAATCGTGTGCATCGCCGCCTGCTCTAAAAACGGCGGCTTGTTTGGTGTGCGCATACGAATGTCATAGGTCGTGATGTCTCCGTCCACACGGGACGTATAAATTCCGGGCGTCAGCAGATTGTGGTCAACGCAAAAGCTTGCGATTTGCTTCATATTTGATGCTCTCCTTTTTCTTTACAATGAGATTGAGTGCGCGTTATCCGCGCGTCCTGTTCCTGTTTCCATGCCGTTACCCGCTGCACTGCCCGCGCAGCGGTTTCGTCATAGAGCTGCAAAAACGTGCGGCTGTCTGGATTTTCTCCAGTGCCCCATGCAGCCCCTGACAAATTTGCATAATCAAAGCTGGCATCTTCAGTAAAGCTGCGCATCCGACTGGACCATGTATGCGGCTTGTCATGTTCACGCCGCAGATAAAAAATGCGCTTCAGCCCTGTGCTGTCCGTCAGGCGGCGATACAGCCGACGACTTTCTTCCAGTGCCTGCAGACAAAGTTCCTGCGCATACGGCAATCCGACGCCCTTTTCCAGAAGATATGCAAACAGCTCCGCCAAATCGCTCTGCACCGTGCCGGATTTCGGCAACGCCTGCAGCAGGGAAAAATCCGTTGGCAGGGCACCGCATTCATAGCGAAGCAGAATACAGTCAAGCGCGGATTCCTCTTCGTTTTTCCAGATTTCCGCCGGCTGCGACCGGTCGCGTGCGGCCATCTGCGCAGCGCACCAGGAGATATACGGAGTCGCCGCCTGCTCCAAAGCCGAACTGCACAGAAGCCCTTCTGCACAGGAAAGACCGTTTTCCCGCTGGACCATTCCACAGCAGTCATGCAGCAGACTGTCCCATACAGCCGGTGGCTGACCGCTAAGCTGCTGCGCAGCCGCCGTCAGGCCGCTGTTCCGCAGGTTAGTCAACAGAGCAGTGCCCTGCGCACCCCAAAGAAAAGCAGCCTCGCTTGGAACAAGAACTCCTTTTTTGCACAGTTCCTCCTGTACGCGTTTTGCAAACAGATAGTGAACAATGGGCGCCGGCATCTGACCGCCTCCTTTTCGAATTCAAGCGTATTGTAGCACAATTCCCAAAAAAATGCTACTCCAGCTCCGGCGCAGAAAGCTGCAGGCGGCACAGCAGCGCATGATAATCCGCTGGAAGCGGCGCACGAACGTTCTGCTCGCCTGCGGCAGGCGAAACAAACCGCGCCGAAGCGCAATGCAGCGCCTGTCGGTCGATGAGCGCCCGGTTGCCGCCATAAAAATCATCCCCGGCAAGCGGGTGTCCGATGGAAGCCATATGCACGCGAATCTGGTGGGTGCGTCCGGTGTCAAGCACACACCGCACCAGCGTGTGCCCCTGCCCGGCCGCGGCCGCCTGCCAGTGCGTCACCGACGGCCGCCCCTCTGCGCACACGCACTGGCGTACCTTACTGCCTGCCTGCAGGCCAATTGGTTTTTCAATCGTGCCACTGCCGGAGAGCGTTCCTTCACAGACCGCCCAATACACTTTCTGCACTGTTGGCGGTACAGCCGACGCGCTGTAGCGGTCTTTCGCCAGCAGTACAAGGCCGGTGGTGTCACGATCCAGCCGGTAAAGCGGATGGAACACCGGCATTTCCCCACGGGCTTCCAGATAGGTCAACGCAACATCCCGCAAGGTACCGGTCATCTGTCCTGCCCGCGCATACAGAATCATGCCGGCGGGTTTGTTCACCGCCAGAACCGAAGCATCCTCATACAGCACCGCAAGCGGCGCCGCGCCGTTGGGATGCACCGGCAGCCCCTCCTGTTCCTGCGGTAAGCGCAGGACAACTACCTCGCCGGCGTGCAGCTTATCCGTGGCAATCTTTTGCTCCCCCGCAACGCAAATGCCCTGCTCCACGCGCTTGCACTGTGCCAACAGACGTGCAGACACGCCACACGGTCCGCGCAGAAAGCCACGCACGCTGACACCTTCGTACCGCTCCGGCACCGTAAAGGATAATTCCCGCATACTTCCTCCGTAAAAAATGCCACTCCGCACCGCAGAGTGGCATTGGTATTTTTTAAAATCCGTTTCAGCAGACCTTGGTGGTCCAGCCCATGTCATCCGGCAGTTTGCCCCACTGGATTCCCGTAAGCGTATCATACAGCTTCTGAGTCAGCGCGCCGGTCTTGCCGCCGTTAATCCGCGCAACCTCCCCTTCGTAGCGCAGCTCACCAACCGGCGAAATGACCGCCGCCGTACCGGTGCCAAAAACTTCTTCCAGTTTGCCTGCTTTGCCGGCCTTCATGACATCCGCAATCGGCAGACGGTCAACGGAAACGGTGTATCCCCACTTTTTCAGCAATTCGATGCAAGACATCCGGGTAATGCCGGGCAGCACCGTGCCCACGGTTGGCGCTGTGTAAACCGTACCGTCAATTTTAAAGAAGCAGTTCATGGAACCGACTTCCTCCACATACTTGCGCTCCACACCGTCCAGCCAAAGTGTCTGGCTGTAGCCGAGTTTTTCAGCAGTTTCCTGTGAAATCAAGGATGCCGCATAGTTGCCGCCGCACTTGATGTAGCCGGTTCCACCGGGTGTTGCGCGGACATACTTGTCCTCCACGTAAATTTTCACCGGATTCAGGCCAGTCTTGTAGTAAGCCGCCACCGGGCAGCAGATGATGATAAACTGATAAGTTTCAGAGGGCTTAACACCCAGGTGTGCTTCCGTTGCAATGCAGAACGGACGAATGTACAGGGACTCGCCCGGCAGAGTTGGCACCCAGTCCTTTTCCACCTTGACCAGCGCCTTGATGGCCTCGACAAAGTCCTGCTCCGGCACAACCGGCATACACATACGCTCATGGGTAGACTGAAAGCGCGCTGCGTTCTTTTCGGGACGGAACAGCTGAATGGAACCGTCCGGCGTGCGATATGCCTTCATTCCTTCAAAAGACTCCTGTGCATAATGCAGAACCATGGCAGCCGGGTCAAGCTGCAGCGGCGCATACGGAACAATGCGTGGGTCGTGCCAACCCGTACCTTCCGTATAATCCATTACAAACATATGGTCTGTAAAGATGGTGCCAAACGGCAGCGAGTCGCCCGGTGCCGGCTTTTTCTTTGGCGTTTTTGTCAGTTCATAGCGGATTTCCTGCATTGAAAATGCCCTCTTTCTCTTGATTGCTTTCTATTTTAGCACGCAAACAATATTCTGACAAGTCATTTGCTTTGTTTTCATTATGGCACAGAAAAAAACGGAAAAATGTAAAGCGTGTTACAGTTTGCTGCCTTTTTCTGTGCGTTCAGCCCAGCATCCGCAGACCTTTGGGATAGTGATTCTTGAAGCGGCCGCCGCCCGCTTTGCCAAAGCCGACCGTCACACCGCTCACCGAAACGCCACAGTATCCGCGGTACTCCTGCGGGACTTCGATTTCTTCGCCGTGCAAAAATGCCTGCACACGGGCGTCCTCCCGCTCAAGCGCCACGCACTGCAGGAGCTGCCGCGGCTCTGCTGCCAGAAAAGCCGCGTGCGCCGGTTCCAGCCGTGGCAGCGCCCCCTTGCGGTGCACCGGCTTTTCCTCGCCCAACAAAACACCGGCGCGCAAAACACCCAGCCCCTGCAGCGGCGGCAGCCCCTGCGGAAGCAAATACAGCTTGTCCCCAAACTGCGTGGGAATCCCCTCCGGCAGCGCCGCAAAAAGCTGCCCAAGCAGTTCCTTCGCCGCAAGCGATTCGGAAAAGCGGCCTGCCGCGGGCAGTCGCGGCGCATCCCCGTCGCGGCGCATCACCGCCACAAAGTGCCCCTCCCCGCCATCCATCGGGTAAATCCGGCGGGCTTTTTCCAAAGCGGGTCTGCCGCCCTGTAAACCGCAGTCCGCAAGCGTAAAATCCGCGTGCCGTTTTAAAAATTCTGTAACGACACCTTCGTTTTCCTGCGGAGAAAAGGTGCAGGTGGAGTAGGTCAGCACACCGCCGGGACGTACCGCCTGCCGGGCACTTTCCAAAATTGCCTGCTGCCGCACCGCACAGGCGTCCACGTGTTCCGGCGACCATTCCTGCACTGCCGTTTCATCCCGCCGGAACATTCCCTCTCCCGAGCAGGGCGCATCCACCAGAACGCGGTCAAAGAAGCCTGCCAGCGCTGTACAAAGCACTTCCGGCGCACAGGAACTAACCACCGCGTTGCGCACGCCAAGCCGCTCCATATTGGAAAGCAGGATTTTTGCCCGGCTGCGCACCAACTCATTGCTCCAAAGCAAGCCTTTTCCGGCAAGCAAGCCCGCAATCTGCGTGCTTTTGCCGCCCGGCGCCGCGCAGAGGTCTAAAATTCGCTCCCCCGGCTGCGGACGCAGCGCCGTCACCGCCGCCGCCGCGCTCGGCTCCTGCATATAAAACGCACCGGCATGGTGCAGCGGCTCACGGCCCGGTCGAAAGGACTCCGGCGCATAATACGAAAACGGCGAAAACGGCGCGGGTTCCAGCGGAAACGGCAGCGCCGCTGCCAAAATTTCTTTGCTGCACTTCAGCGGGTTCAGCCGCAGTCCGCGCAGCGCCGGACGGTCGTAGCAGGAAAAAAACGCCGCTGCCTGCCCGCCCAGCTGCTGCTGCATCCTTTCAAAAAACAAAATTGGCAAAGACAAAGCAAACCCTCATTTCGTATATTTTTTGCACCTTGTGTCATACTACCCACGTAAGGAGGTGAGCATTTTGGATAACCAGAAATCTTCTACTACCAGCAAATACGAAAGCTCCACGCAGAACTGCAACAACTCTGTAAACAGCCAGAGCCAGAACAAGAAAGAGCAGGAAGCGCAGAACAAAAAAGCACAGAACGCGCAGAATAAAAAAACGCAGAATGCACAGAATCGCACCACTTCTAAATACGAAGGCTAACACTGTGCTAAGCTGAAAAAAGGGATCGGGCGGCCCTGCAGTTTCCTGCAGAGCGGCCCGGTCCCTGCTTATTTTCAGAGAAACAGCCAGCTTACTTTTTTCGTTCCGCAAGCAGCTGCGGCAGGGTTTTATCTGCAGGTACAGAACTGCGGAAGCCCTCTCCGCGAATCTCCCCGGCATCGCCGACCACCATAAAGGCATTGCTGTCTTCCGCTTTTACCAGATCCATCACCTGGTAAACCTCAGAGCGGCTCACGGCGCACATCAGGACTTCGCCCTCACGCCCGCTGTACATCCCCTTGGAATGCATGGCCGTTACCCCGCGGTCGACTTCATTTAAAATTCGGCTGGCAATCCGATCCGGAACCCGCGTCACAATCCACAGCACTTTGCCAGTGCCGGAATCCGCACCATAAAGAATCGCGTCAATCACCCGCGTGGAAACAAACAGATAAATGACCGCGTACAGCGCGCTTTCCACCCGGCGGTAAACTACGGCGGAAGCCAGAACCACCAGCACATCCACCGACATCATCAGCCGGCCGGTACTCAAGTGCCGGAAGTGGCGCTTCAGCACCCGCGCAATCATATCGGTGCCGCCTGTGGTGGAGCCGCGCATGAAAACCAGCGCCAGGCTGATGCCCTCCAGCAAACCACCGAAAAGTGCCGCCAGCATCGGGTCACCGTGGTAAGCCGGCAGAAACGCACTGAGCCAGTCAATGGAAACAGACGAAATCAGCGCAGCCACAATGGTTTTCGTAACCAGTTTGTATCCAATCTCAAAAAACGCCCAGATAAAAATCGGGATATTGATGACAAAGGAAACCGCGCCGATGGGCAGCCCGCTAACGTAGTTAATGACCGTGGAAAGGCCTGTCACGCCGCCCGGCGCAATTTTGTTGGGAGCGGTGAAAACATTGATGGCCACGGCAAAAATACAGCCGCTCGCTACATAAATCAAAAGGTCAATGAAGATTCTTTTTGCTGTACTTTCCTGTTTTCCCGACAAATTTCTCACCTCTCATGCTTGTGCCTGCTCCGAATCCAGAACCTGAAACAGAGCGCGCAGGCGCTCTAGCTTTCCCTGCAGATACAAATAGCCAAACAAACACTCCAAGCCGGTCGCCGCATGATACGCCGCAACCGATGCATTTTTGGGCAAATGGTTGGTATGTGCGTTGCGGCCGCGGTGCAGCACATCGATTTCTTCCTGTGTCAACAGGGGCTGCAGAACCGCGCAGTCCGCCGCCTGTGCGGTACAGCAGACACGCTGCACCGACTGCCTGTGCAGCGCCTTAACCGGCTGGTTGGCATCACACACCAGCTTTTCCCGCACAAAAAGCTCAAAGACGCAGTCCCCGACAAAGGCAAGGGTCAGCGGGCTGAGCGTTTTGGGGTCACAGGGCTTCTCTAAAAAACGTTCCATGGCGCACCTCTATGTCAAAAAAATTCTTATGCAATATAATCAAACTGCACATCGTAAATCGAAACGGTATCGCCGTCCTGCACGCCGGCTTCCTGCAGGCGCGCGTCCACACCGGTTTCCAGCAGCACGCGCTGAAAGTACTGAAGGGATTCGTAATCGTCAAAATTCACCGACTGCATCACCTGCAGCAGCCACGGAGCTTCCACCACAAAAATGCCGTCTTCCCGCGTAATCCGCACCTCGCCGCGCGAAATTTCTTCCGGCTTCGGCAGGGGAGCAGGCTCCGGCTCATAGCTGCGAATCGGCGGCAGTTTGCTGAGTTCTTCCGTAATTTTATTCAGCAGCGGGTCCACGCCCTCGCGGATGGGCGCCATGATGGGATAGAAAAGGTATCCCTGCTCCTCCACAAACTTACGGAACGCTTCCACGTGCGCTTCGTCCGTCAAGTCGCATTTGTTGCCTGCCACCAGCATCGGCCGCTCAGCAAGCTCCGGATTAAATTTGCGCAGTTCCGCATTGATGATCTGGAAGTCCTCCTTTGGGTCGCGGCCCTCGCTGCCGGAAACATCTACAATGTGCAGCAGCAGCCGGCAGCGCTCCACATGGCGCAGGAATTGATGTCCCAGCCCCACTCCCTGCCAAGCGCCCTCTACCAAACCGGGAATGTCTGCCATGACAAAGGAACGCCCTTCGGAAAGATGCACCACGCCGAGCACCGGTGTCAGAGTTGTGAAGTGGTAATTGGCAATGTTAGGTCGCGCTTCGCTGACCACGCTGACCAGAGTGCTTTTGCCCACATTCGGAAACCCGACCAACCCAACATCCGCCAGCAGCTTCAGTTCCAGTTGCACGTCCAGTTCCATACCGGGCGTGCCGGGTTTGGCAAAGCGCGGCACCTGCCGCGTCGGCGTTGCAAAATGCACATTGCCCCAGCCGCCGCGGCCGCCCTGCAGCACCGTCTGCGGCTCATCACCGGAAATATCCGCCAGCAAGCGGCCGGTTGCTGCATCCTTTACCAGTGTGCCGCGCGGCACGCGCAGAACCAGGTCTTCGCCTTTTTTTCCGGAACATCTTTTCCCGCGGCCATCCTCTCCGTTTTTCGCGACAAATTTCCGGCGGTAGCGGTAATCGCTCAGAGTAGAAAGGTTATCGTCCGCCAAAAACACGACGCTGCCGCCGCGGCCGCCGTCGCCGCCGTCTGGGCCGCCCGCCGCGACATATTTTTCCCGCCGGAACGAAACGGCACCCGCACCGCCGCTGCCTGCTTGCACATGAATTTTCGCACTGTCTATAAACATAATTTACTCCTGTCGGCGCGGTACGCGCGCCCGCGTGTTCTGCGGGTGCACTGCTGTACCCTCTGGTTTATCAGCAAACGGCAAACTCTGCGCATTTCGCCGTTTGCTATTATTCTGCCCTGAAAACAGCAAAAATCCCAGGCTGCATCGCCTGGGATTCTGCTTTGCTGATTTACTGTTCTGCTGCGTAAACGCTGACTTTTTTACGATCTGCGCCCAGGCGCTCAAATTTGACTTTACCGTTCACCTTTGCATACAGCGTGTCATCGGAACCGATGCCCACGTTCTCGCCGGGATGAATGTGGGTACCGCGCTGTTTGACCAGGATGTTGCCGGCCAGCACGAACTGACCGTCCGCACGCTTCACGCCAAGGCGCTTCGACTCGGAATCACGGCCGTTCTTTGTGGAACCCATACCTTTTTTATGAGCAAATAACTGAATATTAACTTTCAGCATTTTTTACACCTCTTTATCACTCATGTTGATATACTTCGGATACTGTTCTTCCAAATTCTCAATGTGCAGTTTCAGCGCCTGCAGGAAAGGGCGGCACTTCGGCTCGTCCGCAGGCGGCACCCGCAAGTGCAGAACCCCGTCCTGTTCGGTAATCTCCGCTTTGCTGTGCAAAACATCTGTCAGCGCATTTGCCGTCAGATAAGCGGCGGAAGAAACGGCGGCACACACCACGTTTCTGCCTGCCTCACGGCTGCCGGCATGACCGGAAAACGCAAAGCCGACACACTGCCCTGTCGTGGAATCTGAAAGAAACCTGCATTGAATCATCAGGCGTTAACAGCCTCAATCTGTACTTTCGTGTACGGCTGGCGGTGACCCATCTTGCGGGATTCACCCTTTTTCGGCTTGTAAGTCCAGATGTTAATCTTCTTGGACTTACCGTTTTTCAGCACTTTGCCGGTTACGGAAGCACCCTCCACATAAGGTGTGCCAACCTTCAGTCCCTTGTCGCCGCCAACGGCGATGACCTTAAAGTCAACGGTACTGTTTTCGTCCGTCGCAAGCTTTTCCACAAAGATAACGTCATCTTTCTCTACTTTGTACTGCTTGCCGCCGGTTTCAATAATTGCATACATAAAAAGAAAACCTGCTTTCTGTAGACTCGCTATCGTAGGCGGAGCCCAAAAGACTCACTTCAACCCAAAATAAGCGGCTAGATTATTTTAACACCGGATGCTCAGTTTGTCAAGCACATCCCATCAGCTTTCCCGCGCAGCCATGCGGTCTGCCAGCATACACAAAAACGCCGCTTTGCCGCCAAACGGCGCCAGAGCTTTTTTTGCCTGGTCAGTCAAATCCGCCACGGCGCGCCGCGAAGCTTCCAGCCCCAGCAGCGCCACATACGTCCGCTTGTCGTTCTGCGCATCACTGCCGGTCGGTTTGCCAAGCAGCGCCGCGTCCCCCGCAACATCCAGCAGGTCGTCCTGAATCTGAAACGCCAGACCGAGCGCTTTGGCATACGCATCCGCAGCGCATTTCTGCTCGGCGGCGGCGCCTGCCAGCACACAGCCCATGGCTGCAGACGCACGAATCATTGCGCCCGTTTTTTTTGCATCAAGGTCAATCAGCTCCTCCGCGGTGATGGCGCGGTTTTCGTTGAGCAGATCCAGCACCTGCCCCGCCACCATGCCGTGGTCACCCGCCGCGCGCGCAAGAATCGCCGCCGCCTGCAGCGTTCGGCTCTCCTGCGCCCCTGCCTCCCGGCACGCCAGCACCGTTTCAAACGCTTTGGTCAGCAGTGCGTCCCCCGCCAAAAGCGCATTTGCCTCCCCAAATTGCTTATGACTGGAAGGCCTGCCGCGGCGCAGGTCGTCGTTATCCATACAGGGCAGGTCATCGTGGATCAGCGAATAGGTATGCACCATCTCAATGGCGCAGGCTGCCGGCAGCGCGGTTTCTGTGTTTCCGCCGCACAGGCTGCAGAATGCAAACACCAGAACCGGTCGCAGCCGCTTGCCACCCGCAAGCAAGCTGTAGCGCATGGCTTCATAAAGGATATGCTCCGGCAGTTCCGGCTGTTCCGGCACAAAACGCACCAGCGCGGCTTCCGTCATCTGTGCATACCGCTTCATCTGCGCTTCAAACTGTACTTTGTCCATGTTCCGCTCCTCCAACGTCTAACCGCTGTATTCATAAATCTATTTATGCCTGCAGTGCCTCGTAAAAATCCGCAATCTGCCGCCTGTCCGCCAGTGCGTGATGCACCAGAACAGGAACCGGCAGCAGCGCCCCCGCGTAATGCGTGGGTTGGAATCCGCCGGGCGCAGCACAGGCTGCACAATCCGCCGGCAAAAAGCGGGCACGGCATTCGCCGCGTTTCCGATCGCATACAGCAAATGCAGAAAAAACGACTCCCCCGTCGCTTTCGCTTTGGTCCAAAGTTCCGTGGCGTCCACGTTGACCGTCATTCCTGCGTACGGATACGCCAGAGAGCAAAAATAATCGAAGTGTGCTTTGCGGGGGGTAAGTTTCCATGTCCAGCTTCCGGCACTTTACCGTTCGTTCCATCACGGTTCCTCTGGTGCGCCATCCTTGCCAGCAGTGATGGTTTTCATTTTCAGCTCCGCTTCCTGCAGCTTTTGGTAGCAGAATGCAGTTAGCTGGGTGCCTTCCTGATACAGCTTCATGGTTTCCTCCAGCGGCGCGCTGCCGTTTTCCAATTTTGTAACTGTCTGCGCAAGCTTGTCCATTGCCTGCTCAAACGTCATTTTCTTATTCATGAAGGTCCTCCTTTTCGTCTACCGTGCAAAAAAGCGTCCCTTTGTCCATACGCACCTGCACCTGCTCGCCAACCATAACCGCGTGCGGATTGGTTAAAACGCCGCCGCCCGCGTCCGTCACCATGGAGTAACCGCGCTTAAGCACCTTGAGAGGGCTTAAATCCTCCAGTCGTCCGGCAAGCACAGAAAGCTCCTGCCTGCAGAGCTGTGCGGGGGTTTCCAGTCCCTCCTGCAGCGACTGGGCAAGCAAATCCAGCTGCATACGCTCGTCATTAAGACGCTGCTCCACCCCCAGCCGCAGCTGTACCGCCGTCTGCAGAAGCGACTCCATCAGTTCCGCCCGATCCGGCACCGCCAGTTCCGCCGCGGCGCTGGGCGTCGGCGCGCGCAAATCCGCGGCAAAATCCGTCAGTGTTACGTCCGTTTCATGCCCGACCGCGGAAATAATCGGAATCTGAGAGGCCGCTACCGCGCGCACAACCAGTTCCTCATTAAATGCCCACAAATCCTCGGCGCTGCCGCCGCCGCGGCCGATGATCAGCACATCCGCGCACTGCTTCCGGTTAAAGGTCTGCAGTGCCTGCACAAGCTGCGGCACCGCCTGCGCCCCCTGCACCGCGACCGGCAGCAGCACCAGCTCCGCCAACGGCCACCGCCGCGTAAGAACATTTTGAATATCATGAATCACCGCACCGGTTGCCGACGTGATGGCGCCCACTCGTTTGGGAAACTGCGGCAGCGCACGCTTTCGTGCCTGCTCAAACAAGCCCTCCCTGCGCAATTTTTCTTTCAGCTGCTCCAGCGCAACCGCACGCTCACCCGCACCGACCGGCTGCATTTCCTCCGCATAAAGCTGATACTGTCCTGACACTTCGTATGCGGAAACCCTGCCGCGCACCAAAACCTTCATACCGTTCTCCGGTGCAAACCGCAGTCGGCGCGCGGCAGACGCAAACATCACCGCTTTCACGGCGCACGTTTCATCTTTTAAAGAAAAGTACAAATGTCCGGAACGGTAGTGGTCTGTAAAATTGCTGATTTCGCCGGTAATATATACGCAGTTGAGCCTCGCGTCCCCCTCCAGCAGAGATTTGACATACCGGTTAAGCTGTGTGACCGTCAGCACCGCATTCTGTTTCACAGCAGTCCCTCCCTGCGCGCCGTCAGCACAGCAATGCCCGCCGCATTGTCCGCAGAAAAAGCAGGCTCTGCAAAACAGGCGCCGTATTTTTCCGTCAGTGCGGTTCGGATAAACCGGTTCGACATCACGCCGCCCGCAAAAACAAGCGGCAAACCGGGGTGTTCTCGCAGCAATGCCGCCGCCATCGCGTCTAAAGCTGCCAGCAGGCTGCAAAGGCAGTATTTCGCAATATCCTGCGGCGGCACCCCCTCTGCTTTCTGCCGTGCGCATTGATTTTCAATTCCGGAAAGAGAACAGTCCGCACCCTTCATCGACGGGCGGATGCGAAACGCAGCATCGGACTGTGCCGCCAGCTTTTCCAACTCCGGGCCGGCGGGGAACGGTAATCCCAGAAGCCTGCCGACACGGTCCACCGCCTGTCCACCTTTTAAGTCCAGCGACTGCGCCAGCAGCCGGACGTGAAACGGCTCATCCGCAGCCGGCGCTGCCAGGACCGCTTCGGTGGTTCCGCCGGAAACATGAAAGGCAAGAAACGGTTTTTCAAATAAATCCAGCCGCTGCGCGGACCAAAGTGCCGCCGCGATGTGTCCCTGCTGATGGGAAAACGTGTACAAAGGCACACCGTGCACCGCCGCCAGCAGGCGCGCCGCCCCGTGGCCAACCGTAAAACACGGCATATAGCTGCCGGGCAGCGTGCGCGGGCGGGAGGAGCATCCCACTGCCTGCAGCGTACTGCGGCTGGTCTGCGCAAACAGCGCTTCCGTCAGTTCCGGCAGCTGCTGCACATGATGGAACACCGCATCGCTCTGCCGCAGACCCAGTTCTCCCTTTCTGACCGGCAGCAGCTGTTTCTGCTGAAAAATTTCGCCGTCCCGAAACAGTGCCGTGCTGGTGGTATAGTTACTGGTATCCAGTGCAAAGATGTCAGCCATCTGTCTGCAGCTCCTTTGCGGCGGCACCCAGAATTCCATTCAGGAAGGATGCGTCATCCGCGCCGCCGTACTGCTTGGCAAGCTCGACAGCTTCATTGATGGAAACGCTGACCGGAATGTCCGCTTCCCACTTCATTTCATACAGTGCGAGCCGCAGCAGTGCCAGGCACACCTTGGAAATCCGGCGCACCGACCAGCCGCGTGCGTACCGACCGATAATCTCGTCCAGTTCGGCGCAGTGCGCCTCCGCGCCGGAGGCTGTCCGCTGTGCAAATTCATCCACTGGAGCCGGCACCTGCTTCTGTTCTTCGTCCTCTTCCTGAAAAGAGCCCGCTTCGTCTGCATAATCAATCAGTTCCGCAACGGTGCCACCATGCAGACTCTGTTCAAAAAGCAGGAAGAATGCCTGCCTGCGTGCGTCATGTCGTTTCATAGAAAACCTCCAAAATAAAAAATCCTCCGAAGCGGAGGATTTTTATTGCTCGTTCTGCTTTGTTCTTTTTTCAAACTCCACTGGCAACAGTATACCACGAAATACCGGCCGCACGCAAGGAAAATACGGAAAGCGCAAGAATTTCAGGATGCTTTCTTCTCGACCACTTTGATTTTGTCGTAAGGCACGCCTGTCTGCCCGGAAACGGCGTCTTTCACAATCAGCGCGGCGTTTTCCATATTGGTGCTGCCCTCTTTTACCACCACACTGCACTCTCCGTTCTGCAGAAAGACCACACAGTCGGAAAAGCCCTTGGCTTTGATGATGTTTTCCGCATTATTTTCCTTCATCTGCTCCTGCGCAAGTGTTGCGGTCTGCTGCACCGCCTCTTTTTTGGCAGCATCGCTGGAATTTGCGCTGGAAATGGTTTTTTCCAGCAGCTGCGCCGCACTGTCGCGGGCTTTCTGGCGGGTCAGGCGCGCTTCGGTAAAGTAATCGTCACAGGAAGACGTACCGGAAGAAGCAGCGGAAACGGCAGAGGAAGCGGTGCTTGCGGCAGAGGACAGTGAGGCTTCGCCCGCATTGACCAATTGTGTCTGTCCCGGTTCCTTCGATGCCGCGGCGTCTTCCGCCAGCAGCTGGTTTCCGTCTGCGAACCGGTAGTTCAGGTACACCGCCGCGCCGAGCGCCACGACCAGTGCTGCCAGTACCAGCTGACGTTTTTGAAATTTCATGCTGTACTCCTCCATTCACTTTCCCGGAATTTCTTTCTTGTCCGGAACGTATCTGTTTTCTATCAAGTTTATGCACCGGACGGGCAGGGCATGACAACTTTGCCCTATCCGCCCGAAGCCACCACGCAGACTCTGGTGCTGTCGACCCCCGCCGCAACGGAAACGGCGTTGAGGATGGCCTGCTGCACTGTGGGCTGCTCCGCGCCGGGGCAAGTCACCACCACCCCCTGCACCTTAGGCTGCTGCCGCGTCACCTGCAAAGCGTGTTCATTTCCATCGGCATCCTTGACAATGATATAGCCGGTTTCCGTACTGTCGGCATTCTGACCGGTGCCGGAAGAACCGTCCTGCTGCTGTGTCGAATGTTTTTCCTCCTGGGCATACACCTGCGCACTGCCTTGCTCCAGCGTGACCAGCACATGCGGAGTGCCCGCGCCGCGAATTCTGCCGATGGTTTCCGTCAGTTCCTGCTCCAGTTGCTTTGCGTAAGCTTCATCCGTTGTCTGTGCCGTGGCGGAACTTGCTGCCTGCGTGCTTCCGGTGCTTTTCGTACCACTCGGAAGCACACTGGAAAGAAAAATCAGCAGAATGCCGAGCAGCCCGAATGCCACCACCGCTTTGCGGCCGGTGTCGCTGTGCAGCAGTTTCTGCAGGACACGGTTCTGTTTTTCCTCATCCACGGATTTTCACCTCCACTGCAGTGCCGAACGTGTCTTCCAGCAGTTTTTGGGCGCGGGCCGCCTGCGTCTGATCCTGCAGGGAAACCGTCACCCTGACAATCCGTATGCCGGAAGACTGGGAAGTATCCATTTCCACATGAATTTCCCGACAGGAAATTTTTGCGTCTGCCAGTTGTGCCGCTGCCACGGTTTCCGCCTGCTTGCGTGCCGCAGCCTGCATCTGATTCTGCACAACTGCGGAAAAGCCGGAGGGAACGGAAGTGTCCGGCGCCTGCTGCAGCGCCGAAGAAAGATTCGGTGCCATTTGCAACAGCGGGCCGATCATGACGCACAGCGTCATGGCGCCCAAAATCAGCTTGAGCATTTTTCCCATGGAGCCATCCGGCGCAAGGATGCGCACCATGGCGGCCGCCACCGCCAGTGCGCACAGTCCGCCAGCCCACGCCTTGATCATGTGCTGCCGCCTCCCCCCATTGTCACCAGCACCACGCTGGAAACCAGAAGCACTGTCATGGAGCAGAGCAAAACCGCCATTAAAACTTCCAGCACCATGCTGCAGGAGCGCAGCATGGTATCGACCTCCTCCAGAGAAAACACTTCGCTGACTGCCGCGCACGCCCGCAGCGTCAGCATCCACAGCAGGCAACTGAGCAGAACCGGCAGGAACAAAAGCAGCAGCGCCAGCAGCGCAAATGCCCCTACCCCGGAGCGCAGCATTTCCACGCAGCCCGCCACGGTGTGCAAAGCATCGCTCAGCGCACTGCCCACCACCGGTACCGCACTGCTGACCACAAAGCGCGCAGCCCGCGCGGTCATGTTGTCCGCCCCTGTAGAAACCAGCTGCCGCACGCCCAGCAGCCCCGTAAAGAGGGTCATGGAAAGGCCCAGCAGCCACTTGACCGCCTTGCCGAAAAATCTGCAGATTCCCGAAAGGTTGACATCCGGAGAAAGCGAAGACACCACCGCCATCGCCATGTACAGCTTCATGCCCGGCGTAAAGACGCACGCCGAAAGCACCTGTACCACATTGCCCGCTGTGGTCAGCATAATCTGCATGGAAGCGGCGGACGCCGGGCGTCCCAGCGCCGCCAGCACTGCCGCCGCCACCGGCACTGCCGCCAGCGTAAAGCCGCAGGCAGCTTTGATAACAGAGGACGCGCGCACCAATACTTCTATAATCGGTTCCACCACGCAGATGCAGATGCACAGGGCCGCCACCACGCCCGCCACACCGCCGAGCGGGCGCTCGCCAAAGGAAAGTTTCATCGAATTGACCAGCGCACACAGCAGGATGACGCCCAGACACAAGCCGGCAGCCTTCAGCGGGCCTCTGCCCTCGGTTCCTGCAATTCCAAACACTGTCCGGAAAAACGACTGCGGTGTAAGCGTACCAAGACTCTGAAAGTTATCCGTATCCACACCAAGCCCCGCCAGCTGCCGCTGGGTTTCCGCCGGCAGTTTGTCCGGCAGGTCGGAGGCGCCGCTTGCTTCAAACTGCTCCGCATAGTAGTCCTCCGCCTGCTCGGAAGCACCAGACTGCGCTGCGGCACACGGACGACAAAACGACAGAACTGCCGCCAACAGCAGTACCAGCAGCGCAAGCGCCCGCAGCACCGCGGACAGCCTGCCGTCACGCCGCCGCACGCCGCAATACTTTCGGCTGAGCCGCCGGCAAATATGCCTGCACCGCCGCGGCTTTCGTGTCCGGCAAAAGCAGGTCTGCAACATTCGCTGTCGATGCTGCCGGAAAACCGGCCGTCTGCGTTTTTTCATACTTCCCCCTACTTTGCAATCAATGCTGACGCAATGGAAGCAACCTTTGCGAACAGCGGCAGCGCCAGCACCAGAATGCTGACGCGCCCGGCAAGCTCCACCTTGCTGGCCAGCGCGCTTTCCCCGGCATCCCGGCAGGCATCCGCCGCAAACTGCGTCAAAAATGTAATGCCCAGTGTGCGCAGAAGGATGCCGGTGTACTCCCCACTGACGCCGGCAGTTTGTAAAAGCGCCGAAATCTGCTGCAGGGCGGGCACAACCGCCTGCAGAACCTCCAAAATAATCAGGACACCGGCGGCAATGCGCAGCACCATGGCGTACTCGCCGTTGCTTTTGCGCAGCAGCGCGGCAAACACCGCGGCAATCAGCGCCGCGCCGGCAATGCCCGCTACATTCATGTTCATAACCCAAAAGTGGACTTGATGGTACGGAACAAAACGTCAATCTGCTGAATAATCATCATCAGCACCACAATCAGCCCCGCCAGCGTTGTCATCATAGCCTGCTCTTCCCGCCCGGAACGAATAAGCAGTTGATTCAACACAGCAACAATAATCCCGATTGCCGCGATTTTAAAAATCAGGTCCACGTTCATGCAGCGTCCCTCCATTTTTCAGCTGTGCCGCAGCACCGCCTTTTTCCTGTTTACAGCAGCACCAGCGCCACCATTGCACCAATGCAGATTCCCAGCATCCGGTACAGCTTTCCTTTCTCGCTGTACTGCTTTTCGGCAGTGTCCAATTCCTTCCGCGTCAGTTCCTGATAAAGGGAGCAATGCGAAAGCTGCCCCTGCAGGTCTGTGGCGCCGAAGCCCTCTCCAAATCCCTGCAGAAGCACACGCTCCTGTCCGGACAGCAGGCCGTTTTCCGCCGTGCGGCTCCACGCCGTCAAAAAATCCGCGCCGTCCTGCCGCGCTTGAAAATACGGCTGCAGCAAGACAAGCCCGCGGCCGTGGCGCTCCAGAAGTTCTTCCACCGGCACACCCGCATAAGTCATTTCCGTCTTGACCTCGCTCAAAAATTTTAAGAAAGCCCGCAGGCGGTCGCGGTGGTCGCGCAGCTTACGCGATTGCAGACAGCCCGCCGCTGTCCCCGCAAAAAGCAGGCACGCCGCTCCCAGAATCCGCAGCAAGCAGATCACCCGCCTTTGCCAGCGCCCGAATCTGTCCGGGGCTGCCGTGTGCCAGCAGCGCAATGGTTTCAAACGCACCTGTCTGCAGCAGCGCCCGTCCCTGCGGCCTTTTGACCAGTTCCTGCAGGCTGCCCGCGTGCACGCTGGCAATCACCGTCGCGCCCGCATTAACACACTGCACCAGTGCCTCCGTTTCCTGCGCCGTACCAAGCTCATCGCACAGCAAATACTCCGGCGAAAGCGTGCGCAGCGCCAGCAGCATGCCTGCCGCTTTCGGAAATCCGTCCAGCACATCGCAGCAAGGTCCCAGATTGCTGCCGTACGCCGCCTGCTGCACGCCGCAAAGCTCCCCGCGCTCATCAACTACGGTTACCTTGCAGAATTCGCCAAGCAGGCCGCTGGAAAGCTGGCGGGCAATATCCCGCAGCAGCGTTGTCTTGCCGGAAGCCGGCGGCCCTGCCAGCAGCAATCCGCCGCGCAGGCTGCCTGCCTGCCGCAGCAGCTCTCGCGCACAGCCGTCCATCTGGCGGGCAATGCGCAGGTTCAGCGAAGTGATGTCGCGCATACCGGTCACCGCGCCATTCTGCAGCAGCGCGGTACCTGCCAACCCCGCGCGATGCCCGCCGCGCAGCGTAACATAGCCCTCCCGAATCTGTGCCTGATGACTGTAAACCGAGTAACTGCACAGCATCCGAAAGCTTTCCGCCAAATCGCTTTTTTCCGCGCACACACCCGCAGCAGGGTTCTGCACGACACCATGTGCGGCGGTTACAAACCAGGTGTGCCCACCGCGCCACAACGCAACCGGTCGCTGCACACGCAGTCGGACTTCCGAGGTTTCTGCCCGCACCGCAGCAGGCAGCTGCAGCAGCAGATTTTTTACGCGCGGGCACAAAGCGCCGACAGCCTGGTCAAACCTGCGCGCACCGTCCTCCATATTTTCCATTTGGTTGTCCCACCTTTCGCTTGTCCCTATATCCTATGCAGTGCCAAAACCACATAGAACCCTGTGCACAAAAGCCAAAAGGCAGCACCGTACAGACAAAAAAATCCCGCAGGATATGCATCATCACATACCCTGCGGGATTTCAATTTTCAGTTTTCGAGTGGTTCAGGCAGCATATTCATAGTCAAACGCCGTGCGGTCAGAAATCAGAGTATGCACCAGTTCCTTAATTTTCAAATGCTCCGGATGCTGCTGATATGCCGCCTCCGCCTCTTTGCTTTCAAAATCTGCAATTAGGCACAAATCATACGCACCAGCTTTGTAGCCCGCGTTCACCTCTATGGCAGTAAGGCCGTCAACCACACCCAGCAAAGCTTTGAACCGGCTGCGAAGACTTGCAGCCACGCCAGCCGCATTCTTGCTCTGCGATTCGTTTAATTTCCACAACACAATATGTCTTACCATGATGCGTTTACCCCCTTTACCGTTTTGCGAATCTGCGCAAAGGCAAGTCCGCCGCCTGCAAATGAACCGTCGGAAAAAACACTCCGACACCTGCATTATACCATAAACGACGGAAGCACACCTATACAAATTCGGTTCCGGAACAAACTTTGGATGAACGCACAAATCAGCTCCTGCACCTGGTGATGCTTTCTGTGAATTTTTCAGGTAAGTTCTGGCGTGTTTTCACAAAATAATTAACACATTACAGAAAAATTGTGAAGCAACTAACCAAAAATCAAAGCTCTATTCCCTGTAAGACCTGCTTTAACGCAGCTGCAGAGCGCAGCAACTCATCCTGCTCGTCCCGGTTCAAACCGATGTCCAGCACCCGCTCCACACCCTTGCTGCCAAGGATGGTCGGAACGCCCATGCACAGGTCTGTCAGGCCAAAATGCCCCTGAATCAGGCTGCTGACAGAAAGGATGCTGTGCTCGTCACGCACCAGGCACTCGCAGATGCGGCGTACGGAAAGAGCAATGCCGTAATACGTTGCACCCTTTTTCTCAATAATTCGGTACGCACTGTTTTTTACTTCCTCATACAGCAGCTGCCGGTTTTTTCCGTGTTCCTCATAACCGCGCAGTTCGCAGAATTCATTCAGCGGAACGCCGCTGACGTTTGCACTGCTCCAGACAGCCAGTTCACTGTCGCCATGCTCGCCGACTATGAACGCGTGCACGCTGCGCGGATCCACGTCCAGATGGCGGCCAAGCAAATATTTCAATCGGGCGGTGTCAAGCACCGTGCCACTGCCAATCACCCGCTGCGCCGGAAAGCCGGAAAGTTTCCAGGTGACCCATGTGAGGATATCCACAGGATTGGCAACCACCAGCAGAAGGGCTTCCTGGTTATACCGCACAATCTGCGGTATAATCTGTTTAAAGATGGAAACGTTCTTATGAACCAGATCCATGCGGGTTTCGCCCGGCTTCTGCCCCGCCCCTGCAGAGATGATAATGATACCGCAGTCCTTCAAATCGGGATAATCACCGGCGGTAATCTCCATCGGCTGTGTGAAAGCAAGGCCGTGGCTCAAGTCCATGGCTTCGCCCTCTGCTTTGTCGTGGTTAGCATCAATCAGAACCATCTCGTTGAAAAGGCCGCTTTCCACCAGAGAAAACGCAGAGGTTGCCCCCACGAACCCGCAGCCAATCATCGCGCATTTTTGCATATTCACCATATTCCGTACCTCCTTTGTTTGGTTAGGTGCCGCTGTTTTCCGGAATCCGCGGAAAAACCCGCCGATCCCTTTTTCATCATACCTTTTTTTCGGGCAGGAAACAAGTGGCTGCCCACAGATTTTTGCAGGCAGCCACACGCTTATGATTGTTTTTTTCGGCTGCTGCGGCAGGCTTCACAATGGCTGCAGCCGGCGCAGTTTCCGCAGCAGTTGTGTCGGTGTTTCCACCAGTAACGACCCGCCAGAACAACCAGCACCGTTAAAATACCCAGCAGAATCCAATCCTGTACCTGCATTACGATTCCTCCTTATCCGTGAATGAACAGGGAACCGACCTGATAAACGACAAACGCAGTCAACCACGCCAGCCCGGTTTGATAGAGCACCACAGAAATTGCCGAGAGGCGCGAGTTCATCTCTCGCCGAACCGCAGTGATGGCGGCAACACACGGCGAATACAGCAGAACAAATACCAGAAAGGAAATGGCCGCCATGGGCGAAAACAGCGTTGACAGCACCTGCGGCAGCGCGGTGCCGCTTGCACCGGTCAAGACCGCAAAGGTACTCACAACCGCTTCCTTGGCAATAAAGCCGGTCAGAACAGCCGTACTTGCACGCCAGTCACCAAAGCCGAGCGGCTCAAACAGCGGCGCAATAAACTGCCCGATGTCCGTCAGCATACTGTCGCGACTGTTGGCAACGGGGTTCAGCCGAACATCAAAGGTCTGCAGGAACCAAATCACAATGGACGCCAGAAAAATCACGGTAAAGGCACGCTGCAGAAAATCCTTTGCCTTTTCCCAGACCAGCATGCCGGTGCTGCGCGGACTGGGCAGCCGGTAGTTCGGCAGTTCCATAACAAACGGAACCGGCTTGCCGTGAAAAATCGTGTGCTTCATCAGCAGCGCGCTCAATACGCCCATGAGCATTCCGCCGAAGTACAGGCAAATCATCACCAGCGCGCGGTACTTTGGGAAAAAAGCCAGCGTAATCATGGTGTAAATCGGCAGCTTGGCGCTGCAGCTCATAAAGGGCGTGAGCAAAATGGTCATTTTGCGGTCGCGCTCACTCGACAGCGTCCGCGTGGACATGATGGCAGGCACCGAGCAGCCAAAGCCAATGAGCATTGGCACAAAGCTTCTGCCGGAAAGGCCGATGCGCCGCAGCAGTTTATCCATCACAAACGCAACGCGCGCCATGTACCCGCTGTCTTCCAGAAGCGAAAGGAAAAAAAACAAAACCACAATGGTGGGCAAAAAGGAAAGCACACTGCCCACCCCGGCAAAAACGCCATCGACCAGCAGGGACTGAATCACCGGATTGATACCGTACGCCTGCAGACCGGCCGCTGCCGCGTTGGTGACCGCATCAATGCCGAGCGTCAGCAAATCATTGAGCGCCGCGCCGATAACGCCGAACGTTAACCAGAAAATCAAAAGCATGACCAGCAGAAAAATCGGAATGGCAGCATATTTGTTGGTCAAAACGGCGTCAATTTTAACACTGCGCCGATGCTCAACGCTTTCCTTTGGCTTTACCACCGTTTTTCCGCAAAGCTTTTCGATAAAGGAATACCGCATATCCGCCATGGCGGCTTCCCGGTCGGTATTTAGGTCACGCTCCATTTCCTTGACGGAATGCCCCAGCATTTCAATTTCATTTTCATTGAGTGCAAGCGCTTTCTGCATGGGGGCATCCCCTTCCACCAGCTTGGTGGCGGCAAAGTACGGCGGCACGCCCAGCCGCTGCGCATGGTCCTCAATCAAGTGCGCCACCGCATGAATGCACCGGTGCACCGGCCCACTGCAAAAGTCCTGCCGCTTCGGCTTCTGTTTATTCTGCGCCGTTTCCATTAAAATATCAATCAGTTCGTCAATGCCCTCATTTTTACTGGCGGAAATCGGAATGACCGGCACACCGAGTTCGCGGCTGAGCTCATCGATATGAATGGTTCCGCCGTTATTGCGCACCTCATCCATCATATTGAGGCACACTACCATTGGGCGATCCAGCTCAATCAGCTGCATGGTCAGGTAAAGGTTCCGCTCGATATTCGTCGCATCCACAATGTTGATGATTCCATCGGGATGACTGTTTAAAATGAAGTCACGCGTCACAATTTCTTCGCTGGTGTACGGCGAAAGCGAGTAAATACCCGGCAGATCCACCACCGTCGCGTCTTTATGTCCGCGGATGACACCGTCCTTTCGCTCCACCGTAACACCGGGAAAGTTGCCCACGTGTTGATTGCTGCCAGTCAGCTGATTAAATAGCGTGGTTTTTCCACAGTTTTGGTTGCCTGCCAATGCAAAAATCATTTTGTTTCCTCCAGCGTGATATTTCGGGCATCCTCCAGGCGCAGCGTCAGCTCATAGCCGCGCAGCTCCAGCTGAATGGGGTCACCCATCGGTGCAACTTTTCGCACCTGCACCCGTGTATGGGGTGTAAGACCCATCTCCAGCATATGGCGCCGCAGGGCGCCCTCCCCGCCGACCTGTTGAATAACTGCCTCACGACCAATCGGAAGTTGATCCAGTGTCATAAGCATCTCCTTTGTTAGCCAAAGCTATCTTTAGTTAGCATATGCTATCTTTGGCGAAATCATTATAGCCCAGAGTGAAAAAAAAGTCAAGCGCCGATGTCCTGTCGGCAGCTTTTCCCCAGCAATTCCGCGCATAAAAAAGCAGGCACTGCAAACTGTGCAGTACCTGCTTTCTATTCTAATTTCAGCCCGCGTCCGTGGTAACGAACCCGATGACTTTACCGCCGGAAGCGCGGATACGGGACAGACTGGTGCGGAACTGCTCCATGGGTGTCACGCCATAACGCGCCACCATGATAACTGCGTCGCACACAGAAGCGACACTGTCGGCAGCCGAGTTGGACTCCTCTGCCGGCGTGCTGACCAAAATGTAATCATAGGTTTCCTCTGCCTTCGCAAGCAGATCCGCGAACGACTGAGAAGCAAGCAAATCCGCCGCGCTGTCCGCCTCCGGTGCGGCGGCACAGCCCAGAAAATGCAGCCCCTCGGTATCGGTCGGCGTTGCCGCGTCCTGCAAGGATGCACTGCCGTTCAGCACTGCAAGCAAAGAAGCCTTCGGCTGCACACCGATTTTAGCTGCCCACTGTGGATTAACCATATCGGCATCCAACAGCAACACGTTCTTTTTGCTGCCCGCCAGACTGCGCGCCAGTCCGGTCAGCAGTTCTCCTTCTTTGCTGTTTCTACTGACCGGCGCAAACAGCAGACTGCGGCCTTCGCCTGCCTGCAACAGTGCTGCAGAGCGAATGCGCCGATATTCCTCCGCGTGCGGTTTTCCCTTGCCGCTTCCCGCTGTGCCAAGCAGCGGAATCTGCAGCGCCTCTGCCGCAAAGACGCTGTTGCGCAGATGCTTGTCCAGCAAGACTTTCAGCACAGCAAAGACAAAGCAGACCACCAGTGCAAAGCCGCCGCCCAGTATGCCACCTTTAACCGCAGCCATCTTTGAGGAAACCGCGACCGCTTTCTTGCCGGGATCTACCATGGTGACGGTCAGCTCCGGTGTGGGGAACATCTGCTTGAGCTGCTTCGCAAGGATTTCGCAGGCAGTGTCCGAAACTTTGGCGCAGATGCTTGCGTTGCTGGTGGATGTGGTAACTTTGATGCTCGGGGCATTCTGATTCAGCGTTGCCTTAATGTCCAGAATCTCCGCCACCGGCACATTCAGTTCATCTGCCACTTCCTGCTTAATCTGCGTGGCATTAGCAAGCGCCAGACCGCTGTTGACGCGGCTCGCCAGTATGGAAGTATACTGCAGACGGTAATCTTTGTCTGCGTTTTCCGGAATTGTGCAGGAAATTACAACCGTCGAGTCTGACGCATACGTCGGAGAAAGAACTTTCAGGGACATTCCGGCACCCACGCCTGCCAGCAAAACAACAACAATCAGCAGTTTCCACCAATTTCGTTTTACAAAGTTCCAAATATCTGAAAAGCTTATGCTCACTTCCATAATCATTTAACCTCCGATAATTTCATTCGATGGGGATTTTCCGGCCGGGAGTGTTCCGGCAGCCGGTGCCCGCGTTCGCTTCCGCACTTTCGCGCTGATCTGCACCACCAACAGCGCCGCAACGTACAGACCGGCAAAGTAAACAATGTTGGTAATGCTGAATGTATCTGTCACCCAAGTGAAAGCAAATGTGCGCGGCAGGTAAATCAACTCGCGGAAAGCCAACAGGCCAAATGCCACCACAACCCAATTGTGCGCAAGTATGGAAGACATAAAGCGGAACAACAGTCCCGCCAGCACCGCCATCAGAATCACTGCAGCAATTCCGCCGGCAACGTAAGCTTCCGCAACAAACGAAGTGCCGAAACCGCCGCCGCCCTCATAGCGCTGCGGGTCAACTTTATAAGTCAGCACGTGCGCAAAATTATGCGTTGTCTTGGCGAAGCTTTCGTTCTGCACCTCTACGATTGGCTGCAGACCAAACAGATTGCGAAACACCAGATTGTTGTGCACAAACAACTCAAACGGATACAGCAGATACATCCAGGTAATGTTCTGGTTAAAGGAAGAAAGATTGTTCACCGTCTGAATCACCACACGGAAACTCGCACCCTGCGAGTCCACAAAGCTCATCAGCACATCACCGATGGGGCGGGTTAAAATGAAGTTGCCCGCGCGCTTGTACGCCATCATCTGCAGCAGATATGCCGCCAGTATGCCGCCAATACCGCAGAGCGCCACTGTTTTTTTGGTCAGGTACCGTTTCCCTTTATCCCTGCGGAAATCTCGCATCGTAAAGTAAACCAAAAGCATCAGCGCTTCCGTTACCAGCATATTGCGCCGACCGGTCAAAAGGGACGCCAGCATATACACGCAATACACCAAAAGTGGCAGCTTCATTTCCTTGACTGTGGGCAGCGTGGCCAAGAACACCGCAAAAGACGGCACAAAAAATGTGGACAGGCGGCTGATGACTCCCGGAATCTGCACCGTGTCCGTAAAGGATGCCGTATAGCCGTTTTCCAGCACCGCCAGCACTTTGAGTGCCATGGTGTAAAGATACGGTATGGAAGAAGCATACAGCATAAAAATCGAAAGCTGACGAATGACCGGAAGCGCCTGCTTCTCTTTGGTTTTCTGTGCGTGCCCTTCCCGAATCCGCTTTTCATATTTTGCAAAAACCGGCTCTGCCGCGTAGTAAACCACCACAAAAAACAGCAATGCCAGTGCCACCACAAAAAAAGCCGTATAGAGGTTATCCCAGCTGTCTGCCTCCAGTGCCAGCAGCATTTTATGTGGAAAATACATGGCATTAAAATAAATCCGCCCAATCAGCAGCAGATTGTACGCAAAGATAAACAGCAGGAAGTGAACATCCCGATATATATGAAAAGCAGAATGCAGGAAAGCACCCGCATCTAAGGCAATGACGCCAAACAGCATCAAATAAAACGCGGTTTCAACATAAGGTTCTCCCATCCATCGAAAAACGGCGGAAGCAAGGAACAGCACGGCCGTAACACCGAAAGCAATCAAATCAAGCACCGCGCTGATCCGTTTCACACGCAGCATGGGCATTCCCCCAAAGAAAAAGATTTGCACAAAAGGGCATCTGGATTTTTAATTTTTGTACAGCTTTTTTATTATACCATCCTTTTTCGCGATTTACAAGCTTGGCATATCCGCACATACACACAATCATGCAGCGCGGCGGCGTGCGTGACAAAACGGCTGCTTTCCGCTATAATAGTTTGAAACAGGCGAAATGAGGCGTAAACGGGATGGAAAAAGCAGCGGTGCGCGCGCTGGCGCAAAAAGTCCGCGCGGATTTGGAACAAACAGCACATCTTAACCTGCAGGCTCTGCGCGGCCCGCGTCTGCCAGAAGAGGCCGGTCTACAGCAGGATCTCTTGCTGCGCAAAGCTTCTCTGGTCGGTGAAGCGGCGCTGTGTCGGGGGGCTGCTTACCGTTTCTTTATGCAGCTTGCCGGCATTCGCTTTCTGGAGGTAAACGGCTGCCTGCCCCTGCGCGTGCTGACTCCCGCGCCCTCTGAAGAACTGCCGGAGATTCTGGCACACTGGCTGCGGCGGCACGAAGACACGTTAGATCGCGACGATCTTTACACCCGTCTTGTTCTGGCGGAATGCACCCGCCTGCACGGTGCCATGCCGGACTTTTTCCCTGCGCCTGCCTGTGACGACCTGCTGCTTTCCCTGCACTGCACGCGCGGCGCGGCGTTTCTTTTCCGCAACGAACTGCCGGAAAACAACTGGCGGGACAACGTAGAAATCATTGGGTGGTTGTATCAGTATTATCATTTGGAAGAAAAGAGCCGCGCCATCGACTTGTACCGCGGTGCGGTCAAAATGCACGATGTTCCGGCTGCCACACAGTTTTTTACCACCGATTGGGTGGTGCAGTACATGGTGCAGAACACGCTGGGCCGCATCTGGCTGGAAAGCCGTCCGGACAGCCGCCTGCGCACGCAGATGCCCTACTATCTGGATACCCCGCAGAAAACCACGCGCCCGGTCATGGAACCCACCCAGTTGCGCCTGCTGGACCCCTGCATGGGCAGCGGCCACATCCTGGTGTATGCATTTGACCTGCTGCTGAACATCTACGCGGAATGCGGTTATTCCGCGGCAGAGGCCGCGCCGCTGATTCTGCAGCACAACCTCTGGGGACTGGATCTTGACGACCACAGCCGCCAACTGACTGCCTTTGCGCTGCTCATGAAGGCGCACGCCTGCAGTCCGGATATTCTCAGGAAGCACCCGGTGCTGCACCTGTGCGCCATGCGCGGCAGCAAAGGAATTGCCCGGGAAACCCTGCATTACGCCGCAAACGGCAGTGAAGCACTGGAGGATGACCTGCACCGTATGGTTTCCGCGTACCGCGGCGCCCAGCAATTCGGTTCGCTCCTGCACGCGCCGAAAGTGGACAGCGCCCTGCTGCAGGCGCGCTTTGCGGAAATTCGTCAAGAATCCTGGCCGGGCAATCTGTTTAAAATGGAAGCACGACGGAAGGTGCTGGAGCAGTTGGAACCGCTTTTTCAGCAGACCGGCATCCTTGCCGGAACCTATGACGCCGTGGTCACAAATCCGCCGTACCTGAACCACATGGCAAAGCCGCTGCGAAAATTTGTGGATGCCAACTGGCCGAAATACAACAACGACCTGTTCGCCGTTTTTATGGTACGGAACTTCGACTTCTGCAAACCGAACGGATACTGCGGCTTTATGACGCCGTTTGTCTGGATGTTCATTAAAAGTTATGTGCATCTGCGTCGCTTTTTGGCGGATAAAAAGTCCGTTTCCTCTCTGGTGCAGTTAGAATACTCCGCCTTTGAAGAAGCCACTGTGCCGGTGTGCACCTTTGTTCTGCAAAACAAAAAAGAAGAGGACCCCGGGCGATACCTGAAGCTCACCGGCTTTTCCGGCGGCATGGTAGAGATGGGTCGCCGGGTCGCGCAGGCCGCCGCCCATCCCGGCAGCACGTGGGACTATGAAGCCCGGCTTTCCGATTTCCGGCAGATTCCCGACAGCCCCTTTGCGTACTGGGCCGGCGGCAGCATTGCGCGCGTGTTCCGGCAGGGGCGTCCGCTTGGAGCGGACACTGCCATCTGCAACGGGCTGTTCACCTGCAGCAACCAACGCTTTCTGCGCCTTTGGTGGGAAGTGGAACCCGACAACATTGATTTCTCCTGCACCGGAGAGCCGGACTGCCGCAAGAGCTTGTGCCGTTGGTTTCCCTATAACAAAGGCGGCGCTTACCGCAAATGGTACGGCAACCAGGAGTGGGTGGTGGACTTTGCGGATTTCGGCGCGGAAATCCGCAACTATCGCGTGAAAAGCGGACAAAGTGCCGCCATGCCCGGGCGGCAGCATTACTTTCAGGAAAGCCTGAGTTGGGGATTCGTCAGTTCCAGCAAATTCAGCGTGCGCGCATACCCCGCCGGATTTGTGTTTGACATTGCCGGCTCCTCCCTATTTCCGAAGCCGGAAGACCGGCTGTACCGACTCGGCTTTCTGGGCAGCTCGACCGCTTTCGAACTGCTGCAGGTACTGAATCCAACGCTGAACTGCCAGGTTGGGGACATCTCCCGCCTGCCGATTCTGGAGGCTAAAGACCGCTCTGGCATCGAGAAACTGGTGGCGGAGGCTGTTGCCCTCTGCCGTGAAGACTGGGATGAAAACGAAACCAGCTGGAACTTTATCGGTCATCCGCTGCTGCAGGCAGCGGGCAGCACGCTGGAGCAAGCTTTGGAAAGCCGCCGAAAAACAGCCAATACCCGCTGCCAAAAGCTGCAGACGAACGAAGAAGCCATTAACCGGCACTTCGCCACGCTTTACGGTACCGGCGCGCCGGTCAAGACAGCGCCGGACGACCTTTCTGTTACGCCGGCTGACCCGCAGCGGGA
This sequence comes from Caproicibacterium argilliputei, assembly GCF_029211325.2. NCBI lineage: Bacteria > Bacillati > Bacillota > Clostridia > Eubacteriales > Oscillospiraceae > Caproicibacterium > Caproicibacterium argilliputei. The sequence goes on along the minus strand of NZ_CP135996.1, from coordinate 1,130,595 downwards.
CGCTCAAACACTGCTGTCCTTTTTCGTCGGTGTATTTTTCGGACGTTTTCCGTGCACGTTCTGGCGGCCGCCGCAAGACCGTCCGGTGCTTCTGCTGGAAGAAGCACCGCGTCTTTTTACGGAATTTCTGGAGGCGCGCTTCGGGCAGGGCGCCGCTGACGCCCTCGCGCCCCTCTTAGGCAAAGGAACCACCGCCTATGTACTCAAGCGTTGGTTTACCCGCACCTTTTTCCGCAGCCACTGCCAGCTGTACCGCAAGCGCCCGATCTACTGGCAGACCTGCTGCGGCAAGCCCGCGCTGCTGTACTACCACAGTAACCTGACCGCTGCGGTTCGCTTTCTCGCCACGCTTTCACCGAAAGAAAAGAAGCTGCAGGCACTTGCTGCACATCCGCCGGTCTTTGACCGCAATGACGGTATTCCTGCGAATTTTGCAAAACTGCAGGCCATCCTGCGCAGCATTCGCTGAGTTTGACAACAACAGCATAGATACAAAAAACCGAAAGCAGCAATGCTTCCGGTTTTTTAACGTTCCGCGGGCTCTGTACTGTTTTCTGCAGCATTTGTCCTGCCCAGTCAAACATTTCCCGCGTTTCGTATCCGCGGTAATCACACTCTAAGCGGTTCAGAAGATACAAATAAGCATCCTATCGCAGAATCCACACCTGCTCCTCTCTGGTAAAAGGTAACCTGCCCATAGCCGCGCAGAAATGCGGCGTTCTGCTGACTGGTGCGAAAGCCTGTTTCCATCAAAATGTCCGCCCACATACTTTGCTCGAAGTCAATCAGCCCGGTGACACGTCTTTCCTGCACAAAAATGTTGCCTGCCCACAGGTTCCAATGTACCAGATGCGGTTGTGTCGCTTCTGCGAAATAGACACAGTGACGTTTCAGGAGCGCCGATAATTCCCGTTCGGAAACACCCAGCGGAATCGCAAAGCACTCCGCATCCGAATATGCATCCTGCAGCATCCCCTGAGAAACAGAGAACCAGTCTGTTCCCTGTTTCTCAGGCTGCCCGGGAAAGCCAAACTTTGCCCCGCGAATCTGTTGGGCACGCGCGGCGCATCATCTGCTCCAGTTGTGCGGCTGACTTTCGGTTTTTCGTTCTGCTGACCGGCATTCTTTTCCTCCTCTGCAAAACGCAAAATACAAAAAAATACGTCTGCACTTGTAAAAAGCTTTACAGACGCATTTGTAAATAAATTTTCTTTACACCTTATAAAGTGCCGAAAATACGGTCTCCCGCGTCCCCAAGGCCGGGAACAATGTACCCGTGTTCGTTCAGGTGGTCATCCACCGCGGCACAGTACAGCTTGACATCCGGATGGGCGCTGGTAAATGCCTTTACACCCTCCGGCGCCGCAATGATGCACATGAACTTAATGCATTTGGGGTGGCTGCGCTTAATGATGGTCACCGCGTCAATGCCGGAACCGCCGGTTGCCAGCATCGGATCCAGCACAATGACTTCACGCTTTTCAATGTCACTGGGCAGCTTGCTGTAATACTCCACCGGTGCAAGCGTCTTTGGGTCGCGGTAAAGACCGATATGGCCCACCTTTGCAGCCGGCACCATGGAAAGCACGCCGTCCACCATGCCAAGCCCCGCACGCAAGATCGGCACAAACGCAAGCTTACGCCCCGCGAGCACTTTGGTCGTAGCTGCTGCAACCGGTGTTTCGGTCTGCACCTCTTCAAGCGGCAAATCACGTGTTGCCTCGTAGCACTCCAGCATGGCAATCTCACTGACCAGCTGGCGGAAGTCCTTACTGCCGGTATCTTTGTTGCGCAGATAGGTCAGTTTGTGCTGAATCAGCGGGTGGTCCATAACAAATACGTTTTTCTGTTCCTGCATTTTCTTATCCTCCAAAAGAAAGGAGCTGCTCACAGCTCCCCATTCTCGATTTGCGTAATTTCGTCCAGACGGCGCTGGTGACGGCCGCCCTCAAAGGGAGTATCCAAATAGATTCCCACAAGCTCCACGGCCTGCTCTGCATTCAGCACCCGCCCGCCCAGGCAAAGGCAGTTGCAGTTGTTGTGCCGGCGGGTCATCTCGGTACTGTACGCTTCTGTACAGGCTGCCGCGCGGATTCCCTTGACTTTATTCGCGGCAATCGACATCCCGATACCCGTACCGCAGCACAAAATGGCACGGTCGCACTTGCCTTCTGCCACGCTGTGTGCAACCTTTGCCGCGATGGGCGGATAGTCCACACTTTCCTCATTGTCCGTACCAAAATCCTGATACGCAATCTGCCGACTGTCCAAATAAGACTCAATCACTTTTTTTAGCTGAAATCCACCATGGTCGCAACCAATTGCCAACATATTCATACCTCCATATTCCAACGATAAAATTTGACGATTTATACCGAAAAACGCGCTTACCGCACGGCGGTAAAGAACAAACGCGGAAAGCGAAAAATAACTTCGCCGTTTTGCTGTACCGGATACGCTTTGCGCACCTGCGCCAAAACTTCACTTTCCAGTTCTACCTGCTCGGCTTCCGGCAGTTCACACAGATACGGGCGCAGTCCTGTGCCGCGATACCATTCTAAAATGGCCTCGTGAGACTGCATACGGTGAAAATACGTCGTCTGCCACATCGTAAAATCTGCCGCGCACGATGCAAGGATATCAAAATAGGCTTCTGCAGACAGCGTGTAAAAAATGCGCGGATGCCGAAATTTTGGTTTCCATTTTGCACTTCCCACCAAATGCATGATAATCTGATGAATCGGCTCCCCTTGATTAACAGGAATCTGTACGGCAAGCACGCCGCCCGAACGCAGCAGACCCAGCAGGTTTTTCAGCAGCTTCGAATGGTCGGGCACCCACTGAATGCAGGCGTTCGAAAACACAATGTCAAATCCGCCGCCAAGTGCGGACAAATCCGCACCTACATCACAAAGCTGAAACGAGAGCTCCGGGTGCGCTTTTGCCGCGGTCGCCAGCATTTCCGGCGAACTGTCCACACCGATGATTTCCGCCTGCGGATATTTCTGCTGCAGCACTGCCGTACTGTTTCCGGGACCGCAGCCGATATCCACAATCCGCTTCGGATTTTCCACGGAAAGCCGCTTTACCAAATCGATTGACGGCTGCGTTCGTTCTGCCTGAAACTTCAGATACTGCGTTGAATTCCATTTTTCCAATTCACACACCTTCTTTCCCTTGATTCAGTGCTTCCTTTTCAAAGAGCGTTGTGCCTGCGGCGGGCGCAGATAGACCGGCAGCAGCTCTTCCGCTGAAAGCAGCTTTCCCGCTTCTGCCGCACGGGCGGCGCAAACAGCCGCACCGCAAGCACGCTGAAAGCGGATTGGTTCCGGCGCAAGTCGGACATCCACTGCGGCAAATGCCGCCGACTCCGCACAGAGCTGCGCGCCGTCCCCCACCAGAACCACCGGCGTGCTGCAGCCGGCACATTCCTGTGCCAGTTCCTCTATCGACAGCGCACGGTCCGGCGTCAGGCGGTGCACCACGCCGTTTTTGACAGCAAACATTGCATTGTAAACCTGCCCGCAGCGGGCATCCATCACACAGCAAGCCGTGCAGTCCAGAACCCGCAGGTTTTCCGCCATGGCTTCCAAGGTGGAAACACCAGCGCAGGGCTTTCCCTGTGCAAATGCCATGCCCTTGACACTTGCCACACCAATGCGCACACCGGTAAAGGAACCCGGCCCTGCCGTAACCGCAAAGACGTCAATCTGCGGCAGTTCCACTTTTGCATACTCCAAAATGCCGCAGAGCATCGGCATCAGTGTCTGGCTGTGTGTCAGCTTCACATTGGTATAGCACTCTCCCAGCACTTTCCCATCCTGCCAGACGCAGGCGGAGGCTGCCCCGGCAGAGCAGTCAATCGCTAATATCTTCATAGTAACTTCCTTGCTTACAGAGTTTGTGGAAACGCCGCATCCGGCGCTTCCACCGTAATCACACGTTCATCGTCCCCGCTGCCGCGCGCAAAAGTGATTCGCACCGCTTCGGGCGGCAGCGCAGCTTCAATATTCTCGCTCCACTCAATCACCAGAACGCCGCCGTCTTCCAGATAATCAAAATAACCGGTCGAGGAGAGGTCATCCCACCCCTCCACACGGTACATATCAAAATGATACAGCGGCAGCCGACCGCCGTCATAAACGTGCACCAGCGCAAAGGTCGGGCTGGAGATGCCCTCTCGGATGCCCAGTCCGGCAGCAAGTCCGCGCGTAAAGGCGGTTTTTCCCATGCCCATCGAGCCGAACAGGGCAAGCACTTCCCCGCCCTGCAGGTTCTGCGCAAGGCGCTCACCCAGCGCTTCTGTCTGTGCGGCACTGTTCGTCAAAATTGTCTTTTTCATTTTAAAACAGTCCCGTAATGCGGCCGTCATCCGTCACATCGATATTTTCGGCAGAGGGCACCCTGGGCAGTCCCGGCATGACCATCACATTCCCCGCATAGGCCACCACAAAGCCTGCGCCGCTGGAAAGCTTCAGGTCACGGATATGCAGCGTGAAGCCCTGCGGGCGGCCCAACAGGGAAGCGTCATCCGAAAGGCTGTACTGCGTTTTGGCGATACAGACCGGCAAGCTTCCGCCACCGAGTGCCGCGATTTCTTTCAGTGCCTTTTTCGCTTTCGGCGCATAAGCTACATCCTTGGCACCATAGATTTCCGTGGCAATCCGCTCGATTTTCTCTGCAATGGTGCTGCTGTCCGGATACAGGCAGTGGAAGCTGTTGTCCTGCTCGCAGGCCGCTGTTACTTTTTTCGCGAGCTCGATTCCGCCCTCGCCGCCTTTGGCGAAAACTTCAGAAAGCGCAAATTCCGCTCCCTGCTCGCGGCAGTAATGCTCGATGTACTGCAGTTCCTCCACAGAGTCCGTTTCAAACCGGTTGATGGCAACAACCACCGGCACCCCGTAGCTGCGCATATTTTCAATGTGCGCGCCGAGGTTCACAATGCCTTTTTTCAGCGCTTCCGGATTGGGCGCGGCTGTTTCGGCTTTTGGCACGCCGCCGTTGTACTTCAGCGCGCGCGCCGTTGCTACCAAGACAATCGCCGCAGGCGTAAGACCAGCCAAGCGGCACTTGATGTCCAAAAACTTTTCCGCACCGAGGTCGCTGCCGAAGCCTGCCTCCGTAATGCAGTAGTCGGCAAGCTTGAGCGCAATGCGGGTTGCTCGCACGCTGTTGCACCCATGCGCGATGTTTGCAAAGGGGCCGCCATGCATAATCGCTGGTGTGTTTTCCAGCGTCTGTACCAGATTGGGGTTAATCGCGTCTTTCAGCAGCGCGGCCATGGCGCCCTGTGCGTGCAGGTCTTTGGCATAAACCGGCTCCCCCTCCGTGGAGTACGCCACCAAGATTTTACCCAGACGCTCTTTTAAGTCATGAAGATTTTCAGCAAGGCAGAAAATAGCCATGACCTCGCTTGCCACAGTAATACAGAAGCCATCTTCCCGCACGAAGCCGTTCGGCTTGCCGCCCAAACCAACCACAACACTGCGCAGCGCGCGGTCGTTCATGTCCATGCAGCGGGAAATCAAGATGCGGCGCGTATCGATTTTGAGCGCATTGCCCTGATGAATGTGGTTGTCCAGCATGGCGCACAGCAGGTTGTTTGCCGCTGTGATGGCGTGCATATCGCCTGTGAAGTGCAGGTTGATGTCCTCCATGGGCACTACCTGTGCATAACCGCCGCCGGCAGCGCCGCCCTTAATGCCGAACACCGGCCCGAGGCTCGGCTCCCGCAGAGCCACAACGGCCTTTTTCCCGATTTTCGCCATGGCCTGCCCCAGACCAACGCTGGTGGTGGTTTTGCCCTCGCCCGCGGGGGTGGGGTTAATGGCTGTTACAAGCACCAGTTTTCCATCCGGCACGTCTGCAAGCCGGTCGAATAAGGATTGGTTCAGCTTTGCCTTATAGCGCCCATAGGGTTCCAGTTCCTCATCCTGAACGCCAAGTGCAGCGGCAATCTCCGTGATTGGCTTTCTGTTCGCCTGTCGGGCGATTTCGATGTCTGTCACGATACGGTCCCTCCTTGTACGATTCTTGCACATACTTGCTTTTCAGTATAGCACAATATCAGCGGTTGCGAAAGCACTGATTTCGTCTATCTTTTCATTTTTTCATTTTGGGCGGGCTGCACGCTGCAGATTTTCCTATTCTGTGTTAAAATGGAGAAACCGAAGACGGCTCTGCCGCGCTTTGTAAGAAATTTGTAAGAAATCCGGCAGCTTCTTTGTAAGATTTTCAGGCTATGATAAAAGGCACAGGAGGAAAATAATGAATGAAGACAAAATCCTGGTCGTGGATGACGACCACGAAATCACAAGGGCCATTGCGCTGCTGCTGCAGAAGGAAGGTCTGCAGACAGAGTGTGCCTACGACGGAATGGAGGCGTTGGAAAAAGTAACAAATCCGCAGATCTGTCTGCTGATTATTGACGTGATGATGCCAAAGCTAGACGGCCTTTCCGCAGTGATGCGCATTCGAGAAAAGCGGAACCTGCCCATTTTGGTGCTGTCCGCAAAAAGTGAGGATTCCGATAAAATTCTGGGACTTTCCATGGGTGCGGACGACTACATCACCAAACCGTTCAATCCACTGGAACTGACCGCGCGGGTAAAGTCGCAGCTGCGGCGCTACAAAACGCTGGGCAGCCGCCACGACGAGCAGCGCCGCGGCATTCTGCGCACGGGGCGGCTTGCTTTTGACCCGGCGGCAATGCAGCTGACTGCAGACGGCGAAGCGGTGCACCTGACCGCAACGGAAACTAAAATCGTGAGCCTTTTCATGCAAAACCTCGGGCGTGTTTTTTCCGCTGAGGAAATCTATCGGCGGGTGTGGGAGGAGGATGCCTACAGTGTGGAAAACACCGTGATGGTACATATCCGGCGCATCCGTGAAAAAATCGAACTCAATCCGAAAGAACCTGAATATTTAAAGGTGGTGTGGGGTCTTGGCTACAAAATGGAAAGAATTAAAGAAGCAAAAAGAACCGCAGGCTGCCCCTGAGCAGGTCGGCGGTTGGCGAAACAGCCATTTGCTCGGCTGGGTCAGCTTTTTTCTGGGTGTCAGCCTGCTGCTGACGGTCGGAACCTGCTTTTTGGGACCGCGGGCAGCGGCTGATGCAGGTGACACGTCTTATTACGACCTCCTGCAAACAGACGTAAAGGATACCAACCTTTTTCGGCAGTCGGTGCTCTCCACGGTCAACCAGATGTCACGCGTGCAAACAAATGGAAAGTCCTATGACGATTCCTCCTATCCGTATTCCTTTCATGGCTACAAAGATTACGCTTACGATATGCTGCCTTTTCCCTGTGCCGCCGTTGAAAACGGAAACCTGATTTATCAGCAGGGCGATATCAATTACAGCACTTTGCAATCTGACAATTTCCGAACAAGCGTTCCTCTGCTGACTGTGCAAATCAAAGACAGTGTTATCACGCAGGTCACCCTCACCCAGGCAAGCCAGCCGGATAACCTGCCGAGCCGCCAGTGGGCGGTATCTTTGCGTAATATGCTTCTGAACTACCGCCTTGCAGACTTGACTGATTACTCCGGACACACGGAAAAAACGTTTTCCATCCAGTCGCGAACGGTGTATCTGGCAATTCCGAACCACACACCGTTCACAGAGGTTTACCAACTGTATACCAGCGAAAAGCATCTGTACAACACCATCACCGATGCCTCTGTGCTGCTACTCAGCGCGGCAGTGCTGCTGCTGGTTCTCAGTGCGCTGGCCCACGCAGGCAAGTACCGGGTGGAAAACATTTTTTCTGAGGCGGTCGGAAATATTCCAGCGGAACTAAAACTGGTTGTGCTGGCTGTGCTGTGTTTTCTCCCACTTTTTCTATTCTTTTACCAGTCGTACAATGGCTGGGGGCTCACGCTGTTCCGCATGATTTTTCTTTTGCTCTGGTATGTTTGGCTTGCCTATTTTCTATTCAACGACCTGCGCTTTCATACCTTTGCCAGACGCAGCTTGCTTCGTACCCTGTGGCAGCGGGCGCATGGCTCTCTGCGGAGCGGGAGTGAAAAGACCCCGCTGGCAAAACAAATTCAACGCTGGCTGCTGCCGCTGTATATTGTGGTGGATATTTGCGCCATACTTTGCTATCTGTTCTTGATGGCTGCCGGCGGCCAGATGCCGGATTCTCTCTTTTTCTTTTCCTTCGTGCCGCTCAGCGCCACCTTGGCTCTTGTGTTTTACCTCGAGTACCGCTGCTGGAAAAAATGCGAATTTCTCGGCTTGCAGATGGCAAAGCTGACGGAGCAAATCCGGCTGCTTCGCAGCGGCTCACAGCCGCAGCCTATTCATGTGGGCGGCTGCGAACAGCTTTCGGCGGCTGCCTATGACCTGAACGACCTGCAGGGTGGCATCGAAGAGGCGGTGAACCAGCGTGTGCGCAGTGAGCGCATGAAAGTGGAGCTGGTCACGAATGTCAGTCATGACCTGAAAACGCCGCTGACCTCCATCATCAGCTACGTGGATCTGCTGCAGGAAGAGGAGCTCTCCCCCACTGCGCGCGACTACGTACAAATCCTTGCGCAGAAAAGCGACCGCCTCAAGGCCATTGTACAGGATGTGTTTGACGTTTCCAAAGCCGTCAGCGGCAACCTTACCGTCAACAGCAAAACACTGGACCTTGCAAAGCTGCTCCGCCAAACGCTGGCAGACATGGATGAGCGGATTGCGGCGGCACCGGTCACATTCCGTACACAGCTGCCGGACCGGCCGGTGTGGATTCACTCGGACGGCGACCGGCTGTACCGCGTATTTCAAAACCTCTTTCAAAATGCGGCGCAGTATTCTCTGGAAAACTCGCGCATATTTGTAACGCTCACCATTGACCCCGTCAACGCCTGCGTGCGCATTCGCAATACGTCAAAGTATGAAATCGGCGATGCTCAGGCGCTGCTGGAGCGCTTTACCCGCGGCGACAAGAACCGCACAACAGAGGGCAGCGGGCTGGGGCTTTCCATCGCGCAAAGCTTCACGCAGGCCTGCGGCGGCAGATTCTCCATTTCCGCGCAGGCAGATCTTTTTACCGCTGAGGTGGTTCTGCCACTTGGGCAGCCGCCGAAAGCCGAATCAACTTCGGCAAATACAACTGACTTTCAATAAACCGGTCCTGTTCGGAAGGGTGCGCTTCGGCGCACCCTTTTTTCGACCCGATTAGAGTAGTACACCGAAGAAATTTGTGCTATAATAATTTGGAATCTGTTCCGCGTGCAGAACGCGGCGAAAGGACGTATGCGATGCATAACTTTGGTACACGCGCGGCTGATTACATTCGGCGCACCGACAAGCTGCTTTGGATCATCATGCTGCTGATTTCGGCTTACAGCCTGCTGCTGCTGAAAACTGTTCCCAAAACCGGTGGCGGCCGCAGCTACTTTTCTGTGCAGCTGATGGCCGTTGTCGTCGGTTACATCGGCGCCATTGTGCTCACTTTGATTGATTACCGCACAATTGCAAACTACTGGATTCCCATTGCGGCATTCTGCGTTTTTCTGCTGCTGCTGACACTGTGGAAAGGCATTTCCATCACCGGTTCCGGCGGTGTTGATGCACGCGCCTGGCTTTCGCTGCCGGGAGGCATCACCTTTCAAACCAGTGAATTGGTTAAAATCGGATTCCTCATAACCTTCGGCAAGCACCTGGATCTGCTGCAGGAAGAGGAGCGCCTGCATGATTTCAAAAGCGTGCTGCTGCTTCTGGTGCACGCTGCCGTCCCGATTCTGCTGGTACAGCGCGAAGGGGACACCGGCACCGCGATTATTTTTATTTTCATGTTCCTGTTTATGACCTTTACCGCTGGCGTGCAGCTGCGCTATTTTGCCGCGCTGCTGGGTGTGGCAGCGGTGGGCGCACCGATTGCGTGGAACTTTCTGCTGGAAGACTATCAGAAAGCCCGTATGTTGATTTTTCGCCACCCGGAAACCGACCCCAACAATTACGGATTTCAGCAGCTTGCCGGTAAAATGAGCATTTCCAGCGGGCAGCTGACCGGGCGCGGCCTGTTTGTTTCACCGCGGGTCAACTCCAGCGCTGTGCCGGTACAGGCAAGTGACTTCATCTTTTCTGTGGCCGGGGAGCAGCTTGGCTTTATCGGCTGTGTTGCCATCATCGTACTTTTGGTAGTACTGATGCTGCGCTGCCTGCGCAACGCGCGCCGCTCCACCGACCTGCAGGGCAGCAGTATCTGCATTGGCTTTTTTGCAATGGTGTTTTCCCAAACACTGTTTAACCTCGGTATGTGCCTGAACCTGCTGCCGGTTATGGGGGTTACGCTGCCGTTCTTCAGCTCCGGCGGTTCCTCTGTGATGTGTCTGTACTTCGGGTTCGGTTTGGTGGAAAGCGTTGTGATACACCGCGAAGACGGTCGCAACAGCCGCCGATTGTTTGAATAGCACGCCCACAAAAACGAAGATAGGAAAAGACGCGCTTTGCAACGCACCCGAAAGGGGCGCCGCAAGCGCGTCTTCTTTTTTTGTTTTCTTTTAAAGGGTAATGGCCTTCTGCGGCACACACAGAAAAGTATCCGCACAACACCGCCCCAGCGCAGCCGAAGCCTCCACCGCGGTTTCCTGCCGGTCAAACAGACCGAAAACCGCCGAACCGGAACCGGTCATACAGGCTCCCAGCGCCCCTGCCTGCCGCAACTGTTGCTCCAGCGCCTGCACCTGTGGCAGGGGCAGCGCTGCCGCAAAGGTGTTGCCAAGCGCAGCGCCGAGCTTCCGCAAGCTTTGCTCCCGCAGCGCCGCAAGAACCGGCGGCGTATGCGGCGTATACAAGGAAGCCGCTTCATCAGCCTGCCGGTACGCCTGCGCGGTATCGACACCCACCGGCGGTTTGCAAACAACAAACCAACACGGTGGCAGCGGTGACAGCGGCGTCAGGCGTTCGCCGATGCCCTCTGCCAGTGCCGTCCCCCCCTGCACGCAAAACGGCACGTCCGCGCCGAGTTTCTCGGCGGCGCGGCAAAGCGCCTGCGCCGACAGCGGATGGGTATAAAGCCGGCATAATCCACGCAGGGCGGCCGCAGCGTCCGCACTGCCGCCCCCCAGCCCCGCCTGGCTCGGAATGTGCTTTTCGACGAAAATCCGAACATTCCGATCTTGCTCACCGGTCAGCGCAAAAAACGCTTCCGCCGCGCGGTAAACCAGATTTTCCGGTCCATCCGGCACCGGTGCCGCCCCCGGCTGCGTCCGGCAGTGTACCTGCAAGCCGCCCGATGCCCGCTCAAACGTGAGGGTGTCACAGAGCGAAACGCTCACGTTGACCATTTGCAGCAGGTGATAACCATCCGCCCGCTTCCCAGTAATGTCCAATGCCAGATTCAGCTTTGCAAACGCAGGTTCCGTCAGCACAAAACTCCCCCTTAAAGCGTGTCCGCGTGGTGCCGCTGCACAAAATGTGCGATACGGGAAAGCGCTTCTGTGATATGCTTAATACTGTAGGAATAGGAAACACGGACAAACCCTTCCCCACAGTCCCCGAAAGCCGAACCGGGCACCACCGCGACGTGCTCCTCCTGAATCAGCTTTTCACAGAAGGCATCGCTGGTCAGCCCTGTGGAACGGATACAGGGGAAAATGTAAAACGCGCCCTCCGGCTCAAAGCAGGTCAGTCCCAATTCATTAAAGCCATCCACAATCAGGCGGCGGCGCATATCGTACTGCTCCCGCATATAAGCACTGTCGCTGTCACCGTTGTTCATTGCCTCCACTGCGGCAAGTTGGCTCATGGTTGGCGCGCTCATGATGGCGTACTGGTGCAATTTGGTCATTTGCTTAATAATCGGTTCCGGCCCAAGCGCAAATCCCAGACGCCAGCCGGTCATGGCAAAGGCCTTGGAAAAGCCGTTGATGACCACCGTACGCTCGCGCATATCCGGAATCGCGGAAAATGTCACATGGCGGGTATCGCCGTAAGTCAGTTCGCTGTAAATCTCATCGGAAAGCACCATCACGTCCGTTCCACGCAGTACATCTGCCAGTGCATTCAGGTGCTCACGGCGCATGACCGCGCCGGTGGGATTGTTCGGGTACGGCAGAATCAACAGCTTCGTTTTCGGTGTAATTGCCGCTTTCAGCTCTTCCGGTGTCAACCGAAAGCTGTTTTCCGCTTTGGTTTCCAGAATAACCGGCACGCCACCCGCCATTTCTGCCAGCGGCTGGTAGCAGACAAAACTCGGCTGCGGAATCAGCACCTCGTCGCCGGGCTGAATCAGGCAGCGCATACAGCCGTCAATCGCTTCACTGCCGCCAACGGTCACCAGGCACTCGGTTTTCGGCTCATACTGCACGCGGTAGTGGTGCGCAAACCACTGGCAGATACCCTCGCGCAGTTCCATAAAACCACGGTTAGGACTGTACCAGGTTTTTCCGTCCTCCAAAGAGCGGATGCCCGCCTGCCGGATGTGCCACGGCGTCACAAAATCCGGCTCGCCGATAGAAAGGGAAATCACATCGTCCATTTCATTTGCGATGTCAAAAAACTTCCGGATGCCAGAGGGCTTGAGCGCCTGAATCTCCGGATTCAGCCGGCTGGAGTAGTCAATCACAGGAAAGGTCCCTCCTCCCGTCCTTCTCCTCCGCGGCATTCATGATAATGCCGTCCGCTTTGTAGCGGGTCAGGACGAAATGCGTAGCTGTGGAAAGAACACTGTCCAGCGTGGAAAGGCGGCGCATGACAAACATGGCGACTTCCTGCATGGTGCTGCCGTGAATGACCACCGCGAGGTCATAACCACCGGAAACCAGATACACGCTGTCGACCTCCGGCAGGCTCATAATTTTTCCCGCAATCTCATCAAAGCCGCGCTCGCGCTTGGGAGAAACGCGCAGTTCAATGATCGCAATGGCGTTGTTACCGTCGACCTTTTCCCAGTTGATAATCGCCTTATAGCCACGGATGACACCGTTTTTTTCGTATTCGGTGATGGCGTTGTTCACATTTTCCTCAGTTTCGTTGAGCATGACCGCCAGCTGCTTGGTGGTCAGGCGGGCATTTTCATTCAGCAGTGTCAGAAGTCGATCCATAGTGCTCACTCCTCATGCATATTTCCGGGCAGAAAGCTGCACGGACTTTTGAATTTTTCTCTTATCATAACATAAAACCCCGCTGAGCGGGGTGATTTTTTACAGATTTTTTTGGAAAACCTGCAGAATTGCCGCAAGGCAACACTCAGGAAATCGGGTACAGTTCCGGCCGGCGGCCCGTGTAAACCGCAAAGCGGCTGAAGCCGAGCTGCTCCAAAAGCCGCAGACCGTCTTCGATGCCGCTGCCGACATCGCCCCAGCGGTGCGCGTCGCTGCCCAGCGTAACAAGCCTGCCGCCAAGCTCCCGGTAGCGCTGCAGAATCGGGCGGTCTGGCAGCGTGGTACCAATGCGCTGCCGCAGGCCGCTGGTATTGACCTCCAAGCATTTATCCTGCCGAATCAGTTCCTGCAAAACCGCATCAATCTGCTGCCGGTAAGGTTCATAGCTGATGCGCAGGTCGTTGTGCTCGCCACCGGTGTACCGCCACGGATAGGTCAGATGTGCAAGCGAGTCAAACTTGCCCCAGCGCACCATTTCCAGCATTTCTTCAAAGTATCGGTGCAGCAGAGCACGGATGTCGCAGGTGGCATAGTCCAGGTCATAAAAATCCGGCGCGCCCGCCACGTTGTGCAAGCTGGCCAGGACGAAGTCGTAATCGCACAGGGAAAGTGCATTTTCCGCGGCCGCACGATCCTGCAGTGGCTGCCCCAGTTCTATACCGGCACGGACGTGCAGCCGCCCGCGAAACGCCGCCGCGGCCTTGCGCGCCTCGAAATAAGACTGCAGCATGGCTCTGTCATATCCTTTTTCCCAGTACTCGTTACACTCGCAGTGGTCTGTAACCGTTAAGGAAAAAAGGCCTTGCCGCACTGCACTGTCGCACAGCATCATAGCAGAGTCGCGCCCGTCAAAACTGCAGTCTGTGTGGCAGTGTGAATCCGAAAGATACCGATACCGCATCGGCTGCCCCCTCTCTGTGCTGCCTGTACCGGCAGCACGCTTTCATCATTTTTTCTATTTTCTATTGTATCATATCCGCCGCGGGAATCCTAGCACCAAGGTGTCCGTTTCGCCGCGCGGACACACGAAATATTTTGAACACATTGCCAAAGCATTGACAAGTTCCCAAAACTCATTCATAATATGTTTATATAATTTTGCGCGGTAAAGCGCGACTAAAAGAACCGGAGGAAACTGATATGCGAGCTGTCATAACCGTTCTGGGCAAAGACATGGTCGGGATTCTGGCCAAGGTTACCGCCATCTGTGCCGAAAACAGTGTCAACGTGGTGGAAGTCACACAATCTGTTCTGCAGGATCTATTCGCTATGATCATGCTGGTCGACATTTCCGCCAGCAAAGTACCGTTCAGCCAGCTTTCCGATACCTTTACAGCGCTGGGCGAAAAAGAGGGGCTTACGATTCACGTCATGCATGAAGATATTTTCAACTCCATGCACAAGATTTGACATTTTCTAAAGATTGGGATGGTGAGAACATGATTGACACCCACGATATACTGGAAACGATACAGATGATCGACAATGAAAACCTGGACATCCGCACAATCACCATGGGCATTTCTCTGCTGGACTGCATTGACAGCAACCCGGACCGCGCCTGTGACAAAATCTACGACAAAATCTGCCGCTATGCGGGAAAATTGGTGCAGACCGGCGAAGACATCAGTAAGGATTACGGAATCCCGATCATCAACAAGCGGATTTCCGTAACACCAATCGCCATGATTGCCGGCGCCTGTCCCGGACGCGATCCGGTTCGCTTTGCAAAGACGCTGGACCGCGCGGCAAAAGCGGTCGGTGTAAATCTCATCGGCGGCTACTCCGCTCTGGTGCAGAAGGGCTTCGCTCCTGGCGATTATGCTGTCATTGAAAGCATTCCGCAAGCGCTGGCGGAAACCGACTGTGTGTGTTCCAGCGTCAACGTTGGCACCACCAAAGCCGGCATCAACATGGATGCCGTAAAGAAAATGGGTCAAATTGTGGTGCGGACCGCACAGGCTACGGTAGACCAGGGCTGCATCGGACCCTCTAAACTGGTGGTTTTCTGCAACGCACCAGAGGACAACCCCTTCATGGCAGGCGCTTTTCACGGCACTGGCGAGCCAGACTGCGTGATCAACGTCGGTGTTTCCGGTCCCGGCGTGGTACGCGCGGCGCTGCACAACTGCCCAGACGGAGACCTGAGCGAAGTTGCAAACGTCATTAAAAAAACCGCATTTAAAATTACCCGTATGGGGCAGCTGGTCGCGCAAGAAGCAAGCCGTCGGCTCTGCGTGCCCTTTGGCATTGTGGATCTTTCGCTGGCGCCAACGCCCGCTGTGGGTGATTCGGTCGCGTACATCCTGGAGGAAATGGGACTGGAAAGCTGCGGTGCACACGGCACCACCGCCTGCCTTGCCCTGCTCAACGATGCGGTAAAGAAGGGCGGCATCATGGCAAGTTCCCACGTCGGCGGGCTTTCCGGTGCGTTCATCCCGGTGTCTGAGGATGCCGGAATGATTCAAGCCGCGCAGCGCGGAGCGCTCTCCCTTACAAAGCTGGAGGCAATGACCTGCGTGTGCAGCGTCGGTCTGGACATGATTGCCATTCCCGGTGACACCCCCGCCGAGATTATCTCCGGCATCATTGCCGACGAAGCCGCCATTGGCATGGTCAACTTGAAAACCACAGCGGTGCGAGTGATTCCTGCCATCGGCAAAAAAGCCGGCGATGATTTGAATTTCGGCGGCTTGTTCGGGCACAGCCCGGTCATGGAAGTCAACCCCTGGTCGCCGAAAAAATTCATTGACCGTGGCGGGCGACTGCCGGCACCAATCCAAAGCTTGAAAAACTGAATCCCAAACCGGCGGAGTTCCATTTCTTTCCGCCGGTTTTTTGCACAGTAAAGAAATTTTTCATTTACTTCCATAACCGATAATTATAGATATATAATTATTTTTTATCTCATAATTCTTTATTTGTCGAAATTGTGTAGCAGAAGTCAATAACAATTGTAAAAACGGCTGAAACTAACTCTATGTTCATAGATTAGAAACAATTTGGTAAGAAAGCGTGATATAATTCTGGCAGGAGCGTAACCTATATAAATAAGTATAGGACCACAAACTCTAAGGAGGCGCTGTTCATGAAGGATATGATCAAAGAGATCGTAGACATCGACCACGAAGCGCAGCAAATTACCGATGCCGCTCAGATGAAAAAACTGAATTCGGCAGAGGAAGTTGCAAAACGCCGCGAGGAGATACGCAACCAGTATCTTGCGCGTGCGCGCAAACGGATCGAAAAAAATGAACCGGCAGAACAAGCTTTTGCCGAAGAAGAATGGAAAAAGACAGAGAAGCACTACGCCGCAGTCCGTGAGAAACTGGAAGCGGACTATCAGAAAAACGGTGACCAGTGGGTAAACGAGCTCGTCGGCCGCGTGTTGGGAGCGTGAGGAAATGTCGAACACTGCCATTGTCAGCAAGGCCCGCGCCATGTACGGCCGGCGGCTGACCCCCAGCGACTGGGAAGCGCTGCTGAGCTGCTCATCCGTGGCAGACGCGGCGGCTTACCTGAAAAGCAACACCGCTTACAGCTCCGTGCTCAAAAACGTCAACGAAAGCGGGATTCACCACAGTGAGCTGGAAAATCTGCTGCGCCAGCGGCTCATGCAGGAAACCCTGCGTCTGAGCCGCTATGACGTCGGCATGGGCGAGCACACCGCCAACTACCTGCTCGGGCAGCTGGAAATTAATCAACTGCTGCACGCGATGATTCGCATGAATGCCGGAACAAACGAGCAGATGACCCCGCCGGACCCGTACCTGAACCACCACACGCACTTTGACCAGCGCGCGGTTGATCAGGCAGCCAACTTCGAGCAGCTGCTGGAAGCAGTGCGGGGAACGCGCTACTACAAGCTTTTGCTGCCGTTTCGCAACAAAGCAGACAGCATGGAAAACTTCACTGAGGTGGAGCACGTGCTGCTGACGGATCTGTACGAACAGCAGTACCGCGTCATTCAGGATGAAACCCACGGTCACGAGCGCGAGGCGATGCTGGAAATGTTCAACGACATGGTTGACCTGCAGAATTACGCGCACATCGTCCGGCTCAAGGCTTACTACCACGTTACGAATTCACAGATTCGCGCGTGCATCCTCCCGTTTGGCCGGATTCCAAAGGACAAGCTCAGCCAAATGATTGAAGCAGACACGCCCGCGCAGGTGAAGGCTGTCATGGCCACCACCCGTGTGGGCAAGCGTGCTTTTCAGCTGCCGTATGATCTGCCCGGCGACCTGATTACACAGGTGCGCTACTGGGAAAGCCACCGGAACCTTTTCTTCAGCTCAGAGTCCAGCATTGTGATGCTTTCTTACATCTTTTTGATGCAGACAGAACTTACAAATCTGGTTCACCTGATTGAAGCACTGCGTTACGGGATTTCTAAAATCGAGATCAAGCGGCTGCTGAATCCCTACAAATTTGGATGAAAGGAGAATCTGAATGTGGCTGTAATTAAGGTCAAAGTTGTCAGTATCATTGGTCAAATCAACGAGTTGGATCGCGTCACGGAAATTTGTGGGCGCAGCGGTGTGTTCCACCCCGACCATGCCTTGCAGTTTTACGATCATACCGAGCAGTTCGCACAACTGAACGAAGAAAATCCTTTTTCTTCCCAGCTGCAGCGGCTGTTTGACTCTCTGAGCGTAATCGGCAAAACCCCTTCCCTGCTGTCCGAAAAGGAAATCCGCGGGCTTTCGCTTACGCCGCAGACCGCCAAGGCTTATACCGCGCGTTTTTCCGCACAGATGGAAGCCTTGCAGGAAAAGCGCACACAGGCACAGAAGGAGATTGAGGCCTGCACACAGGAAGTGCAGGATATGGCGCATTTTGTGGGCATAAACCTCAATCTGGATGAAATTCGCGAATGTAAGTTCATTAAGGTACGGTTCGGCTCCCTGCCGAAAGAAAGCGCAGAAGCGCTGGACACAACGTATAAGGACAACCCCTACGTCACGTTTTTCCCCTGCACCAGCGACCAGCGCAGTCTTTGGGGCGTGTATATGTGCCCCATTGAGGAGGCTGCTGAAATTGACAAAATTTTCAACAAGCTTTACTTTCAGCGGCTGCGGCTGCGAACCATCACCAGCACGCCGGAAGCACTGGTCAAATCGCTGCAGGAAAAGATTTCCGAATTAAAAGAACAACTGCAAACCTTGCAGAAACAGGCGGATGACCTTTGGGCCGCCGAAGAAACGCGTTTCACCGAAGTTTACTCGTATCTGGCGGAGCGCAGCACGTACTTTGGGGTACGGCATTACGCTGCTTCCTACCACGACTGCTTCATCCTGACTGGCTGGGTACCTGCGGAAAATGAGCACAGCTTCATCAACGCACTGGACACCCTGCAGTCCGTGGAGTACAGTCTGGAAGATGCGGATAACGTCCTAGCTCACTCCCCGCCGGTCAAACTGCACAACAAGCGTGTCGTGCGGCCGTATGAGTTCTTTATCAATATGTACGGCCTGCCGAATTACAAGGAAGTGGACCCCACCCCGCTGGTAGCAATTCTCTTTACGCTGCTGTTCGGCATCATGTTCGGCGATGTCGGGCAAGGTCTGTGCCTGGCGTTCTTCGGTTACTTCTATATGTGGAAGCACCGCAAAATGCCGATTGGCAAGATTCTGCTGCCCTGCGGCATCATGGCAACCATTTTCGGCTTTGTCTTTGGCTCGTGGTTCGGCAACGAACACTTTCTGGATCCGCTGTACCACGCTTTCGGCCTTGCCGGAAAGCCGGTCAGCGTCATGGAAGGGCAAACGACAATTGCCATTATTTTGATTTCTGTTGCCATTGGTTTTATCTGCATCACCATTTCCATGCTGCTCAACATTTACTCCAGCTGCAAGCGGAAAGACTACGCACGCGCACTGGTCAGCCAAAACGGCGTTGCCGCACTGATTTTTTACGTTGCGCTTGTGCTCGGTTTGGTCGGACAGATGGTAACCGGTCAAAAGATTGTAACGGTTCCGTATCTGCTGATTCTGATTATATTGCCGCTTGCGGTCGTGTTTTTGGGTGAGCTTTTCACCAGCATCATCCACGGCGAAAAGTTTCAGCCGGAAAGCTGGGGGCTGTTCTTTACCCAGTCTTTCTTTGAGTGGTTTGAGTTTTTGCTTTCGCTGATGAGCAATACCATCTCTTTCCTTCGTGTCGGTGCGTTTGTGCTGGTACACGCGGGCATGATGACCATGGTAGTTACCCTGGCGCAGATGGTTGACCCGGCTTCCGGCATCGGCTGGTACATTGTTATGGCCGCCGGCAACATCTTTGTTGCGGTTCTGGAAGCGCTGCTG
Organism: Caproicibacterium argilliputei; assembly: GCF_029211325.2. Taxonomy (NCBI): domain Bacteria; kingdom Bacillati; phylum Bacillota; class Clostridia; order Eubacteriales; family Oscillospiraceae; genus Caproicibacterium; species Caproicibacterium argilliputei. The sequence continues at coordinate 1,111,189 of NZ_CP135996.1, read as the reverse complement.
GTCAGCATTCATGTGCTCCGTCTGAACTTCTATGAAATGTTCAGCCGCTTCTACGACGGCGACGGGCGCGCGTTTACGCCGATTCGTATCAAAGGACTTGCCAAAGCATAAACCCGTTTTTGAGGGTTTTGCATAAACAATTTTAATTTATTTCAATTTGGAGGAATCAATTATGCTTTTCAATGCTATTCTTCTCGCAGTTCCCGTGGTATTTCTGGTCGCTTCCGTTGCGTACTCCGTGCGCTCTGTAAACCATGGTCAAAAGCCGAAAACAGCCATGCTGGCACAAATCTTCTCCTGCATGCTGGTTGGCGCACTCTGTGTGGCAGCTCCTCTCGGCGTACACGCAGCAACCGGCGCTGACACCAGCAGCCTTGGCCTGGTCGGCATGGCTCTGGCAATCGGCCTGGCAGGCATCGGCGGCGGCATCGCAGTCGGCCCGTCCGCAGCAGCAGCTATCGGCGCAACCAGCGAAGACCCGAAGAACTTCGGTAAATCCATCATCTTCGTGGCACTCGGCGAAGGCATTGCCCTGTATGGCCTGCTGGTTTCTATCCTGATCTTCACAAAGGTCTGATGAATCATGCGTTTTTATTTGATTAGTGATAACGTAGACACACAGGTCGGTATGCGGCTCGCTGGCATTGACGGTGTGGTCGTTCACACAGCGGAAGAAGTGAAAAACGCCTTAAAGGAAGCGGTGGCCATGGAAGACGTCGCAGTCATTCTGATTACAGCGACCTCGCTGGCGCTTTGCCCGGAAATGGTGTATGATCTGAAGCTGAAAATGAAGCGCCCGCTGATCGTCGAGATCCCCGACCGGCACGGCAACGGACGCACAAAAGACTCCATCACCGAATATGTCCGTGAGGCGATCGGTGTAAAAATCTAACCGGGGAGGCTGCAGATGGATATGACTGAGGATAAAGGAACCCGCAGTAACGAAAAAGTCAGCAAATTCCACGACGCCATTAACCATTATGCTACAGAGCAGCGCAATCAAATTGAGCGCGAAGTGGCAGAATACAAAGCACGCGAACTGGAAAATGCAGAAAAAGAAGTATTAAATGAAGCCTACCGCCTGATTCAGGCGGAAATGGCCAGTATGCGCAATAAAATCGCACGGGAAATGGCTTTGCGTGAGCAGGACGCCCGCCGTGCGCTGCTGACACGTCGGCAGGAAATCACCACGGAAATCTTTGCAAAGGCAACCGGAAAGCTGAATGAATTTGTCGCTTCTGATAAATACGAAGCTTTTCTGACCAAAGCGGTAAAAGAGGCTGCGCCTCTGTTTACCGCACCGGACACCGTCTTTGCCATGAAGCCCGGCGATGAAGCACACCAAGCAGCCGTTAAAGCTGCCTTTGGCGGCAACTGCACATTTGCGGAAGACAAGACCATTCACCTGGGCGGTTTGCGTATCATCAGCAAAAGCCTGGGTCTGACCGCCGACCAGACACTGGATGCTCTGCTGGAGGATCAGCGTGACTGGTTTGAAACACATTCCGGCCTGGCCGTAGTTTGATGAGGGGTGAGCAGATGAATAATGACGTAATCTTTGGCATCAACGGCCCGGTCATCACCGTAAAAAACACCCACACGTTTGCCATGGGCGAAATGGTTTATGTGGGCAAGGAACGCCTGGTCGGTGAAATCATTGGTGTTAACGACAAAATGACAACTATCCAGTGCTACGAGGAAACCACAGGCCTGCAGCCCGGCGAACCGGTTACAGGCACCGGTGCTTCCATGAATGTAACACTGGGACCCGGAATTCTGGACAACATCTTCGACGGCATCGAACGTCCGTTAAAAAAGGTTGCAGAGCAGTCCGGCGCGTTTATCGCGCGCGGTTTTGCAGCGCCTTCTCTGGATACAGACCGTCTGTGGGATGTCACCGTTACCGTTAAGGAAGGCGACAAACTGCGCGGCGGTGATATTTACGCCACGTGTCCGGAAACCCAGATTATTGAACACCGCTGCCTGGTGCCGCCGGTTCTATCCGGCACTGTCACGAAAGTGATGTCCAACGGCAGCTACAAAGTAAACGATACCATTGTGGAACTGACGGACAAAAACGGCGATGTGCACAAGCTGACGCTCTGCCAGCGCTGGCCAATTCGTACGCCCCGCCCGGTGAAGGAACACCTGCCCTGCAACATTCCGCTGATTACCGGACAGCGTGTCATTGACACCATGTTCCCCATCGCCAAAGGCGGTGCGGCTGCAATTCCGGGTGGCTTCGGTACCGGCAAAACCATGACACAGCATCAGCTTGCAAAGTGGTGCGACGCTGACATCATCATTTACGTCGGCTGCGGCGAACGCGGCAACGAAATGAGCCAGGTTCTGGAAGAATTCGGCGAACTGATTGACCCGAAGAGCGGCCGCCCGATGACAGACCGTACCGTGTTGATTGCGAACACCAGTAATATGCCTGTGGCTGCCCGTGAGGCATCCATTTACACTGGCGTTACTCTGGCAGAGTATTATCGCGACATGGGTTACCACGTGGCAATGATGGCTGACTCCACTTCCCGCTGGGCAGAAGCCCTGCGTGAAATCAGCGGCCGTCTGGAAGAAATGCCCGCTGAAGAAGGCTTCCCGGCTTACCTGCCCAGCCGTCTGGCTGAGTTCTACGAACGTGCAGGCATGGTCGAAACCTTGAACGACAAAAAAGGCTCCATCACCCTGATTGGCGCTGTTTCCCCTGCCGGCAGCGACTTTTCCGAGCCGGTTACGCAGAACACCAAGCGTTTTACTCGCTGCTTCTGGGCACTGGACAAGGCACTTGCCTATGCGCGCCATTATCCGGCCATTAACTGGATGGACAGCTACAGCGAGTATCAGCCGGATTTAGGCACATGGTACAATGAGAACCTCGGTCCGGAATTCGTAAAATACCGTCAGGGTATCAACCGGATCCTGCAGGAAGAAAACTCTTTAATGGAAATTGTCAAACTGATTGGCGCCGACGTTCTGCCGGATGACCAGAAACTGGTCATTGAAATCGCGCGCGTGGTGCGTGTTGGCTTCCTGCAGCAGAATGCTTTCCATAAGGAAGATACCTTCGTCCCGCTGAAGAAGCAGGAACTGATGATGAAAGTCATCCTGCACCTGTACGAAAAAGCGCGCCAGCTGGTCAGCGCAAGTGTGCCGATTTCCAGCATCCTTGCAACCGGCCTGTTTGACAAACTTGTGAAGATCAAGTACGACATTCCGAATAACCGCCTTGACCGCTTCGATGATTATATCAAAGAAATCGACGAGGCCATGGCCGGCATCGTGACCGCATAAGGAGGTGCGCATATGATTCTGGATTACGTAGGAGTAAAAGAAATCAACGGTTCCCTGATCGTGCTGGATAATGTGCCGAATGCCACTTCCGAAGAAATGGTCACCATTCGTTTGGACAACGGAACAACCCGCCAGGGCCGTATTGTGCAGATGGAAGGCAACCGGGTTATCATTCAGGTCTTTGAGGGTACCCGCGGCATTTCTCTGGACAACACAGAAACCCGCCTGATGGGCCGCCCGATGGAGCTTCCGCTCTCCCCTGAAATTCTCGGCCGCATTTTCAACGGTGCCGGCAGACCGATTGACGGACTGGGCGATATTTTCCCGGAAAAGCGTGCAGACATCAACGGCACACCAATCAACCCGGTTTCCCGTGTATACCCGCAAAACTTCATCAACACCGGCATTTCCACCATTGATGTGCTGATGACGCTGATTCGCGGACAAAAGCTGCCCATCTTCTCCGGCTCCGGCATGAAGCACAACGAGCTTGCTGTGCAGATTGCCCGCCAGGCAAAGATTTCCGATGAAAACGGCAGCAATGACTTCTGTATCGTCTTTGCCGCCATGGGCGTTAAGCAGGACGTTGCGGATTACTTCCGCCGCAGCTTTGACGAAAGCGGTGTTCTGGGTCGCGTTGTGATGTTCCTGAACCTTGCAAATGACCCAATCATCGAACGTACGCTGACACCGCGCTGCGCACTGACCGCTGCAGAGTACCTCGCATTTGAAGAGGGCAAGCACGTTTTGGTCATCATGACCGATATGACCAGCTACTGCGAAGCGCTGCGTGAGTTCTCCTCCAGTAAGGGTGAAATCCCAGGCCGTAAAGGCTTCCCGGGTTACCTTTACAGTGACTTGGCTTCCCTGTATGAACGTGCCGGCATTGTGCACGGCAAAAAAGGCAGTGTAACACAGCTGCCGATTCTGACCATGCCGAACGATGACGTTACTCACCCGGTACCTGACTTGACCGGCTATATTACCGAAGGTCAGATTCAGCTGGACCGCGGGCTGGATGCTTCCGGCATTTATCCGCCGGTCAGCGTGCTGCCCTCCCTGTCCCGTTTGATGAAGGACGGCATCGGCGCCGGCTTTACCCGCGAAGACCACTCTGCGGTTTCCAACCAGCTGTTTGCTTCCTACTCCAAGGTGATGGATGCACGTTCTCTGGCTTCTGTTATCGGCGAAGAGGAACTTTCTCCGGTCGACAAACAGTACATTGCGTTTGGCAAGCTGTTTGAGGCAAAATTTGTTAATCAGGGCTTTAACGACAACCGTACCATCGAGCAGAGCCTTGACCTTGGCTGGGAGCTGCTGACCGCCCTGCCGCGCAGCGAGCTGGATCGTGTAGATGAGGAAATGCTGAACAAATACTACGAACCAGCAAAAAAACGCGTGGAAGCAAGCGAGCAGAAAGAAAACGGCGAGAAAGCAACTGCCTGAGCACAGGTTGTTTCTAACTTGACAGATTAGAGGTGTTCCTATGGCAAATGCAGCAGTACCAACCAAGGGAAACCTGCTTGCGACCAAAAAGTCGCTGCAGCTCAGCCGCACCGGTTACGAGCTGTTGGACCGCAAGCGCAACATTCTCATTCGGGAAATGATGCAGCTGATTGACCGCGCCAACAGCATCCAGACAAAAATCGACGGTGCTTACACGGAGGCTTATGCGGCTCTGCAGACCGCCAACATTACGCTGGGCATCTGCAAAGAGCTGGCCGCTACCGTGCCGCTGGACACAGGTTTAAACGTCGCTTACCGCAGCGTAATGGGCGTGGAAATTCCGATGGTAGAGCTTGAAAAAGCAGAGGATACCATTCCGGTTCCCTTTGGTTTATTTCAGTCGAACACTGCACTGGATATGGCTTACCAGCAGTTTCAAAAAGTAAAAGAACTGACCGCAGAACTTGCCGAAGTAGAAAACAGTGTTTACCGCCTTGCGGATGCAATCAAGAAAACACAGAAGCGCGCAAACGCGCTGAAGAACATCATGATTCCCCGCTTCACTGCAACCGTCAAGTTCATTACGGAAGCGCTTGAAGAAAAAGACCGTGAGGAATTCTCGCGGATGAAAATCATCAAAGCGCAAAAGCAAAAAGCACAAAGGCTTGCTGAAGAGGAAACGACCGTTGCTTCCTGACTGCCTGCCGACAGTGCAAAACCGCCCGTGGTTTAGAAAACCACAGGCGGTTTTTTGTATGTTTAAGTTGTATTTTATGTTGCCGTTATTTCCTCTCCATACACTTCATAAGCCCTGTAAGAATGGCTGAAATGATAGCCCAATTTCTCCGCAAGGCCAACCGACATGAGGTTCTGCGCGTCCCAGCTTGGGTACAGCCCGCGATCCAGACACTCCAGAATCAGCCGGGCAGAGCAGGCTGCAGCAAGCCCCCGCTTGCGAAAAGACGCAGCGGTGTTGACCTGAATCTCAATCCCGCCGCGATAGTAAAGATACGAGGATGCCCCCGCCGCCAGTTGGTCTTTGTACAGCGCTGCCACGCCCAATCCGTGTGTGCGATACTCCTCCCAATTTGCAAAGGCGGAGCACCAGTCGCGCGACCATTCCTGTGAAAGTGCCTGCCGGTACAGCGTTTCGTCAATCATCTGCATCCTGTAAGCATCGTCCGGCAGCGCTGTCAGCTGCCGCAGCCGCTCACGGTCAAACACATCCGCTTCTTTTCGAATGGCATAGCGTGTCACGCGCTTACAGTGATTGGCGTAAATGCTTTCCAGAAGCGCTGCCCATGCGTCATTTTGCGGTATAAAAATAAGGAACTCTTTCCCCTGCCGGTTCCTGAGCAGTTCCGCATTCGGCTCCCCTGCAAAGAAACAGAAATCCGCACTGAGAATCTGTGCGGAGTGCGGCGCTGCGGCATTGTCCGCCCAAGCCTGCCCCATGCAGCCCTGCAGGCAAGACCAGATCATGGTTTCGTCCCAACTCGCAAAAAGCGGCTGCAGCTGCTCTAAATTTCTGCCAATCACTTGTTCAATAATGGTTTCATTCCTCCAGTTCTAAATTCCGAGGTGATTCACATAATCGTTCACCGTGGATTCCGGCAGCCCCATTTGCAGATCGGGTGAGCGGAACAAGGCAATGTTTTCCACGTGCCGGATGCCCTCACCTGCCTCCACCGTAAACAGCGGAGAAAGCGTGCGCAGTTCCGCGTAATCGTCGCAGATGTACGTTTCCAAAGAGGAACCGAAGTCCGGGTATGGCTGACCGGGTGCGTGCACAAAGCGCTTAACCAACGTGCAGCCGCGGTTAGAGTAACCCGCCCAGCCCTGCAGGTCATTAACCCCGAACTTCAAGTTGCGGTTAGAGGGTGCCTGCTGTGCCATAATATACTTATCGCCCAACGAAAGACGCTCATCACGAAAGCTGGAATATGGCCATAAACTGAAGTTCCGATTTGGCTGGTGCTTTTCCTCATTGCTCATGTTCTGCGGAATAATGACAACCCCGCCAGGTGCCATCATCGTGCTGCCGCAGAGTGAAACGCGCTTGCTTTCGTGCGAGCAGTTTTTCATCTTGTGCACAATCATGACATCGGACGCATCCGTACCCATCATGACTTCAAAGGAAAGCTGCACATCATTTCCTTTCTGCCGCGGCGGCGTAAATCGAACCCCACCATTAAGCAAGCCGTAAATCACCGGATCATTGTCTGGATAGTAGCTTTGCGGCATCCGGTCCGGCACCAGGCACACGCGGTGCCCGCCGTAAGCATGGTACGCCGTCTGCGGCCCATAATACGCCTTCAGTTCTTTATTTGCAAAAACATTGCGGCGCTCCTCGTCCCAATAAAGGAGATTGGGGCCGTCCAGAAAACCAATTCGAACGATTCGCGGACCGTAATCAATGGAAACAACCACATCAATGAAGTGGTTGCTCATGCGGATGCACCGCCCTTGTACGCCGTACTCCACTTCTTTTACTTCGATCCCCATGTATCTACACACCCTTTTTCAAAAACCAATATCCCCGTTGTCCGGTCAAGACCGGACGGTGCAGGCCGCGGACAGCAAAGTGCCCACACATCCGCAGCTCTGTTTTCTAATTCAACCACATTTTTCCCCCGACTGTCAAGTATCCGACTGTCAGAAGTACGCGTCAACAGCGGCAGCGCGCCTTTCTGCGCCGCACGCGCCAGTACCGCACGCCCCTGCGCACCAAAGCCGAGGATGCGCAGATACGGTGGCGTTCCCACGGCATCTTTTTCCCGCAGGCCAAGAAACGCGGAAAGCGCCAAGCGGCGAATCCGGGCATGACTGTAACGCTTCGTTTTTGCGGCGGCGTACAGTTCCTCCATGGAACCGGCACAGCGAGCCGCCGAACGCAGGCGGTTTTCAAGACCTTCACTGACATCTGGCAGGGCATGGTATGCCGCCTCCGGCAGGGTACGCAGGCAGTACAGCACCGCGCGCTCCACCTGCTGCAAGGACGCCGGTGCACGGCCCTGCGCCAGCTCTGTGCGCACCACCGCCGCGCTGGCAGCCGGCAGCGCAGTTTCCCACACCCCACCGCTTTCCAGCAAGGAACGTACTCGGCTTGCAGAGGGCGTCGGACTTTCCGCAGGGCTGTCGTGCGCCGCGCCCTGCCGCGAAACGGTGAAGCAGGCCATCTGCGTATGCTGTGCCTGCATCGCCTTGCAGTATTCGATTCCCAGAATGTTATTGGGCTGCCGCAGCAGCACTGCCGCTTTCTCTCCTGCCAGATTCGCCACTGCACGCTCTCTCGCCGCGGCAAATGCCATGCCCTGCGATAGATACCCGTGCAGGGCTTCCCCCGCTGCAGAGCCGCACAGAAGCCCCGCCAGCCGCTGCAGCGCTGCTGCGTTCCCACATTCGCTACCAAACGCAAGCACATCCGCACCCAGCGCATCCGCAAGCGCCACGCCGCCGCGCGCAAAACACTCCGCACCGGACACTGCCCACGGTACCGGCAGTTCCGCCACCAGGTCCACCCCGCAGGCAAGCGCCTGCCGCGTGCGTGCCCACTTAGAAAGGCACGCCGCATCGCCGCGCTGCACAAAGCAGCCGCTCATCACAGCTGCCACGTGCGTCGCTCCAGCGCGGCGCACTGCCTGCACCAACGCCGCGTGCCCCTTATGAAACGGATTATACTCCGCGATGATCACCGCCAGCCGCATTTTTATGCTCCCCGCCCTCTTTGCCCCACTCACTTGAATTTTCTCGCATTTTGTATTATTATAAATCTATATGACACTTCTTTTCAAGAGTTCATAACCAAGGAAATATATTTTATTTTTGGAGGCATTATTATTTATGAAAATTCTCGTCATCAATGCCGGCAGTTCCTCGCTGAAATATCAGCTCATCGATATGGAAACCGAAAAAATGCTCTGCAAGGGCAATTGCGAGCGCATTGGCATGGAAACCGGCCGTTTCGGTGTCAAAACCTTTGACGGCCGCCATTTTCAGGACTTAAAAACGCCGATTGCAAACCACAAGGCCGCTTTTCAGAAAGTTACGGAAATTCTGGTTCATCCGGAATACGGCGTCATCAAAAGCCTGAGCGAAATCTCTGCTATCGGCCACCGCGTGGCACAGGGCGGCGACCTTTTCAAAACTTCCGTTCTGATTACCGATGAAGTGAAAAAGGGTATCGAAAGCCTGATTCCGCTGGCGCCGCTGCACAATCGCCCCGAGTTGGACGCCATTAACGCCTGCCAGGAAGTTTTCGGCAACGAGCTGCCGATGATTGCGGTCTTTGATACAAGCTTTCATTCTACCATGCCCCCCAAGGCATATATCTATCCGATTCCGTGGGAATACTACGAGAAATATAAAATCCGCCGCTATGGCTTTCATGGCACCAGCCACCGCTATGTGGCACACCATGTATCGCACCTGATGCACCAACCGGTCGAAGACCTGAAAATCATTAGCTGCCACATTGGCAACGGCTCCTCCATTACCGCCATCGCCAACGGCAAAGTCGTGGACACCAGCATGGGTCTGACCCCCCTGGACGGCTTTATGATGGGCACCCGCTCCGGCGCGCTGGACCCGTCGGTCGTCACCTATATCATGAAGCGCGACAACCTGACCCCCGACCAGATGGACGACATTCTCAACCGTAAATCTGGTGTTCTGGGCGTTTCCGGCTACGCGGACGACCGTGAAGTAACCGACGCTGAGATCAAGGGCGAGCCGCGCGCCGTGCTTTCGCACCAGCTGATGTTCTACCAGATTGCAAAGTATATCGGTGCATACGCTGCCGCGATGAACGGCGTGGATGTGATTACCTTCACCGCCGGTCTTGGCGAAAACCAGCCGGAGCTGCGCTATGATGCCTGCCGCTACCTGCGCTTCCTCGGCGTCAAAATTGACGCGGTGGTCAATGATGAAACCATTCACGGCAAAGAGGGCAAGGTCAGCACGTTTGACTCACAGATTCCGGTGTACGTCATCAATACGAACGAGGAGTTGATGATTGCCCGCGACACCCGTGCCATTGTGGACAAGCTCAAATACGCAAAAACAGAAGACAAAACCATTGTAGACCCGGAAGATATCTGATAAAAAGCAGCCCCGTCCGCTTTTCCGGTGTAAAGCAGCTGGGACTATAAAAAGCAGGGTACCGCACTTTGAAAGGCGGCACCCTGCTTTTTTGCATTCTGAATCATTGCCGGCTCAGTACCCCAGCGATTCACCAACCAGAATGACATGAATCCGCTCGGTACGCTGATACGCCGTGACAACGTAATTAACGCACATCCGGTTCGGCGAAGAACACCCAGCGGTCATCGCACCGCCGCAGGCAATACAGCGGCCGGTCTTTGCGCAGGGCGTATTGGCACCCAGCCGCACACCGTTTGCCGGTGCGGCGATTTCTTTGACGCGCTCGACCGCTGCCTGCAAATCTGGTACAATTTTGTTGTATCCCGCAACCACAATGACCTTTTTCGGGCCGTGCGCAAGGGCAGAAACACGGTTGGAATTGCCGTCCACATTGTACAATTCACCGCTTTCCGTAATGGCGTTGCTGCTCATCAGAAACACATCGGCATTGTGCGCCGCGCGCAGCTCCTGCTCTCCCTTGGTGCGGTCAATGTACTGGTACCGGCTGCTTTTAAGAAGTGCCATCACGCCGCTTTCTGTAAGCGTGACAGAGCCTCCATTCCCGATGGTACAGCCCTCCGGCAACAGCTGCTCAACCAGCCGGACAGCATCGGCGCAGGTCGGCGCGCAGCTGGCGCGAATGTGATTTTTCTCCAGTGCGGCGGCGGTGCGGTTCATTTTGTCCAAAATAATTTTCTGCTTGTTTGCGTCCATGTTGCTTCATCCTTTCTTGAAAACGCAGCAGGTGTTTCCTGCTGCCAAAATCAAGCGCCGAAAAGCGCGTTCAAAAGTGCCTTACCCGAAGCGGAACGAAAAATCTTTTCCCGCACGCTGCGGATTGCTTCTGCCGAAAGGGAATCCTCGTCGACATTGACCAGAAAATCGGCTTCTATTAAAAGCTGGCAGTCCATCCCGTCGATTCCTGTGTATGTGTGATGCCGGCCAATCAGCTGACACACGCGCTCCGCAGCGGCAGGAGCGACGCCGCGCTTCTGCAGCATGGCACGGGCAATCGCCGGGCCTTCCTTTTCCTGATACGTTCCCGCAGATGAGCCGTATTTCCGCTCCGCCTGGTGGATGCCGATGTCGTGCAGGGCAGCGGCAAGTTCCAGCGTCAGTTCCTCCTGCTCAGACAGGTGTTCCGCCTGCCCGAGAATGCAGGCATAGCCGTACACTTTCAGCGCATGACTGACCCGGCGCACATCCGGTGCGTTGTACTGCACCATATCCTGCAGCAGCTGTGCGGAAAGCTTCATTTTTCCACCTCCTGCTTTGCAAACCAGTCTTCAATTTCCCGCTGTGCGGCCTGCACGCTCCCCTGCACAAACGCAGGCTTGCCGCCGCCGCGGCCATGCAGCGCAGCGTTCAGTGCTTTGCCAAGCGGGCGCACATCTGTGCCCGGCGCACCGACAATCGCGTACTGATACCTGCCGTCCTGCCCACTGAAAACAGCGGCGACACGCGGGCACTTCTCTGCCAGCAGCGTGCCGTAGCGCCGCAGGGCATCCGGTGTCAGTCCTTCTTCAAATGTCCAAAGCAACCCATTTGCCGCGGGCTGCAAATGTGCCGCTTTCTGCTTCAGCAGCTCATTCTGCACGGCGGTCAGCTTCTGCTGCAGGTTTTCTTTCTCCTGCTGCAGGTGCTTGACCGCGTCTGCCACCCCCTCTGGCTTGGCAGACAGCAAACCGGAAATTTCCGTCACCGCCTGCAGACGCGCACCGTAATCCTGCAGTGCCCGGCTGCCGCACAAAATGGAAATCCGCACGCCGCCTTTATAGTGTGTAAAACCGAGAACCTTCACCAGCCCGATTTCGCCGGTACGTGCAACGTGCGTGCCGCAGCAGGCGCACACATCATAACCGGGCACCGTCACAATGCGTACCCGCCCGGTCAGTTCCTTTTTGCTGCGGTAATCCAGCTTTTGCAGCTGCTCGGCAGTCGGGTAGGTCACAACAACCGGCAGATTCCGGTACACTGCTTCATTTGCCAGGCGCTCACCCAGCGCAATCTGATGTGCGTCCAGCGGCTTGTCCAAGTCCAGCGTCACACAGGCGCTGCCCATGTGAAAGCCGACGTTGCTGACCCCGAAAAAGCGGTGCAGCACACCGGAAAGGATGTGCTCCCCGGTATGCTCCTGCATCCGAGAGCGGCGCAGAGGCCAGTCAATGCCGCCGGTCACCCGACTGCCCACCGCCAGCGGTGCGTCCGTTGTGTGAACCACCACGCCGTCCTTTTCGTGCGTATCCAGTACATTGACGCGATTGAGCACCCCGCGGTCACCCGGCTGGCCACCGCCCTCCGGATAAAACGCCGTGCGGTCCAGAACCACTTTCCATGTTTCCTTTTCCTGCCTGCAGGAAAGCACCTGCGCCCGAAAGGTGTGCAGATATGCATTTTCCTCATATAATTTTTGAGTTTCCACAAAAAACACCTCAGCCCAAATTGGAGTCTGCCTTTATTATACAGCAATCGGCACGCGAAAACAATTTGAGAAACAGAGGACTTGAGCGGAGGCTATGTTTCATCCACACGAAAAAACATCCTTTTCCCTTTTCCTTTCCATCTTCTTGAACAAGATGTAAAGAATGTTTAAAATATATTGCGAGTGCGTTGCAAAGTCCAACAGGGTGCTGTACAATCATAAACAGAAACAATTCCCATTCACCTACGACTCTCATGACGGAAAGGATGCTTTCTTATATGGATTGGCTGCAAAAATTCATGTACGGACGACATGGCCCCGACCAGCTTTCACTGGGACTCATTGTTCTGTCCTTAATCTTATCGGTCATCAATTCCTTCCTGCGCGGCCCGGCATCTGTGATTGTAATGCTGCTGTGCACGGCCGGCATGGTGCTTTCCCTTTGGCGGATGTTTTCGCGCAACCATGAAAAGCGCTGGGCGGAAAACCAGAAATTTGTCGCTGCCACACAGCCGGTTCTGCGCTTTTTCCGGCAGCTGCACAGCCGCTGGAAAGACCGGAAAACCTACCGCTACTACCACTGCCCCAAATGCCGGGCAACCCTGCGGGTGCCGCGCGGACGCGGGAAAATCAGCATTAAGTGTCCGGTGTGTAAAAACGAATTTATCAAAAAAGCATAAACAAGCTGCTGCACGGAAACTTTCCGTTACAGCAGCTTGTTTTTTGCTTTATGCTTTTCCCGTATGCTCCGCACTGGCAAGCGGCAGTCGAACCGTAAAAACCGAGCCTGCGCCCACCTTGCTTTCCACACTGATGTCACCCCCATAAAGCACAGCGATATGCTTTACGATTGACAGCCCCAGCCCGGTACCGCCAATTTCCCGCGAACGGCTGGCATCTACGCGATAAAACCGTTCAAACAGGCGTGGAATATGCTCCGGCGCAATGCCAATGCCGGTATCCCGCACTTTAATGACCGCAATTTCATGCTGCGGCGCCCCCGTAATCTCCACCTTACCACCGGGATGGTTGTACTTGACAGCATTTTCAATCAAATTGGTAAACAGCTGCTCCAGCCGCATGGGCGCGCAGCAGACGAGCAGGGTCGGGTCCACATGAAATTCCACGGAAATCTGATGCTTAGCGGCAGTCATGCTCAGACGCTCCACACTGTCCCGCACCGTTTCCTCCACGCTGATGGGCTGCGCCGCGGTGTCCTGCCGCATATTTTCCAGTCTGGAAAGCACCAGCATATCGTCAATCAAGTGCTGCAAGCGTTCAGCTTCCATATCCAGCACCTCATAAAAATACGCACGGGTCTTTGCATCGCGCCCGCTGCTTTTCAGCAGTTCAATGCTTGCGCGAATGGAGGTCAGCGGCGTTTTCAGCTCATGCGTGACGTTGCCGACAAACTCGCTGCGCATCTGCTCCAGACGCTTCATCCGGCTGATGTCGCTGATGACCGCCAGCACACTGGCGCCGCCTTCCACTGGGGCGGCATACACGGTAAACTGCTGTTCTGCCGTTACACCCGCAATCTGCTCCTTGCACGTTTCGCCGCTTTTGCCCACCCGCTGCAGGATATCCGCCACGTGACTAAGAACCAGGCTGCTGTCCAGTGCATCGCTGACCTGAAGATTCGGGCAGGAAAGCAAAATGCGCACGCGCTCATTGAAAAACAGCACGTGCCCGGTGCTGTCCACCGCAAGCACACCGTCGTCCATGCCCTCCAGAAGACCGGTCAGGCGGCTCTGGTTGCGGTCCAGTTCCGTGATGGCATTTTCCGTACTGCGAATCATACGGTTAAAGGAGCGGGCAAGGCTGCCGACTTCGTCCTTTGCAGGGCTGACTGACACCCGCCGCGTAAAATTGCCCCGGCTGATTTCCTTGGCAGCATCGGTCAGTTCCCGCAGGGGCCGCAGCGTCCGCGAAACCAGCGGCAGCGTGGCGAAGCAGGCAATCAGAATCCCAATGAAAATGCAGACTGCCGCACTGCCCGCCAGCCGACGCATGACTGTATCCATTTCCGTGGTGCGCATGGCTGCGCGCAAAAAGTAATGATTTTCCACCTGCTGTGCCGCGTATAGATATCGCTGATGTGTGGTGCTGCTGACGCGGATGTCATAACCGCGCCCGCTTTTCAGCGCCTGCTGAATTTCCGGACGGTGCAAATGGTTTTCATTGATTTCCTGCATGGCGCTGTCACCCAGCACTTTTCCCTGCGCGGAAATAATACTGATGCGAATCTGCTGGCCGGATTTTTTCAGCGAATCCCCCAGCAGCTGCGCTTCTCCCTGCGGATTTTTCGCAAATTGGGACGTATCCAGTGCGGAAAGGGAAAGAACCGCATCCAAGCGGCGGGTAAACTCCGTTTCGTACTGGCTATGTACCTGCACCGCACACAGCACAAATGCAACCGTAAAGCTGATGACCACAATGACAGAATTGAGCAGCGCCATTTTCTTTTTCAAGTGCCTGTTTCCTCCTGTGCACAGAATTTGTAACCCACTCCGCGCACGGTCAAAATTCGGGCGGGGTCGTCCGGATCGTCCTCAATCTTTTGGCGCAGGTAGCGCACGTGTACATCCACCGTGCGGGTGTCGCCGAAATACTCGATGCCCCAGACCTTATCCAGCAGGGCGTCCCGTGTCAGCACTTTTCCGGCGTGCCGCATGAGCGTGCAGAGCAAGTCAAACTCCTTCGCGGTCAGCTCCACCGCTTCACCGTTTTTGTGCACAGTGTGACGGGTAATATCCACACGAATGCCGCAGCCGGAAAGCTGCTGCTCCGCGGGTGCCTCCTGCCGCGCGGCGCGGCGCAGCACCGCCCGCACGCGCGCGCAAAGCTCCTTCATGCCGAAAGGCTTGGTAATGTAATCATCCGCGCCCATTTCCAATCCCAACACCTTGTCAATTTCCTCACCCTTCGCGGTCAGCATCAGAACCGGAATGGCGCGTGTCTGCTCATTTTCGCGCAAAGCACGGCAAATTTGAAGGCCATCGGTGCCCGGCATCATCCAGTCCAGCAGCACCGCGTCCGGCCGACGCAGGCGAATGCCCTGCAAGAGCGACTCGCCGTCCGGAAACTCCCCGGTTTCGAAGCCGGCATCCTTGAGCCCAAACGCAACCAGTCTGCGGATATTCAGCTCATCATCTGCGATATAAACCAGTGCCATGCAGTTTCCCCCTTCTCGATCTTCCCGCCGATAAATGCAATCGTTATGCCTGCGGGATTTCCTCCAGACTGTCGTTTAAGTCCGGATGCTCGCCGGTGACCATGTAAATGACCCACTCGGCAATATTCGTGGCGTGGTCACCCATGCGTTCTACATACTTGATAATAAACAGCAGGTCAACATCCTGCATTACTTCTTTGGGATTCTGTGTAATTGCGGCAGAAACTTCCAGCACGACTTTTCCGAAAGCCGCGTCGATTTCGTCATCCGCCACACAGATTGCCTTGGCCTGCTCTACGTCACGGCTCAAAAAAACATTCATAGCGCCGCTAAACATATCGTAAACCTTTTGGAGGGCGTTCACAATGTGGCTGACCGGCAGCCGCTGGCTGTCAGCCATGCCGCCGGTGGTGATAATCTCACAAATATCGGCACACTGGTCCGCCTCGCGCTCCATATCCGTCAGAATTTTAAGGCTTGCCGCAATAATGCGCAGGTCGCTGGCAATGGGTTGCTGGCTCGCAATCAGGTTCATGCAAAGTTTTTCGTTTTCATGCTCCATGCGGTCAATCTCGCTGTCGCCCTCGGCTACCCGCCGGGCAAGTTCCGCGTCCCCTGTGCGCAGCGCCTGCATGGTGTCTGCAATTCGGGAGCTGATGGCGTCCCCCATTACCGTAACGCGCTTGGTTAAAAGCTCCAGTTCCTGGTCAAAGTGTTTTCTGGGCATCCTTGTGCCTCCTCATTATAACATAAATTCTGCGTTTCGGATATGCGGCGCGCGCGCCGCGCTTAACCAAAGCGGCCGGTAATGTAGCGTTCTGTGCGTTCGTCTGCCGGGTTGTTAAACATATCCGTGGTGTTGGTATACTCCACCAACTGCCCAAGCAGGAAAAAGGCCGTATTGTCCGCAATCCGCGCGGCCTGCTGCATATTGTGCGTAACGATGATCACGGTGTATTTTTCGCGCAGGTCACCCATCAGGTCTTCAATTTTCAAAGTGGAAATCGGGTCGAGCGCGCTGGTCGGCTCATCCATGAGCAGCACATCCGGCTGCACAGCCAACGCACGCGCAATGCACAGACGCTGCTGCTGCCCGCCGGACATTCCCAGCGCGCTCTGCTTGAGGCGATCTTTCACCTCGTCCCACAGCGCCGCGGCGCGCAGGCTGGACTCCACGATTTCGTCCAGCTTGGCTTTGCTTTTGATGCCGTGGATTTTGGGGCCGTAAGTCACATTGTCATAAATGCTCATGGGAAACGGATTCGGCTTCTGAAAGACCATGCCCGCACGCTTGCGCAGCAGCGTCACATCGGTGCGTGGGTCGTAAATATCCTTGCCGTCAATGGTGACAGTTCCCTCGATGCGGCAGCCTGACACCAGGTCATTCATGCGGTTCAGGGTTTTCAAGCAGGTGCTTTTGCCGCAGCCAGAGGGGCCAATAAAAGCGGTGACTTTTTTTTCCGCAATCTGCATATTCAAATTTTTCAGAGCGTGCAGCGAGCGCTTGCCGTTTTCGTAGTACAGATTCAGATTTTCAATGCCGACTTTCACCTGCTCAATGCCGCAAAGCCTGCCGTAAACCGTCTCTCGTACCTCCCCGTCGTCCGCCTCTGCGGCGGTCTGCGCCGGTTTTTCCGCGGCGGCAGCCGCTGTGTATGAAACGATAGTTTCCATGGTGTTTTTACTCCTTCCAACGGATGTTACTTTCCGGTACCGGTTGCTTTTTTATCGAGTCTGCGGCTGAGCACTCTGGCGGAAATGCTGAACAGCAAAATCAGCAGAATCAGCACCGCCGAGCTCAGATTGGCAATCTGCGTGGCGTTCGGCGCAATGGACTCTGTGCGGGATGCCCAGATCTGCAGGGCAAGCGTTTCGCCGGGGCGCATCGGATTGAGCGGACAGGTCGGGCTGGCAAGGTTCCAGTTGGACCAGTTGATGTCTGTACTCATGCCGGCTGTGTAAAGCAGCGCAGCGGCTTCGCCAAAACCGCGCCCCGCCGCCAAAATCACGCCGGTCATAATGCGTGGAACGCAGGCTGGCAGCAGCATATGCACAATGCTCTGCCAGTGGGTGGCACCCACCGCAAGTGACCCTGCTTTATACTCTTCCGGCAGAGCACGAAAGGCATCTACCGTGGTGGTGGTCAGCAGCGGCAGACAGAGAATTGACACCGCAAACGCGCCGCCCAGCAAATTCCACTGCTGATGCGTCATCACAATAAAGACTAAGTACCCGAACAAGCCAATGACAATGGATGGCAAGCTGGAGAGCGTTTCCACACAAATGCGGATAAACCGCGTCAGCTTGCCGTCTTTTGCGTATTCGGCAAGGTAAATGCCGGCCAGAACGCCCACCGGCACACTGATGAGCAGTGCAAGAAAGACCAGATAAATGGTATTAAAGAACTGATTGCCGATTCCCTCATCGCTGAAAGACAGCAGCGACGGGGAAAAATCCCGAAAGCCATTATATAAAACATACAGTACAAACGCCAGCAGCAGAAGCAGGAAAAAACCCGCCACCAGATAAAACAGCACGGTCATTGTCCGGTCGGTTCTCCGCGCACGCCTGGAGTAAGATTTAGTTTTCATGTGCTTTCTCCTTTCTGCTGGACACAACGTGCACTAAGAAAATAAAGAACAGCGAAATGGCAAATAGCAGCAGTGCCATGGTCCAAAGCGCCGTGTTGTATTCGCCGCCCTCCGCCGCGCCGCCCATATCGGCGGCGATGGTTGCAGTCAGGTTCGCCGTGGGGCTGAAAATGGAAGTTGGAAACGCCTTCATCTGCCCAATCACCATGGCCACCGCCAGAGCCTCGCCAAAAGCACGCGCAAGCCCCAGAATGACGCCGGTCAGAATGCCCGGCATGGCGTTCGGCACCACAATGCGGCGAACAACCTGCCAGCGGGTGGAACCCATGCCGTAAGCCGCCTCCCGGTAGCTTTGCGGAACCGACCGGATGGCATCCGCTGCCACGGTCGTGATGGAGGGAAAGATCATCACGGCAAGCACAATGCCTGCCGCAAGCACACCGTAGCCCATCGGCTGATGAAACGCCTTGCGGATGGCGGGCACCAGCACACTCAGCCCCACCCAGCCGTAAACAACGGAAGGGATGCCGACAAAAATCTCAATGGCAGGCTGAAAAAAGAGTGTCCCGAACTTCGGGGAAATCTCCGTAATGAAAATGGCAGAAGCAAGACTGAATGGCACCGCAATCGCCAGCGCAAGCAGGCAGGTGGTCAGGGAACCGACAATAAACACCGCCGCGCCAACGGTACCACCCCCCGTGAAGTCATCCGCCGGATTCCAGTCCGCCGAAAACAGAAACTCCCCAAGGGTGTGGTGATACTGAAAAAATGTGCCCAGCCCCCGGTAGGCCAAAAACACACCGATGATAAAGGTGACCGCAATCATCAGCATCCCGAAAATGGTCACAACCGTGCGCCCAAGATATTCCTTTTTGAACATTCCTTTTGCCGCTTCTTTATGCATGAAACAAGCAGGCTCCTTTCCTACAGCAAAACAAGACTGTGAGAAAATCTGCACAGTCTGCTGCTTTTGTTGGCTCTGTTATCTGAAGACGATTCTTACGATTTCTGCGCTTCGGCATCACGGCTGGATGTAACGGAAGTATCCATTTTTGCGGTGATTCCGTAGCCCATGCCCTCCATCTTTTTCCCGTAATCATCGGAAGCGATAAAGTCCAGATAGGATTTCACAGCGCCGGAAGGCTCCCCTTTTGTGTACATATGCTCGTAGCCCCAGACCGGATATTTGCCGCTGTATGTGTTTTCCAGCGTTGGCTGCACACCATCAATGCCGACTGCCGTTACTTTCTCTTTGTTTTCGCCGACCAGATAGCTCAGCGCCACATAGCCGATGGCGCCTTGGTTTTCTTCGACAGACTTAATCAGCGTGCCGGAATTGTCGGTTTCCAAAGACTTGTTGCTGGCTTCTTCCTTGCCGTCCAGTGCATACTGCGTAAACAGGGCGCGCGTACCGGACGTTTTTGGGCGGGTTACCAGCACAATAGCTTCATCCGGGCCACCGACTTCCTTCCAGTTCTTTGTTTCGCCGGTAAAGATTTTCTGCAGCTGCTCTTTGGTCAGGCTTTTTACTTTTTCACCGACATCATTTGAAACGATTGGCGCCATGGTGATGACGCAGACCTTGTGGTCCACCAGCTCCTTGGCTTTGTCGGCGGTCAGCTTGGTTTCCGCCGCAACATCCGAGTTGCCGATATCGACAGAACCGTCAGAAACCTGCTTGAGACCGTTGCCCGAACCGCCCGCGTTCAGCGTCACGGAAACATCGGGGTACTTTTCCTTAAATGCCTTTGCCGCATCCTGCGCCAGCGGAAGCAGCGCGGAAGAACCGGAACCAGTCACTTTGCCGCTGACCGCCGAACCGCCCGCAGAAGCCGGCGCTTGGGAAGCCCCCTCTGTGCCGCACCCCGAAGCCAGAAGCGCACTGCCGAAAATCGCGGCCACAAGGATGGTACTCATGAGTTTTTTCATACATTGTCTCTCCTTTTTCTTGATACCGATGCTTTCGCCCTTGTACACTTCCAGTCTAAAGATGCAACGTTAAATCTATGTTAAAAGCGGATTATAAGCCGTTAAAATTCCCGTGCTCCCGAAAAAAAGCATAAAAAAGACTATGCCGTGTATTCACAGCATAGTCTTTGCAGCAGAAAAATCAATTATGCGGGCGCTCGTACTCCTGCTCGCAGTAGATGCAGCGGTAGCGGCGTGTTTTGGCGTCGCACAGCTTAAAGACCTGATCCACGCCCTCCTCAATGGTGGTAATGCAACGCGGATTCTTGCACTTAAGAACATTTTTGATATACGCCGGCAGTGCCAGATCGGTTTTTCGCACAATGCAGCCGTTCTCGATAAAATCGACCGTAATGTTCGGGTCCAGAAAGCCCAGCACGTCCAGATCCATGTCGACTTTTCCCTCGATTTTAATGATATCTTTCCGCCCAAACTTAGTGCTGCGCGCATTTTTGATAACTGCCACGCAGCAGTCCAGCTTTTCTAAATTCAGCAGGTCGTAAATCCGCATACTGGTGCCCGCCTCGATATGGTCAATGACGATTCCGGTCTGCAGAGAATCAATATTCAGCATGGCAGCTTCACCCCCAACAATGTTAAAATCAGCGCTTGGCGCACGTACACACCATTTTGCACCTGGTCAAAATAAGCGGCACGCGGGTCGTCATCCACATCCATGGAAATCTCATTGACGCGCGGCAGCGGATGCAGTACATACAGATTCGGCTTCGCCGCTTTGAGCTTTTCCGCGGTCAAAATGTAGCTGTCCTTCAGGCGGACATAATCCGCCTCGTTGAAGAAGCGCTCCTTCTGCACACGCGTCATATACAAAATATCCAAGCGAGGCAGATTTGCCTCCAGATCCGTTGTTTCCTCATACGGAATTCCGTTTGGCGTGAGCGCTTCCTCCAAAATGTAGCTCGGCACACGCAGCTCTTCCGGAGAAATCAGCACAAACTGAATCCCTGTGTAGCGCGCCAACGACTTAATCAGCGAATGTACGGTACGGCCGAATTTCAGGTCGCCGCACAGACCGATGGTCAGGTGGTCCAAACGCCCGCGCTTGCTGCGGATGGTCATTAAATCCGTGAGTGTCTGCGTGGGGTGCTGGTGGCCTCCGTCCCCGGCGTTGATCACCGGAATCTTAGAGAAATGGGCGGCACGGCGCGGCGCACCCTCCTTCGGATGCCGCATGGCACAGACATCCGCAAAGCAGGACACCACACGGATGGTATCCGCCACGCTTTCTCCCTTGGTTGCGGAAGACGTGCTGGCGGAGTGGAACCCCATCACGCTGCCGCCCATGTTGAGCATGGCTGTTTC
The DNA here is from genome assembly GCF_029211325.2 of Caproicibacterium argilliputei. Lineage (NCBI taxonomy): Bacteria > Bacillati > Bacillota > Clostridia > Eubacteriales > Oscillospiraceae > Caproicibacterium > Caproicibacterium argilliputei. The sequence goes on along the minus strand of NZ_CP135996.1, from coordinate 1,089,825 downwards.
AAAGCTCAGGCGTGTGCGGGTACTGGGCTCATAAAAAAGGGTTGCCAGTTTTTTGCCGTCGCAGGCGTGCGCGTATTTCTGCGGATGTGCCGCGATATCATCCGCAAGGTTCAGCATAGCGTCAATCTCTGCAACCGAAAGGTCCAGTGGGTCAATCAAGTGTTTTATCATGGATGCCTCCTGCGTGTTTTCAGCTTGAATGGGCGCGTGCGGTTCTTACTTTTCCAGCGGTGCGCAGGCGTTTTTCAGCCAAGCGCGCTCATCCGCTGTCAGTTCCGGCGCCAACTTGGTGTAAACGTGCTGATGGTAATGATTAAGGTAGGCCATTTCTTCCGGAGACAGCAGTTCCGGCAGAATGGCGGCGCGGTCAATCGGGAACAGCGTTAGCGGACGGAACGCATAGAATTGGCCGTATTCGGTTTTTTCGTCTTCCACAATTTCCAGTGTGTTTTCCGTACGGATGCCGAAGCGACCTTCCATATACAGCCCCGGCTCATCGGTAATGGACATTCCGGGTACCAGCGCAACGGTGTCGCGGAATCCCTGCGGACCCTCATGCACCGCGCCCATATACCCGACGCCGTGGCCGGTACCGCAGCGGTAATCCAAGCCATGCTTCCACACCTGCACGCGTGAAATCGCGTCCAAGTCCTTGCCAGTTGTGCCCTGCGGGAATTTCGCGTCCGCAAGGTCAATATGCGCTTTCAGCACCCAGGTGAAGCACTCCTTTTCCTCCTGTGTCAGCGGCCCCATTGCAAAGGTGCGGGTCACATCCGTCGTACCGGTCAGGTACTGACCGCCGGAGTCCACCAAAAGGAATCCTTTCGGCTGCAGGGAAGCGTGCACTTCCGCGGTAGGGCCGTAGTGCATCATCGCAGCGTTCGGGCCGTAAGCCGCAATGGTTTCAAAACTGTCGCCGCGGTTGTCTGGCATCTGTGTGCGGTACTTATGGGCAATTTCAGAAGCATCCCACTCGGTCAGGGTTTCGCCTGCCGCCATGCGGCGCTCCAGCTCCCTCTTAAAGCGCACCAGCGCCACGCCGTCATATACATGGCAAATCCGCATATTTTCGCATTCGGTCGGGTTTTTGACTGCTTTAAGCGCGGTGATAATATCGGTTCCTTCCAGAATCTCAACTTCTGCATTTTCGGTCAGGCTGGTGTAAAGCGCAAAGCTGACGTCCAACTTGCTAACCAGAATTTTGTGCGCGCCAAACCCGTTTTTCAAATCCTTTTCAAGCTGGCTGTATGGGCGCACCTCAACACCGGACTGCTTCATATAGGCAGCCGCAGGCGCTTCCAAACGCTTTGCGTCCAGATAAAGGTATGCGACAGATGCCGTAACCAGCAAAAACGCAATGGCAAAGGGATTGCAGGCAATGTCGGAAGCGCGCAGGTTTGTTGCCCACGCAACGTCATCCAGTCGGCTGTAAAGCTGTGCATCCGCACCGGTCTCCTGCAATTTGGCGCGCACCTGTGCCAGCTTGTCCGCGCAAGATTTTCCGGCATACCGTTCTTCCAACAGATAGACCGGCGTTTCGGGCAGTGCGGGGCGGTCTGCTGTCCACAGATCCTTGACCAAATCCATGCTGACCAGAGTGGTTCCGGCCCGCTGCAAGGCATTCAGCAGGTTCTCCGCTGCTTTTGCCGCGTAAAGACGTCCGTCCACAGCTACTTTGCCATGTGAAATATGTTCTGCAAGATATGCCTCAATGGTCGGTACGCCCGGCTCGCGCATACGCATCAGCTGAATCGGCGTACCCGCAAGCTGCTGTTCCGCCTGAATGAAAAACCGCCCGTCTGTCCAAAGCAGGCTTTTCTGCTTGGTTACCACCAATGTACCGGCATCTCCGGTAAAGCCGGAAAACCAGCGGCGCGACTCCCAGTGAGCAGGGATGTACTCGCTCATATGTGGGTCGCTGGTCGGCAGGATGACCGCATCCACCCCATACTGAACCATTTTTTTTCGTAACGCTTCGATTTTTTCCGCTACCGTCATAAAAAGTTTCTCCTTCCCCGCTGCAAAAAAGCGCTGCCTGCGCGCAGAGAAAAAGCCCGCCCAGAGAAGAAACCTGCTCCCCGGATGAGCTTGTGTCTGCAAGCGGCGTTTCGAGCCGCGGATATGTGAATTTTTTCGGAATGAATCCTGTGGATTGCTCCTGAAAATCAGGTTTCATTCAGTATACGAGTTTTAAGCTTCCCTGTCAAGCGGCGGGGAGCCCCCGCTGGCGGTGTGCTGAAGCACACGGAGCGCGCCTGCACTTCTTTTTACAATCTGCGTCAACAAAAAGTTGGCACTTCGACAGGTTGCTTTCCGCCGCTTTCTCAGAAAGCGGCTGGTGGGGAGCCCCCGCCGGCGGTGTGCTGAAGCTCACGGAGCGCGCCTGCACTTCTTTTTACAATCTGCATCAACAGGAAGTTGGCATTTCGACAGGTTGCTTTCCGCCAGCTCTTTTTACAATCTGCGTCAGGGGCGCGTCCGTTCTGTCATGGGGATATATGGGCGGTGCGGTGCAACCGTCTTGTATGCCGGACGAATAATCTTGCCCGCGTTGATGCGTTCCTCCAACAAATGCGCGCTCCAGCCCGCAACACGCGCCATGGCAAACACCGGCGTAAACAGTTCAAGCGGCAGCCCCAACATATTGTACACAAAGCCGGAATAAAAATCGATATTGGCACTGACGCCCTTGTACGTTCGGCGCTCCTGCCCAATAATCTTCGGCGCCAGTCGCTCAACTGTGGCATACAGGGCATATTCCTTCTGCATCCCTTTTTCTTCTGACAGGCGCTGCACAAATTTACGGAAAATCATGGCGCGCGGATCGCTGACGCTGTAAACCGCATGGCCGATTCCGTAAATTAAGCCCTTATGGTCAAAAGCTTTGCCGCGCAACAGATTGCTCAGGTAACAGCCGACTTCCTCTTCGTCCTCCCAATTGCGCACGTGTTCCTTCATATCCGAAAACATCTGCACCACTTTGATGTTTGCACCGCCGTGTTTCGGCCCTTTCAGAGAACTTAGTGCTGCCGCAATGACCGAGTACGCATCCGTTCCGGAGGAAGCAACCACATGTGTGGTAAAGGTCGAGTTGTTGCCACCGCCATGCTCTGCGTGCAGAACCAGGGCAAGATCCAGAATCCGCGCTTCCAGCTTGGAGTAGTGATTATCAAGCCGCAGCATGTACAAAATGTTTTCCGCAGTTGAAAGGTCGTTTCGCGGCGTATGAATGAAAAAAGGCTGGCTTGGGTCCACATCGTGCGCATAGGCTTGGTAGCCATACACCGCAAGCTGCGGAAACAGCGCAATCATTTCAATACACTGGCGCAGGGTGTTTTCCAGGCTGGTATCATTTGCTTTTTCATCATAGGCATACAGCGTCAGCACACTGCGCGCAAGCGTATTCATCATGTCACTGCTCGGCGCCTTCATGATGATGTCCCGTACAAAATTCGTCGGCAGCGTGCGGTACTTGCTGAGCAGGCCGCAAAACTCCTGCAGCTGCGGCTGCGTGGGCAGGTCTCCGAACAGCAGCAGATAAGCCGATTCTTCAAACCCGAACCGCTTTTCATTCAAAAAGCCGCGGGTCAGGTCGTTCACAGAAATGCCGCGGTAATAAAGCTCTCCCGGAATGGGTACCTTTTTGCCGCCAATTTCCTTTTTGGCTTTTACCTCACTGATTTCCGACAGGCCGCACAGCACACCTTCTCCGTTTAAATCACGCAGACCCCGCTTTACGTCATATTCCACATAAAGGGAGGGGTCAATGGTGTCTCTGTGTATGCATAGCTGTGTCAGGTTTGTAATTTCAGGTGTAATCTCAAAAAAATCGTCCCGTTCGTTTTTTTTGACCAAATAAATCACTCGCTTTCTTTCGTCAGGTTTTTCAGTAGGATGAACTTTGCTTCAAGGGACTTCCCCGGCACTTCGGCAGACTCAGCTTTGGCGCTCTGCTGCTGTAAAGTTATATTTAGTTTAACATAATTCATTTTTGAAGTCAAACTGCCCCAATTCCGCAAAATGGCCGCCGAATATTTAGGAACAAAGCATAACCGCCCTTGCCCTACCGGCACAAACCGCGCAAAACCGCCCTGCAAAAGCCCGCTGCGCCGACGCACAGTCTTGTTTTCAAGGCCCAATTCTGCTATACTGAATGTAACTTTTTTGACACGGGCAAAGGAGGTGCCATATGCAATATAAAGCCATTCACTGCCCTTACTGCGGGCTGGAACTGCAAGTACCGGTTGGTGTACAGCAGATTGTCTGTATGTACTGCGCAAAACCGATTGATCTGGCCGCTTTGGAAGCACCTGTTTCCACGCAGCCGGACAGCGCCGAGCGCCTGCGGCAGGCGCTCGCCCTGCTGGATGACAGTCTGTTTCAATTCGAAGTAGAAGAGTCTTCCTTTACCCAAAAAGCCTATCCGGCGTGCTTTTCTGCCTATCGGACACGGTTTGACGATGCTGTCAAGGCATTGCACGGAGTTCGGGAGGAGGACTGCAGCGCCTTTGCCGAAGCCCTGCTGAAGCACATTTCCGAAGTCCTGCACAGCAGGCGGGTACGCAGCCCGAAAAGCAGCGCTTTCTTTCGCTACCGCATGATGGTAGAGGTCTATCTGGTGCCGGCTCTGCACGACAATCCAGCAGCAGAAACAGACACAGTGCTGGCTTCCTTCCTGCAGCTTTGGAACACACAGTACCCTGGAGAGCCGCTGAATCCGGTCAGCTACGAAACCATTAACAGCGGCTGGCGCAAAAAGGGCTGCTACATCACCACTGCTGTCTGCCAAAGCCTGCAGAAACCGGACAGCTGCGCGGAACTGCAGACCCTGCGCCGGTTTCGCGACGACTGGATGCGGCAGCAGCCGGGCGGTTCGCTGCTGATTCAGGAATACTACACCTTTGCCCCTTCCATTGTTGCGGCGATTGACACTGCGCCGAACGCCGCGGAGATTTACCGAAAACTCTGGAACGCCTACCTGCTTCCCTGCGTGCGGGACGCCAAACACCGCCGCAGCGCCCGCTGCCTGCGGCGCTACACACAGATGGTACTGCGTCTGGAAAAGCTGTACCTTTCATCCACAACAACAGGAGGTCTGTCATGAATCAGGAACGTCTGGAACAGCAACTCGCTTTCTCCATGGAATGCGATAAGATGAAGTCCATTTATCGCAACACCCTGCTGGCGGATGGCAGCCGCCGTGAAACCGACGCGGAGCACAGCTGGCACATTGCGCTGATGGCATCCCTGCTGTGCGAGTATGCGCCGAAAGGCGCTTCCTGCAGCCGTACCGCGCAGCTGTGCCTGATCCACGACCTCGTGGAAATTTACGCCGGCGATACTTTTGCCTACGACACAGAGGGCTACAAAGACAAGGCAGCGCGCGAAACTGCCGCGGCAGACAAACTCTTTGCCCTGCTGCCGCCCGACCAATGCGCTGCTTACCGCGCACAGTGGGAGGAATTTGAGGCCTGCCAAACGCCGGACGCTGTTTTCGCAAACTGCTGCGACCGCTTTCAGCCGGTGCTGAACAACATGGCAACCGACGGGCACACCTGGAAGCTGCACCACGTCAGCCGCAGCCAGGTGGAAGCGCGGCTCCGTCTGGTTCGAGAGCAGATGCCCGCCCTGTGGCCGCGCTGCACCGCCATGCTGGACACCGCCGTACAAAACGGCTGGCTGACCGCATAACCCTAAAAATGCGCCGAATCCCTGCAATCGCATGGACGGCGCATTTTTGATTTCTATTCGATTATTCAGCGGCACCGCTTGGCTTGGCGGTGGGTATGTACAGCGTGATTTTGTTTTTCGTGCCAAGTTTGGACTGGTAAAGCGCTTCATCTGCGCGGCGCAGAATCTCTTCTGACAGCATCCCTGTGTGCCACTTGGCAAGGCCGATGCTGAGTGTCGGGTGCAGCCCCTTCACATGGTATTTCTCAAAGTCCAGCTGCACACTTTGCAGGGCGGCAAAGGCTTTCTCTTTCCCGGAACTTTGGAACAGGACAACAAACTCGTCACCGCCAAAGCGAATGGGCGCCGCGCCCGGGCAGTCTTGCTTCAGCACAGTACCCAGGTAGCGCAAGACCGCATCCCCTTCGATATGTCCATACAGGTCATTGATGGACTTAAAATTATCCACATCCATCATGGCAAGAAAAGATTCTTCTTCGGAGGCACTGCGCAGACTTTTTAAGGCATTGTCCAGCGCCAGGCGGTTGTATACACCCGTAAGGTTATCCTTCAGCAGTTCCTGCTGCAGGCGGCAGCGCTCCTGCTCGCTGTGCGCAATGATTCGCTGCTTTTCCCGTTCAAAGCGGATGATGACTGTGCAAGCCACAAAAACACCCGCCAGCAAAAACTGCGACAGCATCAGGTCGGCTGTCAGAGCGGCTCCGGTCGGCTTATCGGCATCCCAATGGGTAAAAAGCGCGCTGACCAAGTCCAGCGCCGAGCAAACCAGCGCAATCACGCCGGTCAGATGGATTTTTCCGTAAATGGTCGTCATGATAATTGGAACCAAAAAGACGGCGTAAATGCTGGGAAAAATGCAGTGGACAACCGAAACCACAAACGCCATGCCTGTCATGGTCAAGTTGACCAAAAGGGTTTTCGCTGTTTCAGACAGCGGCAGTTTTACGGCAGCCAGCCAGCTGACAAAGGTCAGAAGCGAATTGCACGCAAGCGGAAACAGCATGTATTTCAGCATATATCCCTGTATGCTTGTTTCAACCAAACCCATGGCATTTAATATTGAATAACCGGCCAGCTCACAAAGGGCAATCAAAATGGTGTAACCCAGCATGGACTGAACCTGAAACTTCCGCCACCGGCGGTCAATCATCCGCAGACTGTTTTGCGCAGAGTCCGCATTTTTCACTTTCTATCACTTCCAAAGATTGTGCATCTGTTTCATTCGGTTCGGCACGGTCTTATATTTACACGAAATAAATAAGAATCACTACTACTTGCATTTTTGTTACATACGAATTTTACCACATAGAAAGAGATTTGTCACGCAAATTATATAAAGAAAAACAGGCGGTTTTTATGCCGCCTGTTCTAACCCAAGAAGGGAATGATTCTTACTTCAGTGCAGCCGTAATGACCGCCATTTTGTAGACCTCTTCCGCATTGCAGCCGCGGGACAAGTCGTTGATGGGGGCGTTGAGTCCAGCCATAATCGGGCCGACGGCCTCAAAGCCGCCCAAGCGCTGAGCAATCTTGTAGCCGATGTTGCCGGCGTTGATGTCCGGGAAAATGAACACATTGGCTTTGCCCGCAACCTTGGAGCCCGGCGCCTTGAGGGACGCGACTGCCGGTGCGACCGCAGAGTCAAACTGCAGCTCGCCGTCGACGTCGTAATCCGGATGCTGCGCAATCAGCTTTTCTGCCGCGCTGCGCATTTTGTCAACGCTGTCGCCCTTGCCGGAGCCTTTGGTGCTGTAGGAAAGGAACGCCACCTTTGGCTCCATGCCAAAGGTACGCGCGGTTTCCGCGGTGCCCTGCGCCACTTCGACCAGCTCGTCCTCATTCGGGTCAATGTTGATGGCGCAGTCGCCCATGGCGTACATCTCGGAGCCGCCCTTGCCGTCCGGACGGTGCAGCAGGAAGCAGCTGGTGACAATCTTGTGGCCGGGCTTGCACTTGACCAGCTGCAGCGCCGGACGCACGGTGTCGGCTGTGGAGTACGTTGCGCCGCCCAGCAGGGCGTCCGCGTAACCCATCTTCACGTACATGGTGCCGAAGTAATTGGACTTCTGCAGGCTTGCGCGGCAGGCAGCCTCGTCCATCTTGCCGTGGCGCAGCTCGACCATGGTTGCGACCATCTTTTCAAAGTCGGGGAATGCAGCAATATCGACAATTTCAATGCCGGTAATGTCCTGTCCTGCCTTTGCCGCAGCGGCTTTGACCGCATCCTGCGCGCCGATAAGCACCGGCGTGAGGAAGCCCTCTTTTTTCAGGCGGGCAGCCGCCTCCAGAATACGGGGGTCTGTGCCCTCCGGAAATACAATTTTACGGGGATTCTTTTTGAGAATCTCGATCATTTTTTCAAGCATGGATCTTTACGTCCTTCCCTATGTGAAATTCTGCCTGCCCGCACGGCGCGGACCGGCAGGAGCTTTGCTCTTTTATTATACACCCGATTTCAAAGAAAACAAACGGAAAAGACACCGAACTTTGCAAAAATCCGGCATGATTTTCTATGGAGAAGCAAAGAATGCTGTTAAAAATGTATCACTCGACAAAAAACGCCCGCGCCGCAGAAAAAATAAAAATTTGTAAAAAGGCATTGACAAATCGAGTCGTCTGTGATAACATTATATTCGCACTTGTGAGTTATCATTTGCCTCTGGAGAGGTGTCCGAGTGGTTTATGGAGCTGGTCTTGAAAACCAGTGATCCCGCAAGGGACCAAGAGTTCGAATCTCTTCCTCTCCGCCACTGCATACAACATATACATTTTATATTTCAGATATTTTTTACCCGTGGAGAAATACCCAAGTGGTGAAGGGGCTCCCCTGCTAAGGGAGTAGGTCGGGAAACTGGCGCAAGGGTTCAAATCCCTTTTTCTCCGCCAAGATATAAAACCGCATGGTTAAGCCGTTTTGGCTGCCATGCGGTTTTTTTAACGCCCAACTCTTGCCCTGCCTTTGTTTTGCAGGGCATTTTTGCGCACAAAAAGAGCCGCCCTTGCGGGCGGCCCTCTTTTTTGAAACAAGAAACCTTGCGACAGAACGCCAAACTTATTTCAGGAGCTGCAGTACCTGAGACGGAGCCTGGTTTGCCTGTGCCAGCATAGCCTGTGCGGCCTGAGTCAGCACGTTGTTCTGTGTGTAGGACATCATTTCCTTTGCCATGTCTGTATCGCGGATACGGCTGTTCGCAGAGGTCAGGTTCTCACTGGTAGTGTTCAGATTGTTGATGGTGTGATCCAGACGGTTCTGGATAGCACCGAGCTGAGAACGCTGCTTGGAAACCTTGTCGATTGCACTATTGATGACTGAAATTGCCTTGCCAGCACTTGCTTGATCAGAAATGCTGATACTGTTTGCATCAACGCCCAGTGCACTTGCATGCATATCACTAATAGAAACCTTCAGCTTATTGTAAGAATCATTGGTATCACCAATCTGCAAGGACATACCGCCAATATTCTGAGAGGAGGCTGCTAATGCCGCCGTTCCAGCAGTCTTATCACTTGTAGAAACAGTAACCACCGAACCTGAAGCAGCTGAAGCAGTAGAAGCTGCACCAGTGGGCGCACCACCATTCAACGCAGTACTAAATGCTGAAGCGATAGCCTCATCATCTGCATTATCAGCAACTTCAACCTTAGTATTGGTTCCCGTAGCAGTTCCGCCGGTTTTTACAAATTCATAGGTCTTATCGCCTACAGTCACAGTGCCACCAATTGCGTTAGCGCCTGTCAAACCTTTAAAGTCGATTGCAGTAGTTGCAGCATTAGTACCATCAGCCGCCGTTGTAGTAACTGCAGGTCCAGCCTGTGTACCATCCAACAGCTTAATGCCGTTAAAGTTGGTGGAGTCCGCAACACGGTCAATTTCAGACTGCAACTGTGTAACTTCATCGCTGTAGTTGCTGCGCTGGCTGTCAGTGTAAACGCCGTTCGCTGCCTTTGTAGCAAGTTCGGACATACGGTTCAGCATATCATGCACTTCGTTCAGTGCACCCTCAGCGGTCTGTGCAACAGAAATACCGTCGTTGGAGTTGTCTGCTGCTGCATCCAAATCCTTAATCTGCGCCTTCATGTGCTCGCTGATTGCCAGACCTGCGGCGTCGTCGGCTGCGGAGTTGATTTTGTAGCCGGAAGACAGTTTCTGCAGAGAAGATGCCACCTTGTTGTTGTTGATGTTCATCATCCGCTGCGCGTTCATAGCCATTGTGTTGGTTCTTACTACCATGCCCATAATTGTACCTCCATGTTTTGGCGGGGTGCTTCCGTGCACCCGTGTGCCAGTTTTTTAAAATATATATTTCAAACCCAAGCGCCCGCGCGCCAGCCGCTCGGGAATGAAATCGAAAGGAATGCAACCGCGCCGACCACGAAAGAAAATTTATTTTGCAGACGGTTATTTTTGATTGCTAACACTATTATCGGCTTTTTTCGACAAACTGCAATGCATATTCTGCACAAACAATTTGGAATTTTATTGTACAAATTTAAGTGATTTTTTAGAAAGTCCGCCCTGCCGCCGCGCGGAATCGATTGACAGTGCTTCCGTCCGCGCATTATAATGGTACGGAAGAATGTGTGCGGCACAGCCGCCTGAATGGAGGAGAAACAATGGAACAGCCGGAAGACGCTTACGTCAATTCGCCCTGCGAGGTGAAGTCCGAGGAAAACGAACTGCTCGCCACCGGCATTCTGGCGGGCCGGTATGCACAGGAGCTGGTCATCCGCGACCCGCGCGGCGCACTGTCACTGGAGCACTACAACCGCCCGGTGAAAATTTACCTGCACAGCGCCACGTGCGGCGGGCGTGAATACATGGGCAAAGTGTACATTTCCACAAACGCTTTCATGCGCGTGAAGGACATCCGCCTGCTCACCGAGCGTGAGCGGCGGGGCTGCTTTCGCCTGTCAATAAGCCTGCCCGCCGCCGCGTACCGCGCAGCGGAAATCACCCGTGCCGAAAGCGCAAACCGCCTGCGCCGGTTAAGCTATGCGGAACGCCTGCGCGTGGAGCAGCAGCTGGCAGGCGGCACGCTGACCGAAGCGGAGCTGGCGGCGCGCGTGCCGGAACCGGCGCCGATTTTGCCGCGGGGCACGCAGGTTCGCCTGCTCGACCTGAGCGCGGGCGGCGCGCAGTTTCGCGGCAAAGAAGCGTTTCGCGCACAGGAACGGCTGGTGCTGCACCTGACCCTGCAGGACAAGCCCGCAGATCTGACGTGCCTGGTGGTGCGGGACTCTGCCGCGTGCGGTGATGGCAAGGCGTTTTGCACTGGCTGCCGCTTTGTGGAGGTCACCTCCGCGCAGAACAACCTGATTTGCACCTACCTGCTGCGTGAGCAGAGCAAACAAATTCGCAAATCAAAGCGGGTGTAACGCACCTAACATAGAAAAAACCGACTGTGCAAGCTGCACAGCCGGTTTTTTTACGGGACTCAGTTGTTATTGAACAGGGCAGTGGTTTCACGAAGCTGAAACTGCCCGACCATCGTTTTGAGCATCTGCGCCTGCCCGGAAAGCTCCTCGCTGGCGGCGGCGCTCTCCTCGGCGGTGGCGGAGTTGGTCTGCACCACGCTGGAAATCTCTTCGACGCTCTGCGTCACCTGATGCACCGAACTCGACTGTTCGGAAGAAGCGGCGGAAATCCGGCCGATGGTGTCCTCAACGGCTTTCGCGCCCTCCACGGCGGCGCCGAGGGACTTCGCGGTGCTGTTCACCAAGGAGGTGCCGCGCTCCACGGCGCCGATGGCTTCTTCAATCAGTTTGGCAGTGTTCTGCGAAGCCTCCTGGCTCTTGTTTGCCAGATTGCGAACCTCATCCGCAACCACGGCAAAGCCCTTGCCTGCGGTGCCGGCACGTGCCGCTTCTACGGAAGCGTTCAGCGCAAGGATATTGGTCTGGAACGCGATGTCCTGAATGGTTTTGACAATGGTGCTGATTTTGTTGGAAGTTTCGCTGATGTGATTCATTGCCTGAATCATTTCTTCCATCTGCTGGTTGCTTTCCGCCATGCTGTCGCCGACTTCTTTTGCCTGCTGGTTGGCTTCCATGGCATTCTTAGCGTTTTCCTCAATTTTCGCGGAAATCTCGTCAATGGTCGCGGCCAGTTCCTGCACAGAGCTTGCCTGCTGAGTGGAACCTTCGGAAAGCGCCTGCGCGCCGGAAGAAACCTGCCCCGCGCCGGCGGCGACTTCGTCTGCCGCCTGCGTAATCTGGTTCATGGTGTTGCTGATGCCCTGCTTGATGATGCCAAGCTGGCGGCGCACCTGCATAAACTCCCCGACGTAATGCTCGTCTCCAATTTTGGAGTGCACCTTGAAGTTGCCGTTGGACATTTCGTGCAGGTTGTAGGTCAGGTCGGTGATAATCTCCTGCAGGTTTGCGGTGGTTTTGCGCAGCGCTTCGGTCAATTCGCCGATTTCATCGTTGCCCTCGTACTCAACTCTGGTGTCCAGCTTGCCGGCGGCGAGATCCTCCGCAACATCCTTTAAGGAATTGATTGGCGCGGAAATTTTCTTTGCCATGCGGAACGCCAGCACTGCAGAAAGCACTAAGTACACAACAATGAAAATTCCAATTGCAACCATCCATACTTGAATCTGCGTCTGCATTGCATCGTGATCTTTTGCCTGGCTGATGCTGTTCATGCCCGCCATGGAAACAATCAGCATGACAATGCCCAGTATGGTAATAAAGCCGGTGCTGTACAGCAGTTTTCGTGAGATTTTTTGATTCCGATTCATTCTGTAAACCTTCCTTTGACGTATGTAATTCGTAAATATAAGTAACCCAGTCCGCCTCAGTTTAAGAGGTTCTTCCCAGCTCCAAATCAGTGCCGGAGCGGAAAATCAGACAGTTTGTGGCTTCCTTGTTAAAGATGTGAGAAACGCCGTTGATACGCGCCGCGACCGTGGGATACATGGTCACAACGCGAATCTGTGCCATGTCGAGCTTCTCCTCTTTTTCCTCTATCTCATTCATCAGCTTCTTCAGCTTCTCCTGCTTTACCAAAAAAATGGACAGACGGAAATGGATATCCTTAAGCGCCGCCTGAATTTTCGGGTCTTTCTCCCCTTTTTTCAGCACATCGGTCTGCTGCTGTGCGGTTTCAATTTTAGACTGGATTTCCTGAAACTCTTTTGTAACTGATTTCCTCAATTCTAAAAATTCGGGTGTGCACTCCAAGCTGAGCCGCGTGACCTGCCCGCGCTCGTTGCCGACTTCCTTGGCACGGATGCCCTCCATCGCGGTAATGCTGCCGCCGATGATAACACCGTGGCCGGACTCCGCCAGCACAGAACTGCCGCACACCACCGTGGAGTTTGCAATGCTGTCGGCGTAAAGATTGCCCGCGGCATAAACCTTGGCGCTTTCAATGTAACGGCACTTGATTTCGCCGCCGGCACGGAGCGTGCCCTGCTCGTTGCCATTGATGCCGTTGCGCACAAAAATGTTGCCCCCGGCCTCCACGGTTGCCATACCGACGCTTCCGGCGATGTTGATATCGCCAGTGGCACGAACGATAAAGCTGTCGCGCACATTGCCCTGCACAAAGACGTTGCCTTTCACGTTGATGTTGCCGGTAGAAAGGTCGACGTCGCCCTGAATCTGGATGACATCCATGACTTTGTAGCGGTTGTTTTCGTAGAAAATCTGGCCTTCCACCTTTGCCGTGATTTCCGTACCATCTTCAGATAGCTGCGTGTTCGCGCCAATGGGCAAGTCGGGCTTTTTGCCAGGCGTGCAGGAAATTTCTTTTCCCTGCACCGAAAGGCCGGACTTGCCGGGCGTGGGCAAAACCACGCGGCAGATCAGCTGCTTCTCCTCCACGTGCACCAGCCAGTTCAGGTTTTTGTAGTCGATCACATCCTTGTCAGACTGCATATACGGCGTGCCGACAGTGTGCGGAATGACCTCTTCTATGCGGCCGTCTTCCCCATTGACCGGCGGCGTACCGGCAGCTGCCAGAAACAAACGCATATACGCGCGTTCCTGCACAGCCTGCGCGACTGTTTCCTCATCCACACCAGTGGTAACCCCTGCCGCCTTCAGCGCTGCAGAAGCTGCTTCGGCGCTTGCCGGCGTACCGCCGAACAGTGGCGGAAACACAAAAATCCACGCCCGCAGCCCATCTTTGGAAACCGCAACTTCCACGCGACCGTCAATTTTAGGACGAGGTGTCACATTTTCGGTGGATTCAGTAGCTTTAAGGATTCCTTCTGCCTCGGTATCCAGTTTTTTTAGCAAATCTGTTGTTTCATCGTCCCAAGGTGGGGGCAGATTGCCAATATACCTACCACAGCTCGGATCGCGCACAGGGGTGCTGTTTTCCTGCGCCCAAAGACCATAGAACTTCTGCAGAGATAGAAGCGTAACCGTCATCTGACTGGCATCGTAAGTGGGGATTTCCGCCGTCTGCTTTGTTTCGGAATCTGCCGGCGGCTCTCCCAAGTCCGGAGGCTGTGCCCGTTCCTGGGCGGATTGCTCCTCGGGTTGGTCGGTTTCTTCCGTTTTTGCAGAGTCCCTGCGCTTCACAAACTTCTGATACAGGGAAAGCAGCAGGCTCTCGCTTTTTTCTTCCTTGTCCCGTTCTGTTTTTTGCTTCATGATGCTTTTCACCTCCGGCTTGTTTATACAGACTTCAAGCTGTACGTTTCACGTATAAAAAGCATTCAGCTGGATGAATGTTTGTTTTGCATTTCCAACATTAGCTTATTATACATCAGATTTTTTTCTTCGTCTATAGATTATTGTGAAAATCAGTTAAAATTCCGGTAATTGTTTTCATTGAACTTCAAAATTATGCTGGATGCAAAAAGATATTCAGTTTTCCTTAGCAATCTCCTACAAAAATTCAGTTTTTGCTTTGTACGAAAAAACGGCAGCCCCGCCGGAGCGGAAACTGTCGTTTTTGATTGTTTTCCTTTATGCAAGCAAATTCATTGCCACAGCCGTCGTTTGAACCTGCGGCGACACATTGCTTTGAATCTGCAGGTAGCGCTGCATCCCCTTGGAAAGCACATTCTGCTCTTTTTCATTTGCCTGAAGCTGCGCGCTCTGTAACTTTCCCTCAAAGGTTGTGCCACTGTCCGCCTGAACCGCCTGATTCGACGACGTGCCTGTGCTGCGGTTCTGGCGGGCGGCAGTCCGGCGCACCGCAGAAACAGCGGAAACGTCAGTTGGCAGCTCTGTCTGTTCTTTCAGAATCTGCCCCCGGTGCGGAACTGCTCCGGCAAGCGTATCTGCCGAAGCCAGCGCTGTTCCGTACGTTGTCGAGGTAGAGCTGCTCTGCGCAAGCACCTGCTGCGCACGCTGGCTGAACTGCACCTGATCGGCTGTCAGCACAGAGGATGTGCGCGACACGCGGGAAGTTTCCGTAGAGGTTGCCGCCCGCGATACCGACTGCACAGCTTCAACCGGTGTATCCTGTGCATGGCGCGTTTGTGTCTGCAGGCGCGTCTGATAAAGGCGCGCCGCGTAATCATTTCCCAATCCATTGACCTGCAGGCTCATACAAACCCCTCCTTTGGTTCTTTTTCTGCCTTTATCTTACCACTTTTCCCTGCACGATAATGCAATAAACGAAAAATAAAAAATTTCTTTTTTGCGGCGTCTCTGTACCGCACACAGCCCGTCTCCCCTGCACTTCCCTTTGTTCCGTTCCGCACAGAGCGTTGTATCCACAGAAACCGACGCATAGATATGATAAAAGGAAATCAGGGAGGTGCGCATCTTGAGGAAAAAGCGGCGGTCAATTTTCTGGGAATACTTTTTTCTATTTTTGTTTGGCGGCACAGCTTACTGTTTGCTGGAACTGGGCTGGCGTCACTGGACACACTGGTCGATGTTTCTGGCAGGCGGTCTGCTTTTCTGTATTATCGGTCTGGAAAACCAAAAAATCCGCTGGGAGTGGTCCCTGCTCAGTCAGGCACTCGTGGCAGGTTTGACCATTACGGGGCTCGAATTTCTTTTCGGGTGTATCTTTAATTTATGGCTGCGTCTGCAGGTGTGGGATTACAGCAAGCAGCCATACAATCTTCTGGGACAGATCTGCCTGATCTGGGCCTTAGCTTGGTGTGTCGTTGGTTGGGCGGCTGTCATTCTAGATGATTTCCTGCGTTGGAAATTGTTTGGAGATGAGAAGCCACACTATCGATTCCTGTAGTCCCATCGCAAATTAAAAACTACGAAACCTCTGAAAAAGCAAAAACGAAGTATAGGAAGCACGCAGAAGCAGGAACTCCTTGCAAGCCACTTTTTCCCGCTATATTTTGGTTCCTGCATCACCGAACGATATTCGGATTTCATGGAGACTTTACCCTACCATCGCTGGTATATAAAGATTTGCATATGCAAACACGGCATACAGCTTGGTTCTGCTTTCAGAAAAAGGCAGCCTTCACAGGCTGCCTTTTTCATACCAATTTGCCCTCCTGCCGGGCTTAAAATGCAGGAACCGCTTTTCGCAGAGTGACTGCGTGCTTACAAATAAAGTCAATGCGGCGTGGAGTTAGCAAGCAAAAGCATCCCACCACATTTTTCCTCACGAACCGCGGTCCATTACCAATTTAAAACTATTCATACTATTACGAACCGTTTTTCTTAAAAAGTCTATAGATTTTCTGTTTAGTTCTTTTTTTGTGTTTATATTATGCTGTTCGGACTTATCTGGCTGTGATTTGCAAAAGTAAGTATACGATACCTATATCCAGGCACCTTCCTTTGTTGAAAATTCGGGTAGAAATTATCAAAATTGAGTGGTATTCTTAGTTTACTGAGTTAATAGTGCCACAACAGTTTGGAAATCTTTTACATATAATTTCTAATCGTTATGCATTGACTATGTATTAGCAATCTAAGTCATGCCTATACTCTAGATTTCTAAGGCAACACCGCACAGAAAAAAAGCTGCGGTAAGAAGCGAGATATGATAAAATAGGTATATGGATAAGCAGATGAGTATGTCAGCTCTGTGCGATGAACTGGCACAGGTGCGTACGAAGAAAAAAGAATTTCTCGAGCAGATTGAGCGCATCGTTCCATGGGGGAAATGGGTGGCCATGATCAAGCCGTGCTACTACAAAGGAGAGCACGGAAACAAGCCCTATGATTTGGAACTGATGCTGCGGCTGTATCTGCTGCAAAACCTATATAATCTATCCGACGAAGCAACGGTGGCTGAAACGATCGACAGTCGTGCCTTTTCGGATTTCTGCGGCGTGGAATCAAGCAATCAGGTGCCGGACGGGGATACGCTGGGAAGATTTCGTAATATTCTCATACAAAACGGTTTGCAGGAGCAGTTGTTTGCGCAGGTGGCAAATTTGCTGCAACAAAAGGGACTGCTTCTGAAAAAGGGTACCATTGTGGATTCCACCATCATAGCCGCTCCGTCCTCCACGAAAAATCAGGAGAAGCAGCGAGACCCGGATGCACATCAGGTGAAGAAGGGCAATGCGTGGCACTTTGGCTACAAGGCACATGTTGGGGTGGATAAGGATAGCGGGCTTGTTCACACGGTTGAGGTAACGGCCGCCAATGTCCATGATGTCGCCATGACCTCCAAACTGCTGACCGGAGAGGAAAGCGTTGTATACGGAGACAGCGGATATTTGGGAGCGGAAAAGCGCGAGGATGCCATTATAAAGAACAATGCTGGCAAGCGTATCCGTTACAAGTTCAATCGTCGCCCATCGCAAATCAAAAAGGGTTCCAACAGGTCGCAAGCCCAACTCAAGCGCAGAGAGCACGAAAAGTCATCGGTTCGTGCCAAAGTAGAACATGTTTTTGCCGTTGTGAAAGGTCTGTTACGGTACCGAAAGACGCGATACCGAGGTCTGCAAAAGCAGACCGCCAAACTGAATATGATGTTTGCGTTGGCGAATCTGATTCTGGCTGACAGGCCCTGCCTGTCAGTCTGATTGCGTTTGCCTTCGCAGATATAATTGGGAGAGTTCCTCGCTGTTTGCCGCCTTTGGCAGATGGCGTGGATTTTTTATACCATTGTGCGGTGTTGCCCTAATACAGTCAATAGCGTAATATGAGAGATTTCTAAGCTTGCAAATTATGTATAGAACGGGGAATTTATTTTGGATGTAATTGACAAAATCGATCTCTTAATGAAGCAAAAAGGCGTAAGTGCATATCGAGTAGCAAAAGACATTGGCTTTTCTAATGGACTTTTTACCCAATGGAGAAAGCACTTGCAGACCCCATCAGCGGATAAACTGTCTAAGATTGCGAACTATTTTGGTGTCACGGTTGACTATCTAATGGGCAACGAGCACAGCCGCCCTGAATTTGAAGTTGAAACGTTCGATGACTTTTCATACGCAATGCATAATGAGTCTGGTAACCTGTCTGACTCTGACAAGGAAATTCTATTGAATCTTGCCAAGGACATGGCAAAGCACCGTAAAGAAAAAGATAACAATTCCAGAAAGTAAGCTTTCGGAGGGGAAATTACGGAACTTTCAGAAGTTTATGCGGAAGTTGATTCCCGCGACATTGACTTGATGGTAAAAAAATAGACTTCAAAGAAGCCTATACCGGAGCAATCACTTTCAAATTTCCAGATGGAACATATTCAATAGCTATAGACACAACAAAAATTGACCGCGTATCGCAAATCAAATCTGTGCTGGCACACGAACTAGGGCATTGTGCCACAGGTTACACGCATCAGTCAGACAGAGCCCCCTTGACCTTGTGTGCCAGCACGAGTACAAAGCAAACAAGTGGGCTGTGGAACGTTTTCTTCCTTTTTCAGACTCGCAAGCCGCTGTTAAGGACGGTTACACGGAAATATGGGAACTGGCAGAATATTTCAGCGTATCAGAGGAATTTATCCGCTGGGCGCTGTACTATTACATAGAGTGCAAAGGCTGTCGCTTTTAAAAAACCTGCAAATTATTCATTGTTCCATCCTTTCTATCCCCTGTAATTTCAGAAATTGCGTTCAAATTTTTTTGGTTATGCAATGTTCCACGCAAGCATTTAGAAATTTGTTCGTCATAGCAAGTAATACTTTTTGCTCGTACTTTGTCTCCAAGGCTTGTCATGGTTTAATCATTGACCGCTAATTTACTTTTTACCGCTTTTCCAAACGACGTGAGTTTGTGTTGCTTTGATAATGCAGAACATTTGAAAGTTGTACTTCTTGCATTGTGATAATCTCCTTTTTGATGTAAAATATTGGTGAATGATTAAAGAAAGGTGAGAAAGCTATGAAAACCTACTGGCAGAAGATGAAAGAACGCCGTGATGCCGAAGAAGATGGACCAGTAGAAGAATCGAAAAAGCGTCCTCAAAGAGTCGGCTGTTTGTCCATCATTGGAGCAATCGTTGTTGCACTGATTCTGATTCAATTCATCCCCGGATTCGTCATTGGTTTCAAAAATGGATTTGAAAAGGAAACAGCGCCTTCATCTACTTCTTCATCCAGTGAAATAACATACAAAAAATGCCAGAAGCTTCATGAAGGAATGACTTATGAAAAGTGCTGTGAAATTTTGGGAAGTAAAGGAACTGCAACTTTCAATAATAAGTCTGATGGAGTTGAAACCAAAACTTATAACTGGTTTGGAATCGGAAAAAGCGTATATGCTGTTTTTCAAAATAACAAGCTGATTTCATCCGGCCAATATGGACTTGAATAAAAGGAGTGATTTTATTATGGGCGCATACGGTTCACCAGAACATTTGCCGCCAAATAACCAAAACTTTTCTTATACCGCAGGAAACCCACCTCCAAAGAAGCACACCGGGCAAAAGGTCGCCTATGCTGTGTTATTTTTCTTATCAGCTGTATTTACGCTCTGCACGGTTTCACTTCTCTGCGGCGGGTACATCTCCACTGGAATACTCATGGCAGTTGAAACGCTGGGGCTGATGGCTGCTACGCACATGGTTCATACCAACATTGATGCGACAAACGTTGCAAACGGCATACCCACCGGAAGAATTTACAGAAAAGCGCTGAACGGGTATCGTAGCAATGGAGCAGTTGTGAATCATTTGAATCCAGAATCTGCAATTTCATATTTCAGATACCACCCAATCAAGATGAAAAGTTCTGGAAAAATCATAGCAGCTGTCGTTGCCCCCTTCATTGTATGTTTGCTGATTTCAGGGATACTTCCCTATTCCTCTGACACAACGCAGCAGGTTCAGGCTGGCATTCACCTCTACAGCAGTACCTCTCCTGTCAGTAAAACATCCACAGAAGCAGAATACAAGGCTTCTTGCAAGACAATTGCGTTTCAGCAAATTGCTAGAAACCCAAATAAGTACAAAGGACAAAACGTAAAGCTAACTGCAACCGTTCAGCAGATTCAGGACACTGGCGACGGAACGCAAATGCTTTTGTTGGAAGCAGACTCGGACTCTGAACATACGTCTGACAGCTCCTTGTATGCTCTGTACACCCCTGAAAGCGAAAATGAAGACAGGATACTTGAAAACGATAAAATTACCGTATACGGCGTTTTGAATGGTCTGCAAACGTACACCACTGTAATGGGCGATTCCAGAAGCGTTCCTAAAATCAATATACGTTATCGTGACATTCTCGCTTCGTCTGATTCCCTTGATTCTTAATTTTCTCTCTGTGAGGCTCTCCTAATTGAGGGTGAAGGGCTTTTTCGAGTATACGGATTGCTAAATCGTTTGTAATCCAATTGCCAGTTTCACTGGCAACCACACCGCAGCCAAGAATTCCACTGAATTTAGGTGTGCTTGTTTGCATAGCATTCTCCCTTTCTAAAAGATCGTATACTTCATCAGGCAGGGACGTTATAAACTTTCTATACTGCACTGCGGTTCGACTCAAGGGGCAGGAATCTGCTTTGAAAGATTTCACGCACCAAACCGGGCTGCTACGGCAGCGGGAACACGAACAGGTTGTCGCCACAAAGGCGGCTGGTAAAACCGTGTCCTTTGGCCGCAGCCCAGCGCAGAAAGCGGCTTAGAGTGTGCGAAAACGCAGCAGCGGTTTGACGCCGCAATAAGGCGTTGGACAGTCTGTGGGAGAGTGGTACAATCAGAGTAAAAGGAACGCTTGTGAAAGCCCCCGCCATACCAGGTACTTTAACTTTCAGCGGTCATGCATTAGACCGGCTGTCCGAGCGTGGAATGACTTCGCAGGATGTGGAAACATATCATAAAATCACCGAAATTTGCAATCCAGCAGCGCAACGGCACGCAACACGTTTATTATTCAGGAGCCGGCTTCATCGCAATTAAATCAGATGGCACAGTGTCTTCCATCGGGCAGCTGGACGATGGTGGAAAAGCTGTATTGGAGGCGGCAAAGAAATATGGATTTTATCATGAAGCCCAAAAGTGAAGACGAACAGGCTTTCTGCCCTATTTGGAATAAAAAAATTTCCGCAGGACTTTGCTTTGATATCTCCAACATTGGCAATGATAGTTTAAATCTGCCGCAAAAGCTCCGGCCACCTTGTGGATGGCGAACAGCACATGAGATATGCGATACCTGTGAAAACTACAATTAAGCCGCCGGCACAAACCCGGCGGTATTTTTGTACCCGATTTCATACGGCGGCGAATTCTGGTATGGGTTTTGTGCCAGGTTTCTCACCAACGCTTTTGCTTTTGGCAGCAGGCAGGCGGCTTTCAGCTTTTCAAAGTCCTTGACTGCCTGTTTGGTGAAGATCGCTTTATACATTCCAGTTTAGGTCCACCGCGTTGGTGCCCACTTCCAGTGACTCTTTTGCTCCGGCAAGGATGCTGTCCGTCATGCCGGAAATGTTGGAAAGATACAGCGTTCCAGTCTTTTTCGGAAAGCAGAACGACATTGGCAGTTTTGCCGGTGATTTTCACCGGCTCGTGTATTTCCTGTACGCGGTTGATGAGGCGGTACAAGTCTTTTCGTGCGTTTGTCACATTGATGTTTTCCATATCATTCCTCCTTTGCAAGCTGACTATAACGTACGCATTTGCGTATGTCAAGAAGAATTTGCAATTCCGTACGGTATAGTCTATACGCTCCTATCTAAGTGAAGTGTAAGGAGTAAACTCCAAATAATACCATTTGCTGCTTGCGGCACTGCTTGCCTGTAATCATGCATTCGCTCAACGTGCCAAACCAATACATTATGCAGTTGGGAGGGTGGAAAAGCGCTTTGTTTTAAGACGTGTTTACCGATACGCACTCGAAGAAAAGACTGCAGAAGTGAAAAACGATGCGAACGTTCACTTCTCAAAAATAACGGCAAAAACAAATCAGACAACAAATTAGACAACAAATTTAAAACGGCAAAAAAGAAACCGTATAGGGATGTACCCTACACGGTTCAAAAGTTGGTGCGAGGGGAGGGACTTGAACCCTCATGAAATTGCTTTCACATGGACCTGAACCATGCGCGTCTGCCAATTCCGCCACTCTCGCAATTCAATTACCTGCTGTCGTACTGTTTACTGCCGACGACTTATATATAATATCACACTCTTTTTAATCTGTCAACAACTTTCTTTTGCTTTTTTAAAAAAATGTCGAAATGTTTTTCAAGTTTTTTTGTAAAAATGCTTTACAAACACCCGAACGAGTGCTATAGTATGGATAGTATTTTAAAGCACGATTTGATTCACATGGTATTGTAGATCAAAGATCGTTTTTGATTTACGGTCCATGTGTTTTTTTCTTTGCAGTAAAATACAGAGAAGATCATGTTCAATTTTTTCAAGGAGGTACCTAACATGGGTGCAAACACTGGTACGGTAAAATGGTTCAATGAGGCAAAAGGCTACGGCTTCATCTCTAATGATGACGGCAGCGGTGACGTGTTCGTGCATTTCTCCAGCATCCTGGGCGAAGGCTTCAAGACTCTGGCAGAAGGCCAGAAGGTCACCTATGATGTAGAGCCCGATCCGAAGAACAGCAGCAAGTTCCGTGCTGCAAACGTTCAGGGCATCTAAATTATTCCTGAGCTTCTCGGTGGAAAGCTTCGTGCTTTCCACCGTTTTTTTGTGCCTGCAGAAAATCTGCGCTTCTCTCTTCCCTTTTTCTGCAAAATCCAGTATACTAGAGATGTAAAGAATTGAACAGATTTTTTACACGAATTCTCTGAAATTTGCTTAATCACGGAGGGAGCAGCCATGCTTGGCTCCATTCTAGGCGACATTGCCGGTTCTCGATTTGAGTTCAGCCGGCCCACCGGCTTTAATTGGCGAACCGAACCGCTTTTCACCACAGGCTGCCGCTACACCGACGACAGCGTCATGTCCATCGCCAGCAAGTACGCCATCTTGACTGGCCGCAGCTTTGAAAGCGCCTACCGCCTGTTTGGTCGGCGCTACCCACACGCCGGATATGGTGCCATGTTTCAAGACTGGCTCGCCACCGGCAGCCGACCCTACCGCAGCTGCGGCAACGGTTCTGCCATGCGGGCAGGTGTCATTGGAGAATACTTTGACACGCTGGAAGCTGTCGAAGAAAAAGCAGCGGAAAGCGCAGTCTGCACGCACAACCACCCGCAGGGTATTTTAGGCGCGCAGGCCGCCGCCGCCGGAGTATTTCTTGCGCGCAGCGGATTTGACAAAAAGGAAATCCGCAAAACGGTGCAGAAACGCTACGGCTACAATTTACGCCTTCCTTTAGCTCTGCGCAGGCCGCGCAGCCAGATTTCCCTGACCTGTCAGGGCACCATGCCGCTCGCATTCACCTGCTTTTTGGAAAGCACCGATTTTGAAAGCTGCATTCGCAACGTATTCAGCTGTCTATGTGACACCGATACTGTGGGCTGCATCGCGGGCGCCATTGCCGAAGCCTATTACCACAAAACTGGATTTGACAACGATCAAATTCTGCGCCAGTACCTGATAAAGCCCGTTGCAGTCGGGCAGACGGACACATTTTTATACGACTGGGCCACCGCATCTGCAGACAGCATCCAGCCGCTGAAGGAGGAACTCTCTTGATCGTAAAAACCTATCAGTCGCGCGCTGTTTTGGAAATTCTGCAGCAAGGTCAAACTTATCGTGCCCGCCGCAATCTTGGTTTTGACGTTGCCTATCAAGGGCTGATCCGCTTGTTGGGTCTGCACTGTGATGCACCAATTTTTGGGTACTTAAAAGGGCACCGCCGCTGTACCAATGGAAAAATCAGCAGCAGTGTTCTGCTGACGCTGGATGTCCCTGCAGAGTATGTCTATTTGACGGAGTATAGCGTCTGGGCTGACTATATGTACTGCGTGATGCACTACACCCTGCCGACCAATCGGGAAAGTGTGACTGCCAATGAAGAAGTTACGCAGCGGCAGTTTTCGCTCATCATGAACGACTTAAAAACGCAGCGCAGTCCCTCCTACTATGCAGTACCGCAGGCCGTCATGGAAAAGATTAAGCCCGAATGGCTGATTCAAGTTACCGACCACACCCATTCCCCGTTTTACCGCTTTTGGCAGGCACTGCGTGGAAACTAAGCAGTCTTTGCTTCAAATACGCGAAAAAGCATCTCCCCTTAAAAAGGCAAGATGCTTTTTCTTCCTATATCACCTATCCGTCCGTAAGCTGCAGACAGACGATTTTATTTTACCAAACCGGCAATTTCTTCAGCAAAGTTGTCCTGCCGTTTCTCAAGTCCTTCGCCCTTTACAAAACGAACGAAGCCGGTAATCTTGATTTCACCGCCCAAGGCCTTAGCAACCGATGCGACATACTGTGCAACGGACTGCTTGCCTTCTTTGACATACTCCTGATCAACCAAGCAGATTTCCTTCAAGGTTTTTTTCACCTTGCCGGCAACCATTTTTTCAACCA
This sequence comes from Caproicibacterium argilliputei, assembly GCF_029211325.2. Taxonomy (NCBI): domain Bacteria; kingdom Bacillati; phylum Bacillota; class Clostridia; order Eubacteriales; family Oscillospiraceae; genus Caproicibacterium; species Caproicibacterium argilliputei. Next base: position 1,065,354 of record NZ_CP135996.1, on the reverse strand, counting down.
CATTAGCCGGTTTACCGGAAGCAGCAGCCTGCTCCTCAGCAATCTTCTTCTCACGCTCAATCACGTCTGCCGGTACATGTGCGTCATCCAGATACTCCGGGTTCATCGCCGCAATCTGCATCCCGATGTTTTTGCCCATTTCGTCAAACTCCGGTTTTGCCGCAATCGCATCTGTCGTGTCAAAATTGACCAACACGCAGATTTTTCCGCCTGCATGAATGTAAGAAGCCACATGACCTTCCACACGCTCAAAACGGCGCACCTTAATGTTTTCGCCAATGGTCAGAATTTTTTCTTTCAGAATGGCGTCAACAGTCTTGTCACTACCTACAGCCTGGCACTGCAGCAATGCTTCCACATCTGCCGGATTCTTCTCCAGAACAGTATCGGCGCAAGCCGTTACAAATTCTTGGAAAGAAGCGTTTTTTGCCACGAAGTCGGTTTCCGCATTTACTTCCACGGCAACGCCGACTTTGCCATCTGCACTGGTTTTTGCAAAGGCAACACCTTCAGCGGCAATACGACCCGCCTTTTTGGTTGCGGCAGCCAAGCCCTTTTCACGCAGGAAATCCAGCGCTTTTTCCATATCTCCGTCGGAAGCGGTAAGTGCCTTTTTGCAGTCCATCATGCCGCAGCCGGTCTTTTCACGCAGTTCCTTCACGTCTTTCGCTGTAAAAGCCATTTGATTCATCCTCCGATTATTCTAATATTCTGACAGCAAACGAAAAATTACGCTTTGGTTTCTTCTTCCGTTTTCTCCGCTTCTTCTGCAGCGCCCTGCTGGCCCTCGTGACCCTCCAGGATTGCGTTCGCCATGGTAGCGGAAATCAGCCGCACTGCGCGGATGGCGTCATCATTGCCCGGAATCACATAATCAATTTCATCCGGGTCGCAGTTGGTATCAACAATTGCGATAATCGGGATATGGAGCTTGCGAGCCTCTGTAACAGCAATATGCTCTTTGCGCGGGTCAACAATAAACAGAGCGCCCGGCAGAGTTTTCATCTCTTTAATACCGCCCAGGAATTTCTCCAGCTTTTCGATTTCGAGGTTCAGCTTGACAACTTCCTTTTTCGGCAGTAGGTCAAACGTACCGTCCTCTTTCATGGTCTGCAGCTGCTTGAGGCGGTCAATACGGCGGCGGATGGTACGGAAGTTGGTGAGCATACCGCCCAACCAGCGGGCATTCACAAAGTAAGCACCTGCGCGCTCCGCTTCCTCACGAATGGAGTCCTGTGCCTGTTTCTTGGTGCCGACAAACAAGACGCTCTTGCCGTCTGCAGAAAGATTGCGCACAAAGTTGTACGCTTCCTCCAGCTTGCGGACGGTCTTCTGCAGGTCGATGATGTAAATCCCGTTGCGTTCCGTGAAGATGTACTGTTTCATCTTCGGGTTCCAGCGGCGGGTCTGATGACCGAAATGGACGCCGGCTTCGAGCAGCTGTTTCATAGATACGACTGACATATTGTTTTCCTCCTTGGTTTTTCCGCCACCGTGCTTTCCGCGCGAAAGATTCGGCAGACGCCGAACACCTTTTCACGCAAGCACCGTGTGTGAAATACAAACAATTTTTGCGTAACAAAACGCAAGTTATATTATAACAGAGCAGTGGACAAAATACAAGTGGAAACTGGATAATTTTCTCCTGAAGCCTGTGGTTGAATGATTGTCAAATTTCCCTTTTACAAATCTATATCTTGAATTTTATTGGTTTTATAGATTTTTGCAGTCAAATGGTGATGATTATTCACAATGTAATGTCATTTAAACGAGTTAACGCTACAATTGATTACAATTATGAGCAATCATGATGAATTTGTATAAAAGTAAATGTTCGATTGCAGATAGGAGTAGTGACGGCATTATGAAAACACCGATTCATCTTGGGCAGCAGCTCCGCACCCTGCGGACCAAAAACGGGTACACCCAGCAGCAAGTTAGTGAACTGCTAAACCTGGACCGCTCTACATATGCCTACTACGAAACCAACCGCACCACCCCACCGCTGAGCACCTTAAAGCAGATTGCGGCAATTTTCAATGTATCGGTTGCCACACTGCTGGAAAACGACGACAATATGCCGCTGGTCTCTGACCCGGAGGGGCTGACTTTCACCGAATTTGACCACAATATGTCCCATATTTACGAGCTGCGCCCGGAGGAGCGACGGCTGGTAGCGCTTTTCCGCCTTTCTGATACCGAAACCAAATCCGAAGTGCTCACGGAGCTTTCCGACCAGGTTCAGGAAAGTATAACGCAGAAGAAACGCTGACAGAATTTTGTATTTTTTCGGTTGCGAAAACACCGCCGCTTGTGCTAAAATGAAGCAAAGGGAGGTGTCTGACGGATATGGCTTACGACGCTTTTACAGCCGGTGTGGAGTTGGGCGGTCTGCGGAACAAGGATGAAATTCGCATTCTGCTGTGCTACCTGCTTTCCAGTGTAAACGCCCCGCTTTCCCGCGATGATATTCTGCAAAGCGTGCAGGGACTGGGACTTGCCAATTATTTTGAGCTGACCGATGCACTGGAGGAACTAACAGAAAACGGCAACCTGCTTTTGCAGGACAACTGCTACACCGCCAGTGCCCAGGCGCGCGCCATTGCACAGCAGCTTGACACAGCGCTGCCGCTCTCCGTACGGGACAAGGCGGTGCGCGCAGCGCTGGGGCTTCTAGCGCAGGCACGCCGAGAGCGTGAAAACGCGGTAGATATTACAAAATGCCCGTGCGGCTACCGGGTGCAGTGTCACATATCCGGTGGCAAGGAGGAAATGATGTCCCTTTCTCTGACCGTACCGGATGTTCTGCAGGCACAGCTGATTAAGCACAACTTTCAGGAATCGCCGCAGCGGGTTTACCAAATGCTGCTTGCACTGCTGACCGATGACCGTGAAATGGCGGAAAGCCTCTTAAAAGAATAAACGCAAAAATTTGAAAAGGCCGGCGCACCCCGCGTCAGCCTTTTCATTTTTTATGCAAAAATCAGATTGAGCAGCAGCAGTACCGTCACCCCCGGAATTCCCAGAAACGCAGAGACACCCATAGAAATCGGACTAATGGGCAGCGAAACACCTGTAAAACTGCTCGTCAGGCTGACGGCAAACAGCGCCGCAAGTCCGGTCACCACGCTCCCGGCGGCAGTGACAAAAGGACGTGGGCTTTTTCCGGCGGCAAGAAGCGCCGCACTGAATAAAAAAGCCCCAAAAAGAATGACAGCAAAAAGGATGTCCCTCACCCCCCTGCTGCCAGTATATGGGCTGTTTCTGAAAATTATAACTTCGCGTTTTCCAGTTCATAGCCGGCAGGTGCAAAGTCAATGCGGCCGCTGGAAACATCCGCCGCTACACTTACCACACGAAGCGTATCGCCAATCGTCAGGCGCTCTCTGGTGCCCTCGTCAACCTGTGAAACCTGCCCGTCAAATTCAAAGTGCTTGTCTGTAAACAGCGCAACCGGAACAAAGCCCTCCACCGTATTTTGCAGCTGCACAAACACGCCGCGCATGGTCACACCGCTGATGATTCCCTCATACGTTTCGCCAAGATGCTGCGCCATATATTCGGCAGCGTAGCAGTCATCGGCACTGCGCTCGGTGTTCATCGCTTTGATTTCCCGCTCACTGGAATGTTTGGCGGATTCCTCCGCAAACTCCGCATACTTGCGGTCAATTTCCGCTTTCGGTTCGCCTGCTAAGAATGCGCCCATAATGCGGTGAATGGATGTGTCCGGATACCGGCGAATTGGTGACGTAAAGTGGCAGTAGTCCTCCAGTGCCAGCCCGAAATGCCCCAGCGGCTTTGTATCGTAACGTGCCTTTGCCATGGTGCGCAGCAGCTGATGGGACACCACCTTTTCTTTCGGGGTTCCGGCGGCCTGCTCCATCACCTGTGCGAAATTCTTCGTAGTCACATCGGCAGTGTGCGCCAGACAGGCGGGGTTCAACCCGATGGCCACCAGCAGTTCCTTCAGCGAATCGACGCGGTCGGGGTCCGGATTCTCATGCACACGGTAGACAAACGGCAATTTCTTCTCTTTGCCCAGTTTCGCCGCCGCCTGGTTTGCCGCAATCATCAGCTGCTCAATCATCTGCTCAGAGGCGCCGGTATGGCGCGGAATCACATCAATACATTTTCCGTTTTCATCCAGTACGAAATCCGACTCAGAACTGTCAATGTCAAAATTGCCAGCTTTGCGCGCGTTCTCTTTCAGAATGCCCGCCAACTCGCGCGCCGCGGCAAGGCTCTCCAGCACCGGCGCATATTTTTGCAGCAGCGTTTCTGAAGCTGTGCCGCCGAAAATCGCATTGACTTCGTCGTAAACGCCGCGCACCTTGCTGCTAATTACCGATTTATGAAATTCATAGTGCGTCATGATACCGGCTTTGTCAAACTCCATGACCGCGGAAAACGTGAGCTTGTCCGTCCCCGCATTCAGCGAACAGACACCGTTGCTGATTTCTTCCGGCAGCATCGGCACCACGCGATCCGGCAGATAAACGGAGGTTGCCCGCCGGCGGGCTTCTTCGTCAAGGGCTGTGCCGGGACGCACATAGTATGAAACGTCCGCGATATGCACGCCAAGGCGATAACCGCTTTCGGTGCGCACCACGCTGATGGCATCATCCAAATCTTTTGCGCTGGCGCTGTCAATGGTACAAATCGGCCAGTCGCGGAAGTCCGCACGGCCGCGCAAGTCCGCTTCCGTAATTGCGCGGGAACCAATGCGCTTAGCTTCCTCTTTCGCTTCTTCCGGAAAAACCGTCCGAATCGCGTTAGAGTCAATGATTGCATCGGCACAGATACGCGCGCAGTCCGACGGACCGTAAGTTTTAATCACCTGCGCGGCAAAGTGCGAGGAGCGCGGCAGGCGGTGCACATTGGTCTGCACTTTGTCGCCGATTTTAGCCCCGCAGTGGGTGAACTCCTCGATGGGAATATTAAAGCGGATGGCGGCGTCCGGGTGCAGCTCTGGGCCGTAGCCCTCATCGACAATGGAACCGTTGATGATGGTACCAGCCTGCTCAGTGATTTCCATCACTTCGCAGGTTGGGCCTTTTAAGCCTTGACGGATGTTTCCCAATAAGACCGAATCCCCCAGAAAGGCACCGTGTAAGTCCGCGCCGCGCAGAAAGAGATCCTCGCCCCCGTCGTCCGGGCGTGCAAATGCGAATGTGCGGGAAAGGGAGATGATAACGGCGGGCACACGCTGGCTGTTGTCCGCATGCAAATGCACCAGATGGCGGCTGTCCACACTCACCTTTTTCTCACTGCGCAGCTGATTCAGCGCAAGGTAAAACGTATTTTTGTATTTTTCCGGGATGTTCAGCTTGCGCATTAGAAACCGTGAGGAAAGATCCTCACCGGCACTCTGCAGTGCCTCCAGTATCCCTTTTTTGATGTCTTCGACCATATAAGACCTCCATCTGTCATTTACGGCAAGTTCGGCCGCACACATAACGTAAAAAAGCCCCGCTGCTTTGCGGGGCTTCCTACCACTGCTTACTTGCTGACTGTGAACATAAAAATATTCGTAGCAATGACTAAAATAAAGAAAGCAATGGCAATAATCTTCGTCCACCGAGCCAGAAACGTGTCAATAGAACGTGCGCTGTTCTGGCTGAGAAATGTATCCGCACCGCCGGTGACGACACCCACATCGCGGTCGTGGCCTTCCTGCAGAAGGACAACCACAATGATGGCCAAGGCAGCAAGGATCAGAACGATTCCAAGAACAATCTCAGGAACTGTCATGAATGGTACCTCCGAAGCAATTACGGGACGCTGCACGGCCTGCCTGCGCAGGAAGCCACGCATCCCTTTATAAACTCTGTTTATTTTAGCACGGAAGTCATAAAAAAGCAAGTTTTTTTTACAGTGCACGGCATAACCGCGCGTTTTCCGTACAGACTAGCTTTTGGAACCTTCCGCGTTTCAGCGTTTGCACGCCGGGGGAACCCACCCCGGCGCAAAAGCTTCGGGGTGTTTTTTTGCTCTACTCCGTCAGTTTCAGCTGCTCGCCCTCCATTTCCTCTGCTGTGGGCAGCGCGCCGATAGCCGGAATCTTCTTGCGATAACGGGAGGGATTTTCCACATCGCCGTCGTGATAAACCGCCGCAGCCTGCAGCACCGCACTGCGCCGCAGCGTCATCACCTGCACGCCCTGTGTGTTCCGCGTGGACTTCGGCGGAATCTCGGCAGTGTTTACCAGCAGTTTGCGACCTTGGCTGGAGGTAAGCACTACCTCGGTGTCCTCTGGAAGCACCAACAGCGACACCAGCGGGCTTTTGTCACAGTAGGCATTGACCAGTTTTTTGCGGTTTGTCTTGGTTTCATAAGCGGCAAGCGGAACTTTGGCTGCCTTGCCGTTTTCAAAGCAAAACAGCAGGAAGCCGCTGTAATCTGCCGTGACGGTCATCTGCAGAATGTTTTCTTCCGCATCCATCTGCAGCTTCGCCGGTACATAATCGCCCAGTACACTGGCTTTGGAATCGTCAAAATCGCAGGCTTTTGCCTTGTAAACCTGGCAGTGCTCCGTAAAAAACAGCAGGTCAGCGGCATTGGTCGCCTCAAGGTGCTCCGTAACCACATCGCCTTCTTTGAGCTTTTGCTCTCCGCTCATGCGCAGCGACTGCGGCGTAATTTTTTTAAAATACCCTTCACGCGTAAAGAAGAGATTGACCGGATAGTCCGGCACCTCATCCAATGCTTCTTCAACTTCTGCTAACTCATCCTGATACAGCAGAATACTGCGGCGCGGTTGCCCGTAGCGCTCCGCGACTTCCTTCAGCTCCTGCACGATGATTTTTTTAATTTTCTTCGGGTCGTCCAGAATGGCATTCAGCTCGGCAATTTCTTTCTGCAGCTGTGTGATATCCTGCGTACGTTTCAAAATATATTCACGGTTCAGGTGGCGCAGCTTAATCTCCGCCACATATTCCGCTTGCGGCTCATCAATGCCAAAACCAACCATCAGGTTCGGCACCACTGCCGTTTCCTCTTCGGTTTTGCGGATGATGGCAATGGCTTTATCCATGTCCAGCAGAATGGCTTCCAACCCCTTGAGCAGGTGCAGCCGGTCCATCTTTTTCTGCAGGTCAAACTCCGTGCGGCGGCGCACACATTCAGTGCGGAACGCCGTCCACTCGTCCAGAATCTCCCCAACCCCCATGACGCGCGGCACGCCGCGCACCAAAATATTAAAGTTGCAGGAAAAGGTATCCTCCAGCGGTGTCAGACGGAACAGCTTGGCCATCAGCTTGTGCGGATCCGCGCCGCGCTTGAGGTCAATGGTAATCTTTAAGCCTGCCAAACCGGTTTCATCACGGATATCGGAAATTTCCCGCACTTTCCCCTGCTTGACCAAGTCAACCACTTTTTCGACAATCGCTTCGACCGTGGTGCTTGGCGGAATCTGCGTAATGTCAATGCAGTTTGCGGAGGCATCATACGCATACCGGCTGCGCACCCGAATACTGCCGCGCCCGGTGCGGTAGATCTGCTCCATCTGTCGGCGGTCATACAGAATCTGCCCGCCGCCCGGAAAGTCCGGTGCCTGCAGTGTGGAAAGCAGGTCGTGGTCGTGGTGCTGAATCCGCGCGGCGGTTGTTTCACAAACTTCTTTTAAATTAAAGGAACAAACGCTGCTGGCCATGCCAACCGCGATACCAGTGTTGGCGTTTACCAGAACGCTGGGAAAAGTCGCCGGCAGAAGTGTCGGCTCTTTCATGGTGCTGTCGTAGTTGTCCACAAAGTCGACGGTGTCTTTATCAATGTCCCGAAACAGTTCGCTGCAGATCGGGTCCAGCTTTGCCTCAGTGTAACGGGAAGCTGCCCACGCCATGTCACGACTGTAAAACTTACCGAAGTTTCCCTTGCTGTCCACATAGGGATGCAACAGTGCCTCATAGCCACGGGATAGACGTACCATGGTATCGTAAATTGCCGCGTCGCCGTGGGGATTCAGACGCATGGTCTGCCCCACGATATTGGCGCTTTTCGTGCGCGCGCCGGTCAGCAGCCCCATTTTGTACATGGTGTACAGCAGCTTTCGGTGACTGGGCTTAAACCCGTCGATTTCCGGAATGGCGCGGCTCATAATCACGCTCATGGCATAAGGCATATAGTTTTTTTCCAGGGTGGAAACAATCGGCTGTGTCACAACCTGTCCGGCGCCTTCGATCACGCCGTGCGCTTTCGGCATTGGTGCCGTATGTTCTGTTTTTCTTCGTTTTGGCATTCCCTTACCTGCCTTTCTTGTACCAAGGAATCAAATCTGCCTGCGGGAAAGGACACATCAGCTGACGTCCAGTTCGTCAACATACTCCCTGCCGTGTTCCGCAATGTAAGCTTTGCGGCCGTTGAGGTTGTCCCCCAGAAGCAGGTCAAAGACATCGCCGGTTGCCGCCGCATCCGAGGGCATCACCTGAATCAGCCTGCGCGTTGCGGGATTCATGGTGGTCAAGTTCATCATATCCGGTTCGTTTTCACCCAGTCCTTTGCTGCGCTGAATGGTGAATTTCTGACCGTTCAGCTGCTTCATAAAGCGCTCTTTCTCCACTTCATCGTAAGCAAAGTAGATTTCGTCCTTGCTGCGGATTTCATACAGCGGCGACTCCGCAATAAAAACCTTACCCTGCTGAATAAGCTCCGGTGTCAGGCGGTACAGCATGGTCAGCAGCAGCGTGCGAATTTGAAAACCGTCCACATCCGCATCGGTACAGAGAATAATCTTGTTCCAGCGCAGGTTTTCTATATCAAAAGAGCTGAGGTCTTTATTTGCCTTGCTTTTCACCTGCACGCCGCAGCCGAGCACCTTAATAAGATCTGTGATAATGTCGCTTTTAAAAATACGGTCATAATCTGCTTTCAGGCAGTTCAGGATTTTGCCGCGAATGGGCATAATTGCTTGGAAGTCGGGATCGCGTGCCTGCTTGCACGCGCCAAGCGCCGAGTCACCTTCCACGATAAAGATTTCGCGCTTGGTGTTGTCTTTGCTGCGGCAGTCCACAAACTTTGCCACGCGGCTGGTAATGTCCATATTGGAAGTCAGCTTTTTTTTGAGATTCAGCCGCGTTTTTTCGGCATCCTCACGGCTGCGCTTGTTAATGAGCACCTGCGCAGCAATTTTATCCGCTTCCATCGGGTTTTCAATGAAGTAAATCTCCAGCTGGTGGCGGAGCATTTCGGTCATGGCCTCCTGAATGCCCTTGTTGGTAATTGCCTTTTTGGTCTGGTTTTCATAAGAGGTTCGGTTACTGAACGAAGAAATAACAAGGATCAGGCAATCTTCTACATCTGCAAAAGTAATGCGGCTTTCGTTTTTGTTGTACTTGCTGTTCTGCTTGAGGTAAGAATCAATCTGATACACAAAAGCGTTGCGCGCAGCCTTGTCCGGTGCGCCACCGTGTTCCAACCAACTGGAATTGTGGTAGTATTCAATCAAGTGCTTTTTGTTGGAAAAAGCCAGCGCCACATTGATTTTTACCTTATATTCCGGTTTGTCCGCCCGGTCGCGCACCTTGCGCTCCGCCTGCCAGAACTGTGCAGTCGTCAGTGCGTCCTCGCCGGCTTCCTCACGCACATGGTCTGAAATGCCGTTTTCGTAAAGGAACTCCTGCGTGTCGAAACTGTTTCCGTTTTGGCTGCGGAATACAAACTTTAAGCCGTCATTGACAATCGCCTGCCGTTGCAGCGTGTCCATATAGTATTCTGCCGGAACCTGAATGTCCGTAAAGACCTGCAAATCCGGCTTCCAGCGGATTTTTGTGCCGCTTTTTGCTGTGCTCGGCTCGCTGTGCAGACCGCCAACGTTCTTTCCATGCTCAAAGTGCAGCGTATACTTAGTTTCGCCTGTGTGGATTTCCACATCCATATATTCCGAAGAATACTGCGTTGCGCAAAGGCCGAGTCCGTTTAAGCCAAGGCTGTACTCATAGCTGCCGTTTTCATCATTGTGGTACTTGCCGCCGGCGTACATTTCACAGAACACCAATTCCCAGTTGTAGCGTTTTTCCTTCGGATTGTAATCCACCGGACAGCCGCGGCCGTGGTCTTCCACCTGTACAGAGCAGTCACTGTACCGTGTAATCGTGATTTCCTTTCCGTAGCCCTCGCGTGCTTCATCGATGGCATTGGAAAGAATCTCAAAAATTGAGTGCTCGCAGCCCTCAATCCCGTCCGAACCGAAAATGACCGCCGGACGCAGCCGGACACGGTCGGCACCTTTCAGCATCGAAATACTTTCATTATCATAACTTTGATTTTTTTTAGGCATATCCGTCTCCTGCAATGTAAACTGTGTTGTTACCCATTCATTATACCAGGTCGTGCAAGTTATGGGAATTTGAGTGGGAGGAACTCCCCCCAAAAGCAAGAAATCAGGGGAACTGCTGCACTCCCCTGATTCCGGCTGACTATTCGGTTAAGCGGGAAACTCAACTACGCTTCCGGCAGCGGCTCTGCAGCGGGCGGCTGCGGCAGCTCCCGCCCCTCGCCGTCCATGCGGTTCTGCATGACTTTCTGGAACTCCTCGCCGCTCATCTTTTCATGCAGGAACAGGTAGCGTGCCACTTCGTGCAGCTTATCCATATGCTCCCGCAGAATGCTCTCTGTGCGGTCATAAGCAGCGGTCATGATATTCTTAATTTCCTTGTCGATTGCCGCGGCGGTTTCCTCGGAGTAATCGCGCACATGACCCATATCGCGGCCAAGGAATGGTTCGCTTTCATCGCGCCCGTACGTAATCGGCCCAAGCGCCGACGACATTCCGTATTTCGTCACCATGGAACGCGCCAATTTGGTGGCACGCTCAATATCATTGCTGGCGCCAGTGGAAATATCGTCCATGGTCAGGGATTCGGACACCCGCCCGCCAAGCATAACAACCAAGTCCTCTTCCATTTCCTTTTTGGATTTGTAAGAGCGATCCTCCGTGGGAATCTGCATGGTAAATCCGCCCGCCATGCCGCGCGGAATAATACTGATTTGGTGCACGGGGTCCTGTGTCGGGCAGAAGTACGTTGCCACGGCGTGACCGCCCTCGTGATAGGCAGTGAGTTTCTTTTCACGGTCGCTCATCACATGGCTCTTTTTTTCTGTGCCGACTACAACCTTGATGGTTGCTTCCTCGATTTCCTGCATGGTAATCGCTTTTTTGCTTCTGCGCGCTGTGAGCAGCGCCGCTTCGTTCAGCAGGTTTTCCAAATCCGCGCCGGTAAAGCCCGCCGTAGAGCCGGCAATCGTTTTCAGGTTCACATCCGGCGCAAGCGGTTTCCCGCGCGCGTGCACGTGCAGGATTGCCTCGCGGCCCTGAATGTCCGGATAGCCCACCATGACCTGGCGGTCAAAACGACCGGGACGCATCAGCGCCGGGTCCAGAATATCCGGCCGGTTAGTCGCAGCAATCATGATGACGCCTTCGTTGGCGCCGAAACCGTCCATCTCAACCAGCAACTGGTTCAGCGTCTGCTCGCGCTCATCATGCCCGCCGCCCAAACCGGCGCCGCGCTGACGGCCCACCGCGTCGATCTCATCAATGAAAACGATGCAGGGACTGTTCTTTTTGGCCTGCTCGAACAGGTCACGCACACGGGAAGCGCCCACACCGACGAACATCTCCACAAAATCCGAACCGGAAATGGAGAAAAACGGTACGCCTGCTTCCCCGGCGACTGCACGCGCCAGCAGGGTTTTACCGGTGCCGGGAGGGCCGACAAGCAGTACGCCCTTGGGAATACGCGCACCCAATTCATTGTATTTTCTGGGGTTCTTTAAAAATTCTACAATTTCCTGCAGTTCTTCCTTTTCTTCGTCCGCGCCGGCCACATCTGCAAAGGTTGTTTTGCGCTTTTCATCTTCCAGATTTTTAACCTTGGCTTTGCCGAAATTCATCTGCTTGCCGGCATCGCCAAGCCCGGTGTTGACCTTGCGCATCATCAGATATGCAATCAGCAGCATAACCGCCAATGTGCCGATAAACGGCAGCATGGAAATCAGCCAGTTGGTTTCGCGCGGCCGCTGCAGTTTCTGAACCATGTGGCTTGAAGAATGGTCTTTGTTGTACTGCGCTACATAAGGATCCAGCCGCTCCTGCATATACTGAGAATTCGGCGCAACAAAGGAAATGGCGTCCGTTTCCCCTTTCAGCTTGATGGTCATTTCCCCGGTACCGAAGTCCAGGGAATATTCCGATACCTGTTCCTGCTCAAAATAATTGATGATATCCGAAAAGTTATAGGATTTTGTGGGTGTTGCCGTACCACCAAACAGTACCGTCAGCAGAATCATCAGGAAAGACGGAATTGCGATGGCTAAAATCAGGTTGCGTATCGATTTTTTGTTATCCAAGCCACTATCACTCCTTAACCGCCGTAAACTTCCGGCTTGAGGACCCCCACAAAGGGCAGGTTGCGGTACTTCTGGGCATAATCCAAGCCGTAGCCGACAATAAAATCATCCGGCACAACCGCGCCGACATAGTCTGCCTTTACATTCACTGTGCGCCGCTCGGGTTTGTCAAACAGCGTGCACAGGCGGATGCTCTTCGGATTGCGTGCCTGCATCATTTCCAGTATGTAGCTTAACGTCAGGCCGCTGTCCAAAATATCTTCCACAACCAAAAGGTCGTATCCCTCTAAGTTGATGTCCAAATCTTTGGTGATTTTGACGATGCCGGAAGTTTTCGTGCCGTTTCCGTAGCTGGAAACAGACATAAAGTCCACTTCGCAGGGAACCTTGATGGCACGCATCAAATCGGCCATAAAAACCACAGAGCCTTTCAGCACGCTGACCAGCAGCAAGTTTTTGCCCTGATAATCCTCACTGATCTGCTCTCCGATGCGCTCCACAATTTCCGCGAGCTGCTCCTCGCTGAACAATACTTTCTCGATATCACCGAGCATCTGGTTCTCCATTTTTTAAGCACTCCTTCATTGTAACCACCGCGATCTGCTGCGCCGCCGGTGTCACTTTTGCCTTTTCGCTGGGGCCGCAGCCCTCAATCCACAAAATTCCGCTGCTGTCTGCCAACATGGCAAGCCGACCCCGCAGGGAAGCAGGAATGTGCTGCTCATTCAGCAGTTTTTTCAACGATTTTGTGCCGTTTCTGCCTGCCGGATGAAAAAAGTCCCCGCTTTTGCGTGTTCTAACAACGGTATCAGAAGTTATTGTACCATAATTCAAACAATTAGAAAAGGATAATTTGCGTTTTTCCTGTTCATAGGCAGTGCGGCTGAGCACCGAAACACACAGCACACGACCGTCTGGCAGTGCCGTCTGGGGCACCTGCAAGGGCAGCCGATACCCCTGCGCTGCCTGCGGAAAAAGCAGAACCCCCTGCTCCACACGGGCGCAGCACGCCCCTGGCAGCGTGCAACCGCCACCGTGCCGCAGAAGCGTGTCCAGTGCGTCCAAATGCTTACAGGAAAGTCTGCCCGCTCCTGCCGCCTCTGCCGCAAGACTGAGCGCGCGCATCCGCACAGCACGAGGCTGCTTTGCGAGCACCTCTGCTCGCCAACCGCCATGGCACGCAGCCTGTTCCAGTGCCTGCCGCGCAAATTCGCGCAGGCACGCCTCGTCTTCCCGCAGGGTTTCTGCGGCACGACCAGCCGCGCGCTCAAAGGCGGGATTTACCTGCCGCAGCTGTGGTACCACCAACGCACGCACCCGATTGCGTGCAAAGGTCAGGTCAGCATTGCTGCTGTCCGTCACAAACGCAAGGCCGTTTTCCCGGCAGTAAGCCTCTGTTTGCGCGCGGCTGACAGCGAGCAGCGGCCGGATGATTTTTCCGCGCACCGGCGGAATCCCTGCAAGCCCCGCCGCCCCCGCGCCACGCGCCAGATTGAGCAGAACCGTTTCCGCACAGTCGGAAAGCGTGTGTGCAGTCGCAATGCACGCATTCGGATATTGTCTGCAAATCTCATAAAAAAATGCGTACCGCAGACGGCGGCCGCACTCTTCGAGTCCTTCTCCCGTTTTCCGCGCTTCGGCACGCACGTCCGCGCGCAGCACCCGCAGCGGAATCTGTCGCTCGGCGCAAAAATGGCGCACAGCCTGCTCGTCACGCACCGCCTCCGCGCCGCGCAGACCGTGGTTAACATGGGCTGCCAGCACCTGCACTTCCAGCTTTTCCGCATGCGCCGCCAACCAGTGCAGCAGCGCGGTTGAGTCCGCGCCGCCGGAAAATCCGGTCACCACAACCATACCCGGCCGCAGCATCCGGTGCTGCGACAGGGTGTGAAAAACCAGGCTGTCCATGCTCTGCTGTTCCATACAGCTCCTCCTTTTTCGCTGTCGGTTACGGCTCCTGCCGCACCAGTTCCTGCGCGGTAAAACGCATGAACTCTCCCTGCCAGTGCAGCGGCACCGTGCGTGTTTCGCCATGACGGTTTTTGGCAACGATACACTCACCGCTGTTTTGATCTTCATCCGGCGCCGGCCCCGCATTGTCACCGGTATTGGCGTAGTACCCTTCGCGGTACAGAAACAGCACGATATCCGCATCCTGTTCAATAGAACCGGAGTCACGCAAGTCGCTCAGCATTGGGCGGTGGGTGTTACGCTTCTCACTTTCACGGGAAAGCTGTGATAGACACAGCACCGGCACATTCAGTTCCTTTGCCATGATTTTCAGGTTTCGTGTAATCGCGGAAATCTCCTGCACACGGTTCTCAATTTTTCCGCCGGACATCAGCTGCAGGTAGTCAATGACGACCAAATCCACATTCCGCAGGCGGCGCAGCTTGGCCTTCATTTCCGGCACCGTAATTGCGGAGTTGTCGTCAAAGTACATATCCGCTTTGCTCAGCACATCGCCTGCCTCAACTAGCCGTTCCCACTCATCGTCCACCAGTTTGCCTGTGCGCAGCTTCACGCCGCCCACCTGTGCTTCTGTGGAAAGCAAACGGGAAGCAAGCTGCTCCCGCGTCATTTCCAAGGAGAAAAAAGCCACTCGTTTGTGGCAGGTGACCGCCGCGTGGCGGGCAATGTTCAGCGCAAAGCTGGTTTTGCCCATGCCAGGACGCGCCGCCAGCAGAACCAGATCCGTTCGGTTCAGGCCAGTGATTGTGTCATCCAGTGCGCGAATGCCCGTTGGAATGCCGCGATACTGCTCGCCTTCTTGGGAAGTAATGTTGTCCAGACGGTCAAAAGTTTCAATCAGCGTCTGGTCAATGCGCTGCAGCCCCTGCATATTCTGCCCGCGGCGGATGTCAAATATTTTCTGCTCCGCAGCATCCAGAAGCACCGGCGCCTCCTGTGCACCTTCCGATGCCGTTTCCAAAATCTCGCGTGCTGTGACAATTAGTGTGCGGATATCGTATTTATCGCGCACAATCCGCGCGTATGTTTCCACGTTCGAAATGGACGGCACAATCTGTGCCAGCTCGACCAAGTAGCTTTTGCCGTCATTTTCATCGAAACCGGGTGTCCGGCGCAAACGGCTGAGCAGTGTGACAAAGTCAATAGGCAGCCCCTCGCTG
Source organism: Caproicibacterium argilliputei (assembly GCF_029211325.2). Classification (NCBI taxonomy): domain Bacteria; kingdom Bacillati; phylum Bacillota; class Clostridia; order Eubacteriales; family Oscillospiraceae; genus Caproicibacterium; species Caproicibacterium argilliputei. The sequence goes on along the minus strand of NZ_CP135996.1, from coordinate 1,049,878 downwards.
GACATTTCCAGCATTGCATCATAAATAACCGCGTGGTTGCTTTGATAAAAGTACGCCGAAGCCGGCAAAACTTCCATCACGGTATCTAAACAGGATGCGTCCAGCAGAATAGCCCCTAAAACTGCCTGCTCCGCCTCTAAATCAAACGGCAGGCTGGCGCCGCTGTAAGCGGAAAGCGCATCAGCCACACGAATCCCTCCTTCTTTTTGCCCGCAGGAATTAAAAAGCAACCCTTCCGTGCCGTGTGGCACGGGTTTGGGTTGCCCCTTTCCCGCTGAACCTGCGTGCAGGTTAAGCTTCTGTTACAACAGCTGTTATGTGCGCGGAAATTCCATTGTAAAGCTTGACTTCACAACGGTAAGAACCAAACGCCTTGATTTCTGTATCAAGGACAATCTTGCGTTTATCGACCAAAACACCGAACTGCCGCTGAACGGCGGCCGCAATCTCTTTCGGTGTGACAGAACCGAAAAGCTTGCCGCCCTGACCGGCCTTCGCCGTCATATTCACGCTTTTTCCTTCCAGCTTGGCAGCTGCGGCCTGCGCCGCTTCGGTTTCCATTTTTATCTTATAAGCCTTGGATTCTTCCGCATTTTTCAGTTCATTCATTGCCTGTGCGTTTGCTTCTTTTGCCAGACCGCGCGGCAGCAGGAAGTTGCGGGCGTACCCCTCGCTGACTGTTACCAGTTCCCCTTTTTTGCCGTGCGCCTTTACGTCCTGCAGTAATACGACTTTCATGAAAAATCCTCCTTGCTCCACAAACAGGCTTTCTGTGCCCGCTGTTCTCATTTCTTTTCCGGCTGCCCGACACCGGTGGAAAGCACTTGCATCAGCTTGTCGCGCACCTGCTCCACTGTCATACCGGAAAGCTGTGCCCCTGCCATAGAAAGGTGACCGCCGCCGCCCATTTTCTCCATGACCAGCTGCACATTCATATCCCCCATGCTGCGGGCGGAGATATTTACCATGCCACTGGCGGGGAAAACCACATAGGAAGCCTTAACGCCCTGAATCGACAGCAACTCATCTGCCGCCTGCGCGCAGCTCAACCGGATATCCGGAAATTCTTTTTCCACATAGGTGACGGCGCAGCCGTTGTGAATCTGCGCACTGGAAACAATACGGTACTTTGCTTTGTACGTTTCGATGTTATCGGCAAACAGGCGTTTGACCTCCACCGTGTCCGCACCGCGTCGGCGCAGATAAGCGGCAGCCTCAAATGTGCGCACGCCGGTTTTGAGCACAAAGTTCTTCGTATCCAGCATAATGCCTGCCAGCAGTGCTTCCGCATCCGGCCGGGTCAGCGCGGCATCCCCTATGTATTGTACCAGTTCCGCCACCAACTCCGAAGCGGAACTTGCATAGGGTTCGTGATAAAACACCAGCGCGTTTTCAATGTGCCGCACCATCATGCGGTGGTGGTCGATGACCACCGTGCGCTGCGACTGTGCAAGCAGCTCGCGGCTTTCCACCACATCCGGATTATGCGTATCTACCACCACCAGAAGGGAATGGGAAGTCATCAGTGGCAGCGCCTCTTCCGGAGAAATAAAAATTTCCTTTTCGCCGTTGCGCTCCATATGCTCAATCAACGCGCGCGCCATGCACTGGTCGCGGTTCACGACTACCCGCGCCGGGCGGTGCAGAGCATTTGTGACAGCGCTCCACATTCCCACGGCAGCACCGATGCAATCTAAATCCCCGAATTTGTGCCCCATAATCAGCACGCCGTCGCTCTGACGGATATGGTCGGAAAGTGTGGCGGCAATTACGCGGGTACGCACCTTGTCGTGCTTTTCCACACCTTTGGAAAGACCGCCGAAAAACTCATAGGTTTCATCTTTCTGTTTGAGTGCAACCTGGTCGCCGCCGCGCCCCAGCGCCATGTCCAGCGCCTTGCGCGCCCAATCCTCCGCTTCTTGCAGGGAACCGGCTCCGCGTGCAATGCCCATCGAGAGTGTGGCACTGCGGTTGTCTGCAGTTTTGATCTCCCGCACTTTATCCAACACCTCAAACCGGCGCTCCATCGCTTCGCGCACATGGTGCTCATCTGACATAATCAGATAGCGCCCACCGGAAAGCCGTTTGGAAAATCCATCCATTTGCTGTGCCCATTTGCAGAGCACGTCCTCCACTTCGGAAGCAATGCGGCTGTCTTCGCTGCTGCTTGCGTCGCGGGCAAGCTCCTCCCGGTTATCAAAGAAGGCAAGACACACGACCGGCCGACTTTCTGTGTACTCCCGATTGACTTCCTTATAGTACGTATCATCCACGAAGTACAGGATGGTGCCGCTTTCCACTGCCGCGCCGAACACGGAATACTGGCGGCCGTCCACCGTAATGTCCGTTCCGGCGGCGGCAACAATCTGCTCGATGGTGCGGGGGTAAATCAGCCGCTGCACATTTTCGCCGCGCACTTCATGTTCTGACGAAACCCGCTGTAAAAATGACCGGTTGACCCAGATGATTTCCCCCGAGGCTCCCACCAGGACGACCGGCATGGTAAAGTCCTGCAGCGCTTCCGTATCTTCTGCGGAAAGCACCCTGCTGGCCGCTTTGACCGACACCGCAACGTAACTTTTGAACTGTGCCACCGCAATGGAAACCGTCAGAACAGAAACACCGGTAAGCCCCAGCTCCACAAAAAAGAGAATATGATTGTACTGCCAGGAGAGGCAGGCCATCAGGAGCATGGCTCCCGATAGAATGAAAAACACCGGCGAAGCGGACCAGATTCTTTTTCTCACAGCAGGTTACCTCATTCTTGCCAAACAAAATGTCTGTTCCTTTTGAATTTCAAAAGCACAGAATACAGCCGCCGCAAAACGCTGTGCGAACCGGCTTGGAAAATATTATACACGCTTTTTCGGGTTTCTGCAAATGCCTCCCCTGCTTTTTCCAGAAATTCTATACTTCCATAATAATCGGCAGAATCATCGGGCTGCGGCGTGTGCGGTCATACAGCATCCGGGAAAGGGAGTCTTTGATATTCGTTTTCAAGGTGCCCCAGTCGTGAATGCCATTGTCCGCGCACTGTTCCAGCACTGTAAAGACCAGGTCTTTAGCGTCATCCATCAGGTTCTCGCTTTCGCGCACATACACAAACCCGCGGGAAACCACGTCCGGTCCGGACACCACGTGCCCGCTGTCGCCGGCAATCGTGCAGACCACAACGATCAGGCCGTCTTCCGCCAAATGCTTGCGGTCGCGCAGCACAATGCTGCCCACATCGCCGACACCCAAACCGTCCACCAGCACATTGCCGGCAGGCACCGCGCCGGGCAGGCGCTTCATGTGATCCTCCGAAAGTTCAATCACGTCCCCGATATCCGCAATGCAGACATCCTGCGGGCGCTTGCCCATGGAGTAGGCAAGCCGCGCGTGCTGGTGCAGCATTTTCTGCTCTCCGTGCACCGGAATGAAATACTTCGGCTTGACAATGCCCTGCATCAGCTTCAGCTCTTCCTGGCAGGCATGACCGGAAACGTGCACTTCGTACATGGAGCCGTACTCCACTTCGCAGCCGCGCTTCATCAGCTCGTCAATGACATTGCCGACACTTTTTTCGTTGCCGGGAATCGGGCGGGCGGAAATGATGATAAAATCATCCGGCCCGACTTCCACTTTCCGGTGGTCGGCAAACGCCATGCGGGACAGCGCGCTCATCGGTTCGCCCTGGCTGCCGGTGGTAATCAGTACAATCTGCTCTTTCGGGTACTTTTTAATCAGGTCAATGTCAATCAGCACGCCTTCCGGCACGTGCAGGTAGCCCATTTCCACGCCGATGGACATTACGTTGACCATGCTGCGGCCGGAAAGCGCCACTTTACGTCCGTACTTGACCGCGCAGTCCACAATCTGCTGCACACGGCTGATATTACTTGCAAAGGATGCGACAATGATACGTTTCTTTTCCGCACGGCGGAACATACTTTCAAAGGAATTCTGAATCATCTGCTCCGTTTTGGTGAAACCAGGGCGCTCCGCATTGGTGGAGTCCGCCATCAGCGCAAGCACGCCTTCTTTGCCGAGCTGTGCAAAGCGGCCGAGGTCAATCATTTCGCCCCAAACCGGCGTGCAGTCAATTTTAAAGTCACCGGTATGCACAATCGTACCCGCTGGGGAGTGAATCGCCACGCCGACCGCGTCCGGGATGGAATGGTTCACATGAATCATTTCCACGCTGATACAGCCAAAGCGCACCGTGTCCCCCGGATTGGTCACATACATTTTTACTTTATTCAGTAAACCGTGTTCTTTCAGCTTGCCTTTGACCAGACCGAGTGTCAATGGCGTGCCATACAGCGGCAGGTTCACCTTTTTGAGCAAGTACGGCAGGGCGCCGATGTGATCTTCGTGTCCGTGCGTCAGCACAATGCCCTTGATGCGGTCTGCGTTCTTTTCCACATAGGTAAAGTCCGGCAGCACCAAATCGACACCCAGCATATCGTCATCCGGAAACGCCATGCCGCAGTCCAGCAGGAACATATCGCCCTGGCACTCAAACAGCGTCATGTTTTTGCCGACCTCATTGAGTCCGCCGAGGAACGCGATGTGAATCGGCGGCTTCTGAGAGCCTTCCCGCTTCTGACGCGGACGGCGCGGACGGCGGCGCGGCTGCTCCTGCTGCAAAGCCGGCGCCGCGGCCGCCGTGCTGCTTTGCTCCTGTTTTTGCTCCTGCACAACCGGTTCTTGCTTTGCCGACTGCTGTTCCGCAGCCGCAGACGGATTCTTTGCCGGTGAGCGCCGCGGATGGCGCGGGCGGCGCGGCTGCTGGGAAACCGGCGCTGCTGGAACCACACCGCCGCCGATGACTTGGTCAGCCGGTTTTCTGCGCGGCGGCTGGCTTTCAGAAACCACCGGTTCCGCAGACTGTACGGCTGTACGCTTATTTTCTTCTGTCACGAAAAAACCTCCATTTACAGAGAGACGGCTGCTTTTCGCACACCGCTCCCAATATTTATTTTTCGACATCTCCCGCTGCGAAACGCTGCCGCAGACCGGAATATCAAATTTCTATTATACATACGCACGAATACGCACGAAGCAGGGCTCTGCCTGCCCTTATCCCGATGAAAAAGTGCTGCACCAATTCTCTGTGTTCGACGGTGCAGACCTGCTGAACCGCAAAGCCGCAGGGGCCGCAGTTGCATTAGTTTATCTATTTTTGCTTGATTATCCCGTATTTAGAACGATTTTTGACAAAAGAAGTCATATTCCTCAATATTTTGCATGAAACAATTCCATACAGGCATAAAGAAACACAGGAGTTTGCTCCTGCCATTCTATTTTTTCCGTTCAACTGAAAAAAGCAGACAAAGCGGCCGCCGCCGTCTGCAGCCGCCTTTCGAAAGCAGGCGGTTCCTCTACCTAAAAAGCGCAAATTGCGCTGTCATCCAAAAAATCTCCGTTTCCTGCCCGGCAAGCATCCGAAAAGCGGTTCTTTGCCGCAGCAGGCTCTTCTGCTTTGCTTATTGTAGCGTGAATTTTGCCCTGTGTCAAGAGAGCCGACGTGCCGGCGGGCTTTGCCGCAAAAACAAATTGTGCTATACTGAGCATACAGTACGCAACGCCGTCTTGCAAAACGGCAGTTTACATTCCGCAGAAAGTATTTTGTGCTTCTGACAACGCTTTAATCAGACAGGAAGGGAAACCATGAAACAACTTGCAATCTTTACGGACGGTGCCTGCTCCGGCAACCCCGGCCCAGGCGGCTGGGGCGCGGTGCTGCGCTATGGAAAGGCAGAAAAGGAGCTTGCCGGCGGAGAGGCAGAAACCACCAACAATCGCATGGAACTGACCGCCGTAATTGAATCACTCGTGTGCCTGAAAGAGCCCTGCGCCGTCACGCTGACCACAGACAGCCGCTATGTCTGCGATGCGGTGAACAAAGGCTGGGTGCGTTCGTGGCAGCGCCGCGGCTGGAAAAAGGCAGACGGCAAGCCCGCCCTGAACCGTGACCTTTGGGAGCGCCTGCTGGTACAGCTGGAGCGTCATCAAGTGACCTTCGTTTGGGTCAAAGGCCATGCCGGCCACCCGGAAAACGAACGCTGTGACCAGCTGGCCGTGGCGCAGTGGACACGCCTGAAAAGCAAGAAAAACGAATGAGGAGGACGTGCGTTATGCAAAAACTTGTGTATGCAGACAATGCTGCCACCACCCCGCTTTCCGCGGCGGCGCGAAAGGCTATGCTGCCTTGGCTGGAAAACGCGTTCGGAAATCCGTCTGCGCTTTACGCGCCCGGCCACGCCGCGCGTAAAGCTGTAGAGCAGGCGCGCGACGCCATTGCCGACTGCCTTGGCTGCAGCTCGGAAGAAATCTACTTTACATCCTGCGGCACCGAAAGCGACAACTGGGCAGTCAAGGGAATGGCGCTGCAACAGGCGAAAATCGGCAAAAAGCACCTTGTAACTTCCGCCTTTGAGCACCATGCAGTGCTGCACGCCTGTAAAGCCTTGGAACCTTACGGATTTTCCGTCACCTGCCTGCCGGTCAGCACTACCGGATTCATAACACCCGAAGCACTGGAAGCTGCCCTTACTCCCGACACCGCACTGGTAAGTATCATGACTGCCAACAACGAACTAGGCACCGTTCAGCCGGTATCGGAATTGGCGGCAGTCTGCAGGAAACACGGCGTTCTGTTTCATACCGACGCTGTCCAAGCGGTGGGGCACCTGCCGCTTTCCGTTCACCGACAAGGAATTGACCTGCTCTCCCTTTCTGCACACAAATTCGGTGGGCCGAAAGGCACCGGCGTACTTTATGTGCGCCGCGGGCTGCACCCCGTACCGCTGCTAGACGGCGGTGCACAGGAGCAGGGCAGCCGCGGCGGTACGGAAAACGTCGCCGGCATTGTCGGCATGGCCGCCGCTCTGCAGGAGCGTACCGCTTCCCTGCAAGCTGACGCCGCCCGGATTCGTACCCTGCGCGACCGTTTGGAAGCCGGTCTGTGCAGTGCCATCCCCGACTGCCGCCGCAACGGCGGTGCGGAGCGCCTGCCGGGACACTTGAATCTGCTGTTTAAGGGCATTGAGGGAGAGTCGCTGCTGCTGTTGCTGGACCGCGAGGGCATCTGCGCCTCTTCCGGCTCCGCCTGCACCGCCGGCAGTACAGACCCCAGCCATGTTCTGCTGGCGATTGGACTAACCCGAGAGCAGGCACGCAGTTCTGTGCGCTTTTCGCTCGGTGTGGAAACCACAGATGCAGACGTAGAACGAATGCTGCAGGTCGTTACGGACGCGGTAAAGCGGCTGCGCAATTTTCAGCCGTTCTAATACACAAAAGCACAAAAAACCGGCGCCGTTTTTGAGGCGTCGGTTTTTTAATACTTCCGTGTAAAATTAGTAAATGACGACTTTGGTATTCGTTGGGATATGCTGGTTGATCCATTTTGCGTTTGCAAGCTGCAGCCGCACACAGCCGTGTGACAAAGCAACGCCGACACGGCCGTCCGCAAGCGCTGTCGGTGTAGGGGTCTGTTGATACAGCACAGAGTGGAACAGATAACCGTTATGGAACTGTGTGTAATAGAAGCACCGGACAACCCCGGAATCAAAGTAGTATCCGCGTGCCTGTACAGCAAACTCGCCTTTTACGGTCGGCGTTCCCGCCGCGCCGTCCGCGCACTGCCAGCTGTACAGCTGCTTCCAGTGGCTCTGCCGTCCGGTATAAACCCCGACGCGGTGATCTTTGGTATCCACCAGCAGCAGGTAACCGGTGCGGCTGCTGTAACGCTGCGCCCGCTGCAGCATCAATGACTGCACCGGATAAACAACCGAAACACTGACGTTTTTGCTGGTGGCACCCGCAATTTTCGCTGTGACAGCGGCGGAGCCTTCCCCCGTTGCGGTAACCCGGCACTGATACCCCTGTACGGAAGCGTTCCAGCCAAGATTCTGCACCGCCGCCACATAGCTGTTAGAAGTGCTGAACTGCGGGGCAAGGTTGTAGGAAGTATAGAACGTGACCACCCGACTCTGCCCGACGGCGGTAAAGCTGCAGCTTGCCGGATCCGAACGAATGCTGATGGGCTGAAAGTCCACGGAAGCGTGCATTTTAGCTTCTGTACTGCCCGCACGCACCAGAACATCCGCCTCGCCGTTTGCTTTCGCTGTCAGCACATACAGGTACGTGTCGGCGCCTGCCGAACGCACCTGCAGCGACACCGCCGCCGGATTGGAAACCGTCACGACCGGAACCGCTCCGGCAGAGAACTGCGCTAGCATTTGGTAGGACTGATTCCGGTAATGAAACTGGTAGCTGGAAGTGTCCAGATGCACCGTTTCCGCATTCAGCGTCACGGTCACCGGAACAGTCACCGTTGTGCTGCCCGCCGTAATGGAAACCGTTGCTTTGCCGGCATTTTCAGCTGCCTGCATGGTGCAGAAGTAGCCCTTGCGCTTTGCGTCCCAAACCATGTTGGTAACCTTGACGATTTTTTCATTGGAAGACAGCACCTGTGGGCGTACGTTGGTCGCGGTTGCGACAAACATGGTGTACTGCTGTCCGACCGTGCGGAAAGTATAGGAATATGTATCGCGCGTAATCATGACCGGCTTGTAGGCAACCTGAACCGGAATCGTCTTTACGGTTTTCCCGGCTGTCACCGTGACAGAGGCGCTTCCCTCCCCGCCGGCTGTCAGCTGGCAGAGATAGCCGCCGACACTCGCGTTCCAAACCGGCTCTGCCGCGGTTACCACTGCAGCGTCGCTGACGGCGACTGTGGGTTTGGTCTGCGGTGTCGTACGCAGCAGCAGCGTATACGACTGTCCGGGGGAATAGAATTGGTAGGAGGCGGTGTCTGACCACACCTTCACTGGCGGAATCACCACGGAGGTTTGCAGCACCTTCTTGGTACCACCTGCCTGCACAGTCAGTGCCGCTTCTCCCTCACCGGCAGAAGTCAGCGTACAGAGGTAGCCGTTCTGTGCGGCGCTCCAAACCGGCTGCGAAGCAGTCATCACGGAAGTATCCGTGCTGGCACACTGCGGCACCACATTCGGTGCTGTTTGAATCAGCACCTTGTACTGCTTGCCGATTCCCTGAAACGTGTAGGGAGCAGTTGTATCCAGGGCCACAGAAACCGCATCGCCCACTGCCCTTGTCTGCACAGTAACGGCGATTTCCTGCTTCTCCGCGCCGGACGTGACAGTAAGGACGGTTTGCCCGGCAGCCTTTGCCGTGACCGTGCAGACAAAGCCGCCAATCTGAGCGTCCCACTCTCCCTGCTGCACCTGCGCAACAGAGGAATCCGCAGCAGCAACGGAAACTGCCGTACTCTGCGCAGCTTTTACGATAAAGGTCTCCTGCACGCCGGGCTCACCGAAAAACAGCGTGCTGCGGCTCAGCGTAAACGCAGCGGTTTGGTCCTCCGTAACAGTCGCGGCAGAAGTGCCTTTGCCCGCCGCAGTCTGGCTCTGCATAAGGTAAGTCTGCGGCACAACAGCTGGATTTTCTGCCGCATATGCGGGCAGGGCGGCTGCAGACGCAGCGCCGACTGCTGCCAAGGAAGCAACCAGACAGACTGCGCGGTATCTTTTCTTCTTTTTCGTCATCTTCGATTTCTCCTTTCTGCTCTGAACTGCCCAGAGCAGGCGCGCCGGTTCGGGCACGGTTTGCGCACACCGAACCGATCAACAGGAAGCCCACCTAAACCTTTCGGCAGACCTCCAAAGTATGTTTCCCCCTTTCGGTTTGACACTATATCCTCCGTCACAAAAGAAAACTTGCAGCCTTTCCCACGCCGCTTTATAATAAACTTACCAAACAAACCTTTATGAACAGAAAGGAATCAACAGGTATGCGGTATGCAATTGAGGCAGCCGGGCTGGTGCAGGGCGTCGGCTTTCGATATTATGTAAGCCAGTCCGCAGCGAAACTGGGGCTGACCGGATGGGTCAAAAACGAGTGGGACGGCAGCGTTACGGTACAGGCACAGGGCAGTGCCCGCACGCTCAAACGCTTTTTGCAGGACATCCAAAGCGGAAACCGCTGGGCGCAGGTCGACCGGCTGGAGTACCGGAGCATTCCTGAACGCGCCAATGAGCGCACGTTTGAGATTCTGCACTGAGTGGCATTCATGCTTCCGGATTTTCTGCCGCCCGCTCCTGCAGCGAAGCAAGAAATTCCGTCGGCGTCATATTGGAAGCTTTGATGAATTCAGAAATATTCTGCATGGCCTCCTCATCGCGGGCGCTTTCCAATTCTTTTTTCTGGTGCTTCAAGGCAGACAGCGTTTCCTTGCACTCTGCAATGCGCGTGTCCACCTGCTCGATTCGCTCCTCATAGCTCATATTTTCTACTTTTTTTCTGCGTGGCATTTTTGATAACCGCCTTTCCGTTTTTATATCTTTTTATTTTTTCTAGTATACAAAATTTTCTACTTTTTTACAACAGGAATTTTGTCAAAGGGCGGTGCACCGCACACAAACGATAATCGTAATTGCTGAAAACCCCAAACCGCGCGTATTTTTCTGCCCGACTGCGGAAAGCTGAAAGGGAGCAACAGTTTTCGTTTGGGGGGAAAAAACGTGCTGGGATTTCTCTGCAGTTTGCTGGCAGGCATTGCCATGAGCGTACAGGGCGTTTTAAACACGCGGCTTGGTGACCGAGTGGGACTTTACGAGACCAACATGGTGGTGCAAGGAATCGCCTTTCTGCTTTCGATTCTTGCCGTGCTGTTTCTGGGCAGCGGCAATCTTTCCGCACTGATGAATGTAAAAAAAGTTTACTTGCTGGGCGGTTTTTTCGGCATTCTCATTACCATCACTGTCATGCTGGCCATCAAGGGGCTTGGACCCACCGTTGCGATTTCCGTGATTTTGATTGCACAGCTGGTGGCTGCCGCGCTGATTGACGCATTTGGCTGGTTTGACACAGACAAAGTGCCTTTCTGTTGGGAAAAGTTCCTCGGTGTCGCCCTGATGGTCGGCGGTGTTGTCCTATTTAAATGGAAAGCTTGCTGACCTACCGCCAAGCTTCCACCCGCGCAAGCAGCGCGGCTTTTTCTTTTTCCGGCAGAAACGCCGCTTTGGCAGCGTTACAATTAAAGCGGAGCAGGTCATTTTTCCGGAAGCCGAGTCGCATAATGGTTTCATACTCCCGGTCGAGCGTTGTGCCGGAGCAGGTACGGTCGTCTGTATTGACCGTCACCGGAATACCGTATTCCGCAAAACGGCGAATGGGGTGCTCCTCTAGAGAAGCAACCGCGCCAGTCTGCAGGTTACTGGTCGGACACATCTCCAGGGTAATCTGCTCGCGTTTGAGCAAATCCATCACTGCGGGTGAGCGAATCGCGCTGCACCCATGACCAATCCGCCGCGCGCCAAACTCCACGGCCAGCCGGACATTTTCCGGGCCGCCGGCTTCCCCGGCATGAATGGTGAACGGCAGACCCAGACTCTGCGCAATGCGGAACAAACCGCGAAAGTCCTCCATGGGGCGCGCGGTTTCCGCACCCGCCAAATCCACGCCGGCAATCCCCTCGCTGCGGTATTCCGCAGCAATACGGAACGTCCGTTCATTCTGCCGGTCGACGTCCGGCTGTCCGGTTATAACCATGGCGCACAGCAGCACCCGCGCCAAAATGTCCGTTTCTTTTTCCGCTTTCTTTACCCCGCGCAGAACCGCCTGCACCGCCTGCTCCATAGTAAGGCCGTTTTGGCAGTGCAGCTGCGGCGCAAAACGGATTTCCGCATAAGCGGTTCCTTCTCTGGAAAGCTGCAGAAGCAGGCGGTACGCCGCACGCTCCAGCGCCGGCGCAGTCTGCAGCATGGCATCCGCAAGCGTAAAGCACTGCAGATACGCCGAAAGGCTGCGGCAGTCGGACGGTACCTGCATACGCCGCCGAAAGCTTTCAAACCCGTCTTCCTGTCGCACCAAGCCCTGCTGCAGCGCCATTTGCCAGGCATCCTCCAGAACCAGTGAACCGTCCAGATGCAGATGCAGCTCTACTTTTGGAAACGAAATCGTCATGGTACTCCTCCTTTTCTCCGTTTGCCTATGGATTTCCTGCAGACTGCAGGAGAATTTTCTCTTTTTTCGTGTCATACTCTGGCGAACGTGGGACAAACATCCTACCATTTGATTATATCCTTTCAGCTGGCACCGTGTCAATGAACGGAATTGTAACCAAATGCCCATATTTCCGTCCCCGTGCTGCAGATTTTGTAACTTTTTTGTTCTTTTCGTTGAAAAAAAGAAAAAGGCCCCCTTCCTTCGCGCACACCTGCGCCAAAAAAGAGAGCTTTTCCGCTGTGCGGAACTTTTTAAATCGAACAGGCGGCCGCCGGCTGTGCCGGAAGTGCACGGTAAGATATATGCATCAAGCTGCGCAGATGCCGAATCTTTTCGGATAAATCCGCAGAACCGACAATCTCGCTGACCAGGCAGATACAGCCTGCACCGCGCCGCGCCACCTGTGCCAGATTGGCTTCCTTGATTCCGCCGATTGCGACAAAGGGCAGCGGAATCTCCCGTACAACATACTCCAAATAAGCCAAACCCACTGGCGCACAGACATCCGCCTTGGTATGCGTTTCAAACAGCGGCCCCACGCCGATATAGTCTGCGCCGCGGCGCACAGCATCCTGCGCCTGCCGTGGGGAATGTGTGGAAAGACCGATGATTTTATCGCCAACCATCTGCCGCACCTGTTCAATGGGCAGGTCGTCCTGCCCGATATGCACGCCATCCGCATTGCACGCAAGCGCCAGCGCGGGGTCATCGTCAATGAGGAAGCAGGCGCCCGCCCGCGCGGTCATTTCGCGCAGCACCCGGCACTGTTCATACTTTTCCCTGCCGCTTTTTTTCTTTTCGCGGTACTGGATGACACGGATACCTGCCGCCAGCATTTGCCGCACCACTTCCGGGTTGCTGCGGCCGCCGGAAAGGGCCTCCGCGGTAATACCATACAAACCGGCATTCCGCAGAAACTCCGCTCTGCTTCGCGTTTTATCCTGCATGGGCACTTCCCTCCAGTGTCAGCTGTAAGACTAAGTCCGCTTCCTTTGCAGCCGCAACCATGACGCGCGGTGCCAGCGGCGGGCTGTTTTCAATGCTAGTATAGCCGTCCCCAACGGCAAAAATGCGGGAACCGACTTTTCGCACGCGAATCTGGTCGGTGTTGCCGTAGCCCGCCAGACCGGCGGCGCAGACCACCGGTTTCCCGGTTGCCGCGGCAGCCCGGACGAAAGCCGCCTTGCTTTCCGGTCCGTCAAACGCTTCTGCCAAAATATCACATTTCTCAGCAAGAGCTGCCGTCTCCGCGCCAGTCAACCTGCATGGCAGCAGGCGCAGCTTTAAGTCTGGCTCCAGCCGCAGCAGGTTTTCCGCAAGCGCCTGCGTTTTGGCTTTGCCAAGCTGGTCGGGAAAGAAAAACTGCCGGTTCAGGTTGCTGTTGTCCACCACATCGAAATCAATCAGCGTCAGATTCTGAAAGCCGCTGCGCACCAACATCTGCGCCATGTTGGAGCCAAGGCCGCCGCAGCCCGCAATCAGCACACGGGTTCGGCGGATACGGCCAAGCTGCTCTTCGGTAAAGCAGCGCGACAGTCCCTGCCGCAGGGGGCTAAGCGTCACGGCTGAGCGGCTCCCAATCCTTATAAACCGGCTGGCAGCCGTGTGCGCGGATTGCCGCACTCATTTCCGCGACACCGCGCGAATCGCTGATTTCAAACTGTCCGTCTGTTTTCGGCGGGTGCGCATGACCGCCGACTTCGGTGATGGAACCGGCGGACAGTTTGGTAACGCCCAGCCCCATCAAATGGTCACGGAAATCCGGCGTTTCACGGGTGGACATTGTGATTGCAAGGCGTGGGAAACAGCAGCGGTAAGCTACGACCGCTTGTACAATATCCGCATCCTGCACATCGCAGGCAGGGCGATAGCAGCCCTCCCCCACGCAGGGGCGGATGCGCGGCAGAGAAACCGCGCAATCGGTGCCGGGGTAGCGATTCATTAAGTACAGGGCGTGCATACCCGTCAGAAACGTTTCTTTCCGCCAGTCATCCAAACCCAGCAGCGCGCCAAGGTTCACCGTATGGTAGCCCGCCCTGCAGGCAAGTTCCGGGCTGTCGATGCGGGTGCGGTAATCGTGCTTCGGGCCGGAGGGATGCAGCGTGGGGTAAAGGTCTTCATTGTAGGTTTCTTGAAACATGGTGAAACCGTCCACACCGGCTTCAAACAGCATTTGGTATTCCTCCTGCGTCAAGGAGTACACCTCAATGCAGATAGAGTCTACGTATTTCTTTAAAATCCGAACGCAGTCCGCCATATATGTGGGCGGCGTGGCAGCGCGGCTTTCGCCGGTCAGGATGATGATGTGCCGAATGCCCTCTTCCCGAATGGCGCGGCCCTCTTCCTCCACTTCCGCCAGCGTCAGCTTGCTGCGGTGAATGGTGTTGTGCCGGTTAAAGCCGCAGTAAACGCACGCATTTTCGCAGAAATTGGCAAGGTAAAGCGGCGTAAAAAGGGTAATGGTGCGCCCGAAATTCTGCTCGGTCAGGCGGTGCGCCTGCTGTGCCATGGCTTCCAGCACCTGCGGCTCCTGCGCGGCAGGCGACAGCAGCGTCAGAAAGTCCCGCGGACTTTTGTGCCCTTTCTGCAAGGCTCGCAGAACGTCCGCAGCCGTTGTCTGCTGAAAGAACGTCTGAAACGGAAATGTTTTGTATTTCCGGTACACTTCATAGTAGCTCAATTTGATTTCCTTTCTGCAAAAATGCCGTTACGCCTGCCGCAGGAAACCGGTCAGCGGTGAGGATGCCTGTGCATACTGCCGCACCGCGCCGGGCTGTGCCAAAAACGCACCGCGTCCGGCTTCCACCGCTTTACCAAAAGCTTCTGCCATGCGCACCGGGTCTCCTGCCGTTGCAACCGCTGTGTTCACCAAAACAGCCGCCGCGCCGATTTCCATGCACTCCGCCGCTTCGCTCGGCTTGCCGATACCCGCATCGACAATGACCGGCACATCCAGTTCTTCCACCATAATCTGCACCACTTCGCGGGTACGCAGCCCCTTGTTGGTGCCAATCGGCGCGCCAAACGGCATGACCGCAGCAGCACCGGCGTCACGCATACGGCGCGCGGCATACAGGTCTGGCGTCATGTACGGCAGTACGGTAAAGCCCTCTTTCACAAGGATTTCCGTTGCTTTCAATGTTTCGTCGTTGTCCGGCAGCAAATATTTATTGTCAGACACCACTTCAATTTTAATCCAGTCCCCGCAACCGGCGGCACGCGACAGCCGTGCGATGCGCACCGCCTCCTCCGCAGTTCTGGCGCCGGAAGTGTTGGGCATCAGGATGCAGTCCTTGGGAATGTACTGCATCATGTTTTCCTGCGGTGTGTGAAAATCGATTCGCCGCATCGCCGTGGTGATCACCTGCGCGCCGGAAGCGGCAATGCAGTTCGGAATAAGCGCATCTTCGCCAAACTTTCCGGTACCCAGAAACAGGCGGCTTCTCAGTTCTCTGCCGCCGATTATCAATGCATCATCCATATGAATTCTCCTTATTTTCATATTTTAGGGTACCATGCGCTTAGCCGCCGCCAACAAAGCGCAGCAGCTCCAGCGTATCCCCTTCGTGCAGAACGGTTTCGGCAAAGCATTCCGCCTTGATGATCTGTCCGCTCAACTCTGCCACCACTGCCTGCGGCGGCATCTGCAGCTGCTCCAGCAGGGTAAGCAGCGTTGCGTTCTGCTCACAGGGATACAGCTTTCCATTCAGTAAAATCTGCATACAAAAAACACCTCCTTGCTTGCTGGCTTTGTCCTGTGCGCAAACAAAAAGAGACACAGCTGCGAAACAGACCGCAAAACTGTGCCTCAAATAAAATTCAGTACGATTTGCTTCCTACGACAGCGTTAACTGACAGGTTCAAAGGGTTAAGCGTATGACCGCTCTCTCAGCTCCGAAGAGCACCCCTGCAAAGCCAATAATATGACGGGTTTCCCCGTATTTGTCATCGGAGTGGTTGCCTCCGATTGTTTTTAGTATTGCACACAGCAGACATTTTGTCAAGCCCTTCATGCAGCGGAATGCACTGCCGACCGAAAAATGTGAATCGACGCAAATTTATGCTTGCAAAAAGGGAAGATTTGTAGTAAAATAAATAAGTATTCGCCGGTGTGTTGGAATTGGCAGACGAGACAGACTCAAAATCTGTTGTCCGCAAGGGCGTGTGGGTTCAAATCCCACCACCGGCACCACAAATGCTCCATGTGTCAGGGTTTGAACCTGTGCATGGAGCTTTTTTTGACAACATTTTTATCTTTCATCAGCCGAAAGGAGACTAAGCATGGAACTCAGAAGAGTATTCGACTCCATTCCAGAAAAATTCGATAAGTGGAGACCTCGTTATTGTGATGAGGCTTTTTCGAATATCATCGAATCTTGCAAACTTGATTTTAAAAACCGGCTGCAATTATTTAGCCATAGAACGCTGACTATACCAAAAATAAATTTCAAGCATATGCCAATTTTCATATTGTAAATGATGACTTTGAAACATATAATTTTGGGCATCAAAAATTTGATTTGGTGTATTCCGCCGCAACCATTCAGTAGATTCCTGAAAAAATTGCTTTTTCAAAGGCATTTCAGCTTTTGAACAATGGCGGTACTCTCGCCATGATGCTGACCAAAAGCGACTGCAAAACAGCAAATGAAGCTCTATATTACAAAATTGAAGAAATATATGAAGCGTTCTTTCATCCGGAAACTTCTTATACACAGCATCTGACTTATGAAAATGTTGCAAATTACGGATTTGTTGATTTTGAACGCCGGGAATACTCCAGCCAAAGGGAATTTAACGCAGACGACTATGTTTCTTATCTCGGAACGCACTGTGACCATATCGTGCTAAAAGAGCCGGATAAATCTGCGTTTTTTTCGGGCATCAAAGCTGCTATTTTGGAAGCTGGGAATCACATCACACTGTATGATACCATCGTTCTATACTTAGCCAAAAAGCCATCCTAAAAAAATTCCTTTTTTAACTGTACAATTGCATTTTCATGTGTTCAGTCTTTATGATATGCTTCCCTCACAAAAAAGAAATGGAGGGCGACACAATGACGCCGCAAAAGCCAAAAATCAAGCTGCTGGAATTCATGCTGGACTGCAAAGAGCCGCACCGCCTGGCAGCGTTTTACGCCGCACTGCTCGACTGGGAAATTGTATTTGAAACCGAAGCGTACGCAGGGGTCAGTAAGCCGGGCGCTGTACAGGGAGTCTCCCCTTGTATCGCCTTTCAGCGAAACGCGGCATATCTGCCGCCTGTCTGGCCGGAAGAACCGGACGCGCAGCAGCAAATGGCGCACCTTGACTTTGCCGTGGCAGATTTGCAGGAAGCCGTCCGGCACGCCGTTCATTGCGGCGCGGTTCCTGCAGAAAAGCAATTTTCAGACAGCTGGACGGTCATGCTTGACCCCGCCGGACATCCGTTCTGCCTGTGCCTGGACGATGCTGCTTTTGCTGCAGATGAAACTGCTCCCGACTGAAAACCGGCTGCTCCTTACCTAACAAAAAGAAGGAATCTTATATAGAAGCCAAACGTTCCGCACCTTCTTTAGCAGAATTCGAAAAACTGGAGCGTTACCGAAATCTGCCTGCACTGCACACAAACCATTGACTACGCAATGACCGGCTATCACCAACTGAAGCCCGCTTGGATTCGCGCCACAATCGGCAAGCTTGCCATCCGCAGTTTTTGCGACAGGGGTACATGAGCCGATTTGACTGCCCCTGTTCCGGGCGGCGCGAAAATCGACGCCGGTATGGATGTGGAATCCAGCGTTGACGAATTGCTCGCAGAGATTCAGAAATTCTGCACCTGCTGTTTGGAACCCTCAGCAAGCAAGACTACGATACTTACTTTGCGATGCATATTGAAGACCACCTGCACGAACTTTCGTTTTAAGCAGATGTGCAGAAAGCCGCACAGCATCTAATCAATGCCTGTGCGGCTTTTTTTGCGCATAATCCGCCGTTTACCCTTTTGGCGGCACTGCCTGCTGCTTGGTACCAGTACGCTGCGACAGCGTACTCTGCGTGTAATAACCGGACTCCACCAGCACTTTTTCGTAGTTTTCTTTGGTAACCACCACAGGTGTCAGCAGATATGCGGGAACTGTCTTTTTTCCGTTATAGTAGGATTGCGTGTCATTCAGCGGCGGCTTTTTTCCCCGCAAAACCGCGTCTGCCATTTTTGCCGCCAACTTCGCAAGCTCACGGGTATCCTTAAAAACCGTCATGGCCTGCTCGCCGTTCATAATGGACTTTACGGAAGCGACTTCGGCGTCCTGTCCGGTCACAATGGGCCAGTCCGGCTGGGAGGAACGGTACCCCGCATTGTGCAGAGCAGAAAGGATTCCGATGCTGATGCCGTCGTAAGGGGACAGCACCGCATGAATCTTCTTTTTTTCGTAGTTTTCACTCAGCAGGCTGCCCATGCGGGACTGCGCGGTTGCGCCGTCCCACCGCAGGGTGCAGATCTGGCTCATTTTTGTCTGCCCGCTCCGCACCACCAGCCTGCCGGACTTGATGTACGGATTCAATACAGACATGGAGCCGCTGTAAAACAGATAGGCGTTGTTGTCATCCGGCGAACCGCTGAAAAGTTCGATGTTGAATGGGCCTTTCCCCTGCTTTAAGCCCAGCCGGTCAACCAGATAGTTTCCCTGCAGCACGCCAACCTGATAGTTGTCAAAGGAGGCATAATAGTCCACATAGGGCGTATTCATAATCAGCCGGTCATATGCAAGCACCGGAATCTTCGCTTCATGCGCTTCGTTGAGCACCTCGGTCAGCGCACCGGAGTCAATGGAAGAAATAATCAGGCAGTTCACCTTCTGGGCAACCATGCGCTGAATTTGAGAAATCTGCGTTTTGACATCGTTTTCGGCATACTCCAGATTGGTGCTGTACCCCAGTGCCTGACACTGCTTCACGATGTACCCGCCGTCACTGACCCAGCGCTCGGAAAGTTTGGTGGGCATTAAGATGCCGATGGTCGGTTTGGGCGTTTCCGTTTTGCGGGCAGCGCAGGCGGTGCTGCTGCAGACAAGGAGCAGCGCCAGACACACCGCTAAGATTCGTTTTTGCAGTTGTTTCATGATTTTTCACCCGCATTCATCCTGTTGAAACCGTTTCGCTTCTTTCTCAATTTAGCAGTCTGACACATCTATGTCAACAATTTTCAAAAGCAAAATAAGAAAAAGGCGGCATTCGGTGCAGAAGCAGTCCGAAAGCCAGCCTTTTCCTTTTTATCCTGCAACATTCCGTGAAGTTCGGAACCAGCTTCCGCGGACGGTGTACGCAAAATTATTTAATGACCTGAATGGACTTGCGGTCGCTGAAAATGGCAACCACAATTAGAAAGACAATACCCTCAATCAGTTGCTGCATTTCCGTTGTCAGCCCCAGCATGACCAGGCCGGTTGCCAGAATGTAGTACGTCAGAACGCCGACAATGATGTTCAGAAAGCTCACTTTCGCGCCGCCGGAAATCGGCATCCCGCCCAGCACCAGTGCAATCAGAATCTGGGTTTCCATCATGTTGCCGCCGGTAGATGTGACAGAACCGACTTTAAACACGTTAATCAGCGAGGCAAAGCCGGTGATGGCGCCCGCCGCCACAAACACCAGCATCTTGGTTTTGCCGACTTTCACGCCGGCAAAGCGCGCGCCGGTTTCCCCTGCGCCGATGGCTTTGAGGTTGCTGCCCAGCGGCGTGAAGCGGAACAGTGCAAACCCAACTGCCAGCGCAAGGATGGTCAGTGTCAGCTCCACCTGCGGCGTGTTGTAAAGGTAAATGTCATTGGCCGCATATACCGGAGAATTGGTCGTCAGGTAGGCGCACAATCCCCGAAACAGGAACATGGTGCAGATGGTCACAATAAACGATGCAATCTTCGACTTCACCAGAAAGAAGCCGTTGATGGCACCAATGGCCGCACCGGTCAGAATGCCGCCGACAACGGCAAGCGGCAGGCTGATTTTTGAGAGATAGCAGATGACAATGGACGCAATCGCCATCATTGATCCCTGCGAAAAGTCCAGGCACCCCATGGTCATAATCATAAACACACCGATGGAGGAAATCATCAGCACATAGGTCTGGCTCAGAAGCAGCTGCAAATTAAATGGTTGAATCAGCCGCCCCTGTGTCAAAATGGAGAACAGAGCCACCACAATGACCAACCCCAGTACCGGAAGAATCGTCCGGAAAAACGGTGTGTCTGTAAAACTGCGAAGCGCAGACCGGGCATCCGCGCCCGTGCCGACTTTCGCTGTTTGATCTTTTGTTTCCAATCCCTTTCACCTCTTATACCATCTTCGCAATAAACTGCTGTTCGGTCAGCTCCGGCGAACGCAGGAATTCACCGCTGATTTCTCCGTCTTTCATCACCAGGATGCGGTCGCTCATGCCCAGCAGCTCCAAAATCTCTTCGGAAATCAGAATCATGGACTTCCCCTGCTTTTTCATATCGCTCATCAGCGCATAAATATCTGCTTTGACGCCGATGTCAATGCCGCGTGTGGGGCCATCAAGGACGATGATATCGGAATCTCTGCCAATCCACCGCGCCAAAACCACCTTCTGTTTGTTTCCGCCGGAAAGGCTGGCAACAAACTGGTCGGTATTGACCATCTTGACTCGAATCATATTGGCGAAACGGTCTGCAAACGCAGCCATTTTTTTGCCCGACAACAGCCCGTGAGACTTCAGCCGGGGCATCGACGGCAGGCAGATATTGTCCCGAATGGAGTCGTTGACCACCAGAGATTCGTTATCTCGGTCTTTGGACGCATACGCGATGCTGTGCTGAATCGCGGTGGAAATCGAGTTGACCAGTGTGCCGTCCGCGAGTGTCACATTGCCCTCGCGGTCGTAGGAAGCGCCGAACACCGCCTTTCCGATTTCGTGCATCCCGCATTCACTCAGCCCGCCGAACCCGAGAATTTCACCGCGGTGCAGGTCAAAACTGATGTCCTTGAGCTGCCCCGGCACCGACACATGGCTCACCGAAAGAACCACTTCCTCGGAAACCGCTTCGCCGTAATCCGTGCGGTAGTAGTGATCGCCCAGTTCGCGGCCGACCATCCGTTTTTTAAGGTCATCTTCCGTTGCCTCGCCGGTATTCAGCGTATCAATGTAATTGCCGTCGCGTAAAATCGTAATGCGGTCTGTGTGCTTCAATACTTCGTCCAAATCGTGTGAAATAAAAATCACCGTATTGCCAAGTTCCCGCAGGCGGTTCATCTGTTTGAACAGTTCCTCGCGTCCCTCCCTGCTGAGTGCGGTGGTGGTTTCATCCACCACCAGCACTTTGGGGTCAAAGTAAGTGGACTTGACGATTTCAATCAGCTTGCGGTCCTCAAAATTGTAACGGTCAATCATGGCCGCGGCAGAGATGTGATGAAACCCGTATTGCTCCAGCAGCCGCTGTGCCTCATTGTTCATTGCCTGCGTGTTTTTGATGCCGAACTTTGTAAATCGGTCCTCATTGCCCAGAAAAATATTTTCGGCAACCGTCAGGCCGGACAGCGTGCCCATTTCCTGCACAATGATGGCCACGCCGTGGTTGTTGGCATCCACCTGGTTTTTCACGTGCAGTTCTTCGCCCTGCAGCAGAAAGCGCCCGCTGTCAATCGGATAGATGCCGGTGAGCATGGAGCTCAGCGTTGATTTACCGGAGCCGTTTTCTCCAATCAGCCCGTGAATTTCGCCTTGGTAGAATGTCACGGAAACATCCTTGAGCGCGTGCGTCGGCCCGAAAAACTTATTCAGTTTTTCCGCCTGCAGCATTACTTCCGCCATTGTCAATCCCCTCACTTTACAACTGCGCCTTTAACCGGTTTGGTGGTTGCCATGACAATCAGCAGCAGCGCCGCGCCGGTGACCACATTTTGAATGGTGCTTGGCGCGCCGATTGCCACAAACCCGTTAAAGATCAGTGAAATAATAAACTCGCCCACCACGATGGCCAGCACCGGATGCCCGTACTTTTTAAAGGCCAAGCCGAAGAATGTACCCATCAGCGGGGTAAAATTGCGAACCATTGAGGACATATTGGAAGCCGCCGTCATGGAGGAACCATAGCTGATGGTCAAAACGCTCATGATGCCCACGAAGAAGCCGCACAGCACAAACGCAACCACTTTGTACCGGTTTACGTTTACCCCCATGTTTTTGGCAACAAACTCGTTGCTGCCGATGGCATATGTGTAAGTACCAACCTTGGTATACTGAATGATAAAGCTGCACAGGAAAAACGCCAGCAGCGCCAGAATCAGATTTGCCGGATAAGACCCGAACACCGCGTATTGCGCGTTGAGAATCTGCTCCTGCCCCTGCGTTGCGAAAACGCTCAGGCTTTCGTAAATCAGCGCAAGGCCGACGGTTACAATCATGGAGGGAATGTGCAGCTTCACATAAACGACGCCGTTCAAAAGACCAATCAGCGTTCCGCAGATGACCGGTGCGACAATCAGCCCGATGTAACCGAACTGCGAAGCAAACACGCACGCCAGTATGGAGGAAAGCACCACATTGGCGCCAATACTGAAATCAAAAAGCCCCATCACCACGATATAATACAAGCCGCAGCCGCCAACCGCATAAATCAGGCTGGACTGCAGGTAAGAAACCAGCTGTCCCGGCGCACCGAACTTGTTTGGCACCAGAATCTTAAAAACTCCCCAGCAGAGCAGCACCAGCAGCAACAAAATCAGGATTCCCTCATACTTGACAAAGGTCTTGCTGCGCTTGAGCTTCTGCATGGATGCTACCACCGAATGCATAATCATTATCACCTACTTGATTTCAATAGAGCCAGCGGAAAGCTGCCGCCGGCTCGTTTATTTCCGGGTTCCTTTGCCGCAAAACTCAGTCTTTGTGGCGGGACTTGACGTCCTTCACCGAAATGGCGGCAGCTGTTTTCTGCAGCTCCTCAAACGACTGTTTGCTCATGGCTTTCAATTCTTCTGTATTGTAGGGAAGTTGGTCAACAAAGTACTTGGAGTACTCCTGATATTCCTGTGCGGAAGAAACGTAAATGTACGGATTGATAATCTCATCAAAGCTGTTTGCCGGTTTTTTGTAATTTCCCTGCACCGCGTTGTACACCATCATGAAGGCATACAGGGGGTCGCAGTAGTGCCCGCCGGACTCCGCAGTCATGCCGCCGGTTTCCAGCTGCTTGCCGAGATCCGGCAGAAAGTCAGTGGAAACGACTGAAATTTTTCCGGTTTTGCCCGCGCTCTTGATGGCGCCGATGGAACCCACCAGCGGATCGCCGCCGCCGCCCGCCGGAATGATGGCGTCCATGTTCGGGTCTGCGTTCATAAAGGACTTGGTAACGGATGCGCCGCCCTCTGCCGTTGTACCGGCATACTGCGGATCTGAAAGCTTTACCTTATCATTCGGATGCGCCGTGTTCCATTCGTCCACGGCTTTTTTGTAGCCCTCCCAGCGGTTCAGGAATGTTGCATCACCGGCCACCCAGCCTTCCAGTGCAATATCGCGGCACTTTTTCTTGATTAAAATATTAGCGAGGTTGTAGCCGTTCTCGACTTCGTCCTCATGCACAGTGCCGATGTAGTACGGTGCCGACTGCGCAAGCGAATACACCTGCGGGCTTTTGGTTTTGTTGATAGCGCGGAAAAACTGTGCCAGATAAACATGCGCCTGGTTGCAGGTATTGATGGCAGCAGTCATTTCAGAATCTGCGGAATTGCACACAATGATGCCGCTGCACCCTGCGGAAACCAGCGTGTTGATGCTGTTGGTCACGGCGGCGGACTCATGCCCCTGGTTTACATACACCAGCTGCACGCCGAGTGCGGAGCCGGCAGCGTCCAGCATTTTTTTGCAGGCACTGCCCAAAACGTCGGTGGAACTCCAGATGGAAACCCCGATTTTCATGTTCTTCGTCGCACCGCCGCCGCTGCCGCCCGCTGTTGATGCCGCCGTCTGGCTGGCCGGTGTGCCGCACGCGCCCATGCTCAAAGCCATGGCGCCTGCCAAAACTGCACTGATGATTTTTTTCATTTTTTTCCTGCCTTTCTTTCCTCATTTTGTGGTTTAATACCGTTGTAAGCCGTGCCCGCCTACCGGCAGTCTGCCGTATCTGTGCGGGTGCAAGCTTCTGAACGCTTCTTATCATACCAACCATGAGTGGGAAAGTAAGTAGAGAAATTTACGATTTCGTTCACAAATTTATTGAATTTGCTGTACTCGACTTGTGGAATGCGAAAAAATTATGTATGATATTCTACGGAGCTGCACAAGGTGGATTGCTTGTACCGTTCTAAAAAGAGACTGCAAAGGACATTTTTAAATATGCTGCGTTTTTTTATGAACCGTCCGTTAAAAACAAAAATTCTGATTTTGAGTCTGCTGTCCTCCGTCATCCTCATCACCGTACTTTCCGTTTTCATTTATGTGGTGTATTCCCGCAACGTGGTAGAAGAAGCGCAGGTGTACCAGTCTCAGAACATGACCTTTGTCAAAAAGGGGATCGAGGATATTCAGGACAACATTGTCAACCTCTCTACCAACCTGCTGTACAGCCCCTCGTTTCAGATGCAGATCAGCCCGGAAAAAGACCACCTGACCGTAAAGCAGGCTGCCGACGAAATGAACACCGTCAATTTTCTGACCAACTCCATCATCACTAACAACTACGTCAGCTACCTTTCCATTCACGCGGCAAACGGCTATCAGTTCTACTATGCACGCAACGGACTGACGATGCCCCAGGAATTTTCAAAAACGCAGCGTGACGCTGCCTACATGGATGCCATGAATATGCTCGGCGAACCGAAGTGGATTGCCACGCCGCAGGATGGCGGCAGCTTTCTGGTTGATAACAACACCGGCAAGCTGACCATGCTGCGCGGACTGGTGGACATCGACAACCGAAAAACACAGGGACTGCTGGTGGTCTGTATCGACTGGCACTCCATCTGGTCATCGCTGAGCAAAACCCAGGGATACGGCTACTTCATCGTAGACGGCAAAGGCAGCGTGGTGTCCGGCTCCACCGACCTTGCGGCACTTAAAAAATACGAGCAGGGCGGTCGCCTTGCGCTGCCGGGGCATTCCGACGAAGGCACCATCGTCACCTTGGACAGCAGCCGCTATTTAAGCTGCAGCAGCATGATCTACCAGAGCGGTCTGTACGTGGTCTGCCTGCGGCCCATGTCTGTCATTTTAAAAGATATTGACCATTTCAATATCGTTCTCGCGATTGCAATCGGCGTCAGCCTTCTGCTCTCGCTGCTGCTTGCGGCGCTGCTTTCCACCGCCGTGACCACGCCGCTCAAGCAGTTGGTACGCGCCATTCAGCAGGCCGGCAAGGGGGATTTGAAGCAGCAGGTCAACTTCGTTTATCAGGATGAAATTGGCATTCTCGGCAAGGCATTCAACCAAATGGTGACACAACTCAACACACTGTTTAACCGGGTCATGAAATTGGAAATCAAGAATCGCGAAGCGGAACTGAAGTCCCTGCAGGCACAGATTAACCCGCACTTTCTGTACAACACCCTGGATTCTATTTACTTAAAGGCAATGCGTGCCAAAGATACCGGCGCCGCCGAAATGGTGTATGCCCTCTCCCGCATTTTCCGGCTGACGCTGAACCACGGCAGCTCCATGACCACCGTCAAAAACGAAAAAGAATTCATCGAAAGCTACATTCTGCTGCAGAAAATGCGGCTGAAAGAACGCCTCGCGTTTCAGATTTCCATTGCGGATGCACTGCTGCCGCACACCATGCTGAAGCTCACGCTGCAGCCCTTTGTGGAAAATGCCATTGTTCACGCAGCGGAGCAAAGCACCGGCACAACCTGCATTTCCGTCAGCGGCACGCTTGCGGAAGGTTTTATGGAGTTTACCGTTGCCGACAACGGCTGCGGCATTACGCCGGAGCTTTTGCAGAAGCTCAACAGCAAAACCGGCGGCACCCAGGGATATGCAATCGGCAATATCCGCGAACGCCTGGAACTTTGCTACGGCAGCCGCTGCCGCCTGACCATTCAAAGCACACCCGGAGAGG
Organism: Caproicibacterium argilliputei; assembly: GCF_029211325.2. Lineage (NCBI taxonomy): Bacteria > Bacillati > Bacillota > Clostridia > Eubacteriales > Oscillospiraceae > Caproicibacterium > Caproicibacterium argilliputei. The sequence goes on along the minus strand of NZ_CP135996.1, from coordinate 1,023,807 downwards.
GCACTGCCGTACACATCCGCATACCCGCCGAACCATGAGAACAGGGAGGAATTTCTATGTACACGCTCATTACAGCAGATGACGAAACGGATAAGTTGGAAGCGCTGCGGGATTTGTTTGACTGGGCAGCTTACGGCATTCAAATTGTCGGGGAAGCATCTGATGGGCAGGAAGCTCTCGATTTGCTGCTCCGCCTGCGCCCGGACCTCTGCATTATCGACATCCGTATGCCAAAGCTCAGCGGTCTGGACGCCATCCGGAATGCCTCGGCGCAGGGGGTCAAGACAAAGTTTATTGTCTTCAGCGGATATGACGACTTTGACTACGCCCGCCAGGCGGTGCAGCTACAAATTGTGGAATATTTGCTAAAGCCCTGCCGCTGTGAAGAGGTTGTGCAGGCGGTGCAGAAAGCGATTACCCTGGTGCGGGAAGAGCAGCAGCAGGAAGCCCTGCAGACACAGTACCAGTTTCTGTGCGCGCAGAATCAGGAACGCGCAAAAGAGCAGTTTCTGCAGGAACTGCTTGCCGGACAAAAAGCAGCGGATACCGCGCAACCCCGATGCCTGCAGACCTTCGGTCTGGAGCCGCTTCTTTCCTGCTACGCTGTGTGCTGTCTGGACTTTGTCGGACAGCAGGCGGAAGACAGCCCGCCCGCACAGGCTTTTTTAGCAGCGGCGAAAAAAGCAGTCTGCAAAATGGCACACAGCGAAGCAGTCCTTTGGAAAGAGCGAGTGGTTCTGCTGCTTTTCCTCGACCCCATTACCGAAAAATTCACGTCGTTTCAAAACTTGCTGTTTCACCTGCTGGAAAGTGCCGGAAGCGACTGCCACACACCCTGTGTCATCGGCGTTTCGGACTTAAAAAGCAGTTCGGGTGCCCTGCACGAGGCATACACCGAAGCCGAAAAGGCGGCAGGACTGGCCGCCTTTGACGAAATCCACGGCATCCGCTACTATGCGGAGCTGCAGAACAGCAACAAAAAAACCGCTGACACCGGCAAGCGGGAGCAGGAGGTCATTGACGCTGTCCTGAACCGCGCCGAAAAGCTTCCCTCCGCTGTGGACCACTTTTTCAGCTGCTGCACCCTGCGCTCGCCGGCATCCAAGCAGGTTGTGCAGGAAACAGCCTCCACGCTTGTCTGCAGTATTTTCAAAACCTGTCTGGAGCATAATATGGTTTTTAATCTCTTTTCCAAAATGCTCAGCGACACCATCGAAACCATATCCGGCGCTTCGACCATGCGGGAAATTAAGGATGCCGTACTCTGCTTTGCCCGCAGTGTTTCACAGTCCTTTACCGGCAACAAACAAATTTCCGCGTTCGCCTCTGCCGCTGTGGCGTACATCCGCAAAAACTACGCTCAAAAAATCACGCTGAAGCAAACAGCCGAAGACCTACATATCTCCCCTGCGTACCTGAGTATGCTGTTTAAACAGCAAACCGGCATGAATTTCATCGAATATCTGAATCGATACCGCATTCAAAAAGCAAAGGAATACCTGCACAACGTTGACAGCAAGATTTATGAAGTCGCTGACAAAATCGGGATTCAGGACGAAAAGTATTTCCACTCCTTGTTTAAGCGCTACACCGGACAGACCGCCACGCAGTACCGCGACAGTCTGCTGTGCAGCCGCACCGGCACGCCTGCCGTACCGGAGGAGTTTTCAGCCCGGCTGTAAAAACACAAAAAGGCGCGGACCCGTTTGCATGAAGCGGTCCGCGCCTTTTAGAGTATAATTTTCTGTTTTTCCTGTTCGGTATTGCGATTATGAAGGATTTTCCACGGTCTGCCCGGCAGCAGTCAGCAGGCTGCTTTCCAACAGATACGCATCCGGCTGGAAACTGTCACTGCCCTCAAAACGCACAGCGCCGCAGGGGAACTGGGCTGCAGTAGGCTCCGCAAGGCAACCGTTGGTGATGAACTCCACCCACTTGCTGTGCATCACGTCCGCCAGCGGTTCGGAGGGAGCTTTCCCCAGCTCCTGCGCCACGCCCGGTGCGTCCAACAGGTGGAAAAAGTACGGGATGTCCTCGCAATGGAAAGAGCCCATCTTCTCAGAGGAAAGCTGCGCAAAGTCATAAAGCCACGTTTTGCCGCCGCATCCTGCCGCGCACCGGCACTGCGCCAGGTGGGCAATGCCAATGCGGAACATATAAACCGTCATCAGCTGCCCCAGCACGCAGTCCTCCCCGACCCGGTAAATATCATCGGCAAACTGCGACACTGCCGCTGCGGGCAGACCGGCTTTTTGCAGGGCGCAAACTGCCGCCTGCAAAGGAAGGCTGTGTTCCGGCGGCGATGAAAACGTAAATTCGTTCCGCGTACTGCCCATCAGCAGCGCGACCTGCGCCCCCTGCCCCGCCAGTACAGCCTGGGGAGTCTGCTGTAGCAGGACTTCGCCGTCGAGCACCGGTGCAAACGCCAGATTAGAAGTGCCGAGAAAGCCCTCTGCCAAAGCAGACAGCAGCTCTTCCGGCTTGGAAAAACCCGCTGGGATTCCCGCAATGCTATTGACCTGCCGCTCGGAATCTAGAATCCGGCTTTCGGGAACTTCCCGCCACGCGGCGGCTTCTGGCTTTACCCCGACCTGCTGCGCCAACGCGCGGCCAACCGTTTCTGCCTGCTGCGCTGTGGGTGCACCGAACGCGCCGGATTCACTGATGGCGCCGTGAAACAGCCCGGCCGCCTTGGGCGACGCAAGCAGCGCCAGCACACAGCCGCCGCCTGCAGACTGTCCCGCAATCGTCACGCGGTGCGGGTCACCGCCAAAAGCTTCAATATTTTCCTGCACCCAAGTCAAGGCCGCTATCTGGTCCAAAAGGCCACGGTTCAGCGGGGCGCCCTCCATCCAGCCAAAGCCGTCAAACCCCAAACGGTAAGAAAGCGTCACCGTCACCACGCCGCGGCTGTTAAATGCGCGCCCGTTGTACCACGGCGATGCAGGCGAACCCGCAAAGTACCCGCCGCCGTGAATCCAGACCAACACCGGCAGATGTGCGCGGTGGTCGCGCGGCGCCGGCGTAAAGACATTGACATTCAGTGTTTCATCCCCCGGAATGCAGGGTTCGGGAACGGTTGTGACCGGCCCAAAAGGGCGGCGCTGCGGTGTCGGTCCATACTCCACGGCAGGGCGCACCCCCTGCCAAGGCGCCGGCCTGACCGGCGCGGCAAAGCGCCTGTCACCTACCGGCGCCGCGGCAAACGGGATGCCCAAATAGGCAGCGGAACAGCCGGTCTGCCACCTGCCGCGTACTTTACCGGAAGTCGTTTGAATCACAGGTGCATCTGCACAGTTATCTAATCGATAGGCAGTCACAATTCTCTATCTCCTTTATGAAATCCTCAGGTTATTTTACAGACTTAATCGGCAGAACAAATGCGGACGAAAGCAGTGCCGCAACCGCGGAATATATAAAAATCGCCGCATAATTGTTGTTAAATGCACCCAGCAGCGCCGCCGCAATGACCGGTGTGAGCGCCTGCGGCACATTGGAGGCGATATTGAGAATACCGAGATCCTTTGCGGCGTCTTCACCTGCCGGCAATACATCGATCATCAGCGCCATGTCAACGGACGAGTAAGCGCCGTAACCAAAACCAACAATGCTTCCGTAAATAATCATGCCAGCCACGGACGGGGCAAGCAGCGGAATCAGAATACCGCCGGCAATCAACAGCGTAGAGGTAAACACAAAGATTTTTCTGCGCCCAATTTTATCGGACAGCCGCCCAAAAACCAGCGTGGAAACCGATGTAGTCACCAAGGAGCAAACGTTCATCAGCCCAATCACGCCGCCCGCCTGCGCAGTGGACAAATGAATATAATCCGTCAAAATGTAAAGCTGATACGCAGAAACCGCCTGATAGCCCAGCACCATGAAGAACCGCCCGCCGAAAGCCCATGCAAAGTCAGGATGCTCCCGTGGATTTACCAGAAATGAACGGAAAAACGCGCCCCAGTCCATCTTCGGCATTTCCACTTCTGTAGAGGGTTTGTCGGGATTCAGCAGAACAAACAGCACGCAGACCACAATGACGAGAATCCCGAAAATATCATAGCCGATACCAATGCGGTTCAGCAGCTGCCCTGCCAGAATCACACCGACCGTTCCGCCGACCGCACCGCCCACACCTGTCAGGGCAGAAGCCGTGCCGCGGTCTGCAGAGTCCACACGGTCCGAAACAATCGCGGAAAGCGGCCCTTGAAAGGCATTCAGCAAGACCTGTGTCAAGACCCACAGCAGTGCAATCCAAAACAGGGAATTGGCAAACTGCATCGCGATGGTGCACAGCGCACCGCCAAGGCCGCCAATTAAAAGCCACGGCGCACGCCGACCCAGCCGGGAACGCGTCCGGTCGGAAATTGCTCCGATAATCGGCTGTACGAAAATGGTTGCCACAGAGGAAATGCTGGTTACCAGCGCCAGGTTCCCTACCTTATGTGCCGCGTCCAAATTGGTCATCTGCTGCGGTAGCAGCACTGCCACAAGACCCGCGTACGTCATAAACAGACCAAGGTACGAAGTCCCCAGGGATGTAAAAAGCAACTTTTTGCGCCGGGCAACCGCCGGATCCTGCGCCGGTTTCACTGCCGCGCGCGTGTTTGAAGAACTGCTCATCATGTTCATCCTTTCCAATCTTCTATTTCAGAAAAGGTTTTTGCGTTCTGCATAAAATTTCTCTATTTTTATCGCCTTTTCCGAGGAATCTTCCATTAGTATAGAATGAAGAAATGTGATTTGCTATCTATATTCTTTCAAACTTATCCTCCGATTTTGTGCAGTTTTTGCTCCTTGCATTTGAAGTCTTTACGAAAGGACAAAAAAGCAGGATAAAAACAGCAAGCTTCTGACATTGTGAAGCATCTGTCAAGTCAGTCTTGTCCTTTTCGCTGTTTTACTCCTGCAGAGTAAGCGTGATTAAACGGATTTCGTACGGCTGCAGCACCTCCTGCAGAGGAAACGACGGGCCTGTCTCCACGGTTTCCATCTGCAGAACCGGATACGACCGGCTTTCGAGAAAACGCCGGACTTCCTCTGTCACACGTTCTGGTGCGCCCATCTCTACCCACGCATCAAAAACGCTGCCGCCGGTACGGCCAACCGCATAGCGCCGCAGAAGATACCGCCCTGGCTGCAGCCCGTTTAGTCCAATTTGAAAGCACTGCGGATTTCGTTTATTGAACACGCCGTACCGCTTGGTCAGCGTCAAATGAGCTGTGTGGCGAAAGCGGTACAGCAAGTCATAGTAAGCAGCATTATATAGAAAAACCTGCACCTCTCCCGGTGAGGATGTGATAAAACAGCCCTCCTGCCGCGCCAGAAGCTTCTCCCCTGCCTTACACAAAAGCTGCAAGGCACGATAGCCGCTTTTGGCAAGCCCGTTTCGCGTAAAAAGTCCAAAACCGCCGTGAAACAAGTCCTGCGACGGGGAAAGCTCCTCCATAAAGTCGCTGACAGTCCAATAACCCATGGCACAGTAGGCATCATAATTTTCCAGAATATTTTTAAAGAGACTCGCTGACTTCGCGCAGGTGTCATTGCAAAGGTCCCGCTGCCAAAAGCTGCTGTTCCATTCATCCAGCATGACCGGTACATCCGCCAGCCCCCGCTTGCGCAGCGTTTTCCGGATGCGCTCCAGCAGATGCTTCAGGTAGTCCTCGTCACCGGTAACCGCCAGCGGGAATGTTTCTTCTGAATTAAGCAGCTGAACCTGCTTGGCGTCCGTTTCGTCCGGTGAAGCTGTAAAGAAAGCGTGCGCTGCAATGCAGTCCGGCACGCAGTTCTCTGCCAAACACCGCTCCAAAAATTCGGGAAAAGAAAGGTCGCCGGGCCCGCAGAGAAGCGCGTGCGGCAGCAAAGCGCGCACCGCGCGGTAACTTTCCCGATAAAAAGAAAAGTATTCCTCCAGATGGTCAGCACGCACATCATAAAAAAACGGGTTAAAACAAGGGGTGAAAATCCACTGCTCCACGCGCCGGACGCCGTAGCGGCACTGGAAATGCCGCAGCAGCACCGTAAGCAGTGCCGTCCACTGCCGCATATCCTTTGGCGTGGAAAGAATGCTCTGTCGCTTAAAAACCGTAAACTGATTTTTCGCAAGCTGTGAGGGCATAGCGCCCAGTTCCAGAAACGGTGTCAACCCGACAGACAGCAGAAAATCAATCGCCTCATCTGCATATGCAAAGTGGCACACCGGCTCCTGCCCGTCTGCCGCCGCATAAAACAACACATCATCATCCAGGATTCCCTTTACGCGCGCGTACCGGAATCCGATTTCCGCCTGCACCTGCCGCACCTGCTTTTGTACCGAGCCGTTGAGCAGGTCATACGCATAGCCGACGTTGATAAGCTGCCTCCAACTATGCCGGAGCGTGCGCAGCGGCATGGAAAGATTTGCTGAAACGGCACATTCATCGCGGACTTCCGCCGGCTTTGACTGCTCTGACGCAGACGGGGTCTGCAGGTACCGGCTCAAAACAGAAAATTTATTTTCTGCGCCCTGCGGTTCTGTATAAAGCTCCCGTTTCAGTCGCTCCCCCAGTTCGCGTTTGTACTGCCCCGGTGTTTTTTGATACGTCTGCTTAAATGCCTGAATAAACGAATTGGTGCTGCGAAAGCCGGCTTTCGAGGCGGTTTCCGTCACACGCTGCCCGCTGCGCAGCAACAGCGCGGCATAATCCAGCCGCACCTGCGTCAGATACTCCGTAAAGGTCAGCCCCAGTGTTCGCTTAAACAGACGGGAAAGGTACGATTCACTCAGGTAAACCCGGTCGGCGGTTTCTTTCAGAGTAATATCCTCGGTGTAATGCTGGTCAATCCAGCCGGCCGCCGCGCGCAAATGGCTGCGGCCTTTGTCAAACGCCGGCGCCGCCTTAGGTGCCGGACAGGAAAAATAGCGGATCAAGTCGTCCAGCAGCAGAATCAGCTTGCTGCGCAGATGCAGGGCGGCATGGTGCGCCTCATTTTGGTAGAAGGTTTGAAACGCAGCAGCAAAATCCGCACGGAGGATATCGTACTTCTTTTGCTCCTCCGCATCGGCCGCATAGGATTTGCAGGCAAAGGCAAGCTGCTGCGCTTCAGGAAAGTAAAAGGAAAGGAACGACGATGAAAGCAGCAGCGACAGGGTCAGTCCGCCGGATTCCATGTGAATCTCATGCATTTCATACCCGCTGACCGTAAATAAATCCGCTTCGTGCAGGGAATACGGCACGGTGCGGTCTTCGCGCCAAAGGGTGCCTCTGCCCCGCAGAACAAATACAAGTTCCAACTCCTGGTGCCAGCCGGGGTGGGAATTTTCCCGGCTGCTGATTTCAAAGGAATAACCCGCGCGATTTTCTGCTGATGCGTTCATAGCTTTCCTCTTTTCCTAAAAAGCAGCCCTGTCTGCAGTGTGCGGACAGTTTCCATACTTTTTTTCATTTCTGTATATTGATTATAGCATTTTTTGTAGAATCAGCAAGCTTTCGGCAAACTGCTTCATAATACAAAAAACCGCCTGCGCCAGTCGGCACAAACGGTTTGGAAGTTTTTATTTTCAGTTTTGCGGTTCCTGCGGCTCACGCGCAGCAGACGTACCCGGCAGGTGCAGCCCCAGAAAGGAGCAGAGAAAGCTGACCAGAAGCAGGCAGGCAAAGATGCCCAGCATGGTTTGACCGCCCAGCATCGTACCGGACCGGTAACCGCCGCTCTGCTGGAACAGGGAAATGACAAACGCCGAAGTGGCCGTACCCATGGCACCGATGAACTGCTGCAGAGTGTTCAGCACCGCGTTGCCGTCAGAAAGCTGTGCCTGTGGCAGCCGCGCTAAACTGCAGGTCATCAGATTGCTGTAGGAAAGCCCCAGCCCTGTCATGAAAATGCAGTGTGCCGCCACCAGAAGCGCCACCTGCGCAGTATGCAGCAGAAGCGCCAGCAGGACCATGCCCCCCGCGGCAACTGCCAAACCGATTAAAATCGGTTTCTTTGCGCCCAGCCGGTCAAGCACCCAGCCAGACACCGGTGCCAGCACAGCGCCCAGCATCGCCCCCGGAAACATAAACAGCCCCGCAGCGGAGGCGTTCAGCCCGCCGGCAATCTGCAAAACGTTTGGCAGCACAAAGGAATTGCCGAGCAGCAGAGCCTGATAAAGCAGGAAGCTGACCATCAGCAATGTAAACGAACGGTTTCGCAGCGGCGCCAGCCCCAGCAGCGAATGCCGCCGATTTGCACGCAGAAACAGCGCGCCTGCCGCAAGCCCAGCCAAAAGCCACACGGCAGTCAGCAGTCCTTTCGCGGTAAAAGCCGTCAGAAAGCAGGTAAAGAAAACTGCCAAGAAAGCAATGGCGGCCCCATGCAGCGGCTCCCGCTTCGGCTGCTCGGTTTTCGGGATGGAATGCAGACCCAGCAGCAGCGACCCCACTAAAATCGGCAGGATAAACACGAAAATTGACCGCCAGTTCAGCAGGTGCGCCAGCATCCCGCCGTAAGTCGGGCCAATGGCCGGCGCAATGGAGGTGGTCAGCGTTCCGAATCCCATCATCCTGCCACGGATTTCGAGCGGTGACTTGGTCAGAATCATGTAAAACATCAGCGGCAGCGCCAGACCGGTGCCCACCCCCTGCAGCACCCGCCCCAACAGCAGCGCGGCAAAGCCGGGCGAAAAACAGTCGAGCACCGCACCTCCCAGAAAGAGCAGATTTGCCGCCAAAAACAGCGCCCGTGCGGAAAAGCTTCGGTTCAGGTAGGATGACAGCGGTGCAATGATAGAAATTGCCAGCAGACAAATCGTTGTCACCCACTGCACCGCTGTGGTGGAAATCCCGAACTCGCCAATCAGCGTCGGGAACGTCACATTCATGGCCGTTTCAATCAGGACACCGGTAAAGGACAGCAGCCCGGTGGCCGCAACCGCTCCGTAAAAATGAAAAGTTTGTTTTTGTTTCATTCAATCACCTCAAGTTGCACAAAAAAAGAAGCCAAAATGATGATTCACAGGGAATCCTCACTTTCGCCTCTGTATCGACACGCAGCCGTGTTATCTGTACGAATTGTTTTTATTGTAACACGCAGTGCAAAACGTGTCAAGTTCCGTCCGGCGGCAGAACAGCTGCATTTGAACGCAAATTTCCGCTTCGGCGCGCATACAATTCTGTGAGGTGAGGCGGGATGGAACCATGCTCTTCAGGTGATGAACTTGTTTTGCTTGCAGCCGCGGCTGCCATTTCAATTTCTAAAAAATTGAGTCTGGATGAGCTCAACATCCTCTCCAGCTTTTTTAATGCGCTGGGCGACAATCTGGGTGTCCTCGCCGCAAAGCAGGCGTCCTGCCAGAAAAGCTGACCCAACCGCGCGCGGCTGTGCTACTTCCATGATTTTCTTTAACAAATTTGCCATAAATATTGCATTGATGTAAGGAATAAAGCGTGTTAGGATAGAGTTGTTCCAAGAGGAACAGGAAAAAGCAAAAGGAGGTTTCTGTGATGACTTGTCAGGAATTGCTCCAACTGCTTGAGCAGCTTCTCAGTAAGAACAGCAGCTCCAGCTGCAATCAGTAAAAAAATTTACATCCTTGTTTTGCGTACAGGCTCCATCCCTTTGGGATGGGGCCGCTTTTTTTACCGGCACAAAAAAATCGCCGAAGGCGTTTTTCCTGCGCCTACAGCGGTTTTCTTTTGGTTTTACCGAACGGTTGCCACCGAAACCTTCACGCCGTTCACATAAATGCCAGCCTTTGCGCCGGACTTGCCGACTGTAAAAATTTTGATGAAGTAGTCACTGCCGCTCTTTTTGACAAGCTGTGTGCGGAACACACCGGCGGTTCCCACGACAAAGTTCGGGTACGCTCCGTTTTTCACGGTAATCCGGAACTGATATGCACTCTTTACCGTAATATCCTTTGTGGTATCGCTGACAAACTGGGAGCTTGCCGGGCCGCCAACCAACTCCAGATTGCCGAAGTGCGAAGTATCCGTATAGCTTTTGCCGGTGGAATCACTCCAAGTGACAACGCCGGTTCTCGCACCGGAAGCATCCGCGTCGTTGACCTGCGCGTCAAAACCAAGCATTGTGCCGTTAGCGGGTGTAATGGAGGTCAGCGGAATCGCCATTTCCACCAGATAGCCGGTATCGGTTTTACTGGTGGCAGAGGTCCATGCATTTAGGTCAGCAGAGGCAGCCCCGCCGCCACTTTTCGCATTTTTGTAACTGACGCGGTACTGACCGTCATCCGACTCGTAAGCCGGCGATTTGTGGTTGTTGACATCTAAAAATGTTTCAATGGAATCCTGCTCCCAAGCATTCGCATTGGAACTGTTCAGCACGGAGTCGGTCACATGGTACAGAACATACAGGTTTTTCTGATCCCACATGGTTTGCACTTTTGCGGTTGCGCCGCTTTTTCCGGTCACCCAGGTTGCGGTGTCAAACGCGGGGGCTTTCTGCCACGCCGCATCTTCCTTGCCGTCGACAACCGGTGTGCCGTACACGGCTTTCGCCAGGTTTGCGGATGCGCTTAACTCCAGTTTGCCGTAATTTGCGGTGCTTTTGCTTTGGGTGTTTTGGAAGTCGCTCCAAGTTGCGATGGAGGTCAATGCATTCTTTGCGTTATAATCCAAAACTTGAACGTCAAACTGCAGCTGGCCGCCGACTGCCGGCTTCAAATTCTGAATCGGAATGGCCGCCGACACGGTATATCCGGTGTCGGTTTTTTGAACCGCGGCTTTCAGCTTGCCGCCGGAATTGCTGAGCGTAATAGGATAAGCCTTTACGCCATTGTTGTTCAGATACAGCGTAATGCCGTCCTTTGCACTGCGTGTGCTGTCGGTAACATCCGCCTGCACATACAGGTTTTTGCTGTCCCACATCGTTTTGACCGCAGCAGTTGCGCCGCCGGTGCCCTTGATAAAGGTATCAGTTGACCATGCGGAAACAGTGGACCACAGGGCGCTGTCCGCCGTAGGATTGCCCTGACAGCTTTTTGCGGAGGTCGGCACAACCGGTGTGCCCGCTGCCTGAACCAGCGCATTAAATGCGGGTTTTGCCTGCAGAGCGGTGTCAAACAGCATCGGGCTGTTGTTTGCGCCCAGCCAGGAACCGTCATCCGCGGAACCCCAGACCGTTACAACTTTGATGTATTTCTTTTCACTTTCAAACAAATCAAACAGTTGCTTATATCTTCTGGCTGCTTTCGCCAAGGTAACCGCGTCTGTTTTCCCGCCGGTGCTGACGTCCAACTCCGTCACCTGTACTTCCAGACCCAGAGAGCCGAACTTTTCAATGGCGTCTTTGATACTGGAGATGGAGGGACTGTCCACATCAATGTGCATCTGCAGACCAATGCCGTCCAACGGAACCCCTGCCTGCAGCAGTTTTTTGGCTTCATTGTAAAGGTCGGTTGTTTTCTGCCCATCGTTCACAATGCCGTAATCGTTGATGAACAGCTTCATGTCCGGATCGGCTTCGTGTGCGTAGCGCAGCGCATAGTCGATGTATTCGGGACCGATGATGGCTTCCCACTTGCTGCCCTCATCCAGACCTTTGATGCCGTTGTTCTGGTGGCTGTTGGAAATCGGTTCGTTGACCACATCCCAGCAGTAAAACGGACTCTTGCTGCCGTACTTCTGCTTAAAATGCTGCAGCACGCTGGTGATGTGCGTTTTCATGGTTTTAAGCAGCTGCTCCTTGGAAACGAAGTATTTCGGATTGTCCGGATCAGACAAGTTGGTGGTAAACCACCAATCCGGCACCTGAGACTGCCAAACCAGATTGTGCCCGCGCAGCTTCATGTTGTTTGCAATGGCAAAGTCAACAAACTTGTCTGCCGTTGTAAAGTCCAGCTCATGCTTGCTATTGTACAGCGAGGACGCCTTCATCTCATTGCCCGCGGTCAGGCTGTCAAAGTGGTGGGTCAGCAGCTGCGCGTGGTCGTCAATCAAGTCCGAATAAACCGCAGCGCAGCCCATGGTGAAGTCATACTTGCTTTTCAGCGGTGTCAGGTTGGTCTGCACGCCGTTGGTCTGTGAAATTTCCTTGATAGAAATATCATCGACATAGTAGTTTTTGGAAGCGTCCTTGCTGCGGAACATCAGCCCCAGCGTTGTGACCTCTTCCTTCTTTTCCGTCAGGGTAAACTGACCGGTCACCTTTGTCCACTCTTTCGCGGAAATGGAAACGTCCTGCGCAATCGACATATCGTACCCCACACCGTTTTTGTCCACACGGTGCACCAGAACCGACTCTGTGGTGGCGGCGCTCTGCGCGCCTTTCAGGTACAGGCTGACCTGATAAGTATGATGGTACTGCACCGGCGTCAGCAGATTGTAAAGCGGTCCCATCCAGGTGGAGCCGATTTTTTCCACCTTTAAAGAACGGCTGCCGCTGTGCGACGCTTCCGTTGTGCTGGAAAGCGTGCTGATTCCATTGTTGTTCCAGCCGGAAAGGTCACTCGACTCAAAACCGCTGTTTGTAACCAGTTCTCCTGTAGTTGCGTTTGATTCGTTTCCGCCTGCCGCATATGCCGGGCCAACGCTTATCAGCGAAAAACCCATTACGGCAGCAAGCAGAAAACCGGCAGCCCGAACACCGGGTCTCCTCTTGTTTCTCATTGCAATTCCTCCCAGAATTTTTTCAGGATATTATCAATGGAAAAGTTCCATGATCCTGCAAACCTGCAGCAAGCCCAAGTGACTTGTTGTGAAAGTTTCACGAAAGTTCTCAATCTAATTGAAATATTTTCACAAAACGTACCATGATTTTACCATAATCTTTAATAAAAAAACAAACCGTAAACTATGAAAGATTTCCGGTCAAACTATGAAATTTATAAAAGTTTCAGTGTGGTAGCTGCAAATACCGGCAAAATGAAACAAAAAATCCGCCGAAGTTTCCTCGGCGGATTTCAAAAGCGAAATTGCATCACCCGGTCTATTATGAAAACAGATTTTCGTAATAGCCAAAGAGATTAAACAGCATTAAAATTCCCATCACAATCAGCAGACAGCCGGAAATGATTTTGATGATGCCTGCGTGCTTTTTCAGGAACGAAACCGTCCCCTCCAATCGGTTCCACAGCAACCCGGTCAGCAAAAACGGGATTCCCAGCCCCATGGAAAACAGGAACAAAAGGAGAACGCCCTCATAAAGTGTGGAGGTACCGGAAGCAAGCAGCAACGCCGAGCCGAGGAACGGCCCCAAACACGGAGTCCACCCCAGAGAAAAAGCCGCACCGAACAGCAGGCTGGAAAAAAATTTGAGCCGGTCTGTGTGTGCGTGCAGTGCGCGGGTGCGGTTGAGCACCGCAAGGTTCAGCACACCGCAATACTGCAGCCCCAAAACGATCAGCACCGCACCGCCCAGACGCATCAGCAGCACACGGTGTGCTTTCAACAGTGCGCCCACACCGGACGCCGTTGCGCCCAACAGCACAAACACGACCGTGAAGCCGGCAATGAAGCCCAGCAGATTCTGCAGCATCCGCCTGCGGGTGGTCTGCTGCTCCCGGCTGCCGCCGAGGTACATCAGGTAAATCGGCAGCATCGGCAAAATACAGGGAGAAAGGAACGCAAGCAGCCCTTCGGAAAAGACAAGGCCGACAAGCGCCAGGGTGAATTCGGGCGCAGCCTGTTGCAGCATTACATGGCCTCCGCAATCATGCTTTTGACTTTCTCATAAGATGTCATGCCGGATACATAGCTGGAAAAGCGCCCCTGCTTGTCGATGACCACCGTGGTCGGGTACCCTGTCACGCCAAAAATATCGCTGCTAACGGTACCGGAGTCGTACAGATTCAGAAAGGAATAGCCGTTGTCTTTCAAAAAGGCGTCCCCCTTCTGCTTGGTTTCTGTCTGTCCATCGGTTTGATCCAGAAGCAGCAGCACCACGTCTTTGGAGTTCTGCAGCTCACGGTTTAGCTTCTGAAAATCCGGCAGTTCTTTTTTGCAATATACGCACCAACTCGCCCAAAAATTCAGTACCACCACTTTGCCGGAATAATCCGAGAGGGAAACTTTTTTTCCGCTGCTGGATTCCAGGGTGAAGTCCGGCACCACCGGCTTGTCCGCACTCTGCGCGGACGCAGGCTGGCTGGCGGCGGAGCTGCTGTCGGCAGACTGGCTGCTCGTCTGACTTGCTGCGGCAGAGGACTGCGGCTGTGCAGGAACAGAAGACGGCGTAGTAGTACCGCCGCATCCAGACAATGCGGTCACCAGTGCCAGTGTCAGTGCCAAAATGGAACCTGTCTTTTTCAAGGGATTTGCTCCTTTCCGTCTTCTCAATCTTCAATCAACTGTTTGATAAAAGGTTTCAGCTTTTCACAATCCACATGATACGTAATCTGTGCACCGCAGCGCTCGCCATTCACAATTCCCGCATTTTTTAAAATCAACAGGTGATGGGAAATGGTGGGCTGTGGAATCTGCAGCTTAGTGCACAGAGCCGTCACATTGGTTTTGTTAACACAAAGCTCCCGCAAAATCCGCAGACGGACTGGGTTTGCAAGTGCCTTGAGAAGCTCCGCGCGCTTTTCGAGTTTTTCCTCTATCGGGTCCATGCGTCTGCTCCTTTATATTCGTATATTCACATATTATAATCTATGAATGGAAATCCGTCAACCACAAACTGCAAACCATAAAAAAGCAGACAGACAGCGCTGTGTCTCCGCCGCTGCCTGTCTGCTTTCGAAAAAGGAAAAACCGCTACTGCTGCAGCTCATAGCGGTAATGGTTGACTTCCCGCAGCAGGTGGTCCGTGTACAGTGCGGTCATAACGCCTTTGAGCGAACAGTCCATGGTGTGCTTGGTGACATCTTCCGCATAGGTCTGGAACTTGCGCGTATATTCCAGCGCCGCTTTCTGGTCCGGTCGCGCCGCCGCCAATTCATCGTAAATATTGGCAAACGAATTGGCGGTATCCATAGACTTTACTTCCACCCAATCCAGCTCGCCGCGTAAAGACTTCGCGTGCTCGGACATTCCCTGATTCCAGAAGGCGATGTAGCTGCCCGGTTTGGTATCCCCACAGGACTGCAGAAAGTTCAATTCTTCCCGATACCGCTTTGCTTCATTCATCAAATGGTTCAGCGCCGACGGATACAGCGAAAAGTACAACCGGCACTGCGCACGCTGCTGCAGCATAGCAGTTTGGTAGGCAATGAATGCATCCAGCTGCGGCTGAATCCGTTTGTTCAGCGCGGCAACCCGCGCCTGCAGTTGCGGATGCAGCACTGTGCCGGAACCCGCAGGCATCAGGTGACACTCCAGAACGGTTAAGGCACTGTTTGTTTCCACACCGATCTGCCGCTGAAAAAGTCGCTCAATCTGCTCGGTGTACGCTGTGCAGAACTGCTCGGATGCCAGCATGGCTTCGGGCACCACCCCGTTGGCAAGAAGGAGGAATTCCCGAAAAAAATTTGTAAACCGGCGGCGGTACATTTCTCCCTGCGCGGCAAGCTGCCTTTCCACCGGCGGCAGCGAGCTGATGATGAAAATCGCGTGTTCCTTCATGATTCGTGTCCAAAACAGAGAGGTTTCCACAGAAGCGCGCACATATTCTTCAGAATTCAAAACAAACCATCGCTCCCTCTTTTATCATTTTGCAAATGCATATGAAAAATAGGCAGCGATTATGAATTTTCACGCGCGGATACGCATAAAAAACCAGCACTTTCTGCTTGCAAAAAACAGAAAATGCTGGTTTTTTATAACGTTGAACAGGAAGGAGAAACTTATAACTGCCTTTCAAAGGGGCTATCTCTGAAAACACAGCGAATCAAAGGAAGCATTGAAGATACAACAATACATACCTTCTCTGAAACGATAGATTTATCTTACCATGCGCTGTTTAAAAATTCGATACTTTGACCGTAATCCGTTAAATTCTGCACTTCACTCCACTGCACTTCTGAACATTTCTAACGCATATAGGCAAAGCCGCCGAATTCAGGGAATTCACATGAAAAAACCCCGGCCAGCGGCTGACCGGAGCTCTTTCATTTCCTGTTAGTCAGCGTCCTTTTCACGCAGGCAGGCCGGAGTTTTCGGCTGGTAACCGAAAGACGCCGAAGTGGCCCCTGCGCCGAACTTTGCGGCTGCTTTGACAAGCTTAGAAATGATGTCAGCTGCTTTTTTCATTCTGTTTTCCTCCTTTCCTCTGCCTGCACCATGCTGCCGCTGTCAAAGCAATGGAAAGCACGGTGGAAACAACAGCGTAGCTGCAGTCCCGCAGATTCCACTGCTCTGCGGCGCACAGCAGGCAGGCGGTGATTATTGCAAACGCTTGAACCAGAATCACACATCTGGCCATTCGCTTGTTGCGAAGATGTTTTTGGCGCGAGAGCGGTTGATTTTCGTTTTGAACCGGAGCCAGCAGAAACACGGCCACGCTGCACAAAAGCAGCAGAACCGCATCCACTGCAGCGGCTGCCCCGCTCGGTATTTTCTGCATCATGGTCCCCAGCAGCAGGGACAGTACAAACAGGCCGTTGCTGAACAGGAAACATCCCCCGTATGTCCTACAGTGAACACCGCCTGCAAACACCCGAACCGGCACAAAGCACAGAATAAACAGAAACGCATACAGCACATGACCAACCGCAGCCGCCATCAAAAAGATGGTGACTGCAATGGCTGCTGTGGAGAGAATCTGCTCAAAGCCGTAACAGTACAGTTCGGTTTGCGTGGCGTCCAGTTCTGCCGCCCGGCCAAGCAGCCGCGCGCATTTTTCAGAGAGTCTGTGCAGCATTTCCGTCCTTTCTGTAAGAAATAATCACCATGGAAATAAACTCGCCGTCCTGATAATTCTGCAGAAGCCTTCCGTTGTACCGCTTAACGGAAGACTGCACGCTCTGCAGACCAAAACCGTGCAGCTGGGAATTTTTTTTCGTCGTTTTCAACTGGCAGTTATGCTGCAGCGGATTTTCTGCCACCGTGTTGGCAATGCGGAGAATCAAAAAATCGTTGCGCGGATGAACGCGAACATCAATTTTCCGCTCTCTTCCTTCCGGCAGCTTTCCGCACGCCTCCAGTGCATTATCCAGCAGATTTGCCAAAATCACGCACATATCCGGCCCCGCAACGCGGTTGCTGGTTTTCAGGGGCAATGAAGCATCAACTGTCATGGTGATTCCGCTGCTCTGCGCCTGTTCCTGTTTTTCATTTAATATAGCATCCACCACCGAAATGCCGGTATAGGTTTTCTCGTAACCTTGCTGCGGCACATTGGTAATATGATGAATGTACTCCCGCGCTTCCTGATACTTTTCCTGCTGAATCAGGCAGTCAATAGCCACGAGATGATTTTTGAAGTCGTGAAAATTCTTGGAATTGATATGGTACCGCTGGTTGAGCTGCTTATACTTTTGCTCAATCAGCTGCGCGTCAAGCTGCAACTTCTGATTTTCCAACTGTTCCTGCCGGTAATTCTGCGCTTTATTGAAATACTGCACCAGTGTAAACAGGCAAATTAAAACAATCACGCCGCAAATGCCTGTAACATATTGATAACTCTGCAGTGCCTTATCGCTGACCGTTTTCACAAAAACAGACATCAGCGCAAGCCCGAGCAAAACGATTAAAAAATAGCTGAACGCCGGTGCCAGCTTGAAGCTGGTCTTTTTCAGTGCCAGTTTGTACAGCAGGAACAGGCAGCACTGAATCAGTTTGTCCAGCACCAAATACACCGAGCGAATATAACCGGTTTGATAAATGAGCGAGGAGATGGTAACGTCATTGAGAAAACTCATGACGGCAATCAGGAACCCCTCCAGCAGTGACAGCGAAACAATATACATGGCGGAAACAAACAGAGCCTTAGGCGGCGTCACACTGCTAATCAAAAAGCCACCCGCTGCAATCAGCAGAATCGCCAGCAGCACCGTTGCCCAGGAAAAAAGCCCCATTTGGTTCATTAGGGTAACCAGTACGGCATAAGCCACAACCGCAGCCCATTTGAATGCGGTCTGTTCCTTATCATAAAAGCGCTTGTCCCCAAGCGTTTCAATGACAGAAATGCCAAGGTACCCTTCGAGCAGCGTTGCCAAAAACTCAACGCCCCAGTAAATTTCACTCATAAATTTGAACTCCAGTACTTGCAGAGCTGCTCCTGAATGACCGGCAGATTCGGTCGGCTGATCTTGATGCGCGTGCCATCACGGCAAACTGCGTTGCCGTTTTCCAGGCGCATGATGTGCAGGATATTTACAATGTACCCGCGGTCAATCAGCAGAAAATCCTCACTGCACAGTTCCTCATAAACATCCTTAAGCGGCTTGCGCTGTGCGTACACTTTCTGCGACAGCAGATGAAAGTAACTGTTCCGGTTGGACTTGTTGATATATACGATTTCCCGATACGGAACGCGGAGAAGCCCATGATTAATTCCTTTAAATATGTAAGACTGGTTCTCCTCAATCTGCAGGATGCGCAGCGCATCCGTCAGTGCCGGCTCCAGGCGCCGGTCCAGCTCACACTTGGGAATATAACGGAAAACAGACAGTTCGTACGCATCAATCGCGTATTCGCTGTGCGACGTTAAAAAAGCGATCAGGCAGTTTGGCAGCTTTTCGTGCACTGCCTTGGCAATGTCCAAACCGCTGTGCCCCGGCATTTCAATATCAAGCAGAACCAAATCATAGCGCTTGCCGTAAGTAACCTCTCGCAAAAGGTCTCTGCTTTGTGAAAAATAAGTATCTTCGATGGCAATCTGCGCCGCTTTAAAAAAGTGACGAATCTTCTGGCAAACAATTTGCAGGAAGGGCTGATCGTCATCGCACACCGCAATTGCTAACACGTCTTTCTCTCTCCCAGGTCATACAATGGTTTACAAAATTACTTGAAAATCATAGATATTTTCTATGTGAATTATAACACATCCGCAGAAAAAAGAAAATATGTGTCCGCGAACTGCAAAAATATGCACGTTAATTGAAAAAGGCACTTGCTTTCTTTCCAAACTAGGGCTATAATATGTAGGAACAGGAATATTTCAACAGGAACGCATTTGTAAGCGCGAGTGGCTCTCGCGGACAAGGCACCTCCGGCTTCCCCGCAAAGGGTTGCCGGAGGTGCCTTGCTATCTTTTCCGTTCGTTTTTGGGAGCTGCCTTGTGCTGCCGAAAAATTCTGCATTCTGCACAAATCATGATGTATTTTTTTGCCGCTCGAAACAAGCGTCTATTCTGCAATGGGGAAAGCAGATAAAATGCGTCTTCCTTCTCAGTGCTTTATATTAGCATTCTACAATATAAATTCCCATTTTATTAAATGTGATGTTATATCACGCCTTTATCTTCA
Source organism: Caproicibacterium argilliputei (assembly GCF_029211325.2). Lineage (NCBI taxonomy): Bacteria > Bacillati > Bacillota > Clostridia > Eubacteriales > Oscillospiraceae > Caproicibacterium > Caproicibacterium argilliputei. The sequence goes on along the minus strand of NZ_CP135996.1, from coordinate 1,004,540 downwards.
TCTATTACCCTTTAGATGGATATTTATTTCTTGACTTTCATTTCAGCATTCGATAGAATAGGCGCATCACTTTTTGAGAATGGAGAAAAAACATGAAAAAACTGGTTAAAAGCATCACTCTGACCGCGCTTGCAGCCGCTCTGATGCTCTCTGTTACGGCCTGCGGAGGCGCCGCATCCCAAACAGACAGTTCCACATCCGCCGTCAGCAGTCAGACCTCCTCTGCTGCTGCAGAAAATTCCTCTGCCGCGACGTCCGCAAAGGACAACGCAGCTGCCGATGATGCAAAAGCGGAATTTGATTCCATTGAAGCGTATGTCAATTCCGATGAGATGCAGAGCCAGATTTCCGAGATGGTCACCAAAATGTCCAAACAGGGGATGGACATTAAAATTACCGGTAAAGACAACAAACTCATTTATACCTACACTTTCCAGAAAGGTCTGGATATCAGCAAAGAAGACCTCGCTCCTGCCATTGACGAACAGAAGTCCACATTCACTTCGGTCGCGGCCGCGCTCAAAATGGCGGTTCATGTAGACAATCCCGTGGTTGTGGTCAGCTACCGAAACGCGGACGGTTCAGAAATCATCAGCCGCGAGTTTCAGGCATCCTAACCGCCCGCATAAGGCAGTATTTCCGCAGGACTTCGTTCCTGCGGTTTTTTATGCCAAATTTACAAATGATAAATTATAATTAACTATCCAGAATGCAAACTGATTTTTGCAGCATTTTGCAGCATTTTGTCATGATTCATCTGCTTATGTTCCATTTTTTTTTGCTTTTTACGTTTTTCAGGCGGAAAAATATTGCTTAAAATTGCACACTCTTGATTTGAAACAGTAAATTCCCACAAATATAGTGTTAACTTTTAATTTAATTTGATATGATAATAATTCGTCAAACTCATTGACTTTATTCGGTCAGAAAGATATAATTATAGAAAATGTATAAATCAATTTGTTAACTTGGGTAAATCAAATGCGGCGTGCGGCAGATATGACAAAACTTCTGCCAAACCACTGCAAATCTGAAAATGATGAAGGGAAAAGTGCTTTATGAAAAAACGGAGCAATATGAGTATTCGCCAACGGCTGATTGCGGGTTTTTCCGCTATGATTGTAATTTCCATAGTTTTAGGTTTTGCGGGTATTTTCGCCGTACAGAAGAGCTCAGAATTGGAAACGGACATGGAGGAGCGCATTAACTCACTACCACAGATTTCGGATGCTATGATGGACACCCGCTCCATCCAGTCCTTAAGTGAAGCTGCGCTGGTTGCGGCATTTGCCAACGATGATGCCAGCCAGCAGATTGCGACCTTAACCAAAACAATTAAAGCAAAAGATGCAGATTACCGCAGCAAGAGTGCTGCAGTGATTGCATCTACGCTGACAAGCGAGTGGAACACCAAACTGACGAATGCACAAAAGCTTTATGAAGATACATATTATCCAAAGTTGCAGGAAGTTCTGGAAGCTGCGCAAACCAAAGGCGGCGCACAGAATGCCTCCAGTATGCTGCAGGAGGTCAATAAAACCGGTAACCAAATTCTAGAGGTTTATGACCAATACATGGCTACTCGCCAAAAGAATGCACAGGTAAGCTATGAAGCCGGTCACCAAGACAGCACCATCGTTTTTTATTCCTTAATCGCAATCATGGCAGTCGGTCTGATTCTCTCCATAATCTTGACGCTTCGGATTACAAAATCCATCAGCAAGCCGATGACCGAACTTTCCCAGTGTGCGGTACAGTTTTCCGAGGGTGACCTGCAGGTTCGGGTACAATACGAATCCAGCGATGAAATCGGCGTGACCGCCACGGCGCTGAACGGTGCGTTTGCTGCTCTGCAGAAGGTAGTCGGTGAAGTGTCACAGGTTCTGACCGATATTGCAAAGGGAAAGTGCGACCATAACGAAATCCGCGCTTATAAAGGGGACTTCCAGCCGATTTCCACCGCGCTGAATATCATTCTCAAAAACCTGAATGACATCTTCTCCTCCATTCACGAAGCGGCAGACCAAGTGGAAAGCGGCTCCAGTGAAGTGGCAAACGGTGCGCAGGCTCTGGCACAGGGCGCAACCGAGCAAGCCAGTTCCGTTGAGGAACTGTCCTCGCAGATTGACGAGGTTTCCGGAAAAATTCAGGAAACCTCTGCAAATATCACAGAGATCAGCAATAAGGTTGGAACCACTGCTGACAACGCCACAACCGGCAACGAACAGATGACCCAGATGCTCACCGCCATGCAGAATATTGCTTCCGCTTCCGAGGAAATCGGAAAAATCATCAAGGTTATCGACGACATTGCCTTCCAGACCAATATCCTCGCGCTGAACGCTTCGGTGGAAGCTGCCCGCGCAGGGGAAGCCGGCAAGGGATTTGCCGTTGTTGCTGAGGAAGTCCGCAACCTTGCAAGCCGTTCCGCAGACGCCGCCAAGCAGACCTCCGGGCTGATTGAAAACTCCGTTTCCAAGGTGCAGGATGGTTTGACACTGGCAGACAGCACCGCAAAGGCTCTGTCTGAAATCACGGAAAACATTGGCAAAATCAACGATAAACTCGGTGAAATTGAAAATGCCTCTACCGCGCAGGCAACCGCCATCTCGCAAATTACCCAAGGCGTGGATCAGGTTTCTGCAGTCGTACAGACCAACTCCGCCACCGCAGAGGAAAGCGCCGCCGCCAGCGAGGAACTCTCCAAACAGGCCGAAAAGCTGAAAGAACAGATTAACTGGATTCAGCTTCGCAAATAAGACTTTGCCAAACAGCCGCCGCAGAATCGACTTTCTGCGACGGCTGTTTTTTCTGCCTTTGCTTGCAAAAACGTATAAGGGAGAGTATGCTGTTAAAGATAGGAATTTGTAATCTTTGCCCGCAAAACTTTACAAAATACAACGGAGGTGCTTTCCTTGAACGACCAGAAAGTAAGAACCCGAGCGGAAATTCCAGCCGAGGACAAGTGGACGATTGAAAACGTGTATCCGGACACGCAGGCGTGGCAGGCAGACTTTGAAAAGCTGCAGAAAGAAGCTGAGGCGCTGCCCACGTTCAGCGGCAAGCTGAATCACGCCGACCAACTTCTCGCATTTTTTAAAGCAGACGAAAAGGTTTCCCGTACGGCAGGCAAACTGGCAGAATACGCCAACCGCCGCGCCGACGAAGATACCACCAACACCGAATTTATTGCACTGCGTGCAAAAATCAACGCCTATCTCTCTGAGTTGGCTGCCAAAGAAGCGTTTTTTGAGCCGGAGATTCTCTCGTATCCGGAGGGAACCGTAGAGAAAGAGCTGCAGGAGCAGCCTGCGCTAGAGGTGTACCGTTTCGTTCTGGAGCAGATTCTGCGCAAAAAGCCGCATACGCTGGACAGCCGCAGCGAGCAGTTGCTGGCGGCAGTTTCCGACTGCCTGGAGGCCCCCTCTACTGCGTATGACTTTTTGACAGACGCAGACCTGACCTTCCCGGAAATTCACAACGAACAGGGAGAGCCTGCGGAACTGACTGAAAGCACCTATCACCGCTTTCTAATTTCCAAAAACCGCGATGTGCGCCGCGAGGCGTTTCTGGCGCTGTTTCAGACCTACGGAAAGTACCAGAACACCTTTGCCTCTCTGCTGACCTCTTCGATAAAAAACTTTGTATTTCTGGCAAAGCAGCATCACTACGCTTCCGCATTGGAGTGCTCCTTAGCGCCAAACAACATTCCAACGAAAGTGTATCACACGGCCATTCAGACCGCCCACACGCATCTGGACTCTCTGCACCGCTACGTCCGCCTGAAAAAGCGGCTGCTGCATCTGCCAGATTTGCATATGTACGATTTGTATGTTCCGGTCATTGACGTACCCGACAAGCACTATACGTTTGAGGAAGCCGTGCAGACAGTTCTGGAGGGACTTTCGCCGCTGGGCAGCGAGTACCTTGACTTGTTCCGTAAGGGCATTGCCAGCGGCTGGGTAGACCGCTATCCCAACAAAGGCAAATGCTCCGGCGCTTACTCTTCCGGGTGCTACGATGTTCCGCCGTATATTCTGCTGAACTTTAACGGCGACTTGAACAGCGTTTCCACGCTGGCGCATGAGATGGGCCATTCGCTGCACACCTATTACTCCACAAAAAATCAGCCGTACATTTACTCGGACTACTCCCTGTTCTGCGCGGAGACCGCCTCGACCACCAATGAAGCGCTGTTAATTCATCACCTGATTGCACAGGAAACCGACCGTGACCGCAAGCTGTATCTCATTAACTCGCAGCTGGAGCAAATCCGCACCACCGTGTTCCGCCAGCTTCTGTTCGCTGAGTTTGAGCTGTACACCCATGAAAAGGCAGAGCAGGGCATTCATCTGACCGCCAAAGACCTGTGCGCTTTCTGGCACGACTTAAACAAGCAGTATTACGGTTCGGACATGACCGTCGATGCGGAAAACGATATGGAATGGGCCAGAATCCCGCACTTTTATCGTGATTTTTACGTGTACCAGTATGCAACCGGCTACGCTGCCGCCAATTCTTTCAGCCGCATGATTCTGCAGGACGGCAAGGACACTGTGGAGCGCTACAAAGGCTTCCTCAAAAGCGGCAGCAGCAACTATCCCATCGAAATCCTGCGCAGAGCCGGTGTGGATATGGAAACGGCAAAGCCGATGGAAGACGTGATTCATACGTTTGACGACTTGCTGGATATGCTTGAAAGTGCCCTGTAAAAGCGGCGAAAGACAAAAACAAAGGGGTATCAGGTTCATGTCAAATTTGCCGAGTGAGCTTCGCTTTTACTACGGTGTAGTCGGTTCTTCCAAAACGGCGAATGCACTGATGACGCAGTACAATTTTCAGGAACGCGGGTACACGGTGCTGCTGATGAAGCCCAGTGTTGACACGCGCGACGGCCTGCACGTGGTCAAGTCACGAATCGGCCTGCAGGCGGAAGCGGTGATTGTTCGCCCTGAGGATTCGCTGCTGGCGTATTTTCAGTCACACCAACTGCCGGATATGATTATCGCGGACGAAGCGCAGTTCTTTTCCAACCGCCAGACGGAAGAATTTAAAGAACTCAGCGTGTCGATTCCCGTGTACTGCTACGGGCTGAAAGTCGACTTTCAATCTCATTTATTTGAGGGCAGCAAACGGCTGCTGGAGCTTGCCGATACGATTATTGAAATCGAGGCGCTGTGCCGCTGCGGCAGAAAAGCCACGGTCAACGCCCGCTTGGACAGCAGCGGCAATATTATCCGCGAAGGCAGCCAAATCTTTCTGGGCGGAAACGACGCTTACCTGCCGATGTGCTACCACTGCTGGAAGCATACGAATAATATCTATGAAAATCCGTAAAAAAACGGACGCACGGCGAGAATACACCGCCTGCGTCCGTTTTCTTTTGTTTCATAAAAATTAGAAACTGCCTGACGCACCGCCGCCGTCAGAGGAACCGCCCCCGCCGCTGAAACCGCCAAAGCTTCCGCCACCGTCACCGCCGCCAAAACCGCCAAAGTTTCCGCCGCCGAAACCGCCGAAAAAGCCGCCTGGCATACCCCCGAAGGGTCCGCGCGGACCACGTCCGCGGCGCGAAAATGCACTGAACAGGCAGACCAGTGCAATCACTACAAAGGCAACCGCTGAGCCCGAGTCAACGCCGGACTCCCTGTCGTCCTCTGCCGCAGACGCCGGTTCCATGCCGTCCGACACCGTCATTCCCAATTCGTTCAGCGCAGCCGAATAAATGGCGCGGATTCCCGCATCAAAGTCATTCTTTTTCAGATATGGCTTTCCGCTTTCCAGCAGGTCATCGGTCTGCACATCTGTAAGATCTCCCTGCAGCCCGTTGCCGACTTCTATCCGGTCCCGGCGATCCTCTTTTGAAACCAACAGCAACAGCCCTTGGTCGGTATCCTTGCTGCCGATTCCCCACTGATTAAAAAGGGCATTGGCATAGTCCTCAATGCTTTCGCCGCTTAAGCTTTGCACCGTAACCACAACAAACTGAATTCCTTTTTCTTTCTCCAGCTGCCGGCTCTCCTCGTTAATCTGCTCTTTAGTGCTGTCAGACAGAATCCCCGCAAAATCATTGGCAAAGTCAGAAGTCGGCTTCGGCACCTGAATTTCCTGCGCAAAAACTGCCGAAGCAGACCATATGGCTGCCACAGCACACAGAAGCAGGCACGCCATCCGCTTCCCAAATTTTTTCATCATAAGCTTCCCTTACTTCGTGGAAGCCGCGCTGCTGGAAAAATCCACAGTCGGCACTTTGGACGCAGACGAATCCGCCTGGAAAAGTTCTGCCTGCTGAAAACCGGTCAGATTGGCAACCAGATTGGACGGAAACCGTTCGATAGCGGCATTGTAATCTCCTGCCGCGGTATTGTATTTTCCCCGCGTCTGCCGAATTCGGTTTTCCGTTCCCTCCAGTTCAACCGTCAGGTCGTGAAACTGGCTGTTTGACTGTACGGTCGGGTACTGCTCCGCGACCACCAGCAGGCGACTGACCGCGCTGTCCAGAGCGGAATTTGCCTCGTCTTTCTCTTTCACAGTGCCGGCCCCTGCCAGTTTGGTGCGTGCATTGGCAATATCGTCATAGATGCTTTTTTCCACATTTGCGGCACCTTTGACCGTGTTTACCAGATTGGGAATCAGGTCGTTACGGCGCTGCAGTTCCGTGTCAACCTGTGCAAGCTGGGTGCGTACCGACTGCCGCTGTGTGACCAGGCTGTTGTACGTACCGATGGATGCAATCACCGCAATGAGCAGCACCACCAGCACCCCAATGCCGATCATGCCGCCCACACCGATTTTCCTGCGCGGGCGTGCGGCATACACCGGCGCACCATTTTGTCCGTTTGAAAAATTCTCCTGCATCATAAATCCCTCCAAATACAAAAAACAAGCGTTGTGAAACCACCTCGCTGCCGCGAAACACACGAATCTTTTTACAGTCTTTTTCCAAGTTCATCATAGCATAAAGCGATTCCGCGGGCAAGGCTGCGCCGTAAAATTTACGGTTTGCTCATATTGTGCGCAGATTGCACCGCACGATTCGCGCCGAAACCGCTAAAAAAGCTGCCACAGAAACAGCGTTCCGCAGCAGCTTTTGACTTCTTTTTATGTATGTGCCAACCTGTTCTGTGCCTTAAACAGTGCCATGCAGACCGGAACAGTAATCAGTACGCCCGCCGCCATTTCAATCAACCCATTCACGGTCAGAATGGAACCGATGAGGAAGGCAAACGCCGAGCGACCCGTGTGCTCCTCCAGAACACTGTGGTACAGCAGTACGAGCGTCAGCAGCGTCAAAAACGTGCTGCACAGCTTGCTGACCGCCGCCGCCAGACCGATGCTAAGCGACTTCCGCTTTCCTTTGAACAGAAAATTGAACAGAAAGAAGAACAGTGCCGCCAACAGCCCCAGCGCCATGCGGGACGGAATGGCAACCAGCGGATTTTGGAACAGGGTGTCAATCCATCCGCCGGGCGCGATGAACGCCTCAATCATACTGAAGACACCCATGACACCGCCGAGAATCAGTCCGGCCTGCCACCCCAGCAGCACCGCGCCGATTAGTACCGGAATGTGCACCAGCGTGATGGAGACCACGCCTGTGCGGATGTAGCCAACTGGCGTCAGACTCATGAGAATTACCAGCGCGCTGAAAAGCCCCAGCATTGCCAGTTGAACTGTTTTCTGCTTTTTCATTTAGAATCCCTCCCTGCTGCCGCTCCGCTTTGGCGGATGCAGCGCATTTGTTTTTATTGGCATGGGAAAGCAGATTCCCCCGTGTCCGAAAAAAACGGGAAGCCACAAAACCGCATCTGTGGTTTCCCATTGATTATACCACAACCCGCCAAAAAGGCAAGCAAAAAGGCTTTTTGCAGTCACGTCAGCCGCACAGGGATCCCGCGCCCCTGCAGGTACGCTTTCAGCTGTGGAACCGTCAGCTCCCCAAAGTGAAACAGTGAAGCCGCCAGCACCGCATCCGCTTTTCCCTGCGTAAAAGCATCGTAAAAATGCTCTGCTTTTCCAGCGCCGCCGGAGGCAATCACCGGCACACCCACACGCTCGCTGACCGCGGCAGTCAGCACAAGGTCATACCCCTGCTTCACGCCATCCTCATCCATGCTGGTCAGCAGAATTTCACCGGCACCGAGGGCAGCGGCTTTCTGCGCCCACTCCAGCGCGTCCAAGCCCGTGTCGGTTCTGCCACCGTGGATATACACGCTCCAGCCGCCCTGCGCACGACGCTTCGCGTCAATCGCACAGACCACGCACTGGCTGCCGAATTTCTGCGCCGCCTCCGTAATCAGCTCCGGATGCTGCACGGCGGCACTGTTGACAGAAACCTTGTCCGCACCCGCGCGCAGCAGCACTTGAAAATCCTCCGCAGTACGGATGCCGCCGCCAACGGTAAACGGAATAAAAATCTTTTCCGCAACGCCGCTGACGTAGTCCAACTGCGTGCCGCGTGCTTCTGCAGAAGCCGTGATGTCCAGCAGCACCAGTTCATCCGCACCCTGCCGGTCGTACTCCGCCGCGCACGCCACCGGATCTCCCGCATCGCGCAGGTGCACAAAGGAAGTGCCCTTCACCACACGGCCGTTTTTCACATCCAAACAGGGAATAATCCGCTTTGCATACATCCGTTACCCCTCCTTGCCGGTCAGCGCCGCAAAATTACGAAGAATCTGCAGACCGACCCTGCCGCTTTTTTCGGGGTGGAACTGCATGGCATACAGGCTGCCGCGGTGCACCGCCGCATCGATTTCCACCCCATACTGCGTCGTTGCAGACACCTCTTTCGGATAAGCCGCTTTTAGATAATAGGAATGCACAAAATAGACATACGGCTGCGGCGGAAGCCCCTGAAACAAACCGGAGGAATCCCGAATCGTCAGGCTGTTCCAGCCCATGTGCGGAATCTTCAGCCCCGGCTGCGCCGGAATCCGGCAGATTTTGCCCCGAAAAATGCCCAGCCCGGGCACACCCGGCGCTTCTTCGCTGCTTTCAAACAGCAGCTGCAGCCCCAGGCAAATACCCAGAAACGGCTTTTCCGACTCCGCCAAGTCATACACCGCATTGACCAGACCGGCCGCTTTCAGGTGCGCCATGGCATCCCCAAACGCCCCCACGCCCGGCAGCACCACGCCATCCGCCGCGCGCAGCACCGCCGGGTCTGCTGTAACCTGCACGCTGCAGCCGATAAATTCCAGCGCCTTCCGAACACTCTGCAGATTTCCCGCACCATAGTCGATGACCGCAATCATGGTAACACCCCGTTCCGCTTTTGTAAGATAGTTTAGCATAGTCCATTGCTAAAGTCAATGATGTCCGAATGAAAATTCTGACCGGCAGGCAGAAACAATACCGCTTCAAAAATTTGACAGTGGCGCTGCCTTGTGCTAGCATATAGAGAATCTGTGTTTCGGAGGAAGGGATTCGAATGGATGGTTTTGCATTGGTCAGCATCGCCGTAGGGCTGAGCATGGACGCTTTTGCGGTCAGTCTGGCAAACGGCGCTGTGACGTGCCGTGTCCGCCCGGCGTTTGCCTTAAAGCTCGCCGCCGTGTTCGGCGGTTTTCAGGCAGCCATGCCCATGCTAGGTTGGCTGATTGGCAAAGCAGGCGCCGGTTTCATCAATGCGGTTGACCACTGGGTCGCGCTGATCCTGCTCTCTTTCATTGGCGTGCAAATGCTGCTGGAGGCCCGCAAGGCTCCCGACTGCGGCTGCCTGCAGGAAGATCTGCCGCTGAAAACGCTGCTGACGCTTGCCGTGGCGACCAGCATTGACGCGCTTGCCACCGGCATCATCCTGCCCAATGCCGTGGGCGCCGCCTCGCTGCAACAAATGCTGCTTTCTGTGGGAATCATCGGTGCGGTCACCTTTGTGCTATGTCTGGGCGGCGTGTTCCTCGGCAAAAAGTGCGGCGACCTTCTGCGTGCAAAGGCGCAGATTGTCGGCGGTCTGGTCTTAATCGCCATCGGCGTGAAAATATTTATCGAGCATATGTGGTTCTCGTAAATTCGGCAGACAGCCTCCCGTTTCGGGCGGCTGTTTTTCGTCTTCGGGCAGGCGGTACACTGCCTCCAGCTCCCACAAGCGACGGCGCATTTCGTCCCGCACATAGGTCGGCGCCATAACCGCCAGGCGCGCGCCGTACTGCAGCAGCCAGCCGTACAGTCCCTCGCTGACGCGCGCACAGACGTGCGCTGTAAACACCTCCCGATCCCACTCCAGAATCTCCATTTCCTCACCGAACCGGTCTGCCAACACATCCATCAGGCTGCAGTCGCAGCGCAGAAGCAGCTGCTCTTCCCTGCCGCCAAACAAAAAAAATGCGTGCCGCAGGTAATCTGCCGTGTCAAACCGCCCAGTGTAAGGCGTGACCTCTGTAAAGGGACGCACCGGCTCCGGCTCCATGCAGACGTCGTACATCCGGTCCAGCCGGTACTTGCTCACCGTATCATATTTTTCGTAATTGCCCGCCAGATAATAATGGTCATCCCGCCAGAACAGCGCGTAAGGGCTTAGAAGAAACAGCCGACCGCCGTCCTGCTGCATTTGCCCGGCACAAAGCGTGCGGTGGTGGTAGGTAAAGGAAATCTTCTGTTTGCGCGCAATGGCCTGCTGAATCACCGAAACCGTATGTACCACTTCATTATTCTCCAGTTTGCGTGCCGGATCATAATAAATCTGTTTCTGCAGGGCCTCCTGCTCCCCGCTGGGCAGCATCCGCTTCAGCTTTTCCGTAAGGCGGATGGTGGCCTCCTCCGTCAAAAACGGCGCCGCGCTGACCGCATCCAGCAGCATACGCACCTCTGCCGTTTCCAGAATCCGCTGCGACAGATAGTATCCGGGATATGGCGTACGCGTAAAAACAATGTTGTATCCCACACGGCGCAGTGCGGCAATGTCGCGCCCGATCGCCCTGCGCTTGGAGTAAATGCCCCGCTTTTCCAAACCCGCCGCAATCTCACACATCTGCAGCGGATGTTCTTTAGATGCCTCCTGATGCAGCATCTGCATCACTGCCAAAACCCGCAGCTTGGATACCTCGCTTTCTGCCATGCCTGCTCACCCTCTTTTGAAAATCTGACAGTATCTTAACATATTTCAGAAGATTTTGCAGAATTTTTTGATAATTTGCAAATGTTTCTGTCCGGCATACTTGTCGCTGAACAGAAAAAATGCTATAATAAGATATTGTTAAGGCATTAACAATATCGACTTTTATGCTTTCAGCATTGAAATATTAGTAGAAAGGCAGCTGTTCTTGAATGGACTACACAAAAGAGTATGCGCAAAAACTGACGACCGCCGAAAAAGCCGTCAGCGTAATCAAATCCGGTGACTGGGTGGATTACGGTTGGAACATGGCAACCGTACATGATCTGGATTCCGCCCTGGCGGCGCGCGTCGAAGACCTGCACGATGTTAAAGTGCGCGGCGGCGTTTTAATGGATGTACCGGAAATTTTCAAGGTGAAAAATCCCGGCGAGCACTTTTCGTTTTATTCCTGGCATTATTCCGGTGTAGAGCGCAAGTTTGCCAAAGAGGGCTTCATCACCTATGTGCCGGTTCGCTACTCCGAAATTCCGCGTTACTGTCGCGAAGACATTCCGCCGATTGATGTTGCCATGCTGCAGGTCGCACCGATGGACAAACACGGCTACTTTAACTTCGGGCCGTCCGGCTCTATGGAAGCCGCCATCTGTGAGCGCGCCAAGCACATCATTGTGGAAGTCAATGACAAAATGCCGCACTGCTTGGGCGGGTTTCAGACAGAGGTGCACATCTCCAAAGTCGATGCCATTGTGGAAATGAAGGAACCCTATGCCCGTTGTATGCCGCCTGCACGCGCGGCAACCGAAGTGGACGAGATTGTGGCCAAAACCATTGTCAACGAAATTCCAAACGGCGCCTGCCTGCAGCTGGGTATCGGCAGTATGCCAAACGCCGTTGGCTCGCTGCTGGCGCAGTCTGACCTGAAAGACCTCGGTGTACATACGGAAATGTACGTGGATGCCTTTGTGGATATGGCGGAAAAAGGCATTATCAACGGCACCAAAAAGCAGCTGAACCCCGGTCGGCAAGTCTACGCCTTTGCCTGCGGCTCGCAGAAGCTGTACGACTATCTGGACGACAACCCGGCGTGCATGGCGGCGCCGGTCAACTACGTGAATGACGTCCGTGTAATCTCCGCGCATGACAACATGATTTCCATCAACAACATCGTCAATATGGATCTGTACGGGCAGGTCAATGCGGAATCCAACGGCTTGCGGCAAATCACCGGCGCAGGCGGTCAGCTGGACTATGTGATGGGCGCATACCTTTCCCGCGGCGGCAAAAGCTTCATCTGCTGCTCCTCAACCTTTACGGACAAATCCGGTGAGCTGCAATCGCGTATTCTGCCGATTCTCCACTCCGGCTCGACTGTGACGGATACCCGCGCCAATATTCAATACGTTGTTACCGAATACGGCATGGTCAATTTGAAGGGTGCTTCCCTCTGGGAGCGCGCAGAAAAGCTCATTAGTATATCCCACCCGAAGTTCCGCGAACAGCTGATTGCCGCGGCGGAACAGCAGGGAATTTGGCATCATAGCAATAAAATCTAACGACGAACATAAAAAAAACAGGACTGCGGTGAAATGCTTTTTTCACAACAGTCCTGTTTTTTATGATTTAAAACGCAGTCATCTTGGTGAATATTACCTGATTTCCATCCGCAATGCCGCCATAAACCAAGTTATCCTGTACTGCAAAATTCAGATAATGTTTAATTACAAATTTTGCAGTAAACGGCATTTCCAATGTATTTAGTTCGGACAGCTTGAACCATTTTGAAATTCCTTCGTTGGATATCAAGGCGGTACTGACACCTTCTTTTAAATCTGAAAAAAATAATAATTCTGTCGGATTTCTTCTTTCGTCCGTCGCAATGTAATATAACGCTTCTGCAGATCTTCAATCTGACTTTCCGTGACAGAAAGTTCTTCGTAAAGTTCTCTCAGAACACAAGCTTTTGCATCATTTAACTCGAAATTTTCAAAATGTCCGCCCGCAGATCCCACCCAGACGTTATTAACTACTCTAGATCCCTGGCGATACAGCAACAACATCTGATTCCCTTTTGTAAGATAAATAGATGCCATGTTGCGCAGTTTACCATCCATAACAAACCTTCCTCGGCTGTAATTTTTCACATTATGCAGGCAAGGTAATGTTAAACCGGTGAATCATGTCCTGCAGACCTTCTTCGATTTCCGAACGGTCAAAGTCCGCTTCGTCCAGTTCCTCGTCGGTTTTATGGTTCAACTTGACGTAAAAGTCAATGGCAAGCTCCAGATACCGGAAGTTCTGCGTTTCCACCTTTTCGTACAGCAGGTCTTCCGCCTCGTTCAGCTGGTTCTTCTGCAAAAGCGAATCCAACTGCGCGTAAAGCTCATTTACCTGCGTGTCCTTTTCGTGCTCCAGCGGCAGGTAATTTGGCGTTTCCTTATTGAAAATAATTTTTGCAAGCATTTTCGCATCCACATCAATTTGCTTTTCCGACCAATCGTTTTTCAGCATCGTTGTTCACCTCTTGACTGCGTGTAAAAGTGATTAAAAATCTATTTAAGTATAACAGCAAAAAAGCCTGGCTGCAAGCTTTCCGCTCACAGTCAGGCTTAAAAAGCAAAAATTTAAACCGCTTCTTTCGCAGCCATCGCTTCTTTCAATTTTGCAGTCAGTTCCGGTACAATCTTCAGCGCATCGCCGATAATTCCGTAATCAGCGACTTCAAAAATCGGCGCGTAAGAATCCTTATTGATTGCTACAATCACGTCGGACTCTTCCATACCTGCAAGGTGCTGAATGGCGCCGGAAATACCACAGGCGATATACAGGTTCGGGCGAACTGTTTTGCCAGTCTGTCCAACCTGAATATCCTTTTCCACCCAGCCCGCGTCAACACAGGCACGGGAAGAGGCGACTTCGCCGCCGAGAACGTCTGCCAGCTCACGCAGCATCTTGAAGTTTTCGCCGTTGCCCATGCCGCGGCCGCCAGCAACCAGAATCTTTGCGTCCTGAATGTCGATTTTGTCGGAAATTTTCTTGATAACTTCTACAACATCGACATTCTTCTGCTCTGCGCCCAGCTGCAGGTCAACGGTTTCCACCGGAACCTTACGGCCAGCCTGCGGCTTTGCTTTCTGCATCACACCGGGGCGCACAGTTGCCATCTGCGGGCGGTGCTCCGGGCAGAGAATGGTTGCCATGATGTTTCCGCCGAATGCCGGGCGGGTCATGCGCAGGCCCTTGGTTTCGGGGTCTACTTCCAGCTTGGTGCAGTCAGCGGTCAAGCCGGTTTTCACACGGGCAGACACACGCGGCGCCAGGTCGCGGCCGATTGCCGTTGCGCCGTACAGAACAGCCGCTGGTTTGTAGGTTTTGATAATATGGTTCATGCAGAACGCATACGGCTCTGTTGTGTAAGGCTCCAGTACCGGATTGTCCACAACCAGAATCTTGTCCGCACCCCACTTTGCCAACTCGTCATACAGATTGGAAACCTTGTAGCCGAGCAGCACGGCGGTTACTTCGGTGCCCATGTCGTTTGCAAGCTCTTTTGCCTTGCCGAGCAGTTCAAAAGAAACGCCGCTGATTTTGTTGTCTACCTGCTGTACGAAAACGTACACGCCTTTGTAATCTTCAAAACTCATATTGCTCACCACTTTCAACTATATAATGAATTTCTCTTTGAGACGGTCGACAATGTACTCCGCTGCGCTTTCCGCGTCGTCCGGAGTCACCACGGTGCCGCTGCCCTTCAGCTGCTTCGGGAAGGACTGCGCAACGCGGGTAGGTGAGCCTTTCAGACCGATTTCCGTATCTTCAACAGTAAGATCTTTACGGGTAATGATCTTAACTTCCTTCTGGTAGGCATCAAAAATGCCACCGGGGGTCATGTAGCGGGGTTTGTTCATATCGCCCAGCGCTGTAATCAGGCAGGGCAGCTTGGCCTTGACAACATGGTAGCGGTCTTCATACTGACGCTTGACCGTTACTGTATCGCCTGCAACCTTAATTTCTTCCGCATAGCTGATGTTGGCAATGCCAAGATGCTCCGCAATCTGCGGGCCGACCTGTGCGGTGTCGCCATCGATTGCCTGGCGCCCAGTGATGATGAGGTCAAACGGAATCTTTTTGAGTGCCGCAGCAATGGTAGTGGAAGTTGCCAGTGTATCTGCGCCGCCGAATGCACGGTCAGTAATCAGGTAAGCGTCGTCCGCTCCCATCGCCATGGCTTCACGCAGAACCGCGTCCGCCTGCGGTGGACCCATGGAAACAACCGTCACGTGCGCGCCGGTGTTGTCCTTTAATTGCAGTGCAGCCTCCAGACCAGCTTTGTCATCCGGGTTCATGATGCTCGGCACGCCCTCACGAATCAAGGTGCCAGTTTTGGGGTCCAGTTTTACTTCATTGGTATTTGGAACTTGCTTTACGCAAACGACAATATTCAACGAATTTCCCTCCTTCGAGTTTTAGCCCAGGGCATATTTGGAAATTACCATCTTCTGTACTTCACTTGTGCCCTCGTAGATTTCCGTGATCTTGGCATCACGCATCATACGCTCAATCGGGTACTCGCGGGTAAAGCCGTAGCCGCCGAACAGCTGCAGGCAGCGGGTAGTAACATCCATTGCCGTGGAGGCGCAGAACAACTTCGCCATGGCAGCTTCTTCCGAGTAACGCTTCTGGGTAGAAGCGGCAACCGCAGCGCGGTACAGCAGCAGCTGTGCTGCCTTGGTCTTCGTAACCATGTCGGCGATTTCAAACTGTGTGTTCTGGAACTTTGCCAGCGGGCGGCCAAACTGCTTTCTTTCATTGACGTACTTCGCAGTTTCATCCAAAGCGCCTTCCGCAATACCCAGTGCCTGGGAAGCGATGCCGATACGGCCGTTGTCCAAAGTCGCCATGGCAATAGAGAAGCCTTTGCCCTCTTTGCCCAGCAGATTTTCCTTCGGCACAATGCAGTTTTCAAAAATCAGCTCGCAGGTAGCGGAACCGCGAATGCCCATCTTCTTCTCTTTCTTACCGACAGAGAAGCCGGGGAACGTCTTCTCAACGATGAAAGCGGAAATACCGTGATTGCCCTTGCTCTTATCGGTCATGGCAAAAACGATGTAAGTGTCCGCATAGCCGGCATTGGTGATAAAAATCTTGCTGCCGTTAAGGACATAATGGTCGCCGTCCAGCACAGCCTTGGTCTGTTGACCGGAAGCGTCTGTGCCGGCGCCCGGCTCTGTCAGGGCAAAAGCACCCAGATACTCGCCGCTGCAAAGCTTCGGCAGGTACTTTGCCTTCTGCTCCGGTGTACCGAACTTGACAATCGGCCAAGTGCCGAGGGAAATATGTGCGGAAAGCATGGTGCCTGTGGTTGCACAGACCTTGCAGATTTCCTCCAGGGCAATTTCGTAAGTCAGCGTATCGCAGCCCGCGCCGCCATACTCTTTCGGGTAAGGAATACCCATCATTTTATATTTGCGGAAAAGCTCCAGCGCCTCTTTCGGGAAGCGCTCCTCTTCATCAATTTCCGCGGCAAGCGGCTTAATTTCGTTTTCCGCCATCTCTCTGAAGAGCGTGCGGGCCATTTCCTGTTCTTTGCTTAACGTGAAGTCCATACTCGTTCCTCCAAATCTGTCATTTACGGACGATTCTTATTTGGAATAATCATAGAAGCCCTTGCCGGTTTTTCTGCCGAGCAGACCGCCGCGCACCATTTTACGCAGCAGCGGAGCAGGGCGGTACTTCGGGTCGCCGGTTTCGCTGTAAAGCACTTCCATAACATCGAGAACAATGTCGTTGCCAATCAGGTCAGACAGAGCCAGCGGCCCCATCGGATGGTTAGCGCCGAGCTTCATGGCGGTGTCGATATCTTCCGCAGCGGCAGTGCCCTCAGAAAGGACCACGACGGCTTCGTTGATCATCGGAACCAGAATCCGATTTACGACAAAACCGGGAGCTTCCTTCACCTGCACCGGCGTTTTGCCGATTTCTGTGGAAATTGCCTTAATCTTTTCGACAACTTCCGCTGGCGTGTTGATACCGGCAATGACTTCAACCAGCTTCATGACAGGCGCCGGATTGAAGAAGTGCATACCAACAACCGGATGCTTTACACCATTCGCAATTTCCGTAATGGACAGAGAGGATGTGTTGGAGGCGAAAATGCACGACGGTTTGCAGCACTCGTCAAGCTTCTGAAAGATACCCTGCTTGATGTCCATTTTTTCCAGAGCAGCTTCAACAATCAGGTCGCAGTCGGCAGCAATTTCATTTGTGCCGGTTGTAATCTTTGCCAAAATCGCATCCGCAGCGGACTGCTCCATTTTGCCTTTCTTTACCAGCCGGTCAAGGCTCTTCTGAATCTTTGCCTTGCCGCCTTCCGCCCACTCAGGCTTTACGTCGCAAAGACGAACTTCATAACCATTTGTCTGTGCAAAAGCCTGCGCAATTCCGGAGCCCATGGTTCCTGCGCCGATAACACCAACGATCATGAGAAAATCCTCCTGTTAATCATAATTATAGTATTTACTTGCCGAGCAGCTTACCGATTGATAAACGGCTCATGCTTACGCTTTTCGCAGAAAGCGGTCATGGCGTTTTTCTGGTCTGCTGTGCCGCAGCAGGCCGCGAAAAGCTCCGGCTCAAACGCAACTGCCGAATCGATATCCATCTGCAGACCCATGTTGATTGCTTTCTTGCACTGCCGTACGGCAATGGGTGCATTACCGGCAATCCGCTCGGCCAGCTTCATGGCTTCCTCCAGCATCTGTTCCGCCGGATACACCGCATTGACCAGACCAACCCGCAGCGCTTCTTCCGCTTTGATATTGCGCGCCGCGTAAATCATTTCCTTCGCCTTGCCGACGCCGATGGTGCGTGCCAGCCGCTGGGTACCGCCGAAACCGGGCGTAATGCCCAGACCGGCTTCCGGCTGACCGAACACAGCGTTATCCGCAGCAATACGGATGTCACAGCTCAGAGAAAGCTCGCAGCCGCCGCCAAGTGCAAAGCCGTTGACCGCCGCGATAACTGGCATCGGCAGCTTTTCAATTTTCCGGAACACCGCGTTG
Organism: Caproicibacterium argilliputei; assembly: GCF_029211325.2. Classification (NCBI taxonomy): domain Bacteria; kingdom Bacillati; phylum Bacillota; class Clostridia; order Eubacteriales; family Oscillospiraceae; genus Caproicibacterium; species Caproicibacterium argilliputei. Next base: position 986,423 of record NZ_CP135996.1, on the reverse strand, counting down.
CCTTTTGCGCTAAACGCACGACCCTCATCCGGTGTCATGGTGCTCATAGCGCCAATGTCAGCGCCAGCAACAAAGGCCTTCTGCCCGGCGCCGGTAATGACGACGCAGCGGGTTTTGTCTGCGTCAATGGCGTCGACAACTGCTTCCAAATCTGCAAGGACTTCCGGATTCAGCGCGTTCAGGGCTTTCTCGCGGTCAATGGTAATGACACCGACAAAGTCTTTCTGCTCATAGTTTACAAAGCTCATGTTTCCGCCTGCTTTCTTCGGTTTTCCGCGCAATTAGTATTTCTTTACGATGGTTGCAACACCCATGCCGCCGCCGACGCACAGGGTAGCAAGGCCGTACTCGCTGTCGCGCTTCTGCATTTCGTACATCAGCGTTGTGAGGATACGGGTGCCGGAGCAGCCGACCGGATGACCCAGTGCAATGGCGCCGCCGTTGACATTGACCTTGCTCATGTCAAACTGCAGGTCGTGGCAAACTGCGAGGGACTGGGAAGCGAACGCTTCGTTTGCTTCAATCAAGTCCATCTGCGCAACGCTCATGCCGCTCTTCTTCATAACCTTTTTGGTGGCTTCAATCGGGCCAAGACCCATGTAAGCCGGGTCAACGCCTGCGGAAGCGCCGGCAACCCAGTAAGCCATCGGCTTGACACCGAGTTCCTTTGCCTTCTCCTCTGTCATCACAACAACTGCGGAAGCAGCGTCGTTAATGCCGGAAGCGTTGCCTGCGGTGACTGTGCCGTTCTCTTTGAATGCCGGACGCAGACCAGCCAGGGATTCGGCGGTCACGCCTGCACGGGGGCCTTCATCCTGGTCAAAAATCACGGTCTTTTTCTTCTGCTTAACTTCAATCGGCACAATTTCGTCTTTGAACTTGCCTGCCGCGATGGCAGCCTGTGCTTTCTGCTGGCTAGCAGCTGCAAATTCGTCCTGCATCTGGCGGGTAATACCGTATTTTTCCGCAACGTTTTCTGCGGTGATACCCATGTGATAGTGATGGAAGGTATCTTCCAGGCCATCATGAATCATAGAGTCAATGAGCTTGCCATCGTTCATACGGTAACCGAAACGTGCCTTTTTGAGCAGATACGGCGCATTGGACATACTTTCCGCACCGCCGGCAACAATCACGTCTGCCTCGCCGGCAGCAATCAGCGCAGCGGCAACATTGACGCTCTTCAGGCCGGAGCCACAGAGGTTGTTCAGTGTAAATGCTGGAGTTTCGATCGGAATGCCGGCATAAATAGCAGCCTGGCGGGCAACATTCTGACCAATGCCTGCCTGGAACACACAGCCAAGGATAACTTCATCCACCACATTCGGCTGCACACCGGCACGCTTCATGGCCTCCTTAACAACAATGGTTGCCAACTCCGGTGTTTCTTTGCCCACAAGGGCTCCACCCATTTTACCGATTGCCGTACGGCACGCACCAGCCAAAACGATTCTTCTTGACATATTTGTTTCCTCCATTCATTTGATAACACTGTTTTCTCGCTGCACCCTGGCACGAAAAAGACCAGTTATTCGCATAAGTTAAATATATCACAATCTCGCATCGTTTGCAACAATTTCGTTAAAGTTTTAGCAAAGTTCCCGCTTTCGCATGGGTGCAGCAGCAAAATGCCTAATATCATCAACTCTGACTCCCTGATTATACCATATTCCGCATTAAGAAATCATTTAATTTCGACAAAAATCGAAGAATTCAAAGAAATTTAATAACTAAAAAGAACTTTTCAAGGAATGCGTCCCCTGAAAAGTCCTTTTACGAAGTCCGGCAGATATTTTGCCGCACCGAACCCGCTTTTTGTTATTTATTCGGCTTAAAGCCATCCTTCAAAGAAACGGAACGGTTAAAAACCAGATGTGCCGGTGTGGAATCCTTGTCCAGACAGAAGTACCCCTCCCGCATGAACTGGAACGGCATTGCAGCGTCTGCCTCCCGCAGGGATGGCTCCACCTTGCAGTGCTGCAGCACCTGCAGGGAATCGGGGTTCAAAACCGTGAGGAAGTCCTCCTCCTGCTCCGGTTCCGGCACCGTAAACAGACTGCCATACAAGCGTACCTCCGCTTCCGTGCAGTCAGCGGCATTCACCCAGTGGATGGTACCACGCACCTTGCGGCCGTCCGGCGTATTGCCGCCGCGCGTTTCGGGGTCATACTCAGCGTAAACCGTTTTGACGCTGCCGTCCTCGTTTTTGTCGCAGCCGGTGCAGCGGACAATATACGCCGTTTTCAGGCGCACCTCATTGCCCGGGAAAAGTCGGCGGTAGCCCTTAACCGGCTCCTCCAGAAAATCCCCCGCCTCAATCCAAAGCTCGCGGGAAAAGGTCACCTCGCGGGTGCCGTCTTCCGGGCGCTCCGGATTGTTTTCTACTGTAAAGGTTTCCGTCTGACCTTGCGGATAGTTGGTCAGCACCAGCTTGACCGGATGCAGCACTGCCATGGTGCGGCGCGCTTTCAGGTTTAAGTCCTCCCGCAGGCAATGCTCTAAAAAGCCGTACTCCACCGTGGAATCAACCTTAGAAACGCCGATGCGGCTGCAGAAGTTCCGGATGGAGGCCGGCGTAAAGCCACGGCGGCGCAGACCGCAGAGCGTAGGCATACGCGGGTCGTCCCAGCCGGAAACGAAGCCGCCCTCCACCAGTTTGCGCAGCTTGCGCTTGCTCATAACAGTGTTATTGATACCCAGACGGGCAAACTCAATCTGCCGCGGTTTTGCAGGCAGGTCAATGTGCTCGATTACCCAGTCGTAAAGCGGCCGATGCTCCTCAAACTCCAGGGTACAGAGCGAATGGGTAATTCCCTCCATGGCGTCCTCAATCGGATGCGCGAAGTCGTACATGGGGTAAACACACCATTTGTCGCCGGTGCGGTGGTGATGCATATGGTTGATTCGGTAAATAACCGGGTCGCGCAGATTGAAGTTACCGGAAGCAAGATCCATTTTCGCACGCAGCGTCATGCGGCCGTCCGCAAACTCCCCTGCTTTCATGCGGGCAAACAGGGCAAGGCTTTCTGCAATGGGGCGGTCCCGATACGGACTGACCGCCGGATGCGTCAGGTCACCGCGATTGTCGTGCATCTGCTCCGGCGTCAGCTCGCAGACGTAGGCAAGACCTTTTTCAATCAGCTTGACCGCCAGCTCATACATGGTGTCAAAATAATCGGATGCATAATGAAAGCGGTCGTCCCACGAAAAGCCGAGCCAGCGAATATCCTCTTTGATGGCGTCCACGTACTCGGTGTCTTCCTTGGTGGGGTTGGTGTCATCCATGCGCAGATTGCACAGACCACCGAATTTTTCCGCTGTGCCGAAATCCACGCAGATGGCCTTGGCGTGGCCGATGTGCAGATAGCCGTTGGGTTCGGGCGGAAAGCGGGTGTGCACGCGCTGCCCTGCAAAACGACCGTTTTCCGCAATATCCTCTGCAATAAAGGTATGAATAAAATTGCCACTGCCCTCTTCGGGAGCAGTCAGGTTTTTGTTTGTTTCACTCATGGTGTCCTCCTGCTGTATCCGTTCTTAATTTCTGAGCATTTCCAGACCGGCACGCAGCCGACGCAGGGACTCGTCTTTGCCGAGCACGGAAAGGATTTCCATCGCACCGCCGGGCGTAACCGTTTGCCCGGCTGCCGCCACGCGCACCGGCCAAAGCAAAACGCCGTTTTTCACTTCCAGTTTTTTGGCAAGCGCCAGCAGGTCTTCGTGCAGGGCATCCACGCTCCAGTCATCGAGTGCCTGCAGATCCGCAATGGCCGCTTCCAGCATGACCGGAGCATTCTCCAGATTTGCTTTGCTCTTTTTGTTAACAAAAATCTCTGTGGTGTACGGCGGCACTTTCTTAAAGAATGCCAGCATATCCGGCAGGTCGGTCAGCTTCAGCACGCGGGGCTGCAGCACTTCCGCCAGAACCTTCCAGTTTTTCTGCGCGTCGCCGAACACCTCACGGAAGTACGGCATGGCTTTTTCAATAAACGTTTCCTGCGGCATTTTTTTTAGATACTCGCCGTTCATCCAGGTCAGCTTGTCGTAATCAAAAACTGCCGGGCTTTTGCTGATGCCGTGAATCCGAAATTGCTGTGCCAATTCGTCCAGTGTAAACAGTTCCTCGGTGCCCTGCGGCGCCCAGCCCAACAGCGCAATATAATTGATAATCGCTTCGGGCAGGTACCCCTCCCGAAGCAAGTCTGCAAAGCCGGTGGAACCGTGGCGCTTGGAAAGCTTGCTGGTGCTGCCGTCCGCGTTGCGGCCCATAATCAGCGGCAGGTGAACATATGTGGGAAGCTGCCAACCAAAGGCTTCGTAAAGCAGGTTGTACTTCGGCGTGCTGGTCAGGTACTCGCAGCCGCGCACGACGTGCGTAATGTGCATCAGGTGGTCGTCGATGACATTGGCAAAGTTGTAAGTCGGGTAGCCGTCTGATTTGATTAAAATCTGATCTTCCAGTTCGCTGTTTTCAATGGTAATCTCACCGAACACGCTGTCGGTAAACGTGGTGCTGCCGGTCAGCGGCATTTTCTGGCGGATCACCCACGGCGTACCGGACTGCAGGAGCCTGTCCACTTCCTCCTGCGGCAGGTCGCGGCAGTGGCGGTCGTAACCGCCAAGCCCATTTTCATCATGCAGGGACGCCAAACGCTCCTTGGAGCAGAAGCAGTAGTATGCCTTGCCCTCTTTCACCAGCTGCTGGGCATACGGCAGATAAAGCGCCTTTCGCTTGCTCTGCACATACGGGCCGTATGGGCCGCCGATATCCGGCCCCTCGTCATGCTTTAAACCCACTTGCTGCAAGGTATGGTAAATCACGTCGGTGGCACCTTCCACCAGGCGCTCCTGGTCGGTGTCTTCGATTCGCAGGACAAATGTGCCGCCCTGAGATTTCGCGATGAGATATTCATATAAAGCTGTGCGCAGGTTGCCAACATGCATAAATCCCGTTGGACTGGGTGCAAAGCGGGTCCTGACTGTCTGGTTCTCCAATGTAATAACCCCTTTTCGTTGACGTTCCTATTATTATACCGAAAAATCGGGGAAGACGCAATAAATTTTCCAGTGTATTTTTGCACGCGGCCGCAAACCCTATAGCAGGAGGTGAAGGAACCATGCAGGAACCAGAGAAAACAGCACCGGGCAGCGGCACAGAAAGGCTTTCCGCCTATATGAAAGAAACCATCCACAGTCTGGCGCTCAGCCAAAATTCTGCCGAAGACATCGCGCGGTTTGCAGAAAACTACACCCGGCTGGAGCAGCCGAAAAAGACTTCGTAAGCACACCACACCTTTTGGAAGCGCCCCTGCGGCTGCTTCCTTTTCATTTTCCTGTTTTCCGCGCCCGCCGTTTATGGTATACTAAACAACAAGAAAACATACAGGGAAGTGGAGCAATTGGCGTTTCAGGACATTTATCAAACCATTCACGACAAAGCCGCCCGCAAAGCGGCAAACACAGACTTACACAAAGTCGGAGACTTGACTGTTGAGGTCACCCTGACCGGCGAGGGCGGCGGCGTTTTTTATGCGGCCGTCAGGGACGGTGTGTTTCAGATGGAACCGGTCGCCTGCATCAAAAAGGATCTCAGCGTGCAGATTTCCGCCCATGATTTTCTGGATATTCTAAGCCGGAAGCTGAACCCGATGTCCGCACTTGCACACGGCAAAATCAAGACCAAAGGAAACCTGGCAAAAGTTCTGCAGCTGAAAAAGCTGTTGTAAATGTTCTATCACATCCAAAAACCGCACAGAGGCGCTGCCCGCAGCAGCGTTTCTCCGTGCGGCTTTCTTTTTACTGCGTCCTTTGGCAAGCGTCACAACCGCGTGCCGCGCCGCGCACCGCCAGCACACATTCCGGGTTCACGGAAAATGCGTCAACGCCCATGCGCAGGAAGGTCTGCGTCAGCGATAAATCCGCCCCCAGTTCCCCGCAAATGCTCACCCGGCAGCCGTGGCGGTGCCCCGCCTCAACCGTCATTTGAATCTCGCGCAGGACAGCGGGATGGTGTGGGTCAAAGAACGGCTCCAGATTCGGGTTCTGCCGGTCCAGTGCACAGGTGTACTGCAGCAGGTCATTCGTGCCGATGGAAAAGAAATCACATTCCTGCGCAAGTTCCTCCGCGCAAAGCACCGCAGCGGGGGTTTCCACCATAATGCCCACTTCCACCTGACCGGTGCGTATCCCCTGCTGTTCCAGTTCCGTGCGGCACTCCTGCAGCACTTCCCTACACGCCCGCAGTTCCCGCACGCTGGTAATCAGGGGAAACATGACTGCAAGGTTGCCAAACACCGACGCCCGCAGCAGCGCGCGCAGTTGTGTTTGAAAAAGCGTGCGGTTCGTCAGGCAAAGGCGCACCGCACGCCGCCCCAACGCTGGATTGGGTTCTGCGGCAAGGTGCATATAGGCTGCGGTTTTGTCCGCACCGAGGTCGCAGGTGCGCACCACCACTTTTTTAGGCGCCATCGCCTGCAGCACCTCCCGGTACGCCGCAAACTGTTCCTCTTCCGCAGGGTAAGTTTCCCGGTTCAGATACAAAAATTCCGAGCGGAACAGGCCAATGCCGCAGGCATCGTTTTCCAGAACCGCCGGCAAATCTGCCGGGCCGCCGATGTTCGCGCAGACAGCGACCATCTTGCCGTCGCGCGTCACGTCCGGCTTTCCTTTAAGTGCAAATAACTGCTCCTTTTGCCGCTGTGCGGTTTCGCGGCGCTTTTCGAGTTCTGCCAAAACTGCCGGCTCCGGATCCAGATAAATGCGGTCGCTGCCAGCATCCAGTGCCGCCGGTCTGCCATTCCAGCTTTCCTCCACCTCGCCGCACTGCACAAGCGCCGGCAGATTCCGGCTGCGCGCCAAAATGGCAGTGTGACTGCTGAGGCTGCCGCCGCGTGTCACAAGCCCCAGCAGCAGACGTCTGTCAAACCGCATGGTTTCCGAAGGTGTCAGGTCATCTGCCGCCAGCAAAAACGGTTCCTCCGGTGGTAAAGCAGGTTCACCGCCCAGTAAAAAACCCAGCACTGCCTGCCCAATATCCCGCACATCGGCGCTGCGTGCCTGCATATACGGATTGTCCGTCAGCGCGGCAAACGCCGCCGCCTGCTCCTGCACCGCTTTTTCAACCGCATAGGCGGCTGTCCGGCGTTCGCTGCAAATCAGTTCCCGCACACGGCCGACAAAATCCGCATCCTCCAGCATCATGGCATGGATTTCAAAGACAGCGGCCGCCTCCCCGCCGGCTTCCGCCTTTGCCTTTTCCAAAAGGGTTCGCTGCTGCTGCACCGCCTGCCGTTGTGCCTGCACAAAGCGGCGCAGCTCGACTTCCGGGTTTTCTGCTTCTGCCCTGCTCACCGCGGCGCGCCTGCGTTTCAGAAAATAAATGTTTCCGATTGCAATGCCGCCGCACACACATTTTCCTTTTGCAGTCTGCATGGCGCTCCTCCTGTCCAACAAAAAAGCCGGCTGCCTTTCACGGCTGTACTTTCGCTCCGGCGTTTTCCCGCCGCCCTGCCAGCCGCTTTTCAAAGCAAACCGCCAGCGGCAGGCGGTCATAGGGCGGGTAGTTGGAAATCCGGCAGTATCCCATGGATTCGTAAAGATGCACCGCGGCTGTGCAGGCTTCGCGCGTCTGCAAAACCAAACGCAAAAAGCCCTGTCGCGCCGCCGCTTGCTCTAGTTTTTGCATGATTTGTCTGGAAATTCCCTTCCCGCGAAACGGTTCAGAAACATAAAGCCGCTTGATTTCCGCAGTGTCTTCGCTTTTGCGTTTGAAACTTCCGCAAGCAGCGGCTTGCCCCTGCACATAAACAAGCAGCACATCGTGAATCTCCCGCAGGGAGTTGTATGGGATAAATCCGCCTCGATTTTCCTTCCCGCCAACCAACCGGTCAAAGTACGATTCCAGACACGCGCTGAAACGCACGAAGTCCGGATGCGTACCGTCCGCCCACTGAAAGCGCAGCTGCAGTTTTTCCTCCAACGATAAAGACCTCTCTTCCTCATCTGTATCCAATCTATACAGGCAGCGAAAGCCTTTTCTGCAAAAAACCGCACAGCAAGCCGAAAAAGCGGCTTTACCATGCGGTTTTCTAAGATAAACTTTGGAGCAGAAGACGGGAATCGAACCCGCATTCTCAGCTTGGGAAGCTGATGTTCTACCACTGAACTACTTCTGCAGAATACGCAGATTATTATAACACAAAAGTGCCCACCCCGCAAGACTATTTCAACAATTTATAGAAAAGTTCTTTTTCAACAGTAGAATCTGCGGAAACCGCCACCAGCACATACTGCCCCTGCTGCACCACCACAGCATTCTGCACCATGCGATACTGCGCGACGTTCACCGCCCGCAGAGCCTGCGCCTTGCTGCTCAATCGCTCGGCAACCGCCTTTTTTACCGCTGGCGCATCTGCCGCCCGGCGCAGCTGAAAGCAGCAAAGCTCCCCTGCTTTGTCGCTTCCTTTGGCAAGCCACATTCCCGCGCCCGCAAGCAGGTCAGCGTCAACCGGATAATACTTCTGCACAGAAGCGGCCGGTACCTGCGTGTATGCTTCGCTGTAACCCAGTTCTCTGACCATTTTGACCGCCAGTGCATCCGCCTGCGGAGCAGATTTCTCCTTTTCAAAGCTGTGCAGCGTGCGTACGCCTGCAGCAACCACGCAAACCGCCAGTGCAACCGCTAAGATTGAAAGAAGAATCCACCGTGGCTGCACGCGGCTTTTCATAAGCGAGTTCCCTCCCCGGCAATTTTTTCTATATTCTAATGCTTTTTCAATGAAAAATAGTTCTAAAATCGAAATAATATAAGCAGAATTTAAAGTTCCGTCTGCTTGCATCCACTGCGCCGTTTACATAAAATATTCATTTTTGTTCAGTAAAAATCTTCCGGTGAAAAAGTCTTCCACATTTTCAACCGTGTTTTCCACAGTGAGAAGGCATTTTCACGCCATTTTCCGGGATTCCGAAAAAGTTTTCGCCTGTTTCAACTTTTCAGCTGTGCAAAACTTTTATGTTCAGACTTTCGATATTTCGGATTTTTGCAGAAAGGTGTCCGGAGCATTTTCCATACCCGCCATGTTCCGGAAGCGCTCCGCAAAAAAAGACTGCCGCAGGGAATCATCCTGCAGGCAGTCTCTTTTTCACCGGTTCAGGCTTCTGCCCTCCCCACAAACTGACTGTTGTACAAATTGGCGTAAAATCCGCCTTTGGCAAGCAGGGCTTCGTGCGTGCCCTGCTCCACAATATCGCCGTGGTCCATGACCAAAATCAAGTCTGCGTCGCGAATCGTTGACAGACGGTGCGCGATGATAAACGAGGTGCGCCCTTTCAGCAGATTATCCATCGCCTTTTGAATCAAAATTTCCGTGCGTGTATCCACACTGGAGGTTGCTTCATCCAAAATCAGAATCTGCGGATCCGCCAAAAACGCGCGCGCGATGGTCAGCAGCTGCTTCTGCCCCTGGCTGACATTGGTTGCCTCCTCGTTCAGAAGCATTTCATACCCGCCCGGCAGGGTACGCACAAAATGGTCTACCTGCGCGCTTCTGGCAGCCTCCAGAATCTGCTCTTCCGTGGCGTCCTGCCTGCCGTAGCGGATATTGTCCCGAATGGAGGCATTGTACAGCCAAGTGTCCTGCAGCACCATGCCGAACAGTCTGCGCAGTTCATTGCGCTGGAAGCTGCGGATGTCATAGCCGTCCACCAAAATCGCACCCTCGCTTACATCATAAAAGCGCATCAGCAGCTTCACCATGGTGGTTTTACCGGCGCCGGTCGGGCCGACAATGGCAACCCGCTGCCCCGGCTGCACCACCGCGCAGAAATCATGGATGATGGTTTTTTCCGGCGTGTAGCCAAAGTGTACGTGTGCAAACTGCACGCTGCCCGCCACGTGAATGTTCAGTTCCGTATCCGGTTTGTCTGTGCAGTTAATGGTCATAGCGTTTTCGCTGTCCGCCGGCTCCTCCGCTTCGCTTAGGAAGGCGAAAACCCGCTCGGCGGCAGCGGTCGTCGACTGCAGCACATTGGAGATATTCGCAACCTGCTGAATCGGCTGGGTAAACTGGCGTACATACTGCGTAAATGCCTGAATGTCACCGACGGTAATGGCACCGTGCACGGCAAACCAAGCCCCCAAAATGCAGGTTACTACAAAGCCGATATTGCCAATGAGCATCATTACCGGCTGCATAAGTCCCGACAAGAACTGGCTCTTCCAAGCAGAATGGTACAGCTTCTCATTATATTCGGAAAAAGCCGCTTCATTGCGCGCTTCGCCGTTAAAGGCGCGCACCACCACATGGCTGCCGTACATTTCCTCAATGTGCCCGTTGACGTGGCCCAGATAATCCTGCTGCTGCTTAAAGTATTTCTGCGAATGTTTTACCACCAGCAAAATGACCACCGCAGACAGCGGCACAATACACAGCGCGGCAAGCGACATCTGCCAGTTGATAGAAAACATCATCACGAGGATTCCCACCAGCTGCGCCGCACTGGTGATAATCTGCGTCAGCGATTGGTTTAAGCTCTGGGAAATCGTATCCACATCATTAGTCAGACGTGAAAGAACCTCGCCGTTCGTTGTTGTATCATAGTAGGAAAACGGCAGGCACTGAATTTTTTGTGCAATCTCGCGGCGCATCCGGTATGCCGTTTCCATGGTGACGCCCGTCATCATCCAGCCCTGCAGATAGTTGAACGCGGCGCTGATGATGTAAATCGTCAGCAGAAACAGCAGAGTCTGCCCCACGTGTGCAAAGTCAATTCCCTGACCGGTACCGGAAACCTTTTTCAGCAGTCCATTGAAAATTTCCGTGGTGGCATTGCCCAGAATCTTCGGCCCCAAAATCATAAAAACGGTGGAGGCAACCGCAAACACAAGCACCAGAAAAATACGGAATTTGTACTTGCCAAGGTACTGCAGCAGTTTTTTCAGCGTACCGGAAAAATCTTTCGGCTTTTCGCCGGGCATATGCATTGGTCCGTGCATCGGCCCGCCCATGGGCCCGCGGCGTTTGGGCGGTGCGGAAGTTTTCGGCTCGCTCATGCTAACTCCTCCTTTGAAAGCTGACTGGAAGCAATCTCATAGTAGGTCGGGCAGGTGCGCAGCAACTCACGGTGCGTTCCGCAGCCGACAATCCGCCCCTCATCCAGCACAATAATCTGTTCCGCGTTCCGTATGGTTGACACACGCTGTGCCACCAGCAGCACCGTGGCCTGTCCGGTTGTCCGCTTCAGTTCGGCACGCAGCGCGGCGTCTGTCTTGAAGTCTAAAGCCGAAAAGCTGTCGTCAAAAATATAGATTTCCGCATGGGTAGCCAGCGCACGCGCGATGGAAAGGCGCTGTTTCTGCCCACCGGAAACATTGTCGCCGCCCTGTGCAATGGGGGTTTCCAATCCCTCTGGACTGCTGTCAACAAACTCCGCCGCCTGCGCGGTTTCTACGGCGGTGCGAATGGCCGCCGCGTCCGCATCCGGCACACCGTAGCGCAGATTGGAAGCAATCGTCCCCGAAAGCAGAACCGCCTTCTGCGGTACATAGCCGATACGCGCGCGCAGGTCGCTCTGGGTAACTTGGCACACATCCTGCCCGTCCACACAAACGCTGCCGGCTGTCGCGTCGTAAAAGCGCGGAACCATATTGACTAAGGTACTCTTTCCGGAACCGGTGGAACCGATAAACGCCGTGGTCTGGCCCGGCTTTGCAGTAAACGTAATGTTGTGTAAAACGTCCTCTTCTGCGCCGTCATAGCGAAAACATACGTTTTTAAACTCGACCCAGCCCTTTTTGGCATTGTCAAACGGCTTGGGCTGCTCGGGATCGCGAATGCTCGGCTCGGTTTCCAGCACATCTGCAATGCGACCCGCTGAAACCGATGCCCGCGGAATGAAAATAAAAATTGCAGAAATGAACAGGAAACTGGTGATGATCTGCATAGCATACTGCATATAAGCCATCATGTCGCCCACCTGCATGGTGCTCTGCGCGACTTGATGCGCCCCCACCCAGACAATCAGCAGGGACACGCTGTTCATAATCAGCATCATAGCCGGCATCATGACCGTCATCAGCCGGTTGACAAACAACTGGTTATCCGTTAGGTTCCGGTTTGCCGTATCAAAGCGTTTTTCTTCAAAGTCCTGGTTGCTGAACGCGCGGGTGACCATCAGGCCGGTCAAGTTCTCACGGGCAACCAGATTCATCCGGTCAATCAGGCTCTGCATCCGCTTAAAGCGTGGCAGCGCAATTGAGAAAATGACGCCGACCAAGCCCACCAAAACAATCACTGCCAACGCAATAATCCAGGTCATGGAGACACTCTTGCGCACTGCCATGGTGATACCGCCGATTGCCATAATCGGCGCGTAAGCCAGCATACGGATACCCATCATGATTACCATCTGCACCTGCGTAACGTCGTTGGTCGTGCGTGTAATGAGGGAAGCTGTGCTAAAGCGGTCAAACTCCGTGTGGGAAAAATAATTGACCCGGTGAAATACATCGCGGCGCAAATCCCGGCCAAGACCGGAAGACGCGCGCGACGCCAGCAGCCCCACCAAAATGGCGGCCAGCGCACTGGCGACCGTCAGCGCCAGCATTTTGAAGCCCTCCAGCAGGATATAGTGCTGCTCTAAAGCGCTGGTATCCACACCCAATTCCTCATAAAGGGACTTCACCAGCACTGTGCCGCTCTGCAGTTTCACAGAATCCTGCACTTTCTGTGCTTTCTGTTGCGCATCGGAAAGCGTTTTCTGCGGCAGCTTTGCCAGCATCGGCGCCATCTGATACAGCTTGGTAAGGTTGATTTCCGTCAAATCGGTTTTATCTGACGAGGTGGTTTTAGAACCCGACTGTGCCTGCAGGCTTTCCATAGTATAAAGGAAGCTCCAGGTCGTTTCGCCGAAAATCTCGCTGACCTGCGTGCGGTCGGCATCTGCTTTCAGCGTATACACCGCTTCCTTCGCATTTTTAGGATACTGCCCACTGACCGTTCCCTTGGCTGCCTGCTGATAGTTCCGGTCAATCTGCTGTTTCTGCTTCTGCGTCATGAAGCTTTGAAAAAACTGCATTCCCTGCTCACTGACCGCGTCCGGCGCAGCATCGGTAATGCCGTTCTGCTGAATGCCGACATTGACAATGTCGCTCATATAGTTCGGCAGGGACAAATCACACAGTGCCTGACCGAACAGCAGCAGGACCGCCAGCAGGATGGGGCCAATGTAGGCTTTAAAGTAACGAGCAATTCTACTCATGGTCTGCTTCCTTTCAAAATACGGATTTATTTGGGTGCAAAGCTGGCTTCAATTTCTTCCTGCATGATATCCGCCAGCTCATTCAGCAGCACCGTCAGTTGCAGCACCTGCTCGTGCCCCATGCGCAGCATTACACGGTCCACGCAGGCTGTCAGTTCGGCATTCATGCTTTGGTAGCGTTCCAGCCCACAGGCGGACAGGCGAACATACACCGCGCGGCGGTCGGTACGGCTGTTGACACGCTCAATCAGCCCCTTTTCTTCTAAAGTAGTCAGCAGATGGCTGATGCCCGACCGGCTGATGCCTAAACGCTGACCCAGTTCGCTTGCACGCACACCCTCACCGTTCTGGCGGTGCTTCACATGGTGAAATACCATCATCTCGCTTGGTGTAAGGTCTGCCTGGTGGTGCAGTTTGCCCGAAATTTTGCCGACACGGCGCGCTGCGGCAAATAAACGCTCCCGATCACTTTCCGGCATTACAAAACTCCTTTCTTTCTGCTGTGCCAAGGATTTGTATGAAGCAATAGTTGATGCAGCAGAATTGTTTATATTAATCAACTGTTTGTCATTATAAACTTTTGCGCAAAAATGTCAATCTTTTTTGGCAGGAGGCATCGCCAAGCCTAACAAAAAGTGCTATGATAATCGAGAGGTGAAACCATGGGCAATTCCCTGTGCTTAAACGGCGGCCGCAGGATTTTTTACGAAATCGTGCGCAAACCTGTCAAAAATATCAATCTGCGCGTCACGGAAGCGGGGCTGGTGCGCGTTTCAGCAAACCGCCGGGTATCCGTTCGCCAAGTGGAAGCGATTTTGCGACAGCAGGAGCGCTTCCTTCTGCGTGCTCTGGAAAAACAGACGCAGCGGCAGGCGCTGTCCCCTCCGGCGCATCGGTACCATTCCGGTGAAACGTTCCGCGTCTTGGGGCAGCTGCAAACGCTGCAGACCTCCGCCGGCACAAAAACAGCCGCTGCTCTGACAAAGCGTGGGCTGCTCTTGCAGACAGCACCGGAAACTTCAGCGGAAGACTGTCGCCGCTGCATTGAACGCCTGCTCACTAAACAATGCCGCATCATTTTCACAGAAGCGGCCGCAGGCGCCAAAACGCTGCTGCAGGGACGACCGCTTCCCGAAACCGTAACGCTGCGCATCCGCCGCATGACATCACGCTGGGGCAGCTGTATTCCTGCCAAAAACATCATAACACTCAGTACCCGTCTGCTGGAACTCCCTCTGCCCTGCATACAAGCAGTTGTCCTGCATGAGTATGTGCATTTTTTGCACGCAGACCATTCCAAAGACTTCTACGCCGAACTGGAACGTGTCATGCCGGACTACCGGCAGCGTGTGGCTCCGCTTTCCTCTCTCCCTTATTCTTTCTTTTACAATGAATAATTTCAAAAATTCGCAAAAAGCTATTGACAAATCTTTTTCAAAATGCTATTCTATTAGGGCTGGTTCACGAGAGTGTCTTGCGAATCCGTTCAAATGAATCATTAGCTCAGTCGGTAGAGCACCTGACTTTTAATCAGGGTGTCCGGGGTTCGAATCCCCGATGGTTCACCAAAACAATATAATTCGAACTGTTCCATGTGTATTTTTCTTGCATGGTATGTTTGGATTATTCGTCCGAAAATATTGAGTAATATTTGTAATGAAGATGAAATTGACTTTACTTAAGTTCATTTTAATTATAAATATTACTCTTTTTTATTTGTTTTTAGAAAGGCAGCAGGTTAGCTCATAATCACACTTTGTATTTCAATTCTAAACAATAACTTTGAAATGGTTCGTCTGTGTGTGTTTTGCTGATTCGACTACTCTGTTCGTGCATTGAACCTTTGGCGTGTAGGTATTCAAAAAGCCCCCGAAACCGCATTTGTATGCCGTTTCGAGGGCTTCTTTCAGCAGAAAAGCTAGTTTTTAAAATACGTCCGAAAAAGCATCCAGCGTTCTGTAATACGAAGCTTTCGGATAATACAGGGATGAAAAGAGCAGCGGCTGATCGCCTTTTCTCCAAGATACATCATCGGAAAGCCCCCACCAGGTGATTCCTGTGATTTTTCCGCCTGCTTTTTTCACTTCACAAACGGCTTTCATAATATTGTACAGGTACGATGCCTGCTGTGTTTCCGTACTTGCTCCCGCGTCCAACTCGGTGATTTGAATCTCCAGCCCTGCCTTCTGAAAAGCATGCAGAGCCTCCTTGTAATACGATGCACTTGGGAAAGATGTACTTAAATGTGACTGACAGCCGACCCCGCTGCAGTAGCGCGTACCCGCATTGATATAATTGATCATTTTGATGATATCGGAAGATTCCATGTAGGTATTATAATCGTTGTAAAACAAACTTACTTTATTTGTTAGTCCGAAATACTGGATCGTTTCATAGGCATAACGGAACGCATTCTTTACAAACTGCGGATAATCCGTAACACTGCCGTAAATTTGATTCCAGCCGGAAGTCGATGACGAATGCAAGTATTCATTCACAACATCCCACGCATAAACAGCGCTTCCGTACTTGCTTAAGCAAACATGATTCATAACCGTTTTGATATAAAATTCCATGCGCGCGTCCATCACCGTGGAACTTACATTGCTGCCGCTCGCGTTATAATTCGATTTAAATAACCAGGATGGTGTTTGAGAATGCCATATGAGCGTATGAGCGCGAATCCCCAAACCGTTGTTGTAACAAATCTGAAGCACCTTGTCGACCGTGGCAAAGTTTATTTTCGGTACGGTGGACTCTTTGTAGTTGCTGGGAATGTAGTATCCCAGCGCTTTTGCCTGCGAAACGGTCAGCAAGGATGGTGCAGACCCCAGCAGCGCATCCGGCTTCATTTCATTTTCAAGCGTAATGCTGTTGTACCTTTCTTTGATAACCTTTAGCGTGGATGCATTCTGCAGCTGCGACAGGGATACGCAGGTGCCAACCCTTCCGAATTTAGAGCCATAAGTGTTTTGCAATGTCTGGTCGGCTGTTGCGGCCTGTGCTTTTGACAGACCAAGCGGTGAAATAAAGACCGCGCACACCAGCACTGCCGTGCAGATCTGCCTGAATACCTTTTTCACGATATGACCTCCCATTTTTTATATGATATTTTTTCTATTATTTTACTATATACTTTAAACAGCGTCAATCTAAAATAGTAAAAATTTCAAAATTTTGTTCCTTTATTTTTGGCTTCTGCAGGAGCCTTCCCTCTTTGCCCAAGAAAACCCGTTTCTGCGCTGGAAGATACCCGAACACAGAAAAAGGCACCCACACATCGTGGATGCCTTCGAATATTTTAGTCCCGTGTAACGCCCGGGTAATCGACTGCTATACCTGCTTTTGCTGATAAGTCTTCGGAACAGTTCAAAAAGGACCTCAACGCCGAATTTAAAGCCTTCGGTTTGGCATGAAAAGATAGGCTTGCTGGATATTTCCAACATATATAGTGTAGCACGCACGCCGCTGTTTGTCAAATACAAAGCCTTGCCCGCCATATACTTTTGCACCGACGGTACTTTCGCGCTCTTACTAGCTGAGAACGCTCCCCTCTGTCGAAAGCGTGACAACCTGCCACGGAATCACTTTTTCGCTGTTTTTCAAGGCAGTCCTCACAGCATACTCCAAACCGCCGCAGCATGGCACCTCCATGCGCACAACGGTAACGGAGCGAACTGCGTTCTGCTGCAAAATGGCAGTCAGCTTTTCGCTGTAATCGACCGCATCCAGCTTGGGGCAGCCAATCAACGTAATTCTGTCTTTCATAAATTGCTCATGAAAATTGCCGCAAGCATAAGCTGCACAATCCGCAGAAACCAGCAGATCCGCGCCGTCAAAATAGGGCGCGTGCACTGGCGCAAGCCGAATCTGCACCGGCCACTGCATCAGCCGGCTGGGAGCTTTGACCTGCGCCTGCCGCTGTGCCACAGCAGGCGCAGACGCTCTGTGAATCATCTGCGCGCGGGAGCCAGGGCAGCCGACAAAGGGTGCTGCAGCCGGTGGCTCGGACGCAAAATGTGCCTTCACCGCTGCCGCATTATAAGCAGCCGCCTCACGCTCCTCAAATGTAATGGCGCCAGCGGGGCACGCAGGCAAGCAATCTCCCAGCCCGTCACAGTAATCTTCCCGCAGCAAATGTGCCTTGCCATTTACCATGCCGATGGCTCCCTCATGGCACGCAGCCGCGCAAAGGCCACAGCCGTTACACTTCTCTTCATCAATCTGAATGATTTTTCTAAGCATTGCTGAATCCTCCATTTCTCTTGACTTTGCAACTTTATCTTACTATACTAAGCAAAAAAAGTACGTTGTATTTGCAACGTAAAGGAGTTTTTATGATACGAAACCCATTGGCGGGCTGTCCGCTGTTTTCCGGCATTGCGCCGCAGGAAGCGGCGTCGCTGCTGCACTGCCTTTCAGCCAGACAGCGGCAGTACGCGAAAGACACATTTCTTTTTCGTGCGGAAGAGCCGGCGCGGTCGGTCGGCGTTTTACTTTCGGGCAGCGTTCATATTATTCAGGAAGATTACTGGGGGAACCGAACGATTTTGGCACACGCCGGCCCGGGCGAACTGTTTGGGGAAGCATTCTCCTGCGCGCAAGTTTCACATCTGCCGGTCAGCGTGGTGGCTGCCGAAAATGCCGTGGTTTTGCTTTTGAACTGCCGCAAGCTGCTCACGGTCTGCCCCTCTGCCTGTACGTTTCACACGCGGGTACTAACCAATCTGCTGCAGATTCTGGCGCAGAAAAATATTTTACTAACACAGAAAATCGGGTACCTTTCCAAACGAACCACACGCGAAAAGGTCACCGCTTTTCTTTCCGCACAGGCACTGCAGTGCAAAAGCAGCCGAGTCACCATTCCTTTTAACCGGCAGGAACTGGCTGACTATCTCTGCGTAGAGCGCAGCGCGCTGTCGCGGGAACTGAGCGCCATGAAGAAAGACGGCTTGCTGGATTACCGCCGCAATCAATTTATTCTGCGTGGCCAGCCCTGACAAAAGCAGCCCCTCCGCGGTTGGCGGAAAGGCTGCTTTTAAACGGACTTCTTCGGCTACTTGAGGTTCTTTGTTTTTCCGGCATCCGCATCAATAAAGTAATTGTCCGGAAGTTTGTACTGCGCGAGAATCTTTTTGATGGTGCCGTCTGCTTTCAGGTCGTTGAGTGCCTTGTTAAAATCGGTCAGGAAGCTCTCGTCAGAGAAGCGCACGGCAGAACCAATCTGACCGCTGGCCTCCGGCTCATAGGGCGACAGCAATTTCAGGCTCAGCGCAGTGCTTTTGGAAATGGTGTAGCTTGCCACAATGCCGTCTGTCACCACCGCGTCCACTTTGCCCATATTGACAGCTGACATCAGGGTTGCCTGGTTGTCAAATGATACAAGATTCTTGATTTTTCCCGCTTTCAGCCAGCTCTGCGCCGTTTCGTAAAACGTGGTACCGGGCTGCGCGCCAACAGTTTTATCCTTTAAGTCCGCTTTGGACTGAATCGAAGAATTTTTCGGAATGACCACTGCTTCACCTTCCTGGTACCATTTGTCACTGAAAGCAGCTTGCCGCATACGGTCTTCTTTCACATACATGGCGTCTGTCACCATGTCGATATTGCCGTTGTTCAGTTCGACCAGCAGGTTTTCAAAGGCAACCACTTTCATCTTGATGTCGGGAATGCCCAGCTTTTTGCAGACGGCCCGCAGAATGTCGATATCCAAACCAGCCAGCTTGCCGGTGGAAGCATCCTGATACGCAAACGGCGCATCATTCGAGGAGCCAACTAAAATATATCCGCGCTGTTTGATCTTTGCCAAAAGGGAATCAGTGGAACCGCTCTGTGTGGAAGTGCCGGAAGCTTCTGCCGAGCCGGTACTGCCGGCGGAACCTGTACCTGAAGCGGTGCCGCAGGCTGCCGCGCCGGTGAGCAGCAGAACCGCCGCCAAACCCGCCGCAATTGTTTTTCTGAGTTTCATTGTTCATTCTCCTTTCGTCTTTCCGATTTGATTTCAGTGAACTTGTTTGAGCCTGCGCTCCAACAGTTTGCAAAGTTGGGACAGCGGAATGCTGATAATCAGGTAAACAAGTGCCAAAATAGTGTAAGATTCCACGGTCAAAAATGTTTGGGACGCAAAAGTCTTGGTGCGCAGCAACAGCTCCTGCACAGATATCATGGCGAGCAGAGAGGTATCCTTAATCATCATTACCAGGTAATTGCCAAACACCGGAACCGAATTGCGCAGTGCCGGTGGGATGATGAAGTGGAACAGTACCTGCTTTTCACTGAAGCCGAGCGCAAGCCCCGCCTCCCGCTGGCCCAGGTCAATGGACTGAATCGAAGCGCGGATTACTTCGGACATATAGCAGCCATAGTTAATGGCAAACCCAATGATGCCGCAGATATCCGCCGGAAACTGAACGTTGGCTGTCACACCGAACAGCGAGGCCAAACCGGAGCACAGCATCGGTATGACATAATAGATATAAAAGAACTGTACCAGCAACGGCGTGCCGCGAATGATTTCAATAAAAACGGCAATGATGCGCCGCGGCACCGCGTGCCGCGAAAGACTGCCAATCGCCAGCAGCAGGGCCAGCAGCAGAGCAAACAGAAAACCGACCAGCGTGATGTAAACCACCACTTGGATACCCTGCAGCAGATCCGGTCCCAGCTGCGAAAAAGCCTCTCCCCAATGAAACTGCATATGACCGCCCCCTTACTTCTGCAGCACGCGAGACAGGAACGTCCGCGTTCGTTCGTTTTTCGGATTTGAAAAGATTTCCTGCGGCGTATCCGCTTCCACCACATAGCCGCCGTCCATAAAGATGACACGATCTGCCACTTCGCGTGCAAACCCCATTTCGTGCGTAACCACCATCATGGTCATGCCCTCTTTGGCAAGCTGCTTCATAACCGCCAGCACATCGCCCACCAGCTCCGGGTCCAGTGCAGAGGTTGGTTCGTCAAACAGCAGCATTTCCGGCTGCATCGCAAGTGCGCGCGCAATCGCAACCCGCTGCTGCTGCCCACCGGAAAGCGCGTGCGGGTAAACCTCCGCTTTGCTTTCCAGCCCAACTTTTTTGAGCAGCTCCATGGCCTCTTCCCTAGCTTCTTTCGGGTCTGTTTTATTCAGCTTCACCGGTGCGTACATCACATTCTGCACCACTGTTTTGAGTGGAAACAGATTGAACTTTTGGAACACCATGCCCACGTGCTTGCGGTACTCCATAATTGCCTTGCCCAGCTGGGTAATGTCTTTGTCCTGATAAAGGATTTTCCCGCCGGACGGCTGTTCCAATAAATTGATGCAGCGCAGCATGGTGCTTTTGCCGGAACCGGACGGGCCGATGACTACCACAACCTCACCTTGCTCCACGGCGATGTTCACGTCGCGCAGAACCTCCAGGTCCCCGAAAGATTTGGAAAGGTTTTGAATGTCCAACATCCGCATTGTGCTCACCCTCCTGTTCAAATATCAAAAAGCGGGGCAAATTCCGGTTTGGAATTTGCCCCGTTGCAAATGGTTTTCCGCGGCGCCCTGCCGCTGAAACAAATTTATAAATGGAACCGCCTGCGAATCAGCTCTGTCAGGACATCACAGGTTTCTTCAATCCCCAGAAAGCTGGAGTCAATCATGATGTGCTTGGTGTCTTTGTCTGCCATGCTGTGGCCGGAGTAATGCTTATGGTAGGATTCCCTTGCTTTATCCACCTGCGCAATCATCCGTTTTGCCTCTGCAGGCTGCATATTCAGCCGCTCCACACAGTTGCGCAGGCGCGCGGCATACGGTGCATAAATAAAAATATTGAGCAGTTCTTTTTTATCACGCAGAATGTAATCCGCACACCGCCCCACAATGAGGCAGTTTTCTTTTTCCGCCAAATTCATGATAATCTTACTCTGCGCCAGAAAAATCTGATCCTGCATTTCCGTCGTACCCATACCAAGCGGATAGCCCATGTTGAAAAAGGCGGACTTCGCGTGCTCCTCCGCATCACTGATGGTAGAAACCGGCAGACTCATCTGCTTTGCGGTCATATCCACAATATCGCGGTCATAGTACTCAATCCCCAGGTTTTCACTGATTTGTTTTGCAATCGGACGTCCCAGACTGCCGAACTGTCGTGTAATGGTCACAACAAATTTTTCATTCATTTTGGCTGCCCCCTTTGTATGTGCTTTTTCTTGTACAAGTTTTTACTGAAAAATCAAATGCAGGCGGCAATCGCCTGTTCAAAGATTTGCAAACCTGCCTCCAGCTGCGCATCCGTAATGACCAGCGGCGCTAAGAAACGGATGACGTTACCGTACACGCCCGCGCTCTCTACCATTAGGCCGTGCTGCGCGGTTTCTGCCACCAGCTTGGAGACCAGCTCCGGATACGGCTCCTTGCTTTCCCGATTCTTAACGAATTCGATGCCGACCATGGCGCCCAACCCGCGCACATCCCCGATGACCGGATATTTCTGCTGCCAAGTGCGGTAACGCTCCATGACGGTTTTCCCGATGGCGAGTGCCCGCTCCGCCAGATGGTCGCGCTCCAGGATTTCCAGAACTTTCAGCCCCGCTGCGCAAGCCAGCGGGTTGCCACAGTAGGTGCCGCCGATGACGCCCGCGGGCACCGACTCCATAATTTCTTCCCGCGCCACAATCGCGCTCAGCGGCAGACCGGCGGCAATCGACTTTGCTGTTGCCAGAATATCTGGCTGCACGCCGCTTTCCTGCCAGTATTCGCTGGCAAACAGCCGTCCGGTACGGCAGAAGCCGCACTGCACTTCGTCTGCAATCAGCAGGATACCGTGCTGGTCGCACAGCTTGCGTACCGCTTTGACCCACTCCAGCGGCGCAGGGATGAAACCACCCTCGCCCTGCACTGGCTCCACCACAATAGCCGCAATGTACTGTGCCGGAGAACACTGGTCAAAAACTTCCTGCAGTTTCTGCAGATAGTACGCGATTGCTTTCTCTTCCGGCATTCCTTCGGGTCGGCGGTACAGATACGGAAATTCTGCCCGATAAACGCCATCCGGAAACGGCCCCATGCCGACTGCGTAAGACTTTTTCGAGGTCATCGCCATGGTCAGCAGCGTGCGCCCGTGAAAAGCCCCCGAAAACACAAGAATATTCGGTCGGCCGGTAAAGGCTTTGGCAATCTTCACGGCGTTTTCGTCCGCCTCCGCGCCGCTGTTTGCAAAGTACGCCTTTTTGTGTGCGCCCTTTACAGGCGCCAGTTCGCTGAGCTTTTCTGAAAGCGCCACATAACCGGGATGTGTGACCACATTGGCCATACCGTGAAAGTAGCGGTCTGCCTGCTCTTTGACCGCGGCGACAATTTCCGGCTGCGAATAGCCGACGTTGAGCACACCAACGCCGCCGATCCAGTCTACAAAGCGGTTTCCGTCCACATCCTCAACCATTGCACCCTCTCCGCGCTGAATCACAACCGGATACGGGCAGCGGATTGCGCTGGGTACGGTTTTCTTTCTCCGCTCCAGAATTTCCGCGGCTTTCGGGCCGGGCAAACTTGGAGTAACAATCTTCGGCAATGCATCACGCAGCATGGAAATCCCCTCCATCACTTTTGTATTTCTGTAGTTCCTGCTTTTTATTATAAACTTTCTGCAGATACATACAATGGAATACGCGCACAGAAATTGCGCTGCAATTTGTATTGCAAATACAAAAAAAATCTGTTATGCTGAAGAGAATCACAGGAAAGGAGCGTTTTTATGCAGACACAAATTGCAGAACTGTACCAACTGACCAAAGAGAAATACCAACTGCGGCTGCTGGGCGGCAAAAGCGGTCTTTGCAACACTGCGTCCTGGCTGTATCTGGCGGAGGATGCACAGAATTTTTCCTTTTTAAAGGGCGGCGAGCTGATCATCACAACCGGACTGTTCACCCAGAGTGGAACCACCCTGCAGGAGTTTCTGCGGCTGCTGGTACTGGAAAACTGCAGCGGCGCCATCCTCAACACCGGCAAATACCTGCAGGAAACCGACGTTGGGCCGGACATCCTTGCGTTTTGCGAGATGAACCGCTTTCCTCTGTTTGTCATGCCATGGGAAATGCATCTGGCAGACATCATGCAGGATCTCTGCCGGCTGTTTTTAAACGAAAACCGTCGGGAAGATCAGATTGACACAGCTTTTCAAGCCCTGCTGGATGGCGCCGCCACCCCGGAAAAGCCGCTGCGTCTGCTCAACCAAACCGGCTTCCCCACCGACTGCGCCTATCAGGTACTGGCTGTCAGCGGGCTGCCTGCGCCCATGCAGATTACCTCTGCGCTGAACGCTTACGGCTACTACTACCATCTGCTGCAAAAAGACAATCTGCACATACTCATTCTGCGCCTGCCGGTTCCCAAAACCTTTCTGCACGACTGCAGCGACACCATCTGCTACTGTGACAGCATCTCTCTGGGCATTGGCGTCACGGCGGAAAGCCTTGCAAATCTGGCGCTGTCTTACAAATGCGCGCGGTTTGCGCTTGCGGCAGCGCAGTTCTGGAAGCAGCCCCTGCTGCAATTTGCGCAGTTGGGGCCGCTCCGCCTGCTGTTTCATATAGATAACCCCGCCTTTTTGCAGACCTACGCACAGGAGCACCTGGGCGTGCTGGAGCAGTACGACCAGAAGCGAAACACCACCTACCTCGAAACACTGAAAGTGTACCTGCAGGCAGACTGCAGCCTGCTGCGCGCTTCCGCACAGCTGCATATGCACCGCAACACACTGGTTTACCGGATTCAAAAAATCAAAGAACTGCTGCACACGGATTTTTCGGACGCAACAGAAAAGCTGGAACTGCTGCTTTCCTTTTATATTCGGGAGTACCTTTCCATTTAACAGAAGCTGGCAAGGCACATTCCGGCTGCCCGCGCAGCGGCAACCGTTTCGTGCACCGTACGAAAGATACAAAAAGAAAGGCGGCGCCCACCCCAAAGGACGGTACCGCCGCTTTTTTTAGTTTCAGACGCTGCCTTACGGCCAGATTTGTGCCGCGACCTTTTTTACGAAACGCACTTTTTCCCACTGCTGCTCCTCGGTCATCAGATTGCCCTCTTCGGTGGAAGAAAAGCCGCACTGCGGGCTGAGGCAAAGCTGATCCAGCTTCACATACTGGGATGCTTCTTCCACACGCCGGCGCACATCCGCTTCCTTTTCCAGCTGCGGATACTTAGAAGTAATCAAGCCAAGCACGACTTTTTGATTTTGGATAAAGCGCAGCGGTTCAAAACTGCCTGCACGGTCGGAATCATATTCCAGGAAAAACCCATCGACATGGCAGCCGCCAAACAGAATCTCCGCAACCGGCTCATATCCGCCGGAAGAAAACCAGGTGGAGCGGAAATTGCCCCGGCAGATATGCATAGTAATGACCATGTCATCTGGTTTCGCTTCCAATATCTGATTGATGACCCGCACATACGCACGCGCAATTTCATCAAGGTTCAGTCCGCGCGCCGCATACGCTTTCCGTTTCTCCTGGTCACAAAATTCTCCCCATGACGTGTCATCCAGCTGCAGATACCGGCAGCCAGCGTCATAGAACGCGCGAACTGCTTTCTGATATGCAGTCGCGATGTCCTGAAACAGCGCCTGCTGGTCCTGATACAAGGAAATCGGCTGATAATGCTCCTCGCGCACACAGCAAATCAAGTGCAGCATGGAGGGCGACGGAATGGTCATCTTGCAGAGCGTTCCCTCTGCAATGCTCTGCAGAAAGCGGAAATGCTCCAAAAACGGATGGCTGCCAAAGTCAACCTTTCCGGTGATTTTCAGGGTTGCCGCTTTCGGTTGGCGGTCTTTAAAAGCAACGGACCAATGCTCCGCCTTGACCTCTTCCACGCCATCCAGTGCCGCAAGAAAATCCAAGTGCCAGTAGCGGCGGCGGAACTCTCCGTCTGTAACGGCCTGCAGACCCACTTCCTTTTCCTTTTGAACCAGATCGCGAATGGCCGCGTCCTCCGCCGCCCGCAGCTGCTGCAGGCTGATTTTGTTCTGCGCATAATCCGCGCGCGCTTGTTTTAACGACGCCGGACGCAAAAAGCTCCCGACAATATCCGCACGAAATGGTGCTGTATCTGTTTTTGCCATTTTCTTCTGTCCTTTCCGAATGCACAGGGCATTTTCAATTTACCTTTCTTATAAGTATACGGGGAAAACGCAGCCCTGTAAAATTCAGAATTCCTATAGTTTGTTATCACTTTATCCGATAACGCAGCAGTCGGCACTTACACAGCTATTTCTTTCAGGATTCTTAAAAAGGCAGATTCGCTGATTTTTCCCGGCACGCCGAACCGCCATGCACTGCTCCGCTGCTTGCGAAAAGATTTTTTTCATGCTGCATCCAACCGCATTTCCGTCTTGTGGTTGAATACGACTTTCAGCAGAACCGGTGTCAGAACAGTGGTGAGCAGCACCACTAAAATGGTGGGAATGAAGACCTCCTGCGTGATAATGTGATTCTGCAGCCCAATATTGGCCGTAATAATTGCCACCTCGCCACGCGAAATCATGCCGATACCGATTTGCACCGACTCACTGCGGCGCAAGTGAAAAAGCCGCGCCGCACCACTGCAGCCAATGACTTTTCCGATGACGGCAACAACAAACATTACAGCCGTAATGAGCACCACCTTGCTGTTGAAACCGGTGAAAGTTGCCTCCAGTCCCACGCTTGCGAAGAAAATGGGAGAAAGAAATCCGGAAGAAAGGACTTTCACATTCCGCTCCAGATATTCCTTATGCTTCAGCTGCGAAAACAACAGCCCGCAAAGGTATGCGCCGGTGATCGAGGCAATGCCAAGACTTTCGGCGGCAAAAGCAACCAGCAGAACAGCAGCAAGTGAAAACGTGAAAAATGCATACCCCGGCTGCGCGTCTTTGAGCAATCGATTGAGAAAGTTCGGCAAAAAAACAATTGCCAGAACCCCAGCCAAACAGAACAGAACAATTTTCAGTCCGGTAAAAATCAGCGAACTGCCGCTGCCGTTCTTGACGGAAAGCAAGACGGAAATGAGCACAAGTCCCAGAATATCATCAATCACCGCGGCGCCAAGGATATGGATGCCCGGTTTTGAGTTTAACTTGCCGAGCTCCGTCAGCGTTTCTACTGTAATGCTGACACTGGTAGCGGACAGAATGATGCCAAGGAAAATGTCTTCTGTGGTATCCTGAAAGAACAGATAAGCACTCAGCGCGCCCAAAACCAGCGGGATAAGGACACCGGACAGTGCAATAACAGCAGAGGACTTGCCGGCTTTTTTGAACTGTTCCCAGTTGGTTTCAAGCCCCGCAAGGAACATCAGCATGATAACGCCTAAGTCCGAAAGAAGCTTGATGCTGTCGTCATACTGCACCACATGAAGCAGCATAGGGCCAAGAACCACACCTGCCAGCAGCGCACCAAGCACTTCCGGCATTTTCAGCTTGCGGCTGATAAGCCCGCCGATTTTAGTGGCTGTTAAAAGCAATACAAGATCCAGTAACGTTTTCTCCATATTCACACATCCAATCCTTTTTTGATAGAAAAAAAGTGGGAAGCCCAAACAGGACTTCCCACCCAAGAAGCTGATTCTTGAAAGCGGCAACCAGCCGCCCAACCGTATACCATCATTTTGTTGTATGTAAATAGTATAGCAGATTTTACAGCGGCTCCGCAAGGGCAAAATCGCAGAGAATCAGACCCTCCACATTCCTTTTACCGGTACAATTGCTGTATTCATAAGAGCTCAATTCCCATAAAGGAAACATAAATCCGCAGTTTTTCACAAAATTCTGCTTGCAGCAGTTCCTTTTCCTTCCGAATTCCTTTACAATTTAAGTAACAATACAATATTGGTCCGTCCGGAGCCAATGGTCCAAATAACCACATAATCCCCTTTTTTGACCATACCCTGCTGAATAGATTTCCACAGGACAATGAACGGACTGGTTGTGCCGGTATAGCCGTACTCATCGCCGACATACAAACTTTGGCTTTCCTCCATCGAAAGCAGTGCGCGAAGTTTTTGCAGAAACAGATAAACCGACTGTGAGCAGCAGAACATTTTAACATCATCGACAGACAAATGGTTTTTCTGAAGCAGCTGCAGGATGTGTTCCGAAGCATCCTCAAGATTCACGGTGGCGTCCGGATTCCAGCGCAGGAGCAGTTCGCTTCGGTCCTCTACCTGAAACAGCTTGGAAAAACCGCAGCCCGGAAAAACAATGTCCGCGTGTTCATCCGAATTTACCCAAAGCTTTGAATCCTGCAGACCGCAGTCTTCTTCTGTTTTCTCCAGAATCAGTGCACAGGCGGCATCCCCGTAAATCCCGTAGCTGTACTCGCACTCCGGGTCAGCAATCATGCTGATGAGGTCGCAGCCCACAAGCATAACTTTGTTGACATTTTCGCTGACTGACATATACTTTGCCGCAGATTCCAGTGCAGTTGACAAACCGGTGCAATCCACGTTGATATCATAACAGATGCAGTCGGTTTTGCCACCCACCGCATAGTGAACCAGAACCGAACTCGGCGGCGCAACGTATTCGGGAAGCTGACTGGAAAAAAGGATCATATCCAACGCACTGCCGGTTATGCCGGTGTTCTTTAAAACTTTTTTTGCAGCAGCCGTTGCCAGCGTCAGACTGCTTTCCTTGGTCAGGTCAATGCGGTACCGCTTGTCCCGCCCGTAAACATCGCGAAAAAAATGCTCGACATCTTTCCCGCGTTCCTTAAAGTGTGCGATATATTTTTCGTTGTCCTCCACAAGATCTCCGTGTTGAACCTCGATTCCGCAAATTTTAAAATGAAAAATGGGATACACCTTCTTTGCAGATTTTAAAAAAGGATATTCTTTTCTTAATGCTATAAGAAAAGAATATCCTGTGCGCAAAAATCACAAGTCAGGCAATGGAAAAGTTGCTCAAACCTGCCGCTGCCGCAATTCTCTTAACCTGCATACTCAGAATGCTGTTGGATTTGTCCATGTGCATAATAATCTGCTTAAACCCGGTTTTTTGGTACAGAGCCAGACAGGATTTCAGGGATTCCTGCATATCCGAAGTCACAATGCTTAATTCTTTTGCGTCAATTTCCAATATTGTCTGTGCAGGAGCAATGGTGCTGATCGTCTGCTTATACTCCTGGAAAAACTTTGCCGCAGTTGCTTCATCCATATGACCAGACACACGGATGACCAAATGATTTGCCTTCTTTACAATACTGTACTTTTCCATTTTGCTATCTCCTTATAAAGTCGAATTTTGTAAGTAGGAAGATGCTTGCAGGCACTCTCTGCCCAACACCCTTGCCCGCTGCAAAGCGAAAAAAACAAATACGGAAAACTTGCGGTTTTCAGCGACGCATTTCTGGCAGCGGACGCAGCTGGATAAACACAGCATTTTCAAATCTGCATTTTGGCAACCCAGCCGTCGTTGCTGACCGCATTAGACCTGTGGCTTTGCGTCCCCACCTTTTGATGGGTTTGCTATTTTCATCTTTGTGAATCTTATTATAGCATTGATGACTCGTGAATTTCATCCACTTTTTATAATTTCAATGAATAAAATAAAATTTATAAACAATTATTTTAGATACTAGTCATAAAAATCACACAAAAACTGGGTCGTAGAGGAAAAACGCACAATCTTATCCCGCAATATGAGATTCTTTGTAAAATAAAGTTTTTTGCATTTTGTAAAAATCTGTGAGTCTATTTATTCACCTATGAAACTTCCGTCTTGCAGCAGGAGCATGAAAAGCTCTCCCATAGATTCCTCTCTAGCAAGAAAAGGCGACCGGGGATTTTCGAAGCAAGGAAGGACTTTCTGTACACCTTACAACATTTTGCAAAATACAAAAAAACCGGCTCAGGAAAAAATCCTGAGCCGGTTTTCCACGCTTACCAATCTATTCTCGGCGAAACCGCCGGGAAAGAAGTGGTATTGCATGATTTCTGCTGTGTTCGTCTTTGGGACATTTGGTGGTGGAGGAGGATGGATTCGAACCATCGAAGCCGAAGCAACAGATTTACAGTCTGCCCCATTTGACCACTCTGGAACTCCTCCAATTTGCAGCCCGCAGGCCGCTTTTATCAGCCAGATTGGAGCTGGCAGAGAGACTCGAACTCACGACCTGCTGATTACAAATCAGCTGCTCTACCAACTGAGCTATGCCAGCGTATCTCCGGCTGACAAGAATATATTATACAGGGCAATCTGCGTTTTGTCAAGGGTTTTCTACAATTTTTTTGCTTTCATTTTCCTGCCCAAAAAGTTGCATCGCTTTTTGTGCAATCCGCATTCCAAACGTGACGTACAGGGGTCTGCTCTGCTCCCTTGTATCACGCGTGCACACTGGGCCCAAATGAATGTACGGCTGCCCGAGTGCAGAACCGCCGGAATACACCAGCATCCCTTTCACCAGCATATGGCAGAGGAGCGTCTGCAAGGCAAGGTCTGCCCCGCCCTGCGCATAATCAGCCGTGGCAAACGCCGCGCCAACTTTCCCCGCGAGAACAATGCTGTGCGATTCGTCAAACCATTTCTTCATCTGCCAGCAGGTACTGGCATAATACGTCGGCGTTCCGAACACCACCGCACAGCTTTCCTGCAAATATGCCGGGTCTGCTTCTTCCAATGAAAAAATTTCCGCCTGCACACCGGGAACAGACCGCATTCCCTGCGCAACCGCCTCTGCCATCTGCTGGGTATAACCGGTTTTACTGAAATACAAGACCGCAGTTTTCATACAGCCAACCTCCTTACAGCATCGCGCAGTCCAGTGAGTCACTGCACAGGGAATTTAAGTCAAACGGGGTGGTCTGATAGACAAAGTAGTTGAGCCAGTTGGTATACAGCAGCTGACCAGTGGCACGCCAGTTGTTGACCGGCGCACGTGACGGGTCATTTCCCGGATAATAATGCTTCGGCATCAGAATTGGCAGACCCTTTTCCAAATCCCTGCGGTATTCGGTGCCCAAAGTATCCACATCATACTCGGAGTGTCCCATCACAAAATACTGCCGCCCCTCCTGATCCCCGACGATGTGCACACCGACCTCCGGAGAAACAGACATCAGCCGCAGCTGCGGCACTTTTTCGATATCTTCCACGCGCACCTCTGTCTGGCGCGAATGCGGCACCCAGTAGATATCGTCAAAACCACGGAACAGACGCGACTTTTTCGTCAGCGCGCGGTGCGGATACACGCCGAAAACTTTCTGCGGCAGGCGGTACTTGGGTATCCCGTAGTGATAGTACAGTCCCGCCTGCGCCGCCCAGCAGATATGGAAAGTTGAATGCACGTTGGTTTTCGTCCACTCGAAAATACGGCAAAGCTCCGGCCAGTAATCCACCTCTTCAAAGTCCAGCAGTTCCACCGGCGCACCGGTGATGATGCAGCCATCGTACACGCGGTCCTGAATTTCGTCAAAGGTTTCGTAAAAATGAAGCAAGTGGTCTTCCGGCGTATTCTTGGATTTGTGAGACACCATCTGCACCAAATCCACTTCAATCTGCAGCGGTGTATTGGCAAGGCAGCGCAAAATCTGCGTTTCGGTTGTGATTTTCGTTGGCATTAAATTCACCAGCGCGATGCGCAGCGGGCGAATGTCCTGGTGCAGAGCGCGCCGGTGCGTCATTACAAAGATATGTTCTTTCTCCAGCACAGCGCGTGCCGGCAGAGAATCCGGTATTTTAATCGGCAAAGAAACCGCCTCCTGACAAAATTTCCGGCAGGACAAAGCGTCAGCGCAGCTGCAGAAGCTTGCTTTTCAGGTCATTTTCCAGCTTGCCTAACTCACGTTCTGCCTGCGCACGCTTCTCGCGTCCTTCCTGCTGAATCTGCATCACTTCATCCAGTGTGGAAATCAACGTTTCATTGGTATGCTGCAGCGTTTCCAAATCCACAATGCCGCGCTCCGACTCACGCTGCGTGTCAATGGTCGCCATTTTCAGCGTATCCGCATTCTTGCGCAGCAGCGCATTGGTCATATCGGTCACCTCGCGCTGCGCTTTGGCAGCCTGCGCCGAGTGCTCCACACCGAGTGCCAGCACCATCTGGCTCTTCCAAAGCGGAATGGTATTGACAATGGTCGACTGAATCTTATCACTCATCAGCAGGTCATTGTTCTGCACCAGCCGCAGCTGCGGCGCCATCTGAATGGACACCATGCGCGTCAGCTCCAAGTCATGCAGCTTTTTTTCAAAACGGTCGCACATACTGGAAAGGTCATTGGCCGCCTGCGCGTCTTCCGGCAAAGCAGACTGCTGTGCTTTTTGTTTCAGTGCCGGAAGTTCCTCTGCACGCACCAACTCCAGCTTCTGCTTGCCTGCCAGCAGGTACATGGAAAGTTCCTTAAAATAGGTCTTGTTTACCTCATACATTTTATCCAGAGTGGAAATATCCTTCAGCAGCTGCACCTGATGGGCTTCCAACGCTTCGCAGATTTTATCTACATTTGCTTCTGCGGTCGCGTAGCGGGCTTTCATCGCGGTCAGCTTATTAGCGGAACGTTTAAAGCGCGCAAAAAAGCCTTTATCCTCCTCACCGACATCAAAACTTTTCAGTTCTGTAACAACGTCGGTAAGCATTTTCCCAACTTCACCGAGGTCTTTGGTGCGCACATTTTCCAGAGCACTTTCCGAAAAATCAGCCATTTTTTTCTGTGCACCGGCACCGTACTGCAAAACCTGTGCGCTGTTGGTCAGATCGATTTTCGCGGCAAAGTCGCTCACCATTTTCTGCTCCGCAGGCGTCAGCTTCGGTTCCTGCGCAGGGCTGACCGCCGGTTTCGGCTGTGCGAACTGCACATCGGGCGCCGCTGGCGCGGGCACCGGATTTAGAGTCAGCTCCAGTTCGGGCATTTCTTTTTCCTTCATAAGGAGTCCTCCTTCTTTATAATCCCATTAAAATCTGCGGCCTGCGCTCACTCTGCTTCGCGGTCTTCCGGCTGCTGAAAGTCACTGCCGGTCAGTCCCTCCTGCTTGAGCATTGCTTCCAGAGTCGAAATATCGGTGGAAATATCAAAGGCATCATCCGCAAACAAGCTGTCCAGCAAATTGGCAAAGGCCGTATTGATGGTATCCAGCGCGTGGGCAATCTCGCTTTTGGCTTTCCGAATATTTTCGCCCTGCACAGACTGCTTGTCAAACTCCCGGTAGGATTTGACAAGTTTTAAAGTAGTCGGCAAGTAGTAGCGCATAAACTTGCGGATTTCCGGCAGCTTCTGCGGATGCTGCTCTACGCAGTGAAAAATTCGGCCGGTGATATTCTCCAGCTGATACAGTTGGTTAGAAACTGCCTCGTCTGGAATCTCATCGTTGGCGGCGCGAATTTCCAGCAGATAATCATTGCCCTCCCGGCGGACTGTCTCCAATTCGGCGTTCTTCGGGTCGGCTTCTTTCTGCTGCTGTGCGGCGCGGGCTTTCTGCTCTTTGCGTTTGCGCGCTTTTTCCGCGTCCAGATATTCCATGTAAGTTTCATCGTCAATGATAAAGCAGGAACTGTCCGGAGTAATATGTCCGCTGGGATACAGCCCCGCCGCAATCATTTTTTTGAGGTCTTTCACAGTGCGCTCCGGTGTTTCCCCGGCGGTGGCGGCAAGCTCCGCAACCTGACCGAACGCTGCGCCGCCCAACGCCGCCTGATACCGTGCAAAGCGGCGGGCGCGGTGACGCAGACGGCCACCGTACCCCGCACAGCCAAAGGATACCGCTGTCAGTGGCAGCAGTACCGAAGCCGTAACCAGTGCGGCAGACGCGGTCATCTGGCTGGCAGCAAAAACACCCAGCACCGCAATGTCCGCAATCAAAAGCGGCACACCAATGATGGTTCCTAAAATGGAACAGAACATACCGGACAAACTGCCGGGCACACCACGAACAGACGCCCGTTGGTGCCGCCGGTGCCTGCGCGGTTCAGGGGCTGCTTGGTTTGGCCCATAATAAACCGGCGGTTCCTGCCCCTGCGGCGGTGTTTGTGCGGTGTAGCCGTAATCGCCGCCTTCGGGCTGCCCGTTCGGTGCGTAAGGATGGGGCGCGCGGCGATGGTCCGGGTTGCTCTGAAACGTTTCATTGACTTCATCCGCCACATCCCGCACCGTGTCCCCCACCACGCGGCCGATATCTTCAAAATTGCCGGAACGCATGGCGTCCCGCAACGCTCTGCTCACTCTTCTGCCAAAATGAGAATAATCCGATTTCCCCATGATATCCTCCAAAGGGTTCTTACTGAATTTCCTGCAGATATTTTTTTCATTATACCGCAAACCTATCAAAATAACAACTTCCGCCTTTTCTCTATTTTATATGAAATTTTTAAAAAACGCCGCGGCGCATTTCTCTTCACAAACCGGTCACTTAAGCTTTACTGAATCTTCGGATGGTATTAAAACTTCGTACATAAACTTTCTTTATACTAAAATCATTCCAAGCGGAAGTGCAAAGTGCTTCCGAACAAATCGCTTATAAGTTCCTGCGGTGCAGGATTTTATCATTCAACTCCTCCCTTTTCGCCGTGCCTTTCGCACGGCAAACGCTTACAAGCCCCCCGAACCGGGGATTTTCATAAAACTCTTTTTCATAATTTTTTCCTCTCTCTTTTTTCGCCGTGCCTTTCGCACGGCAAACGCTTACAAGCCCCCCCGAACCGGGGATTTTCATAAAACTCTTTTTCATAATTTTTTCCTCTCTCTTTTTTCGCCGTGCCTTTCGCACGGCAAACGCTTACAAGCCCCCCGAACCGGGGATTTTCATAAAACTCTTTTTCATAATTTTTTCCTCTCTCTTTTCGCCGTGCCTTTCGCACGGCAAACGCTTACAAGCCCCCCGAATCGGGGATTTTCATAAACACTTTTTTTCATAATTTTTTCCTCTCTCTTTTTTCGCCGTGCCTTTTGCACGGCAAACGCTTACAAGCTCCCCGAATCGGGGATTTTCATAAAACTCTTTTTTTCATTATCTTTCTCCTCCTTTCGCCGTGCTTTTTGCACGGCAAACGCCCACAACGCCCCGCCAACGGGGATTTTCATAAACACTTTTTTTCATAAAACTCTCCTTTCAAAAAACAGCCTTCCGCGAAGAAGGCTGTTTTTTCTATATTTTTGTCATTTATATCGTGCATTTTATGCAAATATATAGTATAATCAATCTGATGAAATCCTAAACTTGTTTCAAAAGCAGAAAGGGGCCTTTTTCCTATGTCACATCGTATTATTTCCATCAGCAGACAGTTCGGCAGCGGAGGGCATGAAATCAGTCAAAAGCTTGCGCAGGCACTCTGCCTGCCGGCATACGACAAAGATCTGATTACCCGTGCGGCACAGGAAAGTGGCCTGAGCACAGACGTTCTGGCTCCGGTGGACGAGCAGTACGACCACATCTTGGATGATGGAAGGGCAACACCGAGCGTAGGGCTTTCCACCAGCGACACGCTTTTTCTGGCGCAGACAAAAATCATCCGTCGGCTGGCGCGGCAGGAAGACTGCATCATTGTGGGCCGCTGCTCCGATGTGATTCTGCTGGAAGAGGATGTGCAGCTGCTGCGCGTCTTTATTCATGCACCGCTTCAGGAACGCATTGCGCGTATTCAGCGCGTGCGCCAACTGACCACGCAGGAGGCGGAGCGGCTCATCCGCAGCAGCGACAAGCAGCGCCGTACATATTACAGCTATTACACAGATACACAATGGGGCATTCAGGACAACTACGACGTTTCTCTGAACAGCGCCTACTGGGGCATCGAAAAGTGCGTGGATCTGCTGACGGAAGCCATACAGATTCTGTAACAAAACGTAAAACAGCGCCAAGAGCAGTCCCATTTCTGCTCTTGGCGCTGTTTTTATGGGTTTTCCAGTGCCAGCAAGGCAGCACCCAGAGCGCCGCACAGCTGGTGCTCCGGCACCACACGCAGCGGTGCGCCCAGCTTCTCTGAGATTGCCTTCACCACGCCGCGGTTGGCCGCAACGCCGCCGGTCATCATGAAGCGTTCCTGCGGATTCACCCGCGCCGCCAGCGACACCGCCTTCGCCGCCACCGCGTTGTTTAAGCCATGCACAATATCTGCCGTTGACTTGCTCTGCGCGACCAGAGAAACGACCTCGCTCTCCGCGAAAACCGTGCACATACTGCTGATGGAAATTTCCTCTTTCCAGTGCAGCCCGCAGTTGCTCATTTCCTCCATAGAAAGCTCCAGCACACGCGCCATCATCTCCAGAAAACGACCGGTACCCGCAGCGCACTTATCATTCATCACAAAGGTTTTGACCGCGCCGGTATCGTCCAGTCGAATCGCCTTGCTGTCCTGTCCACCGATATCAATAATCGTTCGTACGGAAGAATCCAGATAAAAAGCGCCCTTGGCATGGCAGGTGATTTCGGTCACATCGCGCCCGCCGGTGCCCAGGTAAGCTCGTCCGTAACCGGTGGCAACCACTTCATCCAGTTGGCCGCGCTCCAAATTTGCCTGGCGCAGAGCCTGCTCCAGCGCATTGTGCGCGCTGACTGCGGCACGTGCGCCGGTCGGCACAATGGAGCTGCCGGCAATCTTTCCCGAAGCATCCAAAATGACAACGTTCGTCGTGGTAGAACCGCTGTCAATGCCTGCCGTACAGCGGCCTTGCGATGCAAAGGAAATCGGCGCCCGATGCTGCTTTTGCTGCGGCAGACTTTCCGCGAAAGCCTGCACGCGCGTGCGCAGCTGTCCCTCCGCGCCGCTGGTGCCGTCTGTTTCCAGCTTCAGCATGGGCAGACGGGCGTGCGCCTGCAGCTGCGCATACTCAAAGCCGTAGTAATCGCAGAATTTGACCGTGTGGTACAGGATTCCCCGCAGCTGCGGGTCCTCTGTCAGGGAACGCCGCTGTGCCGTTTCCGTCATACGCATACAGGGAATTTGTTCCAGCAGCGCACCGGCGTACCACTCTAAAAATGCATTCAGATTGTCAGTCTGCGGCGGCTGCGGCAAAAGGCGGCTGCCCACACACGTCAGATCCCGCACCGGAAAGGGCAGCTCTTTTTGCAGCATCTGCAGCAGCGCATCATGGGAGCGTGCCCCCAGCAGCGCAAGGTACGGTTCCTGCGGCAGTGCTTCCCTGTCGGCAAAAGCCGCGCGGCAGGCTTCCAAATCAAATGCCTTGCCAAAATGTGCAGCCAGCGCATCCACCAGCCGGTGCAGCTCCGCTGCGTAACGGCTGCGCGCGCAGGGACCGTCCGCGTGCGGCAGATCCAGCACAAATAGAAAGGCATCCTCCCCCTGCGCCGCCGCCAGCACATCGCCCGTGCGCCGCATGGCATCACAGCAAGTGGTCAGAACCAGATTTTTGACGTGTTGCTCCCGGCAGGTCTGCAGCAGCGCACGGGCATAGCTGCACAGGTTCCGGTGGCTCAGCCGGTCTGCTTCCTCAAAATTTTCCACAGTGGGATTCAGCTTGACCGCTGTTTCCCCGAAACCGGCAAAAAGCTCCGCCGGTACATATTTACAGGTGTACGCTATCATGTTTTCCCTCCAGCAGTTCCAAAAACGCCTGCATCCGCGTGGTCATCTGCCCCGGCGGGCAGTTGGAGCGGTCACAGCCGTCGCCGTCCAGCACCAATGTCGGAAAGCCCGCCGCCTCCAGCTGCGCGCGCGCCAGCTGTGCCGCCCCGCCAGTGTGGTGGCAGCCCCAGTGACAGAACCAGACAACGCCGTCCGGATGCAGTTCTTTCGCCTTTGTCAGCACCGCGTCAATGCGCCGCTGCGCAGGGCCGTTGAGGTTGTTTTCTACCAGCCGCCGCGCCATCGCCCGCCATGGGTCGCTGAAATCGGTAACCGCCGGCGCGTCAAAGCAAACATCGTTTGCAAGAATCTGGCACTGCGGATTAAAGTCCAGCAGGTCGATCATCGCGGTGTCCAGATGCGGCAGTGTGTGCACCCACAGAAGCCGGACTTCCTTGCCCCTTGCGGGCGCGTCCTCTGCCCCCTGTAAAATGCCCTGCGCAAACCGCAGCGCTTCCGGCGAACCGAGCAGAACGTGCAGGGCAAAAACTGCGTACATTTCCGACGTCATTTCATCCGGCATTGATTTTTGAGCACGTACTTTCAGGTACGCCTGATACGCAGCAAGCGTCTGCCCGCTGCGCTGCACCGCCTGCCGCAGGGCAGTTTCGTCCAGCGGTTTTCCCAGCAGGCTGCTCATTTTCGCGCCGCAGTCCCGCAGCTGCTCCGCCACATAGGTAACCGCCGCTTCGTCCTGCCCATTCGGTACATCCAGCACAAAATGCGGCACCCCGTAAAATTTCGCCAGCCTGCGGAACGACAGCGTGTTTGCATCGCAGACAAAGGTTGTATTGAAAATGAACCGCGGTTTCGGCAGCACGCCGGTTTCGGCAGCACCCAGCAAAATTTTGTGGTACGAGCAGAAGGTCTCGGGAATCCCGCGCTTTTCCACCGCGTCAATGAAGCCGCGCTCCGCACCCGCACCGGAAAGGTAAGCGGAAAGCGCCTCTGGAAACATTGGCGCCATGCCGAACGTTTGCAACAGCTCACACGGCGTAAACAGACTGACCATCACGCTCTGCTGCGGATGTACAAACGGACGGATAATCACGTCGTTGCACACGGAAGCAAGTTCCAAACGCGCCGGCGTTGTTTTCTTAAAAACGTGCCTGCCTGCCCAACCGTTCAGACGATAAGCGGTGGTAAGCAGACCGCGCGCAAGCTTCGGTCGCTGTTCCAACTGACGGTCTACGATGCGGCCAAACTTTTCAACTGCTGCATTCATTTCGGTTTCCTTCTCTTTCCAATCAGAATCATCCGCCATCTGCCTATCAAACAGGATGGGTATTCTTCACATCTTTAGACAATCCGCAGGCATAGCGGTACATTTTTCGGCGCATTACGGCATTTCCCGCAGAAAATCCGCATAGGAGGCGGCTATCATCTGCAAATCGCGCACGCTGGCTTCCGCATCTCCCGGAATCTCCAACGAATGATTAGCACCCGGAAACAGACCAAACCGCACGCCGGAAATTCCCAGGAACTGCCTGCGCACAGAATCCGGCACCCACGGGTCGGCGGTGCCGCAGGAAGCATAGCAGGGGTGCGCCGCCAGGTACGGCAGGGATGCCTCCAGCGGCGTCAGAAAGAACTGGTGTACCCGCAGGCGCAGCGCACGCTCCACCGCACCTGCTGCCACCGTACCGAAACTTTTGCTAAAGAAGAAAAGCTCCCGATATGCGTGTCGGCACAGCACTTCTCCCAGTGTATCCTGCACCATTGGCAAAACCTGCGTCAGCGTCTGCCGAACCGCTTTGTTCAGGTCCGATTCCCCGCGCTTGAGTGAAACGGAATAGGAAAGCGGCAGCACATCGCAGCCATTCTGCTCCGCCATGCGGCGGGCATAATACAGCAGCGGCCGGTCGCAGGTATAGCCGGTGCCCGGAAACAGCACCGCCAGCTTTTCCCCTCCCTTTTCCGGCACAGGGTGCAGCGCTTCGCGCACAGCGAGCTGCTTGTGCAGGACACAGACCGCCTCAGAAGCCGCGTATTCCTTGTTCCTAATTGTGGACATCCGTTCATTCCTCTCTTCCACCCTGTAAAATCTGCATATTCTATGGCAGTATTATAGCACAGTTCCTGCCGAAAAGGAAACTGCCCTGCAGCGCTGCACAAACAGCAGCCGCAGGGCAGTTGTCAGAAAGTATCCGGCAAAGCCGGCTTCTGTTTTATTTTTTCAGTTTCCAAATCAGGTCATTCCAAGTGAGCTCCTTGCGCAGCTCTTCAATCTTGGTTTCCGCGCCGATGTGGATGAACTCGATGTCCATGATTTCCGCAAAATCGCGCAGGTCTTCCGCCGTCAGATCATAGCTGATGACGCTGTGATGCGCGCCACCGGCGTAAATCCACGCTTCCGCGCTGGTTTCAAGGCTCGGCAGAGGCTTCCAAAGCACGCCGGCAACCGGCAGCTTCGGCATTTCGTGCTCCTGTGTCTGGCACTCGACGTCATTGACAATCATGCGGAAACGGTCGCCCATGTCCACAATGGTTGCCAGAACCGCCGAGCCGCTTTTCGCCTTAAAGGTCAGGCGGGCGGGGTCCTCCCGGTCGCCGATGCCCAGCGGATGCACTTCGATTTTCGGCTTGGTGGCCGCAACCGAGGGGCAGACCTCCAGCATATGGCTGCCCATATTCATGCCACAGGCCGGGTCAAAGTTGTAAGTATAGTCTTCCATAAAGGCAGTGCCGCCCTTGCAGTCCGCCGTCATCTTCTTCATCACACGGCACAGGGCAGCGGTTTTCCAATCGCCCTCGCCTGCAAAGCCGTAGCCCTGGCGCATAAGATCCTGCGCAGCCAGACCCGGCAGCTGGCGCAGCTGCTGCAGATCTTCAAAATTGGTGTGGAACGCATTGTAGCCGCGCTGCTCCATAAACTTTTTGAGTGCTGCTTCCTCGCGTGCCTGATACCGAACAGAATCCAGATTCTCAGTTGCCATGTCGTACAGCTCGCCGTAAGACGCCATCTGTGCGTTAATTTCATCCTCGGTGACAGCTTCGACCTCGCGGATAATGTCCCCCACGCCATAGTAATCCACCGTCCACCCCAAGCGGATGGCTGCCTCGATTTTGTCGCCGTCTGTCACTGCGACATTGCGCATATTGTCGCCGATGCGCAGAACGCGGACGCGGCGGCTTTCAAAGGCGCCGAC
This sequence comes from Caproicibacterium argilliputei, assembly GCF_029211325.2. NCBI lineage: Bacteria > Bacillati > Bacillota > Clostridia > Eubacteriales > Oscillospiraceae > Caproicibacterium > Caproicibacterium argilliputei. Next base: position 946,503 of record NZ_CP135996.1, on the reverse strand, counting down.
CGCGGCGCGCATCCAGCCTGCCATGCGCCGCCGGGTTTTTTCCTCTTTCCACCAGCCGGAAATGACTTTCTGCTGCAGGCGCATCCGTGCGGTGATGTAGCCGTGCTCGCGGTCGCCGTGGGCGGACTGGTTCAGGTTCATAAAGTCCATGTCAATGTCGTTCCACGGAATGTCGCGGTTGTACTGGGTGTTCAGGTGCAAAAGCGGCTTCTGCAGTGCTTCAAAGCCGGGAATCCACATTTTGCTTGGGGAGAAGGTGTGCATCCAGGTGATAACACCGGCGCACTTAGGGTCGTTGTTTGCCGCGGTGAGCGTATCCAGAATCTCCTTTGCATTGCGCACCACCGGCTTCCAAACCAGTGTGCAGGGAATGGCCGCATCCTGATTCCATGCATCGACCATCTCGCGGCTGTGCGCGTCAACGGTTTTCAGCACTTCCGGCCCATAAAGGTCCTGACTGCCAACCACGAACCAAAACTCATATTGCTTTAAATCTGCCATAAAGAACACTCCTTTTTTGCTTTTTCGCACAAAATCTGACCGTACAACAACACAAAACCGACCGAAATTCATGCCGCTGTGCCGTGCTGTAGAAAAAATTTCCGCGCTTAAAAAGTCAAATTGTTTATGATTTGATTGCCCCTATTTATTTTTCTATGCACAATATAGCATTCCCGCAAAGAGATGTCAATACAAATTTTCATAAATTTCTTGATTCGTCTGTACATCATGTGCTAGAGCTGCCGGTGTGTGTCCGTTTCTTCCCCTGTTTTCGCTTGCGTAAATTTGGATTTTGTGGCATATTATAAGGGCAGAGAGAAAAGAGAGAGCAGAATCCGCAAGGAGGATGAAATTGATGAACAGAAAGTCCCAGCCGCTTCGCTTTCGCAAAGACGGCACATTCCGTATCATGCAGGTAGCTGACATACAGGAAAGCCCCTTGGTGTGCGGAGATTCCATTGCCTTTCTGCGCGCTGCGCTGCGCCGGGCGCAGCCAGATCTGGTTATCTTTACCGGTGACCAGTTAAAAGGCTACAGCCCTTACTTCCATATGCCCGGCGGAAAACTAAAAATCGGCGCCACTCTGCATAAAATTCTGGCGCCGCTGACCCAGCAGCACGTGCCGTTCGTGGTCACATTCGGCAATCATGACGCCCAGGCGGGTCTTTCCAACCGCCAGCAGATGTACTACTACCTGCAGTATCCGGAATGCCTGAATCCGGTGCACGACCCGGAAAACTGCGGGACAAGCTGCCTGACCGTTTCCGGGCAGGACGGCAGTCCCGTCTTTGCGCTTTATGTGATTGACTCCAACCCCGAACGGTTTGCGCCGGTGAAACCTGAACAGCTCGCGTGCTACCGCAGCACACGCGACCGGCTGAAAGCAGAAAACGGCGGTGTCTGCCTGCCGGCACTGGTGTTTCAACACATTCCCGTACCGGAATTCTATGAACTGCTGAAAGAAGTGCCCAAAGGCACCCCGCACGCTGTGCCTGCCTTCGGCAGCCGCAGGGGGCGCTTCTACGCACTGGATGAAGCCAAAGTGCTGGGCGGTACGCTGGGCGAAGCCCCCTGTGTGCCCGCATTCAACTCTGGCGAACTGAGCGTGCTGACCGAAGCCGGTGACGTGCTGGGGCTGTACGTCGGGCACGACCACCGCAATTCTTTCCGTGGCCGCCTGCACGGCATCGACGTCGGCTACTCCCCCTGCTGTGGGTTTAACACTTACGGTCCCGGCCCCGACCGGGCAGTCCGCCTCTTTACCCTGCATGAGGCAGAACCGCGCCGGTATGAAACCCATCTACTGCGGTATCATGAGCTGTTCGGGCACAAGGTTTCGCACCCCGCCCGCGACCTGCTGCTGGACCGCTTCCCTGCTACGCCGGAAGAAATGCTGCCGATTCTCCTCAAAACCGCAGCCGTCACAGGCAGTCTGGCATACCTGCTGCATAAGGATAAAAACCGGCGCAGCTGATAAACCGCAAATAAAAAGTTCCGTCTGCTTTTTAACAAAACAGACGGAACTTTTTCTAATTCATTTTGCTTTATGCAGATTGAAAAGAGAATCGGCCATCAAAAATCGACTTTTTCCTGCAGCCACGCATCCAGCTCCTCAATCTTTAAGCGCTCCTGCGCCATGGTGTCGCGGTCGCGCACGGTCACGCAGCCGTCTTCTGAGCTGTCAAAATCATAGGTAATGCAGAACGGCGTGCCGATTTCATCCTGACGGCGGTAACGCTTGCCGATTGAGCCGGTTTCATCGTAATCGATCATGAAGTGCTTGGAAAGCTTCGCGTAAATTTCTTTGGCAGGCTCCCCCAGTTTTTTAGAAAGCGGCAGCACGGCAGCTTTATACGGCGCCAGTGCCGGGTGCAGATGCAGCACCACACGAGTGTCCTTCTTCGCCTCATCCACAATTTCCTCATCATAGGCATCGCACAGGAACGCCAGCGTCACACGGTCTGCGCCCAGCGACGGTTCAATGACATAAGGAATGTAGTGCTCGTTGGCTTCCTGGTCAAAGTACGTCAGATCCTTGCCGCTGTGCTCCTGATGGCGCGAAAGGTCGTAATTGGTGCGGTCTGCAATGCCCCAAAGCTCGCCCCAGCCGAACGGGAACAGATACTCAATGTCCGTGGTGGCTTTGGAGTAGAAAGACAGTTCCTCCGGACGGTGGTCGCGCAGCCGCAGGTTCTCTTTGGTCAGCCCAAGTTCATACAGCCAGTTTTCGCAGAAGTCCTTCCAGTATTTAAACCATTCCAGATCGGTATCCGGCTTGCAGAAAAACTCGCACTCCATCTGCTCAAATTCGCGGGTACGGAACGTGAAGTTGCCAGGCGTAATCTCATTGCGGAAGCTTTTGCCGACCTGACAGATACCGAACGGCAGCTTTCTGCGGGTGGTGCGCTGCACATTCTGGAAGTTGACAAAAATACCCTGTGCGGTTTCCGGACGCAGATACACGGTATTTTTTGCATCCTCGGTCACACCCTGAAAGGTTTTAAACATCAGGTTAAACTGGCGGATATCCGTGAAGTTTTCGCTGCCGCAGTTCGGGCACTTGATGTGGTGCTCCTTGATGAACGCCATCATTTTCTCGTTGCTCCAGCCGTCTGCGCTTTCGCCGGTAAAGTCCTCAATGAGCTTGTCCGCGCGGTGACGGGTCTTGCAATCCTTGCAGTCCATCAGTGGGTCGGAAAAGCCGCCGACGTGACCGGTTGCCACCCAGACTTCCGGATTCATCAGAATGGCAGAGTCCAGCCCTACATTATAGGTGCTTTCCTGCACAAATTTCTTCATCCATGCTTTTTTGACGTTGTTCTTCAATTCCACACCCAAAGGGCCGTAATCCCAAGTGTTGGAAAGTCCCCCGTAAATCTCACTGCCGCTGTAAATGAACCCGCGGTTCTTGCACAGGGAAACAATCGTATCCATCGTTTTTTCAGTTGCTTTCATCATTTTTTCCTCCAGCTCGGACGCTAGTCCGCTTTCTTACGAAATGTAATCAGTTTGCTGACCATCCAGTTCAGCACAATCTCAACGACGTTGGAAATCAGCTTCCACAGCACATTGGACTGGCCCAGTGTTTTGACAAATACCTTAATCAGGATTTCCCCGATCACCAGTGTCAGCACTCTGCCCCCTGTAAATGTGCCCAGTTCATACAGAACCGCCGTCCATGTTTTCGTTTTACTTTCAAAGACATACTTTTTGTTTGTAACAAATGCAAACAGCATCCCCACAACCCATGCAAGGAAATACGCCAGGTTGACATCCATGCGCAGTGCTTCGGTCAAAAGAAAATAAACGGCAAGGTTCAGACCCGTTGTCAGCGCGCCAAACACGATGTACAGAATCATTTCTTTAGAGGTACAGTAAGTCCACAGGGCTTTGCATTTTTCTTTCATGCTGCTTCCTTTCCCGATTTCGTGGTATGTATATTAGTTTACCATTCCAGTGGACACCTTTCAAGAAAAGTTTCTAAAATTTTCTCTGAAATCTGTGTGAACATCCATCTTGACTTTACCGCCGAAATTTTATATAATACTAAGTATTGTAATTTCGAGGTGTAGCGCAGTTGGTAGCGCGCATGGTTTGGGACCATGATGTCGCAGGTTCAAGTCCTGTCACCTCGACCAACAAGCAGAGTCCGGACGCAATCGCGTTCAGACTCTTTTTTCTTTATATCGCTCCCGCAACGCGCGCTTAAAGCCGCATCTATTTTGACCGCATGACACATGGAAAAGGCCGCCGACTTTCTGCCGGCAGCCTTTTGTGATGCCAAAAGCATACACCAGGTGGTGCTCAAATCATCATTTTCCCCTCCTCTTTTAGCAGCTTATTCTTTACAAACCCGGCGCACAAAAAAACGGACCGCTGCAGCAGAAAATGTCTGCGGCGGTCCGTTTTTGATACAGGATTCAGTTCAGCAGCTGCCGGACGGCTTTTTCTAAAGCGGCGTTCTGACAGTCCGCAAAGAAATACGACGCAAAGCGCGAGCCAGCCAAAGCCCCGCGCACCAAGTTCCGGTCCAGATTCGATAGAATCTGCGTGAAGTCGGCATAGGTAACCGCCTGCACCTGATCCAAAATCTTTTTATTCCGCTGCTCCGGCTCTGCACGCTCCCGTGGGTAGCCCTGACCGCCCTGCTCGCGGAAAAGCTCTTGGAAAATATATTGCAGGTTCAGCTCGCCGCCCCAACCAAACCCTTTGGCAAACGGAATGGCAACGGCATTGCCATCGTTGATCTGTGCAAAGGTATAAGCGTCCAGCGGGTCTTCGATATGCCCGCAGATGACACCCGGAAAGGCATTGCAGGCAAGCATGGCTCCCTCCCCGGTACCACAGCCGGTGACCACATAATCCGCCGCACCGGCGTTCAGCAGCACCGCCGCCAGAATGCCCGCCTGCACATAAGTCAGCTGCGCCGAATCTTCTGCCGTGTACATTCCGTAATTCCGCACCGTGTGCCCCAGCGGCTCCACCGCTGTGCGCAGAGCCACTTCGATAATCGGATTTTTTGCTGCCTGGCTGTTTTCGTTAATCAATGCAATTCTCATGAAACGCGCCCCTTTCCCATCGTTTCCGTTACTTCGGCTGGCGGCCGAGATACGCAAGAATGCCGCCGTCCACATATAAAATCTGTCCATTCACAAAGTCTGAAGCGGAAGACGCCAGAAACACCGCCGGTCCAATCAAATCTTCCGGTGTGCCCCAGCGTCCCTCCGGTGTCTTGGCGCAGATAAAGGCATCAAACGGATGCGGGCTGCCGTCCGGCTGGCGCTCCCGCAGCGGCGCCGTCTGCGGTGTGGCAATGTACCCCGGCCCAATGCCGTTGCACTGAATGTGGTACGGGCCGTACTCCGATGCAATGTTCTTCGTCAGCATCTTCAGCCCGCCTTTCGCCGCCGCATATGCAGACACCGTTTCCCGTCCCAGCTCACTCATCATCGAGCAGAGATTGATAATCTTTCCGTGCTGCCGCTGCATCATGCTGGGCAGCACCGCTTTAGAAACCAGAAACGGCGCCGTCAGGTCAATGTCCACGACCTCGCGAAATTCCTCCGCCGTCATCTGCGTCATGGGAATCCGCTTGATGATGCCGGCATTGTTCACCAGAATCTCCACCGGCCCCAGTTCCTGTTCCACCGTGTGCACCAGCTTCTGCACCTGCGCCTCATCGGTCACGTCGCACAAATAGCCGCAGGCATCAATCCCCTTGGCGTGATACGCCGCCAGCGCCTTGTCCAGATGTGCCTGACTGCGGCAATTAAACGCAATTTTTGCACCCGCCGCCGCGAACCCCTCCGCAATAGCGAAACCGATGCCGTAAGCCGCACCGGTGACCAACGCTACCTTTCCCTGCAGAGAGAAGCTTGCTGAAATTTCCATTTTTTACACTCCTTTCACCACAAAAAGATTTCCCGATTCAAAATGCGCAGAATCCCCTCCAAAAAGAAGTAATCCGCATAAATCAGCTTTTGCTGCGCAGGATCCCCGTGATACTCCACTTTCCCGTACCCGACAATGCCGTCGCTTTCCAGGTTCCAGTCACAGCAGCGCTCCGCCGCGGCGTGCAGCAGTCGCAGCGCGCCCTGCCGGTAAAGTGTGGATTCCTCAGGCGGCACCTGCTGCGCAAGCTCCAACAGACCGCACGCGGCGCAGGCACCTGCGGACGCATCAAACAGCTGCGGCTTTTCCGGTGCGCGAAAATCACACAAGGGCAGGTAATCCGTTCGTGCCGCATTGGCAAGGAAATAATGGGCGGCGCGCTTGGCAGCGTCCAAATATCGCACCCGATGCGTATGCAGATAGCTGATGACAAAGCCGTAAACCGCCCACGCCTGCCCGCGCGACCACGCGGAGCCTGCGGCAAAGCCCTGCCCGCCCGGCGTTTCCAGCAAACTGCCGTCAGCAGGGTTTAAAACGGCAATGTGGCAGCAGGAACCATCCGGACGCATCAGCTTTTCCAAGGCCGTGTCCGCGTGTGCGCACGCCGCCGCGGCGAAGCGCGGGTCATCCTGCTCACTGCCTGCCCAATACAGCAGCGAAAGATTCATCAGGCAGTCGATAATCATCCACCCGGGGCGATGCCCGTTCCACGCGCAAAGGTACCTGCCCTGCGCGTTGTAGCGGCTCAGCAGCAGGCTGGCAGCGTGCTCCCCGCGCACCAACGAACGGGGGCTGCCGGTCATTCGGTAATCCGCCACTGCGGTCGGCATCCACAAGAAGCCGACATCATGATCCAAATTCCGGTATTCGCAGAGTGCGCGATCCAACTGCTCCTCCACCGCTTCTGCCGAAGCACGATAGCACGCTTCGCCGGTGGCGTGATACATCTGCCAGAGGATGCCGCCCCAAAAGCCATTGGTCCACCAAGCAATGTTTTCCTGCGCCAAATCCGCTGCATACCGCCCGCCGACTGCCTCATAGGGAATGCGCCCCTGCAGCCGTTCGCACTCCGCACGCAGCTTGGGCGCCGTCTTTTGAAAAATCTGCTCTGCCCAGTCCCTTTCCTCCTGTGTAAAAATATTTTGCATTGCTGCTCCCCCTTAAAAATAGGACACCTGCGTGCGCAGTTCCTGACTGCCTGTTTTTATGGTGTACACCGCCATGGGAATCACGGTCTTCGGCGCGGTCAGGTTGGTATTCGGGTCCGGCACCAGCACTTCGCCGGTGCCGCCGCTGAGCGATTCAACCCGGCAAAAACCATCCGGGCAGCAAGCCTCTGCCGCACTGTTTTTTGCAGAGCGAGTGCAGGGCAACCGGTCATCCGCTGAAACGGCAAAGCCGCAATCGTAGGCTTTGCAGGCAAAGCGGCTGTTGATTCGGTGCACCCGCAGGTGGCCGGTTTCATTCGGTATCAGCGTTGTTTCCACATCAATGCCCGCAAAGGGCGACCAACGCACAGTAATGCCGCTTTCTGTCACGGAAGCGCCGGGCAGGCTGATTTCCCGCACGAAAATATGGCCGAACACCTCAAAAGCCAGCATACTGTCCGGCGCTGCCTCATGCAGGGTTACAGAGGAGCGGGAAATGCTGAAGGAGCGTTTTGCCGAATAGGCAAACTTCGCGTACTTTTCAACGGTGTGGCTGTGTCCGTCCGATTTGGTTCGTCCGGGCACCAGCGCAACCGCGTCCCCGCCGCCGTGCTGCAGGATCATGTTGGCATTCGCCAAAAACTTCTGCTGCTCCAGTTGTGGGAAAGGCGCGGCTTCTGCCTGCCAGAACGGGTGGTCATCCGGCAGCGCCAAAAACGCCAGTCCTTTGAGCGCCCAGTACGGGGAGCCGGGAGCATTGTAGCTTTCCGACATCTGCAGGTTCGGGTAAGCGTACCCAATGGAGAGTACGCCCGCATTGTCAAAAATCGGCTGTGAGAACCACCACGCCAGATGCCGCACCAGAATCCCCTTGACCACCGTCAGCGGCAGAACTTCCACACCGGCGAGCAGGCTGACGGAAAAGAACGCCGCCTGCGCGAACCGGTAGGTCATGGAGCGCCCAAAGCAGATGGAGGGGCCGTCTGCAGAAAACCAATAAAGATAGTCCTTTCCAAACGCCATGGCGCGCTCGCGGAAGCGGCGGCAGCGCGCCGGTTCCTCCGCTTCCATAAACATGGCGTACAGCATTCCGTACGTCACCATGACAAACGGATTGTAGTAATCCTTATCGCCACCGTTGCCGTCCCGGTACCAGCCGCCACGGTCGTAGTAATCCTCCAACATGGCAAGGCCGGACTCCATGCGCTCCTTGCTGTAAGGGCGGCCGCATTTGTACAGCGCCAGGTTGGTAAGGATTGCAAACCACTGCCAGTTGCAAGCACAGCATTCGTGGCGGTTAATCTCCCACAGCCACGCAGTCAGGTTCTGCTTTTCCTGCTCGGAAAGCGGATTCCAGACCTGCTCCGGCGCCAGCAGCATCCCATACGCAACCGCCGCCATCTCGCAAAATTTTTGGTCATAATCCCGGCAGGTATGCCAGTAATCCGGGTGTGCCGGATCTGCCCCTGCTGCAAGGCCGCGCCGGTAAATATTTGCAAATTCCGGTTCCTCTCCGCCGCCCGCCCAAAAGGGCACCAGCCCCCACAGCGGCCGCGCAAACGACTCCATGGGAATGCTGTCATTTTCATAGTGTGTACTGGTAACCCCCAGGTACAGGCGCGCGCCGCTTTCGCTGTAAAACGGTTTAAGCGGCTCCAGAATATCCAGCAGCGCCTGCTGCGCGCGGGCTTTGCCGGAAAAATCCGCTTCCGTAAAGGTTCGCTGTTTCCACATGATAAACTCCTCCTTCAGGCCGCAGGTGCGGCTCACGTTTCCTGTGCGAAGAACTGCACAGACGGCGTACTAAGAATGCCGGTGCGGCGGAACTGCCACGTATCGCTCCATTGCCCGCCGCGCGTGCGCCATGAATCCGGCCCCATGTAGCGGTACGCGCGGTCAAACAAATGCAGCGGGCCAAACTGATTGAAACGGTTGCCAAACAGCGTCAGCAGCAACTGGTGCTGTCCTGCGCAAAGGGTGCTGCTTTCCCAGTGGTAAGGCGGCAAAAACACCTGTGCCGCGCTTCCGCCGTCCATGGAAACGGTCACCAGGTGACCGCGATAATGCGGAACCTCCACCAGAATTCGTCCGGCGGCAGGCAGTGTCAGCGGCACACGGTACGTCACATTTCCGCCGTAAAAAGGCAGTCCCTGCGGCACAAAGTCACCGAATGCCAGCTTGGAAACCGGCGCGGTCACCACCGCCTGCGCACCGGCCGCACGCACTCCGAAACCGCCGAGCAGGTACAGCCACTCCAGGTCGGTCTGCCGCCCAAACGGAAGCTCGACCTCCAGTACAGTCTTCCCCGGCGGCAGCGGCGGCAGCGGTACGGTGCGAATGGCGTGATCCACCCACCAGCCGTTCGGCAGCACCGGCTGCTCCTGTCCGTTCCAGAAAATGCGCGCGCCCTCCGGCTGCTCCAGGGTCAGCAGCGGATGCGGCACCTGCACCTCGCTGTGCAGGAAAAACCGCAGCCGCACCCGGTGCACAGCCGATTCCTTTGGCACAGTCCACGGCTGCGGGCTGGAATCTGTGCGCTGCGGCAGGGAAAGCCGGCGGCGCAGGCAGGCGTCAATCCGCAGAATCTCCGTCGATTCTTGGTAATCGCTGCCGTCCAACGCATATGCGGCTGTATCCAAAAGCAGACAGTTTGGTTCTTCCAAATGCACCGGAACGCTCTGCGGAATCCGCAGGGTTATCCCCTGCGCTTGCACAGCCTGCTGCTGCCCGGTAGCTTTTTGCAAAGGTTTCTCCGCAGGAAGCAGGCGCAGCAGCAGGCTGTCGTACGCATAGGCGTTCCATTCCCAAGTGGTAGTTTGCTCGCTCGAACGACAAATGGGCATCGGGCTGACCGCGCCGGTCATGGTATCCCAACGCTGTGCACGCCACCGCCCCTGCAGCGTAATCTGCACAGTCTGCGGCTGTGTGGTATCAAGATTTTCGGGTTCCCGCCCATGTGCCAAAAACAGCCACCGCTGTGCGCCGTCCTGCCGCAGCTGATACAGCAGGTTTTCTGTCAGGCGTCCGTCCGCTCCGCGCAAAGTGACCTCGCGCACCGGCGACACCGCCTCCAGTACGTGCTGCCGGTCAAGCGGCAGCACCGAACAGCCCGCAGCCAATGCAGCCGGGCGCGCATCCGGCCGGGCATCCACACAAGCAGGCACCTGCCCCAAAAAGCAAAGCGTACCGCCGGCGTGCTGAAACGCCTCCAGGCGCTCCAGTGTGGTGTGCCGCAGCGTCAAGCAGGCAGGTACCAGCACCAAGTCGTACTGCATCTTTCCCACCTGCAGCGGCGCACCCCCGTGCGGACAAAGTTCCGGCAGCAAGGCTTCGTCCAAAAAATCGAAGTCGATACCGCCGAACAGCAGCCATTGGGTCAGCTGCTGAAAGTTCCAGTCCATCTGCTCGCGCAGCAGCGCGGTCTGCTGCTGCGGGCCGTACAGCATCCAGAAGCTTTCCAGCGGATGCACCACCGCCACACGCACCACCGGACGGCCGCGGGTCAGCGCCTGCGCCACCCGTGCAAAGTGTTCCTCCAAACCGCGGTACTCGCGCCACCACGGCGACTGGTAGTTGATGCTGGCGGGATAGTCCCGCTTGCTCTCCCCCGCCATGCCCGCCCACGCGAGGTGCAGCACCCGCCGGGTGACGCCCAGCGCCGCCTGCCAGTCGCCGTGCAGCTTATGCTTGCGAAAATCAAAGTCCCAGCCGGTTGCCCCATACGTTTCACTGACCATGCCCGGTTTGCCCGCTTGGTTTTTGACCGAAGCGCACTGTTTGGCGGTGGTAAACTCAAAGTTTCCGCACAGCATATCAATGCCCGGCAGGCCGAAATGCGGGTAGCACCGCATCGCGTCACCGGTTGCGGCAGTCTGGCTTTGCAGGGTCGGTTCCTCCATCAGATGGCCGGTCAGCAACAGGCTGTGCGCCCTGCACCAGCTGCCATAGGGCTGCAGAAAGCCTCTGGCAAAACGGTCTGCCAAATGGTTGTGCCAACGCCAGCGCGCCGCCGCAGAAGCGCCCTCCGGCGCTTCCCAAAGCAACAGCGGCAGATCCTCCCAAAGGTCGGCGCCGTATGCCTGCCGGTAGGTTTCCGGTAAATCGTCCGTCCACGGCAGGGTCACGTCCTCCTTTGCAAACGGCCCGGAAAGGCTCAGGCAGCGCGGCATCTGCGGTTCGTCACAGAAAATGGCAGGCACCGCTTTGCCAAACCGCGTGCCAAGCAGCGCTTCATAGTACGGATGGGTTGCGGTGAGGAATGCCTGCACCGCCTTCGGATTCAGGGTATCAATATATGTATTGCCGTTGTACCACCCCTCCGGCGCCTGCGTTTCCAAATATGCATACCAGACGGTGCCGCCCTGCGCGGACTCCCCCGTTTTCATGCGGCGCGCGCGTTTCAGCAAACCGTCCGGTGTCAGGAAAATCTCATACCGGCACAGAAGGCTGCCGTTTTCTGTACGGGCATTGCCGGCGCGCGAATACGGCAGCGGCGGCAGGGGTGCGGTATCCCCCCCATAGGGCATCTGCGTCAGCAGCAAATGCCGGCTGCGCAGCGCGGGATCCGCCGTCACCCGGCCGCCCGCCGCACCGGAGGGCCAGCGGTCTTCGTCATAAAGCCAGGTTTCCATGCCCAGCGACTCCCCCAGCTGCTCGCACCGGTGCACATCCTCCAGAAATTCCGGTCCCAGATAAGGGGTGTCCAGCCCGGTGCGCACATGAATACAGAACCCGCCGAAGCCCATCTGGTCAAAATCGCGCACCTGCTCCAGCAGAATCGGCAGGTTCAGCCTGCAGTTCCATGCAAAAAACGGAACACTGCGACAGGCAGACGGCGGCGTCTGGAATGCTTCCGCGGTCAATGCCTCCTGTTTTTCCTCTGCATTCATGTTGCTGCTCCTCCCGCAGGTACCGCGGATTTGTCAAAGAAGTCCGGAAAGCTGTGCCAGCGCTCGCGGAAGTAATACGCCGCCATCTTGGGTCGGCGGTCCCGCGTGAAAATGCCCTTGCGGTTGCCGCCAACGCGCATGGGTCCCTGAATGGTTGCAAAATCCGCAAAGTTCCACGCCTGCTCCCCGATGACAAACGGGAAGCGGTCCAGTACGGCGTTTTGTCTGCGGTAAAACTCCACTTGAAATTCTTCCGTAAACATTTCCGGTACGACACCATGCAGACCCGCCATGGTGTCCGCACCATATTCCGTAAGCATCACCGGCTTGCCCTGCTTCGCCCAAAACTGCATTTCCATATCTAAGGCGTAGCAGGCAGCGTCCAGATCGCCGGGCAGGTTGTACCAACCGTAGTAGCGGTTCAGGCAGACCACGTCCATGGTTCGGGTCGTCAAATCTTTTTCATAATGATTCTGGCAGCACACCATGGTCACCGGCCGATTCTGGGGGTCACAGCTGTGCGCCAAGTCATACAGCTGTGTCCAGTAAGCGCGCGCTGCCTCCGGAAAATGCTCGGTGTCCGGCTCATTGCCAAGCGACCACAGTACCACACAGGGGTGGTTTTTGTCACGCGCAATCATTTGCTGCAGCATTTCCCGGTGATGCTCCGCAATCTGCAAATGCGTATACGGGTTTTGCCCCCCGCCCATGCCGATGCCGACCGCCGGCGTTTCGTCAATCACCACAATCCCCTCGCGGTCACAGAGCGCATACATTTCCTCCGCATAGGGATAGTGGCTGGTGCGGAAAGAATTGGCGCCAATCCAGTGCAGCAGGTTCACATCCTTCACGTTCAGGCACTCATCCAGACCGCGTCCGTGAAAAGCCGAGTCCTCATGCTTGCCGAAGCCTTTCCAGTAAAACGGCTTGCCGTTAATCAGGAAGCGGGTTCCGTCCACCTGCACGGTGCGCACGCCGAACGTCTGCTCGTAACGGTCCTCACCGAAACGTATACACGCCGTGTAAAGATACGCCTTGCCGGGCCACCACAGGTGCGGCTGCATAATGTGCAGCGTTCCCTCTGCACCCTGCGCCTGCGCAACGGTTTTGCCCTGTTCATCCAGAACGGTCACTTCTATGGAACCGGTTCCAACCGTGGCAACACGATACGCGACCTCTGCCTGACCATCCCGCAGTTCCGGCACCAGCGTCACATCAGAAATGTACGCAGGCGGTGTGCTGTACAGCACCACTGGGCGGTGCAAACCGGCGTAATTGAAGAAATCGAAATTCGGCAGATTCTGCTCGGCGCGGTGTGCCTTGGCTGCCTCCACACTCGGAATGCCCGGGTTGTCAGAGCCAAAAAACGCGGTGCCGCCTTCGTTGCCGACCGGCAGCGTCGTGGAATCCACGCGGTTGTTGACCGCCACCGTCAGCAGCGCCGGTCTGCCGCAAGTAAGCCGGTCGGTCACCTCGGCTTCAAACGGCAGAAAGCCGCCGCGGTGCTCGCAGAGCAGCCTGCCGTCCAGCCAAACCTTTGCCGCGTGCGCCGCCGCGCCAAAGCGCAGTACCAGCCGCTGCCCCTGCCAGAAAGCAGGCACGCAGATGCTGCGCTGATACACCGCCCAACCGCAATGGCTGCGGTACGCGGCCAAATCCTTCTGGTCATTGTAAGAAGCCGGCACGGCAATCGGCTCTGCCGCCTGCAGCGGCTTGTCCCGCCAGGCTTCCGGGGACTCTTCCGAAGCCAGCAAACGGAAATTCCAGACGCCGGACAGCTCCAACCGGCCGCGCGCCCCATTTTCTTGCGGATACAGCAAAAAGAAAACCTCCTTTTTTAAACACAGAAAGGCGATGCCGGCCGCAAAAAGCCGCGCCGTATCGCCATTTCGGGTCAGCCTTTCAGGCCGCTCGTCGCAATTCCCTGTACAAAATACTTTTGCAGGGATAAAAATACAATCAGCACCGGAATTAATACTACCACAGATCCGGCCATAATCAAGCCGTACTCGGTAGAATATTGCGAAATAAACATCCGCAGACCAATCTGAATGGTTTTTTTGCTCTCGGTGGTCAGATAAATGAGTGGGCCGAGAAAATCATTCCAGGTATTCACAAAGGTAAAAATCGTCAGTGTGGAAAGTGCGGACTTGGAAAGCGGAAGCATCACCTTTGCCCAGATGCCGTACTCCGAAAGCCCGTCAATCCGCGCCGCTTCGCACAGCTCATCCGGCACGCCGTCGTAAAACTGCCGCATCAGGAACACCCCGAACGCCGTAAACGCCTGCAGCAGAATGATGGCCCATGGGCTGTCGTTCAGGCGCCACGAGCGCAGCATGATGAACTGCGGAACCATGTAGCTCTGCCACGGAACGGCAATGGTCGCGATATACATGACGAACAGTGCGTCGCGTCCGGGAAAGCGCAGCTTTGCAAACGCATATGCCGCAAAGCTGGATGTGAACAGCTGCAGCAGGGTAACAATCACGGTAATGAACGCTGTGTTGCCGATAAAGCGAAGCAACGGAATCTGCTTCCAAATATTGATATAATTTTCCGGATGCGGGTCCTGCGGAATCCACTGAATCGGAAACGTAAACACATCTTTATTCAGCTTAAAGGAAGCGCTGAGCATCCAGGCGAAAGGAACCAGCATGACCAGTGCCAAAAGCACCAGCACCACATACATCATGATTTTTCCAACTGTGACCCTGCGGTGCACTGCGCCCGCCAGGGCCGCCTCACTGGGAACTGCCATTTGTCAATCGTCTCCTTTCCTCAATTCTGCCGGCGTTTTTCAACGCGGAACTGCACAATGGTAATCGCGAGCACCAGCACAAAGAGCACCATGGAAATCGCGCTGGCATAGCCGTAGCGCAGGTCGCGGAACGCAACCTGGTAAATGTCGTAAACCAGCACATATGTGGCTGTGCCCGGCCCGCCCTGCGTAATCATGTACACAATGTCGTACACCTTGAAGCACTGGATAATCACCATCATCAACACAAAGAAGGTGGTGCTGGAAAGCTGCGGCAGCGTGACAAAGCGGAAGCGCTGCCAGCCGTTGGCGCCGTCCAGACTGGCCGCCTCGTAAAGTTCGGGATTGATTCCCTGCAGACCGGCCAGATAGATAATCATGTAGTAGCCCATCATCTTCCAAACGCTGAACAGAATCAAGTCCACCATGGCCCAGTGCGGGTCGGCAATCCAACGCGGCGGGTTCTGCACGCCAAGTGCGGAAAGGGTTTCGTTAATCATGCCTTTGTTAGGGTCAAACAGTGCGTTCCAGACCGCTGCCACCGCCACCATGGAGGCAACGTATGGAAAGAAGCTGACCGTACGGAAAAAGTTGCGGGCAAACAGCTTGCGGTTCAGCAGCACTGCCAGCGCAAGCGACGCGACAATCGTAAGCGGCACCGTTGCCACGGAATAAATAATGGTGTTAAGAAAGCTCTGCTTAAAAATGCGGTCGCCAAACAGTTTCGCGTAATTTCCAAGCCCCACCCACTGAATCTGTGTGGTGCCGTTCCAGTTTGCAAAGCTCAGCACCACTGCAGACAGAATTGGCACCAGCGTCAGAACGGCAAAGCCAATAAAATTCGGTGCAATAAAACTGTAAGCAATCAAATTATTCCGCATTTTTCTCTGCTTGGCGCTGACTGTTTTAATCGGGCGCTCTTTTGCCGGAACAACCATTGCACATTCCTCCTTCATGTTCAAGCTATGTTACAAAAATGCGGATCCGGAAGGGACGGCAGCCGTCCTGACCAGTCCGCATTTTCAGCTTAGCAAAGCAACTTTAAGATTTCAACGCTTCCGCATCACTCTTCATCTGTGCCAGCCCCTGGTCGACACTCACGGATTTGGTCATGATAGCATCGTGAGAATCATTCAGGCGGCTTTCCAGTTCGGAGGCATTGGTGGTGACCGGGAACTCCAAATAAGCCTTTTCCACGTTCAGTGCATCCGCACTGGTTTTGTCATCTGCCGGGAAACCGCTCATTTTCTTAAGGGTGGCAGTCACGGTGTCATTCTGGTACGCCGGGAACGAACCGTTTTCCGCCAGAACCTGCGCACCGTCCGCACCGGCGGCAAATGCGACAAAGTCCTCTGCAACTGCCTTGTTTGGCGCACTGGTGGGCACTGCCATGCTGGTCAGCGTGCCGATGGTCGTGCCGGCTTTGACTCCTGCGGGATGCGGATACTTCATAATGCCCCAGTTATCCTTCACCGCATCTGCCTTGCCGTTTTTCGCATCGTTAATCAGAGTCGGAATAAACCAAGCGCCAATGTTAATCATGGCCGCCTGCCCGTTTTCAAAAATGTCGCTGTAATGAATGGAGGAAGACTTTGCTGTTGCATAGTCCATGCAGGTGCCGTCCTCCTGCTGCTTCAAAACTGCCTCATAGTACGGCTTGAGGAAGGTATAATCCTTTCCCTCCAAGCCATTCAGGATGGTGTTCTTACCGTCCAGAATGCCGAACATCTGTACTGTGGAACGCCAGGTGTGGAAGTAATCCCCGTAAACCTTGCTGCTGCCGGAACCAGAAGTCAGCTTTTTCGCCATCTCATTGTACTGGTCAAAGGTCAAGTCGTTGCTGGGCTGCACGCCTTTGCTGGAGAAGATTTTCTTGTTATAAAAAATCACCCAAAAATCATTGCGGAACGGAATGGCGTAGGTTTTCCCGTCTGTGTACTTCATCTGGCTGAGCACGCCGCCGAAATCGTCATCTTTGAGATTGTTTTTCTGAATGGTATCCGTCAAATCCTCCAGCTGTCCGGCCTTTGCCATACTGCAGTAGCTGGGGATATCCTTAACAGAAACCACATCGAAATCACTGGAACCGCCGGCAAGCTGCGTGGAAAGCGCTGTGTTGTAATCCGACGCGCCCAAATCCACCGCATTGAAGCTGACATTCGGGTGCTTCTTGGTGTATGCATTCAGCAGCGGCTGGATGTATGTGGTTTTGTCTTTGTCCCACAGGGCAAGTTTGATTGTAACTTTTTCGGCGCTGCTGCCGGAGCTGGACGCCGCGGCGCCGGATGCGCTGGCTGCGCCTGTGCTGGAACTGGAACCGGAACCGGAGCAGCCGGCAAGCGAGCCGACGGCAAGCGCGGCTGTCAATGCCAAAGCGGTCATGCGATTCCATTTGCTTTGTTTCATAGTTTGTTACCTCCCACACAAAAATCTTTATCTGCCGGACTGCTTCCGGCCTTGTTTACGAGTACCAGTGTACCGCAAGCTGCCGCCGGATGGAATGTAAGATTGCCGGAAAATCATGTGTTTTTTCACGAGTTTCTGTTTTACCTCTCCAAATCCCTATACTATTTTTAGATAACCTGCACTATTTTTTGCTTTTTCGTTTTCTGTTCTTGTCCGCTATTTTGCTTCCGCAAAATCTATGCTACAATGGTAAGCAACAGAAAGGAAGCGCTGTGTTTATGCATCTGCTCGCAGGTTCGCGAAAATCATTTCAAACCATCAAATCCAGGATTCAGCTCATCTGTGTCGCTTTCAGCCTGCTGATTGCGCTGGTGACGTCTGCCATCAGCGTTTCCTTCTTTCAAACCTACGCCCGGCAGAACGTGGTGCAGAGCACCGAGTTTAACCTGCAGCTGGTGTCCAGCTTAATCGGTGAGGACCTTTCAGACGCAGAAATGCTTGAAAAGCGCTGTGCGCTGCTGGGGCAGATGGAGCAGTGGCTGCAAAGCCCAGAGCAGAATCCGCAGGAAACCCTGCAGATGTACTATGCCCTGCAGAATGAATACAACAGCAGCCGCGTGCGGCAGTACGTGCTGCGTCTGGTCGTGGTCAACCGGCAGCGAACCAAGCTGATTCAGATTTCCAGCTCCACCGTGGGCACCCCGCTGACGGTTTATAATGTAGACAAGCTGGTCGACTTTCACACCACCGAAGCGCAGGCTTGGCAAAGCGTTTCGCCGGACCCGCTGCTGCCGAGCCTTTCCACGCTGACCGCCTGCCGGCCGGTTTACAGTTCCGCCGGACACACGCTGCTCGGCTACGTCTACCTTTCTGTGCGCTCCAATATCATCACCGACCAGCTGCAGGGCTACGTTGTCACACAGGACAACCGCCTGTTTGTACAACTGCCGTCTGAAAAGGTCTGGGAGCTGCAGAACCACACACTGCTGCGCCGCAACCGCCCCGCCGGAACCCCCGCCCTGCTGTCTGACCCGACCATGGGCACAGACACCAAGGTCATGCGCTGGTATGCTGACGGTGCCGCCACCGACTTCGTGGTGCATCCTGTCAGCGCCATCAGCAAGATGTACCTTGCCAATGAACTTTCCCAGCAGCTGGTTCGGCAGCAGCTGTTGCTGTATGCCCGGCTGCTGCTGCTTGTCTGCGCTGCCATCCTGTTAATGGGGTTTCTCATCGGCTTTGTTCTGGACCGCCTCATCAACCCACCGGTTGCCAGCCTGCGCAGCCAGCTGGATCGTGTTGCGAAAGGGGACTTTTCCCCTGCACCGGAGCTGGAGTGGAATAACGAATTTGGCGACATCGGTCGCGGCATCAATCACCTGTCCCAAAGTGTTGACCAGCTGCTGCACGAACAGGTGGAAATTGAGAAAAAGAAAAAAGATTTGGAGTACCGTATGCTGCAAAGCCAGATTAGCCCTCACTTCCTGTACAACACGCTGAACTCCATCAAATGGATGGCAACCATTCAAGGTGCTTCCGGTATTGCGGAAATGACCACCGCCTTGGCGCGGCTGTTGAAAAGCATTGCCAAAGGCACCCGCGAGCTCATCCCCCTGCGGGAAGAAACTGCCCTGCTGGACGACTATTATGTCATTCAAAAATACCGCTATGGCGGTGCTATCACGTTCCGCAAAGAACTGGACCCTGCGGTTTTGGACACGCCGATTCCGCGCTTTACCCTGCAGCCGCTGATGGAAAACGCGATTTTTCACGGCATTGAGCCGAAAGGCGGCGCCGGCACCCTGCTGCTGAAAGCCATGCGCCTACAGTCCGGCGATATTGCGGTTCTGCTGATGGACGACGGCGTCGGCATGACTCCGCAGGAGGCAAGGCAGGTTCTGCAGGAAAACACCGCGCAGCCCACCGGTATGTTTGCAAAGCTCGGTCTGCACAATGTCAATCAGCGGCTCCGTTATGACTTTGGCGAGCCATACGGGCTTTCCATTGAAAGCCGAAAAGGAGAATATACCAAAATGGTGGTTCTGCTGCCCGGAACAGCCGGCAACAGCCCGGAACCAGCCAAAAGGGAGGAATAATATGCACACGAAATTATTGCTGGCAGATGATGAGCCTTTGGTTTTAGTTGGCCTGCAGTCTATCTTAAACTGGGAAGCTTATGACATGGAAATTGTCGGTGTCGCACACAACGGGGAGGAAGCGCTGCAGCTGATTGACGAAAAGAAACCTGACCTTGCCATTGTGGACATCAAAATGCCGGTCAAAAATGGTCTGGAGGTTATGCAGGCGTGCCGGGAAAAGGGCGGCAGCCTGCCGCTGTTCATTCTGCTGACCAGCTATGAGGAATTTGGCTACGCAAAGGAAGCCCTGCATCTGCAGGCAGTGGATTACTTAGTGAAGCTGGAACTGACACCCGACTCGCTGCTGCACGCCGTACAGCGTGCCCGGCAGCGCCTGGATGCCATGCAGACTGCCGAACAGAAAGCGGAGCCGCCTGCGGCGGACGACCTTTCCACGTTTTACGAACGTTTTTTTATGAAGCTGTACCACAATTTATTTGAAAGCCGAGAGCAGTACGCCCTGCAGCGGCGAGAACTTGGCATTGACTTTTCCTTTGCCGCCTACACGGTCTGTTACTGCGAAATTCTGACCGACGACACCCGGCGCAGCTGGGAAAAGAAAACCCAGCTGTACTCCAGTACCATCCGCATGGTGCAGGAAACCATTCATCGGTACATGGCCTGCTACATTACCAGCCTGGATCTGCAGCATTTCAACATCACCTTCTGCCTGAGTGAGCAGGAAGTGCCGGCATACCGCGAACACCTTGCCAAGATTCTGCAGAAAGCCACAGAAGTGGTACAGTCTTATTTCAATGTTGGTCTGTCCTGCCGCATCGGCTGTTTGGTAAAAGATCCGTTTGCCATCTGCGAATCCTATGCAACTGCACGGCGGATATCGCTTGCCGGAGAAAGCGGCGGCGTTTCCTTTTACAATCCCCACACAGACAGTGCTGTGGAATCCTTTGACTTTTCCAGCTGCCGCAGCGAAATCCGCAGCGCGTTTGAGCAGCTCGACCTTGACACGCTTTCCACCCTGCTCACGCAGATTGCGGACAGTCTTGACCTGCACCCCATCCAGTATGCAGGTGCGCTGGACACCGCAAGCAACCTGCTGTATATGTCCATCAGTCTGCTGCCGGAAGGTGAAGCGATGCTAAACCGCATTTTCCCCGGCGAGGAGGGCTGCCGCTGTCTGTATGCCTGCCGCACGGTTCCCGATGTCACAGACTGGATTCGCACGCTGCGCGCGGGGCTTTCGCTGCAGCTGCGCCAGAACCGCCAAAACTACAAAGCCATGACCGTGCAGAAAGTCATGCAGTACATCCGGGCACATCTGGACCGCAAGCTTTCCCTCAACGAAGTTTCCGCTGTCTTTGGCTTCAGCGCCAACTACCTCAGCCAGCTTTTCACTAAGGAAACCGGTCACAGCTTTGTGGAATTTATCACGCACGAAAAAATTGCCGCCGCCAAAGAAATGATGCGGCATGGCACCTACAAAATCTATGAGATTGCCTCCAAGCTCGGCTTTGAAAGCGCTTTTTATTTTAGCAAAGTCTTCAAAAAAGTGGAGGGCTGCTCGCCACGGGAGTATATGCAGACCAAGCTTTGTGCCCTGTCCGAACCGGCGGAAGCACCGAAAAACGATTAGCCGCGCACAAACCGTTTATACTAAGCATAGAATTTTCCGGTGAAAGGAACAGGTCTATGCAAAGTATACAGAACAGCAGCTATCAAAACACCGCGTCCTCCCGCAGGCTGAACGCCTTTACGCTCGCCGGACTGGGCATTGGCAGCATCATCGGTTCCGGTTTTTTTCTGGGGTGCGCTCTGCCGATTCAGCAGGCCGGCCCTTCGGTTGTACTGACCTTTTTAATCTGTGGATTTCTATTTTCACAGGTGCTGGCTGCCATGACCGGCATCAGCATGAATCGACCCATTACCGGTTCTTTCAAGGTTTACGCGGAGCAGTTTCTGGGCAAGTACATCGGATTTGTCACCGGTTGGGTCATTTTTTTCGCCAACGTTCTGGCGATAGCCTCCGAAGCGGTGGCTGCCGCTATTTTTCTGCAGTACTGGCTGCCACAGGTACCCTTAGCCCCGCTCGCCTGCCTGATTCTGCTGCTGGTCATCGGCATTAACAGTCTGAACACTGAAAAGTTTGGTTTGGTGGAGTCTGTGATGGCGGTCATAAAGATTGCCGTACTGCTGCTGTTTCTGGTCATTTGCTTCCGCTTTCTGACCGCCCGCGGCATAACCGCGCGGCCCTCTCCGTTTCAGAGCGTCAAAACGTTCTTTCCACACGGCATTTCCGGGCTGCTGCAGTCCATGCTGGTAGTCGTGTTTACCTTTGCCGGTGTCAGTACGGTGGCTATGGCCACGGCAAATGTGCAGAATCCCGCAAAGGATGTGCCCAAAGCCTCCATCGCCATGACAGGCGGAACCGTCACCCTGTACACCCTGACCATTCTGTGCATCATCTGTATTCTGGACTGGCACACCATTCAGACTGACCGCTCACCGCTGGTACTGGTGCTGCAAAAAATCGGTATTTCGTGGGCACCTGCTGCCATGAACGCGGTTGTGCTGATTGCCGCCCTTTCCGTCATGGTGGGAAACTACTTTGGCAGCGTGCAGGTTCTGGCTTCCCTCGCAGAAGCCGGTGAAGCACCCGCCTCCCTTAGCAAGACGACTGCCTCCGGGTTTTACCGCCATGCGTGGCTGACCACCGGCTTGCTGATTTTTGCGGTGGTGGCGCTTTCCTTTTTCGTCAGCGCCAAACTGTTTAATTACTTGATTTCCGCCTCGTCCTACTTCACGTTTTTCAACTGGAGCATCAATCTGGTGATTTTTCTGCTGTGGCAAAAGGAAAAGCGACCGGAGGAATCCCTCTCCTCCCCTCTCAGCCTTGGCAGGCCGGGCGCGTGGGTCACCCTGCTTCTGCTGGCGATTTTGGCTGTTTTCAGCCTGCTGGTGCCCGACTTCCGCGTTGGATTTTACGCAGCTGCCCTATTGTTTCTGCTCATCAGCGCAGCCTATCTGGTGCGCGGACACCGCCGAAAGAACTAACTGCCGGACAAAAAGACAGAACCGATGCAAAAACCGGTTCTGTCTTTTTATGCCCTATGCTGCCACACAAAAAAGCCGCTTCCGAATACACCGGAAACGGTTTTTGCAAATGAACTTATTCTTCGGCTGCAGCAGGAGCCTTTGTATCGTGCTCCCCTTTGCCTTTTTTCTCGGCGTGCTGGGTCCACGCAACATACAGTGGGCCGGCAATGCACACGGAAGAGTAGCAGCCGGAAACAACGCCGATCATCATCGGCAGCGACAGGGTGATGACGCTGTCAAGCTGGAAGTGCACAGAAACCACCAGCAGGCACGCAATGACCAGCACCGTGCAGAACGCGGTGTAAATGGAACGTGTCAGTGTCTGGTTGATGCTAAGATCCACCAAATCGCCAATCGGTGTCTTTGCTGGCAGTTCACGGCGGTTTTCACGCACACGGTCAAAGACAATAATCGTATCGTTCAGGGAGTAACCCAGAATCAACAGAACCACCGCAATGAAGTTGTCATCAATCGGCAGCCGGAAAATCACGAAGGTGAAGTAGACCATGATCAAGTCATGAATCAGCGCCACAATCGCCATGAGGCCGGCAGCGAAACCACCGATTTTCTTAAATCGCATGGCAACATAAAGCACCAGCAAGACAATGGTAATGGCAACAGCCACAATGCACTTAATCAGGAAGTTAATGCCCATGGTCGGGTTAATGGAACTGGACTCGTCCAGCTTAAAGGTACAGTTGGGAAATTTGGTGTTCAAATTTTTTGCCAGCTTCTGCTGAGCGTCCACTGTAATCGCTTCGGTTCCGGAAAGCTCCACCGTAATTTTATTGCTGGCGGTAGCACCCGCGGAATTTTTCACATTGTTGTTCAAAACCACGGAGGATTCCCGATTGACAGTATCCTTGACAACCTGCTCCACACCCGCCTGATTGACCTTGCCGGATGTGTCAGTGTAAGAATACTTCAGCTGCGTGCCGCCGCGGAACTCGATGCTCAACTTTGCGCCGAACGCAATGTTGAAAATCAAGCCAAAAATCATGATGCCGATGGAAATGCCGTAATAAATCTTGCTGTTTTTACTGAAATGAATCTTAAACTGCTTCATGCATTGCACCTCCATACATCCACTTCTTGCGCAGGGGCTTGAATGCGGAAAGCGACCTTGTCATGACACGGCTGGTAAAGACGCCGAAGATGAAGTTGCCGATGTTGCCCAGAAGCAGGGTATAACCAAAGGAATAAATCGAACCGGTCGTGCTCGCTCCGAACAGCATGGAAAGGATATTGGTCGGGCCGAAAACCAGCATCAGGACAATGGAAACCAGAATGGTGGTGACGTTGCCGTCAAAGATGGCCCAGAAGCTGTTGTCGTCGCCTGCCTTAATAGCTGCGTCGATGGTCTTGCCGGCATAAATTTCCTCTTTAATACGCGTTGCCGTAATAATGTTTGCATCCACGCCCATGCCGATGGAAAGGATGATGCCCGCAATGCCGGGCAGTGTCATGGTAAAGCTCTTCATAAACGGGAAGAAACCGGAAACCGCGGCAAAGCACAGCGCCATCTGTCCGCAAAGGGAGATGACAGCCACCACGCCAGGCAGCCGGAACATGAAAATCATGAACAGACAAACCAGAATAAAGCCAATGACACCTGCCATGGCCATTGCCTGCAGCGAAGAAGAACCCAGCGTCGGGCTAATGCTGCTGAAGCTGGTCACAGACAGCTTAAACGGCAGCGCGCCGGAGTTAATCTGGTTGGCAAGCTGTGCCGCAGACTCCGCTGTAAAGTTGCCGCTGATTTCTGCTTTGCCGCCGGTAATGCCGGTGGAGCCGAACTTGTCCTTATCCACAGTGGCGGAAGAAATCATGGTGTCGTCCATCCAGATGGAAAGGGTGCTGCCTTCGTTGGCAACCTTTTTCGTTGCCGTGGCAAATTTCTTTGCGCCGTCACTGGTCAGTTCCAGCTCGACAACATACTCTGTTGCGCCTGTGGAAGAGTCCTGTGTCACACCGGAGCTTGCAGACTTTACATCACTGCCCTTTAAGAATATGTTACTGGCTGTGGTGCCCTTGGGCGTTGTGTGTATTTCCTGCCCGTCGCTTCCGACGCTGGTATTGGTGTACTCGCTTCCCTCACGGAAAGTCAGCACGGAAGTTGCGGCCAGCTCTTTAATCGCCGATTCCGGGTCAAAGTCGGTTTCGCCGCTCTGCCACGGAAAACGGGTGATGATTTTATGCTGGTTGTAATCCGCGTAAAGTTCATAGTCGGTAATATTGTTCTGTACCAGACGTGTTTCAATTACGGATTTCGCAGAATCCATCTGCTCCTTGGTCACTTTTGTCCCGTTTGATTCGGGAGAAAAAGTTGCCTCCACACCGCCTTTAATGTCAATACCCCATCTAATATCCCCGACACCCTTCACGCAGGTCGTCTTGGTATCGCCTTTGTAGTAATAAACGCCCGAAATGGAAACGAACGTAAAGGCCAAGATGAGGATTGCAACGATGAAAAAGAGTGGTTTTCGTGCTCGCTTCATGCGCAAGTCCTCCAATGTGTTTTGTTTTCCGCGAAAGTAAGCATATTCGCAGACGTAACACACACTATTATAGTTTTTTTGTACAGGAAAGTCAATGATTCCATTCCGTTTTTCCGCGGAATTACAAAAGGACAGCCGCGGCATACGGCTGTCCTTTTGTTCTCGGTTCAGCGGCAGAAACAGACGTTTATCTTCAGGCGTTCTGCAGCAGCTTTTCGCACGCAGCCAACTGCGCGCACAGGCAGAACAGTTCTGCGGCAGCCTTCACTTCTGTTTTGGGCGGATACGTTGGTGCCACGCGGATGTTGCGGTCATTCGGGTCCTTCTTATAAGGATAAGTCGCGCCCGCGCCGGTCAGCGTAACACCGGCCTCCTTGCACAGAGCCACTGTGCGTTTGGCACAGCCATCCAGCACATCAACGCTGATAAAGTACCCGCCATTCGGTTTAGACCACGCGGCAACGCCTTTGCCGGTCAGCTGTTCCGCAAAAGTTTCTTCCACCACTTCAAACTTCGGTGCAATCAACGCGCGGTGCTTCTGCATCTGCGCGTGTACGCCATTCATGTCCTTCAAAAATGCCAGATGGCGCATCTGGTTCAGCTTATCCGGTCCGATGGTCTGATAGCGGAAATGGTTGCGCAGCACCGCCAGATTCTTTTCGCTTGCGCCCAGTGCAGCAATGCCCGCCCCGGGAAACGTAATTTTACTGGTAGAGGCAAAGAACAGCGGCAGATCCTCCGTCCCGTTTTTGCGGCATTCGTCCCACAGGTTCAGCAGCACATCCGGTGTGTCCGTCAGGTCATGCACACAGTAAGCATTATCCCAGAAAATGCGGAAATCCGGAGCCGCCGGCTTCAGCGCGGCGAACCGCCGTACAGTTTCATCCGAATAGGTGATCCCGGTCGGGTTGGAATACTTCGGTACGCACCAGATTCCTTTTATAGAAGCGTCGCTGCGCACCAAACGTTCCACCATATCCATATCCGGGCCGGTGGGCAGCATCGGTACGGTAATCAGTTCAAAACCAAAATATTCGGTCACAGAAAAATGCCGGTCATACCCCGGCGCAGGGCACAGGAACTTCCGGTCTGCCTGCAGACACCACGGCTTGCCGCCGGGCAGACCGTGCGTCATGGCGCAGGAAACCGTGTCAAACATCAAATTCAGGCTGGAGTTACCGCCGACCAGCACATTCTCCGCTTGCAGCCCCATCATCTGCGCCAGCAGCTCCCGCATTTCCGGCAAACCGTCCGGTCCGCCATAGTTGCGGCAGTCCAACCCATCGGAAGTCTGCATATCCGACTGGGAATTTAAAACGTCCAGCATTTTCATGGAAAGGGCAAGCTGCTCCGCGCCGGGTTTTCCGCGCGCCATGTTCAGTTTCAGCCCCTGTGCTTTATAAGCCTCAAATTTTTCTGCCAGCTCCGCTTTCAAATCCCGCAGCTCTTTCTCGGACATTTTCTGAAATTCCAACAACCACGCATCTCCCTATTCTCAATCTCAAAAGCCTATCCTATTGTACACACCACGCGGCAAAAATGCAAGTAGTAAAATGAAATCTTGCATATTTACAAATGTGTCGCGGCGAATTTGTAGGATTTTTAGTGAAAGCGACACGGAGAATTGCATAAAGAAGCGGGGTGCTGCGCGAAAGCAGCAACCCCGCAAAACGAATGCGCCCGCTTAAAACTCTGCGCTTCCGGTGGTGCGCGGAAAGGGCAGAACGTCGCGGATATTCTGGATTCCGGTCAGATACATAATCAGACGCTCAAAGCCCAAGCCGTAACCGCCGTGGCGGGTGCTGCCGTAGCGGCGCAGGTCAAGGTACCACCAGTAGTCCTCCGGGTTCATGCCAAGCTTCTGCATTTTTGCTTCCAGTACCTCCAAGCGCTCCTCGCGCTGGCTGCCGCCGATGATTTCCCCGATGCCGGGCACCAGCAGATCCACCGCCGCAACGGTTTTGCCATCTTCATTGGCGCGCATATAAAATGCTTTGATGGCTGCCGGATAATTGGTGACGAACACCGGCCGTTTGTACACCTGCTCGGTCAGATACTTCTCGTGTTCTGTCTGCAGGTCAGTGCCCCAATCTACTTTGTATGCAAATTTGTCATTCTGCTTCTTGAGAATTTCGACTGCTTCCGTATAGGTAACGCGGGCGAAGTCATTGTCAACCACATTCTGCAGGCGTTCCAGCAACCCCTTGTCCACAAACTGGTTGCAGAAGGCAAGATCCTGCGGGCAGGTTTCCATGACATAACGGATTACATCCTTCATCATGGCTTCGGCAAGCTGCATGACGTCCTCCAGCTCTGCAAACGCAATTTCCGGCTCAATCATCCAAAACTCAGCCGCGTGGCGCTGGGTGTAAGATTTTTCCGCACGGAATGTCGGGCCGAAAGTGTAAACCTGCCCGAACGCCATGGTCATGCACTCCGCTTCCAGCTGACCGGAAACCGTCAGAGAGGCGGGTTTCTGGAAGAAATCCTCGCTGAAATCCACGCTGCCGTCCTCTTTGCGCGGCGGGTTGGCGGGGTCCAGCGTGGTGACACGGAACATCTCCCCTGCACCCTCGCAGTCGCTTGCGGTAATCAGCGGTGTGTGCGCGTAAATAAAGCCGCGCTCCTGAAAGAACTTATGAATCCCGTAAGCGGCGGCAGAACGCACACGAAATGCAGCGGAAAACAAATTGGTGCGCGGACGCAGGTGCGCAATGCTGCGCAGATACTCGACACTGTGGCGCTTTTTCTGCAAGGGATACTCCGGCGTCGAAGCGCCCTCCAGCACCACCGAAACCGCGTGCAGCTCAAATGGCTGTTTCGCCTGCGGTGTCAGCAGCAGTTCGCCCGTCACGCAAACCGCAGCGCCAACATTGTACTTGGACACTTCTGCGAAATTGGAAATTTTCCCCGCTTCAAAAACAATCTGCAACCCCTTAAAGCAGCTGCCGTCATTCAAATCCATAAAGCCCAGCGTCTTGCTGTCGCGCACAGAGCGCACCCAGCCGCAGACGGTCATGGTCTTTGCGCGGAACGCTTCGCTGTTTTGATAGAGCTCCGCAATTTTTACACGTTCCAAACTATATTTCCTCCTAAGTTCAGCTTTGCAAAGCGCGCCCTCGGTTCGAGGCTGCCGTCCTGGTAATTTTGCACTTTATTTAGCTGAAATATGATAATTTATCGGCAATTTCAGTGTACCGCAACTGGCGCGTGCGCGCAAGGAAATCCTGCAAAAAGAAAATATTTTCGCAGAATCGGGAAAAAAGGGGTTGCTTTTTCTGCAAAGTGTGCTATAATAGTGAGTGTCGCTGATGAAATGCAGCGCAGCAATTACCAATTTGGAGAGGTATTCTAATTGGTAAGGAGCCACATTGGAAATGTGGTGTGCCGCAAGGCATTGTGCGTTCGAGTCGCATCCTCTCCGCCACAAAAGACCAAAAGCAGTGCTTCTGCTTTTGGTCTTTTTTCTGCACTGGCGCGCAAAAATTCCCGAAAATGCTTGTCACACAAAAAAGATTGTGTTATAATAAGAGCGCTGTTTTGAAGAAAACAGTTTTTCTGCGCTCGTAGCTCAGCTGGATAGAGCGTTGGACTCCGACTCCAAAGGCCAGAGGTTCGAATCCTCCCGGGCGCACCAAGCAGAAAGGACCGCACAGGCAAAGCCGCTTTCCGGCTCCCTGTGTGGTCCTTTTTCGTTTTTTCTCCACCCTGCTTTTTCAAATCAAGTCCAGGGCATCGCAGTGCAGGGCGGCGGCCAGCTTTCCCAGCACCGCGCTGCCGGGCTCTACCTCATGATTTTCAATTTGATACAATTCATACAGCGTCAGTCCCGCCGCATCCGCCAGCTGCTGACGGGTCATTTCGGCGGCTTCCCTGCGCTGTGTGACTTTTTTCTCCTGCTCCAGCAAAAAAGCCAGCTCATGCTCCGCATCAATCAGAAGCGGAGCACCGTTGTGCATTTTTAACTGGCAGGTTCCGCAGGCGGAACGCAGCGCCCCATTCTCAAAGGTGTAACCCTTTGGCAGTACATAATCTCTGCCGCCGTCATCGTTTCCATCCGGCTCCGGCGCAAGGGCGCAATGCTGCTCCTCGCCGCCGTGCGTATCATATATATATATTTTCACTGTCATGCCGTATCCTCCCGCAAAATGGTATGTTCCCTTCTCTATATTATATAAGAAATCCATACGGATTGCAAAGCAATTGTGTTCTTGACAACCAGCTATGATATGTGTACAATGTGTTAATAAACTTCAAGAGGTTGAAGCTTTAAATCATAAACACAGAAAAACAGCAGCACGGCCTGCTGCAGCCAATTCAGGAGGGAATCAGCAATGAAAAAAATAGCAAAAGCGATGGCCGCGGTTATGGCGGCGGCTGTACTGGCCGGCACCACCGCCTGCGGCTCGGGCAGCAGCTCTTCCACAGGCGCTTCGGAAAACTCCGGCGCCAAAAAATACACCATCGGCGTGGCGCAGTACATGACGCACCCCGCAATGGATGCCTCCTTGAAGGGATTTAAAGAAGGCATGACAGCAGCCGGCTTTGAAGAAGGAAAAAACGTCACGTATGACGTGCAGAACGCGCAGGGCGACCAGTCCAACTGTGTGACGGTTGCCAACACCATGGCAAGCAAAAAGCCGGATTTGATTCTGGCAATTGCCACGCCGATTGCGCAATCCGTTGCCAAGGTGGTCACTGATACACCGGTAGTCATAACCGCAGTCACCGACCCGGCGGATGCCAAACTGGTGGACAGCAACGAAAAGCCCGGTGGCAATGTGACCGGCACCAGCGACAAAACGCCGGTGGAAGAACAGATTAAGCTGATTAAGCAGGTCGTACCAAAGGCCACCACCATTGGCATCATGTACTGCTCCAGCGAGACCAATTCCAAGCTGCAGGCCGACTGGGCCAAGGCCGCCTGCGAAGCAAACGGATTGAAATACCAGGAATTCACGGTTTCTGCCGCCAATGAAATCCAGCAGGTTGCACAGTCCATGGTCGGTAAGGTGCAGGCAGTTTATATCCCGACTGACAATATGCTGGCAACCGGCATGAAGGTGGTCACCGGTGTCACAACGCAGGCAAAGCTGCCTGTGTTTGTCGGGGAAAGCGGCATGGTGGAAAACGGCGGTCTGCTGACCGTCGGCATCAACTACGAAGAACTGGGCAAACAAACCGGCGCCATGGCCGCAAAGATTCTGAAAGGCGAAGCAAAACCGGCGGATATGCCGATTGAGTACCAGAAGCAATACGACGTTTCCTACAACAGCGCCGTGGCAAAGCAGCTGGGTGTCACCCTTCCGGAAAGCATCACAGAAAAGGGCAAGGATGTAAGTGCATCCTAAACCGTGCAGGAACGAATCGCCCCGCGGCGCCGCTGTGGGGTGATTCCTTATTTTCAGGCAATTCACAGAAAAGAGGATGAGAACTTCATACGATGGACATTTTAAATTTGCTGGACGCGATGCACGGCGCACTGGCGCAGGGCATTATCTGGAGCATTATGACGCTCGGCGTGTACATGACTTTCCGCATTCTGGATTTTCCCGACATGACCGTCGACGGCAGCTTTGCCACCGGTGGTGCTGTGGCCGCTATGCTGGTGGGTAACTGCGGTGCCAATCCATTTCTTGCACTACTGGCTTCGATGGGGGCCGGTATGCTGTGCGGTTTTGTAACCGGTTTTCTGACCACGAAAATGCGGATTCCCGGCATTCTTGCCGGCATTCTGACCATGACCGCGCTGTACTCCATCAACATCCGCATCATGGGTTCGCAGGCCATGATTCCCCTGAACGGCGTGGATACGGTAGACACCATCATCAAACACAGCATTCCCGGCATTTCCGCAAAGAACAGCCAGATTCTTCTGGGTGGTATTGTCGCCGCCGCCGTCATTGCTTTCCTCTACTGGTTCTTCGGTACAGAGCTTGGCAGTGCAATCCGCGCAACCGGCAACAACCCGTACATGGTTCGCTCGCTGGGGGTCAATACAGACACCACCACCATCCTGGCACTGGTGCTGAGCAATGGTCTGGTTTCCCTTTCCGGCGGAATTTACGCGCAAGTGCAGGGCAACTCTTCTGTGGATATGGGTGTCGGCACCATCGTCATCGGGCTTGCCTCGGTGATTATCGGCGAAGTCATTCTGGGCAAGCACGTCGGCTTCCTGCCGCGGCTCATCTGCATGGTAGCCGGTTCCGTAATTTACCGTGCAGTCATTGCGCTGGTTCTGTTCCTCGGGTTGAAGAGCACCGACATGAAGCTGATTACCGCCATCATCATCGCCATTGCGCTGTTTTTCCCGACCCTCAAGAAAAACGCAGTGCAGCGCAGCACTAGGCGCAGCATGGCCGGCATGGGCGTGCCGGCGGTGGAGCCGCAGGCAGAAAACGGCATCGATGCTTCTGACGAAGACCCGGATGAAGCGAATCAAAAGGAGTGAGCGAATATGCTGGAACTAAACCATGTTTACAAAACCTTTAACAAAGGCACCGTGAATGAAAAGCAGGCGCTCACAGACATTACCCTGCACCTGCAGCCGGGCGATTTCATCACCGTCATCGGCGGCAACGGCGCCGGAAAAAGCACCCTGCTCAACCTGATTGCCGGCGTGTATGCCTGTGACGGCGGCAGCATTGTGCTGGATGGCACCGATGTGACCCGCCTGCCGGAGTACAAGCGCGCGCATTATTTAGGTCGTGTTTTTCAGGATCCCATGCGCGGCACCGCCGGCGACATGAACATCGAAGAAAACTTGGCAATGGCGTACCGACGCGGCAGACGGCGCACTCTGCGCTGGGGCATTACCAAGGAGGAACGCGAGCTTTACAAAGAAAAGCTGCAAGTTCTGGGGCTAGGCCTGGAAGACCGCATGACCGGTAAAGTCGGTCTGCTTTCCGGCGGTCAGCGCCAAGCACTGACCCTGCTGATGGCAACCCTGCAGAAGCCCAAGCTGCTGCTGCTGGACGAACACACAGCGGCGCTGGACCCCAAAACAGCCGACACCGTTTTGCGGCAAACCAACGATATCATCTCTGGTCAAAGCCTAACTGCGCTGATGGTCACGCACAATATGCGCCACGCCATTCAGTTCGGCAACCGCATTATCATGATGAGCGGCGGCAGAATCTTATTTGATATTTCAGGCGAAGAAAAGAAAAATCTGAAAGTAGAGGATCTGCTGGAGCGCTTTCAGATTGCCGAGGGCAAAGAATTGGATAACGACCGGATGCTGCTTTCCTAAACATACAAACAAAAAAGGCTGTACGGAAAACCCTCTCCGTACAGCCTTTTTTGCGAAAATCAGGCTTACAAGTTCTGCTGAAAGAACTGCTGCAGGGAAACTTCCGCCTCTGCTTCCCGTTCTCCGCTGCAGGTTACCGTCACTTCTTCCCCACACTTGACTGCCATGCGCATCAAGCCTAAAATCCCTTTTGCATTAGCAAGCTTTCCGTCCTTTTCCACCGTAACGGAACAGGGAAAATCACCGGCTGCTTTGGCAAGCAGACCGGCCGGGCGGGCATGGAGTCCCTCGCGGTCTGTAATTCTGTAAGTGAATTTCTTCATATTCCGATTCTCCTTCTGAGGACAGCTTTTGCATTTGATTGCCGCTGCACATCGCCGCTTTTCAGTCTTTATTATACTCAATATAACAAGTTCTACTATAAATTGCAATAGCCAAATCCAAAAAATTGTCTAAATTATCTCTAATCTACATCCTTTCGACGGCTAGTTTTAGAAAATCATCCAATTTTATAACTTTTCAAAAGCTGTTCCCCTGTTTTCTGTCTGCAGCGCACTGGGTTTAGTATAGCAAAACCAAGCGAAGGAAAAGCGGAAATTTTGCAGGCACTTTTCCGGCGTTCTGTGCCGTACTGTGCCCGTCGCAAGCAGAAAAAGTCCCCGCAAGACGCACCTTGCAGGGACTTCTGTGAAAAATTCAATTTTACTTCTGCAGCTGTTCCAGCGACTGTTGCTGCTGAAACTTGACAAGATACACCGCCAGCAGGTCGGCAATCTGTCGAAAAGCATAGCGCTGCTCCTGCGGCCACTTTCCGGTTCTGCGGTGGTTCTCACAGCTGAGCAGCCCCACGCGCCTGCCGCCGTCGGTCATCATACACTCCAGAAAACTGCAAACGCCGCGCTGCCGGAGGCGGCATCCCTGCTCGGTTTCCAGTTCCTCGGTATCCTCGCAGCAAAGCAGCGTGTCCGGGCCAGCCGCGCATAAAGCAGGCTCCATCTCGCAAAAGCGCAGGGCGGCTTGCTGCTGCGGGTCCGGCAGCGCGCGCTCATCCCACGCAAACGCCGCGCGGTAAGCCTGCAGCTGCGGCTGATACTCCCAAACGCAGATGTGCGTACCGTGAAACCACTTGCTCAAAAATTCCAGCAGGCGGCCGCACGCTGCCGGCAAATCCGGCGTGCTGCTCAACAGACGGAACGCCTCCTGCAGCATTTGGCTGCTGTCCGCATACAAATGCTCCGCGTGCCAGGTATGCCGCTCCTCCCGCTCCGCCAGCAGCTCTGCAGTTTTCCGGCAACTCTCCGGTGTATACAGTGCGGCATCCGCACGGCCGCTGCGCTTGACTTGATACAGCGCGCGGTCTGCAAAGCGGTACAGGTCGGAAAAGTTCTCCGCGTCCTCCGGATAGCAGGAAATGCCGATGCTGCAGGAGATGTGCTGCCCGCCATCGTCCAAACAGATATGCTCCATTTTCTGCAGCATCTGGTGTGCTTTTTGCATGGCGGCAGCGCGGTCAATCCCCGGAATAAAGACCATGAATTCATCGCCGCCGATGCGGCCCACAATGTCTGACGTGCGGAACAGATGCCGGATGGCCTCAGAAGCATCCGTCAGCACCGCATCGCCGCAGAGGTGCCCAAAGCGGTCATTGACCGACTTGAAGTGATCCAAGTCCACAATCATCAGGGCACATGGTTCCTCCCCCGCCGCTGCCAAAAACGCACGAATCTGCTTTTCCGTTGCCGCTTTGTTCAGCAGGCCGGTCAAAGCATCCCGCTGTGCCCGCTCCAAAAGCTGCTGTCGCTGTGCTTTCTCCTTGGAAATGTCCGTAACCATGCCGACCGCGCGAATCGGCGCACCGTTCTCATCATACTGTGTGGAAGCGCGCAGCCGGCACCAAAGGTACACACCGTCTGCGCTGCGAATGCGGATTTCCGTCTGCAGAAAAGAAGTGCCCTCCCGCATCTTTTTCATCGCCAGCTGCAGCCGGATTCGGTCCTGCGCAAAGACGTGCCCCTGCACTGGCAGATTCCGCGAAAAGTGCGTCTGAATCGGTGTATAGCCGAATTTTTTTTTCCAATTTGGGGAAAAGTAAATGCTGTCCTGTGCAAAGTCCCACTCAAAAATGATATCGTTGGATTGGTCGGTGATAATTTTGTAGCGTTCCAGATTCAGACGCAGCTGCTCGTCCTCCTCTTTCCGTGCAGTGATATCCACCAATACGCAAAGGCACAAGCGGGTGCCATCCACCCCTTGAAAAACGCGGCGCCGCTCCAGCACCCAGCAGCACTTTCCGTCTGCTTTCTGCAGGCGGTATTCCAATGTAAGCGGTTCGGCCTCCTGCAGCTTTGCCGACACAGCCGCCACATAGCTGCGGTCCTGCGGGTGAACCATCTGCAGCAGGCTGCTCTGAAATCCATCTTGCAGTGTTTCCTCGGTAAAACCGGTCATATTCCGAAACTCCGGATTCACACATTCCATACGAAGCTCCGGTGTTCTGTCGCAAATCAGCACACCGCACGGCAGCTGTTCGAACAGATCGCTTTCGATTTTCATCTCATTGTCTTTCAACATCGCTCCACGCCGTCTCCTTCATCTCCGTCATTAAAATCTGTGACACGTTGTTCTGCAAAACTGCCTGGGAGCTCACTTGACCGGAGGAAAAGCCAAACGCCTTCATGGTTAGAAAAGCCGCTCCACAGACTAGCAATATTTTTACATTATATCAAAGTTTATGAAAATTACCTATCCATAATACCATTATTTTGCTTCCGTTTCAACTACTTTTCTAAAATAATTTTACAAAATTTATTGCTTTCATGTATAAATACTCTTGCAAAAAGGAAAAATCTTTTTGTGCAAAAGAAAAAGCAGCGATTTTCCGAAGAAAACGCTGCTTTTATTTCTTTTTTGATGAATTGATTATTCGGGCGTGCCCATCGTTACCTGCACATAGCAATCCGCTTTGCCGGGAACAAAGGAAATCAAACTGTCCGTCTGCGGTTTACCGTCCACTTCCATGCGGACGACCCCTTTCTGCACGCCATCGGGATTCCGCACCGCAATGTGATACCTGGTACCGCGGAACAGGCGCTCCACCGTGAACGCTTTCCACGTGTGCGGAATGCAGGGATTCACACGCAGGCCATCCAACTCCGGCTGCATACCGAGCAGATACTGGCTGACATCCGCAAATGTCCACGCAGCGGTGCCAGTCAGCCAGCTGTTTTTTGCCTCACCGAAAGAGGGGGCGTCCTTACCGGCGACCATCTGGCTGTATACATACGGCTCCGTACGGTGAATCTCGCTGATTTCCTCGACATACGCCGGACAGGTACGGCGGTACACTGTAAAGGCACGGTCGCCGTGGCCAACCACCGCCTCCGCGCAACTAATCCACGGGTTGTTATGACAGAAAATGCCCGCATTCTCTTTGTAGCCGGGCGGATAGCTGGAAATTTCGCCAAGGTTCAGCCGGTAGCTGGTGTACGCCGGCTGCAGCAGAACAATGCCGTACTTGGTGTCTAACCGTTCCTGCACACTCTGCAGGGCTTTCTGCGCGAGGCCCTCCTGCACGCCGATGCCAGCCATCACACACATTCCCTGCGGTTCAATGAAGATTTGCCCCTCGTCGCACACATGGCTGCCGACCGGCTTGCTGAACGCATCGTATGCCCGTACAAACCACGCGCCGTCCCATCCGGCGTCCAGTACCGCCGCCCGCATGGTTTCCACCTGTGCACGCACCTGCGCGGCTTCTTCCGTCAAACCGCAGTGCGCACAAATATCCGCGTACTCCGCGCCGTACTTCACGAACATTCCGCCAATAAAAACGCTTTCCGCCTTGCCGCTTTCCAGGTTGGAGCAGGTCTGAAAACTCTCGCCCGGTTCATCGGAGAAGCAGTTCAGGTTCAGGCAGTCGTTCCAGTCTGCACGCCCAATCAGCGGCAGCCCATGCGGGCCTTTGTGAGAACAGGAATACTGAAAACTGCGGCGCAGGTGCTCCAGCAGCGGCTGCGCCTTGGTTTCGTCATTGTCAAACGCAGCCTGCTCCTGCAGAATGGAGAAATCCCCCGTTTCGCGCAGATACGCGCCGACACCCGCAATCAGCCAGAGCGGGTCATCGTTAAAGCCGCTGCCGATGTCAGCGTTGCCCTTTTTCGTGAGCGGCTGATACTGATGGTAAGAGCTGCCGTCTTCAAACTGCGTAGCGGCAATATCCAGAATCCGCTGGCGGGAACGCTCCGGCACCAGATGCACAATGCCCAGCAGGTCTTGGCAGGAATCGCGGAACCCCATGCCGCGCCCAGTGCCGCTTTCAAAATAGCTGGCGCTTCTGCTGAGGTTAAACGTAACCATGCACTGATACTGGTTCCAGATATTCACCATGCGGTCCAGCTTTTCATCTTCCGAGTGAACAGAGAAGCGGGAAAGCAGCGTTTCCCAGTACATATGCAGTTCCTGCAGGGCAGCATCCACCTGCGCATCCGTGCGGTACTTTTCCATCAAAGCGCGGGCGCGGTCCTTTTTCAGTACGCCGGGTGCTTCCCATTTATCGTCTTTCGGGTTTTCCACATACCCCAACACGAAAATACAGCTGGTGCTTTCTCCCGGCTGCAGGGCAAGGTGCAGGTGGTGGCTGCCGACCGGCGCCCAGCCATGTGCGATGCTGTCGCGGGAGCTGCCCGCCAGCACTGTCTGCGGTGCGTCCAGGTCGCGATCCGCGCCGCAGAAGCTGTCGCGGTCTGTATCGAAGCCACACACCGGGCGGTTGACCGTATAGAACGCAAAGTGCGTGCGGCGCTCCCGATACTCGGTTTTATGGTAGATGGTGCTTCCGTCCACTTCCACTTCGCCGGTGCTAAAATTGCGCTGAAAATTATTCGCATCGTCCACAGCGTTCCAAAGACAGAACTCTGCGTAGCTGAACAGCTCCGCTTCCTTAACAGCATCGGTGCGGTTGGTCAGCGTCAGCCGGTGCACCTCGCAGTTGTCCGCAACCGGAACAAAGCACTCCAAAGACGCCGCAAGTCCGTTTTTTTCGCTCTCCAAAACCGTATAGCCCAGCCCATGGCGGCAGCGATAGCGGTCCAGCTCTGTTTTAACCGGTTTCCAGCCGGGGTTCCAGACGGTGCTGCCGTCCTTTATGTAGTAATACCGCCCGACACTGTCACGCGGGCAGTCATTGTAACGATAGCGCGTAATGCGACGCAGCTTGGCATCCCGATAGAAGCAGTATCCGCCGGCGGTATTGGAAATCAGAGAAAAGAAATCCCTGCTGCCCAGATAGTTAATCCAGGGCAGCGGCGTGTGCGGCGTGGTAATCACATATTCCTTGTTTTGGTCATCAAAATGTCCGAACTGCATGATGACGCTCCTTTCCGGTTGTCCGATAGAATAAAGAAAACGTTTAAACAAGCAGGCAGGCTGCGCTGCTTTCTTTTAACCATACTGCATTTCCAGCAGATGTGCAATATTTTTTTGAAAATTCATAGATTTGCACAATACATTGAAAGTAAAATTAGATAAATCCCCCTTTACCAAAGAAGTGCTCAGATATGTGTATAAAGTAAACGTTTTCGTATTTTTTCCTAATTTTTCGTCTCATGCAAAAATGAAAAACGGATTATTTGCCTTTCTAAAAAATACGTGTTCTATATATTACAGCTAATTTCATAGATTATTAGAAGATATTTCGATTTTTTTGAAAATAACTATTGCATTTTTCAATGCAAGGTGTTATATTATGCTTGTGAAAACGTTTAAAACAATTTTCGCCCTCCTTTCAGGCAGTGTGGTACAATATCTGTACGAAAACTTTTTCACATTGGCTGGGAGGTAAAAATCATGGTATCACTCAAAGACATTGCGGCTGCGTGCGGCGTTTCTGTTGCTACTGTCAGCAAAGCCTTGAATGGACATAAAGAAATCAGCGGCCCGACAACCGGCAGAATCCTTGCCGCGGCGGCAAAGCTCGGCTATATGCCAAACAGCGCGGCGCGGGCACTGAAAACAAACCGTACTTATAATCTGGGGGTTCTTTTCGTAGACGAAACCCACCGTGGCCTGACGCATGAGTACTTTTCTCTGGTATTGGAAAGCTTTAAGGTTGAAGCGGAAGCAAACGGCTACGACATCACCTTTATTAACCACAACATCGGCAACCGTACTGCTACGTATCTGGAGCACTGCCGCTACCGCGGCGTGGACGGCGTGGTCATCGCCTGCGTCGATTTCTTTGACCCGCAGGTGGTAGAACTGGTGCAGAGCGACATTCCGGTGGTCACCATCGACTACACCTTTGACAACCACGTTTCCGTTCTGTCTGATAACATCTG
The DNA here is from genome assembly GCF_029211325.2 of Caproicibacterium argilliputei. Classification (NCBI taxonomy): domain Bacteria; kingdom Bacillati; phylum Bacillota; class Clostridia; order Eubacteriales; family Oscillospiraceae; genus Caproicibacterium; species Caproicibacterium argilliputei. The sequence goes on along the minus strand of NZ_CP135996.1, from coordinate 908,136 downwards.
CGGTATGCGGGACTTAGTCACCTATGTCGCCTCCATGGGGCACCGCCGCATCGCGTTTATCCATGGCGAAAAGACCAGCGTCACCACCAACCGCCTGACCAGTTTTTACCGTACGGCACTGGAACTGGGCTTGAAAATCCCAGACGAATACGTCTGTGAGGCATCCTACCACAATCCGCAAAAAACCGCCGCGTGCACGCGTGCCCTGCTGGCGCTGCCGCAGCCGCCCACCTGCATCCTGTTTCCCGACGACTTTTCCTATATTGGCGGCATGAACGTGCTGCAGGAAGCCGGGCTGCGGGTTCCGCAGGACATCTCCGTTGCCGGATACGACGGCATTTATCTTTCCCAGGTGCTCAGCCCCCGGCTGACCACCCTGCAGCAAGACACCGCCGCGCTGGGCAGAATGGCTGCCCAGCAGTTAATCGACCTGATTGAACGCCCAAAAACCACGCTGCCCGGCAGCACCGTAGTGCCCGGCAGGCTGCTGAAAGGCGCCACAGTTCAGCGTATCGGCAAATCATTTATTTGCTGTACAAATATTGATTTTTAAACCTGTAAAAATCAAAGGAGGAACTTGTAATGAAAGGTATGAAACGATCCGCAAGGTGGACTGCCGCCGCTTTGGCTGCAGCAATCACCGTTTCCATGGCAGGGTGCGGCGGCGGCGCCAGTTCGCAGTCTGCCAGCTCCAAAAACACCGGCTCTGCCGCCCAAAGCACCACGGCCAAAGCCGCCGAAGGTAAGGTGCTGAACATCTGGTGCTGGAACGATGAATTTCAGGGGCAGTTCAACAAATTCTATCCCAATGTCAAAGAGATTGCCAAAGACAAATCCACCACCACCCTGAAAGACGGCACCGTGGTCAAATGGACGATTAACCCGAATGACAACAACAACTACCAGAACAAGCTGGACCAGGCGCTGCTTGCACAGGACGCCGCATCTGCCGACGACAAAATTGATATGTTTCTGGTTGAAGCCGACTATGCCCTGAAATACGTGGACAGCGACTACACGCTGGATGTGAAAAAAGACGTTGGTCTGACCGACGAAGACCTTTCCAACCAGTACCAGTACACCAAAGACATTGTTTCCAAGGACGGTGTGCAGAAGGGTACCTCCTGGCAGGCAACACCGGGGCTTTTCGCATACCGCCGTTCCATTGCCAAAGCGGTGCTGGGCACCGACGACCCCGACAAAGTACAGGAGCAGCTCTCCGACTGGGATAAGTTTAACAGCATCGCTGCCAAAGCCCACGACAAAGGCTATAAAATGCTTTCCGGCTACGATGACAGCTACCGCGTGTTCTCCAATAATGTGTCTGCCCCGTGGGTAACCGGCACCACCGTGACCGTGGACTCGAACCTGATGAACTGGATTAAGCAGACCAAGAATTACACCGACAAAGGTTACAACAACAAAACCTCCCTGTGGGATGACCAGTGGCAGGCTGACCAAGGCCCCAGCGGCAAGGTGTTCGGCTTCTTCTACTCGACTTGGGGCATCAACTTCACCCTGGTGGGCAATTCCCTGAAAACCCCCACCAAAGAGGGCGGCAAAGAAGAAGTCGGTAACGGCATTTACGGAGACTACGCCGTGTGCAAAGGGCCGCAGAGCTACTACTGGGGCGGCACCTGGATGTGCGCGGCCAAAGGCAGCGACAATCTGGGAACCATCAAGGATATTATGAAATCCCTGACCTGTGACAAGGAAATCATGAAATCTATCACAGAAAAAACGCAAGACTACACCAACAATCAGGCCGCCATGCAGGAAATTGCAGACAGCGACTTTAAGTCCACATTCTTAGGCGGGCAGAACCACATCAAACTGTTTGCAGAGGTTGCGCCGAAAATCGACATGAGCAAAGCCGGCCCCTATGACCAGGGCATGAACGAAGGAATGCAGACTGCCTTCAAAGATTACTTCACCGGAAACGCCACTTTGGAAAAAGCAAAAGAAAACTTCAAGAAAATCGTGACGGAAAAATATCCGGAACTGACAGAAATCAAGTGGCCTTCTTAACCGTTTCACCAATTCATTAAGACGTAATCATCTATTACATAGCAAAACGCACGGTCGCGGGTCTGGGTGGATTTTCCCGGCCGGACCGTGCGTTTTATTTCCGGACGAGAGGGGTTTTTCAAATGCATACCGGAAATCCGCCAAAAGCGAAAAAGCGAAGTTCCTACGCAAAGTGGGGCTATTTCTTCATCGCGCCATTTTTCATTGCGTTTGCTGTCTTTCAGCTCATCCCGCTGGCTTCCACAATATACTACAGCTTCTTTCAGTACTTCCGGCAGGGGCTGCGCATTATCGGGCCAAACTTTGTGGGGCTTGCAAATTACGCCAGCCTGTTTCAAACAGACCTGCCCAAATATTTCGGCAATACCATGCTGATGTGGCTGGTAGGGTTCGTGCCGCAGATTGCGGTTTCGCTGCTGCTGGCCGCCTGGTTTACCAATCAGCGGCTGAGCCTGCGTGCGCAGGGCTTCTTCAAAACTGTAATCTATATGCCGAACCTGATTATGGCCGCAGCGTTTGCCATGCTGTTCTTCACGCTGTTTTCCGACAACGGGCCGGTCAACGCGACGCTGCTTTCCATGGGCGCTATTTCCCAACCGTTTCAGTTCCTCTCCACCGTGGTAGGCGCACGCGGGCTGGTTGCCTTTATGAACTTCCTCATGTGGTTCGGCAACACCACCATCGTGCTGATGGCAGCCATCATGGGGGTGGATCCGGGGCTTTACGAGGCCGCGGAAATCGACGGTGCCTCATCCCAACAGATGTTCTGGCGCATTACCATTCCGCTGATTCGTCCGATTTTGGTTTACACCTTTATCACTTCGCTCATCGGGGGTCTGCAGATGTTTGACGTTCCGCAGATTCTGACCAACGGCAAGGGCGAGCCGGATCGCTGCACCACCACCATGATCATGTACCTGAACAACCATATGTACAGCAAAAACTACGGGATGGCGGGCGCCATTTCCACAGTGCTGTTTGTTCTGTGCGCGGTACTGTGCCTGTTCATTTACTTCTCGCTGACACAGGATAACGCCTCCGCCCAGAGGGCACGGAAAGGGGGTGCACGCAAATGAGCAAACCTGCCAAAGCAATCCGCTTGAAAAGCAGCAAAGGCAAGCTGACCGCGGCGCGCATCGGCTGCTACCTATTTCTGGGGTTTCTATGCTTCCTGTGTCTTTTCTTCTTTTATATGCTGCTCATTAACGCCTCGCGCAACACGTTTCAGATTCAGCAGGGCTTTTCCTTCCTACCGGGCGAATCGTTTCTGACCAACCTGAAAAACACGCTGAATGACGCCAACATTCCGGTTATGAGCGGCATTGGCAACAGCCTGCTGGTTTCCGCGCTGAGCGCGGCGCTCGCTACCTATTTTTCGGCAATGACCGCATATGGCATTCACGCCTATGATTTTAAGTTCCGGCGTGCCGCCTTTACGCTGATTCTGCTGATCATGACCATGCCCACGCAGATTTCGGCTGTGGGCTTTGTGGATGAGATGCAGAAAATGGGATTAAAGGATTCTCTGGTGCCGCTGTTTCTGCCCGCGATTGCCTCCCCCATCGTTTTCTTCTTTATGAAGCAGTACATGGACGGCAACCTGCCCATGGAAATTGTCGAGGCTGCGCGTATTGACGGCAGCAGCGAGTTCCATACCTTCAACCGCATTGTCCTGCCAATTGTCAAGCCAGCCGTGGCAGTGCAGGCAATTTTCACCTTTGTCAGTGCATGGAACAACTACTTTATTCCCGCCCTGCTGCTGGACAGCGCCAAGAAGAAGACGCTTCCGATTCTGATTGCGCAGCTGCGCAGTGCGGACTTCTTAAAATTTGACATGGGAAAAGTTTATATGCTTATCACCATCGCCATCATTCCGGTCATCATCGTTTACCTGCTGCTTTCCAAATTCATCGTGCGCGGTGTCGCACTGGGCGGCGTAAAGGGCTGACCTTTCAATAAACAGAAACAACAAAAAGGCTTTGACAGAGGAAAACCACTTCTGCCAAAGTCCTTTTTGTAAGCTTATCAATACCGCGATAGGCTGCCTGCCAAGTGGTGCAGTGAACAAAGCCCACTGCACCTGCATCCTGCGGGTCTGCCTTTCGAAACACTTTCTCCTTTCCCTATATGCCAAAAACGAATAAAAAAATGCTTTGCGTTCATACGCAAAGCACTGCTGTTGCTTATTTGGAAGATGCAGAGGAAGACGTGCCTGCCGTTGATGAGGCATCTGCGTAAGGCGACGTTGCAGAACCGGTCTGAGAGGATGCAGCAGACGCTGTTGACGCTGTTTTTTTCTGCACACGGGAAGCCGTTTTCTGCGCCGCCTGAGAGGCCACATCCAAAGACGGACTCTTATAAATCGTGATTTCCACCCGGCGGTTTTTGGCGCGGTTGGACTCCGTGTCATTCGGCGCCACCGGTACGTAATGCGCATAGCCCTGAATGGAAAGCTTCTTTCCGGAAAGACCGTAGTCCAGCATCCGGTTCAGCACCGTGACCGCACGCTCTGTGGAAAGCTGCCACGAGATCTCATCACTCTTTGACCCATTTTCCACAACATCCGCTGTGTGGCCGCTGATGGTAATATGATCCACCTGGCCATATACTTTGGCGATTGCCTGCTCGATTTCCTTGACAATCGGCTCGCTCGCCGGCAACATGGTAGCTGTATCCGGCTGGAACATAACCATATCCACTACCCGAATCTGCACGTATTCACTGGACTTGGTGATTTGAACCTGATTTTGCAGATGGTTCGACGTTACAAAAGCGTTTAAAATGGAGTAAATCTCCCCCAGGGCGTCGTTCTGCAAACTTGGAACCTGCTGTGTTTTGGAGGAGGATGCTTTGGACGACTGGCTTGCCGCAATAATCGCATTGCCAATACCGTTGCCGGCGCCGCCGCCGGATGTGGATTCCGTTGTTTTAAACGCGGAATGCATCGCCTGTGAAACCTGCTGATACTTCTTTGCATTTATGGTACTCATGGAGTACAGAACAATAAACAGAGCCAGCAGCAGCGTAATCATATCAGAGTAGGTCAGCATCCAGCGCCCGCTGTTGTCTCCCTTGGCCTCCTCGGCCGGTTTCTTTTTCATTTATCCGTTCACCCCGATCAGTTATCGATACCGGCTTTGTACTTATCCTCGCAGTTCGGAAAAGCGTGATAGTAAAGCGACAGTTTGTTTTGAATGTTGCGCGTACTCTCGCCGCTGACCATCATGCAGATACCGTCCACCATCATCTCACGGAAGATGACCTGCCGCTTCATAAAGCTGCGCAGGTGGTTTGCAAACGGCAGGTAAAGCAGGTTTGCAAACACAATGCCGTACAAAGTTGCGATAAATGCAACTGCAATGGAAGCTGTCAGCTTTGAAGCGTCTGAAATATTGGAAAGCACCTGCACCAGCCCCATAACCGTACCGATAATGCCCAGTGTCGGCGAAAAGCCGCCGGCACCCTCCAGCACGCTGATGTCCTGCTGCATTGCCGCCGAGTAGGATTCAATATCCGCGCTCAAGGTATCCTGCAGCACTTCCACACTTTTGGCATCGGTTGCAAGCACCATGGCTTCTTTGAGCATCAGGTAATTCTCGGTTTCCAGCTCCGGGTCACTCAGCATAGACTGCAGAACCAGCAGACCGTCTGAGCGGCATTTGTTGGTCATCTCGCTGATTTTTTCAATCAAATGCTCCGGGTTCGGCTCATTTTTCTTGTTGTAGCTGAAAAAGACACGCTTAAAAGCCTTTAAGGTGCCGCTGATACCAAAAGAAATGATGGTTGCACCCATGGTGCCGCCCACCACAATTAAAAACGAGCTGCCCACAACCAAAGAAGTTGCCTTGCCGCCATCAAGCAAAAATCCGCCAATCGCAGAGCCAAACGCTACCACCAAACCGATAATCAGTGAAATGTCCATGAAAAACTCCCTTTCCGTTCTGCCGGCAAATGGTGCTGCACCGCACGGCAATGCTATCGAATCCTTTCGATACTTTCTGCATTCGATGAATAGAAAATCGCAGGTAGGAACAAGCAAATGCATATATTCTTTCTTTTATATATTAGATAGTATCATAAAAAAAGATACTGTCAATCGAATTTGGAATAATTAGGAATATTTCATGATATAATCTTGTACAAACTTAGGAATTAAAAATTGTGCATATTTAGAATTTTCTATTATTTATGAGCCATCATTCTTTAAAATTTCGCATATTTTGAGGAGGAATTTCAAGTTTCCGTGACAAAACAGAATTATACAAATTTCTAAGTTTTCTCTGATAAACAAAAGCAGTGGAAACAGAGCTTGGAAATGTGCTATACTGTACTTATACTTTACTCGGAAACGGAGGAATCACCCTGATGGCTGAAAATTTTGCTGCTGTCTTTTCTAAGCGTCTTTCTTTCTGGAAGCATCTTTCCGGCAGTGAAAAGGAACTACTGTGCGGCAGCACTTCCGTAAAAATCTATCCCAAAGGAGAGGTCATCCACAGCGGCGGCAGCGATTGCATCGGTGTTCTGCTGATTCAGTCCGGACAGCTGCGCACCTACATCCTTTCCGAAGATGGACGTGACATCACCCTGTTCCGGCAGTATGCGGACGATGTCTGCATTTTGTCCGCCTCCTGCGTGCTGCAGGCGATTACCTTCGATGTTTTTATTGAAGCCGAAGAAGATACAAAAGTCCTGCTCATCAGCTCCGCAGCCTTTCGCAGCCTGACGGAAAGCTGCATTTATGTAAAAAACTTTGCAAACGAACTGACCGCCGACCGCTTTTCTGAGGTCATGTGGGCCATGCAGCAGATTCTTTTCATGAGCTTTGACCGGCGTCTTGCCATTTTCCTCACAGATGAGCTTGCCAAAACCGGCGGAAGTGAAATTTTTTTGACACACGAACAAATCGCCAAATATATGGGCAGTGCCAGAGAAGTTGTTTCCCGAATGCTCAAGTATTTTTCAGAGGAAGGTCTGGTCAAGCTGTCCCGCGGCAGTGTCAAAGTTTTGGATAAAGCCCAGCTGCTGCGGCTGGCAAGCGGCACAAACCGCAAAAAAGCATCCGGCTGAGTTTTAGCCGACAAAAAGCCCTGCCGCACAAAAAAAGCGGCAGGGCTTTTGGGGTCTATCCGGTGCTTTACGGTGTAAATGCGAAATCTGTGTATGTGAGCTGCGGAACTCCATCTGCTGTAAAAGTAAGCGGCAGAACCACATAGCGGGAGCCGTTGTAGTCTTCCGCGTTCCAGCGATCTCCCACATAGTAACAGGTGTCGGCTGTCTGCAGCAGGAACGCCGGCTGAGAACGGAACGTTGTTGCATCGCCAATATCCGTCAAGGTGCTCCAGCGGCCGTCCATGCTGTCAGCAACTGCATAGCGGCACTGGTTCGGTGCCCATCCCGTGCAGAACGAGGTGAAAAGATAGTAGCGTCCGTTCCGTTTCATGACGGCAGGCGCTTCGCGGTACTCGCCCGGCCACAACCGATTGACCAGCGCATCCACGTTCAGGTAGTCGTCTGCCAAACGGTAAATGTGCAGGTCGGCGTTGTCCCGCGCGGTGGACAGAAAGTATGCAGTGCCGTCCGACTCCGCAAACAGCGTACAGTCGCGCGACATACAGCCAAAAGGCGCAAAGCTGCCAAGATATGTAAATGTACCGTCCGGCGTATCGCTCACGGCAATGCCGCAGGCGGCTTCCCGGTAATCCTTTCCGTTTTCCACGTGCATCCACATCACATACTGCCGCGTACGCGGATTGTAAAGCACCTTGGGACGCTCGATGTTCTTTTTCGTGCCATCATCGTTCCGCAGGCGGCACTCTGTACGGACGCGGTGCGCCGCTGTGGGAGAGTCCGCTGTGAGGACATCCCCACGAAACCGCCAGTTTTGCAAATCTTCTGAACTGTAAAGGCTGACATACCGGTTTCCTGTACGATTTTCACCGTACCAGTAGAAGGTACCCGCCGCTTTCAGCATACAGCCGCCGTGCGCGTGCAGCGGATTTCCGTCCGTGTCGTACCACGGCTGACCGTTGAGAAGTTTCTGTGCCATCGGTATTCCCTTCTTTGCGCTTTATGGTTTTACGCTGACCTTGATAATCGTATCCGGACGTTCGTCCTGCGCCACTGCTTCCGGCAGCTGCAGGCGCACGCCGTTTGCGTCCTGTGTAAACGGCACCTCTGTGCCGTCCAGCAAGCACGCGTGGCACACGGTTTTTTCCACTGGCGGCAGAACCTGCCCGGCAAACGCATGGCAGTCCAACACGTGCACATACACCGTATGGTCTTTCCAAGTGGTACCGTACACATGATCCACCGGCTGCCAAATGCCGCCGCGGGTGCCGTAGACTGCTTCTCCGTTTTCCTGCAGCCACGCGCCCAGCTGCGCCAGCACCTGCTGTTCCTCCTGTGGAATCTCTCCTTCGGCATCCGGCCCCACATTCAGCAGCAGGTTGCCATCCCGACAAATAACATTGGCCAGCATCCGAATCAGTTGCGGAAATGAGCAGTACGTATCGTTCGGCTGATACCCCCAGGCAGACGCCAGCGTCATGCACTTTTCCCACGGAATCGGCACAATGCCGCCAATTACCTCCTGCGGGCCCTCGTCGCACTCAAAATCGCCCTTGTAACCCGAACGCGGCGTGACCATGATTCCCGGCTGCAGGGCGCGTATCATTTTGTTCATACGAATTGGGTCCCAAAACCACGCAGCATCTGCATCCGTTCCCTGATGTGCCAACCAACCGCCGTCATACCACAGAATCCGCACATCCCCAAACTGCGTGCAAAGCTCGCACAGCTGCTGGTATGCCTGTTCCTTCATCTTCTGTGCGCTCTCCGGCTTTCCCTTGGGGTCAAAGTAACCCGGAAAGCGCCAGTCCATAGGGGAATAGTACAGTCCAGTGTACAGACCCGCCTGCGCGCAGGACTTCGTAAAAGCTTTGACGTAGTCTGCCTTGGGTCCGCAGGCAGCGGACGTAAACTGCTTCCAGCTTGCCTTGCTGTCCCACAAAGCGAAACCGTCGTGGTGGCGTGTGACCATGACCGCGTACCGCATTCCGGCATTTTTTGCGGTCTGTGTCCAGCCGCTGGTAATTTCTTCTGCGGAGCGTGCCGGATGAAAGTCCTGCTCCGCAATTTTGCGGTAATCTTTTTCCGTATAGCCCTCTTTGAAGTACGCCCACTCACCCTTGCCGATTACGGAAAAAACACCCCAGTGGACAAACAGGCCGATTTTTGCATCCCGCCACCAGCGGATCTGTTCTTCCGTTAAGTGCAGGGACGGATCGTCAACGCCAATAATGCCGTTAAAAAGCATATTGCTTTTCAGCTGACCCTTCAGCATAGATGCCAGCTCCGCCCCCGTCATTTTGTACTCTGCCATGTTCCTGTAACCCCCGTTTTTTCTGTACTTTCTGTGGTTTTTCACCTGCCGCAGAAACGCCGTTTGGAGCATTTTCAGCGCCGCTCCGGTCAAGATTTTTCTCTAGTATACACCTCATTATACAGATTTGCCAGCTTATCCGCACCTTTTGTTTTGCACTGTGAAACAAAGGCGTCCCACTGGCTCAGCGGGGTTTTTCCCATGATGAATTCGTCGGTCATCTGCGACACATAATCGGACAGCGCCGTGGAGTACAGGGATTCGGTGTCTTTGTCGTCCGTGGTCAAAGAAAGCTTGGGCTGACGCTTTGCAAAGTTGTTGTTTTTCAGTTCAGAATCCACTAGGCTGCGTGCACTTTTTGAAAGCGTTGCCTCCAGAAAGTCCTTCGGATAGATGAAACTCAGGGAGTTGTTTTCGACACCGTATTTTTTGCTCAATTCGTTTCCGTCCCCGGAATAAACACCTTTGAGAAACTGATTTTTTCCGTCTTTGGTTTCATAAGTAGTCCCCTTGACACCCCAGGAGAACAGGTTGCCGCCACCCTCCGGTTTGTACATCCAGTCAATCCATTTCAGAAGCACATCAAAGTACGGCTTATCCTTTACACTTGCAGGAGAAACCATCCAAGAAGAGCACTGGGATGGTGCAATCAATGCGGCGGTACCATCCGGCCCCGCAAAAGGCGCAACCGGCACCCAGTTCATGTTGGAGTCCGTTTTTTTGCCAACGGCGTTCCAAGTGGATTCGCTGCCAAACCATGCAGGCGCAATAAAGCCTTTGTTGGTTTCGCAGTTCTGCTCCGTAACACTGGAATCCATCGTCGAAAACTCTTTGTCCAGAATGCCTTCGTCATATAGTTTGTGCAGGAACGTCACGAAGGATTTGTAGTTGTTCGTTGCCGGTGCAAACACCCATTTTTTTGACGAATCGTCATACATAAAATTGGAGGGACCGGCACCCCAGCCCGCCTGCGTGCCAAAGCTTGGGGCAACCATGTTGTAGAAGTTTCCGGTACCGAATTCATTTTGAATGGGGTACGCATCCGGATACTTCTGTTTGATTTTCAGGCAGTCCTGATACAATTCCTCCCAAGTTTTCGGTAAAGACAATCCCAGACTGTCAAATACATCTTTTCGGACGAACCACTGTTCGCTTGAATACTTGATGGCATTCACATCCTGCGGCATTTCGTAGAGTTTTCCGTCCGACAGCCGGTTTCCGTCCAGTTCCTCCTGAATGTTGTTCTGCTTCATAAAGGCTTGAAAATTCGGCATCTTGTCAAAGTAATCGCTGTACGCCAGCAGCTTGCCGTTCAGCGCAAGTTGCTGCGCTGTGCCGCTGCCTGTATTGGTTTTCACAATAATGTCCGGCATCGTACCGGAATTCATCATCAACTGTGCCTTGGTTGTGAAGTCACTGTCCGGCACCACCTGAATGTCCAGATGGACGTTGGTTTCCTCCTCCATCTTTTTCAGGGTTGGCCAGTCCGGATTGTAAGGGTATGCAGCGTTATCCGCATACAGCATGGAAATCGTTACTTTCTGGTCAGAAAGTTTTCCGTTTGTCGGCGATGCGGAGGATTTCTGCGTACCGGAAGAACTGGCCGTTCCGGTTCCGCAGCCAATCAGCGTTCCGGAAATCATCGCAGCGGACAGCATGCAACAAAGGACGGTTTTCATACAACTTTTTTTCTTCATGTTCAAGCTCCTTCTTTCAACTGATAAGATAATGATTCGCTGCCTTACAAAAACTACGGCTTCGCGAATGACTCACTCTTTGATAGAACCAATCATAACGCCTTTGACAAAGTATTTCTGCACAAAGGGATAGACACAAAGAATCGGAATGGTCACGAGCATAATGGTGGCAGCCTGCAGGGTCTGCGGCATCGTCTGCATACTGGAAGAGGAGGTAATCTGCTGCCCTGATTTTACGGACAGCGTAGCCCCCATCACCACATTGCGCAAAAACAGTGTCACCGGATATTTGGATGTGTTGTTAAGATAAATCATCGGATTGAACCAGTCGTTCCAGTATCCCACCGCATTAAAAAGCGCAATGGTAGCAATTACCGGCTTGGAAAGCGGCAAAATGATTTTTGTGAAAATCCCCAGATAACCCAGACCGTCAATCTGCGCGGCTTCCTCCAGGCTGTCCGGAATGCCCATAAAGAAGGTGCGCATGACCAGCATATTGTAGGTGCTGATTGCACCGGGCAGGATAATCGCCCACATCGTGTTTATCATGTGCAAACCAGTTATCAGCAAGTAATACGGAACCAGTCCCCCGCCAAAATACATGGTAAAAACCATGAACATCAAAATGCCCTTTTTCCCCGGCAATTTTTTCTTGGAAAGTGGGTAAGCACAAATGGCCGTGAGCAGGACTCCTATCACCGTACCGAAAACGGTGTACAGAATCGTGTTTTTATACCCGCTCCAGAACTGCTGCTGCTGCAAAATCGCCGCATATGAATTCACTGTAAAGTCAACCGGCCAAAAGGTAACCTCTCCCTTCACAATGGCCTCCGTGCTGCTGAAAGAGGTTGCAAACATATACAAAAACGGAAAAAGCGTTACCGTCACCACAAACAGCATAATGACCGCGTTAATTCCCAAAAACACCCGTCGGCCAATCGACCGCTGCTTTCTTTTCTGCACCATTTTCTCTCACCTCACCACAAACTGGAGTCTGTAAATTTTTTGGACATCGCATTAACGCCCCAAATCAGGATGAGGCTGATGACCGCCTGAAACAGCCCGACTGCCGTACTGTAGCTGTAATTGTTGTCCACAATGCCAATCCGGTAAACGTACGTCTGAATAACATCCGCAACCTGATAGGTGCTCGGAGAATACATGAGCAGCACCTTTTCAAAGCCGACGGACAAAATGGAGCCCACGCTCAAAATCAACGTCAAAACGATGGTCGGCATAATCCCCGGAATGGTCACGTGAAAGGTTTTCTGCAGATAACCGGCACCGTCAATTTCGGCAGCTTCGTAAAGCTGTGGATCTACATTAGTCAGCGCCGCGATGTACAAAATCGAATTCCAGCCGACGTACTGCCACAGATCTGACAGAATGTACAGTGGACGAAACCATTCGTTACTGTTCATAAAGTAAATTGACGCAATGCCGAACTTCGCTAACATTTGATTTATAAGCCCGTTGGTTGGCGAAAGCAGCACGGACATCATGCCCACAACCACCACAGTCGAAAAAAACTTTGGCAGGTAAGATACCGTCTGCACAAACTTTTTGCACCAGCTGTTTTGCACTTCGTTGAGCAGCAGGGAAAAAAGGATGGGAATCGGAAAACCAATGAGAAAATTGAGAACACTCAGCACCAGTGTATTTTTGAAAACATTCCAAAAATACGGGTCTGTGATGAACAGCTCAAAATACTTTAGCCCCACCCACTTGGAGCCGAAAATAGAACCGCCGGCGTCATATTTCCGGAATGCAAGAATATTGCCGGCCATAGGTACGTATTTAAAAATGATGAAGTACAGAATGGGAACCGCGAGCATCAGGTAAAGCTGATGATATTTTCGGAACAGAAACACCCCTTTTCGTTTGTGATGCGCCGATGTGCTGTGGATTGCGCGTGTCATGAGATTGTCATCCTCCTCGAATTTGGATTTGAAGCTAAGTCGTATTATAAAACACACGCACAGATTTCTCTAGGCAAACTAAATAATTTCAGTATAAATTTCTCCGTTTTTTAAGGTATTTTTAAGAATTTCTTTTTTCTACAGTTATAAAATTCTATACAGCATTCCCGCTCCGACAAAAATCGCTTTCGTGTAGCAAAAACCGAACGCTGCGGAAATGATGTAGAATTTTATAGCTTTGCGATTTTTTGTGTATTTACAAGCGCTGCAATTTTCGCTAAGCTAGTAACAGATCAAATAGAGAACAGAAAGCAGGGATTTCTTGTTGAAAATATCCAAATTGCAGGCGTGCAAACGTTTTTTGAAAAGCTACTGTTCAAAAATTCTGTTGTTTGTCTTGGTCCCGGCAATTTCCGTGCTCATTTACGCCGCCCTGCAAAACCAGCTTTTTCTGCTGTTTTTTGAGAAGGAAATATCCAACCACTATGAAACAATCATTCAAAATATCTCCGGAACGGTAGATGACAATATGAAAGAAATTTTAGAGTCTACCATTCTATTCAATTCCTCCGATGATTTCAATGAAGTCTACTACAGTTCCCAGCCCTACCAAAAAGAAAATCAATCTCAAATCGGCAACGTCATCAATCTGTTCGGCAGATATCAGGCATCTCAGAGCTATGTGGACAGCGTTTTTATTCTGCAGAAATCCTACCGCATGATCATCAACTCCAGCGGTACTTTTCCCTATGACGACTTTTTCAACAAAATGTATGCCTATCAAAACTATCCGCAAGACTTCTGGATGCATTACAAAAACCAGTTTGACTACAATATTCTTTCCAATACAGTTGTACACAGAGGAAGCGATGCCGCCTTTGAAATCATCCCAATTATTGACAACAGCTTAGAAAAAAGCCACTCTCACAATCTGCTAGTCATCAACCTAAAAGTCAGCGAAATTGAAAAACTGCTGAGTCACAGCAAGCCAACCACCCACAGCAGTTTGTTCATTTTAAATGCACAAAAGCAAACAATCGCCAAAACCGATGATTCGGCCTCCGCTCAAGAAATGCAAAAGCTGCTGGCCTCTCTGTCCGGAAAAAGCACCGTGGAAACACGCACATTTTCCGGAAAAAATTATCTGCTGATTGCTGTAAACAACCCCCATAGCACTTCGACTGCTTTTACTTATATCGCAATGATTCCGGTGGCAGATATTCATCAAAATTCCGCACGAGTTCGAATGATCTCCATTCTAGGCATCCTTATTTGTATGGTAATCAGCGTATGCTTTTCTGTGTTCGGTGTACGGAAGCTGTACCATCCTATCAAGCAGCTAACCGTTTTATTTAAGGTGAAACAGCAAAAACCGGAGGGGTGGCGTGCCGGCCCTCCGGTTGATGAAATTCAGTTTCTCGGTAATCATATTTTAGATATTTTGGAAGACAACGAAGAACTGTCAAAATCCATGGTACTGGCCGTTCCGTACATCAATGAACATCTCCTGTTTCACTTGCTCAATCATAATCTTTCGGTAAAAGAGGGAAGCACAGAATTTCCATTTTTGCCACAGATCAACGCCTTGTTTCCCAATCCATTTTTTGAAGTTGCGGTCATTCGTTATTCTTTCAAAGATGATTTCTACCAGCATTATACAGATGAGCAGCGCGTCAAAATTGACCGGCAATTGTGCAATATCATTAAGAAAAACCTTCCTTTACCCTATCCCTACTTTACTGTTAAGCTGAAGCAAACCGTTTTTGCCGCCGTAATTAATGTGCTGACTCCGGGTTGTGAGGAAGAAATGGCGCACTGCCTCTCTCAGTTTGCAGCGTTGTTTCAAAAAGATGAAGCGTTCATCAGCATTCGCATTGCTCTTGGCCGCACCTATGCTGATATCATAAATATCAGCCAATCCTATAACGAGGCTTTGCGGGCTTTTCCGTTCCTTTCGGAATTCAACCCGGAAAAAGTCGCTCTTTTCAGACCGGAAGGCCACAAAGCTTCCTATCAGTACTCTTCAGAAGAGGAAAACCGACTGTACAATTATTTATTCTCCAATCAGTTTGACAAAGTTACTTCTCTGGTTGAAACCATCGTCACTCGCAATCTGCAGAACCACGTTTCTGAAAATGCTTTAAAGCAGATTTATATTCAGATTTACAACACCATCAGCCGCGTACTCGCCGAAAAGAACCTGGACATTCAAACCGTCATGCGAAAAAAGTATGTGGACCTTTTGCAGGAATTTCCGCAGCTGCGTGCCGATGAAATCAGTGACTACCTAAACGCAGTGATGCAGCGCTTGAAATCTCGTGCAGACTCTTGTGAAAACAAACTGGATATTTCACAAATCAAAGCATACATCGACCACAACTACACAAAGGATCTGTACTTAGACAGCCTTGCCGAAAAATTTATGACAAATCCGAAGTATATTTCTAAATGGCTAAAAAAAGCACTCGGCATTCCGTTTAAGCAGTATGTAACCAACCTGCGGATTCAAAAAGCAAAAGAACTGCTCACCGAAACGTCCAAAACAATTGATCAAATTGCAGAGGAAGTCGGATTCAACAACAGAAATCCCTTTGTTCGCGCTTTCAAACTCAGCGAAGGAATTACGCCCACGGAGTACCGCAAAGAGCGGCACAGCCGCACCAACCAGAGAATCTGAACTTCGCGTATTTGCCATCATATCACGAAAGCCCAACCAATCTCTGCAACTGGGTGACCACTCAAAAAAGGCACGTCCAAATTCGGACGTGCCTTTTTTGAATTACGCTTCCGCAGCACTGGTCAGCACACCGGCATCCATTTCGTGCACCGTGTCGCACAGCACCGCGATATCCTCTGCGCTGTGACTGGCAATCAGGATGGTTTTGCCCTCTTCCTTTAAACTCAGCAGCAGGGCGCGGATGTCCTCCACTCCGTGGTTGTCCAGACCGTTCATTGGCTCGTCCAAAATCAGGAGGTCCGGGTCCTCCATGATTGCCTGCGCAATGCCCAGCCGCTGGCGCATACCCAAGCTGTACTTGCTCACGTGCTTTTTGCTCGCCGGATCAAGCCCCACGCGCTCCATGACTTCTGTGATTCTGGCGGCGTCCGCCTTTTTTTGAATGTCCGCCAAGAACTTGAGATTTTTAAAGCCGGAGTACCCCGGCAAAAATCCCGGTGCCTCGATAATCACACCCAGATTTTGCGGAATGTCCACGTCCTTTCCCACACGTTTCCCAGCCACAGTGATGCTGCCTGCCGTTGGCTTCATAAAACCACAAATGCACTTCATCAGCACAGTTTTGCCGGAACCATTGCGGCCAATCAAGCCGTGAATTTTCCCTCTTTCAAGGCAAACGTTGATATCCTTTAAAACTTTAACCTCTTTAAACTGCTTCTCTACGTGCTCAACTTTTATCATCATTTCTTCCATTCTTTTCACCTCATATCTCTGGGAGCACTTCAATTTCCCGGTTTTTCATCTGCCAGACTGACAAAAGAATCAGCAAAACATCTAACACAAGCAGAACAATCAACGCGTACGGCAAAGTCGGCCGCACCTCAATGCCGTTTTTAAAATTACTTAAATTGCACCAAGACACCGGCGAAATGAAGTAAACAGCACTTCCCAGCGGTCCCTGTATTTCTTCAAACCAAGCGGCAAAAAAGTCTAAAAACACAAAGCAGGACGCTGCCGCCAGCCCAACCACTCTGCGAAAGCACAGATTCAGCGCCAAAATCAACAGACCCAAAAACACGCTGACCAACATCACCAGCAGAAGCGTCAAAAGTGTCGCCTGCACCGGCGTATAGGCATCCATAACCGTTCCACTCATCATGAAAGTTGCCTTATATCGTTCTCCAAATTCCTTTGTAAATGTTGTAGAATACATTTTGAGGATATGCCCCCATTTTGTTGAAAAACTCAAATTTGGAAGGCAAAAAATCAAGCTGGCTGCATAGATAATGAGCGGATACAGCATAGATGCAAAAACGACATAAAGGCACTGTCCAAGAACCCACCGGTGCCGGCCGCTGCGTATGACGCTGTAAGGTGACTGGATATCCAAAAACGGCGCATCACAGAACAGTAAAACCGGCAGCATCAGCAGCAATGTCAGATTGTCCTGATGGGTAAATATACCCGACAAAATCCACGGTGTCACCGCAATATCTTGATCTCGACAAAGCAGCCGCACACCGCTGAATATGTAGAAAATATAAACCAGCAGAACCGCAAAAACAGCCCCGACCCGCAGGTTGCTGTTCCACTTTCGCAGGCCGATCAAACCAATGCGCAGCGGTTGACTCTGTTTATCCATTTTCAAGCCTCCTTTTTACACCGTAAAAGAACAAGCAGCCGAACAACAGACAACTGGCCAGCGAAATCAGGACCGGGCGCAAAAGCCCCTGAAAAACGCTGAGGCTGCAGTACGAATCTTCGAACAAATTGCTCATAGTCAATGCTGCCGGAATGAATCCTCCAATCGTTGCACATTGATAAAGCATACGGACAATCAGTGGAACCACCAAAACCACAAATTTATTGGTCAAAACAGTGGAAACAGCAAGCGCCAAAACAGAAAAGACAGTTCCCTCTAACGCAAAGCGAACCAAATTCACCAGAACCCAGCCGCCAAAATTTCCGGTGTAAGCTAACGCATCCACAGAACCGGCAGGGGACTGCATTCCGTCAAATACATCTGGATTAAATAAGACCGGTGAAACAGCCAGCTGTGAAAGTACCAGGAGCAGTTTCCCGATAAACAATACCGTAAAGGAAGCAAGAAAGCACGAAGCCACCTTTGACGCGGCGTACTTTTTCGCGCCCGCACGGACAAACAGGTTTCGAATGTTGCGGTTGTCCCAGTCCTCACAAAACGAAACCCCGTAAGCAGCCGTACTGAAAACCAACATGATGTCTATAAAAATCGGCAGCTCGGCAAGCTTGATGCGATAGCAAAAATCTTCTCCGCCCAAAAAATAATAATGACTCAGACTCAGCAAAAAGAGCGCGGTTACACCCAGACACAGCAGCCACAGGCGAACGCCAAAGGCACGCCGCAGGTCCGTTTTAAAAAGATTCCAAAAGCGTTTCAAATTTTTTACACCCCCTACTTACAAAAGTTTTCCGGTTTCCGCATCCACATAAACTTTTGAACTGTATTTTCCCGATTCATCATAAATCGTTGCTTCCCAAATCGGTTTCAGGCTGAACTTCCATTGCGTTATGGAGGTCTCCCGCTCCGCATACTTCAGGGCAATCTCGTTCAGCGTCTGCTTTCCGGACAGCTGTGTATCCTTGAAGTTTTCCGTTATGGCCTGCATAGCTGTCTGCACGCTGCAAACTTTTGTGGTAGTTGGCTTGTCACTGCCTTTTTGCAGTGCTGTGATATATAAATCCACCAGCCCCTGTTTGCCATACAGAATTCGGATATTCGAACAAACGCATCCCGCTTCTGCATGAGAGACATGACGATTGACCACCGGCAGCCCACTTACACTCTGCTGAAAATAAATGGCGTAGCATTCGTCATTCTCTGTCCAAGTACCCTTCTTTTTCTCGTTCGTTGATTTTACACTCACTTTTTGTGGGTCTCTTTCTAACTTTTGCAGAGTTTCGTGGTCCAATGCAACAACCCGCACCGCGTCGCCGCAGTCCACTTTCAAATCTGTCACCAGTTGTTTTGCGGCACGCACCGCTTTCTGTTTGGGATAAGACGCAAGTTCTGTTTTCGTGTAACTGCGGGCGTCACTTTCTTCCGCACTGCCGTCATACAGTGGATCCTCATAGGCATACGATATACTCTCACCCAAAGGCGTCGTGACAGCCACGTTTCCTTGATTGTCAGCATTTATCTGTGCACCGTTTTTTAAGTTCAATTGTATACTCTGCATGTAGGTTCCGTCTACCATCGCAACCGAATCGGTAAATTCCTGCTTCTTAGACACAGTTTGCCCGGGCATCAGCAAATTCAGCAATTTGTCCTCTGCAAGCAAAAAATTTTGCGGAACCACGGGCTGCACCGGCATGGCATTAAAATCCACACCCTTCGGTTTTTGATAGGTCGCGTCTACCTGAAATCCGTTTTGAAACGTCTGCTGAAATTTCTGCACGGCATCTTCTCCTGCCGTACTCTGCAGTGTTTGCATACTGGCGGACGATTCCTCCACCTCTGTTGGCTTGCAGCCCAAAAGCATTCCTGCCAACAGCGAAGCGGCGCAGACCAGTGAAAGACATTTCTGACATTTCATTTTCCTCTCCTCCTTTTATCCATAAAGAAAGCAAAGAAAAAGCGGCGGAAATTTTTCGCCGCTTTTTCCGACTGCTTTTTGTTGCTTACGGGCACCAATGCCCGCTCATCCAATAGCCGTGTGGACTTTCTTCCTTTATTTCGCACTGAAGAGACGTACCGCCTGCTGGAGTATACTGATAATTCCACGCATGACGACCATACTCTCTTACATTGTGATATCCGGAGGGTGTCCCGGGATGATTCGCATACTCAGTATAAGCCCATGTTTTGCATACGCTTCCGTTCCAACTGCCCGATTCCGGTGTGAAATACCATTGGGAATCCCCATCATACGATTTTGTCTGTGGCGCAGTCGTATCAAACCGAGCGCCACTGCCTGCGGCAATTGTAAAGTAGAAAGGATAGCCTGCTGCAAACGCCGGGGCGGCGGTTGCGGTGACCATGAGTGCTGCTGCCGTAATAGCAACAACACGCCTGCGTAAATTTTTCAACATTTCTCGTTCCTCCTTTTTTGGTCGTCTGTTTACGAACACTTTTTTATGTAGAACTGTCTGCATTTTTTGGGCGCCTACAAAAAGCACTGGCAGCTTACAAGCTAGGTCTGGAAACATAAAAAGTTTCTAATAAAAATTTTATATTTTCCCTTTATTCATGTTTCTTTTATACGCTATTTTCCTAAAAAAGTCAATATAAAATCGATAAGTGATGGTGAATCGGCGATAAGTGATAGTGGTTTTGCCATTTTAATTATATAGATTGATTATTTTTACAAATTATTCAGTGGAATTTTTTGCTCCCTTTCTGCATAAAAAAGCCCCCAAACACAGAAAAATTTCTGCATTTGGGGACATTTTCGGTTCTTTGTTAAAAATTACGCTTCCGGCTCAAATTGGGATTTGTCTACGCCGCAAAGCGGGCACGCCCAGTCTTCCGGCAAATCTTCAAATGCCGTGCCGGGTGCAATGCCGTTGTCGGGATCGCCGACTTCCGGGTCGTAAACATAGCCGCAAACTTGACAGACATATTTTTTCATACCTGAATCCCATCCTTCCTAAAACCATAATCGCATTTTAGCATTAAAGTGACTCAATATCAAGTTATTTATCGAAAGTTCATATTTTATACACGAAATTCTAAGAAAGGCATCCATGATTCTGTGCATCTGCAAACAAAGTACAGCAGAGTTCCGCAAAGGTTTCATAGTCTGTGATCACATTCAGCACCTCGACCAGCGCATTGGCAGAAAGATGCTCCGGCAGATTCAGCGCCTTCTGCACAGCCCGGCGGTGTGCCGCGCTTTCGGGCGCACCGGAAAGGCCGAGCGCATACAAATCACCCTTTGTAATGCGGCGGCCCGCAGGAACAGCCCCGCCATCGCTGACCACGCCTGCTTTCTCCAAGCAGTCACGCAGCACCTGCAGGGAAATTCCCTCGACTCCCAGCTTGCCCTCCTTGCCGGGTGCGGACTTGCGCTTTTCCTTGCCAAACACATCCGGAATATACGCGTGCTTGATTTTTTCCGGCGGAATAGCCCCTTTCAGGAAATTGCGAATCAGAAAACCGGCAGAGTCACTGTCGGTTAAAATCAGCAGGCCGCGTTTGTCCGCCAAACGGCGCAGCAGCGCAAGCTGTTCTGCATCCCGAAAAATTCGGAAGCCGTGTGTTTCCAAAATCAGGCCGTCAATCAGCGCAGAAAGCTTAATCTTGTCGTACTTGCCCTCGACCACAATGGCTTCTTTGATGGTCAGTTTCTTCACGCGCGCTCCTCCTCTTTTGCAATCACCAGCAGGCGCGCCAGTGTGCGCTCCAAAATCAGGCGGCTGTCTGTGCGGGAACCTTTCAAATCCAAATCCGCCCGCAGCAGCACTTCCAGACTGGCGCGCAGCATTTGTGTGGAAAGGTCGTGCGTGTCGCGCTCCGCATTGGTCAGGCGGAACTCCCGGTTGCGGTACTCCGGAAAGTGCCGCGCCGGCTCCAATGCAGATTCACCGCTCTGCAGCGCCGTGCGCACCCGATATAAGTCCACATACGCACCGGACAGCACCGCCAAAATCCGCACCGGCTCTTCATTCTGATCCAAAAGCTGCCCTAAGACCTGATAAGCACGCTCATAGCGCCCAGCCAGCAGTGCCTTGCTCAGGTCATACACACGCGTTTCCAAATTGCGCGTTACCAGCCGGTCAACCGTATCTTCCCGAATTTCCCCTTCGCCGGTAAAGGCGCAGACCTTCTCCAACTCATTCAGCAGGGCAGTCAAATCATTGCCGACATAGCGGTACATCCGCGCGGCAAGCGTACGGGAAAGCACGCAGCCGCGCTTTTTTGCGGCTGCCACAAGCAGTTTTTCCAAGTCTGACTGGGTGCGGCGCGTACACTCGACACACACGCCCTTTTCTTGACAGAGTGCAAACAGATCTTTCCACTTTTTTTCTTTTTTCAGCGGCGGGTCACTCGCCGCAAAGGAAAGCACCAGCACCGTGGTTTCCGGCACATCTCCCAAAAGCTCCGCCAGCTTTTTCAGCTCCGACGGCGCCCGCCCGTCCAAAGAAAGGTCCGCCACAGCGACACACTTGCGCGGCGCCATAAACGGCAGCGCCTGCACCGCATCGTCCAAGGCGTCCGCAGACACTTCACCGGAAAAGCGCTGCAGGTTAAAGTCCAGAAACTCTTTGCCTGCCGCCCGGCGAATCAGCCGCTGCGCCCACACCGATACCATGTACTTTTCCTCGCCGTAAAGGAAGTACACGCCGGAAAGGGTGTCAGCCTCCATCTGTTTTTTCAGTTCGGCTTCTTTGAAGTGTGCCATCAGTCGTTCCTCCTTATGCGCACCGCGCCGCTTTGGGGCTGCAGAACCAAATCCTGCCCGCCGCCCAGCACACTCGGCAGGCCGCGCCGGCTTTCTGCGTAAGATTTTAAAGAATTCGGATACCGGCACAGAACCGTCAGAGCAGTCTGAAGCATCTCTTCCCGCTTGGGCAGATCGCCGCACACCAACACCTGCGCGTTCAGTAACCCCGCCGGCGCGTCTGCCAGGTCGGCATCCTCCCCACAGAACAGAACCGAAAGCCCCTCTGCCTGCAGATGGGCCGCACCGTTTGCAAAGGTCAGCAACACACTGCGCTGCCACAAAGACACCTGTGCCTGTGTGCCTGCAACCGTGCAGCTGCCCACATGGGAAAGCGCCTGCTCCAAGGCACCGTCCAACACTGTACCACCGGGCAGAATCACATGGTCTGCATGCCAATCCGTCAAAACAGCAGCCGCCTGTTGGCACTCGCGGTTCGATAAGCTCAGCACCACAGCGGTGTCCAATTTTGCAACCCCGCAGCGGCGCAGAATCCGTTCGGTCTGCCAGCTGTCCGCACCAAAGCCGATGACTACCCCGCGCCCGGCGTAGCTTACCACCGCACTGACACCCTCTCCGCTCGCAGCAACCGTAATTTTGAGGGCATTGGCACCCGTTTCATACACCAGCAGATTCAGCAGGAACAGCACGGCGGAAAGCGCTGCCGTCAGGCGCAGCGGCAGCCGCCGATGCCGGCGGCAGAGCAGGCAGCCCACCCCCAGAAGCAACAGCGTGCAGGCAAGCCAAAGCTGCACGAAGCGATAGCCGGTCGGCACACTTGCAAAAGGCAGGGACGCACACCACGCGGCGCTGTCAATGAGCCAGCGTGCCAATGCCGCTGTCACCTGCCACAGCAACGTGGAAACATTGTGCAGAACCGGAAACGGCCCTGTAAAAGCTGCACCGAACCCCGCGTAAATCATCCAGCCGGAGGGTGTCAGCACCAGCAAATTTGCCAGTGGAGAAACCAGTGACAGCTCATCAAACACCAGCAGTGACACCGGCAGGGTAAACAATGTTGCTGACAAAGAGGTTGCCGCTGTACCAAACAGCAGATGCAGCAGCCTGCGGCGCACGCCGCGCACACCCACACGCTGCCGAAACCAACGCTCCAAGGGGCCGGTACAGAGCAGCAGCCCCAGCGTCGCGGCAAAACTCAGCTGCAAACTCAAATCCGCTGCTGCATAAGGATTCGCAAGGCAGAGCAGCAGCATAGAAAGTCCCAGCAAATTCAAGCCATCCGCTTTCCGGTAAAAACAGTTTCCGCACAAAAGCACCAGATACATAATGCCGCTGCGCAGCACAGACGGCACAAAACAGGTGATGCCCATAAACAGCAGCACGCCCCCGCACGCCAGCAGATGCCGGACTCTGCGTGGCAAGGGCAGCAGTGCTAAAAGCAGCAGCAGCATCTGTGCCACCGTTGCCATGTGCAAACCGGAAACGGACAGCAGGTGAGAAATGCCGGCACTGCGAAACGCCTGATTGACCGCGTCCGGAATCGCCTGCCGCTCACCAACCAAAACACCACTCACCAGGGAATCTTCCGGTGACGGCAGGTGCAGCGAAAACTGTTCCAGCAGACTCTGACGGATGCGGTACGGAACCTCCTGCCAAAGCGACGGCTGCGCCGCCTCTGCCGTAAACGGACGAAAATCGTACAGATACCCCTCCAGTACCACTCCTTCTGCAAGCAGACGGTTCTTCTTGGAAAAGAATCCCGCAGCAGTCGGTGCAAAGAGGCGCACCGTTCCTGTGACACGGTCAAACTGCTCTGCAGAAAAGTCCTCTCCCGCCGTAAAACGGATTTTTTTGCCGCAGAGCGTGCTGTCTGTTTTTCCGCCGCAGGTTTCCACACGCAGCGTGTACTGTGCCTTTCCGGTGGAAAAATCCGGTTCTTCCGTCACCACGCCGGTCAGCGTAACGGTTTTTCCGACATTCTGCTGCGCCGCCTGCGTCAGTGGAAGACGCGCCAAGCCGCCCAACAGGCAGGCAGCTGCCGCGGTAAAAGCCGCCGCTGCCAGCACACGGCTTTTGCCGGCCGCCGAACAGCGCGGCAGCAAAAGCAGAAGCCCCAGCAGCAAGCAGGCGGCACCGAGCAGGAACCCTGCGGTACCGCCGAGAAATACAGAAACCGCCTGTGTCAGCAGATATGTAAAACCTACCAACGCAAGCGGTCTTTTCATTCCGTAATCCCCAACATGACTCGATTATTCCCGGCTAAACAGCGGCAGCGGCTCCAAGAAGAGAATATCCTTTCGGTTCTGGGCGTCGCCCTCCGCAAGCACAGCCGCGCGGCCGACGATGTCTCCACCAAATTGGTTCACGAGTTTCTCCATGGCTTCCAGGGATTCTCCGGTACTGATGACATCATCCACAATCAGCACACGCTTGCCCTTTAAGCCCTTGTAGTCATCCTCAGCCAAATACAGCTGCTGCAAGTGATCCGTTGTGATGGACTTGACCTCCACATGAATCGGGTTGCGCATATAGGCTTTCAGCCCTTTGCGGGCAACAATGTACCGGCCGCAGCCCTGCCGCGCCATTTCGTAGCAAAGCGGAATGCCCTTGGTTTCCGCAGTGACCACCACATCATGCGCCGGGCAGCGCTTCAGCAGTTCGGCGGCGCTTGCCTCCGTAATTTCCACATCGCCCAGCATGACAAAGCCTGCAATGTCCATGGTGTCGCTGATGGGGCAAATCGGCAGGTCGCGCTCGCAGCCTGCTATGGTCATATGATAATACTTTCTGCCATCAATCGTTTTGATTTGATTCACGAAAAACCGGCCTTTCTGTAGTCAATATGTTTCAGGAAAACCCAACCTTGCCCGGTTTTCCTGCCTGCTCCTGCATCAGCCGGGAGGCCATGCCATGGCACGTCCGCCCAAAAGGTGAAAGTGCATATGCTTCACAGACTGACCGCCGTCCTCGCCGACATTGCTGACAATGCGCCAGCCGTTTTCCAGATGATTTTCCTTTGCAAGCTTTGCGGCCACTTCAAAGATGTGCGCGACAATCGCGCTGTTTTCCGGCGTAATCTCTGCCACAGAGGCAATGTGTGCGCGCGGGATAATCAGAAGATGCACCGGCGCCTGCGGTTCCAGATCCTTAAACGCAACGCAGAGGTCATCCTCATACACCCGTGTGCTGGGGATTTCTCCGGATGCGATTTTACAGAATACACAGTCCATGCTTTTCCCTCCTTTTGCTTTTTACAAGACAGCAGTTTTCCGTACAAAAGGCTTTGCCAGACACTCCCACAATTTTACAGAGCGCCGCAGCAAAGCCTGCACCTGTTTTATTATAATCGCTTTGAAACGAATATGCAAGTGCCGATTCCTTATTTTGCAAATTCCGCTGTAATGCCGCGGGCCGCCTGCAGAGCGGTGTCGAGTTTTGCCAGATCTTTCGCACCTGCCATGGCAAAGTCCGGCTTGCCGCCGCCATTGCCGCCCGCAAGCTGCGCGACTGCTTTTGCAATTTTTCCGGCGTGCGCACCCTTGGCAAGGGCATCTTTGCCGACAGCAACCGCAATGTTCGCCTTGGCGCCGTTCACACCGGCAAAAACCGCAACCATGTCCGGCGCTTGGTCACGCACCTTGTCGCACATGGTGCGCAGGACGCCGGCGTCTGCACCGTTCAGCTTGGCGGTGCAAACACGCACGCTGCCCGCCTGCTCTGCAGCTGCCAGAAGCTGCTCCACCTGCCGGCCTGCCAGCTTGGCGTTCAACTTTTCCAGTTCACTTTCTGCCTGTTTCAGCTGTGCCGCAGTCTGCTCCGCATGCGCAACCAAATCCGCAGAAGTATTCGATTTCAGCGCCGCAGCAGTCTGGTCAATTGTTTGCAGGCTGTCGTTCAGCAGACGGTAAACACCGTATCCGGTCACGGCTTCGATGCGCCGCACGCCGGCCGCCACGCTGCTTTCCGCAACAATTTTAAACAAGCCGAGCTTTGCGGTATTGTCCATATGCGTGCCGCCGCAGAATTCCTTACTGAAATCATCCACAGAAACCACCCGCACGATTTTTCCGTATTTTTCACCGAACAGCGCCATGGCGCCCAGCTTTTTGGCTTCCTCAATCGGCATTTCGCTGCTTTCGACCGGCACTGCAGAGAGGATTTTCTCATTGACCATTTCCTCTACTTTCCGCAGTTCCTCCGGTGTCAGCGCAGCAAAATGTGTAAAGTCAAAGCGCACGTGGCGGTCATTGACCAGCTGACCCGCCTGCTCCACATGGGTACCCAACACACGGCGCAGCGCCGCCTGCAGCAGATGTGCCGCCGTGTGGTTGCGCATGATGGCCTGCCGGCGCTTCCAGTCCGGCTGCGTGGTGACGCTGTCGCCAATGCGAATGGTGCCCGCCTGCACGGTACAGTGGTGAATGAAGTTTTTGGCATGGTTCTTGGTGGTGTCGCTGACCGCCAGAACCGCGTCATCCGCACTGAGCGTTCCGGTGTCGCCAACCTGACCGCCGCTTTCTCCGTAAAAAGTTGTGCGGTCCAAAATCAGCCCAATCTCGTCCCCGGCGTCGGCGGACTCTGCGCGCGCATCCCCGGCGATAATGGCAAGCACTTTCGCCTGCGCGGTCTGCTCCCGGTAACCGAGAAATTCCGTTTCCGGCACACCCTTGAGCAGGTCGCTTTCGCCTGCCCAGGACTCTGCACCCGCGTTTTTCCGCGCGGCGCGTGCGGTTTGGCGCTGCTCCTGCATCCGCTGGTGATAGGTTTCCTCGTCAACGGTCATGCCGTTTTCCGCAGCGATTTCCTTGGTCAGGTCAATCGGAAAGCCGTAGGTATCGCTCAGCTTAAATGCATCCTCACCGGAAATCACAGTTCCCTCGTGGTGCTCCATAATCTCATTGAGCATTGCGGTGCCCTGGTCAATGGTTTTGGCGAAGCTTTCTTCTTCTACAGAAATAACCTTCTGAATCATTTCCTTCTTTTCCGTCAGCTCCGGATACGCACCGCAGCTTTCGTGAATCACAGACTCCGCCACTTCTGTGAGGAAGGAACGGTCGATACCGAGCAAACGCCCGTGCCGCGCAGCGCGGCGCAGCAGGCGGCGCAGTACATAGCCGCGCCCGTTGTTGGAGGGCATAATGCCGTCCGCAATCATAAACGTAACCGAACGCACATGGTCGGTAATCACGCGGATAGAAATATCCTTCTTTTTATCTTTGCCGTATTCCGTACCCGCAATCGTGCAGACTTTTTTGATAATGTTCTGCATGGTATCCACCAGAAACAGGTTGTCCACATTCTGCATGACGCAGGCAAGGCGCTCCAGCCCCATGCCGGTGTCGATGTTCGGGTGCTCCATCGGCGGGTAATTGCCGTGGCCGTCACTGTTAAACTGTGAGAACACAACATTCCAGAATTCCACATACCGGTCACAGTCGCAGCCAACCCCGCAGGTCGGCTTGCCGCAGCCGTGCTCCGGGCCGCGGTCAAAGTAAATTTCTGAGCAAGGGCCGCAGGGGCCGGGGCCGTGCTCCCAGAAGTTATCCTCTTTGCCCAGACGAACAATGTGGTCTGCCGCAACGCCGACTTCCTTGGTCCAGACTTCAAACGCCTCATCGTCGTCCTGATAAATCGTGACCCAAAGTTTGTCGACTGGCATTTCCATGACCTTGGTGCAGAACTCCCACGCCCAGGCGGTTGCCTCATGCTTAAAGTAGTCCCCAAACGAGAAATTGCCCAGCATTTCAAAGAACGTTCCGTGGCGGTCGGTAATGCCGACATTTTCAATATCACCGGTGCGGATGCACTTCTGGCAGGTGGTCACGCGCTTGCGCGGCGGTGTCACCTCACCGGTAAAATATTTTTTCATCGGCGCCATGCCGCTGTTAATCAGCAGCAGGGAATTGTCATCTTTCGGAATCAAGGGAAAACTGGGCAGGCGCAGGTGCCCCTTTCCCTCAAAGAACTCCAGGTATTTTTCCCGTATCTCATTTAAACCCATCCACTGCATTTCGCTGCTCTCCATCCTTTATTCAAATGAATTTCTGCAAAAAAAGAAAGCGCTCCCGTCCGCTATGGGACGGGAACACCCGTGGTACCACCCAAATTGCGCTGCAAAGCGCCACTCTGCTCCCTTAACGCGGGAAACGCCGCCGCTCATCGCGGGGAACTCCGGGCCGGCCGACCCCCCTTGGAAAGACCGGCTTTCACCAGTTGCCGGCTCTCTGTGCAGTCCTGCGGGGGCTTGTACCCTTCACTGTTTTTTTACATTCTTTATGGGATTATTATAAACGCAATCTTCCGTATTGTCAATCTCATGCGGATACAGCGCATCCGCAATTTTCTGAAAGACAGGGCCGCAGGTTTTGCCGCCGCTTTCGCCCCCTTCTGACAGCACCGTTACCACATATTTAGGGGTATCAACCGGAAAAAAACCGGTGTACCAGCAAATGAGCTCCTCCTTGCCGTCGGTAAAATGGCCGGTCTGCGCGGTGCCCGTTTTTGCGGCAGCCTTCACGTGCACCGGGCGGCCGGGGCGGCTGGTTCCGCTCGCCATGCTTTCCTGCATAAAGGAACACAGCAGCTGCGCGCTTCTGTGCGAAAAGACCGGCACCCCTTTCTGCAGGGAAGCCTGCACGGAAAGGTGGCCGGTGCCGTCCGCCTGCCCGGCATACACTGTGGGCTGTGTGTAAATTCCCTGGGAAGCGACCGCGTTGACCATGGCGGCAATCTGCAGCGGCGTTGCCAGCAGCGTTCCCTGCCCGATTGAAAAATTCGCCAGCGCCCGCCGGTTTGCAAGCTCCGACAAGGCTGGCAGAGTACCCGCGCTGCCGGACAGCCCCGGCGCAATTTCTGTGCTCTGCCCAAAGCCGAGCGAACGCGCCATGGTCAAAAACTGTGCCTGCGGAACCGCCTGCATCAGCTTGATGAAATAGCAGTTGCAGGAATTGGCAAGCGCGCTGCACATGGTTTCTGTACCGTGTGCTTCCCCGCCTGCACAGTGAAACGTCAGCCCCTCCACGGTTTCGCTGCCCGTGCAGGTATACTTGGCATTGGGATCCGCACCGTGTTCCAGTGCCGCCGCGGCAGCCGCCAGCTTAAAAACAGAGCCAACGCTGTATGGCTGCAGAACCCGATTGACCAAAGCCCCGTCATCGCTTTTCAGCGCTTTCGTAATATCCGTGGGGTCATAGTTTGGGAAACTTGCAGACGCTAGAATCCGTCCTGTGCCGGCCTCCAGAACCACCACAGCGCCCTTTTTCAGCACTGGCGCGGCGCTGTCCTCTACAATTTTCTGCAAATCTTTGTCAATGGTAAGCACCACACCGGCCGCTGCACCAGAAACACTGGAAAGAACCTGCGGCGACTCCCCCGGCAGCAAGTGCCGCAGCGCATCCACCTGATACGTGATTTTCGTTGTCTTGCTGCCGGCTGTCAGCAGACTGTTGAACGCCTTTTCCACGCCGCTGATACCGCAGCCGCCGCTGTCCAGATACCCAATCAAATGCGCCGCGGGCATCTGCTCCGGGTAACGCTCCTGTTCCGGAAAGCACAGGATGCCGTCTGTTTCCACCAGTGCGTCCAGCTTGGTCAGAAACGGCGCACCCGCTTTAAGCCGGTCATAGACGCTGCTCATCTGCTGGGCGGTAAGCACTTTGCTAAGGGCAGCGGCGGTTTCTTTTCCGGGCACAACCGCCGCCAGATAGGAAGTTTTGCCACCGGTCAGCGGCTGCAGGTTCCGGTCATAAATGCTGCCCCGCCCCGAGGTGAACGTCAAAGTCAGGGTTTGCTGCATAACCGCTGTTTTCGCCAGCGAATCATTCCAGACAGCAATGCGAAGTACCTCGGTCGCACAGAATGTCAGCAGTAGGAAAACTGCGGTCATGAGAATCAAAATACGTTTCGCTGGTTTTGGCATAAAAATGCACCTCCACTTAGAAAGTTTTTCCAAACAGAAGTGCATTTATACACAATTTTTCAGTTTTCGCGCTGCGGCAGCCGCTCTTGCTGTAAATGTATTTCCTTTACGCACAATGCAATTGGGAAAGGATATAGCCTGTCAAGTTATGTCCGCGCAACCGGCTCGGCAGTTTGCTTCTTTTGCACACGCAGCAGCGCGCCGGAAGCAATCGGCGTTTCCGTATAAAGCAGCACCCGCATAACCGCGTGGTTGGCTGACTCGATTTCCTCCCCATCACCGTTCTGGATGTGATCCATCCGCACCAGATACGGCGCTTTGCCCGGTTCCAGAACATCCGCAACGTCACCGCGAAAAAAGCGGTTGCGCTGTGACAGCACCGCCACACCATTTCTGTAAGACTCGCAGACCGCCACCACTTCGTAGTCGCGCACATAACTGCCCAAATCCATATTCTGGTCCGGACGTCCAAAGTAAAAGCCGGTGCTGTACTGCCGGTGGCTGATTTTCATCAGTTCCTCTTTCACCCACGGTGTGAGAGGCTCGCCCGCCAGCGCGTCATCCAGTGCGCGGCGGTACGCGTTTGTCGCTGCCGCCGTATAGTAAGCAGACTTGGCGCGACCCTCAATTTTCAGACTGTCCGCACCGGCGTGCAGCAGCTCCGGCAAATGCTCCGACATATTCATATCCTTCGCATTCAAAATGTATGTGCCGTCCTGATCCTCCATAATGGGCAGGTACTGTCCGGGACGGGTTTCCTCACAGAGCGCATACTTCCACCGGCAGGGCTGTGCGCAGTCGCCGTGGTTGCCGTCCCGCCCGGTAAAGTAATTGGAAAGCAGGCATCGCCCGGAAAAGGACACGCACATCGCCCCATGCACAAAGCACTCAATTTCCAACTGTTTCGGCGTTTTGGCGCGCACTTCCGCCACTTCCTCCAGCGAAAGCTCGCGCGCAAGCACCACGCGCTTTGCACCCATTTCGTAAAGCTGGCGTGCTGCCGCATAGTTTGCCACGCCGGTTTGTGTGGAAATGTGGATTTCCACACCCGGCGCCACGCGCTGTGCCGCCGCCATCACCCCCAGGTCGGTGACAATAAACGCATCCACACCCGCATCCCGCGCCATGCGCAGAAACGGCTCCAGCCCCTCAATGTCGCGGTTGCGCGGGATAATGTTGGTAGTCAGGTAAATGCGGACACCCCGGCTGTGCGCGTACTCCACCGCTTGGACAAGCTGCTCCGGCGTAAAATTGGAGGGTGCACTGCGCATACCAAACGCGGTGCCTGCCAAATAAACGGCGTCCGCCCCAAACTGAATGGCCGCTTTCAGTCGTTCCATGTCCCCTGCCGGTGCTAAAAGCTCCGGCAGACGGGGTGCTGGTCTTGTTGCTTTCATGAAGTCAGTCCTGCCTCTTCTAGATTATCGGCGTGTTCCTGCGCATTGCTTGCGTAGTACGCCTGCTTGGTTTTCGGATTGTGACAGAAGTACAGATAATCCGTTTCATTCGGGTGAAGCGCCGCGTCAATGGCCGCCATGCCAGGGTTACAAATAGCACCGGCAGGCAAACCTTTCACCGTGTAGGTATCGTACTTACTCTTATAGTTCTTTCCCTTAGCTGTGGGCACCGCGCTTTTGGAGCGGTACGGATAGTAGGTGGTGGAGTCGCAGTCCAGGGTATAGATCTGATACTTGCTCCCGTATTTTAGGCGGTTGTGCAGAACCGAAGAAACGTTGCGCATATCGGCGGTGTCTGCAGACTCTGCCTGAATGATGGACGCCATGGTTAGAAGCTGATCCAGTGTCATGTTGTTCTTCTTTGCCTCGTCCCGAATCTGCTTGGTCAAATGGTCATTAGCGTCATCCAGCATTTTCTGCAGTACATTCTGCGGGTCCTCATCCTGATAGAATTCATACGTATCTGGGAACAGGTACCCCTCAAATTTGTAGTACCGCCCAGTAAGGCTCTTCAGGGCGGACACCATGGTGTAGGTGTT
This sequence comes from Caproicibacterium argilliputei, assembly GCF_029211325.2. Taxonomy (NCBI): domain Bacteria; kingdom Bacillati; phylum Bacillota; class Clostridia; order Eubacteriales; family Oscillospiraceae; genus Caproicibacterium; species Caproicibacterium argilliputei. Next base: position 876,137 of record NZ_CP135996.1, on the reverse strand, counting down.
GTCAAAAGCATCTGTGTTCAGCACGTCCAAAAACTTCTGTGCGGAGGACACAACCCCATTTTTCTGCAGCAGCTGCGCGATTTCCAGTGCATTCTGTCCCTCTGGAATCGTCACCTTGACGATGTCCTTTCGTCCCTCGTTAGACTCAAACGTGTTAATCAGCTGCTCATAATCCGTCTTGGTATCAATCTGCCAGGTACCGTTGTGAAAGCAGCCGTCCGCCTTGCGCAGGCGCGCGTACAGGCAGAAGAAATCAGGATTATCCACCGCACCTGCTTTTTGCAGGATTTCCGCTACTTTCTTTGTAACCTCGCGGTTGGTGGCCTGTGCTTCCCGCAGCTTGGCGCCGCTGAGCTTTCTGAGCGCAGATGGTTTGACTGAAGCTTCTGTCACGGAAGAGGGAATTTCCACCGTCACATTGACACTGCTCCGGTCAACTGCTAAAACATCGTTCAGACCGGTAATCAGGAACTGCCCCAGAATAATCGCAACCAGCACCACCATGAACCACCAAATCAGGCGGAAAAAGCGGCGATTTCTCCTGCGTTTTTCTTTATTGCGCCGCTTGTGGTTGCGCCGCGCGCGCTTTTCATCCGCTGCTTCTCTGGCGGCCTCTGCCTTCATCGCTTCACTTCCGCTGAAACTGTTGAGCGACTGTGGGTGTTCATTTTCAGTCATGGCGTTCCTCCTGATGGCCGGCAGGACGGCTGCCCGTCTTTCTGATGTAAGTTTCTGTAACCAAAAGATCTACCGGCCGGTCATAGTACCCGTGCGGCAGGTTCCACGGCACACACGCACGGTAGCAGATGCCCACTGTCTGACCGCCAAAATTAGAAAGGAACCGATCGTAGTACCCCTTACCGTAACCCAGACGGTACCCCTGTGTATCAAAGCTGAGCCCAGGCACCACGCACAGCCCGTGCCGCAGGTCAGAAACCGGGCGGCAGCGCTCCACAGACGGCTCCAGCACGCCGAAGGTCCCGGGTTCCAAATCCTCCAGCGAACGAATAAAATAAAACTGCATCTGATACGTATTCGGAATGCAGCGCGGAACCGCCACGTGCTTGCCGTGCGCCAATGCGCTTTGGATAATGCGCACCGTGTCCACCTCAATCGGTTTACTGACATAAATGAAAAGCACCCGACAGTTCTGATAAACGGGTAAACGAAACAGACGCCGCCTGACAGCCGCATCCAGCTTCTCTTTTTCCGCGGGTTGCAAAGACTCCCGGTACGCCCGGTAGCGTTTGCGCAGCGCCTGTTTGATTTCCCGAATGTTTCTTTTTACCTGCATTGAATCGATTTCCTGATCTCCTCAGATTTCTGCGCGCCGCACAGGGCGCTGATCAGCGCCAAACCAAACTCCACAGCAACGCCCGCGCCGCGCGCGGTGATAATCTTTCCGCTCTGCACAACCGGTTTCTTGCCCAGTGTGCAGCCAAGCTCTGACTCATAGCCGGGGTAGCAGACTGCCTCATGCCCCTTCAACACGCCCCAATGCCCCAGCACCGAAGGCGCCGCACAGATGGCACCGATATAGCGGTTCTGCTCCACGCACCACTGCACCGCATTCCGCACGCTGGCAGAAGCCTCCAGATTTTTGGTACCGGGCATACCGCCCGGCAGTACCACCAAATCAGCGGGCTGCACATCAAAGTTCAAATCCCACTCGGCAATATCCGGCGTGACATCAATGCCGTGCGCACCGGTGATCTCATTGTCACCGATGCCGACAGTCAGAACCTCCAGACCGGCGCGGCGAAGCAAATCAACCGGCGCCAGCGCTTCGATTTCCTCAAAACCGTTTGCTAAAAACACATAGACCATTTTTTGAAAACTCCTTTCCCCGTTCGGGTCATTTCACAGCAGAGCCTGCCCCCGCACAATCTGCAGAATCTCCGCCTGAATTTCCGCAGGCGTGCGCAGGTGCCCAGCCGTGTCACAGGAAACCACCTGCCACTGCAGTTTCTGCGCGGCATAAAGCGCTGCCTGCCGACCTGCCTGCTGAAACGTCCTGCTTTTCTCGTGAATATCCTTTTTTTCCGCATTACCGCGGTAACGTTTTTCCAACAGCGACTCTGCGGCTTCCGGCGACATATCCAAAAAAATCGTTAAATTCGGTATTGGCAGTTCAAAACGGGTGTATTCAAAGTCCAGCAGCCAGTCCGTAAAAGCGTCCCACTCCCCACGGGGCAGCTTGGGCAGCTGATACACCAGATTAGAAGTGGTGTAGCGGTCCGCCACAATCACTTTGCCCGCCTCGTAGTCTTTCTGCCAGAACTGTCGGTAAGACGCGAAGCGGTCCACGGTAAAAAAAGAAGAAGCGGCGTAGGGATTCACGTCCTGCGGCGAAGTGCCGAACGCCCCCTGCAGGTACAGTTTCACCAAAGCAGAAGAGGGCTGGGCATAGTCTGGAAACGACACCCGGCGGTACGGCGTGCCCGCCTGCTCAAAAGCCCCGCACAGGCGCGTGGTCTGCGTCTGCTTTCCGCAGCCGTCCAGACCCTCCAGCACCAGCAGCTTTCCCATCAGGCTTCCCCGCTTTCCCGCTTGTAATGTGCACGAACCTCTGCCATTTTGCCGCAGCACATCTTTCCCTCCGGGCAAGGCCCGTACAGGCACGCCGGACCTGCCTTGGCAAACAAATGCGGTGCCGCGTCCTTCGCCAGCCAAAGCATCTGCTCCGCGACTGCGCGGATTTCCCACTGGGCACGGTTGCAGCAACGCAGGGCGAAGAAATGCAGCAGGCTGCGTGCGTCCATGGTGCAGATCATCTTGGTGGTACAGGCATTGGGCAGCACGAACCGTGCATCTTCAATCGCCTTTTTCTGTGCGCGGCTTTCCGCGGCCTTTGGCGAAAGTCCTTCTGCCAGAAATGCCTGTTTGTGCTTTTCTTTCAGCAGGGCGGTCAAACGCTCATAGTGGCGCTGGTCCTCCTCCATGGCGCGCAGGTACTCTTCCTTTGCCTGCGGAATCGCCTCGATTTCCGGCGGCACCACATAGGAAAACTGCATTTCCGCCACATAGCGCTGGCTCTGCACGCTGAAGCTCGCGATACGGTGACGAGTAATCTGTGCCAGCAAAGAGCGCGAAACGCCCTCGATACCAAAGGTAAAGGAAGCGTGCTCAATCGGCGTTTCATGCCCGTTTTCCGTCAGCATATCCATAAAATGTGAAACACGTTCCTCGGTCATGCCCTGCTGAATGGTGGAAATCTCAGCGGGCGAGTAACACAGCCGTGCGGCGGAAGCAACCGTTTTCTCCGGAAGCTGCGTGTAAGTGAGCAGTTCAACGTGCGCCATAAGATTAGAAGACCTCCAAAACTGCCGCCGAAGCGGTTTTTGTCTGTATGGATGTTATTATAGCAAAATTTCTGTACGGATTCAACCTTATTATCCGCAGTCGGGCGGAACGCGAAATACGCGGCAGTCCCGTAACGTTTTTCTTTCTTCGCCATAAGATGGTACTAAGCAAGAAACATTTTGCCTGATAGGAGGATTACCATATGGATGAAATGAACGATACGATGCGTTCCGGCCGCTTTAAAGAAGCGGTCTGCATCGACGCGCAGCGGGTTTACGACTCCTGCAGTGCCAAAGATTGTCTGGAGGATCTGCAGGTGTGCTTTACCCAAGCAAAGCGCCCGGTTATCGAGCGCGCGGTCAGTGTTCGCCTGCGGGATGTAGAAGTGCTCACTGTTTACCTGAATATGGAGCCGGTGCCCTTTAACAAAGGTTTTTACTCCATTGATATGACCTTTGTGTTTGACGTGTCTCTGGATGTTTACACAGCCCCCGCTTCCTGCCCGATTGTGGTGGACGGCATTGCGCTGTTCACCAAAAAAGCAATTCTGTACGGCAGCGACGGCAACGTCAAGGTCTTTACCAGTGACGGCAGCTGCGACCCCACCGAGTCCGGCAGCGGTAGCCGTGTTACACCAAAAGCCGTGTGTCAGGTGGCGCAGCCGGTAGGGCTTTCCGCACGCATCTGCGACACCCGCCCCGGCTGCTGCCCGAGCTTTAAGATTCCGGACGATATCTGCGAGCGTTTCGGCGGCGACTTCGACTTTGAGTGCAGCCGCAGTGTCTATGTGACCATCGGCCTGTTCTCCATTGTGCAGATTGTGCGCAATGTACAGATGCTGATTCCTGCATATGACTTCTGTGTCCCCACCAAAGAGTGCACGCCGGTCAGCGACAATCCCTGCGAGATGTTTAAGCGTATTGACTTCCCCACCGATTCTTTCTTCCCGCCCAAGGTGAGTGACGCAGGCGGGTGCGGCTGTGGCTGCAGTCAGTCACAGGAAAGCGCCGAGTAAAACAGAAACGGCAGATGCCCGCCGAAAAAGCATCTGCCGTTTTTGCTGCGGCACTGAGGGACAAGCCGCGTTTGTATGGTCAGGCGCGCTTCAAATGCGCGAAGTTCGCCATAATTTTTTTGGTACCCTTGCTGTCAAAGGCAATTTCCAGCAGCGTATCATTTCCCATCGGCGTTGCCGACAACACCATGCCCTTGCCGAATGCACGATGCAAGACGGCATCGCCGGGTTTAAAGTTGGGGGCCTTCTGTGCCTGCACAGATTCCGGCGCCCCAAAATGCAGCGCAGACTCCATGGCGGCCGCGCGCACTTCCTTGGCGGAAACCGGAAGTGCCACGCCGGGCTTCGGCTGCTTCCAGCTGCGCGCCGCGGTGTGCTCCGTCAGTTCCTCCGGAATCTCTTCTAAAAAGCGACTGGGGCGGTTGCGGTTGGTCGAGCCAAACAGTGTGCGGCTCTGTGCATTTGTCACACACAGTTCCTCACGCGCACGGGTGATTGCCACGTACGCAAGGCGACGCTCTTCCTCAATCTGCACCGGATCATAAATTGCCTGCACACCCGGAAAAATGCCGTCTTCAAAGCCCGGCAGGAACACAACCGGAAATTCCAGTCCCTTTGCGGAGTGCATGGTCATCATCACAACCGTGTCCGCGTCACCGTCGTAATTGTCGATATCGGTCATCAGCGCCACTTCCTCCAGGAAGCCGTCCAGACTGGCCGCCTCATCGTTTTCTTCCTCGTACTGCTGAATGTTGGTGCCCAGCTGCGTCAGGTTGGCGACACGGTCTTTCACTTCATCACTCTGCGCGTTGCCGAGGCTAGCAATATAGCCGGTTTTAGAGAGGATTTCATCATACAGTTCCTTGACGCTGCGGTCTTCATTTTCATTGATTTCCATAAAGCCCTGCATAATTTCCGCAAACTGCAGCAATTTTGGCGCTGTGCGTTTAAGCGGCTCAAACTCATCCGCATGGGCAATCACATAAAACACGCTTTCACCAATCTGCCCGGCAATTTCAGACGCAACCGCCAGCGTTTTGTCGCCGATGCTGCGCTTTGGCTGGTTGATAATGCGGCGCAAGCGCACTTCATCACTCGGGTTGTTGATAACACTCAGATACGCAATCAGGTCACGGATCTCCTTGCGCTCATAGAAGCGCAGGCCGCCGATGATGCGGTATGGGATGCCGGACTTTACGAAATTCTTTTCCAGAGCACTGGACTGTGTGTTCATCCGGTAAAGAATCGCATAATCGCTGAACTTCCGCCCTTTTCCGACGCCCTCCAGAATCTGCTTACCGATAAAGTCGGCCTCGTCCTGCTCGTTGAGCGCCGTATGCGTCTGGATTTTCTCTCCCTGCGGATTCTGTGTCCACAAGGTTTTGCCCTTTCGCTCCGTGTTGTTGGAAATCACCGCATTGGCAGCATCCAAAATGGTTTTGGTCGAGCGGTAATTCTGCTCCAACCGAATGACCTTGGCATGGGGGAATGTTTTTTCAAAGCTCATAATATTTTCAATGGTTGCGCCGCGGAACTTGTAGATACTCTGGTCATCATCGCCGACCACACAGAGGTTTTGACTTTTCTGCGCCAGCAGTTTCACCAGCACATACTGCGCGTGGTTGGTATCCTGATATTCGTCCACCATGATATACCGAAATTTCCGCTGGTAATATGCCAGCACGTCGCTGTTCTGCTCCAGCAGGCGCACCGTGTTGAAAATCAGGTCGTCAAAGTCCATCGCGTCCGCTTCCATCAGGCGCTGCTGATACATTTGGTAAGCCTTTGCAATCGTAACCAGGCGGTTGTCGGTTCCGGCAGCCTGTGCGTATGCCTTGGCATCCGTCAGCGAATCCTTTGCGTGCGAAATCTCGCTGAGTACTGCCCTGCAGGCAAGAAATTTCTCATCAACGTCCAGTTCTTTCAGGCAGCCCTTCATCAGCCGCTTGGAATCATCTGTGTCATAAATTGTAAAGTGCGTGCTGTACCCCAGGCGGTCGCCGTACTTGCGCAGCATCCGTGCGCAGGTGGAGTGGAAGGTGCTGGCCCAAACATCATTGCCGCTGTTACCCAGCAGATTGACCAGCCGCTGCTTCAGCTCTCCGGCGGCTTTGTTGGTAAATGTAATGGCTAAAATCTGCCACGGCGCGCAGGGGGTCACTGCCATGTGCTGCTGGACACTGTCCGGCAGCGGTGCGCCGCCCTCCAGAAATGCCTGCGCAGCCTGCATATCTGTATTGTTTAATTCTGCCGTTCCGTCTGTATACGCGCTGCCATATCGGATGATATTGGCAATTCGGTTTACCAGAACGGTCGTTTTTCCACTGCCTGCACCTGCCAGTACCAGCAGAGGGCCGTTTACAGAAAAAACGGCTTCCCGCTGCCGTTCGTTCATGCGGGAAAACTCCTTTTCCAGGACCCGCTGTCTTATTTGCAGTGCGGATTCACTCAATAATCTCACCAGCTAACATAAAATTTTAAAACAACTTACTGCAAACGCCCGCACCGAAAACTGTGTGCGAGCGTCTGCAGAATGGGAATCGACATCATTATCCGAGAATACTTAAAAGGACACCGGCCGCAACCGCGGAGCCGATGACGCCGGCCACATTGGGCCCCATTGCGTGCATCAGCAGGAAGTTGCCCGGATTTGCTTCCTGTCCAACTTTCTGGGAAACGCGCGCCGCCATGGGCACAGCCGAAACACCTGCGGAACCAATCAGAGGGTTGACCTTCCCATGTGTGGCCTTACACATCAGCTTACCGAATAGCACCCCGCCTGCAGTGCCAACGCAGAACGCCAAAAGACCCATCACAATGATCTTCAGCGTCTGTACACTTAGAAAGACCGTCCCGGTTGCCGTTGCGCCGACTGTAACCCCCAGAAAAATGGTGATGATATTCATCAGTTCGTTCTGCGCGGTGTTGGACAGCCGGGAAACCACACCGCTTTCGCGCATCAGATTGCCAAGCATCAGCATACCGACCAGCGGCGCCGCGTCCGGCAGCAGCAGCGAAATCAACACGGTAATGATAACGGGAAACAAAATCTTTTCCAATTTGGAAACCGGCCTCAGCTGTTCCATTACAATGGAACGCTCTTCTTTTGTGGTCAGTGCTTTCATAATCGGCGGCTGAATCACCGGAACCAGCGCCATGTAAGAGTACGCCGCGACCGCAATCGGCCCCAGCAGCTGCGGAGAAAGCTTGCTGGTCACATAAATGGCCGTCGGGCCGTCCGCGCCGCCGATAATACCGATTGCGCCAGCCGCCTTCGGGTCAAAGCCCAACGCAAGCGCACCGATGAATGTCAAAAAAATACCAAGCTGCGCCGCCGCGCCCAGCAAAAGGCTGGAGGGGCGCGCAATCAGCGGGCCAAAGTCCGTCATCGCCCCCACGCCGAGGAAAATCAGCGGTGGATAGATGCCGAGCTTCACGCCGCGGTATAAATAATAAAACAAACCGCCGTTGGCGTTTGCCGTGGGGTCTGCCATAATGCCCGGAAAAACATTTACCAAAAGCATACCAAAAGCGATTGGCAGCAGGAGCAGTGGCTCAAACTGCCTTTTGATGGCGAGGTACAGCAGAACACAGGCAATTCCGATCATCACATAGTTACGCCAGTCATTCGTAGCAAAACCGGAACTTTGTAAAATGCCGGAAAACGCATTGAGAAATTCCTGAAACACGTTGATACCGCCTCTCTCGTAAAGTCAATGCAGGCAGCGCCTGCGGCTTAAAACGGATGCGTGCCGCGCAGCACGCCGGCCTGTCCCCAAACGGAGCGAACGCCGGTGCGCCGGCAGCGCCGTACAGAGAGGATTGGCGTTTCCGTACCGTACAGCGCATAAACCGCCGCACTGATAGCGGCAATGATTTCAGGCGAAATCTCCCCCTGTGCCGCGGGCTGCACAGAAAGTGCAGGCTGTGGCTCCTCCAGCGGCAAGGCAGCGTTCGGCTGCGGGGCGGCCGGCTCTTCTTTCTTCCGCCTGCCCTTTTGCGCCGACTGAATCACACTGCCATACAGCCTGATAATTAGAATCAGGCAGATCAGCACTGCAAAAACGATGACCAGCCCTGCCGTCAAAACAATCAGCGCAATCTGGCCCGTACTCAGTCCTTCCATAAATGATTCCTCCTGACTGTAATGTGCGAAAAAGCGCCGCCTGCCGCACAAAACGCAAATGCAAAGAACGGCATTCTTATTATAGCTGATTTTTCGCCGGATTTCAAACTATTTTTATTTGTTTTGGTGCCAGCACCTTTTCTGACCGCATTTTTCGGTTGAAACCCAATATAAAAAGCGTTATAATAAGCTTTACAATACGAGTGTAAGTGGTGATGAATATGACAGATGATGGTTTTCGTCGTTCTTACAAAGGAGAAAGCTACAACCTCGGGCTGGCAGTTTACAGCTGCGGGCTGCAGCGCTGCCGCTCAGGTCATTCCTGGGGGCCGGCGGTGCGCGACCACTATTTGATTCACTACATTGTGCGCGGAAAGGGCTGCTTTTCCACTGCCGGACAGCAGTGGGAGCTAAAGGCGGGCGATGCCTTTCTGATTCAGCCGAACCGCATTGTCAGTTACCAGGCAGACCGCAATTTTCCTTGGGAGTATGACTGGGTCGGCTTTAACGGCAGCGACGCCAAGCACCTGCTGCGTCAGACCGGTCTGCTGGACATGGAGCCTGCCTTTCACTGCCCGTCAGACAACCGCTTCCACCTGCTGCTGGCAGACATTATCGCGGTTTCTGGCAGCTCGCGCAGTGCGGAAGCGCGCATGGAAAGCGGTCTGCTCCGCTTTCTGGCGGAGCTGATGGACACCTTCGGCACGCACATGGCCAGCAGTGACAGCAGCTACGGCTATGTGCAGAAAGCCATTCGCTTCATTGACCGAAATTACGCCGGCAGCATTGACATCGAAAAAATCGCGCAAAGTGCCGGTGTTTCCCGCAGCCACCTGTACCGACTTTTTATGACATATATCAGTATGCCGCCGAACGAATACCTCACACGCTACCGCATTAACAAGGCGGCGGCTTTTCTGAAGGAAGGCGGGCTGACCGTCGGCGAAGCCGCCTACTCTGCCGGCTTTGCCGACCAACTCTACTTTTCGCGCGTATTTAAAAAATACATGGGTATGCCGCCCAGCAAGTTCTGCAGTGAATCTGCAAAGGAAGGGTTATAAAGATGGAAAAAGACGAGCAGCCTCTGCACAGGGAACTAACCGAGTGGACCCGCCAGGTCACAGACGGACAGCTGACACCGTGGGATCGTTTTCCGGAAATTTACCTTTATATGGATCAAATCCTCACGTTTATGGAAACACAGCTGCACCTGTTTGAGCAGCGGAACAATCCGCTGCTCACCTCCAGCATGGTTAACAATTACGTCAAAGACGGCGTGCTGCCGCGCCCGGAAAAGAAAAAATACAGCCGCGACCATCTGGTACAGCTGACTATCCTGTGCCTGCTCAAGCAGGTGCTCTCCATTCCCGACATTCACATTCTGCTCGACCAGCTGGAGCAGCGTGGCGATATGCACACGCTGTACGATGCCTTCTGCACCGCGCAGGAAAAAGCGCTGCAGGATGTTTGCGGTCGCATTGATACCGCCGCCGCGGATGGGCAGGAGGCGCTGGTGCAGCTTGCCCTGCAGCTTTCTGTGGAAGCCGGCGCCCGCCGCACAGCATCCGAGCGAATTCTGAGTGCCCTGCAGGTACATGAGCAACAGAAAGAGGAACAAGCCAAGTGCGCCAAAGAGGAAACAGACACCAAGGAAAACACAGCGGCAGAGTCCTGACCGCTGTGCAAAATCCCGCAGCAGCCGGCAGCAACTGCCCGGCTGCTTTTTGATGCAACAGGGTGCCTGCCATTTATTACAATTTTTCAGTTCTGTCATGTTTTCTTACAAAAAAGCATTGTTGTCTAAGGACAAATTTAAAAATTCTTTCTAAGATTTTCTTGTACGCACATACAGGTTAGCAGAAGCTATGAAATGCGCGCAAGCAAAGCATACTGGAGGAATCATATATGGCAGAGAGCGGTTTAAAAGAAAAACTTGAAAAATTCGGCATCAAAACGGCCATCGGCTACCTTCGCAAGGATCCTGAAAAGAATCTACCGAAACTTATGGACATGATTGACAAAGCGGACAAAGACAACACCTTTGCGGCGGCTCGCTACTCCTTCCATCAAGCCATTGATGACCCGGCAAGCAACTGGAACCATTTGATTTACCGTGTGGTAAAAAACATCAATCCGCACGTACTGGAAACCTTCTTCACAAACTTTTTCTTAAACTCCACCTTTATCGGCGGCAAAAAGCAGATGGAGTACCGGAAAAAGTACGGCTGCAACGTGCCGTGGGCCATTCTGTTGGACCCGACCAGTGCCTGCAACCTGCACTGTACCGGCTGCTGGGCGGCAGACTACGGCCACCAGCTGAACCTCACGTTTGACGAAATCGACGACATCATCAACCAAGGCGTGAAGATGGGTACCTATATGTACATTTACACCGGCGGCGAACCGCTGGTGCGCAAAGATGACCTGATAAAACTCTGTGAAAAGCACTCCGACTGCATTTTCCTGTGCTTTACAAACTCTACGCTCATCGATGACAAGTTTGCAGAAGACCTGCAGCGTGTCGGCAACTTTGTGCCCGCCATCAGCGTTGAAGGCTTTGAAGAAGCAACCGATGCCCGCCGTGGCAAGGGAACTTTCCAGAAAATCTGCAAAGCCATTGATATTTTAAACGCCCATCAGCTGCCTTATGGCATTTCCTGCTGCTACACCAGTCAAAATGTGGATTCCATCGGCAGTGAGGAATTCTTTGACTGGATGGTTGACCAGGGCGCCATCTTTACTTGGTTCTTTACCTATATGCCCATTGGCAAAAACGCGCCGACAGACTTGATGGCGACCGCCGAGCAGCGTGAAATGATGTATTATCGGATTCGGGATTTCCGCAACAGCAAGGCGCTGTTTACCATGGACTTCTGGAACGATGCGGAGTACGTTTACGGCTGCATTGCAGGCGGACGCTCCTATCTGCACATCAACGCAAACGGCGACATCGAGCCTTGCGTATTTATCCACTATTCGGATGCCAACATTCGGGAAAAGACCCTGCTGGAAGCTTACCGCTCTCCTTTGTTTATGCAGTACCATTTGAACCAGCCATTCAATACGAATATGCTGCGGCCGTGCCCGGTGCTGGATAATCCGTACAAACTGGAGGAAATGGTCAGCAAAACGAATGCGCACGGCACCGATCTGGTTGATCAGGAAAGCCCGCATGAATACTGCGCAAAATGTGAAAAAATCGCCCAGCGCTGGGCACCGGTTGCCGAGCGCCTGTGGAAAAGCAGCGGTGCCAACGGCCGCCACTGCCTGAACTGTGACGACACCATTCTGCCGGAAAATCTGGTGCCGGAAGACGAGCGCATTTCCTTTGAAGAAATGGTCAAGTTCGAGCAAGCACAAAAGAAGCAGCACGCCTGACGCTTCCTTTTAAGAAACTGCGGCATTCATGCGTTTTTGCGTTGCTGATAAATTCTCGTTTCTGCTGCGGAATGGTTGATTTCGCCGATGATGTATGCTATAATAATTGCTGTTCTCTGCCGCTGTGGCGGAATTGGCAGACGCAAGGGACTTAAAATCCCTCGATGGCAGCATCGTACCGGTTCAACCCCGGTCAGCGGCACCACATTATCCGAAATTATTTTCACTTGAAAATGGCTTCGGAATCACATTTTTGCTCCAAGTCTGTATTAATTAAAAATGCCCTCAGTAGACGGCCCGCATGGCTGCCTGCTGAGGGCATAAATTTATTCTTTCTTCACTTCATCAAGTATCCGTTCCAGCAGCAGATACATTTCCTGCTGGTCGCGCGCCATTATAATTTATGATATGACGCAAAAATGCCCCGACCTACCGTAATGGTAAGCCGGGGCATTGCTGTGTCTGTATGTAATTTATGCGGTCGCTTTTGCAGTACCCACAACGGCCTCTTTTGCGCCAGTCTTCGGCAGCGCCTTGACCGCGGCTTCAATTGCCGAGTCGCCAAGACTTGCCACATCACCTTCATAGGCAACGCCGTCCAAACCGAGAGCCGTTTTAAGCACCTTTTCAGCTTCGGCCTTGCGCTGATCTGCCGTAATGCTGCCGTTCAGGTAAAGCTGTTCGGCGCTGTTGACACCAACTTTAGCCGCATCCACAATCTTTTGCAGCGCGGATGTCACCGGGCTGGGCACGATTGCAGCCGCAGCGTCTGTCACGGTATCGGCAACGTCCAGCACTCGTTGCGCGGTATCCACGCCGCTTTGGACGTTGACGCCCTTAGACCGCAGCAGCGTCACCATCCAACCGCAGGCGGTAATTGCAAAGCCCACACCAAACACGATAATCACCATAGTCAAATCCATAATATGTACCTCCAATTATTTAAATAGCAGCGACAGGATTGCCGCTGCAACGCCTGTCCCTATTGCTCCAATGATTCCGGCAATGAGTTTATCCCACCATTGCACCGGACGAGCCGATATACTTTTTACATCCGTTTTGATTTCCCGCACGTCCGATTCCAGCCCATCCACTTTTGTATTCACGGTTGCCATCGCAGCAGTCAATCCGCGAATATCCTTAACTTCCGCTTCCAATTCATCAATCCTGTGGTGGGCGGATTTCGAGCTTTCCCATGCCTGCACAGCAATATCATCATGATCCACAATTACACCACCTTGAACTCGAATCGTTTCACCGGACTTCCCTCTTCTTTAATTTCCGTATAGATTCCAGTGACACCCGACCGAACTGCCACAATCGGACACAGCCACTTGCCGTTGCCATTGGGGTACACACCTGCAATCGTTACAATACCACCGGTGCCAGCCGTGACGGTTGGCTTTGTGGAGCAGGTAAGCCCGACCGTGTAGCACTCCCCCACCTTGCGGGACAGGTTAACAGTCGTATCGCTGCTGCAGGCGGTAACAATTCGCACCACCATAGTAGATGGCTTGTGACCGTTAATGTAGATGCCGGTTTCCGTGCCTACCTTGCCGATCGCGGTCAGCTTGTAGTAATAGCTGCTGCCGTTGCAACTCTGGTAAGTAATGTCTACCGTGCCGCCGGTGCCGGCAGCCAGCGAAGGCCGACCGACCGGACAGGTTACTTTGACCGTGTAGGATTGCCCGTGTTTTAGCGATACGGTGGTAGTGGTGTCACTGACAAATGCTGCCCCGGTCGGTGCAAGTGCTGGCAGCGTCCGGACAGCGGGTGTGCCATTGCTGTTTACACCATAATTGGTATAGCACACGTTCGTGTCGCAACCCTTGCCCGGGATATTTGCTCCCGGCCATTTACCGGAGTCCTCACCAAACTCCGATTGCCAAATATCACAATACTTGTCCGGTGCAGACACACCCGGCCGTGCATACCAAAATTCATACGCTGACAGTTGCGCCGCGTCAATGCGGTTGTCGTACCAATCCTTATTGACGTAATATCCTGCCTTGTACCCGGCCTGCTGCAGACCGCTGCACACAGCTTTGATGATTGCTGTATTGGTTGCTCTGTCTGGGATGCCGCCGTGCTTTGCCTTGTATCCGTCTGCGTCCTCCATGTCGATAAACACCGGGTACTGCGGATGGTGTCCGCGCAGCAGCCGTAGCATATGCTGCAGCTCGCTCTGCGCTCCTGCCACCGTTTGTGCGTAACTATATAAATAAGCGCCCCAGGGAATCCCAAGGCGCTCACACTCACTTACATTACGCGCAAACTGCGCATCATCCTGTGATGCGCAGTCGCTGCCATACCCCAGTTGGAGGATAGCAAACTGCAGGCCGGCAGATTTAGCTTTCAGCCAGTCCACCTTACCATTGCAGTAACTGACATCAATGCCTTTATAACTCATATTCTCACCCCTCCCTTACTTAGACAGCGATACACTGTACAGCAGCCCGCAGGCGCGCACTGTTGCCGTAATGCTGAGGACAGATTTGTAAGCACCACCAACAAAGATTTTATTTGTGCACTCCTTGTCAGCAAAAATGTTGACATCCGCAAGACCAGCAGCTGTGATTTCTGCTACCAATTCATTAACCTTGTTTTCAATGCTGTCAGTGTCGATTTGAATAAGCAGTACCTCCATTTTTCTTCCACTGCTGTCCTGCTGCATACTTTCAGACACCTGAGTCGCCTCGATAACTGTTGCATCTGCAAACTTCACATACTTGATTTCCGCCATAATAATCAGTTCTCCTTTGCAAGTATATTGAGCATATCAAGCTCATTTTTATCGATAATCCGCAGCGCCCATGTTTCAGGTACGTTGTTGCGAAATACCTTGTTTTCTTTGTGCTTTTGATATTTTTTGTTCCAGAAGTACACATTTGCCAGCACACGGGCTTTGTGCATCTCGCAAATGTACGTTGCCCTGTGGTTTGCTGTACCGAACTCCTGATAATTGTAAGCACTGCACCATGCGCACCCCTGCCCGATTGGGCAATTAAAACAATCTTCTGTACTCTGGCTGCGGCGGGTAATGCACCGCAAACAATTTACACAGTCCTTCTGCTTTTGCGTTGCCATGATGCCATCCTGAACAGTCCCAATAACCATTGGCGGTTGTGCATTGCCCAAGCTACTCTCCATGTAGCGTAAACATGGAAAAATATCGCCCTTATAGTCTGCCGCAATCATACAGCCAGTGCCACCGCACCAGTTGTCGTTGTCAGTTTCAGCCATTTTGTGTCCTAAGTTCTCTTCGAAAATTGACAGGTAAATATCATTTTCAAGATTATTGCCCAATAAAAAATCAGCAAGCTTTTTTAGTTGCTGATATAGGATTTTGGCGTGTTCTGCTGTCCAGCCTTTTTCAAAAACGCAATTCAAAAAGATTTGAGAATAACCTAAATTGACAAGATTTTCGGCGGCCATCGCTGTGTACTTGATATTTGCGGGGGCAAGTGTCATTTTGCTGCCCATCTCTCCGTGAAAATGAGAGCGAAAATGATTTACAGCTTTGATTGCCATATCATAGCTACCTGAACCATCCGGAAATACCCGACAGGCATCATGCAGTTCCTTACATCCATCAACAGAAATCGAAAAAGAGAGATGATTAAGGTGCTTCTTTATGTATCCCTGAACACGTGGGTCAAAATATAGCGTACCGTTTGAGCAAATCGAAAACATAAATTTAGTTGCCCACGGATGATGTTGCTTTACCACTTGTTCAATAAAGTAGTCTGAAATTTTTGAAATCAGGTCAATAGCAAGAAACGGTTCGCCGCCAATAAATTCGATGATAATGCCAGGAGAATTCTTGGTGTTGATGTATGCGTACCGGTCGGAAAGCAACATATCAATGAATTCTTTTGCCGTATTAAAATCCATCACATGGTGCTGCTTGTGCGTTTGATAACAGTAGGTACAGCACAAGTTACAGGCATCAGTTACCTGTAAAGTAACCGTCCGCGACAGCACCCTGCCATTACCTGACTTGATTTTCGCAGTTGGTGGAAATAGTCGTGCGATATAGTCTTGATACTGCTCAATTCTGTGGTACATTTACTACCACTTCCTTATTATAAAAATCGACTTCCCACTGAAAAGGCTTTCCTTTAATTTCTGGCAAGAGCTTAGGGATGACTTCTTTTGTCATTGTTTCTTTTGCGTGAGAATATTCAATGTATGCTTTTTGATTGTCTTTTTCCCACTGTTTGAAGGAATCAGATGTGGTATCAAAATTGTTGCCAAGCATATAAGCCACAATTTCTTTTGTTCTGCCGCACTCATACATGAGCGCTTCAAGATAGTTTAACAGGCTTTCTTCAACTTTCAACTTATATTGCATATTGGTTTTCCTTTCCAATTTAGGCCATTCCACCGCCATAACATCCGCCAGAACAACTTGTACAGCCTCGGGCACATCCCATACTGCATCCTGAATTGCAACCTGTGCCGCATGCACCGCATCCATTACCACAGCCAGAACAGCCAGAACAGCCGCCACAGGCACCTCCGCACGATCCCATACAAGTTGCACATTGATCGTTGCAGCTGCTAGAACATCCGGAACAGCTAGTGCAGTTTGTACAACCATTGCAAGTCCCAGTGCAACCATTACAACCATTACAAGTCCCAGAGCAAGACGAACACCCGCTGCACCCAGAACACGTTGTGCTGCACTGCGTGTGGCACAGGCCGGAACAGGATGCTGCACAGCCGGGACTAGTGGTTGTGGTCGTCATATTGGACAGGGCATTGACTACTTTCGTGAGCTTGTCATTGTCAAAGGTCGCCGGTACAACCTCCCCAGCGGCTGCGGACGGAAGCCCGCTAATAGGATTGACCGCATTGAGCGGCTGAATCACGGCATTGCCCTGTTGTGCCTTAACGGTATCCCCCGCAACCGGCGTTGTCTGGAACGCGTAGCTGCTACCGGCATAGGCAGTCATGCTGCCATAATAGCACCGGCGTTTCATTTCCTTGTCCACGCTGGCTTTCAGCGTGACAAGCTGACTCGCTGTTATCATAAAATCACCCCCATGTCGCAGGCACCGGCACCCACGAACTGCCATTGTAATATTTCATTTTGTTACTGTTTCCGGAGTCAATCCACAGCAGGCTACTGTCGCTCGGCGATGAGGACTGCCGCACATAGCCGCCCACAGTCGGCAGCTGCGCCTTGGGAATCTTCCCGGCGCTGTCCAGTGTCGGCACACCGTTCGCCGCACCTTTCTGCGTCAGTGGGATTGCCTTTCCCGCTGTCTGCCCGGCACTGTCCGCACTGCTTTTTGCCGCTTGCGCCAGCTGATGGTTGGCTTTCTGATTGTTCAGAATTTTTGTAATCAGCGGATTGAACACGTCACTGGCGCTGGCAGGGTCGTCGTTAAGCAGCGTGGGAATCGCTTCTGTATAAGTCGGATTGCTGTCCAGTGTATAATTGGGTCTGTCTGCCATTCGTCAGCCCTCCTTTAAAACTCCAGGTCGTGCGTGAATTCCATTTCTTCGTCGCTGTCCTTTTGCTTCGGCAGCATATGCCGAATAGCGTAAAGAACGTTATCCTCGGAAAATAAGCCGACCTCACTTAGCTTTTTGCCCGCAAGGTCAGCCATCGGAATCACCGCTGCAAACCGCACTGTAGTATCTACCGGAAAGGTCGGGTCTTCCACTTCATAGCGCCCCTCTTCCTTTTGCAGTGCCGTTTCCGCACCGCTCGGCGCAGTCGGATTTCCACTGGTATCCAGCCCGCCAGAGCCGACTGCCAGATATTTGACTTTTGGCACCGTAGAAAGCTTTCCTGCCAGCAACTGCGCCATGCGTGTGCGCAGCGCATTGGTCAGCACATTATTTTGACTTGCCATTATAAAACCTCCTCAACGACCCGTCCCGCATTCAGACGGCGCGCACTGTTCAAGTGATATGCGCCGTTGAGCGTCCAGATGGGGTTTGTAATTTTTCGAATTATTTTTGTTTGTACGGAAACAATTTGGTTGCTGTGTACTGCAGTATCCTTCGGCGTGCTCCGGAACGCTGTCTTTGAAAAACTATGCCACATGGGAACCGCGGTGAGCGCGGCAGAAAATCTGCTCTGCGAAGAAAATGCGGAACAGACAAAATCGGGCGCCGCCTGCACTTTCTGTGTACTGCGGCTGACATTCTGAATCGGATTGCTGAAAGCAGGAATTTTCTGGCAGTTGTATACGCGCAGCTTACTCGCCCGCAGCGCTAAAAGAAGCAGATTCCGTGATTGACACCCCACCTTTGCCGAAACGCCGGGATGATATGAGAGCAGGCTGGAAACCTGCATTTGTGCCAAAAGAAAATGCTCCCGCACTTCTTGATTTAGTACCCAGGAGCCGTCCAGACGCCGCATTCCGTTTAAGTACACAGGGTTCAAATGCCAGATGTTTACCTTGCTTTTGATACGCAGACGAACTGGCCGAAAGCAGACGGCAAAAAAGCTGCTGCCGGGGAACGGAATCACCGTGACAAAGTCCACACCTGCGGGCAGCAGTTGATTCAGCACTCGCTTCATTTCTTCTGTTGGCAGTGGGCAGTTCTCCAGAACTTCCTCGTTGCGCACACGCAGCACGGCTTTATGCGGATAACTGTTATCGTATACATAGAAGTCACTTGCCCCGCAGTTTAAAACATTTCGGACGCCGCCGGTAACACTTTCCCAAGTGCCGATGCCGCGGTTTCGCGCCATCTTCTGCTGAATCAGCACCCGGTACAAAGTATCGTCAGCGCTGCCGCGTGGCTGCCCGACTTCCGCGCCGTACAAATCCAAGGTTTTTCCGATTGCCTGCTGCAGATTCTGCGCCTGTAACACCGCCTGTATATCCGCCCGCAGAGCGTCTACAGCCTCCGCGTGCAGCGCAAGCAGTTTGTAATTATTTCCCCCAAAATCCTTGCGATAAGCATCCGGCAGGGCACGCACCAGTTTATCCGTCGGCATAGGCTTTCACCTCCACCGTGACATTGTCTTCCGGTAGCACTGCTGCCTGTGTCGGCGTGCAGAGCAGGTTGGTCGTCTGATAGGTGTTGCCATCCGCTGACAGCTGCAGTAGCGCCACATCCCGAACGCCAGGGATACCGGTTATCGGGCTGTACAGCCGTGTCAGAATTACGTCGTCACCATTGCCAAGCTCACCAACAGCAGTTGAGAGCGCTGCTTTCAGCTGTGCCTCACCATCTGCCGGGAAATTATCGTCTGTCAGTACGGACACTTTTGCATAAATCACTAGATTGGACACATGGGTAAAGCAAATGGACTGTGGATATCCGCTGTCGTCCTTAATAGACACCTCGGTGGCGCCATATGCCCGAATACCTACCGGCTTTGCTCGAAAAATCGCCGCGGCAATTGCATCGTCCAAAGAATCCGGTGCAAAGACGATACTCTCAAAGCAGCCCGGCGGCCGGCCGGAAGCGTCCGCTGCTTCACTTGCGTTCTCAATCACGGTGCAACTGCGAACGCCTGTCACCCGCAGCACCGCCGCACGAATGGCGTCAGCCGTGGTACTGCCGGAGCCAAGCAGCGCCGCGTGGTAGCGTGCCCGCAGTTCAGGGTCGGTTTCCTCCTCCTGCCCCGCCAAAATCAGCGCGACGTGCTGCACACTCTCCACATCAGCATCTGGATTCACAATCTCAGTGATTGCTCCAACCGGCACGTTGCCGGCTTTTCCAGTCTCCGAGGCATACACAGTCACAGATGCTTTCCCCGAATCATCCAGAGAAGCGCTGTCCTCTGTGTGAAACTCCACGCCGTTGCCGGAAACTAAGAAGCCGGCGGGAATTGTGTAACCCGGCGTGCCGGTAAACTCCACCTGCTGTTCTGCTGCTGTCGCGGGGTTGCGAAAGATTCCCGCCGTGGCCGCCACGCGGTTCAGGCTGTTCGCACGTGCGGTATTCGGAAAAATGCTGTTGTACACATTTTCCAGTTCCTCATACGCTTCTGCAAGGTCCTGCACGCCCAGCCGGATAAACTTGCCAAGCGGCGTTTTTTCATCGGTTTCGATATTGTCCCCGAACAGAACCTTTGCCCTGGAAATCTGCTGCGTCAACAAATCCGCATAAAGCGGCCGCTGAAACCCTTTTTCTGTGAGTGCCGCCATGGCATCACCCCTTTCTGAAAATGGACAGAAAAAATTCCCGACTGTTTCAGGCGGGAACACATAGACTATACCGTACGGAATTGCGAATTTCTTCTTGACATACGCAAAAGCGTACGTTATAATAAATTTACAAAGGAGGGGACGATATGGAAAACATCAACGTCACCAATGCGCGGAAAGATTTATATCAGCTCATCAACCGCACACAGGAAACACACGAGCCGGTGAAAATCACCGGCAAAACCGCCAATGCCGTCCTGCTTTCCGAAGAAGACTGGAACGCCATCGCGGAAACGCTGTATCTTTCCAACATTTCCGGCATGACAGACAGCATCCTCGCTGGAAAGAACGAACCGCTGGACGTGGGCACTAACGCGGAGGACCTGAACTGGGATGTATAAAGTCATATTAGCCAAACAGGCAGTCAAGGACTTCGAAAAGCTGAAAGCCGCACATCTGCTGCCAAAAGCAAAAGCGCTGGTAGAAATCCTGGCACAAAACCCATACCAAAATCCGCCGCCGTATGAAAAACTGGTAGGCAACCTAAAGGGCATTTACTCCCGCAGAATCAACATTCAGCACCGGTTGATTTACAATGTTCTGGAAGAACAAAAAACCGTTCATATTCTGCGGATGTGGACGCATTACGAATAGCCGTCCCCTCCCTGCCGGAGGGGATTTTTTAATATCGTGTATCACCTGTAACCGTCCCGCTGCTGCAAGTCGCCGAAAAGCGAATGCGCAATTTACGGTTTGCCGTCAATTCGTGTTCAAAGGAATCCAGTAAGAAACTTTCGTCCACCTGCCGCAAGCCCTCCAGCAGTTCACCGCGAATTGCTTCGTAATCTACCTGCTTTCCGCGCAAGGCGTGGAAGTCAATGCCCTCGTCCGGATTCAAGGCCCACTCGCCTTTGTTGGTACCCAAGACGGATTGGCAGGTTTGCCGGAGCAGTTCATTTCCGCCCGTCATCTGAATCCTGCCGTGTTCAATTTTTACATCACCGGTTTCGTCCAGTACAAAGCCTTTCATACCAGCACCCCCACAACCAGTGAATCCTTCTGCTGATGATGCCCGAGCGCCGGTACCTCTGAACGTCCGCGCCGGGCAGCGGTAATATCCCGCTCACAGGTCACGCACAGTACCAGGTCACCGGCGCCGAGCGGTGCCATGGTAATATGTTTTTCTGCCGTCAGATTTCCGGTAATGCTGCCTTCGCTGCACCGCGCTTTGCAGTACGGCGGATTCATGTATCGTAGTTTGTACCGTGCGTTCCAAAGTACGGGAATGTTTTGCAGCAGTGGTTGCTTGACAGCTGCGCTGCCCATCGGTTTTGAGAGCGTCAGCGGCTGCACAGACGCCGTTCCGGCGGTCTCATTAAAACTTACCACCCGACCTAAAAAAGCCGTGTGCAGGCGTAGAAGCGCCTGTTCCAGTTGTGTGTTTCCAATGCTCAATTCCTGCATTAAATCACCGTCATTTCTGTGAGAAAATCTGTACCGTTAAAACTGTGCTGCCCCTCCAATACATGGAACGTACCAGTCACGTCCTTGCTTTTGAGATTCACCCGCGCGCCGGTCATACAGCGGTGCTCCAGCAGACTGGTAATCTTGTACCCCTTTCGGGTTTCTTTGATTTCCTGATTGTCTGCCGTCTCGCTGATTTCGTCCTCAAAATATTCCGGGCTGCCAATCAACCCATGGTCTGTATCCATGTTAAACTGCAGGCCGGTATTGGCCGTACGCACGTCAATGGCATAAATGCTGCCGCGCTGAATGTAGGTGGACACACCGCAGATTTTTGCATACTGGTCGATACTGGACATCAACCCGCCATCTACTGTAACTGCATCCTTGTAAGTGTGGTCGCGGCGGATCTTAAATGCGGCAATCGGCAGGCCTGTTTTCTCCAACAGGGAGCGCAAGATATAGGAAGCCTTGCATCCCTTTTTAAAAGAGATATTTTTCACATCATGTTCTTTCAGTTTGGGGTTGTCCACAGCGGTAACCGTTGTCTTAACATCCACGCCATCATGCGCTGTTCGGACACTGGAAATGACCCCTGAAAAAATAATACCACGGTCTGTGCCGTAGCCCGCCGTTAAAGAAATATCCCTCCCCAGTGTGAACTGCCCGCGCGTAGTTTTGCTGAGATTGTAAATGGTAAACGTCGCTTCGTTCGCAGTTGTGTTATCGTCAAACGGCACCTCAAACTCGAAGTCCAGATTCGGGTACTCCACCTTAGCCGCTCCGCAGAGAATCCACGTACTGATATGGAAAAGCCCCGGTGGAATACTCACCGGGGTTACTGCAATTTTTTTGCTCAACTGCTCCAACGACTGAATCATGTGGCTTGCTTTGTCAGGCGCTGTTTTAGCGGCCACTTTGATGTACTGGCTGTCCATCCTATCAGTCCCCCTCATCGTCAATTGTCAGGAATACGGTTTTCCCAAAGTTGTCCCAAGTCACCGCGCTTTCGTGCCCGGATTCGTCAAGCGGCACAAGGTCAATCACCGGAAATTTCCCGGCACGATAAACATCGCGGAACAGCGGAGAACCATAAATCAGCGGCTCTCCGGCACATAGCAGCGCACCGGTGCTGTCATAAAGACTCACGGTAAACAAATCCACCCCGCGGTTGTAATCCACTGAAACCGTAAACGGCTGACCAGCCAGTGTGATGTCAAACTGATACGGTATCAGGTCTTTGTCAATTTCAATTCTGTCCCGCATACGCTCACTTCCTGTTTCCAATCCAGATTTTCACGCCGTTCTGCATGGTGCGGGCATCCATTTTTCGGCTGAACGCCTTTGGATTGTTTTTCATGACATCGTTCGGCGTGAAACCATACTTTTTATACGGCGCGTTCGGCGCCTGTAGCAGCGCCCAAAGCGTGTCGCCTGCCTTGGTGGTATAATACACTTTCTGACTGGCGCTGTTGGTTTTCTTCTGCTGTGTTCCGGTGCTTTTTCGTGTGGATGACGAGGTATAGGCGCTTTTGGCAATCCGTGCTTCCTGCAGGGTGATATCGAATTTGTACCCACCTACAATTTTGCTGCTCTGCGCGGTGTTGAATTTTGTAATCCACATCCGGCTGTAGCTGTAAACCCCGTGGTAAGCAACCACCGTGCCCGCGTTTTTCCACGCCTCGATACGCTGCAGCTTGTCCACAGCATCCGTTCCGACAATTTCGCCGGTCAGATTCAGCACCGTAGCGCTGCGGCGAATGTTATCCGATACATCAATCCCGCTTTCCACCGGATGACTGGTTACTTCGGCAGTACGCTCCGCCTGTTCGCCTTCGCTGTCTATCCAGATTTCCAGACCGCCCAGTGTTGCCATTTACATCACCTCACACTTCCATCGCCGCCGGGTTGCGGCGGTCCCTGCTTTCCAGCACTGACTGAATGGCGTCCGAAACCCACTTTTTCACCTTGCGCTCCTGCTCTCGGTCGCTTGCCGTATTGGATGCAAAGTTTGCCTGAAACACTGGTGCATAAACACTGTGATCGTTGTAGGTACGCCCTCCCGCAGACGGGTACAGCGGCACATAAGAGGTTTGCGGCTCCCTGACCTTTAGGCTTGTCGGTGAAGCTACACTTGCAGCGCCGAGCATCTGCCCCGCCTGGTGCCAGAGATTTACCGCGCGCTCGTGGTGCGTTTCCAAAGGAATTACCATTTCTTTGCGGTTCTGTTCAGCAACTTGGTACAATTGATGCCGCTGTACCAAGCCGCCTGCGGCTTTAGGCTTTGCTATGCCAGCCGAAAGTTCCGGGGCCTGCGCGGGTCCCATGGTGCGAATCTTGCCGTCACTACCTTTCCACGATGTTCCGACAGATGAGATATAGACAGTCTGCGTTGCTGGATGATTCGCAAAATAGTCCTGTACCTCTTTATTCAATGATTGTACTGAAGCCAAAAGGTTGGATGAATTCATAGTAGGAGAGGGGAGCGTAGCGTGTTGCAGATAATTTTGCATTTCAGCGGTCGCTTTTTCAGCTACCGATTTTGAATTTAAAATCTTGGCGAGATTTGGCGAACTCAATAGCTTTTCAAGCATTGCACTGTCCATTTCTTTAAATGCTTGGTTCGCTTTGCCTTTTGCAGTGTAAACCAAAGTGCCATTAGCTCCAAATTTCAAGCCCATTTCTTTCATGAGCGCTGTGCCCGCTTCGCCACCGGTTTCAATCAGGGTAGAAAGCAGTGCCGGCTTTTCAGAATCCGCAGCCGTACCGATGGTAGAGAGCAGCTGTACTGCTTGATTTTGCACTGCCGGCTTTGACTCCGAAAGATTCGTAATCAGTCCCTTTGGCACGCTTATGCCCACAGAAGATAAGTAAGACTTAAGTTGACTGGAAGAAGCCTGAACGCCACTCTGCACCGACTGAAACAAACTGACCGCTGCCTGCTGTGCTGCGGGGCTTTTCTGTGCCAAAGAAGAAATGAGTCCAGCCGGTA
This sequence comes from Caproicibacterium argilliputei, assembly GCF_029211325.2. Taxonomy (NCBI): domain Bacteria; kingdom Bacillati; phylum Bacillota; class Clostridia; order Eubacteriales; family Oscillospiraceae; genus Caproicibacterium; species Caproicibacterium argilliputei. The sequence goes on along the minus strand of NZ_CP135996.1, from coordinate 851,736 downwards.
AAGCAATGCCCACAGATTTTGTCAAGCTTTTCAGTTCGTTTGCCCCAAGCTGCGCGCCAGTATAAAGTCTCCCAAACAAATTGACTGCTTCACTTTGCTTAGCAGCACTGTTCATATTCGCAATTAAATCGGTGATGGACTTCGGCAAATTGGCATTCAAATTGGTAAATAACGTTTTCAAGTCATCGGATTTCAGTTTCACATTTTGACTCAAGGACGCCAATTCCTTGACAACCTGCATCTGCTTATTCGAATCTGCTGTCTTAGAAATGCCCTGTGACAAGCCTGTAAATTTGCCCATGTTCATGCCTGAAAGCAAGCTTTGTGTCTGTGACTTGTTCAGTGCCTGCCCACCAAGCATATCCGTAAGGGATGTCATGGATGTTTTCTGGTTAGCGCTGTCTTTAAGCCCCGCCACCTGTTTGGACAAAGAATCCGGTAAATCTTTGCTGAATCCTTTGAAAAAGGTTTCGATTTGTGATTGGTCGAGGTGCGTGCCGCCCTCTAAGTCCATCATGATTTTTGAAACTTCGCGCTGCACCGCCGGTTCCTGCTTTGCCAGCCCGTCAGCCAAAGCCTTCGGGATGGACAGCCCCATGTCTGTGTACAGCGAAACAATCTGGTTTGAATCCAGGCCATAGCCCTCTTGGAGCGTACTCAGCAGGTCTTTTACTTGATAGGCAACATCCGTCCCCTTGTCATTGATGGCTTTTGCCAATGTATCCGGAACCTGAAAGCCTGTTTCCTGTAGCATTTTTTTAACGGCGTCAAGCTGGGACGGTTCGGGCGTAACTTTTTGAATCAGTCCTTTGCCCGCTTCATAAACAAGTCCGTACTCATTTTTCAGTGCATCGGACAACTCTTTTGGAATTTCTTCTCCGGCTTTTGCCATTGATTCATATACTTTTCGAGTAGCACTTGAACTGTTTATTTTTCCAGCCAACAAGTCAAATTGATGCGTTATATCGCCAGAAGCTGCTTGCAATTCATAAGTTTTTTGCATACTCTGCATGAAAGCGGTTGGAGGAACTTTGCCCTCATCAATCCATGCTTGTTTTGTCTTTTCCATCTCATCAGTTTGAGGTTTTGCCGATTCGACCATTTTCTTCAAGCCATCTCGCGCCTCGGAACTAATACCGCTATAAGCAGATTTCACGACACTGCTTCCTGGAATAATACCACCTAAAAAGTCGGTAGAAAGCCCCGAGTCCAATGTACTACTAGCGGAGCTGAGTTCAGACTTGTACTTATCCGCAAGTGGTTCCATGGTAATAGAATAGTTTTTCATCTGCAGGTCGGCCTTGCGCTGGTTCAGGCTGTCCTGCGCAGATTTCACAAGGCTATCATAATCCTTTTGCGTAATGGCCCCGTTCGCGAGCTGCATATCCAGTTCGGATACTACAACTTTGAGGGAATCGTCCGCTTTGCTCAGTGCGTCTGTTGTTTGCTTGCCAATCTCTGTAGTCAAATTTTTGAAGCTGTCCGCCGTCAGCCCACCGGCAGAGGCTGTCACAGACAGTGCTTTCAGCTTCGCCGTGTATTCCTGATTCGCGGCCTTAGTCACCATGCCCTGCATACTCGTCTGCAAAGCCTGAATGCCGCCGATTTCGTCTGCGGTGACAACCCCGTCTTTCAGTGCATCTGCGACCGTACTCTTCAGGTCATCACCCAGCTTCTGCATCTGTGTCTGCTGTGCAGAGTAAAAACCGTCTGTCAGGCTCGCCAGCTTGGAAGTATCTGTGCTGCCGGGCATCATAATCGCGTCAATCGCCAAATTGGCGGTATAGTGCTTCTGCTCCAGATACTTCACGGCATTCTCCGCCAGACTGTCCGCGGACTCTTTAAAGCTACTCTGATCGTCGCTGGAAAGTTTCAGGCCCATGTTGACTTTCCACTCGGACTTCTCCATCTCTGCCGCGGCGGTATCTACGCTCTTTTTAAAACCGTCAATTTTGCTCTTCGCGTCGCTGACAGCATCCAGTTTGATCGTCCACGGTGTGGAGGAAAGCTTTTTGGCAGCATCCGCACATTCCTCCGCAGACAGCGTAATATCGCCGAACCGCTTTGCCAAATCTGCTTTGACCGCTTCATCCCGCGCGTGCTTTACTCCAAGCGCAATAGCCACTCCGGCGGCAATTGCAAGCGGCGCAATGATTTTCAGTGGGCCGGGAATTAAGCTGAGTGCGGCGGACAGACCGGTACTCGCCTTCCCCACACCCGCTATGCTCTCTGTCGCGGCAGCTGCACCTTTTGACAAACCTGCCTTGCCCAGCAGAGAAGTCACTTTGCCAATGGCGGTAGCAGTACCGCCCACTGCTTTTATGACAGGCCCTGCTGCCGCAGCGACACCTGCAATTTTCAAAATCGTGCCCTGCGTATTAGAATCCAGCTTGGCAAAATCATTTGCCAGCTCGGTAACTTTGTCTGCGGCCTCCTTAATGGACGGTGCCAGCATTTTCTGTACCGTAATCGCAGCCGTTTCCAGCGAGCCCGTCATTTGCTCAATGCTGCTCTTGGTATTGTCCTGCATGGTTTTTGCCATTTCATCCGCAGCACCGTTGGAATTTTGCAGGGAGGTTGTCATCTGATCCAGGCTACTCTTGCCGTCTTTGAGCAGTACCTGCATCCCGGAGAGGGACTCTGTGCCCATAATCGTGGCAATAACCTGGTCACGTTGCTTATTAGACAGATTAGCAGTTTTGCTGCTCAGCTCTCCGACAATCTGTGACAAGGGCTTCATCTTACCCTGCGCGTCATAAGCCGAAAAGCCAATGGATTTCATGGATTTTGCCGCAACGTCAGACGGATTCATAAGATTCGTCAGCGCACCACGCAGCGTGGTACCAGCCTGTTCCCCTTTGACGCCAGCATTCGACATCAAGCCAATGGCAGCGGTGACAGATTCGAGCGACCAGCCTGCGCTTTGCGCGACCGGCGCAATGTACTTCATGGCAAGACCGGTGTCCGCCACTGCTGCATTGGTATCGGCAGCATTTTTGGCGAGTACGTCCGCGACGTGTCCCGCTTGATTGGCGGCTAGCCCAAAGCCGCGCAGGGTAGATGCGGCGATATCCGCACTGTTTGCCAAATCCTCGCCGCTAGACGCTGCAAGGTTAAGCATGCCAGGCATAGCTTCTGTAATCTCATTGACCGTAAAGCCGGCCGAAGCCAAATTTTCCATGCCGGTTGCAGCTTCGCTGGAACTGAACGCTGTTTGTGCGCCCAGGTCAACTGCCTGCTGGGAGAGCTTCTGAAACTGATTCCCCGTTGCGCCGGAAATTGCCTTGACGCGGCTCATTTCCGCTTCAAAATCATTGCCGACTTTTACAGCGGCTGTTGCGACGCCAAGAATCGGAGCTGTGATTCCCAGCGACAGTTTGCCGCCGAGGTTACTCGCTCCCTTGCCAAAGGACTGCAGCTTTTTCCCGGCGCTCGACAGCTTTGAGGACAGTGTTTCTACATTGCTGCTCAGTTTTTTAACACCGCTGCCTGCGGCACTGGCTGCCGGGGAAATAGCCCCTAAGCCGTTTTTTGCGGCTGCACCCGTACCGCTGAATTTCTGCGACAAGCTCTGTGCCTGGCTGCCCATACGGGCAAACTGCCGGTCGGCCTTTGAAACGGAGCTTGTAACCCCGCTGCCGAGCTTGTCTACCTGTTGCGAGAGGGACTGCAGGCTCTCGCCGTCCGCCTCGTAGCTAATTTTTACAACATCCTCACGAACAACGTTCTTCCCCATGCTTACCCCTCCCTACTTTGATTGCGCAACTCCTGCAGGCAATCCAGAGCCGCGTTTGCTTCGTCAATCTCGGCCGGCGTCATTTGATTCCATACCGTGTTATAGTCCAATCCACCGTCAAAAATCAACCGCCAGTACGCCAAATGATTGTTAGCTCTTTGTTTTAACTTCCTCTGCGGAAGTATCGGGACGAAAGCCGCCGTTCATAACCTGCAGGCCCCAAACAATCACTTCGTTCAGCGCCCGGGTGGTATCGAAATCATCCGGTGTTAAACCGTGCGGGTCCACAATGACGTTTTCCAGAATGTAGTCCGCCATCTTTTCGTTGCTGGTAATATCGGTACCGTCAAGGTTCCAGCTGTCCTGCGCTTTCAGCGCTGCACTCACGCCGTTAAACTGTGCAGTGTAGGTCTTTCCGCCAAATTCTTTTTTGACCTGATACGGTTTGACTGCCATATAAAATTACCTCCATTTGAATATAAAAAATACCGCCCAAAAGCGGCTCTGTTAATCGGTCGATTCGACTACATAGTCAAAAACAGTGAATACAAACGACCGGGCTTCCGCTTTGGAAGCGTTCTTCACATCCGGAAACTTTGTCAGCATAGCCTGCTGCCCGCCGAAGCGTTCTTTGATGGATTTGTTAACCGCCCATACGGGCACTGCCTCATGCGATGCGGCCAGCCCCAACAGGTACGCATACTGCGGACAGCCGACCTGCACGGAAAGCGTTACCTTTCCGAGATTGTTATTAGAAACATTTGCAACCACATCCCCCTGCGCGCCGACCTCCGGGTCAATCGCATCTTCGTTCTTTTCACCGGAAATCATATCGTCACCAAAGCCGGTAATCAATATGCCGCCGACTGTGACGGTACTGTCTTTCGGGTCATATACAGTGTACATTCTCGTCCCTCCTCTTAAATAATAATGCTGCCGTTTACGTCAGCGCTATGGATTGCGCCCAGCAAACTGAAGCTGAACCGCCCGAGCGAATAGTGCCGGTTGGCCCGCTCCGCAGCGCTGGTCTGCGACAGCTTTCCATACTGCACCGTGTAGGCGGGCTTTCCGTCATCGCCGGTGGCGATAATCAGATTGCCGTCCCCATAGCAGTCTTTCATAACGCCGACGCAGGCAGCTTCCAACTGCGCAATGCCATTGTCGTTGTACGGCACCTTGTCCGACTGATTGAGAATCTTCTGGCTGTCGTGCTGAATCCGGTAAATAATGTAGTCCTTACCGTCTACAATGTCGATGTACTCGCCGCCAATGGTTTTCCCCTCAGTTGTCACGTTGTCGCCCGCCTTGGTAACAAAAGTCAGACAGCCTTTATCCTGCACAGACTGCACCATAGTGTCGTCCAACTCTAGTGGTTGCAAATTATCCAAAATCAAGTTCTTGCAGGTGTAAGTGCCCGGCTGCTTCTGCGCAATCTTACCAACCAGCGCTGCAGTGGCGTAAACGCCCTTCTGTGGATAATAAAACCCGACTGTACGATCCCGTGCAATCTGTGCAGGCTGACCGTCCTGAATGCCTGAATAGGCTGCCTCCGGCACCGTGTTCAAGTCGCGCACCGTTGCAAAATACATCCGGTCAGTTGCTTCAACAACATCTGAAAGTTCCTCCACGGTACTTTCCCCATCGGCTCCCTCCGTCGGCACAACCAGCTGCCGCCAATCCTTCCCCAGCAGGTTTGGAATTTCCTCCGCGCTTTTTCCGGTCACGGCACGCACCGCAATTTTAAAGCGCTCTGTACTCTGTGCCAGCATCAACGCCGCCGCCGTATAAATCACGCTGTTTACGCCGCAGACTGCACGCACTTCGTCCAGATCCAGACATTCCGTGTAGGGAATTTCTTGATCCTGCCCTCCAGCCAGAATCAGCGGGATACCAAACCCCGACTTCCCGACTGCCTTTACCAAGGAGAGCTGCACTTTAATATCACTGGATGTCACGTTCCCGGCGCTTACCGCGCCGACAGCGGACGCGCCGACTTTTGCAGTTCCCACTTTTGTATCTGCCATAATTGGCCTCCTTCTCAAATGGTATCAATCGTTCCGTTAATCTCTGTCACGCTCTGCTTCGTGTAATATCGCAGCAGGAACGTCACGTCAAAACCTTTTCGGTATTCGTACTCGATGGAAAGCAGATTGTCCCGGTTTCCGATGCTTCCCACGCGCTGCACCGCAATTTCATTTTGCTTCAAGTAAAAATGCCCTGCTTCTGTGTCAAACCACTGGAAAGCGTCCATCGCCAGCTGCAGCGCCTGCATATCATCAGCCGCCTGCACCGTAAAGCTCCACACCTGCGGCAAGTCGATAAATTGCCGGCCATCCTCCCCGGTCGCCCATGTTCCGCCGGATTGTACCGGTGTGGTAATCGTGTAGGACACATACGGATACGGTGGTACCGGTGCCGTCTGGTTCGAACGGATGACCGGGCATTTCAGATATACCTGCAAACCGTCCGCAACAGCTGCTTCAATTTCCCGCAGACTTTTCAAACTTGCTCACCCGCCTTAAAACATATGCATACACGTCCGCATAGGCGCTCCAGTCAACATCCTGTTCCACACTGTAGGTGTGCCCCTGATACCCCACTTTCGCTCCGTCCAGTGCATCCGGCAGCGGACGGTACAAATACAGCTGCCTATCCTGTGTGGTATAGGTGCCGCCGGACTGATAGACACGCTGCTCCGAAAGCGGCATAATGGCTCCCTGCAGTTTCACCGGTTCCGGCGGCGCGCCCGGCACCCACTGACCGCCCTTGTAACTGCCGCCGGCGACAGCACCCTGAAAGGTAAATACATCCGCATACTTCTTGATGAGTCGGGCAAAGTCAAACAGTTTTGCCATTACTTCACTTCACCTCATAGCTAATCGACTCAATCATGCTGCCGGTGTCCACCAGAGGATTGCTGCTGCCCTTGCGCTCAGTGGTCATGCGGCTGTCCGGCGGGCTGGAAAGATCACGCGCGTACTTCTTGATTTTTGTCGCCAGTTCTAAGCCAATTCCCTGCAAAAACAGTTCGACCGGCATTGTACCGCCAAGGGTATTGCCCAATGCATCTTCGTACACGTCCACGACATCCTCAGCATATTCGTCAAAACCAGCCCGCAGGAAGGAGCGCTCCGGGATGACTATCTCTGTAGTTGTCTTTTTCAGCGGATAGCCATTGCGCGCAAACCAGGCACGCATTTTCTCTGTCACTTTGATGTGGCAGCCGTACTCATGAATCCCTGCAAGCCACGCATTTTCCCCTTTGGAGCTGACTTCAACGGAGCGGTCGTTTAAATTTTTCACAGCCGCTTCCATTTTGGGAAAGTCGTTTTTCACAGTCTTCCAAACTACCGGCATGGCCGCCACCTACCTTTTGCGGATACAAAATGTACATCTGCCTTTAAATTCGTACCCAGTAGTTCCGCAGCATACTGCGCCAACAAATCGCTTTTGGATGCTGTGTCAAAACTCTGGGACAGGTTCGTTCCCGCACCGCCGCCGATGGTTTCAGCCGTCACGCCTGCACTAAGCTGCATGACCTCCAGATATTTCAGCACAAATAGCTTTGCACTGGCCGGTAGGCCTTGCGGATTCTCCACGTCGAGCGTAGTATGCTCTGCAATCCACCCCAGCGCTGCGTCTGTCATCAGCAGCGTTTCCGGCTGCTCGTCCGGGAGCGGAATGCCTGCAGCGCTCCACTCATCCGCAGTCATGCGCTTGCCAGCAGCCCCGCTGCCCGCAGATTCGCCAGCAGCGCGTTGACGGTTGTACGCAGGGCATCCGCATCGGCACCCTCTGCAACGTCTGCAACTGCGGCAGCAGGGGTAATCGTTGCGTCTTTCCCATCCTTGCCGTCTTTACCGTCAGCGCCTGCAGCCCCCTGGGGCCCTGTCAGCGTAGAAAGTGCTACCAGCGTTTTAAAAGTGCCGCCGTTATCCGTGGATACCTGAATCTCGGTGCCGTTACTTTGCAGCTGCGGCGTTACGCCGTCCTTGCCGGCCTCGCCAGTGTCGCCTTTCGGGCCCTGCGGGCCGATCTGCTCATTGCTGACGCCCTGCTCCAGTTTATTCAGCCGGTCAGCAGTGATGATATCGCCATTCTTCCAATCCGTAGGTGTGTAAGCCATGATAAAAGTCCTCCTTTAATTAAACAGTAATCGTTGCACATACCAGCCCGTTCGGGTTCGGAAGAACCGGAATGAATAAGCCAGATGCTTTTGTCCATGTTGCGACCGGGTCTGCCGTTTTCCAGCGGGACAGAGTAATAAACTGCTTTGCAGACTTTTCGCTGTACGGACCACTAACTTCTTCCTCCGGCGTGACACCCCAAAGGCCGGTGCCAACGGTACCGTTGTTTTCGGGTGCAAAAAGTGTCAGCGCATTTTCCGCAAAGAAACGCTTGCTGGTACGTTTGCCGTTCTTATCGGGACTTGTAGAATACCGTTCATCATCCACCGTAAGTGTCAGACCACCAAACATCGCGGACAGCAGCTCATTGACCTGTTGCGCTGACGTAAACACGCCAACGCCCGCGGTGCCATGGATTGCTTTCTGGATATTCGCATTTTTCTGGATTGCCCTCATGATTTTCGTGGACGTCACACCCTTGCTAAGAGCCTGCCCCTTGTCTGCTCCCAGGTCAATCCATGTTTGCAGGATGCCAAGAATATCCGCATCCGCATTAGACCAGTCTGCAGTAACTACATTTGCTTTCGGCACACCATAGTCCATCGCCAGATTGACGCCGTTTTCATTGACGGTCACTTTGCCGGTCTGGAGCGCTTCCATCTTCATGGCTTCCGTGCGGGCTTTTACGGTTTCCGCCAAATTCCCCATATCGTCGAACAGGCTGTCAATCAGAGCCGTTTCCTTTACACCATGATCCAGCAGCAAACGCATCCGTTCGGAGAGGTTCAACTTCTCTTTAATCAGCAACTTTTCAACGGTCATGTGTTCCAGATTCTTTCGGCTGCCGATTGCCGCTTCGGTATCAAAACCGTGCACCATCGCAAGCGTCGGCAGGTTCGGCTCATCCGCCAAGCGGAAATATTCCGCCTGCAGGTGTTCCGTTTTCACATCCGGAAACAGCGTGTCACCGGTGTAACTGCGGGCAACGCTGAAATTCTGCGAAAAATCCAGCAAATCCTTGTCTGTGATTGCTTCCATCAAATTCATAATTATTTCCCTCCAGTCGAACTGCTCCCGCTTGTAGTACCTCCTGAAGCAGTCATATCATCAAAATATAACCCCTGCGCCTGCAAAGCAGTAACAGCCGCTGCGCTGGGCACGGTCGGGAGCATATTCCCCAGCAGGTGGCCGGAGGTAATCATGGAACCAATGCGGTCCCCGTCTGTCACGTCCTCATCCTGCAGCAAAACGCCTTTGGCCGTCGCATCATTGGCGGGTAAAATCGTACCGCCCGCCACATACTTCCGGCTGCCGTCCTGTACACCGAGTGCCGCCGGTACCTGGCACGTTTTTGTAATCAGCCCAACTTCACCGCCAAGGAAGTTTGGGGCTGTTGTGGTGGATTCAGAACTGAAATATCCACCGGTTGCTGTGTCTGCCATATTACTTGCCTCCTAAATGTAATTTCTGCGCATACCGCTGCGCCGCGCGAACGCCGAGTCCGGAAGCACCGGCAGTGCTACTGCTTCCCTCGCCGGGTGTACGGCCGTTTGCCTTAAAGAGTTTGTCAGTTAGCTCCTTATCGTGCTGTTTGAGCCATACGCTGACCGCCTTAATGCGCGTGTCAATGCCGCCCTGGTCCTGCGGTGCACCGCCAGTAATCAAATCCACCAGTTTCAGCGAATTTTCACTGCCATCGTCCAACCCTGCTTTTTTGAGTGCCTGCACAGTGTAGAAGCGGTTTTCTGACTCCCGAAGCTTGCTTTCCCGCTCAGTCAGTTCCTCGTCTTTCCGCTTCCGGTCATCTTCCCGCAGTTCCTCGTCAGACAGGTGCGCCCGGCGCAGCTTGTCTAATTCCTCCCGGAGTGTTTTGTTTTCCTCCGCGGACTGCCGCGCCAGTTTTTCCGCCGCGGTAAGGCGGGTACTGATAGCAGCGGAGTCGTCCTGCCCTTTACTGTCCGCAGGTTTATCCGTTTCTTTTGCCGCGGGCGGTGCCTGCTCCAAAGTGGCTGCGGGCTCTATTCCTGCCGCCTGTGCGGCCGCTGTTTCTTCTGCCATTAAAAACTACCTCCTTGTTAAAAATTTGCATGGCAAAGGAGCCTTTTAGCGTCTTGCTCAGGACGTTTTGGGTATAAAAATACCGCCGGGCTGCTGCCGGGCGGCTTACGGAATTATATCAGCGACACCCTTTGCAAGGTTTGCTGCTTTTTTCATCAAACTGTTTTCCTGCAGATATTCAAGACCTTTCAATGTAATTCGCGGGTTGGACACTGAAACGAGCACCTCATTATCCAAAGACCTCGAAACATGAACCCCTTTCACATAGCCCTCATCTGAAAGCATCTCCATCAGGTTGCACCACCGTGCTTCGCTGATTTTTAAACTTTCAGCTGAAATTGTGGAGGAATCGAATTCTTCTACATCCATGGCTTTTTCTAAGATGCGCAGGATTTTATAGAGAATACGAAAATTGTCCATTAGCATTCCTTTCTTACATCAGGGCTGCGTATTTTGCGTTTTCTTCCTTCCCAATTCTAAGGAATTCTTCAAAGGCTTTTTTAATCTCCGGCGGAGCCGACTCTATAATTCCCGGCTTATTCTTCGCGTAATATGGTCTGCACATCTCCGCCAAAATTTTTTCTCTATCTGTATATAGACGCATATTATCACTCCTTCAAAAGTTGCTTCACGCGGTATTCCGTATAGGGCTCCGCAAAATTGTCTCGCGAATACTCATTTGATGCGTACATACTAATCTCATCAATATTATAGCCTGATTCTTTCAGCTTTTCAAGCGCCTTGCGTGCTTTTTCATTGACGTATTCTATGTACTTTTGGTAATCGACTATTTCACCGTGTACTTTCCTATAAGCCTCGGCATCCTGCCAATGAATCAGTTCATGCAAGATGGTGCTGCATGGATTTTCAGGGCAAGCCATGCTTTTCTGAAGTTTCAACAGTGCCTCTGCGTCGCAGGTTTCTTCGGTCATATACAGTACATTTTTAACGGGACTATATGCCGCAACCGCCGTAGTCTGCATTTCCGCATTGGAAATCACATAAATGGGTGGCAATTTCGTTTGATTGGAAACACGCAGCGCTTTTGCCGCTTTCTCCGCATACCGGTCAAGCGTGTGCAGTTGCTTTGGCTTTAACTGAACTTCTTTAGAAAGGAATACTTCGTTGCGCGCAGAGGTGACTTGTTGTAAAGAAATCGTCCTTGCGCCGCGCCGCACATCCACTAAATTTTCTGTATCAACCGTAACGGGCCTGTACAATTGAACGCCGCTTTCCATGTTGTCCGACCGCTCACCCTCCGCATTCTCCAACTTTTTGAGGTTGTACTCCAAGAAGCACCGGCAGTTAATATCCTGCCCGGCGACGCCGCTCTGCCCCGGGGCTTTTGTGGTAACGCCGCCGCCCAAGTCAAAGGATTGGTCAACCGGAACCGTCACACCCTCCATCTTCTGATGGTTGTACGGCCCGCGAATGACGGTCACCCAATGCTTGCCGCGCCTGTAGCGGTGCTGCGGGCGCACACGTTCATCCAGCATCGTGCGCCAGGTCTTGGCCATGCCGTACCCGACCTGCTGTGCTGACTCGTGAACCTCCTCGGCAGCATCATGAAACCCGGCTTCCCGCACCCGATGCGTTTCTGTGCGGACAATGCGCACTGCCTTTTGGTAGTCGCCATCCACTTCCCCCGCAACCCGCCGTGCCATGGTTGTGTAAGTGTCACCCTGTGTCAGCCCGATGCCGATTTGCTGCTTGATGCCGTAAATTACATCCTGCCGGTGCTTCTGTAAGCGCGTGGTAAGTGTCAAACCGGAAATCGGGTTGTTTACCGCCTGCTTCACAACTTCCGGTGTAACACCGCGCAGACCTTGCAAAGCGGTATGTAACTGCTGACCGTCGACAGACTGCTTCACCGCGTCCTGCATGCCCTGCCAACACAGCGAATAGGTATCTTCCACGACTTTCTGAATACTCTGCGCAGCCGGTTCGGTGTGCTGCACCACTAACCTCTCCACATCCTCAATAAAGTGGGCGAACTCGCCTTTCTGCTGCAAGATTGCATAATCCAGCTTGTCATCCTCCGCCAGCTTTTCATAGCGTTCCCCCAAAAAAGCGCGCAGGTCCTTCAGCAAATCCCGGTAAGTACGGCGTATCTCCTGTTCGGAACCCTTTTCACGGTGTTCTGCGATCCGACGCACCTGCGTTAGCAGCTTCTGCAGCTCGCCCATCGTCGGTCGTGCCATCCTCTGTCACCTGCCCATCCTCTGCATCCAGCGGCGGAATGTCGTCTTTTTCCGCGTCAATTTCCTGCATGACCTCATCCACATCGTCAATCTCCGGGAATGCAAGGCTGTATGCCACACGCTTCGGCAGACCGGCGGCAATCATCTGCTGTGCCGCCTGTGCTTCGCTGAGTAAATCCAGTGGAAAATTGCGGCTGAACTTGAGATCAACCTCCAACGGGTCCAGCGTAAGGTGCCGCTTTGCCCATGCCGTGGACAGGCAGCGGAACAGGTAAGTAGCCGCGCTCTGCATCTTCGCCTGAAACATTCCGCACTTGGTTTCTAAGCCGGTCAACCGAAATTTCAACGCAATGCCGGAGGCCGTGCCGAACGCCTCATCATTGAGGTTCGGCGTCTTGGAAAAACGGTAGATGTTGTCCTCTACCCGGTCCAGATGTTCCTTTGCCAGCGTATTGTCGCCATCTTTGGTCAGAAAGTAAACCTTGCCGCCATCCTTCGACCGCGTGATGATGGTGCCGGAATTCTGCGCGCGCTCGATGTCCTTATCGCCTGCCTGCACGTTGTCCCAAACCATATAGGCGCTTGCAAAGCTCTCCACATCATTGCTCTGGTCGGAAAGGGAACGGTCGTAGTCGTCAATCAGCGGTAGAACCTTTTCGGCATCGCCCAGCATCTCCAGATTGTTCGGGACTCCTTGCAGCGGGCAGCGCTCAAACAGATTTGCCGCCTGCTTTGCTGGGAGTTCTGTTTCTTCCAGCGCGCCAAGCTGCCCCTCAAACACCTGCAGCGGGCCGGCACTGTAAAACTCTGCATGCAGCTTTGTGCTGCCGTTCAAATCCGTGACCGGATAATACCAGACGGCGTAATCCGGCTGCGTCATGTCGCCGGTACGGGACAGAATCGCCGCTTGGAATGGCTTGACACACCGTACCCGTTCCTGCCCATCTGTGTCATAATACAGCAGACGACCGGCGTAACCACAGACCGTGGCAAACTTCGTCAGTTCCATATCCACATCGGGAAAATTGTTGAGCGCCACAAAGTCCGAAAGCGCCTTTGCAATTTCCTCAACCGCTTCTTCGCCGCCGGTGTCCTCTGTGCTGTCCTTGCTGCGGTTGTAGCTGTATGCAATGGGTTTTCCAGCAAAATATCCAATTTTAAAGTCGCAGATTTCCCCGAAAAAGTCGTTGCTGATACGGTTGTTGATGGCTGTTTCATCCTCTGCAAAGCGGGGCTGCCGGTTAAAAATCGGCACATGACCGTCCAGAACCTCGTATCTTCTGTACAAAGCAGTCATGCGTTCCCGACAGTCTTTGTGCCGCTCAATAATCCGGCTCACCAGTTCCGGTGTTGCCCCCTGCTCATCCAAGGCACGAATCTCCGCACCAAAGTCCGGGTACAGTTCCGACTCTTTGCGCACCGGAATGCTTTTGCTGTTCAAATCCTCTCACCTCACAATCTGCGGCCGGTGCTGACACCGGAATCATCCAGAATGCCCTCCACCGCATAGCGCAGGGCGTCCATCACATCATCATTCACTTTGACCGGCTCATCCGCGTTCTTCTTCCACACATACCCGTAAATTTCCTTGTCGAAACGCTCCGCTGCATCCTTAACTACCAACAACCTGTGCTGCTTAAATAGACTGGCAACGTCTGCAATGCCGGAAATCACGCTTTTGCGTGCCTTAACAGCAAACAGCCCTGCGTCCCACATCTGTTCAATCAAATCCGGCCGGGCAGAATCACAATAGAACGTAATCTTGCCAAGCCGCTCCTGAATCCGCCGTCCAATTTCAATCCACTGGGCAATGTGCCGGTGCTGCGCCGCCTTATCTTTGACCAGATAGCAGCAGCCGGTGTCGTCCATGCCTAATAGCACCATGGAACCGTAATGCTCCCAGCCGAAATCCACGCCGACCGCCCATTTCTGAATGCGGCTTTCCGGCACTTGTTCCGCCATGATGTAATGCACGCGGGCGTCAAAATCTGCGTACACCATACCGTCCGCGCTCACCCATGCACCGTTGATGTCCCGGTCATAGAACATACCGGACGGCGTGGAAGTCTTGATACTCTGGCGGTAGCGCTCGGAGAGGAATGTGTTATCATCCAACCGCCACGGGTATTCCACAATCGTTTTGCCATCCGCTTGATCGATATAGTCAGTCTTGAGCCAGTGGGACGGTGCCGCCGGGTTCGTGTCCATCAGGATGCGCGCACCCTCGCCGGAACAGCGGCTTTTGATTTCGTCAAAGACTTCCTCATTGGCAACGCAGGCTTCGTTAATGTACGCACCCCACGCGGTCATGCCGCGGATACGGCCCATGTCGTTAATCTTGCTGTGCCCGAAACAGCACACCTGCACACCGAACAGTGTGAAGCGGTTGTATTTATCGAAATGGAACTCGATGCCGTATTTGCCGGTCAACTCGTTCAAGATGTTCCGGTGAATGCTGCCAATGTCCGCCGCCGCAAGCACATACTGCGGATTGGAAACCCCGGCGGCCGTGGCGTTGGCACGCACCCGTTGCAGCTCATACAAGAATAGGTCATTGTCCAAAACCGTCTTGCCGGAACGCTTCGCGCCGTGATTGATCAGCATAAAATAATCCTGCGTCATTGCTCGGCGCAGGACTTCCACTTGCTTTGGATGATATAGATTATTCAGGCTCATGCTTCACGCTGTCCTCCAGTGCGGTTAAGTAATCGGCTAAACGGTCCTCAGTAGACTGACCAACACCCGGGCCGTCAAACAGCCCTAGGTGCTTTCCCAGCAGTTCCAGTGCTTTCACTTTGTCGGCAAGCTTGACCTCGACCCCAGCCTGCGTTTCCTTGATGCCGGTGACCGCAGCTTTCTGCTGGTCGCTCAAGTTCTCAGTCGGCTTCAGAACAACGCCGCCGGAGGACGTAATCTCGGCGTAATCCGTACCGCGGGCAAAGCCAACAGCAGCCAGTTCCTGCAGCACCCGATCCTGCGTAATCTCCGTGCGGCTCTGCTGGGCTTGCATCCGCTTCCGGATGTACGCGGAAACGTTAGTTTTCGTTAGCAGCTGACGCCCGAAGTTCGGGTCCTTGTATCCCGCTCGCCGCGCTGCTGCGGTCGCGTTGAGGTCTTTCAGATATTCATCGGCAAATCGTTTCTGCTTTTCTGTAATCGCCACTACGGACCACCACCCAGCAGGCGACTTACGCCCGGCGGCCAGACCTGTACCATGGTATCAACTCCTTCTGGGTATAAAAATAGCAGCCCATTATTTGGGTTGCCAATAAATCGCAAAGAGAGACACGACTTACTTGCCTGCGTGCCCTCCAGTTAAAAGCCATCAAGCAAGGGGCAGCGTCGAGGCCGCCCTGCTGTGTTTGGCTGGTGAGATACCCCGGGCTTGCACCGGCGGGCACATCACTCATGCGTTGCCGTATCCCATGTATGTGGCCTGTTGCTATTAGCTTGCTGATGTATCGTGCTGTCATCATCGCTTACGCCTTGCTCCTGATAAATACGCCTTGGTAGCATGCAGTACGGCACATCCGCCTTGCGGTAGTCGTTCCAGACGCAATTTATATCCACACGCTGCGTGTTGTCACTTCCAAACAAAAAGGACGGCCCTGATGGCCGCCTGCGTGGCATTCAGGTCAATCAGGTATTCTTCACAGAAACGTTTCTGTTTGTTGGCCATGGTGGTCACCTCCATCTTTAAACTTGGATTTTCCCAGACATTAAGTCAGGGAGCATAGCATCTCTTAATTCTGCTAGTAGTCGGTTTTCCTCTTGGTTCAGAAACATAACGTGCTGTTTCCACATGGGTAAAAAAATCGAGAACAAGCTCAAAAATAGTTCCTTGTCCTGATTCTCAATCTTTAATTCATTCTTGTTTTTTGACAGTTGAATAAAATGCCTATTGTCATATTTTTTATCAAACATCTTGAACGTAGCGTTTAAACCCGGTACATTGTTTTCCAATTCTGCAATTTCGAACAGCCCCAATTGCTTTGCCAATGTTTCATTCGCCGTGATTTTTAAAACGCTGCGTTCACGGGATACCCGGTTAATATCGTCGATAATATCTCCGTATGGCCTGTGGCCTTTTCCGGCGCTATCAATCTGGATATATCTTGACGGGGCGAGTACATATCCTTGATCTGAAATCTCATCTATCGTGACCACACGTGAAAATTCCGGAATGTCTTCCGCTGAGCTGCACAAGGCTTCGATAAGTGCGGCCGGCAAAACATTGATCGTTTTGTGATATGTACGCCCTGTATGGCTCGCACCACCAGACTGGCCGTTTTGCTCTCGATCTTCCTGCTCAACTTTTTTTCGGCAGTCAAAAAGGGAAATGCACTTATTGTCATGGCTAAACACCATAATACAAGTCGGAATATCGGTGGCTTCAAACATGTGGCCCGGAAGCGCAATGACTTTTTCAAGCAGTCTATTGTCGCAGAGATATCTCCTGATTTCTTTATCCGACCCAGCGGAAGTCAGTGCCCCGCACGGCAGAACGAGCGCGCATCGTCCATTCTCGGAAAGCCTATCTAAGGCCGTCAAAACAAAAGCATAGTTTGCGTTAGACGCGGGCGGGATTGTGCATTTTTTGAAGCGCTTGTCCGCAAACAACGGTTCCGGCGCGCTCCACGGAATATTGTATGGCGGATTAGAAACAATAGCATCTGCACTGATTTCCGGCGCCTCCAGTATTCTCTCGATCCGCGAAAATCTATCGCCAGCGGTCAGCCGATAGATGGCCTTTTCTTTCAGCGTTAACACATCGCGGTGTATCACATAGCCAGAAATATTACGTAACGCTAAATTAAATAGCAGCACAGGGATAACGTTATCGTCCAACTCCTCGCAATAAAAAATTGCGCCTTTATTTTGCACCCATGCCTGAATTGTCAGTGCACCACTTCCGGCGCACATGTCGTAAATTGATTTCGCACCTGTAACAACTTCAGAAGCTAACAGATTTGCGATGCTTTTGGGCGTGAAATCCTGACATTTTTCTTTGCGATCGGCGTAATAATACTGAAATATCTTTTGTAATTCGTCTGTTTGCAGGTTTCCACCAATCAGATCGAAGTATTTAGACAAGATATCGTTTTTACGATCTGAAAAAATGACGTTCTTGACAGAATCAACGATGGATTCTGTTTCGCAGTCAAGCAAGCTGCATACTGATTGCGTCAGTTCCGACAATTCCATGCTATTATTCCCCCCCGATCAAACACAAAAAGGGCGATCCGAAATGGGTTGCCCTGGGATATTCGGTTTGCCCGTCTTTTCCGGGCTGCCAATACAAGACAAAAACTTTTGCGGTAGCTTATCCGGCTCTTGCGGATGCCGGAGAACCGTAATTGTTTACCGGCTGAGCCTCATGCGGCTTTGCCGGCATATATGCCGCGGCATCATCACGACGCGGCGGCATAAAATTTAGGAGGAAAAGATGAAAAACCTGAAAGAGTCCCCGCTTATGAACTCTCTATTCTTCATTGTAAACGAACAAAACGAACAAAACGAACGCTTTTATGAACATTTTGTAAATATACGGCAGTAGGCCATTCGCACGGCATCCGCTGACTTAGCACTATGCAGCTCCCGGCGTATGACATCCCAACGTGTACCGTATTTCATAACGGCGCGTGCCAGCCGCCTTTCCCGCGCTGTCGGCAGGCCATCCACAAATTGCTCAATTTCAATTTTCTGCGCAGCCAGTGCCTTGATACGCTGCCGCTCCTTTTCGCCGGCTGGCAGGCCGCGTATCAGGATAGAGTGCGGATAGCCGCTGCTGCCATCCTGCACGGTGTCGCCAACAACGGTATGTAAATACTCCTGCAGATCCGCAATCTCTGCGACGATGTTCGGATAATCTTCAAGCTGTTCTCGTGTCATGCTTTTTCTCCTTTCGCTTTTCGGATTCTGGCTTTCAACGCCTGCATCAAGGACTCCTGCGTGTGCGCTTTATCCTGCAGAGACGCGATTACATCTTCGTCCACGCCGCTTTTGGTTACAAGCTGGTGGACAATCACCGGTTCCGTCTGCCCCTGCCGGTGCAGGCGCTTATTCGCCTGCTGGTATAATTCTAACGACCAATTAAGGCCAAACCAGATGATGTGATGCCCACCCTGCTGCAGGTTCAGCCCGTAGGCGCAGGATGCAGGGTGCGCCAACAAGATGTCAATCTTGCCGGCATTCCAGTCTCGTTCGTCCTGTGGACCCGCAAACACGCGGACACGCAATTTTGTCTTTTTCAATGCCGCCAGGATCCGGTCACGGTCGTGCTGAAAATTATAAAACACAAGTGCATGCTGCCCGTTAAGGGCCTCCACAAGCTCCAGGAACGCTTCAAGCTTACAGTCGTGTATTTTCACGACTTCACGCTTATCGTCGTACACAGCCCCGTTGCACAGCTGCAAAAGCTTGTTCGTGAGGACCCCCGCGCTGCCAGCGTCAATCAGCTGCTCGTCAATCTGCAGCAGGGCTTCCTTTTCCAGTTTGTCATAGGCTCTTTGTGCCGCAGGGTCAAGGACGACGGGTATCAGGTCGTCAACCTGCGCGGGTAAGTCCAGATAATCCTCGGATTTCATGCTGACACAAATATCGGACAAAAGGGTTTTTACGGATTCCTCAGCGCCAGTTTTCGGCAGGTAAGTGAAAACCTGTACCGCATTACGCTTGTCCGGATTAAAATACCGCTCCCGAAAACCGCCAATTGTTTTCCCCAGGCGCTCCCCCTGGTCCAGTAGGTACACCTGCGGCCAAAGGTCCAGTAGGCTGTGTGGTGCGGGCGTACCGGTCAGCTCTACGATACGCTTGATGTGCCCCCGGACGGATTTCAATGCCTTCCAGCGTTGCGCCTTGTTTGATTTAAAGCTGCTGGCCTCGTCGATGATAACCATGTCGAATGGCCAGTCATTGCGGTAGTAATCCACCAGCCATTTGACATTATCCCGGTTGATGATGTAAATATCGGCCGGCGTATTGACCGCCCGGATACGCTTTGCCTGACTGCCAAGGATAGTTGAAAATTTCAGATGCTTTGTGTAGTCCCACTTTTGGGCTTCATCCTGCCAAGTCGCTTCCGCCACTTTTTTAGGGGCGATTACCAGCACTCTGAAAATCTCAAACCGGTTGTATTTCAATTCGTTTATTGCCGAAAGGGTAATGGATGTTTTCCCAAGACCCATGTCCAGCCAAAGGGCAAGCGCGGGCTTCTCAATAATCTGCTGCTCACAATACGCTTGGTAAGCATGTGGTATGTACTTCATTCCGGTACCCCCCACTGATACCGGATGTAGTCGAGAAAGCCATCTACCTGCTCCTTGCAGTCGATCGTCTCAACCGCAAACCCAAGCCGCCTTAGCTGCTCCTGCGCGGCAACCTGCAGGGGTCTCGGCTTCTTACCGGGGGCCTTTAGCTCCACGAAGCATGCGTGCCCTCCCGGAAAGCAAACCAGTCTGTCCGGCACACCTGCATTCCCCGGTGAAACAAACTTGTACGCTCGGCCCCCCAAGGCTTTCACTCGCTGCGTCAAATATCGTTCGATACTGCTTTCCTGCATCTGTATCAACCTCCCTAAAAAATTCGCATATATATAAGTCGCGCCTGCGCACGCGCGTGATTGTTAGCCTATATAGGCATTTAGGCAGAAGGTATTATAAAATATCTCTCTATTTGCCTAATATCATCTACCTAAGAAAAAGTCGGTATATACAGTATATAAAGTCCTTGTAACTACTGATTTTATGCGATTTTTTATATATACCGATGCTATATACCCTTCGTTTTTTAACGGTATATACGGTATATACCATCATTCTCATATATACCGATAGCCGGTATATACTTTAGGGGCCATATTTCCATCCTTTTTGATTCCCATATTCCTTTCCAAACCACATGACCCCGACTTTTTTCCAGCCCTGCTGTTTGTCCAGAATCTTCGCAATCCGGCGGCTGTCACTCTGCTTTATCGACCAGCCCGGCCGCCACCCTAAACACTCCCGCATTACCTCTAAAACACATATGCGGTCCCGGTGTGCAAGCTTCGTGCCCTCGCCCTGCTGTGTGCCGTTGAGGAATATATCCCGCGCCGCTGCATCCATTTTCATCCAGTTTTCTGGTACAAGTTTTTCAAGAAATTCTGCTATTTGCCCTTCGTAATCGTCACGTTCCGTGTGTCCGCTGCGGCGGCGCTCCGCCTCCGCTTCTTCCGGCGGGTCCAGTACCAGCGATTCCCCCAGCTGCCAGCGGGCATACGCTTCCGCCCATAGCTGGTCCACCACCGCCGGTGTCAGATCGTCCCATACGTTTTTTGTCGGGTGATCTCCGCAGTCGATGGGCCAAAAACGACGGTTTCCAGTAGGGTCTTTGAGGTAATCGTTGTCATTCGTCGTGCCAAAAAAGACGCATTGCCGGGGGTGTTTCTCCGGGTGCCGGGCGTAAGCCGCACGATATTCATCCGTGCCCTGGCTTACCATTTGCTTGACGGCATTCGTGTCAGCCTTACTCATAGAGGACAGTTCCGGGATTTCCATTATCCAGCATCCTTGTATGACCTCTGCGACGGCTTTCGGGTCGTCAAAGGACACCATGAGGGCAGACGCCCACGCGCCGCCGATACGGGCGACAAAAGTACTTTTGTATGTTCCTTGCGGGCCGCAGATAACAACCATTTCGTCGTACTTGCACCCGGGCTGCATGGCCCGCGCAACGGCCGCCACAAGGCTCTTGCGGGATACCGCCCGTGTGTAGCCGTTGTCGACCTCTCCAAAGTAATCACGGTAGATTGTATCCAGCCGCGGCTGTCCATCCCACGCAAGCCCGGAGAGGTACTCTTGTACAGGGTTGTAAGCGTTTGCCATACTGACCTGCACCAGCGCGTCCTCAATCACGTCTGCCGAGTGAAACCCGAGAAGCTGCTCCACACAGTTCCGCAGGCCGGAGTCGTCGCTGTTCTTCCATTCGAACGTGTCTGTTCCCGCGTCCCGCCCCGCCCATGGTAGCGGGCAGGTGCCTTCGATGCGGTCACTGAAAGTGTTGAGTCGCAACTTTCCTCTTAGGCGTGGGTCATGTTCCAGCATCGTAGCAGCATTAAAAATGCTGTGATCATATTTGCCGGAATCCGATACTTTTAGGGCTTTCATCCAATGTACATCGGCCTTTGCTGCTGGCGGTTCTTCCCCGCCCGCTGCTGTCATTTCCGCAAAGTCCGCAGCCGCTTGCTCGTAGCGCTCCTCATTCAGCAGATCCTCCACAGCCGGATCGTTTCGTGCATAGTTGCACATGGCCTGAAAGCTGGGCAGCTTATTTACCGGTGTTCCGGGCTTTGCGTCGTTGTCCTGGTCACCAAACAGGTGAATCCGGCACAGGTCAAAGCTGTTGCAGAGTTTTCCGCCTGCGGGGTCGGTCGCGTGATGGGAATAAAGGAATTTCCCATCATCATACAGGATGGCGCCCCCTGTTGTACTGCCGGCGGCGAAAGTTACGCGGTCGTCTCGGTCTGTGGGGGTGTACAGCCCGGACAGCACATTTGCCAGCACGTCTGGAATGTCATGCAGCTTGCACCAGGCGCCGACAATGCCCTTCTTTTCTTCCGGGTCCTGTTGTCGCTTTGCCAGCGACTGATACTTTTCTGCAACCCCCGGTACCTGCGGCCAGCTGCCCCAGTCGTGCCAGTCGGTATACATGGACAGCACACCGTCCGCAGACAGCATAGGCTTATCGTCAAACTGGTATATGTACTCACTATCAGAGCAGCAGGACGGCCAGTACATTAATCGGGACGGTTCAAAAGTGGTCGGGTCAAAAATCCTCATGGATGGATCTATCGTTTCCGCCGCCTTACGTGCAATCGGTTCATATTCATCCGCAGTCACCGGCCTATCCAGCGGCAGGATAATTCGCAGCCGCGGTGCATCCGGACGATGCTTGCGCGTGGAGTATATACAGTACCCACAGCCCAATCCCGCAACGCGCTGCAGGATACCCTGTGTTCCACCGGCAGGGATATTGTCCGCGTCCAGTGTGACACCCTCACGGGATTCCACCGTGTTTGCGCCACGCCGGTTTCCCCGGAGAGCACCGAGCACAAATCCACCGACGTCCTTTAGGTCATCCTGCTGAGCTTTTGATAAGGCAAAGTAGGTATCCACCGACTCCGTACTGCGCGTAGGAACCCGCAGGCGGTCGTAGAAATCCGCAAGCATGGTCTGCTGCGCCGGCCAGAGCGTCGCGCGGCGACTGCCGGCAGCGGACAAAATGACTGGTCTGTCATATTGCATCCTTTTTCACCTCAATCTTTCGTGAAATAATTACCTTCCCATCCGTCGGCGTTTAAGGGTAACCCCCGCGCCCACGAGATAGGAGTCCGCATAATGTTGATTACATCGTCCAGGTGCTGGTCCTGCGAGGCGTCAATTACAACCTCATCGTGGATGTGAAAAACAACTTTGTATCCGGCCGACTCCAGCCTGTCGATATTAATTGCCAGACAGTCGCGAGCGATTGCCTGTACACAATTTTCCACTAGCTTTCCACCATATGTGTCCGTAAGCTGCCACTGATGTGTTGTCTGATTCTGCCCCCAGTACTGCAGCCGCTGCCGGCCCATATCGTCCTGCGAGAGCTGCGGGTGACTGTAGTATAGTTTTCGTTTACTCGGCAGCTGAATTGTCAGGAAATCATTGTACTTATCACACTCCCGAGAAAATAATAAGCACTGTGCTGCTGTCTGCTTCCCAGTGCTTACCGTTTCTATTGCGGCCTGCTCTACCTTGTGCCAGAGATCCACGATGCGGCGGTTACTCTGCCGCCAGCGCTGCACAATTTCGGGCAGGTCTTCTTCCGGGATACCCATTTTGATGGCTCCCATGTTAATAAGCGCCCCGGCGCTCCCCTGATATCCAAGGGCAAGTGTAGCGACTTTGCCTTTTTGGCGCAGTGCATATTCGGGATTGCCTTTTTTGATTCGGTCAATCGGTACACCAAACATCTGACTCGCCTGTGCTTCATAGATTTTTCCGTGTGTCTTGAAAACATCCAGTACCCATTGTTCTTTCGCCAGCCAAGCGATTACCCGGGCTTCTATGGCGCTGGAATCAGCATCAATGAATTTGTTCCCGGGTGCCGGAATAAAGGCTGTGCGGACCAGCTGGGACAGCGTATCCGGTACTGTACCAAACATCAGCTCAATGCTCCCAGCTTTTGCGGCCTTTGTTAGTTCACGAGCGCAGTCCAGCACGGGCGGATGGATATACGTTCGCGGCAAATTTTGTACCTGCACGAGGCGTCCCGCCCATCTCCCGGTGCGGTTAGCCCCGTAAAATTGCAGGGTACCGCGAATGCGCCCATCTTCGCAGACCGCCTGCCGCATGGCGGTGTATTTTGTTACGCTTGTCTTGCCTGTTTCCTGCCGGATTTCAAGGGCTCGTCGGGTTGTCGGGTCGAGTGTGTCGCCATTCAGCAAGTCCTCTACATCTGCTTTGCGTAGGGTGTCTATTTTGTACCCGCGCTTTTGCATCCAACCTTTTACCTGTGCCATACTGTTGGGGTTGTCCAGCCCGGTAAGTCGCTGGGCTTCGGCAATCAGCGGCTGCATAACTTTGTCATTGGCCGCAAGTGCGCCAGAAATCAGGTCAAGGTCCAGCGCAACGCCGCGGGCATTAATCTGTAAATCCTGTACCCACTGTTTCTGTACATCGTCCGGTACAGGAAAATTGCGGAGCATCTGCCCAATGGTGACTTCGGTCACAACATCCTGCCGGTTGTACTCGACAAACAACTTCCATTTCTCCGGTTCATCCGCGGGGTTAATCCACGGACGCCGATCCTTGTCTGTCTGCTTGTGTGGCGTACAAAATGTCTTGATTAACGCTTTGCCGGTCTGTAATTTCCGCTTGTCCTGCGGCAACCCCATAGCCTTTCCTGCAGCGTCCAAACTGGCCGGGTACCCGCAATACAACGTTTGCAGCATGGTATCACGCCATTCGGCAGGATCCAGCGTGTAACCGGTATATCGGGACAGGCAGTACCATTCGAACGCCGCGTTAAACGCGTGTTTTATGTATTCCGGACTTTGTATCATCCGCATTAGGTCTGCAAATTTTGGTAGTTGATTTTTGTCGGTCAGGTCGACCACGGTAACAGGGCCGCCGTCTATGCTGTACCCTGCCAGCAGAATGTCAAAATCAGGTGACTGCGCGTATTTATACAGCCCCGTTTTTCCAATAGGTTCGCTGGATCGGGTTTCAAGGTCGATATTTAGGTCATGCAATTTTCTTCCTCCTTTTTTCGGTCTTGTGGACGGAGGCCGTTAACGCCGACCTCCGAGGAACGTTTGGAAGTTATCCGTAAATTGGGGCGAAGGTGTTCGGGTCATACCCGACAATGGTCTGACTTGCAGGAGCAGGCGGCTGCGCATAAGCTGTCTGTGGTGTGGTAGCGGGCGCGGCATTTTGCTGTATGATATCGGCAAAATCATCGTCTGCCGATGCACGGCCGCCGCCCAGGGGTTCATCATCCCGCGCTTTCATAACCGTTTCGATACCCACACCGATGCCTTTGTTTTGCGGTGCGTTATAGCCGAAGAAGGTAATGCCAACGTGCGCCCATACGCCAGAGTAAATCTGACTCATGTCCAGCAGCTTTTGGCCGTATTCGTCGCGGATGTCCGGCTGTTGCTTGCTGGATGCGGTAAATACCCACATCCCTTTGCACTCGTCGCCAAAAGGCTGATTGTCAGATGGGCGTACGCCATCACCGTCATGCACAGATACTTTCGGCTGCGCCGGGAACCCCTTGCCATAACGCTCCTGCGCGCGCTGGGCGGCGGCAGCAATGGCGGAATCAATCATCTGCTTATTCCTGGGGTCACTTTTTGGGACAAGAATGGTCGCTGTATATTTCGGGTCCTGCGTTCCGGTCGGGCCAGTGTAGGGCTTGTCCAGATGGGCGTAGGACAGACGGACATTTTTTAGCACGATATGTGCAGGGTTGTTGTTAGGCATTGTTTGTATCTCCTTTTTTGATTAAATCTTTAAAATCTTCTTCCGCAGTCGCTTTTGGCGACCATGCGGGGCGACTGTCTGATTCTTCTGCGAGCGCAGGTTTACCGGGCTGCTTGACAATGTGTGTACCGGCGGCGGCAGCGAAATCCTTTTTGCCCATTTGTTTTTCGATCTGTGCTAGAGTGTAAGGCTCTCGGTGCCAAAGCAGCGCATCGTCAAGGCCGGCGGATGTTAAGTCCGCAAACGCGGCCGTCTGGTCATCCCACACCCGTTTGCTGCGGCCTTCAACTAATTTCCAGCCGGGGATTTCTTCGCCCTGCAGCAAAGCAGATTCTGCATAAGTCTTTGCCGCTTCTGCGTATTTTAGCAGCGGGTCGATTTTGTGCAGTAGATCGCCAAACTCCTGCGGGGTTAACTGCGGCGGCAAGCAGCCCTTAAAATCCTCTACCGCCTGTGTAACGGTGGTCGCATGCTCTCTGCAGGTGGCTGCTGCAGCGCACCAACGGCACCAGTCTCCCGAGTGGTACTCAGCGGTTTTTTCTGCTGCCAGCTGCGCTGCGGGCCTTACGGTGAATACACCCCAGTCTGATAGCTCTTGCGTGGTAATGACGGCTTCTTTGATTCCGCCTGCGCGCGGTTGAATGATTGCCATGTGTACGGAGTCAATCTGCCAAAAGTCCTTGTACGCCATAAGCGCACCGAGGGCGTACAGCATAAGCTGCGGGTTGTTCTCAGCCGGTACAACCACGCCCTTGCCATACTTAAAGTCATTGATGTAGAGGTCGCTCCCGTGCAGCAGAATGCAATCCGCCTGTCCGAAAGAGCCGGGTACAAAATCAGATAAATTGAGGTTTACTTCCACGAATACGGCGGGCTTACTGGAAAAGCTGTTTGCGAGGTCTTTTATGTAATCCACATATTCGTCCGTGTACCCGTCCATTTCGGGTTGGTACAGCTCGTCGGATTTGAGTTTTTCCAGCTCCGTTTTGAATTTTCTTGGCCCCATCGGACGCTTTTCACCATCCGCGCAGAGCCCAAAGTATTTTCGTAATTTTAGCTCGCCCATGGCGTGGGCGAGAGTGCCCTCTCGGGTATACACGGTGTCCTTTCGGGGAACATTTTCATTCTCCGCTACACTTCCGGGACAGTGCATCCATCTGTCCGCAGCCGACGGGGCGAGCCGTGCGTGTTTTGTCGGGGTCGCCATTTAGATCTGCGCCCCCAATCCACGAAGTGCTGTTGCGAAAGCACCAAGATTTTCAGGGGGGACGTCGGGCAGGCGTTGTACGCCGAACTGCGCAAGCAGGCCCTGTAGCTGCGGTCCCTTCCCCTGCATCAGCAGTGGGCCAACCGCTGCCTGGATGTCCTCAAGCTTGTACGTTGGTGCTGCTGTGGGAACAGCTGTCTGCGGCGGCGCAGCGGGGGCCGCGGGTGTTGTTGTGGTCGTAACAGGGGCAGCTGTCGCAGCGGGTACAGTTGCGGTAACCGGGGCAGAAGGCAAGGGCGCGGTGCAGGCAGGTGCTGCAATGGGTGCCGCCGGAACCGGCACAGTAGTGCCTGCAGTCGTCGTACCCGCAGGGGTAGGGTTTACCGGTGCCGGGGTAGGCTTTGGCAGTGCAGTCTGTTCCGCCGTAAATGGCAGGCCGCCGCCAAGGTCGATTGCATGGCACAGCTTGTCCAGCAGGGTTTCCAGTTTCGGGTCAGCGGTCAGTTTTAATACGATTTCCATGATTATTTGTCCTCCTGATTGTAGTTATGTATATTTGTATCACTGCCGCAGTGCTGGCAGTGTCCGGCAATTACGTCAAGGCTGCCGCAAACGGGGCAGCGGTCAGGCTCATTCAATGTGCATCACATCCTTGTAGGTCTTAATAATTCGGTCGTACTTTTCAGCGTTGCGCTCCATTTTGCAAGCGGTTTTCAGATAATTTTCTGTCTCCCGAACGCGCTGCATTGCGTTAGATTTACTGCCCTGTTTGCTTACGGCTTTCCGTACAAATGCACAAGCTTGTTTAAGTTCAGATGTTGTAAGGCCGGGTTTTAAAGTCGCATAAAATCCAAGATTTTCCCGCACGATTTCTTTACATTGTTCCGCGGCGGTAAGGTCTGTATGGGCTTGCTCATTGAGATATCGGAGCAGTTCCTTGTCTACATCCGCGCCGTAAAATTTATCAATCCTGCAATCGGATGTGCGCATCAGCTTAAACAGTCTCTTGACTTTTGGTGCCTCCATCAGTAGAATTTGATTGAGGTCAACTGACATATTACCGGTGTTCCACCTGATTTTTAGAATTGGCATCTTTCCTTACCTCCGCTTTAAGTTTTGTGCCATCCTGCTGGGTGATACTTACCGATGCGTACCCGGCTCCGACTTGCCGCATAATGTCCTGCAGCGTACTAAAAATGTCGAAATGCCCACTGATGGGCTGCTTGACCGCGGTCAGGTCAAATGTTAGGATTGGCTTTTCAGGTTCTGCCGGGGCTGGTGCGCTTTTGGGTTCGGGCTCTTTGATTTTTCCGGTTGCCTTTCGCATGAAGCACCATTTGCTGCTGACCTGCTGCGCAGTCTTATGGAGTTGCTCGCAGATTTCGGAGTTTGCAACGCCTTTTTCTTTCATGATGCGCAGCTGCTCTTCTTCCTCCGGTGTCCAAACGGTCGGATGCTTGTGCTCGATTATGGGCTTGGCATAGTCTCGATCTCTGCTGCTGCCGAGCACCCCGCTGCCAATCGCTACAACCTGTTCGCGACTAAATCCGTAAGGTCTAAACTGCTTCGTCAGCACCTCCACCCGGTCGGCTAAAATCTTCGGGTCGTTTAACTCACGTGCCTTTTTCTCTGCAGCGTGATATGCCATGCGGATAGCTGTGCGCTGCCCTTCTGCGTAAGGCTTGACCTCGCTGCTCTGTTGTGCTACACTTTTGGTAGTTTGATTTGCTTTGCTGTCAGTGGTGTTTCCGGCACCGCTGGCGGCTTTTTTTATGTCCTCCATCATCTTGTCCTCCTTCTGAATTCCTTTTGGATTTTTTGATAGCGTTCATAAGCATCTAGTCTGCCGTCCTGCTTTGCCTGATTGAGCGTCTGCCGGTATTGCGCAAAAGCTATGTAATCTTTGCAGCGACCGTGGCAATGCAGCCTGCGGCGCTGGCAGAGGTAGCAGGGGCTATCCGTCACGGTATTATTTGCGCTCGACATAATACAATTTCTCCTGCGGGGCATATTTCAAATTGTAGTCGCCAATCCAGTTAACGATTTCTGAATCTTTGACTGCTGCAATCCGGCACGCTGACCTGTATTTTCCCTTATTCAGCTTAAATCCGTCCTTTTCGGGCATTGGGGCAAGGTACATACGGTCACCGCAAAACGCAATGCTGATATGTGTGGGATTGTCCAATGCAGCGATTACCTTACAAGATACGCTAATGCCAAGCGCAGCTGTGTGTCCTCCTTTGTTGATTCGCGACAGCGTTACATCCGCAGTACTGCATCCACCATTTCCCGACTTTTTAATAAAATTAATCATTATAATTTCCTCCTAGTTTTTGTTTGTTTATCCGGCGCGGTCATGGGATAGGCTCCACGGGAATTTCAACGACTTTTCGCGGCGCGCCACACTGTGGGCAAAATCGATTTTCCAGATAGAGCCCCTCGTTATTTTTAAATACCCCGATGTCTTGAAATTCCGTTGTAATCCCGACGTGTGCTTGATTGTTCAAAATCACTTTCTTTCCCGGCTTTTCCCCGCAGTTACAGGTAGGGATAAATTTGATGATAGGTGCATGCTTTTTCATTCTGTTTCGCTCCCTTCCGGCGCGGTCATGGCGTGGGGGCCTTATACGCTGCGTACCCATCTGATTTTTTGAGATTTATCAATGTTTTTCCTCCCTTGTTTATTCCACGCGGCGGCGCGGGTAACACCAACAGCGAACCATCCGTCAGCAAGATAGACTGTACCTTTGTGACCCTCTCCTGTGCTCGAATAGGATATTAGCCCTCGGATTTCAGGTAGATGTTTCCGAATATATTTCCGTGCCATTCCGAGGGCTTTACTCTCAGCACAGTGCTCTGTATCGTCAATCAAATACAGCCGCGTAAGCTCCAATATGCGATTATAATCATATGTACGTGCAGTCGGCCTGCCCCACATCATTGCGCCGATTACATTGTCGGAATTGTCCTTTACCCATAGCCGCAGTCTGGCTCCCGCCGGAGCACTGCGCAGATAATGATGCGTAATAATGTAATTATCCACGTCGGTCTTATGGGACTCTACAATTTTCATTTTTCACCTGCTTTCGGCGGGCGGCGGTAGGCAAGCCACGTTTTGCCATACAGACCAAACGCCGCATAATCATTATCATCGTCGGCGCAGACCATCCAAATACCGTCCTCATGGACTTCAGTGACTATTTCGTACCTTGACTGTTTTGCGATGTTCAATAGGACAATCCACACCGGCTCTCCATCCATCCCCCGCAGCTGTTTCAGCGTCAGCGGCTTGTTTTTCGGGGCTTTTGACGGAACAGAACCTGTAACCTCATAAAATATTGTGCGTAAGCTTTCCAGTTGTTCGGACTTGACGCTGAGCTGTTTTGTCAATGCCTCGTTTTCTGCAAGCAACTTCGCGCACTGACTATGCTCGAAGTCGTTCAGGCGTTCCAAACTGTCAGCCGCCTCGCGCATAATCGCACAGCCGCGCGTGGAGCAGCTATGCTCATGGCCGCAGCCTAAGCACACTAAGTTGCCAGTTTCCACCATGTTCCGCCGTAGTGCCTTAATCAGTTCGGGTATTCCCATCACTCATTCCTCCATTCCATCAAATCAATAATTTCCTTACGGTTCCGGGCTTTCGCAGCCTCGGCTTGCCGCCGCTGACGCTGCTTATCTCGGTACCGGCGGTGTACGGCATACGCTACGTTGAGCACGGCCAACGCGATACCGGCATCCACGGCGATGCGGCCTATGCAGTAGTAGATTATTTGGCTTAGTGTCATGTAGGGTTTCCTCCTTTTCTTTTTCGGATTGTTTAACATCTTCCCTGCGCTCCGAACGTTCTACCGCTTTGAGCAAGTCGTAGGCCAAGCTATGTAGTACAGGTGGCGGAATTTTTGTAACGTCAATCATGCTGTTCTCCTTTCACTGGTTGTCCTCCTTTTCTTTGATAAGCTCGTCCAGCGCAGCATTGAATCTTTGCTCGGCTTTTTTCGGTTCTTTATGCCCGTTCATCACCGCACTTACATACTTCGGGTGGTAGCCAAGTTGTTCTGCAAGTAGCTTGGCAGTTATACCGTGCATGTGCATTTTGCCTAATAATTCGGCTGTCCATTGTGCAGGCATACAAAAGTCACCTCCTTTCGAGGATAACAGTTGACCTTAGTAGTCTATAGTGATACTATAAATTTGCTGATGACTTAAGTATTACACTTGAAATTACTTTGGTAACTTGTAGCTTTATTATATAGCGCACTTTAGTACTCTGTCAATGAGTTTTAGGCTACTTTGGTAGTTTCTACTTTGTGTACAAAAATTGGAGTGTTTTTTGTGTTTATTGACGTGCTCACTGAATTGTGCTCGCACGCGGGTATAAGTGCCTATAAGTTGAGCGAGCAGATAGGGTTAAACCGTTCAGCTGTAGCCAAGTGGAAAAAGGGTGCTACTCCAAATGGGGCAACTCTAAACAAAATAGCCGATTATTTCGACGTTTCGATAGACTATCTGCTTGGAGACAGAGAAACAAAAAGTCCCACTTCCGATAGTGGAAGTGGGACGGAGGATATGGCTCTTGACGATTTCACCTATGCATTTCTGGATGAGTCAAAAGAATTGACTGAGGAAAACAAACAGAAATTGCTTGAAATGGCCAAATTCTTTAAAATGCAGCAGGACAAAGAGAAAAAGAATTCCGAGGACTGAATTCATGATTGATTTTTCTGACCTATATGAAGAGTTGACAGCACAGCAAATAGCGTTCTATCAATTTGATGTAGGAGAACAAAAAAGCGCGACAATCGAAATGCGTGGGAGATATGCGGTATTTATAGACATGGCTTCCTTTCCAACGCTCGCCGAATCTAAAAGGGCAATTGCCCATGAAATCGGTCACTGTGCTACCGGATGCACACATCAAGTATGCAGTCCGTTGGATTTGATTGAAAAGCACGAATTTGAAGCAAATAAATGGGCCACCGAACGCTTTCTTCCGTATGATGAAATTTGTACGGCTCTGGCAGAAGGGCATATAGAGCCATGGCAGCTGGCTGAATACTTTGGTATATCGGAAAAGGCGATAAGGTGGGCGCTTCGATACTATATCGAAAACCGTGGTCTTCGGTTTAATGTCGCCTCATAAAAAAAAAAAACAGCCCTCCGGTGCTGCGAACACCGAAAGGCTTTAACAAGGAAAAAGCAGGAACGCAAATCCCTAAATACTATTATAATTGGTTGGCGAAATTTGTCAACTAGGTATGAAAGGGAGAATGATTTATGAAATGTCCGAAATGCGGTTTCGAAGCCGGAGAGGCAAAATTTTGTCCAGAATGTGGGGAAAAGCTGAAAGGCCCTGATGAAAAAAGGAATACAGTCATCGCATCATTCATAAGCAAACATAAATTTCCGATTATCATTACGTGCGCAATAATTGTTACCGTAGCAATTAGCCTTTCACTTAACCAAACTATTAAACCAGCAGTTTCTTCCGCTCCTACTTTACAAAGTTCTGTTGACCCTGCAACTGACTATAAGCCATTAACATCAGGAAAGTTTTATGAAGCAATTAAAAAGTTAAATGAGTCATGGAGTTCCGATGAGGATATGAAAGGTGCAGCCGCGACTCCATACATAAACGGTAAGAACCGTATAGAAGTATCGTTTAATCCCTCAAGCAGTGCAACTTCCGACTTTGACCGCGTGCAGATGGCATCACAATTCGTTTCTCTATCTTATCTAATTACGACTAACATCTCAGATTATCCTGAACTGAGCGATGGAATTTACATGGAGATGAGAGGACACGCTAGAATTGCAATCATGATAACTACAGCGACTGGACAAATCACTACGATCCCCACTCATGAAGATTCCGACGCCGAACTGAATGAAGCCTTTAAGGCAGCATACGATACTAAATTTTCAGCATACAACTTAGATTATTGATAAAAGTCCTGCTAAAAGGAGAATGACTTATGATGAAAGTATGCCCGAAATGCAAAGCTGCAAATGGTGAAAATGCGCCCAAGTGCATCCGATGCGGCTATGAGTTCACAAAAGATGAAACCTATCAAGCACATTCTGACCAAATCTACATTGATAACCCTAAAAGTAGCCGAGTGTTTCGGATTATCACAATTATTATAGCGGCAATAGGTTTTATCGACGGAATTATTTTGGGTAAAGTCCTCCCGGTAAGAGCCAGCCTTTCGGAAACGGCATCTACTCAATTTAATGTGCCAGTCATGATTAGTGTTTGGATTGTGGCGGCTTGTGTAGCGGTTGAAATATGGGCTGTAGCTTGCCACCTTAGAAACCAAGAAAACCAGCCGGATTTGCTTATGCGCATCAGCAAGAAGCTGACAGAGAACGGCAAACTATAATAAAAAAAAAACCGTCCTACCCTGCTGGAACAGGATAGAGCGGCAGCAACCGGCCGGAGCCGGAGCACAATGTATTGCAAGAATTATTGTACTCCGCCCGACTGAATAAATCAAGGAGGCAATATAATTGAAAAACGCTGTAATTTACGCACGCTACTCTAGCGATGCACAAAAAGAAACCAGCATCACTGATCAGCTGCGGGACTGTAGAAAATACGCGCAGGAGCAGGGATATACGATTGTTCACGAATATTGCGACGAAGCTGCAACCGGAAAAAATGATGAACGCGAACAGTTTCAGCAAATGCTTTTGGACAGTGCAAAAGAACTATTTGAAGTCGTTATCGTTTGGAAGTTAGATAGATTTGCACGTAACCGCAACGAAAGCGCATTGAACAAGCTAAAGCTAAAAAAGAATGGTGTACGTGTCTTATCAGCCATGGAACATATCCCCGAAGGTCCGGAAGGGATTATCTTAGAATCTGTTCTCGAAGGTCTCGCCGAATATTATATTTATGATCTGGTTGAAAAAACCACGCGTGGTCAGCGTGGACTTGCGCTCCAGGCGAAACACGTTGGTGGTCACCCTCTACTTGGCTATACAGTCGACAAAGATAAAAATTACGTCGTTGATGAATACAATGCCGAAACGGTGCGAATGATTTTCAGAATGTACGCAAGTGGAAACTCTTATTCGCAAATTATTGACACTCTAAACAATCAGGGACGAAAAACATCTGTTGGGAAGCCGTTTGGTAAGAATTCGTTGCACGACATACTCAAAAATGAACGATATATCGGTATTTACACATACAGCAAAATTCCTCGAAAAAATGGAAAGCGAAACAGCCATGCTGAAAACGGTGAGGACAAATTAATTCGTATTCCCGGCGGGATGCCAGCTATTATCAATAATGAAGATTGGGAAAGGGTGCAAAAAAGAATGAAATCAAATAAAAAAGCACCGGCAGCACATAAAGCGAAGGTAGATTACTTGCTCTCTGGAAAAATCTTCTGCGGAGAATGCGGCGGGGCTATGGTTGGAGAAAGCAGCGGAACTACAGGCAAGTATAATTATTACGTCTGCAACGCGAAAAAGCGTCTGCGTAATTGCAAGAAGAAAGATATCCGCAAAGAAGTCATTGAATCTGCTGTCTTGGATTTCACAGTGAATTATGTTCTGTCAGAGGAAGTCTGCAATGCCTTGGCAGATATGGCACATGCCGAATCTATGAAGGAAAGCGGAAATAAAGAAACGATTGCGGCTATTAAACATCAACAGTTAAAAAATAAGGCTGAACTTGATAACATGCTTAATGCGATAAAGGCCGGAATTTTTACCAAAAGTACAAAAGAACTCTTGGAACAGCTTGAACATGAAAAGGATTTCCTTGCAGAGCAGCTTGAAGAAGCAAAATTTTTCAATTCGGAAGCGCTTTCAAAAGAAGCAGTGTCTAAATGGCTCAGTCAATTCAAAAAGGGGAATGTTAATGACGTAGTGTTCTGCCACCGATTAATTGAAACATTTATCAATGCCGTATATGTTTATGATAATGGTACAGTGACTGTAACTTATAATTGGGACAGCGAGAATGAACACAAAATTCCTTTTTCGGATTTGAAGCAATCAAGTTCAGCGGCACCAACCCCCCGAAACTCAGGATTTTCACCGGGATTCGGGGGCTTTTTTATACCCTCTTTTCTCGCGTTCGGACAGGTACTGTCCGAATTGATTGTGCAGGGCAGCCGACTAAAAAAGCCCCGAAAGCTGTTTTTTTGCTTTCGGGGTTCTTATTCCACACTGCAATTGTTGCAGCGGTTTTCTGTGAAACCGTTTCTTTACGCTTCAATCATCTGCAAAATATCCGACTTCGGCCGGACACCGACAGACTGTGCCGTCAGCTGTCCGTTTTTCAGGAAAGCCAGCGTTGGAATGCTCATGACCTGAAACTGCGCCGCAAGCTCCGGCTGTTCGTCCACATTGACTTTGCAGACCTTGACACGGTTCTGTTCCTCTGCAATTTCATCTACCACCGGAGAGAGCATTTTGCACGGGCCGCACCAGCTTGCCCAAAAATCAATCAGAACCGGTTTTTCGGACTGCAGAACTTCCGCTTTATAATTTTCTTTCGTAACTTTACATACAGCCATTTGAAAGGCCTCCTTTATCTTTTTTCAGGGTTTCTTTTGGTTTCTGGG
Source organism: Caproicibacterium argilliputei (assembly GCF_029211325.2). Lineage (NCBI taxonomy): Bacteria > Bacillati > Bacillota > Clostridia > Eubacteriales > Oscillospiraceae > Caproicibacterium > Caproicibacterium argilliputei. Next base: position 816,821 of record NZ_CP135996.1, on the reverse strand, counting down.
TTTAGTATAGCGCGTTTTTCCCGCCGGTTCTGTAACCCGGTCACGAAAGTCCCACCATCCTGCTATGCATTTTCCGGCCGGATGCGCTTAAACTGCTCCTCCAACGCATCCATCAGCCGGGTCAGCGCGGTGGAAAGATACTTATCCTTGTGATAGATGATACGAAAGCTGCGCTCAATAGGTGTATCCGCAAGCGGCAGCTTGACCACGCAATCTTCATGCAGCAGCAGCGCTTTGGACAGCAGCGAAACCCCCTGCCCGGCTGCCACAATATTGATGATGGAATCGGAACTGTGGCAGACCCACTTTTCCACAATCGGAATGCCCCGGCTTTCCGCAAAGTCCATAAAAATTTCCCGTGTGCCGGAGCCTTCCTCCCGCAAAACGCAGTCGATGTTCCGCAAGTCCTCCGCATTGACCGATTTTTTTAACGCCAGCGGATGCTGCTTTCCACAGATGAGGACCATCTCATCCTCATACACTTCTCTGGTCACAATATCCTTTGCGTGCACATTTCCCTCAATGACCGCCAAATCCAGCGTGCCGTCCAGAATTTTCTGCACAATATCCTTGGAATTATCAATATACACCCGGATACGAATCTTCGGATTTTCTTTTTCATACTGCGAAATCATATCTGCCAGAAAAAAACCGCCCACAGTCAGGGAAGCCCCAATGCGGATGCACAGCTGCTCGGAAGCATGGCGCAAAAACTGCTCCATATCCGCAAAGTTTGCCAGCATATGCCGCGCATACTGTAAAAACTCCTCCCCCGCCTCGGTGATATACAGCTTTCGGGAAAGGCGCTCAAACAGCTTGACGTGATACGTTTCTTCTATTTGTGTAATCGCATGGCTCACCGTGGGCTGCGAGATGTACAGCCGCTTTGCCGCGCTCCCCATGTGGCCGGACTCCGCCACCGCCACAAAAATTTCCAAATCCCGTATGGTCACTGTTCGTTACCACCTTTTCTCATAGATAAAAAGCTATGGAGCAATAAAGATATTAGCATTTTACAAAAGAATGTGCAAGCGATATAATGAATTTACAAGCAATTCAATTGATATTTTGTTAACAAAGTCTGCTGCTTTCGGCAGCGGAGGAGAGGAACAGAATGGCCTTTTTCCCCATGTTCGTAGAACTGCAGGGCGCGCCCTGCCTGCTGGTCGGCGGTGGAACAGTTGCCCTGCACAAAGCGGCTGTCCTCAAGGACTTCGGCGCCAAAGTCACGGTGGTTTCCCCACACCTCTGCAGTGCTCTGCAAAACGACAGGCAGCTCATCTGCATGAAAAAGCCGTTTGATACGGCAGACTTGGACGAAAAAACGCTGGTGGTCGCGGCAACGGACAACCAAGCACTGAACCGGCACATTGCGCAGCTCTGCCGTGAGCGAAACATACCCGTGAATGCGGTGGACCAAGCGGAAGACTGCAGCTTTATCTTCCCTGCTTATGTCAAAGAGGGGGATGTGGTCGCCGCGTTTACAAGCGGCGGAAACAGTCCGCTGCTCGCGCAGCACCTAAAAGCACAGGTGCGACAGTTCCTTACGCCGGAGCTTGCAGAGTTGGCACGCTTTCTTGGCAGCATCCGCCCGCGTGTGAAAAAAGAAATCCCACCGGGAAAGGCGCGCAGGCAGGCCTTCCATGCGTTGCTGGAACTAGGTCTGCAAACGCACCGGATACCAGCACCGGCAGAACTGGAAGCGGTACTTGCCAAGTACCGGCCATCCTCCCGGTAAAGAGGATGCGATTATATGATAAAGAAAGAAGCTGCAAATATGGATCGAATGAGAAGACTGCGGTCAAGCGAAGCCATCCGAAGCATGGTGCGCGAAAACGCCGTGCGCACAGAAGAACTGATTTATCCGCTGTTTGTTGAAGAAGGAACTAACCTCAAAAATCCGATTGCCTCCATGCCGGGTATTTTTCAGTATTCCGTTGACCGACTGTCGGAAGAGCTGGAGCGTGTCATGGCGTCCGGCGTGCGTGCCCTGCTTCTGTTTGGAATCCCTGCTCACAAGGACGAAGTCGGCAGCGGTGCTTATGATGACAATGGCATTGTGCAGCAGGCGCTCCGCTTCATCAAAAAACAATACCCCGAACTTTTGCTGATTGCCGATGTGTGTCTGTGCGAATACACCTCTCACGGACACTGCGGACTGGTGGCAGACGGCAAAATTCTCAACGATGAAACCCTGCCTCTGCTGACCAAAACGGCAGTAAGCTACGCCAAAGCCGGTGCCGACATCATCGCCCCCAGCGACATGATGGACAAACGGGTGGCAGCCATCCGCAAGGGGCTGGACAGCGCCGGTTTCACAGAAGTACCCATCATGGCATACAGCGCGAAATTTGCCTCCGCGTACTACTCGCCTTTCCGTGACGCGGCGCACTCTGCCCCCGGCTTTGGTGACCGGCGCACTTACCAGATGGACCCTGCCAACGGCAGAGAGGCCCTGCGCGAAGTGGAGGAGGACATTCAGGAAGGGGCGGATTTGATTATCTCCAAGCCCGCCATGGCGTATATGGACATCATCCGCGAAACCGCCAACCACTTTAATATTCCAATTGTCGCTTACAACGTCAGCGGCGAATATGCCATGGTGAAAGCCGCCGCGCAGAACGGCTGGATTGACGAGAAAAAAATTGTTATGGAAAACATGGTCGGCTTCAAAAGAGCCGGTGCCAAAATGATTATCACCTATCACGCACTGGATGTTGCCAACTGGCTGCGTGAATTAAATTAGGAGGAAGCAGCATGGAACAACGTTCCCAAGAACTGTTTGAACGTGCAAAAAGGCGCATTCCGGGCGGTGTCAACAGTCCGGTGCGCGCTTTTCAGGCGGTCGGCCGCACTCCGCGCTTCATCGCTTCTGCGCACGGCGACCGCATTCTGGATGTTGACCAAAATGAATACATCGACTATGTGTGCTCCTGGGGCCCCGGCATTTTGGGGCACGCCTATCCACGGGTCATTGAAAAGGTACAGGAAGCCTGCGCGCAGGGGCTAACGTTCGGCGCACCAACGGAAAAAGAAGTCGTGCTGGCAGAACTGATTGCCGAGCTGATGCCTTCCATGCAGGTCAGTCGGCTGGTCAATTCCGGTACGGAAGCAGTTATGAGCGCCATCCGCGCAGCCAGGGGCTTCACCGGTCGGGACAAAATCATCAAATTTAAAGGCTGTTACCACGGTCATTCCGACGGACTTTTGGTGAAGGCGGGTTCCGCGGCACTCACCACCTCTGTGCCGGACAGTGCCGGTGTGCCGGCAGACTTCACCAAGCACACGCTGGTGGCATCCTACAATGACACAGAATCGGTCAAAAAACTATTTGAAGCTTATCCTCAGGAAATCGCGGCGGTCATCGTGGAGCCGGTTGCCGCCAACATGGGGGTGGTACTGCCCGCACAGGGCTTTCTGTCGTTTCTGCGCGACATCACCCGGCAATACGGCGCCCTGCTGATTTTTGACGAAGTCATCACCGGTTTCCGGCTGGGGCTGGGCGGCGCGCAGGCTTACTATGACATTCAGCCCGACCTGACCACACTGGGGAAAATTGTCGGCGGCGGTATGCCCATCGGCGCTTACGGCGGCAGAAGCGACATCATGCAAATGATTTCGCCGGTCGGCCCAGTGTACCAGGCGGGAACCCTTTCTGGTAACCCCATTGCAACTACGGCGGGCATTGAAACGCTAAACATTTTGAAGGCAGACCCGCAGATTTACACCCGCCTTGCCGAAAAATCCGCGCAGATTGCGCAGGCAGTCAAAGCTGCCGCCGGAAACCGCGTCACCGTCAACCGCATTGGTTCACTGATGAGCATTTTCTTTACAAAACAGCCCGTAACGGACTATGAAAGCGCGGTTTCCGCCGATACCAAACAGTATGCCGCTTTCTTCGGCTATCTGCTGGATCATGGCATTTACACAGCGCCCTCGCAGTTTGAGGCGATGTTCCTTTCCGATGCGCACACCGCACAGGATCTTGCCAAAACCTGCGAAGTCATGACACAGTATTTCCGTACTTTCAAAGAGGCATAATGGAAAATATTGGAAAGAAATTTTCTTCTTGGCAGTGCTGCCGGTCATGCATCTGCCTGTGCCGCAAGCCTTTTGAAAAAAATTGAAATTTTTACGCCTGCACCAATACCAAAACACCGGAGGATGGCATCCCTTTGCCAACGTGCCGGTTTTTGCATTATAGATTTATAAGAAACAGGAGTTAACACCATGGCATGTACATTAACCGCAGAACAAATCAAGCAGGTCAAGCCACTTGGCTTTCTGCACAATAAAGGCACCAATCTGTTTAACGGCAGAATCATAACCGCAAACGGAAAGATCACCGCTGCGCAGACCGCCGCTGTGGCGCTGGCCGCCGAAAAGTTCGGCAACGGCGAGGTGGAATTTACTACACGCCTGTCCATTGAGGTCCGCGGCATTCCTTTTGCGCAAATCGAAGCATTCCGCCAGTTTATTGCGTCCGTCGGGCTGGAAACCGGCGGCACCGGTTCGGTGGTGCGTCCGGTGGTTTCCTGCAAAGGAACCACCTGCCAGTACGGGCTGTATGATACCTTTGCGCTTTCGCAGAAAATCCATGAGCAGTTTTACAAGGGGTATCAAACAGTACAGCTGCCGCATAAGTTTAAAATTGCGGTTGGCGGCTGTCCGAACAACTGCGTAAAACCCACCCTCAATGATCTCGGTATTGTTGGTCAGCTGGTTCCCCGCGTGGATAAGGAAATGTGCAGAGGATGCAAAAAGTGCCAAATCGAAGCAGCCTGCCCGATGCACGCACCAAGGTTTGCAGACGATGGCGTCATGCATATCCATGAAGAAATCTGCAACCATTGCGGCCGCTGTGTGAAAAAGTGTCCTTTTAACGCGATTAAAAGCGGCACGCCCGGCTACCGGGTGTACATCGGCGGACGCTGGGGCAAGCAGACCGCACACGGCAAACCGTTACACAAAATTTTCACTTCGGAAGAGGAACTGCTGCGCGTGGTTGACAAGGCAATTCTGCTGTTCCGTGAGCAGGGCAAAACCGGCGAACGCTTTGCCCAGACCATTGACCGTCTGGGTTTTGAAAATGTGGAAAAGCAGCTGCTTTCAGATGAGATTCTGCAGCGCAAGCAGCAGATTCTGGACGCATAGCGGTAACTGGTCGGCGGTGCAATCTGCTGAAAATACCGTATGGAGAGGAGCTGCCGCTTTGCAGCTCCTTTTTTTACAACAAAAAACAACTTCAGGAAACAGGGTGACAATCATGCAGTTTGGCTTTTGGGGATTAAGTTACAAAAGTGCGGGACTAAACATTCGGGACAAGGCTTCCTTTACCGACAGCGCAAAGCTGACGTTTCTCAACCATGCGGAATCCTTCGGTGTGGAGCAGTGTCTGCTGCTTTCCACCTGCAACCGCACAGAAGCATATTTCTTTTTTACCCACTCGGAGCAGTATAACCAGATGAAGGCGCTGCTGGAGCGTACCTTTCCCGAAGTGCCGCTGGCAGACTGCCTGAACGGCTGTACCGGCAAGGATGCGCTGGCGCATCTGTTTGCCGTCACGGCAGGTCTGGAGTCACAGGTTCTGGGCGAAGACCAGATTCTGGGGCAGGTAAAAAGCGCACTCGACTTCACCAAAGCAATGGGCTTCAGCAAAAAGGAACTGAGCCGGGTGGTAACAGACGCAGTCGCGTGCGCCAAGCGCATCAAAACGGAGCTGAAAATCAGCGAAATTCCCCTGTCGGTCAGCTACGTCGGCATTTGCCAACTGAAAGCCGCCTGCGGCATTGCGGGACGCAGCGTGCTGATCCTCGGCAGCGGAAAAATGGCAGCTTTGGCGCTGCGCTATGTCTGCGACTGCGGTGCGGGCCATGTCATCGTTTGCTCCCGCACGCTGTCGCACGCGCAGGCACTGCAGCACGAATTTGCAGGTATCCGCATTATTGCTTATCCGGAGCGCTACGCCGCCCTGCAACAGAGCGACATCGTCATTTCCGCGACCTCTGCCCCCCATCTGGTTTTGCGCAGCTGTGACTGCACCGTAACCGACCCGCTGTACCTGCTGGATCTGGCAGCCCCGCGGGACATTGACCCTGCCTTCGCACAAAACCCACTGTGCCACCTGTGGGATTTGGACAGCTTGCAGCAGACTGTCCTGAAAAATCAGGAACAGCGGAATCAATTGGCAGAAAAAAGCAAAGCCTACATTCAGGAAGCACTGGAGGAAACCGGCCGCTGGCTTGCCGCCAGCCGGATGGACAGCACCATCGCCTCGCTGCAGCAGCGCTGCCGGGAAATCAGCGACGACAGTTTTCAGTATCTGGACCGCAGGCTGGAACTCACCGACCACGAGCAAAAAATTGTCCGGCGCACACTGGACGCAGCCCTGCGCCGCCTGCTGCGGGAGCCGATTCTGGAACTGAAGCGCCCGCACTCCAGTGAGGAACAGGAGCAGTACAAAGAGGTGGTTCGCCGGCTGTTTCAGATTGAACAGGAGGAACACGTTTCATGAAAATAAAGATTGGAACCCGCGGCTCCAAACTGGCACTGATACAAACAGAAACCGTCTGTGACAAACTGCGGCAGGCTTATCCGGAGCATACCTTTGAAATCGAAATCATCTCCACAAAGGGAGATGTGGTGCAGAACCGCCCGCTGCATGAAATTGGTGGCAGCGGCCTGTTTGTGCGGGAAATCGAGCAGAAGCTTTTGCAGGATGAAATTCAACTGGGTGTGCACAGCATGAAAGATATGCCCGCTGTGCTGCCGGAAGGACTGGTCTTTGCCAAGGCATGGCCGCGCGAAGATCCGCGCGACGCTTTAATCCTGCGAGAAACCCCCTCGCTGCAGGAACTGCCGCAAGGTGCGGTTATCGGTACCGGCAGCAAGCGGCGCGCGTTTCAGCTGCTGGCGCTCCGGCCGGATCTGAGAATTGTCAATCTGCGCGGCAATGTTGACACCCGCCTGCGCAAGATGGAGGAGCAGAAGCTAGACGGCATCGTGCTGGCAGCCGCCGGTCTGCACCGGCTTGGACTGCAGCAGCGCATTACACAGTATCTGGAACCGGCGCAGATGATTCCCTCCCCGACGCAGGGATTTCTCGCACTGGAGTGCCGGCGTGAAAACACTGGTCTGCTGCAAATGCTCCAAGCATTCAGCGAGGAAAACGCTGAAACGACCGCACAGGCTGAGCGTGCGTTCCTGCGTGAAATCGGCGCGGACTGCCATATGCCAGTCGGTGCGCTCTGCACCCCACAGAACGGTGCGTTCCGTCTGGACGCGCTGTATGGTCGGGAAGACGGCAGCCGCCTTGCCCGCGCGTCTGTCACCGGCAGCGACCCGCAGCGGCTTGCCGCACAAGCCGCCCGCCGGATTCGCAGCCAGCTGGCCGGCACCGTCTGTCTGGTCAGCGGCGGCCCCGGAGACAGCGAACTGGTCACCGTCAAGGGGCTGCGGCAGATTCGTGAAGCCGACTGCATTCTGTACGACCGGCTTTCTCCAGCGGAGCTGCCCACCCTTGCCAAGCCGCAGTGTGAAAAAATCTTCGTCGGCAAGCAGAACGCCCACCCCTCCATGCGGCAGGACGCCATCAACCGCCTGCTGATTGCCAAAGCCATGCAGTACGACAAAGTGGTACGTCTGAAAGGCGGGGACGCTTACGTCTTTGGGCGCGGCGGCGAAGAGGCACTTGCCCTGCGGGAAGCCGGCGTGCCCTTCTCGGTAATTCCCGGCGTCAGTTCCGCCACGGCAGGTCTTGCCTGTGCCGGCATTCCCATTACGCACCGCGGCATTGCCTCCGGTTTTCATGTACTGACAGCACACGGACAGACGGATGCTCTTGCCGATATCGACTTTGACGCATTGGCAAAAAGCCGCGAAACCTGCGTCTTCCTGATGGGGCTAAGCAAGGTCGGCGAAATTACTCAACGACTGCTGCAAGCCGGCATGGACGGGCAAACCGACGCGGCAGTGATTTCCTGCGCCGCCACGCCCCGGCAGCGTGTCTGCACAGCGGACTTACAGCATCTGGCAAAGGCTGTGGAAGCAGCCTGCCTGCCCTCTCCTGCCCTCATTGTGGTCGGCGGCGTGGTGCGGCTGCGGGACAAGCTGAATTTCTTTGAGAAGCAGCCCCTGTTCGGCAAGCGGTGTCTGGTGCCCAAAATCGGCACGCGCCCCGCGCCGCTGGCACAGAAACTGCGCGCGTGCGGCGCGGAAGTGCAGGAAGTTACCGTCGGTGAAATCGTGCAGATTCCGGCGGCGCTCTCTGCAGAAAAGCTGCAGGCAGTCCGCTGGATACTCTTTACCAGCCGGAATGGAATCGATGCGTTTTTCGCTTCCCTGCAGGCTGCCGGATTGGACAGTCGCAGCCTTGCCAACACAAAAATCGCGGTCATTGGGCACAGCACAGGCAGGCACCTGCGGCAATACGGTCTGCACCCTGACCTGACCGCAGAAACAGCAAACAGCAGCAGCCTGTGTCAAACGCTTGGCCGGGTGCTTTCGCTGTCTGACACGGTGTGGTACCCCAAAGCCGCGCAGGCCGACCATAGCATTCGGGACGTGCTTGCCGCATTCTGCCATTTTGAGGAACTTCCCATTTACGAAAACCGTCCGGTTCCCCCAAAGGAGTTTGACCCCACTTTCGCTGCATCCTGCGAAGCGGTCTTCTTTACCTGTGCTTCCTCTGCAAAGCGCGTGCTGCAGGCGCTGGGGCACGTTCCCGCGGCGTGGGGCACACAGACCACCGTGGTCAGCATCGGGCCAAAGTGCAGTGCAGCCCTGCGGCAGTGCGGCGTTGCTTCCATTCTGGAGGCAGACAGCGCCTCGCCGGATGCCATGGTTAAGGCACTGCTGGCACAGCAAAAACTGCAGTAAAAAGGCCGCCGGCAAACCTGCGCGGCGGCAAAATAAATCCAGTCCCGTTTATAAAGCGGCAAAGGCGGAAGGGCTCAGACCCTCCCGTTTTTTAAATGTGCGGCTGAAGTAATAAATATCGCTGAAACCTGCCTTGCGGGACGCTTCCGAAACGGACATTCCCTCTTTCAGCAAAACCTTTGCGCGGCTAATGCGGATACCGATTAAATAGTCAACCGGTGACTTACCCGTGACAGTCTTGAAAATTTTTCCCAGATAGGATTCGCTGATTTGCACACAGGCTGCCAGCTGCGCCAGTGTGAGCGGCTCTGTAAAGTGTCGGGTCATGTAGTGGATAACCGTTTCTACCTTTTGGGCGGCAGAGAAATCATAGGGGCGCCTTTGCACTGCCTGAAACAGCAGCAACAGAATCTGGGTGAAAATCTCGCGCACCTGCCGGTCTGACGGGTCCGGAACAGAAAGCGCGGTTTCATTCATTTGGAAAAACAGAGTCGTCAGCCGATCCATTAAGTATGGCTCTGCCAAATGCTGCTGAAAGGAAAACGGCAGCGCCGGCTCGCGCGACTGCCAGGTACCGTCAAAGAAAGTTGGGCAGATATACGTAAAATCCACCGCGAAGCTTTTCATCGGGCAGTCGGCAAAGGTATGGGCGGTGCGGTAGTCCCCCGGCTTAAAGTAAAACAGGTCGCCGGCCGCCGCCGGCTTCGCGGTGCCGTTGCAGGTGAATTCGGCCCTGCCGCCGTACACCAGCATCAGGTTGTGACACGCTGTTCGGTTGTCGAGAAACCACTCCGGCAGCGCAACGCGGTTGACGGTATAGAAGATATGCGGAAAAATATTGCAAATGGAATTTCTGTCCTGTACCTGCATAACGTTCCTCTCTGTTGTTTGAAAATTTACAGCTGTTCCCCAGCAGTATAAAGGATTTTGGCGGGGATTGCAAGGCGCGCCTCGGCAGAAAACCGCGCCCGGCGGCGGCACCCTGCCGCAAAATTTTTGCAGCCGCTATTTTCCCGGCGGAGTACGAAATTGTGCAAACAGCGTGAAATAGGTCATGGCTTTTTTTAAAAAATCGTGTATACTGAATGCGAATTCACCAAGCCGCTGCAACCGAACCGCCGGCGGCCGCATAAATCGTCAAAACGCAATGCGTATGCGCAGGGATAAGGAGCATGAAAATGGAATTTTCGTTCGTCAAGGGCGGCACCGCCGCCTGCTGGATTTTGGAACGCGAAGCATACACCGGTGTCGCAAAAATTGCAAAGAAAGTCTGCGGCGACACCCAGCTGGTCACCGGCGTCTGCCCGGAAATTCGGCTGAATCCCGCAGGCTGCGCCGCCCCGGTCATTATCGGCACCTTGGCGCACAGTCCGCTGCTGCAGCAGCTGGAGCAGGCGGGAAAAGCGGACTTTTCCGCCATCCGCGGCAAGTGGGAAACGTTTTCGTTTCAACTGGTTTCCAAACCTTTTGCAGGGGTGGAGCAGGCACTGGTCATTGCCGGCAGTGACAAGCGCGGCACCATTTACGGTCTGTTTCACTTGTCCGAGCTGCTGCACGTTTCTCCGTGGGTGCGCTTCGGGGATGCGGTTCCGCAGAAACAGACAAAGGTTACTTTTACGGAAAAGGACAATTTCATTTCCAAGGAACCGTCAGTCAAATACCGTGGGTTTTTTATCAATGACGAATGGCCCGCTTTCGGTAACTGGACCTTTGCGCACTTCGGCGGCTTCACCGCAGAAATGTACGACATGATTTTTGAAACCCTGCTGCGGCTCAAGGGCAACTACCTCTGGCCTGCCATGTGGACCTCCTCCTTCACGCTGGACGGCCCCGGCGAAGAAAATGCAAGGCTGGCAGATGAGTACGGCGTGGTCATGTGCAACTCCCACCACGAACCTTGCCTGCGCCACAGTGAGGAATGGGACAAAGTGCGCGGCGAAAACTCGCCCTACGGCAACGAGTGGAACTACTACACCAACCGCGAAGGGCTGCTGCGCTACTGGCACGACGGTTTACAGCGCAGCGGAAAGTATGAAAACGTCATCACCATTGGTATGCGCGGCGAGCGGGATTCCTCTATGCTGGGTCCGGACGCCACACTAAAGCAGAACATCGACCTGCTCAAGGACATCATCACCGAGCAGCGTCGGCTCATTACCGAAACGGTCACACCGGTTTCCGGAGAAATGCCGCAGATGCTGGCACTTTACAAAGAAGTAGAAGCGTATTTTTACGGAGACAAAAGCACTCCCGGTCTGAAAGACTGGGACGGTCTGGACGGCGTTACCCTGATGCTCTGTGAAGATAACTTTGGCAATATGCGCACTCTGCCCACCGAAGCGCTGCGCGGTCACCGCGGCGGCTGGGGAATGTACTACCATTTCGACTACCATGGCGGTCCCGTTTCGTATGAATGGGTCAACAGCTCCTACCTGCCCAAGGTGTGGGACCAGATGACCGAAGCCTATGAATTCGGCATCCGTGACATCTGGGTGGTCAACGTCGGCGATTTGAAGTTTCAGGAGTATCCCCTCAGCTTTTTCATGGATCTGGCGTATGACTATGAAAAATGGGGCAGCAAAAACCTGAACGCGCCGGAAGAATATCTGCAAAGCTGGGTGCAGCGTGAATTCCGCGCGCTGCCGCCGCGGCAGAAAACCCTGCTGGCAGATGTGATGCGCGGATACACCAAGCTCAGCCATAACCGCAAGCCAGAAGCCCTGCGGCCGGACACCTACCATCCGGTGCACTATGCCGAGGCGGAGCGAGTTTTGCGGCAGGCAGAGGGAATCAAGGAAAAACTGGAGTTTTTAAAGCAGAATGTGCCGCAGGAACTGCTGCCGGAATTCTGGGAACTAGTGTACTACCCCGCCATGGGAAATCTCAATGTGTTGGAGCTGAACCTATACGCCGGCTGGAATCATTTTGCGGCAGAAGTCGGCGCGACCATCGCGAATGATTACGCGGAAGCCATGAAAGCCTGCCTCGCGCGCGACCGCGCGCTGACGGAAACCTTCCACCATCTGCTCGGCGGCAAATGGAACGGCATGGGACTTTCCGAACACATCGGCTTTACCCACTGGAATGATGAGGACTGCCGCTATCCGGTACAGATGTCTGTGGAGCCTGCCGGCAAGCCGCGTTTGGTAGGCTATGTAGCAGGAGAAGGCACCTGCACCTCCGGCGGTGACTGGACGGGAAAGCCGCTTTTGATGCGGCAGTTCCTGGAGGCGGGCATCAACACCGGCAGCTTCGTCCTGCTCAATGCCAGCGCGGCGCCGGTCGCTTTCACCGTGGACTGCGATGTTCCCGGCGTCACGTTTTCCAAAACCGTGGGCGTCGTTTCCAAGCGGGAAGAAATTCAAGTGACCGTCAACAAAACGCTTCTGCCGAAAGACAGCAGCTTCACCGTCCGGTACACGGGGGGAAACCTGCGCTTTGTACTCTGCGCCGACTATGCGGTGCTGCCCCAGTGCCCGCCGAAAACTTTTCTGGAAGCAGGCGGTCTGATTTCTATCGAAGCAGAGCACTTCGCTGCCTGCCGGCCGGGAAACGGCGGTGCTTTCACCGTTCTGCCGGCATACGGAAAAACGCTTTCCGGCGTCAAGGCGCTGCCCTGTACCGCAAGCTTCACACCGAAAACCGCACCTTGCCTGGATTACGCTGTACGCACCACCGGCGCCGGTGTATGGACCGCCCTGTTTTACAGCGCGCCCGCCAATCCGCCGGAGAGTGGACAGAACCTGTCCTTCGGCCTGCAGGTAAATCATGAGGAAACACAAACTGTGACGCTGCTGCCAGAGGGCTACGATGCCGGCAATCCTGCCTGCGCGCCGTGGTGCGAAATGGTGCTGGATCAGATTCGGGTGACACCGTGCCGGGTATCTCTGCAGGATGGTATCAACACCTTGCGCGTTTTTGCCCTGGACCCCGGCTTTACACTTGAAAAAATCGTTTTGGTTCGCAGTACGGACCGCCTGCTGTCCTCATATCTGGGACCGCAGGAAACCTATTTCTGCGAATAACACGAAAACGAATTTCACTTTTTATTTGACTTTAAAGAAAGAAGGAACCACAGAATGAACGGACCGGTTGCACCAAAAGATCCTGAGAAAAAACGCCCCTATTTTTACATTATGCGCGACAAGGAAGTGTTCGGCGCAAAGCAGGAAAGCGGCAAAGGCGTCCAGTTTATTTATGAGGACAACGGCCGCCTCATTAACAGCGCGCAAATTGCGGGCAACATCACCGATGAAGCCACCCTGGACCTGCTGAAAACAACTGCCGGTTTCCGGAAGCTGGTACACAGCATCGGCGTTAGCGCACAAACGGAAAATCCGAACGAAGCCCTGGAATTTGTCTTTCAGATGTACGGCAAAACGGACGTTTACGGCAGCGGCACCAACATCCGCGCCAAACTGACCGGCAACGGCATGGAAACCCGCATCCACCTCAACGAAATTGCGTGGTCGGCAGAGGATAACGTGCCGGGACAGATTCGGTTCGAGTTTGACACACCGGAGCTTCTGGCAAACGTCAGTGTGCGCTTCTACTTAAATGACGGCTTTACCGCCCCCGAACCGATCGAAGACCAGGCAATCGACTTTGCTTCGGGCGACTACAAAAAAATGATTGCACGTTCCCTGCTGCAATTGGGCAACACCGCCCGCCTGAAAAAAGCGGCCGCCAAAGCACAGCGCGGCGAGGATGTCACCATTGCATTCATCGGCGGCTCCATCACGCAGGGTGCAGGCGCCACGCCCATCAACACAGAAAGTTATGCCTATCAATTTTACCGCCGCTTCGCGGAAACATACGGCACAGGCAGCAATGTTCACCTGATTAAAGCCGGTGTCGGCGGCACACCGTCTGAGTTGGGCATGATTCGTTTTGAACGCGACGTGCTGCGCGACGGCAGTGTCAAACCCGACCTCGTGGTCATTGAATTTGCCGTCAACGACGAAGGGGACGAAACCAAAGGAATCTGCTACGAAAGTCTGGTGCGCAAAGCCTTGAAGCTGCCGGAGCAGCCCGCTGTGATTCTGCTGTTCTGCGTGTTTGCGCACGACTGGAACCTGCAGGAGCGCCTTTCGCCTGTCGGCAAGCTGTACCACCTGCCCATGGTCAGCATTCTGGACGCGGTCAGTCCGCAGTTCCCACTAAAGCCGGGCGAAGGCCGTGTGCTGTCTAAAAATCAGTTCTTCTACGATGTGTTCCATCCGAGCAACACGGGGCACCTCATCATGGCAGACTGCTTGGCGTATCTGGTAAAGCAGGCTGTGGCGCAGAAGAAAACGGAAGCCGACCAAACGGAAGCGCTTCTGCAGCAGAAGCCGGTTCTGGGCGGCACCTATGAAGATGTCCGCCTGCTGGACCGCAAAGATAACTTTATCGGTGCAAAAATCGACTGCGGCAGTTTTGCGGAACATGACGATGACCTGCAGTGCGTAGAGCAGGACGACCATCTGGAAACCACGCCGGAGTTCCCGTACAACTGGTGTCACACCGGCACAGAAACCAATAACGATGCTTTCCGGCTGCAGCTTACCTGCAAGGCACTGCTGCTGGTTTACAAAGACTCCGGTGAAACCAATGCCGGTCAGGCGGATGTTTTTGTGGACGGCAAAAAAGTGATGACCGTCAACCCCCGCACCATCGGCTGGACACACTGCAACCCGCTGATTCTGTTCCATGAGGAAACCGCCAAAGCACACACGGTAGAGCTTCGCATGGTGGAAACAGACCGCAGCAAGAAATTTACCATTCTGGGCTTCGGCTATGTAAAATAGCTTTTAGAAAAGGACAGTGCCGCTTTCGGGGCACTGTCCCTTTTTGTCCGGCAATTTATTCTGGCAGCAGCGTTCTTTTCGACAGCGTTTTCTTTACTCTCTTTGCAGAAAGAATTAGGATGAAGACAAGAGCAACCGTGCATGGGGCGGGTTCCCCTCTGTGTGTATCACGAGGGGGAAAGTGCAATGGATACTTATCAAACATTCTGTTTGATCTTTCTGGCAGGAAATTTTCTGCTTGCACTGCTGACTTATGTAAGTAAGCATCAGCAATAAAAAGACCTACCCTGCTATGCCCAGCCGGGTAGGTGCGACTTCTTAGAAGCCATTTACATCAGCGGAGGGTAACCACTTTGTGGGCGGCTGCTCTTGCTAACCAATATACCATAGGCATTGGCTCCTTGCAAGTCAAAAAAAGCCGCGTGCGTGCGGCTTTTTTTGACGCCGGTGTGTCAAACGCCGTCGGCTGTTTTCCCTTTTCAGCGGCGCAGGGAAAGTCACAGCGGATTGTGGGGATTTATCGGGCACGAAACTTCAAAGACGGAAAAGCTTCACAGATGCCAGATCTCCTGCGCATACTGCCGGATGGTACGGTCGCTGGTGAAAGGCCCTGCCGCCGCAATGTTCAGCAGGCACTTCTTTGCAAACGCATCCCGGTTCCGGTAGTCCGCATTGGCGCGCAGACGCGCATCACAGTACGGCAGGAAGTCCTGCAGCAGGTAATAATTGTCCGGCTTGTGCCAGCTGGCGCCTTCGAGCAGCGAATCATACAGCTCGCGAAACCAACCGCTGCCGCCATCGGTCAGGGTGCCGTCCACCAAAGTATCCACCACGCGGCGGATGCGCGGTTCCTGCTCGTACAGTGCCTTGGGATGGTAGGTATCCTTGATTTTCTCAAGGTCCTCGACGCGTGCGCCGAAAATGTAATTGTTCTCTTCTCCCGCATTTTGCACAATTTCGATATTGGCACCGTCGTAGGTGCCCATGGTCACGGCGCCGTTCATCATAAATTTCATGTTGCTGGTACCGGAAGCCTCTGTGCCGGCGGTGGAAATCTGCTCGCTGATGTCTGCGGCGGGAATCAGCTTTTCCGCATAGGAAACATTGTAGTTGCTCACAAAAATCACCTGCATGACGCGGTTGACCGCATTGTCATAATTCACGAGGTTGGCAACTTCATTGATGAACTTGATAATGCCCTTGGCGCGGACATAGCCCGGCGCGGCCTTTGCCCCAAAGATAAACGTCGTGGGGTAAAAATCCCGAATCCGTCCGTCTTTCAGCCCGAAGTAGGTATCCAGAATGGAAAACGCATTGAGCAGCTGCCGCTTGTACTCATGCAGGCGCTTGACCTGTATGTCGAAGAGGTTTTCCGTATTTAAGCCAAAGTTGTCTTTTCGGTACATATAATCGGCAAGCTGATTTTTCTTTTCGCGCTTGATGCGCAGGAACTGCTCGCGTGAGGCGGCATCCTCCGCATAGGGCTTCAGTTTTGCAAGCTGCGAAAAATCTGTAATCCAACCGGTGCCGATTCGGTCGCTGATAAACGCGGCAAGCTCCCGATTGCACAACTTCAGCCAGCGGCGCTGAGTTACGCCGTTGGTTTTGTTGTTAAAGCGCTCCGGATACAGCGCGTACCACTCCGGCAGAGCGGTGTGCTTGATGATTTCCGTATGAATCTTTGCCACACCGTTGGTGGAGTGTGTCGCATAAATTGCCATGCGCGCCATGTGCACCATGCCGTCCTGAATCAGGTTGTACTTCCAGGTGTCTGAAATCTGCTTCTGCACAAGCGCATTGGAAAGGCGGTTCTGCAGCAGCACGACATACGGATACACTTCCGGCAAAACGGACTGGAACAGCGGCAGGCTCCACTTTTCAAGTGCCTCCGCCATGATGGTGTGATTGGTATACGCAAAGGTCTGCTGTACCACCGCAAATGCTTCTTCAAATGCCATGTGCCCTTGTGTCATGAGCAGACGCAGCAGCTCGGGAATGGAAACCGTGGGGTGCGTATCATTCAGTTGAATGGCATACTGCTCCGCAAAACGGCTGTAATCCGTTCCAAACTGTGCTGTGTATGCGTTCAGCAGGCTCTGCAGCGACGCACTGGAAAAGAAATACTGCTGCTTTAAGCGCAGGCGCTTGCCCGCCTCGGTGTCGTCATTCGGATACAGTACCGCTGAAATGGCCTCCGCATCATTTTCCTGCTGCACCGCTTCGTGGTACTTCTGCGCATTAAATAATTGAAAGTTAAACGGCTCCAGTGCCTCTGCCTGCCACAGGCGCAGGGTGTTCACGGTTTTGCCGCCGTAGCCGATAATCGGCATATCGTACGGAACTGCCCAGACGCTCTGGCCGCCGAAGTCCACGCGCACCTTTTCCTCCTCGCGGCGGACACTCCACGGGTCGCCCCAAGCAAGCCAGTTATCTGCTTCCTCCTGCTGGCAGCCGTAAGTAAAGTGCTGCTTAAAAAGGCCGTACCGGTAGCGGATGCCGTACCCCATCAGCGGGATTCCCTGCGTGGCGGCGCTGTCCAAAAAACAGGCAGCCAGGCGGCCCAGACCGCCGTTGCCAAGGGCGTCATCCTCCACTTCTTCAAACACATTCGGGCTGATGCCCGCATCATGCAGCAGCGCTTCAGTTTCATCCAGCAGCCCCAAGTTGAGCAGGTTGCTGTGAATCAGCCGCCCCAGCAGAAACTCCGCCGAAAAGTAGCAGGCGGTTTTTCCGGTAACCGGTCGCTGCCAAGTGTCCCAGCAGGTGTCAAGCGCAGCCGCTGACACCGCATTATAAAGCTGTTTGGTGTTTGCTTTTGCCGGCTCCGTGTGGTATGTTTCCTTTAATTTTTTGACGATTGCCTCCTGAAATGGCTGCATATGCAGACCCTCCTTTGTTTCTCAAGCTTTTGAATCCTCTGCTGCCGCGGCTCCTATTTGCTGCACTGCCGGCAGGCGGGCGTACAGTTCGCAAAAATCGTGCATTCTGGTGCTGAGCGCGTCTGTCAGCTGACCCGGCAGCAGCCGCCAGCGCCAGTTGCTGCCGATGGTGGACGGAAAGTTAATGCGCGCTTCGTTGCCCAACCCCAACCAGTCCTGCAGCTGCAGCACCGCTGTATCCGCAGTGCTTGCATACGCCGCCCGAATGCAGGCGGCAGGCAGGTGCTTTTTCTTGTGAACGTGCAGGTAGTCACACGCAAAGTGCAGGCTGGCGCGCGGCTGGTGTCTGAAAAAGCCGACCAACGTTTCATTGTCGTGTGTGCCGCCATACACCACGCAGTTCTTTTCGTAGTGGCAGGGCAAATTGGTGTTTGCGCTTCCGCTGTCAAAGGCAAACTCCAGCACCTTCATGCCGGGGTAACCCGCCGCGTCCCGCAGCTCCTCAACCTCCGGCACCACGCAGCCCAGATCCTCGGCAATCACCTTGGACTCTCCCATCACGGAGCGGATAGCGTTTACCAGTGCCGCACCGGGACCGCGCCGCCACACGCCATTTTCCGCTGTGGCATCCCCATAAGGAATGGCATAGTAGCGAACAATGCCGATAAAGTGGTCAATTCGCACCACATCGTAAATCTGCGCGGAAAAAGCCATTCGCTTTTTCCACCATGCAAAGCCGTCCCGTTCCATGGCATCCCAGTCATACAACGGATTTCCCCACAGCTGCCCGGTTGCACTGAAATTGTCCGGCGGTACGCCTGCCACCGCAGTCGGGCAGCGCTTTTTGTCCAACTGAAATAAATCTGGATGCAGCCAGACATCCGCGCTGTCCAGAGAAACGTAAATGGGCAAATCGCCGATAATCCGGATTCCGCGCGCATTGGCGTATGCTTTTAGTTTATACCATTGTGTAAAGAATTTGAACTGACAGAATTTCCAAAAATCAATGTCTTCCTGCAGGTTTTTGCGGTACTTTTCGAGCACATCCGGCTGCGCCGTACGCAGCTCTTCCGGCCACTTCAGCCATTCGTGCGCCTCAAAATGTGTTTTGACCGCCATATACAGGCTGTACTCCTCCAACCACGCCCGGTTCTCTATACAAAACGTCTGGTACGCCTTTCCGGTGCGGTGCCGGCTGCGCGCAAACGCCCTGCGCAAAACCGGAAAGCGGTACTGGTAGATTTTTGCGTAGTCCACATCTGCCGGATCTGCCCCCCAGTCCGGCGCGTCAGCCTCGTCCTGCATCAGCAGCCCCTCCTGCACCAGGGTTTCCAGGTCAATAAAATACGGGTTTCCCGCAAACGCCGAAAAGCTCTGGTACGGACTGTCCCCATAGCTGGTCGGGCCAAGCGGCAGCACCTGCCAGTAACGCTGCCCCGCCGCCTGCAGGAAGTCCACAAATCGGTAGGCTTCTCTGCCAAACGTCCCGATTCCAAAACGTGACGGCAGGCTGGACACCGGAAGAAGCACCCCGGCGCCGCGGCCGAGTCTTGGCTGCTTCCCTATGCTTTTCATAAGCACACCCCTCTTCTGCTTTTGTTTGTTCCCGCTGATGTTCAGCCTTTGACCGCGCCGGCAACAACACCCGCAATGATGTATTTTTGACAGAATGCATAGAAAATAATAATCGGGATAATGGCAAGAATCAGCATGGCCATCATAGCACCCATGTCAATGCTGCCGTAACCGCCCTGCAGGTACTGAATGGCAATCGGTACGGTCGGGTAATCCTTGCCCATTACCAGATAGGGCATCAGGTAGTCGTTCCACACCCACATTGTGTTTAAAATAGCCACCGTGATGGCGGTTGGCTTCATCACCGGAAACACCACTCGGAAAAAGCACTGCAGCGGGCTGCAGCCGTCAATGGTTGCGGCCTCTTCGATATCAACTGGAATCCCCTTGACAAAGCCCGCAAACATAAACACCGACATACCGGCGCCAAAGCCAAGGTACAGCACCAAAATGCCCACCGGATTATCCAGGTGCAGCACATTTGCAACCTTCGTCATGGCAAACATAACCATTTGAAACGGAATGACCATGGAGAAAACGAACAGATAGTACAGCGTGCCGGTGTAGCGGTTTTTGACGCGCGTTACAAACCACGCGGTCATGGCGGTGAACAGCACAATCAGCGCCACCGCAAACACGGTAATGAACACCGAACGCCCCAGCGCCTCCCAAAAATGAATTTTTTCAATGCCGTTCAAATAGTTCTTGCCGCCAACAAAGGTCTTGGGCTGAATGCCCGCCTCGCCCAAATCCATTTTAGAAAACGTTGGAAAGGTAAACGGCTGATCAGAAATAAAGAGTTTCCCCTTAAAGGAATTCATCAGCACAATGAGAATCGGCCCGATGAACACACAGGAAAGCAAAACCATCAGAACGGTGATGACCGCGTTCACTGCTTTTTTCCGCTGTTTCATCAGTTTTCAACCTCCTTTCCGCGTGTCAGCCGCAGCTGCAGCATGGCAATCGCCGCCACAATCACGGTAAAGACCACAGCTTTTGCCTGACCGACACCTTCAAATCCGGGACGGCTATAAAACGTCTTGTAAATGTCCAGCGCAACCAACGCGGAGTCGTTGCCCGGCGCGCCGTTGGTCAGAGCAAGGTTCTGGTCAAAGAGTTTGAACGAATTGGTCAGCGTCATGAACATACAGATGGTGATGGCTGGCATGACCATGGGAATTTTCACATGGATGAGCGTTTGCCATGCCGTCGCGCCGTCAATCTGCGCTGCCTCCAGCAAATCAGGGCTGACATTCTGCAGACCCGCTATGTAAATGACCATCATATAGCCGGTCATTTGCCAGCACATCAGGATGATCAGGCCCAGAATTCCATACTTGCCGTCACTGGTCAGTGTCAGCTCATACTTGGCAAGCACGCCGTTGAAAATCAGCTGCCAGATGTACCCCAGCACAATGCCGCCAATTAAGTTCGGCATAAAGAAAATGGTACGAAACACACTGGTTGCACGCATTTTGCGCGTCAGCATCAGTGCCAGGAAAAAGCCGAACAAATTGATGAGTACCACGCACGCAATGGTAAACACGACTGTGCGCCCCAGCGCCGCCAGAAAATTTGCATCCCCGGAAAACGCGCGGATGTAATTGGAAAAGCCGTTAAAGCGCGCATCGGTAACCGTTGTAAACTGTGCGAAGGAAAGTCCGCACCCCATGATAAAGGGAATCAAAAACGCAATGACAAAGCAGACAAGCGTTGGCAGTGTAAAAACAGCCCAGTACCTGCGCAGTGTTTTCTGCATGGCAAAGTTCCTCCTTCCGTCTTTCGGCAGACCGTTCTTTCCGCTGTCTGCGAAAAAAACGGAAACTGCCCCGAAAAAAGATAGTGCGTGCGTTTTTCTGCAACTGCACACACTAATCTTTTTGTGCAGCCGGCAAAGCGGCCGCTGTTTGGTTTTACTTACTGGCCGAAGCTTCTGTCTTCCAATCAGTCACAAATTCGTTTTTCACATCGTCCCAGGACTTCTGCCCCTGTGCATACTGCAGCAGCGCCGCGCCAAAGTTGTTTTTAAAGTTCTGACTCGGGAAGCAAGTGAAATCCCACGGAACGGTTTTTATACCGTCTTTATTTTGCCATTCTGTCACTTGTTTTGCAAGCGGATCATCCGGTGATTTGCCCTTAAAGGTATCGTAAGGTGCGATAAAGCCCAAACCATCGTCTCCGCTCTTGGTAACGTAATCCATGCCGTCACCGGTGTAAAGCCAATTCAAAAAGTCCAGAGAAGCCTTCTGGTCGTCCGCGCTGGCTTTGGAATTGATGCAGGCAAAGTTTTCGGTGCCGATGCACAGCCCCTGCTTTTCCTCGCCGGTGTGACCGATGTAGATGGGCAGAAACTTAATGTCTGACGCTTCCACCACATTGCCGTCGGTTTTGCTGATGTCGCTCCAGACCCAGTTGCCGTTCTGCACCATGGCGCACTGCCCCAGCGCAAACTCACCGGTGGAGTCGCCAACGCTCTTGCTGCCCAGCAGCTTTTTGTCAACGGTTGAGTTGTTCAGATACAGGTCAAAGATGTTCTTGTACTCGTTCGCATACTTGAAAGAAACTTCGCTGACACCGGAAGTAACCGCGGTATTGCTGTCTTCCAGTTCATAAGTAATTGGGATATTGGCAAGATGTGTCTGCCAGCGCCAGTCCTCGCCGGACTTCAGCGAAGTGCTTGCGAAAACACCCTTAATGCCCAGTTTGCTTTTCTTCGCCGTCATATCCTCTGCAACCGCTTTGAGCTTTGCAAAGTTGTTGATTTCATCCATGCTCTTAGCCTTGGCGCCGTCCAACTTAAAGTATTTATCCATGATGGCCTGGTTGTAAATGATGCCGTAGCCCTCAACTGCCAGCGGCAAACCGACTACTTTGCCGTCTCCCTTCAGTGCCAGCGACGCATCGGTCAGATGCTTGGTCAGGTCTGCATTGGTCAAATCCGCGCAATAGCTGCCCCAGGTTTTGTAACCCACCGGCCCGTTGCAGATAAAAATGGTCGGCGCGTCGCTTTTTGCCATCTCCGATTTCAGCGTCTGCTCATAGGTACCGGAAGCCGCTGTCTGTACCTTCACCGGAACGCCGGTTTTGTCGGTGTAGGCTTTTGCAATCGCCGTAAACTGATCCGCCTGTTCGGGCTTAAAGTTGAGGTAGTACACCTGCCCTTTGGCGGCGGTGGAACCCGTGGAACCGGCGGATGCTGCCGTGGAACTGCCGGTTGTCGACTGCCCGCATCCGCCGAAAGACACCGCCAGGGAGGCTGCCAGAGCTGCTGCAAAAATTTTCTTGTACGTGTGCTTCATCACAATACTCTCCTTTTCTGTATGCCGCGCATACATGTTTCAATACAAGCACCGTTTCAGATCGTTTACGAAAACGTTTCCGGATTTTAGATAACGATTTCGGTAACGTTTTCGTAGCTGCGCTTATCATAGCACAGCATTTTAAAATATGCAAGATGGTTTTGTGATATTTTTTATAATTTTTTATAATTTTTCTGATTTCCTATCTGATTCGTACAAGAGTGAAGAACAAAGCCCTGCAAAAAAAGCCGGTGACCCGGCTTTTGACGCACACACAAGCAGGCAGCTGCCTTCTGCTGCAGAGTCAGGGCTTTGCCGGTGCGGCACAGGAATTTCCGGCAACGATTTCGGTAGGGAAAACAATGTGGCGGTTCGACCCCTTATGCTCCATCAGGCTGATTAACACCTCAACGGTTTTCTTGGCGATGCTCTCTTTCGGCTGCCGCACGGTGCAGATGGAGGGTTCGTAAAACTGCGCGATTTCGGTGCCGTCGTACCCCATGACAGAAATATCCTGCGGTACACGCAGCCCCGCGTTGAAAATTGCCTTGCACGCACCCACCGCCAGCTGGTCTGCCACACAAAAAATTGCCGTCGGCCGTCGGCCGCTCGCCAGCAGCTCGCAGGTAGCGTCGTAGCCGCGCTGCATGGTGAACAGCCCGCAGTAGCGCACAAATCCCGGGTCAAAGCAAATGCCGTTTTTGCTCAGCTCAGCGCATCGCTGTAGCCGCGCAGGCGCTGGCTGGACACACCGCCCTCATCCTGCTCAATGCCGCCGAGAATGGCGATGTCCCGGTGACCAATGGCGCACAGGTAATCGACCGCCTCCATGGCCGCCTGCCGGTCATCCACGTGCACACTGGAGTACGCGGCGTGGTCAATGCCGGTCAGCGTTGTGGTGCAGAACACACTTGGCACCGGCAGGCGGCGCAGCTGCTCCAGTGAGTGAATGAAATATCCGCCGCAGATAATCAAACCCTGCAGCCGTTTTTCCATGACCAGCTGCACCGCTGTATCCACACCATCCACCCCATCGGTTACACGGTGCGGCACCAGCGCATAACCGTGCGTGTTGATTTCCGATTCAATAATATCGGAAAGATCCGTAATGAACGGCGTGGGGCTGCCCTCCATGAGCAGACCCACCGCATTGCTGTGCGTCCGCTTCAAATTGCGTGCGGCGTTGTTGGGCTGATAATCGCACGCAGCAATGACTTTCTGTACGCGCAGCTTGGTCGCTTCGCTGACATCCGGATAGTCATTCAGCACACGTGAAACGGTCGTAACCGACACGCCGGCCATTTTAGCGATATCCCGAATACTCAATGCACTCATTGTTTTTCAACTTCCTGTCTTTGTGCCCGGTTTGCGCGCACGCATAATGGTTTTTTACGTTTGATACTTTATGGTAACATCTACGAAAACACATGTCAAACAAAATCTCCCGCACCATAAAGCAGACGGTCTGCACCCGCCCGGCCGAGTTGACACGCATCTGCATCTGCTGTACAATCTATCTAAATAATTCATCATGGAGGCTAAACGAAATGGATAACTTTAATTACCATATTCCCACTGATGTTTACTTTGGTAAAGGACAGATCTCTCAGCTTGGGCAAAGGATGTCTGCCATCGCGAAAAAGGTGCTGCTGGTTTACGGCGGCGGCAGCATTCGGAAAAGCGGCCTTTATGATCAGATTCAGCAGCAGCTCCAGCAGGCGGACGTAACCGTCTTCGAGCTGGCAGGCGTGGAGCCGAACCCCCGGATTCAGACTGTCCGAAAGGGCGTTGCCCTGTGCAAAAAAGAAAAAATTGACGCGGTTCTTGCAGCAGGCGGTGGCAGCACCATCGACTGCGCGAAGATTGTCGCGGCGGGCAGCTGCTACAGCGGCGATGCCTGGGATTTGGTTCTGGACAGCAGCAAGATTCAAAAAGCCCTGCCCGTTGCCGCTGTGCTGACACTGGCGGCAACCGGCTCGGAGATGGATGGCTTTGCGGTGATCTCCGACATGGAGAAAAACGAAAAATGGGGCACCGGCAACGACGTGACCAAACCCGTCTTCTCCATTTTAGACCCGCAGTATACCTGCAGTGTTTCCAAGTACCAGACCGCTGCCGGCTCTTCCGATATTATGAGCCACACCTTTGAAAATTACTTCAACAACACCAAGGGAGCTTTCCTGCAGGCACGCCTGGCAGAGGGGATTCTGAAAACCGTCATTCGGTACGCCCCCATCGCCATTGATCACCCGGAGGATTATGAAGCCCGCGCCAACCTGATGTGGGCCTCCAGTCTTGCCATCAACGGTTTAATCAGCTACGGCGAAAGCACCGCATGGTCGGTACATCCGATGGAGCACGAGCTGAGCGCTTTCTATGACATTACGCACGGCGCCGGATTAGCTCTGCTGACGCCGTACTGGATGCAGTACATTCTCAGCGACAAGACTGTTGAAAAATTTGCGGCATATGGCGTAAACGTGTGGGACCTCGATGCTTCGCAGGAGCCGATGCGCATTGCCGAAGAGGCTATCCAGAAGACGCGTGCCTTCTTCACGGCAATCGGAATGCCCAGCCACCTGAAGGATTTGGGCATTGACGACACCCACTTTGACGTTATGGCAGAAAAGGCCGCCAACGGCGGTCTGGCGCAGGGCTTTGTGCCGCTGAACAAAGAGGACGTCAAAAAAATCTTTATCATGGCTCTGTAAGACACCGGTTTACAAACAGCAGACTTCCCTTTTGGTATGTGGAAAAAATTCCGCACCGTGGGGAAGTTTTTTATAACCAAAAACAAGCACCGCCGGAAAAGCAGTGCCCGTTTTGAGAAATGCAGAAGCACACCGTCAGCGATCCTGCAGATAAAGCTGCGCGGAAAATGCCGCGTTCGCGCCATCCGACATCGCCGTCACAATCTGATAAAGCTGCTTTTTACGCAGGTCACCGGCAACAAACACCCCCGGAATCTTTGTTGTGCCATTTTCCTCCGCACCGACAAAGCCGTCCGGCAGCAGCAGTTCCTGCGGAATCAGGCGGGTGTTCGGCACCATGCCGATGTCAATGAAGATGCCATCCACCGGCAGTTCCTCTGCGGCGCCGGTTTCCGTGTTTTTCACCGCAATCCGTTCCACCTTGCCGGTGCCGAAAATCCGCGTCACTTCCTGCCGGTAGGCAACCGAAACATTTGGCCGCTGTGCAATCTGCTTTCTGAGCGAATACATGGCAGACAGCTTCGAGCCGTGGTAAAGCAGCTTGACTTCGCTGCAAATTTCAGCCAGAGAAACCGCATCGCCCACTGCGGAATTACCGCCGCCAACCACCGCGACACGCTTTCCGCGGAAGAAGTTGCCGTCACAGGTCGCACAGTAAGAAACGCCGCGACCGGCAAATTCCGCTTCTCCGGGAATGCCGAGCTTTCTGCGGTCAGAGCCCAATGCCAAAATCACAGCTTTCGCTTCGTACGTTCCGGAGTGCGTGGTGACCGTCTTGCGGGTTTCGCTCAGCTCCAGTGCCGTGGCCTCCTCCAGCAAAACAGTAACGCCGGAAGCTTTGACGTGCGCCTCAAAGTCCGCGGCAAGCTCCGCGCCCGAAATATTTTTAAAGCCGGGATAATTGTCGATTTTGTATGTCATGGAAGCCTGCCCGCCAAGGGACATCTTTTCCAGTACCAGCGTCGAAAGTCCGGCGCGAGAGGTATAAATCGCCGCAGTCAGCCCCGCAGGGCCGCCGCCGACAATGATTACGTCATACATGGTAAGTCTTACACATC
This sequence comes from Caproicibacterium argilliputei, assembly GCF_029211325.2. NCBI lineage: Bacteria > Bacillati > Bacillota > Clostridia > Eubacteriales > Oscillospiraceae > Caproicibacterium > Caproicibacterium argilliputei. The sequence goes on along the minus strand of NZ_CP135996.1, from coordinate 790,633 downwards.
CTTTCTACTTTTAGAAAACAAAAGGCAGCCGTACAGAATTTCCTGCATGGCTGCCTTTTGCTCCGTTCAGAGGCGCAGCATCAGCCTTTAAAGGGCGGCTTCAATCACCGGCGCCAGTTCTTCCGGTGTCACCGTTGGCTCGTAGCGACCTTTGACTTCGCCGTCCCGGCCGATGAGGAACTTGGTGAAATTCCACTTAATGCCGTTGCCCTCCAAATTGTCCGGATAGTGTTCCTTGACAACGCCCTGAATCATGCGGCCGCTTTCCTTACTCAGTTCAAACCCTTGAAAAGGAGCCGCTTCCGTCAAATATTTGAACAGCGGATCGGCGTTTTCTCCGCGCACATCAATCTTGGAGAAAAGCGGAAACGTCACGCCGTAGTTCAGCTTACAAAAGGAGGAGATGGCTTCATTGTTTTCCGGCTCCTGTGCAAGAAACTGGTTGCACGGAAAGCCCAGAATCACAAGTCCGCGGTCTTGATAGGTTTTATACAGCTTTTCCAGCCCGTCATACTGCGGGGTAAAACCGCATTTGCTGGCGGTGTTGACAATCAGCAGCAGCTTTCCTTTATAATCGGAAAGGGAAGTCTGCTCCCCCTTCATATTTTTTACCTGAAAATCATAGACGCCCATTTGAAACACTCCTTTTCTGTTTTTGAATTTTTCAGACTGGTTCAGATGACCAGAGTCGCAGGCGCATAGGTCCTTGCCGCCAGTTCAGAGTCCAGCAGGTACAGTCCCTTTGCATCGTTTCCAAACAGCTCGTACCGCTTGACGATGTCCTCGGTATTCTTTTCTTCTTCGCCCTGCTCCTTGACAAACCAGTCCAAAAACTGCATGGTGCGGAAATCTTTCTGCTCATATGCGGCAGCGTAAATTTCATTGATGGATGCCGTCACCTTTTTCTCATGTGCCAATGCCGCCTTTGCCGGTTCGCTAAAGTCGTTAAACGTCACATCCGGTGCCTTGACATCCTGCAGGGCCGGCTTCACGCCGTTGTTCAGCAGGTACTTGACAAACAGCATGGCGTGGTCGCGTTCCTCCTGTGTCTGAATGGAGAACCAATTGCCGAAGCCGTTCAGATTTTTGTCCGCGTAATAGTCGGAAATATCCAGATAGAAGTAAGCGGAGTACCACTCCAGGTTAATCTGACGGTTAAACAGGTCTACAAGTTTTTGATCGAGCATTTTTGCAATCCCCTTTTCTCCGCTGATAAACAGCGGCTTATACAGGAAAAAGATCCCGCATTCCGCAAGATCTCCTTTCCATTCTTTCATTTAGAAATCGGCCTTCCACAGACCGTGCAGGTTACAGTATGCATACACAGAGCCGGACTGTACTTCGCCAAACTCTGCTTTTGGCTCCTGACCGGGCTTCAGATATTTAATCTGCACCTGACCGTCTGCCACCAACGCAATCCACTCAATGGAGTGCTCTGCCTGCATGGGATGCAGGGTAGAGCCGACCGCTACTTTCAGCTTTCCGCTTTCTTTTGTGACAACCGGAACGTGCTTTTCCTGTGCGGCGTCAGTCGAGTTTGCCTCCAGCTTAGTCATGGCCTGTCCGCAGCAAGACAGCGTTCCGCCCCCTTTTTTGATGAGCGCAACGATATTGCCACACCTTTCACAGCGGTAAAAATCAACGATAGACATTTTCAAGACTCCTTTACAATAATAATAATGATTGACCGGCAAAGCCGGTTGTAAACCAACGAAAGAGAACTTTTTCTGAATCTGCGGCCTTTGAAGCAGTTCAGGAAGCACCTTACCTGCAATTTCCGATTTCCAGTATCATTATACTCGGTCACTATACAAATTGCAACATAACTTTCATCAAATTCGCTATTTTTTATGGAATAATCGAAAAATTTAAGGTTTCAGATACGCAAAGCCGTGGTTTTGACACCATATCAGTTCCAAAACACCGGAGGGAACCGTCTGTACGAATGGCAGCAGTTCTGTCGGTGAAATTTTCATGCCGCGAAGCGCATTTTCACACGCGCAAAAACGGACGCCCGCCTTTGACAGGCTTTGCAGGTGTTCCGCCGCATCCGTACGACCGACTTTATAAAAGGAAACCGCAGGGCCATTGGCAACCACTTCGATGGCAGCAGCAGCCGCATCCGAACTGCGCAGCAGGTTCTGCAGGTTTCGCAGCAGCAGTCCCCACTTTTCCGGCTCATCCACATGAAACACGACCTGCAGATGCATTTCCGCCTGCCCCCCATTCGCATTTGTGTGTGCTATTTATTTTTTCTTTTTGGAACAATTAAAGTATACCAATCTTGTGGATATTATGCAAGGCACAAATTGCAAGAGCCTTCAAACTTTTTTCTTATTTTTTTGGTCAACTTTAAAAAATGACTCAAAAAAGCGGACGTCCTGCAAAACGTCCGCTTTCCATTTTTTATTTTAAGTCCGAAACCAAACCGAATTGGTACCCCATCTGCTCCCATTTTGTCAGCAGCTCATCCAGAATCTCCGCGTTGGTTTTCGAGGTCAAGTGCAGCAGCACGATGGCGCCCGGATGTGTGCGGGGCAAAAGTTTTTGAAAGGCCTCCTCGTGGCTGGGCTGTTTATCTTTGTACCAGTCCACATATGCAAGACTCCAGAAAAAGGTTCGGTACCCCAGCGCTTGCGCCTGCTTGAGGTTGCTCTCGCTGTACTTGCCCTGTGGCGGGCGGTACACGCGCGTCATTGCCTTGCCGGTAATCTCCTGAAACTTGGTTTCCACGGAGCGCAGTTCCTTTTCAAAGGCAGCTTGATCCGAAATTTTAGACATATCATAGTGGTGGTAGGTATGGTTACCCACTGTGTGCCCCTCCGCGACCATCCGCTTGACCAAATCCGGACTGGTTTCCAGATAATTTCCGACCACAAAGAAAGTCGCTTTCACCTTATGTTTTTTCAGCGTATCCAGAATTTTCGGGGTATAACCGGCTTCATAACCGGCATCAAACGTCAGATACAGCTTTTTCTCACTGGTATTTCCCAGGAAAAAGGCATGGAACTGCTTGAGATATGCGGGTGTCGCGTTTCCAATCGGCGGTTTGCCCGACTCCTGAAAGCTCAGCCCCCAGTTTGGGTTCGCAGTCTTCACCGCCTTGGCGGCAGTTGTCACGCTCATGCGGTAGCTGCGCCCCGCCAACAGGGCAACTGCGGCCGCAGCCAGAAACGCCGCCGCCGCGAGAAGATGTTTTTTCTTAAAAATCAGATACAAGGCGCACCCCTCCCCTTTTTTACAGTCCTATGCCGGGGGACAGTGCATTATGACTCAGAAAACAGCTTTAACGGTCTGGAACATCACTTTCACATCGTTCCAAACGGAAATGGAATCGAGGTACTCCAGATTCAGCCGCATTTTCGTTGGCAGAATCTCTTTGACATATGTCACTTCCGGGTCCGCGTCAGAAGCCGCCAGAATTTCATCCTCGTTGCGAAAGTAAATGCTGCTGGGCGCCGTAACGCCCGGACGCACCAAAAGCGTTGCCATATAAGCATCCTCATAAGCATCTACATACTTGGGCACTTCGGGGCGTGGGCCGACAAAGCTCATGGTGCCGTTGAGCACATTGAGCAACTGCGCGATTTCATCCAGCCTGCACTTGCGAATCAGCCTCCCTACACGCGTAATGCGGGGATCCTCTCCTACGGTAATGGCAAGCCCCTTTTTGTCCGCATCCTGCACCATGGTGCGAAACTTGAAAATTCGAAAGTTCCTGCCGTAGCGCCCCACCCGAACCTGCCGGTAAAACACCGGCCCTTTCGAGTCTGCCTTGACCGCGGCGGCTGTCAGCAGCAGCAGCGGCGATAAAATCACCAGCATCAGCGCGGACACCACTATGTCAAACACACGCTTTCCCGCCAGTGCGCCGCGGCGGTTCTGCAGCTTTTCAAAATAATCCTTGGTTTCGGGGTTCTGCATACTCTGCGGTAAGTCGTCAAATCGCAAGAAAAAGCCTCATTTCGTCTGAAATTCTCCGGCACAGGCTTGCCGAAGCAGGTTCCGCAGTATGCGGACACAGTCTATTAGCATTATAGCACATCCTCCGCCGCGGATTCAATTTTTTCGCTTTCTTTTGCGTGCCATTCTGTTTACAATCCGTGCCGAAAACGGTATACTTATCTGCAGAGCATCTTGCCCTGACTGGGAAACATAGAATTGAAGGAGGAGTCCTCTCATGTACCTTGGAATTGATTTGGGCGGCACAAATATCGCAGTTGGCATCGTTGACGAAAACTACCGCATTGTGGCCCGTGCAAAAAATCACACCCGTGTTCCCTGCCCTGAAGCAGAACTGACCGAACAGCTTGCACAGACCACCCTACAGGCACTGAAAAATGCAGACCTGACTCTGGAAGACGTGCCGTGGATTGGCGTGGGCTCACCTGGCAGCATTGACAGCAAAGCCGGTCTGGTCGGATTTGCCGGCAACCTGGATTTGCACAACTATGCATTGGCGCAGCAGCTCAGCCAGCAGCTGCAAAACAAACCCGTTTTAGTAGAAAACGATGCCAATGCGGCGGCTTACGGCGAATTCATGGCGGGGGCGCTTCGCGGCGCGACTGACGGCCTTGCCATTACACTTGGCACCGGCATCGGCGGCGGCATAATTATTGACGGAAAAATTTACGCGGGCTGCAACGGCGCTGCCGGTGAACTGGGTCACCAGGTCATCGCGGTCAACGGGCGGCCCTGCACCTGCGGGCGCCGCGGCTGCTGGGAAACATACGCTTCCGCAACCGGCTTAATTAAGACCACGCAAGAAGTCATGACCGCACACGACGACCAAAAAGGCGCGCCCATCTGGACGATTCCGGGCGGTGACCTCCACAAGGTGGACGGCCGCACCGCGTTTGATGCCATGCGCGCCGGCGACCCGCTGGGACAGGAGGCCGTTGACCGCTTTATTGCAGACCTCGGTATCGGTCTTGCAAACTGTATCAACATCTTCCAGCCAGACGTGGTCTGCATTGGCGGCGGCATCTGCAACGAAAAAGAAAACTTGCTGCGCCCGCTGCGCGCGTATCTGGAAAAGGAAGTTTTCCATGTGCCCAACAGCCGGCAGACCGAACTTCGCATTGCAGAATTGGGCAATGATGCCGGCATCATTGGCGCGGCGCTGCTTGGCCGCGGCCATACCTTTTAAATAAGAAAAAGAAAGGCGGCAATCCTCATGAGTATTTCAGAAAAAAAATTCGGTGTTCTGCAGGACGGTACGGAAATCCGTTCCTATACCCTGCAGAATGAGTCTGGCGCTTCTCTGACAGTACTTTCTTTCGGCGCGCGGATTCAGTCTGTACAAATGCCCGACAAAAACGGTGTCCTCGGCGAGATGGTGCTCGGTCACCGCACACTGGAAGAATACGCACAGCCGGGCGACTACCAGGGCGCTGTGGTTGGCCGTTACGCCAATCGCATCGCCGGCGGCGCCTTCGAGCTTGACGGACAGCCCTGCACGCTGACAAAAAACGAGGGAGAAAACACCCTGCATGGCGGCCCGACTGGTTTTTCCACGCGCGCATGGCGCTGCAAGTCCCGCGACAACAGCGATGAGGCTCCTTCCATCACGCTGGAATACCAAAGCGCAGACGGCGAGGAAGGCTTCCCCGGAGCCTGCACCGTCACCGTGACATACTGCCTGAGTACGGACAACGCGGTGATTTTGGATTACACGGCGGTTACAGACCGGGCAACGTATGTGAACCTGACCAACCACAGCTTCTTTAATTTGACCGGTGACTGCAGCCGCGATGTACTTTCCACGGAGCTGCAGATTGACGCGGACGCCACCACGGAAGTGGACAAAGCGCTGCTGCCCACCGGCAAACTGCTGTCTGTGGCAGGCACCGCGGAAGATTTCCGCAGCGCCAAAACAATCGGGCAGGATATCCGCAGCCTGGAACCAACCCTGCACGACTGCGGCGGCTATGACCACAACTTTGTCCTGAACGGCGACGGTTTCCGCAAGGCCGCGGAGGCGCACGATGCCTCTACCGGACGCCGCCTGCTGGTATTTACAGACCAACCGGGAATGCAGCTTTACACGGCAAACAGTTTCGGCGCAAGCGCGAAAAACCGCGATGGTTCCGCTATGAAACCGCACACGGCGTTCTGCCTGGAAACCCAGCACTTCGCAGACACGCCGCACCATGCGAACTTCCCCAGCACCCTGCTGCAGCCGGGCGACACGTTCCGGACGCGCACGATTTTCAAGTTTGAAGCAGACCGGAAGTAAAACTCCGCGAAGAATTGCAAGGCAGCAGCATCCGTTTGCTCGTGTATTGCTATCCTTTAGAACGGTTTTGTACTCCACTGGAAGTATATGGGAATGGGTTTAATGCCTGTTCCCTTATTTTTTTACAAAAAAAGAGTACATAGTATAACACTATGTACTCTCAGAATAGATGGTGCGGTCAGTGGGACTTGAACCCACACGTCATAAGACACATGCACCTCAAGCATGCCTGTATGCCAATTTCAGCATGACCGCGTATGCTTATATATTACCATATTCCTTTAGACGTGTCAAGGAAATACACGAAAATAATTATGAATATTACAATTTACGAGGATAGCGTAAAAACAGAAATCCGCGTCAGCACAAAAGCCAGCGCGGATTCAAAGGAAACTATTGCTAAGGCTGGTGGAGATGAGGAGAGTCGAACTCCTGTCCGAAAGTCACTTGCCCTGGATTTCTTCGAGCGCAGCCGGTTCTTTCAATCTCCCGCTGCACAGCGCCAACCGGCAGGCTTTGTGCAGCGGCAGCCTCTGCGTCATGACCGGATGAGAGGCATCACCCGATTCACGTTCACCGCTGAGTTACGCCCTCAGCCGGGTCGCGGTACCCCCGGAGAGGACGGCAGCTTTTTAATTAAGCTGCAACAGCCATCCCATAATTGTTATTGAAGTTAACGTTTACGATATTGCTGTTTTTCTTAGAGGATTTCTCATCTAAATTTAAAGTGCGGATTGATGAAGCGGTCCCGCCCCGCTGCTCGCTTACCAGGGTTTACAACCCCCGTCGAAACCTTTACATCCCCATGAAAGGTCAGGACTTCCTGACCTTAAACAGAGTATACAACAAACCAGACAAAATTGCAAGTCCCTGCAGAAATTGTCAGCGGTTCTGCGTTTTTAGCGCGCGATCCACATCGCGCTTGGCGGCGCGCGCCGCCAAATCCGCGCGCTTGTCGTACAGCTTTTTGCCGCGGCACAGACCCACCTGCACCTTGACGCGGCTGCCCTTAAAGTAAACCGACAGCGGAATCAGCGAGTAGCCCTGCTGCTTGACCACGCCAAACAGGTGCATAATCTCTTTTTTGTGCATCAGCAGCCGACGCGTGCGCACCGGGTCGCGGTTAAAAATATTGCCGTGCTCATACGGGCTGATATGCATTCCACGCAACAAAAGCTCGCCGCTTTCCACGGCGCACCACGCATCCTTGAGGTTACAGCTGCCAGCGCGCAGGGACTTGACCTCGGTTCCGGTCAGCGCAATGCCCGCCTCATAGCTTTCTTCCACGAAATAATCATGGTACGCCTTTTTGTTGCGTGCAATCGTTTTGAAATTTTCTTCTTTCATGGCGTTCCTCATTTCTTTCGGGAAAACCAGCGGTCTTCTAAACATCTATTTTACCGAATTTGCTTTGCGGATTCTGTCACATTTACAGTTCGCTGCGGCCCTCCAGCGCGCGCAGCAGCGTCACTTCATCTGCATACTCCAAGTCACCGCCCACCGGAATGCCATAGGCAAGGCGCGTCACTTTCACGCCAAGCGGCTTGAGCAAACGGGAAATGTACATGGCAGTGGCTTCTCCCTCTACCGTTGGGTTTGTTGCCATAATGACCTCTTTCACCTTGCCGCCCTGCACCCGCGCCAGCAGTTCCTTAATGCAGAGCTGCTCCGGCCCCACATCGGAAAGTGGAGAAATCGCACCGTGCAGAACATGGTAGCTGCCCTTGTATTCATTCGTGCGCTCCATGGCGATGACGTCGCGCGGGTCTTCCACCACGCAGATGACAGAAGTGTCGCGGCGCTCATCCCGGCAAATGGGGCAAAGCGGCTGGTCGGTCAGATTGCAGCAAACCTTGCAGTAATGAATTTTATCGTGTGCTTCCAAAACGGCATCCGCAAACGCCTGTGCCTGCTCTTTGGTCATGCCCAGCACATGGTATGCCAGCCGCTGAGCGCTTTTGTGCCCAATGCCCGGCAGGCGCTCAAATTGCTCGACCAAACGCGCCAGCGGCGCCACCTGATATCCTCCGGCCATTCTCAGAACAGCCCGGGAACACTCAGCCCGCCGGAAAGGGCTTCCATTTGTTCGCTCTTGTCGTCTGCGGCGGCACGCAGGGCTTCATTGACCGCGCCGATAACCAAGTCAGAGAGCATTTCCACATCCTCGGGATCAACCACTTCCGGCTTGATTTCAATGCTCTTGACTTCCATTTTGCCGAGGACGGTTGCCTTTACAGCGTCCCCGCCGGAAGTCGCGGTGTATTCCTTTACGTCCAGTTCCTGTGCGAGCTTGTCCATATCCTCCTGCAGTTTCTGCGCCTGCCGTGCAATCTGCTGCAGGTTCTGCGGGCCTTTGCTCTGCGGTACTCGTGCCTTCATCCTGTATACCTCCAAAATTGTGTCGTTTCTGTTTCTGATTTTCTAATCATATAACAAACAGTCCGCTGCGGTCAAGGAAAACCTGCCGCGCGGTCATTTTTTCACCACGTCAATACCTTGCTCCTGTGCACGCTCTGCCATGGCCAGCAGGGGGTCTTTTTCGGCGTCCTGCTTTTCCGCGGGGCGGTAGGGGCCAAGCTTGTACGTTCTGCCGGTCACCTGCTGAATCGCGCGGCGCATACTGTCGCGCTGCGACGATTCGCGCAGCAGGCTGAACGCCAAATCGTTTGCCGCGTCAATCAGCACATAGTTGCCGCTGACGTAAGCCGAGGTGTTGCGGAATGCCGCCGCAATGGTGTGGGAATACTGCTTGAGTGCCTGCACCACCTCTGGCCATTCCGGCAGCGGAACCGCCTCTGCCGCCAACTGCGCCGCAGTCTTGACAGCCTCTGCCGATTTGGGCGGTTCCTGTGCCGGAACAGGAGCCGACGTCGCCAAGGGAGCGGCAGGTCTGTTTTCCGATGCCGTTTTTGGGGGCTCTTCCTGCGGTGCGGCGGGCACAGCGGCAAGCTTCTGCGGCACCGTTCGCTCCGGCGCAGGCGGTTCCGGTGCAGGCTGCGGCTGCTGGATTTCAGGCTGCGCCACGGCAGTCGGCGCGTGTTTTTCCAGCGCTTCGATGCGCCGCACCAATGCCGCACGGCTGTCGTCCAGTTCCGGGCAGCACAGCCGCAACAGCGCCATTTCCATTTCCATGCGGCGGTCGCCCCCGCGGTACATCCGCTCCAGTGCGTCCTGCAGGGTATCCATGCCATGCAGAATCACCGACAGCGGCATGGCAAGCGCCTGCTTTTCCAGCTGGGCAAACTCTTCGCTAGTGACCGCAACCATAGGGCGCGCGTCGCGCATGGTTTTGATGAGCATTAAAAAGCGCAGATGGGACGCAAGCTCTTCGCACAAACGCGCCATATCCTTGCCGCCGCGATGCATTTCATCCACCACAGCCAAAGCCGCAGCACTGTCTTTCGCGTAAATGGCATCCGCCAGGCGAAACAGGTGCGCACGGCTGGCAAGCCCCGCCGCCTCATTGACCACCTCCACGGTCACATCTTTGCTGCGGCCAAGACACTGGTCCAGCAGGGAAAGCGCGTCGCGCATGGCGCCGTCCGCCAGCCGCGCCAGCAGAAGTGCCGCCTCACCGTCCAGTGACGCACCCTCTTCTCCGGCAATAAACGTCAGCCGCGCGGCAATGTCCTCCGGCGGAATCCGGCGAAAGTCAAAGCGCTGGCAGCGGGAAAGAATCGTTGCCGGAAGCTTGTGCACCTCCGTAGTCGCCAGAATAAAAATCACGTGCGCCGGCGGCTCCTCCAGCGTTTTAAGCAATGCGTTAAAAGCGCCGACGGAAAGCATATGCACCTCGTCAATGATGTACACGCGGTACTTCGCAACCGCCGGGGTAAAGTTCGCCTCTTCCCGCAGCATACGGATACTGTCAACGCCGTTGTTGCTGGCGGCGTCAATCTCGACAATATCCATGATGCTGCCGTCCTGCACGCCGCGGCAGATTTCACACGCGCCGCAGGGGTCGCCGTCTTTCGGATGCAGGCAGTTGACTGCTTTTGCGAGGATCTTTGCGCAGGTGGTTTTGCCGGTGCCGCGGCAGCCGGTAAAAAGGTAAGCGTGTGCCACACGGCCGGCGGTCAGCTCGTTCTGCAGGGTTTTGGTCACCTGCGGCTGACCGACCACATCCGCAAAAACCTGCGGCCGCCACTTGCGGTAAAGCACTTGATACACTTGCGCACCCCCATCCACGCTTCCCTGCGGGAAGACGCCGTTTTTTACAAAAAGAAAAGCAAGGCAGGCGCCCCGCGCCGCCGTGCTGCCGGATATACAGATGGGCAGACAAACCTGCATCGCACAGTGCCACTCCGCTTAATGCTGCTCGGTTCCCCGCCTGACATGGTTCACGGCGCTCCGCCGCACAGAGCCCACCCATCTGCATATCCCGCCGCACGCCCTTTGCCTTGCTTGCTGTCATGAACCGTACGAAATCGGATACCTTAATATTATATACGATTTTTTCTTGAAACACAAGGGAAACTTTATGTGTTGAAACGGTGCGCGTTCGAACCTGCTTCGATTAAAGCCTAAGCGTGCGTGCTTTGTGCCCCACGCAGGCACGTACTGCCTTCTTTTTGCCGCAAACCGCAAAAAGCGCAGCCGTCAGCCACGCCTGCACAAAAACAATCTGCGGTGAAACCGCCCAGACCCTTGCGGCAAACGCAATTTGTGTTATACTGAAAGCAGAACGGCGCACAGCCGCCGCTTGATTGGTTGATTCGCCGGCATACCGGCATAAAGGAGTTTTTACTATGCAGTTTGGAGAACACATTTTACCTTACAAAGAACAGATTCTGCGCGACTTGAAAACACTGGTCGCCATCCCCTCTGTTGTCAGCGAGGCAGTACCTGGCAAGCCTTTCGGCGCGGAAAGCGCACGCGCACTGGAAACCATCCTGAACATGGCGGAAGAACTCGGCCTCGAAACCAAAAATGTCGGCAATTATGCCGGTCACGCAATTTATGGTACCGGCAGTGAATTTGCAGACGTGCTCTGCCATGTGGACGTTGTGCCCGCCGGAGACGGTTGGAAAACCGACCCGTTTAAAACCGTGGAAAAGAACGGTCTGCTGTATGGCCGCGGCACTGCGGATGACAAAGGCGCGGCAGTGGTGGCACTGTATTGCTTGAAAGCCCTTAAAGACGCCGGCGTGCAAACCAAACGCCGCATCCGCGTGATTTTCGGCGGCGGCGAGGAAGTCGCGAGCAACGACATCGACACCTACTACGCCGCCGAATCGATGCCGGTTTTTGGCTTTACGCCGGACAGCGAGTACGGCATCTGCAACCGGGAAAAAGGCATTTTACGCTTAGACCTCACTGGCGGAAAGGCCCCCACCGCTGTGCGCCACTTTACCGCCGGAATCGTTGTAAATGCGGTGCCTGCTAAAGCGGAAGCCGTGGTGGTCTGCACCATGGAGCAGTCCGCCGCACTGATGGATCTTGCAGGCGGTGACAAAGCGTTTTCATTCACCAAGACGCCGGACGGCCTGTGCATCGGTGCGGAAGGTGTTGCCTCCCACGCTATGCAGCCGCAAGAGGGTGTTAACGCGGCGGCGAAACTCCTCATGCTGCTGTCCAAAGTGCTGAACAGCGCAGAACTGGGCAGCCTGCTGTACTTCCTCAGCGAAAAGATTCAGACTTCCTACGACGGCAGTCTGGTCGGTTTAAAGCAGAGCGACGCGCCGTCCGGCCCGCTGACGCTGAACCTGGGTCTGGTGCGTGTGGGCGAAGGCGTTTCCCGCGCCGGTCTGGACATCCGCTATCCGGTCACTGCCAAGGGCGACGACATCCTCGCGAAAATGCAGCAGGCGTGTGCGCCCTACGGACTTGCCTGTACCCGCACCAACGAGAGCCTGCCGCTTTATCTGCCGGAGGACAGTGACTTCATCCGCCTGCTGAAAGGCTCCTACGCCGCCGTGATGGGCACAGAGCCCAACGTTTACGCGACCGGCGGTGGCACCTACGCCCGCGAGCTGAAAGGCCGCGGCGTCGCGTTCGGGCCGTTTTTCCCGGACGAGCCTGACCGCCGCCTGCACAACACCAACGAAAATATCGACCTGTCGCGCTTCTTCCTGCACGCACAGATTTGCCTGCAGGCAATGTACGACATGGCGACCAAATAAATTCTTTTAGAACAACAGAGCACCCTCCTTGCAGTTTTCCAGGGAGGGTGCTCTGTTGTTTATTGCATCTATGCCCAGTTTTGCTTTTTGTTTTTGATTTTTTCTCAATATTTTACTTTACATATATTGGGTTCAGTTCTATAATCATAATATGTTAAAAAATTGTAGAGGAGATATATCGTATGAAATTTTTCAAAAAATGCTTTTTTCGTTTTTGTCATGTGTAGTTCTTGTTGCCATGATGGTACCTGTGCATGCACAGACAAATCAAGCCGCTCCTAATCTCACAGCTTCTAAAAACGCTCTTTCTACATCGGTAATCAATCTTCAAAAAGCAAATGATGTAAAACTGATGTATTACCCCTGTCCAGCAACTGGACAAAAACATCATATGGTAGGTCGTGGTCGTGGAAAAGCTTACAAGGGTGCATATCCAAGTACTGATTTGCAAATCAATGGATACTGCACACAGTGCAGAGACTGTAAACTCTTCATAATTTCTGAATACGAACCCCTGTGGGCAGATGTAAAGAGTTTGGGAAAATACACCAGCGGTAATGCAGATTACGATTTATCTAATTTAGCAACCGTCTATTACACAAATGATTTTTGATATAACTCAAGTTTAGCAAATGATCCTTTCTTTAAATCTTTTGCATGGTCTCCGCATGGATGATTTCTTAATACAATAGACAATTGGGAGGAAAAACATGCGCTTTTCAAAATCCATTTTACCATTTTTACTGGCTGCGTGCCTGCTGACCGCATCGGGCTGCGGCGCAGAAAAACCAGTAGTCTCCAGTTCCGGCACCCCGCAAGGCACGATATCCGCCAGCAGCGCAACCACCCCAACTGCATCGGTTGAACAGCAGATGGTCGTTCGCCAGACACTGACCACGCTGTTTAATGGACCAAATGCGGCATACATCGGGCAAAGCAGCACACAGGTCTTGGGCGAAGGCGTTTCTAAAACGGATTCTGCAAGCAGGGAAAGCCTGCCGGACACTCCGGTGCAATCCGCTTTTACGGCGGATGCTTACTCGACCTTTGTTGCAAATGCGCTTTCTCTGTACCACGGCTTTGCACAGGATTCCGGACAGCGGATGCAGCTAAAAGACGATGCCGTACAAGTTTCCAAAACAGACACGGGGTACTCTTTTACTGCAAACGTACAGTACGGCAAGGGAGAGAGTATCAACCAAACCGCAAAAATCACCGGCACGGTGCAATTTAACGACAGCGGCAAGCTTTGCTTCTTTCGCATTGACAACGACAGCGGTCTGATAAAAGCCCTGCAGGAACAAAAATAACCCAAACTATAAAAAAGGCAGCCAAGCGGCTGCCTTTTTTGTGTGGGAATTCCCCGGTAGCAAAATACACGCCCCTTCCATACTATGGAATAACGCGATTTTGCGGGAGGGGGAACCATATGCACAGCACCTACCGGCACACACGCCGTGCCTGCTACCTTTGCTACCTGACGCAGGGCATCGTCAACAGTCTGGCACCGCTGCTGTTCACGGTGTTTCAGGACAGTTACCAAATTTCTTTCGGTCAGCTCAGCCAGCTGATTCTGCTGAACTTCGGCACGCAGCTGTGCATGGACTTTTTTTCCGTCTGCTTTGTTGACCGCATTGGCATCCGGCGCTGTATGATTGGTTCGCACCTGACGGCAGCGGCCGGTCTGGTGCTCATGGGCGTTCTGCCGAACCTCATCGACCCCTTTACCGGACTTGCGGTGGCCATGGTCTGCTGTGCGATGGGCAGCGGTCTGGTAGAAGATCTGGTCAGTCCGATTCTGGATGCCCTGCCCATGGCGGGAAAAGCCTCCTCCATGAGCCTGCTGCATTCGTTTTGCTGCTGGGGGCAGGTCGCCGTGATTGCCGGAACCACCCTGTCGCTGCACCTGCTTGGCGTGCATAGCTGGTTTATCCTGCCCATGCTGTGGGCCTTGGTGCCCCTTGTCAACCTGATTCGCTTTCTGCGGGTTCCCATGCCGCCCGCAATCCCGCCGGAGGAAAAAACGCCGGTTGGCAGTCTGCTGCATTCCCGTTTGTTTCTGCTTTGTATGCTGCTTGTCCTTTGTGCGGGTGCTGCCGACCTATCCATGAGTCAGTGGTCTTCCCTTTTTGTGGAGCGCGGACTTGGTGTGGAAAAGATGGTTGGCGACCTGTTGGGGCCGTGCCTGTTCTCTGTGTTGGAGGGCACGGGACGGCTGCTGTACGGCCTGTTTGGGGAAAAAGCCAACCTGCACCATGCGCTGCTGGGCTGCAGCGCCCTTTGCGTGCTGTGCTACCTGCTCACCTGCCTTTCCCCCTTTGCGCCGCTTTCGCTGCTGGGCTGCGCGCTGTGCGGCCTTTCGGTTTCGCTGATGTGGCCGGGACTGTACAGCCTTGCGGCACGTTCGTTTGGCAGTGGCGGCACCTCAATGTTCGGGATTCTAGCGGTGTGCGGTGACATTGGCTGCTCTCTGGGGCCCTGGTTGACCGGCTTTGCAGGGGCAGGCAGCCGTGGTCTGCAGAGTGGTCTGCTGCTGGCGGTGGCTTTTCCGCTAATCATGGTGTTTGGCATGCTCTGCTTCTGCAAAAAGGCACAGTAAAGCAGCCGCAGATTGACAAAAGCGCAAAGAACGTATATCATATAAATGATACTAAAAAAGTAGGATATAGAAGGAGGAACGCTATGCGCATTTCCGCAAAAGGCCGCTATGCCATTGCCGCGCTGCTGCGGATGGCACAGTCCGGCAAGGACACCGTTGTCAACATCACCCGCCTGTCAGAGGGGCTGGGCATTTCCCGCATTTACCTGGAGCAGGTTTTTTCCCTGCTGAAGCGCGCGCAGCTGGTCATTTCCACCCAGGGGGCACAGGGCGGCTATCGCCTTGCACAGCAGCCCGCGCAGATCCGTGTGCTGGACATCCTGCGCGCCACAGACACCGCTCTGTTTGAGCACCCCGCCCAGACTCTGGCCAATGACGCCCGGGACGCACAGGCCGCGCTAGATCTGGTGGAAAACCGACTGGAGGAATCGGTCGAACAGGCACTGTCTGCACTGCGGCTGTCTGACCTGCTGGAAGAGGCCGCCCGCAGCGGCGAAAACTATATGTTTTTCATATAGTCGTTTCTTTCAAAGACACTTTGTTTGATTCTGTGCACTTTTTTTGCAGAATATTGTTAATTGTGCTTGACTCTTTTTTGACAAATGCTATAATGTTTTTGGTACAATTATAACTAATTTGAAAAAAAGCAATTGGAGGTACAAGCATATGCGTTTTACGCTTCCCAGAGACATTTACTACGGAAAAAATGCACTGGATGAACTCAAAAAACTGCCTGGCAAGAAAGCAATCGTCGTGGTTGGCGGCGGCTCCATGAAGCGCTTCGGCTTTTTGGACAAGGTACTGGACAACCTGCACGAAGCCGGCGTGGAAACCTGCCTGTTTGAAGGCGTAGAGCCGGACCCGTCTGTAGAAACCGTCATGCGCGGCGCAAAAGTCATGCAGGACTTCGGCCCCGACTGGATTGTTGCCATCGGCGGCGGCTCCCCAATCGATGCCGCAAAGGCCATGTGGACTTTTTATGAGTATCCGGAAACCAAGTTTGAGGATTTGATTACGCCGTTCGGCTTCCCCACCCTGCGCACCAAGGCGAAGTTCCTCGCGATTCCCTCTACCTCCGGCACCGCAACGGAAGTTACGGCTTTCGCTGTCATTACCGACTATGAAAAGGGTATTAAATATCCGCTTGCAGACTTTAACGTTACCCCGGACATTGCCGTCATCGACCCGGCTCTGGCAGAGACCATGCCGCCGAAGCTGACCGCCCATACCGGCATGGACGCCCTGACACACGCCATTGAAGCGTATGTTTCTACCCTGCACACTCCCTTTACCGACCCGCTGGCTCTGCAGGCCATTCAGATGGTCTTTGAGTATCTGCCCGCTTCCTACAAGGGCGACAAGGCTGCACGCGAGCAGATGCACTACGCACAGTGCCTTGCCGGCATGGCATTCTCCAATGCGCTGCTGGGCATTGTCCACTCCATGGCACATAAAACCGGCGCGGCTTACAAAAATGGCCACATCGTGCACGGCTGTGCAAACGCCATGTACTTACCGAAGGTCATTCAGTACAACGCAAAAGTGCCGGAAACACGGGAACGTTATGCAACCATCGCCCGCACCGTGGGTTTGACCGGTGATGAGTCAGGCTTAGTGAATGCACTATGTGCGAAGATTGATATGTATAACGAGCTGCTGAACATTCCCCATGCCCTGAAGGACTACGAAAACGGCATGGTGCCGGAAGACGAGTTCCAGGCAAAGCTGCATGATGTGGCGAAACTGGCCATCAGCGACGCCTGCACCGGCTCCAATCCGCGCCAGCCCAGCCAAGAAGACATGGAGAAGCTTCTGACCGCCTGTTACTATGACCGGCCGGTTGATTTTTAAGAGCCGCTTATCCGGAGCCGCTGCGCAAATAGGCAGCGGCTTTTGTTTTGTGCATCATGATTATTATATTCCTTATACTCTGTGAATTTTATTGTAATTTTTAAGTACTTGGTGTAATTCTTTCATATTAAAAATAAAATCTGCGTAATTCTATTTACACGCTTCTGTTTTTGCGATATAATTACTCTGATTACAATTGTGAATATTATTTTTGCAGTGAAAGACTGCAATCGGATAGATGTATTTTCTACTTTTTTCGTAAAAACACTTTTCGCAACAAGCCAAATATGCTACGATATAATTCGTACCGCAAAGAGGAATGGAGCAGTGCCATGGTAGATGTCCGCAAACCGCAAAAGGATCTTGACGACACCATCCGGCAGGACACCACATTAAACACGGTGCCCTGCGGGCTGTGCCGTGTCGCACTTGACGAAACGCTAAATGTCCTTGAGGCAAACGACCGCTTTTACGCACTTTTCCGTTACACCCGCCCCCAGGCGCTGCAAGCCGGCTTTACCAGCCTTTGTTTTATTCTGCCGGAAACAGACCTTACGCTTCTGCTGGAAGACCTGCATCGTGCACTGGCACAGCATCAGGATTTGTTTGAAAAAGAAGTGTATGCGGACTGTCGCAACGGGCTGCGAAAAGCGGTGTTGATGCGCTGCTACCTGCAGCGGTCGCCGCAGAGTGGTCTTCTGTGGTCTTTTATGGATTTGACCCGCCAGAAACAAATGCAGAGAAAAGTCCGCCTGAGTGAAGAAATGTGCAAGGCTGCCAGCCGGCAGTTCCACACGATTTTAGGCTACTACGATTTGACTTCACACTCTTTGACGTTTGTGTATACTATTGACAGTGACTGGGAGTTTCCCTCGGTGCTTTACGACCTGCCGGACTCCATTCTGGGCAGCGACCTGCTGACCCCCTCCAGCAAGCGTGAGCTGCGGCGCTTTTTCGACTTGTTGAATGCCGGTAAACCATTCGGGCAGTGTGTTCTGCAGGCACGCAAGTCCCTTTCCTCTCACTTCCTCTGGTTCTGCTTAAAGTACGTCTATGCCCCGGCATCCGACAACATGGGTGCCCACGCCATCATTACCATTCAAGACATAACCGCCGAGCGCGAAAAAGAAATTGCCTACGAAAAATGGCTGCAGAACTACGCTGAGCTTCGGCATGACTGCACTGCTTACTTTGAGTGTGACCTGACCGACGACCATCTGGAAAAAATAGAAAGCAGCAGCCGTGTGATTCTGGAAATGTGCAGCGGCATCTCCACCTATTCAGGTCTGCATGCACACGCGGCGTTTCACCTAATTTATGTGGACGACAAAAACCGCTTTTTTCAGATGTTTACGCGTGAGCATCTGCTTTCTGTCTATTACACTGGGCAGTACCGCGCCAGCCTGGAATTCCGCTACGCAACAGACACAACCACCCAACCAACCTGGTACTCCGTCACAGCGCAGCTGGTCAGCGACCCTTATGTCAAATCCGTACGCGCCTTTCTCACCGTGAAAAACATCGATGCAGAGAAGCGTGAGCAGCTGCAGCTGGAAAAAAGTTCGCAGACTGACTCGCTGACCGGACTGCTAAACCGCCGCACGCTGACTGAGCGTGTCTGCCAGGCACTGCTGGTTCGTTCCGAATGTATACAGGCCTTCGTCATCGTAGACTTAGACCACTTTAAGCACATCAATGACTCAAACGGTCACCAGTTTGGTGATAAGGTAATTAAAGATGTCAGCGAAGTACTGCAAGCGTGTGCGGCACCCACCGACATTTGCGGTCGGCTGGGCGGCGATGAATTCGTGCTGTTCCTGCAGAATATACCCACCGAGAAACAGCTTGCTGAGCAGATTTCCATGCTTTCCGCGCACATCTGCCACCGGTACGCCAACGGAATTTCTGTTTCTGCGTGCATGGGCGTCGCGCTTGTGCCCACAGCGGGCACAACGTTTGAGGAACTGTATAAAAAGTCAGATACTGCCCTTTACCATGCCAAGCACATCGGCGCGGGCAACTATGTGTTTGCCGACTGCTGAGCGCCCGCAAGACTGCCGATTCAGGAGGAAAAAGATGCTTTATCAAAACTGGGACGAATTGGAGTCCGCTTGCCGCGGATGTCAAAACTGCGCGCTGGCGGCCACCCGCACCAATCTGGTGTTTGGCATAGGAAACCCCAATGCCGGCATCCTGTTGATTGGCGAGGGTCCCGGTGAGCAGGAAGACCTGCAAGGCGAGCCATTTGTCGGGCGCAGCGGTCAGCTTCTGGACAAAATGCTGGACGCCATTGACCTGAACCGGCATAAAAACATTTACATTGCCAACATGGTCAAGTGCCGCCCGCCGAAAAACCGCGACCCCCTGCCGGAAGAGCAGGAAGCGTGCATCGGCTGGCTGCGTGCGCAGACCGCCCTGATGCACCCCAAAATCATTGTCTGTCTGGGACGCATTGCCGCCATGCGGATTCTCGACCCTAAAATCAAAATCACCCGCCAGCACGGTCAGTGGGTACAGAAAGGCGGCATCTGGATGATGGCGACGCTGCACCCTGCCGCACTGCTGCGCGACCCACGCAAGAAGCCGGAAGCCTTTGAGGACTTTCTCGGTCTGCAGGAAAAGATTCGCGAGCTCAACATTGACATTTGAATCCATCTTTGTTATTCCGCCTAAAACAAGAGCGAAGTCAGCTGGAACAAAAATACAGGAAGTCGCACCCTTCACCGGGTGCATTTTTTATGCCCGCTTTTGCAAAAATACGGTTTTGCACTGCGCCGGTCTGCAGGAATGCAAAAAAGGTCTTGACAAATCTTCTACCGCATGGTACATTACTTATACGGTTAATTACTTGTGTAACTAACCAACAGATTAAGAAAGGGGTACTGCAGTGTCTTTTCAGGAAGACCAACCGATTTTTCAACAACTAGCACATCAACTGGAAAACGGCATTTTGAGCGGTGCATATTCGGAAGGAAGCCAGGTGCCGTCCATTACGGAATATTCTGTTCTTTACAAAATTAACCCTGCCACAGCACTGAAAGGGATTAACCTGCTTGTGGATGCAGGCCTGCTGTACAAAAAGAGAGGGATTGGGATGTTTGTAGCTAAGGGCGCACAGGAGCAGCTGCGCCGCCAGCGCCGGGAAAGTTTTTACCGGGATTTTATCGACAAGGCAATCAAAGAGGCAAAAAACCTTGGATTGACAGAATCCGAGCTCACCGAAATGATGAAGAGAGGGTTTGAAAATGCCAATTGAAATCCAGAATTTAACGAAAATATTTCGAAAAGCCACTGCGCTCGACCAGGTGTCACTGACGCTGGGCGAAAACCGGATTTACGGGCTTTTAGGCAACAACGGTGCGGGCAAATCCACCTTGCTGAGCATCATCGCCGACCGGCAGCTGCCCAACAAGGGTTGTGTCCTGCTGGACGGCGAGCCAGTCCACAACAACGACCACGCCCTGCACAAGCTTTTTTTGGTGGGCGACCAAAACCTGTTTCCCAGTGACCTTAAAGTAAAGAAAGCCTTTGCCGCCGCAAAGCTGTTTTATCCGGAATTTGACCTGCCCTACGCGGAAAGTTTGGCGGAAAAGTTTGAACTGAAAACCAACAAGAAGATTTCTTCTCTTTCCACCGGTTACGCCTCCATCTTCCGGTTGATTCTGGGGCTTGCGGTCAACACCCCCTATTTATTCTTTGACGAGCCGGTGCTTGGTCTGGACGCACAGCACCGTGACTTATTTTATCGCCTGCTGATGGAAAAGTACGCGGAACGTCCCTGCACCATTGTGGTTTCCACCCATCTGATTGCGGAAATTGCAAACCTTGTGGAACATACGGTGATGATTCGCCGTGGAAAAGTCATCCGCGACTGCCCGACAGAAGAACTCATGGCAGCCGCTTACTCTGTCTGCGGCCCCGCCGCGCAGCTGGACCATTACCTTACAGGCAAAGCTGTGCTTTCCAGCCGGATACTCGGCGGCTTAAAAACCGCCTGCGTACAGGGAACACCGGAAGCTGAACCGCCCACCGGTCTGGAATTTTCTAAATTGGATTTACAGGCGTATTTCATCAGCCTGATGGAGGAGGAAAACCCACTATGAAAATGCATTTGAAGCCGATATTTTTATACTATTCAAAAGAATTGGCAAAAGGGATTTTGGCCTGCTTCCTTACCTTGCTTCTCATGGCGGCTTTGACCACCGCCATTCTGTATGTGAACGGCGAAACGATCAGCCGTACTTCCGTTTCCCTGACAGGCTCTCTCTTTATCTTCGCATTTGTCATTGCCATAGTCGCCGCGCGCAGCCAGATGCGGCTGGCGCTCCAGTTTGGCATTTCGCGCCTGACTGCCTTTGTCAATCATCTGCTGTGCGGTTTCCTTCTATCCGCTTTCCTATTTCTGTGCAATGGATTAACTGACAAAGGGCAGTTCTTTTTCAAATACGCGACGCAAAAATTTGCAGGACTCGTATTTACAGACGCCGTGTTTCAATTTCTGGTTCTCTTCTGTCTATATTTGTTCGGCACGTTCCTCTCCCTGCTTTTTTGGCGGTTGAACCGAACCGGCGCTATCGTGGTGATTGTATCCATGATCGTTCTGATAAACCTTGCATCCGGATTGTTTGGCGTCAATCTCATCCCTTTTGCCAAATGGTTAGTTGCTTCGCCCAGCCGCATTATTCTGCTTTTGCTGCTGCTTAGCGGAGCGTTCGGTGCCGGCAGCTGGTTTGCCTTAAGGCGCGCGAATATCCACGGCGCCGTTGCAGGATGATTGTAAAATCTTTCCGCATTTGCTATGATGAATTGAGAGGGAATTGGGATGGGACTTGGGTTTTGCATCAATTCTGTCACACAGCTTTGTCTGTATAAGCGCTTTCCAAGCAGGCAATGAAAGAAACTAAAAAATCCGCAGAAAGGCAACCGAATTGCTTTTCTGCGGATTTTTATTTTGCGGAAGTTGAATGCTTCAAATGCTGCTGCATTACATCTAAAAACTGCTTTGCCAGTACGTCATATTCATGGTGCGCTAAAATATACGCATGGCCGCGCTGCCCCATGGCGGCAAGCTCCTCCTGCGGCATGGCGGCAAGCTTCTGCGCCGCGTCCGCGATGGCGGTGCTGTCTTCCGGCGGAATGGAAATGCCGCACTGCGCCTCGGCAACCATATCATTGCCTGCCTCAATCGCAAAAATAACCGGTTTGCCCGCCATCATATAATCCATGAGTTTATTCGGGGAAACACCGAAGCGGAACAGCGGCTGGCGCTGCAGACCCACATACAGCGCATCCATCTGCGCCAGCAGTTCCGGCACCTGCGCACGGCCGACCGGGTCAAGCAACTCCACATTTTCCAGTGGTGCTGCTTTGGCTTTTAGCCGCTCACGCTCCGGCCCGGGGCCAATGAGCAGCAGCTTAATCTTTTTGCCCTGCAGCTTTTCGCCGGCTTCCACAAAGCTGTCCAGCGCATTGGCAACGCCGTGTGCGCCGGTGTAGGCAATCAGGAACCAGCCTTCATCATGCCACGCTTTCAGCTGCTTTTCATAAATCGGGTGCTCCGGCAGAGGTTTCTCCCAGTCCGCCTGTACAATGCCGTTTGGAATACAGGAGAATTTTTCCGGCTGCATTCCGTGCTCCACAAAATGTTCTTTCGAGCAGGGCAGCAGGCTGACAACGGCGTCTGCGGATTTACAGCACTCGTTTTCCGCCTTCTGCATCACCATGATAAACGGATGGTGCGCACTCATGTGCCCCAGCTCCATCGGGCTGAGGGGCCACAGGTCATGCACCTCATAAACCACCTCAGCGCCGTACCGCTTCGCAATCTTTTTTGCGGGGTAAATATCCAGCGGATAGGTACTGGAGGCAATCACCACATTGGGCTTGCCGACCGCACAAATCTGCTTCTGATAACGGTACACCCCGGTAAGGAACGAAAGGATATTTTGAATCCGGCCCACACCGTTTCCGGCATACTGCGGTCCGGCAATCCAGAACCAGCGGATACCGTCCATGGTTTCCTCCAGATACGGGCGACCCTGCAAATCCGGATTTTTGGTGCGCAGGTGGCTGTACGAGCTGGCAACCATGGTCACCGTGTGGCCGGCCTCGACCCAGCGCTTCGCCATAAAATACGGGCGGAACTCCATGCCGTGCTGCGGTGAACCCGCGTAATGCTCCAGATAGATGATGTTCATTGCTTCGGCCACTCCTTTTCGTTACAGACCGCACGGGCAATTTTTTCGCTGGCGTGTCCGTCCCCGAAAGGCTGTGCTTGGCGCGCCGCCGCGTTGGGCACGGTGTGCAGGGCTTTGTCCAGAATATCCGCCGTAGTCAGTTTGGCAAGCACGTTCCAGCCGCCTTCCATTGTTTCCACCCACTCGGTTTCGCTGCGCAGCGTCACGCAGGGCACTTCCATGAACCAAGCCTCTTTCTGCAAACCGCCGCTGTCGGTCAGCACCTGGCAGGCGCCGCTGGTCAGCAGCAGCATTTCCAGATACCCCACCGGGTCAATCAGCTGAATATTACGGTAGCCGCGGGTGCGGATTGCCTCCTCCGCAAGCGCGCGGGTGCGCGGGTGAATTGGTATCACCACACGCTGCGGCAGCTGCTCAAATGCGTCAAAAATGCGCACAATGGCATCTTCGCCGCCGTCGGTGGTTTCCGCGCGGTGCAGCGTTGCCAGGCGGTACGCTTTGGGTGCAATGCCCAACTGCTCGTAAATCTTTCGCTTCTCCGGATTTTGGCGCGCAACTTCGCGAAAATGCAGTACGCTGTCCAGCATGACATCACCGGAAACGGAAACGCCCTTGGTGATGCCCTCTTTCGCAAGATTTTTCACGGCGGTCTGTGTCGGGCAGAAAAGCCAGGTGGAGATATGGTCACTCAATATGCGGTTCTGCTCTTCCGGCATCCGCATATTGTACGAGCGCAGACCCGCCTCCACGTGCGCCACCGGAATGTGCAGCTTGCTCGCCGCAAGCGCGCCCGCCAGTGTGGAATTCGTGTCGCCGTAAACCAGCATGACGTCCGGCTTTTCCTCAAACAGAATTTTCTCAATGCCAATCAGCATTTCGCCGGTCTGGCGGCCATGCGTGCCGCTGCCGACACCCAGGTTATACGCCGGATGCGGAATCTGCAGCTCCTCAAAAAACACCTCAGACATATTCTGGTCATAATGCTGGCCGGTATGCACCAAAACCTCTGTGCAAAGCGGTTTCAGCGCGGCGGAAACCACACTTGCCTTGATAAACTGCGGCCGCGCACCTACAACTGTAACGATTTTCATTCGCTTTCTGCCCCCTGCCCGCTTTGTCAGCCGTTTACTTTCACGTCAGCGCTGCACATATCCGTGCTTGCAAAGGACAAACCGTCAAACTTGACTGCCTGCCCGGTTTTCTGGCTCTTGTATGCCGCAAGGATAATTTTCAGCGCCTTAATGCCCTCATAGCCGGAAACCAGCGGCTGTGTGCCGGTCTGCACCGCATGAATATAATTGGCGTACAACAGATTGTGCCCGCTGCCGTAAACATCCTTCGGGTCAGTGCCTGCCAACTTGGAAACCACCGCATCCTGTTCGGCAGGCTCTGCGAAGTTCCAGGTCTGCACACGGTTCACTGCCAAGCCGCCAATCACGGCACAGCCGGTTTTGCCGAAAACAGAAAGGGTTTCTTCCAGGTTTTTCGGATAAACGCACGCCGTACCCTCTACAATGCCGATGGCACCGTTTTTAAAGCGAATCAAAATGGAGCCGAAGTCCTCCGCCTCAATATCGCGCAGGTAGTTGCCGGTCATAGCCATGATGGTGTCCGGCTCGCCGCCGAGGCTCCACTGCAGCAGGTCGATATTATGAATGCACTGATTCATCAGCGTGCCGCCATCCTGTGCCCAGGTTCCGCGCCACGGTGCCTGCTGATAGTACGGCATGGTGCGGTTCCACAGAATGCGCGCGGTGCCGCTGACCAGCTTGCCGAAGCGGCCGTCCTCCAATGCCTTGTGCAGCTGCTGAATGGGAGCGTTGAAGCGGTTCTGATGGCAAACGCCGAGCGTCACACCCTTCTGCTCCGCGGCCGCCAGCATTTTCTCTGCGTCTGCAGTGGAAAGCGCCATCGGTTTTTCAATCAAAACGCTTTTGCCTTGCTCCATACAGTCCAGTGCAATGCGCGCGTGGTAGCCGCTTTCGGTTGCGATGGAGCAGACGTCAATTTCCTGCTCCTGCAAAGCTTTTTTGTAATCGGTATAAATCAGCGGTTCGTAGCCAGCCTGCTCCTTGAGCATAGCAGCCTTCGCCTCGGCGCGCTCGCGCACCGGGTCACAGACAACCGCCAAAGTCATGGTTTCCTGATTTGCTGCAGCCGCAGCAATATGATTCTTGCTGATTCGACCGCAGCCAATCAGCATAAAGCGCAATTTTTCCATCAGCGTGAAACTCTCCTTTACATAAATTTTGCGCTCTCCGGAACGGGAAGCGCAAAACCAAACAAAATGCATCTAACTTTTTTTGAGGAACCTGCCAAAGATTACAGCAATTCGATGTTGCTGTGGTCTTTCACATTCTTCATTGCATTGCGGGTATCGAAAATTTCCTTGGCAGTCTGCTGAATATGGTCATAATCAAAGCAGGTGTGCGCGGTGCAGACAACCACGATATCCGCATCCTTGAGCATCTGGTCGGTCAGTTCCTTTTCGCCGGTGTGCACCACACCCTTGTGTTTGTACTGCGGAATAAAGGGGTCGTAGAATGTGGTCTGTGCTCCCTGCTTAATGAAATGGTCAATTACATTGAGCGCCGGGCTCTCACGGTAATCGTCAATATCATTTTTGTAGGCAACACCCAGCACCAGAACTTTCGCGCCGTTGAGCGCGATTTTGTTCTTGTTGAGCACTTTCATGACGCGGTCCACAACATACTCAGGCATTGCCGTGTTGATTTCGCCGGAAGTTTCAATCAGACGGGTGTGATAGTCATACTCACGCGCTTTCCAGGAAAGATAGAACGGATCCAGCGGGATGCAGTGTCCGCCAAGACCCGGGCCGGGATAAAACGCCTGGAATCCGTAAGGCTTTGTCTTTGCCGCTTCAATAACTTCCCAAACGTTAATGCCCATGCGGTTGCAGATAATGGCCATCTCGTTTGCAAGGCCGATGTTGATGTTGCGGTACGTGTTTTCGAGCAGCTTTTCCATCTCTGCCACAGCAGGAGAAGAAACCTCGTAAACGCCGCCCTCCAGCACATTGCGGTACAAAGAAGCCGCAACCTCCGTTGCGTCTTTGCCGATGCCGCCAACCACTTTCGGGGTGTTTTTGGTTTTGTACTGCTTGTTGCCGGGGTCAACCCGCTCCGGTGAAAACGCCATGTAAAAATCCGTGCCGCACTTTAAGCCGGATTTTTCAAGAATTGGTTGCAGCAGTTCCTCCGTTGTGCCCGGATAAGTGGTGCTTTCCAATACGATGAGCATACCGGGATGCACATACTCCGCAACACTTTCGGTGGAGCCTTTCACATAGCTGATATCCGGCTGCTGGTGCGCATCCAGCGGTGTCGGCACGCAAATGGCCACTGCATCCACATCACGGATGAAAGAAAAATCGCTGGTCGCGCGCAGCTTGCCAGACTTGACTTCTTCTTTCAGGGTATCGCCGACAATATCACCGATATAGTTCTGCCCAGCATTCACAGAATCAACCTTTTGCTTTTGCACATCAAAACCGATGGTGGTGTACCCTGCACGGGCAAATTCGACTGCCAGCGGCAGGCCGACATAGCCAAGCCCAACAATTCCGATTTTGGCAGTTTTGCCGCTGATTTTTTCGAGCAGCTCTGCTTTCACATTTGCCATATTGATTTCCCTCATTTTTGTTAAGATGATTTTTATAGAAAAAGATAAATTGATATTCCTGATGGTCTGTAATATTTTTCCTTCGGTTACAGTTTCTGCAGAACCCGGCAGATATAATCAACTGTCTGGTCTTGAATATAGCCGTGCATCGGCAGGCTGAACACCGTCTTTGCCAGCTTTTCCGCCACAGGCAGGTCGCCCTCCTGATAGCCAAGCGGTGCGTAAACTTTCTGCAGGTGCAGCGGGCAGGGGTAATAAATAATGGACGGAATGCCCGCTTCTTTCAGTGCATCCATCACCTGCGTGCGCTGTGCTTCGCTTTCGGCCTTCAGTGTAAAGTAACCGAAGCTGGAATGGTACCCTGCACGCACAACCGGTGTCTGGAACTTGCCCTGCAAACCCGCCGCATAGCGCTGCGCGGCATGGTTGCGGTGCTCGTTCTCTTTCGGAAAAGCGTGCAGCTTCGGCAGCAGAATGGCCGCCTGCAGGGTGTCTAAGCGAGAATTAAGCCCCACGCGGATATTTTCATACTTCATGCTGCCCTTGCCGTGCACACGGATGGACTTTAAAAGTGCATACAGTTCCGGGTCGTCTGTAAAGACCGCGCCGCCGTCACCGTAGCAGCCAAGCGCTTTGGCCGGGAAAAAGCTGGTGGCAGAGGCATCGCCGAACGAGCAGGCGGCACGCTCCCCGATTTTACCGCCAAAGCCCTGCGCGGCATCCTCCAAAATCAGCAGGCCGTTTTCCTTGGCAATCGCTTCGATTTCCGGAAACTGCGCGGGCTGACCGAACAAATCCACCGCAATCACCGCGCGGGGGGTCAGCTTTCCCTCAGCCTTGACCTGGGCGACTTTTTTCTGCAGGTCTTCCGGGTCCATATTAAAGGTATCGACACGGCTGTCCACAAACACCGGTGTGGCGCCGCAAAGGCTGACCACCTCGCTGCTGGCGTAAAACGTGAATGCCGGCACAAAGACCGCATCCCCTTTTTGAATGCCCCATGCCATGAGCGGCATACGCAGCGCATCGGTGCCGTTGCCGCAGGTAACACAGTATCTGCGACCGGTGAAAGCGCACAGCTCTTTTTCCAGCTCCTCGACCTGCGGGCCGGAAATAAAGTGGCTGCCTGCAATGACGTCTGCAATGCCGGCGTCGATTTCTTCTTTCAGCGCAGCATACTGCGCGCCAAGGTCATTGAACTGTATTTTCTCCATGAATTTTTTACCTCCTGATGCGGAACCTGCCGGAGCGCCCCGCACAGCATCTTTCATTTCAATCTGTATTACTTGACCTCGTGCAGGCCGTCCGCTTCCTGCGCGTACTGCCGGCCGCACTTGGAACAATGCAGATGCTCGTCCAACTTTTCGCCGCACTCGCAGGCCCAGCCGCGCTGGCGGGCAGGGTTGCCCATCATGACGGCGTGCGCCGGCACATCTTTGGTCACCACGCTGCCCGCGGCGATAAAAGCATTTGCGCCAATCGAGTGGCCGCAGACAATCGTCGCGTTTGCACCGATGGAAGCGCCGTCGCCGATGGGCGTGGGTTTGTAAAACTGCGCCCCGCGCTGCGGATAGCGGCACCGCGGTCGCTGCACATTGGTAAATACCATGCTCGGCCCACAGAAAACGTAATCGCCAAGTTCCACGCCCTCGTAAACACTCACGTTGTTCTGAATCTTGCAATGGCTGCCGATTTTTACGCCGCCCGCCACAAAAACATTCTGCCCGATGGTGCAGTCTTCGCCGATGACGGCATCGGCACTCACGTGCGAAAAGTGCCAGATTTTTGTTCCGGCGCCGATTTGAGCGCCTTCGTCCACACAGGAGCTGGGGTGGACAAAATAGGATTCATGCATTTTCCTTGCACAGCTTTCTTTTTCATTTTGCAGGGCGCAGACGGATGCGCAGGGCAATCACCGCGTGCACGCCCGCTTCCCGCAGCAGCGCGGTCTGCTTCGCTGCAGGTGCACAGCCGACACCCCTTCCGAAGGATATCTATTAACCTATGTATTATAGTATAATCCTGTCCTATCGTCAAATATTTTGTTTCCAAAAAGCCGCGCGACGGCTTTCGCATTGACTTTGTACAGATTTTGGCTTATTATGTGAATATCTGTGGATTACAGTTATTTCTTTATTTTTTCACCGGCAGAGTTTCCAAAACAGCGCTGCCACAAAACTTTTGGAATCAAAAAAGAAGGATATGCAATGAGCAGTTTTAAAGTACGGGATCAGTTTATACCTTATAATCAACCGGATATTTCCGACGCGGAAATCAACGAAGTGGTTGACACCCTGAAGTCCGGATGGATCGCCAAGGGACCGCGCACGATGGAATTTGAGAAAAAATTTGCGGAGTATGTCGGCGCAAAGCACGCGCTGGCGCTGAATTCCTGCACGGCGGCACTGCACGTTTCTCTGCTAAGCGCGGGCATTGGCGAGGGGGACGAGGTCATCTCCTCCCCCATGACCTTTGCCTCCACTGCCAACACCATTCTGCACTGCGGCGCCAAGCCGGTCTTTGCCGACATTGACTACCGCACCGGCTGTATTGACCCGGCGGCAATCGCAAAGAAAATCACGCCGAAAACCAAAGCGATTGTGCCGATTCATTACAGCGGTCAGGTTTGTGACCTGGACGCCATTTACAAACTGGCGGATGAGCATGACCTGTACGTCAGCGAAGATGCCGCCCACGCCCTGTGGAGCCGTTACAAAGGCCGGCTGATTGGGCACAACCTGCAGGGCGCCGCCTGCTACAGCTTTTATGCCACCAAAAATCTGACCACCGGCGAAGGCGGTATGCTGGCAACCGACAGCGACGAAATTGACGCCAAAGCCCGCGTCTGGGCCGGTCAGGGCATGAGCCACAACGCCTGGAACCGTTACGCGAAGGGTGGCTCCTGGCGGTACGACATCTGCGAGCCGGGCTTTAAATACAATATGTTTGACATTCAGGCAGCGCTTGGCCTGCGCCAGCTGGAGCGCATGGAAGAAATGCAGCAGAAGCGTCTGAAGATTGCAGACTGCTACCAGGCAGCCTTCCAAAAATGTGACGCACTGGATCCGCCGTTCGTACCGGATTATACCACGCACTGCTGGCACCTGTATGTTCTGCGCATTGTGCCGGAAAACCTGACCATTGACCGCGACCAGTTTATTGTGGAACTGAATCAGCGCAACGTGGGCACCAGCGTGCACTTCATCCCTGTCACACAGATGAGCTATTACGTCAATCGCTACGGTTTCAAGCCGAACGACTTCCCGAATACAGAGAAGCATTTTGCGCGCATTATCAGCCTGCCGCTGTACCCGACTATGACGCAAGAACAGGTTCAGTATGTGATTGACGCCGTACTGGACATTGTTGAGAAATACCACAAGTGATGTGGAAACAGAATTCTGTCAGGAGGGAACGCTTATGAACCGCAACCGTACCGCCGCAGCTCTGCTGGCGGCGGTAATGAGTCTTTCCGCGGCTGCCTGCGGGGAAGAAACCGCTTCGTCGGTCATTCCGCTGTCAGCAGCCCCTAGCCGGGCGGTTTCCTCCGCTGTCAGCGCAGCGCCTGCGGCAAAATCCGCCGTCAAAGTAACTTTTGCGCTTGACCCGGACACCGCCGCTCCGCTGCTCGGCGGTCTTTACACTGCCGAAGCGGAAGGATACTTTTCCAAATGTGGGTTGGATGTCACATTTCAAACTGCGACATCCGCTGCGGATGCCGCACAGCTTGCAGCCGCCGGCACTGTGCAGTTTACAACGGCAGGTCAGAGTACCGCTTTTGCGCAGGCGCTGACTAGCGACAAGCCGCTGACCGCCGTTGCCGCCCTGCTGCAGCACAGCGATGCCGGCATTCTCTTGCCTGCGCCGCTGAAAATCACACGGCCGAAACAGTTGGAAAACGTGCTGTGTCAAACCGCCGGAAAATCCCTGCCCGCCGCCAAACTTGCCACGGTGGTGACCGCCGACGGCGGAAACGCCGCCCTGCTAAAAGCATCCGCAGAAGCCGGCACCAGCCTGACTGCTGTACTGAAAGCCGGAACAACCGCGGTTTGCGGCAGTTACAGCTGGGACGGCATGGTCAGCCGGCAGGCAGGCATATCCGCCAACTTCCTGTTTTTCCGTGATGTTTCGCCGGAACTGGATGATTACCCACTGTTGCTGGCTGCAAACAGCAGCTTTCTGAAAAAGCAGCCGCAAGCAGCAAAGGATTTTGTAACGGCAGTCAAGATGGGCTATGCTTATGCCGCCGCGCATCCGGAAAACACTGCAAGTCTGGTTTGCTCCAAAGTGCCTGCCCTGCAGAATCAAAAGTCGCTGGTGCAACGCAGCCTAATCTGGCTTGCCGGAAAATATACCGACGATGCCGCACGTTGGGGGCAGCTGGACACCGCACGTTGGAACCGCTTTTACACTTGGATGAATCAAAACAAACTGACATCCAAGGCGATTCCGCTTGGCACCGGCGTCACCAATACGTATCTGCAATAATTTCTGATTTTAGTAGTAAGGCAGTTTCGCAAATCCATGCGGAACTGCCTTTTTGCCTGTCACAGCAAGGGAGCAGATGCACACAGAGTCTTCTGAAAGCGCCGATATCTCCACCTTTCCATCAAAATAGCAGGGCACACTTCCCGCTTTCCCGCCAGCACCTGCGATTTTTCGTGAAATCTGTCTGTTTGTCTGTGTACTTGTTTATGCCTTTACAAATCATCATTTTCTTTTATACGATAAAGTTTCAAACAGCTCGCGATTCCTCAGCGCTTTTTCGGATTTATATCCCATTTTTTGTAAAATATTTTATCTGTAAAGTGTTTTACTTTTATGTTCGTTTGTCGTTAGCTTTACACACTTTCTTGTCGATTTTATGGATTTTGCGCAGCAGGCGCCGCTCTTTTGGCGTGGAAAAGTGCTCCGCTTTTTTCTCTTTATAAGGAAAAGAAGCACCGCAGCCTTGTGCAAATCATGTAGAGGAAGCCTTACTTTTTTGTATACTACACTAAACTTATAGGTTATATACGATTTTCTGCAAAAAGCAGTTGACATTCTGAAAGAAAGCGTTTATACTCTATACCATACCAATCATATATGAATAAATACAGATACAGCAGCTAACTAAAGCAGCTAACTAAATGGAGGGACTCATCATGGCAAACATTCATAAAAGCTTAACGGAACTCATTGGCGGCACCCCGCTTTTGGAGCTGACCAATTACGAAAAGAAGCATGACCTGAAGGCAAAAATCGTTGCGAAGCTGGAGTATTTTAATCCCGCCGGCAGCGTAAAGGACCGCATTGCACTCGCCATGATTGACGACGCGGAAAAGGCCGGCAAACTCAAGCCCGGCTCGGTTATCATTGAACCGACCAGCGGCAACACCGGCATTGGTCTGGCAAGCGTTGCAGCCGCACGCGGTTACCGCATTGTTCTGACAATGCCGGAAACCATGAGCGTGGAACGCCGCAACCTGCTGAAGGCATACGGCGCGGAGTTGGTTCTGACTGACGGTGCCGCCGGTATGAAGGGTGCCATTGCCAAAGCTGACGAACTGGCAAAAGAAACCCCCAACTCCTTTATTCCCGGTCAGTTCACCAACCCGGCAAACCCTGCCGCACACAAAGCAACCACCGGCCCGGAAATCTGGAAAGACACCGACGGTAAGGTCGATTTCTTTGTTGCCGGTGTTGGCACAGGCGGCACGCTTTCCGGCACAGGTGCTTACCTGAAAGAGCAGAACCCCAACGTCAAGGTGGTCGCCGTTGAGCCTGCCACTTCTCCGGTGCTGAGCCAGGGGCACGCCGGTCCGCATAAAATCCAGGGAATCGGCGCAGGCTTCGTGCCAAAGACACTGGATACCAAAATTTACGATGAAATTATTGCTGTGGACAATGAGCCTTCCTTTGTAATCGGCCGCGAACTGGCAAAAACCGAGGGCCTCTTGGTTGGCATCTCCTCCGGTGCAGCCATTTGGGCCGCCACCGAACTGGCAAAGCGTCCGGAAAACGCAGGCAAAACCATTGTTGTGCTGCTGCCGGACACCGGTGACCGCTACCTTTCCACCGCACTGTTCCAAGACTAAGTTCCATTGCCCAGTGCACAACCAACACAACCCCAAACCATCTGTATCAAACAAAAAACCGATGCTTACAAAGCACCGGTTTTTTTATCGCATGGTAAAAACAACTGCCAAAGCGCTGCCTGCCATCAGCGCAGCACACAGCAGGGCAACAATCCGGATGATAAGCTTCCGCTTTTTTTCCCGCATAAATTCTTTCCTTTCCGCGCAAATGCAATTGCAATTTTTTACTTTCTTCTATACAATTATAGTAGGGCTTTACAAAAAGTCAACTGACTGCAAAAGAGTTACAGAAAGTTTACATAACTTGACACGCGACTTTGCAGACACTACAATGTAGCTAGCTTGCAATTTTACTGAGTAAATGAGGGATACGAAAATGGCAACCACGCCTCAAAATAATCGGAAGCGCCCCGCTGCGTCCGGCCAGCGGCCGCAGACGCGTCCGCGCTCCCCTTATCCGCAGGGCAGCCGGGATATCTACTCCCACTCCGCGCGCCCGCGCACCGGACGGGAGCCGATGGTCGATCTTTCTTCCTACAGCAACCCTCGGCGCACGCCTGCCGGTGCACGGCGCGCGGCAGCACCTACCCGACAGCAGCAGGAAGCGCAGGTGCGCTACCATGACGGGTTCGACCCGGACGACCAGGCAACGCCTGTCAGCCGCCGCCGGGCAGTGGAGTCTTCTCCGGTACATGGCACCGCACACCGGCGCAGCGGCAGGCACCACCGGCTGCGCAACACGCTCTGTATTCTGCTGGTACTGCTCCTGATTCCTTTCTTCTGGCTGACCTCTCTGTTTTCTCAAATGGACCGAACCCACAATACCGTAAGCCAGAGCACCTACGCCCGCACACCGCAGTATGCGCCGACCTGGAGCATCAAGTCCAGCCCGTGGATTACCAACATCCTGCTCATCGGCATGGACCAGGACTCCGGCGGCGGAGCACGCCGCAGCGACTCCATGGTTCTGCTTTCAATTGACCGGCAGCACAGCAAGCTGAAAATGACCTCCTTTTTACGCGACACCTATGCGGAAATTCCAAACCACGGCAGGCAGAAACTCAATGCAGCCTTTGCCTACGGCGGCCCCGCTATGACCATGCAGACGCTGGAAAACAACTACCGCATCAAAATTGATAAATATATTGCCGTGGATTTTGACTCCTTTTCCACCATCATCAGTGACCTGGGCGGCATTGATGTTTCGCTGAACGAAGGGCTGTGCGAGCAGTTTAACAAAAACCTCGGCACACACTTCACCCCCGGCAAATACACACTCAAAGGCGTGCAGGCGCTGTACTATACCCGTATCCGCAATTACGGCAACGACTACGGCCGCGCCGAGCGGCAGCGTGAGGTCATTGGGCAGCTGCTGAAAAAGATGGCTGCTGCCGGCCCGTTCAAGCTCAGCAGCCTGCTGCACAAAATTCTGCCGCTGATGTGGACAAACATCAGCGCCACGGAGCTTGCCGCCACTTGTATGCTGAATCTGCCGGCTGTGGCCTTCCCACAGAAAACCCAGCAGATTCCCGCAGACGGCACCTTTGACGGAAAAACGCTGGGCAGCGCCGGCTGGGTTGAGGTAACCGACATGGAAAAGAACTGCACCCTGCTGCGTCAGTTTATTTATGAAGACAGCTCTCGCGACTAAACGGAACTATGGAAATCCTTCCCGAAAAGCGCGGTGACCCCGCGCCTTTTTTCGTTCTATGCGCGGAATTGTAATTTTCGCGCTTTTCGTGTATAATAAAAAAATAATCTGTTCAAATAAGTGGAGGCAGAAACATGGAGAAAAAGACATTTTACATCACAACGCCCATTTACTATCCTTCCGGGAAGCCGCATATCGGCCACAGCTACTGCACTGTGGCATCTGACGCCATCGCCCGGTATAAGCGAATGCAGGGCTTTGATGTCATGTTCCTGACCGGCACGGACGAGCACGGACAGAAAATCGAGCAGAAAGCCGCAGCCACGGGTATTACCCCCAAGGAATATGTGGACGGCACCACCAAGGTTTTTCAGGATCTGTGGAAGCTTCTGGATATTTCTAACGACCGCTTTATCCGCACCACAGACGCTTACCACGTCAAGGGCATTCAGAAGATTTTCCGCACCCTTTACGAAAAGGGTGAAATTTATAAGGGCAAGTACACCGGCTGGTACTGCACAGACTGCGAATCCTTCTGGACGGAAACCCAGCTGAAAGACGGCAAGTGTCCCGACTGCGGCCGCGAGGTCAAGTGGGAGGAGGAAGAAGCGTACTTCTTTAAGCTTTCCAGTTACGCCGACCGGTTGCTGAAACTGTACGAAGACCGTCCGGACTTCATACAGCCGGAAAGCCGCAAGAACGAAATGATCGGCTTTATTAAGCAGGGACTGCAGGATTTGTGCGTTTCCCGCACCAGCGTCAAGTGGGGCGTTCCGGTGGATTTTGACCCAAAACACACTGTTTACGTCTGGTTAGATGCCCTGCCGAACTACATCACTGCTCTGGGTTACGGCAGCGACGACGAAAGCGACCTGCACAAATACTGGCCGGCAGACGTGCAGTTTGTAGGCAAGGAAATCGTGCGATTCCACACCATTATCTGGCCGGCAATCCTAATGGCACTGGATTTGCCGCTGCCGAAACAGGTGTATGGCCATGGCTGGCTGCTGTTTGGCGACGGCACAAAGATGAGCAAGAGCAAAGGCAATGTGGTTGACCCCTACATCCTCTGCGACCGCTATGGCGTGGATGCCATTCGCTACTTTTTGCTGCGCGAGATTCCTTTTGGCAGCGACGGTCTGTTTACCAATGAAGCGCTGATTAGCCGCATTAACGCCGACTTGGCAAATGACCTGGGCAACCTGCTTTCCCGCACCACAGCCATGGTACAGAAATACTTTGGCGGTGTGATTCCGCAGGAGCAGGAAACCGCCGCACCGGACGGTGAGCTGGAAGCAATGGGCAGTGCGCTGCGTGCAAAGTGTGACGCCGCCATCGACGGCTACCAGTTCAGCAAAGCACTGGAAGAAATCTGGCGCTTCATTTCCCGTACCAACAAATATATTGATGAAACCGAGCCGTGGGCACTGGGCAAAGACGATACCAAAAAAGCGCGTCTGGCTGCAGTCATGGACCACCTCTGCGAGGCGTTGCGCATTGTTTCCGTTTTGCTGACGCCGTTCCTGCCGAACACCGCGCCGAAAATACAGGCACAGCTTGGTCTTTCTGCGGCTGACTGCACCTATGCAAGCGTAGAACGCTTCGGGCGCTTCCCCGCCGGCCGTACCGTTGCCAAAGGAGAAACCCTGTTCCCGCGCATTGATGTGGAAAAAGAAATTGAGGAACTGAACAAGCTGATTCCCAGCCCCAACACGGAAAAGGCAGAAGAAAGCAAGGTCAAAGAGGAACTTGCCGGGGTGGCACAAATCAGCATTGATGACTTTGCAAAAATAGAACTGCGCGCCGCAAAGATTGTAAACTGTGAAAAAATCAAACGCGCCAAGAAACTGCTGAAGCTGACCCTGGACGACGGCACCGGCGAACCCCGTACCGTCTGCAGCGGCATTGCGCAGTGGTACACTCCGGAAGACTTGATTGGCAAAACGATTGTAGTCGTTGCAAATCTGAAGCCTGCCAAACTCTGCGGTGTGGAAAGTCAGGGTATGATTCTGGCGGCAGACGCTGGTGAAAATGACGTAAAGGTCGTTTTCCTGGACGGCGTACCTGCAGGCAGTAAAATTCGGTAAAAAGGAGATTCCCCTTATGCAGCATATCGGAACGCAAGAAATCGAGACGCCGCGCCTTCACCTTCGCCGTTTCACAGTGGAAGATGCCCCCGCAATGTTTCGCAACTGGGCAAGTGACCCGGAAGTCACGCGCTACCTGACCTGGCAGCCGCACCCCTCTGTGACGGACACCGAAGCCACTTTGGCACGGTGGGCTGCCGACTACGAAAAGCCGGATACTTACCGTTGGTGCATGGAATGGAAAGCAACCGGTGAAGTCATCGGCAGCATCGATGTGGTGGATGGCAATGATAACGTCCGCCGCGCGGAAATCGGTTACTGCATGAGCCGCCGCTTTTGGGGACAGGGCATTATGACCGAAGCCCTGATTGCGGTGGAGGATTATCTGTTTTCCAAAGCCGGTTATAACCGTGTGGAAGCCTGTCACGATGTCCACAATCCCGCTTCCGGCAAAGTCATGCAGAAAAGCGGGATGCAGCAGGAAGGTGTGCTGCGCCAGCACCATGCAAACAACCAAGGGAATCCGGTGGATATTGCCGTTTACTCGATTCTTTATGACGAATGGAAACTGATGAATCGAAACAAATAAAACGCAAAACAGGACTGCCGCTTGATGCAGCCCTGTTTTCCTATAAAAGGAGGACTGGGCATTGTCCTATCAGCATATTTTTGACAGCCACGCACACTACGATGACGAAGCGTTTGACGCTGACCGCGAAACCCTGCTTACTGAACTGCCGCAGAAAGGAATCTGCCATGTCATTGACTGCGGCGCGGACTTTGCCGGATGTGAAAAAGCCGTTGCTTTGGCACGTGCATACCCCTATATCCATGCAGCAGTCGGTATGCACCCAGAGGAGATTGGAGCAGACCCACAAGCGTGGCTGCCCAAACTGGAAGCCCTGCTGCAAAAGAAAGCAGAAAATAAAATCGTTGCAGTCGGAGAAATCGGCTTAGACTATCACTTTGCGGAAAACCCGCCGCACGAGGTGCAGAAAGCCGCTTTCACCGCGCAGCTGGAGCTTGCCGCCCGCTTTGGCCTGCCGGTCATTATCCATGACCGGGACGCTCATGCCGACACACTGCAACTGCTGCAAAAGTACCGCCCGCGCGGCGTGGTTCATTGCTTTTCCGGCAGCGTGGAAATGATGCGCGAAGTGGTGGCATTGGGAATGTACATTGGTTTGGGCGGCGCAGTAACGTTCAAAAATGCAAAAAAGCCGGTGCAGGTTGCCGCCTCTGTGCCACTGGATCGCCTGCTGAATGAAACTGACTGTCCGTACATGGCGCCGGTACCGTTCCGTGGCAAGCGGTGCGACTCCTCGCTTATCCCCTACTCTGCCGAAGTCATTGCCGCCGCGCGCGGCATCACCGCGCAGGAGATATTGGACGCGGGGTGCCGAAACGCACAGGCGCTTTTCGACATTTCCCTGGAGGACTAAACCGCAGGACGAAACTGATACCTGTTACAGAAAAACTGCCATGGGAGCCTCTGAATTGACCCAAAAAAGTTAGACAAATAATTTTATTAAGCAACCGAAAGGGCTTGTAGTCTGTGAATCGCAGGCGGCAAGCCCTTTCGCTTTGCCTTAGAACGGCGGTTGTTGTAGTAATCGAGATAGTCAATGAGTTCGGTCTTGAAATGCTCCATGGACTCGAATTCCTGTAAATACAGCAATTCTGTTTTTAGTAAGCCAAAGAAATTTTCTATCACAGCGTTATCCAAACAATTGCCTTTGCGGCTCATGCTCTGTCGAATCCCTTTTTCTTTGAGCATTCGTTGGTATTGTTTGTGCTGGTACTGCCAGCCCTGGTCAGAATGTAAAATAAGATTGGTTTTGTCCGGAATTCTTACGAAAGCCTTGTCCAACATCTGGGTCACCATGGAGAGCACAGGTCTGTCGGAGATGGTATAGCTGACAATATCTCTGCTGCACAAATCAAGAATTGGCGAAAGACAAAGCTTCTGACCGAACAGACTGAATTCCGTCACATCGGTCTTGTGGTTCAGCGGAAAGCCGCGGTGCCCCAGTTCCTCTGTAATACGCCGGTAGCCATAGCGACCTTTGTTTTCGTGATAGATTGCAGCAATGGCTTCTTTGGCACTGCCATATTTATCTGCCTTTGCCAGCCGTTTTTCATGGTAGTAATAGGTCGAACGCGCAAGCTGGGCGACTTCCAGCAGAATGTCCAGTGAATAACTTTGCCTCAGTCCTCGAATTACCAGCGTTTCTTGCGCGCTTTTCGCTCGTCTTCCAAAACCAAGGCTTGCAAGTTTTTTAAGTATGCCACCTCCGCACGCAGACGTTGATTCTCGGCAATCAGGTCTTCTTCCACCTTCAGCGGCAACTTTGCCGGACGGCCTTTTCGCGTGCCGCTGGCGGCACTGGCACGTCCCCGTCGTTCTACAGCCAGACCTTCAGGACCTTCTGTGAGATAGATACGCTCCCATGAGGCAATTCGCTTAGAATCACTTACTTCAAATTGTCGAGCGGCTTCACAGTAGCTTAACTTCTCCTTACGCATCGTTTCCACTACCATAACCTTGAATTCCGGCGTATAGCGTTTGTTTGGTATTCCTTTTGGCATATAAAAACACCCCTTTAGTTATTTCAGTATATCATACTGTCTAACTAAAAGGGTGCAGTTCAGTCTCCCACGGCAGTTTTTTAGACTTTATTTTCACATGGGGTGTGTTCTGTCAGATTTTTAAACGCTGTCAGAGTTAATCAAAGTATCATAGTTACCATAAAACACAATGCACTATGTAAAGCTTCTAAATAGCGTAATCCCGCTTATCCGATGGCTTCCAGATAAAGTTCAGAGAGTTCAGATGCCGTAAACTGCACCGGGTGGTTCTGCATACTGCCTGCGGAAACTTTGATACAGTTCTCCGTCATCCACGGCACGTCTTCTTTGGTGATGCCCTGCTCGCCCAGCGTCAGATGCAGGTCAATTTCATCCAACAGTGCTTCTATGCGAGCCACGCAGTCGGTTTCATCCCTGCCGCCCAGTCTGCGGGAAATTTCCGAAAATTTCTGCGGTGCTCCCGCAATGGAGCGTCGGTAAACCACTGGCGTCAACGCCGCCAGTCCGCGCCCGTGCACGATGTTTTTCAGCCCGCTTGCCGGATGCTCCATACCGTGCGGCCCAGCCACACCCGCCGTGTGAATCACCATGCCGCCCAGGGTGCTGCCCCACGTCAGCGACTCCCACGCACTTTGGTTTTGCGGGTCGCGATAAACCACGGGCAGGCTCTTTCCGATGCGTTCGATTCCATCCAGTGCCATGATGTCAGTCATTGGCTGGGCACTGCGGGAAAGGTACGCCTCCATGTTGTGACACAAGGCGTCAAAACCGACGGAGGCCAGCACCGACTTCGGCATAGTTGTCATCAGTTCAGGGTCAATGAGCGATGCTTTGGCGACAATCATCGTTCCGCGCAGGGACTTTTTGTCCTTGGTTTCCGGATTAGAGAGCACCGCAAAACCGTTGCCCTCACTGCCCGTTCCGCAGGTAGTCGGCACAAGCACCAGCGGCAGCGCCCGGTGGGAAACCTTCCGCCCGAAAATGTAATCACTGACATCGCCCTCATTGCACGCCATAAACGCAATCCCTTTGGCGGCGTCCATGATGCTGCCGCCGCCGAGTGCAACCACCACATCGCAGGATTCGCTTTTGACAAGTGCCACGCCCGCTTCCACCGTTGTGGTCAGCGGATTCTGCTCCACCTGGTCAAACAGCACCGGCAGCACGCCCGCCGCCTGCAGCAGCTCAACGGAACGTCCCAACAGACCGGATTTTTTCGTACTGTGCCGGCCGGTAACGACCAATGCTTTTTTCCCGTACTTCGCCGTCTGTGCGCCAATCTGCGCAGAAACACCGCGCCCGAAAATCAAATGAACCGGAAGATGATACTCAAACTGCATATTCTGTCGCTCCTTTTTCGCAGGAATAAAATAGGAATCCTGCAAAAGAAAAAGCGAAGGTGCCCGACAGCTGACCTGCCGGAACACCTTCGTTCCTTAACTTCTGCGTGATTTCAAAATGACTCTCGATGACATTCATTATATACGCCGTGCAGTATATTGTCAATTCTTTTTTAAGAATTGCCTCCCGGCGGATTGTGAACGCTCTGCACAGCGTTCAAGTCCAATAAAGCACCAGAAACAGCCGGAGCCTTTCGGCACCTTCACAAAAATACCTGTGTGCACAGTCGGTGCAAAAGCGAATGGCATCCCCCGCACAAAGCCGATAATTTTTTCCTTCTGTTTCTAACAACAGTCTGCCCGATACCACCACCAAAAACGCCGCCGTGCGCGCCCCGTGTGCAGAGCAGTGATAAACTTTTCCCGGCTCCACAGTTATCTCATAAAGTGCAAAACTCCTGTCCTGCTCATAGGGAAAATAAGCTACGCTGCTGTAAGCGTTCGGTTCCTCTTTTACCGGCACCAGACTGTCGCGGCGAACCAAGTATGCCGACTCCTTGAGCGGACTGACCAAATCCATAAAGGAAACGCGCAGACCGCTCATGATTTTTTCAAGGGTACTCAGCGTCGGATTTGCCTCACCGCGTTCAATCTGCCCCAGCATACTTTTGCTCAGACCGGTTTCGCGTGCTGCGCCGTCCAAACTCATCTGCTTACTTCTGCGCAGGCGGCGCAGATTTGCCGCTACATTTCGATTTAAATCATCCAACCGCCGCACTTCCCCGACTTTAAAAATTGTATAGTTCCGTATCGATGTTGTGCATAATACAGCACAACATACTCTGATTTTGTGATTATACCACATTTTTTCTGACACGTAAACCACCTGCGCACACAGGGGAAACAAAGCGTTATTTCGTTTGCGAGTATCTGTTTTTAAAATAAGCAATGAAGGATCATGCAGCAAAACTTTCATAATAAAAGTGCTTTTGTTTGATTGCATAAAAAAGGCCCTGTGCCTGCACGGACGCACAAGGGCCGGTTAGCTCAAAAATCAAGCGTCTTCCGCAGTGTCTTCACTGCCGGCAGGCGGCAGCGGATTCGGTGTGTTCACGGTTAAAAGGCGCGCAATCCGCGTTGTACGATTCATCCAGTTGTGGCGCTGACGGGAGTGAATGTGAATACTGTCACCCGGATACAGCACATAGGACTCTGCCTCCAAAAAGAAGGTAACGACTCCCTCCAAGACATAGACAAATTCTTCGCCGTCGTGCGTGTACATCTCCGGCAGCTCCTCTTGATTTTCAAAAGGCATCAGCACAAACAAGCGCGGCAGCATGGTAAACTCTTCCTCCGGACGTTTTAGCAGATACTGGTAAATCTGATTGCTGACTTTACTGGGCTGCAGATCCACACCGTGCACCACAGGGTCTTTACTCAGCAAGCCGCCACTTTCCTCAAACAAAACTGAAAGCGGCACTTCCAGTACCTGAGCCACTTTTTCCAATGAATCCAGCGCGATTGAGGAAATGCCCCGCTCAAACTGTGACAGAAAGCCAATGGAAAGGCCGCTGGCCTCACTGAGCTGTTTCAGGGTATGTTTCTTTTGTGTACGAAGTTCCTTGACTTTGGCGCCGATGGCTGCATTTGCATTCAAAGGCGTCACCTCCTTGCTTACGAAATCAAAAAACCAAAGCTATTACCATAATAGCCGTAGGAGCGGAACTTGTCAACAAAATATTCTATATTTTTCATATATATGGAAGAAAAAATATCGTGCAGTTTTCTTGTCTTCACCACATCAAAAAACCGAGGCACTGCGCCCCAGCCTTTCTTGTTATTGCAGGCTCACACTCTCTCCCTGCAGGATTCGGTTCATATTCCGCACAGCACACATTTTTCCACACATGGTGCAGGTGTTTTTTTCCGCCGGATGCGCACTCTGAAAATACGCCTCTGCCTTTTCGCGGTCAAGTGCTTCCTTGAACATGGCGCCCCAATCCAGTGCGCGGCGGGCATCTCCCATCCGGTTGTCCCACGCGCGCGCACCCGGCACATTTTTTACAAGATCACCGGCATGTGCGGCAATTTTTGCCGCAAGGATACCCTCCTTCACGTCAGGCAGACTCGGCAGGCGCAGATGCTCCGCCGGTGTCACATAGCACAGAAAGTCCGCGCCGGCAGCGGCAGCCACCGCGCCGCCGATGGCGGAAGTAATGTGGTCATAGCCGGGCGCAATGTCTGTAACCAGCGGCCCCAGAACATAAAACGGCGCATTGTGGCACAGCCGCTTTTCCATCTGCATATTTGGCGCGATTTCCTGCAGCATCATGTGTCCCGGCCCTTCAATCATCACCTGCACATGATGGCTCCACGCACGCTCCGTCAGCAGCCCCAGCTCCACCAGTTCGCTGACCTGCGCCGCATCTGTTGCGTCGTCAATGCATCCGGGGCGCATGGCGTCCCCAAGGGAGATGGTCACATCATGCGCATAGAGAATGTCCATCAGGTCATCGAAATACTCGAAAAACGGATTCTCATTTCCGGTCATTTTCATCCATGCGTAAATCAGTGAACCGCCCCGTGAAACAATGTTCATCCGGCGGCCGCTGCGCTCAAAGCTGTCAATGCTTTTGCGGTTGATGCCGGCATGAATCGTGACAAAATCCACTCCCTCCTCTGCGTGGGCACGCACCACCTCCAAAAAATCTTTCGCCTTGATGTCGCGCAGGTCTTTTTCCAGATAGCCGACCGCATCATACATCGGCACGGTGCCAACCATGGCTGTCGAAAGTTCCAGCAGCTGCTTGCGGAAGGTGTTGGTCTTTCCGTAGTTTGACAAGTCCATGATTGCTTCGGCGTCAAACTGAAGTGCCAGCTTTGCTTTTGCCAGCTCGCAGGTATAGTCCCGACAGTCCCCGGAGATGCCAAGGTTTACGTTGATTTTGGTGGAAAGCCCCTGCCCAATGCCGTGGGGGCGCAGGCTTTTGTGATGATGGTTTGCCGGAATCACCACGGTGCCCGCCGCCACACGCTGCAGCAGCGTTTCCGGCGCAATCTGCTCCTGTGCCGCAACAGACTGCATCTGCTGCGTCAAAATCCCCTTTTTGGCTGCTTCCATCTGCGTTGCATATTCCATGTTTCTAATCCTTTCCGTCCGTTGTTTCTGCCCGCCGCAGCAAGCTTTCTGCCTTCTGCAGCAATTCCTTTTCCAGCGTATACACCGTGAAGCGGCACTGCTCCGTTTCCTTTGCCTGTGCGTCCTGCTGCAGCAGCTTGTACACTTCCTCTGCGGTGCGCAGGGCCTCCTGCGCTCGTTTGCAATTTGCCTCCAGCAATGACCGCACCCCAGTGCGCCTGTCCACAGTGCTTTTGGCGCTGGTCACACACCCCACGTCTGCAGCGGCGCTGCGCGCCTGCAGGCACTGCGGTGCCGCCGCTTCTGCCAGTTCCCGTACACGGTGCCGCAGCCGGCGGCAAGCCGCCGACAGCTCCCGGTCATCGCAGCAGAACCTTGCGAAGTCCTCACAGACGCGCAGTCCCTCGCACGCCCGATTTACATTTGCATCCAGCATTCGGTAATACGCCTGCATTTGCCCGACCTTCCTTTGCAAGTTTCTTTGCAGAAGCATAAAAAAGAAGCCCAATCGCCCGTATACAGCAATTGTGCTTCAAAAATGCAAGTACGATTTGCTTCCTACGACAGCGTTAACTGACAGGTTCAAAGGGTTAAGCAAACGTTTGCTCTCTCAGCTCCGAAGAGCACCCCTGCAAAGTGTTTATGACGGCTTGCGCCGTGTTTTTGCAGATGCGACCTGCATCTGCCCCTTTAGTATGGCACAGGTCTGTTTTTTTGTCAAGACTTGCGTGCCAGATAGATTTCGCCGCAGGCAATCTTTTCACCGGCGTCTCCTGCAGGCTGTGAATGGAAGTCATCTGGTTTCAGATGAATGACCGCCGTCCGCCGCAGAACCTCCTTCGGTTTGAACCGGTCGGTGTAAACCGCCATACAGGCAAAACCGTCGCGCGCAGCGAACAGCGGCGGCAGGTCGCCCGCGTGCGCCGGGTGCGGGCAGCCACCCGGATTAAAGTGGCCGTCCGTATCTTTCAGTGGGTCATCCGCTGTACCGGTGTAGCTGCTGCCGCTGTGAATATGCAGTGCAAAAATATTCACAGCACAGGGCTTTTTTTCAACCGGCAGGCCAAAGACCTCCGCTGTCACCACCGTACCGCCGGGGGCTTCGTACAGCCGCAGCACGCCATGCACCGCGCGGTACTGCCCCACTCCGCGAATCTGCGCCCGCGCCAGGGGCGTGCCGTGGTCAATTAAATCGGTAAACGCTTTATATTTTCCAATATAAGGAAACACATTTCTCACCTCCACCACAGAATATGCAGGAAAAGCACGTTGGGCAGGCAATATTTTTCTCGCCTACTTTTACACGCTGGGGACAAACTAATGGTAAAAGGAGATGAACCTATGAAACGGAACACAGAAAAAGCAAAGCCGAATGCCAAACCAGAGCCGCAGGACAAAGACCTGCTGGGCT
The DNA here is from genome assembly GCF_029211325.2 of Caproicibacterium argilliputei. Classification (NCBI taxonomy): domain Bacteria; kingdom Bacillati; phylum Bacillota; class Clostridia; order Eubacteriales; family Oscillospiraceae; genus Caproicibacterium; species Caproicibacterium argilliputei. Next base: position 745,690 of record NZ_CP135996.1, on the reverse strand, counting down.
ACACAGACGATTACTTGAACGAAGCAGACAATGTGGTTTCCGCGCAGGAATGCACTGGGCTGATCATGTACCCGCCGCTGTCGGAATCAGAAGCAGAGTCTTTTACCGACCTTTACAGCATTCCAAAGCCGGAAAACAAGAAACCAAACGGCCTGCAAAAAGAAAAAAAGGAAAAGCACGATTTTTCATAGTTGTATTTTGCCCTCTTTTCTGTTATACTAAAAGCATTCTAATTGCATTTACTGAAAGGAGGGCGCATGGATGTACGGAATCCGTATGGTTATTATCCTGCAATTTGGGCCGAATTTTGCTGCAAATAGGGGAAGTGCGCCCTTTTTGCGGTAAACAAAACGGTTTTACGTGAAAACACGGGCCGCGGCGTTTTGCCGTGGCCTTTTTTGTGTGGGTGCGGCTTTCCCTTTTTATGAAATTTTACATAAAAAGGAGCGGCTCTCTATGCAGATTCGCAGTCAAATCTTAAAACTATATTTTTTCGAGTTTCTCACATCCTTCCGCATTACCGATGCCATCTGGGTTTTTCTGCTCATCCACCGTGGATTTAACCTTGCGCAGGTCGGCGTAGCGGAGGCAGTCTTTCATCTGGTCAGCTTCTGCTGTGAAGTGCCAAGCGGCATGGCAGCAGACCTGCTTGGGCGCAGGCGCACGCTGTTCTGCAGCGGAATTTTGGTTACGGTCAGCTGTGTGTGTATGCTGGCCATTGACAATTTTTTCGGTGTTCTGCTCTCCATGATTTTTAATGCGCTCAGCTACAACCTAACGTCCGGCACCGACCAAGCGTTGCTTTACGACAGCCTGCTTGCAGCCGGACAGCAGGAGCGCTATCTTGCTGTCAGTTCGCGGCAGAGTGTCCTTTGCCGCGTTTCGTTTGCGGTTTCCGGTCTAAGCAGTTTTTGGGCGGTTGCCGCCGGTTGGCAGGTCTGCTATGTGCTGACTGCTGTGCTGGGGTTGGCGTCCAGCCTGCTGGCAGCCGCTCTGCATGAACCGCTTGTGACAGACGCGCAAAAGGCACGCGCTGCACGGGCGCTCCGAGAACTGCCGCACCGGCTTGCGGTGCATTTTCAACAGAGCTTCTGCTTTCTGCGGAAAAATCCCCGCGCCGCCTGCATCATGCTCAGTACCGCAGGTGTTTCCACGGCAAACTACATGACGCTCATGCTGCTGCAGGACTATCTGCCCACGATTGGTCTGCCGGCAGGTGCCATCGGTATTCCCTTGCTGCTGATTGACCTGCTCGGCTCAGTCGGCGTTTGGCTCGCGCCACGCGCCGCAAAAAAGCGAACATTCTTTGCGCTGGCGATGCTCTGCATTGTCTTTGCAGGTGCGGGCACGCTGCTCGCCGCGGCAGGGTTTGCCCCGCTTTCGATTGTCGGTGCCGCGCTTGCCGCTGTTTTTGACGGTATGCTCGACACCGCTTCCGGCGCTGCGCTGAACGACACGCTTCCCAGCGACCAGCGCGCAACGCTGCTGTCGGTAAGCAGTATGCTGTACAGTCTGCTGATGATTGCCGCAAGCCCCCTCAGCGGCGCGGTTTCCACTGCCGCCGGTACGCCCGCCGCCGCCATTGCGCTGATGGGTGCACTGCTGCTGGCGTGCGGTCCGCTGCTTGGGCGGCTGTACCGTGCCGTGCGGTCACGCCGGCTGTCCCGCAGCGATTAAGCCACACCTTGTCCCAACGGATTCTGCCCAATAAAAAAGCTGAGGTTTCACGCCTCAGCTTTTTTCTATTCCATTTCCTTTTTTCGCTTTCGCCACTTAAAAACCACAATGGCAAGGTACAGCGCCAAAAAACCGCAGAGCACCAGAACCAGCGTCAGGGTATCGCCGGTGCCGCCCATCTTTACCTCTGCCCACAAACTGTCGATGAGGGTGTTGGTTTTGTCCGGCAGATTTACAAAGACCTCGGACTTGTCCAAAATGGACTGCGGCGGGTAGTAAATCGGGTTGTCGGTCACTTCTTTCGGCAGCAGCTTTTTTGCTGCCGACTCCGGTGTGGAATACCCGATGTAGGACAAATTCGCGGCGGAAATCTGTGGATCACAAAGGAAGTTGATGTACGCTTCCGCAGCAGACTTATGCTTGCTGCCTTTGGGAATGCAGGCGGCATCCACAAAGAAATTGGTGCCCTCTTTTGTCGGGATGGTAAAGCCAATGTTGGGGTTTTCCCCGACCAGCGTTGCCGCGTCGCCTGCATAGTAGGGTGCCAGCCATGCTTCGCCGGAATCCATCTTGTCAAAAATCTGATCCATCACATATGCCTGCACCAACGGTTTTTGCTCTTTCAGCAGGGTAGCGGCGGCCTCCCATTCGTTGACATCTGTAGTGTTGTAGGAGTAGCCAAGGCGCTTCTGCGCAATGCCGAACGCATCGCGCGGATTGTCAAACATCAGAATTTTACCGGCATATTTTTTGTTCCAGAGAACGTCCCAAGATTCTGTTTCTTCTTTTTTGACATACTTCTTGTTGTAAAAAATCCCAACCACGCCCCAGGTGTACGGAACCGAATACGCATTCTGCGGGTCGTACTTCGGGTTACGGAATTTCCGGTCAATGTACTGAAAATTCGGGATGTTCTGAAAGTCCAGCTTTTCCAGCATTCCCTCTTCGGAAAGCTTGCTGACCATATAATCGGAAGGAAAAATGACATCGTACTCCGCACCGCCGCCCGCCAGCTTGGAGTAGAGGGATTCGTTGGTGTCGTACGTGGTATAATTGACGCGGATGCCGGTGCGCTTTGTAAATTCGGCGTTGACATCCAGCGTGCCGTCCGTTCCGTTGCTGATATACTCGCCCCAGTTGTAGACATTGATGGTCACCCCTGTATCCTTGGACTTAGCAGAGCTGCCGGAAGAAGCTGATGCAGGCAAAAGCGCGGTGCCGGCTGTCACCGCCGCCAAAAGCAGTGCAATTCCTTTTTTCAAACTTCTCCCTCCTCTGCCGCATCCTGCAGGCGCGCCGTCTTTGCCGACGAGCCGGACTGCCGCACATTCACGATAAACAGCAGCGCCAGAATCACCGCAAACAGTACCGTGGAAAGCGCGTTGATCTCCGGACTAATGCGCTTCCTGGTCATGGAGTAAATATAAATCGGCAGCGTCTGGGTGGTACCGCTGGTAAAATAGCTGATGACAAAGTCGTCAATCGAAAGGGTAAACGCCATGATGGCGCCGGTGATGATACCGGGCAAAATCTGCGGCAGCACCACCTTGAAAAACGCCTGTACCGGTGTGCAGCCCAAGTCCTGCGCCGCTTCATATAGATGGGCATCCATCTGCAGCAGCTTCGGGCGCACAGACATGATTACATACGGCAGGCAGAACGTGATGTGTGCAATCATCAGGCTGCCCATACCGAGGTCGGTGTTCAGCATACGCATGGCGATGACAAACAGCAGCATCATCGAAACACCGGTGACAATCTCCGGATTGACCATGGGCAGATTCGTGATATTCATCGCCGTGCGGCGCGCCCACTTGCCCTTGAGGCTGTTGATACCAATGGCGCCGATGGTGCCAAGCACCGTGGAAACCACCGCCGCAAGCACCGCAATGAGCAGCGTATTGCGCAGCGCCACCAGAATCAGCCGGTCCTCAAACAGCTGGCGGTACCACCGCAGAGAAAAGCCGGAAAAAACCGAGCGACTCATAGTGCTGGAATTATTAAAGCTGAAAAGAATCAGGACAAAAATAGGCGCGTAAAGGAACAGATAAATCAGCGTTGTGTACAGCTTTGAAACGAATTTCAAATCATCACCGCCCCTTTCTCTTCGCCGTCGTCAAACTGGTTCATAATGCCCATGCAAATCATGATGAGCACCATGAGCACCAGTGAAATTGCAGAACCGAGGTTCGGGTTGTAAGCGGAACCGAGAAACTGCATTTCCACCACGTCGCCAATCAGCAGGTTCCCGCCGCCGCCGAGCATTTTGCTAATGATAAAGGTGCTGACCGCCGGCACAAACACCATCGTCACACCGGAAATCATGCCCGGCATACTCATGGGCAGCGTAACCTTGCAAAACACCTGCGCGCGGCTGGCACCGAGGTCCTGTGCCGCCTCCAGAATGGAATTATCAATTTTTGTAAGCACCGTGTACAGCGGAAGAATCATATACGGAATATAATTATAGACCATGCCCAGCACAACCGCGCCGGCTGTGTTAATCATATGCAGCCGCGGCAGGCCCAGCGAAACAAACAGATTGTTGAGAATGCCATTATCCTCCAGTAGTGTCATCCAAGCATACGTCCGCAGCAGAAAGTTCATCCACATGGGCAGCATGACCAGCATAATCATCACGTTCTGCGTTTTCAGCTTGCGGTGCGCAATGCTGTACGCCAGCGGGTAACTGAGCACCAGGCAGATCACCGTTGCCAGCGCCCCCTGCCAGATGGAGCGCAGAAACACATTGCTGTACTGCCCCACCTGCTGCATATTTTCCCAGGTAAAGTGTCCACTTTTGTCGGTAAAGGCGAAGTAAAGCACCATCAACATAGGCACCACGGTAAAAAGAACCATCCAGACAAGGTACGGCAGCAGCGCTTTCTTTGCTTTCATTCGTCTGCCTCCTGCCGTGCTTCCTCCGCTTCTTCGACTTCTTCAGAAATCTGAATGTCCTCCTCCATCTCATCGCTGAACGTACTGTAATCTCCAAAGGAACCAGAATAGCTGGATTTGTGCATAATGTGAATGTCATCCGGCTCGATTTCCAAACCGATATGCTCCCCCACGCCGGTATAGTGAATGGACTGGATCATCCACTTAAAACCTGCCACATCCACAATAATTTCATTGTGCACGCCTTTAAACGTTACGTTAGTAACCACACCGTGCAGGGGGCTTTTCTCCGGTGCGACCACATCGATGTCCTCCGGACGAATCACGACGTCCACCGGCTCGTCTTTACGAAAGCCGGTGTCCACACAGCGGAATTTACAGCCCGCAAATTCCACCAGATAATCCTCATGCATCACGCCGTCCAAAATATTGGACTCCCCGATAAAGTCCGCAACAAACGCATTCTGCGGTTCGTTGTAAATGTCCTGCGGCGTACCGATTTGCTGAATGAAGCCGCCCTCCATCACCACCACGGTGTCGCTCATGGAAAGCGCCTCCTCCTGGTCGTGCGTGACAAACAGGAACGTGATGCCGGTCTGCTGCTGAATCTTTTTCAGTTCCACCTGCATATCCTTGCGCAGTTTCATGTCCAATGCGCCGAGGGGTTCGTCCAGCAGCAGCACCTTGGGGTCGTTTACCAAGGCGCGCGCAATGGCAACGCGCTGCTGCTGCCCGCCGGAAAGGCGCTCCACCCCGCGGTGCTCGTACCCGCGCAGGTTCACCAGCTCCAGCATTTGCTTCACTGCCGTGCGGATTTCCTTTTCCGGCTTTTTGTGAATCCGCATGCCAAACGCCACATTGTCGTAAACATTCAAATGCGGAAACAGCGCGTACTTCTGAAAGATGGTGTTAACCTCACGCTTGTACGCAGGCATATCGTTGATTCTTTTTCCGCTGAAAAAGACATCGCCCCGGTCAGGCGTGACAAACCCGCCGATAATGCGCAGCGTGGTTGTTTTTCCGCAGCCGGACGGCCCCAGCAGTGTGACAAACTCACCGTCACGAATCTTGAGGTTCAGATTCTGCAGGACCGGCTCGCCGTCAAACGAAACAGCAATGTCCCGGAGCGAAATGATTGGTTCTTGTTCCAATAGAGATGCATCCCCTTTGCGGTAATTTAGTTACGTTGAGCCAGGCATGGTTAAACGCTACCCCCGGTGCTGTGTCTTTGCTGCGCCCCGCAAAGGATTTTTCGCAGTCGAAACCGGACGGAAATCAAGCAGTTCCCTCCGGAATTTCTGCGGCAGCAAAACAGCGCCAAGTATTCGTCAGATGCAAACGCAACAAATGATATAATAGTGTGTATTCTGCATTCTGTCAATGTTTTTTGAAAAAATCGTCAAATTACTGGGATTTTTTAAAAATGCACAGGATAACAAGCGGATTTCCTCTGCTTTTCTCCCTGATTCTCCCGTTTCCTGCTTTGGAATTTTAAACAGAAGCAGCAGCTGTTTCAACCGGCAAATGCATTTTACCGGGCGCATCCTGCCACTTCACCGGATATCCCGCACCGTGCGAACAGAACACGGAATCCGGTGTATTTTCCACATCGCGCTCCGGCTCATACGCCGCCTGCCGCACCACCTGCTGGGTATTGTGGCACGGTTGGTAGCCGCCGAATGCCAGTGTCATGCTGCCCTGCCCTTTTGTAAAGGCAGTCAGCTGTGCCGGATACTCCATCATCTCCGATACCGGTGCCGCACCGCGCAACAGCGCACGTCCGCCGCTTTCCTGCAGCGGCTCGCAGGTACCGTGCATCCGCTGCACATCCGACAGTACCCTGCCGGACTGTGCAAAGTCAACCTCCGCGGCAAAAGCATACCATGGCTCCAGCAAAACACTCTGTGCCTGCATCAATCCCTGCCGCACCGCGCGGTAGGTTGCCTCACGAAAATCGCCGCCCTCCGTATGCTTCAGGTGCGCCCTGCCCGAAAGCAGCACAACCCGCACATCTGTCAGCGGCGCACCGGTCAGCACCCCGCGGTGCTCTTTTTCCAACACATGGGTGCCAATCAGATTTTGCCAGTTCCCTGCCAGCACATCCTGCGGGCAGCAGCTCTCAAACGTGATGCCGCTGCCCGGTTTTCCGGGGCACAGCTGCAGGTGCACCTCCGCGTAGTGCCGCAGCGGTTCAAAGTGGCCGCACCCAACCACCGGCGCGGCGATGGTTTCCCGGTACAGGATTCTGCACGCGCCGAAGCGAACCGTCAGCCCGTACCGCTCCTGTGCCAGCTGCGCCAGCACCTCTAACTGTACCTTACCCATGACCTGCACTTCTAATTCCCGCAGCGGCTCGTTCCAACGGACGTGCAGCAGCGGTTCCTCGTCCTCCAGCTCCCGAAAACACGTCAGTACCTGTCCTGCAGAAACGCTTTCCGCAAACAGCACCCGTGCGGAAAGCATGGGCTGCAGTCGGTACGCTTCGCCATGTGCCGCACCGACACCGGCGGTATCGCCGGGAGAAAGTCCCTGCACACCGGTCACCGCACAGAACGCTCCCGGTCCGGCTTTGGGTGCAAGCACAAACCGATTTCCCTGGTACACGCGCAGTTCGTTGCATTTTTCCGCATCCGGATTTTCCCCGGGCACCTGCAGCAAATCCTTGGGGTGCAGTTCGCCGTTCTGTACCCGCAAAAACACCACGCGGCCGCCGCTGTCGTGCCGTACTTTATACGCTTTCGCCTGAAACGGCGCGTCTGCCGTGCCCTGCGGTGGTGCGGAAAGCAGCGCCAAGCCGTTTAGCAAGCCTGCCACCCCTTCACCGGAAAGCGCCGCCCCTGCAAAAGTCGGAACCACTGCGCCGCGCGCAAAAAGTGCCCGCACCCGTTCCAGCCACAGCGCGGGCTGATACCCCTTCTCCAAATATGTTTCCAACAGGATATCGTCCAGTTCCGCCACAGCCTGCACCTGCACGTCAAGCATGGCACCGTCCGGCTGCAGCCCGTCTGAAAAGTCCACGCACGGCACGCCAAACTGTTTGGCAAAAGCCTGCCGCACTTCCTGCGGTCGGGCACCGGGGCGGTCGATTTTATTAAAAAACAGCATGGTAGGAATCCGCCGTTCCCGCAAAAGCCGCCAAAGCGTGCGCGTATGTGCCTGAATCCCCTCTACGCTGCTGAGCACCAGCACCGCACAGTCCAGTACGCTGAGGCACCGCTCGGCTTCGCCGGAAAAATCCGCATGGCCGGGCGTGTCCAACAGCGTAAAGCGCCTTTCTCCAATCGAAAAGGACGCCTGCTCTGCAAAGACGGTAATGCCGCGCCGGCGCTCGATGTCCGTATCGTCCAGAAATGCATTCTGCCGGTCAACCCGTCCTGCCTGCCGCAGGGCGCCAGTCTGGTAAAGAATCTGTTCAGAAAGCGTGGTTTTTCCCGCATCCACGTGCGCCAAAATGCCCACGGAAGTCATTGCCGTTTGTTCTGCCATTGCCGGTTCCCCTTTTTTATGTATTGCTATCTTCCAGTATACCACAGGCGCAAATGTACACCCGCGCATAGGAAAGCCGCCGCTCTATTGCAAGAGCGGCGGCTTTGGGTGAAAATTATGAAGAAAGAAAAAGAGTTGTAATCAAAAGGAAAAGACAGCCGTTAAGCAAACGGGTTCTCGTCTTTATACGGCATACCGGCAGGCTGGTTGTACGCAATGTCCTTTACGCCAAGATACTGGAAAATGCTGTACAGCGCCTTGCCGCAGTGGCTGAACGCAACCGCGCCGTGATGCGGATAGCGCTTTCCGACCAGAACATGGCGGAAGAAACGACCCATCTCCGGAATGGCGAAGATGCCAATGCCGCCAAAGCTGCGGGTTGCCACAGGCAGCACTTCGCCCTCTGCCACATAGCTGCGCAGCTGGCCATCGGCTGTGCCCTGCAGGCGGTAGAATGTAATCTGACCGGGTGCGATGTCGCCCTCCAGCGTGCCGCGGGTAAAGTCCGCTTTTTCGCCGTTTTCGAGCAGACGGTTCTGAATGAGCTGATACTTGATGGCACGGCCCGCGCAAAGCTTGCAGCTCGGGGTATTGCCGCAGTGGAAGCCCATAAATGTATCATGAAGCTTGTAGTTGAATTTGGGTTTGATGTCCTCTTCATAGAGGTCAGCCGGCACGGAGTTGTTGATATCCAGCAGCGTAACCGGGTCTTGGGTGACACACAGGCCGATATACTCGGAAAGTGCGCCGTAAATGTCAACTTCGCAGGCCACCGGAATGCCGCGGGTATCCAGGCGGCTGTTGACGTAGCACGGCTCAAAGCCGAACTCTTTCGGGAATGCCGGCCAACACTTGTCTGCAAAGGCAACGTACTTGCGCGCGCCCTTGTTCTCTTCTGCCCAGTCGAGCAGAGTCAACTCAAACTGTGCCATGCGCGGCAGCAGGTCGGGGTAGGTGTTGCCCTCCATGCCCAGTTCCTTCGCCATGTCTTCCACGACTTCGGGAATGCGCTTGTCGTTTGCGTGTGCGTGGTAAGCAACCAACAGGTCAAGCTCGCTGTTCTCTTGGATTTCAACGCCCAAATCATACAGCGGCTGAATCGGCGCATTGCAGGCAAAGAAATCCTGCGGGCGCGGGCCAAATGTAATAATCTTCAGATTGGAAACACCGATGAGCGTACGGGCAACCGGCACAAAGTCAGCAATCATGTCCGCCACTTCGTCTGCTGTGCCGACCGGATACTCCGGAATGTATGCATCCAGATGGCGCAGGCCGAGGTTGTAGGAGCAGTTGAGCATACCGCAGTAAGCGTCGCCGCGACCGTTAATCAGGTCTTTGCCGGTTTCCTCTGCTGCGGCAGCATACATGACCGGACCGTCAAAGTACTTGGCAATCAGCGTTTCCGGTGTTTCCGGGCCGAAGTTGCCGAGGAACACACACAGCGCGTTGCAGCCCTGTGCCTTGACCTCTTCCAGCACTTTCTGCATATCAATTTCATTTTCGACAGTGGTTTTTGCTTCGTAAACGTCAATGTTCTTCTTTGCACAGGCTGCTTTTACGGCAGCGCGGCGGCGCTCGGAAAGGGAAATGATGAAACAGTCGCGGCTGACCGCGATGAGTCCCAGTTTTACCTCAGGAATATTCTGCATTAAGGGTTACCTCCATTTATCTGCTTTTTGTAATGCATCGCTGCGCTTAAACGCGCAGATTTTCTCCGGTCAGTCCGAGAAACGCTCCATCTTTGTCCAAACCGCTTTCCGGGTGGGCCAGCAGCCACTTGTTCTGTGCGAACAGCAGCGCGTCCTCTCCGGATTTTTTCGGTGTGAACTTAAGCGGCTCATTGGTGCCCTTGGGCAGGGCCACCATACAGCGGAACTTGCCGTTCACGCTACAAGGCGCGTAGTGCAGGGTGGTGGCGTACACTTCCAGCATGGTGCCGGCCGGCACCAGAAACGCCTCCATCTTTGCCGTATCATACTGATGGGTTGCAGGGTCAATATCCTGCTGTCTGCCAAGCAGAAGAATCAGGTCTGTCGCGGCATAGTTAATCTCACTGCTGCGGTGATACTCCACAGCGTCCAGCTGGTGGTTTTCGCCGTTGCAGTAGCCGACCTGTGTCGGCAGCCCGCCGAAGAGCCGTTCGGAAATTTCCTGTGCAACCGACAGATTTTCCAGAGCGGGAATGCCCGGCTCATAAATCACATTGCTGGGGGCTGTGAGCTGCTCCATTGCATTCTGCAGCGCCGCGCAGTCAAAATCCGAAATCACCCGGCCGTATGGAACGAACGCCGGAGCATCGAGCTTTTGAATCTCCATGTCATCCTCCTTGTTTCGTTAGCGTGAAATACACGGTCTGAACCAACTTTTTGTGCCCGTGCACAAGTTCATTTATACCCTAACACGCAGGAAGCAAATTGTCAAGAATAATCGACGATATTTTTCAAAAATTTTATTTGACAAACCGCACCGTCTATTTTATAGTAATAGGGAAATGTGCACGCGCACAAAGGAGGTGTTCCCTTGGCAGTCACCATCAAACAGATTTCCGAACTAAGCGGCGTTTCCCGCGGAACCGTCGACCGCGTTCTGAACGGCAGGGGTCATGTTTCCCCGGAAAAGGACGCTTTGGTGCGGCAGGTTGCAAAGCAGCTCGGCTACCAGCCCAACATGGCTGGCAAAGCGCTCGCTGCACGCAAAAAATCCTATACCATCGGCGTTCTGCTCTGCTCGGAGGGCAACCCTTTTTTTGAGGAAGTCATCCGCGGCGTGCGCGCTGCGGAAAAGGAACTGGCGGACTTCGGCGTGCAGGTACGGCTGCACACCCGCAAAGGTTACAACGACGTGCGCCTTGCCGAAGAAATGCGCACCCTTGCCAAAGACTTGCACGCGCTGGTTCTGACGCCGGTCAACAGCCCGCTTATCGCCGACGAAATCAACGCCCTGACCGATGCAGGTACGCCGGTGGTCACGGTCAACACCGACATTGAGGGCAGCCGCCGCCTGTGCTACATTGGCAGCGACTACGCCGCGGGCGGACGGGTTGCCTGCGGTATGCTGCGCCTGCTAACCGGCGGAACCGCCCATCTCGGCATTCTGACCGGCTCTTTAAAGGTGCTCGGTCACAACCAGCGCATTGCTGGTTTCCGCGAAGTGATGAAAAAAAGCTGCCCCGGTTTTACCCTTTCTGAACTGGAAACCACGGAAGATGACGACATCATCGGGTACGAAAACGCCAAGCGGATGCTGCACGCAAATCCGGAAATCGATGCGCTGTTTCTTGCCGCCGCCGGTGTGTACGGTGTCTGCCGCGCGGTACAGGATTTCCGCCGGGAGTCCCCTCCGAAAATCGTCTGTTTTGACGCCACGCCACCGGTACGGGAGCTGATGCAGGCAAACATTGTGCAGGCCGCCATCGACCAGCAGCCGTTCCGGCAGGGCTACGATTCCGTACAGACCGCTTACCAGTATCTGCTGACAGGCACGCCGCCCAAGCAGGACCGCATTCTGATGGAAAACCAGATTGTGATTCGGGAAAGCTTTCTGCGTTAGCCTGCCGTTTCTCCCTTTCAAATCGCAGAAATCCAAATAATTTTATATTTAATTTTTTAGAAGGAGCTGAGTATATGCAGTATCTGATTGGTATTGACATCGGTACTTCCGCAACAAAAACGGTTCTGTTTGACGAGGAGTGCCGCGTAATTGTAAGCGCAAGCGAGGAATATCCCCTGTACCAGCCGCAGAACGGCTGGGCAGAGCAGCGCCCAGAGGACTGGAAGCACGCGGTGCTGGCAACCCTGACCGAGGTACTCAAAAAGTCCGGTGTAAAAGGGCAGGATGTCAAGGGCATCGGCCTTTCCGGCCAAATGCACGGTCTGGTTATGCTGGACGAAAATAATGAAGTCATCCGCCCCGCCATCATCTGGTGCGATGGGCGCACCGGCAAGGAATGTGACGAAATTTACGAGCGCGTCGGTCGCGAGCGGCTCATTCAGATTACCGCAAATCCGGCGCTCACCGGCTTCACCGCCTCCAAAATTCTGTGGGTGCGCAACCATGAGCCGGAAAACTACGCGCGCTGCAAACATATCCTGCTTCCGAAAGATTACATCCGCTTTGTGCTGACCGGCGTTTTTGCCACCGAGGTCAGCGACGCTTCCGGTATGCAGCTTTTGGATGTGCCGAAGCGGCAGTGGAGCGAAGAGATTCTGCAGAAGCTGGACATTGACCCTGCTTTGCTTGCAAAGGTGTATGAATCCCCCGAAGTCACCGGCGAAGTGCTGCCAACAGTTGCGGCGCAGACCGGACTTGCCGCCGGCACACCGGTGGTCGGCGGTGCGGCAGACAATGCCGCCGCGGCAGTCGGTACAGGCATTGTCACCGACGGCAGCGCTTTCACCACCATTGGCACCAGCGGCGTGGTTTACGCGCACACTTCTAAAGTTTCCATTGACCCGAAGGGGCGCGTCCACACATTCTGCTGCGCGGTGCCGGGCTGCTGGCTGGTACTGGGCTGCACACTCGCCGCAGGGCTTTCGCTGAGCTGGTTCCGCAACAACTTCTGTCAGGAAGAAGTCGCCACCGCGAAGGGCATGGGTGTCGGTGCTTACTATCTGATGGATCAGGAAGCAAAGAATGTGCCCATCGGCGCAAACCGCCTGCTGTACCTGCCTTATCTGATGGGCGAGCGCTCTCCGCTGCTGGATCCGGACTGCCGCGGTGCGTTTATCGGTCTGTCCGGCATCCACACCAAGCGCGACCTGCTGCGCGCAGTGATGGAAGGCGTCACCTACTCCCTGCGTGACTGTTACGAAGTGCTTCAGGAAATGGGCGTGCACATTGACGAGATGATGGCGTGCGGCGGCGGCGGAACCAGCCCTCTGTGGCGGCAGATGCTCGCCGATGTTTACAACTGCCAGGTCAACACGGTACAGTCGGAAGGGCCGGCTCTGGGCGTTGCCATTCTCGCCGGTGTGGGCGTAGGAATGTACCCCAGCGTACCGGAAGCCTGCAAGCGCTTCCTGTCTAAGGACAAGACCTGCGAACCGATTCCGGAAAACGTGCCGCAGTATGAGCATTTTTACCGGATTTACAGCAAGCTGTACGGCAATTTGAAAGACAGCTTTCATCTGCTTGCACAGTAAGCTTTGAAAAGAAAGCCGCACGTTTTCGTCTGCACTGCTGTGCGGCAAGGAAACGTACGGCTTTTTGCGCCAATATACTGTTTACAAATGCCCACAAAAGTAGTATACTTTAAAAAAACAGAAAAGAGGGATCTCTGTGAAAGGAAAAAAATTGGCCGGTCTTGCCGGTCTTGATGACGCTCTGGTTTGGGTGGAGTTCGAAAATCCGGATGCAGCCACCTGCGAAAACTGCGGTGCGTGCGGTGCCGCCAGCCAGGCAAATGCTGTTTACCGCGATGGCGTTTATCGGGTACAGGGGCATTTTCTGGTTTCACAGGAGAATCCCGATGTTTGTTTGCATGAATTCATTCCGCGTATCCAAGGAATTTATGCATGGACGCAAAATTGAGCTTTTCAGTCCGAACTGCCAAAAAACCGATCTGTCCGCAAGCGACAGGTCGGTTTTTTTGGGGCAGGCTAAATTTTTTCACGCTGATTCATGTTTGTACAAAAAATGTTTACAATATATTCGGGCAGACGCATTGACACACATTGTAAAGCAGAATATAATATTATATAATATTAAAAACTATATAATGTGGAGAGAATAATCATGGCAGAAAAGATTGCAATTCTGGTCGACTCCGGCAGCGACCTGCCGGAGGAACTGACAACGAAATATTCCATCATGACCATGAACCTGCGTATCGTTTATGGAAATGAAGTTTTTGAAGATGGGAAAGACATCTCTCCGCAAATGGTTTACGAACGCTTTCCGCAGCAGATTCCCAAAACATCCACGCCAAATTTGCTGGAAGTCAAGGATGCTGTGGAGCAGATTCGGCAGAAGGGCTACCGTAAGCTCATCGCTGTCTGCATTTCCAGCGGTCTGAGCGGTACCTATAACACGGTAAAAACCGCTTTGGGCGAATTCACCGATATGGAAACCTTCGTGTTTGACAGCCGCAACATTTCCATCGGCACTGGTATGTTTGCACTGTGGGCTGCCCGCGCCGTGCAAGACGGTATGGCATTTGCTGACATCACCAACGGGCTGCTGCAGCGGCGGCAGCGCTGTAAAATCTATTTTTACATGGATACCTTGGAGTATCTGCGCGCGGGCGGCAGAATCGGCAAAATCACCGGAATCATCGGCAAGGTACTGGGCATTCGCCCCATCATCTCCTGCAATGAAGAGGGCGTATACTACACGGTTTCCATGCTGCGCGGCAGAGCCAGCGGCGTGCGGCGGCTTCTGGAGATTGCCAAAAAGAACGAACCTGCGGGAAAAAGCTGGATCGCACTGATGAATGGCGACGCCGAAGAGCAGGCGCAGAATGTACGGCTGGAACTGGCCGAGTTGTTTCCAGACAGCAAGCTGATTGTGGACAAACAGATTGTCGCTTCTCTGGCGGTTCACACCGGACCGGGACTCATCGGTATCTGTATGTTCCCCTGCGACTGACGCGCAGCAACCCCCTTATAAAATTCTAAAGAGCAACGATTTGCCGGTCTTTAACCACGGCAAATCGTTTTTTTTATAGTTCTTCGGGCAGCGCGTCCCGCTTTCCAACGTCCTGCGCTGGCACTGCATTTTCCGGCTCCGCTGTCAGAAGTTCCTTTAACGCAACATTTTTCAGGAGCAGAATCAGCGGCAGCCCCATCAACACAGCCCCTGCCAGCGCGACGACCTGCACACCCCAGACTTCCGAAAGCGCACCGTACAGCAGCATGGAAGCCGCAACGCCGCCCTGCGAAATCGAGGTCAGGATTCCCAACGCCTTTCCGCGATATGCCTCATCCACCATCAGAATCAGAGCCGCGTTCATCAGCATATTAAAAGTGACGTTTGCAAACGCACCGATTGCATTGGAAACTGTGCAAGGCAGAAAACCGCGCAGCAGCATGGTTGCCGCATTGCAGCCAAATGAGCACACAATCATCACCGCCATTAGCCGATAGCGGTGCTTTGCAGGCACCCGCACCGCAGAAAGCAGCAGAGTTGCCAACACGGAGGCACCGCTTTCCACCCCCAGAAATAAGCCGTACTCCGTCACACTCATTCCCTTTGCCTGTGTCCACGGGTACAGCACCGCGCCAAAACCGGAGCCGCACAAGTTCATTAGGAACGCCGCCGCAAAAACAGGAAGCAGCCCGTGGATGGAGCGCAGGTACTGAAATCCGCCGCGAAAGTCGCGCAGAATCAGCTTCAAGCTCAGCGATGTGCCTTCACCGGACTGCCGCGGCACCCGAATGAACCACTCTGTCACCGCAGAAACCAGAAAAGAGATACCGTTCAAGAGAATCATCAGCGGCACCCCGAACAGCACCACCAGAAACCCGCTGACCGCGTTTCCAATCAGCCCGACAAAGGATGTGACCCCCTGCATCATGGACTGCGCGCGCACAAGATCCGCCGGCTTCACCAACTGTACCGCTACCGTACTGGAGGCAGGCGCAAAGAAGACATTGCACACAGCCGCCAAAAACGCCGTCAGCAAAACCTGCCACACCGCAAGCGTGCTGTGAAACGCAAACCACGCGATTCCCAGCATCAGCACCCCGCGCACCGCGTCCGCCGCCACCAGAATGTTCCTGCGGTTCATTCGGTCAATCAGCACCCCTGCAAACGGCCCCAGCAGAAACGCGACCAGATAAGTAAAGGAAGTCATGACGCCCATCAGTGCGGTGGAGCCGGTACTGTTGTACACCCAAATGCCAATGGCAATACTGTACAGAACGTTGCCGATGGTTGACACCGCAGAGCCCTGCCACAGCAAGAGAAAGTCGCGGTTCATCAGCTTTTTTTCGGTCGGTTTCTGTCCGTTCATGGTGCTCATCCCCTTTGTGCATAAATTATAACATAACAATTATTATTACGTCAAGAAAAAGTTTTCTTACGCACAAAAAAACTTCCGCGCGGTTCAGCCGGCAGAAGTCTTTTGGGGTGTGGGCGGCGTTTTAGGAGCAACACGGTTCATACAGTCGAGGGAATATAGGGTGCGAAACGCCGTAGGCGTGCAGCCTTTGAGCTGCTTAAACATTCGGATAAAGGCGGGCAGGCTGGAAAAGCCGGAGTGCAGCGCCACCTCCGTCACCGAGTAATCCGGATTGCTCAGCAGTTGCTCGGCGTGGGAAATGCGCTTTTTGTTCAGGTATTTATAAAACGAAGTGTGTGCAAATTCCTTAAAAAGGCGGGCAAAATGATACTTGCTGAACCCAGCCAGTTCCGCAGCCTGCGCCAGAGAAAGTTCCTCCGTGCAGTGCTCGTTGAGGTAACTGCACACGCGCAGCATACGCTCTGCGTACCGGCAGGACTGCGCCGAACCGGTGTCGGTCTGTGTACCGGCGGCAAAGCGGCAGCGCCCCAGCAGCCCCAGCAGCTCAATCAGCAGCCCGCAGATACAGCCCTCGTAAAAAGAAGCGGCGTTCGCGTATTCCTCCTCAATCCGATCCAGCAGGTCGCTCATACGGCGGTGCAGCTCCGCATCTTTTGCCGCTGTCACCACCGAAACCGGCGGCAGCAGCGCCAGCAGGGTTTCCAGATTGGACACATGGCTAAAGAAAGAAATGTCCGCCAGAAAAATTGTACGGCTGCCCTGCTGCGGTGCGTGCAGCGCATGGATGGTACCGGGACGGATAAGCGCGATGTCTCCCTCCCGCAGTTCGCAGGTTTCCTCATTGGATGTGATTTGATACCAGTTCCGGGTGTCACGGATAATTTCCAGCGGCGTGTGCCAGTGTGCTGGAAAATCCTCGAAATAGTCCAGATGATGAATGAGAATCCCCTTGCTTTTCTGAAAATTGACCGTTTCAAAAATACCGTCCAGATTTTCAATCATGCGGCGCCCCTTCTTTCCTTTTTCACGAACAATTCGTGCGCGTCTATCTTTCCTATCATACCTGAAATCTCGTTGGAATGAAATAGAATTCCGTGCTTTTCCGCAGAAAATGAATGCAGAATGTATGGAATATCGCGCAAGAATTGCAACAGAATCCGCAAGAATTGTAAAGTAAAGCGCACAGCAGTCTGTTATGCTGTTCGTACAGAAAAACATCAAACGGTTCTATCCCGAATGCACGCTTCGGGAACGCGAAAAATGCAAACTTGCAGCAGGAGGTTTTATCTTATGCGAGAGTATCATGTAGCAAAAAACGGCAGTGACTTTTCGGACGGCACCCAGGCGCATCCGTTTCTAACCATTTCCAAAGCAGCCGCCCTTGCCATGCCCGGTGACTGCGTCATCGTGCACGCGGGTGTGTACCGGGAATGGGTCAAGCCGGAGCACAGCGGCCGCAGCGACGCGGAACGCATCGTTTACACGGCGGCACCGGGTGAAAAAGTGGTCATCAAAGGCTCCGAACAGATAAAAAGCTGGCAGCCGGTTGAGGGGGATGTCTGGAAGGCAGTGCTGCCCAACTCCTTCTTCGGTTCGTACAATCCGTACAAGGAAACGCTGGGCGGCGACTGGTTCATTTACCCTGCCGACCATGCCCTGCACCCCGGCGATGTGTATCTGAACGGCAAGTCGTTCTATGAGGCAAGCTCTCTGGAAGAAGTAAAGCATCCGCAGATTCGCACCGAAGGGTACAATCCGCCATGGACAAAGCATCCCGAAAAGCTGCCACATCCGGAAGACACTGTTTTCCAATGGTACACAGAAAGTGATGAGGAAAGCACCACCATCTACGCAAACTTTCAGGGGAAAAATCCAAATGAGGAACTGACGGAAATCAATGTGCGCCGCTCCTGTTTTTATCCGGAACGCATCGGCCGCAACTACATTACCGTGCGCGGCTTTGAGATGGCGCAGGCTGCCTGCCCCTGGACCCCCCCGACCGCGGACCAGCCGGGTCTTTTGGGCACCCACTGGAGCAAGGGCTGGATTATCGAACAGAACGTGATTCACGACGCAAAGTGCAGCGGTATCAGCATTGGCAAGGAAGCCTCCACCGGTCATAACCTGTGCACCCGTACGCACCGGAAGCCGGGCTACCAGTACCAGATGGAAGCGGTTTTTCGCGCGCGCCAGACCGGCTGGAGCAAGGAAACCATTGGCTCACACATTATCCGCAACAATGAAATTTACGACTGCGGGCAAAACGGCATTGTAGGGCACATGGGCTGCGTTTTCAGCAAAATTTATCATAACCACATCCACGACATTGCCGTGAAGCACGAATTTTTTGGCTATGAAATTGCGGGCATCAAGCTGCACGTTGCCATTGATGTGCAAATTTTTCATAACAATATTCACAACTGCACCCTCGGCACCTGGCTGGACTGGCAGGCACAGGGCACGCGCGTCAGCAAAAACCTTTACTATCAGAATGACCGCGACCTAATGGTCGAGGTCAGTCACGGGCCCTATCTGGTGGACAACAACATTTTCGCTTCCGCTTACAACTTTGACAACCTTTCGCAGGGCGGTGCCTATGTGCACAATCTCTGCTGCGGAACCATGCGCCGTGAGGACGTTCTGGATCGCTCAACGCCTTACCACTTCCCGCATTCCACCGAAGTGGCAGGCACCACCGTTGTATACGGCGGCGACGACCGCCTGTACCAGAACATTTTCCTCGGCAGTGCCAAAACGTACACCGAGCAGTCCATACACGGAACAGAGGGCTACAACGGCCACCTTACCTCGCTGGAAACGTATATTGAAAAAGTCATGTCCCTCGGCAACGGCGACCTCGAACAGTTCCAGCTGGTCAAGCAGCCGGTTTACATCAACGGCAACGCCTACCTGAACGGCGCCAAGGCTTTCCGGGAAGAAGCAGACAACTTCGTGGGCAAAAACGACCCTGCCGTGCGCATTGTGCAGGACGGCGATGAAACCTATCTGGAGTTTCAGGCAGAGCAGGGGCTGCTGGAACTGCCCACCCGGATTTACGGCACAGCAAATCTCGGCTCGCCGCGCATTACGGAAGAGCCCTACGAGAACCCGGATGGCACCCCGATTGTGCTGGACACGGACTACTTCGGACATCCCAGAAAGTCCGCCCCGATTGCCGGCCCGATTGAAAACCTGCGGGCAGGCGCCAACCACATTTGTGTCTGGTCAAGTGCAGACACTCTGTAAGCACAAAAACTAAAAAAGCCGGCCGGACGTTTTGAAGCGTTGAACTGCACCCTTTTAGTTAGACAGTATGATATACTGAAATAACTAAAGGGGTGTTTTTATATGCCAAAAGGAATACCAAACAAACGCTATACGCCGGAATTCAAGGTTATGGTAGTGGAAACGATGCGTAAGGAGAAGTTAAACTACTGTGAGGCCGCGCGACAATTTGAAGTAAGTGATTCTAAACGAATAGCCTCATGGGAGCGTATCTATCTCACAGAAGGTCCTGAAGGTCTGGCTGTAGAACGACGGGGACGTGCCAGTGCCGCCAGCGGCACGCGAAAAGGCCGCATTTCTAAGCTGAATAAGCAAGTGGAAGAGGACTTAATTGCAGAGAATCAACGTCTGCGTGCGGAGGTGGCATACTTAAGGCAACACCGCACAGAAAAAAAGCTGCGGTAAGAAGCGAGATATGATAAAATAGGTATATGGATAAGCAGATGAGTATGTCAGCTCTGTGCGATGAACTGGCACAGGCGCGTACGAAGAAAAAAGAATTTCTCGAGCAGATTGAGCGCATCGTTCCATGGGGGAAATGGGTGGCCATGATCAAGCCGTGCTACTACAAAGGAGAGCACGGAAACAAGCCCTATGATTTGGAACTGATGCTGCGGCTGTATCTGCTGCAAAACCTATATAATCTATCCGACGAAGCAACGGTGGCTGAAACGATCGACAGTCGTGCCTTTTCGGATTTCTGCGGCGTGGAATCAAGCAATCAGGTGCCGGACGGGGATACGCTGGGAAGATTTCGTAATATTCTCATACAAAACGGTTTGCAGGAGCAGTTGTTTGCGCAGGTGGCAAATTTGCTGCAACAAAAGGGACTGCTTCTGAAAAAGGGTACCATTGTGGATTCCACCATCATAGCCGCTCCGTCCTCCACGAAAAATCAGGAGAAGCAGCGAGACCCGGATGCACATCAGGTGAAGAAGGGCAATGCGTGGCACTTTGGCTACAAGGCACATGTTGGGGTGGATAAGGATAGCGGGCTTGTTCACACGGTTGAGGTAACGGCCGCCAATGTCCATGATGTCGCCATGACCTCCAAACTGCTGACCGGAGAGGAAAGCGTTGTATACGGAGACAGCGGATATTTGGGAGCGGAAAAGCGCGAGGATGCCATTATAAAGAACAATGCTGGCAAGCGTATCCGTTACAAGTTCAATCGTCGCCCATCGCAAATCAAAAAGGGTTCCAACAGGTCGCAAGCCCAACTCAAGCGCAGAGAGCACGAAAAGTCATCGGTTCGTGCCAAAGTAGAACATGTTTTTGCCGTTGTGAAAGGTCTGTTACGGTACCGAAAGACGCGATACCGAGGTCTGCAAAAGCAGACCGCCAAACTGAATATGATGTTTGCGTTGGCGAATCTGATTCTGGCTGACAGGCCCTGCCTGTCAGTCTGATTGCGTTTGCCTTCGCAGATATAATTGGGAGAGTTCCTCGCTGCTTGCCGCCTTTGGCAGATGGCGTGGATTTTTTACGCCATTGTGCGGTGTTGCCCTAAATATGTTGTGCGTTGATATGAATTTCAATCCACGCTCCTCGTGTGAGGAGCGACCCGAAACTGCTAAATTAACGCAGAGGGAATTAGGCATTTCAATCCACGCTCCTCGTGTGAGGAGCGACCTGCTTGCATGGCGGGTGTTCCGGTCATGTTTGCAGATTTCAATCCACGCTCCTCGTGTGAGGAGCGACATCATAATCAGGTATCCAATCAGAGTGTACAAGATTTCAATCCACGCTCCTCGTGTGAGGAGCGACTTAGATGTATGCGAAACAACCGGACGTTCTATTATTTCAATCCACGCTCCTCGTGTGAGGAGCGACCTGCACGTGCATATGCTCTGCAATCAAGCGGGGCTATTTCAATCCACGCTCCTCGTGTGAGGAGCGACGCCGTGTTGTCACTGCGGATGTCCTCCACCAGAATTTCAATCCACGCTCCTCGTGTGAGGAGCGACACCTGATGATTAGGTACCGACCTGCATTTTTAAGATTTCAATCCACGCTCCTCGTGTGAGGAGCGACCCGCGTCGGCTCGTCAGTAGAGTGCGACACAACGGTATTTCAATCCACGCTCCTCGTGTGAGGAGCGACGTAGTAAAAAACGTAACAATTCCGTCCCAAACAATTTCAATCCACGCTCCTCGTGTGAGGAGCGACTTTTGTTTGACTTGCACCTGACTTGCATGAGCTGATTTCAATCCACGCTCCTCGTGTGAGGAGCGACGATATGATATTGGCCCCAAAATTGGAATTGAGGGAATTTCAATCCACGCTCCTCGTGTGAGGAGCGACGGCGATAAAGTGCTGGGACTCGATGAACAGGTACAATTTCAATCCACGCTCCTCGTGTGAGGAGCGACCGCCGGAATCGCAGAAAACACAAATGGAGGTAATATTTCAATCCACGCTCCTCGTGTGAGGAGCGACTTTTTACGATCTGAAAAAATGACGTTCTTGATAGAAATTTCAATCCACGCTCCTCGTGTGAGGAGCGACCGCTCAAGCAGGACGAGGGGGTTGTGCTGCTGCATTTCAATCCACGCTCCTCGTGTGAGGAGCGACCTGGTCTGTGAGTTTAGACAGTTCCGGACTTTTATTTCAATCCACGCTCCTCGTGTGAGGAGCGACAGCGAATGTGTACAATCATTTGAATGATTACACATATCGTTTGTAAATTTTAACGAAATTTCACTTCTTTGGTGCACCGAATCTTAAGCATCTGCAACTTTCAGAATGCAAATTCATGCTAAACAAGGTGCGAACGACCAAGGGAATCCCTGCGCGTTTCCACTTCGCACTAAAAAATCAAAGTTCCTTCCGGATCATACCCTGCTTTCACTCCGAAGTGTTCAATCTTCGTATGATAGTGATTTCCTATGTAATAAAACCGAAGACTATCTTTGCTCAAATCAATGATTCTACACAATGCCGCCTGCAGGGTTTTGCATTGACTTGCATCCAGCAAACACTCAAAAACGGAACACTGCACCCGCTGTCCGTGCTTGACACATTCCTTCGCAACGCGCCGAAGGCGCTTCTTTCCCGCATCATCCGTCGTATTTACATCATAGGTCACCAAAACCAGCAATTTAGGCACACCTCATTTCCACAAAAACGCCGGGTACGCATCCAGGTCACCGCGCACATAGCGCGCCAACAGCAGCGCCTGAACGTATGGCACTAAGCCATACTGCATCTTCTCCTGCAGATAGGGATGCTTAATTTCCTCCCGCTTACGCTCCTGCCAAGATTTTAGGAAGATCTTTCTCCCGCGATCATTTAGCAAAACTGCTCCATTTTCAGACACATCGAAATCTTTTGCCGTTATTCGACGCAGATTAATCAGCGTTAGCACAAATCGGTCCACAAACACACTTCGGAGTTCTTCCATCAAATCCAACGCCAGGGACTCCCTGCCGGGGCGATCACGATGCATAAACCCCACATAAGAATCCAATCCCACACTTTCCAATGCCGCCGCACAGTCGCTGGCAAGCAGGCGATAACCAAATGAAAGCATTGCGTTCACTCGGTCCAGCGGGGGGCGGCGGGAACGCACCGTAAACCGAAAATCATCTTTTTGGTTCAGAATCAAATGATCAAACACGCCAAAATATGCATTGGCCGCTTGCCCTTCCAATCCACGCAGTGTGTCCAATTCCGTTGTTTTTAATACGATTTGCGATGTCTCCGCCAAAAATCGTGCAGCATTTTTTAACGTCTGCACGTCGGCCCTCATTCCGTGGTCACGCACCGTTCTTTCTAAGCACCAGCGATGATTGTACAGTTTACCAAATATAAAGCAGCGAGCTGCAAGACAGCTCTCCGTTTCACTGTCAGAAATTCGGTACTGCGCTTTCCGCAGGAATACATTTCCCTGCGATCGTCCGCTGACTCTAGCCAAAAACCGCCCATTCGGTGTGAGAAACGTAAGTCCAATTCCACGTTCGGCGCATGCCCCAATCAATGCAGGGCTGGCCCCTTTATAGGAAAAGCAGAAAATACTTTCAAGGCCCAACAGCGGCAAAAAATTCTGTGTACCGTCTTCCGCATGGATTCCCACATTTTCATCCTTTAATGAGAGGTAAGTGTTTTCGCTCAGGATAAAGAGTGTATTGAGTAAATGCTTCATAGTTCCTCCCCAGCATGCATGGTTAAGTATGCCGAGGCAGAACCGGCCCGGTTCAGTTCCGGCAAGCAGATTCCTTTTAAAGAACAAGCATTACATGACTTTGTCCTTTTTACCTTAGGCGTCCACCCTTTGTGATACAGCTCATTCATTTCCTTTAGAGCTGACTGCACTTCTTCCCGCAGTTCCTTTGTGAAAATCACCGTGGTGCGGCGGTGTGATTCTCCGTAAAATAAATCCCCGGAATGTATTTCACAACACAGCATTTCTTCCAGGCAGATGGCCTGTCCGCACAGCTGCAATACATCCGCATTTCCTTCCTTGGGCCTTCCGTGTTTATACTCCACCGGATTTGGAAGCCATCGCCCGGTTCTGCCGTACAAGGTTACCCCCGCATTATCCTGCCTGAACTCAACTGCATCGCAAATTCCAACCGCGCAAAGTTCATCTGACTTCACACGCATTCCGCGCACGGTCAAAAGATCCCCGCGCAGCTCAGTTTGCTTTTCATCGTGAACCCGTTGGTGCATCAGATTTCCTTCTGTGGTACGCAGATTTTCCGCCCACTGATTTTCAATGTGAATGAGCGCCCATTGTCTGCGGCAAAAAGAAAAGTGCTGCAATTCGGAAAGTTGCCGATAATCTTCCTCGTCTGTGCTGCCCATCCCGTTTAATCCTTCTGCTCGCAGGTTACACCTTCCGGTAATTTGGTATCATCTACCGCTACGGTATAGTCACTGTAGCAACGCGGCGTAGTCACGCCTTTGTTTGTCTTTGCCGTAACGATGTCAAACAATTTGTGTGCAGGGGCATTACCCAACTCTGTAGCGTGTTTAAAAATAATCAGTTTGCGTACCGCCATTTGCCCCCGCGCAGCGGAGCGGTCATACTCAAACATATTGATGATGGCATCCCACAACAAATTTAAATCCGCTTCCGAAAAACCGGTTGCCTTGCGCGCAAGATTTGCAGAGACATACCCCTCGCAGCGGTAAAGACCGTAAGGAACAATATATTTGCTGCCCATCTCGTTGCTCTTCTTCTCTGCATCCTCCTCCGTAGAAATCGCCATACGGGTAATAGACACCTCCTGCGGAACAATGGGATCCACAGAACGTGCAAAACTGAGTTGCACCGGCCCGCGCACCTGCCCGCAGTTCAGCGCGCCTTTTACCATGGTCGTCATGACAGCACCGAAGGTGCGAATATCATAGAAGTGGCTGCACATATAGTCCCGGATGGTTTCGTCCAGCTTGTTGTCTTTTTTTGCATCCTTCAGAACTTTTTTTAAGTCTTTGCTTTCTGCGGCATTTGAAATCCCCACCTGCTCAAATGCCTCGTTGTCGCTCCGGTTCAGCGGCACGCCTTTTTTAATGTAAATGCGGTAGTATGGGTCGTTTTCCTTGACTGTTTCCACATAGTTCCGAATCTTGCGTTTCAGACAGACATCGGTGACCAGCCCCAAGCCTGTTTCGGGATCAATTCGCGGCATATTGCCCGCATCCGGATCTCCGTTGGGATTGCCGTTTTCCACATCAAAAAATACAACGAATTCGTATCGGTTTTTAATTGCCTCGCTCATGGTTTTCGTCCCCTTCCTTTTTATCTACATCGTTTTTTGTAAAAAGCTTTTGCTTTTCATGGTAATAACCAAGGTAAAATACGCCCTGATCCTGCAGTTTAAAACGTGCCGGCAGTGTTTCGTGAATGCGATTTTCCAGGTCTGTGATGATCTTATCGTAATAAACTTTTGAGCCTTCCGACAGTTTGCGCTGATGGTGCTGGGACAACGCTAAAATCACTGGAAAGATTATCGCCGGTGTTGCACTGGCGCTAGTAAAATACTTATTGCGTATAGTGGCTGTTGCCACCATTTTTTTAGTATTGTCTTTCTCTTTTTCTGCTGATTTATTGAGCTTTGTTTCAGATGAAACAATCTGCACCTTTTCCAACACAGCAAAAAGCCTTCCAAGTACATATGGCAGGTATGTACTGTTCTCATTCAATTCCACTCCTAGTACCTCCTTCGGTATAACAAACTCTTTATTCTTCAAAAAGCACGCTTTCAAAATGGCAGCTTTTCTCCACTTGATGTCACGCTCTGTTTTGATTCTGAGCATCACGTTTTCAAATAAAGCCGCCGGATAATCTGTACCCAGTACAATGGAGCGCAGCACCGCGCCGGCGGTTGGGGCCGGTGGTTTCTGGTCCCGCGCATTTTGATCGGCCAGTTCGTTCAGCAGGTTCCAAAGCGGCAGTTCCTTTTTTTCACCCATTGGTTGGATGATTTCCAGTCGTTTGTTGTGTTCATTCAGGTTTTCCAGCATCGTTCCGAACTCGCTCTGCAAAAAGAAACGCACCGAAAGCCGGGAGGCGTTGGGGGCAAGACCTAAGATGTAAAACGGATTATCAAACTTCAGTTGCACACCGTTTATACTGCCGCCGTCCCGCATTTGCTTTAAAACCCCGCCGATGGTTTTCACACCGATTTTGTTTTCCTTCTGCCCGAAAATGCCCATTCCCATAATGTCCTGATACAGCACTTCCGCATTCTGCGCCCAATACACAACCGTGGTATCCGCAATGCGCTGCACGTGCTCCCTGTCGGCAATCAGATAGTTGAGGGCTGCACCGTACTGAAAGGCTGCCGTTTCACTGACGGGGGCGTTTAGCCCCTGCCCTGTGCCGTCCCGCCCCTCATGCCCGTAAGACTCAAACGCGGGCGCATTGTAAGAAACCAGCGAAGCACCAGAGGGCTGCGCACCGTTGACTCCTTTAATACTCGGGTGAAGGCGCGCCACCGGCGCTTCTTCGCCTGTCACTAAGCAGCGCATGATGACCGCATCTTTCGGTACAACCTGTTGCTGCTTTTCCCAAGCAGCGCGCACAGCATGGTCTTCCTGAATGTATTCTCCGTTCCGTTTAAAAATCAGGTTTGCCCCTGTTTTGATTTCATCCATCACCCCGGAGAGGACTTCTGCCTCTTCCGCCTTTTCTACTTGCCAAGTATCAAAGAAGGCAAGGACTGCTTTGGCGGCGTCACTTTCCACACCGTCCAAAATTTTGTGGTGAAGTTCTTTTGCCGCAAGAAAGCATTTCTTTGTGCGCTCCGGCTTTCCTTTGCCGTCAATACAAAGGAAGTAAGCACCATTGTCACATAAAAAATTTGCGGAAACGCCGGAAGCCCTTTTTGCCTGCTCCGGCACCCACATGGGCTGCGGCACCTCTTTTTTGCCGTTTTGAGCAGGTACTTTCAGCGGCAAGACTCGTAAAACAGAGCCGTCTTCTGCAAGTTCCAATGCCAGGGAAACTTTTGCAATACTCCAGCCTGCCGGGCAAATGGTTCCTTTCTTTGCCAGTGCATCATAACAATCGACCAATGACTGCAGGATCATTTCAGCACCTTCTCCCCGGCAACCTGCACCACACCATTTCGCAAATAGGCGTGGAAGAACATGGGCTGAATATCCCTTGGGTTGCTGTAATCCAGATCATAAAGCATGATTCCCAAATCCTTTGTGTACGGCACCGCCGGTATTTCTCCGCCCTGCCACGCCTTAAAGTGGGCAGGGAACTCGCGGCAGCCAAAGTACGGCTGGGAATAGCATCTTCCGCTTTCCAGCCTGCGGCGGAAAATGTCTTTGAACTTCCCTTCATTGTCACTTGGCGCGGCCTTTTCCGTGAGTTCAAAGTGTGCCTCCAAAACATAGTGCACATCCTGCAGCAGGGTGGCCGCCCGCTGCTGAATATCCGCACTGGTGTTCAGAAAAGGCACAGAACCGCCTTCCATCATACTTTTCACCTTCGCGGCCTGCACTCTGCTTTTGACTTCATTCCGGCGCACATTGGTGAATTGAATCGGATTTTTCTTTTGATGAACGGGTTCCCCAAATTTTTCAAGCACATAGATTCTGTCAATGATGACGCGAAAGCCCGGATGCCAATAAATAGATTCAATCAATCCCCGCGCAGCGGACGGCGTAATCACCTCGTAACTCATTCGTTCCGTTTTCAGTTCCGGCCGCGAGAAAAGGGCAAAGTCGCCCCAAACCTCCACTTGCAAGCCATAACTCAAAGTTCTGTCACTTCCCTTCTGATTGTTTCTGCTTCGGAAATTTTTCTTTAGGCTGCCTTTTGTTTTCCATGGATGATATTTACATCGTATCACGGACGATCTGAAATGTCAATAATTTTTTCTTAGAATTTATTTTTGTCTGGTAAGCTAATGATAATTGTGGTTCGACGATTGTTTCTTTACTTTTTAGTGGCAGCAATATATACTGGTTATCAGTCCGGACCTTTCTGTATCGACTCGGAAAGGTCCTGTGGGTTGAAACTTAGATTTTATCATTGTCGGGTAGGGAATACAGCCGGGCGGGTCACTCCGCACCGGCTTATTCTATACGTTACTGGATAAGCCCGAATCCGCCGTCATTTTGAAAGCTAAGCCCCAGCTTTGTGTCATACAGGTTTTTCACCGTCAGAATTCCAAGGCGCTCCCCCACCATCACAAGGGACGGATAAAGTTCCTGAAAATGATTTTGATAAACACTGACGCAGTACTGCCCAAGCAGCCGGTAAAATGATACATCTGGCTGGAATGCTTCCTGCTGCAGCTGTGAAGCCATCCTGCGACTGGTTTCGTCACACGGTATGAAGATGGTCCAAGTATCGTTTTCAATAAACCGAAAATTTCTTGCTGCCGTCTTAAACGGAAAAATTCCGTTGCTCAGAGCGCCGTCTTCAAAGCCTTTTACAATTCCTTTCAAATCCACCGCGCTGCCCTTATCCTTATAAAGCGCTGAAAAATACGCCTGCGTCACCGCCGGAAGCGTCATGTCTTCTACACCAGCCGTTACACTCTGCGCCTCCTGTACCGGCAGCTTCAGTGCGTCCGGCACACGGTACTTGCTTTCCGGCTGAAAAAGGAAGACCACACTGTCCTGCGCGGCATTTTTCCCTTCGCGGTTGCAGCGTCCGCCCGCCTGTATTTCGCTGTCCAGCCCGGCGTACGCCCGATAGACCGTTGGAAAGTCCACATCCACACCGGCTTCAATCAGGCTTGTTGAAACCACTCTGCACGGTTTTTTGTCATCCAGCCGTTTCCGAATTTTCTCTAAAGCGTCACGTCTGTCCCGCGGCGTCATCAGGGTGGAAAGGTGGAAGCACCCCTCTCCGTTCAAAAGCTGATAGACATTTTTGGCTTGTTTGCGAGTCTGGACAATACACAGAACCTGCTTCAAATCGTTCAGCCTTTGTGCCAGTTCCTCATCTGTCAACTCCCCAAGGGGTTCGTAGCGCACGCGGCGGAACAAGGAATACAACTCTTCTGTATTTGGGCAAATCTCCTTAGACTGCAAATTCGGTGCGTATTCCTTAAAAAACGGCTGCAGCGCCGGCTGTGTCGCCGTACACAGCACACAGGAGGTTCCGTAGTTAACCGTCAGCTCTGCAATGGCATCCACACACGGCTTCAAATACGATACCGGCAGCGTCTGCACTTCATCAAATACCACCACACTGTCGGCAAGATTGTGCAGTTTGCGACAGGCAGAGGTTTTGTTTGAAAAGAGCGACTCAAAAAACTGCACCGCTGTGGTTACCACAACGGGCATATCCCAGTTTTCGGTCGCCAGCCGTCTTTCAGCGAGTTGCTCGTTCTCATCATCGTATTCCGCGCCGGAGTAGTGCGCCAAAACATTTTTCGCACCTAAAATTTCGCCGAACGTATCCACTGTTTGTTCAATAATTGAGCAGTACGGAATCACGTAGAAAATGCGCCGCATATGGTGCGCCACTGCATGGTGCAGGGCAAACGCCAGGGACGCGACTGTTTTTCCGCCCCCCGTGGGCACTGTTAAGGTAAAAAGGCCTTTTTCAGAATCTGTTCCTTCGCGGATACAGGTTTTTAAAATTTCGCTGCGCTTTTGGTTGAGCCCCTCCTTTCCTTCCAACCAGTGTTTTTCGTTCAGAAAGCTCTCCAGTTTCTTTAAAAGCGCCAGCAAGTCACAGCCGTTCCATGCTCTGACTTCCTGATTCTTCATAAATGCTTCCGTATCCAAAAAGTCCGCATCCACAAGGCACGAAAAAAGCATTCGTATGAAAAAGGAATTGGTAAAGCCGCCTGCCCCCAACTGCGTTAATTGAGGCGGATTCGGCCGCTGAAGGGAAATCTCCTGCTTATAAACTTGATATTCCTTGTTGATTTCTTTTGTCATTCTGCCGTACAGCGTCCCCGACGTCTGGCTGCTGTCCATTTGCCCACCGCCGTTCATCAAACCGGCGTGGTGCCCCGCTATGCAGTAAGCCCCCGAAATTCCGCAGATTGGCAGGATTTCCTGCGCACCTGCCGTAGAGTGGTCTGGCTTTTTCAGTGCGCCCCGCAGATGTTCCTGAAAGTCCTTCGTGTATTTTCCAACGTCATGCGCCAGCCCGCACTGCTCTGCCATACCGCCCGCACCGAATGGTTCCGCGAATTGTTTCGCCAAAGCCGCAACGTTTTCCAGATGTTCCTTGACGGTTTGAACGGTCTTGTCCTCTCTGATATGCGCTGCATATTCTGTTCCGTCTTCCATTTTTACAGACCTCCAACTTCTTTTGATTTTTACCCATGCTACCGCAGAAAAAGGGGCAGCCTTTTTCTGATTCCACTTTTTTAAGATTGCTATCCGGAACCATAAAAATTGAAATTTCTGTTCTTCTATCCTAACACTCGATCCCCCACTATTTCTATCTCTACTTTCCGTATCACTAACAGATCCACCATGATGCCAGCGTATAACCTGTTATACAAAAAGGAATCTGGAAAATTTTTCACAACCTCATTCTACAACAAAAAATCGGAGCAGCCAACCCCTTTTAGGTGACTGCTCCGACTTTTTTGGGAAATGCTCTACAGCATCCTCCTTTTTATAACTTGATCTGCACAGCAGAAATGGATCTAACCCGTATATGTCTTTCAGCCTTTTACCGCTCCTACCATGATTCCCTTCTGGAAATACTTCTGGAAGAACGGATAGATGACCATAATCGGCAGCGCCGCAATCACTGCAATGGCCATGCGCACTCCAGAAGCCGGCATTGCGCTGGTTGACACCGACTGCTTCACCACGCCGCTGGACAGCGTCTGAATGTCCTGCAGCATTTGGTTCAGCAAAACCTGAATGCTGAATTTGTGAGAGTCAGAAATGTAAATCAAGCCGTTCATCCAGTCATTCCAGTAGTTCAGCCCGGAGAACAACCCCAGCGTCGCCACAATCGGCAGCGCCAGCGGCATGACAATCTTAAACAGAATAATGGCTTCGTTTGCGCCGTCAATCTGTGCCGCTTCGATCAAAGAAGTCGGAATGCTGTTTTCAAAATAGGTTTTCATCAGAATGATGAAAAATGCATTGGTCAGCAGTCCGGGCAGGATGTATGCGGCAAGCGAATCTTTCATTTGAAAGACCTGTGTCCACATTAAGTAGCTTGGCACCAGGCCGCCGTTAAACAGCATGGTAAACACCACGAAGAACATAAAAAACTTTCGCTTCGGCAGATCTTTCCGTGACAGCGGGTAAGCCAGCATTGCCGTGATGACAATGCTCGCAGTCGTGCCGATGAGCGTAACGAGAACGGTAATTCCGTAAGCACTGGCAATGGTGCTGAAGCTGTCGCCCAGATACTGGTATGCCGCCAGGCTGAATTTGCATAGTAGCTTTTGTCAATCCCGACAATGGAGGAAGGGTACATAATTGCTGAGTAGCCAAGGCCCTTCCAGATGTTCACAATCAGCAGAATTGCCGGCCAGTACTTTGGTTCGTTGTACCACGAAATTTCACCGATGCCCAGCGGCTTTAAGATACTGTTGTTGATAAAGCCTGTCTGGGTACTCAGCATACCGTAAGCCAAATAGCTGACAATAACCATGGAGATCAACTGCGGAAACAGAATGACCGTCTGGTACAGTTTAGAGAAAAACTTCTTGGTAATTTCATTCAGCAGGATTGCCACGAACACCCCCAGCACCGTGCCAACCACCATGAACACCAGATTGTAAAGGATGGTGTTGCGGGTGATTACAAAGGCATCCGTTGTTGAAAACAGAAATTTGAAGTTGTCAAGACCTGCCCAGCTGCTGCCGAATATTCCCTTGCGGTAATTGTACTTTTTAAACGCAATGATGATACCAAACATCGGAATGTAGTTGTTAATCAGCAAATACAGCAGTCCGGGCAGCATCATGAGGTACAAGAGCCAGTATCGGGAGTTCTTTTTGTGTGTACTGCGCCGGCTGGCGATCGCATACGAAGGCTTTGCCATAAAATGAATCGATCCTTTCCTTGAAATCTATACACAGAAACAGGGATGACACAGAATGCATTCCTGCCATCCCCGTTTGCAGCGGTCTGCTAAAAACTTACTTGCTTGCTTTCAGCCAGCTGTCCAGTTGCTTCTGTTTTTCTGCAACGTAATTCTCGATGCCACTTGCCTTCAGCTTTTGAATCATCTGCGGCAGCACGGTATCCGGGTCGCTGACGCCGTCTTCCAAAGAAACGCGGTACTGCGTCAGCACATTGGAAATGCTGGAGTTTTCCGTTGTCAGGTCAGAGTTGTCAAACGAGAAGCCAACTGCCTTGGAATCCACAACCGTCTTGTTGTAAGCATCCGTGTTTTTCAGGTAATCCGGGTCGTAATCCTTGAGCTGATACTGCAGCTTCTGGTTGGGGAACTCCCAAGCGTTTGCAGCACCAAAGGTTGCGTACCAGTTTTTGCTCATATCTGCGCCGGACGGGAACGACACAGCCTTATTACCGGAGCTGTTTTTCACGATGTTGTAATCCGTACCCTGCACGCCGTACACCAGATCGTTCATGAGCTCTTCGTTTTTATACATAAGGTTCAGGAACTGCATGGCTTTGTCCGGATTCTTTGAGTTCTTTGTCAGTGTCCACAGCCCCTGTGAAGTGGTTGCATACGGCGTAACCATCTGCACGACATTAACGGCGCAGCCGGTTGACATCTGCACATCCGCGGCAATATCCTTAACATCTGCGTAAGTCTGGTAAAGGCTTGCAAAGGCTTTCCCGGATTTGAGCAGGGTGGTGGCGGCATCCGTATTGGTCGTGATATCTTTCATAATCAGACCTTCTTTGTACCAACGGTGCACCATATCCAGTTTTTCCTTGTACTCTTTCTGCTCATACAGATTGACAACCTTCGTGTCGCTGCCTTTGTTCATCAAAACGCCAATGCCATCGCCGAGGATATCCCAGTCGTGCGCAGTATCAATCAGTGTAACACTATTGGACTGCGATACCAGCGGATACAGCGACGGGTCTTTCTGATGCACAACTTTCAGAGCTGCCTCCAAAGAATCATAGTCTGTAATTTTAGAAGCATCAATGCCATACTTCTTGCAAAGATCCTGGCGCATCACCACGCCGTAGCCGGCGCCATTGTAGCGGTTTGCCACTGACACGGCATACTGTTCGCCATTCATCTGGCCGTTTTTCATGTATGCCGTGCCGACTGCCTTTTCAATATCAGGCGCGTCCTGCTGCAGATATTTTTCCATGCTGAGAATCTGTCCGTTTGCATAATAAGTCGGCAGACTGGAACCGAAGCAGTACATCAGATCCAGGCTTTCTGTTCCGGACAGCATCAGGTTAATCTTCTGCTGCCAAGCGCCGATGCTAATGGGCAAAAACTTCACTTTAACATTGATTTCTTTTTCCGCAATCTTGTTAATCGCCTGAAATGCCGCCGAGTTAGTGTCCGGTGTGGTGCCAAATGTAATGAACGCCATGGTAACCTCTGTCGGCGTACCGCTTTCTGCAGACTTTGCCGCGGTGCTGCCCGCTGTGCCTCCCGAACTGCTTGTGCTGCTGCCGCATCCGGTAAATACAGTACCGACCATGGCGGCTGCAACCAGAAATGCTGCGATCCTTTTCTTCCTGCTCATTTTCTTTCCTCCTACCTAATTCCACAAATAATGATAAGCTAAAACGAACGCCTCTCCAGTAAGCAACTGCAATGTGTGGCATTTGCTTGGAATATGAATAATCATAGTCAGAAATTGATATTCGGAATATCAAAATTTATATATTTTTGATACAATCAGCAGATTAAATGTACTTTTTTTATAAATTGAGGACACTGGGGCTGTGCTGTGTCTAGCATTTTCCATAAAATTCCGCTAAAATAAAAGAAAACGGAACGCACACCACACGCCTGCCCGAAAAAGCAGGCGGTTTCGCACGCAAAGCAGGTGACAGAAAAATGGAGCAGTATCATGTTCTTTGCAAATCCTTAAGCAAACTTCTGGATACAACCGTGCGTTATTTTGACCGGGAAATGACCATGCTGTGCATCTTTCCGCGCCAGTCCGGCACAGAGGATGCCCTGAAAACAGACTATGCCCTGCTGGTTTCCATGCTGCAGGAAAGTTTAAATGGAAATGAGCCTGTGGTCTTTGTCCATGCGCACAAATACTACGCACTGGTACCCGTTCTGCAGGAAAAAATTCTGTGCGGCCTTTACATCATTGGCCCTGTACAAGAGAAGCTAGACAAAAAATCTAACTTGGCGTTCAGCGCCAAGCTGACATCGGCTGTCACGCTGATTCACTTTGAAGCATCTGGTGAGTTGCTGGAAGAATCTGAAATCCTTTTTCTGGGCAGCATGAACGACACCCGGCTTGAAACCAAAAAGGATTTTGACAAAAACCTGCAGTCTGCCAGAGAGCTGAACCGCTACCACGGAACGTACCAGTACGAAAAACTCCTGTGGCTGTGCATCCGCACCGACGACCTGAAGAACCTCAAGTTTTACTCCGCAATGCCCTACACCGGTAATGTGGGCATAATGGTTTCAAACCCGAACGACAACCTTCGGCAGTCCAAAAATGCCTTTATCGCCTTTGTCACCATGGCAACGCGTGCCGCCATTGACGGCGGTCTAAACATCGAAGTGGCATACACTCTTTCCGACACGTACATTCAGCGGGTGGAAAGCGCCGCTTCTGCGCTGGAAGTTGACAGCCTGGCAGAAAAGGTGCTGCTGGAGTTCACCACCCGCGTCAAGCGTTCCAAGCTCAGTTCCTACTCCAAGCCGATTCAAAAGTGCATGGAGTATGTGCAGAACCATATTTTCGAAAAACTGAAGGTACAAACGATTGCCGCCTACACCGGGTACAACAGCAGCTATTTGGCGCAACTCTTTAAAAAGGAAACGCGCCAGTCACTGGTCGATTACATCAATGAACAAAAAATTGAGGAGGCGCAGGGGCTTCTCAAATACTCGGAATATTCTTCTTCCGAAATTTCTTACCTGCTTTCCTATTCTTCGCAAAGCTACTTTATCTCCCTATTTAAGAAGCACACCGGCCTGACGCCGAAGGAATACCAGTTGCAGTCCGCACAGATGCCGCTGTTTGATGAGCATGGAAATTTTCAAGGAACAAGCCACGCAGACACCGCCTCCTCCGTACAGGGCGCATAAGGACAAAAAAAAGGCGGGCAAAAAGCCCGCCTTTTTTGATACCGTTTTTACTTGGGATGGCAGTTACCGGAGCAGCTGCTGCAGCCTCCGCTGCAACCGCTGCAGCCGCCTTTGCCATGTTTTCGATTATAGATTTCCCTGGCAATGACCGCTGCCATTAGCGCCACCAAGACCAGTGTAATAAGAACTGTTGCAAGCATGAAGCCGCACCTCCTGTCGTTTTACCTGCCGGCGGCGGCCGAAACCGCACGAACCGACTCTGTATTGTGTTCTTTATACTTATTTTTCCGTGCAACCAGATAGATAATTAACGCAATCACTGCAAGTGCAAACGCTGTGCCGACGCTGAAGGAAGCACCGGTGAAAAGAACGCCGAACTGGTAGCAGATGAACGCCAGTGCATAACCAACCGCGCACTGGTAGCCGATGGCGATCCAGCCCCATTTGCGGCTGCCCATCTCGCGCATGGTGGTTGCCATGGCAACCAGGCAGGGCGGGTCAAACAGGTTAAGCACCATGAAGGAAAACGCGCCCGCTGCCGTAAACATGGTGGCAATCCCAGCAGAAACCGCGCTGTCAGCAGCTCCGTCTGCAACGCCGTTGAGCACAGCCAGCGTACCGATTGCCTGTTCCTTTGCCATCTCTGCGCTGATGACCGCGACCGCACCTTTCCAGTTGCCAAAGCCAAGCGGAGCAAAGAACCAGGAAACGGCACCGCCGATGCTTGCCAAAATGCTCTGGTCAATCTGGTCATCCAGGAACTGCATATTCCAGCTGAACTTGGACAGCAGCCAAATCACAACGCAGGCAACAAAAATAATGGTACCTGCCTTGATAATGAATGCACGTGCGCGCTCCCACATATGAATCAGCACGCCCTTGAAAGACGGAATGTGATACGCCGGCAGTTCCATGACGAACGGTGCCGGGTCCCCACCAAAATACTTGGTCTTCTTCATCGCAATACCGGACAGCACAATAATGACAATGCCGAGCAGATACATGGCCGGCGCAATGAATGAAGAATGCGGGAAGAAGGTCACGGTAATCATGCCAATAATCACCGTTTTTGCAGTGCAGGGAATGAACGGTGCCAGCATAATGGTCATGCGGCGATCCTTTTCATTCTCAATGGTACGGGTTGCCATGATAGCGGGCACGCCGCAGCCGGAGCCAATCAGCATGGGAATAAAGGACTTGCCAGAAAGACCGAAGCGGCGGAAAATGCGGTCCATGATGAACGCCACACGTGCCATATAACCGGAATCCTCCAAAACGGACAGGAAGAAGAAAATCAGCAGCATCTGCGGCACAAAGCCCAAAACCGTACCCACACCGCCGATGATACCGTCCACCAGCAGGCTCTGCAGCCACGGCGCCGCATTCACACTGGTCAACCAGCCGGTTACTGCGTCCGGAATGACGGCGCCGAACAGCGTGTCATTCATGAAACTGGTCGCCACATCGCCGACTGTCGTCACAGAGATGTAATACATCAGCCAAATGATGCCCGCAAAAATCGGCAAAGCAAGAATGCGGTTGGTCACGATGCGGTCAATCTTATCAGAGGTTGTCAAGCTGCCTTTTTTTGCTCTTTTACGCACAGCCTTGTTGATTACGCCCTTTATGTACGCATAGCGCTGGTTGGTGATGATGCTCTCCGCGTCATCCTCCATCTCCTTTTCGCACTCGGCAATATGCGCTTCCAGGTGGGCTTTGAGCGCTTCGTCCAGGTTCAGCTCCTCCTGCACCTTTTCATCGCGCTCGAACAGTTTGATGGCATACCAACGCAGATTTTTGAGATCCACCTTTGCCTGAATAGATTCCTCCACATGGGCAATGGCGTGCTCGACGCTGCCTTCAAAGACGTGGGGCCGGTCGCCCGGCTGTACGGTAGAGGCTGCCAGAGATGCTGCCTGCTCTGCCGCCTCCATGCCGCCCTTGCCTTTCAGCGCGCTGATTTCAACCACCCTGCAGTGCAGCTCCGCGCCAAGCTTTTGGGTATCAATGAGATCTCCGCTTTTCTGCACCAAGTCCATCATATTGACTGCAATCAGCACCGGAATGCCGAGTTCCAGCAGCTGGGTCGTCAGGTACAGATTCCGCTCAATGTTGGTACCGTCGATGATGTTCAGGATGACGTCCGGCTTCTCATTGACCAAATAGTTGCGCGTCACGACTTCTTCCAGCGTATACGGCGAAAGCGAGTAAATGCCGGGCAAATCCTGAATAATGACATCCTTGTGCCCTTTCAGGCGGCCTTCCTTCTTTTCCACCGTTACACCCGGCCAGTTGCCGACATACTGGCTGGAGCCGGTCAAGTCATTGAACAGCGTGGTTTTGCCGCAGTTCGGGTTGCCGGCCAGTGCAATTGTAATTGCCATTTGCTTTCCTCCTCAAAATCATTTTTAGCATACACAAACTTTATTAGTTGAGGCTAACTTATGCCCATAAAGAAGTCATTCGACTTCAATCAGTTCGGCATCTGCTTTGCGCACAGAAAGTTCATATCCGCGCACATGCAGCTCCATGGGGTCACCCAGCGGCGCAACCT
The DNA here is from genome assembly GCF_029211325.2 of Caproicibacterium argilliputei. NCBI lineage: Bacteria > Bacillati > Bacillota > Clostridia > Eubacteriales > Oscillospiraceae > Caproicibacterium > Caproicibacterium argilliputei. The sequence goes on along the minus strand of NZ_CP135996.1, from coordinate 708,208 downwards.
TGCGCACAGTAAGCTCGGTTCCCTTGGTAAGCCCCATGTCCATAATGCGGCGCTTCACGGCACCCTCGCCGTGAAGCCTGACAATTGTTGCGCTTTCGCTGACTTTTACATCTTTCAGTGTTTTCACTATGCTCTCCCCCTAAAATTGAATTCGATTTGCCATGGTTCTGTCCAGCGCAATCCGGCTGTCTTTCACCTGTAAAATCAGGCTGCCGCCAAGTTCACTGACCACCACCACTTCTCCGCCGACAACGAACCCAAGCTCTGCCAAGTGCTGGCGCACCTCGTCTTTTCCGCCAATACGGCGAATGGTGACCGGTTCTCCCGGCTCTGCCATCGAAATCGGCATCATCCCTTCCACCCCCTGTTTATGAACAGCTTGCTGACCACCGTGCAAAGTAAAAGATTAGCGCGCGCTAACCTTTCGACGCTTATAGTTTACCACCGCTAACTGAGGTTGTCAACCGCGATTTTAAATTTTTTCATTCTTCTTTTTGTTTTTGTACTGGCTGCAGCTGTCCGCGGTAGATTGGAAAGATGCAGGCAAGTACGTTACCGAAAAACGCAGGAAACAACTTGCCCTGCCACTGTTTTTTCTGAAAAAAGTCCGAAACAGCCCGCACCTCAGCCGGATATTTTTCCAGCAAAAGTTTCCAGCATAAAATCGCGGAACCGTCTGGCAGGTTCCAACAGATTCTCATCCCGCCACGCACAGACGCCGTACACTTCCAAAGAAAAGTTTTCCAGTTTCAGCAGGCGCACTGCCGCTTCGTGGTCTTTCACAAAGCCTTTTCCGGTGATGGCAACGCCCTCCTGCCGGCTCACTTTCATAAACTGACTCGGCACATTTTCCACGGTGACAAATGTTGGGGAAGCCTGAAACGGCCGGAACGCCTCATCAAAGTGCGCCATAATATTTGATGAAATCTGTGAGGAAATGACCACAAAGGTTTCCCGGCGAATCTCCCACGGTGTCACTGACCCGCGCTGCGCCAGAGGGTGCTGCGGTGCAACTGCCAGGTAAAACGGAATACGTGCCATGCGCAGCGTCCGGTACTGCGGCGCCGACTCCATTTCCAAATTGGTTGTGAACAAAAAGTCGCAGGAGCCGGCCTTTTCTTTTATTTCATCAAAGCCGTAGAGGTTCGGGTCAATTTTCAAATCCGGGTGCAGGCTCTCAAACTGGGAAGCCAGCGGTGCCAGCTTTGACTCAAAATCAAACCCATACAGCAGGCCGATGCGAATACATCCGCAACCCTGTGCATCGGAAAGCTGCTGCGCCAAATGCACCGAGGTTTCCCATTCCATACGCATCCCGCCCCAGCGTGCGTTCAGCAGATTTCCCGCAGATGTCAGCTCTACACTGCGGCTGCTGCGCTGCAACAGCCGCACGCCCAGTTCTGCTTCCAGGTGTTTAATCCATTTGGTCACTGTCGGCTGGGAAACATACAGCTCCGCTGCCGCCCGGGTAAAGCTTTTGTATGCTGCCACGGTTAAAAACGCTTCGATTTCCTCTATGCTGATTTTGTACATTTGCATCACCCTCTGCATTGTAACACAATCTATTATAATATGGAATAGATACGCAAAAAAATAGAATTGGACATTGTTAAATATGTGACGATATAATAAGAACAGAAAAAAAGAATTGAGGGGGCAAAAACTTTGGTCGAACTGACAGAAGAGGAAAAGAAACTGCCGTACGTCAAATATTTCTATCGGGACCTTGCAAAGGTGCCGGAAGAAAAGCTGCGCATCGCACAGGGAGCACCCGCCGACCCGCGCACAGCTCTGCCGCTGGAAGAGCGCAACCGCTTCCTGGCAGGTACCGACGCCGGTCTGACCTGCGGTTTCACCGTAATGCCAGACGGACTCGGCTATGTTGCAAACAGCACCTTTATGCCGAACGTCACCGTTGAGATGTGTGAGTGGTGGTTCGGTTGGCACAGCGTTGGCAGTGACCTGCGCTACAAACTCTGGGATCACGATGACCACTATCACGCACGCGCGGATAAGCCGGATTATGTCAAAGACCCACACGTGCCGCTGGCGCAGAAGACCTGGGGCGTCCGCCACTTTATAAAGGAAGACATCGGCTTCGGCCCGGAGGAAATGTACCTCTGCTTTGCCGCGCCGCAGGATTTGGGCTACGACCCCGCGCTGATTGGAACGGATGCGTGCCCCTCCTTGGTGTGTGGCACCGGCGAGGGAAAATCCCCCGCACTGATGACGCACAAATTCTGCAGCGTACCGGGCGGTGTGCAGTTCGTCAGCCGCTTCTGGATGGGAGTCGGGATGAAAGACGGAAAAGTAACGCGCCTGCTGCCGGAAGGCGCACGCGTGCCGGAGGCAGCCCCGCGTGCGCTCTTCTCTCACAACATTAAAGAATTTACAAACCTCGCCTCGCTGCTGCCCGCGCTTTATGCGGAAGAAAAGGACAACTGGTGATGAAGAACGGACAGAAGCCCTCTCGCCTAACTGTACGCGATGCGCTGCCTGCCGCAGTCGGGGTGGCGTTGCTGCCGCCTCTCTGGGCAGTGGTCAGTGCACTGGCAGGCATCCCGTTCGGATGGGTATCGCTCGCCAGTGCGGGTATGCTGCTGCCGTTTCACGAGCCTCTGCGTGCCGGCGTGCGGCAATCCCTCTCCTTTTTCATGGGCTGCATATGGGGGCTGACCGCCACCATCGCCATGTCTGCACTGCCGCTGCCGCAAATGTCCGCACTGTTTCTGGTGCTCTGCGTCTGGGGCTTTGCGGCGGTGCTGCTCAGCGAAGTTGCCTTTCGGCAAAAGACGGTGCTCGCCATCTGGCTGGGCTCGTGGGCAATTGCCTTGGGAACTTTCGGTGAAAGCACACCGGCAAACTACGCTGCCGTTTTTGGCAAGCTGCTGCTGGCCATGCTGTGCGGCGTGTGGTACATCGGCCTGCTGAACCAAAAATTTCAGGCGCTGCTTGACCGGCATCTCCGCTGTGAAAAAGCGTCGCATACCCATGAAAAGCAAGCATAACTCTGAAAAAAAATTAGGAAGGAAGGATTTTCATGGCAGCGATTACGATTGACGGAAAAACCATTCATGCCGACGAAAATCTGTGCGTACTGGAAGCTGCGCTGCAAAACGGCATTTACATTCCGCACCTGTGCCACCATCCGGATCTGCCGGATCTGGGTGCTTGCCGGCTCTGCGTTGTCGAATGTGCGGGAGAAGCCGAACCGGTTCCCTCCTGTATGCTGCAGGTGCGCGACGGACTGCAGATTACCACCAAAAGCGAGCGCGTTGACCATCTGCGCCGTCTGGCAATGGAACTGCTGCTGGCTGCCCACCCTGAGGACTGCTCCGCCTGCCCTAAGTACGGGCGCTGTGAGCTACAGACGCTGATTCAGTATATGAATGTTTCCGCTACACGGATGCACACCCGTGTCAAAGGCTTTGCAGAAAAGGAACAGCCGCTGCTGATTCACGATATGAACCGCTGTATCCTGTGCGGCCGCTGTGTGCGCGTCTGCGACAGTGTGCGCGGCGTGCAGGTGCTGCAGTACAACAAACAGGAAATGGAAACCTACATCGGCACCCTGCACGACCGCCTGCTGAAAGACGCGGACTGCCGCTTCTGCGGTGCGTGCGCTGAGGTCTGCCCCACCGGCTCCATTCGGGACGCGGTTAACTACACCGCAACCGAAAAGCGCGATGCGCTGATTCCCTGCCACGCCGCGTGTCCGGTTCATACTGATGTGCCGCGCTATGTCCGTTATGTCAAAGAGAGCCGCTATGCAGAAGCTACAGCCGTGGTGCATGAGCGCCTGCCCTTTCCAGAGTGTCTGGGGCACGTCTGCGCACACCCGTGCGAGGCACAGTGCCGCCGTGGGGAAGTCAACGAGGCAATCTCCATTCGGAACATCAAGCGTTTCGCCGCAGAGCATGACAACAATTTGCTGTGGAAGAAAAACCAGAAGCGCCTGCCTGCCACCGGCAAACGCGTCTGCGTGGTGGGCGGCGGGCCTGCCGGCATGACCGCCGCTTTTTATCTGGCAAAGCAGGGACACGCCGTCACCCTGTGTGAGGCATTCCCCAAGCTTGGCGGACAAATGCAGTACGGCATTCCTTCTTACCGCCTGCCGCGCGATGTTGTGGACCGCGAGGCAGGCTACCTTGCGGAAGTCGGTGTCGAAATCCGCTGTGGTGACCGCGTGCAAAAGCCACTGGAACTGAAAAAAGACTATGATGCCGTTGTGCTTGCCATCGGTACCCACAAGGGCGTACGCCTGCCTATGCCCGGCAACGACCTGCCCGGCGTCCTGCTGAACACCGACTTTTTACGCAACGCCTCTATGGGCAGCCCTACCGGTCTTGGCGAGCGCGTGGTGGTGCTGGGCGGCGGCAATGTGGCGTTTGATTGCGCCCGCACTGCCAAACGCTTGGGCGCAAAGGAAATTCATGTCGCCTGTCTGGAAGCCCGTGAAGCCATGACCGCGGATGAAGAAGAAATTCTGCAGGCGCAAGCTGAGGGAATTGCGGTTCATCCGGCACAAACTTTTGAAGCCATCCTTGGGGAAAAAGCTGTAACTGGCGTATCCTTTATGAACGTGAAATCCTTCCGCTTTGACGAAAACCATCGCGCCGTCATTGAAAAGGAAGAAGACTCCTTGCATCAGATTGCGGCAGATACCGTCATTTTCGCCGTTGGGCAGCGCGCGGAAATTGACGAAAGCGCCGGACTGCCGCTCGGACGCGGCAACAGCATTCAAACCACCGCACCAGACAGCGCCGCGACCGCCACGGAAGGCATTTTTGCCTGCGGTGATGTCGTTTACGGCACCAAAACCGTCATTCAGGCAGTTGCCTCCGGCCGTGATGCCGCAAGTGAAACCGACCGCTTTCTGGGCGGAACCGGCGATATTTCCGAAGTGTTGGCGCCGCGTGAAACACCGGACGGAAACATCGGCCGTGTCGAAGGCTTTGCCGCGCTCTCCAGAAAGCAGCCCGAAATTCTCGCCGCCGAAAGCCGCTGTGATAACTTCCGCATGGTGGACAAAGGTCTGCCTGCCGGTGAAGTCTGTGGCGAAGCCGCCCGCTGTTTACAGTGTGACCTGCGGTTCCAGCTGCACCCGGGCAGAATCTGGAGCGATTACAACACCACGCAAAAGGAGGTTTCTGCACAATGACGAACAACAATACGGAAGCAGAGCAGATGGTACAAACGCTGTCTGCTGAAGAAATTCTGGAAAAGCTGCGCGCCGCCAATCTCTTGACCACTGGCAGTGCGCCCGCACCAGCTGCTGCGTGCCTGAAGCCCGCCTCCTGCGTGGTGGGTGCTTTGGAAAATGCAGACTGTGACGGTGTGCTTGCCGAACTTGCCTTACAAAGCCCCGACGGCATCGCCGCCGGTTTTGCCGCGGCTGTCAAAGTCACCGGCGCCAAAGAAGCCCTTGCTGCTTTACCGGAATCCTGTGCAGATGCCCAAAGTGCTCTGCAAAAAGCGGCGGAACGTATCCAACTGCCGCTGACAGTTGTGCTGCAAAACAGTGTAAACGCACGCGCGCATTTGCATGATGTACTGCTGCCGCTGCCCACACTCGCCGCAATAGCCGATGTGCTGTCCGGACAGCAGCCCGCCGCTGTCATATTTACAGACGGCCACCTGTGCGCAGTGCCGTTCGGCACGCCGCTGCGCTCTGCTTTTCCGGCGGTTAATGCGCGCGCTGTGTGCATCAACCACACGTTTTACCCCGCTGAAGTGTTAGATAAGCCGCTGGCACCCGATTTTCCGCTTGGCAGCGGTGTCATCCGCCCTCTGCGTAACGACCAGTGTATCGCCGCGGAAGCTTTGGCAGAACTGCAGATCCTGCGCAAAAAAAGCTGCGGGAAGTGTACCTTCTGCCGTGAGGGGCTGTTTCAGCTTTCTGCAATTTTTGAAGACCTGACACAGGCGCGCGGAAAAGCCGCCGACTTAGACCTCGCGGCAGAACTCGGCGAAGCTATGAACCATTCTGTTCTTTGCTCGCTGGGGCGCATCGCCGCCGCGCCTGCGTGCAGCGCGCTCACCGCTTTCCGCCCGGAAGTAGAGGCGCACCTGCGCAAAAAGGTCTGCCCCTCCGGCGCGTGTAAAGCTTTCTTAAAGCTTTACATTGACCCCACTCTCTGCCAGGGCAACGGCGACTGCATGGATGTCTGCCCTGCGGACTGCATTGAGGGCAAAGACGGCTTTATCTCTATGATTGACGAGTTTGACTGTACCAAGTGCGGCAAATGCGTTGAAGCCTGCCCGGAGGGGGCGGTCAAGTATGCTTCCGGGCATATGCCGCCGCTGCCGGAACGCCTGACGCGCGTTGGCCGTTTCCGCAAACGCTGAGTCCTTTCGTTTTGCACATCCTGTAAATCCAACATTCTTTATAAAGGAGACTTTCACATGAAGCAGATTCAAACCGACGTTGCAGTCGTTGCCGGCGGCCCCGCCGGACTTGCCGCCGCAATTACTGCCGGCGAAAACGGCCTGAAAGCCGTCATTTTGGAAAAATCCAACACCACCGGCGGCGCCGCCAACATGGGCATGGGCCCGCTGGGAATCGGCACGGAAATTCAGAAAAAAATGTTTAACGACATTACGGTCGAGGAAGCGCTGGAGGAACACATGGAATACACCCACTACCATGTGGACGAAGACCTGGTGCAAATCTACTTCAACAAATCCGCTGACACCATTGCATGGCTGCAGGAAATGGGCGTGGAATTTGCCGGCGCCTATCGCTATTTCCGCGAGTCCGCGGCAACCTGGCACATTGTCAAGCCGGAAAACGGCGTCATTGGGCCGCGCGCGGCAAGTGCCATGGCAAAAGCCATGACCGAGCGCGCCAAAGAACTGGGCGCGGAAATTTATCTGGAAACTCCCGCCACCGACCTCATTGTGGAAGACGGCCGTGTGTGTGGTGTGCTGGCAAGCGATGCTTCCGGTGAAACGTATGAAATCCGCAGCAAGGCAGTGGTTGTCTGCACCGGTGGTTTCGGCAACAATGCCGAAATGATTAAGCGGGAATTTGACCTGAATCTTGGCAAGGATTACTTTCCGTTCCGTATTCCCGGTATCACCGGCGACGGCCTGCGCATGATGTGGAAAGCTGGCGCAAAAAAATGGGGTGCCAACATTGAAACCATTTATCAGGTTCCGGACAACCTCAACTGGTTCTTAATTGACGCAGTGCTGCGCCAGCCAAATCTGCTGATTAACCAAAACGGCGACCGCTTTATGAACGAAGGACAAATGGGCAACACCACCTACACCGGCAACGCCATCGGTATGCAGTCGGGTCACTACGCCTACTGCATTATGGACGAAGCAATTCTCAAGCGCTACAAAAAGAACGGCCCCGATATTTTCGATATTGTACATCCTGCAGATGCTTTCCTTGCCTTTGACCAGGAAGCACAGAAAGCACAGGATGCACATTACGAAGGCTACATCGAAGCCAAAACGGTGGAAGAACTTGCCGAAAAGCTGGGCATTGCCGCAGACAAACTGCAGGATACCTTGGACGAGTACAATGACTTCTGTGACTTCGGTGTGGATGAGCAGTTCCACAAGCCACAGAAGTACCTGCACCCCATCCATGGCAAGGGCAAGTATCTGGTCGGCAAGTTCTATCTGGGCGCCTACGGCACAGTTGGCGGCGTGCGCGTCAACAAATACTGTGAAGTGCTGGACGCTGACCTAAAGCCGGTTCCGGGGCTGTTCAGCGCGGGTTCTGACGCAAACACCATTTACGGTGACAGCTATAATTTCACGCTGCCCGGCAATTCCATGGGTTTTGCCGTCAACAGCGGCCGCATGGCCGGTGAGCGCATTGCCGACCTGCTCAACTAAAAATTTCTGCAAAGCAGAAGAAGCAAGGAGAAAACTGCATATTATGTCTTTTAAAGTAATCGGAATCGTTGCAGGCCGTCACGGCGGAAACAGCGAAATCCTGGTCAAAGAAGCCCTGAGCGCCGTACAGAAAGCCGGCGGCGAGGCCATTCTTATTAACCTGTTTGATTATCACATTCTGCCCTGCACCGGCTGTGAATCCTGCACCATGCAAATGGGCGAAGTCGCACAGGATCCAACCAAAACATACAAGGGCTGTATTCTGAAGAACCGCGATGATATGGATACCATTGTCAACGTCATGCAGACCTGCCAGGGCGTAATTGTGGGATGTCCCACGTACGATCTGGCTCCCTCCTCGCTGTATTTGACCTTTGCACAGCGCTTTCTGGCATATGAGCTGGCATTCCGCATTCAAATCGGTGCGGTCAAGAAAGATCCGCACACTGTGGCGGGGCTGATTGCCGTCGGCGGCAGCTGCCACGACTGGCAGACACTCACGCTGGAAACATTGCAGGCAACCATGTTCACACAATCCCTGCAAGTTGTAGACCGTATGCTGTCTACGCGTGTCGGGCGTCCCGGCAATGTTCTGCTGCATCCGGAGCAGATTGCCCGCGCACACCAGATGGGTGCACACATCGCGCAGGCGATTCAAACACCGGTCGAGCAGCGCACCTGGCTTGGCGACCCGAACGACGGACTCTGCCCGCGTTGCCACTCCTCACTGATTTATCCCGGCGATGCGCACTGGGACGGCATTACCTTCCCGTTTGAGTGTGCTGTCTGCGGCGCAGGCGGCAATTTGGAACAGCAGCCAGACGGCAGCTACCGCTTTATTCTGGCGAAAAACGGTCTGGTTCGCGACCGGAACGTTAATGAGGCACGCGCCGAGCACTTGAACGAAATCATTAAAACACGTATAGCCTTCTTAGAACGTCAAAGCGAAGTCAAAGAGCAGTACGCCAAGTACCGCGCCATGTCGTTTCCAAGCATTCCGAAAAAATAAGCCTATTGTCACAGGCCATGCCGGCGAATACCGGCAAGCGTAATAAAAGAGTTGTTGCAAAGCAGTTCTTAAAAAAAAGATGGAACAGCCCATTCCGATTTAAGAGGGTTGTTCCACCTTTTTTGTATGAAAAGAAAATCCCAAGACAAGTAAAAAAGCTGTTTGCAAAACAAAAGTTTTGCAAACAGCTTTTTTCTCATTATCATGCAACCTGTGACGGCAAAACCGCCGGGAAAGAAGTGGTATTGCATGATTTCTGCCGTGTTCGCCTTTCGGCCATTTGGTGGACGTTATAGGACTCGAACCTATGACCTTCCGCACGTCAAGCGAAAATTATGTCACATAGTGTCATCCCTTTCTTTATTATATGAAATAATATAACTATTAGAAAAAGAAAGGATCTTGAATAACTATGACACAAGAAGAAATTATGATGTTGAAAACCGCTCTTTCGCCTATTACATCCATTTTGAAACAGAACCAACCGACGATAACGTTTGGAGAATGGATGACAAAATATTTAGAAGGAGAACGCAAAGGAACTGTAAGTGCCAAATCCTATCATCAACTGGAACTATTGCAAAATAAAATTCCGTCTCAACTACAGGAACTTGCTATAACCACAATTACCCCCATCATGTTGCAGAAATTTCTAAATAATTTTGCAGTAACAGCGTCCGAATCATACATTCAAAAAATGTATGGACTTTTGCGCTCAACTTTTGAATCCGCAGTAGAAAATGACATTTGTATCAAAAATGCCGCCAGAAAACTTAAGTCTCCACATAAGCCTGAAAAAAGCGGTAGTAGTTATGAGCTTGAAGAGGTTCAGAAAATCATTTCCTTTGCCCTTACATACTATCAAGGAATCAGTAATAAACGACACCGTAGAGTAGCCATGCAAATTGCAATTGGAACTATCGTTTTACTTGTAACAGGGATACGCCGTGGGGAACTGTTAGGACTTGAATATGTCGACTTGAATGTTCAAAAAGGAATCATCCACATCCGCAGAGCTGTTTATTGTGACGATGATGGAATTCCTCGCGTAACTGATGGAAAGGCAAAAACACATGATTCCATAAGAGACGTTCCTTGCCCCTCATGGGTGATGGAACTTATTTTGAACATTCCTAAAACCTGTGACTATCCATTTGGCACGTCAGTTGGTACATTAATATATCCTTCCAATTTTAACCGTTCTTACAATAAATTTATGAAAGAATCTGGTATCCACCGTTTGAATGTTCATTCATGCCGTCATACAACAGCAACACTAATGCAAGAACTTGGCGCTAATCTTCGCGATGTACAAGTAATTCTCGGACACACTCGACCAGAAACCACCGCAAGGTACAGCCATCCAAGCGCTGCTAAACTGCACAAAACCAGCGACGCGTATTTTCAATCAATTATTAAATAACAAACTTAACTATGAGTCTAATCACACTTGGCTTAGCTGTCAAGTGCTTTTTTATACCATTTTACATATTTGAAATGCGACATTCTATCACATTTGGGAAGGAAGTGAACCGATGAACAAAAAGACCTGTGCTAACCATCCGTCTTGTGGCCGTTGTCGCGGCCCCCACCGAAACCACTTTAGGAGTGAAGTATTATGGAAAACAAACTACCGCGCTTGACCTTTAAACTTGCTCAGCAGATAGCAAAAAAGTATTTTGGTACTGCCGCAGGTTTGCGCCCGGACGAAGATACCATAGACGTACCGTCACACTTTCGGCACTACAGAATGGAGATTGGGCATCTGCAAATCTGTATTGGCTATACGCCTGACAGCAACGATTACAGCAGATTGTCACACAGCTGCATCCAGCTGCACACATATCTCTCATGCAGCGGAGTTGGCATATTTGGTGACAGTATTGAGCAGTACATTGACCCCATCACGTTGGAAGAAAATTACGATGCAGAAGATGAAGAATCCTCTTATCTCCGCGCTTCGTATGTCGCAGAGATGGAAATACAGACTTGTTTGAAAGAGGTAAATCAAAATGATTAAAATGCGCTTAACTGCCCTGCCAGACGAACTGCCGCAGGAAATTGAACGGTTGAAAGAGAATCATATTATACTGGATGTGTCAAAGCCGGAACGCAACCGTGGCAGCATATATTACCGTCAGTATGTTGACGCTGAACCAAAGGAACCGCAGGTTTCCAAAAAGCACACCCTCCAGCCTGCGGATGATGAAGTGTTTTACTCTACATTCCTTGACGAGTAAACCTGTTGCCTATCGGCAGCACAATGACAAAAAGACAAAATATTAACGTCTGTGGCTGAAAAGCCCCCATTGTAAAGGAGAAAAATCATGAGCAAAATTATTGCAGTAGCTATCGAAAAAGGTGGCGTCGGCAAAACAACAACGGCATTGAATATCGGTGCTGGTTTGCACCTGCTGAAAAAGAGTGTCCTTCTGGTAGACCTTGATCAGCAGGGACATTTGTCCCGCTGGCTCGGCTATCAGCCGGACGGCAAGCCCACCATATCAGAGCTGATTTACCAGGAAGTGTCTGGTATCTGCTCTAACGATGATGCTCTGTTCATCCGTCATAGCGACCGGGAGCAGCTCGACTACATTCCGGCTAATAAGATGCTGGGCGGTATCTATGCTGTCTTAGGTAACGATGGTCAGAGTAATACCGTGCTTGACAGGATTTTTCACCGCGATTTTTTCGCTCGATATGACTACATTTTGTTTGATTGCCCGACTGCTGTTGATAATCTGCTGGTTAGTAATGCATTGAAATGCAGCGACAAATTGCTGTTACCAGTGCAGGCGGAAAAGTTTGCTTATGATTGCATTCCGCAGATGTTGCAGCGGTATATGGCAATTAAGCAGACACAGGATGTTAAGCCATACTTGGCTGGAATGCTCGTTACCATGTATAGTCGCCAGACAAAAATGAGCAACGAGGTTTTCACGGCTTTAAAAGAAAGCTATGGAAGCCTCGTTTTTTCAGAGCCTGTTCCGATGCTGCAAGAAGCGCGGAACAGCACAGATGATGATAACGCTCTGTGCGGCAGTTTGGTACACCGTAAGAGTAGCCGTGTTGGGCAGGCATACCTTGCCGCTGCTAAAAGAATCGCAGGTGATAAACAATGAATGAAGCAATAAAATCTTGCCCATTTTGTGGAGCATATCCAGAAACTGACTATTTCCCTGATAAGCACTGCGACACATACGGAATAACTTGCTCCAATGAAAAGTGTATTGCACACAGTATCTTTGAAGTATATTGTTCTATTCAAGAAGCTGTCGAAGCGTGGAACTGCCGTGTTCCGCAATCGGAAGGGAGTAAAAAGAAATGAAAAAGCAGTCACTTCCGACTCTGGAGCAAGCGTTTTCCGGCACACTGTTTGGTTCGGGTGCAACCACATTACTATCCGATATTCAAATTGTAGAATTTGAACCGTCTGAATTGACAGAAATCACAGACCAACCATTTCACGCCTACGGATCAGACAAATTGTCGCAGTTGGCTGATAGTATCCGCGAAAACGGACAGCAGCAGCCCTGCATCGTTCGCAAGATAGACAATAAGTACATTATCTTGGCAGGTCGCAACCGTAAACGCGCTTGTGAACTGGCCGGTTGCAAAGTAAAGTGCATCGTGCGCGAATGCACAGATGCAGAAGCAGATTTGATTTTGACTGACACCAACCTTTACCAACGTCATGAACTGCTGCCATCCGAATTGGCTCATGCATACAAAATGCAAAAGGCAGCATACGAAGCGCGTGGTGAGAAAAAAAGCACCGCCGCCATCGCTGATACTTACGGCGAAACAATTAAAACCATACAACGTTACATCAAGCTGGCAGATTTGAACCGCAATCTGCTGGCTTTTGTTGACTCTGGACGCATCCCGGTTATGGCTGGTGTGATGCTGACCGATACCACTTATCCTGGCAATCAGCAACGCCTTGCAGATTACCTGATAAACAATCCCAGTCAGAAAGTATCGTTGAAGCAAGCCGAAGGACTCATGAAGCTTGAAACCCTTCACAACTGGTACAGTGACATTCTGGCTGATTTCTTTGCCGGAAAAATTGATTTGCTGGAACCTGACGAAGCGGATGGTGTAGAGGAACCTGTTCCGGCTGGGAATCAGAGCAAAATGGTCGAGATACCAGAAATTCAATCTGCCGGTAATAGAGCTTTTGCGCCGGTGCATGAATGTAAGGCAGTCGAAAAGCACGTCCGTGACAGCAGCGGAAACCTGCCCCTGCCAAACCAGGAAACTGTTTTCTCTGAGGATGATATTGTGGTCAATGATGCAGCTGCCCCGGCACGTTATGAGCGCCTGACACATGAGCGTTGCAACGGAATTAAATCTGGCTATTGGAGTGAGGCCACAAAAGAGGAATTGGTGCAGCGCCTAGCCGAGTTTGAAAACATATATCCTGATGGGCCAATAAAATGATAAAAAGGAGTGCCTTTTATGGATACAAAGGCAGTAAACTGGCGAGGGTTAAATAGGCAGCTAGATTCATTGCTGGTTGAAAATATTGCAGGGATGCAAAAGAAACGGCTGTTGGTATTCTTTTCTGTGAAAAAATCCTGTCGGCTCGAAATTACAACAAATATCCATAAAGCATTTTTAGAATTTGTAAACGAACAACCTGAATATGCTTTTATGAATACTCGAAAAGAAATTGCACGATCAATTCATCAGCTTGAGCAAGAAATCAAGGAGTTTGAACTTGCCCAGTTTGATGACTCATGGCCATCCTACTATAAGATGCGGTTAAAGACTACCAATGCTGAATTAATAGCCTTTGAGTATTGGCTTCGTGTAATCACCAATTTATTGTAGTTAGCAGCGTTTGAAAATGCCTATCCAGATGGGCCGAAAGGAGTGTGACACTATGGACATCAAAAGCAAAATAACAAAGTTGCTGGCTCTCTCAACGAGTCCCAATGAAAACGAAGCAAAAGCAGCGCTTCTCAAAGCTCGACAGCTCATGGCTGAACACAAGTTACAAGTGAGTGATGTTGCTCCCTCAGAAAATGCAAGGCTTGTGCAACAGCTTTGCTCTATGCAAAGCCTAAGCAAGTGCAAAAAGCTACTGAAAAACTTGAATCCATGAAAAAACAGTTCAACAAAAGGAGGAAAAAATGAATTACAATCCGAATATGTACAATGCAATACAGACTGTAAGACTCACCTTTCAGCAGTGGGAATACACCGGTCATATTGCCTTTGAAATAGGCGGAAACTGCAAGGGCGCAGAGCTCTTTGAAAATGTCCTTGACGACCTTGACGAAGATACAAAGTTTGTCGAAAACGACTGCAAATTTGAGTTCAATGAGCCGGACGAAGATACAAACGAAGATTATGCTGACGGTTGGTACAGCATGACGCTTAAAAACAGGGCTGGCGACGAACTTTCGTGCAATGACACATTGCCCGATGACCTGCCAGAAATGCTTGTTGCCGTCGAAATCGTTGATGTAAAGGAGGAAACCAATGAGTGAAGAATTAAAGCCATGCCAGTTAAGTCCAGAACGTGCTATTGAAATTTTATGGGGCGAGGCAGCGCGAAACCAACAGCCATTGCACTGCACCCGCAAAGAATTATGTGATGCTGTAGAAATGGCAGAAGAATCTATTACCCGCGCCCAGCAGCCGAATGAGCCGCTGACAGTGGGCGAGCTGCGAAAAATGGATGGACAGCCGGTGTGGGTAAAAGCCGTCGACCCAAACGATTCGGATACTAACTACTGGGCGATTGTAAGTGCGAATATGCACTACTCTCACAAATCGGGAGGCGTAATCAGTACGTCAACCGACGGAGTAGCCGTTGTTGCAATTGCTTATTTTGAGGACTACGGCAAATCGTGGCTTGCCTACCGCCGCCCGCCGGAAGCAGGTGAAAAGGGGTGAAAACCAACGATTTAAAACCGTTAGAACAGCCATGCGTGGTATGCCGAGACCATAAGCCCAATAAACCATTTAAAATCCGCGCTGACAACGCCGTTTTGTATGAAACAAGTTTTATCAACAACTGCCCTTTTTGCGGCAGATTTCTTATTGAAAATTATCAAAAAGAAGGTGAAAAAGGATGAAAGTTGAGTATGTGCAAAACCTCGACGATGAAGACATCAAAAAGCAGTGTGCGTTTGGGCTTGCGGACATATGGAGCAAGTACGTGGCCGCAAAGGATTGTAAAGATACGCGTACCATGCGTTGGTATGCAAAAGATTTTCAAGCTGTGAGCAATTTTCTGTACCAAACGCTCGGATGGACATTCCGAGATGATTCGCACGACGGGGTGGTGTGGGACATAACCGGGCAAAAGGAACACGACTTAGGCGCGATTGAGGGATATGGAAAAATGCTTGCAGAACTCAACGGCGCTGAAATTTGCCCATTCTGCGGGTCACTGCTCGGCAATCCGGAGGAGGCCAACCCATGACTGCACCGGACAGGAAAAAAGGTGAAAATGTGAAATATTCTAATTACCGAAAGTTAGGCAAATATCAGGCGGAATTAAAGTGGTGTGCTTCTCGCCTGCAGGAAAAAGACAATTCTTCTTTTGTCGCTGAATTTTCCGAAAAAGCATGTTTGCGGTTGCAAGAGATTGTTCGGCAGCAGGCACTTGATAGCGCATGGAACACTTATCACAACATAAACCGCAAAGCAGCAGACTATAATCCTCATGAAAAAGAAATACTTGAGGAAATAGCTCATATGAAATCATCTGAAGACGGTTGGAAAGTAGCCGATGATATGCTCAGTGTTTGCAACAGTTTGAAAGTTCCATGGTATGCAAAGGGGCGAGCAGCTTCCCGATTTGGTTTTCTCATTTTACTGTTTGACCTTGTGATAGGAGCGGTTTACTTTTATTCATTTGGAAGATGGTTTGTTTGGTTTTGGATTGGCATGGCCATATTTATCATGATTTCAGTGCTCAATTCTCATTATCTTGCATTATTCAAAGCTTAAGAAAACCTGAGGAAATCGAAGATAGCAGAAAAGCGGCCAGAACACAACATCTTGTGGTCTGGCCGTTTTTGTGCCAGCAGGTAAAAACCTGCGTAATCTGCGATAACCGCTGAAAATGGCAGTTGACTTTTCAAGCGCTGTCGGGCGGTGCTTTATTATACAAAATGTCCGTTAAGTCTAATTAGATTGGTGGTGATTTTTTGTTGCAGAATATTTTAACTTTACTAATTTTGTGTCTTTTCGTTGTAGTCATAATTCTTGGAGAGAGTCTGGCAACAGGAGATGCCAGACTCTGCAAGATAAGGGGAAAATGGATAATTTGTTTACTTATCATTTTGGTTTTATTTAGCGTAATATATGAATTAATGTACATGCAATAGCAATTTGCAGCACTCCTAAAAGTCAGGAGTGCTTTTTTATTGGAGGAAATATTATGAAAAACCGTCGTTATCGGATTGAGGAAACCGTGCAGGAGCGGTTCATCCGTATGCCCTACGCCCTTTTCGCTAATCCACAGTACAAACCACTGACACCGAAAGCCAAAATTCTTTATGCTCTGCTGCTGGACAGAATGACACTCTCCATCAAGCACGGCTGGAAAAATGAAAATGGCGAAGTCTATCTGATCTATCCGCGTGAAACGATTGCTGACCTTTTGGGGATGCAGCCGAAGACAGTCAGCAACGCTTTCAAGGAATTGCACGATGCAAAATTAATTGAAGAAGAACGACCAGGGTGTGGCCGCAGCAATCGCATTTATGTACTACACGCCGAAATGGCTGCAGATGATGCCGAGAAATTTTCGGTTGACATGGACTCTAATAATGAGAGCGACAGTGACAAAGAGCTTGAAAAGTACGAAAGGTATATGCAGATGTGTAAAAATGACACCCATTGTATCCCTGAAACACCCGAAAACGAGGCACTTACCCCCTCATCCGCGCCGGAACCCCTGTCATTATTACCGATTCAGAAAGGTAGTAATGACGTTTCTAGAAAGGTAAAAATGACTCCTGAGAAAAGTCAAAATGACCTGCGAGAAACGTCAAAATTACCTACTATCCATACTGACCTTAACCAGACGGACTTTAGCCAAACTGAGGGGAGGGACGCGAGTGCTCCCCTCCCCTCCATGCAAGAAGTTGTTACTTCTGCTGTGCAGCTTTTTGCAGAGAAGTGTCCTTCCCTGCCTAAGCCGGTAACCATCGGCTGGACGCCGAAGCGAACAACACGGGTGTACCATCAACTGGAGTTCCTCTCTCGGCAACAGTGTTCCTTGTATACACTTTTTTCGCAAGTTGAAAAGAGTGATTTTCTCACAGGCCGTACTGCAGGCTATGACAAGCGCGTGTTCCGGGCAGACATTGACTGGATTACACGCCCGGACAATGCTGCAAAGATTCTGGCGGGAAAGTATGACACCTCCCCCACTGTTCGGCCGCAGGACAAGCCAAATCATGATCTTGATGCTTATGAGCGGGACTGTGATAATCTCATTTTTGAAGCAACGGAGGATTTGTATGCGAACTAAAACATCAACTTTTGAAATCTGCGGCCATAGCATAAATGTCGCAGGAAAGTCGTTTGTATATATTCACGATTCTGAATCAAATCAGAATTTTGCAGCTGTATCATTTGAGGTGGAAGTACGAAAAGACTTTGCTGGTCAGCCATATTTTGTTGTCAAAGCGGATGCATTGCTCGATGATGAGCCACTACACAAGCACTTGTGGCTGCTGGAAACAACGGACTTTAACGCCGCATACGATTTAAAAAATGCTCTTTGCACACTGCTCGGTGACCCTCCATCCCGATACCAGATGCAGCATTGCACCGGAGCACTGCAATTTAGGAGGACTGGAAATGACTGATACAGGCTATAAATGCGCTGGCAAGCCGCTGCACGTCAGCGACATCGTTGCCGAGCGCCACATGGACACATCCGGCGGTCAAGTAAATTTTGACCTGACCTACTGGAAAATCACGCAACATGACGACGCATTCTGGCGCTGCAGCTGCGGGCCGGAAGGCACCGAAATTAAGCTGGACGCTGATCTAGACATACACTTTTCTATTGCTGACGCGATTGATCTGCAGACTTCGGAAGTGCAATTAGTTGCTCCCCCCGTAGATACAAACAATCAGGAAAAGAAGTCATGGCTGTTTGCAAAAATCACCATAGCGGCTTTGGTTGTTTACATCCTTTTACGCATCTGCACACCATTTTTAGTTACTGCCAACATCGTTGCCGTACTGTGCGCTGTGTTGGCAGCAATCACAATAAAACTGCACGGAGGTATTCATGATGAGAAATTTTGACCCGGACTATATCCGAAAGCGTCAAAAAAGCACGGCACGGGCAACTGTGATTGCCGGTGCCGTGCTTCTGCTGGTAGGACTTTGGCTATCCTTGTATTGTGTTCTCGGCTATCTGGTGATGATTGCCGGATTTATTATGGCCGACTGGACTTTACGCAACCATGGCAAAGGGCTTTTCCGCAACAACATCTGGCGGAAAAAGTAATGCGAAAAGATAAAACTGCTGCACCTGCACCACCGGACAGTCCCAACGGTCGGGCGGCTTACCTGCAGCAGCTGACGGCGGAAGCTCCGCAGCTTACCGCAAAGCTTCCTCTGAATGAGCAAGAATATGTACACTGGGTGCGGGTAATTAATGACCGGTTGCGTTCCGGTCGGTACATTGAGGATGAAGCGCGCGCGTGGCTGATTTGGATGCAGGTGAAGTGCTTACAATATTTTTGATTTTATTTCTCTAAAACTGTTAACATTCTGTCTACGACTTTGCCGATAGCCCTTTATAACTCCAACGATTGTAATAATACCACCTATTACAAACAGCGGCATATAGAATGTATTAAGGATTAAGAGAAGCATTCCCTTTGGAGACATACCACGACAGTATTGTGTAAATACCTCAGCTTCTTTATCTGTAAAACTTTGCCCAACAAAAAAAGAATTGGGCAAAAAAGAAAAAATATAATTCACAATTTGATGTATTAAGTTTACTCCAAATGTAAAAATCGCATTTACCAAAACAACTATTTTTACGTCAGCAAATAAACTTAATACTAGCCAAACTCCTAACAATACAATGCTGACAACAATTACCGAAACAAGTAAAGCGCCAAAACCATCTAGGTATTTTCCAGTCATATCAACAACATACTGATTCAGATTAGCAATGTTCTCATAAAACGAACGGTTTTCAAAGGCAAGCATACCGAATATTAAAACTGCTAATCCAGAAAGTTGTAGCCCAAACCATAGGTAGCCGCGTATTGAAGTACGAAATTTACTGATGCTTTTTGCTAGGTCACATTTTATTTCAAATGAAACTAATAAGGCTAAAATGGAGTAAATTATTACATATCCTATACTTACACCATTTGTAAAAGGGAATATTCCAATAAGCAGCAAAGGAATGAAGACAGAAATTACGATGTACCGCATATTAGTTTTCCACCATTTTAACACTTTCTTTATCGTCTCCACAATAATCACTCCATTCTTATATTCAAAAATAAATAATCTACAAAAGGATGATAATTGAAATGTTTTCCGACTTTTATACAAAGTTTGTTACCATCGGGGTAACGACGGGAGTATTTTTACTTTTTAGTGTAATTATTCTAGGTATCATTGTGGTAGTGGTTCTTGTTAGGACGGAGAATACCTCATCTACGAACACTCTACCACATACCGAAAGGAATGTAAATATTATGCTGAAAGACGTTATAAAGGAAGAACGGGAAGAACAAGACTTATCGCTGTCAGAACTTGCGCGGCGCTGTGGCCACGCTGTTTCCACCCTACACGCGATTGAAAATGGTGATAACACTAACCCCAGTTATCGGACGATTGCAGACATTTGCGCTGCCCTCGGTTTGTCGTTGGACGAGCTGGAACAGCGCATACAGAAAAATAAGTCCGACAAATTGTCGCAGTAAAACAGCGGTTGACATTCCCAAAATAAGGATATACAATAAATTTGACAAACCGAACATTATTAGCCACAATCTAACCATAGAAAAGGAGTCGAGAGTTATGAAAAAAGCAAGAAAAGCCATATCTGTACTGATGGCAGCAGTATTGACAGCAGGTGTGTCCGCCCCGGCAGCGTTCGCGGCTGCCCCGCACGTCCAGAGCGATACAACGATGGATTTCACCGTTGACAGAGGCAACACCTACGCTTTTAAGTTTACCGTGATTGGCAGCCACTCGAACCCGCAAATTGCAGCTGGCAACGGTGCGGTACTGCGCACGGAAAACACGGTTAAAAAGGTGGAAAACGGCAACGACACCTATTATTTTAAAGTCCGCGCTATTGGCAGTTGTGGGCAGGAGTCTGCTGTTTACACCACCCTGCCTGGGCAGAGCGCTGTGCGGCACTGTAAAATTAAAGTTGGCGTGCAGCACCATAAAGATGATTACAAAGATGGTGCGCCTATCTATTATTATGGCGGCGAAGTACAAGATAAATATGGTTGGTATAACGAGGATGGGCAGCTCGCTGCAAACCGCAAAAAGCAGTATCTCATTGATTACATGAGCTATATGGGCTACACACACAATGCCAGTTTGGACAGCGCCAACGTTTGGACAACTCCAACTGCTAAACAGTATAGTGGTAACGCTTTTGACTCCGCTGCAAACGTTGAAAAAGCTTTGGATGCTACTGCAAAAGACCTTGTGGAAGAACTTAAAAAACATAAAGCTACGGAATACGGTATCAATGCAGTTCCTGACAACACAAACTTAGACTACAACACGGAGCAGATTATTCCCACCTTTAAGTCAAACCTGACCTATGACACCAACCCTGACCCAGTGTTTACAAGCAAGTATTATCAGGGCTTCTATAATTTACACGCTACCACGGATGGCGGGAACATGGGCTGCAGCTCTTATGTTATTGGTAGGACAAAAGAAATCACCAGCAAAACACTTGACAATTTCATTTGTAGCTTGATTCCAGCAGCTTTAACCACAGAAGAAGTCGATAAAATTAAAGCTGCTGGCTATACGATTGGCACGGAACCCAAAAAAGATTCTATTGCCATTGAACCAGGCATTGGCTCATATCTCGGTCACTTTGAGTATGTGGAAAATGTGAATGGCGATGACGTAACGCTTTCCGGTGCAAACACAAATGACGATTACAAATATTATGGCCGCGTAATCCGCACCAAAAAGGAATTGGCGAACTGGAACACCGTGTATATCTACCTGAAATAAGCTTACAAGTTTAGTACATCTTCTTTTTAAGCTGCCGCCATTGGCTTTTGCCGTTGGCGGCAGTTCTTTATGCCCGCCTGCAGGTGCGTAAACCGAGGTGGGCTTTAATTCTGTGACAAAAATTCACAGCCTTTACGCAAGGCGTTCCCTTTTGGGAGCGCCTTTTCTTATGACGAAAATACATCAAGCGAAAGCAGGAAAAAAATGTGCATACATCCTTTCATCAGACCGCCGCCGGACGGCTTTCTTGCTGTCATGGCCATGACAACAGATAAGACGTCTATTAATAAAATTGGAGGAACAAGCGAAATGCGAAAAATATTCCGGCGCTGCCTGGCGGCTGCAATGTCTGTTATTGTTGCTGCCAGCAGTGCCTTGAGCGTAAACGCTGCTGGCGGGGTGCAGCAGGAGGGTTCCATTGGCAGCCTGCGCAAGTCTGGCAATTTGTCCATGACCTGTGAGGAAACCGGTTTAAAGTTTACTTCCGGCACCTACGCAGGCGAACCTATCTGGTTCATGCGGGCATCCGGTGACTACGTGTTTTGTATGAACAAGGGTGCAAGGATGCACACGGGCGCTTCATATAAAGTAGACAATAGTTACTGGAACACGGTGGATGCCAATACGAGAGAACTGATTGGCCGAGCCTTTGCCATCAGCTATGACCCCACCTATGGCGGTGGCCCAGATATTTATCCATGTTATTTTTATACCCGCCAGCTGCTTTTGTGGGAAATGATGGCGAAGCCAAGTAAATGGAATACCAGCGCGGGTAAACTTAAAGGCAACGCGACCAGTATGATTAATGAAATCACGGCTCCTGCCAGTCTGCTATCGCAAATTAAAACATGCTACAACAAGGTAAGTGCCCAACTGGCGTATTACTACAAGGAAACCGGCTTTACAAGTACGTCTTCCAACGGCGGCAATACCGCAAGTAAGAACGTCATGACAAAAAACAATTCCAATAAAACACTGGAATTAACGATGGTCGGTTACAAATCCGAAATTGATGATATGTTTGTTTCTGACCTACAGAATCAGGCAAACGCCAAAGGCTTGCCTTTGACATTTGTTAAAAAAGACGACACGCACATTTATGTTTCGATGCCGCAGACAGATAATCAATCCATTACGCAGAAAGTTAGCAATGCAGTTTTTGAAGTGAAGCGTCGCAGTGACTCCAGCATCAGCACATATGGAAAAGGCGCGCTTACTATGTACAAAGGTACTGCAAACGGCTACCAGGTTCTGCTGGGACAGGCACCCGCAACACCGAAAAAACTGTATTTTAAACTCAAAGCAGACCCAACAACTCCGACCCCCGGCCCCGTAACCGTAAAAAAGGTAGATGCCATCACCGGCAAAGCCCTGTCCGGCGCAACATTTGGCTTGTACGATGCAGACCACAATCTGATCACCGATACCAGCATTACCGACAGCAACACCGCTATTTCCGGTGATGATGGTATTGCGGGCTTCACCGTCAAAAAAGATGGCACCTACTATGTGCATGAGATCACACCGCCGTCCGAATACAACGCCGACAGCGGCTATTATGCGCTTGTGGTTAAGGACGGCAAAGCCTCATCCACACAAATCGTCGTTAGGAATACACAGAATGTACAAACTCCCATCGGCGGTCACAAGTACGGCGAGTTTGACGATGAGGCAGGTCTTGGCGGCTGCCAAATCCATGTCAACGTTACTTATCAGGTAATTGACACGGAAGCATTGGCTGCAATGACCGCGGGCGGGCAGACCGTTACCGACCCGCCGATGAAGGACGTAACGGATGATATGTACACCACCAGCCAGTCTGATGGTTCCTACTCCGTGACCGTGCCGGGCAAAGACCCGGTTATCAACTATGTGGACGAGGTACCGAATACCACTACCACTCAGGGCGGGTACACCTGGGCGGGAAGCCGCACCAGCAACTACGTTTACAGCAATGACGGCGGCTGCACAGTCAGCGGCACAGACCTCTATAACTATCAGCAAAAGTCCGTGATTACGGTACATAAACGCGACAAAGGCACCGGCAGTGTGCTGGTTGCGGGTGGAACATGGGAACCCGCCACCGGCAACAAGCCGCAGGGCGACTCCACGTTTGCAGGTGCAAAATATCAAATCATCCGCGTGGATGGTCATGACGACAGTGGCCGCCCTATCGGTGAGATCTTACAAACGCTCACCACGGACAATTCAGGCAGTGCCAGCAGTTCTCCTTTACGGCAAGGTGTGAGATATGCCATCATTGAAACCAATGCCCCGAAGGGCTACTTGCTCTATGATAACGATGATTACGCAAAGTATCACGGCAGCTGGTACCAAGAGTTTGTTTGCCTGTTCAACGGCAATCACGCCGACCTGACTTCCTCGCAGATCACGCTGCTGGATAACCCCAGTTCCATGACCGGCACAACCGTCACTGATGGCGTTGTTACAAATTGCGATAAAGTGAAATCTGGTTATTTGCACGGCTACAAGTTTCTCGAAAAAGACCCCAACGGCAATGTGGACGGCGACGATAACCAGGGCAAGACTCCTGCACCCGGTATTGTGTTTGACATTTATATGCTCTCCGCAACGCCGCAAATGAACCCAACCGGCGCGCTGCACAACGATACCTCGGTGCTTTATAATTTCGGTATCAGCAAAAAGGACGGCCACAAAATGACCTCCGCTGAAATTGCTGCAAATCCTTATAATGTAAAAGGTTTGATGGACACACAGACCACCGACAAAACCGGGGAATGGACAAGCCGCCTGCTGCCCTACGGTCAGTACATTGTAGTGGAACGCGACCCCATTACCGGTTATGATAAGGCCGCACCGGTGTTCCAGTGGGTGGATACACAGGTAAACTGGAATGCTACTATCAAGGACTGGACAGTCGTGCGGGGCGGCGACGGCCTTGGCAACGACAACGGCCTTGGCATTGAGCACAACCCGCCGCTGTCTGGCTCCGTTGGCGGCAAAACCCGCATGGATCTGTATACCGACAAAGTGCTGCGCGATGTTGTAAACAACGCCGCATATGACGCAGACAGCTACAATGATTTTCTTACGCTGAGTGATTACGACCTGTGCCGCACGCAGTACGCGGCGCTTGCAAATGCAGATTATTATTTCGGGCCGGATGGCAGCCAGTATGACAACACTGGCACGCTCAACACGGCAGCAGTGCTCTCTAAAACCGGTGCACGCAAGGCAACGGCAGCGGAAGCTGCCAGCTTCGCGGCAACCATCATTAGCAACAAAATTGTGATGATGGCCGGTGCGGACATCCCGGTCATTGCTAATAAAGATATGACCGATCAGGATTTGTGGAGCTATTGGAACGAAATTGACAACTCTGACCCGTTTTCCACACATCTGTCCGAGTACGAAGCCGCGCATCCCACCGCCGAAGTCAAGACGGTGGATAACCTGACCGCACCTTTGTATATTGAAAATCAGGTTACCGCGCGGCACGTCCGCATCCAGAAAACGGATTCCATTTCCGGCAAAATCGTTCCGTATAGCAATTTCTACTTTAAAGTTTGGGACTGCACAAGAAAGTGCTGGGTTACAGATAATCAAACCGTTTCCGCCGCACTTAACAAAGCGACCGTTTGGAAAACAGATGAAAAAGGCAACGTCACCGGCAACGACAAGGGCGGCGCTGCAAACCTCGCTGATCTGCTGGAATGGGGAAGCGCAGGTTATGATGTATACGAGGTGCACGTCGGTGAGGGCTATTACCTGACTGACAAGCCGGTGCATTTTACACTGGACGGCGCAGTTGACCCGCTCGATCAGACGCTAGTTGTCAACTTCGCGGATGCTCCGATTCTCGGCAACGCAACCCTCGTCAAGACCGGCGACGGCGCAACTGCCGTGACCGGCAGTGACGGAAGCAAGCAGTTTACCTACACCAATGTGCCACTGCCCGGCGCTGTCTATGGTGTGTATGCCGCTGAGGACATTACTGCCCGCGACATTGACAGTACCGTTCGCAGTAACCGAAATACCACACTCAACCGGACATACAGTGTAGACGATAAATACGGTATGCACCGTGAAATCAGTTTCACCTTTGCCGATACCCTTAAAAAAGACGCGCTTGTGGAAACGGCCATGACTGACAGCAAAGGCCAGATTACCACCAGCAATCTTTACGAGGGCAAGTATTACTTTAAAGAACTGTACAGCCCGGTTGGCTACACGCTTTCAGATGATAGGGTTGCGTTTGAAATCAAGGACACGCACAACGCTGCCTTTGATTTGAACGACACCAAACTCAATCCGCAGGAACCGCACTACATCGGTTCCAATACGCAGAACAACAGCAGTGACAAAACGATTACTAAAGAAAATCTCGACTACACAGCCGAGGAAAAGCGGCTGGCCGATATCAAGACAGGCATTGCAACATCTGACCCACTTGCTCCGCTAGAGCATGTTGACTGCGCAGCCAACGACACCCGGCAGCAGGCGCACATTAACCTGCTCAAACGGTTTGTGGAGCTGCCTATTGCAAAAAATCTTGACTATACCGGCGCGACTGTTGCAATTAAGGCCGCGCAGAACATTCCTGCTGTCAAGGACAAAGACGGCAAAGAAGTTCTGCCCGCTGCGAAGCTTGGTGACACCATTCAAACCATTGTTCTTAAAAAAGGGGATAACGCGCAGAAGGTTGCAACCAAGCTGCTGGCAGTCGGCGGCAAGTATACCGCGACTATGACCGTTACACCGGAGCCGGATAAAATCGACCTACGTATGACGACTCCGTATACCTTTATAGTGGAACTGCCGAAACAGGACGATAAGGACAAAACCGGCACCGGTTCCGCTTCCAAAGAAACGGAAAAGCCGGTTGTACTATCGCAGACACTTGATCTCACGACCAATTTCCTTTACAAATGGAATACGGCAAATGAGCAGAAACACCTGAAAACCACGCCGGATAAGGCACTGAAAGATTGCGTGTTCGGTCTGTATGCAGCGGAAGATCTCACTTCTGCAAAGGACGGCAGCGTGATTGCAAAAAAAGACACGCTGCTTTCCAAATTCAGCTTCGACGAAAACGGCAAGGCAACAAACATCACATACGATAAAAACGGGAAACCCACAGGATTGTCCATTGATATTCCGGTCGGTGATTTTTATGTCAAGGAGTTGAAAACAGCAGACGGTTATACGCTCAACAGTGAAAAGTACGATTTGCTGTTCTACCCGTGCGGCGTTGGAACGGATGTGAATGGTGCACCCGACCAAAAACACAGTCAGACAATTGAAGTCACAACAACCAAAACGCCGCTGCTCAACCGGCCATATGATGTACCAGAACCGACGCCGCCGTACTATCCACCGACTGGCCCGTCTACTGGTGATTTTACGCTTACCAAGATTGATAAGCTGACCGGCAGCTTCCTGCCGGGCGCTGAAATTTCTCTCAAAGACAGCACTGGCACGATGCATACCGCCAAAACTGACGCAACCGGCAAGCTGAAATTTACCAGTTTGCCGACCGGCGCTGCAAGTTGGTGGGAGTCCAAAGCACCGGACGGCTACACGCTGGACAGCACGATACATACCATCTTTATTGCGGCGTGGCAGACAATTGCTGCAGAACTGGCTGATAAGCCGAGTACCGGCTCGTTTGATTTTACCAAAACCGATATTGCAGATGACAAGCCGCTGCCGGACTGCGTGATTGAAATCAAAAATGCAAAAACCGGAAAAGTCGTTTTCACCGGCAAGACGGACAACACCGGCAAACTGGTGATTAAGGACATCCCGGTAGGTGATTACACATATCAGGAGGTTTCCGCACCGCCGAAGTACAAGCTGGATACAAAAGCTTATCCGTTCAGCATCAAAACGGATGGACAGGTTGTGAAAGCCGCGATGAAAGACCAGATTCTGACCGGCACCTTTACTTTTACAAAGACCGATTTTGTAACGGCAAAGGCGCTGCCGAACACTGAAATTTCCATTAAGGACGCTTCTACCGGCAAAGTCGTTTTCTCCGGCAAGACCGATAAGGATGGCAAGCTGGTTATCACGCTGCCGGTCGGTAAGTATACCTATCAAGAGGTCAAGGCCCCGGCAAACTACACCATTGACAAAAAAGCTTATCCGTTTGAAATCAAAGCGGATGGCGAAATCGTCAAGGCCGTTATGAAAGACCAACTGCAAACCGGCACGCTGGAAATCGTAAAGACGATGGACGGTGTTACTGACGGTCAGCTTGACGGCATTCAGTTCCGTGTGACCGGAACCGCTGCCAATGGTCAAAAGTACGACAAAACCTTTGCCACTGACAGTCACGGCATGATTGAAATCAAGGGTCTGCCGGTCGGTACATACACCATTCACGAACTGGCTGGTGCGAAAAATAAGGGCTATGTGCTGGCAGCTGATAAGACCGTATCTGTAAAAGCCAATCTGGTTGCAAGCGTCAAAATCAATAACCAAAAAGTCAAGACTGCTGTTACGCAACAGAAACCATCTGTACCTGCTGCACCAAAGACAGGACAGGACTCCACTCTCCCCTACCTTGTGAGCTTCGTACTTCTCGGCGCAGCCGATGCCATGATACTGATTACACGCAAGCGTTCTAAATCAAATACGAAATAATTTCCGCAGTGCATTTATGTACCTGCGGATTTTTTATTGATGGGGGTGGTTCCAATGGACTGATTCAGTCCGACGTGAATATTGGTGCGACAATTTGTCGCAGAAAGGGGATAAAAGATGTTAAGCATTTGTACACTAAATGGCCGCATGGTAGACGAACCACGGCTCAACGAAAAGGGAAAAACCACTTCTGTTCAGTTTGCACTGGCCGTTGACAGGCCGTGGATTGGCGGCAAAAAATCCGGCTGTGATTTTTTCAAATGCGTTGCCTTCGGACGCACTGCACAGTTCATCTGCAGCAATTTTGTTAAAGGCCAGCTCGTAGCAATCAGCGGACGGCTGCAAAACAGCAGTTACGAAACCGCTGCAGGAGAGAAACGCTACAAGACAGAAATACTTGTCAACAACGCTGACTTTGCCGGTGGAAAGCCTGCCACACAATACGCAGACACTGATGATTCTGGTTTGCCGCCATACGACGAAAGGATGTGATTTTCGTGGAAGCAGATGAAAGAAAAGCACAAAAAGATGAACTGATGAAAAAGCTGGAAAGTGGAATTCAGGTAACTTTCACGAGTGAGCATTTTCAAAAATATTTGAGAATGGCCTCTTTGTTCCACGGCTATTCTTTCAGAAATACGCTGCTCATACTGATGCAAAAACCTGACGCTTCGCAGGTGGCCGGATTTGGCGTCTGGAAAAAACTAAACCGCCATGTGCTGCGCGGCGAGAAAGGAATTGAAATTTTCGCGCCGGTCACGGTGAAAGCAAAAGTAGAAACAACTCAGCATAATGAAGATGGCACAATCAAGGTTGATGGTCAGGGCAACCCTGTGACTACAATCGAAACCAAGCCGCTGCTCCGCTTCAAAGTAACGCACGTCTTTGATGTTTCACAAACGAATGGAGAACCGCTTCCAGAAATCTGCCCGCTGCTGCAGGGCAGCGTTGACAACTATGCTGATGTATTTCAGGCATTGAAAGAGGTCTCCCCTTTCCCGGTTGTCTTTGAGCATCTGCATGACGGTTCGCATGGTTACTGTGATTTTTCCAACGAAAAAATTGCATTGGACTATGGAATGTCAGATGCACAAACCATCAAAACGCTGATTCATGAAATTGGTCATGCAACACTGCAGCACGCTGTCAGCGGCAAGCCCCGAAAGCAGGCCGAAGTAGAAGCGGAAGCGACTGCCTTCATCGTTGCTGACCACCTGGGCCTGGACACTTCCGAGTACAGCTTCGATTATATTGCAGCATGGGCGACTGGTATGGACTTTGAAAAGCTCTCCGAAGTTCTTGCCAACATTCAAGCAAATGCACACCAGCTGATCAGCGAGGTAGACAGTACCGTTGAAGAGATTCAGAAAAGTCGTGAGCAGGAAAAAAGCGCACAGCCGCTTTCCCTCGACCAGCAACTACACACCGCACAGCAGAAAGCACAGGCAGTCAACGCAGAACGATTTCCAAAAATTCAGGAGGTAAAAGAAAATGAAAAAAATGTTCTGCAAGGATGAGAAAAGAATTGATTCCTCTAAATTTTCAAGCCCTCAAGAATATTGGGTTAGTGTGTACGGTAAGGATTTTTTCAAGCACTTAAGTCCACAGGGCTTTTTCTTCGGTGTATCCGGTAAGGGCATTGAAATTCACAAAAACTCAAGGATGTCTTCAAAATTCACAGTTGAGTGATTCAAATTATCACAACCTATCGTCAAACATTGTAACATGAATTCAGGAGGTAATGCAAAATGAAAAAAGTGTTTTACACGGATGAGGAACAGGCCATTTTGGCAGAGCTTTCCTCCTATCCGGCAGCACAGCAAATGCAAATTCTCGAAGATTCCGTTGTGGCGGCCGAGAACGAAAGTGACCGCAGCGCCCTGAAAGTCCTTCTCCTTAAAGTGAAAGCGCCGCAGGCGAAGTGAATCGCATTCCATGACTGGCAAGCACTGCATTTGGATATCCAAATGCCACTTTTCGCAAGAACCGGTTTCCACCGGTTTTGTGAAATTTCTTTAGGGGCGCTGCCCCTAATACCCTTTGCTACCGCAAAAAAATCAATTACAAGCAAACTTCAAATTATAAAATGGAGGTAACCATAATGGAAAGGAGAACTCGCAATCGAGAAATTATAGTCCGCTTCTCAGACGGAGAACTTCAACTTTTGAAGTTGAAGATGGACATGGTCGGCATCAAAAATCGTGAAGCGTACATTCGCAAAATGGCGCTTGATGGGTTCATCATCAAAAAAGATTACGCGCTGCTTAAACAGATTTTGCATGAGCTGCACAAACTCGGCACCAACGTTAACCAGCTGGCACGCGCTGCCAATACTTTTGGTGATGTACGTGCCAAGGATATTGCAGAAGTGCGGAAAGGAGTGGATGAAATATTGCTACAACTTTCATCGAAGGAATAGGCATCCGCCCAGGGCGCACTGCTCAAATAACAATTCGGGATTCTATCAATTACATTACGAATCCTGAAAAAACAGAAGGAGGGAAATATGTTACGTATCAAAATTGTGAAAGTCAGACCGCCGTAGCAGAAATGGCACTGCTGCAAAAACAGTATGAGGATGTAAAAGGTCGGGCGACTGTGGACAACCGTTCAAAGTATATTCTCATGACAATGCGGCAGTCATTTAAACCTCATGAAGTAGATGCACAAACCGCACATACGCTGGCCTGTCAGCTTGCTGAAGAGTTTCTGGAACAGTACGGAAACAAAAATAATAATGGAAGTCCGGTCAAGTATCAATACGTTGTAGCGACCCATGTGAATTCACACTGTATCCACAATCACATCACTTTTAATATTATCGGTGATGATCTCACCCGCTTCCGTCAAAACAAGTTTACACCGAAGCGGCTGGCAGAAGTCAGTGACAAGCTTTGCGAAGAATATGGACTTTCGATTGTTACGCCAAATCGAAACCGTGACCGGCGGCATAAGTACACTTGGATAAACCCCACATCCTATCGCACTTACATTAAAAACGATATTGACCGCTGCATTGAAAAAGCAAAAGACTATAACGAATTCCTCGCTCTCATGGGCGAGGATTATTTTTGCAAAGCTTCTGGAAAGTATCTGGCTTTTCGACATCGGACAAATGGTCAGAAACGCAACATTCGTACCTACACACTTGGGGACGCTTACAGAGAATCCGCAATACGCCAGCGCATTGCGACCGGCGTTTACATTTCTGTGCCGGAAGAAGAACAGTCCCTCTCCTACTCACAGAAGCTGCACCAAATTGAATCCATGTTTCGCACGAAAGGAGTGCTGCGGGAAAACAATATTCAAAATTACGAAGACTTCACTGCTATCATTACAAGAATCGCCGGACAGTCTGCTGAGCTGCAAACCACCATGCGTGAACTTGAAAACCGCATTGACGATTTGCAGGCAGTGACTGACAGCTTTGACGCCATTCAAAAGTACCAACCTATTATGGATGGTTTAGATGCTGTTCTGCTGAAAGATCGATACCGTCTGCAAAATCATGAGGGTATCAATGCTTATCAATCTGCTGCCGCTGTATTAAGTGAAAGGGGGCTTAGTCCAAAGGATACTGCGGCAAAAGAACAGTATCAAAATCTGTACAGCAGTGCTTCTGCAAAATTAGAAAAGCTATGGCGGCAATATGACGGCCTGCAGGCTGACCTAGAAAAAATCAGTGAAGCAAAACGAACAATGGAGCGTGTGTACGCAGAAGCTCCAACCAAAAAAGGAGATGCTTATCATGATTGGGGAAAAAGAAGTCGATAAAATAGAATCTTATTCAGTCCATGCAACCGAACACCTTACTGCAGCCACACTACGCGGCATCATTCATGCTATTCAAAAGCATTATCATAAAAATAAAGCAGAAAAAGAATATGCACCTGGGGAAAAGTCAATGAATGAATTGACTAAATCTTCTTCAAAAGAACAGTCAGGCATCGAGTGCACAGCCGTTACAAAACAAGAATTGCACGGTTTTGATCAATATGCTAAAAAATATGGTCTGCGCTTCTCTCTGGTGCGGGAAAAGAATGATCCGTCTCACTATATTTTTTCGTATATGCAAAAAGATATGAGTAAACTAGGCCATGCTATGGAAGATTTTCTGAAGGACGGTCAGGAACATGGTGACCTCGCGCAGAAAATACAAGAAGCACAAAAGGAAGCGTTCAAGGTTAATCAGTCACGTGCTCAAGAAAATGTTAAATCCAAAAGCCATAAACGTGAAAAGAGTGAGCCTACTTTATGAAAAAGCCAAAACGTATTATGGCCCTCATAATTCCAAGTTGTATCACATTGGTATGCAGCTATCTCTTTTTTCAATATCTGCGCAATTTTGATCCGTCAATATTATCTTATTCCGATAAGACTGCCATACTGCTTACTATTGGTACGACTGCATTTCTTACTCTGTCATTTTATGCGAAGTATCGAAAATACGCCGGAATTGAACACGGTTCTTCACATTGGAGTAAACGGTCAGATTTGAAACCATTCCGAGACAAAAAGTTTCAAAATACAATTATTTTGTCTCAGACCGAACAAATTTCTATAGATCAAAAAAAGACCAGACTCGCGGATCATGTGCTTGTTTTAGGTGACACTGGTGCAGGCAAGTCCCGCTTCTATGCTAA
This sequence comes from Caproicibacterium argilliputei, assembly GCF_029211325.2. Classification (NCBI taxonomy): domain Bacteria; kingdom Bacillati; phylum Bacillota; class Clostridia; order Eubacteriales; family Oscillospiraceae; genus Caproicibacterium; species Caproicibacterium argilliputei. The sequence continues at coordinate 675,847 of NZ_CP135996.1, read as the reverse complement.
GCCTAATATTATGCAAATGAACGGAAGCTATGTGATTACCGACCCAAGCGGAGAACACTTATACAGTGAAGGCGCAATGCTGGCCGCCGCTGGATATAAGATCAAAGTTTTTGATGTCATCAGTCCCAGCAACAGTCTGCATTTCAATCCATTTCATTATTATAAAACACCTGTTGATGTTCAGAAGTTCATCGAAATGCTGATTCTCAACACCTCCGGCGATAAATCGAACCCACAATCAATGGAAGACTTTTGGGTGAAATCAGAACGGCTTTGGCTGTCAGCCCATATTAACTACATACTTGAAACGTGCCCGCCGGAGGAACAAAATATTGAATCAGTTATGAAGTTGCTTCACGCTTCTGAGGTTAAGGATGAAGACGAAGACTTTGTTTCTGCAGTTGACATCCTTTTCCATAAACTCGAAGAACAGAATCCGCAAAGCTTTGCTTGCAAGCAATACAAGGGCTTTAAACTGGCAGCTGGAAAAACAGCAAAATCCATTCTCATCAGTGTCGATATTCGCTTACAGCATTTCGATATACAGGAGTATTCAGATTTATTTTCTGAAGATGAACTTGGATTGGAGAAAATCGGTCAGGAAAAGACCGCCTTGTTCTTGGTTATGGATGAAACTGACCGTACATTCAATTACATGATTGCAATTTTATTCAGTGTGCTTTTCAACACGCAGGCCAAAGTAGCTAAAACATTACCTGGCCGCGAACTTCCTTTACATCTACACTGCATTATCGATGAAATTGCAAATATCGGCAAGTTCCCGAATTTGGAAAACTTACTGGCCACCATGAGAAAGTATAATGTTGGTCTGGAACTTCTGTATCAAGATCTTGGACAAATCAAGCATATCTACAAAGAAGACTACGACACAATTTTGTCGAACTGTCCAATTAAGTTATTTCTCGGTGGAACCGGTGAAACGACAACAAAATATGTTTCAGAACAAATGCTTGGCGATACTACGATTACTACAAAAAGTACCGGCGACAGTGGTGCAGGGATGTCTGGAAAAGGCAATCACAGTATTAACGAGCAAAGTGCTGGCCGTAAATTGCTGGATGCAACTGAAATATCAAAATTGTCTATGGATGAATGCATTGTAAGTATCAAGGGGCTTTCTCCTTTCCATTCCCGAAAATATGATATTAAGTCACATCCAAACTACTCCCAATTGGCTGACGGGCAAAAACAAGGTTATCTATTTTACCGCTCTCCGCCAAGTAAAGAAGTAACCATACAAACAAAATATATAACTGAAATTAAATTGGAGGAAAATTAAATGGATTCTGTAGTTATTATGAAAATTTTGCAAATCTTCTTGACCGTATTCGGTGCAATTATTGCAATTTGGGGCATTTATGACATGTACGGTGATGGTCAGCAGAACAGCACCGGCATCAAAAAAATTCTTGGTGGTGCATCTGGTGCTGCGATTGCTTTCTTTTTAATGCAGTGGGCAATTCAGCAAGTTCAGACTGCACAGTCTATGGCCGGTATTAAATAAGGAGGACTCTGATGTTTGAAAATGCTATTCGCGACAACTTGACAGATTTCTATTCTGTCATCAATGGTCAACTTTCAACTTCCGGAGACAACATCGCACAAACCCCTGCATCTTATTTTGGTGCAGATCGCTGGCATACGTTATTACAAGCGTGTACTGTCGCTATTGTTCCTTTGGCTTTTACAATTCTTGCATTTTGCCTGGCGATTGACTTACTTCAGGTATACGAAAAAAACGGAAGCAATCTTGATGCTGAACTGATTACAATTACCAGCATTAAGTATATCCTCCCGTTTTTAATTATCTCCAATACTTATTCGTTGTTGGAAGCCTTCACAACAATAATTAACAGCTACCTCAAACAATTGATTGCAGCGTTACATTATACGCCCGCACAAACAAATTCCATTGTCGATTCCATAATGGCTTCTGTTAATCAAGCTGATTTTGGCCGTCAATTTGGATTGTGGGTACAAACAGGTACAATCTCCTTGATTTCACACATCATTGGAATCTTTATTTTTGTAATCGTCATTGGGCGACTGTTTGAAATGGCGTTGTTATGGGTGATTTCACCTGTTCCAATGGCCTTCTTGGTAAATACACAGGAACGGCAGCTGGCCTTCAACTTTTTCAAACAGTTTTTCGCTCTCCTTCTGCAAGGCTTTCTCATGATCATATGCCTATACCTGTATAGCATTGTGGCAACCAGAGCCGTAGCAAATTATGCAAGTGCGGGCAATGCGAGTCTCGCAGATTTCGGCACACAAATGGGTAGTTTCTGGGGATTGATAGGCTTATCTGTAGTACTGGTCGCTGCACTAAAATCTACTGACAAACTTTCCAAACGAATTCTGAACACATTTTAAGGAGGGTTTCAATTGATTGTACAAATTCCGGATGACATAAGTGCATATGAGCCAAAGCTCTTCGGCAACTTCACTGTGAGGCAAGTTGTATGTGCTGTAATTTCATTTATCGTTGTTGCGGCTGTCTTTATCCCATTGTTTTTGCTAACCGGTGACGTAACTTCTGCCGGATTTGCAGCATGTATGATTGGTGTTCCAATCATTTTTTTCAGTGTAATTAAAAAGGATGGACTGCATTTTGAACACATCCTGCTACTAAAATTGCAAGATGCCAAATATGCTAAACACCGTCCGTTCCGTATGAGAAACTACTATGAGGATTTTGCTATTCTCAACAACGAAATAAAGGAGATTGAAGAAACTTATGACCTTGACAGCAAATAAAGTCCATAAAAAGAAGCCCTCTCCTCCCCCAGAGCATATCATTAACAAGCGAATCAGCAATGTGCATTTTCCGTGGAAAAAGCGTTCTACGGCACAGAGCAGCATTCCGTATGATGTTTTGTATGAAGATGGAATCGCATATTTGGGAAACCACCAATACAGCATCACATACAATTTTGATGATATTAACTACACGAATACCGATGATCAGACACGGACTGCTGCCTTTGAGGATTACTGCTACCTCATAAATTCCTTTGATGATACAATTGGTATTCAAATGCATATTGTCAATATGCAGCTTGCCCGGACTGCCGTAAATGTTCTTGTATCGTGTCCACAAACTTCCAGCGAGCACTTGGAAACTGTTGTCAACGACTTGAACAATACAGCTAACCAGCGTCTTACTGGCTCTGATTCTTATATCAAAAAGAAATATATTACGTTGACAATTCTCGAAAATAGTTATGAGGCAGCCCAACAGCGGTTTAATAGAATTGATTCTGACATTTTATCACAGCTTCGCTCGATGGGATGTGCCACACACAAGCTTAACAAATATGGACGGTTGGTTCTGTTACGCGAATACTATCGTCCAGATGATCTCTCACCTATAAGTAGAGAAGAAACACTACGGAACGGCATATATGACAAAGATCTAATCGCACCCTTTGGCATTGATAAAGTTCCGGGAGACCGCTACATTAAACTCGGTGATGATTACGTTCAGTGCCTCTTCTTCTCAGCATTTCCGCATGACCTATCTGACGAATTGATTCACGATCTGACCGATAAAGTCGACCGCGATATGTTTATTACAATCAACATACAACCAACCGACCCGGATATTGCTATTAAAGATGTTGAAAAGAAATTAAAACGGCTCGATACCGAAAAATACAATATCATTGCACGCCAGTGCAAAGCGGGTATTCCAATACCTGAAATTCCTCGTGAGTTGGAAGGGGAAATTAAAAACACAACGCGCTTTTTGGAAGATCTTCGCACACGCAATGAAAAAATGTTTATGGCAAATGTTTTAATCATGGTTCGCGGTAAAACCAAAGATGAAGTTGACCTCATTGCCGAAGAAGTTATGTCTCCTGCCAAAAAACATGGCTGTACAATTCACCCATTTACATTTGACCATGAAAATGCCCTAAATTCTGTAGTTCCACTCGGCCGGAATGATACTTTTGTAAAACGAAGTTTTAAAACAACTTCCATCGCTGTATTTACTCCATTTAACGTAACAGAAATTGTACAACCTACTGGCTTTTGTTATGGCAAGAATGCTTTGTCTCACAACATTTTGATGCTGGACAGAAAAACACTAATGAATCCGCACGGGTTTTACTTTGGAGCCTCCGGTTCCGGCAAAAGCATGGGTGCAAAGCTTGAAATCATTGAGTGTTTTCTCCGCACACACGATGATATGATTATCATTGATCCAGACGGTGAATTTACAAAGGTTGTTGAACTGCTAGGTGGTCAGGTAATCAAAGTTTCAAATGGTTCGCAAACCAATTTTAATCCTTTCGACATTAATGAGTATTACGGTGGTGAAGAAGAACCCGATCCAATTCCATTCAAATCAGATTTTATTATCTCATTGCTGGAAATCACTTTAAACTACCGTTATGGTATTGATGCCATAACCCGTTCCGTAATTGACCATTGCGTAAGAGAAATATACGCGAAATATATAAAACACCCATACAAAGCAAATATTCCAACTTTTCAGGACTTCTATGAAGTGCTTGGAAATCAGGACAAACCGGAAGCAAAAGCTCTCAAAGGTGCTTTGGAAATCTATGTAGAAGGCTCGCTTAATATTTTTGCCAAAAAAACAAACATAGATATCAACAACCGGTTAGTTTGCTTCAACACTCGTGATTTGGGTAAACAGCTCAAATTAATGGGTATGTCAATTATCCAGGACTGGTGTTGGAACCATATTTCTGAAAATCAGGCCAAATTAAAAACTACATGGTTGTGGAATGATGAAATTCATCACTCATTGCGCAATGCCAATACAGGTTCGTGGCTGATTGACAGCTGGAAGCGTGGCCGTAAGTATGGCTTAATTGCAACTGGTATGACCCAGGAAGTACGGGATGTCCTGAAAAATGAAGATTCAAAATCCCTTCTTTCCAATTCTGAATTCATTATGCTTTACAGGCAGAAACCTGATATGATTGAAGATTTGGCTCAGGTCATGGATCTCTCCGGACGCCAGGTGAAAAAGCTGCAGCACAGTGACAGCGGTTGTGGGCTGTTTAAAGCCGGAAACAGTATTGTTGAATTTGATAATCGTTACCCGGATGACACGGAATTGTTTAAGGTCGTTATGTCTGATGTAAACAAACGCCGTCGTGAAGGAACGTGATTTTATGCTTGACAAAGAGGTTGTTCAGTTCACGAAAAATGGAATGATTCAACATGACCTGGCAACTGGAGAGAAAAAGCAGCTTACTCTGAGTGACTATGGAAAACAGCTGCGCTATGAAAACCACGAAAGCACATATAAGCATCAATCAACCGCTTTCACTCCTTCTTCACATCAAAAACGATTTTATCTTCGTGCCTCTACTCGGGGTGAGAAGCATTATGGTGACAGCAAGGATACCATAATGAACGAAGATCAGACAATCCCATTTAGAAAGGCTGCCATACGTCCCTATTTATACAAACGTGCGAAAAATGCTCAAGAAAAAGCAGTACAATCACGTTCATCCGAAAACATACCATCATTTACGGATACACTGCCTCCTGAGCATATAAACAGTACACAACAGTACACGATTGAACAGGAACAGACCGGTGGCTATGATGTTGACCAACATTTACAGGTAAAGGATACGTCAATATACTTTGCCGATGCAGCGTCTACACAAAAAATCCGTTCTGCGAAAGCAAGTGTTGCCGCACACATACTGAATAAAGCTACGCGATCTGCCGAAGCAGCTGCAAAAGCTGCCTCTGCCAATTATGATGAAAGCAGTAATCCTGCACTGCATGCAGGTGCTGCCGGATTGTCCGCTGCACAACAGGCAGCATCCGTCATCACGCCTGTAAAACTTTCAAAAAGTCAAAAAGAAAGACTTGGTGCAGCGGCTCTGGTGCGAAGGAAAAAAGCATCCAATAGTAGTGTGGCACTTTCAGAAGAAACCGAGCAGCAGGCTGCTTCCAGTGGAAAGACAGCATTGAAAGCGTTTGGCCGTGAAATAATTGCATCTTCATCAAAAAAAAGCGTACTTTCTATAATTTGTGTGATTATGCTGCCGCTTTTAGTATTGCTGATGATTTCATCTGCATTTGGCGCCTTATCAGGCAGCAATGCTTCTTCCGTTCCTCTCCCCGCCGCCGTACAAAATTACCGCCCTATCGTTTCTGTCTATGCAGCTCAGTTTGGCATGACAGATTACGTTGACCTGATTCTCGCCGTGATGGCGCAGGAAAGTGGTGGTGAAGGGCTTGACCCGATGCAGGCTGCTGAAAATACAGCCTACAATAAAAAGTACCCGGCTGTACAAAACGGCATTCAAGACCCGCAGTATTCCATCTGGTGCGGTGTACAGGAATTAAAAGAAGCACTGCGTTTGGCTAGCTGTACTTCTCCTTACGATATGGAACATATCAAGTTGGCACTGCAGGCATACAATTACGGCACCGGCTTTATTATAGGTGCCACATCTCCCTCCTGGCCAGGCACACACGTCTGGACACAAGCACTGGCTGATGACTTTCATAACAGAGGTGGGGGCGGCGATCCGCAGTACATTGAACACGTCCTGCGCTACTATTCCGGTATTGGAGGAGGTCTCGGCTATGCCGATGTATCATTCCAGAATGTGAAAAAGGTTGGTGAAAGCCTGCTCGGCACGCCTTATGTGCTTGGCGGCAATTCGCCGGGTGTAGCAATGGACTGCTCCAGCTTTGTGTGTTACGTTTACACAAAGGCCGGGAAAAATATGCCGCGTACAACTGCACAAGGCATCTATGACCAATACTGCACACCTGTTTCCCCCAGCGAAGCCAAAGCTGGTGACCTGATTTTCTTCAAAAACACTTACGACTGTGGCGAAACCATTACCCACGTTGGAATTTACTGCGGCAATGGTGTAATGCTGGAAGAAGGCGGCTCTCATGTACAATATGCAAACTGCAGCTCCAGCTACTGGCAGTCCCATTTCTATGCTTATGGACGTGTAAAATAACAGCAGAAAGGATTTCATATGACAAATAAAAAGAAACGCATCGTTTTAATATGTTTTCGGTAAAATGAAAGTATCGCAAAAGGTCTCGAAAAAGTTAGCACCCCAAATGGCATAAAAAGTGAGCCATTGTCAGCACCTGAAATAACAGCTACCCTTAGAATTGTCAAGAGACTAAGGAGGTAGCAGAAAGGTGTTAAGAATGGCTCAAGTAAATAATATCAAGGATCTGTACGAAAATGAAGACCTGAGTTTGCGAGAAATTTCCCGTCAAACAGGTCACAGCTTCAAGACCGTCCAAAAGTACGCCTACCAGCTCGACTGGAGCGAGGACAATCTGCCGGATACCGAGCCAACGAGCTATCCGGTGTTGGGAGATTTCATTCCCGTAATTGATGAATGGCTGGAAGCCGACCATAAGATCCCGCGCAAGCAGAGGCACACCGTTTGGAGGATTTTCTGCCGTTTGCGGGATGAGCACGGTTTCGGTGGCAGCTATTCCAGCGTAAAAAAGTACGTCCGCAAAAAGCGGTTTGTGATGAATTCCAAGAACAGTGGTTATTTGCCTCTGGAGCATACGCTGGGCAGTGGGCAAGTAGATTTCGGAAAGCATCTCTACTACGATGGTGCAGGGCAGGAGCAGGACGGCTATGCACTAACCATTTCCTTCCCGAATTCCAACAAAGGGTACACCCAAACTTTCCCCTCTCAGAACCAGGAATGCCTGCTTACCGGTATGAAACGTATCTTTGAGCATATTGGCGGCGTTCCGCCGGTGCTGCGCTTTGACAATATGTCCACCGCCGTTGTGCAGGTACTCAAGGGTACAGACCGAATTCTCACAGACGGCTTTACCCGCTTCATGATGCATTACCGTTTCCGTGCAGAATTCTGCAATCCAGCATCCGGCAACGAAAAAGGCAACGTGGAAAACAAGGTGGGTTACAGCCGCAGAAATGCCTTTGTGCCGGTTCCGACCATTACGTCCTTTGACGATTTTAATGAGTCCCTGTGGGATTGGTGCGAGAAAGATGCACAGCGCCCGCACTACAAGAAGAAGCTTCTGATTGAAGAGCTTTGGAAAGAGGATGAGGCAAGCCTGCTGCGGCTTCCGGAATACCCGTTCTCGGTGTTTCGCTATGCTTCGCTGACGGTAAACAAAAACGGCTTTGTAACCATTGAGACAAACAAGTACGGCCTTTCTCCCATGCTTTCCGGTGAAACGGTACAGGCAAAGATTTTCTTTGACCATGTGGAGTTTTTCCATGACCACCACCCGGTTGGACACTACCGCAGGAGCTACAAAGCCAATGATGAGGTGTTTGACTGGACGCAGTATGTGTCTGTGCTCTGCAAAAAGCCTGGTGCGATTGAACACACTCGCTTCTTCCGGCAGATGCCCCAGCAGTGGCAGGCTTTCCTGGAACAGACCAGCGGCAGGGAACGCAAGAACGCTCTCCAACTGCTCAGCGAAATTGTCTCCGACGGCAATGCTACTCTGTGCAACGATGCGCTGGAGCTTGCCGGGGAAAATGGCCGCACGGATGCGGACAGCCTCCGGCAGTGCTATTACATGATTGCAAAGAAGGAATACCGTCCTGATCCACTCAAGCTGCTCGGTTCCCCGGCACTGCATTACAATCCCAATCTTTCCGCCTACGACGGGCTGATGGGAGGTGACGCAAATGTATGAGGAAATTGAGCTGATGATGCGACAGGTGAAGTTGGGCGGCATGGCCAAGGAATGGCGCTCCGTCCAGTTTGAAAGTACAGAGCAATATGTGACCGACCTGCTGAAGCTGGAGATGAAAGAGCGTGAAGCCAACAGGATTAACCGCATGGTGAAAACCGCCGGTTTCCGTGTTCTGAAAACGCTGGATGACTTTGTGTGGACTCCCGCCATTGAGCTGCCCAGCGGCTTGACTGCCGAGTACATGGAGGAACTGCAATTTCTTACGCCCAAGGAGAATCTCATTTTTATGGGCACTGTTGGTACCGGCAAAACACATCTTGCCACAGCCATTGCCTTGAAAGCTTGCCAGGAAGGGCGGCGTGTCCGCTTTTATACGGCGGCGTCCCTTGCCAATATCCTGCTGGAGAAAAACAACAAAGGTACGCTGAACAACTATCTCAGCACACTGAAAAAAGTGGAGCTCATTGTGATTGACGAAATTGGTTTCGTGCCGCTGCACAAGGATGCCGCCGAGCTACTGTTTCAGGTAATCTCCGACTGCTACGAGCGAAAGAGCCTCATTATTACATCCAATCTGGAGTTCTCGCAGTGGAACACTGTCTTTGGCGACAACCGCCTGACGGCAGCGCTGGTTGACCGGCTGATCCACCATTCCCACATTGTAATCTTCTCCGGCGAGAGCTACCGGCTGACCCAGTCCATGCAACGCCAGCGTACCCACTGAAAAAGCGCTCCAAAAAGTGAGCATTGGGCCCCGACCTGTTTGGCCCCGTGGGTCTCCAAAATGTGAGCGTTGGGTCTCGCCCTGTTTTGCCCCGAAAAAGGCCTCGATGCTACATGCACGAACAACAAATTAGGTGCTCCAAGGTGCTAACCTTTTTGGGGACCTTTTGCTAACATTTTTACTTGACGAACACATTTTAATATGCGCTGTTGCTGGCATAATCTGCGCAACAGTTCTTATATCCAGTATGATGAACAAAAAATCTGAACCGGCAGTACCAGTCGTATCCTCCAATATAGCATCTGCTTCTTCCCCGTCGAGCAGTGCTGATATGGGAGGATTTTTTAATGCGCAATCCAATACTGTCAGCAGTGCTGCCGACACCGACTATACTTCAACGCTATCAGCAGACGCGCAAAAAGTGCTACACCTCCGCTATGACCTATCCGACACATCCGTATCACCTGACGTTTTAAAGCAGTACCTGCGGGATTATATGACGGACGATGCATTGAAGCAAATGTTCAGCAATACCAGTTCTGAGCAGTCAAAAGCATCTGCTGCCCCAGTCAGCAGCGCTGCACCAATCAGTTCTGCACCTGCACAGCAAAGACCGGCAAGTTCAGCGCCTGCCAAAGCAGCCGCTTCCTCTGCTCCGAGCACATCAAGCAAACCTGCTGCCAGTTCCGCGCCGGATGTAACCTACCGGCCAATTCAAGGTGCAGTCACTCCTCGCCTAGCGTCTTTTCAGCCGGTGACAAAGACCTATTCCTATGCCACTGTAAGCCGCCTGTACACCAAGGCGCTACAGGGTACACAGGAAAACGTACTGATTTACTACACCCTATCCGTTGCCGGTGATAATATGCCGTCCAACACTTCTAATCGTGTTATGAGTTTGAACATGAAATACAGCAAGAGCGCTGGGCATTGGATAGTCACAAAAATGGAACTGGATGCAAAAGTGGACTTTTCCCTTGCTCCATTTCAGAAATAAGGTGCTTCTATGAAAAAGGAAAGACCGCCCCCAGCGGGAAGTCGGACAAATTGTCGTACCTACTTTAAGGAAGGAGTATGTTTCATGAACAGCAATATTGATCGCCTTGAACAATCCATTCAGGCAAAAATCAAGAAACGGGATGCTTTGACAGAACAAATCAAATCCGATGAAGCACGTCTTAAAAAAATGAAAAATGCTGAAATTGTCAACCAGGTCAATGCGCTTGCCGATGGTGGCGTTGATATGCCCAAAGTGATGGAGGCAATCCGCGAGAAAGACTTGGATGCACTACTCACACTGATTACCGAGAAAGGAGCTGCAAATGATTAGCCTTTTTGACCTTATTACAAAATCCGGCTATGAGATTCAGACTATTGGAAACGGTACATTCCCCTGCACACTTATGAAAAACGGCGACCCTACCGCAATTCTGATGCCGGATTTTTCTCTCCGCATGGTCAGCGGACTGGAACAAATAAAGCCGGAATTGGACAGCATGGTACAGTTTTCATTGGACAATCAGGGCATGGAAAGCCTTGGCGACGGTTTTAAGCTCTCACAGTACAAAAGTGTTTATCTGACAACTACATACGATTTTGAAAATCACAGGCCGCTTTTCAATGTGTATCGGCAAAACGGTGAATCAATGGATCTGTTGTTTTCCTCAGCTGAACAGGAACAAGCGACAGCAGCATATGCACAACAGTCTGGACTTGTACAAGGCGATGTGTTGAAAGAACACCAACAGTCAAAGGAAAGCCGAATTCAAGACTTTCTGCGCCAGCTGCAAACGCACGGCTTTCATGTACAGCGTTCACAAGAAAAAGAACACCGATACGAAATTACCGATAAGAATGGAAAAAGTGTTGGCTTTATCGGATCTGACAACCGTGCGGTCATTACATCCGACGATGCACATGTCCGGCAGCGCCTGTCTGGACTGTATCAGAAAGCAGCTGCACCGGAGGTTGCCGCAGAACCGCAGCGCCTTTCCCGTTGGCGACAGTTGCTGCAGAATATCGGTTACTCTGTACGCACGTTTTTCAGCCGTACCGGCGAACAGATAGACATCCAGGATGCACAGCACCACGCTGTTGCATCCATTGGAGAAAATCAGGATATTCACTTTACCGAGCAGGCTACCACCGGTGACCGTCAACATCTTTCACAGGTGCAAGAACAATTCCGTTCTGCATTTCAGACTGAAGTGCAGCGTTCCGCAGAAACACAGCAGGTGGAGCAGCCAACAGTGCAGCAGGCAGTCCAACAGTCTGAACAAACAGTTGAAAGAGTGCAGGAAAACCAGCAGGACATCACTTCTGCGCGCAAGGTTGAAGAAGCACAGGAAACTCGGCAGGTACAACAGACAACAGTTGAAGAACCTGTGGCTGAAATTTCTGCCGCAGATGCAGTTGTTTTGACTGCTGCCGAAGCACAGACTTTGGCTGCAATGCTGTACGAAAACCGTGATGTGCTTGAAAATCTGGATACCGGACTGGTCGAAAAGCTGAGTCAGAAAGAACCTTTGCAGCCGCAAAAATCTGAGCTGCCAGAAAACCAGCAGCTTACACCGCAACAGCCTATGCATGCTGCAGCACAGCCACAGGCACGGCAATTAACTGCGCAGGAACAGCAAATACAAGCAGATTTCCAAAAAGCGTATACCCTGCTGCAAACAATGGCCGGTTTTGAATCGCCTCAATCGGCCAGTCTGACACAAACCATGGTTGAGAACTACGGCACTGCGTCCCCGCAGAAATTCCAACAGAAGCTGCTGCACGGTGACTATGCAAAGCAACCTTCGCTTGACCAGCAGTTGCACTCTGCAAAACGGGAAGCGCAGCAGGTAAACAGCAGCCGCAATCAGCCACAGCAAGTACAATCACAGGAAAGGGGCGTTTAACGATGGATCAAATTGCTGTTTATCTTGAAAAGTTAGGATACGAAGTAGAAGACCAGGGCAAAATCAAGCGTTTTCTGCTTGTACTCAAAGATGGTTTACCGATTGGTTTTATTTTGCAGGATTTCACAGTCAAAATGATTTCCGGTGAGGATACGCAAAAGTATGATATGCTCCAGCGAATCGTTTCCTTTGTCCGTACAAATCAACATTTGCAGACTGCTGGTCAGGGAAACGCAGAATACATTGTCATTACCTATCGCGGTAATCAGCTTACTACATTCTTTGACCTAAAAACTGGTCAGGAACGCTACGCAGTGTATGTCATAAACGATTCAGGCGAAGTATCCAGTACCATACCGACTTTTGATACATACGACGCTGCCATCCGTGAATTCATTTCACAGACCGGCATGATTGACTTAAAAGCCGCTGCTGCAAAAGAACCCCTTCATATCCGTTGGCGGCGGCAGCTGGTCAAACATCTTATGAAAGGGATGTAAAGCGCTTCTTTTATGCCCAGGTGCGACAATTTGTCGTACCTGAATTTACTGAAAGGTGGTATCAAGTAGAAATTTGCAAAGATTTTTACAAAAAATCATTCCATTCATTTTAGTGGGAAGCATTTTCTCATTATCTCTCCCCTGTTTCGCTGCATCAGCCGTCACAGCTCCATACGAACCACAAGCAAGCGGTATCGACCCCGGCTTTGTGCAGGAACAGTACAATTATGATGCTTCGGCACAGTCTGCGCCAGCGCTCCGTAAAAGTGCTGGTATGCTGCCGGAAAAATACAGCCTTGCAGACAGCAAACTGGACAGTCCCCTGAAAGATCAGGGCAATGTTCCATCCTGCTGGGCATTTGCGTCCACTGCCGGATTGGAAACAAATATCCTGCGACAGACAGGCGGCAAGCAGCGGCAAACTTATTCTGTCCGACACCTCGCCTGGTTCGGGATGAACCTGGATGCACGCGGAAATGGCTGTTATCTGCCGGGTTCATCTGGCCTGCAGGCAGGAACGCTCAATAAAGGTATCAATGCCTTTTCCAGTTGGAACGGTGCCTGCATTGACGCAAAGTTTCCGCTAACAGACAGTAATTTTATCGCCGAACGGGAGCGGCAGGATTCCGACATTCATTTACAGAATGCAGACATCCTGCCCGCACCGCTGCAGTCGGACGGTACGCTGAATCAAGACGCAGTGCAGGCAATCAAAGAAAAAATCATGCAGACCAGTGCGGTCGGTGTGGAACTATGCAGTGCATTTCAAGGAAACCGCCAGTATCTCAATGTAAAACGGCCTGTTACACACGCTGTTACCATTGTCGGCTGGGATGACAATTACAACAAAAATGCATTTCCGACGCAGGCACCCGGTGATGGTGCTTGGCTCATTCACAACAGTTGGGGAACATCCTTTGGCGGCGGCGGATATGGCTATGTGTCATATTATGACGCATCCCTTATCTGCTACGCAAGTTATGCCGCGGATCTTCCGAATCAGCAGGGACAGTACAAGTACGATAATCTTTATCAGTACGACGCGCTCGGTCTGGATGATGTATCAGATTACAAACCACTAAGTTCTCCAACCACCGTCGCCAATGTTTTTACAGCCCACAGTGCAGAGTCACTGCGGGCTGTTTCTGTAACGTCTGCTCGACCGAACTCCACCGTTACGGTTGATGTTCTGCTGCTGGATAATGGCAGTGACTTGGGAAATGGCAAACTTGTTTTTACCCAGCAGGTGAAACTGCCGTTTGGCGGCTTTCATACGGTTGATTTAGACAAACCAATTCTGCTTTCTGCCGGGCAGCGGTTCGCAGTCCGCGAAACAATTCGGGAGCCGAATGGTGAGTATTATCTTCCCGTTGAGATTACAGGGCTGTACCAAAATGGACAGCAGCAGGAACTTTCGTCCCACTTCGTTTATAAAGAACACGTTCCGGCCGGTGTCAGCTTTGCACAAATCAATGGCCGGTGGTTTGACCTCAGTGAAGTAAAGGCTGGTGACTATCCATTTGAAACAACGCAGCCAGGCGCGGCCACCATTAAGGCTTACACTGTTTCGGATGTGCGCCCTGCTTGCTCCGTAAACAGCAGTATAGCGTTTTACAAAGGACAAATTAAGCAGTTTACTGTTACCAGTGCCGCCGCACCATCTGTACACACTACAAATGAAGCGGGGGGGAAAGTTGCACCCCTTGTACCGTGGAACTCAAAAACGAAGCAATCCACTTGGCAAATTAGCGGGTTAGGTGCTTCTGGCACAGTCGGCACCTATGCAAATATCAGCGGCACCACACATCATTTATTTGACGCTGTACTGGATAATTCCCCTGTCGAATCCGATACCACCGCTGACCTGCGAAAACATGTTGGGGAGTCCTATGTTACGCGGCTGTACGCGCCGCGTGGGGCGAGAATCAACTTCTACGGTGGCACAGGCGGCATAATCGGCACAAAGCTAGTTTCCGTGTCACCAATAGGTGGCGGAGCTTTTTACTATTTCAAAACAACTGCAATAAAAACCGGCAGCGTTGGCATTTACGCAACTGTAAATGACAGCGCTTTTTTACTGTACAAGGAGCTGATTAACCCATGAAGAAAGGCAAGCGCCGCACGGTCTTAATTGCGCTTGGGCTGGTGGTTGCCCTGTGCGCCGGGTATCTGCTCAACGTATTTGTTGCACAGCCCGCACAGGTGCAGGCTGATGTACAGGAACTGAAAAGTATCAAGACGGAACCAGTTCCGGTCAGCAGTTCCGCATCTGCAGCAATCAAAAAGGAAGACCAAGCATCATCATTCCAACGTATTCAGTCGGTGAACGCAGATATTAAAGGCTGGCTGACCGTACCCGGCACCAACATTGATTACCCGGTGCTGCAGAGCAGCAAGTCCGACCCGGATTATTACCTGCACCGCAGTTACAAAAAGCAGTACGCGGAAGCGGGCAGCATTTATCTGCAGTATGACTGCAGCCCCGAAACGTCACGGAACACCGTGGTGTATGGGCATCACATGCTGTATGACGCTATGTTCACAGAACTCACCAAATACAACTACTTTAGCTTTTGGAAAGCACATCAAACTTTTTCCTACGAAAATGCTTCCGGCAAACGCAGCTATGAGATCTTCGCGGTGCTGCACGTTTCACCGGAAAGCTTTTCTTTTAACCGGACACAGTTTGCAGACGATGCGGACTTTGCCCGGTTTTTATCTGCCCTGCAGGGCAAGGCAATCTACAACACGGGGGTGACCGTCACAGAAGAAGACAAAATCATGATGCTCGTTACCTGCTCTTATGAGCAGAGGAACGGACGAACAATCGTTATTGGCAAACAACAAACTTGAACGGAGGTTAAAAACATGAAAAAGAAAATCTGGCAGCGTGTTGCGGCGGTATCTATGTCGGCACTGATTGCTGTCAGCAGTATTCCACTGTCCGGCAGCACTGCATATGCTGCGGACAATATAAATAATCTCACACTTTCTGACGTTGGCACCAATATTGTCATTAACAGTGATGGAAACTATTATATTACCGGCACAACAAACAGGCACACTATAACGGTGAATGACGGCGTAACAGCAACAATTACACTGGATGGTGTGGGCATATCTAGCAGTGCTTCTGCACCAATAGACATCGGAAAATCTGCCAACGTTACCATAAAGCTTTTGGAAAAAAATCAGCTAACAGTTGAAAGAGAATCTGGTAACTATAATCGGCTGGCCGCTCTACAAATTTCTCCAAATGCTGATGTAACGATTACCAGTTATGCCGGTGATAATTCAACAGAAGGTGAATTGATTGCTGATGCGTCGGTAAGTTTCGCTCCAGCCATTGGAAGTAATGCATCGTCCGATTATGGCAATATCACAATTAATGGAGGAACGATTACAGCAATTGGTAATGAGGGACCCGGTATTGGAGGAAGTTATTATATAAACACATACTATACAAGCCACACATTGAATCGTGGAAAAATTTATATTAACGGAGGCAGCGTTACGGCAAAGAGTCAAGAATCAGCCGCAATTGGTGGAACTGTTTTTGATTACAATGACCCCGGAAAACTGAATGAAATGGGCATCGGCTGCGGATTGATACAGATAAATGGAGGTACAATCCATGCCACAGGGGCTACCGGAATTGGCGCACCCTATCAAGCTGGTGGAATATACACATCAGCCAGTGACATCATTAACATTTCCGGCGGCAACATAATCGCATCTGGTAGGAATATCGGAATTGGCGGAAATTATGGCGGTTACATTAACATTTCTGGCGGTAATATCAACGCAGCAACAAGTAATAATAATGATGGAGGACGACATTATTGTGCAATAGGTCAAGTCTTACGTTGTGACAGTGATTCTTTATCTGCTACAAATAAAACTGCACCAATTTCGATTAACATAACAGGTGGAAGTATTGTTGCGGCGGCCAGTAATTACGCATATGGCATTGGTTCAGCGACAGGTTCCAGTAAACTTACGTTACAAAATTGTGCTTTGTTCTCTGGGCCATTAGCAGATACGGAGTACAATAAAATTGGTTCTAAAACTTCTGGGCTTATTTTTGATAACTGCACATTTGATTCTGACGGAAACATCACCGGAGGCACTGGGCAGACTTTCGGTTCGCCAATCATCGGGACGAATTTTACAATCCCAACTGCCTGTACGCTCTCAAATCCGGCGACTGGTAAAGTTGTCACACTCTCGTCAGGCGTTACGATGACAAATAACGGAACTCTCAAAAATAACGGCACAATTTACAACTATGGCACCATCCTCAACAACGGCAGAATCAACAATCTGCGTAATGATGATGGTACGGTCGGCAGAATTATCAACAAGGACAACGGCAAAGTGCAATCTATACTAACTCTTCATCGCAATGACGGGACAAGCACTATTTTGACCGGAACTTATACGGCAACAAGTGGACAAAAATACGATTCTGCTCTCCCAATGGATCTCACTCGCTCCGGTTGGGTTCTGGTCGGATGGAATACGGCGGCAGATGGCAGTGGGAATGCGGCAACTGCTGATTCTGTGTTTGATGGAAACAATACCGAACTATACGCCCAGTGGGAGCAGGTTGGTAAAATCAATGCAAAGGTAACCGACAGTGACAACGGCCAGCCAGTTTCCGGTGCGGTCATTGCCACAACAAATGAATCCAGTACAGAAATTGGACAGGCAACAACCGGTGCAGACGGTACCGCGCTTTTGACGTTGAAACCCGGTATTTACACCGCCACGGTTAAAACACCGGCGACTGGTTATGCTGCATCGGCCTCGGTAACCGGTCTTTCCGTTGAAATTGGCAAGACCATCAGTGCAAACTTTACCGCACGTCCCTTCAAGGGTAGTGCAGCAATTACACATCTGGACACCAAACGAAACAAGTTGGTTGCCATTGCACCAATCTCCATTACTGATAAAAACGGCAAGGTTGTGTACACCGGCAGCTCTACCAGCACTTCTTTGACTGTGCCGAGTCTGCGTATTCCAGATGCACCTTTTACGGTCAAAGAAACCTCAGCACTTGCCGCCTACCGTTCTGATGCAGCAGCGTATACCGCAAATCTAACGGCTGATGGCCAGACCTCAAGCGTGGAAATGCACAGTGTTCCCATGATGGGCGATATTACATATACCGCTACTGACAAGGACGGCAAGCCCATTGTCGGTGCAACTGTTAATTTAGTTGATAAGGACGGAAATGTCGTTGCCACAGGCACCACAGATTCCAACGGCAAAGTCACTTTTAAGGATGTCTTCGCCGGCGACTACACCGTGCAGCTTCCTGGATATGAAAACGGTAATGTGGCCGTAACTGTAAAAGACCAGCAGAATACCGCCCCGGCTCCGGTGAAAGCAGCTATGTTGATTGGAGCACTGGAAATCACCCATGTTGATGCGCAGTCCAACAAAGCACTGCCGGTTGCAAAGGTACAGCTCAAAGATAAATCCGGTAAAGTAGTTTTCAGCGGCGCACCTGCAGATAACGGCACGTCCCTGACAATTCCAAACCTGACCGGCCCAGCCAGCCCTTACACACTGACCGAAGAAACACCGATTGCAAACTATCACGCAAATACAACACAGTATCCGGTTTCTATTACCACGCAGGGACAGGCAGTGAAAGTTGTCATGAAGTCCAGCCAGTATGCGGGTGATGTTACCTTGCACATCACTGACCCGACAACCGGCAAACCTGCCGCCAACGTCAAGGTGAATCTGATTGACAAGGACGGCAACGTTGCTGCCACCGGTAAGACGGATAAAGACGGCAATGTGACGTTTACCAATATCCCAATCGGCACATACACCTATGCAGTCGATGATCCGCGCTTCAAGCTGGACAGCGACAAGACCAAGCCTGTTACGATTACAGATGGCAGCAAGCAGACTGCTTCCATTCCTGTCATTTCGCTCGGTAATGTTACGCTGCACATTACCGACCCGGCTACCGGCAAGCCTGCTTCCGGTGTCACGGTCAATCTGATTGACAAGGATGGCAACATTGCCGCCACAGGAAAGACGGATAAAGACGGCAATGTGATTTTCAGCGGCATCCCTGCGGGCGATTATACCTACAAAGTAGATGACCCGCGCTTTGTTAGCGTTACCGGCAAAGTCACGATCGGCACTGGCAACACTGCCGGAACAATCGACATTGAGGTAAAACATCCCGCATCCAGCCCCACTGTGAGTACAGGTAGCGCCAACATTACCGCCACAGACAACAGCGGCAAGCCGCTTGCAAATGTGCCGGTTATCATCAAAGACAGCACCGGCAAGACCGTCGGTACTGGCACAACGGACAGTAATGGTAAAGTGACTGTGCCTAATCTGCCGGACGGCACTTACACCGTATCATCCAGCGATTCCAGTGTTACGCTGGAGGGCAGCATTACCATCACAAACGGTCAGACATCCAGCGTTGCACTGAAAGGCGCGCGTCGTGTGCCGACCGGCAACGCAAAGCTGCTGGTTGTGGATACCCATCAGCAGCCGCTGAAAAATTTCGCTTTGCTTGTGTTGCGTGTTGATTCTTCCGCCCCAAGCAGCTCTGCGATTTCGTTACGTAAATCCGGTACGATAGCTAATAGCGCCTCTTCTGGAAATAACCAGGTTGTTGCAGAAGTCACCACAGATGCAAACGGCTATGTAACTCTGCCGCAGTTGGATGCTGGCCAATATATCCTGATTGCGAAAGATTCAACGGAATATAAGGTAGACTCTCCCCTTGCAATCGTGCCAAGTACAACTGTTTCTGCAACGGTCACCGCTACACCAATTAGCACCAGCAGTTCTAAAAAGCCGAATGCCTCCGCTTCTACTTCAAACAGTAGTGGTACGGAAGCACCTGCTGCCAGCGATAATAATCAGCCAACAGAGACACCCGCGGAAAGTTCTGTACCAGTAAGTAACATGTATGCAGCACCAAAAACCGGCCAGAGCGGTATCATTCCCGTGATTGCACTTGTTCTGATGGCAGTCTGCGGCACTGCCGGTGTTCTGTTCAGGCGCAAAAAGAACAAATAAGGGTTTCCTACTTTTTTATAGGAGATGGTTCCAATGGACTAATCCAGTCCGTTTTTCAGCATGAATAAGCTTTAGGTGCGACAATTTGTCGCACTACATCGAAAGGAGGCCACGGCTATGGCTGTCAGCCGAAAGACTGGAAAATTGTATTACACAGACGAAGAAAGGGAAACTGCACTGCGAAACAACAGTGCGCTGGAATATGCGCTTGCACATAACTATAACCTGGTTCGGCTTGGGAACTCCTATCACCTGAAAGAGCACGACAGTATGGTGTTTAAGCCTGATGGTACCTGGTTCTGGAATTCACAGGGGAAAAAAGGCCGTGCAATTGACTTTTTAATGGCATATGAAGGCTATTCCTACACAGACGCAATTTTGGAGCTTGCCGGTGCGCAGGAGGTGCCCGCACCAAAGCGTCAGGAAATTGCACAGTCAATGAAAGACCTAGAAAAGCCGAAGCCTTTTATTTTGCCGGAAAAAGCAGCAAACTACCGCCGAATGTTCGCCTATTTAGTGAAATCGCGGGGAATCGACCATGAGCTGGTCAGTCATCTGGAAAAAGAAAATAAAATCTATCAAGGCATTACATACGCTCATTTTGACATTGCAGGTTATGACGGACACGGACAAGCCTGGTACACCGTTAAGGAACGCTTTGCAGACAAGTTCAAAGATGTACCGCTACAGAAAATAACGCTGTACAACCGCAATCTGGAGGGTGCACACATTGTTTCTGCTATCCCAGCCCACATTGTGCATGATTTTGTACGTTCCAAGCAGACACTTGCTTATCAGAATGTAGTTATGGTTGGGTACACCCCGCAAAAGCAGCCTTATTATGCTTCCCTGCGCGCCATGGCCGGCAAGTATAAAGTGGACGTAACCGGTTCACACAAAGAATACGGCTTTACGATAAACGAAAACGCAGACAGTAATACTGTCTGCGTTTTTGAAAGTCCGATTGAAGCCATGAGTTATTGGTCAATGTGCAAGGAACTGCACAGTCCGCACGTCAGCTGCCCGATGATTTCCCTCGGTGGGGTCAGTACATCATATGCGCTCAAGCAATTTCTGCAAGACCACCCACAAATACAAAGCATCATCACAGGATTGAATATGGACACTGCTGAAAATGGCCACAATGTTGCAGCCGGACAGCTTGCAACCGACCGTATTCGTCAGGAATTTGGAAGCAAGTATCACATATCCGTCCACAAGCCCAACCTAAATGACTGGAACGATGTTCTGGTCAACTATCGAAATAATCTTGCTGCCATTACACAGCAGCTACAGCCCGCCCGCTCTGCACCGGTGATTCATCACACACAGCAGCGTGGCGGGCCGTCTTTATAATACGAAAGGAATTGCAACATGGAAAGCACAGAAATTGGAGGAATCATTCACGTAAAAGTGGTTGGTGTCGCTCGATGCCTGGACAGCGAAAGTCGCTTGGTAATACCATCCGAATTTCGTCAACAGTTCAATCTTAGAAAAAATGCACTGATTGAAATTATCGGCACCAGTGAAGGGCTGCTGCTTCGACCTATGCAACCAAAGGAGTAAAACGCATGATTTTTTATTACCAGGCAAGAGCAGCACCGGGGGCTAAAATCATTTACGCAAACATTTATCAAAGAAGGTTCGGTCTAAAACGACAATATCATCTGAATGTCGTCTAAGCTTAAAGAGATTCTGACCCTTTACCCCTACAGATATAGTAGTTTTTCCCATTGTATTTAATATATCCAATACAGGAATATAATCGCTGTCACCGCTAACTATTACTGCCGTATCAAAAGAATTATGAAACGCCTTTGTAATCAGATGAGCACTCAAGTTAATATCCGTACCTTTTTCTACCACATAATAACTGCGTGGGTCATCAATATTCATAGTGTCATATGTATAACCATGCGTGGGACGAGCGGAATGTTCTCCTTCTATCACTGTAAAATATTTCTGGTTTTTCAATCCATTGATCCAGTCATAGCACTTCTTCCTTTTTTCATCCTGCATTAAAAAATCATCCGGCTTTGGTGCAAACAAAAAAGTTTTTACCAGTTCGCTGTGATTGGGAAGTTCATTTATTAATTCCGAAGGAACTAAGTTGTAATCTAAACGAGGGGCACGTTCTGTAAAATCTTTATTATAATAGTCAGTAATTGCAATGTTAAAATTTTCAAAGTCAATAAAAACCATTGCTTTTTGCATAAATAAAATTCCTCCCGAAAAATCTAAAGGCTTATTGGCTCGAAAGCCAATAAGCCTTTTCTTTGTCTAATGTGTAGCACTTATTGCTACATTACTATTATATACTCTTGTCGGTAAAAGTAAACCCCTAAATTGCAAAAAGTTTCGGTATATGGTATTTTTTTCGTCATATTAACTTAATATTCACTTTAATATCAAACATTATTGCTAAACATGAATAAATATATGCTTTTGCACCTTCCCGAGACACTGAATCATTTCTTATCATCTGCTATTAAAGAATAAGGCATGGATTACATCCACGCCTTATTCTTTTAGCGGAAATACCGCCCATACTGAACCCTTAAACAAATTCAGTATAGGCGGTATTTCTCTATTTGTCAATCATTTCAAATTATTATGGAGGATTTATTATGCAGAAATATTACATAGCTTCTACCGCCGCATACCAGGTAACAATCAACAGCATGGCCTACAAGGTACTGTCCTATCTGCAGACCTGTGCTGACTACAAAACACGCACCTGCTTTCCAAAGCGCAAAACGATTGCGGCCAAATGCGGAATCAGTGTTCGCAGCGTTGTCCGTGCCGTCAATGATCTATGCGCTGCTGGCTTGCTGAAGCGCAAGTTTCAATTTGCGTTCTTTGTTGGTGACAACGCTATCCGGCAAAAAGAAAACTTATATACCGTCATTGACAACCCTCAAATTAGCTTGCAGGAGGCAAATTGCGTCGAAACGAGCAATTTAAAGGGCAAGCCAAAAAACCGCTCAAAGGGCCACATAGAGCACAATATTCTATATCGGGCGCAGTCTGCCAATTTTGCTTCGCTCACTAGCAGCGAACTGAAAGTATACAACTACATAACTCTCCGTGCAGGAAAAGGCTGCAGCTGCTTTCTGGCCAAAAAAGAAATCGCTGCTGGCTGTGAAATCAGCGCAGTTACAGTTTATCGCTGCATAAAAAAGCTGGTCAGCAAGGGATTGCTAGGCGTACAGGCGCGAACGCGCAATTCCATCACCGGTGATAACGGCACTGCATCCAATCTCTACACCGTGCTTCCCTTTGCCCGTCGGCCGAAGCTTGCTGCGGCAAAGCTGCTGTTTGCATTTCTGCTGAATCGCGCCCTGTGCTTCTCCCCCATTTCACCTGATTCTGTCACCGGGGAGGGTTTCACGGTTGTCACCCCAAGAACACTTTCCCTAAAGAACAAAACTTTAAAGAAAGAACCTAAATGGAAAACAAAGTTTATTGAGAGTGGCCGCAGCTGGCTATCGAAAATTTTGAAGGCTACTGAAAAAGCATGAATTGCAATGACATTTACACTTCATTTTTCTTACATTGCTGTTTTTCTTAGTGTGGGCAGCGTATCAGTCAGCAAGCTAACTGCTTGCTCTTGATTCCGTATCCACTGACTGACACCATCGTGTGTCAACACAAGCGGCATGCGATTGTGTACCGGCTGCATATCAAAATTTGCAGCAACTGTTACAATCACGAATCGATATTCGCTATCGAAGTGGGCGTACAACCCTGCCATATAGAGTGCTGATGTTGCAGAAACATTGAACAGATACTTCTGTTTTTTGCTGTCATGCGACCACTCGTAAAAACCAGTGGATGGAATGACACACCGACCTGCAACAAACGGTGTACGAAACATTTTCTTTTCCTGCAGTGATTCCCCTCTGGCATTGATAATAACGCCTTTGCTTTGAAAAGATGGAAATCCCCAAGTGATAAGCTCCGGCTGTACCTTGTTGTTTTCAAGGACAAGCGCCGGAGCCTTATTTGTCGGGAAAATTTCTCCGGTTCGGATTGGCCCACCCTGTTTCTTTTGCAGGATATTAAGAATCTGCCGAATTTCCTCAGAATCTGTGTTGTCAAACAGTGTATATCTTCCACACATTTTTATCACCCGATCATAGTATATCTTGTTTTGCCTCGACAAACCAGCGGTTTTCTTCCAGCCATAAGTATTTTTCATGACCTTGTATCCGGCAGGTATAGCGAATACCTGCGCCGCCTGCTTTTAGGCTTGCTGCCGGGCGTACATCTAGTATCCTGTCGATTTCAAACAGCTGCCCTGGACCCCAATGCACCGCCAACGGCTCAATTTTGCCTGCCGCGGTATATTTAACGACCATTTCAACGTAACGTTTACAGGACATTGTCTTATCTCCTCTCAGAAGTATCCTACTGGATGAATCGTGTTATCATGGATTGGGTCAAGACCCGAAAGCCGCTGGTCTTTGAGTAATATGGCGGGCTGTACCACATGAGTACCGAACCGCCGTTTAAGCCAATCTGTTGCCCTGTCCAAATCCTCTTTTCGTTCCCGCTGGGTTTCATCCGAAAAGAGATCTGTCTGCGTGGAAACAGAGTCCCCCGTCAAGTCGGAAATGTTGATACCTAAGCTGCGCACCGGCTGCTGCCAGTGATAATTTTGGCGGAACAGTTCTAGTCCGGCTTGCGCGATCTCTTTTGTGATACTGGTGTAGTTCTGCAGCTTATGTTGCCGTGTAAAACTGCAAAGTCCATTATCCCGCACACTGATTCCAACGACCCGGCCTTTCAACCCCTGCTGCCGCAGACGGCGTGCCACACTATCTGCCAGCACATACAGAATAATCTTTGCATCTTCATCACAAGTCAGATCGCGTGGTGTTGTAGTTGAGTTGCCAATACTTTTGATTGCTACCGTATCATCATACTTTGCAACCGGGGAAATATCGTGTCCATTTGCAAAACAATAAAGAACGCTACCCCATTTACCGAACCAACTTTTAAGCAAATATTCCGGCGTACTTGCAATATCTCCTATTGTGTGTACACCATATGCTGTCAGCTTGCGCTGCATTGCATGACCTACATACAGTAAATCACCTGCATCCAGCGGCCAGGCAATCTCTTTAAAATTATCCCGACCAATCCTTGTGATTGCGTCGGGTTTTTTGTAGTCACTGCCGAGTTTTGCAAAAATTTTGTTGTAACTGACACCGATACTGACGGTAATTCCAAGTTCAGCTTTGATACGGCCACTGATTTCCTGTGCAATCGCCATACCAGCGCCTTTGCGGCTGCTACCTGTGACATCCAGCCAACATTCATCCAGCCCGAAAGGTTCTACCTGGTCCGTGTAGTCTAGATAAATTTTTCGTGCCATCTGCGAAAAGCGCAGGTAACGTGGATAGTTCGGCGGCAAAATCACTAAGTCAGGGCATTTTTGTTTGGCCTGCCACAGTGCTTCTCCTGTCTTGACCCCATATTTTTTGGCAATATAGTTTTTGGTAAGGATAATACCGTGCCGGTGCTCCACATCGCCGCCAACCGCTACCGGCTTATTGCGCAGTTCGGGGTGATAGAGACATTCCACCGAAGCATAAAAGCAGTTACAGTCACTGTGCAGGATTACTCGTTCCATATCATCACCGCCGAATAAATGTGCTTATATTTGAACGTATGATTATATTATAGAACAATCGTTTGAAAATAACAATGGTAAATTTAGATAATATAAAAAATCAGTGCGACAACTGGGCAACATTAAACGATAATTTTTGAAATTAAAGAGGCAGTAACTTCGCTCTTTGCTGAGCAAGGTTGCTGCCTCTTTTGTTTGCAGGTGCGACAAATTGTCGCACCTTACTTTTCCGGTTCATCATGCTCTCTATGAATCTTCACCATACGTTCAGAACGTTCAGAATTCAAATATTCAGCTTGATTTTTTGCGGTCAGCAAGCGGGCTGTAAGCGACTGTGCCTCTTGCTGAATAGATTTTTCTAGCTTCAATTGTTGTTCAAGCCCCTTGTATATTGACATTATATCAGGAAATACAATGCGTTGATTACCAAGCAAAACCATTCTGAGCACATCATGTGAATTTTTAATAATTGCGGATGTAAACTTGTAATCCATTCTAACCGGGATGTGGTTTTTATTAAAATATATTTCGCTAATATATTTTGGCGTTATAGGACACATATTCTGGATAAGAAATGCTGCTGGTTTACCAAGCAATTCTCCAAGAACTATGGTTTTACAATGACCATATCGTTGAACCTTCTTATCATAAATTCCCTTATACTTATCATATCTAGATGATGCAGGCACAAGCCAATATATATCCGCATTGATAGAATCAGAAAAACAAAAGAAACAGGGTCGATTATGTAATTTCCCGGCTGTTGCTTCTTTATTTCGCATTAGATTTTGATCTGGAAAGTCTTTATAATATTGATTGTTGATAAAACAAAACTCGCCAGCAAGCATTTTTCTCACCTCATAAAAAACGGGACTCTGCTTTTAAGCAGAATCCCGCCACAATTTTAGTCCCGACCATTTTATTACGCCGCATATCGGGTAGCGGTAAACATCTTGATCCCGACCATTTTATTACGCCGCGCATCGGGTAGCGGTAAACATTTTAAGGGTTACCCCTCTTACATTATTATTATACGCTTGTCACAAAAATATGTCAACAACTTGAAATGTGAATCAAATCTGTAAGTCCGACAAATTGTCGCACCTATGCACTTACACTATGCGTTTTATGATATAAAAGTGCAAAGAACGTAACAATTCCAAATAGTGTCCACATCCATATTTTATCACCATTGAAAAGTAAACAACCAAATGCAAATCCTACATAACCCCATATCAAACTGTATATGACAGACAATATCCAGTTTCCTACTCTAGTCATAAAAATAAGTGCCAGAACTATACCTACACCAATACCAATCAGGAAACAAAATGCCGGATGAATTCGGAAAATCACATTAGTCATAATTGCAAAGAATGCACTTGATAGTAGGAAATCAAGTACAGGTAACGTGTGAATTATATCTCTCCTGTGATATGTAATTTGTTCCGGTTCGTAAGTCTCATAAGTATATGAATCATTATAGTTCATATACTCGCTGTCATTTGTATCTTCACTGTCAGGGTAATCTTTCATAAGAAAGGCATATGCTATTTTCCCAATACGTAGAGCTTCTTCGTCCCCCTTATGGTGGAGCATATACATTATATGAGCCAATTTAATATCATTCACCGTTGCATCAGGAGAAATGCCCAATACCTCATACGGATCTATTGTAAAATCATCTGAGGACGAATCTTCGGCAGTAGGATTGGCTGCCCCTGATTTAACTGCATCATACGCCTGATTAATTTCCTTCATCTTTTCAGATGCAAGGTCAGCTAAAGGATTACCCACATAATTATCTGGATGGTATTTCTTTGCAAGATTTCGATAAGCTATTCTTATATCTTCCGGTGTTGCATCGGGTGAAACGCCCAATATTTGATAACAATCCATTTTCATCACCAAAATTTGTATTTATAGGATAGCTTTATTATACCAAAGTGATTTGAAAATGCAAGTGCAAGTCCGACAAATTGTCGCACTTACACCTCTATGCCGGAGTCGGCCTGCACCAGCTGCTTGATGTAATCCTGTAAAGAGTTATAACCGTGCACCACCGCATAGGCGCGCACAACATCTCTGGAGCCTTTCTTAAAGCGTACCTTCACATCATCATGATTAGTATTATATTTGTCGACAGCTCGTCGCTGCGCTTCACTTGTTTTCATAATATCCCCCATTTCTCATTTTAAGCATAACACAATCTGTGAAATAAGGGTACTGATATATTGCACAATTTTTAGCTTACAGATTTAGTGATTTTACAGCTTGTGATATAAAGGTACTCATTGTATAATGGATATAGGAATCAGGAAAGCAAAAGAAAATGAGCAAGAAAAAACCGCCTTTTCAGGCGGTTGGAAAATTCCTACTTGATTTCTAAGCCATAATATGGTATTATGGCGAAGTAAGTAGAAATTGAATATGCAAACCACAGGCTGTTGAACGTCCACAAAACGTCCAGCAACCATGCGCCATAAAGGTTTAACACGAACCGTTATGACTTGTGAAATGCAGTTACTCGCTAGTATTATAGCGTTAACTTCATACATTTGTCAAGCGACTTTCATTCTAACCTTTTGCGCAGGAGAATGGAAGCCGTTTCTTTTTTTGCTTCACAACAACTTGTTCCGGACGCGCCAAGTAAAAAAGCGCCACAATGTGCATTGTCTTTATCTTCTCGGTAACTCGCCAGCTTCCGTAGCGTGACGGACTGTTCAATGCAGCGGCTACTTTGAAAATATTGTAATGCACTTGTGAGATCTTTGAAAACCCAAAAGTCTTGTGTATCTTAATCCCTGTCCGGCGCGCAAACGTCAACGTGTACCGAGAGGACACGACAGTGAAAGCGCAAAGCCTGTGGGTGGCCATGACCTGTAATTGAGAAGCGAGCCACAACTCCCACCAACTGACATCGGCTGTCAGTGGCAATAATCCCGGAAGGAACAATGATACTTGCACATTGAACGCATCACCGCATTGTGTGCGCCCTGAAAGGACTGTCCGGTGTGTTTACACCCCGGCAATGGACAAGCATTCGCCATGCTCGTATGCAAGACTTAAAAGTTTATGATAATTTTTTTGCAGTGTTCACAGCGCTGCTAGAGGTTATCATAAACGGATGTGCTTAGTATTTCAAAATGCTAAACATATCCGTTTATGATAACAAGGCCAGTTGCAACCACAACTCGCCTCATTATCACAATTTTTGGTGGACGTTATAGGACTCGAACCTATGACCTTCCGCACGTCAAGCGGATGCTCTAGCCAGCTGAGCTAAACGTCCAAATATTATTTCTTCTCAACAGCGCTTGTTTATTATACTGCAGTTTCGCAGAAAAAGCAAGCTTTTTTTCAAAAAATGCGTTTACGGCGCTTTTTTCTGAGCAGAACGGCCATCCCTTGCCACCAGCAGGAATGCCCCACCCGTCACAGCCACCACTGCCAGCAGGCCTGCAATCATCAACCAAATCTGCGCCAACCATGCACCTGCAAAGAGCAGCAACAGGCAGCCGGTCTCCGCAAACAGACATTTGCCCAAAAAGCGACCCGTCCGCCATTGGTCAGCCTTCTTTTTTTTGTCGGCAGGCACACTGCTGAACAGCGCTGCAACTCTGCCGGCGCGTCCGCGCACTAATTGCACCGCCAGCAGCAGCAGCACTGCCATCGCCGCTATTGGAACCACATACACTGCAATCTGCATTTTCCATCATCCATTCCGCTTCTTTTTCAGGTGCTCAACAATATAAGCAACCAAAGCAACGGTCAGCACAACCGCCACGACAAGCATTGCAATCCTAAAGACAAAGGAAAGTACATTGCAAAGCAGAACAATTACAACAATAAAAAGCGCAAACGCGCCGACCTTTTTCCAAAACGGTGTATCCATTTGCTTGTCCTTCTCTCACATTTTCTTAGAGTCATTTTAGGATGAATTCTCTGTGTTGTCAAGTAGTTGACATTTTGCGATAAACAATTTATAATATACAATTATATTTTATAAATTTTCACCAGAAACGAGGTGCCCACCATGCCTGTCATTACCATTGCCCGCCAGTATGGAAGCGGCGGCCGCCGAATTGGCCGCGCCCTTGCTGAAAAACTGGAGTTGCCTTACTATGACAAAGAACTGGTTGCACTTGCTGCTAAAAAAAGCGGCATGAGCGAAGAAGTATTTCAGAAAGCTGATGAACGCCACACCAGCAGTCTGCTGTACTCCCTGGTGATGGGCAACTACTCTTACGCCATGCCCGGCACCGCCGCGAACCTGCCCCTGAATGACCAGCTGTTTCTACTGCAGACACAGATTATCCAGGAAGCCGCCAGAAAAGGGCCGTGCATCATCGTCGGTCGCTGCGCGGACTATATTCTGCGCGACTTTCCGCACGTGTTCAAAGTGTACCTCTATGCAGACCGGAAGCTGCGCGTGCAGCGTACCATTGAGGAATACGGTGTTGACACACAAAAGGCAGGCGACATTGTTGCCAAAGTCGACAAGCGCCGCGCCGCTTACTGCAACTTTTACACTGGCGCCAAGTGGGGCAGCCCGGAAAACTACGACCTGTGTCTCAACACCGGCAGCATTGGTCTGGACAACGCCGCACAGTTGATTCTGCGCGCATCACAGATGAAACTGGGCTGAGGACCGCAGCCCCGCGCGGATGGCTTCCCGCTGTGCCTGCGGCACGCGGTTGGACTCGGTGATTTTCTGCAGCGCTTTTCGGTAGGTAAACGCATCCAGACGACTGCTGTGCAGGTACGCAGTCGTTATTTCCGGGCAGTGCACATAGTAAACTGACACCGCCCACGCCGCCGCCATCTGTGCATAGTATGCCCGGCTGGTCATCCGATCAATCCGCTGCAGCGCCGCCTGTGCGTGGTCTGTATCCGCAAAGTGAGCCAGCAGCATCACCAGCCCGAAGCGTGCAAAGTATTCACGTTCGTCTGCCAGATACGGCTGCAAAAACCGCCAAACTGGCTCTGGCGCCCTGCGCGCCACCCGCAGCCCAGCGCAGAAGCTGTCGCACACTGACCAGTTATTGATTTTCGGCACAAAATTTTGTACATATGCAAGGGTTTCCTGCGGCTCCGCTTTTGCGCAGCCAATGACCATCCCCTGCAGCATCGTTTCCTCAAAGTAATCGTCCGGGCACCCCCGCAGAAACGTTCGCCAGTCTTCGCGGGCCAGTTCCCGGGCGATTTTTCGCAGATGCGGCAGGCGCACGCCGAGCAGCCTCTGTGCCGCCTCCGGCGGAAGCAGTCTGCCGGAAAATGCACAGTAAGACGGCTCTGCAAGCGTGTGTAGGATTTGCTCCAACTCAAAAATTTCCATACAGGATTCCTTTCCGGTCACCCTGCTCCAGCTGCAGCAGGTAGGCTTTGGTTTTTAGCCCGCCGCCGTAGCCGGTCAGCGAACCGTTTTTGCCGATGACACGGTGGCACGGCACCACAAGCAAAATCGGGTTGCGGTGATTCGCCATGCCGACTGCCCGGCAAGCTTTTGGGTTTCCCACTGCCTGCGCAATCTGCCCGTAGCTGCGTGTTTCCCCATAGGGAATCTGCAGCAGGGTACGCCACACCCGCTTTTGAAACGGCGTTCCCTTCGGAGCAAGCGGCAGGGAAAACACTTTCCGCTTGCCTGCAAAGTACGCTTGCAGCTGCTGCACCGCCATTTGCAGCAACTGTGTTTCCTGCTGTATCCCTATGGCGGGCGGTGTTTCGCTTTTTCTGATTTCCGTAATTGCCTGTCCGTTTTCCATCACCCAAAGCGTGCCGACCGGCGAGTGGTACGGCAAAAAAGACCGCATGACTGCGCCCCCTTCCCTTTTCTCTCCCACAAGCATACCATACTTCCGAAATTCCGAAAAGAGCCGCCGCAGGAAAATACACCTGCGGCAGCTCTCATTCTAAAAATCTCCGATATTTTATGCTTTTTCCACACGGTCGCGGATACCCTTAAAGACCTGAATCAGCAGGGTCGGCGCAAACGCAAGCAGTAGAATCTGCATGGCGTGTTCGCCGGTCAGCGGCGCCACCAGGAACAGTCCCTCCATTGCCGGAACGAACAGCACCAGTGCCAGCAGTGCCACTCCGGCAAAGAACGCCAGCAGCGAGTAAGGGTTTGAGGTGAATTTCAAACGGAAAATGGACGCGCGGCCGCGACAGTTAAAGCCGTGGAACAAGCGCGCAAGCGTCAGCGTCGCAAATGCCATGGTGCTGGCAAGTGCCGCGCCGCCCGCGGAGTAGCCGCTGTAAAACGCGAGCATCACAAAGACAGCAATCAGCAAACCCTGCCCGAAGATTTTGCGCAGCAGGCTGCCGTTTAAAATGGACTCCTTCGGGTTGCGCGGTTTCTGGTCCAGCAGGCCGCGCCGCGCCGGTTCCATGCCAATGGCAATGGCGGGCAGGCTGTCGGTCAGCAGGTTAATAAAGAGCAGGTGCACCGGCGCAAACGGCACCGGCAGCATCATCAGGGACGTAAACAGCACACACAGAATGGCGGACATATTGCCCGAAAGCAAAAACTGGATGGAATTTTTGATGTTTGCAAACACACTTCTGCCGTTTACAACTGCTTTGACAATGGTCGCGAAATTGTCGTCCGAAAGAATCATCGAGGCGGCATCCTTGCTGACCTCAGTGCCGGTAATGCCCATGGCCACGCCGATGTCCGCCTGCTTGAGCGCAGGCGCGTCATTTACACCGTCTCCGGTCATGGACACGATACATCCGCGCCGCTGCCACGCCGTGACTATGCGGATTTTATGTTCAGGAGAAACGCGGGCGTACACCGCAATATTCGGCAGCTTTTTGTCCAGTTCCTCGTCAGTCATAGCGTCCAGCTCCGTGCCGTTGACCGCCAGGTCGCCATCCTCGAAAATGCCGATTTGCTTCGCAATCGCGGCCGCCGTCACCTTGTGGTCGCCGGTAATCATCACAGTGCGGATTCCCGCGCGCTTGGCGTCGGCAACCGCCTGCACAGACTCCTCGCGCGGCGGGTCAATCATGGAAATTAACCCGATAAAGATAAAGGCATTTTCATCTTCAAATGTCAGGTCGCGCACTTCCGGCAGTTCGCGGCAGGCAAACGCCAGCACGCGCAGACCCTGCTCGGAAAGCTCCTGATTCACGCGCGCAATCTCGGCACGCTCGCTGTCTGTCATCGGCACAATGCCGTCACTGGTAAACAGATGGGTAGAACGCTGCAGCAGCACGTCAATCGCGCCCTTGGTCAGCAGGGTCGGTTTGCCGTCAATTTCGTGCAGCGTACTCATCAGCTTGCGGTTCGAGTCAAACGTTAACTCGCGCAGGCGGGGATGCTGCTTCCGGTAAGTGGTTTCCTCCACACCGAACAGGCTGCCCAAATGCACCAGTGCCACTTCGGTCGGGTCGCCAATGGCCGTGCCCGCTTCCTCATCTTCTGTTGCGTCACTCGCCAGCAGGGCAGTCTTCAGCAGCAATCGCTGCGGGTCGTTTGCCAGTTCCAAATCTTTGCCGTCCAGCATGGCATGGTCAGCATAAATTTTCTGTACGCACATCCGGTTCTGCGTGAGCGTACCGGTTTTGTCAGAGCAGATGACCGACACGGAGCCGAGTGTTTCCACCGCTTTTAAATCTTTAATAATGGCGTGCTGCTTCGCCATCTTCTGGGTGCCGACCGCCTGCACGATGGTTACAATGGAAGAAAGCGCCTCCGGAATGGCGGCAACCGCCAGCGCTACAGCGAACATCAGCGAATCCAAAATGGGCATATGCGTGCGGAATACAGAAAGCAGGAACACCACAGCGCTGATTGCCATAATGACTATCGAAAGCTTCTTACTGAAATCATCCAAACTTTTCTGCAGGGGGGTACGCCGCTGCTCAGTTTGGTTCATCAACGCGGCAATTTTACCGAGTTCCGTCTGCATACCGGTGCCGGTCACCACCACGGAAGCGCGTCC
The DNA here is from genome assembly GCF_029211325.2 of Caproicibacterium argilliputei. Lineage (NCBI taxonomy): Bacteria > Bacillati > Bacillota > Clostridia > Eubacteriales > Oscillospiraceae > Caproicibacterium > Caproicibacterium argilliputei. The sequence continues at coordinate 642,380 of NZ_CP135996.1, read as the reverse complement.
GTACGTAACCAGCGAGCCGGAAAAAACCATGTTTTTGCGGTCACCGAGCGCCACCTTCTCCTGCAAAAGCGTTTCTTCCGACTTTTCCACATCCACGCTTTCGCCGGTCAGCGAGCTTTCATTCACTTTCAGCGAAAAATTCTCTGCCACGCGGCCGTCCGCCACGACCAAATCGCCCGCCTCCAACAGCACGATGTCGCCGGGCACCACCTGCTCGGAGGGCACCTCCATGCGGGTGCCGCCCCGCAGGACTTTGGCAGTGGGGGTGGACATCGCCTTTAAGCTGGCAAGGGACTTTTCCGCCTTCACATACTGCACCGTACCCAAAATCGCATTGAGAATCAACACCGCAAAAATGACGATGGTGCTTTCCACCTGACCGGAAATCATAGAGATGATTGCCGCCACCGCCAGGATGGCGACCAGCAAGTCTTTAAACTGCTCCAAAAACACCACAAAGGTGCTTTTGCGCTTGCCCTCGTCCAGCTTGTTGGGGCCAAACTGCGCGAGGCGTTCCGCCGCCTGTGCAGCGGTCAGCCCCTGTGCGCCGGTCTTTTCTTTCTGCAGGGCTTCTGCTGCGGAAAGGTTGTAAAAATTGTCTGCCATTTGATACGCTCCTTTTTTTAGCGCGTGCGGCAGGCAATAAAAAAGACTTATCGCCAACCGTTCACGCAAAGATGAACAGTCATCGAAAAGTCTTGTTACCGAATTCGGCACACACTGCCAGGCTGTAAGGCCGAGGTGTTGGCAGTGCATTTTCAAACTACTCCCTTTAAGAAGACAAGAGCTATTATACGGGAAAACACAAAACTTGTCAAGCGCTGCCCCCTGGTACATTTCTGTATAAAGAAAAGCCTCACAGACTCCGCAGCGGCATCGGCTGCCCTGCTGTTCTCCTTTTGGCTGTGAAAGCCGTACCACTATTCTGCGCGCATCCTGCTGTGATTATCCGACACACATGGAAAACCCATCAGCTCACCGCAGCGCACAGAAGTCCTCAAAAATCTGCCGATAGTGCGCAGAAAAAACGCTCCCGCGCCGCCAGACAAACGAAAAATCGTGTGCCAGCGAAAAATCCCGCAGCGGGACGCGCCGCAGCAAGCCGTTTTGCAGTTCCTCCTGTACCGCGGTTTCATACAGAAAAGTCACACCGCAGCCCGCACAGGCCATCTGCTTCAGCATCAGAATACTGTTCACCTCCGCCCAATGCGGAAAATCCTCCAGCATCAGGTTGCGGCTGTGCAGATAGGTTTCCAAAATACTACGTGTGCCGGAGCCTTTTTCCCGCACCAGCAGTCGCTCTTCCAGCAAATCCTCCACGGTTTCCACCGACCGGTGGAAAACATAGTCCTGCGCGCAGACGGCGACAAACGTTTCTCGCGCATAGGGAATCGCTTCATACTCCTTTTTCGGAAAAAAACCTTCGACTACGGCAAAGTCAATTTTCCCCTGCTCAATTTGTGTCAGCAGGTCGGTCGTATCCGCAATTACCAGTCTCAAATTCAGCTGTGGGTTCGCCTGCAGATACCGCAGCAGCGGCGGCAGAATTGCATAAGGTCCCGCCGTAAGCGTAGCGCCAAATATCATCTGCCGCGCCCCGCCGTCAATCTGCCGCAGTTGCTGTGCAAGCAGCAGCGAATCGTGCCGCATGGTAACCGCAGCGGACTGCAGCGCGCGGCCGGCCGGTGTCAGGGTCAGCTTCTTTCCGTGATTTTCAAACAGCTTAACCTGATATAGCTCTTCCAGCTGCTGAATCTGGTGGGATACCGCCGGCTGCGTAAGATGCAGCCGCTGTGCCGCGTGTGTAAAGTTCATAGTTTGGCAGACTGTAAAAAATGTTTCCATCCGATAATCCAGCATAGCATCGCCTCCTGCTTTCTATTATAAAACAAATTGATGATAAAATAAATATTTATAATTTTATTTTATCGAAGAAGCGTGTTATGATACTTGCTGTAGAAAGGAAGGAAACATACAATGAACTTTTTGAAACAAAACGGAAAGGGTCTGCTGCTCTGCTTTGCCATCGCCGTACCCGCCATGCTGCTGGGCACGCTTTTCCCGGTGATTGGCGGTCCGGTGTTTGCCATTCTCATTGGCATGGTGCTGGCACTACTGCTGAAAAAGCGGACATCCCTTGACCCTGGCATCAACTTTACCTCCAAGAAAATTCTCCAGACTGCAGTTGTTCTGCTGGGGTTCGGTATGAATCTGGCAGATGTGCTGGCAGAGGGAAAGCAGTCCCTCCCCATTATTGCGGCAACCATCTCCACCTCTCTGCTGACATCGTATCTGCTTTATAAAATTCTGAAAATTCCAGAAAACAGCGCTGTTCTCGTTGGCGTCGGTTCCTCCATTTGCGGCGGTTCTGCCATTGCGGCAACCGCACCGGTCATTGATGCAAACGATGAAGAAATTGCGCAGTCAATTTCTGTAATCTTTCTTTTTAACGTCATTGCCGCCATAATTTTTCCGGCACTCGGCGGCGCGCTCGGCCTTTCTAATACCGGATTCGGTCTGTTTGCCGGTACTGCCGTCAACGACACCTCTTCTGTCACGGCAGCGGCAACCGCTTGGGACGGAATCCACGGCAGCAACACGCTGAACAGCGCGGCAATCGTTAAAATGACACGGACACTGGCCATTATTCCCATCACGCTGGTGCTTTCCCTGATTCGTACGCGCCGTTGTGAAGAAGCATCCGGCGCAAGCAAAGTGCAGCTGCGAAAAATTTTCCCTTGGTTTGTCCTGTTCTTTGTTCTTGCTTCGGTCGCAACCACGGTTTTCTCCTTTCCGGCTGCGGTGACAGGCCCGCTGACATGGCTGAGCAAATTTTTCATTGTGATGGCAATGGCCGCCATCGGTTTAAACACACACATTGTGAAATTGATTAAAACAGGTGCCAAGCCGATTTTCCTCGGCTTCTGCTGTTGGGTTGCCATCAGTTGCGTCAGCCTGCTGATGCAGCGTTTTCTGGGTATTTGGTAAAACAGCTTCTCTATGAAAGCATAAAAAACCTGCTGCGGGAATCCATACTTCCCGCAGCAGGTTTTTTCATTTACTGCATTTCCACTTTGATGACCACCGGGTATGCGCTTTTCATAAATGGCGCCTGCAGGTGCAGCCCCGCGGTATCGCGCGTCCACTTTGGCTTTTCCGTGCAGCCCAGCACCGACAGCTTCTGAATCAGACCGTGGAACTCCGGAATATTTTGGTTTTCAGGCAGTCTCAGGGAGCGCACGGTCACACAGCCGTCTTCCGGCCAGCGCAGAACTGTGCAGTACAGGCTGCCGCCGTGTACCGTGAAGCGGATATCCGCCGGCGTGTATGCAGGCTCCTGACTGTCTGTAAACTGCCCCTGCGCCTCTTTGGTCGGCCCCTCGCCGCACTTGCGCCACGGGCGGCTGCCATAAATCGCCTCGCCGTTCACCTGCAGCCAACCGCCGACTTCCCGCAGGATTTTCTGGTCGGTGTCCGGAATGGTGCCGTCGGACTTCGGCCCGACATTCAGCAGCAAGTTGCCGTTTTTGCTGACGATATCCACCAGCTCCAGCAGAATCTGACGCGGTGTTTTATAATCCAGGGAATCCGTATAGCACCAGGAATTGTTTGCAATGGCGGTATCAGACTGCCAGAAGAACGGCTGCGCCTGTGCAAATTTGCCGCGCTCCACCTCCACCACACCGCTGCCAAACATCATGGAATCATGTTTGTAGCAAATGGCGGTCGGTTTGCCCCACTGTGCGCCACGGTTGTAGTAATACGCCGCCAGCCGCCGCAGGTAGGGCTTAAAGGCTTCATGCTGAATCCACCAGTCAAAGTACAGCACGGCAGGGCGATAGCGGTCAATCAGCTCACAGGTGCGCAGCAGCCAATCGGTCAGGTACGCTTCCGTAGGGTATGGCTTGCTCTGCAGGTCTTCAGGATTCGGTTCCGGCATGGCGGGCCAGTAAAAATCCCCGCGGTGCAGCGGCTCATGAATGTCACTCGGAAATTCTTTGCCGTGACTCATAAAGAACCAATGCTCCGCGCGGTGCGACGACGTGCAAAACGTCAGCCCCTGCGCCTCCAGCGCAAGCTTCAGCTCACCGAGGATGTCGCGGTGCGGCCCCATTTCCCACGCATTCCAGTGTGAAAGTGCACTGCGATACATCTGAAAACCATCATGATGCTCTGCCACTGGAAACACATACTTGGCGCCGGCCTGCCGAAACAGCGCCGCCCACTGCGCCGCGTCAAACTTTTCCGCACGAAACTGCGGAATAAAGTCTTTGTAGCCGAACTGTTCCTGCGCGCCGTAGGTTTCCCGGTGGTGCTCGTACTCCGGCTTCCCCTGGATGTACATATTGCGCGAGTACCACTCATTATTGAATGCCGGCACACTGTAAATGCCCCAGTGCAGGAAAATGCCGAATTTTGCTTCACGAAACCAGCGCGGCGGCTCAAACGCGGCCAGCGAATCCCAGTTGTCATGAAACGGCCCCTGCCCGACCACCCGGTCAATCTCAGCCAAATATGCCTGCTCGTCAAAGGGAATTGTGCTCTCTGTTCCCATTTTACTCACCTTTCTTTCCAGTCAAATTCGACAGTGTCCAAAAATGCTTTCGCCAAAATCATGTGACCCTGCAGGTTGGGGTGCACACGGTCCGCGCTGATGTAAAAATAGGAAAGCGACTGCAGATATCGGTCGATTCGTTTCTGCACGTCGATGTACGGCAGCCCAAACTTTTCCGCAATCCTGCGCGCAATGGCGGCGTACTCATCCACCCGCCGGCGCATGGGATCGCTGCGGTTCAGCTCCATAAAAAACGGACTAAAAATGAAAATATTCTTTACCTGTGGCTTGGTCTGTTCCAGCAATTCGCAGTATGTCTGCTCGTACTCCGCCGGACTGACCGTTTCCAGCTGCTGCAGCTCCCCGTCAAACTGGCGCCAGACGTCGTTAATGCCAATCATCACGGAAAGATAATCCGGATGCAGGGCGGTCACATCCTGCTTCCAGCGTGCTTTCAGGTGGCGGATGGTATCGCCGTTGACGCCTTTATTAACCACCATGATTTTCTGCTCCGGCGCCAAGCCGGTCAGCACAGCATTGACCAAACGGACGTAGCCATCGCCGTAGGAGTCCCACGCAGCCGGCGCCGCCTGATAATTTCTGCCGCAGTCTGTCACGGAATCTCCAATCATGACCAGCCTGCTTCCTTTTTCCAGTAACATTTTAAAGTCCTCCTAATTCATTACACCCAGAAAAAGAGGGCGCTGACTTGAGCCAGTGCCCTCCTGTTTTCAGCGCTTATTTGCTGCTGGCGCTGCTTCCGTTTGTCTTCATGATCGTTTCGCGGGCAGTCTGCTGATCCTTTGCATCCTTCATATCCACCGCCAAAACCTGGTCGTAACCCAAGCCCTTCACTGTGGTCTGCATATCCTTCAGAAGACTGTTAAATTCATTTTCATCCTTTGCGAAAATCATTTTCCAGGAATCTGCAACAATAACCTGCTTGCACTGATTGCGCAGCGTTGCGATGTCGGAACTGACCTCCGGCGCAGCGTAACCGCTGCCGGGCGCTACCATCAGCATATCATGTTTTTTGAGATAGTCAATCGTTGTTTTTGTGCCCATCTTTTTCTGCCAATCGGTGTCCAGTGCCGTTGTGTTTTCGCTCAGCACGCTGTCCCACATGGTGTAAGAATAGGTAGACTTGGTTTCGGGGTCGATGTCGACCGGCGTAACGGTGTTAAAGTTCAGCTGCGAAACGCCGTCTTTCCAGCTGCCGCCGCCATACGACGCCGGAAGTGTTGCGTCGCCGCCAAGCTGCGCTTTCTTGCCGAACTCCGTCAAAGCCGGCTTTCCGTCCTTCATTTCCCAGGTCAAGCCCTTCGGGCCGGCGCCCATGGTATCCTCAATGCCTTCCGGCGAGTAGAGCCAGTCGATAAAGTCTGCCAGACGCTGCGGATCCTCCGCCTTGCTGCCGATGGAAATGCAGTTGGAGGGATTGCCGTTCGGCACACAGCCGTAGGAGAAAATTTTCATGTCGTCAATCGGTGCCAGCATGAAGCCTTTGCCAGCCTGCTTATGTTCGGTTGTGTTGTAAGCGGCCTGCCCCAGCCACGGCCACGGCGAGTACAGAACCTGACCGTCCTTGTACTTACTGTTAAGCGTATCGTAGTTCTGTGAAGTGGACTCTGGGTCTACCAAACCCATCTGGTTCGCCTTAAAGAACAGCTTGAGCACCTTGTTGTAAATCGAATTGCTGTCGACGATGCTCTGGTAATCGCTGCCGTCTGCTTTGGCAAGCACAAAGCCCATCTCATCGTAGCCATACAGGCAGGTAGGCTGCTTGGCATTGTTCATCATGTTGTCGTCCCAGTCTTTAAAGAGGGAGACAGCGTAGGTCTTTTTGCCGGAGTCGCTCTTCGGCACAGCATCCTGCATCTTTTTCCAGACTGTGAGCAGGTCATCCATGCTCTTCATTTCCGGATAACCGGCTTTTTTGTAAGCATCCCAGCGGACATACGGGCCGAAGGTCGGGTCCAAGCCTTCACTAGGGGTGTCTGCAGTCTGGCTGGAAATCTGGCTGGGGATTGCCCACATTCCTGTTTTTGACGCCAGCTTGTTGGTTTCTGTGATGGCGCTGCTGTAATTAGAAATGTTCTTTTCATTCTTCATCAAGTCGGTCATGTCTGCCAGAAGACCCGCCTTAACCATCGTCGAAAGCCGTCCGTTGTTGGCACCGGTCAGGATTAAGTCGCCCAAGTCGCCTGCGGCGGAGCGTGTCTGAAACAGGGTGTCGCCGCCGCCTGCCACGTTCGGCGCGATGATGTTCAGCTCCATGTTAAACTTATCCTTTACAATTTTTGCAAACCAGCCGGACTGCTTGCCCTGATAGTTTGCCTGGCTGTCAAAGACATCCACGGTAATAAACTTTTTGTACTTGGAACTGCCCGTGCCGGTATCGGAAGCGGCGGTGCTCCCCGCAGCGCTGCCGGCAGAAACGGACGACGAGCCGCTCCCCCCGCTGCAGGCTGTGCTGCTGACCAACATTGCTGCACAGAGCAGTGCAGCGGCTACTCTTTTTGTCACTCTCATTGTTGCAATCCTCCCATTTGTATGCATTGATACCTATTATAAAACAGGCTTCTTTTTGCCTGCTTCAGACAACTGTTTTGCGGGCACGCACCCGCTGACTCTTACCCTTTGACCGAACCAATCATAATGCCTTTGACAAAATACCGCTGGAACATCGGGTAAATAAACAGAATCGGCAGCACCACAATGACCGACACTGTCATACGGATAGAAGTCGGCGTCTGCTGGGTGGCGAGCGCCGCCATATCCATGCCGGCGGTGCCGTTGTTTTTCACCAGCATCGCCAGTGAATTCGCCTGATTGATGTACTGGTACAGCAGGTACTGCAGCGAGTACAGCTTGGTGTCCGTCACATAAATCAAAGTATCCTGAAAGGAGTTCCACTGACCGACTGCCGCAAAAATCGCCACCGTTGCCAAAATCGGCGTACAGGTTGGCAGAATAACTTTCCAGAATACCGTCAAAATGCCCGCGCCGTCGATTTCGGCGGCCTCCTGCAGGGCGCTTGGAATGGACTCCACATAGGTTTTCACCAGGATGATGTTAAATGGCTGCACAATTGCCGGCAGAATGTAAACCCAAAAGGTATTGGTCAGGTGCAGATTTTTCATGGTGATAAACATCGGAATCAGGCCGGCGTTAAAGTACATGGTGATAACCAAAAACCGGTACCAGAATTTGCGCCCCCACATCCGCCGCTGGGTGAACATAAAACCCAGAAACGCGGACGCCATCACGGTGCAGACCGTGCCGATAACGGTACGGGCGATGGTCACGGTTGCCGCCAACGGCAGCCCCTCCAGCTGCAGCACCTGCACATAGTTTTGAAAATGAATTTGCTGCGGCAGAAAGTTGATTGCGCCGTTTGCGCTCAAGCCGTTCGCGCTGATGGTGTTGATAATCAAATAGTAAAACGGATATGCGCAGATCAGCGCCATGACGGCAAAGAACAGGTAGTTGCACAGATTAAAAATCACCGCGCCCTTCGTTAGGGGCTGCTTCTTTTTTTTAATAGATACCACAGGTTTTTCCTCCTTTTTCCGAGTCAGATAATTGACTCGCCGCGTGTCTTTTTCGAGGTGTAGTTTACAAGCACCAGCAGCACCACACTGACAACACTCTTCATCATGCTGATTGCCGTTGCCAGCGACAGGCTGTTGCCGGTCATACCGATGTTGTAAACATAAAGATCCAAAACCTGGATGTGCGTTTTATTGAATGCGTTCTGGAAAACGAAGTACTGATCCATGCCGTTGTTGAGGAAATTCGCAACGGAGAGCATCAGCAGGACAAAGAAAGTTGGCATCAGTGCCGGAATGGTGATGTGCCGCATCAGCTGCGCCCGGTTTGCGCCGTCCACCCGCGCGGCTTCATACAGCGACAGGTCAATGCTGCTGATAGAGGCTAAGTACAGAATGGCGTTCCAGCCCAAGCTCTTCCATGTGTTCCAGAACAGCATCCACAGCCAGGTGTGCGCGTCACTGTCCAAAAACTTAACCGGGTCGTGGAGAATCCCCATATTCTGCAGGACAGTGTTGACCATGCCGGTGTTTGAAAACAGGCTGAATGCAACGGAAAACACCAGCACCCAGCTGATGAAGTTTGGCAGTGTTGTCAGCGTCTGCACCACATTGCGAAACGGCTTGTTCTTAATCTCATTAAGAAACACCGCAAACAGCAGCGGCAGAATGGAAGTGGCAATTCCCAGCAGACTCATGGCAAAGGTGTTTTCCATGACCTGAAGCAGCTGTTTGACCTGCGTGGAATTGGCAAACAGCATGGTGAACCACTTGGTTCCCACAAAGTCGCACTCTGAAAGCGGCAACGGCGGTTTGTAGTCATAAAAGGCATAAACCCAGCCGTACAGTGGAAAATACGAAAACAGAAATACCAGAACCAAAAAAGGCAGCACATAGAAGAACATTCTCTTACTTTGGCGGCCGCTCTTTTTCTTCTTTGTTGCTCCACTCTTTACGGGAACAGCCCCTTTGACCATTATGACCCCTCCTGAACCACATTTCCTTAATCTTTTGTACATATTTATCATAGCATTGCTTTCTCTGCGCGCATACTGCCAAGATTCCATCTTTATACCGTACAGTTTTTGATGTTTCTGTGAAAATGCATGGCAATGTGGAATTTTTGCTGTAGAAGAGGTGCAAGTTAGACAGGAATCCTCCTCCGCAGAAAAAAGGACGGCGCCGCCGCAGGGATTTCTGTCCCCGCGGCGGCGCCGCCTTTAAAGTCCGCTAGCTTGCAGCGGTCGGTTTTTTATTGAATCGGAATCTGCTTTGGCAGCTGCTTTGCTTCCTCTTTCTTCGGCAGATCCATAGTCAAAATGCCATTTTCAAAGCTTGCACTAATTTTCGCCGTGTCAATACCGGAGACATCAAACGACCGGCTCATACCGCTCATGCGGCGCTCGCGGCGAATGTAATTGCCCGCCTTGTCTTTCTGCTCATTTTCGTCCTTGTGCTGTGCAGCCAGCGTCAGGCAATCATTTTCCACATTGATGGCAATTTCTTCTTTTTGGAAACCCGGCAGCTCCGCCTCCAAAACATACTTGCTGCCCTCGTCGCGAATATCCGTGCGGCAGGGGGAGAAGTTATTTTCGACGGAATTGAAGAAATCATCATCGAAATGGTTGAAAAAGTCAAACAGGCCAGCGTTGCGATGCTCAAAAGGAATCAAGTCAAACATGATGAAAACCTCCATTTTTTCTGCCTGCCCGTTTAGGGCGGTGTAAGAATTTTTTTGATGTTGTCTTTGGGATCTTTCCCTTTGACAATTCTTATCATACCCACCGACTGTTAACAAACAGCAGAAATTACATGAACATTTCGTAAACATTAGCACTCTTCTAGCATGAGTGCTAATGTACCTGTTAGAATTTTGCCTGCTCCGCCCTTTCTATCATTTTTCCGCTTACCTGTTTTAAAGAGTCAAATCTGCGCGCTCTGCTGTCCGGCAGTCGGCAAAGTACGCTTCCTCCAGCGGAATCCAGTGCGTTTCAAAAAGCGCGGCGGCTTGTGCGCCGTTTCGCCTGCAAATGCGCTCCAATTGCTCCTGTGGATTCACGGTGGAAAAGACAGCGGTGTCCCAGTAACGTCCAAACTTGGGGTGCATACTGTACGAGCCCTCCACAATACGCCATCTGCCGACCGGCACCTCCCGCTGCCCGGCAAAGTCCATGCTGCCGCAGTCAAACTTTCGGTAAGAAAACGCATTCGCATCGCGCAGGTACGGCAAGATTTCCTGTATAAAACGTTCGTAGTGCACATTCCCGCCGGGTACCGACAAACGTGCAGTTGTACGCAGGCTTTGTGGCAAAAAGAAATCATCCATGTGCGCCACGCCGGCCTGCAGCACCACTGCAAGCTGCGCCGCCATCGTGCTTTTTCCGGAGGCCGTGCGGCCGTCCATCGCCAAAACCGAAACCGGCTTTTCCGGCAAAGCCGCCAGCCGCTGCAGCAGTGGAAACAGCCGGACCGCCCATGCGGGCGCCAGCCGGTAAGCCGGTGCTTCTGCCTGCCGATACGGTTCGCTGTGGTGAACTGGCCCGCGCCCCGTGCCGTCAAACTGCCGCAGCTGTGCTTCCCAGGCCGCTTCGGTCACCGGCAATTTGCCCGCCTGTGCAAGTTCCCGCACCTGCCCGCAGTACAGTAAGAACCGTGCCCGCGCACCCCCATCCGCCTCCTCTGTCAAGCCGCACAGGCGAAACAGCCACGCCGGCGGCAGTTTGCACCGCTTCCAGGCGGAAAGGTTCACACGGCACAGTGCCGGTGAAATCGGCTCCGACAGCGCCTGTGCATCCGCCGGCGTCGCCGCAAATTCTTCGTAAAACCACTTTTCGCCCTGCGGCAGTTGCTGCCGCAGATGCGCTGCACCGAACGCCGCCTGGTAACACAGTTTTAAGACATCCTGCGCCTGCAGGGACGGATGCTTTTCCGCCTGCCGCAGCAGGCACTGTGCAAACTCCATGTTCGCTTTCCTCCATTCTGCCGCACGCTTTGCACTGCTCAGGCTTTACCGATGTTCTGCCGCTTTGCGTAGCGCGGCGGAATCAATGCGGACTTTTCCAGTGCCGTGTACAGCACCGGCAGCAGAATCAGCTGCAGAATCATGCCCGGCAGACTGACCACAAAGTAGGCGGCTGCCCACGCGGACAGGGAGTAGCTGCCCGCCGCGAAAAACAGTGCCTTCGCCGCACCGGCAAGCAGGCGGCCGCCCACCATCGCCCCCAGCAGGCTGATGTATAAATCCGCTGTCCGTTTTCCGGTGTGCACCCACTGCATCAGCAAACCGGATAAAACGCCATAAGCGGCCAGCTCTACCAGCATTGCCGGCAAATATGCTGCCGGCGGCATCTGCGTCAGCAGGCTGGAGAGCAGCGGCCCCGCAACCCCGCACAACAAGCCAAACGGCCAGCCGCAGACCAACCCGCACAGCAGCACCGGCAGGTGCATGGGGCTGTAAATGGTACCGCCGTCCGGCACAGCGTGAAACGCCAGTGGCAGAACGACGCACAGCGCAATGCAAAGCGCCGTCAAAATTGATTTTTTAACCGATGACAGTTGTTTCATAAAAACCCTCTCTTTATTTGATAAAATACCCTGCAAAAATCTGCACTGCAAGGACAGACAAACAGAAACCCAGCGCCGCGCCGTCCATCGCCCGCAGCTGGGAAAGGGTACGGTGTGTCCGACCGGCGGCGCCGCGGTAAGCACGCGCCTCCATGGCGGTTGAAAGTGCGTCAGCCCGCCGAAATGCCGACAGAAACACCGGCACAACCAGCGGCAAAACGCCGGTGGCTTTGCCCCAAACACCACGCCCGGAAAACCGTGCGCCGCGCGCAAGCTGTGCCCGGCGGATTTTTTCCGTTTCCGTAAGCAAATCCGGCAGAAAGCGAAACGAAATGCCCAGAATCATGGCTATTTCCTCCACTGGCACACGCAGCAGTTTCAGCGGTTTCAAAAAGCTTTCCAGTGCCTCGGTAACCTGTACCGGCGGTGTTGTATAAAGCAGCACCGCACTGAGCGCCAGCAGGAACGCCATATTGGCAGCAGCCCGTATGCCCTGCAGGATTCCCGCCACGCTCAATCGAAAAATCCACCAGGACCAGAAAGCTTCTCCGCTTTTGGAAAACAGTGCGTTCATGCTGAAAATCACCAGAAAAAACGGCCACATCCCCCGGAAGGATACCACAAGGCTTTTTGCCGGCAGCCGCGCCGCCAGAACTGCCGCCGCAGTTACAGCCGCCGCCCAAATATACCCGAATCCGTCTGCCGCTAGCAGAACCACCGCCAAAAGCAGCAGAAAGCCGAGCAATTTTGCGCGTGCGTCCATTCGGTGCACAAACGAATCGCTGGGTACATACTGCCCCAGCAGAAGATTTTCCACCAAGTGCCCTCCTCCCTGTCAAAAGACTGTTTCGGCGCTGTCTGCCAATAAAAAATGCCGCGAAAGGCAGGCCCTCCTTCTGGAGAGCCGTTCCTTCGTGGCAATGGATTATGCTCTTTCCCATCAGCTAACCGCCAAAAGCCGCTTCTGCGGCACGCCGCACCTTCCCGGTACGGCGCAAGCGGTCAGCCTGCTTCAATCAGCGCAACTGCGTCCTGCACATACTCGCTCAGCGGTCGTCCCCGGTCACCGGCAACGTAATTATTGCACCGGCTGACCGGAATCAGCACACGCTTTGCGGGACTGCGCCCCACGGCGGCCGCCATGGCGGCGGTCACTTCGCCCAGCATAGAGTCCGCAACCACGATGCTGAGCGGCCCAACAATGACATCTGCCGTGCGGCTGTTGACAAAAACCGCATTTTCGCCGGTGGCGGCATTGTCCGCGCCTGCTTTCAGCATGGCGGCGGTTGCCGCGCTGTTGGTGCCGACCGCCGTCACCTGCGCCTGCGGCAGTCTGCCCTTGAGCGCCGCCACTAGTTCGCGGCCGATACCGCCGCCCTGCCCGTCAATAACCAGAACCTGCACGCCTTCTTCGCCCGCTTTCCGTTTGTTTCTGCCGTTTTATTTTACCATAAAGAACTGCGCGGCGCTACTAAAAATGATTGGATTTCCGCCGCAAACACAGAAAAAATGCGTACCGCACACGGTTTTCAGCCGCTGCGGCACACATTTTCGTGGGGTTATTCAAACAGAGCAAACGCTCCTGTTGTAAGCGAGGTCAGAACAAATCACCGCTGTCCTCATCCGGTTTTGCATTCCAGACCTCCTGCGGCAAGGGCTTTTTGAGCACCGCCAGCAGCAGGCAGCCAACCACTGTGCCGATTGCCAACGCCACAAAGTAACCAAACGGATTGCTGATGGTCGGCAGAACGAAAATTCCACCGTGCGGTGCACGCAGCTGGCACCCAAACAGCATGGAAAGCGCGCCGCTGACTGCAGAGCCGGCCGCCATGGAGGGCAGCACGTGCAGCGGGTCAGACGCCGCGTAAGGAATCGCGCCCTCGGTGATGAAGGAAAGACCCAGTACATAGTTGACAATGCCGGACTGGCGCTCTTTCGGCGTAAAGCGGTTTTTAAACAGCGAGGTGCACAAGGCAATCGCCAGCGGCGGCACCATGCCGCCAATCATGCAGGAAGCCATGATACGGAAGCCCATGCCATCCGCACCGGGGGAGGCAAGCTGCGCTGTAGCAAACAGATAGGATGCCTTGTTGATTGGGCCGCCCATATCAATCGCCATCATGCCGCTGACCACCATACCCAGAAGCGCCGCCGCGCTGCCGTGCAGGCTGGTGAGTGCCGCAGTGATTCCCTGGTTAATGAGAATCATCAGCGGATTCACCACTGCCATGACAATGCCAATCATAAAGATGCCCAGCAGCGGATACAGCAGCACCGGTTTAATACCGTCCAAAGATTTCGGCAGGCCGCTGAACAGTTTTTTCATGAACTTGACCAGATACCCCGCAATGAAGCCCGCAAGCAGCGCGCCCAGAAAACCCGCGCTGATTTTTCCGCCCGCCGGGTCTGCAAACGTACTACCGTTCATGGCGATAATGCCACCCACCATGCCGATGGCAAGACCGGGACGGTCCGCAATCGCCATAGCGATAAAACCGGCTAAAATCGGCAGCATCATGTTAAATGCAAAGCCACCGATGGTCTTTAAAAACTTTGCCGCTGCGGTGGTGGTACCGAAATTGGGGCCGCCGGTAATGCCGTTGGCTGAATCAATCAGGAACGCCAGCGCAATCAGAATGCCGCCGCCTGTTACGAACGGAAGCATATGGGAAACGCCATTCATCAGCTGCTTGTAAATCTTATGTCCGGTGCTTTCTTCCCCAACAGAGGCAGCCGCCTTGGCACCAGTGTGATGATAAACCGGTGCTTTGCCGTCCAGAACGGTTTGAATCAGCGACTCGCCCTTATTGATACCCGCGCTGACGCTAGCAAGCAGCACCGGCTTGCCGTCAAAGCGGCTCATTTCCACATCTTTGTCTGCCGCGACAATAATGCCTTTGCACGCGGCGATTTCTTCGGGTGTCAGCGCGTGCTGCACACCGTCTGCGCCGTCAGTTTCCGCCTTCAGCGAAACGCCCATTTTTTTCGCTTTCTGTATCAGGTTTTCTGCCGCCATAAAGGTATGTGCAATGCCGGTCGGGCACGCAGTGACCGCCAGAACCTGATAGGCAGTTTTCTCTGCCGCAGAGGGCTGCGCTGCCACAGCCGCTTTTTCCGCTGCCTGCTCCGGGAACTTTTCCGCCTCTTTCTGTGCAATCAGTTTGCGAAACGCTTCCTTGTCCTTTGCCTGCATTAGCTGTTCCTTAAAGCCAGGCACCATCAGCAGCACCGCCAGGCGCTGCAGAGCCTGCAGGTGCAGGTCGCTGCCCGAAGCCGGTGCGGCAATCATGAACAGCAGGTCGGAGGGTTTGTGGTCTGCCGCACCATACTCCACGCCAGCCGGTACGGTCATGGCGGCAATGCCCGCCTTTTTCACCGCGGCGACCTTCGCGTGCGGAATGGCGATTCCACCGCCCACCGCTGTGGAACTTTTCTGTTCCCGCTCCAGAATGCCCGCTTTAAAAGCGGCTTTGTCTGAAATGCAACCTTCCTGATCCAGCAGCTGAATCAGCTTGTCGATTGCTTCCTCTTTGGAAGAAGCGGCTTCCTGCAGCGCGATGCCCTCGCTCTGCAGCAACTCATCAATTTTCAACCGGAACACTCCCTTTCATTTCCCTTTTCAATACGATCTATTTTCCACTCCGCATCACTGCGGAAGCTGGATTCGATGTGTATGTGCAAAGTCGCGCAGTTTCTTGCGCACTTCCTGCGGCGAGTCGCAGCGAAGCGCCGCTTCTGCCAAGGCATGGCATTCCTGCGCGGTTACGCAGCTGAGCACGTACTTCACCTGTGGAATGGAACCCGCCGCCATGCTCAATTCCTGCAGACCCATCCCGGCAAGCAGCGGCACCGCCAGCGGGTCGCCTGCCATATTTCCGCACATCCCGACCGGAATGCGCCGGGTCTGCGCCGCCTGCAGCGTCAGATGAATCAGCTGCAGCACGGCAGGATGAAAATAATCATACAGGGATGCGACTTTTTCATTGCCGCGATCCACCGCAAGGGTGTACTGCACCAAATCGTTGGTACCGATGCTGAAAAAGTCCACTTCCTTCGCCAAAGCAGGCGCTGTCAGCGCTGCCGATGGAATCTCAATCATCACGCCAACCGAAATCTGTTGGTCATATGCTTCGCCGCGGTCGTGCAGCTGCGCCTTCGCTTCCTGCAGCATAGCCTTGGCGGCGAGCAACTCTCCTACGCCGGAAATCATGGGGAACATGACCTGTACCTTTCCAAATGCGCTGGCGCGCAGTATCGCGCGCAGCTGCGTCAAAAACAGTTCCTTCTGTTCCAAGCAGAGCCGAATGGCGCGGTACCCCAAAAATGGATTCTGTTCCTTGGGAATGGAAAGGTACGGCACCGCCTTGTCACCGCCGATATCCAGCGTGCGAATCACCACGCTGCCCGGAGACACTTTGGAAAACGCCTCCGCCGCACGGCGGTAAATGGTAAACTGTTCCTCTTCCGTCGGCGCAGTGCCGCGGGAAAGGAACAGCTGCTCTGTACGCAGCAGACCGGAAGCTTCCGCCCCCTGTTGCAGGGCAAACGCCGCATCTGTGTCCGAACCGATATTGGCGGCGGCAATCATGCGCCGACCATTTGCCAACGCCGCCGGTTTTCCGGCGTAAGTGGTCAGCAGCTCGCGGCGCTGCGCTTCTTCCTGCATCTTTTTGCGGTACTCTGCAATCATTTTTTCGTCCGGCCGCAGAATACATTTTCCCGCCGCGCCATCTACAATCACCCAATCGCCGTCATGCGCCTGCTGCAGCAGCCCCGAAATTCCAACAACCGCCGGAATCCCCATGGATCGCGCAAAAATCGAAGTGTGTGAGGTTGCACCGCCCTGCTCCATTGCAAACGCCAGCACATACCGGCGGTCAAGCTGCACGGTGTCTGAAGCGGAAAGATCCTGCGCCAGCAAAATGCTTTCTTCCTGAATCTCAGAAAGTGCGGTGCAGTCCTCGCCGGATAAAATCCGCAGCAGGCGACTGCCGGCATCCTGCACATCCGCGGCGCGCTCCTGCATATACGGGTCCGGCATTTTGCGGAACAGTTCGGCAAATTGTTCTGTCACCGCACGAACCGCCGCCTCGGCAGAAAGATTCTGCTTCTGGATTCTGCGCTGCATCTCCGGTACGAATGCCGGATCTGTCAGCATGGACTTCTGCCCTTTCAAGATGCCAATCTGCTCTTCTTGCAAAACGGACTGTGATTTTTGGAGCAGCTGTTCCACCACCTGCCCTGCCTTTTCGGCGGCGACCCGCAGCCGCGCCTGCTCGGTGTCAGCCTGCTCCGGCGCAATGGTTTCGGCGGCAGCCTGCCGCACTGCCGGTTGATGATACACCCGTGCCTTCGCCATGCGCACGCCGTCTGATACGCCGATTCCCGTGCAAACTACAGTTTCCATTCTGACAGACCCCCTTTCCGGTTCCGCCTTATTCCTCGCCGAACCGCGTATCAAACAGCTTTTGCACTGCCTGCATGGCAGCAGCCTCATCGCTGCCATCTGTTATCACCGTCACCGACTGCCCATAGGCAAGCCCCAGACCCATTAAGCCCAAAATGCTTTTGGCATCCACGGCTGTTGTGGCCGGTTCTTCTGCTTTGTGCAGCGTAACCGCTGCCTGAAACTGTCCCGCAGTTTCCGTCAGGAGCTGCGCCGGACGAAGATGAAATCCCTGTTTGCAGGGGATGGTCCAAGTTTTCTGTAACATATTTCTGCACACTTTCCGCCCCAAATCGGGCAATCTGTTTGGAAACCCCCACGGTTTCCTATTTGTTAAATATTCTCCATTGGTTCTACGGTCACAAGCTGCAGGGAAGAAAAGACCTCAGCACGTTCGCACAGCTGGGTGCCGGGACGGGCCGCCGTGCGCGTTCCTGCCGCCGTGGTCAACCGCGCAATCTGCTCCAGTGACTCTCCCTGCAGCAGCGCATACGCCAGTGCCCCCACCATGGAGTCTCCGGCACCCGTTGCGCTTTTTACGGGAATGTCCCACGAAAGCACCCGGAACGCCTGCCTCGCGTCGGCAACCACCGCACCATCCGCACCCATGGAAACAATCACCAGAGATATGCCGGTCTGCAGCAGCCTGCGTGCCGCCGCCAGCACATCGCCCGGCGTCGGCAGCTGCTTTCCCCACAGCGCCTCCAGCTCGTGGATGTTGGGCTTGACGGCATACGGCACGCTTTTCAGCCCCTCGCGCAAAGCTTCGCCGTCTGCATCCAAAATGGTTTTGACACCTGCTTCCTTCGCAAGGTCAATCAGTTTGGCATAAATGTCTGCCGGAACTTCCGGCGGCAGGCTGCCGCTGAATACAGCAACCTTTGCCTGCCGGCACTGCTGCGCGAATTTCTCCCGGAACGCCGCGAGCGACGTCTGCGGCACCGGACATCCACGCGCGTTCAGCTCTGTTGTTTTACGGACTTTTTCGTCAAAAACCTTCCAGTTGGTGCGGGTCTCGCCGTCGATTTCCAGAAAGTCCTGTGCAATTTGCGCGCGCTCTAAAAAGTGAAGCAACTGCCGCCCGGTATCTCCGGCAACAAAGCCTGTGGCAAGCACATCCGCGCCAAAGTGCCGCAGCACCCGTGCCACATTGATGCCCTTTCCGCCGGGGTCGGTTTCCGCCCGCACCACACGATTCAGCGCCGCCACCTGCAGCGCGTTCACCGTAACGGTACAGTCTAAAGAGGGATTGAGCGTTACGGTCAGCACCCGCTGTCCCATATTAACAGCCTCCTTCTGTCTGTGGCTCCGTCTGCCGCGGAGCTTCTGCAAAATACAAATGCACCTGGCGGTCACGCAGCTCCCTGCACCGCTCCTGCGGCACCAGCGAGCTGGTGACACAGCCGTCTACCTCTGCCAGAGAACCGAACTTTGCAAAGGAAACGCGCCCGATCTTTGAGTGATCCGCCAGCACATACACCTGCTCTGCCACCTGCATCATTTTTCGTTTGGTTGCCGCTTCCAGCAAATTCGGCGTTGTCAGCCCCATTTCCCCATCGATGCCGTTGGTGGCCATGAATGCTTTGTCCACACGAATCTGCAAAAGGTTCTGTTCCGTCATCGGGCCAACCAGTGCCATTGTGTTGGAACGCAGCGTTCCACCTAAGGAAATCAGCGTCAGTCCCGGCTGATTAGACAGCTGCTGCATCAGGTAAATGGAATTGGTCACAACCGTCAGGCTCTGAAAGGCAGAAAGGTATCCTGCCAGATACAGGGTTGTGGTACCCGAATCAATCAGCACGGAGTCGCCGTTCTGAATAAAGGAAGCCGCCTTGGCGGCAATCTGCCGCTTTTCTTCCTGAAAGCGGTCAATTTTCTCATTATAAGTCTGCTCCATCTCCACCGAATCCATGCAGATGGCACCGCCGTGAGTGCGCTTCAGCAGCTGCCGCTTTTCCAGTTCGGTCAGATCCCGCCGGATGGTGGATTCCGAAACGTGAAATAGGCTGCACAGATGATGCACGGAAGCGCGGTTGTTCTGCTGTACATATTGGTAGATTTTTTGCAGCCGTTCTTCCTCATACATAGTCTGCACCCCGTTTTGTGATTGTTTATGATTTTCATGATTGTTTAAGAACGGTTATATACTAGCATTTTCTTATAGAAATGTCAATAGAAGCGGAAAATTTTTTTACGAATCAAATACATTTGTTTTATTCGGCGGATTTTATACAGGAAAGCTAAAATAAAACGGTTATTTTTATGCATAGTGAAATTTCGTGTCCGATTTCGCCCAATTTCTCCGCTTTTATTTCACGCCCAAACAATCAAATTTCATCGCAATCAGTCTATCTGACATACTGTGCTAGCTAAAACAGCTGCTTCTTTTCTTATTTTTTAACTTATAAAAACCAGTTTGGCAGCGGTTCCGTCCAAAATAAGCATAAAAGAGAACTTGTAAGCCCAAAAGCGCGCTTACAAGTTCTCTTTTCATTCCCTATTTTTTTACGCAAGATTTCCAACATTCAGGTCTTGCTTTTCCCGACTTTCTGTTTAGGCAGCGGTTGATAAACGCCCGGTTTCACGCAAACCGGTTCTTTGTCGACGCCAATCCACACCGGAATGGCGGAAGGATTGTAAACCACTGTCTGCTCAACGTTCCACTGCAGGCGGCGAAGCGCCGTTATATACGCTTCAATTTCTGCATTCGTGGCATACCATACCGTATGATCGCCGCCGGCTGCCTTACAAAACTGTTCTATTAACGTCCAGTTTTCCTCGCGGGCAAACTCAAAACTGTGCCCCCACACGTAAAGCAGCGGCATCCAATCCCACGGATTTGTATGCTGAAACGCTTGTAGCCGCTCCATCAGCCGGTCCGTATGATGGCAAGTGGGATTCCACAGCAGAAAGTTCTGCGGCAGCGAAAACCTACCGGTGGATTGAACTGTTCGTGCATAACGAATCCCCAATTTCGGCAAAACTGCCGTCCAGCCTTCCATACAATCGCCATACGGATAGGACATCCCGCTGAGCGGAATGCCGCAAAGCGTTTCCAGCGCCCGCTTATCCTCCAGCAGTTCCTGTAAAACACCGCCGTCCGGCAGCATACTCATCGGGTTATGCAGACGGGTATGCCCTGCTACCTCATGCCCGCCGTACAGCTGCGAAACTTCTGCAGAAGTAACATAGCCGCTGTGATCCAGCAGTCCGGAAATCAAGTGAAAAGTGCCCCGTATCCCATAGCGATTGAAAATTTCAATCAAGCGTCGGTCATAAACCTGCCCATCATCATAGCTCATGGTCAGCGCTTTTTGCTTGGCATACGGATAAAACTGAAATGTGATACGGTTCATGTTTTGTATGCTCCCTTATCGGAAATTGTGTTCTGCAGTACGGGAGCATCTGCCGTAACAACCGGCTGACGTACATCTGCGCGTTCCACTGCGGTTGTGCAGTTTTCAAAGCGGACGGCTTCAGCGTGACGAATCCAATACCCGCACGCCGGCAGTTTCCCAAACATATTGACTTCCGGATACCGGCCATCATACTCCGGCGGTTCGGCGGGCATTTCCTGTACACCGCCGCGAGCAGTCAACTGCACATTTTTAAACAGCAAATTCCGAATTGGAAAGATTCCCTTCTCTGTCTGCATGCCGGACAGATAGCAGCCATCACTCTGCGCCAAGTCATGCGCACAGATTTTGCAGAACTGCAGGTTTTCAATGCTTCCAATACGCCTTTTCCCCTCCGGCGGAATACTGCCGCGGTCACCCAACACAACGAAAAACGGGGAACCGGTCCACCCAATGTCCAAGTTTTTAAAACAGAGGGACTGAATTTTCGCTCCATCCACAGACTCCACGCAGATTCCACCCAACCGTGTGTGTTTGATGACAGAATCGCACACGGTGCAGTTGGTAAATGCGCCATAGCTGCCGGTGCCAAATTTGACGGCATTGGCCATGGTGCTCTGCAGCATCATGAAGCGCACAAGAATCTGGTTACAGCCGCGCTCACTTCCGCTTTTCAAGCAGACCGTATCGTCGTCTGACAAAAAGCTGCAGTGCTCCACTAACACCTCATGGCAATCGCACAAATCCAGGCCGTCCCGGTTCGGAAACCAAAAGGAGCGCAGATGGACATTGCGCACATACAGCCGTGTGCAATCAACCGCCGGAATCGTCCACATACCGGCGTTTTCCACGTACACATCCCGAATCCTGACGTTTGTACACCCAACCAGCAAAATGGCACTGGGGCGGCTGCTTTCCGAACCGTAATCGCCGGAAAAATCACCCCCGCCGTCAATCGTACCGCCGCCTTGTATGACGAACCCGGTCAAATTCTCTGCGTAAACCAGCGCCATCTGCGGGCCTTGATGTGCCATGTTCCAATTTGGATTGTGCTTGGAAACATATGCGCTGCTCTCCAGTGTACCTTGCAAAACTGCATCTGTTTCCAGATACAGTTCACTCCCCTGGCGGAACTCCAGCATACCCGAAAGGTAGGTACCCGCCCGCAAATACAGGACACCGCCGCCTTCCCTTGCACAACAGTCAATGAGTGTCTGCAGCTTTTGCGTCACATCGACAGAACCATCGGCTTCCACGCCAAGTGCTTTTGCATCATAAATTCTTCGCCCGGCGGCTGCCTGCTGTACCGACTGCACCGGATTTTCATACACACACAAATGCTGCTCCGTAAAGCCGTCTGCACGTGCAGAAACCGTACAGGCTGCAAAGGCTTTTGCAGTTTCTCGAAAAGCTGCATGGGACAAGCACTTTTCCCCGTCCAAAAAAACAGAATAGGTCTGCCGCACCGTATCTACCGATAATGCAATTCGAAACCAAGTGTCTTCCTGAAACGAACCAATCAGTTCCCGATGGGCGCCGTTCCACGCAAAGAATGCTTTTCCCTCCATCTGCACGGAAACGGCAGCTTCGCCGGTATCTGAAACCAGCGTCAGTACATTTCTGGCCTGTGACGCAGTATGTGCCTGAAAAAATACGGATGCAAAAATCCGCCCGCAGACAGAGGAAAAGCGGTATTGCTGCTCCCCTCCGCTTGGAATTTGAATTTTTTCCTGTACAAACAGGGCGTAGGTGATGTCAGAAAGCCGATTCAATTTTGTTTCGTCTGCTCCCATTTTTTCTTGCTCCTTTTTCAGTCTGGATTTTCTGAGCTGTCATCCATCTCCCGGTATTCAAAATAATCGAAGTCAGCGGGTTTTCCGCATCCGGACAAATCCTGACAGCACAGCCCGACAAATGCACCTGTAAAGCACCCTTTTTGGCAGTACTCATCCGAGAGTGTGCTGGCATCCAGCCGCGGGCCAATTTGTTTCCAATTCGCCTCATCTGTCGCATAGAAAAACTGCAGCGCAGTCCTAGACACCCGAGCACGCAGCCGGCAGCCGAGGATATTGGGAAGCGGTATGCCGGCACCGACAGGTTCTGTGCACTTCGCGTTTTGTGCCGCCATAATCTTGACTACTTTCCCAAGCTGTTCGTCCCATGTCACACATAAATAGTAGTAATTCATGGTGTCATATAGGCAAATCAGCCCGGCCATTTGTGTATAATCATCCGGTGAAAATTCCACATAAGTTTCCGCTTGATAGGAAAATGCCTGCTGACGCCGTGCTACCAAAGACTGCCGGTGCCAGGAAAACAGGGATTCTCCTCCTTTTAAACGCAGAAAGCCCGGCCGCTCCGAAAGGGAAAGCTGGTCTTCTCCCAAGGGCACACGCAGACTCTGAAAATGCGGGTTCAACACCGGAGCGTCAAAATCGTCACGTACAGGAACCGCTGCCGGCGGCGCCGCCGGCAGCGCAGGCGCCGGTACCCGCATTTGCGGCGTTATTCCGCCGCTCGTCAGCCGCAGCCAGCCCTCTGCATTCCACTCCACTTTCTGCAAGCAGGTTTCGCGCCCAAGCGGGCAGCGGCCGTTTGCCGGAATCGGGCGTGCCGCCAGATGCGCCAAATACCACTCTCCCGTCTGTGTTTGCACCAAACTGCCATGGCCCGCTTTCTGCAGTGGAAGCGTTGCATCGTACCGGGAAGTGAGCATATCCCCGCTTGGGTCCTCTTCATAAGGCCCCAGCAAACACTTTGCCCGCGCCAAACGCACGCCATGTTCCAATCCCGTTCCGCCGACGGCAAGCATGAGATAATAGTAACCGTCTTTCTGATACAGGTGGGGACCCTCCGCAATCTCGCCGGGGGCGGTTCTGTAAATCTCATAAATGGGGCCGACCAGCCCCGGCTTCGTTGTCGAATATTCCTGCAGGACAATCCCATGAAAGGTGTTTTTTCCTGCGCGGAAGTCACTTTTCATATTGACCAACCACTTGCGCCCATCCGCATCATGAAATAAAGAGGGATCAAATCCACTGCTGTTAAGAAAAACAGGGTCGGACCAGCTGCCTTCTATGCTTTTGGATGTAACAAGGTAATTGTGCGTATCGCGGAAACTGGAAGAATGCACCTTGACATCCGTGTAAATCAAATAGTAAGTTCCCTGCGCATAGCTGAGACACGGCGCCCAAACACCGCCCGAAATCGGCACGCCCTCCAGATTCAGCTGAGAAATGCGATTCAGCGGTGCAGCCGTCAGTTCCCAGTGCACTAAGTCACGGGAGCGGTGAATCCGCACGCCGGGAAACCACTCAAACGTGGAAGTCGCCAGATAATACCAATCTCCGACCCGCAAGATGGATGGATCCGGATGAAAACCCGACAGCACCGGATTGCAAATCTCCTGCATGATATCATTTCCTTTCTTTACAAATCCGTTCTGCTTTGCTTATGTTCTCAATCTTTCAGTCCACTGGTACTGATTCCCTCTACAATATACCGCTGGAAAATGAAGAAGACCAGAATGGGCGGAATCAGAGACAAGGCGGACATGGAGAACATAGCGCCCCAGTCGGTCTGTGTCGGGTCAGAAAACTGCCGCAGTGCAACACTGACCGT
The DNA here is from genome assembly GCF_029211325.2 of Caproicibacterium argilliputei. Classification (NCBI taxonomy): domain Bacteria; kingdom Bacillati; phylum Bacillota; class Clostridia; order Eubacteriales; family Oscillospiraceae; genus Caproicibacterium; species Caproicibacterium argilliputei. The sequence goes on along the minus strand of NZ_CP135996.1, from coordinate 618,287 downwards.
AAACAGCTCCGGCTTTCCAAGGTAAATCAACGGCCCCATAAAGTCATCCCAGCTCCAGTAGAACTGGAAAATTGCCGCGGTAATCAGGGCTGGTTTCACCAGTGGCAGGATGATACGCGCATAAATGGTAAACTGGTTGCAGCCGTCAATCATTGCCGCTTCGTCCAGTTCATACGGGATGCTGCGGATAAACTGCATGATTAAAAAAATGAAGAACGCCGAGCCGCACCAAGTCGGCAGAATCAGCGGCAGAAATGTATTGGTCCAGTTCAGTTTATGATAAATAATATACTGTGGAATCATTACAATCTGTCCCGGAAGCATCATGGTAATCATGACCGTTACAAACCAGAACCTTTTAAAGTGAAACTGCACGCGGGAAAACCCGTATGCAATCAACGGGCAGGAAAACAGTACGCCCAGTACAGAGAGCAGCACGACGATGAATGAATTTCCATAAAACGTGGAAAAGCTGATTCCGCCAATGCCCTGCCAGCCTCTGCTGTAGTTTTCCAAATGCAGCGGAAACGGAAACAGATTGCTGGAGTCCACAAACACTTTCTGACTCTCTTTAAAGGAGCTTGCCACAAGCCATAAAATTGGGTAAAGCGCTGTCACGCTGAACAGAATACAAAAAAAGTGAAAGAAAAAGCTATATGCTTTTTTTCTCATACCACACCATCCTCCTTGCAATTATAATCAAACTGGTCTTTTTCTTTGCTCATTTTTTGGACTCGTAAAAAACCCACGCAGAGGAGGATTTGAAAACCAAAGAAGTAAATACCGCGACAATCATGAGCAGCACGACCGACAAAGCAGAGGCATAACCCATGTTGAACTGCTCAAAGCCCTGCCTGTAAACGTACAGCTGGTAGAACAGCGTGGTATCCAGCGGGCCACCATTGGTAATGACCAGTGCCTGCGTAAAGGTCATAAAGCTGCTGATGAGCTGCATGACCAAGTTAAAGAAAATCACCGGAGACAGCAGCGGCAGTGTGATTTTATAAAACCGCTGAAACGCATTGGCGCCGTCTACCAAAGCTGCCTCATAATAAGAGCCGGGAATATTTTTAAGTCCTGCCAGAAAAATGAGCATTGGCGAGCCGAACTGCCAGATGGCCATTAAAATCAGGGAGCCCAGTGCGGTGTTGGGGTCTCCCACCCAAGAAATATTGGGGTTTACACCAGTCAGTGCAAAAACCAGCGCATTGAATGCACCGTCACGGGCAAGCAGCTTGCTCCAAGTAATGGAAACCGCGATACTGCCGCCAATGATAGAAGGCACATACAGCAGGGTACGGTAAACGCTAATCATGCGGTGCTTAGTATTCAGCAGCATGGCAACCAACAGCGCAACCAACAGACGAATCGGGGTGCAGACAAACGCATAAATAAAGGTAACCTTTAAAGAAGTCCAGAACTTTGGATCCGATGTGAACACAGAAACATAGTTTTGAATCCCGATAAATTTCGGTGCAGACAAAAGGTCGTACTGTGTCAGGGAAAAGTAGAACAGGCAGATAAAGGGAATGAGCGTCAAACCGAGAAAGCCAATTATCCAGGGCAGAATAAACAGGATGCCTGCAGACTTTCCGGCAGTGCGATGCTTCAGCTTTTTTTGCATATAGGATTCCTCTTTCAAAAGCATAAGGTGTTTGTTTTAAAAAATGGTTCCTGACGCCGGAGCGCCGGGAACCGAAAATTCAAATCTCAAGTTTCACTGTTCATATCCTGTTTTGCAAGATCCTGCAGCTGTGAAAAACCCGCTTCCGGTGTCGTTTTATTATAAATAATTTGCTCCTGCAAATCGTTCAAGAGTTTTGCGATATTATCGGAGTTTGCCGGTGCAGGAACGCTTTCTCCGGTTGCGGATTTTGAAATTTTGTTTAGATAATCCGCAACCGCCTTCTGATTATCCGAAAAGTTTGCTTTCAAGGCATTTAACACTTTCGTAGAAGCTGGCATACCGCGCTCTGCATCCAGGATTTTGTTCGCTTCCACATCGTTAATAAAGAAGTTCATAAACTTTGCTGCCTCTTCTTTATTTTTAGACTTGCTGGACATTACCATATGCTGACTTGCTAAAATAGCGGTTGCTTTATCTTGATTCGGGCCTGGCATCGGAATGAGCTGCAGCGGGAAGCTGGCGGCTTTGGCAATGGTATCATAGTTATTGGTATAAATCAGCGCGGCGGCAGATTTCTGTTTAACAATCTCAAAGTTCGCGGGATTGCTAACTTCGGAGGTGGTAACGTCAATTGGCGGAACCAACCCTTTGGACACCCATGATTTGTGTAAATCCATGTAATCGCTGTATGTTTTCTTGTCAAAACCGATTATTTTTTTGGTATCGTATGCGCTTTGTCCATACTGCCCGCACCAGTAACCAAACACGTTGTCTGCCCACAGAACGTCGTCCGCACCGTAAGCACCGGTAACTGCTTTAATCTTTGTCAAATCTTTTTCCATATCGGCCCAAGTGGCATATCCATTGGTCGGAACCGTTAGACCCGCCTTTTTATACATGGCCGGATTGACCACCATAGCCAAAGTGTTGGTGCCGAGAACCACACCATAAAGTTTTCCATCAATTTTCCCGGTTTTCACAGCACTGGCACTCATGTCATCCAGATTGATTACCTTGCTGGACACGTAGCTGTCCAACGGCTCAACCAACTGCTTTTGAATGAATTCTGAACCCGTTGCCGCACCAACCGTAAATTGAAACAGATCAGGCATATTGCCGGCTGCCGCCATCATCGACAATTTCTGAAAATAATTGTCGAAACTTTGATAAGTCGGGGTGATGGTCACATTGGGATGTTTGGATTCATAAAGCTTAATTACTTTCAGCGTCGCGTCGTTTCGTGTTTGGGAACCCCACCACATAAACGACAAATTCACTTTCTGCTCTGCCGCCGCACCACCGCTGCTGCTGGAAGCAGTCTGTCCGCTGCTTTGGCAGCCGGTCAGTGTTGCAGAAACCAACAAAGTTGCTGCTAACACGGAAGCCATAAACCTTTTCATACGCTCTTAACTCCTTTTCCAAATGAAATTAAAATTCGCTGCCGCACGTTCGGCAGACAAATTTCTGAATGCGAGTTTAGTATATCGAATTTTCTGCTGCCTGCGGTATAGAAAAAGCCGACTCCCTACCCCGTAAAAAACCTACTTTATTAAGAACGGTGCGCCTGCTTTTGATAGGCCTGCGGCGAAACCCCGGTAAAGGATTTAAAAACTTTGCTGAAATACTGCGCATCTTCCGGAAATCCTGTCATACGGGCCACTTCATGGACTTTCAAATTTTTTGTATTTTCAAACAGCTTTTTTGCCATTTCCATACGTGTAGTCGTAAGAAACGCGGAAAACTTCTGACTTTTACTGCGGTAAAACAGGCGTCCCAGATACTCCTCGTTCATATACAGCCGGTTGTGCGCAATCCACTTTAAACTCAGCTCCGGATTACTGATGTTCTCATAAACCAGTTTGACCACTGACTCGACAATGGGATTCTTTTTCTCAAGTCGCCTGCCGTTAAACAATTCCGCAATCTGATTGCAGACCTCTCTTACGGCATTTAAGGCTTCCGCTTCAGAATGTACCGCCTGGAATTGTCGCAGCAAGGCTTCCCTGCGGTGTGTGTCTGCTGCCAGCATGGCAACAGCGCGGTACAGCCCCCCGCAACAGTTGAGTTTGGCACCTGAAGACAGCTTCCCCTGCTGCAGCGAGTTTCTAAAAAGCTCCAGCTGATAGTTGACTTCCTCCAGTTTTCCTGCCTGCACAGCCTGATACACTGCATCAATATGCGAAAGCAGTTCGGAGTCCTCCCTGTATGTGTGAATGGACTCCGGCAACAAAACCGCACCAGCCGGAAAGTCGTAGCGCAGTTTCAGAAGCGCAGCGGCCTCTTGATACATTTGGTGAATCTCTGAAAAACTTTCTGCACGACTGACTGCCGCCGAAAAGGTCATTTGAAAATAGTGCTCATAAGAACCCTGTACTTTTTGAATACAGCTGCGGATTTCAAGCGCGGGCATGGTTTGAAACACCAGCACCACCTTTTCCTCCATCACTGTACTGAGCACCACCGTATCCCATCCCAGCATTTCTTCCGCAATGTTGCGTAAAGCATACTTTTTAATAAAATCACACGTTTGCTCCGGCAGCAAAACCACCACGCGAAACAGCCCGTCTGAAACACCAAACAAGGTCTGAAAGTCCCGGCTCTCCTGCTGTTTATAAATCCCCGTCAACGCCTGGCTGCGCAGAAACTGCTCTTTGACATAAGGCAGCACCCGTTCCAATTTACCCGTCAAACCGTTAACTGTCCGCTTTTCCTGCCGCTTTTGTTCCAATTCAGCCTGCACACTGTGCAGTGCCGTACGCAGACTTTCTTCATGAACCGGTTTGAGCAGGTAATGCTTAATGCCGTAAAGCATTGCTTTACTGGTAAAATCATAATCGCCATATCCAGACAGCACAATAAAGGCGGTTTCGGGCAATTCCTTGCGTACCTTTTCAATCAGATCAATACCTGACACAACCGGCATTTTCATATCGGTCAAAACAATGTCCGGTTTGCTTTTCAGAATCCAATCGTATGCCTCCACACCGTTTTTCGCCGCGCCCAAAAAAGAGATACCGTTCTCTTCCCAATTCAGCAGGTGGGAAATCCCCTCGCGCTCCAGCGCTTCATCATCTACAAACAGAAGTGTATACAGTTTTTACGCCCCTTTCTTTGGCAGCGTCATGCAGACGGTTGTTTGTCCGTTTCCGCTTTGAACGTGCAGGCCATACGCCGCTCCAAACAGCAGCTGCAAACGTTCCTGAATATTTTTTAAGCCAATCCCCGTTCCATGCGGAACATATTGAAAAGCATTCAGCGCTTTTAACTGCTGCTGTGGAATATCCGGCCCGTTGTCCCGCACGCACAGTTGACAGTTCTCTCCCGCATCCTGCACCCAGACGGAAATTTTGCAAACGCCAAGCATATTTTCAGCGCCGTACAAAATTGCGTTTTCCACAACTGGCTGCAAAATCATTTTCGGAACAACTAAGTCCAAATATTGCGGTGCGATATGAACGGAAAAACAAATGCGGTCTGTGTATCGCATCTTCTGAATATGCAGGTAATTTTTCAGCAGGTCAACTTCTTCCTCCAAAAAAATAACCGTTTGCTCGTTCACCGAAGCACGCAGAAGGTTGCTCAGGGATAAAACCATGTTGGAAACCTCATCACCCCGCCCGACCTTCGCAAGCCAGCTGATAGAGCTGAGCGTATTATACAGAAAGTGCGGATTGATCTGTGACTGCAGCGCTTTATACTTTGTTTCCTGTATGGCCAGCTGCTTTTCATAGTTTTGCTTAATCAGCTGATTGATACGCTCCACCATCAGCAGGAAATCCTTTTGCAAGATTCCCACTTCGTCCCCACGGCGGTAGTCATACAGATCTGCCTTCACCTTGTCAAAGCACCCTGTTTCTACCTGCTTCATACTGTTTGTCAAATCCTCAAGCGGCTTGGTAATATTTCTTGCAATTCGGAAGCTGAAAAAGCAGGAAACTGCCAGCAGCAAAAGTGCAGCCGCAATCAGAAAATCCCGAATCAGAATGTTCTGCTGAAAAGTTGTGTCATATGGCAGGACGCTCACATAAACCCAGCCCAGATAATCAGATTTCACGGTCACGACAAAGTACTTTTCGCCGTTTATGGTTTGGATGCGGTAACCGTTTTGGGCAGCGGGCTTCGCCACGCTTTTTCCATTTTGGCTGCGGAAAATCATTCGGTTGTCCGCATAAAGGAGCAGCTGCGTGTCCGTATCTTGAATTTTCTTTTCATTGGACTCCACAATTCCTTTGAGGTCATAGCTGAGCAGCAATGTCCCCATAGACTTTAGCGACAAATTTTGATATTGAATAATTTCCCGGGCACTGAAAAACTGCTCGTTCTGTATGTTCGGCTCGCTGAACACATAACCGCCCTGCGCTGCTTTTGCACGCTTCAGCAGAGCACGCACCTGCTCTGCACTGTCAGATTCCAGCAGATTGTCGCCCTGCGCAATCACTTTTCCGGCATTGTCAATATAATTGATAGCTGAAAGATTCTTCTGTGTCATGGACTGAATGGAAAGCTTCGCTTGCAGTTTTCCAGCCTGCACCAGTTGCTCATACGCGCCGGTGCCTTTTTGCATTTCTCCTAATTCCTCCTGAATGTCCGGATCCAGCATGATACTCAGAGAAAAGCTTTCCACCTGTTTCAAATCCGTTTCCACCCCGCTTGAAAACTGCGCAATGACTTGCATCGTCTTCTGGTACAGCTGCTGATCATAAAGCCTGAGAAAGTGCCCTACCCCAAGCCAGGTGAAACCGGTGAAAAGAAGAATCAGCGCCAGATTGAGCAATAAAATCTTGTAAAAAATCCGCAGATTTCGATACTGCATACGCAAATGCTGCAGCTGCCTGCGCAAAGAAAGGGAAGACCACCTTTGATTGCCGCGTTTCCATTGCCTTTTCACAAAGCACCCCCCAGATACATAAAAAGCAGCTGCAAAGCGGAAAAAGGAAAACCATACTCCCGCTCGTCAGCCACCCCTACGGTTCCGGTTTTGCCCAACCGGAATCCTCTTGTCAACCAGCGTTGCAAAAGCAGCACTGTAATTGGTTTCGCCGCTAAAGCGTAACGCCGTCTTTAAAAATTGCAAAATCATGCACTGCAAAAGACTCTGCCTTTGCCTTTTCAGTCCCGGAAGCAACCGCCAAAACCAACCCAAACAATTCTTCCGTCAAGTCGGCGGCAGACACGCCAGCCAACACACGCCCGGCATCAAAGTCAATCCATCTGCGCTTTTTTTCTGCCAAGGCGGAATTGCTGGAAATCTTAATCGTCGGCACCGGACAGCCAAAGGGCGTTCCTCTGCCGGTTGTAAACAAAATCAGCTGTGCGCCGGAAGCCGCTAATGCAGTTGCCGCAACCAAATCATTCCCGGGCGCCTGCAGAAGCTGAAAACCGCTTTTAGAAACCTGCTGCCCGTTAAGCAGAACATCACAAATCGGCGCCGTGCCGCCCTTTTGCACACATCCCAGCGCCTTATCTTCCAGTGTCGTAATCCCTCCCGCTTTATTGCCAGGTGACGGATTTCCGTCTACTGTCTGGTGGTGTTCTACAAAATACTGCTTAAAATCCTGAATTAGAGAAACTGTTTTTTCAAATACTTCCTGGTTCTCACAGCGGTTCATCAGCAGCGGTTCAGCGCCGAACATTTCCGGCACTTCGGTTAAAATCGTCGTTCCGCCCTGCGCAATCAAACGATCGCTGAATGCCCCAACCAGCGGATTCGCCGTAATGCCGGAAAAGCCATCCGAACCACCGCATTTCAATCCCACTACCAGACGTTTAACAGAGCAAAGCTGCCGCCGAAAGGTAGAAGCATATTGGCAAAGTTCCTCCATCTGCCGCATTCCCTCGGCAACTTCATCTTCGCACGCTTGACAGACCAAAAAACGCACTCGGTCTTTATCATAGGAACCTAAGGCTTGTTTCATTCCATCCATGGTGTTGTTTTCACACCCCAGCCCGACTACTAAAACCGCGCCTGCATTGGGATGCCGAATCAGCCCTGCCAGTGTCTTTTGTGTCACTGCAAGGTCATCTCCCAGTTGTGAGCAGCCATATGGATGCGGAAACGCATAAATGCCATCTATCGCAGGTGTTAAAAACCGCTGCGCCCGCCGGCTGATCTCCTGCACGACCGCATTCACGCAGCCAACCGTAGGAATAATCCAAACTTCATTGCGGATACCAACAGAACCGTCTGTTCTGCGATATCCGGCAAATTCGCGCGGTGTCTCCTGCGGCAGCGGTGAAAAGTCCGGCAGATACTTGTAACGGTCACTGGCGCCCAGCCCTGTTTGCAGATTATGCGTATGCACCCAGCTTCCTGCCTGAATCTCACAAACGGCAGTACCAATCGGAAACCCATATTTGCGAACCACTTCTCCCGCGGCAAGATGCCGCAGTGCCATTTTGTGGCCAGCGGGGATGGTTTCTTTGGTCATCAGCGTGCAGTCACCCACCTGCACCGTCTGCCCTGCGGCAACCGAACAAAGCGCGACTGCAACGGAGTCTGACGGATGAATTTGTATAAATTGCTTCATACTTCCTCCCGTTTTGCTTTTTGCAGCACTTCAGAAACCGCCTGACGTATGCCTGTTTGACGAATCGCAGTCAAATCTTCTGTCACCTGCTGTGCCAAACCCGGATACCGTGTCAAATCTTCGCCCCAAAAAGCAGTCTGCGCCAGACAATCGTTCACAAACGCTGAAACCGCCTTCTGCTTGCTGGAAGCTGCAAAAAACGCCAACACCTTCCTGTCATCATGGACTTCATAAGGCTCTCCCCCACGGCTGCCCAGCAGAACACCGTCCTGCAGACAATCAGACGTATAGAAGGCCAGCAGTGCCGCCAAAGAGAAAGTCAAGCACACCGGCAGCGCGCCGGTCTGGTTTAGCCGGTCCCGCAAAGAGGGCAGCACCCGCACCCTCCACTTGGAAACGGAGTTTAGGGAAATCGCCAACAGGGAATGTGCAACAAACGGATTGTCAAACCGTTCAAAAACCGCCTGTGCAAACTGTTTCGCTTCGCTTTCCGGCAGCGGCACCGTGGGAACGATCTCCCGCAGGACTGCTGTTTCCATAAATTCGCGCATCAATGAATCCTGCATACAGTCCCGAACGAATTCTTTGCCCATCAGGTAGCCTGCCAGCACACTGGATGTGTGTGCACCATTTAAAATGCGCACCTTGCGCTCCCGGTACGGTTCCAGTTTTTTGACGAAATTCACCGGACAGCCCGCTTGTGCCAGCGGCAGTTTTTGCGCTGTTTCCTGTTCACAGTCGGTTTCAATCACCCACAATGCAAAAGGCTCGCCCGTGTCCAGTAAAACATCGCGGTATCCCAGTTCCTGCTGGATTTGCTCTGCCTCTGCTTTTGGATATCCGGACACAATACGGTCCACGAGTGTATTGCAAAAGGAATTGCTTTGCAGCACCCACTGTCGAAATGCTGTGCCTAACTGCCAAAGGTCGGCAAGACGCAGCACGCACGTCCGCAGTTGCTCTCCGTTTTTTTCAATCAGTTCGACCGGCAAAATCAGCAGCCCTTTCTCCGGCGCACCGTGAAAATACTGAAAGCGCGCGAACAGAAACTGTGTCAGCTTTCCCGGATATGTTTTTGCGGGCCGTGCCATAAACTGCTCGTTTTCGTCATAAATAATGCCGGCTTCAGTCGTGTTGGACACCACAATCTGCAGTGTATCTAAGCAGGCAATCCGAAAAAATGCATCCGTATCCGCATAAGGATCCACGACGTTCTCAATACAGGTAATCACCCGTTTTTGCACCACCGGCTTCCCGTGAATCCTGCCCCGCAAGAGCAGCGTGTAAAAATTGTCCTGCTCCCGAAATTTCTGTAAATCACCGCGGTCGGTCGGCTTGACAATGGCTACGCTTCCATCAAACGTACCCCTTTCATTCGCCGTTTCCAGCATATCCTCTACAAATCCCCGCAGAAAATTGCCCTCTCCAAACTGCACAACGCGCACTGGGCGCGGCTTCCGTGTAAACCGATTCTGGATTAACTGCAAGCAAGTTTCCCCCCCTTAATATGTAAGCACTTACGGATTTAAATTGTAGCATCATTTATAAAAAAGTCAATATTCAAAAAAATATTTTTATGATTTCGCATTTTATTCAATAAATAAACATTTTTTAGAATCACTTGCAACATGGAAGCAAAAAGTTTATAATTTCAATTTGTAAGTACTTACGTAATGAGGTGTGTCTATCTTTTATGAATATCTACGACATCGCCGCGTGCAGCGGCGTTTCCATCGCCACCGTTTCACGTGTGCTGAACAACAGCCCCAGCGTCAGCCCAAAAACACGGGAAAAGGTGCTGCGCGTCATGCAGCAGGAATCCTATACGCCAAACGCCTTTGCCCGCGGGCTGGGGCTAAACTCCATGCATATGATTGGTCTGCTCTGCACAGATGTTTCGGATACTTACTATGCCAAAGCGGTTTCTTTGGTAGAAAAGCGTCTGCGTAAAGACAGTTACGATGCCCTGCTCTGCTGCACCGGAAACGATCCGACCGATCAAAAGAAATTTTTGCAGCTGCTGCTTTCCAAACACGTTGACGCAGTCATCCTGATTGGCTCCGCGTTTAAGGAAGACGCGCAGAATGCGTATCTGGCACAGGCCGCAAAAGAAGTACCGGTTGTCATTATCAATGGCTTGGTCGAGTTGCCCGGCGTTTACTGTGTACTCTGTGACGAACGAAACGCTGTCCGGCAAAATGTACATTCCCTGCTTCATCAAGGAATTACACGGATTCTTTATTTGTATGATGTCCTAACTTACAGTGGCTGTCAGAAACGAGTCGGCTATCAGGACGGTTTGGCAGAGGCCGGTTTGCCCGAAATGCCGGAATTGACCGTGCAGGTTCCAAAGTCCATCCCGGAGGTTCGCGATGCAGTCGCTGCTCTCTTAAAAGACGGCCCTTCTTTCTCGGCGATACTGGCATCGGAAGACCTGATTGCCATTGGTGCACTCAAAGCACTGCAGAATGCCGGTTTGCAAATGCCGGTCATTGGTTTTAACAACTCCATCCTTGCGCAATGCGCTTCTCCGGGGCTGACTTCCGTGGACAATATGCTAGAAATTCTCTGCCCCACTGCGGTTGGTTTACTGGAAAAGCTGCTTTCCGGAGAACCTGTCCCGCAAAAAACAGTCATTTCTTCCCGTCTGGTCGAGCGGGAAACCTTTCACGCTAATTGATGATTTTACAGGAGGCTTTATTTATGAAACCCTTTCTTTCCGAAGACTTTTTGCTCAGCAACGACACGGCTAAAACACTTTACCATCAGTACGCGGAAAAAATGCCGATTCTCGATTACCACTGCCACATCAATCCGCAGGAAATCGCAGAGAACCGGCAGTTTGACAACATCACGCAGGTTTGGCTGGGTGGTGACCACTACAAGTGGCGCTTGATGCGCGCCAACGGCATTCCAGAAGAAGAAATTACCGGAACCGCCTGCTCAGACCGTGAAAAGTTCCAGCATTTTGCAGAGGTGCTCCCCAAAGCAATTGGGAACCCGCTGTACCATTGGACGCATTTGGAGTTAAAGCGCTACTTTAGCTATACGGGAACGCTCTCTCCGGAAACCGCCGAAGAAGTCTGGAATCTCTGCAACCGCAAGCTGCAGACAAGCGCCCTTCGGGTGCGTGGGATCCTGCAGCAATCCCATGTGAAGCTTGTGTGCACCACTGACGACCCCATTGACTCCCTCGTCTGGCATCAAAAAATCCGTGAGGATGATACCTGCGGCGTAAAAGTCCTGCCTGCATGGCGTCCGGATAAAATTCTGAAAATCAACCAAGCCGAGTTTGCCCCTTATCTGCAGCAACTCGCCGCAGTCAGCGAAACTTCCATCGCAACCATGCCTGAACTGTTTCGGGCGCTGCAAAAACGCCTGGACTTCTTTAACCAAATGGGCTGCCGCACTGCCGACCACGGAATTGACACCGTTCCGTATGCGCCTGCAGAGGAAAGTGAGCTGAACCGCATCCTACTCAAAGCTGCCCGCGGAAACACACCGGACAAGGCAGAAACCGAAAAATACCTGTATGCCATGCTGCTCTTTTTGGGGCGGGAATATGCCAAACGCGGTTGGGTCATGCAAATCCACTACGGTGCTTTGCGCAATGCAAATTCCGCGATGTTCCAAAAGCTTGGCGCCGATACCGGATATGACAGCATCGCCGTACAGGACTGCTCTGCGCAGCTGGCCGGCTTTCTGGATGTGCTGGAACGCACAAAGGAACTGCCCAAAACAATCCTATATGCCTTGAACCCCGGTGATAACGCAATGTTGGACAGTCTTGCTGGTTCCTTTCAAGGCAGCGGCATTCAGAACAAAATTCAGCATGGAGCAGCCTGGTGGTTTAACGACACAAAGTCCGGTATGGAAGCGCAGCTAAAAAGCTTTGCCAATTTCTCTGTACTGGGAAACTTCATCGGAATGCTCACCGACTCCCGCAGTTTCCTTTCCTACACGCGGCATGAGTATTTTCGCCGTATCCTCTGCAACCTGCTCGGAACCTGGGTGGAAAACGGAGAATATCCTGCTGACATACAAACCCTCGGAAAGCTGGCTGAAAATATCGCGTTTTACAACGCTGACCGGTACTTTGGCTTCGGTTTAGCAGAACAAGGAGAATTGTCACATGAAAATTGACCGTAAGCGTTTGGTCAGCCGCCACAATCCGGTACTGACCGAACCGGATTACACCTCCCCACTGACGGTTGGGAACGGGGAATTTGCATTTACCGCAGATGTGACCGGCCTGCAGTCGTTTCCCGCGCTCTACGAAGCCGCTCATACTCCGCTGTGCACCATGTCACAATGGGGATGGCACACCACCCCCTCCGGACATCAGCCGGAATATACGCAGGCCGATTTACAGGAAACCGCATACAGCTTTAACGGCCGCACCGTTTTCTATGCTTCGGAAAAGCAGCCGGGAAACGAAGCCGTTTACGACTGGCTGCGCCAAAATCCGCACCGCCTGCATTTAGGTCAAATCGGCTTGCTGGCAAACGGGCACGTTCTGCAAGAAAGCTGGCTATCGCAAATTCATCAGGAGCTTCATTTGTACGACGGCATATTGGAAAGCCGCTTTTGTCTGCAGGACTGCCCTCTCTGCGTTACGACTGCCTGTGCACCGGAAAGTGACACCCTCCTGGTTTCCATTGCGGCAGACTCCGCTTTTCCGCAGTTCCTCTCCATCGCTTTTGATTTTCCTTACGGCAGTCCGGAAATCTCCGGCGCCGATTGGTCCTCACCAAAGCTGCACACCACCTGTGTTTTGCAGCAAAGCAAGCAAGCTTTGCTGGTTTGTCATAAATTGGACGGAACTACAGTTTGGATTTCCATTGCCTCACAGGATGCTTTCTCCGTTACACAGCCGGCACCACACCGGCTCTTGCTGACTCCGGCTGATGGCAGCCGAATCTTTCACTTTACCGTCCACTTCTCGCAGACACAGGAAACTTGCACAATGCCGAACGTCTCTTTTTCCGAGCAGCTTTCCCAATGCGCCGACTGGTGGCATCAGTTCTGGGAAACCGGCGGTGCGCTTTCCCTTTCCGGCAGCAGTGATGTGCGCGCACCGGAACTGGAGCGCCGTCTGATTCTCTCTCAGTATTTATTGGCTGTCAACAGTCGCGGCAGTACACCGCCGCAGGAAACCGGTCTGTACTGCAACAGCTGGTATGGTAAATTCCATTTGGAAATGACCCTGTGGCACTGGAGTGCTTTTCCCCTATGGAACCGTGGAACCCTGCTGAAGGACGGGCTTCTTTGGTACCGAAAGCATTTACCGCAAGCAAAAGCAAACGCGGCTAAAAACGGCTATCCGGGAGCACGATGGCCTAAAATGGTTTCGCAGGACGGCATCGACAGTCCGTCTTCGATTGCGACATTGTTAATTTGGCAGCAACCACATATCCTATATATCCTTCATTTGCTGTATCGCAGCCATCCAAGTGTCACACTTCTGCGCGACTATTGGGAGGTTGTTCGGGAAACCGCAGACTTTATGGCCGGATTTGCTGCGTATAATCCGCATACACAAACCTATGAGCTGCTGCCGCCACTGATTCCCGCACAGGAGGTTTATGCACCGAAAACCGTCCGTAACCCGGCGTTCGAAACCGCCTACTGGGCATTTGGGTTACAAATTGCAATGCAGTGGGCACAGCAACTCGGCGCACCTGTCCCCCCCATCTGGCAAACAGTGGCCGCACAGATGGCGCCCGTTCCGCAGCAAAACGGACTGTATCTGGCACACGCACAGTGCCCCGAAACCTTTTCTGCTTTTCACCGCGATCACCCATCTATGCTTGCTGCTTTCGGCTTACTGCCCGGCACAAAAATACAGCCGGATGTTATGCGCAAGACCTTAGACACTGTGATTTCCTGCTGGGATTACGAAACCCTGTGGGGGTGGGATTTCGCCATGATGGCCATGACCGCTGTGCGCCTGCAGCAGCCCGAAAAGGCCTTGGAACTTTTGCTTTGTGACACCCCGAAAAACCAATATCAAAAAAACGGGCAAAATTTTCAATTGCTGCGCACCGACCTGCCCGCTTATCTGCCCGGCAACGGCGGTCTTTTAATGGCGGCCGCCATGATGGCTGCCGGATATGACGGTTGCACAGAGCCGTTACCGGGATTTCCGAAAAATAAACGTTGGCACGTCACTTACGAAAACCTGAACCCTCTACCTTAAATATCCGGCAAACCTGTGTGGATTCATACTTTTTAAAACAGGTAAAGCGCACGCTATCGTATTTTCGACGGCGTGCGCTTTTCTATGCTTCTAACAGGTAGACCTCTGTGCAAAAACTTCTGCAATAGAAATATGCAATCCACTGCAGAGCCTAAAAATCCGCGCTGCAAAACCCTAAAAATGGCTTTGCAGCGCGGATTTTCGGTATATTCTTCTGGCTGGGCTGGCGGGATTCGGACCCACGCATGATGGAGTCAAAGTCCTATTCAGTCAGTTTTCAACGCTTTCAACCAATCCAAAAAAGCTAGTATTCATGCGGGTTTCAGCGAGTATTCGAGATTGCTCTCTTTCAGTAAGGACTTGGCACTCTCGGTCAAATAAACAACAAATAAACAACAAAAAAATTCCCAGCAAGCAGCCACTCAGGCCATTTGCTAAGGGGGGATATTTTATTCTTTCTTCACTTCATCAAGTATCCGTTCCAGCAGCAGATACATTTCCTGCTGGTCGCGCGCCATTATAATTTATGATATGACGCAAAAATGCCCCGACCTACCGTAATGGTAAGCCGGGGCATTGCTGTGTCTGTATGTAATTTATGCGGTCGCTTTTGCAGTACCCACAACGGCCTCTTTTGCGCCAGTCTTCGGCAGCGCCTTGACCGCGGCTTCAATTGCCGAGTCGCCAAGACTTGCCACATCACCTTCATAGGCAACGCCGTCCAAACCGAGAGCCGTTTTAAGCACCTTTTCAGCTTCGGCCTTGCGCTGATCTGCCGTAATGCTGCCGTTCAGGTAAAGCTGTTCGGCGCTGTTGACACCAACTTTAGCCGCATCCACAATCTTTTGCAGCGCGGATGTCACCGGGCTGGGCACGATTGCAGCCGCAGCGTCTGTCACGGTATCGGCAACGTCCAGCACTCGTTGCGCGGTATCCACGCCGCTTTGGACGTTGACGCCCTTAGACCGCAGCAGCGTCACCATCCAACCGCAGGCGGTAATTGCAAAGCCCACACCAAACACGATAATCACCATAGTCAAATCCATAATATGTACCTCCAATTATTTAAATAGCAGCGACAGGATTGCCGCTGCAACGCCTGTCCCTATTGCTCCAATGATTCCGGCAATGAGTTTATCCCACCATTGCACCGGACGAGCCGATATACTTTTTACATCCGTTTTGATTTCCCGCACGTCCGATTCCAGCCCATCCACTTTTGTATTCACGGTTGCCATCGCAGCAGTCAATCCGCGAATATCCTTAACTTCCGCTTCCAATTCATCAATCCTGTGGTGGGCGGATTTCGAGCTTTCCCATGCCTGCACAGCAATATCATCATGATCCACAATTACACCACCTTGAACTCGAATCGTTTCACCGGACTTCCCTCTTCTTTAATTTCCGTATAGATTCCAGTGACACCCGACCGAACTGCCACAATCGGGCACAGCCACTTGCCTGCACCGTTGGCGTACACCCCGGCAATTGTGACAATTCCGCCGGTGCCGGCCGTGACAACCGGCTTCATGGCACAGGTTAGGCCGACCGTGTAGCACTCCCCCACCTTGCGGGACAGATTAACAGTCGTATCGCTGCCGCAAGCTGTTGCCACCCGCACAACCATCGTGGACGGCTTGTGCCCATTGATGTAAATCCCGGTTTCTGCGCCCACCTTGCCGGTGGCAGTCAGTTTGTAATAATACGCGCTGCCGTTGCGACTCTGGTATGTAATGTCCACCACGCCGCCGGTGCCGGCTGTTACGCTGGGCAGCCCGGCAGGGCAGGTGATTTTCGCGGTATAGGACTGTCCGTGCATAATAGATACAGCAGTCGTCGTATCGCTCGTAAACGCCGCATTGGACGGCGCAAGTGCCGGCAGCATCTTCACCGCAGACGTGCCACTTTCCTGTAGTGCGTAATTTTTGTAGGACACGTTCAGGTCACACCCTTTCCCCGGGATATTTGCTCCTGGCCAGCTGCCATTGAGTTCGCCAAACTCCGACTGCCAGATGTCGCAAGATTTGTCTGGGGCAGAAACGCCGGGCCTTGCGTACCAAAAAGCATAAGCTTTCAACTGCGCCGGATCGATACGATTCTCATACCAGTCTTTATTAACATAATATCCAGCCTTGTACCCGGCCTTTTGAAGCCCGTCACACACAGTCTTGATGATTGCCGTATTGGTTGCCTTGGATGGAATGCCGCCATTGCGCGCCTTGTATCCGTCTGCATCTTCCATATCGACAAACGCCGGATACTGTGGATGGTGGCCGCGCAGCAACCGAAGCATATGCTGCAACTCACCTTGTGCACCAGACACGGTCCGCGCATAGCTGTATAAATAAGCGCCCCAGGGAATCCCAAGGCGCTCACACTCACTGACGTTACGGGCAAATTGCACATCGTCCTGCTTCGTGCTGTCGCCGCCGTACCCCATCTGGAGGATGGCAAACTGCAGCCCGGCAGCTTTGGCCTTCTGCCAATCCACACGGCCGTTGCAATGGCTTACATCAATTCCTTTCAGGCTCATGTTTTCCTCCTTACTTCGACAGCGAAATGCTGTACAAGAGGCCATTGGTCCGTATGGTCGCCGTAATACTCATAACAGATTTGTACACACCGCCCGCAAAAATCTGGTTTTTGCAATCTGCGTCGCTGAAAATGTTGACGTCGGCCAAACCTGCTTCTGTAATCCGCTTGGAATACTCCTCGACTTTATTTTCTGTACTGTCCGTGTCAATCTGCATCAGCAGCTGTTCCACACGTTCCTCTGTCATGGTCTGGATACTGTCGGACACCTGCGTTGCCTCAATTACTGCACCGTCTGCAAATTTCACATACTTCATTTCTGCCATAATTATTCATTCTCCTTTGCAAGTTGATTGAGCATATCCAGTTCCTTTTTATCGATAATCCGTAGTGCCCATTCGGTCGGGACATTGTTGCGGAATACCCTGCTTTCTCCGTGCTTCTGGTATTTTTTGTTCCAGAAATACACATTGGCAAGGATTCTCGCCTTGTGCATCTCGCAAATGTACGTTGCCCGGTGGTTCATGGTACCGAATTCCTGATAATTGTAGGCACTGCACCAGGCGCAGCCCTGCGCAATCGGACAATTAAAGCACTCATCTGTGCTCTGACTGCGGCGGGTCACGCACTTCATGCAGTGGACGCAGCCGCACTGGTCAGGCGTCGCCATGATACCGTCATGCACATTGCCAATCACTACCGGCGGCACATCCTCCCCCAAACTGGATTCCATGTACCGTAGGCATGGAAAAATATCTCCTTTGTAGTCCACTGCAATCATGTACCCTGTGCCACCACACCAGTTTTCGTTGTCGTCCGATTTCATTTTGTGCCCGATAAACTCCTCGAAAATAGACAGATAAATTTCATCTTCCAGGCTATTTTCAAGCAAATAATCTGCAAGTTCTTTCAGCTGTTGGTACAGGATTTTGGCATGCTCCTGCGTCCAGCCTTTTTCGTATACACAATTTAAAAAAATCTGGTTGTAATCAAGCGCAATCAGATTTTTTACCGCGTCGCAGGTATAGCGGATGTTGCCCGGAGCCAGCGTCATTTTGCTGCCCATATCGCCGTGAAGCTTGGTGCGGAAATGCTGCACCGCCTTGATAGCCTTGTCATAGCTGCCGGAGCCGTCCGGAAACACGCGGCAGGAATCATGCAGCTGCTTGTTGCCGTCAATGCTCACCGAAAAAGACAAGTGATATGCGCCGTTGAGCGTCCAGACGGGGTTTGTAATTTTTCGAATTATTTTTGTTTGTACGGAAACAATTTGGTTGCTGTGTACTGCAGTATCCTTCGGCGTGCTCCGGAACGCTGTCTTTGAAAAACTATGCCACATGGGAACCGCGGTGAGCGCGGCAGAAAATCTGCTCTGCGAAGAAAATGCGGAACAGACAAAATCGGGCGCCGCCTGCACTTTCTGTGTACTGCGGCTGACATTCTGAATCGGATTGCTGAAAGCAGGAATTTTCTGGCAGTTGTATACGCGCAGCTTACTCGCCCGCAGCGCTAAAAGAAGCAGATTCCGTGATTGACACCCCACCTTTGCCGAAACGCCGGGATGATATGAGAGCAGGCTGGAAACCTGCATTTGTGCCAAAAGAAAATGCTCCCGCACTTCTTGATTTAGTACCCAGGAGCCGTCCAGACGCCGCATTCCGTTTAAGTACACAGGGTTCAAATGCCAGATGTTTACCTTGCTTTTGATACGCAGACGAACTGGCCGAAAGCAGACGGCAAAAAAGCTGCTGCCGGGGAACGGAATCACCGTGACAAAGTCCACACCTGCGGGCAGCAGTTGATTCAGCACTCGCTTCATTTCTTCTGTTGGCAGTGGGCAGTTCTCCAGAACTTCCTCGTTGCGCACACGCAGCACGGCTTTATGCGGATAACTGTTATCGTATACATAGAAGTCACTTGCCCCGCAGTTTAAAACATTTCGGACGCCGCCGGTAACACTTTCCCAAGTGCCGATGCCGCGGTTTCGCGCCATCTTCTGCTGAATCAGCACCCGGTACAAAGTATCGTCAGCGCTGCCGCGTGGCTGCCCGACTTCCGCGCCGTACAAATCCAAGGTTTTTCCGATTGCCTGCTGCAGATTCTGCGCCTGTAACACCGCCTGTATATCCGCCCGCAGAGCGTCTACAGCCTCCGCGTGCAGCGCAAGCAGTTTGTAATTATTTCCCCCAAAATCCTTGCGATAAGCATCCGGCAGGGCACGCACCAGTTTATCCGTCGGCATAGGCTTTCACCTCCACCGTGACATTGTCTTCCGGTAGCACTGCTGCCTGTGTCGGCGTGCAGAGCAGGTTGGTCGTCTGATAGGTGTTGCCATCCGCTGACAGCTGCAGTAGCGCCACATCCCGAACGCCAGGGATACCGGTTATCGGGCTGTACAGCCGTGTCAGAATTACGTCGTCACCATTGCCAAGCTCACCAACAGCAGTTGAGAGCGCTGCTTTCAGCTGTGCCTCACCATCTGCCGGGAAATTATCGTCTGTCAGTACGGACACTTTTGCATAAATCACTAGATTGGACACATGGGTAAAGCAAATGGACTGTGGATATCCGCTGTCGTCCTTAATAGACACCTCGGTGGCGCCATATGCCCGAATACCTACCGGCTTTGCTCGAAAAATCGCCGCGGCAATTGCATCGTCCAAAGAATCCGGTGCAAAGACGATACTCTCAAAGCAGCCCGGCGGCCGGCCGGAAGCGTCCGCTGCTTCACTTGCGTTCTCAATCACGGTGCAACTGCGAACGCCTGTCACCCGCAGCACCGCCGCACGAATGGCGTCAGCCGTGGTACTGCCGGAGCCAAGCAGCGCCGCGTGGTAGCGTGCCCGCAGTTCAGGGTCGGTTTCCTCCTCCTGCCCCGCCAAAATCAGCGCGACGTGCTGCACACTCTCCACATCAGCATCTGGATTCACAATCTCAGTGATTGCTCCAACCGGCACGTTGCCGGCTTTTCCAGTCTCCGAGGCATACACAGTCACAGATGCTTTCCCCGAATCATCCAGAGAAGCGCTGTCCTCTGTGTGAAACTCCACGCCGTTGCCGGAAACTAAGAAGCCGGCGGGAATTGTGTAACCCGGCGTGCCGGTAAACTCCACCTGCTGTTCTGCTGCTGTCGCGGGGTTGCGAAAGATTCCCGCCGTGGCCGCCACGCGGTTCAGGCTGTTCGCACGTGCGGTATTCGGAAAAATGCTGTTGTACACATTTTCCAGTTCCTCATACGCTTCTGCAAGGTCCTGCACGCCCAGCCGGATAAACTTGCCAAGCGGCGTTTTTTCATCGGTTTCGATATTGTCCCCGAACAGAACCTTTGCCCTGGAAATCTGCTGCGTCAACAAATCCGCATAAAGCGGCCGCTGAAACCCTTTTTCTGTGAGTGCCGCCATGGCATCACCCCTTTCTGAAAATGGACAGAAAAAATTCCCGACTGTTTCAGGCGGGAACACATAGACTATACCGTACGGAATTGCGAATTTCTTCTTGACATACGCAAAAGCGTACGTTATAATAAATTTACAAAGGAGGGGACGATATGGAAAACATCAACGTCACCAATGCGCGGAAAGATTTATATCAGCTCATCAACCGCACACAGGAAACACACGAGCCGGTGAAAATCACCGGCAAAACCGCCAATGCCGTCCTGCTTTCCGAAGAGGACTGGAATTCCATCGTGGAAACCCTGTATCTTTCCGATATTCCCGGCATGACAGACAGCATCCTTGCTGGAAAGAACGAACCGCTGGACGTGGGCACCAACGCGGAGGACCTGAACTGGGATGTATAAAGTCATATTAGCCAAACAGGCAGTCAAGGACTTCGAAAAGCTGAAAGCCGCACATCTGCTGCCAAAAGCAAAAGCGCTGGTAGAAATTCTGGCACAAAACCCATACCAAAATCCGCCGCCGTATGAAAAACTGGTAGGCAACCTAAAGGGCATTTACTCCCGCAGAATCAACATTCAGCACCGGTTGATTTACAACATTCTGGAAGAACAAAAAACCGTTCATATTCTGCGGATGTGGACGCATTACGAATAGCCGTCCCCTCCCTGCCGGAGGGGATTTTTTAATATCGTGTATCACCTGTAACCGTCCCGCTGCTGCAAGTCGCCGAAAAGCGAATGCGCAATTTGCGGTCTGCCGTCAATTCGTGTTCAAAGGAATCCAGTAAGAAACTTTCGTCCACCTGCCGCAAGCCCTCCAGCAGTTCACCGCGAATTGCTTCGTAATCTACCTGCTTTCCGCGCAAAGCGTGGAAGTCAATGCCCTCATCCGGATTCAACGCCCACTCGCCTTTGTTGGTACCCAAGACGGATTGGCAAGTCTGCCGGAGCAGTTCATTTCCGCCCGTCATCTGAATCCTGCCGTGTTCAATTTTTACATCACCGGTTTCGTCCAGCGCAAAGCCTTTCATACCAGCACCCCCACAACCAGTGAATCCTTCTGCTGATGATGCCCGAGCGCCGGTACCTCTGAACGTCCGCGCCGGGCAGCGGTAATATCCCGCTCACAGGTCACGCACAGTACCAGGTCACCGGCGCCGAGCGGTGCCATGGTAATATGTTTTTCTGCCGTCAGATTTCCGGTAATGCTGCCTTCGCTGCACCGCGCTTTGCAGTACGGCGGATTCATGTATCGTAGTTTGTACCGTGCGTTCCAAAGTACGGGAATGTTTTGCAGCAGTGGTTGCTTGACAGCTGCGCTGCCCATCGGTTTTGAGAGCGTCAGCGGCTGCACAGACGCCGTTCCGGCGGTCTCATTAAAACTTACCACCCGACCTAAAAAAGCCGTGTGCAGGCGTAGAAGCGCCTGTTCCAGTTGTGTGTTTCCAATGCTCAATTCCTGCATTAAATCACCGTCATTTCTGTGAGAAAATCTGTACCGTTAAAACTGTGCTGCCCCTCCAATACATGGAACGTACCGGTCACGTCCTTGCTTTTGAGATTCACCCGCGCGCCGGTCATACAGCGGTGCTCCAGCAGACTGGTAATCTTGTACCCCTTTCGGGTTTCTTTGATTTCCTGATTGTCTGCCGTCTCGCTGATTTCGTCCTCAAAATATTCCGGGCTGCCAATCAAACCGTGGTCTGTATCCATGTTAAACTGCAGGCCGGTATTGGCCGTACGCACGTCAATGGCATAAATGCTGCCGCGCTGAATGTAGGTGGACACACCGCAGATTTTTGCATACTGGTCGATACTGGACATCAACCCGCCATAATTGGCCTCCTTCTCAAATGGTATCAATCGTTCCGTTAATCTCTGTCACGCTCTGCTTCGTGTAATATCGCAGCAGGAACGTCACGTCAAAACCTTTTCGGTATTCGTACCAGCGTTTTAAAAGTGCCGCCGTTATCCGTGGATACCTGAATCTCGGTGCCGTTACTTTGCAGCTGCGGCGTTACGCCGTCCTTGCCGGCCTCGCCAGTGTCGCCTTTCGGGCCCTGCGGGCCGATCTGCTCATTGCTGACGCCCTGCTCCAGTTTATTCAGCCGGTCAGCAGTGATGATATCGCCATTCTTCCAATCCGTAGGTGTGTAAGCCATGATAAAAGTCCTCCTTTAATTAAACAGTAATCGTTGCACATACCAGCCCGTTCGGGTTCGGAAGAACCGGAATGAATAAGCCAGATGCTTTTGTCCATGTTGCGACCGGGTCTGCCGTTTTCCAGCGGGACAGAGTAATAAACTGCTTTGCAGACTTTTCGCTGTACGGACCACTAACTTCCTCCTCCGGCGTGACACCCCAAAGGCCGGTGCCAACGGTACCGTTGTTTTCGGGTGCAAAAAGTGTCAGCGCATTTTCCGCAAAGAAACGCTTGCTGGTACGTTTGCCGCTTCGGTATCAAAACCGTGCACCATCGCAAGCGTCGGCAGGTTCGGCTCATCCGCCAAGCGGAAATATTCCGCCTGCAGGTGTTCCGTTTTCACATCCGGAAACAGCGTGTCACCGGTGTAACTGCGGGCAACGCTGAAACTCTGCGAAAAATCCAGCAAATCCTTGTCTGTGATTGCTTCCATCAAATTCATAATTATTTCCCTCCAGTCGAACTGCTCCCGCTTGTAGTACCTCCTGAAGCAGTCATATCATCAAAATATAACCCCTGCGCCTGCAAAGCAGTAACAGCCGCCGCGCTGGGCACGGTCGGGAGCATATTCCCCAGCAGGTGGCCGGAGGTAATCATGGAACCAATGCGGTCCCCGTCTGTCACGTCCTCATCCTGCAGCAAAACGCCTTTGGCCGTCGCATCATTGGCGGGTAAAATCGTACCGCCCGCCACATACTTCCGGCTGCCGTCCTGTACACCGAGTGCCGCCGGTACCTGGCACGTTTTTGTAATCAGCCCAACTTCACCGCCAAGGAAGTTCGGGGCCATTGTGGTGGATTCAGAACTGAAATATCCACCGGTTGCTGTGTCTGCCATATTACTTGCCTCCTAAATGTAATTTCTGCGCATACCGCTGCGCCGCGCGAACGCCGAGTCCGGAAGCACCGGCAGTGCTACTGCTTCCCTCGCCGGGTGTACGGCCGTTTGCCTTAAAGAGTTTGTCAGTTAGCTCCTTATCGTGCTGTTTGAGCCATACGCTGACCGCCTTAATGCGCGTGTCAATGCCGCCCTGGTCCTGCGGTGCACCGCCAGTAATCAAATCCACCAGTTTCAGCGAATTTTCACTGCCATCGTCCAACCCTGCTTTTTTGAGTGCCTGCACAGTGTAGAAGCGGTTTTCTGACTCCCGAAGCTTGCTTTCCCGCTCAGTCAGTTCCTCGTCTTTCCGCTTCCGGTCATCTTCCCGCAGTTCCTCGTCAGACAGGTGCGCCCGGCGCAGCTTGTCTAATTCCTCCCGGAGTGTTTTGTTTTCCTCCGCGGACTGCCGCGCCAGTTTTTCCGCCGCGGTAAGGCGGGTACTGATAGCAGCGGAGTCGTCCTGCCCTTTACTGTCCGCAGGTTTATCCGTTTCTTTTGCCGCGGGCGGTGCCTGCTCCAAAGTGGCTGCGGGCTCTATTCCTGCCGCCTGTGCGGCCGCTGTTTCTTCTGCCATTAAAAACTACCTCCTTGTTAAAAATTTGCATGGCAAAGGAGCCTTTTAGCGTCTTGCTCAGGACGTTTTGGGTATAAAAATACCGCCGGGCTGCTGCCGGGCGGCTTACGGAATTATATCAGCGACACCCTTTGCAAGGTTTGCTGCTTTTTTCATCAAACTGTTTTCCTGCAGATATTCAAGACCTTTCAATGTAATTCGCGGGTTGGACACTGAAACGAGCACCTCATTATCCAAAGACCTCGAAACATGAACCCCTTTCACATAGCCCTCATCTGAAAGCATCTCCATCAGGTTGCACCACCGTGCTTCGCTGATTTTTAAACTTTCAGCTGAAATTGTGGAGGAATCGAATTCTTCTACATCCATGGCTTTTTCTAAGATGCGCAGGATTTTATAGAGAATACGAAAATTGTCCATTAGCATTCCTTTCTTACATCAGGGCTGCGTATTTTGCGTTTTCTTCCTTCCCAATTCTAAGGAATTCTTCAAAGGCTTTTTTAATCTCCGGCGGAGCCGACTCTATAATTCCCGGCTTATTCTTCGCGTAATATGGTCTGCACATCTCCGCCAAAATTTTTTCTCTATCTGTATATAGACGCATATTATCACTCCTTCAAAAGTTGCTTCACGCGGTATTCCGTATAGGGCTCCGCAAAATTGTCTCGCGAATACTCATTTGATGCGTACATACTAATCTCATCAATATTATAGCCTGATTCTTTCAGCTTTTCAAGCGCCTTGCGTGCTTTTTCATTGACGTATTCTATGTACTTTTGGTAATCGACTATTTCACCGTGTACTTTCCTATAAGCCTCGGCATCCTGCCAATGAATCAGTTCATGCAAGATGGTGCTGCATGGATTTTCAGGGCAAGCCATGCTTTTCTGAAGTTTCAACAGTGCCTCTGCGTCGCAGGTTTCTTCGGTCATATACAGTACATTTTTAACGGGACTATATGCCGCAACCGCCGTAGTCTGCATTTCCGCATTGGAAATCACATAAATGGGTGGCAATTTCGTTTGATTGGAAACACGCAGCGCTTTTGCCGCTTTCTCCGCATACCGGTCAAGCGTGTGCAGTTGCTTTGGCTTTAACTGAACTTCTTTAGAAAGGAATACTTCGTTGCGCGCAGAGGTGACTTGTTGTAAAGAAATCGTCCTTGCGCCGCGCCGCACATCCACTAAATTTTCTGTATCAACCGTAACGGGCCTGTACAATTGAACGCCGCTTTCCATGTTGTCCGACCGCTCACCCTCCGCATTCTCCAACTTTTTGAGGTTGTACTCCAAGAAGCACCGGCAGTTAATATCCTGCCCGGCGACGCCGCTCTGCCCCGGGGCTTTTGTGGTAACGCCGCCGCCCAAGTCAAAGGATTGGTCAACCGGAACCGTCACACCCTCCATCTTCTGATGGTTGTACGGCCCGCGAATGACGGTCACCCAATGCTTGCCGCGCCTGTAGCGGTGCTGCGGGCGCACACGTTCATCCAGCATCGTGCGCCAGGTCTTGGCCATGCCGTACCCGACCTGCTGTGCTGACTCGTGAACCTCCTCGGCAGCATCATGGAACCCGGCTTCCCGCACCCGGTGCGTTTCTGTGCGGACAATGCGCACTGCCTTTTGGTAGTCGCCATCCACTTCCCCCGCAACCCGCCGTGCCATGGTTGTGTAAGTGTCACCCTGTGTCAGCCCGATACCGATTTGCTGCTTGATGCCGTAAATTACATCCTGCCGGTGCTTCTGTAAGCGCGTGGTAAGTGTCAAACCGGAAATCGGGTTGTTTACCGCCTGCTTCACAACTTCCGGTGTAACACCGCGCAGACCTTGCAAAGCGGTATGTAACTGCTGACTGTCGGCAGACTGCTTCACCGCGTCTTGCATACCCTGCCAACACAGCGAGTAGGTATCTTCCACGACTTTCTGAATACTCTGCGCAGCCGGTTCGGTATGCTGCACCACTAACCTCTCCACATCCTCAAGGAAGCGGGCGAACTCGCCTTTCTGCTGCAAGATTGCATAATCCAGCTTGTCATCCTCCGCCAGCTTTTCATAGCGTTCCCCAAGGAAAGCACGCAGGTCTTTCAGCAGTGCGCGATAAGTACTCCGAATCTCCTGTTCGGAACCTTTCTCACGGTGTTCTGCGATCCGGCGTACCTGTGTCAGCAGGCGCTGTAGCTCGTCCGTTGTCGGCTGTGCCATCCTCTGTCACCTGCCCATCCTCTGCATCCAGCGGCAGAATGTCGTCTTTTTCCGCGTCAATTTCCTGCATGACCTCATCCACATCGTCAATCTCCGGGAATGCAAGACTGTACGCCACACGCTTCGGCAGACCGGCGGCAATCATCTGCTGCGCTGCCTGTGCTTCGCTCAGCAGATCCAGCGGGAAGTTCCGGCTGAATTTCAAGTCAACCTCCAACGGGTCCAGCGTAAGGTGCCGCTTTGCCCATGCCGTGGAGAGACAGCGGAACAGATACGTTGCCGCGCTCTGCATCTTTGCCTGAAACATCCCGCACTTGGTTTCCAAGCCGGTCAACCGAAATTTCAACGCAATGCCGGAGGCCGTGCCGAACGCCTCATCATTGAGGTTCGGCGTCTTGGAAAAACGGTAGATGTTGTCCTCCACACGGTCTAAGTGCTCCTTTGCCAGCGTATTGTCGCCATCTTTGGTCAGAAAGTAAACCTTGCCGCCATCCTTCGACCGCGTGATGATGGTGCCAGAATTCTGCGCGCGCTCAATGTCTTTGTCGTCTGCCTGCACGTTGTCCCAAACCATATAGGCGCTTGCAAAGCTCTCCACGTCATTACTCTGGTCGGAAAGGGAACGGTCGTAGTCGTCAATCAGCGGTAGAACCTTTTCGGCATCGCCCAGCATCTCCAGATTGTTCGGGACTCCTTGCAGCGGGCAGCGCTCAAACAGATTTGCCGCCTGCTTTGCTGGGAGTTCTGTTTCTTCCAGCGCGCCAAGCTGCCCCTCAAACACCTGCAGCGGGCCGGCACTGTAAAACTCTGCGTGCAGCTTTGTGCTGCCGTTCAAATCCGTGACCGGATAATACCAGACGGCGTAATCCGGCTGCGTCATGTCGCCGGTACGGGACAGAATCGCCGCTTGGAATGGCTTGACACACCGTACCCGTTCCTGCCCATCTGTGTCGTAGTACAGCAACCGACCGGCATAGCCACAGACCGTGGCAAACTTCGTCAGTTCCATATCCACATCGGGAAAATTGTTGAGCGCCACAAAGTCCGAAAGCGCCTTTGCGATTTCCTCAACCGCTTCTTCGCCGCCGGTGTCCTCTGTGCTGTCCTTGCTGCGGTTGTAGCTGTATGCAATGGGTTTTCCAGCAAAATATCCAATTTTAAAGTCGCAGATTTCCCCGAAAAAGTCGTTGCTGATACGGTTGTTGATGGCTGTTTCATCCTCTGCAAAGCGGGGCTGCCGGTTAAAAATCGGCACATGACCGTCCAGAACCTCGTATCTTCTGTACAAAGCAATCATGCGTTCCCGACAGTCTTTGTGCCGCTCAATAATCCGGCTCACCAGTTCCGGTGATGCCCCCCGCTCATCCAAGGCACGAATCTCTGCGCCAAAGTCCGGGTACAGTTCCAACTCTTTGCGCACCGGAATGTTCTTATGGTTCAAATTTTCTCACCTCACAATCTGCGACCGGTGCTGACACCGGCATCATCCAAAATGCCCTCCACTGCATAGCGAAGGGCATCCATTACATCATCATTCACTTTGACCGGCTCATCCGCGTTCTTCTTCCACACATACCCGTAAATTTCCTTGTCGAAACGCTCCGCTGCGTCCTTAACCACCAACAACCTGTGCTGCTTAAATAGACTGGCAACGTCTGCAATGCCGGAAATCACGCTTTTGCGTGCCTTAACAGCAAACAGCCCTGCGTCCCACATCTGTTCAATCAAATCCGGCCGGGCAGAATCACAATAGAACGTAATCTTGCCAAGCCGCTCCTGAATCCGCCCACCGATTTCAATCCACTGGGCAATGTGCCGGTGCTGCGTCGCCTTATCTTTGACCAGATAGCAGCAGCCGGTGTCGTCCATGCCTAATAGCACCATGGAACCGTAATGCTCCCAGCCGAAATCCACGCCGACCGCCCATTTCTGAATGCGGCTTTCCGGCACTTGTTCCGCCATGATGTAATGCACGCGGGCGTCAAAATCTGCGTACACCATACCGTCCGCGCTCACCCATGCACCGTTGATGTCCCGGTCATAGAACATACCGGACGGCGTGGAAGTCTTGATACTCTGGCGGTAGCGCTCGGAGAGGAATGTGTTATCATCCAACCGCCACGGGTATTCCACAATCGTTTTGCCATCCGCTTGATCGATATAGTCAGTCTTGAGCCAGTGGGACGGTGCCGCCGGGTTCGTGTCCATCAGGATGCGCGCACCCTCGCCGGAACAGCGGCTTTTGATTTCGTCAAAGACTTCCTCATTGGCAACGCAGGCTTCGTTAATGTACGCACCCCACGCGGTCATGCCGCGGATACGGCCCATGTCGTTAATCTTGCTGTGCCCGAAACAGCACACCTGCACACCGAACAGTGTGAAGCGGTTGTATTTATCGAAATGGAACTCGATGCCGTATTTGCCGGTCAACTCGTTCAAGATGTTCCGGTGAATGCTGCCAATGTCCGCCGCCGCAAGCACATACTGCGGATTGGAAACCCCGGCGGCCGTGGCGTTGGCACGCACCCGTTGCAGCTCATACAAGAATAGGTCATTGTCCAAAACCGTCTTGCCGGAACGCTTCGCGCCGTGATTGATCAGCATAAAATAATCCTGCGTCATTGCTCGGCGCAGGACTTCCACTTGCTTTGGATGATATAAATTATTCAGGCTCATGCTTCACGCTGTCCTCCAGTGCGGTTAAGTAATCGGCTAGGCGATCCTCGGTAGACTGACCGACTCCGGGACCATCGAACAGCCCTAGGTGTTTCCCCAGCAGTTCTAAGGCTTTGACCTTGTCGGCAAGCTTGACCTCCACACCTGCCTGCGTTTCCTTGATGCCGGTGACCGCAGCTTTCTGCTGGTCGCTCAAGTTCTCAGTCGGCTTCAGGACAACGCCGCCGGAGGACGTAATCTCGGCGTAATCCGTACCGCGGGCAAAGCCGATTGCAGCCAGTTCCTGCAGCACCCGGTCCTGCGTAATCTCCGTGCGGCGCTGTTGATCTCCCATCCGTTTTTGAATATATACCGAAACGTTAGTTTTCGTTAGCAGCTGACGCCCGAAGTTCGGGTCCTTGTATCCCGCTCGCCGCGCTGCTGCGGTCGCGTTGAGGTCTTTCAGATATTCATCGGCAAATCGTTTCTGCTTTTCTGTAATTGCCACTACGGACCACCACCCTGCAGGCGATTGCCCGGCGGCCAGACCTGTACCATGGTATCAGCTCCTTTTGGGTATAAAAATAGCGCCTGCCACGATGAACTGCACCCTTTTAGTTAGACAGTATGATATACTGAAATAACTAAAGGGGTGTTTTTATATGCCAAAAGGAATACCAAACAAACGCTATACGCCGGAATTCAAGGTTATGGTAGTGGAAACGATGCGTAAGGAGAAGTTAAGCTACTGTGAAGCCGCTCGACAATTTGAAGTAAGTGATTCTAAGCGAATTGCCTCATGGGAGCGTATCTATCTCACAGAAGGTCCTGAAGGTCTGGCTATAGAACGACGGGGACGTGCCAGTGCCGCCAGCGGCACGCGAAAAGGCCGTCCGGCAAAGTTGCCGCTGAAGGTGGAAGAAGACCTGATTGCCGAGAATCAACGTTTACGAGCGGAGAATGATTACTTAAAAAACTTGCAAGCCTTGGTTTTGGAAGACGAGCGAAAAGCGCGCAAAAAACGCTGGTAATTCGAGGACTGAGGCAAAGTCATTCATTGGACATTCTGCTGGAAGTCGCCCAGCTTGCGCGTTCGACCTATTACTACCATGAAAAACGGTTGACAAAAGCAGACAAATACAGCAACGCTAAAGAGACTATTACCGCAATCTACCATGAAAACAAAGGCCGCTACGGTTACCGGCGTATCACAGCAGAACTGCGCAAACGCGGCTTTCCGCTGAACCACAAGACCGATGTGACGGAATTCAGTCTGTTCGGCCAGAAGCTTTATCTTTCGCCAATTCTTGATTTGTGCAGCAGAGATATTGTCAGCTATACCACCTCCGACAGACCTGTGCTCTCCATGGTGACGGAGATGCTGGACAAGGCTTTCGTAAGAATTCCGGACAAAACCAATCTCATTCTGCATTCTGACCAGGGCTGGCAATATCAGCACAAACAATACCAACGAATGCTCAAAGAAAAAGGAATTCGACAGAGCATGAGCCGCAAAGGCAATTGTTTGGATAACGCTGTGATAGAAAATTTCTTTGGCTTACTAAAAACAGAATTGCTGTATTTACAGGAATTCGAGTCCATGGAGCACTTCAAGGCCGAACTTATTGACTATCTCGATTACTACAACAACCGCCGTTCTAAGGCAAAGCTAAAGGGCTTGCCGCCTGCGATTCACAGACTACAAGCCCTTTCGGTTGCTTAATGAAATTATTTGTCTAACTTTTTGGGGTCATTTCAATACAGCACGTCGTATTTATAGCTGCCGTCCGCGTTTTTCAGGTAAGCGTCCGGGTTGGCGTTGAAGTCGGAAATCGACACGGTATCCACGGAAATGAGGTCCTTGCCGTAACCCTTGGAATCGTAAGCATTCGGCGTTTCCATCCACATTTTGAGCGACGCCGACTTCGGCAGGGTGTAGCTCTTTCCCTGCCACGTCGTAAAGGAAACGGTCGGCGCAACAACGGGATAGATGTTCAAAACCTTCGCGCTGTCTTTGGCGGGAACGCTCTGGAAGGTCGATTCATGCGCGGACTTGGAATAGAGCATGTAGCTGTACGGCTGGCTTTTGTCACTGTTCGTCCAGTTCAGCGCCACATAGTTCCCGGACGGGTTCGGCGTCGCGGTCAGCGTCAGAACCGACGCGGCGGAGGCCGTGACGCTGGGAGAAAAACCGGACAAAAGAAAACCTGCGGCAAGCAGAGGCACAAGAAAAAGCCGTCTGAATGATTGCTTCAAATAAAAATCCCCCTTTCTGCGTGGAAGATTGGCCGGGAAAATCTCGGTCAATTCCCGCCTGTGTCTTTATGCGAGCTGGAACTGGAAAACGAGCTGATGATTTGCCGTGTATGCTCCGTCGAACGCGAGGCCGTAGTCTGCCGTCAGGGACAGCGCGCCGGAAGTGTTCGGATTCAGCGTCCCAATCTGCAACGGAGAATCGTTCACCGCCCAATGGGTGGAAGTGCTGTATCCGCTGTTCCAGCCGGAATTGACCTTTGCGGAGATTCCGAGCGCGATGTACTTCTTGGAATCCGCGACTTTCGCGGACGGGTCAACGTCGGTGAAGGTAAGCGAGCCACCCGAAGCGGCTTTCAGGGATTTCACCGTAGCAATCACCGCGACTTTGGTGTTGTTGGTTACTTTGATGTCGGGCGCGGTGAAGGTTTCGGCGTCCGGGCTGATGGCGTAGGCCACGTTGATCGGGTGGGTGACAGAGATGGTCAGCGGCGAGATAGAGCCGTTGATCGTCACGTTCCCCGTGACGCTGCCCGTGCCGGTGTCAGTCTTGTCGGCGGCGAACGCCGGGACTGCCGCCGTCACGCCAAGCACGGCAAAGGTGATGATGCCCGCGAGGATCTTTCTGAATCTGTTTTTCATTCAAAAACCTCCTGATGTTTTTATTTCAACCGCAAATGCGGTTGATTACGAAACGGAAAGACGGATTTTGTAGTCGGCCATGCCGAGGTACGCCTTGGTATCCTTATTGTAATACCGGATGGTCGCCGTTACGCTGTAATTCCCGGATAAAACCTGCCGGGACAGAGTAAGCCCGTCGATATGCTGCCCCGGATAGATCGGCGGGGATTTTGCTATGGTTTCGCCGTCCAGCATGATTTCACATTGCATAATGACGGTGTTGGAGGACGGATTCTCCACTTCCCATGTGCCGGTACTGCCTTTCGCTCCACTGGAAAAGGATGCCTGCGCGCTCACCTTGTCGGTGACGGTGACCTCCTATCTTTGAAGTCGGGACAGGATTTCCTGCCGGGACGGGGTGCTGCTGCTTCCCGGTTCCGCGCTCCCGGCATCGTCCAGTGACGGAGCGGACGATGAGGGGACGGAACTGGACGGCGGCGGGTTCGGGGATGGGTGCTGATTTCCACAGCTCCGCAGCAAAAGCAGCAGGAGAATTAGCAACAGCAGAAGAAGCACAAGAATGTACGGCCATTTGCGCTTTTTCTTTTCATCCTCCTTTTTACCTTTGCTTTCGTTGACTTGTTCAGTTGTCATGCGATTTCCTCCTTCATTTAGAGTACCAAAAAAGCGCTCCTTTCGGAACGCCTGAAACGATGGTTATTACCTTTCCTGATCCCGTTGCCGCTTTTTCTGCCATCCGTCCAATAGCTGGATAATGACCTGTTCCATCTGCTGTGGGGTATATGATTTGGGAAAATATTTTTGGAGTTTATCCGCCTTAATGGTCAGATCGTTTTTCTCCGGCTTCTTTTCCTCCGACATGATTGCCAGCATACTGTCCTCATTCAAGTGGCCCTCCGCGCTGAACTTTTTCAGCCGCTGGGCCTGTGAAAGAGAAGGGGTGGCCTGTTCGCTTTCGATGGTGTCCAGCAAAAGCGTCTGTTCCTCTGGCTTGAGGTACGACAGCTCCACGGCGGGGGTCATGGCGATTTTCTTATCGTCTACCATCTGCTGAAGCTGCGGCGTCAGCTCGTTCAGCCGGATAAACCGCTGGATTTGTGTTGAACTATCGGGGGAATTATCAGCCAAAAGGTCACGAGAAGTCTTGCCCTGAAAATTCTGTCCAACTTGGACAGAATTTTCTTTGGACGGTCGCCCAGCCTGACGCCGTATGGCGTCCAGCTTCATTTTGTATGCCTTGGCACGTTCGCTCGGCAGGATGTTTTCACGCTGGATGTTGCTGTCAACCATGATAATGGTCGCGGCGTCATCGTCCAGATTACGGACGATCACCGGCATGGTGGGAAGCCCCGCCAGCTCGCAGGCGTGTTTGCGCCTGTGACTGGAAATAAGCTCATAGCTGCCGTCCGCGCGGGGTCGGACAATGGCGGGGACCAACACGCCGTATGTTTTGATGCTCTCCACGGTTTCCTTCATGGAATCCTCGTCCCGCACCTGAAACGGATGGTCGGGAAACGGGTGCAGCTCCGAAAGCGGCATATCCGTGACCTTCTCCCGCTTTTCATCCTCGCGGGTTTCCTCCGTGGAAAAAATATCATCGTAGCTGTTCAGACTTATGTTTTTGGCGCTGCTTTTCAATCTTTAACACCTCCTTCGTCAGCTCCCGGTATGCCTCGGCAACCTTGCCCTTCGGGTCGTGGGCGAAAATGCTCCTGCCCTCCGCGCTGATTTCGGCGGCGCGGACGGAATGAGGAATCTCCACGTCGAACACTTTCAGCTTTGAGCCGTAAGTATCCCGCAGCAGAGCGCTAATTTCCTTGGCGTAGTTGGTACGGCAGTCCACCATCGTCAGCAGGATACCGTCGATTTTGAGCTTGGGATTGATCTGCCGGCGTACCTTATTAACCGTTTGCAAAAGCTGTTCGAGGCCTTTGGCCGACAGGTACTGTGCCTGAACTGGAATGAGTACGCTGTCGGCCGCAGCCAGCGCGTTGACAGTGAGCATTCCCAGCGAGGGCATACAGTCCAGCAGCACATAGTCGTACTGACGCTTCACGCCGTCCAGATATTGCTTCAGGATTTTCTCACGGCTCATGGCGTTGACAAGCGAAACCTCCATGCCGGAAAGCTCAATATTGGCGGGCATTAGGTCAATACCTTCGTCATGATGCAAAAGGCCCTCGCTGGGGTCGATGGGTTCTTCGTTCAGCACCTTGCTCATGATCGTCGCCAGCGTCACGGGCAGTTGGTCGGGCTGGGGATTACCCAGGCTGATGGACAGGGAGCCTTGCGGATCGCTGTCCACCAAAAGCACCTTTTTTCCTTCCTGCGCCAGCCCGATGCCAAGATTGGCACAGGTCGTTGTCTTGCCGACGCCGCCTTTTTGGTTGGCAACGGCAATTACATTGGTCATGTGATTTTTCACCTCCCGCTGAAATAGAAAAAGGACGTTCCATAAGCAGGAACGTCCTAAAATGATATGCAATTCGTCATTCAGCCGGGTTTTTCAGGTTTGAGAGAGAGTTTGGCCGAGAGCCACTTCGCCGCAAACCCGCATGAATACTGAGCTTTTGCCTTTTCGTTTTCACCTTCCCAAATAACGCATGTTCAACGAGTTCCATTGCTGGGAAACCAGCAAGAAAATCCGCATTGTAAATCGAGCTAAGGCTGAACGTGGAGAACGACTTTCTACCAGAGCACCCTACGGCTACATCAAAGGCCCAAATAATCCGAAACAGATTATCCCTGATGAAATAACTGCACCCATTGTCAAACAGATTTTTGGATAGTGTGCAGGCGGACTTGGCCCCGCTCTGATTGCAAAGAAACTTCGAGAACAGCAGGTACAAACACCCACGGTTTACGAGTATTATCGGTCAGGAACCACGGCGTAGAAGATATCTTCATTGCCTGCACGGACAACCTGTCCGGTTTTTCCGCAGCAATTGAGGCAGTCTTTCCGAAAACAGAGGTTCAGAACTGCGTGATCCATCAAATCCGCAATTCCACGAAATATGTTTTCTCCAAAGATCGGAAAGCCCTGATGGCCGACCTGAAGGCGGTTTATGCCGCTGTAGACGAGCCGTCCGCTCTGGAAGCCCTGAACATTTTTTCTGAGCATTAGGACGAGAAACATCCCAAGATTTCTGCCTCGTGGCAGGAAAACCGGCCAAATCTGAGCACCTATTTTAAGTATCCTCAGGAGGTGCGCAGGCTGATTTACACGACGAACTCTATTGAGGGCTTCAACCGTCAGCTCCGCAAGGTGACAAAGGCGAAATCGGTTTTCCCGACGGACGACAGCCTGTTCAAAATGCTGTATCTGGCGATGGTGGACATTACAAAAAAGTGGACCGTCCGCCGGCAGGACCGGAGCATGATCCATGCACAATTGACGGTGTTTTTCGCCGATCGCATGCCCGATTAACAGCATTTACGCAGGACGTCAAGGGTAAATAAACGGCTTTGCCACCCTTGATTTCCCGTGCATCTGCTGTTACATTGCAGACATGGCAGCATCGGACAAAGCCGCTGCCGCCACATCTTATTTTCGCTCCATTTTGCACCCGCGTTTGTGGTTTACACATAATTTGGGATACTCCCGTCTGATGCCGTAACACTGGAAAAGGCACAGGATACGAAATATCTTGTGCCAATCCTAAAGAAGTAGAAACTTCCCTATGCCACCCCGTCATACCTATATTTCGTCCTTTTTACACTGTCTGTACACAAAAACAGCGGCAGAGCGCTCGTTCCCTCTTTGCCGCTGTGCCTTTACTCTTTTGCGTGCATCCAAACCAGCATTTCGCCGGGTTTCCGGTTGCCCCAACAAGCATAGGGAACCGCTTTCAGCTGAACCGGCCGGTAAATTAGCGGACGGTCACTGTACAGGGTGTCCGCGTCCCAATCCTCCTCCACGAGTTGCTCACCCGCAAAGGAAACTGTGTTGACGCCGCCGCAGATGTCCGGAGCGAACGCCGTTTCAAGGGCTGCCTCACGGCTTACGAAAACAGACGCAAGGTTTTTTCCGTTGTCGGTTTCCTCCAGGCAAAACACCTCCGGTCCCCTGACCAGCGCAACCCTGCCGATATCCGCGCGCACCCGTGGATTGGCGCTGACTAGTTTTGCCTCCATGCCAAATGAAACCTCGACCGTATCGACGCCCCAAGTGCGTTCCAGCACCGCAAAGCCCTTTTCGATACAAAGCAGCTGCTCCTGCCCGTTGACAGATATCCGGAAGTTTGTTGCATAGCCGGGCACACGAATCCGCAGTGCAAACGCGACCGCCTGCTGTGCGCTGACATGCAGTGTCAGGTTACCGCTGACCGGAAAGTCGCAGGCAAGATCCAGCGAAACCGGCACTTCTGCAACGGTTACCTCCGTATGGTTTGCCATGAACAGATTCAAGTAAACACTGCTGTCGGAAACCGAATACAGATACTGTCCCAGAGAGGTCAGCGTCCGCGCCACATTGGTGGGACAGCAGGCAACATCAAACCACTTCTGCCGAACAGGATTTACGTGCTTGTGCGCGGAATGCGGCAGGCAGTTTTCCGGCCAAACTTCCAGCGGATTCACGTAAAAATACCGGTCGCCTTCCTGTGAAATGCCCGCGCGGACGGTATTGTACAGTGCACGCTCCACAACGTCCAGATACTTTGCCTCTCCCGTAACGCGGCTCATGCGCAGGCCAAACAGCGCAAGGCCGATGGAAGCACAGGTTTCACTGTAATTGGTGTCGTTCGGCAGGTCATAGTCCACTGTGAAACCCTCGTAATCCGCACAGGAGCCGATGCTGCCCGTAATGTACATCTGCCGGTTCACCATGTCGTTCCACAGGGTTTTACAGCTTTCCAGCAGGCCGTCATCCTGATAGGCCGCTGCAAGGTCTGCCATGGCGCAGTACAGATAAACCGCACGCACCGCGTGCCCCTCCGCTTTCGTTTGTTCCCGCACTGGTTTGTCAGACTGGGAATACGCCGGAAAGAAGAATGTTTTTTCGTTGTAGACCTCATGAAAATCTCTTTCTGCCATTTCTGTCAAGAAAGAATTTGGCTTTGCGCCGCGCACCTCCACAAAATAACGTGCCATTTCCAGATAGCGCCTTTCCTTTGTTACCCCATAGAGTTTCACCAGCGCCAGTTCAATTTCTTCATGTCCGGGGCAACCATGGCACTGATTTTTTGCTGGGCCGAACGTTTCGCAAATCAAGTCCGCAAAGCGGCACATAATCTTCAGAAAAGCGTCCTTGCCGGTCGCCTGGTAATAGGCCACCGCTGCTTCTATCAAATGCCCCGCCGTGTACAGTTCGTGACCCATGGTCAGGTTGCGCCAGCGGCGTCCGTTTTCCTTTAATGTAAAGTAAGTGTTGATGTAACCGTCCTCGCACTGGGCGCGACCGATCAGGTTAATCACCTCATCTGCAATGGTTTCCAGCTTCGGGTCCGGCACGGACTGCAGGCTGTACGCCACTGCTTCCAGCCATTTGCCGACATCCGAGTCCTGAAACACGGCGCCTTTTCGTTCGCCGGCGATTTCTCCCGCCGCAATTTTAAAATTCTGCAGACAGTAGCTCGGCGCCGCATCTTTGACACGGTCGTTCAAGACCTCCCACTGGTAGGGGATGATGCGCTCTGGCACCAACCGGATGTATCGGTTCCAGTAGCCGTCATCAATGTGAATGCTGCTGAGCGGCAGTGCATATAAAGCGTTCCACTTCATTCTGTATTCCTTTCTGCGGTGCAAATCACTTAATCGTTTTATGATTTTGTGTCACCGCTTGCACATAGAATTTCTTGGTTTTTATGATTATACCATACTTAAATCCTTTAGAAAAGCCCCGTTTTCTCTATTTTATTGGCAGATTCAAAAAGTGAATTTGAAAATCACACACAGCAGCTCACCTCCCTTGCTTTAAACTAAACGTTTATTTTCTTTAAGTATTGCAGAAGCCATTTTCTTTTCTGGATAAATGTGATATGATACTGATTAACGGAAAGGCTGATAGATTTTGTTTTTTCTTTTTCTATTAAACGTATAAC
Source organism: Caproicibacterium argilliputei (assembly GCF_029211325.2). Classification (NCBI taxonomy): domain Bacteria; kingdom Bacillati; phylum Bacillota; class Clostridia; order Eubacteriales; family Oscillospiraceae; genus Caproicibacterium; species Caproicibacterium argilliputei. The sequence continues at coordinate 580,554 of NZ_CP135996.1, read as the reverse complement.
ACATTTCCCTAAAAAGTGAGGATGCATATGACAACGATCAAGAAAATTGCAGAATGTACGCATGTTTCCGCCGCAACGGTTTCCAATGTGCTCAACGGAAAAGGCGGCGCAAGCGAGGCAAAAGCTCGCGAAATTTTGGAAACAGCACAGCGGATGCACTACACACCGAATCTGCTGGCAAAGCGGCTGAAAAATCAGCAAAGCAACACCATTGGTATTATCACAGAAGACCTGACTGTGTTCAACACACCCGAAATCGTCGACGGTGTGGATGCCGCCTGTGAAGCCATGGGCATGGAAATCATTTTGGGGAATATGCGCCTTTACAAACGCTACCACAATGATTTCACCGACACGCAGAAGCACCAGCAGCTTTTAGACAAAATGGTGGAACATATGCTTTCTCATCAGGTAGAGGGGATTGTCTACGTCGGTTATCACTGCCGAAAGCTAGTGTATCTGCCCACCAGAATTACGGTTCCCATCATTTACGCCTACTGCTACCCCAAAGGGCAAAAATATCCCGCTGTAATCTATGATGATGAAAACGCAGCTTACAACCTTACAACGCTGATGATTCAAAAGGGTCACCAAAAGATTGGCGCTATCTGCGGCCCACTGGACAGCTTTCACACATTGGAACGCTTAAAGGGATATCAACGCGCACTGTTTGAAAACGGCATTCTTTTTAACCCCGGATTGGTACAATATGGGGACTGGACCCGCAGTTCCGGCGTTGCCGCGGCAGAAGTGCTGATTCAGACAGGTGTAACCGCCGTTTTCGCATTCAATGATGAAATGGCCTGTGGTGTTTATGAATACTGTGCCCGGCATACGCTGAAAATCGGTACGGATATTTCCGTTGCCGGCTTTGATAACCGCGACGTCAGCGCAGACTGTACCCCTTCCCTCACCACGGTCAATCTTCCTTTGGAAGAAATCGGCCAAACCTGCACACGCCTTCTGACCGAGGCAATCGGCGAAAAGCCAGTCGATACCGAGATTACCCGTTTGCCATGTACGCTGCTGGAACGCGAATCTATTGGGCCGTGCCCAAATCCTGCTAAGTGATTCTTTGTGATGAAGAACACCCCATTGGCTTCAGTAAATGTTACTGTATAAGCAAATGGGGTGTTTTATGCATACATAACGACCGTTCGAAAAGGCTCCTAACCTTTCACCGCACCAGTTGAAATTCCTTCAACAAAATACCGGTTCCCGATGAAGAAAAACACCAAGCACGGTAAACTGACCAATACCGTCAGCGCCATCACCTGCTCATAATTGGGCGTTTTGATTCCCTGGACCATCAGCAACCCAAGCGGAAGTGTGTATTGCTCCTCACTTTGCAGGTAGATGGTCGAGTAAAAAATTTCGTTCCAACAGTTAATAAAGCTGAACAGCCCCACCACAATCAATGCCGGCTTTACCAGTGGAACCATAATGCTGAGAAACGTACGCACATGACCCGCACCGTCAATACTAGCTGCTTCGTCCAGTTCTTTTGGAATTGTTGTAAAGAACTGACGCAGCAGATAGACAAAATATGCGTTGCCGCCGGCACAGAGAAAGGCTGGCACAATCAATGCCCATCTGTTGGCGATTCCCAAAGCACTATACAACCGCACCTGCGGCAGCAAAGTAACAACACTCGGCAGCATCATAGAAGAGATAACCAACGCAAACCACATCCTGCGCAGCGGAAAACGCAACCTAGCAAAGGCATAACCAGACAGTGCGCAGGTAACTACTGTCCCTGCCACATACGGAACCGCGATTGAAACCGAATTCCAAAGCTGCTGCAGAAAATTGATACGCAGGACACCCTTTGAAAAATTTTCAAACTGCATTTCTTTCGGCCAAAAAACCGGCGGCCGCGCAAAAAGCTCTGCTTTCGTAACAAAGGAACTCCTGATCAGCCAAAACAAGGGGAAGGCAATCGCCACGCCAATCCCTACTGCCAAAACAATGAACAGTGCATTCCACGCCTTTTTTCTCTTTTTAGCACTTACACCACTGCAGGCAATTCCTTTTTCCTGTTGTCTCATTTTCTGCCGGCCTCCTTCCTTGCACGTTTCCTTGCCCTTGCTGTACCGGCGGAATCATCCTTATGAAAAACACCTTCTGCGGAAAACAGTACAAGCGTAATCGCGAGAATGACCAGAAATACCATCCAGGCTTCAGCAGCAGCCTGCCCACGCATATTATTTTGCACAAATGCATGGTCATAAATCATTACGTTAATAAAATACGTCAAATGGTCCGGCGAACCGTTGCGAGAAAAGACAACGCTTTGTGTATAAATTTGGATAGAAGTCATCATGCACATGATCATCTGAAAAAACAGAATTGGCTTAATGGTAGGAAACGTAACTTTTACGAATTTGTGCCAGGCATTTCCTCCGTCAATTTCGATGGATTCCAACTGATCTTTGGGGACATCCTGCAACGCAGCAATGAGAACCACGGTGGTCCCGCCACAGGTCCATAAGCTCATAAGAAATAGAGTAGTAAAAATTTCCGGAGAGTTAATAAAGTCCACAGGATGTACTTTCATGAGTTTTAGAAGGAACCAATTAACAAGACCTCCCTGCGCCTGATTTTGCAAAAGCATTTTCCAAACAATACCGGTTGCAACCATCGGGATGACAGAGGGTAGAAAATACAGACCACGCAGCAGATTGCGCCCACGGAACTTTCGATTCAGCAGCAGTGCGCAAGCAAGACAGAACAGAATCACGAGAACCACATTGACAACCGCATAAAACAACGTTACCGACAATGACTTGCGGAAATCTACCCCGACAATTGGATCTGTAAGGATATTCTTATAATTCTGCAGGCCGACCCATTGATAAGTCGTAGCACCCTGTGCAGTTATAATATCGTTAAAACTATAGTAAAGGCTGGCCAGCATGGGGTAAAGGGTAAGCAGCAAAAAACCGAGAATCGCCGGTGCAGCAAACAGATAACCAATGACAGCCTCTTTTGTATGACGGCTGAACCGTTTTTCTGTTTTCAATGATCGATGTTCCTTCAATGTCTATGTCTCCTTCCTTGCAGGCTGTGCTGTTCTCAAAAGTCAGCCTACCGTACCGCTCTCAAACTCTTTCTTAATCTTCGGCATGCACTCGCTGAACACCTGCTTCGCAGTTTCCTTTCCGGTCAATGCTTTATCAATGTATTTCTCAAAAGTGGCATTCATTTTATTGTAAGCCGGTACATAGTAGGCGGGCCACTGGGCAACTGCACCTTTGGTGTTAACATAGCTGAGAATCGCTTCTTTGGCACCTGTCGGGTACTCGTTACCCCATTTGCTGAGCAAGGAAGAGTCTGTGTACCAATCAGACTGGTTCGGCAACCATGCACCGCTCTTAACCAGTTCCAAATTTTGCTCCGGGTCTACCATGTAAGCATAAAACTTTTTGGAAGCGGCAAGGACATCTTTGTCATCTGTTTTGTAAATAACCAGTGGTCCGCCGCAATTCACGGTCACCGCACTCTTCATCTTCGGTAAAACACCTACGCCAATGTCATCGTTATCCTTCACATTTGCAATATCCCACGAACCATTGATCATCATTGCATACCCTGCGGCAATGCCATCTGCAACTGCGCCCGCACCGCCGGTGTAGCTATATGTAGCAGAGGAAGCAACATGATCCTTGTTAATCAAATCTGCAAATTTTTGAACTCCCTCGATAGACTCCGTTTTATCCATCAGGAATTGTGTACCATCTGCAGAAACAACACCGCCGCCGTTTGCATACATTCCCCAGAACAAATGAAATTCACGCAGGCAGTTAAACCCTAATCCATAGTTTTCTACAAGGCTTGGATCAAATCCGGCATCTGCCGCTGTCTTTCCATTGGAATCTTTCGTCAGCTTTTTGCAGTTCGTGACAAAAGTGTCCCAATCCCAGGCTTTTGAAACATCTGTCGGCGGCGTTGCAATCCCCGCATCCTTCAGCTTTGATTTGCTGTAATAAAGCAGATTGATCTGATTGGAAAGGCCAACTGCGATAATCTTTTTTGTTTTCGGATCCCGAACTGTAACTGCCGGAAGTTTTTCCTTGACGGTTCCATCCTCAAAAATGTCTGAAATATCCGCCAAAAGGCCCATTTCATTATATTTTTGAATATCGCCTTCACCCATATAGCTGACATTAGGCAGCATTCCTTTTTCCTTGGCAGACTGAATATACTGATCAAAAGTGCCATCTGCAGGTAAAGCTTGCTCTTTAATCGTCACGCCCGGATTCGCCTTTTCATATGCACGGCAGGACGCTTTCACCATTTTCGTCTGTGCATCATCGGCCCAATACAAGAAGTTAACGGTAACTTTCTTGCCCGAAGCCGCCTGCGAACCAGCTGAATCGGCTGCCACACTTCCTCCCGCTGACGTTCCGCCAGCTGATGACGTCCCCGTGCCGCCGCAGCCAGCCAATGCGCCAGTCAGAAGTACGGTACTCAACATTCCTGCGAGAATCCTTTTGCCTTTCATACTTTATTCCTCCCAAAATAGTTGTCAAATGACCTGATTGCTTAAGCAGACTATGTAAACTCCTTTGCAAGATTAGCTTAACGTTAAAGTCATTTGCGTAATAAAAATTGAGCATTGGTTCCTCATTTGCTCTGCATACAGTTATAACATAACCAATTAGAAAAGAAAATCACTAAATTCAGCGAAAATTTCGCTATTATCTTCTGTTTATAAAGAATTACTCATATTTTCATCGATTTTCTCATTGTTTTAGATTTTTCTAATGTAAAATCGCAAGTCAATCTTATATTTATGTGTATTTGAACGATTTTTCTCTTCTTTTGCGGGGTGATCTTCCAATATTTTTAGGAAATATCCGTCTTTTGAAAAATAGTTTATTAACCAATAGATTGATTGAATTCAAATTATAAGAGATATAAGACATAAAATATTTTAAATATTTTAAAAATTACTGCGTAAATTGCCCATTTCGTGCTTGACATTCAAACCACCATCGTATATACTTTCGCATTGTATGGGTGTGTGCTTTTTATTAAACGTTTTATCAATCTGCATACACATCAGCTGCTTTATTCTATTGCATCATGTGGGAAAAGGGGTGATTTCCTGTGTAATTTCTAATTTTTTTAATCCACTTTCATTAATCGATTAGGGAGGTATTGAAAAGTCTATGAAAAAAGTTTTTCACTCTGCAATCTCAAAAGCAGGCACATGCGTACTTGCCGCCACCTTGGTTTTAGGGGGCTGCCCCATCGGTGCACATGCCTATGATACCAACTTCCAAGTGGAAAGCACCGCTGCCAAAAGCGCTGCTGCTACACCCGATCCCACTTGGAATGCCACGAACGTAACCGCTCCAGAAAGTGTTGGCTTTACAAACGCCAACGCTGCCAAGACACTAAAAACGATTCAAAATAAGGATTTTGCTGAATTTGAAAAAGATCCATCAAAACTTCCATGGATGGACAAACTGTTGGTAAACAAAGGTATTATTCCTGACGATGATACCAATGCAGTCAACACACTTTTCAGTCGCGGCAGCGCCTTGTATATGCGGACACAAGAAGCCGAAAAACTCGGATTTGTTGGGCAGCCTTATTATGCAGACACTTTGAATCAAAGTGCTCTGATAAACGTGGATTTTGGTTCTGCCTCCATCACAGAAGATTCCGAAAGACGTCTGAATTATCCCAGTCATGAAAGCCAGACATTTACAGGGTCCAATCTGACGGTCGTTCAAAAAAAATTTATAACTGAGGGTAATACTGCTGTTGCACTGTATGCTATCACTAACACCAGCAATTCTCCTGTGACTTTTACTATGACCGTTTCTTCCCCATTTGCGAAAGAAAGCCGCGGTGACGAATTGATCGGTACAAAAGTTGCCGCACCAATGATGGTAAACACGACACAAAGCGGTTCTGTCAGTGCCATGTCCTATGTAGATGTTCACCTGGCCGGCAGAGGTCTTTCACCAGACAATGATAAATTGACGAAAGAAATTACTGTACCAGCAGGAAAAGCCGTGCAGCAAAATGTAGTTATGGGATGGATTGCAAAAGAACTTCCACAGTCCAAGGTAGATTACACCGCTTACAAAGCATACAGCAATGCAGATGCTTTCAAAAATCAGGTGGAAACTTATAATTCTTGGTTGGCAGATAATATCCCATACATCGATATTGCAGACAAAAATGTAAAGAAGGTAATTTACTATCGCTGGTGGTGCAACCGCTTCAACATTTTAGATGCGGAAGTTCCCGGTAACGATTGGCAGTTTCCAATGAACATGGAAGGCGTGCTCGGATACAACAACGGAATCACCGTCAGCGTGCCATGGGCTATGCAGGACTTAAAGTGGCTGCGTGACCCAACTTATGTGTACGGCACTTGGTTGGCACAAGGTGAATACTCTGGCGACGACAACTATAAAAACAATCCGGGTCGCCCCGGTACTTGGACTTGGGATATGATGCAAAACACCTCTCAAGTCGGTCTAGAAGCCTATAAAATCCACGGCGGCGGAAGCAAAATCCTTAAAAAATTCGCCGATTATGCAAAAGGAGATGTTCTTGGTTCTCTCACACGGTTTGGCGGCACCGGTGACTTTGCAAATCTGATTTGCTATAACCATGGGCCAATCACCGGAAATGACGGAGACTGCGTAGGGATGCACTATCAATCCTCCAAAGGAAACAACTACGCACGTATTGACGGCAGTTCTACCGTATACGCAAATGCCGTTGCCGCAGCAAAAATGTATACAGAGCTGGGCGACTCCGCGAATGCCAAACTTATGAATGACAAGGCGGAAGCAATCCGTAATGCCATGTTGAAAGAATTCTGGTACGAGGGTTCTGATTTTGATGGTGACAAGGAAAAAGATACAGATGGTGAAGGGAGTTTTCTGCATCGTCAGGTTGCAACAAACGCATATGTGCCTTACCGGGACAACAATATGTTCGCATTCAGTTTTGGTGTTGCCCCAACTGCCTTAGAAAAAACAGCCTACCCTGATTATGCGAAATATACTACGCAACTGAAAGATTACGGGGATCCTGCATTTTATCCACTGTTTCCATTCTATACAGCCGATCAAAACAGTATTACAAAGCGTGTGAATGATTTAAAGAAAGGCGACACAGACAAAACTTGCTGCGACCACTTTGCGTGGTGCAACTTTGGAAATTATATCAATCTATTGCGTTCATCCATGCGATATTACCCGGTCTCTAATATCAATGCCGATACATATAAAAAATTGTTTGAATACGGTGCATGGCTGCATACAGTTGAACCTGGCAACACGGATCACTTAGATGCAAACGAATTCTTCTGGTCAAGTGATTTCGCGATGGACGCAACTGCAAATTCCAAACCCACTGGTAATTTGGTTCGCTCTTGGATCCATCACGATACGCTCGGCATGATGGACTATTCTGTAATCGAAGATATGGCAGGCCTGCAGCCGCGTTTGGATAATAAAATTGAATTATGGCCGCTAAATGTAAATGATGATCATTTTGTTGTAGATAATGTTCGTTATCACAATAAAGATCTCACTATTGTCTGGCAAAAAAGTGCTGGGACTTATGAAGGTGTACCACAAGGCTTCTCACTTTACGTCGACGGGAAACTGGTTATGAATAACAACGAAATGTCCCATGTTATTTACAATCCGGAAACCGGAACCGTTGAAAAGCCAACCGACGATGTACCCGGCGCAGTTGGAAATAATCAAAACACAGTTGTAAACACGCAAGCCCTCCCCGACTCCTCCATTTCAGCCGCGTCCAAAACTTCACTTGCAAGTAACAGCAAGACAGTGGATCTATTTAACAAGGCAGGAATTGATCTTTCGCACGATACAGAAAATTTAGCATTATCCGCCACTGTTACATCCAGTTACAGCGGCGCAAAGATTGAACGTGTAAAAGATGACTCCACAGTTACAGGAGGCGGCAGCACTTTCCTGGATAACTCCAAAAAAGTTGCACACACTGCACTCTTTAAAGGAACACCAAACGCTTCTGACACCATTGATTTTGACTTTGGAAGCGGAAAGGCCGTTGATACTGTAAAGCTTTATTTTTACAATGACAGAATGACAAACGGGTATGGCACACCGGCATCATTTGACATCTCTTATTTGGACAGCGACGGCTCTTTCAAACCCGTTGCGGATCAAATTCGACAACCAGCTATGATTGCATCCAACTACAACAACGTCGAATTTCCGCAAGTTACCACTTCCAAAATTCGCGTAACGCTGCACCACAGCACAAACGTCAGCACTGGGGTAAAGGAAATTCAGATTTATGACAACCATCTAGGAATTACACATTCGAACAACGAAGCACCGGAAGTCAGCCTACCGGATGCACTGCGTGTTGAGCAAAACTCCGTTTTACAGGTCACACCCGACGTATCTGATTCCACTTTGCCAAATGGGGCCTTAACTTACCAGTGGACAGTCGCAGTAACACCAGATAATGGAAATTGCACAATCACAAACGCTTCCGCTTCCACTTTAAAGGCTTCGTTTGACACCGTCGGCATTTATCAGTTAAAGTTAACGGTCAGTGATGGTGACAAGGAAACAGTTGTCCCATTCAACGTAACTGTTTTCATCCCTACCAGCGAACTGACTGACTTAATGGCACCTTACCTGGAGCAAAAAACTGCAGGCGGATTATCTCTCATTCGCAATCAGAATGATTTCACCTCTGCATCTTGGAACAAACTGCAAACAGAAATTGCTGCCGCACAAAAATTACTGGATGAAAAAGATTTTACGAAAAGTGAAATCGTACAACAGACTCAAAATCTTCAGAAAGCCATAAACAATTTAAAATATGTAAATATCGGTCTACTGGCAACTCCTACAGCCAGCTATACGGCCGGTTGGGAACATTTACCCGCTGTTAACGACGGTTTTGTTCCAACTGCAAACACTGGAGCCGAAAACGACACTTCCAACCAAAAACTGCAGTGGGGCAACTGGGGCAGCGGTTCCTCAACACAAAGCCTTACTTATGCATGGAATCAAGAATATAAAATTAGTGGCAGCAGCGTTTTCTTCTATGATGATGGCGGCGGCACAATGGTTCCATCTAAATACACTATTTCTTACTATGACAAATCCAATAAAAAAGCGGATCAGGATGGATTTGTAACCATTGTGACAAAAGACCTTTCAACAGACAAGGATCGCACAACGGCCCTTGGAAAATTTGTATCAGATTCTTTCCCTGCAGTGTCTACATCAAAACTCCGTATCACATTGTCAAATCGTGATGATGCATACAACGGCATCAAAGAGTGGCGTGTGCTGACACAAGAACCTGTAGCAGCGGAAAAGCGGATTCAATCTGCCACGCCAGTGTCCGTAGAAACTTATGTCAACCAAATGCCTTCTCTCCCCGCAACCGTACCGGTCACTTACACAGATGGTACCTCCGGCACTGCACAAGTATCTTGGTCTGCTGTTGCAAAGGATAAGCTTTCGATTGCCACTAGCTTTACCTTAACCGGTACCATCAGCGGAACCGACCAAAGTGCAAGCTGTACCATTGTAGTAAAATACGATAAGCGGGAACTGGATTCCCTGCTTGCAAAACTAAACGCATACCAAAAAAGCGCTGCCTCTTATCAGCCTCTGACAGCAGATGAAAAAGCCACTGTGCAGAATGCACTTACAAAGGGCAGCCAAGTTTCCACAAATACCAGCGCTACAGACGGTGACATTCAAGGAGCAGTCCTGACACTAAAAACTGCATTAGCACTTTACAAACCAGTTGCTTCCGCGCCTGCACCTTCTGTACCTTCCTCTGATACTGTTTCTTCTGATTCCGTTCCCCGCATTTCCACCGTTTCCGTCAACACCAATCCGGAAGCAAAGCTGGCAGTTTCCAAAGCAATCTCCGGCACAGACCACAGCGAGATTGCGATGATAAACAGTAACACCGATAAATGCATTGTGCAGGCAGTGCAGCTTTCTAAGCAAAAGATTTATTTATATCGCCTTCGTGCCGGTACACTGGAATTAGCATCTGCAAAATTGTTTTCCATTGATCAAAACGGCCAACTGCCCTTGTCAAAAGCAGATGTTTCAGCAATCTCTAGGCAACTGCAAAAAGGCACCTGCTTCGTTTTAATCCCCGCCACAGAACACCCACCGGTCAGTAGCATAACAGGCACTGTAAAAGTTGCACAGGGAAACACTGCTGTTTTTGATTTGACGGGCGGCAATGCAACAAGTTACACAGCTGGCAACGGAACCGTGATGCATACCCTTGTATTTGGAAATGGCAAGCTGGGCGCTTATGCCTCCGGGAAAATCGGTAAAAAAACAGGTGCCTATGTGAATGGCGTCAAATTGTTTGAAATTGAAACCATCAAAGCACCTTACCATTCGGATACGACTGTAGATATGACTCTAAAATCCGGGCAAACCTATTGGTTTAAAATCATAGCTGATGATCCCGCACAAACGGTCAGCTACACCGCTGGAAACGGACAAGTCGGTGCCACACGCTCTAAGGGAAAACAAGCTGACGGCAGCTATTTGTTTGGTATCACGGCAACCGGCAAGCAGGGCGAACGTACGGGCTTGTATATACACATAAACAACCAGACTTACTGCGTTTTTCATTTAACAATTTCCTAATGCCATTACGAAATAGACGGTTAGAAACAGCTTCCTGTAAGTGGACGCTGTTTTGAACCGTCTGTTTTTATGCGTGCAAGGTATTTTTACGTCGGTCTCCCTTACAACTTCTCCGTTTCAATCTGTTTAATATGGCAAATGCAACAGAAATATTTATATATTTTCCATAAATTTATAAATATATATTGATTTTTTTGCGTGTTCACTTTATAATTCATGCTATATTAAATCATATTCTAGCATCTATCTAATTTATAATATTATAAATTATTTTGGGAAGCTGGAATTTTTTCAAGTTGAAAGTGAGGAGTTGACACACCATGAAACACACGCATTTCCAAAAAGTCCTTGCGGGCACCTTGGCCGCTGCAATGGTTTTTTCAATGACACCGCTCAGCGCCTGTGCAGCGACAAAAACGACTGCTGCCAAAAATTCTGCCCCAACCACATTCACGCACGCCGTTGCGCACGATCCATCGATTGTAAAAGACGCCAGTTCAAAAAACTACTACATTCTTGGCTCACACACCGCAGCTGCAAAATCAAACAACCTTATGAACTGGACACAGCTAAGCACGGATTATCAAACCCCCAGTCAAGAACCGTTCTTTGGAAATTTGCAAACCACGCTGAAGGAGTCTTTCAAATGGGCAGGATACAATGATGGTGACGCTGCAAACGGAAATTACGCTGTCTGGGGACCGGACGTTATCTACAATCCACAATATGCTTGGAGTGACGGTAGCAAGGGTGCTTATATGCTCTACTACTGCACTTCCTCCACTTGGCGTCGCTCCTGCATCGGTTACTTGGTTTCTAAAACAATCGACGGCACTTACCAGTACCGAAATACCATCGTTTATTCCGGATTTACCAAAACTGGTGAACCTGACGGCAACAGTACCCGCAACACAAAATGGGACAATGATTATCTGAATCTGAAATCTTTAATTGCAAAGGGGGCAAAGAATGGCGGTATTGACAGTATTACAGACGATAAGTGCTTTCAATCAGACGGCTCGTGGAACAATCAATACGCTCCCAATGCAATTGATCCAACGGTTTTCTTTGATAAATCTGGAAAACAAATGTACATGGTTTACGGCTCCTGGTCAGGTGGATTATATATGCTGAAAATGAATCCTGAAACTGGAGAACCACTTTATCCTGGAAAAGACGGAACCGACAAGGTTTCCGGAAACTACGTGGACCGCTATTTCGGTATCCACATTGCCGGCGGCAATCATCAGTCCGGAGAGGGACCGTTCATTCTTTATGACAAAGCCAGTGATTACTATTATCTGTATGAATCCTATGGCGGATTAGCCGCAACCGGCGGCTATAATATGCGGCTTTTCCGCTCAAAAAATCCGACAGGTCCTTATGTGGACGCAGTGGGCAACAACGCCGCTGACAACGGAACAGATAATGCAAAATACGGCATTAAAGTCATGGGCAACTACAAGTTTTACAATCAAACCGGCAAACGTTCTGCGGGTGGAAACTCCGCGTTGCTGGACGATGACGGTTCCATGTATCTGGTTTATCATCAGCGGTTCGACAGCAACCCAAGCTCCGAAGCACATGAAGTACGTATTCATCAACAATTTTTAAATGAAGATAACTGGCCGGTTACCGCTGTTTATGAATACCGCAAAGAAACGATTACCACCTACCCAGACAAAGATGTGATTGGCACTTATGAATTTGTAAACCATGGTACGGCTGCAGCCGATGGTAATATGCTGACAACCCAACTGGTTCGCCTGAATCAAGACGGCAGCGTTTCCGGCGATGTGACCGGCACATGGAAAAAGGCCGCTTCCTCTGCAGGGTATGATTATATCACGCTGAAACTCGGGAACGTGACCTATAAAGGTGTATTCTTTAAGCAATATGATGAAGAAAATACTCCAAAACAAAAGATGACGTTCACCGCTATTGGCGGTAACAACACCACAGTCTGGGGCAGCATGGTAGATACTTCTTCCGATCAGACCATCGCAAACATGGCTGCAGAGTCCTTGGCAAAGCAAGTCCCCACTTCCGCTGTGGATTCCATTTCCCTGCCGACATCTGTAATGGGTGCTTCTATTTCGTGGAGTTCTTCCAACACAAAGGTGCTGCGCGCATCCGGCGCCGTGACACCTCCCACGAAAGATACTTCTGTCATATTGACTGCTGCAGTTTCCTATAAAACAGCGAAAGTCACACAAAAATTCACCGTAAAGGTACAGCATACCGCTTCATTGATTTATGATTTTGACTTTAATAAGAATCCAGATTCTGACCGTACTCTGCACCCGGCAAACGGCTCTGCAAAATCCGGGAAAGCCATTTTACAGGGTACCGCCTCTCTTGTCACTGACACCCAGAAAGGCCGCGTGCTAAAACTGACAAACACAGCAAAAGCGCAGGGAGTCAACTATTTAAAGCTTCCAAAAGATACATTCAGCACCGTCACTTCCGCCGGCTACTCCGTGAGTATGTGGGTCAAGGCATCCAGTGATACATTCGAACACAGCGCACTGTTCGAAGCAGACGCAGTCGGCACTTCCAGCAATGGCTATCCCATGACACGCATTGGCGTCAATTTAATCGGGCGAATCAATGCAAATGCATACAGCGACGTGCAGGGCAGCCTGCTAAAAAGCAACGGATTTCGCAATCAATGGGAAAAAGTTGTTTATACCGTGGGGCCAAGCGGAATTAAAGTATACTTGAACGGTGCACTGGTCGGTGAGGAAAAGAAAGACCTCAGCACCTGTTTTGCGAATGACAACGGCAGTATTCAAAAAGCAACACAAGTTGCCGTCGGCAGCGGACCTATCTGGGGCGACGAAGATGTGCGAAATGCGGAATTTGACAACGTCCAAATTTATGACGGTATCCTCCGCGAGAAGGAAGTTGCCCATGCATACAAGCAGGACATCGGCGCCGCAAATTCTACACTTTCCACAAATAAGCAATCTAAGGAACTGAAAGATACCGAAACCGGCATTTCCGTTCATGGAGAGCAAAAAGATTTTCCGGAAAACATGAAACTTTATGCACAAATGCTTTCTACCGAAAATCCAGAAGGGAATGCCGCTGTCAAACACCTGCCTAAGACTGTACAAAAAAATGCCGCCTGTGTTTACTCCATTGGTTTAACGCAAAATGGAAAAGAAATCACACCGGCACAAAAAGTAAGCCTGCTTATTCCACTTGCGAATACATTATCTGCAGATAAACTTGCTGTTTTTCAAATGCAGGCCGATGGTTCTTCCAAACTGGTTACCGGTGTGGAAGTAAAAGACCGTACAGTTACATTTGAAACCGCTTCCCTTGGAGTATTTGTCCTTGCACAAACTGGCGACACAAATGTCCCGCTGCCTTCCGTTGCCATGAACAACCATACCACCCAACAGCCTGCTCCGTCAGACACCTTGGAAATTCCGGCTTTCGGCACAATTACCCTGAACTTTGCTTCCAGCCTGACGCTAAAGGACTTTGCTTTCAACACAGGAAACGGAAAGGCCTTGCAGACCGACACTTCAAAAAAGTGGGGAAAGAACCAAGGACAATACTTCCTTTATGCAGGCGGTAAAATTGGTGAGACCACCGGCGTCTATGTCAATGGAAAACGACTCTTTAAAGTAAAGATTGTCGACCGTCCATTCCGTGCGGACACGACGAAAGACATCCGCCTTGCAGAGGGTCAAAGCTACATCTTCTCTATCTCTCCCAAGGTCAAAACGAACAGCTTTTCATTCGTGTCCGCTAACGGAAAGGCAATTGAAACATCCATTGTAGCCGCACGCTATCCGGACGCAAGCGGACGTTACGATTGCCAAATAGCCGTTAAGAGTCCATTCAAGGGAAAAGTCGGAATATACTGCAGTCTGAACGGCAGCACTTATAAAGTCTTCGCAGTTAGCAGTAAATAGGATAAAAAATCACTCTCCCTCCTGCTGTCAGCCGCTGCCGGCAGGAAGATACTTAGCAAAGGGGTTCTTTACGCCGATATCCTGCGTTCTGCCATACCTTCCTGCAGTAATCCCTGAAAATTTGTGATATCCTTTCTTTATGCCATGGGGCACCGATTGAATGAATGGTTCCGTTACCATTCCCTCACCGATGCCCCATGGCTTTTTATACATTTACAAAATTGCAAACACTCTTACACTCTGTCAAACACTGTGAGTCGTCCAACGAACATTAGTCTTTCCCCGCGCATCGTGCCGGCTATGCGGCGCTGTCAGCCGGTGTGGACTCTGGTACCGGCGTAATGCCACCGTTCTGCCCCGCTGGCGCTTCCTGGCTTTCCGGCTGTTCCGGCTCACTGGAAGAGGATGCCTCCGGCGCGGTACTCTGTACTGCTTCTGTCTCGCTTTCCGGCTCCTGTGGTGTGCTTTCCTCTGACTGTTCCGCTTTGCTTTCCTGTGGTTCCGGCGTGCTTTCCGACCGCTGCGGTTCACTTTGCTCCGGTTCGGCGGCATTGTCCCGGGTGCCGTCCTGCGCCATACTACTGTCCTGCTGCACCACACCCTGCTGCGCGGAAGGAGCCGCAGAACTGAGCGCCGAGGAAGGCGCGGAAGACGCCGTGTCGTTTGCCACACTGCAGGAACGCCCCACCACAGCAAGCAGCAGCACCGCAACAATCACCGCAACCACAACACCCGCAATCCAAAGCGGGCGGCTGCCGCTGCCGGGGTCCTCCACCGGTTGCTGCCTGTCTTCGTAATATCCCGTATCCCCCTCATAGGGATATTCCTGTTCCGGCTGCTCCTCATCATAAGGGTCGTATGCCTGCTCATCATATCCGTCTTCGGTAAAATCCCGCGTATCTTCATCGGTTTGATCCAGGTCTTCCCGCGGAATGTACTGGGTTTCGTCCTGGTCTTTTTTCCCGTATCTGTCTTTTCTCATGCTGGGTCTGCTCCTTCCCGTTTTTGGACAGTATAACACAAATTTTCATAGAAAGAAATGCTCCGATACTTGACAGCACCACAAAACTGTGTATACTGTTCATATACAGTAATGAACAGGAAGGAGGCTCTCCCACGGAAATTCTGATCAGTTCTGCGTCCGGTCAGCCGATTTACAACCAAATCCACACCCAAATTAAAGCGCTGATTCTCTCCGGACAGCTGCACGAGGGAGATATTCTCCCGTCCATCCGCGCACTGGCCCGCGACCTGCGCATCAGCGTCATCACCACCAAGCGCGCCTATGATGAATTGGAACAGGAAGGGCTTGTTTACACCGTGGCCGGAAAAGGCTGCTTTGCCACCCGAAAAAACATCCGGCATATGCAGGAAGAAACGCGCCGGGAAGTGGAATCCAAACTGCACGATGTCCATTCGCTCGCCAAGGCCTGCGGCCTTTCTACAGAAGAGGTTATCAACTTGTACCGCGCTTTATCCAAGGAGGAGTTATAATTGAACGCCATCGAAATCAAAAATCTGAGCAAACACTACAAAGACTTTTCGCTCGACAATGTCAGCTTTTCCCTGCCGTCCGGCTGTATCCTCGGCCTCATTGGTGAAAACGGCGCCGGAAAAAGCACCACCATCCGCATGATTATGAACACTGCCCGCCGGGACAGCGGCGAAATTTCGGTGCTCGGCACCGACAACCGCCTGCCCGCATTTCAAGCGGTCAAAGAAGACATCGGCGTTGTGCTGGACGAGGCGAATTTTCCCGAAATGCTGACTGCCAAGCAGGTGAACAATGTCATGAAATACACCTTTGCCCGCTGGGACGAGGCCATGTACTTTGACTACCTCAAAAAATTTGCCCTGCCGGAAAAGAAAGCCTTCAAGGACTTTTCCCGCGGCATGAAAATGAAGCTCGCCATCGCGGCAGCGCTTTCTCATTCCCCAAAGCTGCTGGTGCTGGACGAAGCCACCGGCGGTCTGGACCCGATTGTGCGCGATGAAATTTTGGATATTTTCAACGACTTTACCCGGCAGGACGAAAGCCACTCCATCTTGATGTCCTCTCACATCGTGAGCGACCTCGAAAAGCTCTGTGACTATATCGCGTTTCTGCACAAGGGCAAGCTGCTGTTCTGCGAGGAAAAAGACCGCCTGCTTGAAACCTACGGGGTGGTGCACTGCAGCAAAGAGGAATTGGCTGCTCTGCCGAAGTCTGCGGTTCAAGGCGGCACCCGCACCTCTAAATACGGCGGCGCAGAAGCGCTGGTTTTGCGCAGCAAAGTGCCCGCGGATTTGAAAGTGGACTACGCCAGCATTGAAGATATCATTGTTTTTCTGGCAAAGGAAAGGTCTGCAAAATGAGAGGGCCGCTGCTGAAAGATTTTTTACATTCTGACAGGAAAGCTGAAACTCTTTTTGTTCATTCTGTTTTTTCCTGTGCTGCTGCTGCCAAACAGCTATCTGTTCACCTTTGAAATGACTTATATCACCTGCTTAACCTTCACGCTTTTGCTTTCCGATTCGGATGTAAAATGGGACCGTTTGGCACGCACCATGCCGTGCAGTGCTTTTCAGGTGGTTTTCAGCAAGTATTTTCTGGTGTATATTCTGCAGTTTCTGACTGCTGTGCTTGCCTTCTTCAGTTCCCAGATACTCGGATCTTTGCTAGAAAATGTCGTTACCCCTGCTGTTTTCTGCCGCGCCTTTCTGCTGCCGGGGGGCTTGATTGGGCTGCTTTTTCTGGCGGTCTGTATGCCCTTTGAAATCCGTTTCGACATCCGGAAGAGCCAGTGGGTGGTGACTGTTCTCTGCATCGTTTGTGCGCTTCTTTTTACTTTTCCCACACAGACCCGTTGCCTAAAAGCTTTCTTCCTGCAGGTTTCCCCGCTTGCCTGGATTCTATTGGGTATTACCGCCGTTCTGCTGAACGTCGTTTCCATTTTTCTTTCTGTTCGTTTCTACAGTAACAAAGAATACTGACCGCTGCTTTTACAGAGGAGGATTTTTCGATATGAAAGCACTGTTATTAAAAGATTTTTATGTCATCATCAAGCAAATGAAAGTTTTTCTAGTGCTAATTGTTCTATTTGCGTTTCTTCCGGGAACGTCTATGACTGTTTTTGCCATTGTCTACGCGGCCTTGCTGCCCTTTACCGCCTTGGCATATGATGACCGCGCCAAGTGGGACACCTACGCGCGGATGCTGCCCTACCCCGAAACCTCCGCCGTCATGAGCAAGTATGTGCTGGGGTACTTGCTGATGGCCGGTTCTGTGCCGGTTGCCATTCTCGGCGGTGTCTTTAAAATGCTTGTTTTCAAAGATGGCACCAATTTTAACGAAGAAGCTCTGCAAATCGGTCTAAGTGTTTTGTGCGGTCTGCTGTTTCTGGCAATTGAACTGCCATTCGTCTATCGCTTTGGCGTAGAAAAGGGACGCCTGGTCTTTATCGGTCTTTGTGCCATTCTGGGCGGTGTCGCCGGCGCCTATTTTGCTGTCAACGACGGTTCCCTGCATTTCCCTGCAATGTCTGAAAGTCTGTTCATCGTGATTGCCTGCGTGGCGGTCGCTGCGCTGCAGGCACTTTCCGTTTTCCTGTCTGTCCGGTTTTACAAAGCGCAGAAAAAATAAAAATCAGCTATCCAAATGACGAGCACCGCACGGCTTCAAAAACCGTGCGGTGCTCTTTCCTTTTGGGAATGATATGAAAAGCAGAAAGTGCAGAGGCCGTCCCGCACTTTCAAACGTATAAGCAATACCTGCCGGCAGTCACTCCGCTGTGATGTGACGGTAAACCGTGCGCAAAGATTCGCGCAGGCGGATATCGCGCGAAGAGCTGCCCGCCAAAAGCTGAAACTCGCCCGGCTCTGCCACAAAAACCTGCAGTTCCGGATCATAAAACGAAAAGTCTGCCGCAGACAGCGGGATTTCCACGGTTCCGGTTTCTCCCGGTGCAAGGAAAAGCTTTTGAAAACCGCGCAGTTCCTTTGCCGGACGTGCCGCGCTGCACACCGGATCGCGCACATACAACTGCACGGTTTCTTTGCCCGCGCAGCTGCCGGTGTTGGTCACAGTGCAGACCGCCACGGCACGCAGGCTGTTTTCGCCCTCCTCCAGCTGTACAGAAAGATGGTCGTACCGGAAAGTCGTGTAGGAAAGCCCATGTCCGAAACAAAATTCCGGCTCCACAGAAACTGTATCAAAGTGCCGGTAGCCCACGAATATTCCTTCATGATAGTACACCGTCTTGCCGCCGGGAAATTCCCCAATGCTGTGGGCAGGGCAGTCCTGCAGCCGCTTTGCAAAGGTTTCCGGCAGCTTGCCGCTGGGATTCACATCGCCGAACAGCACTTCGGCAAGCGCACGACCACCCTCCATGCCGGCGTACCAACCCCAGACAACTGCCTTCGCCTGCGGCAGCCACCGACCCATCTCAACCGGCGAACCGCCAGTCAGCACAACTATGGCATTCGGATTCACCGCAAGCACTTCAGCAATCAGCCGATCCTGTTCATACGGCAGCTCCATGCTGCTGCGGTCGCCACCTTCGGTATCCTGCCGGTGGTTTAAGCCGCACACCAGCACCACATTCTCGTACTCTTCGGCGAGCTTCCGTGCCTCCTCCCGCAGAGCCTGCCGCTTTTTCTGCAGCGATGCTAACACCGATTTGAGAGTTTTGCCCGCATTTTCCTTGAGGCTTTCCGCCTGCCACGCGGTGCTGCCCTGGTCGGTCTCTGCGTCCGGACAGTAGCCGCTGACCCAGCGCACCTCGGTATTGCCGCCGAGCACTGCCTTGATGCCCAGCAGCGGTGTCACTTCGTACAGCGCTTTAATCTCCGCGCTGCCGCCGCCCGGCGCATGGGTACGCACCGCGTTATCCCCGATGACCAAAAGCTTTTTCAGCTTCTTTTTTTGCAGTGGCAGCAAGCCACCCTCATTTTTCAGCAGTACCACCGACTCCCGCGCCGTGTCCAACGCCGCCGCCCGGTGCGCCGCCGTATCGTAGCAGCCTGCCTTGCGCTCCGCGCCATCCAGCATATGCAGTTTCTGCATCAGCACCAGAATCCGCTCCACTTTTTCATCGAGCAGCGACTCAGAAATTTTACCCGCGCGAACCGCTTCACAAAGCGGCTGTGCCAGATAATACTGGTCAAAATTGTCCGTCACGGACATTTCAATATCCAGTCCGCCTTCTGCCGCAAGCTGGGTGTCATGCACCGCGCCCCAGTCGGAAATCACCACGCCGCGGTAGCGCCACTGCCGCCGCAGCAAGTTGTTGAGCAGCGCCTTGCTCTGGCTGCAGAACTCGCCAAACAACCGGTTGTACGCACTCATCATGGTGTAGGAAACCCGTGCGCACGCACGGAACGATGGCAGGTACAGCTCGTGTAGGGCGCGTTTGTTAACCTGCACATCCACCTGCAGGCGCTCGGTTTCCTGATTGTTGAGCGCAAAGTGCTTCACACACGCCGCCGCATCCGACTCCTGTATGCCCTCAATCAGCGGCACTGCCAGATTTTTGGTCAGGCAGGGGTCTTCGCTCATATATTCAAAGTTTCTGCCGCAGAGGGGGCTGCGCTTCAGGTTAATGCCCGGCGCAAGAATCACGTCTTTGCCACGCCCGCGCGCCTCCTCTCCCAGCACTCTGCCGGTTTCGCGGGCGAGCTGCGGGTTCCAGGTCGCGGCAACGGCACTGTTGCTCGGCAGGTAGGTCACATAGTCATCCGGCAGGCCAACCGGCTCCCAGTGGTCACCGTGGATTTCGTTGCGCACGCCCATCGGCCCGTCTGACAGTTTCAGCGGCGGAATGCCAAGGCGCGGCACCCCCGCTGTGCAGAACAGCTGCGCGCCGTGCAGCATACCGACCTTTTCCTCCAACGTCATCTGTGCGGTCAGCTCTTTCGCGTGCTCCCAAAAGCGGGTTTCCTCTGCTTTGCCCATGTATCTGCCTCCAAAATTCCGGTTCGTTACGCTTCGTAAACCAACCAGAGAAATTTCCTGTTTCATTATAACCGTTTTCCGTATAAAATTCCTATCGGAAGATTTACAGAAAAAGCACCGGAATTATTAGAGATATTTCTTGGTTTCCGCTGCAAACGCCAAAAAAGGCCGCCGCAGAACTGAAACTCTGCGGCGGTCACGGGCAAATTCAGGAACCCTGCTTTGTGATTTCCTGCAGCTGCGCCGCAAGATTGGAAGCCGGCAGCGCGGCGACGGCGCACTCTACCGCACCATCAATCGCCGTTTGGATTTCCGGCGTTACCTCCACCCCTGCCGCTTTCAGAACCGCCAGCAGATAGTTGGTAGCGGTTTCCTTGCGGGCCTTGGCATCAATCTGCCCGCTTTTTGCCAGCTGCTCCGCCGCCTGCACCCCGATTTTTGCGTAATCTACAATTTTGTCGAGCAGCAAAACCCCTTTGTTGTCCGGCAGCACCTCTTTCAGTGCATCTGTAAGTTTATCCGCCGCCTCCGCGGCAGTTCCCGCCGCCGTCAGCCCCTTCAAAACCGTTGTTTCGTTCTTGCCAAGTGTGTGCACCAACCAGCAAACCGCCACCAGGCAAACTGCCGAAGCCACCACCACAATTGCTGCTGTCAAACTCATAAAAACTTCCTCCTCACTTCAAAAACAAAACCAAAGCCGCACTTACCAAACCCGTTGAAACCGAAGCGATGACCGTGTTGACCAGCAGCTCCCATTTTCTGCCCGGCCGTGCAGTCAGCACCGCAAGATTTTTTTTGACATCCCCCATGTCCTCCTTCATGTTTTCCATTTCCTTTTGGGTTGCAGCCATTGCCTGCGCCAGTGCGTGAATATCCTTCACGTCCGCTTCCAGACGATCCAGACGATGGTGCGCGGAGCGGGCGCTCTGCAGCGCCAGGGCCGCAGTCTCCGGCTGTCTTTCCGTTTCCACACTGCTCACCTCCTCTGCCCTGCCCGCGAAAGCGGGGCCAGATTCGCCTGCCACGACGAATTTTTCAAAAAAGCAGTTTCAGAAGAAAAATTGAAAGTACCTTCAGAATACGGCCGTTTCCTTGCAAGTTTGCGGCTGCTGCGCGATAATAGAAAAAAGAAAAACCGTTAAACAATCCTTTGCCTGGAGGAGGTGCCCGCTTGAAAATCGCAGCATTGGACATCGGCGGAACCGCAGTAAAATCCTTGCTTTACACCGGTCAGCCGGTTTCTCAAAAGGAAGTTTCCGAAACACCGACCAACGCTTTTCTGGGAGCAGAAACTTTGATGCAGACTGTGCAGAAAATTCTCAAATCCATGGGCAGCTTTGACCGCATCGCCGTCAGTACCGCAGGGCAGGTAAATCCGGTTTCGGGTACCATTCTGTTTGCCACAGAAAACCTGCCCGGTTACACCGGCACGCCGGTCAAACGCTTGTTGGAAGAAGCCTTCGGCGTTCCGGTCACCGTGGAAAACGATGTCAACGCCGCCGCACTGGGCGAAGCGTATTTTGGCGCTGGAAAGCCCTATGACAGCTTTCTGTGCCTGACCTACGGCACCGGCATCGGCGGCGCCATCGTGCAGAACGGCAGCATCTATCACGGAGCGTCCTGTGCAGCCGGCGAATTCGGTCACATTCTGACACACGCAGGCGGTCTCCCCTGCACCTGCGGCGGCCACGGCTGCTACGAAGCCTACGCTTCTGCCGGCGCACTCTGCCGCCGAGTGCAGGAAGAAACCGGCCTGCAGCTTTCCGGTCGGGAAGTTTTTGCCCGCTTGCCAAAGCAGCCGCAATTGTACCAAATTGTACAGGACTGGATTGAGGAAATCCTCTGGGGGTTGGTTTCGCTCATCCACGCATGGAACCCGCCCTGTGTCGTTTTGGGCGGCGGCATCATGAACGAACCGCTGATTCTGGACCGCATTCGGCAAAAACTCCCGCAGACTTTAATGCCCAACCACCGCGCTGTGCACCTGGAAAAAGCCGCGCTCGGCAACATGGCCGGTCTGCTCGGTGCCGTGCATCTTGCCGAAAAATAACTTGGCACTTGGAAAAGTGGGCCGCCGGACAAAAAACCGGCAGCCCACTTTTTTTCTCCACGAACAGCTTGGAACCCTTAGGCGCACGAAAACCGCGTGGGCGGCAATCCGCCGAAACGCAGCCTGCACGCCAAGCCCTGTGTTTCCGCCGCGCGGCGCTGACTGTCACACTGTGCCTGCTTGATGGCGGCAATGGACTGCCCCAGATTTTCCGCGCTGCCGGCATACATCTGCATCGTCGGCTGCCAGCTGCTCTGTGTCGAGCTGCTGTTTGAACGGCAGTTCCGTCTGCAGTTCCTCATGAAAGATCGCTCCCTTCGTTCAGGACAGAGGTAATCTCCCTGCCCGAAATTTCCGCCGCGTACACTTCAATGCTCCGCAGATCCGGCCCGCAAGGTGGAACAAACCGGTACACCCGCCCCTGCACGACCACCGTGCGGATTGCCCCATCCACTGGCAGTTCCATCTCCAGTGCGACCAGGCTGTTTGCCTCCATTTCGTCCATTTTCCGGCCGCAGGGTTCGCTGAACAGACGAAACCAGGCGCGGCCGTTTTCGTCAAACCGCCACCGGTAATACATGGGAACCACATACGGCTGATCTTCCTGTGCGGTTCCCAGCCTGCAGTATTCGGCACTGTCCAGCACCTCAAAAATTTCATCCCGATTCAAGTTCCTGTAACTCTGACAAACTGCCATGAAACGTCACCCTCTCTGTGATTTGCTGAAACCCGACAGGTTCTTTGGCTCATTGGGATACGGTCAGCCTTTTTCTGCCTTATGAGAAAGATTCCGCAAAATTCGCAGAAGCGGCTGCCTTGCCTAATTTGATTCTGGATACCCACAGCCCATACTATGCTTTCCCACGCCGGTAGGACACTTTTGCAAAACAGAAAACGGCTGCGCCGCATTTTCATGCAGAGCAGCCGTTTTTCTAATTTGCCTTTCGCATTTTGCTCAGGCGTTTTTTCGTGTTTGGCAGCCATCTTCTTTGGAAATTGCCTGCACGTAACGCCGGGTAATTTCCCGTGGGCGGGTAATTGCCGTACCGATAACAGCCGCGAACGCGTGCTGCGCGAACGCCTGCTTCAAATCCTCGGCTTCCCAGATGCCCCCCTCGGCAATCACGGGAATCCGCAAGGCATCCGCCAGCCGGCCAACAAGCGGCAAGTTTGGCAGCAGCGTATGTTTTGTATCCTCGGTGTATCCGCACAGCGTCGTGCTGATGATGTCAAAGCCGAGTGCCTGCGCGTGCACGCCCTCTTCAAAAGTTGCGCAGTCCGCCATAAAAAGCTGATGCGGATATTTTTCGCGGACACGGGCAAAAAACTCGTCCAGTGTCAGACCGTTTGGGCGCGGCCGGTTGGTCGCATCCATCGCAATGACTTCCGGATGTTCTGCCGCAAGCGCGTCCACTTCCGCTCCTGTCGGCGTAATGTATACCGAAGAGTCGGCGTAGTCCTTTTTATACAGTGCCAGAA
Source organism: Caproicibacterium argilliputei (assembly GCF_029211325.2). Taxonomy (NCBI): domain Bacteria; kingdom Bacillati; phylum Bacillota; class Clostridia; order Eubacteriales; family Oscillospiraceae; genus Caproicibacterium; species Caproicibacterium argilliputei. The sequence goes on along the minus strand of NZ_CP135996.1, from coordinate 556,491 downwards.
CCGGCAAATTGACCGTCGCCTTGATTTCATGAACATCCTCCGGTGTGTTGGCACGGATGCCGACTGCCCCACCCAGCATCGCCGCATATGCCATGCGGCTCATAATATAGGAGCTGTACAGCGGCTCTTCCGGCAGCGCCTGGCACGAAACAATCAGGCCGCCCCGAAGCGCCTGCAGGATTTCCTCGTTGGTTTTCATGACGATTCTCCCTTCCTTTTCCCCGTATAAACAGCGCGCACGCCGACTTCAAACATTCGCCGCCAAGGCATCCAGACTTTTTGCAGCACCACTTTCCCCGCAAGTGACGGCAGATACGCCGCCGCAAATGCCTGCAGACCGTCAAATACCAAGTTGCTAACCGTACCCTCCTGCTCCTGAACATCAAAGTAATTCATGCCGTACTTTTCCAGTACAGAATTGACCTGCCAGCGCACCAACGCACAATACCCGGCGTCTTCCAGATACCGCTCCATCAGGAAATCCATGTGTTCCTGTGTGCAGCCGCTGTGACAGGCGTCCACGCCCTCAGCAATTGCAGTGCCAAGGGTATTTGCCGAGGTGTTCCACCCGGCATAGCCCGCCACTTTGTCCAACAAGCCGCACCGATCCAGCATACTGATGAGTTGCAGCTCGCCGCCGTTTCCGTAAGCATTGTCTGCCACGGAAACCAGCTTGCCTTCCTTCACTCGCTCACAGAGAAAATCCAGCAGCTCCGGCAGGCAGCGTTCCACGCAATAGCCCTTTGCGGCGGAAGGCTGCCTGTCCGCTTCTTCGATTTTCTCTGACGGCGCGGTCACAGCCAGAATAAAGTCCGCCGTATCGTAGGTATCCGTGAGCTGGCACCCTGCGGCAAGAATCTGGAAATGAACGGTGGTGTCCAGAGAATTTCCTTCATAAATCGGCAGGACGCTTTTAGCGCCTTCTGCGGCGTACTTGACATATACCTTGGGCTTGCACCCGCTCATATGGTTGACCATGCGGGCAAGCAGCGTCATGCCCACTTCATCCGCACCAGGGTACATGAGGATTTTTGTCTGCAGACGCTCCTTCATGATTTTCTCCCGTACATCCTGCTGGTCCATTGCGGCATAACCGTAAGCCGCAGAGTCGTCCTGCGGAATAATCAGCATATCTAAAATGCCCTCTTTGACATAGCTGATCATCAGGTAGTTTAACTCCCGATTGCACTCGCGGCGGGAAACATAATCTGTCAGTTCCTTTTCATCAATTTTTTTGAGAATCGACTTGAGCTGCTGCTCCTGGCACAGCCCCAGACGACTGCGGTGCAGCGCCTCGCCCGCCTGATGAATCAGCGCGCCGCTGTGTTCATAGTAGTCCGGTTCCTCATCGCTGCTGGAATAGCTTGGGCAACGCATAATGCACTGGAACCCGTAAATCAGCAAGCCGGGATTTTCCTGCCGGATTTCCTTTAAAATCACCGCCGCCTTTTTCAGTTCCGCCGCGCTGTGGTGGTGCAACCGTGAGGGCACCAGCCCGCCGTACAGCAGCATATCCACAGACACCACCAAACCGTCTGCGGTTCTGCAGGCTTTTTTCAGAAAGGCCGCAAGCGCCGCCCGGTCGGCGGGTTCTTTTTTGTTTCCCAGCTTTTCAGGCTTCACAATTTCAAAGTCACCGTGTGAAAAAAGCCGGTCTGGAAAGTCGTAATTGCACGGCCGCTCATCAAGTGGCAAAAACACAATTTTCTTTTTCATTTTTCCTGCACCTGCTTCCAGCTTCCCCGGTAGGTTCTAACCGGCTGAAAGCCGAACTTTCCGTAAAAATCTTTTAAAATAGTCCAGTCGATGCACACTTCCCGCGCCCCAAGGGAGCGCAGATGCATGAAGGACTGCCGCTGCAGATATTCGCCGACGCAGTGCCCACGCACCGCTTTGGCAATGCCGATGGGGCCCAGACCGCCGCTGCCGTCCTCTTTCACAGAAACATGGCAGAACCCCTGCACCTGCCCCGCTTTGTCTTTCAGCAGTACAAAATACGGCTCCTGCCGGCCCTGTGCAAGTTGTTCCCGCGCTTCCAGCGCCCAGCGGCCCGGAAACTCGCGGTCAAGGAACGCAAAGAGCGCTTCCTTTTCCACCGGAGAAAGCTGTTCCGTGGAAAACTTCTGCGCAAACGGCGCCGTATCAAAGCGGTCAATCAACGGATTGTTCGTAATATCCGCCGTGAGGTCATAGTGGTCTTCCGTGTTGTTGGTACAGCCGAGGTTTGCGAAAAAGCGGAGCTTTTCCGGCGTAGGCGCCGGGATACCGGAAAAGAAATTGCAAAATTCCTGCCCCAGAAAAATCTTTCCGATGCCTTGCCGGCGCAGTGCCCGTTCGCAGGCGAAAAATAACTGCGTGCCGAAGCCGCGGTTTTGCAGCGCTGGGTCAACCAGCAAAGCACTCAGGCAGCCCGCATGCCGGTAAAGCTCCACATCTTCGTGAAAAGCCTTGCCCACCACCGCGCCAAGCAGGGTACCGTCCGCTTTTTTCAGGGTAAAGGAAGCCTCGGCGCAAAAGTCCGGGTCGCCGAAAATGCGCGCCCGCAAATCGTTTTGCCGCATGGCAAACGCGGGTGGAAAACTGCGCCGCCACAGCATTTCCAATGCAGGCAGGTCGCTTTCCTGCAGTGGCCGCAGCTGCGGCACACCATCTGCATCCACACCCACCAGCGGCCACCAGTTGTTTTGTTCCAAATACGAAAGGTCAAACAGCATACAGCCCGCCGAACGTGCAAAGCACATTTGCACCGCTTCCGGCATAGCGGCTAAGTCCTGCGCGTACTGCTCCAGAAACAGCCCGCCAAACACCGGCGCCACGCCCCGCGTCACTGTTTTTGCCATACGTGCGGAGCCTTCCACGCTGTACCACCACGCGGGGCGGTCCGCTGCCGCCGCGTCTGCTTCCCGCACTTCCGGATAATAGAATCCGGAAAGCAAGCCATCCAAAAGCTCCGCATAACCGGTTTGGGCGTAAGCCTGCGGGTTTACCCACGGATACTCTTTTTCCGGCACATACTGCGCGGAAGCCCAGTTTGCGCCGACCTGGTGGTACAGCGGATACCAGGAACCGGTGTAGTCCAGAAAGCGAAACTTTCCGTCATATCGGTCAACCAATGCCCGCACCTGCTCCACAAACTGCCGGATGGTTTGGGCGCGGAACTCCAGGAAGCTTCCGAAATCCGCCCCCGGAACCAGCCGCAGTTCCCCGCCGTCCGGCTCCAGCTGATAAACGGACGTTGGCCAGCCGGCGCTGCTCCTGCCGGTAAATGCTTCCCACTTTTTGCGCGTGAGCGCACCAAAGTCGGAGCTTAGCCCAACGTAGCGCACACGGTCCAGTGCAATGCCGTCGATGTCGTACCCATCCATCAGTTCTTCCAGCAGAGAAAGTTCGTAGCCGCGCACTTCCTCCTTTGCCGGATTTACAAAAATCTCGCCGAAATCATCAATGCTGCCCAACGTCCGCAGCGGCTGCGGGTCTGTGACCGACTGCACATGGGCAGCGCCCTGCGCGTCCAAACCATACACATCCGTCTGCCAGTCCGGGTGCAGCAGGCCATGCATCGCAGGGTGCGGACGCTGCTTGTTCCCTTCGGCAAAAATGTCGATGGAAGCATAGCAGTGCATTCCCAACTCTTTAAGAATCGCAAGACACTGGGCAAGGTAGTCCTTCCCCGGCACAAAGGTGGTATCATACCGCGCATAATGCGGTGCAAATCTGCTGTTGTAAATGGCAAAGCCGCTGGTATCCTTTACGCTTAAAATCACAGAGCCAATGCCTGCGCGCGCGCATTTCTGCATCTGGCTGCGAAAATCAGCCGGATTGCAGATGGTCTTTTTGTTTGCCTGAATTTCAATCCATACAGAATATTCCGGATACATACAAGCCTCTCCTTATCCTTTGATTGCGCCGCTGACGGCTTCGATATAGTTTTTCTGGCAAAGGACAAAGACGATGATAACCGGAATAATGGAAATAATCGCACCGGCGGCAATGTAGCCGAATTTGTAGTTAAAGGAGCCGTTCAGGTACTGCAGGGCAGTTGCCAGCGGATACTTCGCCGGGTCCTGCAGGACGATGACAGGCCACAAAAATTCGTTCCACTTGCCGATGAAATCAAAAATAACAACCGTGCTGATGGTTGGCAAAATGCCCGGCACCATGATTTGTCCCCAAATGCGCATTTCGCGTGCGCCGTCAATGCGTGCCGCTTCAATCAGCTCTTTCGGCACCCCCAGGTACGCCTGCCGCAGCAGAATGATGCTGAAAACCTTTACCGCGCCGGGAATAATCGCGCCGGTCAGGGTGTTGAGCAGATGCATGGAGGAAATCGTCAGGTAATTGATGACCATCCCTGCCGCCGCCGGAATAATCATAGAAGCAATCAGCAGGCTTAAAATCGCGTCGCGGCCTTTAAACTTCATGCACGCCAGCGGGTACGCGCACAGCGCGGAAAACACCACATCCAGCGCGATGCTCGCCACGGTCATAATCACCGTATTGAGCAGATACTGCGGTACGGAAAGGAAGTTCCAAACACCCAAATAATTTTCCATCGTCGGGGAAGTCGGCAGAAGGCTCAGGTCGTAAATATTCTGACCGGACTTAAAGGAGGCGCTCAGCATCCAAAGGAACGGCCCCGCGCACACCACTGCAATCAGCAGCAGCATGAGGTAAGTCAGAACCAATTTCAAAGTTTTCATTCCCTTGCGCCGCCGGTGCAGAGCCACGGAATTGGTTATGGTTTTCATCTGTCATTCCTCCTCTGCTTTTCTGCCGTACCAATACACGAAAATGCTGAACACACCGGTAATCAACGCCTGAATGAAACCAACCGCGGCAGAGTAGCCGAACTGGAAGTCATTGAACGCCTTGATGTAGGAATAGTAGTTAATGACCATGGTTGCATTGTCCGGGCCGCCTTTGGTCAGCACATACACCGCATCAAACACGCCAACGGCAGAAATCACGGAGTTCAGTGTGCAAAACCAAATGTACGGCTTGAGCAGCGGCAGCTTCACTTTAACAAAGGCAACCGCCGCATTTGCGCCGTCCACCATGGCGGCCTCTTCCACATCGTGCGGAATGGACTGCAGCCCCGCCAAGTACATCATCATGTAGTAACCAAGTCCCTGCCAGATGGTGATAAACATAATGCACAGCATGGCGGTTTTGCTGTCTGTCAAAAAGCCAAGCGGTGATTTAATGGCGCCCATGTTGAGCAGCAGGGTGTTAATCAGCCCATTTGGGTCGAAGATAAATCCCCACATAATGGACACCGCCACCATGGAGGTGACAACCGGAATGTAAAACAGGGTACGGAACACCGTGATGCCCCGCAGCTTGCGGTTGACCAACACGGCAAGCAGGATGGAAAGAATCTGGATAATCGGCACAACCACCACGAAGATGACTGTGTTGACCATGGCGATTTGAAAGTCGCGGTCCGCAAATGCTTCCTGAAAGTTTTGCAAGCCGATAAACTTTGTTTCCCCCAGCACAGAGTAATCCATAAACATCAGCGGCAGGCTGCCCAAAATCGGAGCGAACACGAAAATCGCCAGCATAATCAGCGCCGGTGCCATAAACAGATACGCGCGCAGTGTTTCCCGTGCGGCAGGCGTTTTCAGCAGCCTGCGCGAACGCTTCGGCGGCTGCGCCGCGCCTGCGGAACTTGTAGTCCTCATAAAAAATACCTCCTGATAAAGCACAATCTGTTTCAAGCACGCAGGCACCTGAAACAGATTGTCAATACTTTAACTATGCGCTTGCTTTTGTAAAACGCCTTGTTTCAGTGCCCGCACAAAGGCGGCGTTTCGGGACAAAAGCGCTTATTTTTTCAGCAGAGAGTTGACCTTGGTTTCGGCATTCTTCAGGGCTGTGTTCACATCCTGACCGCTGGTAATGGCCGCTTCATACACTTTGTTGACCGCATCCTGAATGTCGCTCTGCCCTTCCACGCCGAGAGAATAGTCCTCAGAAGTCTTGCTGACTTTTGCGGACATATTGCGTGCCTGCCCTTCCAGCGTGCTGGTGTCGGAAGTAAAGTAAGAGTCTTCGCTGGCTTTGGTGGTAGAGGGGAAGATGGCTGTCTGCTTGCAGAAAGCGAGCTGGTTTTCATCGTTGGTGATAAAGGCAGCAAACTTGATGGCTTCCTCGTGGTTTTTGCTCTTCGATGGAACAACCAGATTCATCAGGGCGTTGCGGCTGATGTCTTTGCTGCCGGTCAGCGGCGCCGCCACACCAATCTTTTTGTACACGTCCGGTGCCTCGTCCTTAATGCGGGTCAAGGAAGAACCAGAAGAACTGACAATGGCAAGCTTCTGAGTTTCAAACAGCTTCAGTTCAGTGTCCCACTGCCCCCAGTTGGTCTTTGGCAGGTAGTCTTTGTCGGTCATAGTTTTAAAGCTGTTGATGAGTTTGACGGTATCTGCCGTATTGAACGCCGCGGCTGTGTTGTCGCTGTTAAGCACCGGAATGCCCTCTTCAAACAGCAGATTAAAGAACTCCGGCGGATTGTACAGGTATGCGCCGGTCTTCTCTTTCATGGTCTTTGCTTCGTCAAAAGCTTTCTGATACTCTGTCGGCAAATCTTTGATGCCCGCCTTGGCAAACAAATCCTTGTTGTAGAACATGATGTTCGGGGAAGCGTACCACGGGAACGCATAGGCGGAGTCACCGATTTTTGTGGAGTCATACAGGCTCTTGATGTAAATGCTGCGCTGCGCATCGGTTGCTTCTTTTTCCAAGTCAACCAGTGCGTTTTTGCCTGCCAGTGTCAGCGCCATCTGGGTGTTCAGATTGACAACATCCGGGGAGGTGCCGCCGGCGGTTGCGGTCACCAGCTTCTGCTGAATGGATTCGTAAGGCAGGTCCACCCAGTTGACCGTGATGTTCGGATTTTCTTTTTCGTACTTTTTAATCAGGTTGTTAAAGAAAGTTGTAAAGGTAGGCTGCAGGGAAATTGTCCAGAACTGAAGCGTGGTCTTTTCACCGGTGGCAGCGGCACTGGAAGCGCCGCCCGCTGCAGCGGAGGCTGTAGAAGCGGTGCTGCCGCTGCCGCAGCCGGTCAGCGCGGTGCTGATCATGGCTGCCGCCATCGTAAAGCCAAGAACTTTTTTCAACATCTTTCTCATAATTTTGTTCCTCCTTTAATAAGCGAAACTTTTCTGGGCTGTATCTTCAGGAAAGCGAAAAGTCGTTTTCCGTATCCTGCCTTTGCATTCATCCAATCACGCCGGGCGTCACAATCACGCTCCAAAGATTATAATTGAGCTTTTCAAGATCCTGCTCCTCAAAATAAGAAAAGGGAATGCGCGGCGCTTCCAGCTCTTCAATGCAGCTCAGCTCCCCGTTAAGGTACTGCAGAAGCACCCCTCGCACCTCCTGCAGGCGCGCTTCCAAACCACCCAGACGAATGGTCTGCACTTCAAACCCAAACGGTTTGTTGTCCTGCATCCACTGCCGCCGAAAGACCTGCCGGAACGCGCCAAGGTCTGCAAGCAGCTGTGGCATCTCCTCCTGTGCAAGCCGCTGCAGGCAGCCGCGGTCCTGCGCGTGGTAGGCTTCGTAAATCGTGCGGCTCAGTGCCGCCTTGTGGGAAAGCACGCGGCAAAGCTGCCTTTGCGTTTCAAACACATAGCCGAAGCGCGGCGTTCCGCACAAAGGCTCCAGCTGCTCCGCCGTCTCGCTGTAAAAAGCAGCAATTCCGTCCGGCACCACAGAGTCAAAGGTTCCGTACAGTGCATCCTGATACAGCAGGTACTTGCTGGCATTGTTGTGCACACCGGCGCGCTCGGAAAAGCGGCACGGCAAGTCTATTTTTAAGAAGTCGTGCAAAGAAATCCCGGTGATGGAGCAAAAACGTGCCGCATCTTCCGGCGCATCGTAAGCCAGCTGTGCGTCCGCGTAAAGTGCCGGCAAAACTGAAAAAGGACTTGCTTCCGCGCCGTTGTCCCCCCAGGTGGTTACGACTACCGACCGCACACCGCTTTCCCGGCAGGCAGCCAAGCCTGCCCGCCCGGTTTCCATGCTGTAGGAATTGTGTGGCGTAAAGCCTGTCCATTTCCAAGCTCCGGCGGCAAATGCCACGCGGTCGGTCATCTGCCGGTGCTGGCGCAGAATCTCCTTGTAGTGTTCCTTGTCGCAGGAATAATAGTCCCAGTATGCCAGCTCTACTTCCGGCGGTATCCGCGGCACATCTCCTGCGTTCAAACAGGTTTTGCCGTCCATCTGGTGAAAGAACAGGTCACTCCACATCTGTGTCTGAAAGCCGTACTTTCTGCAAAGCTCCAAAACGCGGTGCAGGTGCTCCAGCAGCACCTCGGTACGGGGATGGTAGCCGTTGCGGTCCAAATATTTGCCAAGACCGGCCATGTGTGCTTCGTCCATACCGATGTTGAGCTTTCGGCTGCGAATATTCTGGGAAATACTGCCCAGCAGCCGGTCCAGCAGTTGATAGGTGCGTTCGTCCCCCACCAGCAGAATGTCGTCTGTGTCGATGATTGGCTCATAAGTCTGGTACCTGGTAATCTGATTGATGTGCGCAAGCGTCTGGATATAGGCGCGCAGTTCCACACCAAGCGACTCCGCATAGTGGTCAAGTGCCTGCAGTTGTGCGCCGGTGTAAGCACCGCGCTGATTTCCAAAGCAGGGCTCCCCCTCGACCTCAACCGTATCTTCCAAGTACAGTCCCACAAAACGGTACCCCATCAGAGCCGCCAGCCGCAGAAAGCGACAAACCGCTTCCGGCTTCATGACCGCATTTCGGGAGCAATCCAAAGAAACCCCAAAGTCATCAAAAACGCAGCTTTCCTGTGCCTGCCAGCCGCTTTCACCAGCATGGGCACAAACCGCCGCGAGCGCCCGGCAAAAATCCACACGACTGCCATACTGAACCGTGACGGTGCCGTTTTCTTCCTGCACGGTAAAGCCGGGCTTTTCCATGCTGTGTGCCGCAAGGCAGATGCCCTCTGTACATAGCTGCACATCCAGCTCCTGCCGCATCTCCTCCAAAAGGAACCGCGCGGTATGGTCACAGTCGTTTGCTTGTATTTTCACGCTTTCCGCCTCCTCTCCTGCATACTCTTTTTCTTGTTTGTTCATTTTTTTGTGGAACACCTGTATTATAGCAACCCCAATTCTGCATTGCAATGCATTTGCCGTATCCTGAAAGTAGTTGCAAATCTCTTTTGAATTGGGCGTTTCACTGAAAGTACATCCACAGCAGGCTTTCTTTTTATTGGTATTGAAGCAGAAATTCTTCACTTTGCAAAGTCCTTCTTGCTTTTTCTAAAATACAACCGAAAGGGTTTAAAAAAGAGCCATGCAGCTTTCTTGCAGGATTTTTTCAAGAAAGTTGCATGGCTCCGATTTTTTCTTCAGCGGCGATGCTCTCGCTGCAAAGCCTCCAGGGTTTCCCGGTGCTTTTGGGTTTTTAAACTCATATCGCTTTCTAAAAAGTATGTGTACAGCATATCTAAAATAACCAGAACCGGAAACTGCGGTGAAATCATCGCGCCTGTGTCCAGACCTTCCACGGCCGCAAGTGCCAGCACTTCATCATAAGTTCCCTCTGAGGCAAGCTTTGTCAGCCCTGTCAGCAAAACCGCGCGTGCATGATTTCCCTTGGCAAGATGCAGGCTTTCCAGAACCTCTTTCGTTTTTCCGCTCAGCGTAATGCCGACCACCATATCCTGCGCGCCCAGCACCGCAGAATTCATGCGCATCATCTGCGGGTCGGTGATTGCCTCCACCGCCAGCCCAAGCCGCATAAACCGAAGCTGAAATTCCTGCGCCGCAAAGCCGGAACTGCCCATGCCATACACAAAAACCCGCCTGCTGCTGCTCATCAGCCCGGCAACACGCGCCACCTGCACCTCATCCAGCATCGAAAATGCATGCTGCAGCAGCTCCCAGTAGCGGTCGTGCACCTCCTGCGCCATTTTGCTGACATCCGGCTCATCCGTTTCTTGCACCAGATCGTTCTGATAATTAAAAATCAACTCCCGATACCCTTTGTAACCGCATTTTTTCGCAAAGCGGGACAGTGCGGCCTCTGAAACATACAGAACTTTGGAAAGATTCTTCGAAGAAAAGTCCATCTGTTTGGTATTGTGCAGAAAAAAGTCAGCCAAACTGTTTTCAACCGGCGTAAATTCTTCCTTCACGCTCAGGATGCGCTGCTTTACAGCACTCTGATACATTTGATTCCGTCCTCCCGTCTTTGTATAGAAAAGGGCCGTTCAAAATGCGTACATTTTGAAGGCCCTCTTTGTCCCCGTCTATGTCGAAAGCGAGCCGGACAGCCACCGCCGCCGCTCCTTTCGGACAAGCAGATTATACAGCTTCATCGTCATAAAAGCAAGAGCACCTAAAGTACCGCATCCACTGCAGGACTGCACAGAGGTTCACTCAGCTGCCCAAACGCGGTTGCTGCGCACACCTGCACGCGCCACGTTCCCTGAAAGGGAACCGCCGTTTTTACACGCACGCACCAATCTTCGCGCTGCTCCCGCCGGTAAATGTCCGAGAAAATCCACCGACACACCGGCTCTCCGCCATCCTCCCGCAGGAGCTGTATCCGATACGCCTGCACCCGGCTGCAGGCACCGGTGTCGGCCGGCCACGCGCGCGGAAACTGAACCGCAGCTGTATCTGCCCGCTCAAACTGCAGCCGCGCACGCGCGTCCGGCAAAAACACCGGAGCAGTCCCGGTACGGCCTGGCGTATACGGAAAGCACAAAGGCTGCCCCGCCTTTTTTGCCTGCAGAAGTGCCGGAATGTCGATTTCCCACGGGGCGGCGCAAAAGCGGCCCGCCGTCAGGTTTAACCGGTGCACCACCACTTTTCCGGACGCCAGCACATCCGCCAGCAGCGCCTGACAGGCCTCCTGCCCAAAGGGCGGCACCGTTGCCGGTTCTCCGGTTTCCGGGTCCTGTTTGCCGGTTTCATTTTCAAAGTAAGCACCGGCGGTGCTGTCCTGTATCGCTGTAAACCCCAGACTTTGGTCAATGGAGCGTTCATCCTCCAACACCGCGTGCGAATGCCCGGAAACATGAATGACCTGCGGGTACTGCTGCAAAAGCCGCACCAAATCGTGCTCGGTTCCCTCACCGTAATTCCCGTACCACTCGTCCGTTGCGTAGGCAGTGCCGCGAATCCCGTGGTGCGCCAACACGAAAATCGGAAGCCCCGGCACCTTGGAAGCTGCCGCATACAGACTCCGCTTCAAAAAGGAATAACAGCCGGTGTAGTCATCCTCCGCGTTTGGTCCGGGTGCCAGCTTAATCACGGGGACAAGGTTCACCCATGTCAGTTCACAGGGATTCTGTCCAGTCTGCGCAGCAAAAACCGCTTGGGCACGGTGCACGCCCGGCTCAAAGGTATCGTGATTGCCCATGCAGTAAAGAATCTGCGTCGGCGCACCGGTCGTGCCTCTGTGCCCCGCTGTATATTCGGCAGTAAACCGGCGCAGAGCCGCATACTGCTGTGCATTTCCACAGTCGGTTAAATCCCCCACAAAGGCAGCGGCGTCCAGCTGCGGAGCCAGCTGATAAAAAGCAGAGAAAACAGCACCGAGTTTCTCGCGGGAAGGATAAGCTTCACACACGTGCAAATCGCTGCAAATCCCAATGCGCGCGCGGACACCCTGCCGCGGCAGCGGCTGCCATTTTTGTTTTTCCATCTGGTTCCCTCCGCATTCCAAACTGTTCTATTCTATATTGTACATCAGCTACAAAAATTCCGCAAGTATTTGTTGAAATCTGAAAGAAGCACACACTTTTCTCGGAAAAGCACGCGGATTTTGCAGGCTGCTTTCAAAGGCACCGAATTTTTGCTCCCCTTTTCGCTTGAGCAAATATCCGCTTTATTTAGGATAAAGCAAAGGGCATCCCGGAAAATTTCCCGAATGCCCTTTATCTTACCCGCACCATTCTGCAACCTTCTGAACCAGCGCCTGCACCTGCGCGCGGCTCACCGTAAAAAATGTGTGGCCGTTAACGGTCAGCGTTTCCGTATCTCCACTCTGCGGTGTGTAAACATAGCGCATTTCCGGCGCCGCCGCCATGCTGCGGTGAAACGTGACTGTCAAATCTGCCGCAGTGCCGGAAGCAGGTTTTGCTTTGACCTTTCCGGTCAGCTCCACACCCAGCAAGTCCTGATACAGCGTGGTGAAATTTGCCTTCGACAGTGTCCTGCCGCTGCCCGTGCGGTATGTGCCGCTGTCCACGGAAACCGTATAAGTTTTGCCGCCTGATTGAAGCGTCAACCCTGATACACTAGCAACATTGACAACACCTGCAATCTTCAGCACATAATCGTAGGGCTCCAGCTGGCGCAGCGTATCCGCTGTGGATTTTGATACGCGAAACACTGCCGATGCATTTCCCTTGACGGCCGCATACACATTGCCGCTGCCGTCTTCCTTTCCCAGAAACACCGTTGCCGTGCTGTCCGGATTCACGGATGCCACCGCGGTGGACTCCTCTTTGGTCTGCAGGAACTGCACCGTAAAGGAATCCTCACTGGAAGAAAGGCCGGTGTCGGTATCCTTTTTGACCTGCACGGGCGCAGAAAAATCAATGGCGGCAAGCTTGTCAAACAATTCATACAATGCCTGTGTATCCACCATGACTGTGTTTTGGTACGGCTGTGAAAGCTGCCAGCTGTCAAAACTGCTCTTATAGGAAGCCGGCGCGTAGGACGCCTGAAAAACCACTTGACCGTTCTTCTGCACGCACAGCGAGCGAATGCCTTTGGCAACAAACTGCGGCCGCGTCTGCTGTTTAAAAGACGCTGTCGACTGCACTTCCGAAGAAACCGTTCCTGTGGATTCTTCCGTAGAGGAAACCCCCGTGCTGCCGCCCGAGCGGACTTGACATCCGCCGAGGAGCGCAGCTGCCAGCAAAAGAGAAATTGCCGTGCTGCTATATTTTCTTCGCTTCATTACGAAACCTCCGTTGTATTCCTGCGTATTTCCTCCCGGTACTGCGTGGGGGACTGCCCGGTATGTTTTTTAAAAGCAAGGGAGAAGTAATTGGTGTCCCGGTAGCCGACCATCATCGCAATGCGGCCGGTTTTCAAACTGGTGGTTTCCAGCAGGGACTTCGCCTTTTCAATGCGCTTGCGCACAATGTACTCGTTGCAGCCCTCGCCTGTTACCCGCTTAAACAGCCGTGAAAAGTAATTGGGGGTTACAAACAGGGAGGAGGCGATACTTGCCACCGAAAGTTCCTCTTCCAAGTGGGCGTCGATATACCGTCTGGCTGCAGAAACCAAGTCATGCACACCGTGGCTGCCCTGCTCCAACAGTTTGGTCAGGTACATCCGCGTCATTTCACAGGCATCCGCGCGGACCGCGTGGGTCAGGCTCTGCGCCAGTGCGTTCAGGCTTTCCCCGTTTTCCACACTTTTCTGCGTCAGAATAGAATAATAAACCGAACTGGCGATTTCCAGGCAGCAGCGCCGGGTGTTGGCAGCAGAAAGGTTGTAGGAATCCACTGCTTTGCAGAACGTTGCATATGCTTTCAGCACTTTATCCGTGTCGCCCACATTGGCGCACATCATGCCCTTGAGCTCTGTATACACATCCTGAAACAGAGTTTCCCGCCTGCGGTCCGGCACCGTCTGCACAATGCTGCAGAACTCTGTCTTTTCATCCTGCAGCATCATGCGTGCGTCATTGTAGGAAATGTACAGATTGGAAAATCCCTTCTCGCAGCTGCCCAGCACGATGCGCGGCGCCGTATCGAAATCGTCCGCCAGCACGCCGGTCAGCGACTCCGCCTGCTCAACCCCGCTTTCCGCGTTTTCTCCCAAAAAGAAGACCAGAATAATGGTTCCGTCACTGTCGGCAAAAGTGACACCCTTGCCCTGTCTGTCCACCATGCTGATACAGATGCTGCGCGCCATCATCGCCCGAAACCCGTTGGCACCCTGCTGCTCCATGTACAGTTCCGGCACCAGCACAGCCGCCTGCAGCAGCTGCCCGCAGTCAAAGCGGTTGCGGCGGCACAAATCCGCAGTTTCCTGCTCAGAAAGCTTTCGGCGCACCAGCGCCCGCATTTCCTTTTCCAGCCGCATCTGTTCCTGCAGACCGGTGGCGCGCAGCTGTGCGGGCCGGCTTTCCTGCTGCAGCTCATCCAGCGCCTGTACCTGGCGGAAGATGGATTCGCGCAGCACCTCGCCGTCAATCGGCTTCAGCAGAAAATCCTCCACGTGCAGGCGCAGACACTCGCGCGCGTAGTCGAAGCGGTCATAACCGGTTAAAACAAGAACCCGCAGGCACGGTACGATGCTTTTGGCAGCTTCAATCAGCTCAAGACCTGTCATTTCCGACATATAAATATCCGTCAGCATAATCTGCGGGCGGTGTTCCCGAAGCTGCTCCAGAGCCTCTTTTCCGGAAGACGCAGTGTAAACCCTGTTAATGCCCAGCGTGTTCCACGCCAATGCGCGTTTGATTCCCATGCGAATCATCTGCTCGTCATCCACCACCAATATCTGATACATCTCTAATCCCCCTGTGTTAGTCCTCGTCGACCGGCCGGTCCGGCAGGCAGATGGTCACTGTTACGCCTCCTTTCTCATTGCGGGAATAATGCAGGCCATACGGCGACCCGGCAATCAGCTGAATCCGCCGGTGCACATTGCGCACACCATAGCCAAAACGTTCGTCGTACTGCGAGATAGCCTGATTGATTTCCTGAACCTCTTCCTGTGTCATACCGGTGCCGGTATCCGCCAGCGTCAGCCAGATGTCACCGCCGCCGCGCCGCGCGGAAAGCACCACACAGCCTCGCCGGCCTTCCTTGACCTTAATGCCGTGATAAATGCTGTTTTCCACTAAAGGCTGCAGCGTCAGTTTAGGAATCGCGATGTTTTCCAGGTTAGGGTCAATGTCAAAATTGCTGTCAATAATATTGCCGTAGCGCATATTCTGAATGATGAGATAGCTGCGCACACACTCGATTTCCTCTGCCAGAGAAACAATGTCGCGCCCCTCGCTCAGGCAGATGCGGTAATACTTTGCCAGCGCCATGACCAGCGTGGAAATTTCCTTATTGCCGTCTGCTTCCGCCTGCCAGTGCACACACTCCAGCGTATTGTACAGAAAGTGCGGCTTAATCTGCGACTGCAGTGTATTGAAGCGGATCTGCTCCATTTGGTGCTGCTCCTCTTTCACCTGATCCATCAGAAGCAGCATTTTATCCATCATGGTGTTGAATCCGGCGGCAAGCTTCTTAAAATCCGCGCCCATGTGCTGCTCGTTAATGCGGGTCTGTAAAGAGCCGTTGGCCACCGCGTCCATTTTTCGAACCACTTTGTCCAGGGGTTTGTACAGCACGCGGACCATGCTGTTCACCACAAGCAGACTGAGCACCACCGCACCCGCCACCAGCACCAGCAGCAGTGCAACCGTTCTTCTGCTGGATGCGTACAGATCTGCCGCCGCAACACTGCTGACCACATAAAACGGCCAGCCCGTAACGCGCTGATACAGGTAAAACCGCCCGCCTCGCTGGCAGGAACCGCTGTCACCGGAAAACCACGAAACGTCAATTCCTTCCGCAGCGCCGGACTGGCTGCTGCGCGCCATGACCACGCCTTCGTCGCTGAGCACCGCAACACCGCTGTGCATACTGTCATCCTGATGCTGCAGCACTTGCTCCAGACTGCTGTCGTTGAAACTAAAGCAGAGCATCCCGCGTTTTTTGCCGATATAGTTGGTGTCATACACTGGAAAGTACACATTCAGCGTGTAGCGATTGTAGTAAGACTTCGTATAGTTAAGATGCATACCTGCGCCGCTGCTGTACAGACAGCCACGGTAATCTTCCGAATAGACCTCGGCAAATCGGGTCGTAAAGGAAGAGCCGTTGCCTTTGTACAGAAAGTTGCCGTCCGGATGAACCAACGCCACAAAGTTCAGCGAGGAATACATATTCAGTGTGCTGCGCAGAACATTGCGTGCGCTGTTTGCGCGCGTCACGTCACCGGGATTATAAAGGTAGCGCTGCACCGAGTCGTCCAGCACCAAACTGTATGCCAGCGACTTGTAGTTGTTCAGGGAATCTTCAAAGCCGGCGGCAACCGCCCGGTTCTGCTCCTGCAGCAGCGAGCGGGACTGGTCAGTCAACGCAGCGGTGGAGGATTGCAGCGAAACCAAAAGCATGATGGTTGCGGTTGCGATGAGCGCGGTGGAAACCAGAGCTTTGATTTTTTTGTCAAAATTCCAGCGATGTACAGAATTCATCAATTTGCTCACTTTGACACCCTCATTAAACTGATTTTTGTGTCATAAGCATAACAGACAGCGTCGCTATTTGCAATACACTGTCTGTTTCTTTTGTGTCCGCAGTTCCTTCAGCCCTTAACAGCGCCCGCAGTCATGCCTTTCACGAGTTTGTCTTGAAAAATAATAAAGATAATCACCATGGGCAGCAGGCTCAGCGTCAGCACCGCCATAATCATCGGCGTATTCATGCTGTACTGCCCCTGAAAGTCCCACACGGCCAGCGGCAGGGTACGCGAGTTTGCCGACTGGGTTAATGTGTATGCAAAGCTGAACTCATTCCACATATTGACGCCATTGTAAATGGCAAGTGTCGCCAGCCCCGGCTTGGACAGCGGCAGAATCATTTTGAAAAAGATCTGCACTTTGTTGCAGCCGTCAATCTCAGAGGATTCCTCAATTTCGCGCGGAATTTCTTTCATAAAGCTGGTCAGAATGAACACGGAAATCGGCACGCCAAACGCCACATACGGCCCAATCAGCGACCACACCGAGTCATACAGGTGCGAAGCCTTTGCCATGCGAAAAATCGGAATCAGCGTGATATGTACCGGAATGCACATACACGCCACAATCACCGAGTAAATCGGCGCGCGCATCTTAAAGTGGAAGCGGCTTAGCGGGTAAGAAGCACACGCGGAAACAAACAGCAGAATGAGCAGGGAAATCACCAGAATCATCACACTGTTCAGCAGATAGTGCAGGAAGTTTCCCTGCAGCACTGAGCTGTAATTCGAAAAGCTAAGGCTTTTCGGCAATGCAAACACACCGCCGACCAGCATTTCAAATTTCTCTTTAAAGGAATTCATCACCATAAAAATGAACGGTGCCAGAGAAATCACCAGATAAATAGCAGAAAGCACCCCTGCCACGGTCCACGCCAGCACTTTTTTACGCCTGCTCTGCTTGATTTTCAAGGCAAGCTCCTGCGAATGAATGGTTCCTGTCATGTTACTTCTCCTCCTTTCCGGTAATGGCACGCATGGTCAGCAGCGAAATGACGGTAATCAGAATAAACATACCGCCCGCAATCGTTGAGCCGTAGCCCATGTTGAAGTTTTTAAACGACTCCTTGTACATATACGTTGCCATCAGTTCCGTAGAGGTGCCCGGGCCGCCGCCGGTCATCACATAAATCAAATCAAAGTATTTGAGCGAACCGACCATTGAAAGAATCGCGGCACTTTTCATGGAAGGTGCCAGCAGCGGCAGCGCAACGTGCAAAAAATACTGTCCGCGCGTCGCGCCGTCAATGGTGGCTGCCTCGTAAACATCAAACGGAATGTTAGTATACGCCGCCATAAAATACACCATGTAAAACGGCGCAAACTGCCAGCAGATGACCATGATTACCGTCATCAGCGCATTTTTCGGATTGCCGAGCAAATCTACATTTCCCCCGCCGAACAATGCGGAAATCGAACTGATTAGGCCGCCGTTTGTCGCCAGTGCGTAGGTGAACAGAAAGCCGATGGCGACGCTGGACATCAGCATCGGGATGAACCACAGAACCTTAAAAACCGTCATTTTCTTGCCGCCGAAATCAATGAACGTTGCCATGGCAAGCCCCAGCGGAATTTGAATGACAATGGACAGAATCATGATAATGATATTGTTGAGGAACGCCGTCCAAAACTTGCTGTCCTGCAGCAGGCTGCTCCAGTTTGCAAAGCCCACCCACTGCCGGTCAGCGGAAATTCCGTTCCAGCGGTACCCGCTGATTGCGAATGTATCCACAATGGGGTAAAAAACAAACACCAGCAGTACAATCGCCACCGGCGCCAGAAATGCCAGCGCATACAGTCTGGTGCTGCGGCGCCTTCTGACTGCCAGAGATTTTGACGCATTCATTATGACAGACATCTCCTTCTGTATCGTACATCAGCCGCCGCTTCCGGTAAAAAAGCGCCGCCCCGCAGCAACTTGCAGCACAGGCGGCGCTTTTTAGCGGCGTGTTTCTTGTTTTACTTTTTGGAGCTGCTCTTGCTTGCCAGATAATCCTTCATGGATTTCTGCATTTTTGCCGCGGCTTCCTTTGGTGTCATGGTCAGACCAAACAACTCCTGGCAGGTATTCAGGTGTGTTTCCGCCACAGCCGGCGGCAGGTACTGGTCGTACCAAAGCTGCACACTGGAGGCTTTGTTGGCTGCCTCGCAGATCTGCTTGGTCAGCGGGTCGCTCAGCTTGTTTTCCACGCCTTTTACCGGCGGAATCTTGCCGTTTTGAATCATGAGGTCGACCGCTTCATCCGAAGAGTAAAGGGAAGCGCACTCAAAGGCAGCCTTCAGTTTGTCGCCCTTACAGTTAAAGGAAATGAACTGGTCGCCCACGGTACCGATTTGAATGGTATCGTCTGCGGTGCTGCCGTCAATCTTCGGGAAGGGGAACCAGCCGACTTTCTTATAAAACTCTTCGCTGTCGGTCTTGATATTGCCGGTGTACCAGGAACCAATCAAATCCATGCCTGCTTTCTCCTGATACAGCAGCTGACGTGCCTGCCCGTCATCCTCACTCAGGGAGTTCACGCCGTCCGGGAAGTAGCCTTTCTTGGTCCACTCCTGAATCTTCTCCCCCGCGTAAGTAAAGCAGTCATCCTCAAAGCTGCCTTTACCGGCCACCGCGTTGCGGAAGGGTTCCAGCCCAGCTTTACGTGCCGCCAGGCACTGGAAGTACATGGAACCGGTCCATTTGCTGCTGTTTGCAAGCGCAAACGGTGTGATGCCGTTCTTTTTCAGTGTATCCGCCGCTTTCTCCAGTTCAGAAAGCGTGGTCGGCACAGAAATGTTGTACTTTTTGAACATCTCCTTATTGTAGAAAATGCCTGCCATGGAAACGTTCAGCACAGGCACCGCATAGATATGTCCGTTGTAGGTTGCCTGCGAAATGGATGCTTCCATCAGTTTGTCCTGTACGCCGGACGACTTCATCAGGTCGTCAATCGGCTGCGCGTAACCAGACTCGATGTATTCATTCATCGGGCCGCCGGACCAGCTGGTGTACATATCCGGACACTCGCCGGAACTCATGGCAACAACCAGCTTTTCCTTGTAGTTATCGTTCTGCGTCGGCACCATGGTGACGTGGTAACCATCCTTGTTGGTCTTATTGAACTTGTCGACCGCGTACTCCATGATTTTTTTGTCCGGATCCTCTGTGGCGATGTTCCAGAAGGTAATCTCCTTGTCCCCTTCCGCCTTGGCGGCGGTGCTGCTGCCGGACGCAGCGGTCGAGCTGCCCCCGGAAGTGCTGCTTTCACCACCGCAGGCGGTAAAAGAAACCGCCATCGCTGCGGTCAGGGATACAGCGATGAACCTTTTCAAAACACTCTGCTTCATGACGCATTTCCTCCTTTATTTCTTTCAGCTTCGTTCCTCCCTTGAGCGTATTTATATAATATCACAATAAATTTTCAATTATAATAAAATAAACTGTCCTTATTCTATAAATTTCTTACATATCGTTTTTTGCACACCGCTAAAATTCCCCAAAAACGCAGCAAGACCGCGGCATACTGCATACCGCGGTCTTGCTGGAATCACTCTGACTTTCGATTCCCTATATTCAAATTTTCAGCAGTTCAATAATCCTGCGCTTGTAGCCCAGAAACGTTTCTGTCAACGTAAAATCCCGGGTGCGCGGGCGCGGCTCGGTCACCGGCATCTCCGCAATCATGTGTCCGGGCCTGCCCGCAAGCACATAAATACGGTCGGAAAGCAGGATGGCCTCATCAATGTCATGCGTAATAAACAGCGTGGAAAGCTCAATCTTCTGCATGACATTCAGGTACCAGGTGTGCATGGTATCCTTGGTGATGGTATCCAGCGCAGAAAACGGCTCATCCAGCAGCGCAACCCCCTCACTGCTCAGGTACGTGCGCAGCAGCGCCGCGCGCTGGCGCATTCCGCCGGAAAGCTGCGCCGGCCACTTTTTCTGCGTCCCTTCCAGACCAAAGTCCGCAAAGAGCGCGCCGGCTTTCTGCCGCGCCTCTTTTTTGGGTACGCCGTGCAGCAGCAGCGGCAGCGCAACGTTGTCTACCACAGAGCGGTACGGCAGAAGCAAATCTTTCTGCAGCATATAGGAAACGTGGCCGGCCTGCCCGGTGATTTCACTGTCTTTCAGAAAAACATGGCCGCAATCCGGCTGTGAAAGCCCTGAAATCACATTAAAAAGCGTTGTCTTTCCAGCGCCGCTGACACCAAGCAGACTCACAATCTCCTGGTCGCGCAGCTCCAGGCTCACGTTTTCCAGAATTTTTACGCCATCGTAGCTTTTGGTGATTCCCTCTGCTGTCAGTTTCGTTTCCATAGGCGCTCCTTACTTTTCCAGATAAGCATCCGAGAAGCCGGTGCCCGCCGGAATCTCCTTGCTGATGAGCTTGTTGTCGTACAACCATTTGTAAAATGCATTCCAGCGCGACGGGTCAATGTATCCCCACTGCTGCACTTCTGCCTTGTACTGGTCTTTCAGCCATTCCTGACTTTTGATGACCAGCTTCTCACTGCTTTTAAGATCCGGCACCTGCTGCATGAGCAGCTTTGCGGCTTCATCCGGCTTTTCAATGGCGTACTCGTAGCCTTTTTTTGCGGCGCGCAGGAACTTCTTCGCGGTTTCCGGTTCCTTTTTCAAAAATGCATTGTTGGCAATGAGCACTGGCGTGTAGCAGTCCAGCACCGGGTCGATATCTTTAAACGTAAAGAAATTCAGCGGTACGTTCTGCACCTCTGCCGCAATGCCGTCCCATGCGTAGTAAATCCAGGCGGTGTCCGTATTGGTCTGAATCTGCACGATGGAGTTGTCGCCGGAAGGAATCATCTTTACTTTAGAATAGTCGCCGCCATCCTTGTTAATCACATACTTGAGCATTCCCTTTTCCACCGGTGTGTCCCAGGTGGCGTAAGAGTGACCGGTCATATCCTTCGGGCGTGTGATATTTTTGCTTTTGACCGAAGCGATGCCGGAAGTGTTGTGCTGAATCAACGCCGCAACCGCCGTAATCGGCAGCGGTGTGTCTGAAGTCAGCGCAGATGCCATGTCTGTGTCCTGAAACCCGACGCCGAACTGCGCATTGCCGGAACCGACCAGCGCGGCAGTGCCGGACTCCGGCGGCTGTTCAATCTCGACTTCCAAACCTTCATCCTGAAAGTAGCCAAGCGCCTGCGCCACATAGATGCCGGTATGGTTGGTATTCGGCGTATAGTCCAGTACGAACTTAATTTTCTCCAACTTGCCGGTCGCAGCGGAAGCGGACGCTGCAGATGCCGCTGTGCTTCCGGCAGAAGAGGTCTGCGATGCGCCGCCGCACGCAGACGCCGCAGCAGCGACTGAAGCCGCCAGCACTGCCGCCGTGATTGATTTCCAAATTTTTATCTTTTTCATGGATTTTTCTCCTTAAACATACCTTACCCTCAAACTTTTGCCGCATCGGGTGCGGACTGTACCGCCGCTTCCCACGGCATACACACCCGCTGCAGCACATCCACCAGTTTCATCAGCAGAAGGCTGATGATTGAAACCAGAAAAATAACCGCAAACATCCGGTCATACGCATAGCTTTTGCGCATATGCGTCATATACACACCAAGGCCGCTGTTGCCGCCCAGCCACTCCGCGACCACCGCGCCGATGACCGAATAGGACACACTGATGCGCAGACCGGAAAAAAAATTGTTCAGCGCACTGGGAATTTTCACATGGCAAAAAATCTGCCAGCGGCTGCTGCCCATGGTGCGCATCAGGTTAATCACATCCGGATCCGCACTGGAAAAGCCATTGAGCAGCCCCACCGCAATCGGGAAGTAGCAGGAAACAATGACCAACACAATCTTTGGGGTCATATCGTAGCCAAGCCACAGCACCAAAAGCGGCGCGATTGCCACCGAAGGAATCGTCTGTGTGAGAATCAGAATGGGGTACAGGCTCTTTTTGACCAGCTGAAAGCGGTCCATCAAAAATGCGGAGCCAAATGCCATCGCTACCGCGATGAGCATTCCCCAAAAGGTTTCCTGCAGAGAGGTGGAGGCATTCAGCATCAGTGCCGGAAAGTCATCTACAAACGCCTGCACCACCTGCACCGGACTCGGCAGCATGAAATTGGGCACTACACCGAACGAAACAACCGCCTGCCAGACAATCAGCACCGCCGCCAGCAGAAACAGCGGCGAAAGCTTGTCAGTGATACTTTGTAACTTTCTGTGCAATCGTCAGCACCCCGCCTTCCGGCTTAAAGCTGATCTTCACATACGCCGCCACCTGCGGACAGCCGGCCTTGACGGCAATGTACTGGCACTGCTTCACAATCTCCATCAGTTCTTCGTAGTCGCCCTCCAGCGTTGTTTCAAACGGGCCGACATAGTAATTGACGCCGGTACTTTTGATATACGCAATGACCTCGTCCACAATCCGCACAACTTCCTCATCGGTATCGACGTGCGGCAGAACCTGAATAGCTACGCTTGCTGGGAATTTTTCCATGTTTCACAATCTCCTTTATAAAAAATCATAGAATTGCATCCCGGATACCTGGACAGCTTGAGAACGCGCAGAAAAAATGCCGCCTGTCTTGACAACAGGCGGCAAAAGGTTTGCAACAAAACTGTTATGTTACCTCCGCCGGCATTGTCCGGATCAGGCAAAAGGGTTCGGGATTTCTCCCGTCTCAGCACGGCCCCGTAAGGCCCAGCACCCCATTTGTAGATGCATAGTTATTGTAGCGCAGACCTTGTCATTTGTCAAATTCTCAGTTCAGTCATGGTTGTCGACCGCTTCGTTAAGCAGCGCCCGCGCAATCGGGCCTGCCGCGTTGATGCCAAATTCATCGGTGTTCTGTACCACCACGGCAAACGCATACGGGGTGCTCTCATCAGCAGAAAAACCGACCATCCAGCCGTTGTTGCCCTTCTCACCGCCAAGTTCGGCGGTGCCGGTTTTTGCGCACATTTGCTTCATATCGCCGAAGAAGTCATCCCCATAAGAAATCTTCACATCGCCGCGCAGGTAGTTTTTCAGCCGACTTGCCACATCTGTTGTCATAAGCTGGCGGCCAAGCTTCGGCGTGCCGAATTTGTTGGGGCTGGTCAGGTCGCCGGTGACACTTTTGATAATGCGCAGCTCCTGCGGCGTGCCGCCGTTGGCGATGGCACCCAGCAGACGAACCATATACGCCGGACTCACCTGGTCCGTGTACTGCCCGACACCGGACCATCCCAGCTGATTGTCACTAGCATTGGCCACATTGTAGTTAGACTTTGGAACCGTGAGCGTATCGATGTTAAATGATTCATTCAGCCCCAGTGAATTTGCCGCCGCAGTCATCTTATTCTTGCCCATTTCGATGGCCAGCTGTGCAAACGTCACATTGCAGGAATCCGCCAGCGCGTGCTGAAAGTCAATGGTGCCGTGCTTTTCGCCATTTGCGCAGGTGATCGCGTTGCCGTCTACAATCACGGAACCGTTGCAGTGGAAGGTGCGGCTGTCCAGATTTGAAATGTTCTGAATGGCAGCGGCAGACGTGATGATTTTGAAAATAGAGCCGGGTGTCAGCTGACCGGTCAGCGCCTTGTTCACGTAAACCCCCTGATAGGCGCTTTCATTGGTTTTCAGGTCAGAGGGCGGATTGGCGGGGTCAAAGGTCGGCGTACTGACCAGGCACAGAACCTCGCCGGTTTTCCAGTTTGTCACAATAGCGGCGCCCTTGCGCCCCGCAAGCTTGCGGTATGCCAGCTTGTTTAAATCCGCATCGACTGTCAGCCGAATGCTGCCGCCCTGTTTCGTCGTTTTAATGTCGGTCAGGCCGGTCACAATGTTGTAACCGGTCAGTTCTGTTTTAAAAGCATTCTGCACGCCTGTGGAAATATTGCCGGCAGAGTCCCCCACCAGATGCAGGGTGGATTTGCGCACCGTTTCATCGTCACTATAGGTGCGCTTTCCATTGTTGGTTGTCAGCAGCTTCAGCCCGTGGCGATCCACCACGCTGCCGTTGGCGGTTGTGGAGGTACCGCTTAAATGCGCGTTGTAGGGCTGCATGGCCCACTGCCCGCCGTCTGTGACATATTCAAACAGGAAAAAGCACATACCGCCTGCAAAAAGCAGCAGAAAGAAAAACAGAAAAAGGGAACGTTTTCCGGTTGTTTTCACGTCAACTTCGCCTCCTGACTGCATATGTCCGCTCGTCGCTGGATTTGACAAATGCTAAAGCCCCCCAAACCGCCATCATGCTGCTGCCGCCTGCACTGATAAAGGGCAGTGTCACGCCGGTAAGCGGAAACACATCGGTGCTGCCGAAAATATTCAGGCACGCCTGAAACAGCAGCATCCCCGCGGCGGCGCAGGCGGTAATGGAGTAAAAGGTGGAGCGGGAGCGCGTGGCGTCACTGCGCGCAAAGAAAAGGAACATTGCAATCACGCCAACCAGAACCACCGCCATGAGCAGCCCCAGTTCCTCGTTCATCATGCCGAAAACCAAGTCGCTGGTGTTGGCAGTGACATTGGTGTAGCCCTTGAGCGGGCCGGTGCCGCCGCCCAGACCGCCGTTGCCGATACCGACACCGAACAAACCGCCGCTCGCCGAGTAAGTCAGCACGCGCGTCTGCTGAAAGCCTTTGTCGTAAATGTTATTTGCGTCCCACACATGCCGCCAAACTGCAAAACGCTCTTTAACATGGGAGAACATTCCCAGCACCGTCACAATGCCCACACCCGCGGCCGCAACGCTCAGCACCACGGTTCGCATGGAACCAGAACGCATAAAAGCGATAATCAAAAAGGTTGCAAAAAACACCGCTGCGCCGCCGATATCTTTTTCCAAAATCAGAATGCCCATCACGCAGGTCAGCAGGCCGATGAACCCAATCAAGTTGCGTCTGGTCTGCAAATGATCCAGCGTTGCCGAGCCTGCAAAAATGAAGCACAGCTTCACAAACTCACTGGGCTGTACCGAAAAACTGCCCAGATGAATCCAGTTTCTGGAGCCGTTGATGCTGCTGCCAATGCCCGGCAGCAGCGGCATTGCCAGCAGAAGCAGCCCGATGGCGGCAATCGGCGTGCGCCATTTGTTGACACGCGTAAGATCCTTCATAAACCAGATTAGGAAGCTGAACAGTACCAGCCCGCCAATCATCATGATCACCTGCGAGTACACGGCATCCATGGTCGGATGAAACAGCGCATTCGCCGACGGAGCCGTCTGCGTTTTTGTCAGCTTTTCCCGCGTGCCGCACAGCAGCGCAATGCCCACGCCGGAAAGCGTGAACGCCAGCGTTTCCAGTTCAAAGTTTGTACGGCCCAGAACGTGCCGCGAAATGACGTAAAAGCCCCACTCCGCCCCAATGACCGCCGCCATGGGCAGAAACGGCAGCATGGAAAACTGCTTATCCGCAAAGAATGCCTGCATAAAGTACAACACCTGAATGATGCTGCACAGCACCAGCAGGCTGGCTTGATTGGCAGCGCGGCGCGGGCGGCGGCGCGGCGCTTTTCCATTGGCATCCGTCACACGGCGAAAAACCAAGTTGGTGCGCCCGATGCCGATTAAGTCACCGGGAATTACCTTGACCGTATCCTTTATACGCTTGCCGTTCAGGTAAGTGCCGCCTTTTGAGCCTGTATCCGTCAGGAGCCAGCCGCTCTCTCTGCGCATAAGCACCGCATGGTCACGGCTGACCGCGCTGTCCGGCAGCATGATGTCACAGCTCTGGCTGCGGCCAAGGCTGTTCTCCCAGTACAGCACCGGGATGTTTTTGTGGTTCCTTTGATTTTCCAAAAAGACAACCGGTTCCTCGCGGCGGCGTCCCGCCCGCATGGAGGTGTAGCAGCAAATGACCAGGAACACTGTCAAAACCGCTGCCACACCGCGCAAGACAAAGAAAGCAGGTGTCAATACAGAAAGCATCGCCGAAATATCCGGCACGTGCCCACCTCCTATGATTTCCGCAATTGCGCAAAGCAGCCGAACTGCTCTGCAAATAACAAAGAATCAAGAAGCACGGCTCCTTGATTCTTTGCTTACTTTTATTAGTATATCCTTTTTGCCTGTATTTGTAAAGATGCTTACAGGCCCAGCTCATGAATCAGCCGCGGCAGTTCCGGCTCAAAGCACACACCCCAGCGCGGGTCGCCGCGCGCTTCCCGTGTGCGGCGAATGGCGCCGGCCGTAAAATCCACCGCCAGCTGCAGCGCATCGCGCAGCTTGACGCGGCGCAGCAGTGCCCCCAGCAGCACTGCTGCAAACAAATCACCGGTGCCATGGTAGCCGCCCTGCACGCGGGCAGAAAGCGCATAGCTTAGCTCGCCGGTCATACGGTCGTACCCCGCCGCACCCAGCAGCTCCGGCGAAAACCACACACCCGTCATCACGGCGGTGCGCGGGCCAAGTTCCGTCAAGCGGTGCAGGGCGTCCTCCACCCAGGCACGCGTGTACGGCCCCTCACGGTACGGCTCGCCCAGCAGCAGGCACGCCTCCGTCATATTCGGCACAATCAGATCCGCCTCTCGGCACAGCTGCTTGGTGCCTGCCGCCATTTCCGGTGTGTATGTACGGTACAGGCTGCCGTTATCCGCCATGGCGGGATCTACCATAACCAGTGTATCCTCCCGGCGGAACGTCTTTATGAAATCATGCACCACCCGCAGCTGCTCCGCGCTGCCCAAAAAGCCGGTGTAAATGCCGTCAAACGGAATCTGCAGCGCGCTCCATTGGCGCAGAAAGCCGGGCATTTCCGGTGTTAAATCCCGCACGGTCACATCCGACAGTCCGCCGGTGTGAGAGGAAAGCACCGCCGTGGGCACACAGCACACCTCATGCCCCATGCTGCTGAGCACCGGCAGGATGACACTCAGGGAGCACTTGCCGAATCCGGACAAATCATGGATGGCCGCCACCCTTTTTTGTATTGGAACCATATCATCACCTCAAACCGTTTTACAGAACAGATTACCACATCGGGCCTGCCCGGCGCAAGCAAAAGCTGTCGGCTCAGTCCGGTTTTTTTACCAGCACATGATAATGCCAGCCGCCCGGTACGCCATCCGTCAGAATATCCTCAATTTGCTGCACAGTCAGAATCTGAAATGCGGCGCAAAGTTCCCTAATCGTGTCATAATCCGCAAAGAAGTGCGGGATACCGTTTTCCGGGCCGTCTTCCACACGGATTTTCGTGTTGGCGTCCACCACCGGCCAGTCCTGCCCGAATCCCCACGAGTTTTTGGAGCACAGGGTAAAGTAAAACTCGCCGCCTGGCTGCAGGACTCTGAATGCCTCGCGAAAAACCTTGCGCACGCCGGCTGTGTCCGAATGGGAAATCACGTTGCGGCAGAAAATGCAGGAAAAACTTTCCGGCGCGTAGGGCAGCGCCAGCATATCGCCGCTTTTGCAGGATAGCGACAGGTGCTCGCGCTGCGCCCACTGTTCCGTTTCCGCCACCGCCGTTTCGCTCAGGTCAAACGCAGAAACCTCGAAGCCGCCTTTCGCAAACAGAATGCTGTGCCGCCCCAGCCCGCAGCCGAGGTCTAAAAGGGTGCGCCTGCCCTGCTGCTGCCAGCGGTGCAGCAGATAATAGGATTCTGCACTGGGCGTTTGCCAGTATGTGCGGTCTTTTTCCCCGACAAGGTTCCAGTTCCATGGCTTTGATGCTGTCATAGCTGTTTCTCCAGTTCTGCCCGCGCGGGGCGGGCGTTTTGTCCGTTATTACGAATGGTTCCCCAACTTTAAGGAATCCAGATAGCCCTGCAGAATCACCGTGGCCGCAACGGCATCTACCACCGCCTTGCGCTTCTTGCCGCGCACGTTGCTTTCATTGAGGTAGCCGTGCGCGGTGATGGTCGTGCAGCGTTCGTCCCACAGAATTACCGGCACACCGGCAAGCGCTTCCAGCTTTTCGCCGAAAGCGCGTGCATTCTGTGCGCTTTCGCCCTCTGTGCCGTCCATATTTCGCGGTAAACCGACCACCACTTTTTGGGCGCCGGTCTGCTTGATTTTCTCTGCCGCAGTCGGCAGCAGCTTGTCCCAGTTGTAGGATGGCACCACTTCCAGCGGCGAAGCGAGAAAACCGCTTTCATCACTCACTGCGAAGCCGGTGCGCGCGTGGCCAAGGTCAATCCCCAAAATTCTCATGCTTTCTGCTTCCCCCAGCCAAAGCTGCCCAGCACCGAAAGGCCGTCACCTAAGTGTGCCGCGTCACCCATGCGTACCACCGTACAGCTGCCGTCATCTGCAAAACGAACCTCGGAAATGCCGGTGTTGTCGCTCAATGGGATTTCGGAAATCCGTGACAGCGGTAGTCCCTTTGCCCGACAGAGGAAGCATCGCAGCGCACAGCCGTGTGTTGCGATGCAAACGGTTTTGTCCGTTCCCGGCTCGTTTTCCTTTTGGAAGATTGCCTGTACGCCGTTCCACATCCGCTCGGTTACCTGCATAATGCTTTCACCCTGCGGGGCAACAAAGTCCTGCAGGTGGTTTTTCCACGCATCCGCTTCTTTGGGAAAGCGCTTAGGCAAGTCTTCCCACTTCATGCCTTCCATCTCTCCCACATCAATTTCAATCAGGCTTGCATCTTCCGTAACCGGTACATGGTGATACTGATTGATGGCGTCCGCTGTTGCGCGGGCGCGCTTTAACGGACTGCTGTAAATTGCCGCAAACGGCACATTGCGCAGCCGCGCCGCAACCAGTTCCAGCTGCTTTTTCCCGATTTCCGTAATGTCGCTGTCGATTCGTCCCTGATAGGTTCCGTCCACATTGCCCTGCGCCGCGCAGTGTCGTACCAGATAAATAGTTACCATGGTTCCACCTTCCCCGTTAATTCCGTTACGCTTGCAATTCCGTTCTGCTCCAAATATGCATCCAGCCCTTTTAAAATCTTCACCGGCGCATACGGGTCTGTGAAAAACGCCGTTCCCACCTGAAACGCCGACGCACCTGCCAGCAGCATTTCCACCGCATCCTGCCAGGTGGAAATGCCGCCCAGACCGACCACGGGGATTTTGACCCGCCGCGCCGCCTGCCACACCATGCGCACGGCAACCGGAAACACCGCCGGACCGCTCAAGCCGCCGGTGTTGTTGCGCAGAACCGGCCGGCGCGTGCGGATGTCGATGCGCATACCCGTCAGGGTATTGATGAGCGAAACCGCGTCCGCACCGGCAGCCTCCGCCGCCGCGGCATTTTCCGCAATATCCGCAACGTTTGGGCTTAGCTTCACCATCAGCGGTTTTTTACAAAACCTGCGCACCTGTGCGGTGATGCTTTCCACCCCCTGGCAGGTGACGCCGAACTGCGCGCCGCCCGCTTTCACATTCGGACAGGAAATGTTCAGCTCCAGCATATCCACATCCGTGTCGGAAAGTCGCTGTGCCATGGCGCAGTAATCCTCCGGTGTGCTGCCGGCGATATTGGCAATCACCACCGTGCCCTGCCGCTTGAGCCACGGCAGGTCTTCCTTTATAAAATGCTCCACGCCCGGATTCTGCAGACCGACCGCATTGAGCATGCCCGCGGGCGTTTCTGCAATGCGCGGCGGCGGGTTGCCGGGGCGCTCTTCCAGCGTAATGCCCTTGCACGAAATGCCCCCCAGTGTGGAAAGCGGGTAAAACTCCGCATACTCATGCCCGAACCCCACGGTGCCGCTGGCGCCGATGAGCGGGTTTGCAAACGGCACACCGGCGATGTTTCCACTTAAATCTGCCATACCTGCCCTCCTTTACAGCACAAGCCGGTCTGCTGAAAAGACCGGCCCGTCTTTGCACACATGACCGTAATACCGACTGCCGTCCGGTCGGCGCAGTTCCACCGCACAGCCCAGACACGCACCGATGCCGCACGCCATGCGCTGCTCCATAGAAAGATAACACGGCACGCCGCGCTTGGCACACAGCGCCGCCACGGCACGCAGCATTGGCAGCGGTCCGCAGGCGTAGCAAACGTCAAATTCCAATTTCTGCAGCACATCCGTCACAAAGCCTCGCACGCCGAAGCTGCCGTCCTCGGTGGTTAAAAATGCCTCGCAACCCGCATGGATAAAGTCCTTCATTAAGATAACCGCATCCTTGCTGCGAAAGCCCAGTACCGCGGCCTTTCTGCCCGGAAAAGCTGCCGCCGCCCCCAGCAGCGGCGGCACGCCGATGCCCCCGCCGACAAAAACCGCGTGCTGCTTTTCCTCGCCGTGTGGAAAGCCGCTTCCCAGCGGCGCCAGCAGATTCAGCGTATCGTCAACCTGCAGGCGCGCCAACTGCGCCGTTCCCTCGCCGCGCACCTGAAACACAAACCGCAGGGTGTCCTGCCCGATTTCGCACAGGGAAATCGGCCGGCGCAGCGTTTTCCCCGGCACCAGAATCTGCGCAAACTGCCCCGGCTTCGCAAGCGGCGCAAGCTTTGGCGCCAAAACCGTCACGTCAAAAATATCCGCCGTCAGTTTTCGCTTTTCCACAATGGAACACTGTTCTGTATCGTATTTCATTCGAACCCTCCGACTTCCGCAACAATCTCGTCGCGCATCCGCACCGCCTCCGCCGCCGCTGCCTTGGCGTAATCCTGCTCGTCTGCGCCGGTCTTCTGCCACGCGGTCAGAATACTGCGGGAAGCGTTGATGACCGCGCCCCTGCCGTGTGCGTCAAACGCGGGCGCGACATCCTTTGCGCCGCCGCCCTGCGCCCCGTAGCCGGGCACTAAGAAAAACGTGTGCGGCAGTGCCCGGCGCAATTCGCCGAGCTGCGCCGGATAGGTCGCGCCGGCCACTGCACCGACGCGGCTGTAGCCGTACCGCCCGCGCGTCTGCGTCCCCCAGTCTTCACACAACGAGCCTACTGTCGCATACAAAGTGCGGCGGTCTTCCAGCAGGCGGTCCTGCAGTTCTCCCGATGAGGGATTGCTGGTTTTTACCAGAATAAAGACAGACTTATCCCGCTGCGCGCACAGGGGCAGCAGCGGCGCAACACCGTCTGTACCCAGATAGGGATTCACGGTCAGCGCATCGCCATCAAAAGCCGACAGCTCCGTCCCGTCCACCTCCACGGTGCCGAGAAGCGCCTTGGCGTACGCTTCCATCGTGGTACCAATGTCGTTTCGCTTGCCGTCCAGAATCACATACAGACCCTTTTCCTGTGCATATCGAACCGTCGCTTCCAGTGCGCGCATCCCCTGCCAGCCAAACTGCTCATAGTAGGCACACTGCGGCTTGACCGCCGGCACAATCGGTGCAAGCGCGTCAAGCAGTCCCTTGTTAAACTGAAGGACGGCAGCCGCCGCGCCCTCCAAAGTTTTGCCGTACTGCGCGTATGCCGCACGCCGGATGAACGCCGGAATATAGGCAAGCTTCGGGTCTAAACCGGCAACTGTGGGATTTTTCTTTGCGCGGATGGCATCAATCAGTCTGTCCATATTTTACTCCTTGTTATATCGTTTATATTCTATACAATTTGTTCATTAAAAAGCAGCCATTTACGCTTGGTATACCAATCTGCCGCCGCAGTAAGTCCGCTTCACCCTACCCTGCAGGGTCAGCCCCTTAAAGACGGCATTTTTGCTTTTGCCGTGCAGGGCTTCGGGGTTTACTGTCCACGACTCGTTCGCGTCAAACAGCACCAAATCCGCCGCCGCCCCCGGTGTTAATCCCCCGTACGGCAGGCGCAGAATTTTCGCGGGTGCAGCACTCATTTTGTATAAAAGCTGTGCCAGCGTTAAAAAGCCCGGCTCAACCAGATAGGTAATACCTGCCGCCAAACTGGTTTCCATGCCGACAGCCCCGTTCGGTGCCGTCAGAAAATCCGCCTTTTCCGCCGGTGTGTGCGGCGCGTGGTCGGTGGCAATGGCATCAATGGTTCCGTCGCACAAACCTGTAATCACGGCAC
Source organism: Caproicibacterium argilliputei (assembly GCF_029211325.2). NCBI lineage: Bacteria > Bacillati > Bacillota > Clostridia > Eubacteriales > Oscillospiraceae > Caproicibacterium > Caproicibacterium argilliputei. The sequence continues at coordinate 524,360 of NZ_CP135996.1, read as the reverse complement.
GACGGTCTTCCTCCGTGCGCAGGGGCGGGCTCATGCGCAGGTCGGCATCTTTTTGCCGCAGGGCTTCCTCGGTCAGGGCAAAGTAATGCGGCGCCGTTTCGCAGGTCACCTGCACTCCACGCTTTTTGGCGCTGCGAATCATGGCGACACTGCCCTTGGTACTCACATGACAAACGTGCACCGGCAGTCCGAGCGCTTCCGCAAGCGTCAGCACCTGCATGGTACCGCACTCCTCCGAAGCACGCGGTACGCCGGGCACGCCCAGTTCGCGGCTGACCGCCCCCTCATTCATTTTGCCTCCGTCGGTCAGCTCTGGCACCTCGCAGTGGCACAGCACCGGCAGCTCCAGTACCGCTGCCTGCTGCATGGCCTGCGCAAGCAGGCGGCTGTTTTCAACCGGACGGCCATCATCCGAAAGTGCGGTCACTCCCGCATCGCGCAGCATCTGCTGATTCGTGCGCTTTTCACCCCGCAGCCCCATGGTCAGCGCACCGGCCACGCAGACACGCACATCCGCCTGCTGTGCCTTTTCCAGAATATAAGTCACCGTGTCCGGCTCGTCCACCGGCGGGCGTGTATTTGGCATACACAGCAGGGTGGTCACACCGCCTGCGGCGGCAGCGCGGCAACCGGTCTGTATATCTTCCTTTTCAGTGAAGCCCGGGTCTCGCAGATGCACATGCATATCCACCAGACCCGGCGCCACTGTCAGGCCGGTGCAATCCACCGTTTCTGCATCCTCCACAGTGATGTGCCCGCCCGCGCCAACAATGCGCCCGTCCTCCAGCAGCAAATCTCCGGTTTGGGGGGAGCTGCGCTCCGGGTCTGCCAGCTTGGCATTCTTCAGCAAGATTTTCATGCGATGCCCTCCTTGTCATTCTCCATTGTATTATACAATATTTTATAGTAAAAAGACAGGGGCAGCGTCGGCAGCAAAAAGAGCCGGCACACAGTGCTGCTGTGTACCGGCTCCAACTTGCTTTTCTGTTGAAAACTCAGCGAATCACACGTGCGCGGATGACTTCCTCCAAAGCAGAAAGTTCCTCCACTGCCTGCGGCGTTACCACACCGGTGACATCCAGAATGGTGTAGGCGTAGTTTTTGCGCGACTTCGACTGCATATTCTCAATGTTGATACCCAGACTCGCCACCTTGCCGGAAAACTTGCTGATGGTGTTCGGCACGTTGCGGTGCAGAATACAGATGCGCTCGCTGCTTTCGCGCGGCATGGAAACCGCCGGCATGTTCACACTGTTGTGAATATTGCCGTTTTCCAGATAATCCTTCAGTTCTTCAGCCGCCATGCGGGCGCAGTTGTCTTCGCTTTCCGGCGTAGACGCACCCAGATGCGGCACAGGCAGCACATTCTCCATGCCAATCATCTCTGCTGTGGGGAAGTCGGTTGCGTAAGCCGCCACCTTGCCGCTGTGCAGTGCCGCCACCATAGCCTCGGCATCCACCAAGCCGCCGCGGGCAAAGTTCAGCACGCGCACACCGTCCTTCATTTTAGCAAGAGAATCCTTGCCAATCATTCCCTTGGTGTCCGGCGTCTGCGGCACATGAATGGTCACATAGTCACAGGCAGACCAAATTTCGTCAAGCGAGCGCGCGTGCCGAATGGAACGGGACAGCCCCCACGCAGCATCTACCGAAAGGAACGGGTCGTAGCCGTAAACCTCCATGCCGAGGCTGTGCGCGGCGTTTGCCACCAAAATGCCGATAGCACCCAGACCAATGACACCCAGCTTTTTGCCTGCGATTTCCGGTCCGACAAACTGACTTTTCCCTTTTTCAATCTGTTTGGGAATATCCTCGCCAGTTAAGGCTCTGCACCAGGAAACACCGGAAACAATTTTGCGAGAGGTCATCAGCAGCGCGCACAGCACCAGTTCTTTGACAGCATTTGCGTTTGCGCCGGGGGTGTTGAACACCACAATGCCCTGCTCGCTGCATTTGTCCAGTGGAATGTTGTTGACACCTGCGCCCGCGCGTGCAATCGCCAGCAGCTGCTCTGGCAGCTCCATGTCGTGCATGGAAGCGGAACGAACCATGATTGCGTCCGGATTCTGCACGGCTTCGCCGGTTTCGTAATTATCCCCGAAGCGCTTGGTGCCCGCTGCGGAAATCTTATTTAAATATTGAATTTTATACATGACTCTAACGCCCCTGTTCTGCTATAAGCGGTTTTTCTTCAGCCATTCACTTTTTCAAATTGCTCCATGAACGAAACCAGTTTTTCCACGCCCTCGTACGGCATTGCGTTATAAATGGAAGCGCGCATACCGCCGACCGTGCGGTGCCCTTTGAGGTTGACCAGACCGGCCTGCACCGACTCTTTGACAAACTTCGTGTTCAGTTCCTCGCTGTCGGTGACAAACGGAACATTCATCAACGAACGGTCCTCCGGCACCACGGTGCCGCGGAACAGCTTGCTGCTATCCAGAAAATCGTACAGCAGCTTTGCTTTTTTCCGATTGCGCTTCTGCATTTCCTCAAGACCGCCGACCGTGTCGCGAATCCACTCCAGTACCAGCATACACATATAAATAGTCCAGCAGGGCGGGGTGTTAAACATACTGCCGCCGTCCACATGGGTTTTGTAGTTGAACATGGTGGGCGTCAGTTCCTGTGCATGACCGACAAGGTCTTCGCGCACAATCACGATGGTCAGTCCGGCGGGCGCAAGGTTTTTCTGCGCACCCGCAAACAGCAAGCCAAACTTGCTGACATCCAGCGGCTCGCTGCAGATGCAGGAGGAAATGTCCGCGACCAACGGCACGCTGCCGGTTTCGGGCAGTGTGTGGTACACGGTTCCGTAAATGGTGTTGTTCATACAGATATAAAAATAATCCGCATCCGGCGTAAAGGTCTTGGGGTCCAGCTTCGGGATATATGTAAACGTTTTATCCTTGCTGCTGGCAATGACCTTGGTTTCGCCGTAGCGGGAGGCTTCCTTCCAGCTTTTGGTTGCCCACTGGCCGGTCAGCACATAGTCGGCTTTGTGCGAGCCGGTCATCAGGTTAAGCGGCACCATGGCGAACTGGCTGGAAGCGCCCCCCTGCAGAAACAGGACTTCGTAATTGTTCGGAATACCCATTACTTCACGCAGGAGGGACTCCGCACGATCAATGATGCCCTGAAACGTACTAGATCGATGGGACATCTCCATGACTGACTGGCCGCAGCCCTGATAATCCAGGATTTCATCCGCGGCCTTGCGGAGTACTTCCTCAGGCAGCATGGAAGGACCGGCAGAAAAGTTGTACACACGTTTCATACGACTGAACCTCCAATTTCTTTAAATAAATACGTTCGTAACGGCTGCAGCGCACTTTTGGCTGTTCCGAAACTAATACAGTAAATTATATTGCTTTAAAATGATAAAGTCAAGATATGCCCCGAAAAAAGTGTTTTCCACCTGTTTTGGCAAATGAAACTTGCAATTCCGTTGTTCTCCGCCGCAAAAAATGGTATACTGACAAAAAAGGTCCCGCCGCGACAGTTCAAAAATTGTGCCGCGGCAGAGGGAGGGATACTCATGGACCACAAGGAACTTGAAGCAGCAAAACCAAGCGGCGGCAATCCACTGCTGGTGCCGGGGCTGCTGGCAGTGACGGTTTTTTCCGTCCTTGCTATTGTACGGATGTTTCAGCTGCAGAAAATCTGGAATGCAGGCAAGCCGGACACCGACCTGCTTTTGCCGCTGTTTCTGCTGCTGATGGCGGCAGGACTGGTGCTTGCCCTGTGGAAATCGCTGAAAAACGCAGCCCGGCACACACCCGCGCTCGGTTGGGTGCTGCGCATTCCGCTGGTTCTGCTGTTTGCTTTCACGTTGTATTCGGCGATTCGCCAATACAACATTATGAATCTTGGCAGCTGGCTGTTCTGTGGGGCGGCTGTGCTGGGCATTGTGGGCTGCCTGCTGTGGCCTCTGCTGCGCAAGCACCGTGTGCCGCGTATGCTTTCCACAGTTTTCGCTGTTTTGTATCTGCTTGCGGGGTTCGTCTGCCTGTTTCTGGGTCTAAATATGTATTTGGGAACACAGGGGCCGTCCGCGCCTGCCGGCACGCCGGCGCTAGTGCTCGGCTCGCAAGTAAACGGAACCACGCCAAGCGCAGACCTGCAGGTGCGTATCAACACCGCTGCCGCGTGGCTGAAAAAGAACCCGAGTTCCAAAGTTGTCGCCTGCGGCGGCAAAGGAAAGGGCGAATCCATTACGGAAGCGGAATGCATCCGCCGCGGTCTGACCGCAAAAGGAATCGCCGCCAACCGCATCCTGCTTGACGACAAATCCGTCAACACAGATGAAAACATCAAAAATGCCAAAAAGCTGCTGGGAAGCGCAAAGTCTGTTGCAATTGTGACAGACGACTACCACACCTGCCGCGCACGTCTGCTGGCTGAAGCTGTCGGTCTGCAGGCGTATCCGGTACCTTCCAAAACGCCGGACAGCTGCCGCACCGTCAGCGTCATGCGCGAATTTCTCGCCCTGCCGGTACAGATGTTGAACCTTCATTCTTAAATCAGCAAAAACGCTGCCACTTATAAAAATGCCGCTCTCCGAAAAGGAGGCGGCATTGTTTGTTTTGTCCGTTTATGCTTGGGGCGCTGCGGCGCCGCTTCTGACGGCTGCCTCTGCCACTGCCTTTGCCACAGCGGGCACAATCCGGCTGTCAAATGCTTTTGGCAGGATACAGTCCGCCGCAAGCTCTTTGTCTGTAATAATACCGGCAATCGCATACGAAGCCGCTGTTTTCATCTCGTCATTGATGTCGGAAGCACGCACATCCAGCGCGCCGCGGAAGATGCCCGGAAATGCCAGTACGTTGTTGATCTGATTTGGGAAGTCAGAACGGCCCGTTCCCACCACGGCAGCACCTGCTTTGAGGGCTTCCTCCGGCATGATTTCCGGCACCGGATTCGCCATGGGAAACACAATCGGTGACTCTGCCATGCTCTGAATCATTTCGGGCTTCAGCACACCGGGTGCGGAAACGCCGATAAACACATCCGCGCCGGAAAGCGCATCCGCAAGGCTGCCCTGCCGGTGCTCCGGATTGGTAAGGCGGCTCATTTGCTCATGCGCGGGATTCAGCCCTGCCATCCCCTCGCAAATGATACCAAAGCGGTCGCACAGAATCACATTACGCACACCGAGGCGCATTACATGCTTCGCAATGGCGATGCCCGCGCTGCCCGCACCGTTAATCACGCAGCGGACGCTTCCCATTTTTTTACCGACCACTTTCAGCGCATTCATCAGCGCTGCGCCAACGATAATCGCGGTTCCGTGCTGGTCATCGTGAAACACGGGAATGTCGCACAGTTCCTTTAAGCGGCGTTCCACTTCGAAGCAGCGCGGCGCGGAAATGTCCTCCAGGTTAATACCGCCGAACGAACCGGAAAGCAGGTAAATCGTGCGCACCAGTTCATCCACATCCTTTGTTTTTAAGCAAAGCGGCACGGCGTCAATATTCGCAAATTCCTTAAACAGCACACACTTGCCTTCCATAACCGGCATACCGGCCTCCGGGCCAATGTCCCCCAAACCAAGGATGGCTGTACCGTCTGTAATCACGGCAACGGTGTTCCACCGGCGTGTCAGTTTGTAACTTAAAGAGGGGTCTTTCTGAATTGCAAGGCACGGCTGCGCCACGCCGGGAGTATAGGCGATAGAAAGGTCGTGGCTGTCGCGGATTTTCACGCGAGACTTGACTTCCAGTTTTCCCGCCCACTCCGCGTGCATTTTCATGGCTTCTTCTTTCACGTCCATAAACATCCTCCTTGTAGTAAAACAGCAAAATATACAATTTGTATTATTTGCGGAATTTCCTACTGTTACAGTATCACAAACCTGCGCCGGTTGCAATGCTGAATACCTGCGTCGCCCTCTTTCGCACATAAAAAAGCGGCCCCGGCACGCCACGTCTGGCTGCACCGGAACCGCTTCGGCTATGAAAACGTGCTTTGCACGATTTTACGTTGGACTACTGCATGGGACTTCTCCTTCTGCACAAATGCATATTTGCTTTTCAGGTGTTTTCGACTGCTGCATTGGTGGCATCCCATTTGCAAACGCCCTCTTGAAAGGGCAGCCTTTGAGCAAGGCAAGTAAACTTTGGGGCGGCCAATTCCAGATCACCCTGCGAGCTGACTTAATCCAGTCTTATCCGTAACGAATATCCATCCTTTCGGGAATATTGCGGACTGCTTCTCCTGTATTTGGGAATCAAATCCTTTCCGTTACCTTGTCTGATTTTCTGCAAACAGATTTCATGCGGAAGAACGCCTTGTCTGTCAGTACATATACCGGCAGAAACTTTGCTTTCTGAGCCGCAGAACCCGTTCTATTTCCTGTGCATGGGACTCAAACTCCTCCGCCTGACGTCTCGTTTTTCATCTGCCTGCCGCTCCGGGGAAAGCCCCGCAGCGGGTAGAGCACACACACAAAACCCAACGCCTGTAATCCGCTTGCCGGACGGGGCAGCGCTTACTTTGCCGCGCAGGCTTTCACCGATGCCCGCCCCGGTTCCTTGGGGAACCACTCCGTTGTTTTATTACGCAGCGCAGCCGCATGAACTGCACTGCTGTAAACTGCCGATTGGATCTTCGCCCATGGGACTCGCTCCTTTCTTCCTGCCTGTGGCAGGTTTTTTGTTGGTTGTTCTGAAACAGTGAGCCGCTCGCGCTCCGCCTTTGCACCACCCACACTGAAAGTTCCTTTTTGGGAACCCCCTTGCGGCTGTGCCGGAATCTGTTTGCCAACTCCCTGTTTCTGCTTATAGTATACCCGCATTGATATGCAATGTCAATACTTTTTTTGCTATTTTATATTTTTTTTTATAAAATTCAGCAAGTCCCCCGAAAATTGATTCTTGACTTCTCCACACCAGCTGTGTACAATAGATATACATCAGCGATGTGCCGGTGCAGGCTCTGGCAGCACGCGCTTTTTTACCGCACGCAGAAAAATATGCCGGTCATTTTCCGGCCGTTTGGAGGAACTCTATAATGAGCGACGAATTTGGAACGGATTTGCTCACTCTGGTGGACGAGGAAGGCAAAGAGCATGAGTTTGAGGTTCTCGATGTGATTGACAACGACAAGGGAACCTTCTACGCGCTGCTGCCGACTTTTGACGATGCACAAGAAAAAATCGAAGACGAAGGCACCTATTTCATCTTCCAGAGTATCGATGAAAACGGCGAGCAGGAGCTGGCAGAGGTCGAGGACGAAAGCCTTCTGGATGCACTGGCTGCGCAGTTTGAAGCACACTTTGAAGAACTTTATACGGACGAGGGCGAAGCGTTCGGCGAATAAATAATCCGCTTCCTGCCTGGTACGCGGACCTGTGCTAAGAATAACCCTACAATTTTAAATTGGGAGCCCGACTCCGGCGGCGGAATGCAGACCTCCCGGCTGTTTTGACAGCCGGACGATGGGAGTATGAGTCCGCTGGGAGGACACCCACCTGTCTTTCGTAGGCAGGTTATTTCTGCACTTTACGGCCAGGCGGGCATTTATGAATGTTTGTGCCGCCGCGGACCCCCTGTCGGGGATTCGCGGCGGCCTTTTTGTGCTGTGGACTTTTTTCGTCCGCTGTGGTATGATATTGAAGAATTGTCCGACTGTATGCCGCAAAGGAGGCCGTCCATTTTATGGACCGATCATATCAAATCATCACCGACGCAACCTGCGACCTGCCTGCCGATTTGGTGGAAAAATTTCATTTGGCTGTCATCCCCATGCCTTTCATGATGGATGGAAAAGAATATCACAATTATCCGGACAACCACGAATTCCCCGCGCCGGATTTTTTTAACGCGCTGCGCAGCGGAAAGTGGGTCACCACCTCCCAGATTACAGAAGCGGAGTTTGAAGAAATGTTCCGCCCTTATCTGGAAGCGGGGCAGGATATCCTTTACATCGGTTTTTCCAGCGGACTTTCCGGCACTTGGGCCCGTGCCTGCGAGGCCATGGAAGCACTGCGCACGCAGTACCCGCAGCGCTGTATCGAGGGGGTAGACAGTCTGACCGCCACACTGGGCGAGGGACTTCTGGTGTATCTGGCCTGCTGCAAGCAGCAGGAGGAAAGCTACACGCTGCACGAGCTCAAAGCATGGCTGGAGTTGTACCGCTTCTGCATTTCCGGCTGGTTCATGGTCGATGACCTGAACCACCTCAAACGCGGTGGGCGTGTCGGCAGCGCAGCCGCGCTGGTTGGAACCATGCTCGGCATCAAGCCGATTCTACAGATTGACCGTGAGGGGCATCTGGTCGTACGCGAAAAAGTGCGCGGACGTAAACAGGCCATGAGCAATCTCTTAGACAAAATGGAAAGCCGTCTGACACAGGACACCACTCTGCAGACTGTTTTTATTGTACACGGTGACTGCCCGGCAGACGCAAAATACTTGGAAAAAGAAGTGAAGTCCCGCTGCAGACCACAGAAAATTTTTATTAATCAGTTGGGTCCTGTCATTGGGGCACACACAGGGGCAAATGCCCTGTCAATTTTCTACGTTGCAAAGAATCGGGAATGAGATATACACAAAAAAGCGAACCCCCTCGCGGTATCGGTTAACCGCAGTGGGTTCGCTTTTGTCCATTCTATTCGTCTCCGTTCGGATTGTCCGTAATCGCGCTGCTGTCTTGGCGCGGGACTGCATCCTTCGAGAAAATCTTTGTTAAAGTTTTGGAGTCTGCCACACCGGTGGTATCCAATCCGTTATACAGTTGGAAATCCTTCACGCACTGCACCGTACCATCCCCGTACAGACCAGTTGCGTTGACAAACAGATAGCCCAGTTCTTTCAGGCGGTCCTGCATGGCTTTCACGTAATCATTCTGGTCATTTTTTTTCAGCGTAGTTCCTGCTGGAATTGTGCTGTTCGGAATCACCGCACTGCTTGTGGAGGAACTTTCGGAAGCCGCAGAGGTTGTCTTCAGCAGCTGCGGGTAGGCGGTGCCGGCCATGAATGTCACGGCGTTGAGCATCCCCTCCCCCTGCGTTTTCATCAGAAGCGGGTCCATCTCATAAATCTTCTGACTTTTGACTGCCGAGAGGTCTTGATAGTCCGCCGACTTCAGCAGGGTGTCTTTGACACCCTTGGCACAGAAGATCAGCTTGGGGTCTGCTGTTTTCAGTGCGGACAGTTCGATTTTTCCTCCGGTGCTGCTTTCCGCCACATTGGTGATGCCCGCAGCGGGCAGCAGTGTTCCGGCAAAGGTGTCGCCGGTCGCGGCGCCCCCCTGCGCATCATACAGATAAACACCCGTTGTCACCGTCTTGGATTTGGGAACCAACCGCGTGATTTCGTCCATGGTCAGCAGCGCGCTTTGCGCTGCCTTTTTGCCGTGGTCCGCACCGGTCACTTTCCCTCTCAGTGCAGTGCCCACCGCGGTGTAAAGTGTCGCCAAATCTGCCCGGCTGGCAGCGGCGGGAATGGTGACTGCCTGCACACCGGCGCTGTCCAGTGCCTGCTGCTGGACTTCCGTTGGTTTCTGGTCTGTCAGCACCAGCGACGCGCCTTGGCTCTTGATTTGCTGTGCGTCGTCCAGCGTGACATCCGCCAGTGTGGAAAGCGCGCTTTGTGTGCAGGCTTTGCTTTTGCCTTTTAGCTGTGCCTCATAACCCAGCGAAAGCACCACGTCTGCAAGATTCGGGGAAACAACCGCCACGCCGGCAGGCTGCCCGCTGATTTTCACGCCATTCACCTGCGCGGGCCAGTCTTCCGGATTTGCGGTACTGGTGACGGAATCACCGGTTCCTAAGCCGCACCCCGAAAAAGACAGCACCGTGAGAACGGCGCACAAAAGTGCAGCCGTCAGTTTTTTCAGCATAATGATGGATTACTCCTTCCTAAGCAAAAACCTTTTCTCCGGTCGAAATGCCGGAGAAGCTCACACCTCGTCCAAGGACTGCCCCAGACGAACCTTAGCCTGCGCATCACGGATATACTGCTGCGCCACGCGTGGGGAACGGCCGCCGTGCACGGTTGCCCAACGCTCCGCGCCGATTTCCAGCTGCGGCAGGTACGCATCCAGTTGGCGCTGATGTGCCAGCTGTGCAATAATATCCAGAAAATGCGCCTTGTCCGGATTCATAAAATTCACCGCCAGACCAAAGCGATCTGAAAGCGAAAGCGACTCCTGCACTGTATCGTTGCGGTGCACATCATCGCCCTCACGGTCTGAAAAGCTCTCCCGCAGCAAGTGGCGGCGGTTGGATGTCGCGTAAATCAAGGCATTGGCAGGCTTTGCCGCCAAGCCGCCCTGTAACACCGACTTCAGCGCCGCATACGTGCCGTCCTGCTGCGAAAACGAAAGGTCATCGATGAAAATAATGAAATGCATCGGAATGGAGGCAATCTGGTCTACCAAATACGGAAAGTCCATCAGATACTCCTTGGGCATTTCAATCACGCGCAGCCCCTGCGCATCGTATTCGTTGAGAAGTGCCTTCACCGTAGAGGACTTTCCTGTACCACGGTCGCCGTACAGCAGACAGTTGTTGGCAGGCAAGTCATGCAGAAACGCCACCGTATTGTTTTCCACCAGACCACGCTGCACGTCGTATCCTTTCAGATCCGCCATTTTCTGCGGGTCTGGGTGCGCCACCGGCAGAATTTTCTTTTCGCGCCAGATAAACGCACGGTACCGGGCATACATTCCGCAGCCGTTTTTCCGATAGTATGCGGTCATACGCGCCAAATACGCGTTGGGGGCGCCTTCCAATATTGAAATTGGCTTTCCGCAGTTCCAGCGGGGCAGCTCCGGCAAGTTTTCATAGCCACAGTTGTCGAGCAGGTCATCCGGCGTCATGCGCGCCAGTTTCAGAATAATCTGCAGGTCGCGCTGCACCGCCTGCATCATGGAGGGCGCAAAGTTCGTTTCGCCTGCCGCAGCGGCCAGCGAAAAGCCGTTTTCGTCATATAGTGCCGTACCGGTCAGATGTTCCGCGAAACTCTCGCTGCATTCGCGCTCGCAGAGGGCGGCGAAAAAGTCGCCCCACGCACGCAAAAAAGTTTCCCGGTCTTTCGCCCACAGCAGCCGGTACAGTGCCTTTGGCACCGTACGCTGCAAAATGCCCCTGTAAATCGAAAGGGACGCCATTTCTTCCGCTGCCTGCCGCATTTGATTCATGCCCAATCCCTCATTCCCTGTGGTATGGATACTGTTATTGTACATAAATCGGCGGAAATCGTCAAGCGTTTGGTAAAATCCCCCGCTTCAGCCACGGCAAAAGCAGAATTACAGAAGGGCACGTTGGCATTTCGTTTTCCTATACCAAAAATAATTTTGCAGCAGCTTCCTGAAATTTGCCTTTGCCGGCGTTTTAAAACAAGCCCTTGACATTTGTCTGCTTTTTCTATAAAATAGTACTGTTCTGTGCATGGTACAGGCAATCGAAAATTTGGAAGCGTATCGAAGTGGTCATAACGGGCCTGACTCGAAATCAGGTAGCCCGCAAGGGCTCGTGGGTTCGAATCCCACCGCTTCCGCCAGTCGGGTTAACCCGACAATTTTTCGCGCACCCACAATGTGGGTGCGCTTTTCGTTTTCTCATACTGCAGAAAACAGTGACACGGACTTTTGACAGTAAAAAAATGCATCGGCTGAACAGCAGAAATACTGTTAAGCCGATGCACTTACAATTTGGTTGCGGGAGCAGGATTTGAACCTACGACCTTCGGGTTATGAGCCCGACGAGCTACCGGACTGCTCCATCCCGCGATATCTTTGCTCCTCAAAAGGTGCTCATATATAATAGCACGCGGAGCAAAAAAAGTCAACTGTTTTTTTAAAATTTTTCTTCTGCGGCAAAAAGGGCTTCTGTCGTCACTTGATACGCTCCTGCACAGCGGCCATCAGCGGCGGAATCAACTGCTTCTTGCGGCTCATCACGCCGGGCAGCACCGCCGTCTGCCCCTCCGGCTGGACGTGAAACGCGCTGGCAACAATTTCACCTGCGTCCGTTCCGGCAAACATTAAGTCGGTAAATTCGTTCGGCACATCAGTAAACATATAGAAAATCAGCGGCAGCCCCTGCTGCACGGAAACTCTCTGCAGGTACGGGCCAATAAGCTTTTTTGCCGCAGCACGGGACTTTTCTGTCATATAGATACTCTGTCCCACGCCAAAACGAACCTCTCCACTGCTGAAAATCTTAAAGTCAGAAAGGAAAACTTCCTCCGGTGTCTTGCCGGTCAGGTCGCCGCCCGCCTCAAACATCTGCTGCGCATAGGCGGGAATGTCCACCTGCGCGGTTTTGGAAAGCGCGGCAGCCGCCGCTTCATCTGCCGGCGTGCAGGTTGGGCTGCGGAACATCAGCGTATCGGACAGAATCGCGGAAAGCAGCAGCCCGGCAATTCTCTTAGGGATTTCCACCTGATTCTCCAAGAACATCTGATACACAATGGTGCAGGTGCAGCCCATCGGCACATTGCGAAAGTAAATTGGATTCACGGTTTCCACCGCGTTGAGCCGATGGTGGTCGATAATCTCCAAAATCTCCGCTTCGTCCAGCCCATCCACCGCCTGCGTCTTTTCGTTGTGATCCACCAGAATGACACGCTTCCGGTGCACATTGAGCAGGTTGCGGCGGCTGATGACACCGCAGTACAGTCCCTCCTCATCCAGAATCGGAAAGTAGCGCAGCCGCACGCTTGCCATCACCTTTTGCGCTTCCTCAACGGGTGTGTTCAGGTTAAACTTCAGGATATGCTCTGTTTTCATATAATGCCGAATGGGTGCCGCCTGGCTTAGCAGCTTTGCAACGTCATACAGCAGATACGGTGTCGTAATGACGCGGCAGCCCTTTTCCTGCGCCCGTGTCAAAATGGTCTGCGGCACGGTAACCCCGCCGCAGATGATAATGCACCCGGCGCCGCACTCCACCGCGTAAAGCTGGCTTTCAATGCGGTTGGACAGAATCACAATGTCGCCGGCGTGCACATACGCTTCCATTGCATCTGAAGATGCCGCGCCGATGTAAATCCGACCCTTGTCAATCACACCGCTGTCACTGCCGGTCAGCAGTTTGCCGTTCAGTGCGGAAAGCACATTTCGATAAGGTGTGCGCGCTTTCGCCAGCACCGCTGTGTCCAGCAAATCCATGTTGGCTGTTGCAATATCTTTAATGGTAATCACGCCGAGCAGTTCCTTCTGCTCGCTGGTTACACAGAGCGTGTCAATTTCCACACTGCGCATCAGTTCCCACGCCGCCTTTAGGGACATATCGCCATCCACACCCGGCTGACGGCGGATATCAATATCCTTAACCTGTGGGCGAACATCGGTGCACAGCCGCGGCGGCTGCGCGCCGAAATACTGCAGAACAAACTCCGTTTCGCGGTTCAGCTGCCCTGCGCGGCGCGCTTCGCAGTTGCCGCCAAGCTGATTTTTCAGGTATGTGTAGGCAATCGCCGAGCAGACAGAGTCGGTATCCGGGTGCCGGTGTCCAATGACATTGACCTTGCGCTGCATATCTATATGGGGCATACAAAGCCCTCCTTTTCACGAGATTCGCGCGAAACCGCTTCGCCGCAGTTCTGCGTTTCTTTACTATACAGAATAGCAAACCTGCGCGCGCGGCGCAACCCTTCCGCAAAATTCCATTAAACATTTAAAATCAGCAGCCAGGACGCCAAAATAATCAAGTCACCGCCGAACAAAACCTTTTTGGCTTTGCCGCAGCCCTGCCATTCGCCGGTTTTTAACCCCCACAGGTTGCTGATAATCAGTGCAAGCGCATTGAAAATCAGCCAGCAGACGCTGCTGCCGGAGCTGCCAATCATTTTCGCAGAAACGCCGTACAGCGCCAGTGCTGCCAGCCAAACCACAGAAGTCAGGAACAGAATCCCCGTGCGGCGGGCCGCCCCCTTCACCCGAAACGTATGCCACGTTTTCCGGCGAAAAATCATAACCGTGCAGCACACCATAGAAGCTGCCATACCGCCCACCAGCACCGGCAGCCACTGCACCGCCGCCGCAGCTGTCGGATTTGTCGCGTGCGCACCGAGCGGCGCCGCTTTGTCAAACCCGACATTCATAATGCCGGAGCACAGGCCGGAAAGAACCGCCAGACCAATGCCCGCCTTGGCATTTGCGGTTTTCTGCGCCTGTTCTTTCATCAGTCCGGCTTTGGTAATAACGCCGATGCCTGCCAGCGTTACCGCCAGACCACCCAGCAGAAAACCGACCGAAGCAGCAGACGGCTGTTTGCCGGAAAAGAAAAACGGAATCACCGAGCCGACCGCAGCGGAGGTACCCATATTGATACCGAAGCACAACGACATCCCAATCAACAGCACCGACTTGGAAAACGCAATGGTCGAAAGCCCCCAGACCACGCCGCAAAGAACCGGCAGCCAAAGGTCAGAAAAGCCTGCCTGCGCCAGAATGACGCCAAAGTCCGGCTGTGCAAATGCCGCCCACAGAACCGAAACCACAATACAGCAAAGGGAATACACCCACCAGAAGGCTTCCCAGGAAAACGGAGAATATTTTTTATACCCCAATCCGAAACTTCCCTGACAGATTCCCGATACCAAAAGTAATGCATACGCCGCACCCATTTTATAACCCCATTCCTCTCATTCCCGTCTGCCCAGTGGGCAGCAACTTTTATTATACACGCTTCACGCGGGACAGAAAAGGGGATTTTTTTCGCCTTTTCGTAATTTTAAGCGTAAAAAAACTGTGCCTGCACAGAATGGAACGCTGCAGACACAGTTTTTACCGAGCTTTTAATCTAAGAACGCTTCGTTCAGCGTTACGCCGAAGTCCCGTGCAATGGCACGCAGGTCATCGTCCGTAATGGTCTGACGGATTTTTCCCTGCCCGCCGGCCAAGACCTTCCAATAAATTTCCGCACTCTTCTCAATTGTGTGTGCCAGCCCGAATGCCGTATCAAAATCCGGCCCGGAAACAAACAGACCGTGCTGTGCCCAGACAGCAGCGTCATAGGTTTCCATTTTCTTGCTGGTTGCCAACGCAATTTCGCGCCCGCCAGGAACCATCCACGGCACCACACCCACGCCTGCCGGGAAAACCACCGGACACTCAGTCGCGCTTTGCCACAAAGCACGGGTAAAGTCACGGTCGGTCAGCGGCAAAAGATACGTCAGCGCAATCACATTGGTTGCGTGGCAGTGATAAATCACGCGGTTGGTTCCGCCGGAAGCGGTTTTGCGGACACTGTGGTTCAGAAAATGCGTTGGGAATTCGCTGGTCGGCTTCGCGCCGTTTTCCAATCCCCAGACAATACGGTAGCCGTTGCCGGCCGCGTTAATCTCCACAATACCGATATTTTCCGCCGGACTTAAAACAACATTGCGCAAGTACTTGCCGCTGCCGGTGGTCACAAAGAATTCGCCTGCCAGGTTCTTCGCCTGCACATCCATCTCCACCCACTCGCGCGGAGCGCCGAAAAACGGTCGGGCAGCCTCTGCTTCTTTAGCAGTCATGCGGTAAGTCAAGTTGCCGCCGTTGCGTTCGTGCCACCCCTGCAGCCAGCCGTCGTTGCACATCCGAATATATCCCTGCATAAATTTTAAATCTGTCATTTCCATCTTTTTATTCCCTCGATTTTGAAAAATTCGTTGGTTACCCACGCTTACTCTGGACTTCGTCTTCGTACCGCTGAACCTCGGCAAACCAGCTTTCATCCGCCGGCACGCCTTCGCGGCGGCAGTACTCTGCCCACACGTCTGAGAAAGGCATAATTTTGGCCTGCTCCATCAGCATCATTTTTTTGGTAAACGCCCCGGTGTCCTGCAGGCGCTTAAGTTCCTCGTCCGGCTGCAGAAGGGCATTGAGCAGCGCTTGCTCAAAGGCGCGCGTGCCGATGACCCACGCAGCCACACGGTTGATGGACGCATCAAAGAAGTCAAGCCCCACCAGCACTTTATCCAGCGCGCCGCAGCGGACAATCTCCTTGCAGATTTCACGGATTTCATCTGTGTAATTCACCACATGGTCGCTGTCCCAGTTCACTGGCCGGGTAACGTGCAGCGGCACTTTGTCAAAGAAGCAAAGCAGCGCCGGAATCTTGTCGCTGATGTACTCGGACGGGTGAAAGTGCCCGGCATCCAGCAGATTGTACACCCCGGGATGACGCGCCGCGTAGCTCATATAAAATTCATTGGAACCGGTGGTGTACGACTCCACGCCGATGGCGAAAAATTTGCTTTCCACAGAGTC
This sequence comes from Caproicibacterium argilliputei, assembly GCF_029211325.2. Lineage (NCBI taxonomy): Bacteria > Bacillati > Bacillota > Clostridia > Eubacteriales > Oscillospiraceae > Caproicibacterium > Caproicibacterium argilliputei. Next base: position 508,154 of record NZ_CP135996.1, on the reverse strand, counting down.
GATGACGTGCGGGCACGGCTCTGCAAAAATTTCATCCAGCGCAGCCTTCAGCCGCATACGCGGCCCCAAGCGGTCGGCGGGCACGTCCTTAAAGCCGTCCGGAATCCAGACGTTGTTCAGCACCTGGTCGTTCAGTTCCGCACCCATGCGCTCCGCAATCCGGCGGCAGGCAATGCAGTGCGCAATCCAGAACCGGCGGACGGTTTCGTCCGGGCTGGAAAGTGTCAGCCCCTCCTTGACCATCGGATGGCTGAAAATGGTGGGGTTAAAGTCAATGCCGAAACCGTGTTCTTTAGCAAACGCGACCCACGGCGCAAAGTGGTCATAGGTGATTTGATCGCGGTCAACCCACGGGTGTGCTTCGGTAAAGACCGCGTAGCAGGCGTGCAGGTTGATACGTTTTTTGCCCGGAATCAGCCGGACCGCCTGCAGAAAATCCGCCTTGAGTTCCTCAAAATTCCGCGCGCGGCCGGGGTAGTTGCCGGTGGTCTGAATCCCGTTTCCCGCACCGCCGTCCTTGTTGTCAAATCCAACAACATCATCACCCTGCCAGCAGTGGATGCTGACCGCCTTGTCGGCGCACGCCGCCAGCGCCGCCTCCGTGTCGACTCCCAGTGCGGCATAGCGTTCTTTTGCTTCCTGATAGCTCATAACCTGGCTCCTTTCATTCCGTTCCTTCTTATGATTTGGACTGCTCTGCAAACGGTGCCGGAGCAAAACGCTGTATGGGGAAGCTTTCGGCAATCGCCGTGCGTGCTTCCACCAGCGAGGGGTACTCCCCTGCCGCAATCATCTGTACCAGCAGGTTCCCCAGTGCGGTTCCCTCCACCGGCCCTGCAAGCACCGGCAGACCGGACGCGTCTGCAGTCAGCTGATTTAGATATCCGTCCTTGCAGCCGCCCCCGACCACGTGAATCGTGCGATAGGTTTTTCCGGTCAGCTGCTCCAGTTGCCGGATGCTCTGCGCGTAGCAGCGGGCAAGGCTGCGGTAAACGCAGCGCATCAGGTCGCCCACCTGCTCCGGCACCGGCTGCCCGCCGGTGCGGCAGACTTCCCGAACCGCCTCGCACATACTCTGTGGGGCAAGAAAGCGCTCGTCATCCACATCCACCAAGCCGGAAAACGTGGAAGCCTGCGCCGCGGCAAGCAGGTCGTCAAAGCTCCATTTTTTCTCTGCCGCGCGGGTCTGTACGCCGCTGCCCTCCACATAGGAAACGCCGTTAAGCTCCCGGCGAATGGACTGAATCATCCACAGACCCATGATGTTTTTGAGGTAACGGAAGCGGTACCACGCGCCGCCTTCATTGGTAAAGTTCGCCGCGCGGGACGCTTCGTCGGTAATCGGCCGGGTGTTTTCCACCCCCAATAGGCTCCAGGTACCGGAAGAAAGGAACACCGAGCAGTCGTCCTGTGCCGGAACTGCCAGAAACGCGGAGCCGGTGTCGTGCGTCGCAGGCAGCACCACGGTACAGTCGAAGCCCACTTCCTGCTGAACCGCTTCGGTCAGGGAGCCGAGCCGCGTACCCGGCATGGCAAGCGGCCCGAAAATCCGCACGGGCAGCCGGTACGCCGCCAGCAGGTCACGGTCCCAGGTCTTGGTGCGCGCATTGACCAGATTGGTGCTAGTCGCATTGGTGTACTCATTCTGCAGGATTCCGGTTAAGCGCGCATGAAAATATTCCGGCAGCATGGCAAAATGCACAGCCTGCTCCAGCTGCTCCGGATGCTCCTTTTTCTGTGCCAGCAGTTGATAAAGCGTGTTGAACGGTTGCTTCTGAATGCCGGTTCTGCTGTAAAGCTGTTCGGCAGGTACCAGTGCTTCCGCCGCGCGGTCCACCCCAGCAGTGCGCTTATCGCGGTAAGCCACCGCGTCCCCCAGAATCTGGTTGTCGCAGTCCAGCAGAACATAATCCACTGCCCAGGTGTCAATGCCCATGGTCGCGGGCACCTTTCCCAGCTTTTTGCACGCCTGCATTCCCGCCAGAATGTGCTGCCAGAGTGCCGTCAGGTTCCAGCAGTCGTGACCGTTTCTGCGAATCTGCGTATTGTCAAAGCGGTAAACCTCCTCCAACACCATTTTGCCGTTTTCCACATGACCCAGAATGTGCCGGCCGCTGGAGGCGCCGATGTCCACCGCCAAATAATAGGTTTGCATACCCTGCTCCTTTTTGCTAAAATGACATTGTAAAAACGAATGAATTTTTTTGCTTTTTTGAGTATAACACAGGGCTTTTCGCCCATCCATCCGTATAATTCTTCTGTTCTTTTGCAAAATTCTATTTTTTCGGGAGGAACCCAAAATGCTCTCCTGCAATCTGGACTTTGAGCCGCGCAGCGTCTGGCTGCGCACCACGCCGGGCGCCGCCGCACTGGCGCAGCCCTACCGCTGCACAGAAGCCGGGCTTTTTTACGGCAACGCGCATTTTTCCACTGCACGTTCGGAAAAAAACAGTTTTCTGCTGTTTTTCACGCTGCGCGGTGCGGGGCTGATTGAGCAGGGCGACACCACCGTGCTGCTGCCGCCCGGACAGGCGCTGCTGCTTAACTGCCGACAGCCGCAAAGCTACTGCACCGCGCCGGAGGCAAGCTGCTGGCACCATTACTGGGCGCACATCGACGGCAGCGGTGTGCAGGCGATAGAGCCGGTTTTAAATCCACTGCACATCACCGCAGTGCCGCTTTCCGCGCTGACTGCGCGCGAGCCGTTTGAGCAGCTGCTTGCCTGCATTCCCACAGAAACCATGCCCTCCATCCTGCGGCAGGGGCTGGCGATTCACACCCTGCTTTCCGCCATGGCGGTGCAAACACTGGAAAATGACACGGCCGCCTCCAACCGTGCGCTGGTGCAGCGCGCGGCGGAGCACATTCGCACCTACTATGATGAACCGCTGGCACTGGACGACTTGGTTTCCGCCGCGCACATCAGCAAATCCTATTTTCTGCGTTTGTTCCGCCAGTACATTGGCACCACCCCGTACAATTTCCTGCTGCGCTGCCGGATTACACGCGCCAAGGAACTTCTGGTTACAACTGACCTGCCGGTCGGGGAGATTGCCCGCCGCACCGGCTTCGTAAATGAAGCGAACTTTTCCACACGTTTTTCCGCAATGGCCGCGCAAAGCCCCCTGCAGTACCGCAAGGCCGCGCGCCGTGCCCCCTGAACGCAAAAAGCCGCCGCAGAGCCTTTTCTCCGCAGCGGCCGAAAAGCCGGAGTCTGACGAAACCGTCAGTTCCTTTTCAATTTTCAGGTTCTTGCCATGCCGTCTACGTGCAGGACGGTGCCTGTCACATAGCTGGCCTTTTCGCTCGCAAGGAATACAAATGCATTCGCAATGTCTTCCGGTGTGCCGATCCGGCGCAGCGGAATGGTGGCAATCAGGGTCTGCATATACTCCGCAGGCACCGCGCGCATCATGTCCGTGTCGGTAATGCCGGGTGCAACCGCGTTGACACGAATACCGCAGGGGCCAAGCTCCCGCGCCAGAGAAAGCGTCAGACCGTTGACCGCGAACTTGCTGGCCGGATAAGCAATGCCGCCCGGCTGCCCGCAGACCGAAACCATGGAGCTGGTGTTCAGAATAACCCCCTTGCCGGCTGCCTGCATCATGGGCACCACGGCGCGCACGCAGTACATCACGCCCTTTACGTTTAAATCCAGAACGTTATCAATCTGCTCTGCGGTGTACTTTGCAGTCGGTGTTGAATCCGAAACGCCTGCGTTATTGACCAGAATGTCGATGGTGCCGTATTTCTTCTGCACTTCCGCAAACGCAGCCTCCACGCTTGCAAGGTCGGTCAGGTTCGGTGCGATGCCCTCCACTTTTGCGGCGGGATTTTCCGCTTTGAGCTTTGCCACCGCACGGTCTGCGCTTTCCTGCCGGGAACCGCACAGTACCACGGTGGCGCCTTCTGCCAGAAAGGCTCGTACGGTTGCAAGACCGATGCCGCGTGTGCCGCCGGTAACAACTGCCAGTTTGTTGTCCAGTAACATGATTATTTCTCCTTTAATTCCTCTTCGATTTTCTTTGTAATGTCATATGCGCTGTACTGCATCGGAATGCAGTAATCATCGTCCGCGTCATGCTGCGGATTCCAAACCTGCGCATAGAACGGATTGACCTTTGCCATGGCTGCGTAGTTCCACTCATGCGCCAAGCACTCCGGGCACCAGTGGCCGCCGTTGAGCACCGCGTTGACGCTGGAATGGAAAGTATGCCCGTCGGCGCACTTCCATGCGATTGGCTTGTAGATATCGCCGTGGTTGTCCTCCAGGCATTCGCCGCCGCGGAACGCCGCCGCTTTGTCCAAATCTGCCTTGGTAAGCTGTTCCAGCGGCTTGCTTTCATCGTAGCCGTGGTCCAAATACGTCGGGTGCTGATCATCCGGATGGTACAGCTTGAAGCCCTCTTCAAAACTCGGGATAGCTGCCTGCTTCTCGCGACTGCCGAAGAACGCGTGAATCCAGTCCTCCTGGTTTGTGTCGAACATCCAGCTGAAGCCCATCGGCTTTTTGGCAACCTGCGCGTTCCCCTGCTTCATCTGCTCTGCCGTGGGCATCATAGCGCGGATCATCGGGTTTGCCATCATCGCCTCCACCTCTGCATTCACGTTGGCCCAGTACTGGTCGAAATCGACGCAGCGGAAATGCAGAATGTCGTCCAGTGCCTGCGAATCGGTGTAGTAGTGCCCGTGGAAGTTGAAGCGTGACATTTGGCGCGGGTCAAACACATCCTCAAACTTCATGCCGAGCGGCTCCATGGATTTGTTGGAAAACTCCCAGCAGGTCAGGCGCCACTTCGGGCCGCTGGAAAGGTTGTAGCCCTTGCACCAGAAGCTTTCGGGCACCCAGTCCTCGACACATTTGCCATGCAGATGCCGGACTCCACCGCGGTGCTCCACTCCAGCACATTGTTCACCGGCTGATGGAAGATGATTGGCTCCTGTCCGGCGCTCTGGGCCGGCGGGTGCTGCCCGGTCTGCCGAATAGAAACCCAGTGCTTCAGACCGGAATCATAAACCGCGCGCTCGCTGAACACCTTGGAAAGCGCGTAGTAATCGAAAATAGAGGGATTCATCGGGTCACCCACACGGCCCCAATGCACCGGTGGCATTCGGCTGCCGGTCATGGCAACCGTACCGATGTAGCACAGGTGTACCTTGTCCGGGTCGGGCTGCGCCTTGATGGCCTTGATGATGGCCAGCGTAGAGCCAATGTTGGTGTACAGCGTTTTCTCCGGGTCTTTGTCCGCCGCCGGAGAAACCATGGCGCCGATGTGCAGCACGTAATCTGCACCAGTCACACCGCGCAGGATATCCTCATAGCTGGTCAGGTCGCCCCAGATGACCTGCAGGGCAGGGTGATTGTACTTTTTCATCAGCGCGCGGTTTTCTGGCTCGGCCGCACCAGCGCCCGCACACGGAAGCGCGAGGAGCGCGCCAGCAGCTGCTTCAGGGTTTCCTGCCCCATTGTGCCGGAAGCACCGGTCAGGAACACCACTTTTTTCGGCTTGCAGGCGTCGCGGTAAACCTCCGGCTTGTCAAAGGTCAGCGCCGCGTCAAACGCCTCGCGGGTTGCGTTCAGTGCTCTGCGCGCTTTCGCCGCGTCGCCGATGGCGAAATACGCAACGCCATTGTCATAGCATGCCTGCTCCAGCGCACTGCTGTCCAGAGAGCGCACCCCGATTGCCAGCACTGCGTAATCACAGGGGAATTCCACGGCTTTGCCGTCTTTCTCGCCCACAACCCTGCCCGGCTCAATCGCAGTCACTTTCACTTCCGTGACCGGGTTGATACCGTCTTTGAAAATATTTTCCGTTACGAAGATTTTACGCGGCGCGCCCAAATCCGCGCAGAATTCCTTCATCATTTCCAAGTCGGTCACTTTGCAGCCGCGCTCGCTCAGGTACTCTGCCACTTCCATGCCGACCATGCCGCCGCCGATGACGACCACATTGCCGGAAAGCTTGGCGCCGCCGCCCGCAATGAGCACCGTGCGCGGCGTTTCGGTCGGTTTCAGCTCGCACTCCGCCTCCCTGCCGACCGCAGGGTTGCGCAGGCAGGTGATGAACGGGGTATTTTCGTCGGCAAAGCCGTCGTAGCAGCCCTGGTTGCAGCCCACGCAGTAGTCGATATCCTCTGTTTTTCCTGCCTTGCACTTGTTGCAAAATTCCGGATCCGCGATTTGTGCCCGGCCCATCACGACCAGGTCTACCTTGTCTTCATCCAGAATCTGCTCGGCAAGATTCGGCTCGTTAATGCGTCCAACGCCGATGGTTGGCACGCCGGTTTCCTTGCGGATACGGGCGGCGTTGTCCACATTAAAGCCCTTCGGCAGATCCACCGGCGGCACCTCGTACTTCAGACCGGCGGTCAGGATATTGCCGCGGGAAACATCCAGCACATCCACACCATTTTCATGCGCAAGCTTGCAGAACGCAATGACATCCTCAATGGTCAGGCCATTTTCCAGATAATCGTCCTGTGCGTCAATGCGCATAAACAGCGGCATGGTGTCCGGCAGGTTGGCACGGATTTCGCGGATACACTCCAGTGGGAAGCGTGCGCGGTTTTCAAAGCTGCCGCCGTACTCGTCCGTGCGGTGGTTGATGCCGCCGGAAAGGAAAGAATGCGGCAGGTAGTTATGTGCGCAGCCTTGCCGTAGCAAATCACGACTTCCGCAATCTGCTCTTTCGTGATGCCGGGCAGCGTGATTTCCGGGCTGACCGGCATATCGCTCGCCACCAGAACCATGGCGGCTTTGTCCATGCCGACTGCCAGGCTGCCCTGCCAAAGCTGGATGCCCGCTTTGCCGCCCGCCGCGTGGATGGCGTCGGTCAACCGGCGCAGGCCGGGAATGTAGGAATCCTCACTGATAGAGAGAAAGTGCCGCGGCGCGCTGGGGGTGTGCACACTGGCCACCTCTACAAGGTTCAGTCCGCTTCCCCCTTTTGCACGGGCAACTTGATACTGAATCAGCCGGTCGGTCACTTCACGTCCGTTGCCGGAAAGCTTCGTCCCCATGGCGGGCAGGACAATGCGGTTTTTCAGCTGCAAACCACGAATCTGAAACGGCGAAAATAATTTTTCGTACATAATTCTGCTTCCTTTCTTTCGTGTGTTGGTCTTTCTTGAAAGACAGACTGCTGTCTTTTGTTAAAATCGTAACATATTGCCCGCTGCAACAGTCAAGTCTGCATTTTTGACGAAAGGGGGGGGGACTTGTTTTTCAGTAAAATTCCATATATAGTATATCTATCAGCGCTATTTCAGCATGATTTTATGAAAGATTCCCTGAAATCCGAGCAAAATGCATTCCCCTGGGGAACACTTCTTTTAAGGAGGCCGCAGCTTTGCGTATTCATGAAGTGGTTAAAAAAACCGGACTGACAAAAAAAGCAATCTATTATTATATCCAAGCAGGCATCCTTGCACCTGCATCTGAAAGCAAAAACGGCTATCTGGACTTTTCTGCAGAGGATTTGCAGAAACTGCTGGCAGTACGCAAATTGCGCCAGCTGGATCTTTCTGTGGAGGATATCCGCAGTATGCTGACTTACCCACACACCGCCAATTACTACCTGATTCGCAGGCTGAAAGCCCTTTCTGAGCAGGAAGCAGATCTGCAGCAGCGCCGGTACTGTTTGGAAAGCATCCTGGACAGTCTGGACATGGAGTCTGCCCTAAGCGACCTGCTCGGTCAAATTAACGCCGCTTCCCTCTCTGCGCCGAACCCCGCAGATAAACCTATCGATATGACGGACGCCAGACTGGTGGTTACCTACTTCTGGGGGACATTCATGCGCGGTTTGGAAATGACAGAATACCGCCGCTTCCCTCTCTGCGCCGAACCCCGCAGATAAACCTATCGATATGGCGGACGCCAGACTGGTGGTTACCTACTTCTGGGGGACATTCATGCGCGGTTTGGAAATGACAGAATACCGCCGCTTCCTGCTGCACCGCCTGATGAAGCAGATGGTCACCCACCAGAACCGCGAGCTGCTCTCGCTGCGCAACTTCCTGTACACCCTTTCCCCAAAGGAAACGCAGATGCTGTTCAGCCAACGCGATGAGCTGATTGAAGAAGTGGCTGCTCTAAAGGAAAGCGAATACCCGGCTTTTATAGAAAAGATGATTGCCTCCATCCGCCGCAACCTGCAGAATTCAAACTTTGTCCGCGACTGGAAGGCCAATTATCAGACGTTTCTGCATCCCTCCGCCTGCTTTTACGGCAGCTCCGTGCGGCAGATTCTGCAGGAATTTGCCCCGCGCTTTTCCAACTACCAGAAAAACATCAACAACTGCTGTGAGGGAGTGCGCGCGTACCTGTTTCAGACAGACGGCATCGCGCTGCGCACCGAACTGCTGCAGAAACTCGGCGGAAACATCGACCTGACTGGCAACCACAGCGGCGAGCTGGCAGCGTTTGTTTCCTTTTACCGGTAATGTTCCTGCTGGCCGTCCAAAAACTCCTGCACGCGATACTGTGCCCGGTACTGCCGCAGCGTTATGCCGGTTCGTTTTTTAAACTGTGTACCCAAATGACTTTGCGAGGAAAAGCCAAGGTAAGCGGCAATTTCACTGAACGAATATGGAGAATACATGAGCAGATTTTTTGCCAAGTCCACCTTTTTGTCCAAGATGAAGTCGCGCATCGGCACTCCTTCGCAGGATTTAAACAGCGCTGATAAGGAGTTAGGGTGCATTTGCAGCTTTTCGGCAATTTGCGCAATACTGATTTTTTCATGCAGATGCGTGTAAATATAAGCCTTGCATTGTTCCACGCGCGGATCGGAAGTTTTCCGGTGCGCGTGATTTTTTTTGCGCTCTTTCACCGCGTGCACCATGCAGGTGTATTGATACTCCGCCTGTCTGCCCACCTGTGTCACAAGGTCAGGGCTTTGCAGCTCTTCAATCTTCCGAATGTAGCTGTCACTCAGAGAAAACGCATCCTCCGGCAATATCCCGCCTTCAATAGCCGCGCGGCTTGCAAGCGTCACCAGTACAATCGCCAGATTCTTAAAGCTGCGCAGGCGGTTCTTCGCCAGCACGCCGAGATTACCGACGTAATCTTCCGCCCAGCTTTTTTTCAGCCGCTGCATATCGCCGCTGCGCACGCTGGACATTTCCCGCACCTCCTGGTCGTAAGGGTTGTGCTTCGTACCCGTCTCCTGCTGTTCAAAGACCAGTTCAGAAAATTCCTTCTGCACCTCCCGCATCGTGTCGCCGCCGTAATTAACCGCCAAAATTTCCCGCGAGGAAATCGTCTGCGTATGGAACAAATTATACAGCAGCAGCACTTCGCAAAACAGTGCGTTGCACGAGCAGCGGTACACCTGCTCCAGCCACGCCGACGGACTTTCCGGCACAGACAGCGCAAAAAGGCTTTCCTGCCCATCACTGAGCTGAAGCGGGCCAATCAGCAGGCAGCTGCTGCCCGCATCCACTGCCGCGTAAGTAACGGCCGCGCCAGTGCTGTAAATCAGCGGAACCCCGCCGACGGCACGCAGCGCAGCTTTACGACCGGCAGGCTCATGCAGCCTGTCCTGAAAACCGACCCGCTCGCAGATACACCGCGCACGCTCTCCCCGGCTGCCATACTGCCGCACAATGGTGTGCAGCTGCTGCGAAACGCGCCGCAGCAAATATTCTATATTCACAAAAAAGCGTTCCGTTCGCAAGAATTTACAGCTCATTATAACATATTTTCGTGAAAACATGAAAAAAATATTTAAGGCAACATGGTTTCTTCCATTTTCTACACCGGCATCAACGTGCCGTACGCCTCCCTCAACGGGCTGATGACCACCAACCAGTATGAACGCGGTCTGCTGGGCAACTTCCGGATGCTGCTGGCTACCGCCGGTACCATGACCGTAAACACCGTTGTTCTGAAAATGGTCACCGGCCTCGGCAACGGCAATCAGTACGACCCCGCCGGCTGGACGAAGACCTATGTGATTCTGTCACTGATTACCATCGGTCTCAACTTCTTTACCTTTTTCTTCTGCAAAGAACGCGTGGTTGAAAACACCACACAGGACGGCTCCGCACAGAAGATTTCCTTCGGCAAATCTGTTAAAGGGCTTTTCAAAAACAAATACTGGGTGCTCATGGTCATTGTTCTGTTCTCCATGTATTTCATGATGTCGTGCTTCTTCGGCTCCGCCGCTTACTTTGCACAGTACAACATGAACGATATGAACACCTACGCTCCCATCTCCAATGCACTGTCGCTCGCGCAGATCATCACCATGTTCGTCACGCCGTTCCTGATGAAAAAAGTCAGCAAACGCTACACCATGCTGTTCGGCATGGTGGTTTCGGTGGTTGGCTTTGTGGGCACCGCGATGGTCGGCAGCAGTCTGACCGCGCAGGTGGTCTGCTCCGTGATTAAGGGTATCGGTTTTGGCTGCGGCGCGGCAACCATGTTCGGTTTGCTGCAGGATGCCATTACATACGGACAGTGGCTCAACGGCTTCGGTACCACCGGCATGGGCAACGCCGCTTCTTCGTTCTGCACCAAGGTTGGCTCCGGCATCGGCACCGCCGCACTGGGCTGGATTTTAAGCGCGGGTGGCTTTGAAGCATCCGCCAAAGTGCAGTCCGCGCAGGCGCTGTCTGCCATCAATGTTGCATTTACCGTGGTTCCGGTGATTTTGGTCATCGTGGTTGTAGTTTGCATGATTTTCTTCGACTTAGACAAATTCTACGCCAAAATCATCGATGACCTGGAAAATGGCAGACACAAAGGAGACTCTTCCGCAGCACAAACACTGAAAAACTGATTGCAGCCATTCTTTGGACACAGCAAAAAACGGAGTATCCGGAAAATTACCGAATACTCCGTTTTTTGCTGCTCATTTTCAGCGGCTGAGCCTTGCACCTGCACCTTTCTGCATGACGGCCGCCACTTCCTGCTCTTTTACCAGATTGAGGTCGCCGCCAATCATCAGCTTCAGTACGCTGGCACTCAAGGCAAAATCGATAACCTCCTGCGGCTGCTTCCGGTGCAGAAGTCCGTGCACCAGACCGGCGCCGAATGCATCCCCGGCACCGACACCCTCCATCACATGGATTTTACGCACAGCCGTTTCCGTAAACTGCCCGTCCTGCAGCAGAATGCCCATCCACTCGCTTTCGTCCACAGAATGAATATTGCGCAGCACGCTTGCCACCGTCTTGCAGGCAGGGTAACGCTTGGTAATCTCTTGCATGGAGCTGCGGAATTGCGCAATCTGCTCAATGCCGCGGCTCATATCGCCGTCAAACGCAGCAATGCCCAAACTCGCCTCAAAATCCTCGTCGTTGGCAATACAGACGGTCACGTACTGCATGAGCCGATTCATGACCGGCTGCGCCTGCTGCGGTGCCCACATTTTTCCGCGATAGTTCAGGTCACAAACAACGGGAATATTGTTTTCCCGGCAGCAGCGCAGGGCGTCCTCCAGCGCCGCTGCCAGCTCCGGTGATACCGCCGCGGTGATTCCCGAAAAATAGAAGCAGCCCACATTCTGCAGCAACCGGGGCCAGTCAAACTCGGCACGCCTTGCCGTGGCAAAGGAACTGCCCGCGCGGTCATAAACGACATTGGTCGGGCGAATATCCGTACCCTTTTCAAAAAAGTAAATGCCGAGGCGCGGCCCGCCGCGCAGCACACGCGAGGTATCCACGCCGTAACGGCGCAGGGTGTTGCGCGCCGCGTCGCCCAGCGGGTTCTGCGGCAGCTTCGTCACACAGCCGACCGCATCCCCAAACTGTGCCAGTGAAACCGCCACATTCATTTCCGCGCCGCCAAAGGTGGCTTCAAAGCTGTTCGCCTGCAAAATGCGGCTGTAACCCGGCGTTTTCAGCCGCATCAGCATTTCTCCAAATGTCAAAACCTGTTTCATCCCTGTTCCTCCCAATCCAAATGGCATCTGCGCCCACCGCTCAACCGCCGCGCACGCTTTTCAAAACATCTTCCGGCAGCTGTTTGGTTCTGCCGGATACCTTTCCTAGTATAAACTCCTTTTTCGCCCCCGTCCAGCCCTTTTCGCACACTTTCCGCAAAGCAAAACCGCACCCGCTGCCTTTTGTTGCAGCAGCAGGTGCGGTTTTGCTTTGCATAAAATCTGGCGGCTAAGCGCAGCCACCGGACGTTTCCGGCAGCGCCCGCACAGAGTCCCGTGCGACCAGTGTTCCTTTCAGCAAAATCCGGTTTTTCGGCTTTTTGCTGCCGATGTCCTTGACAATCGCCTTTGCTGCGAGGAACGCCATCTCCTCCAGATTTACGTGTACGGTGGTAATGGTCGGGACGCTCATCAGCGAGTGGCCGGAGTCGTCAAAGCCTGTAACGGAAACATCCTCCGGCACGCGATAGCCGTGTTCTTTCAGGTTCTGGATAAACAGCATCGCGACTTCGTCACAGTTGCAGACAAACGCCGTCGGCATTTTCTGCGGCAGCTTTGCCACCACATATGTGCCGTTGCTCTCACGGTCGTCCAAAAGCCAACTGCGGTTCAACGGAATGCCGTGCTCCAGCAGCGACTTGCAGTACCCCAGAAAGCGGTCCTGGATGCTGCTGGTGTAGCTTAAGTTGCCAACAAAGCCGATTTTCGTGTGGCCTGCCCGAATCAGCAGGTTGGTCATCTCATACATATTGAAAAAGTTGTCGGTGTTGATGCTGGTCACATCAAAGCCATCGTAATAAAAGTCCAGAAACACCAGCGGAATCTGCAGCGCCGTCAAACCGGCCACATAGCTTCGGGAAAGCTGACCCATGATAATCACGCCGTCCGCCTCGCGGTTTTTCACCTTTTCGGGAATCACCAGATTCTCCTCGCTGAACTGGTCAACAATGCTGAGAACCGCATCAATGCTCATCTTTTCCAGTGCTTCGGACAGGTATTTGTACAGCTTCACATAGAAGCAGTTGTTGCCGCCGAAAAAGTGCTCTGCGGTGAGCACCGCGATTTTTGAAACCCCGTTTGGCGCCGCCTTTTTACTGTAAACATATCCCAGTCGGTCGGCCTCGCTGAGAATTTTCTGACACATGGTTTCGCTGACGTCGTTTTTGCCGCGCAGCACTTTTGACACGGTCACTTTTGACACGCCTACGCTGTCGGCAATGTCCTGCATACTGACCTTTTTTTTCATAGATCCGCTTCTCCTTACAGATTCCGCTCAGGCAGCGCCGGCAAATCTTCCGCAGAAACCAACAATTTGCTTAAAATTTTCCGATTTCCGCCCTAGCCCTTATCGATAACGTCACTTCTTGCGAATTTACGTTACACAATAAGTATAATAGAACCTGCCGGTTTGTCAAGGTCTGCGCCTGCAAAAAAGAAACCGGTGCACCTTTTACCGGTAAAGCACATCGTCCCCCGGCAGCAAGCGCGAATTGGCTTTCAGCCAACCGACCAGCTCTTCCGCCGTTGTATAAGCCACTGAAACAAACGTGTCGGCACAGCCGTAATAAATGGCAATGCGGCCGGTTGCGGCATCCTGCAGCGTTGCGCAGGGAAATACCACATTGGGCACAAATCCGGTGGTTTCATAGGGTTCCTCCGGTGTCAGCAGGTAATCGCGGCTGCGGTACAGCACCTTGCTCGGTTGTTCCAAATCCAGCAGCGCCGCGCCAAAGCTGTACACAAAGCCGTTACAAGTGCCGGAAACCCCGTGGTACAGCAGCAGCCAACCCTCGCTGGTTTCAATCGGCACCGCGCCCGCGCCGATTTTTACATTCTGCCACCAACCGCCGCCTTTGGTCATGACCCGGCGGTGACGGCCCCAGTACACCAGATCCGGGCTTTCACTGAGAAAAATATCCCCAAACGGCGTGTGTCCGCTGTCGCTCGGCCGGCTCAGCAGCAAGTAGTTTCCGTTGACTTTATGCGGAAAGAGTACGCCGTTACGGTTAAACGGAATAAACGGATTTTCCAGACGGACAAATGTGTGAAAATCATCCGTCACGCCCATGCCAAGCGCCGCACCGCCAAAGTCAGTGCACCAGGTAAAGTAATACCGGCCATCCAGTTCCACCAAGCGCGGATCATAGGCATAGTTTGGCTGATACGGCTTGCCCGCCTCATCCACCCAGTGAATTTCCTCATCCTCAATTTCCCAATTGAGGCCGTCCGCACTTCTGCCGAGGTGGATCTGCGGAATTCCATCTTTGTGGTCCGCGCGGAACGCGCCGATGAAAGCCCCCCGGTACGGAACCACCGCGCTGTTAAAAATCCGCGCGGATTTCGGCGTCGGTTCCCAATGCAGAATCGGGTTGCCGCTGTGCCGCCAGATGACGCCCCTACAGGACGCCGGTTTTTCCTGCCACGGGATATTCGGCAGGTCTTTTCCGATAATTTGAACAGATTGCATACGTAATTACCCTCCTAAAAATTCGGTTTATCCTTTCACTCCGCCCAATGTAATGCCCTTTACAAAATATTTCTGCATGAAGGGGTACACACATAGGATGGGGATGATGGAAACGATGGTCATGGTCGCGCGTGTCGACTGCGGGGTCACCACGTTGCGCAGTTTTTCCGGCAGCAGCGCATTGGCAGAGGAGTTCTGCTGCGAAATGGTCATGGAAGACTGCAGCACCTTCTCCAGTTCATACGACAGCGTGCTGAGCGACTGGTTATTGGCGCAGTACAGCATGGTGTCAAACCAGGAGTTCCACTGCCCCACTGCCACAAACAGCAGAATGCAGGCAATCACCGGCATACTCAGCGGAACCACGATTCGGAAAATCACCTTCAGCTCATTGGCGCCGTCAATTTTGGCGGACTCAATCAAACTCGCCGGCAGGCCGGCAATATAGCTTCTGACCACCATGATGTTCCATGCGCTGACAATCGCCGGAAGAATGTAAACCAGAAAATTGTTCATCAGGTGCAGATCCCGAATCAAGAAGTAACTGGGAATCAAGCCGCCGCTGAAGTACATGGAAAAAATGAAAAAGTAGGAATAGAACCTACGGAAGACAAAGTCTTTTTTGGTCAGTGTGTAAGCCACCACCACGCTGCACAGCGCGTTGAGCAGACAGCCGATGAACGCCCGCAGCACAGAAACCAGAGCCGCTGTGTAAATGCTCGGCTGCTTTAAAATGACCGTGTAGTTATTGAGCGTAAAAACCCGCGGCCAAAGGTACAGGTTTCCCTTCACAGAATCCAGCGGGTCGTTGAGCGAATACACCAGCGTGTTTAAAAACGGATACAGCGTCACCACCACCAGAAGCAAAAGCAGGACTGCATTGACGGTGTCGAAAATCAAATCCCCGGTCGTCTTTCTGGAGGTGAACTTTTTCCTTTTCATAGAATCCTTCCTCCTTTCGCCGCTTAAAAGGCGCTTTCGCCGGTCACGACCCGCGAAAGCTTATTAAACGTGGTCACCAGCACCAGAGAAACCACCGAATTAAAAATACCCGCCGCCGTTGCAAACGAGTACCGGCCCATTTCCATGCCGTAATTGTAAACATACAGCTCCAGCGTTTGGGAGTAATCCAATGTCTGCGAATTGGACAGCAGCAGGGTCTGCTCAAACCCCACATTCAAAATGCTGCCGATGCTCAAAATCAGCAGGATCTTAACCGTTGGCAGAATGCCCGGCAGCGTGATGTGAAAAATCTTGCGCAGCCGGCCGGCACCATCCATATCCGCCGCCTCATAAAGCGAGCTGTCAATGCCGGACATGGCTGCTATGTAGATAATAGAGTTCCACCCGACCTCTTTCCACAAGTCAGACCCTGCCATGATACCCCAAAACAGATTGGCAGTTCCCATGAAAGAAATCGGCTTGGAAATCAAATGCAGGTGCAGCAGAACCGTGTTGACCACGCCGCCGTCCGTGGAAAGGCAGCTGTACACAATGCCGGAAACCACTACCCAGGAGACAAAATGCGGCAGGTAGGAAATGGTTTGCACCGTCCGCTTAAACCAGCTGACACGCACTTCGTTGATGAGCACTGCCAGCAGGATGGAGAAAGCATAACCGGTAACCAGCTTTAAGATGCTGATGCCCAGCGTGTTGCGGATACCAATGTAAAACTCGGAGTCCCCGAACAGAGCCTTAAAGTTTGCCAGCCCCACCCACTCCGACTGAAAGATGCCCAGCCCCGGCTTGTAGTTTTGAAACGCCATAATCCAGCCCCAGAGCGGCACATAATTAAAAACAAAGAGCAGAACAACGAACGGCAGTGTCAGCAAAATCAGTTCCTTCTGCTCAAACACCCGCTCGGAAAATCGCTTGTGAGAGCCGCCGCAGGAGGCGGCAAATCCTCCGTTTCCGTTCCGTTTTCTTCCCGACAGCTGAGATGCGGCTGCGCCTGATTTTCCCATCTTCAATCCCTCCAATTACAAATGCAGCACGCAGTGCTGCGCTGTTTTCAAAAAAGGTTTGGATCCTGCCTGGATTTTGTCTGAAAGCCAAGACGAAAACCAAGCAGAACTCAAACCCTGCGTCAAACTTGTTTCTCCGTTTTGCTCAGGAACAGGAAGCGTGCGCAGCGACGCCTTAATTCCAATCCTGAATGCGTTTCTTCGCCTGTTCGGTCAGGTAGGCATCGGAAGCGTCATAGTGGCAGGCGGTCATATCCTTTTTATAAGACTCCCAAACCGACTCAAACTCGCCGCTTTTTGCAAAGATTAGCTTTGGCAGATACCTCTGCGTCAGCTCGCTGGATTTCTGGGAAGCGGTCTTTACGTCTGTCATGGAATCCGGAATGGTAATGTCCCAGCCAAACCCGAATTTGGAGTCCTGTGAGGGCTTAAACATCTCATAAAAAGTTGGGATGTTGTACGCCTTCAGCACTTCTTTTTCATAGGATTTATACTTGGAACTAACATATGTTTCCGTATTCTGCGGCGAAATAGCGTTGCCGTCGCTGAACTTCGTGTCGGCATCCAGATTGGGATGCGGGAAAACCCACCAGTAGCCGACTCCTTGCTTCTGTGCATAGTCCGTGTCGTCCATGCGTGCAAGCTGTTTATCGGTCAGGGTCATCTTGCCGTCTTTCATTTCATAATCCTGCCCCTCAATACCCCAATTGACCAGCTTCATGATGTCCTCGCTGCACATGGCGTCCAAAAACTGAAACGCCGCGACCGGGTCTTTACAGCTTTTGGAAATGCAGACGCCCTGTGAAGCTGTAATGCTGGAAATGCCGTTGTAGGATTCGTTGGTAGAGCCGTCAAACGTCACGTTAATGGCAATCGGCACTTCATCGTACATTTTCTGCTGTTCCAGTGACTGAATTTGCTGGGTAATAGACCATCTCTCGTCATAAAACGCCAGTGCTCTGCCGTTTGCGATGTTGGCGTGCTCCTGATCCTGCGTCTGCGCAAAAATGTTCGAATCCACAATGCCTTTAAGCGCTTCCTCATTCAGCTTTTTCAGGTAGTCGTGCGTGCAGGACGCCAGCGCGAAGTTGTGCGCGGTGCCGTCCGCGTCAAAGTAGGAACCGCCGGTGTTTGGGCGGCCCGCCAGATAATTGCCGACATTGCTGATGAGGTACAGGCCGTCTTTGTCGCCGCGCGCCTCAAAAGGAATCACCTGCTTACCCTGATAGGTGGGGTTCTTCTTCACGAAATTTTCAAGCATGGTAAAGAACTGATCCAGGGTCATGTTACGCGGATAATTATTCGCGGCCAGCACGCGCTTCTGGACATAAAATCCTGCCGTTGCATACAGCGGCGTCACCGGCTTGCGCGAAGGCGACAGTGTGTAGATATGGCCGGTCTTCGGGTCTTTCAGTTTTTTCAAGTCATTGCCGTACCATTTCTTAATGTTTGTGCCGTATTTCTCTATGTAGTCTTCCAGCGGAACCAGTGCGCCCGCGTCGCGGTAAACATCGAATTCGTTTCCACAGTTGAGGAAGTCGTCATAGTCGCTGCTTGCGGTCTGCGTGGTGGCAATGGTTGCCTGGTCGCCGCCGACTTGATAGTCACACTTGAGCTTGACACCGGTCTTTTTGGTGATTTCCTTGCCCACCGTGGTGTTAGAAAGGTCAATTGCGGTGGTTGCCCCCAGCTGGTAAAACGAAAAGGTCTTGATGCCGTTGGCGTCGGTTTTTCCGGATTCCCCGCCGGCATTTCCCTGACAGCCGGTTGCCATGGTGGTAACGGCTGCCAGAATCAAAGCAATGGAAACAGACTGTTTGACTGGCTTTTTCAAAAAAAGCGCCTCCTCCGTTTAATAACGTTATAATTACGTCATTATTTTACGAGGTAAAGTATAAGTCTTATGCGCTATATTGTCAATACTTTTCTATAAAATTAAATATTTTTGTGATAAATTTTAATATAGTCCGGTACAAAGCAAAATCGCGCCTGTTTTCTCGCCCCAGACGTATGAAGTGCCATACGATGCTTTTCACGTCACATATAAATAAGTAACGTAATTATTAAGTCATAAATCATAGAACTTAGGCGATTCCTGTGCAGAAGCGCCCGCAAAATGCCGCGTTTGCACACCGCGCCGTCTGCGCATAAAAAAAGCGTATCCCCCACCCAACGCAGCAAGCGAAGGGAGAGAGATACGCCGGAGGGAAATGCCCTCCTGTTTCTATTTTCTTTTTCTTGTGGTCAGCTCATGTCTTTCTTGCAGAAGAGAACGGTTCCCGCCACGTAAAACAGCACCAGCGTCGCCAGAGAAATCAGCACCGGCCGCAGCAGTTGATTCACCGGATTTCCGCTGACGGAGAGAATCTGCGTTTTCAGCAAATATGCCGTACCGCCGTCCAAACGCAGCAGCTTTAGCAGCAGGTCAGAAAACAGGAACGCGCCGTAAAACAGGAACAGCCACAGCGTATTGCGGCTGCACAGCGTACTGAAGAAAGCCGCCATGCCCAGACACGCCGCATAAACCACACAGGACGCGGCGATGCGGATAAAGAACTCGCCAAGCAGCGCGCCGGTCAGCGCTGTGTCGTGCTGCAGCAGAACCATGGAAGCAGCAAAATACAGACCCAGCACCACAGCCATCATGAGCACACCCAGCAAAAATGCCGTAATCAGCTTGGCACTGTAAAGCATCACCCGGTTGGTGCCATAGGCCATGGTGTTTTTTGCCGTGTGCTCGCGGTACTCCTCATTCAAAACAATATCCGTCAAGCATGGCAAGACCATGACCGGCATCACCAAATACTGCAAAGCCAGCTGCAGCGCCACACTGACCGTATCCGCCTGCGGTGAGCCAGTATGCAGCGATACCACCACGAAAACAGCGAGCGCAGCGAGCACCAGTGTCAAAACATAAAAATAAGTGCGGTGAAACACTTTATAAAAATCCGCAAAAATGAGTTTAAGCATTCGTTGTTCCCCCAATCAGCTGAATGAAGTATTCTTCCAGATTGATACCCGCGCGGTACACTTGCGAAACCGTGATGCCGTTTTCCACCAGTTCCTTGACAAACATACCCGCATCATCCATCCGTTCCCCGACGTGCAGCGTGTGTGCATTCACGATTTCCAAGTTGCGACAGCCGCACCGGCTTTGCAGCAGGTTTGCGGCGGTCTGCGCATTGTCGGTGTCAATCCGCAGATAACTGCGGCATTTTTCCTGCAGATTTTGCGCGCTGATGTGCTCCACCATCTCGCCGTGGCTGATGAACCCATAGGTCGTGGCAATCTGCGAAAGTTCACCGAGAATATGGCTGGAAATGAGAATGGTGGTTTTCCGTTCTCGATTCAGCTTGCGGATAATTTCACGAAACTCCTTAATCCCCATGGGGTCCAGACCATTAATCGGCTCATCCAGAACCAAAACATCCGGGCTGTCCACAATGGCGGACGCAAGGCCGAGGCGCTGCTTCATGCCCAACGAAAAGTCGCGGAACTTTTTGCTGCCCGCGTCCGCCAGCCCAACAAATTCCAGCACCTCGCCGATGGCAGCCTTGTTTTTACTGCCGCGCTGCATCTGGTAATACGCCAGGTTGTCTTTTGCGGAAAGATACGGGTAAAAGCCGGGCGTTTCAATCATCGTGCCCATGTGCGCGCGCGCCGCCGCCAGACTGTGGGGCGTGGTCTGGCTGAAAAGCTCCAGACTGCCGGAAGTCGGCGGGGTCAGGCCGCAGATCATTTTCAGCAGGGTGGTTTTGCCCGCGCCGTTCTGCCCAACCAGCGCGTAAATGTCCCCCTGTGTCACCTGAAGGTTCAGATTGGAAACCGCGGCGGTCTTTTTATAAACTTTTGTGATGTTGTTCGCTGTAATAACTGCTTCCGTCATGCTTCTCTCCTCACGTTTCCTGTTTAATTGTTCTACTGTACTAAGTGCGTAATACAATAATACATTCATACAGATGGCTTGTCAAGTCTTTTTTCTATTTTTTCCGGACAGCAAAAAAACCGGCACCCCGCCGCAAAGCAGGGTGCCGGTTTCATCGTTTCATTTTTAAGCCGTCTTACCGAAGCAGCGGCAGCATTTCCAGTGCAATCGGGCGCAGCTCCCCGGCAAAGTACAGGGAGCCGCAGACCACCACGGCGCCGTCCGCCCCCGCAAGCTGCACCGCATACGCCAGTGCCTGCGCCGCATAGCTGCCGGTATGTGTTTCCACACCGGCCCGCCGCCAAAGCGCCGCCAGCGCCTCTGCCTGCAGGGTGCGGGGATTTTGAATCGACAGTGTGACCGCCTGCGCGAACAGCGGCGCCAGCGTCTGCACAAAGTGTGCCGTGTCTTTGTCCGCGCACATACCGGTCAGCGCCACCAGATGCTTTCCAGGCAGATAGCGGCGCAGACTTTCCGCAAGTGCCCGCGCGCCGTCCGGGTTGTGCGCGCCGTCAATCACCACAAGCGGGCGGCGGCTGACCACCTCAAAGCGGGCAGGCATCCGCGCGGCGGCAAGTCCGGCGGCGACAGATGCCTTGGTCATGCGGCACAGCCCTTTTCGAGTACGCAGCACCTGCGCGCAGGTCAGTGCAGCCGCGGCGTTAGTCACCTGATACGCCCCCAGCAGGCTCATCTCCAGCAGTTCTGTGCCGTACAGCATCCGCGTTCCGGTAAGCGTTTCTTGCGCCACCTGCAGCAGCGCGGGGTCGGTTTCCGTCAGGCGGCAGTGCCTCTCCTGCGCCGTGCGGCGAATCACCGCCAGCGCCTCCGAATCCTGTCCGGCGGCTGTAACCACCTCGCAGCCCTCCTTGAGAATCCCGCATTTCTCCGTGGCAATCTGCGTCAGCGTATTTCCCAGAATCTCCGTATGGTCATAGGAAATATGCGTCAGCACCGCGCAGAGCGGCGCGCGGATGACATTGGTGGCATCCAGCCGGCCGCCAAGACCGACCTCCAGCACAACCACCTCGCAGGCCTGCTGTGCAAACCAATACAGTGCCAGTGCGGTAATCGCTTCAAACTCGGAAATTTCCTGCCCGCTCTGTTCCAGTTTCAGCAGCGGCGGAAAAACTTCCTCTGCCGCCTGGGCAAGATTCCTGTGGGAAATCGGGCGGTTGTTAAGCTGTATGCGTTCACAGAAATCCGTAACAAACGGTGAAACAAACAGACCGGTTCGGTACCCGGATTTGCGCAGCATGGACGCAATCATTGTACTGGTGGAACCCTTGCCGTTTGTTCCGGCAACGTGCACAAAGGAAAGCCGCTCCTGCGGGTCGCCCAGAATGTGCAGCAGGCTGCGCAGATGTGCAAGACCCGGCACCTTTTGAAAGCGGTGCAGCGCAAAAATCTTTGCAAGCGTTTCCTCGTACGTCATTTCAGTGCGTCCAGGCTGGATGCAATCAGTTCGATGTGTGCTTTCAGCTTTTCCGCATTGGCACGCACGCCCGCAACGACTTTTTCGGGCGCTTTGCTCATGAATTTTTCATTCTGCAGCTTCGCCTGCGCGTTTTGGTAGCCCTTCTGCGCGGTTTCCAATTCTTTGGTCAGCCGCTTGCGCTCGGCTTCCTTGTCGACCAGTTCATCCATCTGGATGAAAATCTTCGCATCCGGCGTCACAATGGTCACCGCACCCGAAAGGTCAAAGGCAGCCGCTGTTTCAATGCCGGTTGCATACGCAAGCCGCTTGAAGATTTCTTCCCCTGCGCGGAAGGTATCCGCTTTGTCCGAAGCAATGTACAGCTTCGTCTTGCGGGACGGCTCCACGTTCATTTCCGCACGGCGGTTGCGCACGCCGCGCACCGCCGCCATGATGGCCTCCATCTTTTCCGCATCCTGCACAAAGGTCAGCGACGTGTCGTACTGCGGGTACAGCGCAACCATCAGCGCTTCGCCGGTATGCGGCAGCGTCTGCCAGATTTCCTCCGTGATGTACGGCATGAAGGGGTGCAGCAGCGCCAGCGTGCGGTTCATCACCCACACCAGTACCTGGCGCACCTGCTGCGCCGCTTCTTCATCGCTGCCGTTCAGACGAATCTTGGCAATTTCAATGTACCAGTCGCAGAACTGCTCCCACAGGAAATCGTGCAGCTTCTGCGCGGCGATGCCAAATTCAAATTTTTCCAGATTGTCGTTAATCTCTCCGGCAAGCCGGTTAAAGGCGTGCAGAATCCACTTATCCTCCATAGAAAGCGCCTGCGGCAGGGCGTCCGGCACCGCTTTGCCCTCGATGTTCATCAAAATAAAGCGCGAAGCGTTCCAAATCTTATTGGCAAAGTTCCGGCTTGCCTGCACGCGCTCTTCCGAGTAGCGCGTGTCGTTTCCGGGGCTGATGCCCGTAATCAGTGTAAAGCGCAATGCATCCGCGCCGTAGCTGTCAACCACCTCCAGCGGGTCAATGCCGTTGCCCAGGGACTTGCTCATCTTGCGGCCCTGGCTGTCCCGAATCAAGCCATGGAACAGCACCGTGTCAAACGGAACCTCGCCCATCTGCTCAATGCCGGAGAAAATCATGCGCGCCACCCAAAAGAAGATGATGTCGTAGCCGGTGACCAGTGTGTTAGTCGGATAGTAATGCGCCAGCTCCGCGGTTTTTTCGGGCCAGCCCAAGGTACTGAATGGCCACAGCGCAGAGCTGAACCAAGTGTCCAGCGTGTCCGGGTCTTGGTGCAGGTGGGCGCCGCCGCACTTGGGGCAGGTGTCCGGCGCGGTACGGGCAACAGTCATCTCCCCGCAGTCCTCGCAATACCACGCGGGAATCCGGTGACCCCACCAGAGCTGCCGGGAGATGCACCAGTCCTTGATGTTTTCCATCCAGTTGAAATAAATCTTGTCCATACGTTCCGGAATCAGGCGGACTTTCTTTTCCCGCACGGCGGCAATCGCCGGCTTTGCCAGCGGCTCCATTTTGACAAACCACTGCTTGGAAACACGCGGTTCAATCGTGCTGTGGCAGCGGTAGCACGTGCCAACATTGTGCTGAATCGGCTCGACACGCACCAAGAAGCCCTGCTCGTCCAGCTCCTGCACAATCTGCTTTCTTGCTTCCAAGCCGGACAGACCGGCGTACTTGCCGCCATTTTCATTGATGGAACCGTCCTCGTTCATCACATTGATGACCGGCAGGTTATGGCGGCGGCCGACTTCAAAGTCGTTCGGGTCATGCGCGGGCGTAATTTTCACAACGCCGGTGCCGAAGTCCTGCTCCACATACGCATCCGCAACCACCGGAATCTCGCGCCCGACCAGCGGCAAAATCAAAGTTTTGCCAACGATGTCTTTATAGCGTTCATCGTCCGGGTGCACCGCCACGGCGGTATCGCCCAGCATGGTTTCCGGACGGGTCGTGGCAAGCTCCAGGTAGCCGCTGCCGTCTTTAAACGGATAACGCAAATGCCAGAAAGAGCCGTCCTTCTCCACAAACTCCACTTCCGCGTCGGAAATCGTGGTTTTGCAGTGGGGGCACCAGTTGATGATGCGCTCGCCACGATAAATCAAGTCCTTTTCATACAAGCGCACAAAAACTTCCCGAACCGCTTTGCTGCAGCCCTCATCCATGGTGAAGCGCTTGCGGTCCCAGTCACAAGAAACGCCCAGCTTGCGCAGCTGCTGCTCAATGCGTCCGCCAAACTTTTCTTTCCACGCCCACGCACGCTTCAAAAATTCCTCGCGGCCAATCTGCTCCTTGGTAATGCCCTCTTTGCGCATAGCCTCCACAATTTTTGCTTCCGTTGCAATGGAGGCGTGGTCGGTGCCCGGCACCCAAAGCGTGTCGCGCCCCTGCATCCGCCGCCAGCGAATCAAAATATCCTGCAGAGTGTTATCCATGGCGTGCCCCATGTGCAGCTGCCCCGTAATGTTCGGCGGCGGCATCACAATGGTGTACGGTTCCTTTTTCGGGTCCGGCTCCGCGTGGAAGTAACCGCCCTTCAGCCAGAAATCATAAATCCGGTCTTCCACTTCGCCGGGGTTGTAGGTTTTTGCAAGTTCCTTGCTCATTCCGTTTTCCTCCTTCAAAATTAAAAAAGCCCCGGGCAGAAGTAAAAAACTCCTGTCCGGGGCGAAATGTACAAACCCATTCCGCGGTACCACCCGCATTGACCCGAAGGCCCGCTTGTTCCGTTAACGCCGGCAAACGGGCAGCCTTACTCTGCGTTCAGGCTGCCGGCTCCGGGGTGACTTATCCGCACCGGCACACGCACAGGCTTTCACCGTTCCGCCTGCTCTCTGCAGCTATGTGCCGGTGTCTTTTTCCCCATCGCTGCTGTTATCGATATAGTTGCATTATAAGCGCGCCGCAGTGGAATGTCAAGCATTTGCCAACCGCAGAAGCAGCGGCGCAACTTCTGCCAAAGAGGGCAGTACTGCATCCGCCAGCACGCGGATTTCCGCGTCCGGCTGCAGCAGGTCGGGAATCATCACCGTGTACATCCCCGCCGCGTGCCCGCCGCGCACCCCGTTAAAGCTGTCCTCCAGCACCATGCATTCCGCCGGTGCGCAGTGCACTGCATCGGCGGCTTTCCGGTAAATGTCCGGCGCGGGCTTGCCATGTTCCACTTGGTCCCCGCCGATGACCACGTCAAAAAAGTCCGTCACTTCCGCGCGGCGCAGCTTTTCCCCAGCATTTTCGGTCAGCGAAGACGTGGCAAGCGCCATGCGGTAGTCCTGCTGGCGCAGGTGCTGCAGCAAAGCATCCAGACCGGGCTTTTTCGGTACCCCCGGCGCCAGCAGCCGCTTTGTTTCCGCATCACAGCGCTCATACAGCACTTGTGGCGGCACATCCATATGCTGCCGGAACATTTCCTGGATTTCCGCGTGGCCGCGGCCAATCATCTGCCAGTACAATTCTTCCGGCACACCGGCTGCCATCCAGGCATCATGGTAAATCCGCTCTGTGTCAAAAATGGTGCCGTCCATATCGAAAATAACCGCTTTTATCATATCTGTGCTCCTGTAGAAAGACCGGTAAGCTCCCTGATGACCGCGCCCGCCAGAATCAGCCCCGCCACGCTGGGTACAAAGCTCACGCTGCCCGGCGTGGTGCGCTTGCCGGGGGCTGGCGGCTCTTCACTTGGCCGCGGAACCTGCGCCGGCTCCTCACTGCAGACCACCTTGAGCTTCGGCACGCCCCGCCTGCGCAATTCCCGGCGCATCACGCGCGCCAGCGGGTCCATCTGCGTTTGGAAAATATCTTTCACGCAGAAGCGCGTGGGGTCCAGCTTATTCGCGGCACCCATCGCGCTGATGACCGGCACGCGCGCCTCATACGCGCGCTGCGCAATCAGCAGCTTGGTGCTGACTGTATCGACCGCATCAATCACATAATTGTAGTGTGCAAAGTCAAACTGCTCCGCATTTTCCGCTGTGTAAAACAGGCGACAGCTTTCCACCTGCACACGGGGGTTAATGTCCAGCATCCGCGCGCGCATCACATCGGTTTTGTACTGCCCGATGGTACTGTGCAGAGCGATAATCTGCCGGTTCAGGTTCGACAGGCTGACGGTGTCTTTATCCACCAGCGTAAAGGAACCGATGCCGCAGCGGCAAAGCGCCTCCGCGGCAAAGCCGCCCACGCCACCCACGCCAAACAGCAGCACGGAAGACGCTTGCAGCTCCTCCAGTGCCTGTCCGCCCAGCAGCAGTTCCGTCCTTGCCCATTCATTTTTCATGCGGTTTCCCACTCCTCTTTGCGGCGCACTTCGGGCACAGTCCGGAAAGTTCCAGGCTGTGTCCGGTGATTTGATACCCGGTTTTTGCCGCCCATTCTTTCTCCAGCTTTTCAACTGGACAGCCGTCCAGCGGGATAATCTCGCCGCAGCCGGTACAGCGCAGGAAGTGGCAGTGGCGGTGGTCGTTCAGCTGAAAGTACGCCTTGCCGTCCTGCCCCAACTCCTTTGACAGAATTTCCTTTTCCGTCAGCGTTGCCAGCGTGCGGTACGCCGTGGAAACGCTCATATGCATGACCGGCAGAACCGCCATGTAGACCGCCTCCGCCGTCATTGGCTTCTGTGCTGTGCGAAGCACCTCCAGAATTGCCTCGCGGCGGCGGGTGGTTTTCAGTTCTTTGGCTTTTAAAGTTTCGTCCGGCATACACACACCCCCTGTACTTGCTATCCATTTGCATTCATTATAGAATTTTGCGGGGCAAAAGTCAATTTTCCGCACGCTCCGGCGCAGCCAGCCAGTAATGCGGCCGCGCGGCAACAGAAAGCCCCAAAGTGCGCTGCAGCGCAAAAGAAGCCTCATTGCCGAGGATGACATCGCAGAAAGCGGTGTGCCCTGCCGCAAGGTTCCGGTTAACCGCATCCGCCTCCAGCGCAGAGGCCACTCCCATGCGCCGGAATTTTGGAAGCACCTCCAGCATTCCCATGGCGCCTTCGCTGTGCTCGCCAATAAATCCAGTCAGCTCCCCGCCGAGAAAGGCGCCGTAAAAGACGCCCGCCGCAATCCGTTCCTGAATATATGCCAAATCATCAAACAGGTGGTACTGCTTCGCGACCGCTTCGGCATACGCCGAACCCAGCCTGCGGATATCAAACGTTTCTGAAACGGGCAGCGGCTCGCTGTCCGTATAAACCGCCGTTCGGCAGGGATTGCACATTCCCGGCTCAAATGCGTCCCGCCCGCCGCAAAGCCGCTCGAAAAGTTCCTTTTCGTAATCTTCATGCGCAACAAACATCTGTGGAACCTGTGGCAGACGGTTCAGCAGGCGCTCTGCAGCCTGCGGCGAAACCGCGCTTTGCAACACTGTCTGACCCAGACGAATCTGCACGCCGTCCTCACCCGCGTAAAGGAGTTGCGCCGTCCCCCTGCGCAGCGGCTCCAAGATGCTGATATAGTGCAGTGGTTCCTGCTTCAGACGGGAAGTCGCCTTTTCTGTCGGATTCATTTGCTTTCCGCTCCCTGCTTTTTATGAGATTTCTTTGATTATAGCACAATTCCTCAAACTTCTAAAAAACATTTGCAGGAAGCGCTGTTTTTTGATAAACTATAAGGTACGGAAAATTTGAAAGTTTAGGAGGGGCCCCTGTGTAAAACAGATTCATTTCGCGCATACAAGTATTACAATCATTCGGAGGGACCCTCATTTATGCTGGATTATAAACAGGAAATCGAGCGGCGCCGCACCTTTGCGATTATCTCGCACCCAGACGCCGGTAAAACCACCCTGACCGAGAAGCTGCTGCTGTACGGAGGCGCCATTCAGCAGGCCGGCATGGTCAAGGGCAAGCGAAATATGCGCCATGCCGTTTCTGATTGGATGGAAATCGAAAAGCAGCGCGGCATTTCTGTAACCTCATCTGTCATGCAGTTTGCGTACAACAATTTCTGCATCAACATTCTGGACACCCCCGGCCATCAGGACTTTTCAGAGGACACTTACCGCACGCTGATGGCGGCAGACAGTGCCGTGATGGTCATTGACGCCGGCAAGGGCGTGGAAAAGCAGACCCGCAAGCTGTTTAAAGTCTGCACGCTGCGCAACATTCCGATTTTCACGTTCATCAACAAAATGGACCGCGACGCCCGCAGTCCCTATGACCTGACCGAACAAATTGAAGAAGAGCTGGGCATCAAGACTTACGCGGTCAACTGGCCCATCGGCAGCGGCCGTGACTTTCAGGGTGTTTATGACCGCGCCGCAAAGAAAATTCTGACCTTTACCGCCGAAGAAACCGCCAACGGCGCGCATCAGGTAGCAGAATCCGCCAGTGACCTTTCCGACCCGAAGCTTGCCGGTCTGCTTGGCGATGACCTACTCGCAACTCTGCGGGACGATGTGGAACTGCTGGACGGCGCGGGCGAAGAATTTTCACTGGAAGACGTGCGGCAGGGCAAACTTTCCCCGGTCTTTTTCGGCTCCGCGCTGACCAATTTCGGTGTGGAACCGTTTCTGCAGGAATTTCTGCGCATGACCACACCGCCGCTGCCGCGTGAGTCCACCGCCGGAACGGTAAACCCGACCGACCCGGACTTTTCCGCATTTGTGTTTAAGATTCAGGCGAATATGAACAAAGCACACCGCGACCGCGTGGCATTCATGCGTATTTGCTCCGGTGAGTTTGACCGCGGCATGGAAGTCATGCATATGCAGGGCGGGCGCAAAATGAAGCTGATGCAGCCGCAGCAACTCATGGCAGAGCAGCGGGAAGTCATTGACCACGCGTATGCGGGCGACATCATCGGCGTGTTTGACCCGGGTGTATTTTCTATTGGCGACACGCTGTGCTCCCCTGCCAAAAAATTCACGTTTGGCGGAATTCCGACCTTTGCGCCGGAACATTTCAGCCGTGTTTCTCCGGTAGACACCATGAAGCGCAAGCAGTTTGTCAAGGGCATTACGCAAATCGCACAGGAAGGTGCCATTCAAATTTTTCAGGAGCTGAACGGCAGCATGGAAGAAGTCATTGTCGGTGTTGTCGGTGTTCTG
The DNA here is from genome assembly GCF_029211325.2 of Caproicibacterium argilliputei. NCBI lineage: Bacteria > Bacillati > Bacillota > Clostridia > Eubacteriales > Oscillospiraceae > Caproicibacterium > Caproicibacterium argilliputei. Next base: position 479,419 of record NZ_CP135996.1, on the reverse strand, counting down.
CAGTTTGAAGTTCTGGAGTATCGCCTGAAAAATGAATACAAGGTAGACATCCGCATGGAAAGTCTGCCGCACGAATATATCCGCTGGATTCAAAACGAAGATCTTGACCCCAAGACTTTGGATCTGACCAGCGACACCCGTTGCATTCAGGACTTAAAGGGCAGCCACCTGCTTCTGTTTGTCAGCGAATGGAACATCTCTTGGGCAATCGACCACAACAAAGGTCTGCATCTCAGTGAATTCAGCAACGGGGAATCCCCGCAGGCAGGCTGAGCCTGCACGCGGTGTGGCAGGCTCAGCCTGCACGCGGTGTGCTGAAGCTCACGGGAACTTTCCCCTTTTCTTTTATAATCTGCGTCAAAAGGACGCAGACACTTCGAAAACGTTGCTTTCCGTCGCTTTCTCAGAAAGCGACTAAGGTTTGGGGCAACGCCCCAAGGCAGGCTCAGCCTGCACGCAGTGTGCTGAAGCTCACGGAAACTTTCCCCTTTTCTTTTATAATCTGCGTCAAAAGAACGCAGACACTTCGAAGTCCTTTCAGCAAAAGTTCCGCCCGCCCTTTCAAGGGCGGTAGGGTTTGGGGCAACGCCCCAAAGCAGGCTCAGCCTGCACGCAGTGTGCTGAAGCTCACGGAAACTTTCCCCTCTTCTTTTATAATCTGCGTCAAAAGAACGCAGACACTTCGAAAACGTTGCTTTCCGTCGCTTTCTCAGAAAGCGACTAAGGTTTGGGGCAACGCCCCAAGGCAGGCTCAGCCTGCACGCAGTGTGCTGAAGCTCACGGAAACTTTCCTCTCTTCTTTTATAGTCTGCGTCAAAAGAACGCAGACACTTCGAAGTCCTTTCAGCAAAAGTTCCGCCCGCCCTTTCAAGGGCGGTAGGGTTTGGGGCAACGCCCCAAGGTCTTAAAGGAAGAAGCAGGCTGCATAAAAAAAGAACACCGCCTTTTTTGGCAGTGTTCTTTTTCAATAGGTCATTCATAAAGAATCAGGAAAATCGCTCCCGCTCCGGCACTGGTTCCACACGGTCGGTGCGGTCGGCCCCGCCGACCAGGCTCGGGAAAGGTGTGCGGGTTGCGCTGGGCACCACGCGGATTTCCTGGCGTACCACCGGCTCTCCGACTTTCACTCTGTCCGGACGGTCTGGTTTTGTAACAAACATAGCGGGTTCCTCCTTGCTTCTTTGGGTTCTGTTTGCTTCCTCTGCCAGTATCATAGCAGACGGACAGGGGCAGGTAAACCCTTTTGGAGAAATGCCGAATTACTTTTTGTTTTTTGCAGGTTCGGCTTTTAAAAAACACGAGGATTGCTAAAAAGCTTTCAATTATTTTGCTTGGTATTCTATGCGCCCCCTGTACGCTTTACTTTGCAGAATAAAATAAAGTTTTCGGCGCTTTCCCCACATTTTCAAAAGTCGCACCGTTTCAGCGCAGGTAGTGGTCAATCATCGGCTGTGTGACACCGTGGTTCTGAATAATCTCCTTGTAAAAACGAGCACTGCGGCGGATGGTGCGTTTTTGCGTTTGAAAGTCACAGCCGATTAAGCCGAATGCAGCAGTTTCGCCTTCCGCCCACTCAAAGTTATCCATAAAGGACCAGTGGTAGTACCGCTCCACTGGCAGCCCACTTTCCGCAATCTGCCGCAGATGGTCATACAGAAACCGGCAGCGGTATTTGTCATCCCGGTCTGCCACGCCGTTTTCTGTCACCCATATGGGTGCCGTGAAGCGTTTGTAACGATGGCGCATAAGAATGCCCAGCCCCTCCGGATAAATCTCCCAGCCAAGGTCGTTAACCGGCCGCCCCGGTCTGCCGGCCGTATTTACACCATGCACCCAAATGCGGGTGTAGTAATTGATTCCGATGTAATCGTAAAAGCGACCGTCCCCCAGTGGCGCCTCCACCCCCAAGGGCAGCGTCAGCCGACCGGTGTACATCGCTTCTGTCAGTCCCTGAAACAGGTACTCCATGCCGTTCGCAAGCGGTCGGTCTTTTGGCTGTGCCGGTGTAAACACGCGCAGGTGCTCCGCAAAGCCAACCATGGTTCTGCCTGGAAAACCGCGCTCCGCGCGAATCCGGTGAATCCGCCGGTAGGCGGTCAGGTGACAGTACACCAGATTGCGCATAACCCGCACCGCCTGCCCGGGGTTGTGCTTAGCCGGCGGCCATTGCGCCAGAAAATAGCTGAGCGTCACATAAACATTCGGTTCATTCAGTGTGACATAATCGCTGACCAAATCCCCGATGGCCTCTACCACATACGTCACATAGCGCAGAAAAATTGCTGGACTTTCTTTCAGCAAAAATCCGCCCCGGCTTTCGAACCAGGATGGATTGGAGAAGTGGTGCAGGGTAACCAGGACTTTAACACCCATCTTCTGCAAATCCTCGATTTCCGCCCGGTAATGGTTGACCGCCTGCCGGCAGAAATGCCCCTCTTCCGGCTCAATCCGGCTCCACTCCAAACTCATGCGGTACACCTGCAGGCCCATTTCTTGAATCAGCCGATTATCTTCGCGCCAGCGCTGCCAGTGCTGATTGGCATTCTTCGGGCTGGAGGCGTCCTTTAGCCTGCCGGATTCCTCTGCCCAGTCGTACCAGCTGTTTTTCGTAGGGCTCCCCTCAATCTGCGTGGCAGAAGTGGCGCAGCCAAGCAGTGTGCTTCCCAACGAATATGGTCTATCCAAATCAATTCCTCCCGCATCCCCAAAAGTCGCTTGCAGGCTGCAATGTATGCCTGCTTGTTTTTTATTTTATCGTGTACCGCTGAAAAATGCAAATTTCTGCCGGTGTGGACACCGCCCGTTTTTTGCACTGCTCACTTTACCTTTTTCGCATTCCGTGCTATAGTAAGGGTGTATCTGCTGGAAGGAGAAACAACATGAAAAAGAAACTGAAACAATGGCTCTGCACGACCTGTGCGGCGATTTTTGTTCTTGTAACAGTGACCATTCCCGTACAGGCAGTGAACCTGAACCCCGGCTTCATCCCGCAAAGCAAAGCGTTGGAACTTGTCAATCTCGACAGCGGCGACACCGTTTACGCCAAAAATGAAAATCTAAAAGTTCCACAGGCCTCTACAACGAAAATTATGACTTTTATTGTAGCGTCCCAGTTGATTAAAGACCCCAAAGGCACCATCGTCACCATTTCAAACGATGTGCAGGCACAACTGCCGAACCGTTCCTTTGTCACCGTGCAGCTGGCTGTGGGAGAAAAAATTTCCGCTCTGAACCTGATGTACTGTATGCTCATCCCCTCCGGCAATGATGCCGCCATCGCGCTGGCAGAATCCGCATCGGGCGGCAATCTGTCGCAGTTCGTACAGCTGATGAATCAAAAAGCCAAAGACCTCGGCTGTGCCAACACCAATTACACCAATGTATTCGGCAAGTACGATAAAGACCACTATACAACGGTCAGCGACCTTGCAAAGATTTACAAATACGCACAGACGCTGCCGCTGTTTAAGCAAATCACATCCACCGCATCCTACACCGTCCCTGCCACCAACTACACGCCGGCACGCAAACTGAAAACCTCTAACAAGCTGTTGGACAAAACCTCCAGTTATTACTATGCACCCTGCACCACCGGAAAAACCGGCACTTCTGACGAGGCCGGCTACTGTCTGGTATCCACTGCCTCCAAAGACGGCGTTAATTACCTTTGTGCAGCTTTAGGCGCACCAAGTGTCAAAAACGGGAAAGCAGTCGTGACCAACGGGGCATTTGAGGACTCACGCCAGCTTTACACCTGGGCGTTTGATTCGCTGAAAAAGCAGGACATCCTCTCAAAATCCAAAGCAGTGGCAACGGTGCCGGTGCAGCAGGCAAAAGACAAAAAGCAGCAGCTGTCGGTCGTGCCCGCTTCCGATTACAGCGCGATGCTGCCGACCGGCGGAACCAGTCCCACCACCAAGGTGTCCTTGCCGAAAAGTATTGCGGCGCCTGTGAAAAAAGGGCAGAAAATCGGCACGGTGACCGTACTGTACAATAACGAAACGCTGGCAACTGTCAGTCTGGTTGCCTCTGACGATGTGGAGCAATACGTTGCCTTTTACAAGACATCATGGTTCCGCACCGCCGCGACAGTCGTTGGCGTGGCAGCCGTTATTGTTTTGGCAGCCTTTCTACTGCGCGCCTTGCGCAGCCGCCACCGCCGGGGCGGCGGCAGCCGCAAATACCGTGGACGCCGCAGTGCCAGCAAAAACCGCAGCAGGCGCCATACAGGCAGTTACCACAACTACCATTGATGAATCCAAAAACCGGAGCAGGACACTCCTATGGGAGAGGTTCTGCTCCGGCTTTTTATGTCGGGCTTCGGTACTTTTCTGCACTGCGCAGTAAGCCGGTCCGGCACAGAACAAGGCCCTTCCGCTGCGAACGGCAGGGAGAGGCTTTGTTCTTATATTATAGCTACTGCTCAAACTTCTTTCAGGGACAGCTTGGCGCGCACGCTCTGCAGCACAAGGTTTGCCGCACAGTCCAGCCCTAGTGCCGACGTGTTCACAGCCAGATCATACAGGCGCACATCCAGGCGGTCAGACTTGGTAAATGTGCGGTTAAACGCAATCCGCTGCTGGTCATTCGTTTCAATTTTTGTCTTTGCGGCATCTTTGGAAATGTGGAAAAGCGCCGCTACACGTTCCACCCGTTCCGGCATTTCTGCCGTGACAAAAATGCGGACGTGCCGCGGTGCATCCCGAAGCAGATAGCGGCCGCCGCGACCCAAAATCACCGCAGAGGTTTTTTCCGCGATTTTCAGGATATACTCCGACTCCAAATAGAAAAGCTCCTTATCGCTCGGGTGGTACTGGGGCACCCAGCCCGCCGCCGGCGCCGTATACATCTGCTCCGTCAGCTTCTCCCATACGGAAGAAAGCCGCTCGTCACGGTTCTCCAAATCCGCTTCCGCCAGGTGCAGCTCATCGGCAACTCGCTTCAGAATATCGCGATCCACAAAAGGAATCTGAAATTCCTCCGCGATTTTCTGCCCGATGTACGCCCCTCCGCAGCCAAGCTGATGGCTGATGGTTACCACAAACCGCTGATTACTCATAAGTCAAACCTTCCTTCTTTACAGTTCATACAATCAATTTGTTTCTGCCTGCTGCAAAATTTACTCGCTTTCTTTACCGGCGGTGGTCTGTTCGGTTTTTGGCTCCAACTCCTGCGCAAGCTGCTCTTCCCTCTGCTTATCCAGCTTTGCGTTGCGCAGATACAGCAGCATATCGATGGTGATTTCCGTGATATTCAGAAAATAGAATACCCACCCCAGGTAAAACAGAAAGTCCAGCCCCTGGCCGGAAAAGTACTGCATAAACTCCCGAATAATACCGAACACATAGCCAACCCACAGGAACACCTCAAAAAAGAGGCTCTTTCCCTTTGCGGTTCTGGCCACGTACGAGCGGTAAATCGAAATCGGCCACGAAAGACCAAAACATAAAATCATCAGTGCTTCCAGAAGATTTGTCACAACCGTTCACTCCATTTCCTTATTTTTCTGTCAGAAAAAACAAGTACCCCACTGTACGCGCCCTGCGGCTTGCTTTTCCTTTCCCATTTTAGTATACTAGATAATCAGAAAGCTGTAAAAGGTATCTTTGAGATATTCGTCATATCAATTTTACATGGCAGAGGATCTAGAAAAATGAGTGTCAGTTATGAGTATTACCGCATTTTTTACTATGTTGCGAAGTATCAAAGCTTTACAAAAGCCGCAAATATCCTGCTGAACGGCCAGCCAAATATCACCCGCTGCATGAACAACCTGGAGCATGAGCTGGGCTGCAGGCTTTTTCTGCGCACCAACCGCGGCGTTACCCTTACGCCGGAGGGGGAAAAGCTTTACGCGCACGTCGCCGTCGCCTACGAACAGATTCGTGCCGGCGAAGAGGAACTTTCCACCGATAAGACCCTGCAGAGTGGCATCCTTTCCATCGGCACCAGTGAAACGGCGCTGTACGGTCTTTTACTGGAAAAGCTGCGCAGCTTTCACATGACTTACCCCGGTATCCGTCTGCGCATCTCCAATCAGTCTACCCCACAAGCGCTTTCCGCACTCAAAAACGGCATGGTCGACATTGCCGTGGTGACCACCCCCACCGGCGCCCACAAGCCGCTGCACGAAACCCCCTTAAAGTCGTTTCGCGAAGTCTTAATCGGCGGCCCGCAGTTCGCCTTTCTGGCAGAAAAATCCTTTCATCTGCACGAACTCACGCAGTACCCCTTCATCTGCCTTGGCAAAGACACCATGACGTATGCGTTTTACAACCGACTGTTTCTGCAGCATGGGCTGCCCCTGCAGCCGGACACAGAAACCGCCACCACTGACCAGATTCTGCTGCTGGTCAAAAATGATCTGGGCATCGGCTTTCTGCCCGAAAACATGGCGGAAGAAGCGCTTGCGCACGGCGATGTGTTTCAAATCTTTTTAAAAGACGTCATTCCGGAACGCTCCATCTGTCTGGTAGAGGACACCGACCGCCCGCTGAATATTGCCGCCGGCAGGTTCCGCAGTGTACTGCTGGACTCTGGCTGCCGACCGTCCGGCTCTCTTTAACCCCTGTACGAAAGAAGCCGCCGCCCTGCTGTTTTTTACAGCTAAGGCGGCGGCTTTCTTATGCTACTGAAATTTTACAGATTCACGGTTTTTTCTGCTGAGAAGTCTGTCGGTTCATCTTGCAGCAGTCCGGCACGCCGCTGCCATACGCTTGCTGATTGGCTTTCGCCATGCGGTTTAGCCAGCGTTTCCACGCGTTTTTCATGTTTACAAAAGGATTGGTCATGCTCCCTGCGCCTCTGTTCCGGTTTTATCAAATGCCTATTGTGCTTATATGTTTACTCCAGTATAAGCACTTTGCAGCGTTCTGTCAAGTCTGCACCGCCAGCTCACAGCAAACCTTGCAGTTTTTCCGCATCGCCAAAAATCTTCCGCCTGTCCACTTGCAGCAGCCCCTCCTGCTGCATTTTCATCAGTTCCCGCGAAACGGACGGCCGCGCGGCATTCAGGTAATCTGCCAGCTCCTCGCGGCTCATGTCTAGCGCCGCCAGCTTGCCCGCGCAGCGGTTCTGTAGCAGGGTCTGTGCAATCTTCTGGCGAAGCGTTGCACAGGAAACAACCTGCAGCCGCTGATTCAAAAAATATGCTTTGTGCGCAAGAATCGAAAGCATATTGGAAATCAGCTTTGCGTGGTACCCGCAGTTGTTTCCACAGGTATGGTACAAAAAATCCTTCGGAATCTGCAGCAAACGCACCGGTGTCACCGCTTGCGCATAATGGTCGTACGTCTGGCGGTTCAAAAACAGGAACACCTCCCCAAACAACTCGCCCGGCTGCTCAAACGCCGCCACAATGCTGCGCCGCCCCTCCCGCGAGTCGCTGCCGATGACCACCGTACCCTCCAGCAGCACCAGCAGCTTTTCCGGCCGGTCCGTCTGCAGAAAGATCATTTCCTCTTTTTGGTACACGGCGGTGCTGGCTTTGCTGCAGGTCAGGCATCCACGAATCTCTTCTTCTGTCATCTGCGCAAACAGTGCGCTCTGCTTCAGCTGTTCCACCATGCTGCTTCCTCCTGTCTGCTTTTGCATTTAGCATAGCACAAAACCGGCTGTGCCCGCAACCGCACGCGGTTGCCGCTCAAAATGCCTTTAAAATGCTGCTGACCGTCGTTTTCCCGTCAGCAGAACAGCAGACAAACACAACCGGCACCTAAAAGGAGAAAAGAGCATGAAAGCAGAATTAGACAGAAGCGGCTGCATTGGCTGCAGCCTATGCACACAAACCTGCCCGAAAGTCTTTCAGATGGCTGAGGACGGCTTTGCCGAGGTTTATCGAGAAGACGTTCCGGAGGAAGTCGCAGCAGCCGCTGTGGAAGCGCAAAACGGATGTCCCGTTTCCGTCATCACAGTTTCCTGACCCGCTTGTAAAACGTTTCCCGCAGGCGGTGCCGTTTTAAAAAAGTTTTATCCGTAACGTGTGTTACGGACTTTCCGCGTTCTCTCTGTTAGGATAGACCCAGAACAAAACGAACGAAGCACAGACAAGGAGGAACCATTCATGGAAGCTAAAATGTTTTGCTATCAGTGTCAGGAAACCGCAGGCTGCACCGGCTGCACACAGTCCGGCGTCTGCGGCAAAAAACCGGAAGTCGCCGCCATGCAGGACCTGCTGGTGTTTGTAACCAAGGGACTTTCCGCTGTGACCACACAGCTGCGCCGAGCGGGCAAACCCGTCGCGCCGGAAATCAACCATCTGGTGACGCTGAATCTGTTCACCACCATTACCAACGCAAACTTTGACCGCGATGCCATCGCCGCGCGCATCACCGACACCCTGCAGCAAAAGCAGGTGCTGCTGCGGCAGGTATCCGACCAAAGCGTTCTGCCCACCGCCGCCCTGTGGAACGGCAGCCGTGCGGACTACGAAGCAAAAGCCGCCGAAGTCGGCGTCCTTGCCACAAAGGACGAGGACATTCGCAGCCTGCGCGAGCTGATTACCTACGGGCTGAAAGGTCTTTCCGCTTACACCAAGCACGCCAATGCCCTGCTGCAGGAAGACAGCGAATTGGACGCGTTTCTGCAGAGCGCACTGGCAAAGACTTTGGACGATTCCCTTTTGGCTAACGACCTGGTTGCGCTGACGCTGGAAACGGGGCGCTGGGGCGTGCGGGGCATGGCGCTGCTGGACAAGGCCAACACCGAAGCCTACGGCAATCCCGAAATCACCAAAGTTCGCATCGACGTGGGCAATCGGCCGGGTATTCTGGTTTCTGGTCACGATCTGCGCGACCTGGAAATGCTGCTGAAACAGACGCAAGGCACAGGCGTGGATGTATACACCCACTCGGAAATGCTGCCCGCCCACTACTACCCGGCATTTAAGAAGTACCCGAACTTTATTGGCAACTACGGCAACGCATGGTGGAAGCAGCGTGAAGAATTTGAGAGCTTCAACGGCCCGATTCTGATGACCACCAACTGCATTGTCCCGCCGAAAGACAGCTACAAAGACCGCCTGTACACCACCGGTGCGGCAGGTTATCCCGGCTGCCGGCACATTCCGGGCGGCGTCGGCAAGGAAAAGGATTTCTCCGCACTGATTGCACACGCGAAGCGCTGCACGCCGCCAACAGAGATTGAGCACGGGGAAATCATTGGCGGCTTTGCCCATGCGCAGGTGTTCGCGCTTGCCGACAAGATTGTGGACGCGGTAAAGTCCGGCGCGATTAAAAAATTTGTAGTGATGGCCGGCTGCGACGGGCGCGCAAAGTCCCGCAGCTACTACGAAGACTTTGCCAAGGCACTGCCGAAAGACACTGTCATCCTCACCGCAGGCTGCGCCAAGTACCGGTACAACAAACTTGCCCTCGGCGACATCGGCGGCATTCCGCGCGTGCTGGACGCCGGGCAGTGCAACGACTCCTATTCTCTGGCGGTTATTGCGCTCAAACTGAAAGAGATTTTCGGTGTGGAGGACATTAACGACCTGCCCATTGTATATAATATCGCATGGTACGAGCAGAAAGCCGTCATTGTCCTGCTGGCACTGCTTTCTCTCGGTGTGAAAAACATTCACCTTGGGCCGACACTGCCGGCGTTCCTTTCCCCCAATGTGGCGAAAATTCTGATTGACACCTTCGGCATTGCGGGCATCGGCACCGTTGCGGATGACCTTGCTCTGTTTTTCGGCAATGACGCAGCGAAAAAGCCTGCTGTCACCGGGGAAATGCAAATCGGGGAAATTCTGCGCCAGCACCCCGCCGCCGCACCGATTCTGACCGCGTGCGGTATGCACTGTTTGGGCTGCCCGTCTTCCCAGATGGAAACTCTGGCTGATGCGTGTCTGGTACACGGTCTGGATCTTGCGGATGTTCTGGAGGAACTGAACCGCACGCTCCGCGCATAAACCCGCTTTGAGCGGGCATGAAAAGCAAAAGACTGCTTTTCATGCCCGTTTTTTGCGCGCCGCACCGCCGCAAAGCATTTGTGCCGGCTGCCGAAACGTTGTATAATGAATGCAGAAAGACGTGCGCGGCGCACTGCGCTGCCCTATTAGGAGGAAGAAACCGATGAAAATGGATTTTCCGATTGCACAGACCGTAAAAAAGCGGCATAGTGTTCGCTCCTATCTGCCGCAGCCAGTGCCGGACGATGAAAAAAAGCGCATAGAGGCATACGCCGCCGGTGTACAGAACCCCTTTTCTGTACCGGTTTCGTTCCACTTTGCCGAAAAGCAAGCGGCAACCGGCGGCGAAAAGCTTGGTACGTACGGTGTCATTCAAGGGGCGTCGTACTTCGTGGGGGTCAGCGCCGCCCCCTGTGCGCTGGGACTGGAGGCAATCGGTTACTCCATGGAGCAGGTTCTCCTGTACCTTACCTCCCGCGGATTCGGCACCTGCTGGCTTGGCGGAACCTTTGACCGCAGCGCCTTTTCTGCGGCGATGCAGCTGCCACCAAACCAGCTCTTTCCAGCAATTTCGCCCATCGGCTATCCGCGGGAAAAGCGGAGGATACTGGACTCTGCCGCCCGCCTGCTGGCAAAATCCGACCACCGGCTGGCGTGGGACACGCTGTTTTTCAAGGACGACTTTTCCCATCCGCTGACACAGGCTGATGCCGGCGACTATGCGTTTCCGCTGGAAATGCTGCGGCTGGCGCCCTCTGCGGTCAATAAGCAGCCTTGGCGCCTTGTAAAGGAAGCAGACACCTATCACTTCTACGCACGGATTCCCGCCAAAAAGGAACCGCCCGCAGTCGAAATTCAGCGCGTAGATTTGGGCATTGGCGCGTGCCATTTTCATCTGGCGGCACAGGAACGCGGTCTGTCCGGTTCCTTCGTGCAGCTGCCCGAACCGGCGATTGCCGCACCCGAACAGACACGGTATCTGTTTTCGTGGACGGCACAGCCCGCTGGCCGGTAAGTCAAGACCTCGCATTTGCTGTTCGTTTTCGCAAAGTGCATTGACAAAGCGCGGACGGGTGTTTATAATGATACCGTTTGTGCTCCCGTATTGGAATCGTTTGAAAGGAAACACTGTATGAAAAAAAACTATGACGTATTGGTAATTGGTGCCGGCCCGGCGGGGATTTTTACCGCACTGGAACTGGACCGCATCGCGCCGGAAAAAGCAGTGCTCGTTGTTGACAGCGGCAGCACCATTGCCGACCGCCGCTGCCCGGCACGCACGCAGGGACGCTGTATGCACTGCAAAACCTGCAGCATTATGAACGGCTGGGCCGGTGCGGGTGCTTTTTCCGATGGCAAGCTTTCACTCTGTGAAGATGTCGGCGGCAATTTGATTGATTATATGTCCCGTGAAAAAGCGCAGGAGCTTATTCACTACTGTGACGAAACCTACCTGCACTTCGGCGCACCGGAAAAGGTTTTCGGGTTAGGCGACCGCACAGCGGACAAAATCGCCTATGACGCGCGCCGCCAAAACATCCAGCTGATTCGCTGCCCGGTGCGCCACATGGGCACCGAGTATAGTTACCAAGTCTTAAAGGCCATGTACGACTACCTTGCGCAGAAGCCGCAGTTTACCTTCCTGCCGCACACCACCGCGGAAAGCATCATCGTGAAAAACGGCCGCGCTGCCGGTGCGGTGCTGACACTTGCAGACGGCTCCTCCTGCCAAGTCGAAGCAGAAAATGTGGTAGCTGCGCCCGGACGCGGCGGCGCAGCGTGGCTTTCTCACATGGCTGCCGAAACCGGTCTGCAGACCACCAACAACGAAGTGGACATCGGCGTACGCGTGGAAGTTCCCAACGGCGTGATGGATCACCTGACCAAAAGTCTGTACGAAGCCAAGCTGGTGTACTACTCTGACACCTTTGAAAACAAAGTACGCACGTTCTGCATGAACCCCGGCGGCATCGTCAGCGAAGAGCATTACGATGGGCCGAACGGCGGACTTGCCGTGGTAAACGGTCACTCCTATGCGGAGGACGACCGGCACAGTGACAACACCAACTTTGCCCTGCTGGTTTCCACCAAATTCACAGAGCCGTTTAATCAGCCCATCGAGTACGGCAGGTACATTGCCAAGCTCGGCAATATGCTGACAGGCGGCGGCATCATGGTACAGCGCTTAGGCGACCTGCTGCTGGGCCGCCGCAGCGACGCTTCGCGGCTTTCCAAATCCACCACAGTGCCCACCCTGAAAACCGCTGTGCCGGGCGACCTTTCCTTTGTTCTGCCGCACCGCCACCTGACCTCCATTGTCGAATCTCTCAAAGCCTTTGACGCACTGGCGCCGGGTCTTTACAGCAAGAACACCCTGCTGTACGGCGTGGAAGTGAAATTTTACTCCTCCAAAGTTGAAGTGGACAGCCACTTTTCCACGGTCATTCCCGGTCTGTACGCCATCGGAGACGGCGCGGGCATTACGCGCGGCCTGATGCAGGCTTCCGTGACCGGTGTCGTTGTGGCACGCACCATTCACGCCGACACAGCCGAATAAAAACAAACAAGAGTTTCAATAAGAAGCAGCACCCTACCTTCCCCACAGCTGGTGCTGCTTTTTGTCTGAAAGATCGGTTTTGACACTTTGGTGAAGCGCCGAACAAGGTTCCGCTCAACTGAAAAAATGCGCATTTCCCGGCGGCGATTGAAAAAAACTGTGTTATAATAAGAAAAACGACAACGGGGGGATACGGACATGACAAACATTCAAAAGCGTAAAATCGTCATTATCGGCGCAGGGCATGTGGGCTCACACTGCGGGTACAGCATTATGCTGCGCAACGGGGCCGACGAGCTGGTTTACTTGGATACGGACACAGAAAAAGCACGTATGCAGGCACAGGATCAGGACGACGCCTCCAGCCTGCTTGCCCACCGCGTGCGCGTGCGTGCGGGTACGTATGCAGACTGTGCGGATGCGCAGATTGTGGTGATGGCGGCCGGTGTGAGCCGCCAGCCGGGCCAGACCCGTCTGGATATGTTCGACAGCTCCATTGCCATTATGAATCGCATTGTCGTGCCGCTGAAAGCTTCCGGTTTCAACGGCATTTTAATCAGCATCTCCAACCCGGCAGACATTGTGGCAGACTTTCTGCGCAAGCGGCTCGACCTGCCGAAAGCGCAGGTATTCAGCACCGGCACTTCACTGGACTCCGCCCGGCTGCGCCGCATCCTCTCGGAAATTCTTGGTGTGGACCGCCGCTCCATTCAGGCTTACAGCATGGGGGAACACGGGGATTCGCAGATGATTCCGGCTTCTCATATTTTTGTCGGCGGCGTGCCGATTCGGGACTACGCGGCAGCGCAGCCGGAACTGCTGCAGAAACTGGATTTTGGCGCCATCTGCCGGCAGGACTGCGCCTCCGGCTGCGACATTGTGGATGGCAAAGGCTGCACGGAATTTGGCATCGGCATGGTTTGTGCGGATCTGGTACAGGCAATTTTTAACGATGAGAGGCGGATTCTACCCGTTTCCACTCTGCTGGAGGGCGAGTACGGTCAAACTGGTGTTCACGCGGGCGTTCCCGCTGTTATCGGTAAAAACGGTGTGGAACAGATTCTGGAAATTGACCTGACACCGGAAGAACAGAAGGCCTTTGCCCATTCCTGCGATGTCATCCGCGGATTTTTGGCACGCGCGGATCAGCTGTAAGGTCCCGCTTGTTTCCTTTTCTTAATCATGCTCTCCTAATTTCTGTGAATTTACGGGAAGCGTTTGCATATTGTGGTACAAAGAAGCCGGCTGTACTAGGTTTACAACAACCGGTCTGTGTATTATAATAGAAAACAGAAGCGCCTTATTCGCAAAAATCAAACGTCGATGCGGCTCAGTCGGCACCGCACGACAAAAAGCAAGCGCATTCCGCAGAGGAAAGGAGAGAATGGGATTTGATTCAGGATATGAATTATTTATCTATGCTTTTCATCAATTTGCTGATTGTGGGAGCCTGGCACGGAACGACGTTTTTGCTTTCTGTCAAATTGTCCAATTCCTATTTTCAGCCGGATTCCGCCCTGTACCGGCCGTGGAAATGGGAAAAGGGCGGTCGTTGGTACCGCGATGTCCTACATATCAACGAGTGGAAAGACCGCGTCCCGCAGTTTGTCGGCAGCGGTGGCTTTTCTAAAAAGCATATCACCGATGTTTCCCTGGATTACTTGGACAATTTCATAAGCGAAACCTGCCGTGCAGAGTGGATGCACACTTGGAACCTCGGCAGCATTTTCTTAACCTTAATTATCAACCAGTCCGTGGTGGGAGTTACCTTTACCGTCCTGATCTTCATGGGAAATGCACCGTTTGCCATGATTCAGCGGTACAACCGCTTTCGGCTGGAAATTGTACGCAAACGGCTGCAGCGGGACGCTTCCCGCGCGGTTGCCGCGGTTTGAAAAAGCAAAACAGAAAAAAGGAAAAGCAGGTGTGGTCATGAAACCTCTGCTTTTCCTTTTTTCTGTCCCAAGCGCTTTGCGGTCTGCGTCAAGGCTTTTCTTCTGGTACTTCCGATGCTTCTGAAGCTGTACTGCCCGCAGTTTCCGGCGCTGTCTTTTTTCGGCAGTAAGCGCGGGTGCCCAAAATGCCCGCCACTGCAGCGGAAGCTGCCAGAAACAGCACCAATATGCCGGTCTGAAATCCGGTAAAACCGTCATTTCCCGCCACAGTCAGCCCGCCTTGCTGCGCGGCTGTAACCGGGACCGCTGACGGTGTGTAGGCTTCCTCTCCCCGCGCAGCGGTCTTTGCGGATTTTGCAGTACCGGTACGGGAGGCAGACGACTTTCGCCCTGCGGAAGCCGCCTTTTTTGTTTTAGAAGCCGCCGCTGCACGGGACGCTTTCTTTGCGGCACTCTTGCCAGATGTTTTCACTTGCCCGGCGGCTCTGCGTGCAGCCGCAGAAGAAGTGCTTTGAGGCTCTGCAAGCCGATGCACCACAAACCGATACTGGGTTTTTCCGCTGCCGTCGGCAGCCGTGACCGTTAGCGTAATGACGGTATCGTTTCCCGCTGCAAGCAGGGTGTGTCGGTTGGCGGTCACGGCGGCATGGGTGTCGGTATCTGCCTGCAGGTAAACCTCCGAGCAGGAGGCAGGCACGGTCATTTCGTAATCATGAATGTCCGGCTGAAAAGAAGGCGTCAACCCGGTTCCTGCCGGCGCCGCTACGGTGACGGCCTCTGCCTGCGGTGCCGACACAGCCGAGGCCGAAACCGTGCTCTCTCCGCTGTGCTCCCGATGGACGACAATGGTATAAATTCGCTGGCCGCCGTCGGAAAGCGCTTTTGCCGTTACGGTAATCACCGTGTCGTTTCCCGCCGCCTGCAGGGTGTGCCGGTTGACTGTGACTGCCACACCGTCCGGCTGACCGGTCTGAAACCAAAGTTCCGCGCAACTTTCCGGCACTGTCATACGGTACGATGTAACTTCCGGTCGAAAAGCGGGCTGCAGCTGCCCCAGTGAGGTATCCTCCGGCAACAGCGCGGTTAAGTACGGCTGTCCGGCAGCAGCGGTCGACACAGACTGCGCAGACGAAAGCAAACCGGAAATTTCCGACTGTGTTTGGGAAAAGCTGACCTGCATCTGTACCGCGGCAGCGTCACTGTCTGCAAGCGGATTCCCGTCGTAATCACACACTTCGTCTGTTTTCGCGGAAAATGTATAGGTACCGGGTTCAGCATCCTCCCGCACACGAAACACATAAGCCGCCACCTCTCCGGAAAGCAACGCGGCGCCTCCCTGCTGTGTATCACAAGTATAAACGGAAACCAGCGGATTGGACTGCCGCACAAACAGGTCTGCCCCCTGAATCTGCGAAGCGTCCTCTTTGCGCACATAAGAAAAGGCAGCGGCATCATACGTCAGAGAAAATCGAAACGCCCCTGCCGTGGTGCGGCCAGGCGATGCCACCAACTCCACGCGCACTTCCTCCCCGGGCTGCACCTGCTGCGCCGCTGACCGGATTAGGAACTTCGGGCCAACTTGGGTGCTGAATGCCGCAAATGCAGGAATGCTAACCAACAGCAAAACGACCGCCGCTGCCAAAAGCAGCCGTCTGCGGCTTACCGGCCGTTTCATACTGCCGCCGCTTTCCCCCGACCGGGTCTTCCCGCCGCAAAGGCGCCGCTGTGCCACTGTGCTTCTCTCTCAATTTGTGGAATCACTCTGTAAATTTCTCCTTCCAAGCGTGAATTTTAGATTTTTCTACGATTTCTCTCATTATAGTACATTTTCTATGCCTTGTAAACCATAAAAAGGCAGTTCAGAACTGCCCAAAATCCCTGCCAAAATAAAAAAAGGCCGCAAAAAAGACGCAGTTTGTTAAAGACTGCGTCCGCTTGAATGCGACGTTTTCATTATAAATGAAGCCATATCAGATGTCAAATCCCTAAAAATGGCGTTTAAAACCGAATATCTGACATATCCTGCACAGAACGCGGCGTATTCTGCCCTGCTTTCAGTGATTTATCCGCCGTCAAAGTTTATGTCAAAAGGAGATTATGAGTATGCCGAGAAGGGGCGAAAACATTTACAAACGAAAGGACGGCCGTTGGGAAGGCCGTGTCCGTACGTCAGACGGAAAATACCGCTATGTTTATGCAAAAACATACCGGGAGGTCAAAGAAAAGCAAAGACTCTGCCAGGAAACCGGCGAAGTGCATTCCCTGCAGGTTTTGCCAGCCTCCACCAAAGCCGCGGGTCTATTCAGCACTTGGCTGTCAAAGGATATCCTTTATCAAGTGAAACCCTCTACGTATGAAAGCTACTACCGCTGTATGAAAAAATATGTGATACCGTTTTTCAGCCTCAGCGGAAACGAATTTCTTTCGGAGGCCAGCGCGGCGCGTTTTGCACGTTCCGTTCAGGATAATTCCTCACTGTCTGAATCCTCCAAGCGAAAAATCCTTACAATTTTTAAAACCTCTCTGAAAGGAATTGCAAAAGACACCCATTCCTCCGTACAGATTTTAGAAAGCGTGCGTCTGCCGAAAGAAGAAGATTCCGAAGTGCTGGTTTTCACCGTAAAGGAACAGCGCCAGATTGAACACGCTGTTTTTCAAGCAGGTGACCAGCGCCTGCTGGGAATCCTTCTGTGCTTTTACACGGGCATCCGCATTGGCGAGCTTTGCGCTTTGCGATGGAGCGATCTGGACGATGAAGCCGGCACCATTTCCGTGACCAAGACCGTCACACGCGTAAAAGACTTTTCTCAAACAGGCAGCAAAACCAAATTGATGACCGGCACTCCAAAGAGCAGAAAATCCATGCGCAAAATTCCTCTGCCGCAGTTTTTGCTGGCACAGTTGACCGCCTGCAAAGCCCGCTGCCCGAAAGACAGCGTCTATATGCTTTCCGGTACAGCTGTGCCGATTGACCCGCGTTACTACCAGAAACTTTACAAAAAGCTTCTGGCAGATGCACACGTGAAGTACCGCAAGTTTCATGCCATCCGGCATACCTTTGCAACCAGGGCGCTGGAGCTCGGGGTAGACATGAAGACTCTCAGTGAACTGCTGGGGCACGCCAATGTTTCTATTACCCTGAACATTTATGCACATTCCCTAATGGGGCAGAAAAAAATTGCCATGGAAAAATTCAACGAGATGCACAGTACCTGTATGCTCCAACCGCCAGCCGCCGTCACCACCTCTGTCAACCGTGCTTCAAAGGCAGACAGAACCACATGATTCTCCTCAAAGGACGCAGTCTTTAACAAACTGCGTCCTAAAATCTCCCTGCTTCCATAGTATCCCCGCCCCAAAGTAAGTGTATGCGGTCAGAATTTTTTGGCAAGTGTCCGCTGCCGGATAGTCAACCGGAGAAACGTCCGCCACAGCACGCAGAAGCTTTGAAAGGTTCTGCACCAGTCAGCCGCACAAAACGGCGTCCTGCAAATTTTTTTAAAGAGGGAAAGCGAATTATGAAGCGAAATCGGTTCGACGACATCAGCATCTCCAAAAAGCTCTCCGTTGGATTCACCTTTGTATCCACCATGGGCGCCATCATCGGACTTCTGGGAATTATCAGCCTGATCATTCTCATGAGCAATCAGCAGACCATGTACAACCAGTCGACCCTTGGAATCGAATACTCTTCCAATGCTGAAATTGATTTTAAGGATCTGCGCACCGCCGTCCGTGACCTGTATATGCACTATGATACAGACAAGGACAAATACAGCCAAACCATTTCAACTGATTTGCAAGCCGTACAAAAGCAGCTAGAAAAGTACAGCGGTACGCTGTCCAACAGCACGGATCAGGAACACTATGAATCCTTGAAAACCGCTTATGCGGCATATGAAACCGTCGTTAACAACATTGTGCAGACCGCAAGTTCCGGCGGCTCTCAGGAAGAAATTCTTACACTGATTAACGACACTTCTTCCAAAACGCAAGATGTAATCGATGCTTTCTCTGTACTCTCCAGCTTTAACGACGCGCAGGCACAGCAAAGCCTCTCAAACACCCAGACCAGCTCGATCATCGAAATATGCGTCATGCTTGCCATTGTCCTTTCCGCCGCTGCAGCCTCCTATAAATGCAGCCGCAGAATTTCTAAGAGCATTGTGCCGCCCATACAGAAATACGCAGCATTTGCCGCCATGATGGCCGTCGGTGATATGGACAAATCCAAACTCTTCAACGAAAAAGACAAGGTACTGAACAGCCGTCAAGATGAAATCGGTCAGCTCGCGGTTTCCTTTAATCAATTGATTGTCGGCACCAACAAACTCACTAGCGAAACCCTTGCGATTGCCGGCGGCGACCTGACTGTTTCCGTCACGGTTCGTTCTGACGAGGACATCCTCGGGAAAGCACTGAATAACCTTGTACAGAAATTCCATACGCTTGCCACTTCCATTGTGTCCTCTTCGGAACAGGTGGATGCCGGTGCCAGACAGGTTGCAAATTCCAGCACCATGCTGTCGCAGGGTGCCACCGAGCAGGCAAGCTCTGTGGAGGAACTTTCCGCTTCCATGGAGGAAGTCACTTCCCAAACCACGCAGAACGCACAAAATGCACAGAAAACTTACGAGCTTGCGAGAACCATTAAGTCCGACGCAGAAAACGGAAATACGAAAATGGGCGAAATGCTGCAGGCCATGGAGGATATCAACACCTCTTCCGGCAGTATCGGCAAAATCATCAAAGCCATTGATGAAATCGCGTTCCAAACCAATATTCTTGCTCTGAATGCCGCTGTAGAGGCAGCCCGCGCCGGTCAGTACGGAAAGGGCTTTGCCGTGGTTGCGGAGGAAGTCCGCAGCCTCGCCGCAAAATCAGCACAAGCTGCAAAGGAAACCACGACGCTGATTGAAACCTCCACACAAAAAGTCGGCAGCGGCACAGACATTGCCAATGAAACCGCCAGCGCGCTGCAAAAAATTACAGAGGGCATTTCCCAGGCGTCCGATTTGGTGGGTGCTATTGCTTCCGCTTCCAACGAGCAGGCCGCTGCACTGGAGCAAATTAACCAGGGCATTACACAGGTTTCGCAGGTTGTGCAAAGCAACGCGGCAGCCGCCGAAGAAAGTGCGGCTGCCAGTGAAGAACTTTCCGGTCAGGCAGATATCCTGAAAGAAAACGTCAGCATCTTCAAGCTGAAAAATGCACAGACACCGCCGCCTGCGGCACCGATTGCCCCCTCCACAAAAACGGACACTTCCAAGTATTCGACTTAACAGCGTTCTGCAAAAGGCGCAGGTTGCCTCCATTCGGCAGCCTGCGTCTCTCATTTGCACCGCACTTTCGGAAAGGAGAATGGAACCGTGCCAAATCCCTTAAACGGCGATTCTGAAATCAGCAGATGGATGCAGTCTTTGCCCAAGGAACAACGGCTGCATTCCGCCCATGTAAAGCTGTATACCGCCGCATTGGCAGAGACTTTGCGCAGCGCCAAAACAGGCTGCCCGGCTGATGAACTGTCCCGTTTGGGCAGCGCCGCCTATTTTCACGACATTGGAAAGGCATGGGTTCCCCGCGCGCTTCTGCTGAAAGCCGAAAAGCTGACGCCTGCCCAGCTTCAGGAAGTCCGCAGGCACCCCCTGTACGCAGAAAAGATGTTTGCCCTGATGCGGCAGGACATCCTGTGCGGAATGCCGGAGCCGCTTTTCCAGACGGCGCGCGCGTGTGCGGTTTTTCACCACGAGTGGTGGAACGGGCAGGGCTACCCCTATGGGCTCAGCGGCAAGCAAATTCCGTTTGCCGCGCGCGTCACCTCCCTCTGTGACGTTTACGATGCCATTACCAGCAGCCGGGTTTACCGCAAAGCGCACAGCCACGCATTCGCCTGCCGCGAAATCGAAACAAACGCAGGCGTGCAGTTTGACCCGGCTTTAGCCCGCATTTTTTTAGACCATGCGGAAGTATTTCGCGCCCAGCGCGAGGCTTTGGGCGGATGACCCCGTATCCTGTCTCCGCCGCAGCCAAAAAGCAAGCAGTCTGCCCTTGCAATTTGCAGATTCTGCGCGTGTCAACTGCCGGTTGCGGCGGTTTTCCGCCTGCCGCTGTTTACAGCAGGTGTGCTGCGTCGTATAATGGAGCCGACAGGAGGGTTTTTACCATGGCAAAAAAGAAAGACGAAAAAACAAACGTCATGCGGATTTTAGACAAGGAACACATTGCCTATACCCCGCATTTTTACGCGCATGAGGATGGAAAAATCGACGGCATTGCGGTTGCACAGAAACTGGGACAGCCCCTGCCGCAGGTTTTTAAAACACTGGTTACGCAGGGTGCCGACCGCGCCTACTACGTTTTTGCGGTGCCGGTGGCGGCGGAACTAAACTTGAAAGCTGCCGCGCGCAGTGTCGGCGCGAAAAGTGTCGAAATGATTCACGTCAAGGATATTAACAAAGTCACCGGCTACATCCGCGGCGGCTGCTCCCCTGTGGGCATGAAAAAGCAGTTCACAACGGTGTTTGACGAAAGCGCTCTGCAGTTCGGCACCATTTTCGTCAGCGGCGGAAAAATCGGCACGCAGGTCGAGCTTTCGATTCAGGACCTTTTAAAGCTGACCGGCGGCACAACGGCAGACCTCGTTTTGCATAACGCTTAGCTTGACACTTTTCCCTTTTTTCTTTTTCTTTGTGGAAAAGATTTAGAAAAATTACGGTTAGCAAATTTCTTACACGCTTCCCCTGTTATTCCGCGGCCGCTTGTTATATAATAAAAAGAGAGAAATTCACGCGGAACAGAATCAGGAGGATTTGTATGTATTACAGTTTTATCATGCTCAAACCGGACGCCGTAGAGCGGGGATTGACCGTACCGATTCTCAGCTACCTAAAAGAAGCCGACATCGAGCTGGAATTGATAGACTGTCAAAAGGTGAAAACAGGCACCCTGCTGAAACACTACGCACAGGCCATTGCCAAAATGGGGCACGACTTTGAGCGGAAATACGCGGACTTTTTCACCAACCGCTATGTGATCCCCATCATCGTCAAATCAGAACACGCCGACATCATCGAGCGCATCCGCAGCGTGGTCGGTGCCACCAATCCGGCGGAGGCACAAAAGGGTACCATCCGCGGAGATTTCGGCATCGACAGCTTCGCAAAATCCGCCGCGGAAAGCCGCAGCTGCCAAAACTTGATTCACGCCAGCGACAGCCCGGAAGCTGTTCGCCGGGAAATTGCCCTTTGGTTTGGAGAGTCCTATGCAGAAAAATATGCAAACTAAATTACTCGAACCGCTTGACGCG
This sequence comes from Caproicibacterium argilliputei, assembly GCF_029211325.2. Lineage (NCBI taxonomy): Bacteria > Bacillati > Bacillota > Clostridia > Eubacteriales > Oscillospiraceae > Caproicibacterium > Caproicibacterium argilliputei. Next base: position 457,751 of record NZ_CP135996.1, on the reverse strand, counting down.
TTTCTCGCCCACCTTGCCGGCCGTCATGCTGCAAAAAGCAACCCTGCGCCGCGCGGCGGTTACCAACGCACAGCAATTGCCTGCCTTCTGCTTGCCGCTGTGCTGGCTGTCCTTTGGGCAGTTGACCTATTCAGCCGGCTGCGAGCCGGTGTGCAGATTGACGTTCTGCTCACTGTGGTAACCCTGCTTTTTGCAGGGGGCGCGGCACTTTGCAGTGCACGCTGTTTTTTCTTGCTTCGGCACAACTGAAACGCCGCAAAAGGCGCCGGAATCCTTGAAAACGGAATTCCGGCGCCTTGTTTATGATGGCTCTTTTATAAAGAGATAACGGCGCAAATCCGCCGGTGAATCCGCGAAGCAAACCGCGCCGCCGGCTTTCAGGTCTTCCTTGCCGCCGTATCCGTAAGCCGCCCCGACAAACGGCAGCCCCACTTCCGCCGCGCCCTCTGCGTCATAATGGGTATCCCCAATCATGACCGTATCTGTCAGGCTATTGGTACCGCACAGCGCCATCGCCTTGCGGATGACCTGGGCTTTCGCGGCATTGCCGCCGTCGTTGTCTGCCGCGCAGAGCTGGCTGAACAGCTGCTCCACCCCAAAATGCTGAAGCAACCGCTCCACCATCATAAAAGGCTTGGATGAAGCGGTGCAGACCACCGCACCGGCTGCGCGCAGATCCCGCAGCAACTCCGGAACGCCCGGATACATTTCCGTTTTCAGCCAGCCAGTCGAGTCATAATGCACCCGAAAGCGGCGCACCGCCTCAACCGCCTGCTCCGGCGTCATGCCGCAAAAATTTTGGTAGCAATCCTCCGCAGGCGGGCCGATGAACCGGCGCAGGGTTTCCCGCGGCGGCACCGGCACTCCCATTTCTTGCAGCGCCAGCGCCGCACAATGCATAATGCCCTCGCCGGAGGCGCAGATGGTACCGTCAAAGTCAAACAAAACTGTTTTGTAGCGTAACCGCAAACTGTGTTCCCCCTCTGCCTTTCTTCCAAAAGCCGCGCGCTTTTGTACCACCATTATATCGGTCAGCGCAAAAAAGCGCAAGTACGTCGGCTTTTTCGCGCCTTTTTCACAAAAATTGAGCACGCTGCGGCAAACGTTCTCTGCCCTGTCAATTGCACCGGCGCACAAAAACGTGTACAATAAAGAATAGCTTCGTTTGTGCAGAAAGGTGCACAAACGGAATTTTGAGCCGGGAGGTATTCTCATGGAGGATTACAAACTCATTGCACTGGATCTTGACGGTACACTGACAAACTCACAGAAAAAAATCAGCCCGGCCACCCGTGAAGTTCTGCTGCACGCTCAGCACGCCGGCATCCGCATCGCGCTGGTTTCCGGCAGACCGACCGCAGGGGTGCTGCCACTCGCGCGCGAGCTGGAATTGGATCAAAGCGACGGCTATATCATCTCTTTTAACGGCGGTAAAATCGTTTCCTGTAAAACCGGCGAAACCCTGTATGAGCGCTACCTGCCGAAAGAACTTCTGCCGCGGCTGTGCGGGCTGAACAAAAAACATCCGCTTGCCGTCATTATTTACAGCAGCGACACGATTATTACCGAAACTGCAGACAACAACTATGTGCGAGGCGACGCTTTCATCAATCATATGCCGGTGGAAGAGGTACCGAATATCCTGCCGCGCATTGACTTTCACGTCAATAAATTCCTGTTTCCTGGTGACCCTGCCTACATTGAAAAGCTGCTGCCGTCCCTGCGGCGGGAGTTTCCGACCTGCAGCATTTACTGCAGTGAACCGTACTATCTGGAGGTCATGCCCAACAACGTCGACAAAGCACAGGCGCTTGCGGTCCTGCTCGGTCGGCTGGGGCTGACCCGCAGCGCTTTAATTGCATTTGGTGACGGCTTCAATGACCAGTCCATGGTGCGCTTCGCCGGCATGGGGGTGGCTATGGGCAATGCCCAGCAGGTGGTCAAAAACGACGCGGACTTTGTCACGCGAACCAATGACGAGGACGGCGTGGCTTACGCGGTGCAGAAACTCGTTTTGCCCGGTGTGGAAACCCACGCCTGACCGCACAGAAAAAAGAATAGATTTTCGCCCTCTTTTCGTTTATAATGGTTACAGAATCTACAAAACTGTTTTTCATCCGGTCCTTTTGTTTTGTAGAAATGCCGAAACGAAAAGAGGGCTTTTGTTATGGACGAAAAAATTTTACGGGAATACCTGCAGGGACAAAGCTGCGAAGCTTACCTGGTCCTTGGTGCGCACAAAGCCGCTGAATTTGACCAGGACGGCGTGCGTTTCACCGTTTATGCGCCCGGTGCCCGCAACGTGTTTCTGATCGGCGAATTTTCCAGCTGGAATGCCTGGCAGATGGACCGCACGCCGGCGGGGTTCTGGACACTTTTCGCGGCAGGCGCGCAGGAAGGACAGATGTACAAATACCGGGTGCAGACCGCCGACGGCCTGCATGACCGCGCCGATCCGTTCGCTTTTTCTGCGGAACTGCGCCCCGCCACCGCCAGCCGCATCTGCTTTTTAGACGGCTTCACCTGGACTGACCAGGCGTGGATGGCGTCCCGTGACAAAAACTACAATCGCCCGCTTTCCATTTATGAAGTGCACGCTGGCTCCTGGCGCATCAAGGAGGAGCAGAAGGATGCCGACCGCTTCTACTCCTATGAAGAACTGATTGACACCCTGCTTCCGTATGTAAAGCAGCAGGGATTTACGCATATCGAGCTGCTGCCCCTCACAGAGCATCCACTGGACGCTTCGTGGGGCTACCAAACCGCCGGGTACTTTGCACCCACCAGCCGCTACGGCGCTCCCCGCCAGCTGATGCACTTCATCGACTGCTGCCATCAGGAGGGCATCGGCACTATCATGGACTTTGTGCCTGCACACTTCATCCGCGATGACTACGCCCTGAGCAAATTTGACGGCACATTCCTTTACGAAAGCGACGAGCCCGCGCTGCGGGACAGCGAATGGGGCACTGTCTTTTTCGACTTTGCAAAACCGCACGTGCTCAGCTTCTTAAAGTCTGCTGCCGACTTCTGGCTGACGTACTACCACTTTGACGGTCTGCGCTATGATGCCGTTTCGCGGATTCTGTACACCTGCGGTGACGAAAACCGCGGTGTCAGCGACGCCGGCGTTTGGTTTTTGCGCAGCACCAACTATGCGCTTCAGGCGCGCCACCCCGGTGCCATGCTGATTGCTGAGGACTCGACCAACTACCTGAAGGTGACCGCGCCGGTGCAGTACGGCGGGCTTGGATTCGACTACAAATGGGACCTCGGCTGGATGAATGACACGCTGGCTTACCTGCAGAAATCTCCGACGGAGCGGCGGCTCGCCGCTGACAGTCTCACCTTTTCCATGAGCTACTTTCACCGCGATATTTTCTTGCTGCCGCTTTCGCATGACGAAGTCGTACACGGCAAACATACCATCATTGACAAGATTTTCGGCTCCTATGAGGAAAAATTCCCGCAGCTGCGCCTGCTGTGGCTGTATATGTTCACGCATCCGGGCAAAAAGCTCAACTTCATGGGCAACGAATTGGCGGAGTTTAAGGAGTGGGATGAAAAGGCCGCGCTCGGCTGGAACCTGCTGACTTACCCCAATCACGATGCATTTCACCGGTATGTGCAGGCACTGCAGACATTTTATCGCCAGCACCCCGCGCTTTACCAAAATGACTACCACCCCAAAAGCTTTGTCTGGATGGATCTGACGCATACCGACAGCTGTGTGTTCGCATTTTGTCGGGACAGTCTGGAGGCGCCTGACCGCGAGGAACTTTACGTTGCGCTGAACTTTTCGGAACGTCCGGTTCCGGCGTATTTTTTGCCGGTACGGCAGGCGGGCACCTACCGCGAAATTTTCAATACAGAGGACGCCGCGTTCGGCGGAAGCAACCGCCGCAATCCGGCTGCAGAGGCTGTTCTGCAGGGCGGCAGGCAGGGCATTCGCGTGGATCTGCCCGCTTTCTCCGGTATCATTTTTCAACCGGCAAACAACTGAATGTGGAAAACCGGCCTGCTTCGGCAGGTCGGTTTTTTCTGTGTCCGGTTCCGAATCCGCATTCTGTATTAACTGTATGATTGACATTCGTACAGTTAAATGGTATACTCTGCGCAGACGGAAACAAAATTCAAAAGGAGGAATGCCTGTGCAGAAGCACACGCTTTTTCAAAACCCGCCGGCATCTTCCGACAGCCTGCCGGCATGGTCGCAGTGGCTGCAAGACCGGCTTTTTCCCATCTCCGTTGCAGTTGTGACCATACTGGCACTTGCCGTCCGGCTGTCGCTGTATCCCTTTCAAAGCGGCGACTATCTGATTTATCTGGAAAAATGGTACGCGCAAATCGCGCAGGGCGGTGGACTGCCCGCCTTGCGCCAACCACTGGCAGACTGCAACTACACCATCGCGTATCTGACACTGCTGACGCCGTTCACGGCACTGCACGTACCGGCACTGGCTGCTGTCAAAACCATTTCCGTTACGGCAGACTTCGCGCTTGCGTGCAGCTGTGCCCTTCTACAGAGTGCGGTTTGGCCGGACTGCGCACATCCGCGGCGCGCCCGCCTGCTGATTTACACGGCCGTGCTGCTGTTTCCGGAAGCGTTCTTCAACAGCGCGTTCTGGGCGCAGTGCGATGCCATTTACATCACCTTTCTGGTTCTGACCATTTTCTTTCTCGCACGGCACCGCAGCATTGCCGCCTGTGCCATGTTTGGTCTGGCTTTTGCCTTTAAAATGCAGGCGGTGTTTCTGCTGCCGCTGCTGCTCATTACCGCCGCCGGCTGCCGCTGGTTCCGACTTTCCGCCTTTCTGGCGGCGCCCGCCGCGCTGGTGCTGACCTGTGTGCCTGCCATGCTGTGCGGCACACCAATCTGGATGACCTACTGGCCCTATCTGGTGCAGCTCGGCTGCTGTGGTTCGTTATCTGTAAACTCTCCCGGCATCGGCATGCTGCTGGGACACCTGCCCTTTGTGCAGTGGAAATATGCCCTGCTTGCGGTAACTCTGCTCGCTCTGTATGCCGCGCTGACTCTTGCGCTGCAGCGCGGGGGCGGACTCTCTCCTTATGAACTGCTGTTGGTGGGAACGTGGACCTGCTTGTGCTGTGTCACGCTGCTGCCTTGTATGCACGAACGATACGCCTTTCCGGCAGATCTGCTTTTGCTGGTGCTAGCCCTGTTTTCTCATCAGCGGGGCGACCACCTGTGTTTTCTGGTAGAAAGCGCCGTCTCCCTGTTTTCGTGGATGCAGTACTTAGATCCGAAAACGCCGGGTGTCTCTTCACAAGCGCTGTCATGCCTGCGCTTCGCGTGCCTGCTCTGGCTGAGCCTGCATTTGTGGCGGCACTTTAACGCAGGGGATACCTGCACTTATACAACTACATAATCCATACACGGACGGCGTTTCCGCCTTTTGGGGGAGGAGCGCCGTTTTTTCTGCAAAATTTTAAAAAACACTTGACAGAGTGCTCCCCTGCGTATACTATATAATGCATACTATGTATTGTATAATATTATGTAAGGTACAGCATACGAAGGAGGACAGCCGCTATGGAATCGAAAACCGGCATCTGTATTGTGTTCGGCGCTAACCCGCATCCCAAAAAGGAGGCAAACCCATGGACGTACAGCGAAAAAAAGGAATCCTCGACATCTGCGTGCTCGCAGCACTGATGCACGGCCCGTCTTACGGCTACCGCATTGTCAGCGACATCTCCTGCTGCATTACGGTGTCAGAATCGACCCTGTATCCGATTTTGCGCCGTCTGGAAGCCAGCGGCTGTGTTTCCACCTACAAGCAGGAGCACAACGGCCGCACACGTAAGTACTACAAAATTGAAACGCCCGGTCTGCAAAAAGTGCAGGAATTTTTAGACGAAGCTGACGAAATGAAACGAATCTATGCATTTGTGGAGGGAGCACACTTATGAACCAGAAAACCTTTTTACAGCAGCTCGCCGCCGGTCTGACCGGTTTGAGCGAACAGGAGCGCAGCAGTGTGCTCGATTACTACCGGGAGCTAATCTGCGACGGCGTGGAAAACGGGAAGTCCGAGGAAGCCGTCATTGAAGAGTTTGATTCGCCGCAGGATATCGCCGCCCAAATCCGCGCGGAGTACCGGGCGCCGGAGCCGGAGCAGCCAGCCGCCGCGCCGGAGCCTCCGGCTGCGTTCGGGCCGCATACTTACACTGCACGCAATCCGATTGGGGCCGTTACCGTCAACGCGCAAAATGTCAGTGTAGAGGTGCAGCCGGTGCCGGACGGCCCCCTGCGCGTGCTGTTTTCCCCCGGAGAAAATGACTTTGTCACAGTAACAGAAGAAAACGGTGTTTTTACGTTTAATCACACCATGCAGCACCTGCTGTTTCACTGGCGCGACCTGTTTCGCAGCCCGCGCAGCATTCTGCTGCAGGTACCGGCGTCCTTTCACGGAGATATTTCTGTAAAAACCTGCAATGCCAAGATAACGGCTTCCGCACTGCACGATGTGGGCAGCGTCAACTTGGTCACTGGCAACGCGCGCATTTCGGTTTCGGATGTGGACTGCCACGCTCTGCAGATGAAAACCTCCAACGGCACCCTAGAAGCCTACGGTACCCGCGCGCAGACTTGCATCGGCACCACGGGGAATGGCAGAGTGACAGTAAAGGACTGCGTTTTTCCCGCGCGGCTGCAGCTGCGCACCAGCAACGGCTCCCTGCACGCCGAGCAGGTTACCTCCGACGACTTTGATTTTAAAACGTCAAACGGCCCCATCACAGGTCTGCTGACCGGCGACGCCAGGGAATACGCCATTCACAGCCACACCAGCAACGGTCAGAACAACCTGCCCACCGACTGGTCTTATCCGGGGCAAAGCAAGCACCTTTCCGCTGCGACCAGCAATGCACGCATCCATGTGGACTTTACCGTACCGACTGTGTAAAGAGAAACTGCGCAGTGCATATGAAATCGTTCCTTTTCTGGATACAGCAAAAGGACAGCCGCTGTCTGTACTTGCGGCTGTCCTTTGTAATGTCTTGGGAAACTTTTCTCCGTTCCGCCTCAACAAGTGCTTTTTACAGCTTTTACAGCATTCATTTTCCGCTTCGGACATCCCATGCAGACAATTTCATTCATCCTCCGCAGCTCTGCCATCCTTTATCCGAACCGTCCGTGGGCAGTGTTTTATGATGTAGGGATCATGGGAAACAATGATAACCGTTTTCCCCTCCGCATGAAACTGCTGTAACAGCTGAAAGACCACATCGCGGTTGTCTGCGTCCAAAGAGCCGGTCGGTTCATCTGCCAAAAGCAGGTCAAACGGCCGCAGAAATCCCCTGGCAATGGAAACCCGCTGCTGCTCACCGCCTGAAAGCTGATAGACTTTCTGTGACAGCGGTACGGAAAGCCCCACCTTTTCCAATGCCTGCCGCTTGAGAATCTCTTTTTCTTTCTTTGACTTTTTTACCGCCATCAAAGGAATCTCCAGATTATAAGAAATATCTCTGTCATCTACCAGCGCGTAGTTTTGGAATAAGTAAAACAGTTTGGACTGCAGCAATGCGCGGCCCTTTTTACTATTCAGCTTGGGCTGAGGCTGCTCAAACAGAGAAATCTCCCCGCTGTCAGCGCTTTCAAACATCCCGACAATATTTAAAATGGTGCTTTTTCCGCTGCCGCTGGCTCCGGCAATACAAAGCATTTCGCCGGCATTTACACAAAGGGAAAAGTCATTTAATACGACTTTGTTTCCAAACCGTTTTGCCAGCCGCTCCATTTTGCAAATTGTTTCCATTAGGAATCTCCTTTCAGCGTGTCGACTGTCTTTCGCGTTTCGGTTCTGATGATTGTGACGAAAGACACCAGACTTTCAACAATTAGCAGAACCGCACTGATGACCAAAAAGTATTGCCATTGCATACTTTGCGTAACCCATGCGAACACGCCGTACCCACACAGCACAAACAGCGAAACCAGAAGCCCGGGCAGCATATATTTGCAAAAGCGCCTGCCTGCGGGCCAGCCGAACAGCTTCTTTACAATTAAGTCCTTCTTGTTTTGGTCAAAAAGGATGACCATGTTTTGTGTGATCGTCAGCCACAGCATCAGCAGGAAAAAGCCTGCGATTAAGACATATAAATTGATTTGACTTTGTATCACAGTCGCCTGCCCGGTCATGTATTGGTCCGTTGCAATTAAGTGCGGCAGGTTTTCGTAAACACCGGTTTTTTTCAGCAGCGGCACCAACGCGTCATAGGTTTCTTGCGCGGTACCGTTCAGCTTTACTTTTAAGGGGTCACTGTCCCCGTTTCCGCGTATACCGTTCCGGTCAGAAATGCAGCTATTCTGCTCCGTCATGACTTCTACCAATACGCCGGAAAGCGTTCCCGCTGTTTTTGCGGAAACCTTTGGATTATAGGTGTATACTTTTTGACCGTCCGCAATCCAGATGATTTTTACATCGGTGCCTTTTTGAATCTTTTTCGAAACGCCATACACTTCCTGGTCTACCGTATTCATTCCCTGCCGCGTTTCCAGCAATTCCTTCCGCAGCGCTTGTTCCTGACTCTTGTAGCGCATCGGTGCCAGCAGCACCCAGCTGGTTTCGTTCTCCGAAACGGAAACAGGCTTTCCGGCGCTGTCCTGCAGCGGGTACTTTTTCAGATAATTGACGTTGACTTTAACAGATGGAAAGGATGCCGGAGCTGAACTGTTTAAATATTCCGGCTGAAAAAGTTCCGCGCCAATATATAGTGCACCCTGTCGGTTTAAAGTCGGATAAACCTCTTCTGCGATTTTCCCTTCCGCTGCAACAACTTCTGCGGTCGTTACAGAACTGCCGTGCGTAAGCGGATAGAAGACGCCGTAAGCTCTGGCATCACTCCATGCCTGATAGAGGCGCATACTCTGCTGATATGCATTCACATTGGTATACAGCAGCTGTCCCTCTGCCAAAATCAACAAAACACTCAATGCTTTCACGACATAGTTTAAGTACAGGACGCTTTTGGAGCCGGACTTCCCATTCAGATTCTGGTAAACCCGACAGGTGCGCACTGCAGCTGCCGCAGCCACCGCAATCAGTGCGATGGAAAACAGGTATGCCGCAACGGTGTTTTGCAAAACGCGCCAAACATAAACGAAATCTTGCGTATAAATGCCAATGCCCAATGCCACTGCCAGGAACGTGCCTGCAAACACACCGAACACCGAGCGCAGCAACAGCCACATGATTTTTCCGGTCTTTACGCCATGCAGCTTGCAAACAGCGATTTGCTTGGACTCCCGCAGGCAGATATATAACACAGACAGAACAACCAACAGCAGCAGCAACCCATACACACATTCAAAAAGGAATTCGTCCATTGTAGGGATGGTGATCTCCTGCGTATCTCCCTGCAGCTGTGCAACCGGAATTTCCGCTTGGAACTGCTGCTGTAAATTTTTCTGCAGACTTTTTAAAAACACGTCTTTCTGAACACCGGCGGGCAGCTCCACATAGTAGCGGCCACTTCCTTTTACCTCTGACGTCATTTGGTAAAACGGCTCTATGCGTAAGCTGGTTTTATACATATGATAACGCAGCTGCCCGACCTGTTCTGCACTTCCGGACTTCTGCGTGTCAAGAAACTGCCGATTGGTGCGGCTTTGTGTTTCTGCCGGTGTAAACGTCCTTCCGTTTTTGAGCGGAAACGTCTGCATATAACGGCTGCTTCCTGTCAGCAGACTGTATTTCACAACGGTTGTACGGTCATTTTTCACGGTCTCCGTTTCAGAGCCGGCCATGTACGTTCGGAAAAGATTGGTATGTGTTTCCTGTGCAGTTTTCAGCAACACGGAAAAGAGTTGATCCGTATCTGAAATTCTGGAATCATCCGGGATTGCAAACGGTTCGCAATACGTCTGTGCACCCGTTTGAAGCGTTTCAATTTCCCGGTCAGACTCAAACAGAAAACCGATGAATGCCTGAAAGACAACGGCAAGGATGATCATAACCGAAACGATTTTTTTCATCTCTCAATCCTGCTTTTCATAAAATGATAGATAGAAAGCGAACCCCTTCTGAGAAACGAAAACAGTCATTCCGCGTATTGCAGAATGACTGGGTTTTATCAGCAGGATGCGCCTATTTTTTATGTAAAACCATCTGTACTTTTCCAGCTGGTAAAAAGTGCAGATGATTTCCATTCGGCTGCAGTATACTCGGATATTTGCTCGATTGATTTTTAATGCTTTAGTAATAATTTGTATTTTATTCCTAGATATAGTTATATTATAGCACTTATTTTGGATTTTTCAAGACATTATTTGAATTTTAAGAAATTTTTTAATTTTTTAGTTATATGAAAACTTTTTCTTCCATTTCTACGTCCTGATGAAAAAGAACGCTTTACACCGGTTTATCGAACGCCGGATTCAGCGCATAGAAGTTCTTACTGTCCAAATGATCTGTGGTAATCCGTAGCGCTTCGCCAAAACGCTGGTAATGCACAACTTCGCGTTGGCGCAGAAAACGGATGGGGTCGCGCACATCCGGATCTTCCGTATACCGCAGGATGTTGTCATAGGTTGTGCGGGCTTTCTGCTCTGCCGCCAGGTCCTCGTGCAAATCGGTAATGGGGTCGCCAGAAACATCAATCGTCAGTGCGCTGAACGGCACACCGGAAGAATCCGACGGAAAAATGCCGGTCGTATGGTTGACAAAGTAATCTTCAAAGCCGCCGGCCTTAATCTGCTCCGGCGTCAGGTTGCGTGTCAGCTGATACACGATGGCACTGACCATCTCCAGATGACCCAGTTCTTCTGTCCCTATGTCGGTATCGGATTTGCACACGCGGGCAGAGCCGCCGCGAAAAGAGCATCCACCTCCACCCGGTAAGTATCCATACGCCCGCTCACGCGGTAGTGCAGGCGAATGCCAAACGGAACCCCTGCCAGCCGCAGCGTCAAAAAACTGCCAGGCTCCACGAGGATGCATTCCACGACTTCCCGGTACAGGGGCGTACAGGCAGTGCCGTCTGTCATCTGTTCCAGTGCCTCTGCCCATACCCGCAGGCAGTCCGCCGCTGTCGGCTGCGCCGCGCGCCGCGCTTCCAAAGCGCGGATTTGTCCGCGCAGGCGCGTTAGAGAAGCGTCATACAGCTGCTTCTGCCGTTTCAGTTCTTCCTGCGTCAGTGTGCCGTCCAAAGTCAGATCTACCGCGCGCAGCTTTTTGGCTTCCAGTTTGTCAATTTGCCGATACAGCCCCGCCGGGTCCGGCAGTTGTGCGGTCTGCGCGGTCTGCTCCAGTTCCTTGAGCAGTTCCTGCTTCCACGCGCGCTTGTCAGCCCACACGGCGTCCAGCGCACTGGCTGCACAGGCGAGCAGCACCTTTTCATAGACAGACGCACTGCTGCAGCCGATGGTTCCGCCGCGGCCGTCCGATTTGCAGGCGCCGTGCTCCGCGGCGGCACGACAGCGCCATGCCCGGTAAATCGTTCCGTCTTTCCGCTTTTTCGTTCGGCTGACGAAGTGCCGCCCACACACACCGCAGACAATTTTTCCCGAACACCAGTACCGATTGGCATATTGCTGTTTACGCGCCGGACAGGGCGAGCGGCGCGCAAGCTCCGCCTGTGCCCTATCCCACGTTGCGCGGTCTAGGATGGGTTCGTGGTGCGCCCGCAGATACACCAGCTCCGTCTTTTCGCGGGTGCGTGTCTTGGCGTGCGTCAGGTAATCCGGCGTGCAGGTTTTCTTCTGGCACAGGTCACCAACGTACTTCTCGTTGCGCAGCACGCGCAGAATGACCGTATTTGACCACACCCGCGCGCGCTTTGGCGGGATACCTGCCTCCTGCAGTTCCCGCGCAATCACGTGCGTGCCCTTCCCCTCGTCCAGATACTTGTGAAAAATCAGACGCACCACTTCCGCTTCTTCCTGATTCACAAACAGGTGCCCGTCCCTGACCGTATAACCCAGCAAGTCGCGCCCAAACACCACGCCTTGCTCCATACTGCGCCTTTGCCCCCATTTGACACGCTCGGAAATCTTGCGGCTCTCCTCCTGCGCCAGTGTTGCCATAATGGAAAGCCGCAGTTCGCCGTCGTTGTCGCGTGTGTCGATATTGTCGACTGTGAAAATTACCCCAACGCCCAGCTGGCGCAGCCTGCGTGTGTAAGACAGCGTATCCACCGTATTGCGTGCGAAGCGGCTGACCTCTTTCGTTAGAACCAGCGAAAACGCGCCGCACTCGGCGTCTGCAATCATTCGGTGAAAGCCGCTGCGGTGTTTTACGGTCGTACCGCTCAGCCCCTCGTCAAAATACACCTCATGCAGCGTCCAGCCCGCGTGCCGGTCAATCAACGCGGAAAAATACTGCCTTTGGTTCTGCAGGGAATTGACCTGGTCGTCTTTTTCCGTAGAAACACGGCAGTATGCGGCAACCCGCAGTTTCTCTTCCATACAGAAAAGGCTTCCCTTCTGAAAAAAATAGGCTGATACGGTTTCCGTATCAGCCTGCGGGCGCAGAACGGTTCAGAATTTCTGCTGCCCGAGGAGCGCATTGAGCTGCGCGCCCGATAATTTTCCTTGTCTGTACAATTCCTTACAGGCCGCCGCTTTCAACGCCCGGGAAAGCGCGGCTTTTTGCGGTTCCGTCAGTTGAAACGTCAGCCGTTCCGGTTTTCGCGCATCCGTTTTTGGGCTTCCGGCATGGTTGGTGTGTTCCATCCCCTTTCCCAGCAGTTTGGAAATCTTGAAGACCTGACACACCGTATGCGCGCCGCCGCGCCGTTAGAACCCTCAAAAACAAAAGCCGTATTTTTTACTCTTTTTTTCTAAATCACTATCTTATTCAACGAACATATGATATTTTTTGGAAAATTATGTTTACTTTTATGAACTCAATATTATAATAATAGTATATAAGGAACATATATAGGTGTATTCTTCGATTCTGTAGATGCAATTTATAGATCTTTAATCTGTATAACAAATCCAAATATCTTGTATGGAAGGCATCTGTTCCTTTTATCGGCCGGAAAGAAAAAGATGCTTTACATAATACGTGCCAAAATACAACCCATCAAACAAAATGAAGGAGTGAACAAACGTGAAAAGACACACAAGAGTTCTGGGAATTTTACTGGCAGGTATGATGGTCGTTTCGACCGCCGCAATGGTTCCTGCAAACGCAGCAAATACAACGGACGCCAATTCTAATTTCAATCTTCCAAAAGCAAAAGAGCTAAACGAAAATGAATGGCATCTGAACAGAATCTCTTTAAAGATGGAGTATAGCCACATGGAAAACGTCTTACAAGTCAGCAATCTAAAAAAAGAATACCCAGGCTTTGTGCTGGACAACCTTTCGTTTGCGATTCCCCGCGGAACCATCACCGGATTTATCGGGCGAAACGGCGCAGGAAAATCCACCACACTGAAGTGTATCCTCGGTCTGATGCCCTCCTATAATGGGAGAAGTGAATCTCTTCGGAGAAACGGAAAAGCTGCATTCTCCCGCAGTAAACGACCGCCTCGCGTTGTGCTTGACCCTGAGCAGCTGTACGAAAATCTCAAAGTGAAAGAAATGAACAAAATCCTTTCACGTGCCTATACCCAGTGGGACAACGACACCTGCAGCACCTACCTCAAGCGGTTTGGCATTGACCAAAACAAAACGATCTCAAAGCTTTCCAGTGGAATAAAAAAGCAGCTTTGCATTTTTATGCGCTCTCCCATCATGCAGACCTACTGATTTTAGATGAACCAACTTCAGGACTGGATCCCTATATGCGCAATCAAATTTATGCGCTTTTTATGGACTACATCAGTGGGCGCGACAAAAGTATTCTTTTTCCACACACATTACCTTCGATCTAGAAAAGGCTGCGGATCAGCTGTTGATTCTTAACCACGGCAAACTGGTTTATGACGGCAGCAAAGACGATCTACTTGCGCAGAATGAGGGACAGGGCACCTTGGAAAACTGTATCCTGCCTTACTTGGGAGAGGAGGAATTGTCATGAAGTCGATTCTTGATCTTGTCAAAAAAGACTGCATCATCATGAAATATTTCCTTCTAATTCCAATCGGCTGCGACGTATTTGCACTCGTCGTCATGCAATCCGTTTTAGACCCTGCTCCTACAATCCTGGTTCACTTCATGTCTATATTTCTTTCCACTGCCTATATGGTTTTCTTCGCGCATATCTACTTGACAAAAGTCAAATTCAAATACGATGGAGATACGCTTTTAAGCCTGACAAGTTATTCCCGCAGGCAGCTGGTACTTGCCAACTACCTGTTTACCTTGTGCAGCTTTCTTCTTTCCGTAGTCATAGCCCTAGTGGAATTCTGGGTTCGGCATCTGCTCCTTGGCACAGAACTCTTCTCATTCTGGATTATCAGCGTCAGTTTTTTCTTAGTCACTCTGATGATTGCTTTCCTATTCTCCCTGGAATATCAATTTGGGCTGATGAATGCGCCGTTTCTTTCTATGCTCGTTGTATTTGTCGTTCCCGTTTTGCTTACCTTGGATTTCTCACTGCGCTGGTCAATTACGATTTACGAGAAAAAAGACCTATAAAAAAACGCCGTATCCCGAAAGCGGAAGCTGCTGCTTCCTTTTTCATGGATACGGCGTTTTTGCGCGGTTGAAAAGCTACTCCATGTACCCGCCCTGCATGGGGGATACCGCGTGCTGCGTATAAAACTTCATCACACCGGAAGTGTACTTTGGCGGGTGCGGCTGCCATTTTTTGCGGCGCTCCGTCAAAACTTCGGCAACCGCTTCCGGCGAAAGCCGCTCGCCCTTGCAGCCAACAATCTCCAGTTTGCGCGCGGGAATGTCGATGGAAATAAGGTCGTCCTCCTCCACCAAGGCGATTGGTCCGCCGGAGGCAGCTTCCGGCGACACATGGCCGATGACCGGTCCTTTGGACGCGCCGGAAAAGCGTCCGTCCGTAATCAGCGCAATGGAAGCGGAAAGCTGCGGGTCAGAGGAAATGGCTTCTCCGGTATAGAACATCTCCGGCATTCCGCTGCCCCGCGGACCCTCGTAACGAATGAACACCGCATCGCCCGGGTGTATGCGGTGCTTGAGGATTGCGTCAATAGCGGCCTCCTCACTGTCAAACGGACGCGCGCGCAAAACCGCGCGGAACATTTCTTTCGGCACCGCGCTGTACTTCACTTCCGCGCCGTCCGGTGCCAAGTTCCCCCGCAGCACACCAATGGTACCGTCCCTGCCGATGGGATGGTCAAAACTGCGGATGATATCCGTGCGCTTCAAGCCGGTTTTTTGCAGGTAGCGGTCGCAGGTTTCGTAAAAGCCGGAAGCTTTCAGCTCCTCCAGATTTTCACCAAGCGTTTTTCCTGTAACCGTGCGCACATCCAAGTGCAGCATGGACCTGATTTCCTCCATGACGCGTGGTACACCGCCTGCATAGTAAAAATACTGCGCAGGCCAGCGCCCCGCCGGACGGATGTCCAGCAGGTAGTGGGCATGGCGGTGCAGGCGGTCAAATGTATCGGCATCCAGCTGCAGCCCGAATTCCTGTGCAATGGCAGGAATGTGCAGCAGACAGTTGGAAGAACCTGAAACCGCCGCGTGAACCATAATCGCGTTTTCAAACGATTCCATTGTCACAAAGTCGTGCGGTCGGAGGTTCTGTTTTGCAAGCCGCAAAACCTGCTGCCCTGCGCGGCGGGCAACTGCCTGCAGTTCCGCGCAGGTGGCAGGCATCAGTGCCGTGCCCGGCAGCATCAGCCCCAGCGCTTCACCCATAATCTGCATGGAAGACGCTGTGCCCATAAAGGAACACGCACCGCAGGATGGGCAGGCGTGTTGTTTGTACCAGTTGAATTTCTCTTCCGAAATCTCACCGCGCTGGTACATCGCGCTGTACTTGCCGATTTGCTCCAGCGTCAGCAGGTCCGGGCCGGCATCCATCACGCCGCCGGTTACTAAAACAGACGGTACATTAAGCCTGCCGATTGCCATTAAGTGTGCCGGCACCGCTTTGTCACAACTGGAAAGAAAGACCGCGCCGTCAAAAGGCGTTGCCTTTTCGTGAATTTCAATCAAGTCACAAAGAATATCCCGCGAAGCCAGCGAATAGTTAATACCATCGTGCCCCTGGCTCATGCCGTCACAGATGTCGGTTGCAAAGTAACGCGCGGCCTTGCCGCCCGCCTCCTGCACCCCGCCGCACACCTGCTCCACCAGCTGCAGCAGATGCGCGCTGCCGGGGTGGCTGTCGCCAAAGGTGCTTTCCACCAAAATCTGCGGCTTCGCCAAATCCTGCGGCGTCCAACCCATGCCGACGCGCAGCGGGTCAATTTCCGGTGCAAGCTTTCGGATTTCTTGACTAATCATATGCAGCACATCCTTCCCCGCGCTGTGCGGCAATAAAGTCCCGATAAGCAAAAAAGCTGTCTTTCGGAATTCGCCGCTGTGTCCGGTAGTCCACATACACCAGCCCAAACCGCTTGGAATACCCGCGCGCCCACTCTAAATTGTCCAAAAACGACCAGTAGTAATATCCGGCAACGTTCAGCCCCTCCCGGTTCGCCTGCGCAAGCACCTGCAGGTGCCGCAGCAGATAGTCCGCACGCTGTGGGTCATGCACTGCGCCGTCCGTAACCGTGTCCTGCCAGGCGGAACCGTTTTCCGTGATATAAACCGGCAGCTTCGTGTAGGTGCGGATACTGCGCAGCAGGTCTGTGAGCGTTTCCGGGCAGACATCCCAGCCCATCTCGGTTTTGGGTAAATCCGTATAGGCAGGATGCTGCAGCAGCAGCGCGGTCGGGTCAAATTCCACCACATTGCGCGTGTAAAAATTCACACCGAGGAAATCCAGCGGTGCCTGCATCACGGCGAAGTCGCCCGGCTGTACAAAGTCAAAATCCGTGGCACAGCGCGCGCTCAGCAACATACAGAAATCCTGCGGATACTGCCCGTGAAAAAGAGGCTCTAAAAACCAGCGGTTCTGGTACGCATCCTGTGCGGCGCAGGCAAGCCCGTCCGCGAAGGATGCCGTGGCAGGATACACCGGCGCTAAGTTTAAGGTAATGCCGATTTGGTGCCTGCCGCCCATCTTCCGGTAAGCCTGCACGGCAAGCCCATGTGAAAGCAGCAGATGATGCGCGGCGCGCAGCGCTTTCTCCAAATCACGGTTGCCCGGCGCATGGCGGCCCTCCAAATTGGAAACGAAGGACGCACAGAAAGGCTCATTGTGTGTAATCCACAGGGTAACCAAGCCGTCCAGTTCAGCAAAGCATTTTTGCGCGTAGTCTGCAAACCACTGCGCGCAGTCGCGGTTATCCCAGCCACCGAGGTTCTGCGCCCACTGCGGCAAATCCCAGTGGTACAGCGTAACCGCTGCCGAAATGCCCAGACGTCTGAGCTCCAGCAGAATTTCTTTGTAAAACTGCATTCCCTCCGGGTTATACACCCCTTGCTGTGGAAAAATGCGCGGCCACGCAATCGAAAAGCGATAGCTGTCAATGCCAAGCTGCTTCATCAGCGCCAGGTCGTCTTTCCAGCGGTGATAATAATCACACGCAACCTCGCCGGTTGCGCCGTCCTTCATTTTACCCGGCTGCCGACTGAACGTGTCCCAAATACTGAGGCCGCGCCCGCCCTCCTGCACACCGCCCTCAATTTGATAAGCGGCGGTCGCGGTTCCAAAAACGAATGGTTCCATACGGGTGCCTCCCTTTATTCGCTTTCAAGCTGCACAATCACCGTACCTGTCATTTTCTGCGGGGTAAGCAGCAGCCCCTCCGGCGTGGAAACAAACGCCGCACCGGTTACAGAAACGGCTTTTTCGACATAACGCAGCAAAAGCGTGAAAGGCTTGTTGCCCTGTGTCTGCACAGTAACCGCGCTACCGCTGCGGGTGACTTTTGCTGTCAAATCCACTGTGCCGTCCGCCGCATAAACGGTGCAGGCCGCTGTGCCGCCGTCTTCCAACCCCACCAGATGCAGGGTCACATCCTGTGCGTAGTCATAAACTACCTGCCGGGTTTCTCGGCCGATTGCCAGCAGCGTGTTTGGCCGCACCAAAAGCGGCAGGCTGAAGTAATCATACTGGTTCCGGTAACTGCGGCCGCCCTGCACCGGCTTTCCGGTGAAGAAGTCCAGCCAGGTGCCCTCCGGCACATAGTACTCGACAATGCCTTGCGAATTAAAAATTGGCGCTACTAACAGGCTTTCGCCCAACATATACTGGGTGTCCAAAAAGCGGCAGGGCGGGTCGCGGAACTCCAGAACCATCGGCCGCAGCATCGGCACGCCGGTTTGGGCGGTCTGCACCGCCTGTGCCCAGAGGTACGGCATTAAGCGGCAGCGCAGGTTTGTAAAGAAGCGCAGCACATCCACGGCCTCCTCATCAAACAGCCACGGCACCCGATAAGAGCTGCTGCCGTGCAGGCGGCTGTGCGTGGAAAGCAGCCCGAACGCCACCCAACGTTTATACAAGTCCGGCGTGGCAGTGTTTTCAAACCCGCTGATGTCGTGGCTCCAAAAACCGAAACCCGACAGTGCCAGCGAAAGGCCGCCTCTCAGGCTTTCTGCCATGGAGGGATAGGTGCCCCAGCTGTCGCCGCCCCAATGCACCGGAAACTGCTGACCGCCCGCAGTCGCGGAGCGCGCAAAGAGCACCGCCTCGCCCTCGCCGCGCTCCGCCTTGAGCAAGTCAAACACGCATTGATTATATAAATAGGTATAATAGTTATGCATTTTCTGCGGGTCAGCACCATTGTGCCAGACCACGTCGGTCGGAATGCGCTCGCCAAAGTCGGTTTTAAAGCAGTCGACACCCATCTCCAGCAGGGCACGCAGCTTGCTCTGGTACCAGCGGCAGGCATCCGGATTGGTAAAGTCCACAAGCCCCATGCCCGCCTGCCAGCGGTCCCACTGCCAAACATCCCCGTTTGCTTTTTCCACCAGGTAATGGTATTCCATGCCCTCCTGAAACAGCTTTGACTTCTGCGCAATATAGGGGTTAATCCACACGCAGATTTTTAAGCCCTTTGCCTTGAGACGCCGCAGCATGGCGCGCGGGTCGGGAAACGTTGCTTTGTCCCACTCGAAATTGCACCACTCACACGCTTCCATCCAGAAGCAGTCAAAGTGGAAAACGTGCAGCGGCAGGTCGCGCTGTGCCATGCCATCAATGAAGCTGTTCACCGTTTTTTCATCATAACTGGTGGTAAAGGAAGTGGTCAGCCACAAGCCAAACGACCACGCCGGCGGCAGGGCGGGCTTTCCGGTCAGACCGCAGTAGTTCTGCAGCACCTGCTTCGGAGAGTCCCCACCGATGAACACATAGTGCAGCTGCTCGCCAGAAACTGAAAACTGCACGCGCTCCACCTGCTCGCTTGCCACTTCAAACGATACCTTTTCCGGGTGGTCTACAAAAATACCGTAATTCCGGTTTGTCAAGTAAAACGGAATATTTTTGTACGTCAGTTCCGACGCGGTGCCGCCGTCTTCGTTCCACATTTCCACCTGCTGGCCGTTTTTGCAGAATGCGGTGAAGCGTTCGCCCAAACCGTAAACATACTCCCCCACATCCAGCGTCAGCTGCTCGCGCATATAGGTGTTCTCCTGCCGGTCGCTGATGCGCGCCATGGCGCGCGGCGCGCTTTGTGTGCGCACCTCGCCGTCCCAGGTGTACCGAATGGAAAACGGCGTGCGCGTAATAACCGCCGCCGCACGACCTGCGGTAAAGACCAGCTCCTGCGCATTTTCAGCAAAGCGCACCGGGCTGTCTTCATGCCGGCAGGCAAACGCCGGGCCTTTCGGCCGGATGCCCTCGTAATGGTTTGCCTGCACCCGGATGGTGTCCGGCAGGTCGGAAGTAAAGTGCAGGGTCAGCGTTGCCTGGTCAAGTGTCTGCCCGCGGCCGCTGACCGGCTTGGTGTACACAAACACCGTCAGTTCGTCGTCTGCAAAGCGCGCGTCAAACACCTGCTGCGGGTACAAAAAGTCAAACTCCGGCTTGGTCACCCACTGTCCGTCGGTAAATTTCATGAAAGGTCCTCCTTTATCCTTTGACAGCGCCGCTGGAAACGCCTCCGACAATGTACTTCTGTCCCAGAATGAATACCACCAGAACCGGCACAATGGTCAGCACAATGTCTGCGCTGACTAAGTTCCACGAGTTTTCAAAGGCGCCAAAGAAATTGTAAACCGCCAGCGTCATCGGCCACTTGGTGGACTTGTTAAGGTAGTACAGCGGCATGGTAAAGTCGTTCCACACTGCCATGAAGTTCAGCACAAACAGCGTCGCCATAATCGGCGTAAGCAGCGGGAGAATCACTCCGAAAAACAGCTTTGCCGGGGAGCAGCCGTCAATAATCGCCGCCTCATCAATGTCGCGCGGAATGGTGCCGATAAAGCCAAACGCCAGAAACAGGCTCAGCGGTATGTTAATGGCAGCATACAGCAGGATGATGCCCGGACGGGTGTTGACCAGATGCAGCACCTGCATCACTTTCATCAGCGCCACATTGTTCACCGGAATCGCGATACCGGAAATGATGAACGCATACAGGAACTTGTTGACACCGCGGTAGTTCCTCGAAATCACATAAGCTGCCGCGGCAACCACAACCACAATGATAATATCACTGGAGGCGGCGTACAGCAAGCTGTTAAAAAACGAAGAAATCAGCTTGCCCTGCGCAACGACCGTCTGGTAGTTCTGCGGCTGCCAGACCGTTGGCAACGAAAGCGACATGGTGTTGGACTCTCCCTGTGTTTTAAAGGAATTAAGCAACAGCACAATCAGCGGCAGGATGACCACCAGAGAGACCAGCACCGTCACCAGATTGCCCAACACCGTTGCAATCCCTTTGCGCAGCCCGAAGCCCGTTTTCTTTTCTTTGCGGGAAGCAGATACAGCCGGCATTATGACTCAACCTCCTTGTTTTCCATCGAATGAATAATGAGAAACAGCATTGCCAGCATCACATAGAACAGCACACTGGAAAGCGTAGTGCCCATGGCATAGTCACCGGTAGAGAAGGATTTGTACACGGCGGTGTTAATCACGCCGGTGGCGTTGCCGGGACCGCCGTTGGTCAATGCGTAAATCATATCGAACACGCGCAGGCCGTAGGTGACGTTCAGCACGGTGACATTCACAATCACCGGGCGCAGCAGCGGCAGCGTGATGTGCCGGAACTGCTGCCAAAATGACGCGCCGTCAATGCTTGCCGCCTCGTAGTACTCCGGCGCAATCGAGGTCAGGCCGGCGATGATGACCATCATGATGTAGCCCATACCCTTCCACGTATCCACCGCAATCACAGACGCCCACACATAGTGCAGGTCGGTCAGCCAGTTCTGCGCAAGCGCGCCCAACCCTATAGAGCGCAGAAAGTTGTTCAGAAAGCCGGTGGTGGGGTGCAGCATACTCTGGAACACCAAGCCCACCACCAGGTACGACATGACCTGCGGCGAGAAAATAATCATGCGGTGCATATTGCGCAGACGAATAAACGGACGCGTCAGCAGCAGCGCAAGCAGCAGCCCCAGCACGGTTTTTGTCACCGTGGTCGCCGCCGTAAACAGCAGCGTGTTTCCGATATACCCCAGGTACTCGGAGTGGCCGGTAAAAATCTGCTTGTAGTTTGCCAAACCCACAAAGTTCACCTGGTCGGTAAAGTTGTTCCAGTCCGTAAACGAATAGCCGATTCCCACGAGCCCCGGCAGCAGGCACAGCAGAAAGAAAATCACCGCAGCCGGCAGTGCGAACCACCATGGATAAACCTTATTTCGATTCATTCGAATCCCTCCAGTTTCATGTGAAGAATGAAAAAAGAGCTTTCAGTTTGAAAGCTCTTTTCCCCAGTCAGGAAGTAAAAGCCGGATCTTTCTGCAGTTTTGCCTGCTGTTGACGGCGCTTCATTGCACTCTTAATCACGTCGTCCGGCGTCATGGCGCCGGTAAACATAGCCTCAATGTCCTTACCGACATCCATGAACTGATTGTCAAAGTAATTTACACTGACCTGAAAAACACGAACGGTTTTGTGACTTTGAATATATTTTTGATCTTCCGTGCTGTAGCGACCCTTAATTTCCGGCCAGCAAACTTCGGAAATATCGGGCTGCCCGTCCAAGCGCTTCTGCAGATTTTCCGGCTTGGCGAGGAAATCAAAGAACTTTTTCGCGGCTTCCACGTTTTTGCTGTCCTTATTGATGAAGTAAGCGTTGCTGGCAGGGTTCACACCGATGGTCTGGTTGTCGCCCCACGGCTGCACAAAGATGCCGTAGGAATACTTGCAGTCCGGGTACTCGGTTTTAATCTGGTTGCGGAACGCGGACTCTGCAATATACATGGCAGCCTTTCCTTTCGCCATGGCTTCCTGTGCATTGGAGGTCGCATTGCTCAAATAGTCCTTGCCGTAGTAACCCAGACCCGCCAGTTCTTTTTCCTCATTCAGAATCGTTTTCATCATGGGAATATCATCTAAATCCTTTTTGTTGGCATTCAGTTCGTCAAAAAGATTGGGGTCGTCTTTCAGGTAAACTTCAGGGTTTTCCGCAATGGGCAGCACCTGATGCCAGCCGTCGGTTGTCGCCTCATAGATTGGCGTGACATCCGGCATTTTCGCGTGAATTGTCGCACAGGCATTCTTCAGTTCCGCATAGGTAGTTGGCACCTTGGTGATGCCGCATTTCTGGAAAATTTCCTTGTTATAAACGAAGAAATACATCTTCTTGCCGGGGAAAGTAATGCCATATACTTTGTTTTTAACAGAGATAGAGGGCAGCACATCTTTATCCATACGGCTGACCCAGGACTCGTTGGAAAGATCAACACAGTACTTTTCCGGATTGATGGTTGAGGGCAGTGTCAGCGGATTGGAATCGGCACAGATAATGTCGGGCGCCTCGCCAGAGTTAAGTTTTACTTTAATGAGGTCACGCCACTGGTCGTCCGGTGAAATCTGGAAGTCCACCTTGATGCCGGTTTCCTTTTCAAACTCTGTTGCAAGCTTCTGCACGATACCCGTATTCGGCAGACCAGACTGGTGGGAACCGAACGTCAACGTGACGCCGGTTGTCTTTCCACTCTGTGCCGATGAACCTCCAGATGCGCTTTTTTGCTCCCCGCACCCCGCAAAAAGACTGGCGGCCATGGCTGCCGCAAGGGTTGCGGCCAATACACGCTTTCTACCTTTTTTCATAACAGCTTCCTCCTTAAAACACACTAGATTTTTCCTGTGTACGCGCTTCTTTCTGGTACACTTCTATCATACGCGAAATGTGATTTGTTGGAAATAGACAAAATCAAACTGCCACTTGCATATTTTTGAACTCTATTGTAGAATGTTTTCCGGGGAGGAACGCCTTTATGCAGCAAAGAAAACATCGCATTTCACAGCGCACGCGTTTGTTTCTGGTGTATGGGACTTTCATCACAGTGGTGCTGGTTCTTCTTTTTTCGTACATTTACTACTTTAACCGACAAACAGTGCAAAAAGAAGCCGCTGTGAAGCAGGCAAACGTCTGCGCCTCTGTGCGCGACTCCGTGAAAACCGAACTGGACAATATGTCCACCATCTCTCTGAATCTGGTGTACTCCAGCGCAATTCGCGAAAACTTCAGCAGCTTTGCGGCATACACGGAAAAAAAGAACGTAAGTAAACAAGAAACCCTGCAGTCCTGGAACAACGCCAAGGCGATTTACGATGTCATCACCGCCATGATCGGCTCTTTCCAATCCGCATCGCAGGTCAATCTCTATACCATGGACGGCACCCGCGTCGGTTCCGGCTACCAGCAGGGCGTCGTGAAAATGAAGTTGTCCGACATTCCGTGGTATTCCCAAGTTTACGCACTGAACGGCTTCAAGTACATCAGTACGCCAACCGTCAACACTTACCTGCCGGCCTCCGGCCCCAACCAAAGCACCCACAAGTTTCTTTCGATGGCGCGCCTGTTTTTTAATGAAGGTGCTGAGCCGGAGGGAATTTTTGAGGTGGTGCAGGATTGCAACACTGTGTTTTCTCTGGCGACCAAAATGGAGCAGACCAACGAGGGTATGCATCTTTACGTTTACAATGCGTGTGGGGAACTGATGTACCCCTATGCAGCCGCAGCGCCGCAGGACAATTACCTGGCACTGGCACAGCAAAAACACCTGCCGAATGAAACCACCTGCACGGTGCAGGGGGCTGACCGCAGCAGCCAGATTCTGACCAAGGATACCGTGCCAAATTATGAGTGGACGGTTCTGGCTGTGGAATCCAAGGATTCGGTATTTACTTCCCTCTCGGTGTTTCGCAGCGTGTTCTTCCTGCTTGCCGCCGGCATTATTTTAGGAACCATGGTCGTGTGCTTTCTGTTTGCCAAGCAGATGACGCAGCCGCTGCTCAAGCTGACCCGCGCAACCAAAAAGCTGACCATGGCGCGCGTTTTGGACGACAGCAAGCCTGTGCTGACCTCCGCGGACAGCAGCATTGCGGAAATCTCAGACCTGTGCACCTCTTTCCTGACCATGTACGACCGGCTGCGAAAATCTTCACGTGACCTGCTGCTGTCCCGTTCGGAAGAAATCCGGGCAAATCTGCGCGCCACCCAAAGCCTGATTAACCCGCATTTCCTATACAACAGTCTGACCAGCATCAGCATCCTGGCGGAGGACGGCGAGGACACTTCGATTGTCCGGATGTGCAATGCGCTGTGTGACTACTTTCGCTACATCGCCGACACAGCACGAACCTTAGTTCCCCTGCAGGAAGAGCTTGCCTGCACCGGAAAGTACATTGCCTGTATGCAGATTCGTTTTGGAAAAACTTTCTCCTACACCTGTGAAGTGCAGCCACAGGCACAAAACGTTCTGATTCCTAAACTGATTGTCCAGCCGTTGGTGGAAAACGCTTTTAAGTACGCCTTTAACAATGCGCCGCCGTGGCGCCTGCACCTATGCGCCACCGCTGAAAACGGCCACTGGCAGATTCGTATCGAAGACAACGGCGGCAGTTTATCCGACCAAACGCGCGATGAAATTTTGCAGGAACTGGCGCAAATGGACTACACAGAAGAACTGCACAACCTGCACATCGGCGGCATGGGATTAAAAAGCACGTACTTGCGCCTTTCCCTGCAGTATGGGCAGGATGCTGTTTTTAACATTGATAATTCGCAAAAGGAAAAAACCGTTTTCCTGATTGGCGGATCAATTGAAAGAGAAGAGGAGGCGTGCCATGGCAGCACCATTGACGTATAAATATATCGTTGCCGAAGACGAACCGCTGATTCGGCACAATGTTCTGAAGAAAGTAGCGTCTTTACATCTGCCGCTGGAGGCGGTCGGCAGTTCCGGAGATGGGCAAACCGCGCTGGAGTTGGTCAAAACAGCCTACCCGCACTTTGTCATCACCGACATCCGTATGCCGGTGATGGACGGCTTGCGCCTGGCGCACTATCTTTACGACTTTTACCCGGCAGTCAAGTGTGTAATTTTGAGCGGTTACGATGATTTCAAATATGCGCAGGAAGCGCTGAAGTACGGCGTCAGCGACTTTTTGCTGAAACCGCTCAAAACAGACGAACTGCGCACCGCTCTGCAGAAAATTGTGCTAAACTTAGACGCTGAGCACCAAAACTGCAGCGCCATGGACACGCACGGTCTTTCTGCAGAGGAACTGAACCGCTTACTGACAGACTACCTGCGTACAAACTTCCGCACGGATATTTCGCTCTCTCGGTTGTCCGAACAATTCGGGTTTTCGCAGGAGTACCTGACCAAAGTGTTTAAAAAATATAATGGGGAAACCCCGTTGAAATTCATCAGCAGGCTGCGTGTTTCCGAAGCGCAGCAGCTGCTGGTTCGCGAACCGGAAATGGAGGTAAAGCAGGTTGGCGAGCACGTCGGGTATGCAGAGCCAGCGTACTTCAGCCGCGTATTCAAATCCTGCACCGGCGAGTACCCCAGCGAATACCGCCTGCACCATGTAAAAAGCTGAATAAAAGTACACAAAAAGCCGGAGTGGCTGTCCACGAGGACAGCCACTCCGGCTTTTCTGTTTCACTGTTAAAACGCCCAGCCGCCGTCACGGAAGACCGGGATTTCTTCCCCATCGGCTGTCACGCCGGTGATAGAAAGGTCGGGAGTGCCGAGCATGAAATCGACGTGCGTGCTGGAATCATTGATTCCGAGCGCCGCAAGCTGTTCTTTACTCATCTGCAAGCCGCCCTGCACGCACTCCGGAAAGCCCATGCCAATGGCAAAATGGCACGCCGCGTTTTCGTCAAACAGGGTATTGTAAAACAAAACGCCCATTTCCGAAATCGGGGACTGCTTGGGAATCAGCGCGCATTCACCCAGCATTTTTGCGCCGTCATCTGTAGCCAAAATCTCCCGCAGGGTATCCTCCCCTTGTGCGGCAGAGCAGCCGGTCACACGGCCTTTTTCAAATGTCAGGCTAAAGTCATCAATCAGTACGCCCTGAAAACTTAATGGCAGCGCGCTGTGTACCGTTCCGCTGGTGCGGGTACGGTCGGGCGAACAGAAGATTTCTTCTGTCGGCATATTCGGAAAGAAATACACACCGTCCACCGTTTCCGAACCGCCGCCCTGCCAGATATGGTCTTTGGGCAAGCCGAGGGTAATGTCTGTCCCGATACTGTTCTGATAAATCAGCCGGTCAAACTGCTTTTCATTCAGGAAAGCGCGACGCTTTTCAAAGCTTCTGCGGTGCACTTCCCACGCAGCAACCGGGTTCGGCGTATCCACGCGCGCCGCATGGAGAATTGCCTCCCAGAGCTTCCCGACGGCCTCTTCCTCTGTGCAGTCTGGGAAAACCCGCTTTGCCCACGCAGGCGCAGCCGCGCCGACAATGCACCACACGTTGCGCCCAAAGTCCATGCCCTCAAAAAATGGCTTGCAGGCAATGCGGCTTGCCTTCGTGCCGGCAAGCAGTTTCTTCGAGTCAACTCCGGAAAGCGCCTGCGGGTCATCGCTCAAAATGGAAAGGATTGCGCCGCCCCGCTGTGCAATGCCGTTCTGCTGTACCGCCTGCCACTCCGGAAAGTTGGTGAAGCACTCCATCGGCGCGTTTTCGTAGCGCAGGCGGGTAACACGCTCATCTGACCATGCCACAGTCACTTCCTTGGCACCCGCGCGGTAAGCTTCCTCTGTCACCAAGCGCACCAGCGGCGCCGCCTCCAGCCGCGCACGAATAAACAGCTCCTGGTCCTTTTGCAGGTTGCAGCCCGCCCGCACAATCAAGCGAGCATATTTTTGTAAATTTTCCGTTAAATTCATTTCACCTAAACTCCTCCGCTCAGTCCGCAAGCGTTCCCATCGGGTCCCACGGATTCAAGTGCTTCGGCGCAGTTTCCAGTGCCCTGCGCTGCTTTTCCGAAAGATACTTTTTGTTGACCACAGCCTGATAAACAAAGGTGTCAAACCAGGAAGCGCTCATCTGGTAGTATCCTTTATCACCGTGCTTATCACTCCAGCTGTTTTCAATTTTCCACTTAGTGGGTACTCCCGCTTCATTCAGGTTGACGCCGGTAATCACCATCGCATGGTTCATCGCGCTTTCGCGGTAATCCAAACGCTCTGCCTTGGTCATGGAGAAATCCATGCCAAACGTGCCGGAGAAATCAAACGCTTCGCCGCTCCACAGACCCTTTTCGCGGTCGCTGAGATGGCCGACATCGCTGCCAAACCAAACCGGCACACCGTCCTGAAGCTGCGCGACAATCAGCGTCTTTAACTCCTCCATGGGCAGGTTCAGGTAATGCACCGGGCTGCCGTCTGCCACATTGCCGAGATAATCTACCGTATAGGTCTGGTAAAACGGCTTATCGCCCGTAGGCGAGTTAATGAGGCTGACAAAGTCTTCACGCAGGTTCAGCCCGACATACGTTTGATAGAATGCCTTCGGTGTCAGGTTGTGTACTATGTGGTACTTCTTGTCTTTGTCCACATACTCAAAGTCAAACTGCTTGGGCGGCTCGCCAAAGCACATACAAAGGAACCGGTACAGCTCTTCCAACATTCCTTTTTTCAGCGTCTGCAGGTCTTTGCCCGCCTTCGCTGCCGCGCGCAGCTGAGCCGCATACCGGCGCAGCTTGGCATTGATTAGATGGTTCATATCTGCCGTATGGCTGCTCTGGTAGGTTTCCTCCATTGCCGCTTTTGGCACGACACCGTATTTCTCTACAATATTGACCAGCATATCCCACTGCCCGCCGTCCGCAATACCAGAGGAAAGAAGGAATTCCAACAGACGGTCGTCTGTCGGCCGGTCTGCAAGGTCAATCACACTTTCCAGAAAATAATTAATCTTTTCGAATTTGTCCCAAAACGCAACATAGTTCTGTGAAAGCTCAAATTTTTCGAGATTGCATTTTTTGGCAACCTGCTCGCGCAGAACGTTCAGCGCGGAGAAAATCCAGCAGCGGCCGCTGCGCATCTGGTCAGTCACTTCCATGGTGGGCAGGTCGATGGAAAATTGAAACTGTGAGTCCCGCAGCGCGGTGCTGTTAAAGGACACATCCTTCACACTGTTTTTATACAGTGCATTGGTCATTGCATGGCACAGTGCGCTGTCTTCGTAAGATTTACGGAATGCCTCTGTATCCTGTCCCGATATTCCCTGAAACTTTTCCATTTATAAACGAAGTTCCTTTCTCGTTTCATTCTCGCGTAAAGAAAAAATCACCGCACAAAAGCACGAATTTCCGCGTTTCTGCGGCGCGTTGCGGCAGCGAGTAAGCCGCTGGTAACTCTACCGAATTTAGTATAGCACAAGCGCGCGGCATTTGCAATTCACCGGTGTACCTGCTAAAATAAAATTGCCTATAGCGGTCAGCGCACACTTTCTTCTGTGCTAATTTGCGCAGTTTTTCCAACCTTATGACCTCTTCCAAAAACTGCGCACTCCCGCCGCCTGCGCCAAACCGCTGTGTGCAGACAGTTTTGAAACTTGATATCCCAACAGGAAAGGTACGGTGAGCGGCCAATGCGTGCTGACACAAAAGCGTTTGTTTATATGCTGCGCTGTGCTGACGGTACGCTTTACACCGGCTGGACAAACGACTTGACCCGACGGGTGCAGGCACACCAGTCCGGAAAAGGCGCCAAATACACCCGTTCGCGCCGCCCAATTACCTTGGTTTACTGGGAACAGCTTCCTGACAAACGTACCGCGCTTCGGCGGGAAGCCGCCGTCAAGCAGCTTCCCCGCGCGGAAAAGCTGCGCCTTGTCGCGAATGTGCAAACCTGCCAAAAGCCCTGATTCCCCGTTTGAAGAATTGGGAATTCCGTTGATTCTTACACACCCAGCGGAAAAAGACTTGCTTTTTTTGAATCCTTGTTCCATAATAGAAGCAGAACGCAACGGTGCGCGCCCTTTTCGGGCTGCGCGCCGTTTTTTATGAAGTTTTCGGCGGCGTACGAAAAAGCACTTATAAAAATTAAGTTTTTTGATGGATTTTGTAATTTTTCGCTTGCATCCGCCGGATTTTCATTTCATAATAAAGATGTCGCCCGAACAAACCGAATGTAAAATCTGCAGTTTAAAAAGTGAGATGATTTTCTTGGATAAAATTGATGCCACCCTTTTGGAAACCTTACAGGAAGACGCACGTGTCCCCATCAAGACGCTGACGAAAAAGGTGTTCCTTTCTGCACCGGCCATCTCTGCCCGCATTGAAAAACTGGAAAAGCAAGGCGTTATCCAAAGCTATCAGGCGGTACTGGATCCCATTAAGCTGGGGTACCACATCAAGGCCTACATCAACCTGCAAATGTCGCCAAGCCAAAAACCGGAGTTTTACCCGTTTATCCGCCAGTGCCGCAACGTACTGGAGTGTGACTGCGTAACCGGGGATTATTCCATGCTCATCAAAGTTGCATATCCCAGCACCGCCGAGCTGGATACCTTCATCGGTCAGCTGCAGCATTTCGGTGCGACTTCTACACAGATTGTCTTTTCCACGCCGGTAGAATCCCGCGGCGTTCAGGTAAACGCGGAACTCGCAGGCAGTTAAAGCGCCAAACAGAAATGCCCTCCAGCCTCCGCAAAATGCGGAAGCCGAAGGGCATTTTTTATATACTGTCAGGCAGATAAATCATTCTGCTGCGGGGCACCGGTGCTGCGCCAGTACGGCATGGCGCTGGGGCCATCCGGCACCGGTGCCGCTGTCTGGGGCAAAAAGACATAACCATCTTCCTCGCTGGCGGCAGCCGTCTGTATCTGCGTGTTTGGATGGTAAACTGCCTGCTGTGTAACCGCAGAAACTATGGGTCGCTGCGGGGCACCGAGTCCGCCCAAAATGCCTGCGGCAACCAGTACTAACAGGCTTTTCCCAAACCGCCCGGCTTTGCGCGAAGCACACATAAAACCAATCTCCTTCTGCATCTGCACATTCTGATAGAATCAGAATACCACTTCTGAAAAAAGAAATCAAGACTTCCGCTTAATCCCACAAAATCCGTTCCTCATGGCAGATACGCTGCACCGTATACTTCCCCTGCACCAGTGCCGTATGCAGACCCGCCGACCTTCCCAGCCACTGACCGGTCAGCAGCAGGTGTGACAGCCCCGGCAGACGGCCGGTCAGCTGTGCCGGGCGGGCTTTTGCCGTTTCCAGAAAGGCGGCACAGCTGCCGTGAAAGGCATTTAAACGGCGCGCATACGTCATCGGCGTGTGGCAGGTCAAAAACTGCAGCTTCCCCTTCATGTCCGGAAATCGCTTTTCCAGCGCGCGTTCCGCATCGGCAGCCAGCCTGTGTACTTCCTCATCATAAGCACGCGGACTGACCGAAAGCTTTTCCCAGTAGCGAAACGAGCGCTTGCCCGGCATGGGAATGTCTACAATCAGTTCCGCACAGCCTTTCTGTACAAACAGCGGGTCGTCGCTGAGCTGCGTCACAATCAGCCTGCTGCAGCCCTCGCCCGCTGCGGAAATGACCAAGTCCGTTGCAAAGGAAAACACCCGCGCCAGCGGCAGGCTGTCTGCCGGCGCGGAAAAGAACAGCCGAACCAGAGAAAAGGTTGGAAAAGCCTCCGGCTCCGAAAAACGCAGCTGCAGCTTTTTTTCCATGGAGTAGCGGTCCTGCAGCAGCACCCGGCAGGTATATGCCGGATCGCACGCGGAAACCACCCAGTGCGTCAGCAGACGCTCGCCGTTTTGCAGGCGGACGCCGCGCGCCGCGCCGTTTGCCGTGAGGATTTCCTGAACCGGCGCCTGCAGCTGCAGCTCCCCGTCATTTTCCAGGTAGCAGTCCACCATGCGCTGAATCATTTTATGCGAGCCGCCGATGGGTACCGCAACATCTCCGGCGGTAAACGCTGCGTAGCAAAGCGCCAGCTGCCCCAGCGTGCTGCCCGCAGGCAGCACCTGATTGAAAGCACAGCGCAGCGCCGGGTGATGAAACTGCTGTGCAAAGTCCGCAAGGGAAACCGTGTACAGCTTCGCAAGTACTTTGGCAACCTCCCCGCTGGCTGTGTTTGCACGCAGAGCCTCCAGCGGACTGCGCAGATCCGCCGGCTTGTCAACCGGCAGTTCATACGCTTGCGCCTTCCGCACCAACCCGCAGAAACGCTCCAGCAGGGGGGCGTCTTCCGGACTGATTTTCTCCGTATGCCTGAGAAAGGTGTCCAGGTCCTGACAGAGCGCGACTGTTTCCCCGGAATCCTCCGCCGTAAAAAAGCTGTCTGGATTCACGAACATCGTTTCCCGCAGGGCACCCACTTCGTTCCAGCAGTCATACAGCGGCGTGCCGTCCCGCACTCCCCAAAGATACCGCATACTGCCCTCCATGGGCAGATTTCCCTGCAGCCAGCTCATGCAGGCGCCGCCGGCGACACCGTTTTTCTCATAAATTGTTGTGCGGAACCCATGCAGCTGTGCATAAATGCCCGCCGAAAGGCCCGCCACACCCGCACCGATAATCGCGATTCGCTTCGGTCCGCCCATTTTCCTCCCTCTCTCTTCCGCCTGTGTGCGAAAAGGGCACTAGGCCAGCATTTGCGCCGCCTTTTCGCGGATTTCCTTCATGCGCTCCGGAATCGGAATGTGCTGCGGGCAGCGCTGCGCGCATTTACCGCACGCCACACAGGAGGATGCCCGCTGGCGCTCTTCCAATGCCTGATACCCCTGTAGGAAGGTGCCCTCTCTGCGGGAAACCGTAAATTCGTTGTAAAGCTTAAAGATGGTGGGAATCTCCACACCAGAAGGGCACTCCATGCAGTAGCGGCAGCCGGTGCAGGGGATGCTCAGATATTTTTTATACAGCTCACCGGCACGCTCCAAAATTTCCGCTTCCGAAGCGGTCAGCGGCTGAAAGTCTGAAAACGTTTTGATATTGTCCATCACTTGCTGCTCATCGCTCATGCCGCTGAGCACCGTCATAACGCCCGGCTTGGACGCCGCGTACCGCACTGCCCAGGATGCCAGGCTGGCCTGCGGATTTGCCGCTTTCAGCAAGGTTTCCGCTTCCGGGCACAGCTTGGCAAGCGCACCGCCGCGCACCGGCTCCATCACGATAACCGGTATCCCTTTTTCCTGCAGCAGCGCATACTGTGTCTTGGCGTCCTGTGCCTGCCAATCAATGTAATTCATCTGGATCTGTGCAAAGTCCCAGTCGTACAGCTTCAGAATTTCCTGCAGCACCTCTGGTGTATCATGAAAGGAAAAACCAAGGCGGCGGATTTTTCCCTCTGCCTTTTTCTGCTGCAGATACTCCAGAATATGAAAATCTTTGAGCTTTTGCAGTAAACCGCGGTTTAAGCCATGGCAGAGGTAGAAGTCAAAGTATTCCACACCGCAGCGCTTGAGCTGGTCTTGAAAGATTTCATCCACCTGAGATTCGCGCTCTGTCATCCACGCAGGCATTTTATCTGCCAGAAAGTAGCTGTCACGCGGATATTTGCGCAGTGCGCGGCCCACGAACGCCTCGGAAAGGCCGTCGTGGTACATATAAGCAGTGTCGAAATAATTCACGCCGTGCGCATAAGCATAGTCAATCAGTTTTTGTCCCTGTGCCTCGTCAATATCAGGCTTGTCTGCCTGCAGGCGCGGCAAGCGCATACATCCGAATCCCAGCAGGGACGGCTTTGCGTCCGTACCCCGAAACCCTCTTGAAATCACGCTGCATTCCTCTTTTCCGGTTCCCTTTATTGTGCACCGCGGTGCAAAGCGCACCCGATACTCTTGTACTCGTTATTGTATCGCGCGGCGGCGGTTTTTGCAAGCGTGCGGTTTGCTTTTTTCGTTTCTTGCATTATAATAATAGGAAAAGAACCATTTTACAATCATCGTTTTGCTTTGGAAAACGGAGGAAGGAATCATGTCGCAATCTGTCTGCGGCCGTTTTGCGCCGACCCCAAGCGGCCGTATGCACGCGGGCAACGTGCTGTGCGCCCTGCTCGCGTGGCTTTCCGCGCGGTCACAGGGCGGGCGCATGGTGCTGCGGATTGAGGATTTGGACCCGCTGCGCTGCCCGCCAGAAAACGCTGCCCTGCTGGAAGATGACCTGCACTGGCTCGGTCTGGACTGGGACGAGGGCGGCAGCGCCGGCGGCCCGCACGCACCTTATTATCAAAGTCAATGTACCGACTTCTATGAAGCAGCGCTGCAGAAGCTGCGGAATAAAGGGCTGCTGTATCCCTGCTTCTGCAGCCGTGCCCAACTGCACGTCGCCAGCGCGCCGCATCTTTCGGACGGGCAGGTGATATATAACGGACGCTGCCGCGGTTTGACCGCAGAGCAGATCCGCCGCCTGTCGCAGCAGCGCCCGGCGGCGCTGCGCCTGCGCGTGCCGCCGGAAACGATTCGCTTCACCGACGGCTGTACCGGCACTTATGCGGAAAACCTTGCCGAAGCCTGCGGTGATTTTCTGGTACGCCGCTCGGATGGCATTTTTGCGTATCAGCTTGCAGTGGTCGTGGATGACGCGCGCATGGAGGTCACCGAAGTGGTACGCGGGCGGGACCTGCTTGCCTCCACACCCCGGCAGCTGTACCTGTACCGGCTGCTGGGCTGCCGCCCACCGCGCTACTGCCACATTCCGCTGCTGCTTGCGCCGGACGGGCGGCGGCTTTCCAAACGTGACCATGATCTGGACCTCGGTCGTCTGCGACAGACACTGCCGGACGCGCGCCCGCTCATCGGTGCGCTTGCCTTCTTATGTGGTCTGCAGCCTGCGCCGGAGCCTGTCTGTGCGCAGGATCTGCTGCCGCACTTTCGCTGGAGCGCCGTGCGGAAAACATCCATCCGCATTCCGCAGGCATGGTACCAAGTCCCGCCAAACCGGTGGGCAGTTAGAACGGAGGAACTGTATGCAGAAAATCCTGCTTTATGAACAAATTTCGGAAATCCAGCCGATGCTCAGCAAACACGCGGCGGCTGTACTGGAAAACCGTCCGCTGGAAAGTCTAATTGGCGCAAACGGCTTCAATCTGCTGGTGTTTAACTGGTACGACATTCACCACCGCGTGCGGAAAAGCCCGCAGATTGCCGTTTACTTTGACCGAGAAAATCTCTTTTTTCTCTGCGAAAACACAGACTCGCTGGAAATGGTGCAAAAGCTTCTCAGCGGGCAGTCCTTTGCCAATGAGGAACTGCTGTACCACTTTTTCATGCGTCTGCTGAAAAATGATGGAAAACATCTGAACGATTATGAAATGCTGATTACCGAAACAGAGGACCGCATGGTCGCGGAAGAGCAGGAAGACTGCCTGCCGAAAATTTTCACCTATCGCAAAGAGCTTCTGCGGCTCAAGCGGTACTATGAGCAGCTCGGTTTCATCTTCGAAGAACTGGCTGGCAACGAAAACCGCCTGCTTTCCGAAAACGGCACGCGCCTGTGCACCATTCTGGACCACCGCGCTGACCGGCTGTATGCCGGTGCGGTCAACCTGCGGGATTACATTGCACAGGTACTGGAAGCGTACCAGTCGCAGCTGGACTACCATCAGAACCGGTTAATGAAAGTTTTCACTGTGGTCACTGCCATCTTTCTGCCGCTGACACTGTTGGTCGGCTGGTACGGCATGAATTTTGATATGCCGGAATTGCACACCGCTTACGGTTATCCTGTGGTCATTGGAATCAGCATTCTGCTGGTAGTTATCCTGATGATTCTTTTTCGGCGCAAAAAATGGATATAAAAGAGCTGCTGCCCGCTTTCAAAAGGGACAGCAGCTTTTTTTACAAAGCTCAGGCGCCGGGTGCCTGCTTTTCAGCCGCGTTTTTGGCATCCCGCACCGCATCCAGCGCAAAGGCGCGCGCAGCCGCCAGCGTTTCGGCGCTGGGTTCATCTTTGTTCATAAAGAGAAAGCTGCCCCTGCCACAAAACGCTTTTTCCGCAACGGGAACCCCCTGCGCCGTCAGCTGCCCGCGCACCGCGCCGGTCTGGTCATTTCCGCTGGCACTGGTGGTAAACAGCGCAACACGGCTGACCTGCTCCGGCGTCAAACGGGACAAAAAAGCAGTCAGTTCACGCGGCGGGTGCCCGGCGTAAATGCCGAACCCCAAAAATAAAAGGTCGGTTTTCTGTGAAAAATCTGCCTGCTGAATCCCCTGCGCAGACACGCCCAGCGCCTGCGCGATGGCTTCAGCGGCTTTTTTGGTGTTTTTCCTGCTTTGATAAAGCACCTGCACATGCATGGTACCGCTCCCTTTCCAAATCTATTTCTTCAAACTATAATGCATCCGTCCGCGTGTGTCAATGTGCAGTTCCGTTCATTACGCACAGAATTTTAGATTCCATGCTCTAATTTTTAGAGATACTCTGATGAAATTGTGGCTGTTACATTCTCCGGCACACACTTGTATAATAAAAACTAGAGATGGTTCCAGTTAAAAAACGAGTTTTTTCCCAGAAAGGACTTTTCACGCTTTATGTTCAACCCAAACCGTCTTCTGCAAATCTTTCACCAAACCAAGGTGCGCAAGCAGCTTTCCGCTGTATACCTAACCGCTGTGCTGATTCCCGTACTCGTCATCGCCGTTGTGATCCTGACCAGCTTTCAGTCTGTCATGGATCAGCAGTACCGCAGTTTAGCGGAGTCTGACAACCAGCGCGTCAAATCCATTCTCTTTAACGCCACCACCAACCTTTACAACCTTTCCGACAACATTGTAAACGACAGTCAGCTGCCCGCGCTGCTGCAGACCCGCTACGCCAGTACCGCAGATGCCGTGAGCGCCTGCAACAATTCGCCCACGTTTCAAACCCTGCTGCGCAACGAGACCTCCGTTTCCGCGGTCATGGTTTACTCCCAGAATACCTCGCTTGGAAACAGTCAGTACATCACGCAAGTCGACGACCAGATTCGCAAAACCGACTGGTTTCAGAAGGCCGCGCAGAGACCGGGCGCCTTCTGGCACACCGGCAAGCGCAGCGACCGCTACGGCAACACTTACTGGGAAGTGACGCTTTACCGGCGGATTACGCTGGTTAAAACCGGCAGCTTCGCAGTACTTGCCATTTCCATGAACAACAATTTTCTTGCCAACCAAATTGAAAACAACACGCTGTGCTCGATGATTTCCGTCAACGACGACCCCGTGTTTTACAGCACCTGGCGGCAGATGGTTTCTCACCCCCTGCCGCTTGCTGTGGATGAGCAAACGACCTATTACAAGGCCACCGGTCAACAAAAAATTGAAGGAAGAACTTGCCTTTACACGGTAAACACCCTGCTGCCCTACAACACGAATGACCAGTTTCACATTGTTTCCATCGACAGCGACGCCATCGCCGCCATGCGGAACGTAACATTGACGCATATCTTCCTGCTGGGATTCATCATCTTTATTTCGTGGCTGGTGTTCTTTTTGTTTACGCACAACTTCAGCGCACGCGTGGAGCTGCTGCGCAGCGCCATGCACCGCGCCCGCAACAACGACTACAACATTGTGGATTCCTTTCACGGCGATGATGAAATCTCCCAGACTTTTTCCGATTTAAAAGTGCTTGTGCAGCAGGTTAAGTTAAAAGAAGCGGAAATGTATCAGGAGCAGATTCGCGAACAAAAGCTGCTTAATGAACAGCAGGAAATGGAGTATAAGCTGCTGGCAAGCCAGATTAACCCCCACTTCCTGTACAACACACTGGAAACTATCCGCATGAAGGCGCTGACCGAGGGCAACCGCGGCGTTGCCAACGCTATCAAACTGCTGGGCAAGTCCATGCGGTATGTACTGGAAAACACCGGTACGACCTCCACCACGCTGCAGAAAGAGCTGGACTACATTGACACCTACCTGAAAATTCAAAAGCTGCGCTTCGGCGACCGCATCAATTACGCCCTGCATATGGCAGAAAATGTGCACGCCGACCAGTGTGGGGTTCTTCCGCTGCTGCTGCAGCCGATTGTGGAAAACGCTATTTCCCACGGATTGGAGCAGACCACCGACGGCGGCCTCATCACAATGGACATCCGCCTGCTGGGCAGTTCGGTGCTTTCCGTTACCATTTCAGACAATGGCGCCGGTATCCCGCCGGAAAGGCTGCAGGCACTGAAAGAGAGCTTCCGGCAGCCTCGCCAGCCCAAAACCGACAGCATCGGGCTTTACAACATCAACCGCCGCATCCGCTTGTGCTACGGCGAATGTTACGGTTTGTCGCTGCGCAGCCAAAAACAAAAGGGCACACAGGTAAATCTGACCATCCCCTACACTTTCACGGAGGAGGCTTTAAAATGAATGTACTCATTGCAGACGACGAATCCATCGTCAGACAGGGTCTGCACTATATCATTGACTGGCAGGCGCTCGGCTTCACCATCTGCGGCGAAGCCGCTGCCGGAGATGAAGCACTGGAAAAGATTTTGTCCCTGCAGCCGGACCTTGTCCTAATGGACATCCGTATGCCCGGGCTTTCTGGCATTCAGGTGGTCGAGCAGTCCCGCAGCCGGCAGTTTCACGGAAAGTTTATCATCCTCAGCGGCGTTTCCGACTTTCAATACGCCCAAACAGCAATCCGCTGCGGCGTGGAGTATTACCTGACCAAGCCGATTGATGAGGAGGAACTGGAGGATGCGGTCTGCACGGTGCGGGATGCCATTCAAAAAGAGCAGAAAGAAACCTGCGCCCTCAACCGCTACCGCGAAAAAGCCAAGGACACCATTCTGCGCGACCTTCTGGTGGGCAAGGCAGATCTCACCACACTGGATCTGCACGACCTCGGCCTGCAGGCAGATATCTATCAGGTGATTCTATATGAAAACTATGACCAGGAGCCGTTTCACAACACCTGGGACTTCGCAGACATCCTGCGGGTGACCGGGCAGGACAGCCAGACATTTGAGGCGGTGCGGTTTCAGGAAAAGAATCTGATTCTGCTCAAGGGCAGTCTGGCGGTGCGGCAGCTGCAGAAGCTGTGGGAGCACTACGCCCACTCCCCACAAAAAGGTTCTCCGCTGGATTCCCTGTTCCTTGCCTGCGGGCGGCAGGTTTCCCGACTGGAAGAGCTGCCCCGCTCCCTGCAGGATGTCATCCAGCTGGAAAAGCGGCGTTACTTCTGCGAACCGAACCAGCACGTGCTGGACATTTCCTGTCTGCCCTCCGCGGAAACGCTGCATCCCGTTGTGCAGAACGCGGAAGTCGACCACTGGAAACAGCTGTTTTCCGGCTACATACAAGCACACAGCCGCACGCAGATTATCGAAACACTCCAGTCCCTGCAGGAAACGCTGTTTCACGCTTCAGACCCCCTGAGCAGCATCCAGTATTTTCTTTCCGACATTTACCTGCAGGTCAAGCAGGACATTGCCCGTGCATACAGTTCCATCGACATCCCCTTTCCCTCCAATGCCACGGTGCTCAGCCTGCTTGAAAGCAAGTGCTATCTGTATGAGGTAATTCAGTTTCTGGCGGAGCAGTTTGAAATCTGGATGAATGCCATTGGCAGCCCCTCCAGCGACAACGTTCTGGACGACTTGGTCTATTACATTGCGCACAACTATCAGGAAAATCTGCGCCTGGAAACGCTGGCGCCGCTGTTTGGGTACAACAGCTCCTACCTCGGCAAGATCTTTACCAAAAAATTTGGCGATACGTTTAACGCCTATGTGGACAAAGTCCGCATCCGGTATGCCCGCGAGCTGCTGGCAGAGAGCAGCTGCAAGGTGTACGAAATCGCCGAAAAAGTCGGCTACTGCAACGTGGATTACTTTCACAAAAAGTTCCGTAAGTATGTAGGGCTCAGCCCCGCCGAGTACCGCCGGCAGTCCCAGCAGAAAAGTTCGTGACAAAAAGCCGAAGCAGGCCTTTCCCTTACGGGAAAGCTGCTTCGGCTTTTTCGGGCTGCCCTGCGGGCAAGCCCTTTCAAATGAAACTGCACAAACAAACATCGACACTGCGTTCTGACAAAGCCACTCTGCCGCAAAGCAGAAAGCCTGTCATACCGCCTGCACGGATCTGCGCCTGTTTTTCACACTGCCAAACAGAAGCATACCCGCAAGAACTGCCTGCGCCAGGCACAGGGCAAAGGCCGGGCGCTGCAGCCCCGCTGCAGCCAAACCGGCGGCAGCGGCGGTTTCGGCAAGCCAGAGCAGCCGGCTTGTCCGTTTGTAATGCCGGATTTCCTCACTGTCAAGCGGTTTATTGGCATCCTCTACAGGGGCTAACTGCAACACGGAGATGCCACACAGGAATACGAGGACGAAATCAACAGGAACTGTCCACTTTGCCTCTATGTACTTGACAACAAGCAGAACCGCGGCAACCACCAAACAGGACAGCAGGTAGCATTTGGCTGGAGAACCCGCGTGATATCCGCCGGCAAATCTGCGCAGCACCGCAAACCCCAGATAAAACAGGAGACATTCGGAAAGCATATGAAATGCCGCTCCAATCACAACGGTGGTTGCAATATGGAGACAGGCGTTCAGCATCAGAGAGATGCCGTACGCATACGTTTCACAGTTTTCCTGTGTGACGGCGCCGTACTTGACCAGCTTTTCTGCAATGCGGTACGACAGTTGCTTTTCCATCAGAACTTTCTGAACTTCTTCAGGTCTTTCGGAGCTTTCGGCTGATAGAAAACGTAGCAGGACGTTGAATTCGCGCTGCGGGACAGCGCGCCTCTTGCAGCCTTCTCGGCTGCGGATGCCACCTTAGCGCACACGGACTTTTTCACGTTCATCATAATCAGTACCTCCTTAAAATGTTTGATTAAAAATTATCTTACTCATTTTCCCGCAAAATGCAATAGGAAAACGATAAGTGATGGTAAATCGGCGATAAGTGATAGTGGTTTGCCCATTTGTCTACAAAATTTTCAATTTTTTAGCGTACTATTTTGCGCCGCTTTTTTCTGCACAGATGCCGGAAAAATGATATTTGTATGAAAAATTTTTTTGTCTTCCTCATAATAGTAATCCATGGTACCGTGATATTTTTTGATGGACTTTTCAATGCTCAGCATCCCAATGCCGTGTGCGGCACAGTCCTTTTTCCGCGAAACCAGCCGATGATTGCGAACCTGGGGGCGGCGGTCACAGCTGTTCTGCATACTGATGACCAGAAACGTATCATTCTTCCGGTAAAATGACACCGCGATGCTTTTGCCTGCAGAGGCGCGGCAGGATTCAATGGCGTTGTCCAAAAGGTTACCAAGCAATGCACACAGATCCACATCGTTCATAAAGTCCAGCCGAACCCCCTCGTTGCGAAACGTGATGGCAATGCCCTCGCGCGCGCACTGCGTCTGCTTTTGATTGCAGATGACGTCCATCATCCGGTTCCCGGAAAACGGCAGCCTGCTCGAAAGCTGATAGTGTTCAAAAATGGACTGCACATAGTCGTGTACTTCAGTGGGATTCGGTCCGCACGCCAGCGTGTCAATGGCGGTCAGGTGGTTTTTGATGTCGTGCACCAGCATCCGCGAATTCTCATACTGTTCCTGCAGAATGCTGTAATAGGCGTGGTCAATGGTTTCTTTTTGCGCCGCAAGCTGCAGCTCGGTCATTTTGCGGCTGCTTTGTATCAGGCTTTCATAAATCATAAAGACCACAATGTTGGCAAACATCAGTAGAATGGAAGACAGGCAGAGAGTCGCGTCATACTGCGCGGGAAGCCGCTCTTCCACCGACAGGCGGTAAATCGCGTTGAGCAGGATAAACGTCACCAGCGGCAGCAGGTAAAGCCCCAGGGAACGCGGCGGAAACTTAAGCCCTTTGTTTTCCCGCACAGCCACCCGCGCCGCAATCTGGCACAGAATCAAAAAAATCAGTTTGCTGAGCGCCGCATCCAAAACCAACGCATAAACGCTGTCAGAGGGCGTTCCGGTTGCTTTGCCCCACGCGGCCGAAAAGAACAGCAAAATCAGCTCGCTGAGAAACATAAACAGCGACAGAACTGCACTGTGAAAAATGGCCGACCACACCTTACAGGAATAATTCAGCAGAAGTAAACCCAAGTTAATCCCCGTAAAGACCGTAAAATTGACCGCCGGATTGTTGAGAAAATAAACGCCAAACAGCACTGCATAGCCAACGCATACACTGACTGCCGTCACCGCCGCGCTGCGCCGGCGCTGAAACACACAGTGAAAGTAATTGGTGACAATCACCGCTTCCACTGCATAAAGCAAAAATACAAACAGTGTTTTTATCATACTCGACCGCTCTCCATCCACTGAAAAAAATCATGCTTGAAAGGATAGTACTTCCTTTGCGAAATATAGATCTTAAGTTCCTGCTGCTGGCCGTACAGCAGCGTAACCGCATCCTTTTCAAAGAGGGATATGTAATTAAAATTGACAATGTAGCTGTTGTGCGGCTGTGCGAAATAGGGCTCATACAGATTTTCTTTCCAAAAAGAAAGCAGATGCGGCGTTCTGTAGGACTCCCCTTTGGTCACCAGCACAGTCTTTCCGTGTTCGGAGTACACGCAAACGATGTCACGCACAAAAATCTGCCGCAGCTGCCCCGCCGCCGTGCAGGTCAGCCGCCGGTTCCGCGTCAGCGCCGCGTCCAGCCCGCGGTACAGCCGCGCCTTTTCCACCGGCTTGCACAGATAGCGGAAAACGTGCAGGTCAAACGCATCGTCCAGGTACCTTTCGTACGCCGTAACTATAAACAAAAAAATGTCCGGATTCCGCTCTTTCAGCCAGTAGCCCGCCGTCAGACCACTGACATTTTTCATCTCGACGTCCAGAAACGCCATGTGGTACACTTTTGGCACTGCCGTCAGGGCTTCGCCGGAGTCAAACAGCGAAATTTCCACCGGAATCTTGGCGTGGCAAAAATATGCATCCAGATCCTCTTTCAAATGCGTCCGCAAAATCGCATTGTCGTCACAAACCGCAATCTTCAGTAGGGTATTCATAAAGGTGCTCCTCCTCATTGAAAGTTTACCATATTTTGTCGAATGCGTCCAGTATTCGCGGCGCATTCTTCCAGAAAAAGGGGAGCCGCGCAAAATTCCAATTCCCCTTTCCCCACTTTGGGCAGATAGAAAAAGCAGGCCGACAGAATTTCTCTGCCAGCCTGCTATACGAATCCGCAGGGGTTCCGGATTGTCCGTCCGAAAAACAAGCCTTACAGGTAGGTGTCCTGCAGGCAGGTTACGGTCAGCTGCTT
Source organism: Caproicibacterium argilliputei (assembly GCF_029211325.2). Lineage (NCBI taxonomy): Bacteria > Bacillati > Bacillota > Clostridia > Eubacteriales > Oscillospiraceae > Caproicibacterium > Caproicibacterium argilliputei. The sequence goes on along the minus strand of NZ_CP135996.1, from coordinate 415,202 downwards.
TTCCACACTGCTGTCTGCAGGCAAAGTCAGCCCCTCGCGTTTGAGCAGAACGGTTTTGCTGTCGCTGCCGTTAAGCAAAAAGCAATTATCACTGAACACACCATCCCCTGCCGCAAGGTCCAGCCAGACAAACGGCGCCACACCGTTGGCACACAGGGTAATTTCCCAGCCTTCCGACGTTTCGCGAATCTGCCTTTCGATATGCACCCGTTCCAGCGCAAGGTGCTTATAGGGCACAAACGGCTCCGCGGCAAGGGTTTCCTCCAATCCGTCTCCGGAAAACGCGATTTCCGCGAGCACCTGCTCCTCACGCCCCACCAGCAGAGAAGCCCAGTCTTTCTGCCCAAGGCAGACCGCCGCATACGGCGCCGCCTCGCCGGACACCGTTTCTTCCGCCAGCAAGCTGCCGTTCACGCCGCGCAGGCGCAGCTTTGCCCGATACCGGCCGGTGTGCGCGGTTTCATTTTGGATATACGCCGACACCACGCTGCCCTCCCGCAGCAGACTGCACGCCACCGGCGCGTAAAAGTGTACCGCCAGGTAGTGCAGCGCTTTGTAGCGATGCAAGTAGTCCACCGCCGACCAGGAAATCACGGGCCAGTTATCATTCAGCTGCCAAAAAAGGCTGCCCATGCACTGACCGCGCTGCCGCCGCCAATGCTCCACACCATACTGGATGGCCATGCCCTGCAGAACCTGACTGAGATACACCAGACCCTCCAAGGTACCGGGATAGCGGAAATTTTCAGAAAGGTACGCAAGGATGGTTCCGTTGGCACTGCCGTTCTTCTGGTGTGCCTCCATGACTTTTGAAAAGGGATTGCGGTCTTTCGGTTCAGTAAAGGAACGAATCGTTTTTATGGAAGGAAACGACTGAAAGCCAAACTCCGAGCAAAAGCGGAACTTGTACTTGCGGTAATCCGTAAACGGCTTGCGCCCGTGCCAAACCTCCCAGTAGTGCACATCGCCGTCCGTTTCCGCATCGGGGGCCTGAAAGCAGCCGCCAGAACTTGGAGAGGACGGCCAGTAAAACGTCTGCTTGTCACACGCGCGCACAGCGCGCGGCAGCAGGTACTCGAAAATCTTGATATAATCTGCACGCAGGGCAGGCGGCTCCTCCTGAAAATTGCCCCAGTATGCCCACGCGGATTCAATCTCATTGTTGCCGCACCACAGCAGCAGGCAGGCATGGTGCCGCAGCCGGTGCACATTGTCGCGCGTTTCGGCGAGGATGTTTTCTTCAAATTCCGGCGTCAGCGCAAACGTGTCGTCTGAAAAAAGCAGATCCTGCCAAATTAGCAGACCCGCGCGGTCGCAAAGGTCATAAAACGCATCGGATGGAAAATAGCCGCCGCCCCAAAGCCGCAGGCAGTTCATATTTTCCTGCAGCGCCGTTTCCACCAGAAAGCGCTGCTTTTCCTCGGTAATGCGTGGATACACCGCATCTTCCGGAATGTAATTGGCGCCGCGGGCAAAAATTTTCAGACCATTGACACAAACGGTAAAGGACTTGCCCCACTCGTCCGGCTCATGCAGCACCGTGAGCGTGCGCAAACCAACGGACAGGCTCTTCCGCTGCCGTTCTTCGCTGCCGCACAGCAGGCTGACCTCCACCCGGTACAACGGCTGTGCGCCGTAGCCGTTCGGCCACCAAAGCTGCGGCTGACGCACGGTAAAGTGTGCTTCTGCTTTCGGCCGCCAAGCGATGTTCTGCCGTTCCAACAGCGCACCGTCCGGCGCATAGAGCGCCACAGAAAGCGCATCTTCCGCGCAGCCGCCTGCCTGCTCCGTTTCCGCAGCCACGGTCAGCCGCACAAGTCCGTCTTCATGGTGCTGCAGAATCTCCACATCCGAAACGCGCGGCTCCGAATATGTCTCCAGCCAAACGCTGCGCCAAATGCCCATATCCGGCAGTTGAATGCCCCAGTCCCAGCCGAACATGGACTGCGCTTTGCGCAGATAGTGCCCGCCGGGCATTCCGCCGGTCGGCGCGACATGGGACTCCTTTCCCAGCGCAGGGCGGTAGGTTTCAATGTACCGGATCGGCGAGTAAAAGCGCACGCGCAATTCATTTTCGCCGCTGTGCAGCAAGCTGCGGCAGTCAAAGCGATAGGTGCGGTGCATATCGGACGTATGCGCCAGCAGCGCGCCGTTTACAAAGATATCCGCAAGCGTGTCCAGACCTTCAAACACCAGTTCCACCGCACGCTGCCGCAACACTTCGTCTGTCACAGACACCGTTCGGCAGAATTCGCAGTCGTTCCGGCAGAGCTGCACCGCCTTTTGCTCGTTGCAGCGCCAGTACGGATCCTCTATTTGATTCTGCTCCAGCAAAACTGAAAGGAGGGAACACGGCACGCGCGCCGGCAGCCAGGTGTCCTCACCGCAGACGCGCATACGCCAGTCCTCATTCAGCAGTTGTTTCTCCATTTTCTGTTTCCCTTCTCATACCTTTTTATTCTCTTTTACTATAAAGGAGGCCCGCGCAAAATGCAACCGCAGGGAGCGTGTTTCCGCTGCTTCTCAAAACCGAAACGGCAGCGCGGGCAGCCCGCTGCCGCCGTAAAGCGGTGTCGGCCCATAGCTGTACCATGCGTAGCGCGCGTGCACCGGATACGGCACCTGTGCGCAGGAAAGGCAGACGCTGTCCTGCCCGACCTCCGCCTGTGCCGGAAAGAACCTGCCATCCTCGCCAGCCACCTCAAACGCACAGCCAAACGCATCGCGGCAAGCGCCGGACAGCCGCAGGCCGCCGGCGGTGTGTGCAAAACGAATCCGCAGACCGCCGCCCTCGGGAAAGCAGGACACCGCCGCGGGACTGTCCGCCTCCAGTGGTTTGCCGTACACTTTCTGCAGTGCCTGCAGGGCAAGCCTTTCTCCGACCGTCTGCTTTTCCAGCGGGTGGATGTTATCAAATTCCCCGCAGTCCAGCGCCGAGGCAAGGCCGGTGTTTTGCACGAACCGCGAAACCCGCGCCTGCTGTTCACGCAAATAGCAGAAGTGCCTGCCGTCCTCCCCTTTTTCCCAGTCTTCCTTGGCGATGTACATAGGCAGCTGCACAAACAGAAACGGCAGGGCGTCTTCTTGCCAGTCCGTGCGCCACTGGTCAATCAGATACCACATCATCTCGCCGTAGTCATGACAAGAAGCCCAGTCCTGCTCCCCCTGATAGTACAAAAAGCCGCGCAGTGTATAAGGAACCACGCGCTGAACCATGGTCGTGTACAGACCCGCAGGGCGAAACGGCGACTGCCTGCCCACTGGCTGCGGCCACGGGCAAGGCCCGCATATCTGATTCAACGCCTCCCATGGAATATCCGGATTTTGCACACGTGCGGCCTTGACACGTGCGTCCCAGCTCTGGTATGCCGCGTTGTACACCTGCATCTCTTGGTCGTATGCTTCGTCTGTCTTGTTCCCCACTTCCGCGGCAAAGTCCGTCAGGTATTTTTCCCCCGCCGCCGAACGCCGCAGCTGCGCTTCCGGCATCCAGCAGCTGATGGAAGTGCCGCCCCAATAGCAATCTATGATGCCAACCGGCACCTGCAGCTCCTGCTGCAGACGGCGCGCACAGAAGTACGCCACCGCGGATACATCCGCGCAGGCTTCCGTGCCCGACACGCGCCAGCGGTTCTTTTGCTCCGCCTGCACCGCAGCATCCAGAACCGCGCACTTGCTGACATTGTAGAAGCGCAGGGAAGCATTGGCGCAGGCGGCAAGCGCTGCTCTGCCGTTTTTGCAGTTCTGCAGCTCCAGTTCCATGTTGCTCTGCCCGCCGGCCAGCCAGACTTCACCGAACAGCACGTCAGAAAACCGGCAGGATGTTTCTCCGTCTGAAACAGTCAGCGTGAACGGCCCGCCCGCCTTGTGCGGCGGCAGGCAGAGGCGCCAGGCGCCGTCCCGCACCAGTGTCTGTGCCGCGCAGCCATCAATCTCTGCCGTAACGCAGCTGCCCGTGCGGCCGCTGCCAAAAATGCAGGCTGCTTTCTCTCGCTGCAGGACCATATGGTCCGAAAACACCGCCGCACAGCGCAGAGTCTTTTTCTCCATGGGTTTTGTCCCCTTTCATTTTTTACTTAAAAAATATTTTATTTGCTAAATAAGTTTCAGGTATATCTTTACAGTTTACCGATTATTTCGTAGAAAGTCATTATACAATCTTGTGAATAATAAAAAGATATTGGTTTTTCTATTCTTTTTGAAAGGTATCTATACCAGCAGTTTCGGGGAACTTACATCTTTTGTGAGGCTTCGCAGTTTTTAAGGCAACACCGCACAGAAAAAAAGCTGCGGTAAGAAGCGAGATATGATAAAATAGGTATATGGATAAGCAGATGAGTATGTCAGCTCTGTGCGATGAACTGGCACAGGCGCGTACGAAGAAAAAAGAATTTCTCGAGCAGATTGAGCGCATCGTTCCATGGGGGAAATGGGTGGCCATGATCAAGCCGTGCTACTACAAAGGAGAGCACGGAAACAAGCCCTATGATTTGGAACTGATGCTGCGGCTGTATCTGCTGCAAAACCTATATAATCTATCCGACGAAGCAACGGTGGCTGAAACGATCGACAGTCGTGCCTTTTCGGATTTCTGCGGCGTGGAATCAAGCAATCAGGTGCCGGACGGGGATACGCTGGGAAGATTTCGTAATATTCTCATACAAAACGGTTTGCAGGAGCAGTTGTTTGCGCAGGTGGCAAATTTGCTGCAACAAAAGGGACTGCTTCTGAAAAAGGGTACCATTGTGGATTCCACCATCATAGCCGCTCCGTCCTCCACGAAAAATCAGGAGAAGCAGCGAGACCCGGATGCACATCAGGTGAAGAAGGGCAATGCGTGGCACTTTGGCTACAAGGCACATGTTGGGGTGGATAAGGATAGCGGGCTTGTTCACACGGTTGAGGTAACGGCCGCCAATGTCCATGATGTCGCCATGACCTCCAAACTGCTGACCGGAGAGGAAAGCGTTGTATACGGAGACAGCGGATATTTGGGAGCGGAAAAGCGCGAGGATGCCATTATAAAGAACAATGCTGGCAAGCGTATCCGTTACAAGTTCAATCGTCGCCCATCGCAAATCAAAAAGGGTTCCAACAGGTCGCAAGCCCAACTCAAGCGCAGAGAGCACGAAAAGTCATCGGTTCGTGCCAAAGTAGAACATGTTTTTGCCGTTGTGAAAGGTCTGTTACGGTACCGAAAGACGCGATACCGAGGTCTGCAAAAGCAGACCGCCAAACTGAATATGATGTTTGCGTTGGCGAATCTGATTCTGGCTGACAGGCCCGGCCTGGCAGTCTGATTGCGTTTGCCTTCGCAGATATAATTGGGAGAGTTCCTCGCTGTTTGCCGCCTTTGGCAGATGGCGTGGATTTTTTATGCCATTGTGCGGTGTTGCCTTAAGTAAATTTCTTTTAGAAAATCCGTCATAAAGCCGCTTCCGACGAATCCTGTTGCATAGGTGCCGAACAAATTGCTATTTCTACGCAAAAGCATTATAATCAGGTTATAAACCGCACCGGAAACTTCAGGATTTTCTAAAAGGAGCCGAGCCGCCATGAATGAAAAGCAGCCCTCCCCCGCACCGCCGCAAGCCGAATGCCGCTTTCTGGGCAGTACACAGGGAACGATTGCAAACCAAATGCCGCTTTTCTGCCTTTCCCGTGATACCTTTTCCCTCTACTGTGTGCAGGCAGCGTGCTGTATGGAGGATCACCGGCGCAGCTGGCAGATTCCCGGCGGCTGCTTTCTGGTGGTGCGTGCCGGTCAGGCTCCGCTGCTGAAAGCCACCGTGCAGGCCGTTCCTGTTTTACAAATTGTCGGGTCTGGCACCTTGCCGCTGCTGGGAGATACAGGCCCTGCCGTGCGCATACCGGAACAGAACAGCACGCTTGCCGCACAATGTGCCGCCCTGACCGGTCAATGCACCGGAGGCGCAGACTGCCTGCTGACGCGACTTTGTCAGCAACTGCTGACGGAAACGCAGCCGCTTTCTCCGGCAGACGCCCTGCCGCCGGCTTCCATCCGCGCACTCAAACAGATTTTGGACACCCGCTACCGAGAAAAGCTGACCCTGGACGCCCTTGCCAAGGAACTGCACTGGAACAAGTACAAGCTGGATAAGGACTTCAAACTTTACTACGGCAGCTCCCCGTTTGCATACCTGCTGAATGTCCGTGTGGAAGAAGCCTGCTGCCTGCTGCGAAACACCAACCGCAGCGTTTTGGAAATCGGCGCGGCGGTCGGCATCGAAAATCCCTCTTACTTTATCCGGCTGTTTAAAAAGCGAGTCGGCCTTTCACCGCTCGCTTACCGGATTCATGTTGCCGAATCCCCCGAAACAGCTGCCAAAAAGGACGCGAAAGCCTGACAAAAGCTTTCGCGTCCTTTTTTATAGTTGTCCTCTTACAGCTGCCTCACACTGTCCCGGGTAACCAAGTGCCCGCTCACGATTTTGATGCCGGCGACCGGATGCTGATGGTGAATCTGCTGCTGCAGCGCATCCACGCAGGTGCGCGCCATGCCGGACATATTCACTGCGTAAGTCGTAATTTCCGGTACGGAAATATACGGCACCCGAAAATCATCGAACCCCGCCACGGAAATATCCGCCGGTACCTGCAAACCGCGCTCTTTCAGCTGGCTGATGAGCTGATACGCTGTCATGTCGCAGTTGCAGACATAGGCGCTCGGCAGTTCCTGCGGCAAGGCAAAGCGAAGGCTGCCGTGTTCGTCACGGTCAGGCAAAACCATCTCCGGCGTAACCGAAAGACCGTGCTCCATCATGGCACGGCAGTAACCGAAGTAACGGTCGCTGATACTGCTGGTCGCGTCCAGTGTCCCCACGAAATGCACCTTCCGGTGCCCCCGCGCCAGCACATAACTGGTCACCAAGTACATGCCGTAGTACCCGTCAGAAATGACTGAGCAGCCGGTATCACCGCTGTCGTAGGTGTCCAGAAACACCGTGGGAACCAGCATTTTTTCCTGTAGCATTCGGCGGTAATCGCTGCTGACCTGCCCGATGACAATGAGGCCGTCAATTTTCCCATCCTGCAAAACGTGCGGCAGTGCCAGCTGCCGCTCGGTTTCTTCCGGCAGCAGTTCCAAAATGCCGTAGTAGTTTGCCGTTAACAGGCGACTGACCACCCGCTGGTACAACTCCCAGTAAAATGAATTTGCGCCGTCATGCACAAACCGCGCCGCCACCAAGATGCCGATGTTGCCTGTGGAACCGGTACGTGCTCTGCGGGAAGCAGCGCCCTGCTGATAGCCCATTTCCTGTGCGGTTTCTTTAATTTTCGCGCGGATTTCCTCGCTGACACCGTCTTTGTCTGCCAGCGCTTTGGAAACGGTCACGGTGCTGACCCCGACTTTGCGGGCAATATCCGCCATCCGCACTGCTTTCGGCATCCTCATCTCTCCTTTTTCCCGCAGCAGAAGTGCGCAGCGTGATTGATTAGCTAATTAAAGTTTTGTTTACTTAACAAATGTATTGTACAAAACGAAAGCGAAAAAGTCAATGCTTTTTCGCTTTCGCCGCCATGCTCTGTGTCAGGAAAGCCGTTCCAAAACAATTCGGTCGCTTGCGAAATCTTCCGGCTCCAGGTGCAGCCGGATGCCGCGGCCCATCAGCACCGCACCGGTCACAACGCTGCCGTCCCGCAAGCAGCGATACTGCGCGTGCGGGTTCAGCCCCTGCAGGCGCAGCCAATGCGGCTCGCCCTTGGCATTGTACAGCCGGCGAACACAGGTTGCCACCACTTTTTTGCCGTCCGCAGAAATCTGCTGGAACGCCGCCATCCCTTCCAGCATGGGCAGACGGTAAAAACGACTGTCAAACAGGCTGTCCCGCTCCTGCTTATAGGCTGCAATCTGCTCTTTGACCGTTTCCGCTTCTTCCGCGCTGAATTTGGTCATGTCCAATTCATAGCCGAAGCCGCCGCCAAGCATGGCAACGTCCCAGCGCGTGGAAAGCGGCGTGCGGCGCCGCACCTGATGGTTCGGTACAGCGGAAACATGGCAGCTCATCATCGACGGCGGATACACCAGTGACGCTCCGCCCTGAATGTCCAGACGTTGAACCGCATCGCTGTCATCGCTGGTCCAGGTCTGCGGCATATAGTACAGCATCCCGGCATCAAAGCGGCCGCCGCCGCTGGCGCAGCTTTCAAACAGGATTTTCGGGAAACGGGAGGTCAGCGTTTCCAGCACCCGGTACAGCCCGAGCATATAGCGGTGCGCCAGCGCGCCGGCACTTGCGGTCAAATCCGCCGCGGAACCGATTTCCGACATATTGCGGTTCATATCCCACTTGACATAGGCAATCGGTGCGGAAGAAAACAGCTTCGTCATCGCGTCAATCACAGAGTCCTGCACCTCTTTGCGGGAAAGGTCCAGAATCAGCTGTGTGCGCTTCAGCGTTGCTGCACGGTCGGGGCGGCGAATCACCCAATCCGGATGCGCGCGGTATAAATCGCTGTCCGGCGAAACCATCTCCGGCTCCACCCAAAGGCCGAAGCCCATGCCCAGTTCGTTTACATTTTTGACCAATTCAGAAAGTGTGCAGCCCAGCTTTTCTTCCCAGGGTGTCCAGTCGCCCAAAGAGGAAGTGTCGTCCGCACGGTGACCAAACCAGCCGTCGTCAATGACAAACAGTTCAATGCCTTCCTGCGCAGCTGCTTTGGCAATGCGCAGCAGCTTGTCGCAGTTAAAGTCAAAGTAGACGCCCTCCCAGGTATTGAGCAGCACCGGCCGCGGGCGGTCGCGCCAGTAGCCGCGGCTCACCCGGCTGCGGTACAGCTTGTGGTATGTGCGCGACATTTCACCCAAGCCGCTGCCGGAGTACACCAGCACAGCCTCCGGCGTTTCAAAGGACTCGCCGGCAGCCAGCGGCCAGCGAAACGCGCGGTCAGACAGCCCGGCATTGATGCGCAGACGGTCGCTGGCATCCACATTGGTTTCCATGCAGAAATTACCGCTGTACACAAAGCTGCAGCCGTACGCCTCTCCGGCGGTTTCCGTGCAGTCCGGTGTCACAACTGCCAAAAACGGATTGTGCTGGTGACCGGAAGCGCCGCAGAAGCTGCCAATGCGCTGCTCCCCATGGCCCACGGGCAGCCGCTCACGTGTAAACTCCCGCGCCCAGCTGCCGTGCAGGTGCACCAGTTCCATGCGGCTTTCCGTAAGGTCCAGGCTGGCGCTCATCACACGTAGCACCGTCACTGTTTGGCTGCCCGCATTGCGCAGCACCGTGCGGCGCACCAGCGCATCGCTGTCTCGGAACACAGTGTAATACAGCTCCGCTTCCAATCCCTTTTCGTCCGCCAGTGTTACCACCAGCGTCTGCGCTTCCTCCTCCTGCTCCGTATAAACATGGGGCAGACCCTGCGGCGCGGGTTTTCCCGCCAGAATCCGGTGAGATTTATAACGCAAATCCGCCACATTGTCGCCGTCCTCCCACTGCACGCTGACTGCGCTGGGCCGCAGATCCGCCATACCCGCACCGGAAAACTCCAGCGGCACATGGTCCAGCAACGGCTCGCCGGCGCGCGCCGGGAACCACGGAGAATTTTCCGCACTGCACACGGCAGAGAAATCTCCTTCAAAAAGACGGGTACCATAATACAGATGCACCGCCAGGCCCTGCTCAGAAATGCCGAGCACATAGCTGCTGTTTGGGGTATCCAGTTGAAAAACGTGCGAATACAGGTTCGTTGCAGCGTGTTGAATTGCCATAGAAACTTCCTCCCGAAACCAAATTGAATTTTTTCTCCTTCATTAAAGCAACTATCCGCCGGTTTGTCCAGTCTTATTTTGTCCGGCTGACTCAAACACAGGAAAAACCAACATCGTACAATTCTCAGCAAGATTGTCTGATTGACACCGTAACTTTATTTGGATACGATAATTAAGTAAATAATAACGAAACAAAATGGAGGAATCGGTTTGCATACAGAAGCACTTTACGCACAGTGGCTGCGCTGCGCTGACGAAGACCCAGACCTGACCGCGGAGCTGCGCGCGGTGAAAGACCGGCCCGAAGAAATTGCCGACCGTTTTTATCGGGAGCTGGCTTTCGGCACCGGCGGCCTGCGCGGCGTGATCGGTGCGGGCACCAACCGCATGAACCTGTACACCGTCCGCCGCGCAACCCGCGGCATTGCCCGCTGGCTTTCCGACCGGCCGAACCCCAGCGCGGCGATTTCTTACGACAGCCGCATCAAATCCCGCCGCTTTGCGGAGGAAACCGCCCGCACCTTTGCCGCCTGTGGCATCACCGCTTACCTGTACCCACAGCTGATGCCCACACCCGCGCTTTCCTACGCGGTGCGGGCGCTGCACTGCAGCGTTGGCGTTATGATTACCGCAAGCCACAATCCGGCAAAGTACAACGGCTACAAAGTTTACGGCCCGGACGGCTGCCAGATTACCACCCGTGCCGCAGAGGAAATCACCACCTGCATTGACGCCGCCGGATACTTTGACCCGCTGCCAAACGTGCCCGGCGGCAGCGTGCAGAAAATTCCGGCGGCGGTCGCAGAAGCCTTTTACTGCGCCGTGCTGGCGCAGCGCCTGGAAAAAGCCGCGCCAGCCCAGCTGAAAATTGTCTATACACCGCTCAACGGCACAGGACTCGTTCCGGTCACCACCGTTCTTCGCCGTGCGGGTTTCACGGATATCACCGTGGTGCCAAGCCAGGAAAAACCGGACGGCAGCTTTCCCACCTGCCCTTTCCCGAACCCCGAAATACCGGAGGCACTGGCAGAAGGATTGACGCTGTGCCGGAAAATCGGTGCGGAGCTGCTGCTGGCCACCGACCCGGACTGCGACCGCATGGGTATCGCCGTAAAAACCGGAAAGGACTACAAACTGCTCAGCGGCAACGAAGTCGGCGTGCTGCTGCTGGACTACGTCTGCCGCCGCAGGCAGGCGCTCGGCACCATGCCCGAAAAGCCGGTTGCGGTCAAAACCATTGTCACAACGGAAATGGCGGCGAAAGTGGCCGCACATTACAGTGTGGAACTGCGCAATGTGCTGACCGGCTTTAAATTCATCGGCGAACAGATTGGTCTGCTCGAAAAGGCCGGTGAGACCGACCGCTACATTTTCGGTTTTGAGGAAAGCTACGGCTACCTTTCCGGCAGTCACGTCCGCGATAAAGACGCGGTCAACGCCTGCCTGCTGCTGTGCGACATGGCCGCCGCTTATCATGCGCAGGGGCTTTCCCTATACGATGCCATGCAGGCGCTGTACCGACAGTATGGCTGCTACCGGAACCGCCTGGATTCCTTTGCGTTCGAGGGGGAATCCGGCTTTTACCTAATGCAGGGCTTTATGACCTCTCTGCGAAAAAATCCGCCGCAGACGCTGTGCGGTCACCGCGTGGCGCAAGTGCGGGACTACCTGCACGCGCCGGGCAAACCGGCGCAGTTCCCCTCGCTGCCGAGCAGCGACGTCCTGCAGTACCTTCTGGACGACGACACCTGTCTAACCGTGCGCCCTTCCGGCACCGAACCAAAACTGAAGGTCTACTGTGCGGCAGTCGCCAAAACGGAGCAAAAAGCCGCGGATGCCTGTGACACCTACAGCCACGCGGTTTCACAGAAAATCAAAGAATTTACGGAAAGCGGGAAATAACCATGGCTATCATCAAACTGACACCGGCGTGCAAGTCCTACCTCTGGGGTGGGCAGCGCTTAAAACAGGATTTCCACAAAACCTTTAACGGCGATGTGCTCGCTGAAACATGGGAGCTTTCGTGCCATCCGGATGGCCCCAGCACCGTTGCCGCAGGGCCGTTTGCAGGAAAAACACTGGCAGCCTACTTACAGCTCAATCCCGCCGCCGCAGGCACCAACTGTGCCCGCTTTCAGGACTTTCCGGTGCTTATCAAGCTGATTGACGCACACAAGGATCTGTCAATTCAAGTGCATCCGGACAATACCTACGCACTGCAGAACGAGCGCCAGTTCGGCAAAACGGAAATGTGGTATATTGTGGACTGCGAGCCAGGCGCCTTTCTGTACCACGGCTTTAAAAGCGCCATTTCCAAAGAGGAATTCCGCGCCCGCATTGCAAACGGCACCCTCACCGAAGTACTGAACGCCGCGCCGGTGCATCCCGGCGATACCTTCTTTATCGAATCCGGCACCATCCACGCCATCTGTCAGGGCATTGTCATCGCGGAGATTCAGCAGAATTCCAATGTCACCTACCGCGTATTTGACTACAACCGTGTCGGCACAGACGGCAAACCGCGCCAGCTGCACGTGCAGAAAGCGCTGGATGTGACACGCACGGAGCCGGCACGCACGGATTACAACTTTGGCGGTCATCTGGGCTGCTGTGATTCCTTTGTAACGGATGTCCTGCAGCTGACCGGCGGCGAAACTGCCGGTCAGACGGACGGCTCCACTTTTCACTCCCTGCTCGCGGTCAAGGGCAGCGGCAGCGTCACCTGCGGCAATGAAACAGTTCCGTTCGTACAGGGCGAAAGCCTGTTTTTGCCCGCGGACAGCGGCAGCTACCGGATCAGCGGCACCGGCACGCTGCTTCGCACAACCGTGCCGCCGGAAAACACCTGCCTGCCCACGGGCGGCGTGACAGGAAAAGGAGTATTTTAATATGGAAACCACCCTTCTGCGTTTCGGCATCGACATTGGCGGCACCGGTATCAAAGCCGGTGTGGTAGACCATGAAAATCACATTCTTGGGCAGGCGTATGTGCCCACGGGCGCACAGCGCGCATGGCAGCAGGTGATACCAGATATTGCCAAAACCGCACAGGAAGCCCTGCAGAGCGCCGGTCTGTGCAGGGATGCCGTCGGCTCCGCCGGTGTCGGCTGTCCCGGTACGATTGACGCCAAAACCGGCACCGTCGTTTACTCCAACAACCTCAACTGGAAAGACGTTCCGCTTGCACAGGCGCTTCGCCGCCTGCTGGACGTGCCGGTGCGCATCAGCAACGATGCCAACTGCGCCGCGCTCGGCGAAGTCTGCGCCGGTGCTGCAAAGGGACTGCAAAACGTTTTCATGCTGACGCTCGGCACCGGCGTGGGCAGCGGCATCATCTTAAACGGAAAAATTTTTGAGGGCGGCGGCCCCGGCGGGGCGGAGTTCGGTCATACACTGCTGGTAGAAAACGGCGAACGCTGCACCTGTGGCAGGCGCGGCTGTCTGGAAAGCTACGCCTCCGCCACCGCGCTGATTCGGCAGGCGCGGCGTGCCGCCGAGGCGCAGCCGGATTCCTTGCTCTGCACCCTCTGCGAAGGCGACCTTTCCCGCATGAACGGGCGCATCCCGTTTCAGGCGGCGCGGCAGGGCGACCCCGCCGCACTGCAGGTGGTGCAAACCTACACCGCACATCTGGCAGCCGGCATCACCAATGCGGTAAACATCTTCCGCCCGCAGGCGGTTCTGCTGTCCGGCGGCATCAGTAAGGAGGGCACTTACCTGACTGACCCACTCACCGAGCGGGTGAAGCAGGAAGTCTTTGGCGGCGCAGCGTCCTTTCTGCCGGAAATCCGCACTGCGCAGCTCGGCAACAACGCCGGTCTGCTTGGCGCCGCAAATCTGTTTTAATGGCTCTGCACCGGCAAAGCGCCGGCTCTTTGGCTGCGGAAAAACCGCAGCCATTTTTAACGCTTTTCTCAAAATTTCTCGCAGAATGGTTGTATCCGCAAAACACAAATGTTATAATGACAAAAGAAGATCTTTTACAAAAATTCGACTGTTTTTATCTTTGTTTCCTACAATCTGTTCGCTTCAGACTGAAGGAGGAAAAAATGATGAACAAGCATTTTCACCTGTCTGTGAAAAACATGAGAGTCATGCTTTCCTGTCTGCAAAATCTCTTTGACCTGGTGCGTTTGGTTGATCCGGTGAGCACTTCTTTGCTCATTTTAGACGATGACCGTCACTTTCACCGTGAGCCATACACCTGCTTCCGCATCTGGGACAAACCGTATCGCTGCAGCAACTGCATCAGCATGGATGCCTGCCTACATAATACCGAAAAAATGAAATACGAGTTTGTGGGGAAGGACGTGCTGTGCATGACCTCCCGCCCGATTTATCTGGACATGGAAACCCAGTCTGTGAAAGTCGCGCTGGAGTTGGTTTGCTGTGTGTCTGACGCTTCCTTTCTGCACAAGCCGGACGGCGGGAAAAGCATGGCAGAGCTTCTGGATGAAACCAGCCGGCAGCTGTATCGGGATGAGCTGACCGGCGCTTATAACCGGCGGTATTTCAATGAGTTCCGCTTCCTGCACAAAGGGCAGAACCGGCTGTCCTCTCAGTTGGCGCTGCTGCTGTTGGATGTTCACAAATTCAAAGCCATCAACGATACGCTGGGGCATTTGTTTGGTGACCGTGTGCTGCAGCAGGTGGCAGATACCCTGCAAAGCAAAATCCGCCGGGAAGATTCGCTGATCCGTTTGGGCGGCGATGAATTTGTTATTATCCTGACCGGATGCGCAGAAGCAGAGGTTCTGCCAAAAATTGTGGAGTTGCAGGCTGCTGTCAGTCGGATTGCTTTTCCAGAAAGCGACGGTCTGCAGGTGACCATTGACTGTGGGTATGCATACACGGTTCACTTTCAAGCCAGCCAGTCTTTCCTTGCTTCCATGGTGGAAACAGCTGATAAATGGATGTACAAAAATAAAAAGGAAGCTATTCAATATATCACCCCCCCCCCCGCATCCATATAATTCCATTTTCTTTTCCTTTCCATATAAAAACAGCCGCTTTCCTAAGCGGCTGTTTTTATACCCATGCGCATCTTTTGACGCGCCCATCTTCTTTTTAAAGCGTTTTCCCGTTTTCCGAAATCACGCGCTGGTATGCGTAAAAACTGTCTTTCGGCGTGCGCTTTTGTGTGGCAAAATCTACATAAATCAAGCCAAAGCGCTCCCCATAGCCGCGCGTCCACTCAAAGTTATCCATCAGGCTCCAGTGAAAATAACCACGCACATCCGTGCCTTCTTCTATACCACGGCGCAGCTCCCGCAGATAGCGCTGTAGGAAATCCACACGGTTCGGGTCGTGCACCTGCCCGTCCAGAGAAACCGCATCGTGGCAGGACATTCCGTTTTCGGTAATCACAATCGGCGTGCGGTACCGTTCATACAAAAACTTCGGCTCCCAGTACAGGCTCTGCGGTGTCACCGGCCAGTCAAACGCGGTGCGCGCATACCCAACCGGACGCGGCACGCAGACATACCCGCCGTTTCCGTCTGCCCGCACCGGTGCGGAATTATAAATATTCTGCCCGTAAAAATCCAGCGGCTGCGAAATCAGCTGCAGATCCTGCTTGCCGATCTGCGGCATATCCTGCCCGAACATTCTAACGCCTGCTTCCGGATACTGCCCCAGCAGCACCGGGTCGCTCCACCAGCTGATGGAAAACGTCCACCGCTCCGGCACGTCAAACGTGGCCTTACGAGCCGCCTCCACATCTTCCGGCGCGTCTGTTGCCGGATAAAAACTGGAACCGGTCGGCGCATACCCCACCTGCACGCCGGGAATCACATCCCGCAGCACCTGCACCGCGCGGCCGTGCGCCAGCAGCACATGGTGTGCCATCTGCAGGCAGTCCTTCCGGCTGCAGTGCAGGCCGGGGGCGTGCTCGCCATTTTCATAGCCAAGACCAATGAAGCACTGCGGCTCATTCAAGGTGAAAAAGTGCTTGATTTTTCCGCCTAGCCGCTGTGCCACCACGCGTGTGTATGCCGCAAACCACGCCGGGCTTTCCGGGTTGAGCCAGCCGCCGCGCTGGTGCAGCGCGTAGGGGTAATCCCAATGGTACAGCGTAGCATACGGCGTAATGCCGTTCTGCAGCAGTTCATCCGCCAGCTCCTCATAAAAGCGAATGCCCGCCTCATTGACGCTGCCGGTACCGTTGGGCAGAATCCGCGGCCAGCTGATGGAAAAGCGATAGGCCCGAATGCCCAGCTGCTTCATCAGCTGCACATCCTCCCGAAAGCGGTGATAGTGGTCGCAGGCGGTGTCGGCTGTGTGCCCCTCAAAAATATGGCCGGACTGATGGCAGAACGCATCCCAGATGGACAGACCGCGCCCGCCCTCGTTCCATGCACCCTCCACCTGATAGGCCGCGGTAGCCGCGCCCCAAATGAATTCTTTTGGAAATCCCATAGTAAAAATACCTCCCGTTTCTGCAGCGCTGTTCCGAATACGCTGTTCGCTATGATTGTAGCGAAACCCGAAAAAAGATGCAAGACAAACTGTAAAAAAGATAAAGTTTTTTCTGCTTCTGTACGCGCCGGTGGCGGCTGTGCGCCAAAGCAGCGACTCCCATCCGGTTTCCCACAAGTTTTCAGGACAGCATGGTTTTTTTGTGTTATACTGGTTGTGCCATTTATTATCAATCGTAAGAGAGGACTCCACATGGGAACCACAACCAAAGAACTGGAAGAAACACAAACAAAGGACAGCGCCGTTCTGCACATCGGCGCTGTCCTTCCAAACCTGCGCAGCAACTTTCTCTCCCGCCTGATGAACGCTCTGATTCTGCAGGCGGAGCAGAACCGCTGCCGTGTGCAGATTGCCCTGCACGACAAAGATCCACAGCAGGAGTACCGGCTGATTCGCCGCATGGCCGCCGAACGCCCCGATGCCCTGCTGCTCTGCCCCATCAATCAAGGTGCCCGTTTCGAACAGTTTCTGAAGCGGCTTGCCATACCCACAGCCGCTGTCGGAAATTACATTTCGCCGGACTTTCCGTTCATCTCCTCCGACGAAAAGCAGGCGGCAGTCGATGCGGTGGCGCTTCTGGCTGCCAAAGGCTACCGCAAGCTTGTTTTTGTCTGCCCGCAGCTCGCGGTGCGCGCGCACGAAAACATTCATACGCACGAACAGCGCACCTACGGTTTCATTGAAGCCACACACAAGCAAAATCTGGAAGCCATCATCGTCGGCACGGCGGATTTTCTGACAGAGTTGGACATGGTACTGCAGAATGGCGGGCCACGCACCGCCATTCTTGCCTCCGGCGACACCTGCGCCCTGCAGGTCATGCAGCATCTGCAAAAAAAAGGGCTGCGCGTTCCGGCAGACATCGGTGTGATGGGATTTGGAAATATTGATGCGCTGCAGTATATTCACCCCTCGCTCGCCACGGTATCCCGCGACTTGGAGGCGGCGGGCCGCGCTTCCGCCGACGTTTTGCAGGCATTGATGGAAAACCGCCCCGCAGCGGCGGAAACTCTGCTGCCCTGCCATGTGATAGACGGCGGAACCCTTTAAAAAAAAGCAGGCGCGGAAAAGCTTTCCGCAGCCTGCTTTTTTATTCATCGGCGCGCCAAGTGGAAATTTGATTGCGTCCCCTGTCTTTGGCTAAGTACAGCGCATGATCCGCACAATCCACCTGCTTCACCCAGCCGTTCTCCGTCTGCGGAATGCGCGTGCAAAGACCGATGCTGACCGTTACAATACCGCCTACCGTTTGAATGTCTTCGTGGCGCACAGCGTGCAGCAGTTCCTCCGCATATGCCCGCGCCGCCTTATCGTTTGTGTTGGGCAGCACCGAAAGGAATTCCTCGCCGCCAAAGCGCGCCAGAAACGCATCGTTTCGGGCAGCCACCGCTTTCAAAGCGCGCGACACCCGTTGCAGGCACTCATCCCCCGCCAAATGCCCGTACCGGTCATTGTACAATTTAAAAAAGTCAATGTCCAGCATTAGAATGCCGCAGACAGACTGGCGCTGCATACACTGCGCATAGATTTCCGCAATGTAAACATCAAATCCGCGCCGATTGAACAGTCCGGTCAGTTCGTCGTGCTCACTGACATACTGCAGGCCGTACTGCGTGCGGTACTCCCGAATCCGCAAGTCTTGAATTAAAAAAGAAGCCATACATCCAAATACACACGCGGTCAAAGATGCCGGCATATCGTAGCACCAAACTGTTGAATCTTTGATAAGCCAGACAGCCAGCAAAAAGGCGCCTTCTGTCAGCAGCATCTGCAGGTTTAAAAGAGCGTGCGGCAGGAAAAAAAGAATTTCTAACAGCAGATAACTCAATGGAAACAGCGTTGCAGGACGGCCGGGAAACGGCTGCACCCCCACAAATATATTAAAGGACATCGTCAGCGCAACAAATAGATAGCAGCCCGCCTGCACCTTTTGAAAGGTCGGTGGTTGTGCACGCCGTGCATACAAAAATAAGGTTATGCACAGAAACAGTATCATATACCCTGCGTAACCTGCCAGCAAAGCCGTCTGCTTCTGCGCCGCCTGCGCAAACCAAATGCCAACCGGCAGAATAAAAACAGTCACTGCCACGCTCAGGCGCACCAGCTGCCGCCAATTTTCCTGCCGGATCCGTTCCTGCGTACGCATATGCGTCAGGCAAAACCGGCTGTTTTCTTTAAAATTTTTCTGAATCCGAAAAATAATCGTCATTCCGATGCCCCTCCAGACGCTGTGCCGCGCGCTCGTGCGCTCTTCGCACGCGTTTTAAGCCGATGTTGATTTCCGCGGCGTGGGGGCTGCCGTTTTGTCCACCAAGCTGTAAGACGGCATTTGCAGTCCCTGCTGCGCCTTTCCCCGAAGCTCCGCCGCCAGCGCACGCACCGCAAAAATCAACGCTTGCGGCGCCGCTTCGGACTGCTGATTCCAAATTTTTCGATCTATGCGAAACGCCCCATCTTCCGCAAAAACACCTACCTGCTGCAGTGCGGGCGCAACCGTGGAAAGCGCCAGCAGACGGTTTCTCTGCTGCAGAACGCCGCTGCCCACACCGGCATAGCTTTCCAAATACTGTAGCACTCGCGCATATGCCGCAGACAAAGCTGCCACTTCCTGTGCCAGCGCCTCGCTGTCACCGCCCACACGAATGCGTGCAGTTCCCGGTGACTGCAGTGTCACCGCCACGCGATAATCATCCAAGTTGATTTCATTGGCATCTGTGACGGCTTCCCTGCCGTTCACACGGTACACCGCGTCCTGCGCGGGCAGTGCTGCCGTATTGAAACCGGCGTACTCTGCAAACGTTCCTGTCAAAACAAATTCGGCTGCAGTGCCTGTTTCTTCTGCCTGTACCTGCAGTGCGGCACTGTCTTCGCTGCGCAGGACTTTTGCTGTCACGCCCATCTGTGCGCCATTGATTGCTTCGGCTGCTGCCGAAAGAAGCACCGCATTGGTTGGCGCTTCCGCAAAGTCGTGCATCTCCAGAGAAAGCCCACCGGACCGTGTCAAAAGCTGCAGCGAACCTTTGTCAAACAGCTGATTCGCTGCAGCTGCCCGCCAATGGCGGGAAAGATTGGTCTGCTTCTGCGCAAGCTGCAGCACAGTCACCTCATATGCAGCCGGTGAAGCCGTCCGCCAACGAGTCACCGCCTTTGCCACCTGCGGTGCGGAGGATGTGATCGAAAAATCCACCCCACTTTTCTCTAAAGCACGACCGGCCGCCGCCTGCAGCAAATGCATCTCTCGGGTGTACCCCAACAGGAATGCATGGGTTTCCGCATCAATGCCGGCGCCGCTGGGCGGCAAGTCTGCGGCAGCCGTTGCCTGCCGTTTATCTGTTTTCGGACGCGGACGCTTCGCAAAAGGGCGTCTGCCGCCGCCCTCGCCAAAACCTGAAAAGCGCCGGTATGGCCCCACGGCATTCCCAAATTCCCCCACGGATGAAATTCCGCTAGCTCCAAGCATTTTTCTCTTCCCCTTTGTGAAAAACCTCTTGACTGCTCCTCATTTAGCAGTTATATTCCTTTAATATTTCATTTTCCTGTGTTACAGAAAGTTTCAATGTGCTTTAAAAAGATTCTAACTTTCCAATCATCATTATCGCTTTTCTGAAAGAAAAATGCAACTGAATCCGGGAAAAATGCAGTCTAAACTCAGCCCCAATCTTCTCTCAAATTTTGTTGACAATCCTGGGCGTTCCCGTCGATTTTCAGTATAGCAGTCACACCACAAAAATTATCCTGCAAATAACTTTGCACGACTCACCGCACCAATCGTGAAAGGAGCCCCCATGCCACACACCATTCTTTATGAAACCACGTTTGGTTCCATAAAAATTTGCAGAACGACGCCCTATCCCTGCACGCAGCCACCGGAAATCCAGTATGACGCAACGGGAGCCGCCCAAAAAATCGTGACGGCGTCCACCCAAGTGAAAGTTTCCGCTGACGGAACGCAAACCGTATTTGCTCCCTCGCTGTATCAAAACTGCATGAGGCCGGAGGAAATCACGATTCTGCCGCTGACTCTGGAATTCCTGCCAAGCGGGCTTCTGCGCCTTTCCACGCGATATTCCCACGCCGAGGTGAGCATCGCTGCAGCAGACATCCAGACAGCGGATTGGCAGGCGGTCTTTCATCCGTCTGACTGCATACACTGCACAAACTGCGGCCGCTGTGGCTGGTGACAAGCCAAAACGCACAGCAAAGGCTCCCCTGCAAAAACGATACTGTCCTTGCAGGGGAGCCTAACTTCAATCTTTTTGTTTAATACTTGTCGTGTGCAAAGGAAGGTGTTTCTTCCTCAAATCCGGCTTCGTAAGCAGAATCATCTGTCTGCGTTTCTACCGACCGCGCCGGTGTCTGGTCTACAACAGACGGTACTTCCGCAGCCGTATCAGCCGCTTCCGTATGGTCTTCGGCAAGTTCTCGCAGCTTAAACTGCGAAACCAGATTCTTCAGCATCTGTGCCTGCTCGGAAAGTTCCTGGCTGGCGGCAGCGGATTCTTCTGAAGTTGCCGTATTGGTCTGAATGACATTGGAAATTTGTTCTACACCCTGTGTCACCTGCTCGATGGCCACCGACTGCTCCTTGGAGGCATCCGCAATGCTGCCGATTCCGTTTGTAATGCTCTTGGTTCCTGCCACAACTTCTGTCAAAGACTTTGCCGTTTCATCGGCAATCTGAGAGCCGTGCTTCACCGCCTTTAAAGAAGCCTGAATCAAGTCCGCAGTACTCTTAGAAGCTTCTGCCGACTTGCTGGCAAGGCTGCGCACCTCGCCCGCAACTACGGCAAAACCCTTGCCGGCGTCACCGGCATGGGCAGCTTCGACAGCAGCGTTCAGCGCCAGAATATTGGTCTGAAACGCGATGTCCTCGATGGTCTTGATGATCTCTCCGATTTTTGCGGAACTTTGGCGGATATCGCCCATTGCGGCAATCATTTCTTGCATCTGACGGTTGCTCTCCAGCAGCTGCCCGCTCACCTCGTGCACCTTAGAACTGGCAATATTGGCGCTGTCCGCATTGCCCTTAACGTGCTCGGAAATCTCGTTAATCGTTGCGGCAAGCTCCTCCACAGAGGAAGCCTGCTCGGTTGTCCCCTGAGAAAGTGCCTGCGAGCCGGAGGACACCTGATCGGCACCACCCGCAACCTGGTCTGCCGCAAGGTTAATCTGGCTCAGCGTATCATTCAAGGACACCGCTAAGTGGTCTAATGCTTCCTTGACTGCCGCAAATCTGCCGCGGTATTCGTAGGTCAGATGGAAGTCCAGATTGCCGTCTGCAATTTCGTTGAGCACTTGGGTGATTTCCTGAATATAGTTTCCATAGTTTTTGAGCTGCGCCGTCGTGTTGTTCAGGTTTGCCGCCAATGAACCCAGCTCGTTTTTCGCCTGATAATCAACAGAAACATCCAGCTCACCCTGTGCAACGCGGCGGGCGGTCTCGTCCATCTTCTTAACCGGACGTGTAATGCTTTCAATGATGTACACTTCCATCAGGAAGGAAAACAGCGCCATTACAATATCCAGCACAATTAGCGCCGAGCGGGCGCCCTCATAAACATATGTAGAGTTGGCGCTTGCATTGGAAATCTGCTGTTTGTAATCCTTCACCAGAGAGTCGCAGCGATCCTGTATGGTTTTATACTGGTTGTAGGAATTTCCCACCATGACCGACTGTGCCGAATCGCCATGATTCGAATTACTCTGGGAAATGACCTGTTCGTGTACCTCCAGGTAAGCATTCCAACCGTCTTCAATGGCAATGGTCAGCTGCTTTTCCGTCTGTGTTTCTGCTTCTTTCTTGCAGGTTTTCACATACTGATCCACCTGGGCTTTTTGGGTATTCATAATCTGTTCTGTTTCCTGCTTTGCCTGCGGCAGGTTGGAACTGACGTGCTTGTACTCATAGAGCCGATATTCCTTAATGTGATTGTTCAGGTCTTCGACATCAACAATTGCATTTACCCATTTGTCGGAAATCTCTTTGGTTTTTGCATTCATATTATTCATGGTTAGGAATGAAAATACATTGACAACCACAAAAGCCAGAAACATGATGGCACAAAGGATTGAAAGCTTTGCTTTTACCGTTAAATTCTTCATTTGACAAGCTTCTTTCCACTACTGTGCATCTTGAATCAAAGCGTCAAATTCATCTTCTCCCAGAATCTTTGCCGTATTGATTGTCAGCACCAGTTTGTCGCCCTTGTGTGCCACACCGGTCAGATACTGGTTGACGGTGTCGCTGTTCAGCTTCGGCGGCGGGGAAATCTGGTCGTCCGAAATGTCGGTGACCTCCTCAACCTCGTCCACAATGAAACCAAAATAAATATCGTGCACATTGGCCACAATAATGCAGGTGCGGTCATTGTACTCTGCTTCGGGCTTGCCCAAACGCAACCGCACATCAATCAGCGGCACAATGGCGCCGCGCAGATTGATAATGCCCTTGGCATAGTACGGGTACTCCGGAATCTGCGTAATCTCCTGCATACCGACAATCTGCACCACATCGGTAATCGGCACGCCGAAAAGCTGACCGTCTGTCCAGAAGGTCAGGTACTTCCCCTTCATCTCGTCGTTGTCGGCCTGCACCGCAACATTGACTGTTTCAAAATTCTCGTTTTCCATCACTCAGTACGCGCTCCTTTTTGCTGCTCTGCAGAAACCGCGGCTGCAGATTTTTATAGCCCTGCAAAAGGCAGGTCGGTTTGAATGCTTTATTATAGATATAGAAAAAATCAGGCAGCGAATATATAACTGTTATGATTATACACCAACAGTATAAAAAAGTCCACAGATGGAACGAAAAAGCAGCATATCTTTTTTACTTTTCCAAAAGCACTTTCTGCTTTGCACAATTGTCGGCAAAAAGCCGCCTACCGTCTGCCGCAGACGCAGGCGCCGGCGGAGGCACTGCGGTGCAGCAGCGCATCAATCCGGTCAATCAGCATCCGCAGCGCCACCTGGTTCTGCCCGCCCTCCGGCACAATGATATCCGCGTGCTTTTTGCTTGGCTCCACAAACTGCTCGTGCATGGGTTTGACCGTGCGCATATACTGGCTGATGACCGAATCCAGGCTGCGCCCGCGCTCCTTGACATCGCGCATCAGGCGGCGAATCAGGCGGATGTCGGCATCGGTATCTACAAACACTTTCATATCCATCAGACTGAGCAGTTCCTGATTTTCAAACAGCAGGATGCCCTCCAAAATCACCAGCGGTCTCGGCTCCACGTGCACGGTTTCCGGCAGGCGCGTATGCTCCACAAAGGAGTACTGCGGCCGGTCAATCGGCTCGAAGCGGCGCAGCTTCTGCACGTCACGAATCATTCGTTCGGTTTCAAAAGCATTGGGATGGTCATAGTTAAGCTTCTGCCGCTCCGCCAGCGGCAGCTCATCATGCGGCAGATAATAGTAGTCGTGGGAAAGAATGAGCGCCTCATCCGCAAAGGCACTCAGCAAATTGTTTGCCAAGGTTGTTTTTCCGGAGCCGGTACCGCCCGCCACACCGAGAATATAAGGGGTCTGTTGCATACTTCTCCTCCTGCAGTTTTCGGAAAGCCGAAAATTCTTTTTTACCTGACAGTATACCACAAAAACCGCCGCAGGACAAACCCGCAAAGCGATGGGGCAGGCAAAAAAGACCGGCTCCCTATTCAGAAGCCGGTCTCTCTTCTATGATGTCAGGAATTTTGGCTGCTCTCTGCCTTTTTCACCGCATCCTGCAGGGTGTGCCAACCCAGCACCGCGCACTTGACACGCGCGGGCATATGGGAAATATCGCGAAACGCCTGTGCATCCTCCAGTTCCTCCAGCTGGTCATCGTCTGTCACTTCGCCTTTGATCATACCGAGGAACATCTCTGCCAGGTGCTGTGCTTCCGGCAGCGTCTTGCCCTTAATCAGGTCAATCATCATGGAAACGGAAGCCTGCGAAATTGCACAGCCGTCCCCCAGAAACGCCGCATCCTCAATCACGCCGTCCTTTACGCGCAGCTGCAGGGAAATCTCGTCGCCGCAGGAGGGGTTGACCCCCTCTACCACCTGGGTTGGCTGATCCACCACATACTTGTGCTCTTTGGAACGGCTATTTTCCGTAATAATCTGTGTATAAATTTGTTCAAGCCCCATAGCCTAACCACTTCCTCACTTTCTGTAAGCTTTCCACCAGGGCGTCCACATCCGCGCAGGTGTTGTACACAGCAAAGCTTGCACGGCAGCAGGCGGTCATCCCCAGGTGGTGCAGCAGCGGCTGCGCGCAGTGGTGGCCGGCACGCACACACACCGCATCCGCATCCAGAATACTCGCGACGTCGTGCGGATGTGCACCCTCCACATTAAACGCAATGGCGCCGGCGTGCTCCCCGGACGGCGTACCATACAGTTTCACATGCGGTACGTGCGAAAGCGCCTGCCACGCATAGCGGTACACCACCTGCTCACGCCGAGCAATCGTATCAAAGCCAATGCCCTGCATCCAGCGGATGGCAGCGGCAAGTCCGACTGCGCCGCCGGCATTCTGTGTACCGGCTTCAAACTTTTCGGGCAGGGGCGCCCAGGTGGCGTCCTGCTCCCGCACAGACTCAATCATATCGCCGCCGGTCAAAAACGGCGGCATGGCCTCCAGCAGTTCCTTTCTGCCCCACAGCACGCCGATGCCCAGCGGCGCATACAGCTTGTGCCCGGAAAAAGCAAGAAAGTCCACGCCGAGTTTCGCCACATCCAGCCGCAGGTGCGGGGCGCTCTGCGCGCAGTCCAGCACGCACAATGCCCCCACTTCATGCGCCCGCGCCGTAATTTTTTCTACCGGCGTAACCATGCCCAGCACATTGGAAACGTGCGTAAACGCCACCAGCTTGACCTCTTTGGTGATTTTTTGCTCGATTTCGCGGTCAGAGAGCAGGCCGTCCGGCCCGGTGTACAGAAATATCAGTTGTGCGCCTGTTGCGCGGCATACCTGCTGCCAGGGAATCAAGTTGCTGTGATGCTCCAAAATGGTTACCGCTACCTTGTCCCCCGCTTTCAGGTTCTGCAGCCCCCAGCTGTAGGCGATTAAATTCAGAGTTTCCGTTGCATTGCGTGTAAAAATGACCTCCTCGCGAGGCGCATTCAGGAAAGAAGCCACCTCTGTACGCGCATCTTCATAGGCAGCGGTTGCACGCTCCCCAAGCGCATAAACGCCGCGGTGTGGATTGGCGTTGTTCTGTTCGTAAAAATCGCGCACTGCGTCCAAAACCGTCTGCGGGCGCTGTGTGGTTGCGGCGCTGTCCAGATACACCAGGCGTTTTCCGTCCTGCTGCCGCTGCAGAAGCGGAAACTGTTTGACAATTTCGTCAGTCAAGCTGCATCCTCCTCCCCAGATACGCTTTCATTTCCTGCTGCAATGCTTCGTCCGGCACTTTCTCAATGACCGGTGCGAACTGTGCCTCAATCATCAGCTGTTTTGCCTGCGGCTCCGTCAGGCCGCGTGACTGCAGATAAAACAGGCGCTGCGCATTGATTTTTCCGATGGTAGCCGCGTGCTGTCCCTGCACATCTTCCTCGCTGCACAGGATCAGCGGCACTGTGCGGTTGCGCGCCTGGGGGCTAAACAGCAGGGTTTCCTCCGCTTCGTGTCCCTCGGAGCGCGACGCGCCGCGGATGAAGTCGATGGTGCCACGGTAAATCTTATCGCTTTTTCCCAGCAGCGCACCCGCCGCGTGCATTTCGCTGACGGTCTTTTTGCCGGTGTGGCGCGCAACGTAGTTAAGGTCCAGCTTGCGCGCCTCATCTCCAAAGTAAATGGTATCTGCGTCAAAGCGGCTGCGGTATCCCTCCAGCAGTGCCAGACAACCGGCAAACGCGCGCGCCGCGCCCAACTCCGCCTGCACCACCTCTACCTGCGCATTTTCCGCAAGCTGCACGCCGACATCGTTAAAGGAACGGCTGCCGCCGTTGAGCAGCTGCACCTGCACCAGACGAACCTTGGCGCCCGCATCCGCAATAATTTTGGTCAGTCCGCCGTGGAAGCAGGCGGTGTCATCCCCCGCAGTGTAGGACTGCAGAACCGTTACACGGCTGCCCGCATGGGCGTGAATCAGTGTGACGTCCACTACCGGCGTTTCGCCGGTCAAGGCATACCGCATGGATGTGGTGTCGGTATATTCCGTATTTTCTTCTGCTTCAATGCTATGAGAAACCGTGCAGTTCTGCACGGCGAAATCTTCCGCTTCCCTGCCCATGCCGGTTTCCACCTGCTGAAAGGCGGCAGAAATCTGCGGGGCGGCTGTTTTCGCCTGCGGGCGCTGTGCCAGAAACACCGAGCGGTTTACGCCCAGATGGTTCCACGTCAGCGCGGGCAGCGTATTGATATTTTTCAGTTGCTGTTCCATGTTACTCCTCCAACAAACGCAGTCCTGTCAGTTTGGAGCCGCTGCACCCTGCGTCAAATATTTCCGTCCATCTCCAGCTTAATCAGGTTGTTCATTTCCACCGCATACTCCAGCGGCAGCTCCTTGGCAATCGGCTCCGCAAAGCCGCTGACAATCATCGCGCGCGCATCCTCTTCGCTGATACCGCGGCTCATCAGGTAAAATACCGCTTCATCGCTGATGCGGCCGATTTTTGCCTCGTGGCCCACATCTGATTCATCGTTTTGGATGTCCATTGCCGGAATGGTGTCGGAACGGGAAATGCTGTCCAGCATCAGGGAGTCGCAGGAAACCGCAGATTTGCTGCCGACCGCATCCTTTCCGATGGTCACAGCACTGCGGTAAGTACACTCGCCGCCGTCCTTGGAAATGGACTTGGTAACAATGTGCGAGCTGGTGTGCGGCGCGGCGTGCACCACCTTGGCGCCGGTGTCCAGCTGCTGTCCCTTGCCGGCAAAGGTGATGCCGGTATACTCCATGCGCGCACCCTCGCCCTGCAGAATACTCATCGGGTACAGGTACGACGTATGGGAACCAAAAGAGCCGGACACCCACTCGATGGCGCCGCCCTTTTTCACCAGCGCACGCTTGGTGTTGAGGTTATACATATTTTTGGACCAGTTTTCAATGGTAGAGTAGCGCAGACGCGCGCCCTCCTCCACAAACAGCTCCACGCAGCCCGCGTGCAGATTGGCAACGTTGTACTTCGGCGCGGAGCAGCCCTCGATGAAGTGCAGGTATGCGCCCTTGTCCACAATAATCAGCGTGTGCTCAAACTGACCCGCGCCCGGCGCGTTCAGCCGAAAGTAAGACTGCAGCGGAATTTCCACAGAAACGCCTTTTGGCACATACACAAACGAACCGCCAGACCAAACCGCACCGTGCAGCGCCGCAAACTTGTGGTCTGACGGGGGCACCAGCTTCATAAAATGCTCGCGCACCATGTCGGCATACTCGCCCTTGAGCGCGCTTTCCATGTCGGTGTAAACCACACCCTGTGCGGCAACTTCTGCGCGCACGTTATGGTATACAACTTCGGAGTCATACTGCGCGCCCACGCCTGCCAGCGACTTGCGCTCCGCTTTCGGGATGCCCAGCCGCTCAAACGTGTTTTTGATGTCGTCCGGCACTTCGCTCCATTTGCCGCGCATCGGCGTATCCGGGCGCACATAGGTGATAATATCTCTCATGTTAAGGTCGTCAATGGGCGGCCCCCACTCCGGCACGGAAAGTCGGTTGTACGCTTCCAGTGACTTGAGCCGGAAGTCACGCATCCAGTCCGGGTCACCCTTTTCGCGGCTGATCTGCTCCACGATTTCCGGCGTCAGACCCGCGTCGGTTTCGTAGGAGGGGTGCACCGCGTCTTTAAAATCATACAGGCTGCGGTCCACATCCGCAATCTGTGTTTTCAGCGGTTTGCTCATTGCGCGGCACCTTCTTCCAAACGGTGGAAGCCCTCGCGGGAAATCTCCTCAATGAGTTCCGGCCCACCGGTATGAATGATTTTTCCGTCTGCCAGCACATGGACGTAATCCACGTGCAGTCCCTCCAGAATCTTTGCATTGTGCGTAATAATCAGCAGAGCGTTTTCTTTGTTTTTGTAGCGGCGGATGCCCTCGGACACAACGCGCACCGCGTCCACATCCAAGCCGGAGTCGGTTTCGTCCAAAATTGCCAGCTTCGGCTGCAGAATCAGCATCTGCAGAATTTCCGCTTTCTTTTTTTCGCCGCCGGAAAAGCCGACGTTCAGGTAGCGGTGGGCGTAGGCTTCGTCCATCTGCAGTGCTTCCATGGTTTTCTTCAGTTCCTTCTGAAACGCAAACACTTTAAGCGGTTTGCCGGTAATGGCTGTTTTGCTGACGCGCAGGAAGTCCTCCAGCGTAACACCGGGCACCTCTTCCGGACTTTGGAAAGAATAGAAGATACCGCGGCGCGCGCGCGCGTCTGTTTTTTCCGCGGTGATGTCTGCGCCGTCAAACGTAATGGAACCGGCGTCCACCTGATACTCCGGATTGCCCAGAATCACATTACCGAGCGTCGATTTTCCCGCGCCGTTCGGCCCCATGATCACGTGGGTTTCGCCGGGGGCCACCGTGAGATTCAGCCCACTCAGGATTTCCTTTCCCTCCACGCTTGCGTGTACTCCGCTGACTTCCAATAAATTTTTCGACATATGCCTGCACTCCTCACTGCGATATATCAGTAATTTAATATGTACTAATTTAGTATATTATTATTGTACCCGCTTTCCGCAAAAAATCAAGTCCTTTTCACACTTTTGGCAAATTATTTTCGGGCTTATGCGCGCTTTTCCCCACAGCAGCATTTCCGTTTTTCCGCCCAAACATACAAAAAAAGCAGACGCGCCGCCTGTTCTGCGGAGTGCTGCCTTTTTGTATGTTTGGATGTACCGGAGCGCACACAGACAAACCGATGGATTTATTTGGTGAAATCCAGAACGATTTTTGTGACGTCCGCTTTGTGGTCGATGTTGTACTGCATGGCTTCCTGCGCATGGTCAAACGGGAAGGTGTCGGAAACAATTTTCTCAATCGGAATGTCGCCGCACGCAACCGCGCTGATGGCAGTCGGATACAGGTTGCAGTAGCGGAACACGCTTTTGATGGTTGCCTCTTTGTCCATAATATTGCCGAAATTATAAGAAAACTCCGGCTTCGGCGTCATGCCGACCAAAGTAATGGTGCCGCCGCGCCGAACCAGAAAGGAAGTCATCATCGCCGTAACCGGACTGCCGGCGGTTTCAAAGACCAGGTCAGCGCCCGCGCCATCTGTCAGCGAGAGAACCGCCTGCTCCACGTCCGTTTCCCCGCTGTTAATAACCGCGGAGGCACCCAGCTCTTTGGCTTTTTCCAGACGCTTGGGGAGAAGATCTGCCACAATCACCTTTTTGACGCCCATGCTGTGCAGCGCCATCATGGTCACCAGACCAATGCAGCCCGCGCCCAGCACAACGGCACTCTGCCCGACAGACGCGCCAGACTGCTTTGCCGCGTGGAAACCGACTGCCAGCGGCTCAATCAGCGCGCCCGCCATGGTGCTCATGCCGTCCGGCAGCAAAAAGGTCAGTGCCTCCGGATGCACCACATACTCCTGAAACGCCCCGTCATACGGCGGGGTCGCCATAAAACGGACATCCGGGCAAAGATTATACCTGCCCGAAAGGCAGTATTCGCACTTGCCGCAGGGAACCCCCGGCTCCAGCGCAACCCGGTCGCCCACTTTGCATTTTTTGACTGCCGAACCGACAGCCGTCACCGTACCGCCGCATTCATGCCCCAGAACGATTGGTTTTTTCACCACAAAATTTCCCACGCGCCCAAATTCAAAGTAATGCACGTCGGAACCGCAGATGCCCACGTATTCCACTTTGACCTGCACCTCATCCGGTTTGGGCTGGGGCCTTTCCCGCTGCTGCAATTCTATTTTTCCAATGTTTGTCAGAACAGCGGCTTTCATCATTTCCATATTCTAGTGACCTCCTGAAAGGAAAGATTGCGCGGGAACCCCCGCGCGGAAAATTCAAGGGGTACATCCGAACAGAGCATTTCGGGCAAGCACGTTTGCCTGCGCGGCGGCTGAAACAACGGAAAGAAGGAGCTTAGCCCTCCAACAGCACTTGTGCGGCAAGCACCGCTGTGCCGGTCAGTTCCTCGCTGCGCGGGTCAGGCTGGCTGCCGCCTGCGTAAACAGTAAACGCACCCGGCTCATAAACTCTACTGCCGTCCTCCTTGACCAGACGGAAAGCTTCCGGACAAACCGCAAAGTGCAGTGTCCGGCTTTCACTTGCTTCCAGATGGGTGTGCACAAATCCGCAGAGGCTGCAATTCGGCACACGCACGCTGGCTTCCTGATCCTTGATATAAAGTTCTGTCACTTCATCCGCGGCACGGCTGCCGACATTGGTCACCGTAACCTGCACCTGCACGCCCTCGCCAGGCTTGATGCGGTCTGCAGACAGCTGCAAGTCGCTGTAGCGGAACGTGGTGTAGGAAAGGCCGTAGCCGAACGGGTACAGCGGCGTACCGTGGAAGTATCGGTATGTGCGGTTTTCCATGGAGTAGTCCTCAAAGGCAGGCAGCTGGTCGTCACTGGCATAGAAAGTGACTGGCAGCTTGCCGCACGGCACGCTGGCGCCGAAGAGCAGTTCCGCCAAAGCCTGTCCGCCGTGGGAACCACTGTACCAAACCTGCAGAATCGCCGCGCAGTGTTTATCTGCCCAGCGCAGATCCAGCGCACTGCCACAGTTCAGCACCAGTACAACCGGCGTGCCGGTTTCACAGACGGCGCGCAGCAGCTTTTCCTGGGATTCCGGCAGCTGCAGCGTTTTTTTGTCGCCGGAGGCAAACGCATTGCCGGTGTCGCCCTCTTCGCCCTCAATGGTAGCGTCCAGCCCCAGGCACAGCACCACAACATCCGAGTGACGTGCCACGGTCAGCGCTTCGCTCATGCGGTCATCCTGCCGCGCCAAATTGGAGGTGCGGTCCTCAAACAGGTGGCAGCCCTCGGAATACAGCACGCGCGCTTTGTCCCCGACGAAGTCACGGATGCCGCGCAGGTTGGTTTCAAAGCAGGATGCCGTCCCGTAATAGTTGCCGCGCAGAGCTTCAATGCTGTCCGCGTTCGGGCCGATTACGCCGACGGTCTTCACGGTGTCGAGTGAAAGTGGCAGAACGCCGTCATTTTTGAGCAGCACTGCGGACTTGCGGCTCATGCGCAGGGACGCTTCGTTGTGCACCTTGCTGTCGTTGACTTCATACGGAATCTCATCATACGGGCAGTCCTTTGCAAACATACCCAGTTTGCAGCGCGTGGTCATCACATGAACGGCGGCGGTGCGGATTTCCTCTTCCGTAACCAGTCCTTTTTCATACGCTTCCATGATGTGCGGATAGGTGTCGCCGCAGTTGAGGTCGCAGCCCTTGTGCAGCGCCAGCGCGGCGGTTTCCCAAACATCCTTTGTCACCTGGTGGCCGTTATAAAAGTCACGCAGCGCCCACGCGTCCGAAACAAAATGACCCTTAAAGTGCCACTTACCGTACAGAGTGTCCTGCATCAGCTCGGTCTGCGCACAGCAAGGCTCGCCATTCGTGCGATTGTAAGCGCCCATGACCGCCTCGACACCGGCTTCGCACACCAGCTTTTCAAAAGCCGGCAGATAGGTGTCCCACAAATCCTGCTCGGAAACTTTGGCGTCAAAGGAATGCCGCACAGCCTCCGGGCCGCTGTGCACCGCAAAATGCTTGGCGCAGGCGGCAGCCTTCATGTACGGGCCGTCCCCCTGCAGCGCCTTGACGTATGCGGCGCCCAGCTGCGCGGTCAGATACGGGTCTTCGCCGTAAGTTTCCTGGCCGCGGCCCCAGCGTGGGTCACGGAAGATGTTGATGTTCGGCGCCCAGAATGTCAGGCCCTTGTAAATATCGCGGTCGCCGGACTTGGACTGCTCGTTGTACTTCGCGCGTCCCTCCTCGGCGATGATGCCCGCCATGTTTGCAATTTCTTCCTCGTCAAACATGGCTGCAAGACCGATGGCCTGCGGAAACATGGTTGCCGTGCCGGCGCGCGCAACACCATGCAGTGCTTCGTTCCACCAGTTGTAAGCGGGAATGTCCAGCCGCTCAATCGGTGCGGAGTCGAAAAAAATCTGAGAAGCGGCTTCTTCCAGTGTCATTTTTGAAACAAGCGCCTGTGCCTGTTTTTCAAACTCCTGCTGTCTGTCCTGATAGTTCATGCTTTACCTCCTGAAATGTTAGCCTGTAAAAAGGCCCTTCCGCCTGCGGCGGAAAGTACGTTTGTCCGCGGGGGCAGCGTTCTGCCGCCAGCTGTCCGTCTGACGTCTTTTTCTGTGCGGAACCCCCGCATTCCGCCGTCTGCGTGCAGGGTCTTTACACGGCGGTTTTTCCTTTGAAAAAAGACATTTTTCATTGTACACCAGGCGCAAATTTCTGTATACCTAATAATCTATACACTTTTCCCGGTAATTCAATAGAATTTTCTGTCATCCTGTGCGAAAATGCTGCACTCTCACGGATTCAGCCACATTTTGCGGACAAAAAAAGGGAGTGCGGCACACGCGCCCGTACTCCCCCATTCTCAGGCCTTTACAGACCGACAGCAGAGAAAAGCCGCCCTCAGTCTTTGTTCAGGACATCCTTGGTTTCGTCGTAAGTCTTGTTAATCATATCCACCAGCTTCTGGCTGCCCTTCTGCTCGCAGCTCTTTAAGAAGCTGTCCCAATCTTTGTTGATATCCGCTGTGCCCAAAATGAACTTCTGTGTCATGGAATCCACATAGTCAGTCAGCGGGTTGATAATGGAGTTAGCCTGCTCGCGCTCGTCATCAGTAAAGAGTACCGGAGGCGTTGCTTTCTTCAGCTTGAGCTTTTCGCTGTTGGTAGTAAAGTACGCTTTCTCCTGGTCGTTGCGCAGGCTGTTTTCCAGATCCAGAGAACCGCCGTAAGAGAACACGCCGCCGGAGAAGCCGTAATCCTTGCGCAGGTCCTTTTTGCCGGAAGGATTGATGCCGTTAAAGGTGATACCGGACTCCAGTGTTTTGGTATTGTTCTTTTCGGTGTAGGTAGTACCCTCGACACCCCACTTGGTCAGCGTCTGACCGGCATCGCTGTACCAGAGCCAGTCGATAAAGCCGAGAATATCATCGCAGCGCGGGTCGTCAGCAATGGAGGCATTCAGCATGATGCCGTTTTCCAGGCGGCTGCCGGAAACCTCCGCACCTGCTTCGCCGGTCGGCGGAACAATCTGCTCCAGCGAGAATTTACCCTTACCGAGCGATTCATTCATGGTGTCGGTCAGCTGCTGGGTAAACTGTGTGTTGGTGTTCATGACAAAGCTGTCACCCTTCGTGAACTTCGCGGTAGCCTGGTCGTCTGTTTGAGAGAAGCTTTCAGGATCCATCAGCTTTTCCGCAACCAGTTTGTGCATATAGGTGACAAAATCTTTGTAATTCTGCGTGGCGGGATTGAATACAGCCTTTTTGGTCGTCCAGTCATAGCCGCAGTAGTTTCCCTTGCTCCAGCCGGCGCCCACGTTAAAGGCATCTGCCACCAGACTCAGGGTGCTGTCGCCCTTGAAGCGGTCAGAGAACGGATACTTGTTCGGGTACTTCGCCTTGATAGCCTTCAGTACATTGTAAAATTCATCGTAAGTGGTCGGCACCTTTAGGTTCAATTCTTTGAGTACATCGGTGCGAATCAGGTAGGAATAATCGATTTTCGCCTTTTCATGCAAACCGGGCAGCACATAATACTTGCCATCGCGCTGCATGATACTCTTGAGTTCGTCCTTCATATCCCACTTTTCGACTTTTTCTTTGTAGTTCGGCATCTTGTCAATGTAATCGCTGACCGGCAGGATGGTGCCGGACGGAATGAACTGCGTTTCGCTGCCGGGATATGTTTTCGGGATAATCTGCGGGGCGTCACCGGAGCTGATGAGCAAGCTGCGCTTCGCGTCGTAGTCGCTCATGGCTACGCTCTGATACTTGATGGTGACATTGGTTGCCTTTTTGATGGCATTCCAAAGCAGCCAGTCGTTTTTCAGCGGATACGCCGGGTTGTCGTTGTACAGCATGGTCACGGTCAGCGGTTCATCCACCCAGAACTTGTCACCGGCCTTTCTGGTGGTGGTCGCCGAGGTGGTTGACGCGGCGGTTCCGCCGCTCTGGCTGCTTTCTGTTTTGCTGTCGCCGCAGCCCGCCAGCGTGCCCATTGTCATAACGGCGGCAAGCGCTAAGCTGACTGCTTGTTTCGTGCCTTTTCTCATGGCTAAAACTCCTCCTTAAGGAAATGTATGAAGACAGGCGTGCGGGTGCAGCGCCTGTTTCAGGCCAGACTCACTCTTTGACTGCGCCCAGCAGCACACCGGACACAAAGTATTTCTGCAGGAACGGGTAAATGCACACAATGGGCAGAACAGTCAGCACCATGGTGGTGGACTTGATGTTAGAGGCAATCTGCTGGGCCTCCATATCGTCCTGCACACCGCCGCTGGTCGCCGAAGCGCCTGCAATCAGGTTGCGCAGATACAGGGTAACCGGCTGCAGGTTTTTATCATCCAGATACAGCATGGGGCCAAACCAGTTGTTCCAGTTGCCAACGGCATAAAACAGCACCATCGTGGCGATAATCGCACTGGAAAGCGGAATCACAATGCGGAAGAAAATTCCGTATGTACTCAGGCCGTCCACAGCTGCGGCTTCTTCCAGCTCCTTGGGCAGCTGCTCAAAGGAAGTTTTCATAATCAGCAGGTTAAAGGTGCTGATGGCGCCGGGAATCACAATCGCCCAAATGGTATTTTTCATGTGCAGGCTGTTCACCAGCAGGTAGTTTGGAATCAAGCCGCCGCCAAAATACATGGTAAACACGGCAAACAGCGTAAAGAACCGGTTTCCGATCAGGTTCTTTTTGGAAAGCGGATAAGCAAACATCATGGTCATCGCCAAATTGATGGCAGTGCCAACCACGGTGTAAAGCACCGTGTTGCCGTAACCAATCCAGAACTGCTGGTCTGCCATCACAATTTTGTAAGTGTCTACGTTGAACCCTTTGGGTATCAGCGTAACCTCGCCGGCGTAAATATATTTCTGTGCGCTGAACGACTGCGCCACCAGATAAAGCACCGGATACAGGGTAATCATCACCACAAGCAGCAGAAGAATTACATTGAACACCTGAAACACCCGGTAGCCCTTTGTCGGCTTCATGCCGGAGTAGCCTTTTTCCCGTTTTGCGGTTTTTACCGCACTGATTGAAGGCATAAATCAAACATCTCCTTTACCAAAGACTGGAGTCCGTCAGCTTGCGCGAAAGGTAATTGGCAAGCGACACCAGAATCAGACCGATAATCGACTCGAACAAACCGATGGCTGCCGCATAGCTGTAGCTGTTCTGCGTAAGGCCGATACGGTACACATAAGAGGAAATCACGTCTGCCGTTTCGTAGGTAGAAGGATTGTACATCAAAATGATCTGCTCAAAGGAAACGCCCATGATGCTGCCGATGCTCAGCACCAGCAGGGTCACGATTGTCGGGCGGATGCCGGGCAGCGTTACGTGCAGCGTTTGTTTCCAGCGGTTGGCGCCGTCAATTCTCGCCGCCTCGTAAAGATCCGGATTCACCGCGGTCAGCGCCGCGAGGTACATAATGGTGCCCCAGCCGGTGGACTGCCACACCCTGGAAATGATATACACGCTGTGAAAGTACTTCGGGTCCTGCATAAAGGAAACGGCTGAGCCGCCCATTGCTTTCACCAGGCTGTTAATAGGGCCGCTGCTGGCTGTGAACTCAAAAATAATGCCGACCAGCATAACTGTGGAAACAAAATGCGGCAGGTAAGAAGCTGTCTGTACAAAGGACTTAAACTTCAGATTGCGCAGTTCGTTAAGCAGCAGCGCCAGAATAATCGGCGCCGGAAAGGTAAAAATCAGCGTTTCCACCGACAGCGTAATGGTGTTCAAAAAAATGTGCCAGAAGCTGGGGTCCTGAATGAACATATTGAAATACTTCAAGCCGACCCACTTAACGCCGAAAATAGACTTGGCGGGCACATACTTCCGGAAAGCAATTACGTTGCCGACCATCGGCAGATACTTAAAGATGAGAAAATAGACGACCGGAATCACCAGGAACGTATACAGCTGCCAATCCTTGCGGATTCGCTTCCACTTCTGCTTTCTGTCTGGCCCGCTTCCCCGCGCTCTGCCCGCAGGCTTCTGCACACGGCCGGCTGCAACTGACTGTGCCATGTTTCTTGTCCTCCCATCGGCAGCACCGCCCAATGGCTTTCGGCGTGCTGCAGGTTTATAGTAGTGTAAATGCATTTTCGCGGTGCGGCGGGCCGCCGTGCGTCCCCTGCACCGCTGATTTCAGCATAGCAGGCATTACGTTCAAATTCCAGTAACAGTTTCTTCACAGATTGCAGATTTCCGCCTACAGAACAAAGCAGTTTTCGCGCACATTGCATTTTCGTTTTTGGCAGATCTGCCGTTTTGATTGCAGCTTTCCGCCAGATAACAATTTTCTTTTTCATGTCTAGGAATTGACTTTTTCAGGGAAGTCCTTTATACTTTTCGTATATCTGCAACAAAAGCTGCCTGCGTATTGGTGGATTTCTTTACAAAATTACAGGCAGAATGCAATGCAAACGAAACTTTCCGCACATTTCTGCGGTATTGAGAGGGTTTTGCTAATGAAATTGCCGAAACTTCGGGGTCTGTGGAAAAAGGTGCGCAGCACGCTGGCGGGCTACCGACCGTACCGTTACTTTTTTATCTGCCTGCTGCTGCCCATTGCAATTCTTGCAACGTTTTCAGCTGTGTATTACTGCAATTATACCCTCCGCACGCGTGCAGACCTGCAAAGCGAAGCGCAGCACCGGCTGTCCAGTGCAAGCACGTTTTTGGACAATACCGTTAAAAAAATTCAAGTCAACTCTCGCCTGCTCATCAACACCGAAAGCTTTTACAACCTGTTCTACAACATGGCCAGCAAGGACGATGCCCCTACGGTTTACGACGCCACCAAAGCTCTGGTCAACTACAACGCCACCCTGGATCTGGTGGACAGTTCCTTTGTGTACTTGCGGGGGCAGAAGACGGTGCTCAGCGGCGAGGGGCTGACGAATGCGGACAATTTCTTTACCCAAAGCTGCATTTTCTCCGACTACAGCGCCCACTACTGGGCTACTTACGAAGGCGCCTCCTACTCCTTTGCCATCAACACCCCCACCACCATTGAGCACAAGCCCTCTACCAGTGCTTCCAGCATCACCTGGCACCGCGTCATTCCGGTGCTGACCGATGCGCTGACCGAATCCAAAAGTCAAAACCTGTTTGTTGTATGTCTGAATCAGGATATGGTAGAAAAGACCCTGCAGAGCTACCGAAAAAGCGAGGATGAAGTGCTGGTCGTTGCCGATAAAAAAGGAACCATCATAGCCTCGACAGATACAGACAAAGCCACCGCGTTCCTCGGCAATCAAACGGTGCAGCACCGCTTTTTGGATGCGGGCAGCACCGGCTGCCTGGAGCTTTCCCTGCAGGGAAAACGCTATGTCGTCAACTCCGGCGCTTCCAACTTCTCCTATGCTCACTACCGCTTTTTGTCCTTTACACCGAAGACTTCATTTTACAGCACCATGCAGTCCATGAATCTGTTTTTCATTACAATTATCCTGCTGACTGCCGCCATTTTCGGTGCGTTGTTCTATGTTTTTCACAGCTACATCCTCCGCCCGATGAAAACGCTTATCGGCAGCATTGCCCACAAAGGAAAAGAAGCCGGCACCGGCGATGCAAACATTGTGGACTTTCTGGCAGACCGCGTTGGCGATATGCAGAAAGACATCTCCACATTTGTTCCCATTCTCTCCGAGCAGCATCTGGTCAACCTCATGACCAATCCGGATGCTGCCGCGCGGGAGCTGCCCTACGGAGACAACAGTGTAGACAGCCTGCCGCACGCGCACTTCTGCGTTGCCGTATTGCAAACGCAGTTCAGCAACGCGTTCCGCAGTGCCTTTACGGATGAAGATCGGCACAAAATTCTGAAGTTTCTGCTGCAGGCTTTAAAGGTGCAGCTGAGCAAGGGCTACGTTTGCCACGTAATCAACCTGCAGAAAAACCAGATTGGCATCATTCTGAACATTGCCGACCAGTTTCAGGCGGAGCAGCTGGTACCGGAGCTTGCCACTGTTTTCGGCTTCTTTCAGTATGACAGTGCCCTAATCAGCTTTTCCGCCGGCATCAGCCGCAGCTGTGTGGAACTTTCGCGCCTGCACGAAGCTTATCAGGAAGCACGCGCCGCCCTAAACACCGTGCCGGACGGCAGCCCGCCGGAGCGCTGTGTGCAAATCTACAGCGGCAGCGGAGACCGCGTGTACTTTTCCTTTACGACTGCACAGGACAACCAACTGTACTACGCCGTTTTGCAGGGACACTGTGCAGAGGCACACGCGGTTCTCGACACCATTTTAAAGCAGAACGCCGCCCGCAGCCTGCCGCACAGCGAGTCTGTGAAACTCTGGCAGTATCTGTTTGCCTGTATTCTGCGCGCGGTCAAAACCGGCAGTCTGCCCCTGCCGTGGAGTAAGGACTTTCCCGACCTTTCCGGAGAATTTGATTTTGCCGACTCCGGTACGACCGCACAGTTCCTGCATGAGCTGATTGACCGCACCGCACAGAAAGCCGATGCTCACCGGCAGTTTTCTATCGACGAAGTCACCGACTTCATCGACACACACTACCAGGATGACCTGTATCTAGAGGCAGTCGCGGAAAAATTTGGCGTTACGGACAAATACCTTTCCAGAGCCTTCAAGGAAAGCGTCCACATCAATTTTCACGATTACCTCAACCGCGCGCGCATGGATGCCGCCAAAAAGCTGCTGGTCACCACCAGAAAAAGTGTCACAGAGGTTGGGCAGGCAGTGGGCTTCAACACGCACAGCACCTTTTTCCGTGTATTTAAGGCGCTTGAGGGTGTCAGCCCCACGGATTACCGCCGGTTGAACCGCCCCTGACCGCACCCGCACATAAAAACATCCCCGCCAAAGTGAAAGTTCACCTTGGTGGGGATGTTTTGATTCTGTTTTGCAAAGCAGGTACAGCCTCTGCGTCAGTATTGGTACCGTTTAATAGCCATGCTCAGCTGCCCTTCCATCAGGGTGCCCAGTTCCTGCACCAGCGCTTCCGGTTTCGCCTGCATACCCGAGCGCATCCAGTCGGTCAGCATCCCGGTAATGGCAAATGTGAAGAATTGAACAATAAAGGTTTTGTCCGTTTCACGAAGCCGATAGCCTTCCGAAAGTTCGTCCATCACACTGGAAAGCAGCGCGGAGGTCGCATTGTTTAAAAAGGACTCCAGCTGCTCACGCCCCAACGAGCGAAACGCATTCACACAGAATGCACTGTTTTTCTGCACGTACTGCAGGATTTTAAGCAGGCCCTTCTGCCAAGTGTCATAGCTCTGACAGTCCAGAATGGCATCATAAGCCTCGGTCTGAAAAATCCAGCCGAGCAGGTCGTAAATATCGCGGAAATGGTAGTAAAAGGTCTGGCGGTTCACACCGCAGTTCTCCACTAACTCTTTTACGGTGATTTTGTCCAAAGGCCGGTGAAGCATCAGTTTTTTCAGCGAATTGGCAAGCGCCAGTTTGGTAATGCTGGACAACCGGCCACCTCCTTTTGCATATCCTCTGCGGAGAAAGGAAACACGCGCCCCAACCGGTGCAGACAAGCCTTACTGGCGGGCGCGCACCTGGCGAACAGCTTCCCGGATTGCCTCTGCCAGGCGGGTGTTCTCCTTGGGGGTCTGGCTGAGCAGCAGCTGCAGCTTTGCCGTGGTATGATCGTCTGCCACTTTGCCGAGCGACTCCACCGCAGCCACCTGCACATCGGCGTCCTCGTCCTGCATCAGCGCCACCAACATATTGACGGTTTCGTCCGCAGAAACCAGCCCACATGCCTTCGCAAGTTCCAAACGTTCTTCCTGGCTGCCGGTCAGATATTTTTTCTTAAGCTTGTCCCAGTGTTTCTTTTCTACCAGTTTTTCAATATCAGCCATCTTGAACCCTCCAAATTATAATAAAATTT
This sequence comes from Caproicibacterium argilliputei, assembly GCF_029211325.2. Taxonomy (NCBI): domain Bacteria; kingdom Bacillati; phylum Bacillota; class Clostridia; order Eubacteriales; family Oscillospiraceae; genus Caproicibacterium; species Caproicibacterium argilliputei. Next base: position 374,952 of record NZ_CP135996.1, on the reverse strand, counting down.
TTAGAAAGATGCAACCGTACCGGCGGAAAAGTATTGTTTTTTCCGTGCGACTGCAATTAAGGTTCAGAATACCACTAAATATCACATGATTTTTGAAGATACTTTATACATTTTATGAACACTGCATCACTCACATGAAAGAATGGGAAAATAAGCAAATCTGTCTGTACGAAGCCCGTGGTTTGTGCTAAGATAATGTGGTTACGATAATGCAAGTAAAAATCAGGAGGCCATTTCTATGCTGTCAAAGATAAAAATGCGGCTGCACCGGATTCCGCCCGTGCGGCTAATCGTCATCAGCTTTGCAGTCATCATCCTCGTGGGCGCGTGCCTGCTCTCGCTGCCTTTCGCCACCAAGGGCGGGCAAAGCACCACTTTTCTGGACGCCCTGTTCACTGCCGGCTCCGCCACCTGCGTAACCGGACTGGTGCTGTTCGACACATACTTTCACTGGACCACCGCCGGGCAGGTCATTATTCTGACCTTGATTCAGCTGGGCGGGCTGGGACTGGTCACCTTTACCACCGGCATGAGTTTGCTGCTGCGAAAGAAGCTGGGGCTGCGCAACTTGCAGCTTGCCGTGCAGAATACCAACGGTGACAGCGGCGAAATCGGGAGCCTAATCCGCATGATTATTACCTTTACCTTCGCGTGTGAAGCAGTCGGTGCGCTGCTGCTCATGATTCGTTTCATCCCCATGATGGGGGCGCACGGCATTTGGGTTTCCGTGTTTCTGGCGGTTTCCGCATACTGCAACGCGGGGTTCGACATTGTGGGAAACATCATGAAAGATGGCAACCTCATCCCCTTTGCCGCCGACCCATTGGTCTGCCTGACCATCGGCGCGCTGATTGTCATAGGCGGGCTGGGCTTTGTTGTAATCAGCGATATTTTCCACGCCAAGCTGCAGCCGCTGGCACATCACAGCCAGCGCCGCGGGCTGAACTTTCACTCCCGTGTTGTGCTGCTCATGGCGGCACTGCTGATTGTGCTGGGCACCCTTGTCTTTTTCATTCTGGAGTACGACAATACGCTGAAAAATCTGCCGGACTTCGGCGCAAAGCTGAATGCCGCTCTGTTCCAGTCCATTTCCGCGCGCACCGCCGGCTTCGCCTCTGTTAATATTGCACAGGAACATGACTTTACAAAGCTCTTCACCGTACTGTTGATGTTCATCGGCGCGGCGCCCGGCTCCACCGGCGGCGGCATTAAGACCACAACTGTCCTGGTGTTGGTCTGCACCGTTGTTTCCATCCTGCGTGGCAAGGAAGACACCATCTTCATCCACCGCCGGATTGACAAATTCACTGTGTACCGCGCGCTTGCCATCACCAGCGCCTCCATGTGCCTGCTGCTGATTGTCACCGGCATCATCACCACATTTGACCCACAGATTAACGGTGTTGACGCGCTGTTTGAAGCGACCAGTGCATTTGGCACTGTAGGATTATCTGCCGGTGTGACACCGCGTTTGTCGGCTGTGTCTAAAATTGCGCTGATTCTCATGATGTACATTGGCCGTGTGGGGCCGCTTTCCCTCGGCCTTGCCATTTCGCTGCGGCGCGGTCATCTGCACGCCGACAGTGTTCTGCCGGAAGGAAAAATTATCGTCGGCTGAAAAAGCCGCAAAACAGCAAAAAAGTCCGCTGCAGGTTCGGAAGAACCGCAGCGGACTTTTATATTTCTTTTTAAATAGAACCGTTTCGCCTCAACCGCGGGTGGCGGTCAGCAGCGCCTGCAGTTTCCTTTGTGAAGCACCCTCGCAGACCGCAACGATTTCGTCGCCCGGCTGAAACATGGTGTCGCCGTTAGGAACCATCATGGTTTCGCCGCGCACCACAGAAATGAGCAGCGAACCGGCGGGCAGGCTCAAATCTTTCAGCGCCACGCCCTCCAGTTCCGTGTTGTCTGGCAGGGTAACTGCGGAAATCGCCGCGCGACCCTTGTTCAGGGTAGCCAGCATATGCATTTCTGCCATATCCACTTCCTGTTCAATCAGGTTTGTAATAATTTCCGTGCTGCTGACAACAAGCTCTGTGCCGAGGGTGCGCAGAACAGGCAGGTTGCGCGGGTCGTTCGCGCGTGCAATCACCTTCTGCGCGCCAAACTCCTTCTTGGCAAGCTGGCACGCCACCAGATTGTCCTGGTCGCTGCCGCCGACCGCCAGGAAGCAGTCCGCGTGCTCTGTCTGCGCCCGGCGCAGCACCTCGATCTCGGTGCCGTCCCCACAAATAATCTCAATGTCCAGCTCATTGGCAAGATGCATACAGCGCAGCTTATCCTTTTCAATCAAGTGCACGGTGTTCTTGCGGTCCAACATATTGCGGGCAAGCTGACGGCCCAGTTTGCCGCCCCCTAAAATGACAACATTCATGTCTGTGCCCCCTTAATCCGTAACGGAGGCCAGAAGTACGTGGTCCCCCTCATTGAGCTTTTGGTCAAACTGATTCGGCTGTGCCAGCTCCATGCTGCCGTTTGCCCGCACAACCGCGAAAACCGCTTCCTCCGAAAAATGCGGTGCCTCCTGCAGCAGCCTGCCTTGATGCGCATGGTCTGCTTCCCACACACGGAAAGCCACCGACGCTGTGCCAAAGGTCAGCTGACGGTTTTCCCACGGCTCGGTAATGGCATTATAAATGGATGTCGCCGCCATTTTGGTTGGGCACACCGTGTGCAGGCCAAACGCCGCAAAAACGCTTTCGCGGGAAGGGTCACTAATGCGCGCCACCACATTGTCGATATGAAAGAACTCCCGTGCCACTTGAGAAATGGTAATGTTCAGATTATCATCCGGCGTGACAACCGCCACCGCGTCACAGTTTTCGATACCGGCGCTTTTCAATACCGCCATGTCCATGGGCATACCGGTTACCGCCAGTCCGCTGAAATCTTCCGGCAGATGGGCAAGCATGGCAGCAGACTCATCCACCACAGCCACCTCGTGTCCGCGCTCATCCAGCAGCGCAGCAAGCCGCACACCCAAGCGGCCGCACCCAATCACCAAAACGTTCATTTCGTCTCGTTCCTCCTCTGCCGGATTTCCGCACGAACGAAAATCCGGCCACAAGATACATAGCCGGCAAACCAGTTTTGTTCGGCGGCTTTTTTCGGATACTGCACTTCACTTAAAAGTAGACTCCATCATAGCATAGGCATACAGAAATGGCAAGACCTCATGTATGCTCCGCCTGCAGCCAGCTGATCATGCCCGGGCCAAGTTCTGGCGTTGGGCGCGTAAGGAACCCACAGTTTTCGTAAAATCCCTCGCGGCCCAGTGCGCACATCAGACACAGCCGCATGGTTTCGCCGCCGGTCACCAGCGTGCGCACATACGCCCGCAGGCGGTGTATCAGCTCGGTGCCAATGTGCCGGCAGCGGCACGCCGGCACCACCACCAGATCCTGCACATAGCAAATGGTGGCACCGTCGCCGACAATGCGCCCCATGCCGACCGGCTCCCCCGTTTCCGTGCGCGCGCACAGCACATACAGGCTGTTCTGCAGGGCAGCGGCGGACTGCCGCCGGGTAAAGGGCTTCCACTGCACCTGCGCACGCAGGGATTCATATTCTTCCACACGCAAATCATTTTCCGTATAGGTGATTTTCACAGCCCTGCACCCTCTTTTCTGTTCCGTGTTCTCTTTGGGAACAAGGAGAAGTATAGCACATCCTGCCGTACGGAACAAGTCGCGCACCGCACAACGCAAAAAGCGCTCCGTTTCACGCGGAAACGGAGCGCCGGATTCTTGTGTCAGCCTTTGTCCTCGTGGTCGTCCAGCCCCAGCAGCCAGTCGACAGAAACATTGAAGATTTTAGCGAGCGCAACTAGCTCATGGTCTGTAACATAGCGAATCTGCCCTTCCAGCTTGGAAAGACCGGAAGCATTCATGTCGATTCCCTGTACCTGCAGCTGCGCGAGCAGCTCTTTCTGCTTCATTCCCTCGCTCTTGCGAGCGGCCTCCACGCGGGCACCAACTAAGTTGCGGTTGCCCAGTGCCTGCTTGCGTAATCTCAATTTGGTTCATCTCCTAAAAAATAAACTCCGTGGTTTGCCGGGCGCACTGGCCGCACCCGGCTGCAAAAAGCATCTTCTTTTTTCAGGACATATGAAACAGGGGAATGCGTCAGCTGTTTCTGAAAAGCCGGTCTGCAGCCAACCATCCCCGCTCTCCCGGATACACCCCATGCGCCAGGGTCACGACGCCTGTGCAGGCATACAGCAAAACAGTTATATTTCCCAATTATATTTATAGTATAACCGATTTCTTATCTCGTTGCAATAAAATAAGAAATAAAGCTAGGCTTTTTTACACAAATATTGAAAGAAAAGAACACACGCCCTGCACAGACCGGTCTGCGGCGGGGCAGGCACCCCTTTCGTTTCGGTTCGAGCTTTTCTGGCCATATCGCTGAAAAACGGTTTGTTATTTGCCTTTGTGTTTGTTATAATAGGGATATCATCGTTTCCCTTCCATACTATGTCACAGCATGGGGATACAGTGACAGAATTTTTTATAATAGAACATGGAGACGTGCAAAATGAACAATACGCGGGAAAAAACGAACCTGACGATGCTGACGGACTTCTATGAAATCACCATGGCAAACGGTTACTTTGCCAACGGCTTCCGTGACCGAATTGCGTACTTTGATATGTTTTTCCGCCAGGTACCGGACAACGGCGGCTTTGCCATCATGGCCGGCGTTCAGCAGGTGACCGATTACCTGCAGAAGCTGCACTTTACACCGGAAGATATTGCCTATCTGCGCGGCTGCGGCATTTTCAGCGAAGCGTTTCTGCAGTATCTTGCCGACTTCCATTTTGTATGCGACGTCTGGGCGGTTCCGGAGGGCACGCCGATTTTCCCCGGCGAGCCGATTCTGACAGTGCGCGGCCCGGTCATTCAGGCACAGTTCGTCGAAACCATGATTCTGCTGACCATCAATCACGAAAGCCTGATTGCCACCAAGGCAAACCGCATCGTGCGCGCGGCGCAGGGCAGGCCGGTCATGGAGTTTGGCTCACGCCGCGCACAGGGCGCGGACGGTGCCACATTGGGCGCGCGTGCAGCTTACATCGGCGGCTGCTGCGGCACCGCCTGCACCATCTGTGACCGCGACTTCGGCGTGCCGGCGCTGGGCACCATGGCGCACAGCTGGGTACAGCTGTTTGACACGGAGCTGGACGCTTTCCGCGCCTATGCGCGCGAGTATCCTGACAGCTGCACCCTTTTGGTGGATACCTACAATGTTCTAAAATCGGGCATTCCCAATGCGATTCAAACATTTAACGAAGAGGTTGTTCCGCGCGGCTTTCGCCCCGCCGGTATCCGCATTGACAGCGGCGACATCACCTACCTTGCCAAAAAAGCGCGCCGGATGCTGGATGAAGCCGGCTACCCGGACTGCAAAATCTGTGTAAGCAACTCACTGGATGAGTACATCATCCGCGATATGCTGATTCAAGGCGCGCCGGTAGACTCCTTCGGTGTCGGCGAGCGGCTGATTACCAGCAGCAGCCATCCGGTTTTCGGCGGTGTGTACAAGCTCTGCGCAGTGGAAGCAGGAAACGGCACCATCATTCCGAAAATCAAGGTCAGCGAGAATGTTTCCAAAATCACCACCCCCTGCTTCAAAAAGCTGTGGCGGCTTTATGACCGCGAAAGCGGAAAAGCCATCGCCGATGTGGTCACTCTGCACAACGAAACCATTGACGACACCAAGCCCTACGAAATCTTTGACCCCATCCATGTCTGGAAGCGCAAGCACGTGACAAACTTCCGTGCGGTTCCCCTGCGCAGGCAGCTGTTTGACCATGGCAAGTGTGTGGCAAAGGAAAAGACCCTGCGTGAGCTGCAGGCGGACTGCAAGCGTGAAGTGAGCACCCTTTGGGACGAAGTGCTGCGTTTTGACAACCCGCACCGCTACTATGTGGATCTTTCGCGCCCGCTGTGGAACATCAAACAAAAAATGCTGGACGAATACACCTACTGAATCCAAAATCTGCCGCTGTAAAGGAGAAAAGCCATGGAATATCTCGGCGTCATTGCCCTGCTACTGTTCCTGTGCTACAGCAGCTACCCCGGACGGTTACGCAATCTGGAACGAAAAGTAAGGAAGCTGAAATCGAAACTTGAGGGAGGAACCGCCATGTCCAAACTTTTTTCAGAATTAACCGGAAAGACCTGCCTGCTGGAACTGGACGACGACCTGTCCTCAACTAGCGCGCCGGACACCGACTGCCCGGTGACCATCTTGGATACCGATGAGGAGTGGGTTAAAATTCGCTTCACCGATAAAAAAGGAACGGTAAAAACGCAGATGCTGCGTCTCGAAAGCATTCTCCATGTGGAGCTGCTCCCCGAAGCGTCCGCACCAACCGCCCTCTTATAACCGAAAGGAATTTTTTATGCTGGAATTTCGCTATGATACACAATTACTGATTGACGGCCAAAACCTGTCCGAAGACACCGTAAACGATTATCTGCGCACAAATATTCCGGGTGACTGCCTGCTGGCGGTCGGCGGCGAGGATGTGCTGAAAATCCACTACCATACCAACACGCCGTGGAAGGTACTGGAGTACTGCGCCACGCTGGGCGAGATTTATGACATTGTCGTTGAGGACATGGAGCGTCAGGCAAAGGGGCTGCATGGCTAACGCTTCTTTGCCTTTCACATACTCTATCATTTTTATTGAGGGGATGAACCACCATGCCAACCTTGTGCACAGAAAATGACCGTGCCCGCATCTACCAGTACATCGCCAAGGAACCGGAAATGAACCTGTTCTTTTACGGAGATCTTGAAAACTTTGGCGTACAGGGCGGCCCTATAAAAGTCTGGGCTTTCCCCGGCGCGCAGGATTGGGACTGCCTGCTGCTGCAGTTTTACGATTCTTATATTGTCTACAGCCCATCAAAAGACTACAACGCCGCAACCGTCGCGGAATTTCTGAAAGGCCGCACCTGCGACTGCATCAGCGGCAAGCTGGAGCTGGTGCAAAAGCTCACGCCGTTTTTCCCCAAGCTCGAATTGCAACCGACCTATATGTGCCGTTGTAACCAACTGCGGGACGAAGCTACTGCACCACTGCCGCAGGACGTACAAATCCGGCTTTTAGAGGAAGCGGACTTTCCGCAGCTGCTGGAGTTGCTTTCGGGCATTCAGGAATTTGAAAAAAGCGATCTGGGACCGGAAAAAGCCATGGAACGGCAACTGGAGAACTACCGCCACGGCAGCCTGACCTACGGTGTTTACCGTGGTGAGCGTCTGCTTGCCACAGCTGCCACCACAGCAGACAACAGCCAGAACGCCATGGTGGTGTCGGTTGCCACCCGCCCGGAGGAGCGCGGCCACGGCTACGCCAGCGCGGCTGTTGCGGCGCTGTGCCAGGCAAGCTTCGCAAAGGGGCGCAAGTTCCTGTGCCTCTTTTACGACAATCCGGCCGCAGGCCGCATCTACCTGCGGCTGGGCTTTGAAAAAATCGGTCAGTACGCGATGCTGCACTGAAACGCTTTCAGAAAGGAAGCCAAAATGCCGAAAGTCAAGCTGACCATCACCGAAAGCCGCTGCCGGAGCGGCTGCCATAAAACCGGCGATACCTTTCTGGTAGAAGACTTATGTCCGCCCATTTGCCATGAACTGTGGAACTGCGCTTATCCCATGGTTTATGCCCTGCTCAACGGCGGTACGCTGGACTACGGCTCCGACAAAACGCCTGCATTCGACCTCAAGTGCCCGGACGGTGGCCGTGTGACCCTGCACGGAGAACTTCTTGCGGAGCAGAGTCCGCAGACAAAAGAAAGCAGAAAAAGACAGGACAAATGACCGCCTTTCCGGTAAAATATGAGCAGGAGGTGAGAAACATGGAGTGGACGCAAAGCTTAAAGCTGACAATTTCATACATCGAATCACATTTGCTTACGGAAATGACCATACAGGAAATCGCCGACACGGTATGCCTGTCACCGTTTTACTTTCAAAAAGGATTTCGGATAATGACCGGTTACTCGGTCGGAGAGTACATCCGTCAGCGACGGCTGTACCTTGCCGCACTGGAATCCCTGTCCGGTCAGGAAAAAGTCATTGACTTGGCATACAAGTACGGCTACCAAACGCCAGAAAGCTTTACAAAAGCATTTATTCGCTTTCACGGCGTGTCCCCGGCACAGCTGCGCGGCAATGCATCCAAAATCAAAGTGTTTCTCCCCCTGAAAATTACTGTAACCATACAGGGAGGCAATGACATGGATTTTACTGTTCAACACATGGACCCCGTACAGGTAATCGGATTTGAAAAATCTTTTTCCGAAGACAGCTCTTACAAGGAGATTCCACAGTTCTGGAGCGCGTTCAGCGAAAAATGCACTTCCAAGTCCAATTCATCAGAGGTACAGCAGGTAATAGATAGCTGTATGGTCGGCGAGTTCGGCATCTGCATCGATGACCTGAACGACGGCAAACAGTTTCGCTACATGATTGCGGGAACTTATAAGGGCGGACCTGTTCCGGATGGGATGCAGCTTTACACCCTGCCCGCCGGGTCTTGGGCAAAGTTCCGCTGCGTTGGCCCGATGCCCGGTGCTCTGCAGTCCGTCAACACGGAGATTTTTAAAAATTGGCTTCCCGGCAATCCGGACTACGAAATTGCGCAGGGTATCAGTGTGGAATGGTATTCACTGGGTGAAATGAGCTCCCCAGACTACGAAAGCGAGATCTGGATTCCGGTCAAGGAAAAATAAACAATTGAAAAAATCTTCGCTTCGGGAAACCCCGAAAGCGAAGATTTTTTAGGTTCCTTTTTAAACGGTACCCCGCAGAACCGGCGCCAGCAGCACTTTGCCGGTGCCGCGGTAAACATTGACCAGCCCCTCGCCGGAGGCGGCAGAGCCAATCAGCGACTTGCCGGAACGTTCGACGGTAAAGTCCAGGCTGCCGCTCCACGCGATAGCCATATTGCCGTCCACCTTGAGTACGTCGTCCTGCAGGTCTATGGTTATTAGTTCTTCCTGCGGGCAGTGGGATTCCAGACAAAGCACGCCCTCGCCCTGCACACTCAGGTTAAACAGTCCCTCGCCGCCGGCAACCGCAGAGGAAAAGTTAGAACGCATGACCGCTTTCTGCTTCAGGCTGGATTCGCACGCCAGGAACAGGCCATCATCCAGCACCACAGAACCGTTCCAGTCTTTCAGATTCATCAGTAGAATGTGGCGATAGGTCGGCTCCAAAACCAGAGTCCCGTCCCCCACATACTCTGGTTTAATGGCAGATTCACCAGTCACCTTGCCGCGCACGGCCTTGCCAAACAGGTCGCCAACGCTTTTGATGCCGGTGGTTGCCTGCACATTTCCCACCATCCACTGCATGGCACCTGCCTGCACGGTAACGCCACTGGTTTTAGAAAGATCACAGATCACCTGCCGCTTGCGCACGTGCATTTCATTTGCAAAGTATGCTTGCTGGGCAGTGTCCGGCATCACGCTCAAGTCGCGCTGGTACTCCGCAACTGTAAAAGGCCCCATGGCCGCCAGGGTGTCCACATCGTCGTTCTCCAGAAAATTTGAAATACGATACATAGGGAAGTCTCCTCTCCATTTGTGAAAATCTCACCGTTGCTGCGGCGCCGATCTTCCTTTTACTATACGGAAATTCCCCTGCAAAGTCAAGAAAATCCTTTTTGCGCCGCGCCGCACCCGCCGCTTCCAAAGTCCTGTACTTGACGGAAGCACCGGATTCCACTATAATAGAAGAATTGTGAGCAAGCTGGACGGCCGCGGGAGATGCGCGAAAGCAAACTTCCGAGGAAAGTCCGGGCTCCGCAGGGCAGGATAACGGCTAACGGCCGCCGGGGGCAACCCCAGGGAAAGTGCAACAGAAAAGTACCGCCGCGGCTTTGCGGCCGCGGTAAGGGTGGAAAGGCGAGGCAAAAGCTCACCAGCGTCAGGGAGACTTGACGGCTGTGCAAACCCTATCCGGAGCAACACCGCAGAGGGACACGAGCGCTGGCCCGGCGCGTCCCGGGGAGGTGGCACTGAGCCGTGGCGGCAACGCCCGGCCAAGATAGATGGTCGTCTACAACAGAACCCGGCTTACAGGTTTGGTCACAAAAAACTGCCGCATGGTTTTTCCATGCGGCAGTTTTTTCTTGTTCAGGCGTTCTGCAGGGCGTCCAGCAGGCGTTCCAGCGCCTCCTGCAGCACCGCTGTGGGGCACGCAAGGTTCAATCGCTCAAAGCCGCGCCCCTCTTTTCCAAACACATAACCTTCGTCCAGAAACCATTCTGCTTTCTGCTGCATGAACGTTTCCAGTTCCCTGTAGTCCATGCCCAAGCCGCGGAAGTCCATCCACTGCAGATACGTGCCCTCCAGCGGAAACACCTTGACCTGCGGCAGGTTCTGCGCCATAAAGTCCCGCACCAGCTCGTGGTTCTGCTGCAGCAGCTCACAAAGCTGCCGCAGCCACTCATCACACTCCGTGTATGCAATCTGGCAGGCTTTCAAACCGAGAATGCCGACGCCGCCCATGGCTGCCTTTGCAAATTCCTGCTCAAAGCGTTTACGGCGCTCCGCATTGGGAATAAAAATATTAGAAGTCTGCATTCCCGCCAGATTAAAGGTCTTGCTCGGTGCGGTACAAACGATACAGTTCTGCGCCGCTTCTTCGGACAGTGTGGCAAACACCGTGTGCTCCACACCGGGCAGCAGCAGATCCGAGTGAATCTCATCGGAAACCACAAACACGTGATTTGCAAGGCAGATTTCCGCAACGCGGCACAGTTCCTCCTTGCTCCATACGCGCCCGACCGGATTGTGCGGACTGCAGAAAAGCAGCAGCTTGTTTTTCGGGTCCCGCGCTTTCCGCTCCAAATCCGCAAAGTCAATGGTGTAGCGGCTGCCCTGCAGCAGCAGCGGGTTTTCGACCGCGGTGCGGCCGTTTTTTTCAATCGCGCCCAAAAAGGGATAATACACCGGCGGCATTAGAATCACGCCGTCGCCCGGTTCGGTAAACGCCCGCACCGCATTGAAGAAAGCCGGCACCACACCCGGTGAGGTAACCATCCAACTCTCCTGCGGTTCCCAGCCGTGGTGGCGCTTCATCCAGCTGACAACCGCCTGCCGGTACGCCGGCGTCATGCCCGTGTAACCCAGCACTGCAGAGTCCAAAAAACTCTGCAGTCCCATAATGATTTCCGGAGGATTCATCAGTTCCATATCCGCCACGGAAAAGGGGATGGTGTCCGGTGAAACATCCGGCTTTTTTCTGTACATCTCGTCCCATTTATAAGAACCCGTATTCCGGCGTTCTACTTTTGAGGAAAAATCATACCGCATTCTTCGCTGCTCCCTTCGCTGTCTACAAAATATATGTTACCTGTCCGAAAGAAGCTTGTCAATGTTTAATTTTTCGTTGCACCTGCACAGGAACACGTCTGCACTGCCCATTTTATACAAATTGTATAAACACTCGAAACATTTCTATTAGTACAGTCCTTTGTAAGCAGGGCGGTTGCATTTTGTGCGGCAAATCTGCTATGCTTTGCTTGCAGAAAAAACAGGAAAAGCCCTGAAAAGGAGAGACCTTTTATGACCTTACAGCAAATTCATTATCTTATCACCATTTCGCAGGCTGGCTCTTTCAATAAAGCAGCCGAGCAGCTCTATGTTTCCCAGCCCTCGCTGACCAGCGCCATTCAGGAAGTTGAAAAAGAAATCGGCATCACCCTTTTTAACCGCAGCGGCAAAGGCGTCACACTGACCAACGACGGGGCAGAGTTTCTGCTGTACGCGCGCCAGGTGTACAGTCAGTACGAAAACCTGCTTGAGAAATTTGGAAAAAACAGCAGCCTCAAAAAGAAATTCGGCGTTTCTACCCAGCATTATTCCTTCGCGGTCAAAGCGTTTGTCGAGATGGTCAAGGCGTTTGACACCTCCAAGTACGAATTTGCCATCCGTGAAGCGAAAACACAGGATGTGATTCGCGATGTCAGCACCCTGAAAAGCGAAATCGGCATCCTGTATCTGAGCGACTTTAACCGCAAAGCCATCCGGAAACTGCTCACGTCCAACAATCTGGAGTTCCACAAGCTGATTGACTGCAGGGCATACGTGTACCTGTGGAAGGGACACCCGCTGGCTAAGGAGCCTTCCATCCATTTTTCGCAGCTGGACCCCTACCCCTGCCTTTCCTTTGAGCAGGGCGACAACAGTTCCTTTTATTTTGCCGAGGAAATTCTCAGCATGAATGAGTATCCACGCACCATTAAAGCGTGTGACCGCGCCACCATGCTGAACCTGATGGTCGGTCTCAACGGCTACACCCTTTGCTCCGGTATCATCTGTGAGGAGCTGAACGGCACCGATTTTGCCGCTGTACCGTTTGAAGCCGATGACTTAAATCCCAACAGCGTTATGGAAATCGGGTACATCGTGCGAAAAAATGTTTTGCTGAGCCAAATGGGCAGCCTGTACATTCAGAACATTGAAACCTACCTGAACGCACACGCAGCGCCGGAAGCGTGAAAACCGCTTTGCGGATTCATGCTGATTAAACTTATAGGAATAATCAATGATTGCCTATCACTTTCCTGTATTGGACAAAAAGCCGTTCCTGCCGTACCATATTGTTAACATCAGGGAGGAGGAAACAGCCGTGCGAAACAACCATAAAAGCAGACTCGACCCGCGGAAAGACCGCACCGGCTATTCCGTACTGCTCAGCCGGAACCGAATGTGCCGGCGCCCCGCAAGGCGTTCTCTTCCGAAATAAAACAAAAAACAGCAGCGGTCAGCCGCAGGAGGTAACTATTATGGCAGATATCAGAGATTCTAAAACATGGGGATTTGAAACCAAACAAGTACACATCGGGCAGGAGCACGCCGACCCGGCAACCGATTCGCGCGCTGTGCCTATTTACGCAACAACTTCTTACGTCTTTCATAACTCCAAGCACGCCGCAGACCGTTTCGGTCTGCGCGACCCCGGCAATATTTACGGCAGACTGACCAACACAACACAGGGCGTTTTTGAGGAACGCATCAACGCACTGGAGGGCGGCGCCGGCGCCGTAGCAGTCGCATCCGGCGCTGCGGCAATCAACTATGCACTTTCCGCCCTGGCGCGCAGCGGCGAACACATTGTGGCGGCAAAAACCATCTACGGCGGAACCTATGACCTGCTCGCCCACACCCTTCCGCTGACTTCCGGCATTACCGCCACCTTTGTGGATCCGGAGGAGGAAGGCTCCTTTGAAGCGGCGATTCAGCCGAACACCAAGGCGATTCTCATTGAAACACTCGGCAACCCGAACTGCAACATTATTGACATCGAAGCGGTGGCGGCAATCGCCCACCGGCACCACATTCCGCTGGTTGTAGACTCTACCTTTGCAACCCCCTACCTGGTGCGCCCCATCGAATACGGCGCAGACATCGTGGTGCACTCTGCTACCAAATTCATTGGCGGCCACGGAACCGCCATCGGCGGCGTGATTGTGGACGGCGGTCACTTTGACTGGAAAGGCTCCGGTAAGTTCCCGTGGATTTCCGAAGCAAATCCCAGCTATCACGGCATTTCATTTGTAGATGCCGCCGGCGCCGCCGCCTTTGTCACCTATGTGCGTGCCATTCTGCTGCGTGACACCGGCGCAACGCTTTCGCCGTTTCACGCGTTCCTGTTCCTGCAGGGATTGGAAACTCTCTCGCTGCGGGTAGAGCGCCATGTACAGAATGCGCTGAAGATTGTATCTTATCTTTCCCAGCACCCGCAGGTAGAGGCGGTGCACCATCCGTCCCTGGAAAGTGACCCCAGCCACCAGTTGTATTTGAAGTACTTCCCGAACGGCGGCGGTTCCATTTTCACCTTTGAGATTAAAGGCGACGCAGAAACCGCGCAGAATTTCATTGACCATCTGCCCATTTTCTCCCTGCTTGCCAATGTGGCGGACGTCAAGTCGCTGGTTATCCATCCCGCCAGCACCACCCATTCGCAGCTGACCGAAGAGGAACTGTTGGATCAGGGCATTAAGCCGAATACCATCCGGCTTTCCATCGGCATTGAGCGGGTTGAAGACTTGATTGCCGCTTTGGATGCTGCGTTCCAAGCCATTCAATAAAGACCCAAAAAGACAGAGCCGCCTGCAAAATTTACAGGCGGCTCTGTCTTTTATTAGGTGCGCTTCCTGCAGCTCTCCCGGCGGGCTGCCTCTAAAAAACAAAGGGCAGTTGTATTTGCTTGGTTTGGACTCAGCCGCTGACCTGTGTGAGCATAAACAGCGGGTGTGCGGCGGTATAAGCTTGTCTCTCTGTCGAATATTTTTTGGCCATTTTATCATATGCCGCTTGATTCTCCGGTGTCCGGTGTCCCGACTTATCACACGGATATTTGTCACATTCCTTACTCCACTGATCACATATTTTTCTATCCTGCTCCCTTCGTTGCAAAAAAGCCTCCCGTGACACCGGCGCAATCCGATACTTTTTCGTCTGCTTGGTTCCATCTGTGAATGTCGCTGTCATGACCAAGCGGGACTGCGCCAGAACCTGTGCAAGCTGATATTCATATGCGTCTATGCGTGGTTCAAACTGCGCTTCATACTGCTTTTTTTCTGCTTCTGTCTTGATTGGCTCATGAAAGTCGTAAGATTGTATCCAAGCTTTTGCCTCCTCTGCCGGAATCGGCATTTTAATGCGAATGCTGCGGTCTAACGACTTACTGTTCTGCACACTGTACGACACTGTAAAGGACGGCGAAAAGGCCTCACTTTCTGAACCATCTGCTCCAGTTTCCCAAATATCAAAATCGACGCTCTGCCCTTTGGCCAGTCCGGAATTGTCGAATGAATACTGAATACTCTTGATGTTTTTCCCCGTGCAGGCCACATTTAAACCATACTGAAACTCATTGTACGCCTTGTCAAACTCATAGTTTTCCAGCCGACAATCCTGCGTTTTGGCATCGTAAGGTGCCGTTGGGCCGTTGCCACTGCGGTAAGACCAGCCAAAATCCAGCAATCTCACCGTTGTATTTTGCGCTTGCGGATTTTGACCGGAGGTTGACGAACCGGTCGATTTTTTCTCCCGTTTTACACCCGCCGCGTAAACCGCAAGGTCAAAGGTATTTTTGGGCGCGGCGGCTGAGCTTGCGCTTTGCGCACTGCCCGCGGATGTGGGCACCGCCGAATGCTGACCGCCGGAAAAGACAAAGCCGCCCGCAACGAGAGCCAGCGCACAGCACACCGCTGACGTGCGCATGGCTGCCTTTTTCCAGCGAACGGGCACCGGCGGCTTCTGCTTTTCGCGTTCACGGTCGGCTGCTTTCAGCACGCGCTGCTTTAGTTCCTGCGGCGCATATACTTGGTGCATCAGCCTGCCGTACTCGTTCAAATCTCTCTTCATCCTGATCTCCTCCTAACAATCGTTTTAATGCCTTGCGCGCACGGTGCAAACGGGTGCGTACGGTAGCCGGGCGGCAGTGCAGCAGCGAAGCAATTTGCTCTGTCGTGCGGCCTTCCTCGTAAAACAGGTGAATCACCGTCAGTTGTTTGGGTGGCAAAGCCGCCACTGCCTGCCACAGCTCCTCCGCGGCGGGGTCAGGGGGGCTGTCCGGAATACACGCAGGAAGTTCCTGCGTGCTGTGCCGCTGCAAATGCCGTGCGTGGTCACAGCAACGGTTCTGTGTCACATGCAGCAGCCATGCTTTCAAATGCTCCTCTGTTTGAAAGTCTGTGGTATCCCGCAGCAAGCGCAAAAATACATCCTGGTAAATATCCTCAGCATCCGCGATGTTTCGCGTATGTCCCAGTGCAAGGCGATATACCATATCGCCCCAGCGCTCCATCGCGTCCTGCAGGAACGCGTCTGAACGCAATTCTTTTTTCATCTCTCCGCCTCCTTTCACCTGTAACACGCTTTGTTGGGAGGAAATGTTCCCTAATTTGAAAATTTTTTCTTTTCTTTTGCAAGTTTTCGACGAAAAAAACGTTCGTTTGCGCTGCTCATCCCGCCAAAGTGCGCTACACCTGCGGCAGCGGCACTGTACCGCACAAACGCGGCGTAACACATGAAAAACAAATGCCGCCTGCTTCCATTCGAAGCGGGCGGCATTTGTTACGCTTCCTCTGCGGCAGCCTGCTGTTTTATACAGACCTGATACTGCTCCTCCAGCCATGCCAGTGCTTTGTCACAGCCATCGCTGTCCTTTGAAAACTCTCTGCTGGCTGCAGGCTCGCTTTTGGCAAGGCACAGTTTGCCGTACCAAACCGTCACCTGAATGGTGTCACCGCTTGCATCCATACGGTAATTAAACGGCAGCAGGCTTCCTGTGTAAAAATTGCTGTTCTCTGTAAAGTAGTCTGCTTTCGGTATTCCGAACCGGTTTTCCACATTTTCCACATCCTCGTTCATACTTTCAACTAGCACTGTAGCACGTTCCGGCAGGCGCGTCAACCTGCTCTGTTTTCTTACTCTATTTTATGGTATAGTAAGTACAACTGAATAACAAGGAGAATACAGAATGTTTCGTTTTGAATGTGACTACTGCGAGGGTGCGCACCCGCTGATTTTGCAGGCGCTTGCTAAAACCAATCTGGAACAAACCCCCGGCTACGGGCTGGACCCCTACTGCACACGCGCGGCGGCGCGGATTCGCCAGATATGCGAAGCACCGAAGGCAGATGTCCACTTTCTGGTGGGCGGCACACAAGCCAACACAACGGTTATCGCTGCCGCCCTGCGCCCGTGGCAGGGTGCCGTAGCGGTCAGCGAGGGGCACATTGCCGTACACGAAACCGGCGCCATTGAAGCTGCCGGACACAAAGTGCTGACACTGCCGCCGCACAACGGAAAAATGGACGCACAGGACCTGCGGGCACTCTGCAAAGCACACTTTGATGATAGCTCCAGAGAGCATACGGTGCAGCCCGGAATCGTGTACATTTCCCACCCCACTGAAACCGGCACACTTTACACCCTGCACGAACTGGAGGCACTCCGTGCTGTCTGCGACACGTATGGGCTGCCCCTGTTTTTAGACGGTGCACGGCTGGCATACGGCCTTGCCGCAGAGGGCACAGACTTGACGCTTGGCAACCTTGCGCGCCTGTGCGATGTTTTTTACATCGGTGGTACAAAGGCAGGCGCATTATTTGGCGAGGCAGTTGTCATTACAAACGATTCCCTGAAAAAGGACTTTCGCTACAACATCAAGCAGCGCGGCGGTATGCTGGCAAAAGGCCGTCTGCTGGGCATCCAGTTTGACACGCTGCTGCGGAACAGCCTTTATCTGCAAATTGGGCAGCACGCCGACCGGCTTGCCCTGCAAATTCGCCGCACTTGTCTGGAAAAGGGACTTCCCATGGCGGTTGATTCGCCGACCAACCAGCAGTTTTTCGTCTTTCCCGACACCGCGCTTGCCAAATTGGAGCAGAATTTTACCTTCTCTCCAATCTGCAAACCGGACGCCAGCCACACGGAAGTGCGCATCTGTACAAGCTGGGCAAGCACCGACACAGCTGTAAACGCGCTTTGCTCGGCAATTTCCGCACTGTAAGTTCTGCAATCATTTTCCCGCCTGCGCATACAATATTGCGGAGGTGTTTACAATGGAAACAAAAGTTTATAACTGCAAAAACCCAACGGAAAACCCCCTGCCGGACTGGCTGCGTCAGCAGTTTTCCGGCAGTGCGGAAGCCGCCGAGCCCCTTTCCGCAAACCCCGTGGAGGCGTTTAAACAAAATCCAGACGCCTTTTTCCCGGATTTCGTCAGCAAAAGCTAAAACAAAAAGGACTGCTGTTTTACAAAACAGCAGTCCTTTTCTTTGTATAAAAATGTGGTGTTTACTTGCTTTCTGCGGGGGCAGCTTCGGCAGCAGGCGCTGCTGTTTCTACCGGCATCAGCTCAATAATCGCCATTTCAGCGGCGTCGCCGCGGCGCGGCCCGATTTTCGCAATGCGGGTGTAACCGCCGTTGCGCTCTTTATACTGCGGCGCAATTTCGGTAAACAGCTTGTTGGCAACCGCTTCTTTCGTAATGAAAGCCATTACCATGCGGCGGTTGTGCAGCGTGTCTTCTTTTGCGATCGTGATCATCTTCTCGGCCATGGAGCGAACCTCCTTGGCGCGAGTGACGGTCGTTTCGATCTTGCCGTTCTCTAAGAGAAAGGTTACCATGGCACGCAGCATCGCGGTGCGGCTGTCTGTCGCTCTGCCGAGCTTTCTGGTTCCTGGCATCGAATGTCACTCCTTTAACCTATGGGGATAGGGAAATTATTCATCTTCCTTGCGCAGATTGTATCCAAGAGAAGCCATCTTCCAGATGACCTCTTCCAGCGATTTACGTCCAAGGTTGCGTACCTTCATCATGTCCTCTTCAGACTTGTTGACAAGGTCACCCACCGTGTTGATACCAGCGCGCTTCAGGCAGTTAAAGGAACGTACAGACAAATCCAGCTCTTCGATGGTCATTTCGAGCACCTTTTCCTTGTCCTTGTCGTCCTTCTCCACCATAATCTCCGCATTGCTGCCTTTATCAGACAGGTTTACGAAGAGGTTGAGATGCTCGGTGAGGAACTTCGCCGCCAGAGAAACCGCCTCCTGGGCAGTAATGACGCCGTTCGTCCATACCTCAAGGGTCAGCTTATCATAATCGATGCGCTGACCGACACGGGCATTCTCCACGCTGAAGTTTACCCGGTACACCGGGGTGTAGATCGAATCTACGGGGATATCGCCAATCACATTGGCGGTCATGTTCTGCTTGTTGCGGTCGGAGGGGACGTATCCACGCCCTTTATCCAGCGTGATCTCCATATACAGCTTTGCGCCCTCGCCCAAAGTTGCAATGTGCAGGTCGGGGTTGAGTATCTCGACTTCGCTGTCACACTTGATAGAATCCGCCGTGACCTCACAGGGACCTTCCGCACAAATTTCAACGGTTTTGGGGCCGTCGCAGTGCAGCTTTGCCGTAAGGTTCTTGATGTTCAGAACGATCTCTGTAACGTCTTCCTTCACGCCAGGCACGGTAGAAAATTCGTGCACCACGCCGTCAATTTTAATGGACGTGGGCGCCACGCCTGGAAGGGAGGAAAGCAGCACACGCCGCAGGCTGTTGCCGAGAGTCGTGCCGAAGCCGCGCTCCAGCGGAGCCACAACGAACTTGCCGTAGTTGCCGTCATCAGATACGTCTGCAGTTTCAATTTTGGGCTTTTCTATCTCGATCATTAAGCAACCTCCTTAGACATATAGCGGAAAGAAACTCTGCCATGATGTGTCATGTGCCTGCAGGGCATTACTTGGAGTACAACTCAACGATAAGCGTTTCGTTGATATCAAAGTCAATATCGCTTCTTTCGGGCATTGCAACAACCTTGCCCTCAACTGCATCGTGGTTCACAGTAAGCCACTTCGGCACAACGGTCGCGGCATTCTTCTCCAGAATGTCCTTTACGTGCTGAGAAGAGCGGCTCTTTTCTGCAATGGAAATCAAGTCGCCCTCACTGATGAGATAAGAGCAGATGTCCACCTTTTTGCCGTTTACTGTGATGTGGCCGTGGTTCACCATCTGGCGCGCCTCACGGCGTGTGTTGGCAAAGCCGAGGCGGTACACGCAATTGTCCAGGCGGCGCTCCAGCAGACGCAGCAGGTTTTCGCCGGTCACGCCGGAAGTTTTGGTTGCCATTTCATAGTAATGGCGGAACTGCCGCTCCTGTACGCCGTAAATGAACTTTGCCTTCTGCTTTTCGTTAAGCTGCATGGCATATTCACTCTGCTTGCGGCGGCCCTGCTTCGGGTTGCGGATTGAGTTTTTATTGACGCCCATCGCAGCGGGGCTGATACCCAGGGTTTTGCACCGCTTCAGGATAGGCTGCATATTTCTTGCCATTCGTCGTATTCCTCCTTTTTGAATTCCTGTTTGCTATACACGTCTTCTTTTGGGAGGACGGCATCCATTGTGGGGAACCGGGGTCACATCTTTGATCAACGTGACCTCCAGACCGGCGTTCTGCAGCGCACGGATGGCAGCCTCGCGGCCTGCACCCGGGCCCTTCACGTAGACATCCACCGTCTTCATACCGTGGTCGATGGCCACCTTTGCGGCAGTTTCGGCGGCGGTCTGTGCGGCAAAGGGGGTGGACTTTCTGCTGCCGCGGAAACCCAGCTCGCCAGAGCTTGCCCAGGAAACCGCATTGCCCTGCACATCGGTGATTGTTACAATCGTATTATTGAAAGTAGACTGGATATGCGCCGCACCGCGGTCAATGTTTTTCCGTTCCCGACGGCGGCGAGTCGCAGCAGTCTTTTTTGCTGTGCCTTTAGTTGCTGGCATGTGATAGACCCTCCTTTACTTCTTCTTGTTGGCCATGGTCTTACGGGGGCCTTTACGAGTCCTCGCGTTAGTCTTGGAACGCTGGCCGCGCACCGGCAGTCCCTTACGGTGACGGATGCCGCGGTAGCAGCCGATTTCCGTAAGCCGCTTGATGTCAAATGCCACATCGCGGCGAAGGTCGCCCTCCACGCGGCAGTTGTGGTCAATATATTCTCTGAGCTTTGCGGCGTCGTCCTCGGTAAGGTCGCGCACGCGCAGATCAGGGTTCACGCCGGTTGCGGAGCAAATATCCGTGGCGGTCTTGCGGCCGATACCAAAGATATAAGTCAGGGCGATCTCGACGCGTTTGTCTCTTGGCAAGTCAATACCTGCTATACGAGCCATACTGGTTGCACCTCCAAAATGATAATCGCGTCACTTAGCCTTGACGCTGTTTGTGCTTCGGGTTCTCACAGATCACCATGACTTTGCCCTTACGCTTGATGATCTTGCACTTTTCGCACATTTTTTTAACAGAAGGTCTTACTTTCATGGGTGTACCCTCCTTGTGGGAATGTTTCCGTTTTCTTACTTGGTACGCCACGTGATGCGGCCCTGTGTCAGATCGTAGGGAGACATCTCTACGGTGACCTTATCTCCAGGCAGAATGCGGATAAAGTTCATACGCAGTTTGCCGGAGATATGAGCCAGGATCGTGTGGTGATTCTGCAGCTCTACCTTAAACATAGCATTCGGCAGAGCCTCAACAACGGTGCCTTCGGTTTCAATTACGTCCTGCTTTGACATTACAAATCAGCCTCCTCTGGCGTGGAACTGCCCTTGCCGCAAAACGGCCGAAGAGCCGCCCGCAGCGCTCGGTTGCTGTGCAGGGCTTCCTCCGGTAAAATCGTGCGGGTCGGAAAAAGGTGGATAAGCTTTTTCTTTTTCGGCTTTTCCAGTGTGCGGCGCTTTCCGTCGCTCACCAGGGCATACGACCCTGCAAGGGAAAGCACAGTGCAAAAGCTGCCTTTATCGCGGCCTGCTGCACTGCGGGCCACTGTGCCGCGCTTTATTTCCATCTGGCGACCTCCTCAGTCGCCCTGTGTCAAAATGACGGGGCCGGATTCCGTAATGGCCACGGTGTGCTCATAGTGTGCTGCGAGCTTGCCGTCTTTCGTCAGAGTTGTCCAGCCGTCAGACAGGGTTTTTACCTCGTAAGTGCCCTGACAGATCATTGGCTCAATGGCAATGACCATGCCGGGCAACAGGCGCACGCCGCGGCCGGGCGTGCCGTAATTTGGAACACTGGGATCTTCATGCATATTCGCGCCTACTCCATGGCCGGTATAATTCCGTACCACCGAGTAACCGCGAGCTTCAGCATACCGCTGAACCGCGCTGCCCACATCACCAATTCGGTTGCCGGGCTTTGCGGCCTCTATGCCTTGAAACAGGCACTCGCGGGTTGTATCCATAAGACGCTGCGCCTCATCGCTGACCTTTCCAACCGGAAAAGTCCAGGTATTGTCACCGATAAAGCCTTCGTAAGTGGCGCACAGGTCAATGCTGACGATGTCGCCCTCCTTGAGGATTTTCGTCTTACTCGGTATGCCATGGACAACCACATCGTTGACGGAAATACAGCAGGTCGCCGGAAAACCGCCGTAGCCAAGACAGGACGGAACTGCGCCCTCGCCCACAATGTAATCATGAGCCGCCTTGTCGAGTTCCCAAGTGGAAACTCCCGGCCTGACCAGCGAGCCGGCCAGCTTCAATGCGTTCTGCGCAATCCGGCCCGCATGCTTCATGCAGGTCAGCTCACGGCTGGTTTTTAGAATGATCATAATTACGCCTCGATTGCTGCAAGTGTCAGGCGGGACGTGTCTGCCACATCCTCCTGACCATCCACGACGACCAGCTTGCCCTGCTTCTCATAGTAAGCCTTGAGCGGCTCTGTCTTCGCGTGATATTCCTTCAAACGTGCATGAACCGTATCCGGGTGGTCATCCGTGCGCTGAACCAAGGCGCCTCCGCAGAAGTTGCACTTGCCCGCCACCTTCGGCTTTTTGTACACCAGGTGGTAGCTTGCGCCGCACTCCGCGCAGACACGGCGTCCGGACATACGCGTTACAATGGTTTCATCCGGGACATCAATTTCGATGACCTTGTCAATCCGAACGCCCATTTTGTCCAGAGCCTCGGCCTGGGGGATGGTGCGCGGAAAGCCGTCCAGCACAAAACCGTTTTTGCAGTCGTCCTGCTGTAAGCGGTCTTTCACAATGCCAATAACGACTTCATCGGGCACCAGGTCGCCTTTGTCCATATAGGACTTGGCGGCCAAACCCATCTCCGTACCGTTTTTCAGCGCCTCTCGAATCATGTTGCCGGTCGAAATGGCAGGAATGTGCAGTTTGGCACAGATAGTTTCTGCCTGTGTACCTTTTCCGGCGCCGGGCGCGCCCAATAGAATCAGGTTCATAGTTAAAACTCCTTCTTAATCGAGGAAGCCTTTATAATGACGCATCATCATTTGGCTTTCCAGCTGTTTCACTGTTTCCAAAGCAACACCCACAAGGATGATGATGGAAGTGCCGCCCATCGAAAGGTTGCTCATGCCGGTCGCATTTGCAAAAACGATTGGCAGCAGGGCGATGCACGCAAGAAAGACTGCACCGATCAGTGTAATCTTAGAAAGAACCTTGCCAATGAAATCAGAGGTCGGCTTGCCGGGGCGGATACCCGGGATGGTGCCGTTGCTTTGACGCAGGTTATTTGCCATCTCTACCGGATTATACTGAATTGCCGTGTAAAAATATGCAAATGCCAGAATCAGAAGCACATAAAGCACACAGTAGACCCAGCCTGTATTAGAAAAAGCAGTGAAAAATGCGTTTCCGAAGCTGCCCATGTCTTTGTTGCCGATGAAGAAACGAATCGTCGTCGGAATGGACAAAATGGAGCTTGCGAAAATGATTGGCATAACACCGCCGATTCCGACTTTAATCGGAATATGGCTGGCCTGGCCACCGTACTGCTTGCGGCCGACAACACGTTTTGCGTACTGCACCGGAATCCGGCGCTCCGCATCGTTCATAAAGACAATGACCCAAATCAGAGCCAGGAACAGAATCACCCACAACGGCACCAGGAAGAAGTACTTGCCGTTTGCGGAGCCGTCTTTCCAAGCCATCTGCACATAGTTTGCCAAGTGACCGATGATGCTCGGAATACGGGACACAATGCCGGCAAACAGCAGAATGGAAATACCGTTGCCAATACCGAACTGGTTAATCTGCTCGCCCATCCACATGATCAGTGCCGTGCCGGCCGTAAAGACCAGTACAATGACGAACGCGGTAAAAATGCCCGCGCTGCCGGTGGTAAATTTCACGATTGGCGTGCTGCCATAGCTGCTGTTACGCAGATAGAAGTAGTACGCCAGACCCTGTACTAAACCGAGTGCCACGCCCACATAACGGGTGATGGCGCTCATCTTTTTACGTCCCTCTTCGCCGCCGTCCTTCACCATGCGCTCCAGCGCCGGAATGGCCACTGCAAGCAGCTGCATAATGATCTGGGCATTGATGTAAGGCGTAACACTCATTGCAAAAAGCGTTGCATTGGAAAATGCACCGCCGGAAAGCATATCCAGATACCCGAGCGCAGTGCCGCTGACGGCGCTGCTGTTCATGATACCGTTGAGTGCGGTCGAATCCAAAAACGGAACCGGAATCACCGAACCAAAGCGGAAGATAACGATGATTACCAGTGTAAAGATGATTTTCTTGCGAAGATCGGGAATTCCCCAGGCATTCTTTATTGTTTTAAACAACTCAGATCACCTCTGCCTTCCCACCTGCAGATTCAATCTTCTCTTTTGCAGCGGCGGAAAAAGCAGCGGCTTTCACAGTGAATTTTTTTGTAACATTGCCATTGCTGAGGATTTTCACACCATCCAGAGCGGACTTAATGACGCCTGCGTCCAGCAGAGCCTGTGTGTCCACAGTGGCACCGTCTTCGAATTTTTTGTCCAGCGTACCGACATTGACCGTAACAATCGACTTCGCGAAAATATTGTTGAAGCCGCGCTTCGGAACACGGCGCTGCAAAGGCATCTGGCCGCCTTCAAATCCCGGACGCATACCGCGACCTGCACGTGCCTTCTGGCCCTTGTGACCTTTGCCGGCGGTTTTTCCCTGACCGGAGCCGTGGCCGCGGCCAATGCGTTTTGCGGTCTGCGTTGCGCCCTGAACTGCTGTCAAGTCATTCAGTTTCATTTACTCGCACCTCCTTGCTGTTTTAAGCGTTTGTAACCTCGATGAGGTGGGTGATTTTACGCACCTTGCCTTTTGTCTGCTCATTGTCGGGCTGAACGGTGGTGTCACCGATCTTGTGAAGGCCCAGAGACTGAGCAGTGGCGATCTGGTCTTTCTGTGCGCCGATCAGGCTTTTGACCAGCTTAATATTTACCTGTGCCATGGTTGCGCCCTCCTTACAGAATTTCGCTCACAGAGCGGCCGCGCAGCGCTGCAACCTGCTCGGCTGTGCGCAGCTTGGAAAGACCCTCGATGGTGGCGCGCACAACGTTGCAAGGATTGTTGGAACGCAGTGCCTTCGTACGAATATCGCGGATACCGGCTGCTTCAATAACAGCACGCACCGGACCGCCGGCGATAACGCCGGTACCGGGAGCAGCGGGCTTCATGAGAACGCGGCCCGCGCCAAATGCGCCGATAATTTCATGCGGAATCGTAGAGCCGCGAGTGGAAACCTTAATGAGGTTTTTCTTCGCGTCTTCGATGCCCTTGCGGATGGCATCCGGAACTTCGCCGGATTTGCCAATGCCGAAGCCCACAGTGCCCTTGCCGTCGCCGACCACTACCAGCGCAGCAAACTTGAAAATACGGCCGCCTTTAACTGTCTTGGAAACACGGTTGATGGCAACTACGTGCTCCTTGAACTCGTCGTCTTCTTTACGTCTTGCGTCGAATCTAGCCAATCGTTTTTCCTCCTTTATCAGAACTTGAGGCCGCCCTCACGGGCGCCGTCGGCCAGTTCCTTGACACGGCCGTGGAATAAATAACCGCCGCGGTCAAACTTGACCTCTTTGATGCCTTTATCCGCGGCACGCTTTGCGATCAGCTCGCCAACCTTGCGTGCAGCGTCTTTATTGCCGCCGTTACCGTCGAACTCTTTGTCCAGAGTGGAAGCCGCGCACAGCGTGACCCCATTGATATCGTCAATGACCTGGGCGTAGATGTTCTTGGTAGAGCGAAACACATTCAGGCGGGGGCACACCGATGTGCCGGAAATCTTACCGCGCACACGGCGGTGGCGGCGCAGTCTGGCAGTGCTTTTGTCAGCCTTGTTCACCATTTGTATTTTTCACTCCTTCAGTTACTTCTTAGCGCCCTTGCCGGCTTTGCCTTCCTTATGACGGACAAACTCGCCGACGTAGCGGATGCCCTTGCCCTTGTAAGGCTCCGGCAGACGTTTCTCACGGACTTCCGCAGCAAACTGACCAACCTGCTGCTTGTCAGGGCCGTGGATGGTAATCAGGTTCGCAGACGGGCACTCAATGGTGATGCCGTCAATTTCCGGAACGATCACCTGGTGAGAATACCCCAGGTTCATAACCAGTTCCTTGCCCTTTTTCTGCACACGGTAACCGACGCCGCGGACTTCCAGCTCCTTTTTGAAGCCTTCTGTCACACCCAGCACCATGTTGTGAATCAGTGTGCGGGTAAGTCCATGCAGGGACTTGTTTTCCTTTGTATCGTTCGGACGGGTTACGAGGATCTCGTTGCCCTCCACCGCGATTGTCATGTTCGGGTGGAATTCTTTGGTCAGGGTGCCCTTCGGGCCCTTTACCGTCACAACGCTGCCGCTGACTTTGACATCAACGCCTGCGGGAATATTTATAGGTTTTCTTCCAATTCGAGACATTTCTGCGCCCCCTTCTTACCAAATAAATGCGAGGACTTCGCCGCCGACGTTGGCCTTGCGAGCCTCACGGTCGGTCATTACGCCGTGGCTGGTGGAAATCACCGCAACGCCGAGTCCCTTCATCACACGCGGCAGTTCCTCTGCGCTGGAATAAATGCGCAGGCCGGGCTTACTGACGCGCTTCAGACCGGAAATAACCGGTGTATGGTCTTCTGTATACTTGAGGTCTACCTTGATAATACCCTGTTTGCCGTCGTTCGCAACTGTAAAGTTCTTAACATAGCCTTCATCCTTCAGGATCTGGCAGATCGCCTTCTTCATATTGGAAGCGGGGATCTCGACAGTGGCATGTTTGGCGGAACTTGCGTTGCGGATGCGGGTGAGCAGGTCTGCAATCGTATCTGTAATCTGCATTCCGTTTCCTCCTTAGCTCTTTACCAGCTTGCCTTTTTTACGCCCGGAATCTCGCCCTTGTAGGCAAGCTCGCGGAAGCAAATACGGCAGATACCGAACTTACGAAGGTAGCCGTGCGGCCGACCGCAGATTTTGCAGCGGTTGTACTGGCGAGAAGCATACTTCGCAGGGCGGCGCTGCTTGACTTTCATAGATGTTTTTGCCACAGGAACCCCTCCTTATTTCTCGAACGGGGCGCCCATGAGCGTAAGCAGCTCGCGGGCTTCCTCGTCGTTCTGCGCGGTTGTAACGAAGCAGATGTCCATGCCGCGTACCTTATCGACCTTGTCAAACTCGATTTCCGGGAAGATCAGCTGTTCCTTCACGCCGAGGTTGTAGTTGCCGCGGCCGTCAAACGCGTTCGGGTTAATCCCGCGGAAATCGCGCACGCGGGGCAGCGATACGTTGAAGAAACGATCCAGGAATTCGTACATCCGGTCGCCGCGCAGCGTAACCTTCACGCCGATGGGCATACCTTCACGCAATTTAAAGTTTGCAACGCTCTTGCGCGCTTTGCAGATAGCCGGCTTCTGGCCGGTGATCGCCTTCAGGTCGCCGATAATGGAATCAATGACCTTCGCGTTCTCTTTTGCTTCGCCCGCGCCGACGTTGATGACAATCTTGTCAAGCTTCGGGATCTGCATCACACTCTTGTAAGAGAATTTCTTCATGAGGGCGGGCGCGACCTCGCTCTTGTAATATTCTTTCAGTCTAGCCATGATGTCCTCCTCCCTTACAGCGTTTTCCCGCATTTTTTGCAGATGCGGGTCTTCGTGCCGTCCTCAGCAATCTGGTGGCCGACACGGGTGGGTTTCTTGCAGTTCGGGCAGACCACCTGAACCTTGCAGGCGTAAACGGCGCCTTCGCCCTTTACAATACCGCCCTCTTCGCCCATTTTGCGGGGCTTGACGTGCTTGGTGACCATGTTGAGCTTTTCAACAATGACCTTGCCCTCTTTGGGGCTGACAGCCATGACCTTGCCCTGCTTGCCGGCATCGCGGCCGGAAAGCATGACAACAGTGTCACCGGTTTTTACTTGCAGTTTGTTTGCCATTTCCTGTGACACCTCCTTACAGCACTTCCGGGGCAAGGCTCAGAATCTTCATGTAGTCGTGGTCACGCAGTTCGCGCGCCACAGGCCCGAAGATACGGGTTCCCCGCGGATTTTTGTCGTCTTTAATCAATACGGCTGCGTTTTCGTCAAAACGGATGTAGCTGCCGTCCTCACGGCGCACGCCGGAAGCTGTGCGGACGATGACCGCCTTTACAACTTCACCTTTTTTTACAGTTCCGCCCGGGGCCGCTTTCTTTACGGAAGCGACCACGACATCACCGATATTTGCATACCTTCTGCCGGTACCGCCGAGTACGCGGATGCACATAAGCTGCTTCGCGCCGGTGTTATCGGCAACATTGAGGTAAGTCTGCTGTTGAATCACAGTGCGTTCCTCCTTTGCATGGGCAAAGTCTTACTTCGCCTTTTCGATAATCTCCACAAGACGCCACCGTTTGTCCTTACTGAGGGGGCGGGTCTCCATCACACGCACGCGGTCACCGATGTTGCACTCGTTTTTCTCGTCATGTGCTTTCAGTTTAACAGTACGCTTAATAACTTTATTGTACAGCGGATGCTTGACGCTGTCCTTAATGGCAATGACAATGGTTTTGTCCATTTTATTGCTGACAACAGTGCCAACCTCAGTTTTCCGGTTGTTTCTCTGTTCGCTCACGATGTTTCCTCCTTCCGGTTACGCGTTCGCGCTGTCGTTGAGTTCATTCGCACGCAGAACGGTCTTAACGCGGGCAATGTCCTTTTTGACAGCGGAAATACGCATCGGGTTGTCGAGCTGATTGATCGCAAGCTGGAAACGGAGGTTGAAGAGCTCCTCTTTCAGGTCCTTGAGCTTGCTCTCGAGCTCTGCAGTTGTCATCTCCCGAACTTCAGAAGCTTTCATTACTGGGCAACCTCCTCTTCCTTCGCAATTACCTTTGTCTTGATGGGCAGCTTGCTTGCCGCCAGACGCAGGGCTTCGCGCGCAGTTTCTTCCGGCACGCCGCCGATTTCGAACATCACGCGGCCGGGCTTTACCACAGCCACCCAGTACTCGGGGGCGCCTTTACCTTTACCCATTCGGGTTTCAAGCGGTTTCTTGGTGTAAGGCTTGTCAGGGAAAATCTTAATCCAGACCTGACCGAAGCGTTTGCAGTAACGGGTCATGGCGACACGAGCCGCCTCAATCTGGTTTGCGGTGATCCATGCAGGCTCCTGTGCCTGAATGCCGTAATCACCGTACACAACCTTGTTGCCGCGGTAAGCCTTGCCGGTCATACGACCGCGGTGCGTGCGGCGGTGTTTCACGCGTTTAGGCATTAACATTACTTGCGGCCTCCTTCCCGACGGGGCGCACGGCGGTCGCTGCGCTGCTCTGTGCGGTTCTCAGCGGTGCGGCGGGTGTCGTGCAGAACTTCGCCCCGATAAATCCAAACTTTTACGCCGATGCGGCCGTAGGTGGTCGCAGCCTCGGCAAAGCCGTAGTCGATATCGGCACGCAGAGTCTGCAGCGGGATGGTACCGTCGTGGTACTGCTCTGTGCGGGCAATTTCAGCGCCGCCCACACGGCCGGAAACCTGCGTTTTGATACCCTTTGCGCCAAGCTTCATGGCGCGGCCGATGCACTGCTTCATGGCGCGGCGGAAAGAAGTGCGCTTCTCCAGCTGCTGAGCAATGTTTTCGGCAACGAGCTGTGCGTTGAGGTCGGGTGTTTTGACCTCGACAATATTGATGGTGACAGGTTTGCCCAGCATCTTTTCGCACTGCAGGCGGAGCTTTTCGATTTCAGCGCCGCCCTTGCCGATGACCATGCCCGGCTTTGCGCAGTGGATGTGGATGCGGACTTTCGATGCGTCACGTTCAATTTCAATCTTCGGGACGCCCGCGGAATAAAGCTGCTTTTTCAGCGTTTTGCGCAGTTTGTAGTCTTCCACCAAGGTATCGCCAAAGTCTTTTGCATTGACGTACCAGCGGGAATCCCAATCTTTGATAACACCGACACGTAAACCGTGCGGATTCACTTTCTGGCCCATTGTGTAACCTCCTCTGCTTTATTCCTTTTCCTTAAGCACCAGCGTCACGTGGGAAGTCCTTTTCAGGACACGGTACGCGCGGCCCTGGGCACGCGGACGGATGCGCTTGAGGATCGGGCCCGGGCATGCGTAACATTCCGAAACGTACAGCCGGGAAACGTCCATGCTGTGATTATTCTCAGCGTTCGCCATAGCCGACTTGAGCAGCTTTACCAGATACTCTGTAGCGGCCTTGGGCGTATTCTTAAGGATAGCCATAGCCTCATCCACCGGCTTGTTGCGGATCAAGTCCAGCACAATGGATACTTTACGAGGGGAAATACGGGCGTATTTCAGGTTAGCCCTTGCTTCCATTTGATACACTCCTTTCAGCCGTTATTTTGTCGGGGCAGTCGTTTTGCTGCCGGAATGGCCTTTAAAAGTACGGGTCGGTGCAAACTCGCCGAGATGGTGACCGACCATGTCTTCCGTAACGTACACCGGAACGTGTTTGCGGCCGTCATGAACTGCAATGGTGTGGCCGACAAAATCCGGGAAAATGATGGACGCGCGGCTCCAGGTTTTGACGATCTTCTTTTCACCCGCAGCGTTCATCGCTTGGATCCTCTTCAGCAGACCAGGCTCTACAAAAGGACCCTTCTTTAAGCTTCTGCTCATGGTTTAAAAGCTCCTTTCTTATGCCTTATTTGTCGTTTCTGCGCTTGACGATAAACTTATCGGAAGCCTTGTGATGATCACGCGTCTTGTAGCCAAGAGCAGGCTTGCCCCAAGGCGTCATCGGGCCGGGATGGCCGACAGGAGATTTGCCTTCGCCGCCGCCATGCGGATGGTCGTTCGGGTTCATAACAGAACCGCGGACGGTCGGGCGCCAACCCATGTGGCGCTTGCGGCCTGCTTTGCCGAGTTTGACGTTCTCGTGGTCAATGTTGCTGACCTGGCCGATGGTGGCCATGCAGGAATCGGGTACATTGCGCAGCTCGCCGGAGGGCAAACGGAGCAGTGCCATGCCGTTTTCCTTAGCCATCAGCTGTGCCATAATGCCAGCGGCACGTGCCAGCTGAGCGCCCTTGCCCGGATACAGTTCCACGTTGTGGATGTAGGTACCGGTCGGGATGGCGGAAAGCGGAAGTGCGTTGCCGGGCTTAATGTCAGCATTCACACCGGAAACAATGACATCGCCGACTTTCAGGCCGTTCGGCGCAATGATATAGGCTTTTTCGCCGTCTTCGTACTTCACCAGCGCGATAAACGCGGAGCGGTTCGGGTCGTACTCAATGCTCTGCACAGTGGCAGGCACGTCCGCCTTCTGACGCTTAAAGTCGATCAGGCGGTATTTGGTGCGGTTGCCGCCGCCGCGGTGGCGGACGGTGATGCGGCCGTAGCTGTTGCGGCCAGCGTTCTTTTTATTGGTGTCCAGCAGGCTCTTTTCCGGGCCTTTCTTGGAAAGACCGGAGTAATCCGTCGTCGACATATTGCGGCGGGAAGGCGTGCTGGCGGTATAGTTCTTAATAGCCATTCTCTGGTTTCACACTCCTTAAACTAGGCTTTGCGGGGCGCTCCCGCAGGAGCGGCTGTCTGCAGCCGGCCGAAAGGAACGAAGCCCTTTCGCGCCCCATACGTTGCCGGAAGGCCGGTTTCATTCGGCAGCTTACAGCATTCCCTCGAAGAATTCGATGGTCTTGCTTTCCTCTGTCAAAGAAACAACAGCTTTCTTCCAGGCGGGGGTGAAGCCCTGGCTGCGTCCCTGACGGCGCAGATGGCCGCGGACGTGCAGGGTGTTCACTTTACGCACCTTAACGCCGAAGAGTTCTTCAACGGCTCTTTTGATGTCAACTTTCGTTGCATTCGGCGCGACCTGGAACGTATAAGCTTTATTTGCGATGCCGGCCATGGATTTCTCCGTGATGACCGGGCGCAAAATAATCTCATGTGCAGTCATTATGCATATACCTCCTCGATCTGTGCCACGGCATCCTTCACAACGATGAACTTGTCAGCATTGAGAATGTCGTAAACGTTGAGGGTGTTGGTCAGGGCTGTCTTCACACCCGGAATGTTATGGGCGGAAGCAATGACAGTCTTGTTGTTTTCCGGCAAAACCAGCAGAACAGTTTTGTCGGCGCCCAGTGCCTTGAGCATATCGGCCACAGTCTTGGTCTTGTAAGTGTCCAGAGAGATGCTGTCAAGGACGATCATCTCGTTGTCTTTCACCTTA
Organism: Caproicibacterium argilliputei; assembly: GCF_029211325.2. Classification (NCBI taxonomy): domain Bacteria; kingdom Bacillati; phylum Bacillota; class Clostridia; order Eubacteriales; family Oscillospiraceae; genus Caproicibacterium; species Caproicibacterium argilliputei. The sequence continues at coordinate 342,953 of NZ_CP135996.1, read as the reverse complement.
CTGGAAAAAGCGGACTTCAGGGCCAGGCGGCGAACCTTTTTGTTCAGGGTGTAGCTGTAATCACGCGGCTTCGGCGCAAACACGATGCCGCCGTGGGTCCACTGGGGAGCCCGCGTGGAGCCCTGGCGTGCGTGGCCTGTGCCTTTCTGGCGCCACGGCTTTCTGCCGCCGCCGGAAACCTCGCTGCGGGTCAGGGCGCTCTGGGTGCCCTGACGGCGGTTAGCGAGCTGGTTCTTTACAACGTCATGCATGACGCTAACGTTGGGTTCGACGCCAAAAACGGCATCGGACAGGTCGATTTTGCCGACCTCTTTACCTGTCATATCTTTCACTGCGATTGTAGGCATTGCGGTTCCTCCTTCCCTTACGCTTTCTTCGCTTTGACGCTGTCGCGGATGCAGACGATACCGCCGTTCGGGCCAGGTACGGCGCCCTTAATGGCGATCAGGTTGTTTTCCGCGTCCACCTTAGCCACTGTCAGGTTCTGTACAGTGGTGGTGACGGCGCCCAGATGGCCGGAGCGGTGCTTGCCCGGGAACACACGGGACGGGTCGGAGCAGCAGCCGGTGGAGCCGCCCATACGGCCGACAGGACCGGTACCGTGTGACTCCTTCAGGCGGCTGAAGTTCCAGCGCTTAATCACGCCGGCCCAGCCTTTACCTTTGCTGGTTCCCTGTACGTCCACACGGTCGCCCTCGGCGAACACGTCTGCTTTGACAATGTCGCCGATGTTCAGAGCGGAAGTGTCGTCCAGACGGAATTCGCGCAGTGCCTTCTTCGGGGCAACGTCGCCCTTGTCGAAGTGGCCTTTAAGGGGCTTGTTCACGCGCTGTGCTTTCAGCTCGCCGAAGCCCAGCTGAACGCTCTGGTAGCCGTCGTTTTCAACGGTTTTTTTCTGGGTAACTGCGCAGGGGCCTGCCTCAATGACCGTTACCGGCACGACATTGCCCTGTGCATCGAAGATCTGCGTCATGCCGATCTTCTTGCCGATGATTCCTTTTTGCATATTTGTTCCTCCTATGCAGGTTATTGGTTGGCGTTGTGCCAACATGACCTCGGCCGCACGCAGCCGCAAGGGCTGCTCGGTAGGTTGAGGGTCGATTACTTATAAAGCGGTGCCTTACAGTTTAATCTCAATCTCAACGCCGGCGGGGAGCTCGAGGCCCATCAGAGCCTCAACGGTGGTGTTGGACGGTCTGAGGATATCGATCAGGCGCTTGTGCGTGCGCATTTCGAACTGCTCACGGCTGTCCTTGTACTTATGCACAGCGCGCAGGATGGTGATGATCTGCTTTTCAGTCGGCAGCGGGACAGGGCCGCTGACGCGGGCACCTGTGCGCTTTGCAGTCTGCACGATTTTCTCGGCGGACTGGTCGACCAGCTGGTGGTCATAACCCTTGATACGGATCCTCATTTTTTCTTTGACTGCCACTTTGGATCGCCTCCTTGTTGTAGTAGGCGGACAGAGCCTTTCAGGCGGCATTCTTTTCAAACACTGAGCCGGGTGTTTCTTCCCAGCCCATTGAAAAACCGGACCCTCCGCTTTGGAAGATCCGGGTGCAATCAAAAACGCCTGTGCGCGCAATTCCCCGCAGGGAGCAACGTGCACGTTTGATTCTCTCTCGCCCGGTTTAAAATCGGACATACTCCACGGAAAAACCGGCCATGTGGCCGCAACCTCCCGCTTCAACGCATATCTGTCGCAGTCGTACTTAAGCATAATACCATAGAGTGTGCGGGAATGCAAGCGTTTTTTTCAGTTTTTCAAATTATTTTTCCGGCAGGTTTTGCACGCTGGAACCCCAGCCGTGCAGCTTCTGGTACAGGCTCACCAATGCGCCCATGCCCGGTGTGTCCCAGGTCTTTGAAAAGTCTGTCACAAAAGCTTCTTTCCAGTCTTTTCGCGGCCAAGTTCGCAGTGGTTCCTCGCGCCACGGCGTATGCGCGCGGTACTTGATATAATCGACCCGCAGCGGCGACCGATACTCCGCAAACCACGGTTTGGTCGGCAGGGAACCGCCTATATAATGGATCAGGCGCAAATCCGACAGCGCATCGTTCAGCTGCACTGCCGAAAAAGTCCGCTTTTCGGGCGTGTCTCGCAGCGAAACGCACTGCATAGCGGCACGGCTCACGCCGGCCGGATAGTTCCAGCGCAGATCCAAGCGGTGCACCAACCGCGGCGGCAGCGCAAGGTTCAGCATGGACTGGTCACAGTAAGCCAGCTTTTTTCCAAATCCGCGCAGTACATTGCGGCAGCGCTGCTGCAGTTCGTGGCGGTAACAATTGTTCAGGTCAAACAGCAGTACGCCGGCATTGAAGTAAAACGGCGTGTTGTAAAAGGGTTTATCCACCTGCAGGGCAAGAAACGGCGTGCAGTCCAGTCCCGCCGCCACGCAGGTATCACCCATATCGGTTTCCCACAGTTCCCGCAGCGAACCGCAGCAAACCACATCGCCGTCCAGCCAAAGGATGCGGTCCAAACGTGGAAACGCGTCACAAATGCAAGCGTAGATATACTGCACGCTGCTGCCACGCCAGTTTCGCATTTGAAACGCTTTCTCTAAAGGCTCCAGAAAGGGCTGCGGGTTCAAACAGGTAACTTGCACATTGTCAAAATCATCCGCAACGCTGCACATCTTCCGGCGCAATTCGGCAGGCACCTGCTCACACAGAAGAAAGACCTGAATTTCCAGATCGCGGTTGTTTTCAAAAACCGACCGCATGGAAACCGCCGTTTGCTCACAGTAGCCCGCATTCGTTCCGTAAAGTAAATTCATCGTATTCCCCCTGCTGTATTTCTGTGGGCGTGCAAAACTGCCCGCGCCCCTGCCGCGCAGACGTGCGCGACCGTACCTGCCGCTGTATGTGGCGTCAGTCCGCCGCAGGAAAATACAGCCACCGGTTTCTTTTTCCTTTTCAATGTGATTTTGCAGTCCGCACCGGTCACGGCAATGGACGTCGGCTGCTTTCCCAGTCGGCTGCAGACGGCAGCGGCTGCCGCAGCGCCCAGCAATCCGCCAGCAACTAGGCGGGCTGCGTGTTTTTCAATCATCAGGCTTCCTCCTTCCGGTGTTCGCATATTCAATTTGCGCAATTGCATTTCAAAAAATTCATTTTGCGCGTTTTCAGTGGATACGCGCATTTTTCTTATTGTCGCTTTACTATGAAGAAGTCCGCATTTTTTTCGCAATTTTATCAATAAGGCTGAATGAATCCGTGTTTCTATGGCGAAGCATCCCTTTTTATGTTATACTATAAAAAACTCGTTTGCATAGCAAAGCCTATGCAGGTTCATTTTTTAGGAAAAGGGGCGTTTTATGGCATTTACCTCGTACATTCTTTTGATTGCTCTGGTGCTGATTCTCTGCATCGCGTTCAGCAAGCTGCTGTTTAAGTTTGGTATTCCGTCACTGCTCATATTTGCCATCTTGGGAATGCTGTTTGGCTCCGATGGAATCGGTGGGCTGTGGTTTGACAACTACAGCTTCGCGGAAAATCTGTGCGAAGTGGGTCTCGCCGTAATCATGTTTTTCGGCGGCTTCAGCACCAACTGGAAAACTGCCCGCAAGGTTGCCGCACCGTCGCTGCTGCTTTCCACCGTGGGCGTCATAGCCACCACTGCGCTGGTCGGTGTTTTCTGCCGATATGTGCTGCAAATGCCGCTGCTGGAAAGCTTTCTGGTTGGTTCTGTTTTAAGCAGCACTGACGCGGCAAGTGTTTTCTCCATCCTGCGCTCCAGAAAGCTGAACCTAAAAACCGGCCTTGCGCCGCTGTTGGAGGTAGAGTCCGGCTCTAACGACCCCTGCTCCTACATGATCACCGCCCTGCTGCTGTCGCTGATGGGGACTTCCCAGCAGGAAAATATACCGCTGCTGATTGCAGAGCAGATCGGGTTCGGGCTTTTGCTGGGTGTCGGCATCGGGCTTCTATCAGAACGGGTACTGGCGCACATTCATTTTGAAGTCATGGGTCTTTACCCGATTCTGGTGGCAGGCATCGCGCTGCTCTCCTATGCGCTGACTGAAACCCTGCACGGCAACGCTTATCTGGCGGTGTACCTGACCGGTATTCTGCTGGGCAACGGCCGCACGCCGCGCAAGCGCAGCCTGCTGCGGTTTTTCGACTCCATGTCGTGGGTCATGCAGATTTTCATGTTCTTTACGCTGGGGCTGCTGTGCTTTCCGTCGCGCCTGTTTCAGGTATTTGGCATCTCGCTTGCCATCTTCCTGTTTCTCACGTTTGTCGCGCGGCCGGCAGTGGTGTTTGCCATTCTCAGTTTTTTCCACTATTCGCCGAAGTCCATGGCGTTCGTTTCGTGGGTGGGGCTGCGCGGGGCGGCGTCCATTGTATTCGCCATTTTCGCGGTTACACACGGCACTGCCGTACAGAACGACATCTACCACATTGTCTTCTTCGTTTCCATGTTCTCTGTCACCATACAAGGCACCTTCCTGCCGCTTATCGCCAACAAACTGGATCTGATTGACGACACCCACGTCAATGTGCTGCAGACGTTCAGTGACTACGGTGAAGAAATCACCGCCAACCTCAAAAGGGTCCACATTGACGCGCAATACCCCTGGGCACACAAAAGTGTGGCGGAGGCGGGCATTCCGGATGACATCCTGCTGGTGCTGATTCAGCGCGGCAAGGAGGAACTGGTTCCCAATGGCAGCACAGAAATTCTGCCGGGCGATGTGCTCATCCTTTCCGGCAGCGACTTTGACGAGGTGCCGGGCATCCGCTTGGAATAAAGGAACGCAGCCGCAAAAACGGCTGCGCTTTTTATTAGTATTGACGGCCCCAGTACAGCATATGCTTGGCAGGCTTGCCGCAGCACACGCAGGTGTCGCTGAGGTGTTCCTCCTCAAACGGAATGCAGCGGGACTTCACGCCGCCGGTTTCGTTTTTGAGCTGCTCCTCGCAGGCAGGGTCACCGCACCACATGGCCTTGATAAAGCCAGGCTTGTTCTGGGCAATATCCAAAAACTCCGCGTGGTTATGCGCAGCGTAAATCTTGCTTTCCAGATTATCCTTCGCATTGTTATAGAGAATATCGTGCACCATCTGCAGTTCCGCCTTGACGGAATCCACAAGGTTGTCCAGCGGCGTAAACGCCTTGTTGCGGTCGGGGCGGCGCACCAGCACGCACTGATTTTTCTCAATATCCTTCGGGCCAATTTCCAGACGCAGCGGAACCCCCTGCATCTCATATTGGGCAAACTTCCAGCCGGGGGACTGTTCGCTGTCGTCTACCTTGACGCGCAGGCCCGCCGCTTTCAGCTGCTCAAACAGCTCGTTTGCCTTTTCCAGAACGCCGGGCTTATGCTGGGCAACCGGCACAATGACCACCTGAATCGGCGCGATGGCCGGAGGCAGTGCGAGGCCGCTGTTGTCACCATGCGTCATAATAATGCCGCCGATCATGCGGGTGGAAACCCCCCAGCTGGTCTGGAACGGATGCTGCAGCTGATTGTTTTTATCGGTAAAGGTGATGTCAAAGCTCTTTGCAAAGCCGTCGCCAAAATAGTGACTGGTGCCGCCCTGCAGCGCCACGCCATTGTGCATCATGGCCTCGATGGTGTACGTTTCCTCCGCGCCCGCGAATTTTTCGCTTTCGGTCTTCTGCCCGATAACCGGCGGAATGGCAAGCACATCCCGGTAAAAGTCCGCGTAAACCTGCAGCATCTGCCGCGTTTCGGCTTTCGCCTCCTCGGCGGTGGCGTGCATGGTGTGCCCCTCCTGCCAGAGAAACTCACTGGTACGCAGGAACGGGCGGGTGGTTTTTTCCCAACGAACCACACTGCACCACTGATTGTAAAGCTTCGGCAGGTCACGCCAGGAGTGAATCACCTTTTTATAGTGCTCACAGAACAGCGTTTCACTGGTCGGGCGAATGCACAGGCGCTCCTCCAGTTTGTCGTTGCCGCCCTGCGTCACCCACGCGACTTCGGGCGCAAAGCCCGCCACGTGCTCCTTTTCCTTTTCCAGCAGGCTTTCCGGAATCAGCAGCGGCATATACACATTCTGGTGCCCCAATTCCTTGAAGCGTTTGTCCAAAATTGCCTGCATATTCTCCCAAATTGCGTAGCCGTACGGTTCAAAGATCATGCAGCCCTTGATGCTGCTGTAATCCATGAGCTCCGCTTTTTTAACCACATCCGTGTACCAGCGGGCAAAGTCCTCCTCCATCGGCGTGATTTCTTCCACCATTTTTTTCTGCTGTGCCATACCCTTAGTTTCTCTCCTTTTACAGACAATTCCGCCACAGGAATACCCGCTGCGCAATTTTATTCTTTTCGGCTGTTCTCCCCATTGCCGCGGTGCGCGCCGGTCGTCCTGCCCAGCACCACAACCACCAGCAGAATCACCAGCATCACAAGGAAGATGCCCACCATGCCCTGCAGCAGAAGCCACAGCGAGCCAAGCAGGTCGCTTTCCTTTACGATTCCCATAATACTTGAAAAGTCCAACGTGTTCATCAGCATACGCATTGTGTCACACCCCCAGCATACTGTGCGCAAGGTTCAAAACGATACCGCCTGCAACCACCGAGCCAATCTGCCCGGCCACATTGGCGCCCACCGCGTGCATGAGCAAATGGTTCTGGTTGTCCTCTTTGAGCGCCATTTTCTGAATCACGCGGGCACTCATTGGAAACGCGGAAATGCCCGCCGCGCCGACCATCGGGTTGATTTTTTTGCCTTCCGGCAAAAACAGGTTCATAAACTTCGCGAACAGAACGCCGCCGATGGTGTCAAAGACAAAGCCGAACAACCCCAGCCCCATCACCAAAAGCGTACCCAGACTAAGGAACTGCTCCGCGCGCATCTGAAACGCGATGGTAATGCCCAGAAAAATCGTAATCAGATTGGCAAGCGGGCCGGCGGCCGTTTCCTTAAGGCTGTCCAGCTTGCCGCACTCGCGCAGCAGGTTGCCGAACATCAGGAAACCGACAAGCGCCACGCTCGCCGGTGCAATCAGCCCCGCAATCACCGTTACGATAATCGGGAACAGAATCCGCGTGGTCTTGGAAACCGTCTCGGGATGGTACGGCATACGGATGGTGCGCTCCTTATGCGTAGTCACCAGCTTGATGGCGGCGGGCTGTATAATCGGCACCAGCGCCATGTAACTGTACGCCGCCACCGCGATGGCGCCTTTGTAACTGGAGTTGAGCGTCTGGCTGACATAAATCGCCGTCGGGCCATCCGCCGCGGCAATGCTGCCGGTGCTCAGCGCATCGTTGAGTGGAAAGCCCAAAAGTACCGCCAGCACCACCGTCATGAAAATGCCGAACTGCGCCGCCGCGCCAAACAGAAGCATCCGCGGATTGCTCAGCAGCGGACCGAAATCAATCATCGCGCCGATGCCGACAAACAGCAGCAGCGGCATCGCCTCGCTGGCTTCAATCCCCACATGAAACAGCCACTGCACAATGCCGCTGTCCCCCAGCACACCACTGTACGGCAGGTTCACCAAAATGGCGCCGAACCCCATCGGCAGCAGCAGCGACGGCTCAAAATCCTTTTTGACTGCCAGCCAAATTAGCAGACCGCCAATGCCCCACATGACAAGCATTTTCCAGTCGATTGCCTGAATGCCGCTGATTAAAAAGTGAAAGTCTCCCAAACTTTGCACGCTCCTTCCCCGGTGCCCCGCCCGAATTTGCGGGACGCGCCAGTTCCCGGTATGCCGCAGGGCGCATTTTCCGGGTGAATGCATCTATTATAAAGAAAATCGAAAGGAAATGCAACCTTTCGCGCCCGGTGCGGCGGCGGTTGCGCCGCTGCGCCCGCATTCTGGATTTTTCGCGGCAAACTGCGCTTTTCCGCAGACGCCGCAGACAGAAAAAAGGCCGCGAACCTAAAAAAGGCCGCGGCAAAAACGAAGCGCTTTACATATGCTCTTCAATATAATTGACAAGATCCCCAACGGTTTTGATGTTGTCAATCTCTCCATCCGGGACTTCAATTTCAAATTCGTCCTCAATAGACATCAGCAAATCCACCACATCCAGTGAATCGGCGCCCAGATCGTCGGCAATGCTCGTCTCTGCGTTGATGTTTTCTTCCTCCACATCAAACTGTTCGGCGAGAATGTGCTTGACTTTTTCCAGTACCACTTCGTTTCCCTCCTCCTGCTTTGGGTGTATAGACAAACCCGACCTACCGGCGGTATAATAGAAAACAGCGGTAGGAGAGCCTGCATTTATTCTATCCACAATACTATTAGCAAAGCCTGTCTTTGTCAATATCTTTCTTGAAATTTTCTCAGAAACTTTGATTTTCTTTTAGGGGGGCAGCATTATGCCGCAGAAAAGATTTGCCGTCATCGGGCACCCGATTGGCCACACCATGTCGCCGTACATCCACCAAAAGCTGCTGAAACTGTGCGGTGTCAATGGAACCTATGCTAAAATGGACATTCCGCCGCAGGAACTTGCCGAGCGCTTTGCCGACACGCTCCGGCTGCTGGACGGCTTTAATGTGACCATTCCGCACAAGCAGGCGGTCATCCCGCTGCTGGACGAACTGGACGGCGACGCGGCCGCTTTCGGCAGTGTCAACACTGTTTCCCTGCGCGGTGGAAAAGCCGCCGGCTGCACCACGGACGGCATCGGCTTCCGCCGTGCGCTGTCCGCTGCGGGGCTGCCAGTCAAAGGGCGCGTCCTGCTGCTGGGCACCGGCGGCGTTGCACGCGTCCTTGCAAATGAAATTCAAGCCGCTCCAAACTGGAACACCCTGTACATCGTCATGCGGCGGCACGAAGACGAGCGTCCCCATGCATCGGACACACTGCGGCAGGCGCAGGAGCGGCAGGCACGCCGCGCCGCCCGCGAGCAGGCATTTTTAAACAGTCTGAACCGCCGTTTGCAGGCGCCCGACAAAAAGGACGGTGCCGCGCTGTCCCGCAAAATCTGCATTACCGACGAAGAAACTGTGGAGCAGTCCTGCGCTGATGGGCTTTCCTTTGATCTGCTGGTCAACGGAACCAGCGCCGGAATGTACCCAAACTTGGCGGACTGCCCGGTTTCCGCGCAGACAGTGCGCGCCTGCCATGCTGTGTTTGACGCGGTGTACAACCCCGGCGTCACCATGCTGATGCACTACGCGCAGGAAGCCGGCATTCCCTGCGCGGGCGGCATGGGTATGCTGGTCTGGCAGGCCGCCGCTTCTGAGGAAATCTGGCTCAAACACCACTTCGCCCCGCAGGAGGTTGCCCCCATTGTCGCGGATGCCGAGCAGACCATGCGCCGCCGATTCGGCAACGTCATTCTGTGCGGCTTCATGGGCTGCGGCAAAAGTACGGCAGGGCGTCTGCTCGCGCAAAGTCTGGGGCGCGAATTTGTGGATTTGGACACATTTATCGAGCGGAAAGAGGGAATGAGCATTTCTGACCTGTTCCGTGAAAAGGGCGAAGCGTATTTCCGCCGGTGTGAAACCGAAGCGTGCCGTACGCTGTCCCGCCGAAGCGGGCTGGTACTTGCCGCGGGCGGCGGCACGCTGCTGCATCCGGAAAACACGCGGCTGCTGCGAGAAACCGGCGTAATCGCGCTGCTGCACACCCCGTATGAAAGCATTGCGCAGCGGCTGTCAGGCGACCACAGCCGCCCACTTTTGGAGCGTGCTGACAAAGCCGCATTCATGCGCAGCCTGTACGAAACGCGGATGCCGGTTTACCAAAGCGCGGCGGATTTGACAGTGCAAGAGGCGCAGAGCGACGCGGCTGCGCAAAAGCTGCAGGCGCTGCTGACAGCAGAAGATGATAATTCGCTTTAAATCGGTAAAACATATTGACAAGCGCCTCCCTTCTGTATTATGATAAGCACAGACTTTTCTTTACGACTTTCGCGTCCTTTTTCTGGAAGGAGCTTTCTTCATGCAGATTTTCGGCACACATCGATTTAGCGTTTCCCTGTTTCCCGGCTGCTTTTTTACCCGGGCTTTTTCGCTGTGTGCAGATTCCTGCCGGAAGCTTCCCTGTTAAAGGCGCAGACTATTTTTCTCATGTTTGCATAGGCTTTTGGACGGAGCGCATCAGCAGCTCCGTCTTTTTTTATAGCAAACTGGATACTGGAGGGTAAATCAATGATTATCGTTTTGAAGCCGGACTGCACAAGGGTGCAGCGCGACACGTTCATTGCGGAACTGGAAGACACCTACGGCGTTGCCGTCAACACCTGGGTTGGCACACAGAGCACCGTGCTCGGCTTAATCGGCGACACAGCCTGCATTGACATTGACAACATCGCCGCCAATGAAATTGTCGAGTCTGTCAAGCGTGTGCAGGAACCGTACAAAAAGGCAAACCGCAAGTTCCACCCAGATGACACCGTGGTCACCCTGCCGAACGGCTTGCAAATTGGTGGCGAAAAACTAGCGCTGATTGCCGGCCCGTGCAGTGTCGAGTCCGAAGCGCAGATTACGGAAGTTGCCAAACGGGTGCAACACGCCGGCGCGCAGTTTTTGCGCGGCGGTGCGTTTAAGCCGCGCACCAGCCCCTATGCATTTCAGGGGCTGAAGGCACAGGGGCTGGATCTGCTCAACGCCGCCAAAAAAGAAACTGGGCTGCCCATTGTCACCGAGCTGATGAGCGTGCGGCAGATTGACCTGTTCCTGCAGGCAGGTGTTGACATCATTCAGGTCGGCGCACGCAATATGCAAAACTTCGACCTGCTGCGGGAACTGGGACATCTGCAAACGCCGATTCTGCTCAAGCGCGGTCTTTCCGCCACAATTGAGGAACTGCTCATGAGCGCAGAGTATATCATGGCAGGCGGCAACAGCAACGTCATCCTTTGCGAACGCGGCATCCGCACCTACGAAACCTACACCCGTAACACACTGGATATTTCCGCTGTGCCGATTCTGAAAAAGATCTCCCACCTGCCGGTTGTGGTTGACCCCAGCCATGCGGGCGGCATTGCCTGGCTGGTAGAGCCGCTGGCCATGGCGGCGGTCGCCGCCGGAGCGGACGGTCTGATTATTGAAGTGCACAACAATCCGCCAAAAGCGCTTTCCGATGGTGCGCAGTCCCTGACACCGGACCAGTTTGACCATGTGGCGGGCCGCATTCGGGAGATTGCCCCGTTCTTCGGAAAGTCGCTGTAGCCCTGCGTGCCGCGCAAAACACAAAAACCATGCCGGGAGGAATCTGCTGTGAAAAAAAACATCGTAATTGTGGGGCTTGGTCTGATTGGCGGCAGTCTCGCAAAGGCATTTACGCAGTATACCGACTGCCGCGTGGCCGGAATCGACACCGACCCCGCCGCGCTGGAAGCCGCGCTCGCCTGCGGCGCGGTGACCAAAGTCGGGGATGACAACGACCTGCGCAGTGCAGACATTGTGTATCTTTGCCTGTACCCGCAGGCGGACATTGATTTTGTAAAGGGTCATCTTTCTGCTTTCTCCCCGCACACCATCGTCACCGACGTCTGCGGCATCAAAACGGAGGTCTGCCGTGCGCTGACCGCGTTGTCAAAAAAAGGCGGCTTCCCGTACTGCGGCGCGCACCCGATGGCGGGCACGGAAAAGCACGGCTTTTCCGCCTCGCGCGCTGACCTGTTTCAAGGGGCAAGTTACATTCTGGTACCCTGCAGTGCTCCTGCACAAGTACAGGAACTGCTGCGGCAGACCGCGTTTACGCTGGGCTTTGGGCGCTCGGTCACCACAACGCCGGAAGAACACGACCAGATGATTGCTTTTACCAGCCAGCTGCCGCACGCGCTGGCGTGCGCTTATGTGATGAGCCCGCGCTGCCTGGGACACCGCGGCTTTTCCGCAGGCAGCTACCGCGATGTTTCGCGCGTGGCAAACATCAACGAAGTCATGTGGGCAGAGCTGTTTTTGGACAACCGCGCCGCGCTCACCGCAGAGTTGGACACGCTGCTGGAAAACCTTTCGGATATCCGCAGTGCCGTGGCGGAAAACGACCGGAACAAGCTGGAGGCGCTGCTGCGGCAGGGCCGCCTGATTAAGGAGGAACTGGGAGAATGAATCTGACTGTACACACACAGCCTTCCTACGAAATCATCATTGAAAGCGGCTGCCTTTCACAAATTGGAACACGTGCCAAGGCACTGCTGCCGGCGGCGGAACGCGCTGTCCTCGTTACCGACACCAATGTTGCCCCGCTGTACGTGGAAACCGTTCGCTGTGCGCTGGAAGCTGCAGGCTTTCGGACGTCCGTTTCCGTATTTCCTGCAGGTGAGCAAAGCAAAAATCTGGCGTCCATCTCCTCTCTGTACACGGCATTTGCCGAAGCGGAGCTGACGCGCACAGATTTCGCCGTGGCGCTCGGCGGCGGCGTGTGCGGTGATATGACCGGCTTTGCGGCGGCCACCTGGCTGCGCGGCATTCCATTCATCCAACTACCAACCACACTGCTTTCGCAGGTGGATTCCTCCGTTGGGGGCAAAACCGGCGTTGACTTGCCGGAGGGAAAAAATCTGGTTGGGGCGTTTCATCAGCCCGCACTGGTGCTGATTGACCCGGAAACCCTAACTACCCTGCCCGCCGCATACTTTGCAGACGGCATGGGAGAAGTCATTAAATACGGCTGTATTCGCGACAAGGCGCTGTTTGACCGTCTGGCGGCAGAAGACTGCCGCGGCTGGCTTTCCGAAATGATTTACACCTGTGTTGACATCAAACGGCAGGTGGTGGAACGCGATGAGCACGACACCGGTGAGCGCGCCGTCCTGAACTTCGGACACACCCTCGGGCACGCACTGGAGCGCGTACAGCACTACGGCGGTCTTTCCCACGGCAAGGCGGTGGGCATCGGTATGCTGCTGATTACACAAATCGGCGAAAAAGCCGGACTAACCGAAGCAGGCACTGCCGAAAAAATTGCGGTGGTTCTGCAAAAGTACGGTTTGCCGACCACCTGCGCCGAAACACTGGAAGTCCTGCTGCCCGCAACCGCACACGACAAAAAGAGCAGCGGCAGCAGCGTGAACCTTATTTTTCTAAAAAATATCGGCACCAGCTTCATTCGGAAAGTTCCGCGTGCCGAGCTGCCTGCTCTCTGTGGGGTGCAGCCATGAGCCGCGCACGGATTCTGCCCGGCACCCTGCACGGAACCGCCGCGCCTCCGCCCAGCAAAAGCGCCGCGCACCGCGCCATTCTTTGCGCAGGGCTTGCGCAGGGCACCAGTACGCTGACGCCCATCGGCAGCAGCGCAGATATGGAAGCCACCATCGGCTGTATGCACGCACTGGGGGCAACGCCGGTACGGGACGGTACTGCCCTGCAGATGACCGGCATTTCCGTACCGCCAGCCGAACCGGTCACACTGGACTGCGCCGAAAGCGGCTCTACCCTGCGCTTTTTCATCCCGGTTGCAGCGGCACTCGGCGTTACGGCAACATTTGTCGGACACGGGCGGCTGCCGCAGCGCCCGCTCGGCATTTATCTGGAACTGCTGCCGCAGCACGGCGTTTCGTGTGACTCCGCCGGTGGACTGCCGCTGACAGTTTCGGGCAGGCTGCAACCCGGCCTTTACGACCTGCCCGGCGATGTTTCCAGTCAATTTATCACAGGTCTGCTCTTTGCGCTGCCGCTGCTTTCGGGTGACAGCGAAATCCGGCTGACCACGCCGCTGCAGAGCGCCGCTTATGTGGAAATGACCGTGCACACCCTGCAGAAATTCGGCGTGCAGGTCCTTTGTACCGAAACCGGCTGGAAAGTGCCGGGTAACCAAACTTACCAGGCAAACAATCTGGAGATTGAGCGGGACTGGAGTCAGGCGGCGTTTCTGCTCACAGCGGGCGCGCTCAGCGGTGAAGTATCACTCACCGGTCTGGACCCTGCCTCTGCGCAGGGGGACCGCGCCATTGTGGATTTGCTGTGCCGCTTCGGCGCGGATCTGCACTGGAAGGACGGCGTTCTGACTGCGCGCCCCGGTGAACTGCACGGCATTGACATTGACGTGGGGCAGATTCCCGACCTTGCGCCCGCACTCGCGGTCATGGGTGCCTGCGCGCCGGGACACACCCGCCTGCTCAACGGTGCACGGCTGCGTCTGAAGGAAAGTGACCGGCTGGCTGCCCTGCACCGGATGGTCTGCTCGCTGGGCGGACGCGCTGAAGAAACGGCAGACAGTCTGATTCTGTACGGTTCCGGTCTGCGCGGCGGCACAGCAGACGGATATAACGACCACCGCGTTGTGATGGCGGCGGCAGTTGCTGCGCTGCACGCAGCCCACCCGGTGGTGATTACAGATGCGGAAGCCGTGCGCAAAAGCTGGCCGGACTTTTTTGAAGTGTTCGGTTCGTTAGGAGGAAAAGCAGATGTCATCCTGGGGTAATCAGGTAAAAATCAGTATTTTCGGGGAAAGCCACGGCCCTGCCATCGGCTGTGTACTGGAGGGACTGCCCGCCGGTGAGACAGTGGATTTAGAAGCGGTGCGCCTGCAGATGGCACGCCGCGCACCGGGGCAAGACCGCACCAGCACACCACGCAAAGAAGCCGACACGCCGCAGGTGCTCTCCGGCCTTCTACATGACACCACCACCGGTGCGCCGCTGTGCGCGGTGATTGCCAATACCAACACACACTCCGGCGACTACCAAAATCTGCTGGCCGTTCCGCGTCCCGGCCATGCGGACTATCCGGCGTGGGTCAAATACCACGGTTTTCAAGACGTACGCGGCGGCGGGCATTTTTCCGGCAGGCTGACCGCGCCGCTGGTCTTTGCGGGCGCTGTTTGCCGCCAGATTCTGCTCCGGCGGGGCATCGTGCTTGGGGCGCACGCGGCGGCAGTCGGCGCTGTGGAAGACCTGCCGCTGAACCCGCTGCCGGAAGTGCTGCAAAACCTGAGCGGCGCGTACTTTCCAGTGCTTTCCGCCGAAAGGAAAGACGCGATGATTCGTGAAATCGAAGCTGCGCGCACCGCACAAGACAGCATCGGCGGCATTGTGGAGTGCGGCATTACCGGCGTGCCGGCAGGACTTGGCGGCGAGGGGATGTTCGGCGGCGTTGAAAGTATTTTCTCTTCGATTCTGTTTGGCATACCCGCGTGCAAAGGCGTTGCGTTCGGCGCGGGATTTGACGCTGCCAAGCTGCACGGCAGCGAAAACAACGATGCTTATTTTTATGACGAAAGCGGTGCGGTCAAAACGCGCACCAATCACGCCGGCGGCATTCTCGGCGGCATAACCACCGGTATGCCGATTCTGTTCCGTGCGGCGTTTAAGCCAACGCCCTCTATTGCCAAAGAGCAGCAAAGCATTGACCTTGCCGCCCGGCAGAACACCACGCTTGCGGTGCGCGGGCGGCACGACCCCTGCATTGTGCCCCGCGCCGTGCCGGTGGTGGAGTCTGCCGCCGCGCTGGCGCTTCTAAATCTGCCCGGTATTCTGAATGGTTCTGCGGAGGTGTAACCGATGGAATTAAGCGAGATTCGTAAGGAAATCGACGCGATTGACGCGCAGTTGCTGCCGCTGTTTATACGGCGCATGGACTGCGCCAAAAAAGTGGCGGAAGTAAAGCGGCGGGACGGCACCCCGGTTTTTAATCTGGAACGGGAACAGGAAATTTTAAACCGCATTGCGGCGCAGGCGGGCGAGTACGGCGGCGCGGCGCGCATTGTTTATAACACCATTATGAGTGAGAGCCGCGCGCTGCAGCACACGCTTCTGGGGGCAGGCAGCCGTCTGCGCACGCGCATTGCCGCCGCGCCCGAAGCCCCGCGCCGGACAGCCGCCATCGCCTGCCTCGGCGGGAAAGGGTCTTACAGCCACGATGTGGTGTCACAGCTGTATCCGCAGGCGGTTCCCAGCTTCTTCAGCCGCTTTGGGGATATTTTCCGCTGTGTGGAGCAAGGCGAGGCCGACCTTGCCGTAATTCCGGTAGAAAACTCCAGTGCGGGCAGCGTCAGCGAAGTGTACGGTCTGCTGATGCAGTACTGCTTCTCAATTATCGCCGCAAAAACGCTCGGCGTACATCACTGCTTGGCAAACCGCACCGGAAAATTCGAGGATATCCGCTGCGTGCGCTCCAAAGACATTGCGCTGATGCAGTGCTCGCAGCGTTTGGCTGCCCTGCAGGTGCCGCTTTCTGACAGCAGCAGCACCAGCGCCGCCGCCGAACTGGCGGCGCGGGACGCAGGCGTCGCCGCGGTGTGCAGCGAAAGCGCCGCCAAAGCACACGGCCTGCACATTTTGGAGCGCGACATCCAGAATACCGACAATAACGCCACACGCTTTGTGGTCATCAGCAAGGAACTGTGCATTCCGCGCACCGCGGAAAAAATCAGTCTTTGCTTTAATGTGCCGCACACCACCGGCAGCCTGAACGCTGTGCTTTCCCGCTTTGCGGCGGCAGGCATGAATCTGACAAAAATTGAATCCCGACCGATTGCCGGTAAAACGTTTGAATACGACTTTTATCTGGACTTTACCGGCAATGTACACGACCCGAAAGTCCTGGAGCTGCTCTGCTCGCTCGAAGACGAACTGCCGCGCTTCCATTTTCTCGGCAACTACTGCGAATGCAAATAAGGGTATGGGCAGGCACTGCTCCGGCTGCTGCTTGCAGCGTGTGAGCAAAGGTATATTCAGGATGTGCAGATCGGCGCAAACAAGGAAAGTACCCGTTCAAAACGCGTGATTCTGCATAGCGGCGGTATCTTGACCCGAACCACCGATACGAAAAATATTGATCCGCTGCACAGGGCATAAAAAGGACCGGATTTTCAAAATGAAAATCCGGTCCTTTTTAGTTTCGTACCTTTGCTGCCAGCGCCACCCAGCCGCGTTCCTCTTTGCGCTGCAAAATCTCAAAATGCGGCTTTAAGCCTTCCAGTACATCTGCCTCGCGCTCATCAATAATGCCGCTCATCAAATAAACCGCACCCGGCTTAAGAAAATTTTCCACATCTGCCGTCAGCGCAAGAATCACATCCGCAACGATATTGGCAACCACCACGTCGTAAGTACCGCTGACCTGCTCGGTCAGACTGCCGCAGATACCGGTGAAGCGGTTCCCGACATGGTTGCGGTTTGCGTTCTCAATAGCGGTTTTGACTGCCAGCTCGTCAATATCCACGCCGACTGCGGACTTCGCCCCCAAGAGCAGCGCCGCCACACTCAAAATGCCGCTGCCGCAGCCGACATCCAGCACCTGTGCATCTGGCCGCACATAGGTTTCCAGCAATTCCATGCACAGCCGCGTGGTTTCGTGTGTGCCAGTGCCGAATGCTAAGCCCGGCTCCAGATGCAGCACGGTGCGGCCGCCGCTTTCCGCCGGCTCCTCCCAAGAGGGCTGAATCAGCAGCTTTTCACCCACCGGCATCGGGTGAAAGTATTTCCGCCAGTTATTAATCCAGTCCTCCATTTTGCAGGAGGATTCGCCGATATGATGGTCAATCCCCGCCGCACTAAGGTGTTCCGACAAAAACGCTACTGCCTCCGAAGGGTTTTCCTGCGGCTCCAGATAAATGTGAATCACCGTATGCGTGCGGTCTTTTTTCAGCAGTTCCTCGTCAATCAGGTCAATGTGCGCAATCTCCCGCGCGCCCTCTTCCAAATCCGAGTAATCCTCAATATAAATGCCGTATGGCACCACCATCTGTGCAATGGCTTCGGCTTTTTCGCCGTCTGCCTGTGCCACGGTCACGGTCACGTCTGTCCAATCCATGTTTGCTTCTCCTGTCCGCAATTTGCAAGTCTCTTTCTATGTATCTTACCATGCCGCCTATGGTTTTTCAACCAAAGCGGCCTTCCGGATTGGGCGCAATCAGCGATACGCCGAAAAATCATGGTGTAAAACAGTATTTGCCCCTCCATACCGCAGAATTTTCCCGCATAACCGCTTCCGAAACATTCTATCATTTTCCAAGGTTCGTTTCAATATATATGGAAAAGGATGTCCAAAGGGAGGCAGGCGGATGAACAAACGCGCATTCATCAGAAACACGTTTTGGCTGACACTGGAAAGCACCGCCGTGCGCCTTTCGGGCATTTGGTTTAAAGGCTGGGTGTGCGACGCACTCGGCTCTGTACAAATGGGCATTTACCAGCTGGTTTTCTCCGTCTTTTCGCTCGGCGTGGTGCTTTCCGCCTCCGGCGCAAACTTTGCCGCAACGCGCCTGACTGCGGAGCGCGGCCCCAACCGTCAAACCCTGCGTCGCTGCCTGCTGCTGAGTCTGGCAGTCAGCGCGGCGGCGGGCGCCGGACTTTACTTCTGTGCGCCGCTGCTGGCGGGCACGCTCGGCGGCACCACGCCCCTGCGCGTGCTGATTCCCGGCCTGCCGTGCATCGCGGCTGCCGCCACGCTGAAGGGCTGCTTCGTTGCGGAAGGACACACCGGCTCTCCGATGGCGGCGGAACTTCTGGAACAGGCGGTGGGGATCGCCCTGAGCATTTTCCTAGTGCGACAGATGCAGAATCCCCTGACAGCCTTGATGCTCGCCTCTACCCTTTCGGAGGGCTGCTCCTGCTTGTTTATGGTGCTCGCCTACCTGCGGCGGTACGTGCGGCACGTCGCGCCGGAAACGCAGCCGCCCGCCCCATGGAAAGAAGCTGTGCGCATCGGCGGGCCGGTCATCGGCGGCACCGGACTGCGCAGCCTGCTCTTTTCGGTGGAAAACCTGCTGATTCCGCGCGGGCTTGCTGTGCGGGCCGGCAACACCGCCGCTTTGTCGCAGTACGGGCTGGTACAGGGCATGGTTTTGCCCATGCTGCTGTTTCCAAACGCGATTCTTTCCGCCGCCATCACCCTTTTGGTACCGGAACTTGCCCGCTGCTGTGCCGACCGCCGCAAAGTGCGGATTCAGCTGGTGGCTGGCCGTGCTTTCCGGCTGACGCTCTGCTTTTCCTTTTCCGCCGCCGCCTTTATTGCCGCCTTTGCCGCTCCGCTGTGCCGTATATTTTACGGCAGCACAGACGGTGCGTTTCTGCTGCGTATCATGGCACCGCTCATGCCCTTAATGTATGTGGACAGCGTGGTGGACGGAATGCTCAAGGGACTGGACCAGCAGTCCTACTCCCTGTTTTACAACATTGTGGATGCCTGTATGCGGGTGACATGGTGCGCGTTTGTCCTGCCGCACCTCGGTCTGATGGGGTACATCCTGCTGCTGTTCCTCAGTGAAATCTTCAACGCCGCGCTTAGCATTTCCCGCCTGCTGAAAGTCGCCGAAGTAGAGATTTCCCCCGTCTGGGTGTTTCTGCCCGCCTGCGGCGCGGTTGTGCTGTATGCGCTCTTCACCCAATTCCTGCCGTACTGAAAACACGCGAAAGCCGCTGTGAGGAATTCACAGCGGCTTTCGTTTGGAAACCAATCAACAAGTGAAACAGGCAACGGCGCCTGTGCCCGCCTCACTTTTCTTATACTCATTAGGAAACGCAGATATGGTACCCGGCGTCCGCGATCGCCTGGCGGATTTGCTGAACGTGCTCCCAGTTGCGGGTTTCCATCCGGATTTTCAGGTAGCAGCCGGAAACATCCGCATCCTCATCCGCGCGGTCATGGAACACGCTGACCACGTTACCGCCAAGGTCGGCGATGATGGCGGAAATCTCCTTCAGCTCGCCAGGGCGATCCATCAGCGTGATGGTCAGGTCGGTATTGCGGCCGGCTTTCAGCAGCCCACGGCTGATCACCTTGCTGAGGATGGTCACGTCGATGTTTCCGCCGGAAAGCACGCACGCCACCTTTTTGCCCTTTAAGTCCAGCTTGCCTGCCATAACCGCCGCAACCGACACCGCGCCGGCACCCTCGGTAATCAGCTTGTGCTGCTCAATCAGCGACAGCACCGCCGCGGCGATTTCGTCCTCTGTGACGGTCACCACGCCGTCCACGTATTTTTGGCAGAGCTTGTAGGTCAACTCGCCCGGGCACTTCACCGCGATGCCGTCCGCAAAGGTGTGCACCTGTGCCAGTTCTTCCGGCTTGCCGTCTTTGAGTGACCGCACCATGCTGGGAGCGCCTTCCGCCTGCACCCCGTAAACTTTGCAATTCGGATTTAAGGATTTGACAGTAAACGCAATACCGGAAAGCAGACCGCCGCCACCCACCGGCACCACCACCGCGTCCATTTCCGGCAGCTGCTCCAACAGTTCCAGACCAATGGTGCCCTGTCCGGCAATGACATCTGAATCGTCAAACGGGTGAATCATCACGCGGCCGCTTTCTTTCTGCAGCTGCTCCGCTTTATTGTGCGCGTCGTCATACACACCCGGAACCAGGCAAACCTGCGCGCCGTAGCTTTTGGTCGCCTCTACCTTGCTGATGGGTGCGGTGGCCGGCACACAAATGACCGCGTCAATGCCGTTGCGCGCCGCCGCAAGCGCCACGCCCTGCGCATGGTTGCCGGCGGAGCAGGCAATCACACCTTTTTTCTTATCTTCCTCAGACAGCTGGCTGATTTTGTAGTACGCACCGCGCACTTTAAACGAACCGGTCACCTGCAGGTTCTCCGTTTTTAGATAAACCTCGCAGCAGTCCGAAAGCTTCGGTGCAGGAATCAAATCCGTCTTTCGGGCAACTTCCTTCAGTACAAAAGCCGCATGATATACTTTATCCAGTGTCAGCATGATCGTACCCTCTTTCCGCAAATTGAAGTGCAAAAATAGACGTTTTCCAGAATCGTTCCGAACTTTTTATTTTCCCATCGCCATAGCGCCGGTGCGCAGAATTTGCAGGACGCCATAAGGATCGGCAAGCTCAATAAAGGAATTGATGGCGGCAGCATCGCCGGTCAGCTCCAGAATCATGGAAACCGGCTCCACATTTAAAATTTTGGCATGAAACACATTTGCAAGCTCAACCAGCTTTTCGCTCGTCTGCGGTGTGCGGCTGACTTTGAGCAGCAGGTGCTCCCGAATGACCGCCTTGTCACGCTCCAGCACCGTCACGTTTTCCACATCCATCAGCTTGCTCACCTGCTTGTCGACCTGGCGGATAATCCGGTCATCGCCCGAAACGACAATCAGAATCCGTGAGTAGCCGGTATCTTCCGTCTGGCAGGCGACAATGGACAGAATGTTGTAACACCGGCGGCTGAACAATCCGGCAATCCGCAGCAGCACGCCGGGATTGTTTCGCGCCAAAATGGACAGCACATATTCTTTTTCGTTTTGATCTTCATACATGGCGTATTCCTCCTGTCTTTGCCCTGCTACATTTCCAGCATCGGCTCTTCTACGCTTGCGCCCGCCGGAACCATCGGCAGCACGTTGACATCCTGATCCACCCAGCAGTCCACCAGCACAGGGCCGCTCTGCAACAGCGCTTCTTTCAGCACCGGTTCGATTTCCTCTTTGGTCTTTATGCGGTACGCCTTCACGCCGAAGGCTTCCGCCAGCTTGCAGAAATCGGTGTTGGTATCCAGCGTTGTTTCAGAGAAGCGGCTGCCGTAAAACAGCTTCTGCCACTGACGCACCATGCCGAGCACGGAATTATTGAGCAGCAATTCCACCACTGGCAGGCGGTAATGCGCCGCAGTGGCAAGCTCATTGCAGTTCATGTGCAGGCCGCCGTCCCCCGCCACATTGATGACTTTTTTGTCCGGATTGCCGACCTGCGCCCCCAGTGCCGCGCCAAGGCCATATCCCATGGTGCCCAGCCCACCAGAGGTCAGGAACTGCCGCGGACGGCGAAATTTGTAAAACTGCGCCGCCCACATCTGGTGCTGCCCGACCTCTGTGGTCAAAATCGCATTGGAATCCGTCAGGCGGTCCAGCGTTTCCAATACATCTTTGGGCAGAACGCCTGCTTTCGCGGTCTGCGTGAGCGGATACGCCTTCTGCCATGCATGAACCTGCTGCATCCACGCGGCGTGATTCTGCTGCGGCAGGCGCGAAAGCAGCGCCTGCAGAACCTGCCGCGCATCCCCCTCCAGACGCAGATCCACATCAATGTTCTTATTAAACTCCGCCGCGTCGATGTCAATCTGAAGAATCGGACAGTTGCGGGCAAACAGTCCCGCATTGCACAGCACGCGGTCCGAGAAGCGGGTGCCGACTGCCACAAATAAATCACAGTTTTTAATGGCTTCCGCGCTGGTTTTCGTGCCGTGCATACCCAGCATCCCCATGTGACGCGGGTTGTGTGCATCAAACGCTCCCTGTGCCATCAGCGACTCGCTGACCGGCGCGTCCAGGCGCTCCGCCAGCGCCGCCGCTGCTTCTGCCGCGCCGGAAAGGACGGTGCCGCCGCCCAAATACAAAAACGGCCGTTCGCTTTTTTGCAGCATCTGCGCCGCCTGCTGCAGGCGCTCCTCTGACGGTACGTGCGCCGAAAACAGCGGCAGCGGTTCCCGCTTTTCGTAGTCATATTGTTTCGCGGTCACATCTTTCGGAATATCCACCAGCACCGGACCGGGTCTGCCAGACTGCGCAATCTGAAATGCCTGACGCAGCACATCCGCAAGGTCTTCAATATGCTTCACCAGAAAATTGTGCTTGGTAATCGGCATGGTAATGCCGGTGATATCCACTTCCTGAAAGGAGTCCAGCCCCAGCAGTTCGACGTTGACGTTGCCGGTAATGGCAACCACCGGCACGCTGTCCATATACGCTGTCGCAATGCCGGTCACCAGGTTGGTCGCCCCCGGGCCGGAAGTCGCGATGCAAACGCCCGGTTTCCCCGTAGAGCGTGCGTAGCCATCCGCAGCGTGCGCCGCCCCCTGCTCATGCGCCGTGCGCACATGGCGGATGCGGTCGCGGTACTCATACAGCGCGTCATAAATATTCAGCACCGCGCCGCCGGGGTAACCGAAAACCGTATCGACGTTCTGTTCCAAAAGACACTCCATTATGATCTGTGCACCCGTTCGTAACATCCTGCGATTCCTCCATTCTTACAATTCGCCTGCATATAAAAAAGCCCCCGCCTCCGGCTTTTTAAGCTCAGAGGCGGGAGCGCCAAAGCTTCCGCGGTACCACTCTGCTTCGCCGCTTTCGCGGCCTCATACGCATCCAGCAATGCGTGTTCCTGTAACGGGGAAAACCGGGCGCGCTTACTGGCCTTCAAAGGCTTTCAGCCGCCTGCTCCAGGGTGATTGACCGCCGGACTCCCCGCCGCCTTGCACCAACCGGCGGCTCTCTGCAGAGGAGTATTCCTGCGGGCTGTCCCTTTCCTTGCATTTCGAACAGAATTGAATTTCTTTATATTTTACTCGCCTAAAGCAGAAATGTCAAACAGCATTTTCAAAAAATTTGCGGGCGCTGCGCATCAAATTATTGGGGATTCTGCAAAGCGAGCCGTGTTTTTCTGCACAAAACCGTCTGCCACACAGGGGAAAGTGCCCGAATACAATCTCAGCCATTGCGGTCTGCGGCAATTGGTGCCGCTTTCCAAAGGTCAATTTCCTGCTTTTCCGCTTGCGAACCGTCACGGCTTGACCAGGTATTGCATATCCCCCAGATGATAAATTTCCATTTTACATTCATATGTACAACCGTCCTCTGCAGAAAGAAAACCGTCAAATTTTGAAAGATGAAAACCATAAGTTTCATCGACCAAGTCAAATCGAGTCGTTCCATACATCTCCAAAAATACTTCCAGCGCCATCTTTTCGCCGAAAAAGCGGCCGGTGTTTCCACAAAAAGCATCCGGATAGGAAAGGAGATAGACCGAGCTGAAATCCCAATCCACATGCGCAAAGACAAGTTCCCCTTCGACCTGCGGGTACGGCTCCGTGGCCGCAACAAACCCGTTTTGAAACCGTACTGTCAGTTGATCTTCGGATTTTACAAGTTCTGTCACAATACTGTCGTGTAAGCTGTAGGGCAGCTGCGTTTGATTGCGGCGAATCGTCTGCTTCATCATTCCTCCCGGAACTCTCTGAATATTGCAGCCCTTCCGCGCGGCCGCATCGAGTTCTTTCTGTTCATCATAACAAAAAAGGAGCTGTCCTGCAACAGTTCGGCAGACTTTCAAGCGGCTCCGGCAAACTGCCGCTTGACATTTCCAGACAGGCAGGAGTATTATATAGACTAGTTATACTATAAAAAAGGAGGTGAGCATATCAGCAGTCAAACAGACTCCCGCACAAAGATTGTTGAGACCGCTTCGAGGTTGTTTCAGCTGAAAGGCTATACTGCTACCGGACTGAACGAAATTCTGCGGGAAAGCGGAGCGCCCAGAGGCTCTCTGTATTACTACTTTCCAAACGGAAAAGAGCAGCTGGCTTTAGCCGCCGTGGAGCTGGCGGGCAAGTCCATGCGGGAAAAGGTCAGCTCCAGCCTAAGCCGACACCGCGAGCCCGTTCGTGCCATCGCCCAGGTGATTCAGGATATGACCGCCGCCCTGCGGGACGACGGAAAGCTGCAGACCATGTCCCTGAGCATGATAGCTCTGGAAACCTGCCAAACCAGCGATTTGCTGCGGGAAGCCTGCGCCCGCTCCTTTACAAAGATGGCGGCGCTTTACTCTGAAAAGCTGCAGAAAAGCGGCTTCGACGCCGAGCAGTCCGCGAATCTCGGCAGCCTTCTGCAGTCCATGATTGAGGGTGCCATTACGCTTTCCATCACAGAAAAGGACACGGCGCCATTGGACACGATTCTGCAGTTTCTGCCCACGTTAATTCGATAGAAACGTTTCCACCCTGAAAAATGGAAACGTTTCTTTTTGTGTCAAATATACAGACTGGTCTATTAAAGGAGTGTGCAAGATGTCTGAAAAAAAACGTTCCAAGCCCGCCCCGCTGAAAGCCATGATGGCGCTATTGCTGTTTGGCGGCTTTCTTTCTCTATTTAACGAAACCATTCTCAATGTTGCACTTTCACAAATCATGGCAGACCTGCACGTGACCGCCACAACGGTTCAGTGGCTGTCCACCGGCTATGTTCTTATTGTTGCCATCATGGTTCCCATCTCTGCTTTTTTACTGCACACCTTTACCACAAAGCAAATCTACACCGGCGCAATGGGCTTTTTTCTGCTGGGCACTGTGATTGCCGCTGCTTCGGGCAATTTTGCGGTTCTGCTGGCAGGAAGAATGGTGCAGGCCATTGGAACCGGCCTTTTGGCACCGATTATGATCAACACCGCCCTGACCCTGTATCCACGCGAAAAGCACGGCTTCATTATGGGAATCTGCACTTGCGTCGTTTTGGTCGGCCCTTCGGTCGGGCCCATTGTGTCCGGCGTTGTGCTGCAGGTCTTCAGCTGGAGAGCGTTGTTCATCATGCTCATTCCTTTGGCGGGTGCCTGCATCGTTGGCGGACTGCTGGTTTTGGGAAGCACCATCGAACTGACAAAGCCGAAACTCGACGTTCCTTCCATCGTGTTTTCTTCCGCAGGCTTCTCCCTCCTTGTATTTGGCATGAGCGTCATTGGTTCCGACACAAGCATCCTCGTAACCATGCTGCTGTTTGCCGGCGGAGCACTGTCCTTGATTTGTTTTACAGTACGCCAGCTCAAACTTTCGCAGCCCATGCTGAATATCCGTGTATTTCGGAAGCCGTATTTTACAGTAGGCGCCGTGCTTGTCATCGTCATGCAAATGGTGCAGTTTTCTTTGAACATCCTGCTCCCTATGCTGTTTGAAAGCGGAATCGGGCTGTCCTCCCTGCTGTCTGCGCTCCTCCTGTTTCCGGCTGTACTGGTGTGCAGCCTCATGACCATTTTTTCAGGAAAGCTGTATGACCGCATTGGCGGAAAGCTTCTCATCCCGCTGGGGTTGCTGCTCATGTGCGTTTTTCTCGTCATGATGACCGGAATCCAGCCGTCCACACCGATTGCCTGGATTGCGGTAATAAACACGCTGATTTATTTCGGTATCGCCCTTGCATGGTCGCCTGACCAATCGAACGCGCTGCGCCAGCTGCAGCCGGAGGAGCAAACCGACGGTGTTGCCATTATCAACACATTTATACAGCTTGGCTCCGCGCTTGGCACACCGCTCTTTGTGGGGCTTCTCTCTGCCGGACAGAGCCGTTATCTGGCAGCGGCCGCCACTGCGGACGCTGCTGCCAAAACACAGGCGCTGTACGCCGGATTCCGCAGTGCCACGCAGGTCGCCGCAGGTTTGATTGCAATCGCTTTCCTGCTTTCCCTGACCCTGCGAAAGGAACGACAGAACCCGTAAAGCACGGTTCCGGATACCATGGGACGTGCCTGACACTTTTTTAGTGCCGCTTGCTATTTCCGAAAAACAGTGTACAATATAGTTTAGCAGCTAAACTATATTGTACACTGTTTTCTAGAAGGTGTTTTCCTATGGATGAAAAGGATTTTTTTGAGGCTGTATACCGCGTAATCAACAAATACAACCAAAAGACCAAGCAGCCGAGGCAGTACCCCACCGGACAGCTGCTCTACGGCTCCGAAGTACACACGATGACCGTCATCGGCGGGCGCGGCCGCGTAACTGCCAAGCAGCTCGCCGCCCTGCAGGGGATTACGAAGGGTGCCGTTTCGCAAATGACCCAGAAGCTGCTGCAAAAGGGGCTGATTCAGAAAGAGCCATCCCCCGCCGGTAGGGGCGAAGTCTTTCTCAGCCTAACAGCTGCCGGAAAAACCGTTTACGACAGTCATCTCGCCTTTCACGAAAACCTGCTGGCGGAACTCGCCGTGCTGGTACGGGAACTCCCGCAGGAAAGCCGCGAAACCTTAGAAAAAATGCTTTGTGTGGTAGAGCATGCGCTGGATCAATACGAATAGCGTCACTGCGCGGAAAGGATGATGAAAATGGAAGCAATCAAAATTTCGGCAGAAAAAGAAGGCTTTGACGGCATTTTTTATCCGGCAGGCACGCCAAACAGCGCCGTCATTTTTGTATCAGGTTCAGAAGGCGGCCTTGCCACCGGAAAAAGGCTCGGCGCGTATTATCAATCCCACGGCTTCTCGGCGTTGGCACTGGCGCTGTTTGGCACCAAGCACACGAATCCGGTACTGTCCGAAGTTCCGCTGGAGTATCTGGAGCACGCCGCCGCGTGGCTAAACCGGCAGGGATACAGTAGGATTGTGGCAGACGGCATTTCCAAAGGGGCGGAATACGTGCTGTGCGCAGCGGCCGTCATGCCGGAAATCTGCGGCGTTATTGCGCGTGCACCATCTTACTTTGTCGGCGAGGGACTTGCGGGCAAAGCCCCCAGCGGCTGTTCCTCTTGGTCATACCGCGGAAAGCCGCTTGCCTGTACGCCCTACACGGTGCGCAAGATTAACAAACTGAAAATCTGGCGGACGGAAAGGCAGTTTTCCCTGCTGCCCCTGAACGAAAACAAAACCGTCACGCCCGAATCTATCATTCCGGTAGAAAAAATTCACGGGCCGGTTCTCTTACTGTCAACACAGGCGGACACCATCTGGCCCTCCGCTGTGTATCTGGAACATCTGCAGAAGCGGTTTGCTGAAAAGCATTTCCCGTATGCGGTGCAAACGGTTGTCTTTTCGCACATCAGCCATCTGATGGTACCGATTCTCCATCAAAAATCACAGCGGCTGCTCCGCCTGCTGTTTCGCTCAGAGCGACTGTACCCCACGAAATGTGCAGCAGAACGCCGGGAAATGGAGCAGACTGTCCTGCGGTTTTTGCAGAAAGTATTTGCGCAGGAATCTGCCCCCCTTGCTTTGAAGCGCTAAAAGGAACCGCTCTGTGTGCTGAAAGGACAGCCGCCGCGCGGTTTTCCGGTGCCTTGGGCACGTTAACTGACACAAACGATTGACAAACCGGAAGAGTTGCCAAAAAGTCACCGGAGGCGAGGCGATACACGGAAAAGTTTCTCCGTCTTTTCTGTGGAAACGGTGTCATGTCCTTTGTGCAAAAGCAAAGCGTATACAATCCATTTTACTCAGATCTTGTTACGCCGGTTGGAGAAAACATTTCTGCTCCCGGCACCACCATTCATTGTTTTTATGCCGCTAAAATGGGCGAAAAGTATCAGGCACGCTATCAGCTTCATTTTAAAAACCCGGATATTCGGCGCTACGAGCTCCAGCATGAAGAACTGCTGATCCGCTACCCGGAAAAATGGGCAGCGGAAGTGCGTGCCTGCTGCAGCGCCATAGGCGCAAAACATCCCCGCCCCGATTCCTGCAGGCAAGCCACAAGATAGAATCGCATTTTTGTCCGTGCTTTCCACGGCGGTTGACCGCCATGTGCGCAGTTTGACAGAATGGATTTTGCGAATTGGTAAGGCCACGTCTGTCAGAAAAGAGAGGCTGAAAACGCCTGCGCCGCCCAAACAGGCTGCCCTTTCTCGGCAGAATCCATTGAAAAAGTATCCGGATGATTTCAGGCGCGAAGCGCAAAAAGGCATGAAAAAGGAGCAGCCCGAAAGCCGCTCTTTTCACGCCTTTTTTTGAGGAGGCAGCCAGAGAATGATTTCGCTCTGAAAATCGTTTGGCCGCTTTCCTAAAATACAGCTTTTTCAGCCTGCCTTCCGCTTCTTGATTGCATCAATCATAAGCGGGAGCACCTGCATCACGTCTCCCACAATGCCAACATCGGCAATGTCAAAAATGGAAGCATCCTCATCACTATTGATGGCTACAATATATCCGGAATTCACCACACCGGAAACGTGCTGAATGGCGCCGGAAATTCCACAGGCAATATACAGTGCCGGAGCAACGCTCTTGCCGGACTGCCCAATCTGATGCACACGGGAAATCCAGCCACTTTCGATTGCCGGTCGTGTTGCACCCACAACACCGCCCAATACATCCGCCAGCTGCTGAACGAGGGCAAAATTTTCTTTGCTGCCCATGCCGCGTCCGCCGGAAACAATAACCTTTGCGTCTTCCAGGTTAACCGCTTCCGCAATTTCTTTAACAGATTCCAGAACCTTTGTGTGCAGCGCATCCTGCGGTACAGAAACGGTTTCCTGTACCACCGAAGCCGCAGCGCCGCCTGCTTTTGCCTTGCGGAACGCACCGGAACGCACCGTCGCAGCAAAAGGAACCGTATCCGGAACGACATCTTCCCGAATCGTGCCGCCATAAGCCGAAACAGTCCAAACCGGCGTATTGTCTTCCATCCGAAGAGCCACTGCATCTTGTATACTGCCCAGTTGTTTATGGGCACACAGCCGCGCGGTCAGTTCTCTGCTCAAAGGCGTATTGGCTGCCAAAATGACCCCCGGATGGTATTTCTCGGTCATCTGTTCCAGCGCGCAAAGGAAAGCGTCCGCGCAGCCCTCGCCGAAAGCATCCCCTTGTACGGATAAAATCTGATCAGCCCCGAAAGCAGCGGTGTCCTTTTCCGCTTCCGTATTATCTTTGCCCACCAGCAAAGCGAGCACCTTGCCACCAGAAGTTTCAGCCAGGGTGCGTGCCGGTGTCAAACTTTCAAGACCCGCACCGACCGGCTTACCATCTTTTTGTTCTACAAAAACGAGGATATTTTTCTGACTGCCCCAGTCCATATTCACTCTCTCCTTTACAGCAGTTTGGCATCCGCCATCATGCCGATGGCTTTCCGCACGGTGTCCTCAACGTTTTTCTCCTGAAGTTTGACCCCTGCCTGCCGCTTTTGTGGTTCAAAGGTTTGCACAATGTGGAAACCGGGCTTCCTGACAGAAACATCCCCAAGCTGTTCTTTAGTTACAACCGGAATGGTCATTTTGCGTGCGGCCAATTTGCTCCGGATGGTTGGGTAACGCGGATCATATTCCGGTTTGCTGACTGTCACAACACATGGCAGCGGACTCTCAACACGGCGATAGCCGTCTTCTGTCTGCTGTTTGCAGCAAACGCCGGTATCCGTCTTTTCCACATCGACAAGGTCAGTAATGACCCCGGTGCCAAGCGTTTCTGCTAGCTGAGAACCGACCTGACCATTCACATGGTCCGTTGCTTCCCTGCCGCAGAAAACCAAATCGAACGGTTTGCCGCTGTCTTTTTCCAAATACCGAACTGCAGCGGCAAGAATCTGGCTTCTTCCAAGCGTATCTGTCCCCGCAAAAGATGAATCATGAAGAACAAAGCCATGATCCGCACCAACCGCCAGGCAATTTTTAATGGAAGCCTTTGTCTCTTCATCGCCAACTGTAATAACCGTAATTGTGCCGCCGACCGCTTCTTTTAGGCGGGCGGCCATTTCAAGGGCATATGTATCAAATGCATTGACGACCGGAGTAACCCCTTCAAGCTCAACTTCCTGCGTGCCCGGTTTCAGATGGACTGCTACTGCGTCATCCGGAACCTGCTTTATACATACCAGAATTTCCATTGTATTCTCCCCCCGGCTTAGAATTTACCGATGACATTGCCGGCAATTACAATGCGTTGGATTTCGTTGGTACCTTCAAAAATCTGGAAAATCTTTGCATCGCGCATCAGCTTTTCAACCGGATATTCTCTGCTGTATCCGTAACCGCCAAACATCTGCACTGCTTCAGAAGCCGCCTTCATTGCCACATCGGAGCCATAGCATTTCGCAATGGCAGATTCCTTCACATGCGGCAGACCCTTATCCATCAGAGTCAGGGAATGGGCAACCATCTGGCGTGCTGTTTCAATTCCAATGGCCATATCCGCAATCTTAAACTTCATGACTTCATTTTTCAGGATTGGCTTACCAAACTGGCAGCGTTGCTTGCCGTAGGCAATCGCTTCTTCCATGCAGCGCTGCGCGATTCCGGTTGCTACACAGCCCATCCAAGTACGTGCCTGATCCAATGTCATCATGGCAATCTTAAAGCCGTGGCCTTCTTCACCAATCCGGTTCGCGGCCGGAATCCGGCAGTTTTCCAAGACAACGTCGCAGGTGTTGGAAGTGCGGATTCCCATCTTGTCTTCTTCATGACCGGTTGAAAGGCCAGGGGTGCCCTTTTCAACGTAGAACATGGACATTCCCCGTGTTCCCTGGCTCTTATCCGTCATAGCGGTAATACAGTAAAAAGAAGCGACTCCGCCATTTGTAATGAAGCATTTCCGTCCGTTCAAAACATAACTGTCCCCGTCCCGTACGGCGGTTGTCTTTCCTGCACCTGCGTCAGAACCGGCACCCGGTTCCGTCAAAGCAAACGCACCAAAGCCGCCATCCATAACGAGTTTGCAGACGTGCTTTTTCTGCGCCTCCGTTCCGCCGATCAGTACCGGCTTCATGCCAAGGCCACTTGCGGAAATGGTTGTGGCAAAACCCGCATCTGCTTTTGCCATTTCTTCAATCAAGGCTGCAACCGAAACACGGTCAAGGCCCGGGCCTCCGTATTCCTTTGGCACTTCCAGTGTCTGCAGCTGCATATCAACTGCCTTTTGGTAGAGTTCTTTCGGCCATTCCCCGGAGCGGTCGTATTCTTTGCACGGTTCCTTGACTTCTTTTTCGCAGAATTCATGAACATCCTTTAATAAATCTTTTGCTTCATCAGAAATTAAGTATGCCATCAGAGTTCCTCCTTATAAAAACAACAAAACTTCTGTGTCCGATCTTCCTAAAAAGCCCGCGTCCTGTTTGCGTCACAGTTTGCAGCAGACCTTGCCCGGGTTAAGAATCGCATTCGGGTCAAAAACTTTCTTTATATCGCGCATCAAGCGCATCTTAACCGGCCCGGCAACCTCGGCGAGGTAATCCAGCTTTCCATGGCCAATGCCGTGTTCCCCGGAAATCAGGCCGCCCATTTCTGTTGCGGTCGCATAGGCCCTGCGCATAAAGTCGGCAACCTGCCGGTTAAACACATCCACTTCCATATCATTGGAACAGCAGTAAATATGCAGATTGCCGTCACCTGCGTGGCCAAAGTCCTGCAGGTGAAATTTGTACGCTTTGGCCGTTTCCTTAATAGAAGTCAGGTAATCCGGAATTTTGCTGACCGGAACAACAACATCACACTCATCGACCAGCTTTGTGCTGGAATCAATGGCATCCAGAAACGTGCTGCGGGCAGCCCATGCATCCTTTTTCAGTTGTGGTGTATCCGCAACCAATACATCAAGGGCGCCGGCTTCCAGTACAACATCAGAAGCTTTTTCAATGATATCGGTCAGTTGGTCATCGCTGTCCCCCTCAAAGGAAACCAGCAGATACGCATTCACATCCTTGCCCTGAAATTTCTGTGGAAATGTCTTCTTTCCCAGATAATCCTCAGAAACTTGAATGATATCATGTTCCATAAACTCCAAAGTCTGCGGATGCAGATTTGCACGCATCAGCTTGGGCACAGTTCCAATACAGTCCTTAAGATTTTCATACAGCACAATAAGGCTGATGACCTGCTTGGGCCTCGGCAGAAGTTTTAAGGTCAGTTCTGTAATAATGCCAAGTGTTCCTTCCGAACCAATCATAAGATTTAAAAGGGAGTAACCGGAACTGCTCTTGGAAACAGAGGCGCCCAAATGGATGACCTCACCCGTAGGGAGCACGACCGTCATTGCACGCACATAGTCACGTGTTGTTCCATATTTTACTGCGCGCATACCGCCGGCATTGGTAGAAACATTGCCGCCAAGTGTAGCAAATTTCTCGCCCGGATCCGGCGGATAAAGGAACCCGCGCTTCGCAGCGTCTTCTGAAAGATCCTGAAACAGAACGCCTGCCTGTACGCTGACCATCATGTTGTCCTCATCATAGCCGAGAATTTTGTTCATCTTTTCCAAAGAAAGGACAATGCCGCCGTGCATGGCGACCGCACCGCCTGCAAGACCGGTTCCGGCGCCCCGCGGCGTCACCGGGACGTGGTGCTCATTACACAGCCGCATAACCGCGGCGACTTCTTCGGTTGTACGGGCTTCCACAGCCACCTCTGGCATGGCTGCGCCATAAATCGGCATCTCGTCATGAGAATAATCAGCATTGATCTCCGCACCTGCCTGCACCCGTCCCGGAACAGCGGCTTTCAGTGCTTCCAGCAACTCTGGCGTGACTTTTTCATACTGGCCCATGACACATACCTCCTTTATAAAATTATTTACAGCATAATTGGTACTACCTATTTGTAAGTTGTAGCTTTTCCGTACCTGCAGATATGTCTGCAGATTTAAAATCCTGTTTTTAAGATAGACCGTTATAGATAAAAAGTCAACTGATTTTTGAATATTTTTATTCTAATATTGATATATTGTCATAATCAATAAGAATATAAATAAATTATTGTTGACTATTTGGTAGTACCATTTTGGCCGAGATTATCTTGCAGTTCATACAGTCCATGCTATATAATAGAGAAACAAAAACTGACAGCGACCGCTTTGCAGGAAAGTGAGGAACCGCTTATGCCGTTTCATCAAAAATCCTATCAAAAAGTTCTGGACTATTTGGAAAACGCCCTGATGACCGGAGAACTATCAGCAGGGGAGAAAATTTTACCGGAGCGAAAATTGGCGGAATCCCTTGGTATCAGCCGCAATTCCGTGCGGGAAGCAATCCGCCAGCTGGAGCATATGGGCTTTCTTGCATGCAACCGAGGCGCCGGAACCTTCATCAGCTGTGACATCCAACAGAACCTGCAGGATTCCTTTGACCTGCTGATTTTGCTGCACAAAATTAGCTATCGGCAGCTTTCCGAACTGCGAACCGGATTAGAACTCCAAGCGGGTTTTCTTGCCGCAGAGCGCATTACGGCCGAGCAGCTCTCTCTCTTGCTGCAGATTGTGCAGGAAATGCAGACCTGTTCCGCTGCTCGCGGTGACCAGTTGGACAAGCACCTGCATGACACGATTGCGGAAGCGTCGGGAAACGAACTGATCATTCAAATTCTGCGCGCACTTTCCGGCACGATTGACCGTTTTATCAGCGATATGCGAAAAAAAATTTTCCAAGACTCGGAAACAGCCAATCAACTCCAGTATGCACATGAGCAAATTGTGGATGCACTCAGCCGCCGCGATAAAGTACAGCTTTCCCTTGCTATCACGCACCATTTCAATATTGTGAATGCCAGTATGTACGCAGAAACAGAGGAGCCGAAAGCAGCCGTCTCTCCCCAAAAATAGCAACGAGTCCACGCTCACCCCCGCTGGGTGCAGGCAGATGCTTGCCTGTGCGGAGCAGCTTGCACGTGCGCAGTCCGTGCGCGCCATCCGTCTGAATGTATCTGACAAAAATCTGCCCTCCGTCAGGCTTTACGAAGCCTGCGACTACCGGTACATCGGCGACGCAGACCTGGGGCTTGGTGCCTACGGCTTAACTAACTTTCTGTTGTACGAAAAGGGCTTGTAGCAGCCATTTTTTCGCTGTCAAAACCTTTTGACACGCTC
The DNA here is from genome assembly GCF_029211325.2 of Caproicibacterium argilliputei. Taxonomy (NCBI): domain Bacteria; kingdom Bacillati; phylum Bacillota; class Clostridia; order Eubacteriales; family Oscillospiraceae; genus Caproicibacterium; species Caproicibacterium argilliputei. The sequence continues at coordinate 308,853 of NZ_CP135996.1, read as the reverse complement.
TTTTCCGGCCATATAAAAGCATTTTGCTTGTTCCGTTTCGCTTGAAAATATAGAATGAGCACGTGGTCAGGAGATTCCCCTTGCAGGAAAGGAGGCACGCCCTTGGAATTGGGCAGGCAAATTAAAAAATACCGCACAGAGGCAGCCCTTTTACAAGAAGCGCTGGCGGAACATATCTACGTCACCCGGCAAACCATTTCTAACTGGGAAAATGACAAAAGCTATCCGGACATTCACAGTCTGCTGCTGCTCAGCGATTTGTTTCACATCTCTCTTGACCAACTCATTAAAGGAGATATCAAGCAAATGAAACAAGAAATCAAACACTCGGAAATTCAGAAGTTCAATCACTACGAAAATCTTTTTGCTGTATCCTTCTTGATTACCATAGTGTCGGCGGTTCCCCTTGCCGTTTTCTTAAAGTTTTACGGCGTCCTGCTCTCTGCTCTGCAGTTTGCAGTCTGTATGTACCTTGCCCTGAAAGTTGAAAAATGCAAAAAGTCAAATGATATACAGACGTATAAAGAAATTGTGGCATTTTCCGAAGGCAGGCATTTGGATGCCATTGAAAAGAATCAGGAAATTGGCAAACGTCCGTATCAGAAAGCCTTCCTTGTCTTGGGCTGTGCGGGCATTACGCTGGTTCTCTCTTTGGTGTTGTTATGGATTCTAAAGCCATTTCTTTGAGTGGTTCCTTTTTCAGCCTGCGGCCGCCGCAGGCTTTTTTCATGCTGTTTGGCGTTTTATCAGGGAATCTTTAGAAATTTCAATCTTTTTCTCCGCATCGATTGACTTTCGCCTAAGAGTCTCTATAATATGAGAAGCAATGAACGTTATTTTTTTTTATCAAGGAGGCTCTCCTATTATGTCCAGACTCAGACTGATGCGTGCCCCGCAGAAATACGTGCAGGGCAAAGATTCCCTCTTAAAATTCCACGAAGAAATGCAGTTCCTCGGCACCAAATGGCTTTTCATCTGCTCTCACAGCGGGCACAATATGTGCCACGACAAAATTGAGCAAAGCTTTGCCGGCACACAGGACACCCGCCGCTATGAAATTTTCGGCGGTATTTCCAGCGTCGGTGAAATCGAAAAAATGCGCAAAATCGTCAAGGAAGACGGCATTCAAGTCGTTGTCGGTGTCGGCGGCGGCTCTGCCATCGACACCGCAAAAGCCACTGCCTACTATGAGCACCTGCCGGTTGCCATCATCCCAACCGTGGTTGCAACCGACGCACCCTGCACCGGCCTTTCCGTTATCTACAACGACGACAAAACCTTTAACAGCTACCTGTTCTACCCGAAGAATCCGGAAGCCGTCATTGTGGACAGCGACGTGATTGCCAAGGCACCGGTTCGCTTCCTGGTGGCAGGCATGGGCGACGCGCTGGGCACCTACTTTGAGGCACGCGCCTGCGAGCGCACCGATGCACCGAGTTTGGAGTTCGGCGGTATCACCCGCTCTGCCCTGGCACTGTGCAAGCTGTGTTACGAAACACTGAAAGAGTACGGCCCCGCAGCAAAAACCGCCTGCGAAAAGCAGATTGTCACCCCCGCGCTGGAGGCAGTCATTGAAGCCAATGTCTACCTTTCCGGCGTCGGCGCAGACAACGGCGGCCTTGCGGTTGCACACTCGTTTTACAACGGTCTGACCGCGCTGGGCGGACACTCCGCACCGCACGGCTGCTGCGTGGCATTCGGCACGCTGGTACAGCTGGTGCTGGAGAACGCCCCCACAGCAGAATTTAACGAAGTACAGGGCTTCTGCCGCAGCGTTGGTCTGCCGGTCACGCTGGAGGAAATCGGAATTACCACGGACGAGCAGATCCAGACGATTGCCGAGAAATCCTGTGTGGAGGGTGAGTCCATCCACAACATGGTTGGCGATGTGACCCCCGAACAGCTGTATGCAGCCATTGTGGCGGCTGACGCACTGGGCAAGAAAGCATAAAGAAGCGGTTTTAGGCATATAAAAGCCTGTATAAAGGGGAGTCTGCCCCTTTTTGCAGGCTTATTTTTTATGCTTGACAATCCCACGGAAATGCGCTATTGTATGAAACAATTAGTACAGTCATACACAAGCCCGTCCATGTGGAAAACTTTGAAAGTGCCGTTCCCTTTTGCAGGAACACATGGTATAATGAAACCGTTTTTTGAAAATTTGGGCCGTAAGGAAAGGAACGTTGTATGCAAATTTTTGAATTTTTCAAAGCCATTTTGCTCGGTATCATTGAGGGCATTACCGAATGGCTGCCGGTCAGCAGCACCGGCCACATGATTCTGTTTGACTCCTTCTGGTCGATGGATCCGGTCTATTACCGCGGAAAAAGCGCCTTCATCGATCTGTTTCTGGTGGTGATCCAACTGGGCGCCATTCTGGCAGTCATAGTGCTGTACCGGCACAAGCTGAACCCTTTCAGCCGCCGCAAAACCCCGCAGCAGAAAAAGAGCACCTGGGACCTTTGGCTGAAAGTCTTTATCGGTTCCATTCCCTGCGGCATTGTGGGCGTGCTGTTTGAAAAGAAAATTAAGTCCTATCTTTTTAATGCGCAGGTTGTCGCGGCCATGCTCATCCTGTACGGCATTCTTTTCATCGTCATTGAAAATATGCGCAAAAAATCGCGCTTTTCCTCCACGGATGTGCTGCCGTACCAGACTGCGCTTTACATCGGTCTGTTTGAGTGTCTTTCTCTGGTGCCCGGCACCTCCCGCTCCGGCGCAACCATCCTCGGCGCCGTTTTGCTGGGCTGTGCGCGCCCTGCCGCTGCGGAATTTTCCTTCTTCCTTGCGATTCCTGCCATGATCGTGGCAAGTCTCAAGGATATTCTGGACTATTTTCAAGCGTGGGGATTCGGTTTCTCTTCCATGGAAGCAGGCATCCTGCTGACCGGCATGGCAGTTGCTTTCATCGTTTCCATCTTTGCGGTCAAGTCACTGATGAAGTTCGTGCGCCGGCACGACTTTAAGCCGTTCGGCTGGTACCGGATTGCCTTGGGCGCAGTGGTAGTTATCCTCTCCTTTACGCCAATCCTGAAAGTCGGTGTCTGAACAGCATCTGAATACGGGCGGCAGCTGTCGAAGGCTGCCGCCCTTTTTTACGATTTGTTCATCCGTTGTTCAGACAGGCATGCTATACTCTAAAAAACCAACAGGAAGGGTGCGGCGCCGACAAAACGAAACGCGCCGCAGAAAAGGTATTTTTCGTTATGGAGTTCGTCCGAAATCTACTGTGCGGGGCAGTCATGGGCATCGCTGAAATCATTCCGGGAGTCAGCGGCGGCACCATGGCTGTGCTTCTGAATATCTACGACAAACTCATCGGCAGCATCAGCCACATACGAGAGCAGTTCCGGAAAAGTGTACTGTATCTGCTGCCCATTGTCCTCGGCATGGGGTTGGCGCTGGTTGCCCTGAGCCATGTCATCAGCCCACTGCTGGAAAACTACCCGATGCAGGTCAACTTCCTTTTCATCGGCCTGGTAACCGGTATCATTCCCATGCTGCTGCGCCGCGCACGTGCGGGCTGTGTCCGCCCCGCCGCCACGGTGCCGTTTTTTGTGATGCTGGCGGTCATGATTCTGCTGGCGTGCTTTTACGCGGTTACGAACAGCGGCGTCATCCTTACCATGGACTTCGGTACGTTTATACGCTTTGCCGCGGTCGGGTTTCTGGCGGCGGTCTGCCTAATGCTGCCGGGCATCAGCGGCTCCATGATTATGGTCATCTTCGGCACCTACGCATCTGTGATTGCCGCCATCACCCGCATGGACCTTCTGATGCTGCTGCCGGTGGCAATCGGCATTCTGTGCGGTCTGCTGTTCGGCGCCAAAGCAATTGACCACTGTATGCACCACTATCCACAGGCGACTTACTTTGCCATTCTCGGTCTGGTCAGCGGATCGGTCATTTCTTTGGCGCAGCGTGCGCTGCTGCCTGAAGCAAGCGGAAAGGTCTTTACCCTGCCGGGGGCGGGCGGCATGGCCGCTTCTCTGGTTCTGCTGGCGGCAGGCGTGGGCGTTTCCCTGTTCTTTACTTCCGAGCGTATGATGCATCTGAACGAAGACAGTGCGGAAGCCCTGCCGGAAGAGTAAACCGTCTCCCTGCGAAATCAACCAAAGCCGTGCGGCAGCGCATGGCTTTTTTGCTGCTTTTTTTGCGCAGCGGTTAAAAAAAACTGCAGCGGAGAATTTGTTTTGTCACAGCTGCATAAATTTTACTTTTGAGCGTGCGTGATGAATTGACAGCCGGTCAAAGAACGTGTACACTATACCCTTAGTGACTCCGTGCGGCTTTTTTCGCGTACGCAGCACTTTTTTCGAGTGCAAAAGCAGGGGCGCAGCCCCTGCTGCCAGGAGGATGATCCGATCATGAAACAAAAGCTGTTACTGTTTGCCGACAATGCGGAAGGGCGGCATCTGGCCGAAGTGCTGTGTGCACTTCCCTTGGAAGTAACAGCCTGCGTCGCGGCAGGCTGCGGCGGCTTCTCAGAGCCGCACGGGGTGCGTTTGCGCCCCAAACTGACAGACGGGCCGGAAATCTGCCGCTACCTGCGGCGGGAACACTTCGGTTGGGTGATTGACGCCACCCACCCCTGCACCGTCAAAGTTACTCAAACCATTCGCGCGGCGGCGCGCTCTTCTGGTACGCCGTACCTGCGGCTGCTGCGTACCAAAACCGCCAAGCACCGCATTTGCTACGTTGCCAGTGTGGCAGAAGCAGCTGCACGGCTTTCCAACACCACAGCGAACATTCTGCTTTCCGTCTGCAGCGACGACATCCGCTGCTTTTGTGACGTGCCGCGAGCGCAGCTGTACGTTTCCGTACCACACACATTTCCTGCCTTGCAGGCTTGTGAAACCGCACAGATTCTCCCCAGTCGGATTTTCGCCGCGCAGGAACCATTCTGCCGGAAAGACGGCCCTGACCTGCTCCGGCAGCTGCAAATTGGTTGGCTGGTAATCAACGGAAATCAGCAGGACGAAAACTTTGAAGCGAAAGTCACCGCCGCCGAGGAAGCCGGTGTGAATGTGTTGGTTGTCGGCAAATCGGTTGAAGAAACCGGCTATCCCTACGGTGAAATTCTGGAGCTGCTTGCCAGTGAGCTTGGGGAATCCTGAAGCGCAAACCCGATTTTTTCAGTGAAGTTTTCCACAGGAACCTGCTTTTCCGTGGAAAGCCTCTTTTTATTTTGAAAGGAGCTGCCCTTATGCCTGCTTATCCACGCCTGCTGTTTACCGGCGCACAGCCTGACAGCGGAAAAACCGACATTACCTGCGCGTTTCTGCAGGCAGCCGTCCGCCGTGGACTGCACCCCGACGCCTTTTCCTGCGGTGCGCAAGCCGGCAGTTCCCTGTACCACCTGCAGGCTGCCGGTGTCAAAAGCCGCTGCTTGGACCATTTCCTGATGCAGACGGAAACCATCCAGTCACTGCTGTTTGCTGATGCAGCCGCAACGGATCTTGCGGTTGTGGAAGGAACGGAAGGACTGTTTGATGGCAGCGCAGGCACAGACCTCTCCAGCAGCTGGGACCTTTGCCAAAGCACCGGAACACCCGCTGTGCTGATTCTGCGCCCGCAGCAGGCGCTGCTTACCCTGGCGGCACAGGTCAAAGGTCTGCTGCAGTTCCGCAGGGAAAGCGGTGTGCGCGCGCTGCTGCTGAGTGGCTGCACCGCAGCACAGTATCAAGCCGCCGCACCGCTGTTGGAGCAGGAAACCGGACTGCCCTGCGTTGGCTATCTGCCCGCTATGCCGGACTGCTCCCTGCAGAATTTTCCCATGCGACCGGTTCTTTCCGCCGCGGAAACCGCCGACCTGCACAGCCGCCTTGACCGCTTGGCGTGTCAGTTGGAAAGAACCGTCAACGTCGCATTGCTGCTGCAAATTGCCAAAAGTGCAACGGCACTGGAGCCGGCGCCGTTTGCCCGGCAACCGGTCACGCACGAGGGGCCGCGCATTGCGGTGGCAAGCGATAATGCTTTCTGCCGCGTCTGCACGGAAGATCGCGAACTGTTCGAGCAGCTCGGCGCCGAGCTGCTGCTGTTCAGTCCACTTGGGGATGCCGTGCTGCCGCCCTGCGAGGGCCTTTTTCTGGGCGGCGGCACACCGGAGCAGTTTGCCGATGGGCTTTCCCGCAATATTTCCATGCGCGAAAGCATCCGCCGCGCGGTTCTGGACGGAATGCCCACCCTTGCGGAGGACGGCGGCTTCCTGTATCTTGGGCAGTCCATGGAAAACACAGAGGGACTTTCCCGCCCGATGGCAGGCGTGCTGCCGGGCCGCGCATTCCGTACGGTGCGCCCGCGCGGCGGCTGCACGCGCCTGACCGTTTGGCAGGACAACTTTCTCTGCCCCAAGGGCACCACGCTGCGCGCTTACACGGCGGCAGGCCCGGACACCGACGCGCGCGGCGCGGATCTGCTGTTTCAAACCGAACAGGAAGAAAAGTGGACCTGCGGTTTCGCCCACGGCAGTCTATTCGCCAGTTTTGCCAGCCTGTACTTTCTCAGCGAACCAACACTGGCCGCACGGTTTGTACTGGCAGCCGCAAAGCGCCGTCGCAAACATTAACCAATCTGCGCGACCACCTGCCGGTGCTCCTTGCAGCCGAGCAGGCGCTCATCCGCCGGTTCCTGTTTGGAAAAAAGGTCGTATTTCTCTTTAAGCGTCAGAATCCGCTGCACGGACGCCGCAATGCGTGCCTTTGAAAGCTTTCCTGACCGAACCGCCTGCAACACCGCCTGATAGGCCGCGTGCGGATTTTCCGGCATCAGCAGCATATCCGCGCCTGCCTCAACCGCGCGGACTGCCGCTTCTCCGGAGCTGTAGTGCTGGGTTATGGCGCCCATATCCAACGCATCTGTGACGATGACGCCGGTAAAGCCCAGCTCTTTTCGCAGCAGCCCCTGCAGCACCTTTGCGGAAAGCGATGCCGGTGTATCGTCTCCATTGACTTTCGGCAGGCTGATGTGCGCCGCCATGATCATTTCCGCACCGGCGCGAATCTGCGCCTGAAATGGCACCAATTCCGTTTTGCGCAGTTCCTCCAGTGTTTTATTCACAACGGCATACCCCTGGTGCGTATCCCCGGTGGTATCGCCATGACCGGGAAAATGCTTGCAAACCGGCACAACCCCCTGTCCGCGCAGCCCTGCACTGAGCGCTTTGGAATACACTGCCGCCTGCTGCGGGTCACTAGAAAACGCGCGCGTGCCGATTACCGTGTTTTCCGGATTGGAAAAGACATCGCAGACCGGTGCAAAGTCTAAGTTAAAGCCAAATACGCGCAACTCGCTGCCGAGCAAACCGCCAACCTGCTGTGCCAGCGCAGGGTTGCCGGTTTGCCCCACTTTCCACATGGGCGGCACAACCGTGGCGGAAATCCGGCTGCTTCTCGCAACGCGCTGCACGCTGCCGCCCTCCTGATCCACACCAATAAACGGCGGCGTAGCACAAACCTGCTGAACCTGCTGAATCAGCTGGCGCACCTGCTGCACCGTCGCAATGTTTTCTCCGAACAGAGCAACACCGCCGGGCTGAATCTCCTGCACAAGTTTTTTTTCGCTGTCGCCGCATGTATACACATTGGCGCCTTTTTCGTCCTTTCGGAAGCTTAGGAAAAAAAGCTGCCCCACCTGCTGTTCCAAAGTCATGTTTTTCGCTTCTTCTGCCGTACTGGACGCCACAGAAGAAGATACCGTCGGGCGGCTTGCGTAGTCCTGTGTTACCGCAGCCGGCTGTGTATTCTGCTGCGACGGTGCGGAACATCCTGCCAAAAGACACGCCAGTGCCAACACCACACCCATTCGTTTCTGTCTGCTTTTTTTCATTCTGACCGCCTCTCGTTTTATCCCATAGTTCCAGTATAACCGTTTACGCGAATCGCGCAAGCCCCCGCCAGTTCATATGCGGCGGGGGCTAAAGGCGGATTCCGGTTTCATAGATTTCAAAAAGACGGAGAAATGGCCGCCTTTTGATACTTCCGTTTGTCCAAAGGAGGGTTTCCCATGAAGAAATTTCTCATGACACTTTTGCTGCTTCTGACCTTTTTTATCGGTCTGTGGAAGCTACTAATCGGCTGCAAGCACGTCCGGCTGATTTCCGATCTTTCCGAATTTCCGCCGAAACAGCGTTAACCCTGCAAAAGCGCTTCCGACACAAAAAGACGAGACAAAAAACAGCTTTTTCGCGCTGTTTCTGCCTCGTCTTCTTTGATTTCTGCCTCGTCTGCGCTCAAAGCAGTTTATAGTGCGGGCGCTCCTCCCCAAAAAGCAGCCACGCAAGCGTATCGTACAAAAGCACGGCGGCCATACCCACTACGCACCAGCCTAAGGACGCAAGCAGGCTGACCTGCCCCCAGAGGTTATACGGCTCATCGGAATAATCCCACACGTGCATCTGCAGGCCCAGGTTCACCACACAGCCTGCCACAAACTCCCCCACCGTAATGGTCATACCCGCCAAAATTGACTGTGTGACCAGCGACCAGCTTTGCCGGTGCTTCCCCCGCTCCACGCCAATCAGCAAAAACAGCGTGCCGCCCGCCAAAAACATGGTCCAGTGCGTCCATCCGCGCCAGGCAACCTCCAGCAGACAGTAAAAGCCGCCGCCCATCAGCCACATACCCAGATGTTCCAACGCCATACTCTGCTGCGCCGCTGCAGGCTGTGCGGCGACAAGCCTGCCCGCGCCCGCAGTTCTTACAGTTTCCATCCTTTTGCCGCCTTTCTTTTCCCCGCGCGGATTTCTTTATCGTAAATTTAGTATGACGCAAAAACGAGTGTCTTATTACGGAAAGCGACGTCGTTTTTCCCGGTAATTTTCGCCAAAAAATCGCCTGCGCAAAAACTGCACAGGCGGTTTTCTTTTGTTTTCAGCCGATGACCACCGGTTCTGCGGTCATCGAATACTTGACGCAGGCCGCATCCTCAATCGCAAAAACTTCAAACGTTTTGTCGCCGGGCTTGTACAGCTTGCTGGGGCCGGTAGGGTCCGCCAGCATCGCTGCACGGGATTCGTCACGGTCGTCGCGCACCAGACGGCCGGTCACGCGAATCCATGTTCCGTCCTTTTCCATGCCGCTGATTTCCACCTTCGGGTTCTGCATCATCTGTGCAAAGCACTTCTTTTTGTTGTTGGTGCAGATATACGGCTTGCCGCCAATCTCTGTGACCGCACTGAACGGCCGCACACGCGGCTGGTCGCCCTCCTCTGTTGCCACAAAAAAGACGCCTGTTTTTTTAAGCTCCGTTACAATCGCGTTCACGATTTTTCCCTCCGTTTTTTCAGTTTTCGGTTTTTGACTGCACGCTTCTGCTTGCAAATCCGGCTCAGTGATTGGAAAGATGTTCCCAAGCAGCCGGCTGAAATTCTTCCGTATCCTCCGCGCTCAGGTCCTCGTAACGCCGGTGGGCATGGCGCAGGAACAGCACCACGGCAATATTCAGCACGCCGTCTGCAATCAGCACAACGTAGGTGTACTGCAGGCGCAGCTGGTCGCTGCCAAACGGGTTTGCCAGTGCAATCATCGCCAGCAGGATACTGGCACCCGCTGCAAGCAGCACCACCCACCACTTCTGTTCTTTAAGCCGCAGCAGGTCTGTGGAATTCTGCAGCTTCAGCAGACTGTCGCCCAGCACCAGCAGGGCAAGAATCTGGCTGAACGCAAAGGCGACCTCCTGGGTGCGCATCAGCGAAAAAATGCCCAGCAGGATGCACGCGGCACCACCCGCAAACTCAAAGTGTCCGGGTGTCAGGTAGCGCTTGCGCAGAAAGTAGGCAAACACCAGCACAATCCCCACAATGATGAGCAGAATGCCCATCGCCTGGCACAGCGCCGGCAGGGAAACCTGCGGAAACAGCAGCAGCAAAACACCGCCGGCGATATACGCCACGGAAACGCAGACCAGCATCACCCAAGTGCTTTCAAAGGTTTTCTCTTTCTGTTCCATGGGCAGCTCCTTTTTCCAAACAATTTCGCGTAAATCATCTATTCTTCATTATAAACGCTTCCCCGAAAAATGGTAGTGCCTATCAAAAGTTTGAGGAAAGTTTTTCGTTTTATACATGACAAAGAAAAAGAGCCCGCGTACGCGCGGACTCAAAAAAAGCAAGATTCAAGTGATTGGCATCTGATTCGTTAAGGCAGGCCAAATCATGTAGAGCAGCGTAAAGACCGTAACAGCACTGCACACAAGCCCCCCTGCCAAAAAAACGTGTGACCTCCGTTTTTGCGCCTTAATGCGCCGCGCGTACCAGAACAGCGGAATCTGCAGCAACGCCGCCACCAGTTGAATTCCGCCCTCCCACAGCAGACTGCCCCGCCACAGGGGAGCAAAGGGTTTGCTGGATGAATCCGACATTCCGGCACCAACGCCGTACAGCATTGCGAAAAATAAAACCGTAAATAAAAGCGCGGCAAACAAACCGAGAATGACTCCGGCAATTTGAAATCCCTTTTGCTTTTTGTGATAGGAGACCGTAAGCAGCACCGGCGCCGCAAACGTTGCAAGCAATGGAACCGTAAATACAAAGTTCGACAGCACCCATAAGCCAAAATTGCCCATGTTCAATCACTTCTTTTCAGTACTACAGCAAACTTGCAGCCATCTATTCCTCCGAAAAAGGAAGAACCGGCTTGCGTCGACTGGGGCAGGTTCGTCCGACTCAAGCCCGCAGACAAATCCTAAAAATAATAATGTTTTTACGTCTCAACATTACCACATATGTCATGATTTGTCAAATATTATTATGCATTTTACTGCTTGGTTTTATAAAATGCACCGCAAAAAAGACTTCCCGCAGCGGCGGAAAAGCCTTCCTGATTTGTTTTTTTATTCTTCTGTACGCAGGGCACGCATGGAATTGAGGATGGCAATGACCGTCACACCTACATCCGCAAAAACCGCCGCCCACATATTGGCAAGCCCCAACGCCGAGAGTACCAGCACCAACAGCTTTACTGCAAGCGCAAACACAATGTTCTGCCGCACAATGCGCAGTGTCCTGCGCGAAATGCGTACCGCCGCCGCCAGCTTTGCCGGGTCATCGTCCATCAACACGATGTCCGCGGCTTCAATGGCGGCGTCGCTGCCGAGCGCACCCATCGCCACGCCCACGTCCGCACGCGCCAGCACCGGCGCATCGTTAATGCCATCCCCCATAAAGACCAGGCTGCCGGACTTCTGCCCCATCAGCTTTTCCACTTCTCCGACTTTGTCACCCGGCAGCAGTTCCGCGTGTACCTCGTCAACGCCGAGCTGCTCCGCCACTGCCTGTGCCACGGTGCGGTTGTCGCCGGTGAGCATCACTGTGCGCCTGATACCCGCCGCTTTCAGCTTGGCAATGGCTTCTTTTGCGTTTGGCTTTACTTCGTCGGAAATCAGCAAGTACCCCAGATACTTGCCGTCCGCGGCAACGTGCACCACGGTGCCGGGCAGGGAGACATCCTGAAACGTCACGGATGCCTGCTGCATCAGCTTGGCATTGCCCGCCAGCACCGTGCGGCTGTCCACCTGCGCCTGCACGCCGCGCCCGGCAATTTCTTGAATCTCCCCCACACGATCCGGCGGTACCTGCTGCCCCCACGCCGCACGCAGCGACTGAGAGATGGGGTGATTGCTGCCGCTTTCCGCAAGCGCGGCGATTTCCAGCAGAGTTTCGGGCGCCACACCTTCCTGCGGCACTGTCTGCGTCACACGAAACGTCCCTTTCGTCAAGGTGCCGGTCTTATCAAAAACAGCCACTTCCGCGTCCGCAAGGGTTTCCATGTAATTGCCGCCCTTGATGAGGATTCCGCTGCGGGAAGCACCGCCGATGCCGCCAAAAAAGCTGAGCGGAACGGAAATGACCAGCGCACAGGGACAGGACACCACTAAGAAGTTCAGCGCACGCATGAGCCAATCTTCAAACGGCTGGCGAAACAGCAGCGTTGGCAGTGCCGCCAGCGCAACTGCGGCAAACACAACAATCGGCGTGTAGTAGCGGGCAAACTTCGTAATGAAGTTTTCAGCGCGCGCTTTTTTGCTGCTCGCATTTTCGACCAAATCCAGAATCTTTGACACCGTAGAGGCGCCAAATTCTTTCGTCACGGTAATGCGCAGCACCCCGCTCTGGTTGATGCAGCCGCTCATTGCCTCGCCGCCCGGTGCAAGCTGGCGCGGTACACTTTCGCCGGTCAGCGCGGAGGTATCCACCAAACTGCTGCCCTCCAGCACGGTGCCGTCCAACGGAATTTTTTCGCCCGGCTTCACCACAATCACGCTGCCCACCGGCACTTCCTCCGGGTCCACAACGGCCACGGTGCCGTCTGCCTGCTCCAGATTGGCGCTGTCCGGCCGAATATCCATCAGCGCGCTGATGCTCTTGCGGCTGCGCCCCACGGCGTAGCTCTGGAATAACTCGCCGACCTGGTAAAACAGCATAACCGCCACCGCTTCCGGATACTCGCCAACCGCCAGCGCCCCGATGGTTGCCACGCACATCAGAAAGTTTTCGTCAAACACCTGCCCGTGGGCAATGTTGCGCACAGCTTTCCACAGCACATCGTATCCCACCAGGAAGTACGGCGCCAGAAACAGCAGTAGGCGCGGCGTCCCCCTTACGGGAAGCAGCGCACACGCAAGCAGCAGCGCCGCAGAAATCAGGATGCGCAGGAGCATCCGTTTTTGTTTTGCCGTCATGATGAGTTCCCCATTTCTCCTCAAAATTCACGAAGCTGAAGTCGGTGCTCAGTGCAGCAGGATTCTGCAGTCCGGCTCCACCTTTTTGCAAACCTTCACCGTCTGCTTTACGATTTCGTCAAAGCGTGCGTCGTCCGCCTCCAGCGTCAACTTCTGCGAAAGGAAGTTCACATCCGCACGGTTGACACCGTCAATTTTTTGAATGGCATCTTGCATTTTTGCGGCGCAGTTGGCACAATCTAAGTCTTCAAGGCGATACTGTTTTTTCATGGGAAGTTCCTCCTGTTTTCAAATAAGATTACGTCTTGCTTTCAAAAAAATCGCTCAGCCCAGCTCTGTCAGGTGCTCCATACCGGTGCCGAGAATGGTGCGCACATGGTCATCTGCTAATGCGTAAAACACCGTTTTGCCCTCGCGCCGGTACTTGACCAGCTGGTTCTGCTTAAGCACGCGCAGCTGGTGCGAGATGGCGGATTGGTTCATATGCAGCAGTTGTGCAAGATCGCACACGCACATTTCGCTTTCAAACAGCACATAAAGAATCTTGATACGAGTGCTGTCGCCAAAGACTTTAAAAAGCTCCGCCAAGTCATACAGCACCTCTTCATCCGGAACCACGCTCTGCACTTTTTTTATGATATCCTCGTGCACATGAATAAAGTCACAGCATTCCATTCCATTTTTATCCGGCATCGTGTATCCTCCTTCTTTGCACATATGAACATATGAATTGTTGTTCATATGTTCATTATATACACACTGTATGCGCTTGTCAAGAAAAAAGTGCTTGACTTTTATCTTTAGTAAGCCTATACTAACGATACACCCCCTGGGTGGGGTATAAACGCTATCCCTTTGGCGGCCGCGCAAAAACTGCCGTGTGCCGCTAATTCGAAATAACAAAAAGGAGGGCTTTATGAAACAGGAAAAATTCACGGTGACCGGTATGACCTGCGCCGCCTGTCAATCGCACGTGCAAAAGGCAGTCAGCAACCTGCCCGGTGTGCAGGACTGCGCGGTCAACCTGCTTTCCGGCACCATGACCGCACAGTTTGACGATGGCGCACTCAGTGATGCCGAAATCTGCGAGGCGGTCAAAAAAGCGGGCTACGGCGCCCAGCCGGCAGGCAAAAATATGGCGGCACAGGAAAAAAGCGCGCGCCAGCGAGCGGCAGAGGAACTGCACGCCATGAAAAACCGTCTGGTTTTCTCCATTATTTTCTTCGTGCCGCTTTTGTACATTTCCATGGGCAGTATGCTTGGCCTGCCGCTGCCGCCGTTTTTGACCGGTATGCAGAATGCTATTACCTTCGGCATGGCACAACTGCTTCTACTGCTGCCGATTCTCTACCTGAATCGCAGCTACTTTATTAACGGCTACCGCACGCTGTTTCACCGGGCGCCAAATATGGACAGCTTAATCGCCATTGGTGCAACGGCTGCCATCGTATACGGCATCTTTGCAATCTGCCGCATCGGCAACGGCCTTGCCGCCGGAGATTTTGCACTTGCACAACAGTACCATATGGATTTATACTTTGAATCAGCGGGCACCATCCTGACGCTGATTACTGTCGGCAAATATCTGGAAACCCGCTCGCGCGGGCAGACCACCGAAGCGGTCGAAAAGCTGATGGATTTAAAGCCGCAGACAGCCGTTGTGCTGCGCGGCGGCAGCGAGCAGCAGATTCCCGTGGAGGAAGTGCAGCTGAATGACCTGGTGGTGGTGCGCCCCGGCGAAAGCATTCCAGTGGACGGCGTGGTCACCGACGGCCTTTCCGCTGTGGACCAGAGCGCCATCACCGGCGAAAGCATTCCCGTAGAAAAGGAAACGGGCGATGAAGTCATCACCGCAACTATCAACGGCAACGGGCGGCTCGTGTTCCGTGCAACAAAGGTCGGCGATGAAACCACGCTGGCACAGATTATCCGCCTGGTGGAAGACGCCGGAAACAGCAAAGCGCCGATTGCACGCCTGGCAGATAAAATTGCGGGCGTTTTCGTGCCGGTCGTTATCACCATCGCCGCTGTGACCGCACTGGTCTGGCTGCTGCTGGGCTATGCGCCGGAGTTCGCTCTGCGCGCGGGCATTGCAGTGCTGGTCATTTCCTGCCCTTGCGCACTCGGCCTTGCCACACCGGTTGCCATTATGGTTGGCACCGGCAAGGGTGCCCAGCTTGGTATCCTTTATAAATCCGCCGAAGCATTGGAAACCGCACACACCGTGGACACGGTGGTGCTGGACAAGACCGGCACCCTGACACAGGGCCGTCCGGTGGTCACCGATGTTGCCGCACAGGCGCCATTTACCGAAGCCGAATTGCTGCAAACGGCAGCGGCTCTGGAAAAGCCAAGCGAGCATCCGCTGGCGCAGGCAGTTCTACAGTATGCGGAAGAACACGGTGTTGCGCCCGCAGCGGCAGAAAAATTTGAAGCCGTACCCGGTCGCGGGGTACACGCACAGCTGAACGGCACCATGTACAGTGCAGGCAACGCCGCATGGATGGCAGCCTGCGGTGCGGACGTTTCGGTACTGGAGGCACAGGTACACCATATGGCGGAAACAGGAAAAACGCCGTTGTACTTTGCCAAGGGAAACCAGCTGATGGGCGTAATTGCCGCCGCAGACCCGGTGAAACCAACCAGCAAGGCTGCTGTAGAAGCACTGCGGCACATGGGACTTTCGGTGGTTATGCTTACCGGCGACAACCGCCGCACAGCGGAGGCTATCCGCACCCAGCTCGGCATTGACCGCGCCGTGGCGGAGGTGCTGCCGCAGGATAAGGAACGCGAAGTCCGTGCACTGCAGGAGTCCGGTCACAAGGTCGCCATGGTGGGTGACGGCATCAACGACGCACCTGCGCTTACCCGCGCGGATGTCGGCCTTGCTATCGGTGCGGGAACCGACGTCGCCATTGCCAGCGCAGATGTTGTGCTGATGAAAAGCGACCTGCTGGACGCGGTTTCCGCCATTGAGCTTTCCCGTGCAGTCATCCGCAACGTAAAAGAAAACCTGTTCTGGGCGTTTTTCTACAATGCCTGCGGCATCCCGCTGGCAGCGGGTGTGTTTTACCCCCTGCTCGGTTGGCAGCTGAACCCGATGTTCGCGGCGGCCGCCATGAGTCTGAGCAGCTTCTTTGTGGTAACCAATGCACTGCGCCTGCGCTTTTTCCGGCCCAAACAGCGGGCACAGGTTTCTGACCTGCCTGCGCCTGCGGCGGCTGTTGCCGTAAAAACCCCGTCTATCAATTCTAAAGGAGTGGATTCCATGAAAAAAACAATTTCCGTAGAAGGCATGATGTGCGAACATTGCCAGGCACACGTTACTAAGGCGCTGCAGGAGGTTCCCGGCGTCACTGAAGTCAGCGTCAGTCTGGAAAAGAAAAACGCCGTTATTTCCTGCGGCGCAGAGGTTTCTGACGAAGCTCTGAAAAAGGCTGTTACCGACGCGGGCTACCAGCCCGGCCGTGTGGAGAACGCCTGATGCAGGCGGATAAAACAACCGTCCAGCGCCTGCTGAAAACCGCCGTTGGTCAGATTAACGGTGTTATGAAGATGGTGGATGACGATCGCTACTGTATCGACATCAGCAATCAGCTGCAGGCTGCCGTGGCGATTCTGCAGAAAGCAAACCGCGAGGTGCTGCACGCTCATATGCGCTGCTGTGTCACCGAAGCGGTGGAAAGCGGCAATCCGGACAAAAAAATTGACGAATTGCTCGACCTGTTTGACCGAACCGGAAAGTAAAAAAGGAAGGACGCGGCAATGCCTGCGTCCTTCCTTTTTTGCGCTTTTCAATTTAAGCTTTGTGCCACTTAACACCCTGCGGCGTGTCTTCCAGTACAATCCCGCGCGCCTTAAACTCGTCGCGGATTCGGTCAGCCTCCGCCCAGTTTTTCTCTTTGCGTGCCTGCGCACGCTTGGCAATGAGCGCTTCAATCTCGGCGGCTTCACCATCCTGTTCCGCTTCTCCGGCGGTCGGGCGGCTGTACAGCAAGCCAAGAATCCCTGCCAACCCGGTGAACAGATCGTAAGCGTACCCGCAAAGCTCCGCGCCGGGTGCTTTGTCTGCTGCCAGTTCTGTGTTGATGACTTTCGTCATCTCAAACAGCGCGGCAACTGCGTTCGGGGTATTGAGGTCATCCTCCATCGCCGCCTCAAATGCGGTGCGGCAGGCTTCCAGCTTTTCCTTCACGGCAGTATCGCTGTCTTTTTTGCCAGGCTGTGCGTTTTTCCGCACAAAGGCAAGATTGTCGCGGCAGTTGTACAGACGGTCCAGCGACGCCTTGCACTGCGACAGCATTTCTTCGCTGTAATTGACCGGCATCCGGTAATGCGCGGAAACCATCAGATACCGAATCGGCTCATAGCCGTACCGCTCGGCAACCTCGCGCACGGTAAAGAAATTGTGCAGGCTCTTGCTCATCTTTTTGTTGTCCACATTGATGTAGCCGTTGTGCAGCCAGTAGTGCGCAAACGGTACACCATTGCAGCACTCACTCTGGGCAATCTCATTTTCATGGTGCGGGAAAATCAAATCCTGTCCGCCGCAGTGGATGTCGATGGTTTTGCCCAGGTACCGGCGCACCATGGCGGAGCACTCAATATGCCAGCCGGGGCGGCCGTGCCCCCAGGGGGAATCCCAGTACGGTTCGCCGGGCTTTGCGCCTTTCCAAAGGGCAAAGTCCATTGCATCCTCTTTGATTTCGCCGGTGGCAATGCGCGCGCCTGCCTGCAAATCTTCTAACGGCTGATGGCTCAGCTTGCCGTATTCTTTGTCTTTGCGCGTGCGAAAATAAACGTCGCCGTTTTCCACTGCATAGGCATACCCTTTTTCAAGCAGCGTGGAAATAATCTCCTGAATGCCCTCGATATTTTCCGTCGCCAGCGGGTGCACCGTTGCAGGACGCACATTCAACCCCGCAGCGTCCTTTTTGTATTCCTCCATGTAGCGGCGGCTGATGGTTAGGTAGTCGGTGCCCTCCTCGTTTGCGCGGTTGATGATTTTGTCGTCAATGTCGGTGAAATTTTGCACAAACGTAACGGCATAGCCGCGGTACTCCAGATACCGGCGCAACACGTCAAACACGCACATCGGTCTGGCATTGCCGATATGAATGAAATTATACACCGTGGGACCGCAGGCATAAATTTTTGCCTGCTTCGGTACCATCGGCACGAATTCTTCTTTCTGACGGGAAAGGGTATTATACAGTTTCATGGACGTTTTATCCTCCTGCTGATTTTCATTTTCCGGCTGTATACCGCGCGTTTTGCCGGTCAAACGCCTCTTCGTACTGCCGGTCGTCGGCAGCCTGCTGTGCACCCAGCTTCTTTTCCATGCGCTCCAGCATTTGATTCATGCGGCAAAGCTCCTGTGCAACCGGGTCGGTCACGTGCACCTGATCCAGGTTGTCGGGTCGGACACCGTTGATCCGCACCACGCGCGCCGGCACGCCGACGGCGGTGGCATTGGCAGGCACTTCATCCAGCACAACCGCGCCCGCGGCGATGCGCGCGTTGTCGCCGATTTTCATCGGCCCCAGGATTTTTGCCCCGGAACCCACCAGCACATTGTTGCCCAAAGTAGGGTGGCGCTTTCCCTTATCTTTTCCGGTTCCACCCAAGGTTACCCCCTGGTACAGTGTACAGTAATCGCCGATTTCCGTGGTTTCGCCAATCACAACACCCATGCCGTGGTCAATGAACAACCCCTTGCCAATTTTCGCACCGGGGTGAATTTCAATGCCGGTTTTGTGCCGTGCACGCTGACTGACCCACCGCGCCAAAAACGGATGCCCTTTTTCCAAAAGCCAGTGCGCCCGCCGGTAGCTGCGCACCGCTTTAAATCCACTGTACAGAAAATAAACCTCCAGCCGGCTTCGCGCGGCCGGGTCCCGCTCCATGATGGAGTCAATCTCCTCTTTCAGTCTGCAAAACATGGTAACACTCCTTGTTTTCGCACACGCAGAACCGGAGAAACGAAAAAGCCCCCGTCTGTACAGGACGCTGCCCATACAGACGGAGGCGAAAAATTCCGCGGTTCCACTCCGGTTTCTTGCTCAATGGAGGATAACGGCTCCCGCCGTGCAGGGATTTCCCCCCTGCCTGCTCCCGGACGCATTCTTCGCACGGTTTCTGCGAAAAGCACTTTCAGCCTCTGGTGCTTTCTCTCTGCCGCTGCCGCCGCGCTACTTTTTCCGTTCATCGCATTTTATACTTGGATATAGATTTATTATATGTTTCCGGTTTTAAAAAGTCAACTGCCGGTTTTACTTCATGGTGCTGATCACCTGGTAGTTCTGCCGAATGTACACCACACCGCTGACAATCGTCAGCAAGCACGAAATGCCCACAAACAGATTGCCAACCAGCAAAAACGCACCTGCGGCAGCACCTGTGCCGGCAAGCTCCTGCACGCTCTGCAAAATCAGCACAACCATCACCGCAATCATCTGCGACACCGTTTTGGTCTTGCCCCATTTGTTTGCGGCGATCACCTTGCCGGACTCTACTGCCACCAGCCGAAGGGAGGTCACTGCAAATTCCCGCAGCATAATGATGAGTACAAACCAGATATTACAAAGCCCCATGCTCGCAAAGCAGATGAGCGCCGTCATAACCAGCACCTTATCCGCAAGCGGGTCCAAAAACTGCCCGAAGGTCGTAATCATGTTGCGCTGGCGGGCAATTTTTCCGTCCAGGTGGTCGGTGTAGGAAGCCACTGCAAACAGCACCAACGCCCACAGAAAGTGCCCCTGTACGGAAGAAGCCAGCAAAAACGCCGCAAACACCGGCACCAGAAGGATACGCAGCAGCGACAGTTTATTGGGCAAATTCATGTTTGTTTATGCCCCCTTTGACGGACAAAGTTCTCCAATCAGGTCTCCATCCATACACTCTGTAATCTTTACCTGCACAAAGGTACCCATAACCGGCTTTTGAGCGCCGGTGGGTACGGTGAAATACACTTTTCCGTCAATATCATCCGGCGCCTGCGCCGCGGTGCGGCCAAACCAGCACTCCGCGTAGCGATCCCAGCCCTCACACAGCACTGTCTGCACCTGCCCCGCCATCGCCTCACCGGCGGTCTGGTCGCGATCCATCTGCCCTTCCATAATCAGTTCCATACGGCGCTGCTTGACATCTTCATCAATCTGGTTCGGCATTTCCGCGGCGGCGGTGCCCTCTTCCTGCGAGTAAGCAAAGCAGCCCATGCGGTCAAATTTCATTTCCTTGACAAATTCGCAAAGCGCGGTAAAGTCCGCTTCCGTTTCTCCGGGAAAGCCGGTAATCAGCGTGGTGCGCAGCGTAACGCCCGGCACTTTTTCACGGATATGCGCAATCAGCTTTGTCAGCTCCTCGCGGCTGCCCCAGCGGCGCATGGCCTTTAAAATGGACTGGCTGCAGTGCTGCAGCGGCAGGTCAATGTACTTGAGCACCTTTGGCTCGGACGCCATCACGTCCAGCAGCTCATCGGTCATATAGTCCGGGTAGCAGTAGAGCATCCGAATCCAGACCAGCCCGTCAATTTTGCACAGGCGGCGCAGCAGCTGCGGCAGCATCAGTTTGTGGTCGTAAAGGTCCCAGCCGTATTTGGTGGTATCCTGCGCGATTAAAATCAGTTCCTTGGCACCGTTTTGCACCAGCTTGCGCGCTTCGGCTTCAATGTCCTCCATGGTGCGGCTGCGGTACCTGCCGCGAATCATGGGAATGGCACAGTAGCTGCAGCGGTTGTCGCAGCCCTCTGCAATTTTGAGGTAGGCAAAGAAGCTGGGGGTCAGCAGTTTGCGCTCGCCGCAGAGCGGCAGCTTTTCCTTCTCCGGAAAAGCCTCCGGCCGCGCACCCGCCAATGCCGCACGGCAGATGTAGTTGATGTCCGCGTCCGCACCAATGCCGCAAACTGCGTCGCATTCCGGCAGCTGCTGCATAATTTCACTGCGGTAGCGCTCCGCAAGGCAGCCGGTGACAACGATGGCCTTGAGGTGCCCCTCTTTTTTGAGGCGGGCAAGCTCCAAAATCTCGTCGATACTCTCCTGTTTGGCACTCTGGATAAAGCCGCAGGTATTCACAATTGCAACATCCGCAAGCGCGGCATCGTCCTTTACTTCCCAGCCTGCGCTTTCCAGCGACGCCAGCATCCGTTCTCCGTCCACCTGGTTTTTTGCGCAGCCCAGGTTCACTAATCCTACTGATTCAGCCATTCCATTCATCCTCATTTGTATTGTATCGGCGCAGCGCGGCGCGAATCTCGTCATAACCGTAGCCCAGCCGCTGCAAAGCCGCCGAAGCCCGCCGCTGGCTTTTCTCATCGGAAAGGTCGCGGTACTTTTTCTGCAGAATCCGCAGAATCGCCTGCTGCGTCTCCGGCTCGTTGTCATCTGCGGCCTGCTGCACGATTTCCGGCGCGATGCCCTTATGCGCCAGTTCATAGCAAACGCGCCGTTTGGCGCAGCCCTTACGGTACAGTTCGCGCGCAAAACGCTGGGCGTAGTCCTCATCATCCACCAGACCGAGGTCCTCCATTTTCTGTGCGGCGACCTGTGCCGCCTCTGGTGATACCGTGCGGGCAATTTTCTGCTCCAGTTCTTTTTTTGAGTGGCTGCGGTGCTCCAGCAGATACAGCGCCTTTTCGCGCGCACGGTGTGCATCCGACTGCTGCAGCAGTTCGTGCAGTTCCTCGTCGGTAACATCTTGCCCCGGCTTCCAGCCGGCCTGCAGCAGCGTTTCGGTATCCACGCTCACCGCGTACTCTCCATCCAGAAACAGCGCCGTCATGCTGTGCCGCCGCGGTTCCGCCGCCGTCAGTTCCACCGCGCACACGCCCCCTTGGTCTATTTTTTACTCGTCGTCCGCCTCAATATCAATATTAACAGAAGCGCTCCGCGTACTTTGTTTGTTTTCCGCAGGTGCTTCAGGCTCCTGCGCATCGACTTTTTCCGCTGCCTCCGCTTCTACTTCTTCCAGCGGCTTCGCCGCGCTGGCGCGAGGCGAAATGGTTTTTTCGTAAAGCTTGTCCGCATTTGCGCGCACCTTGGCTTCCACTTCTTCGGCAAGCTCTTGGTTTTCTTCAAAGAATTTTTTCACATTATCGCGGCCCTGTCCCAAGCGCTGTCCGTTGTAGGAAAACCACGAGCCGCTCTTCTCAATGATGTCCAGCTTCACACCGAGGTCAATCAGCTCCCCAACGTGTGAAATGCCCTGGCCGTACATAATATCAAACTCTGCCACACGGAACGGCGGCGCAATCTTATTTTTTACCACTTTGGCGCGCGTGCGGGAGCCGACCTGCTCATTGCCGCTTTTCAGCGTTTCAATTTTGCGGATGTCAATGCGCACAGAAGCGTAAAACTTCAGCGCGCGGCCGCCGGGGGTTACCTCTGGGCTGCCGTACATCACGCCGACTTTTTCGCGCAGCTGGTTAATAAAAATCGCGATGCAGTTACTCTTGCTGATGGCGCCCGCCAGCTTGCGCAGCGCCTGGCTCATCAGGCGCGCCTGCAGACCGACGTGGCTGTCGCCCATTTCGCCCTCGATTTCCGCGCGGGGCACCAAAGCGGCAACGGAGTCCACCACAATCACGTCGATGGCGCCGGAACGTACCAGCGCTTCTGTAATCTCCAGTGCCTGCTCACCGGTGTCCGGCTGGCTGACCAAGAGGCTGTCCACATCCACGCCGAGCGCCGCGGCATAAATTGGATCCAATGCGTGCTCCACATCAATAAAGGCGGCATTGCCCTTGCGCTTCTGCCCCTCCGCGACGCAGTGCAGCGCCAATGTGGTTTTGCCGGAACTTTCCGGGCCGTAAATCTCGATAATCCGCCCGCGCGGAAAACCGCCGATACCCAGTGCCAGATCCAGACTCAGGCTGCCGGTGGGGATGGACTCGACGTGCATGGCCTCGTTCTGCCCCAAACGCATTACGGCACCCTTGCCAAACTGCTTTTCAATTTTCGCAAGCGCGGTTTTCAGCGCTTCCTCTTTATCCTTTGCGTCATCCACGGTTTTGTTCGCTGCTTTGCTAGCTGATGCCATAAATGGATTCCTCCTGAAAAGTCCGGCTTTTCGCCCGCCGGCCCGCGTTTTTTCCAATGTGCTGTAAAACGGCAGAGCACCGCTTCTTTGCTGTCTCTGCCGCAATTCCAGTTTAAGTATACTGTAATCAGCGGAAAAAAGCAATATACTTGAACGTTTGTTTGAAATTTTGCAAGAGATTTTCGCCGCTAAAATATTGGGGGAAGCCCCAGTATTTTCTCCCATCCGACCTTTGTGCCCACGCCATTTCCCACGGTACCCTGCCAAAGCCGCCCGGCAGGGCGGCAAGGGCTTTCCCCTGCCGCACGAATGCGGCAAAAAACGCGCGGTTGCTTCGAGCCGTACCGGCAGGCTGTGTGACACTTCGACCCTGCGGCTTGCAAAAAAAGGCAAGGTGTAAGCCTTGCCTTGCCCCAATTCGTACAAATGCCGCATTTCCCGGCAGTCAAACAAGTTTTTCGCCGCGAAAGCCATACACCACGCGGTCAAAGGCATTGAAATCCCTGCACACCGCCACATCGCGAAGACCCGCGCTCTGAAACAGCCCGGAAACCGAGGCTGCCTGGCTTTCGCCGATTTCCACCGCACAAAGTCCGCCCGGCTTGACCTGCGGCACCCAAATCTGCGCGATGGCGCGGTAAAACCGCAAGCCGTCCTCTCCGCCGTCCAGTGCGGTTTCCGGCTCGAAGTGCAACTCCGGCTGCAGCTGCGGAATTTCGTTTTCCTCTACATATGGCGGGTTGCACAGAAAGCCATCCAGTTTTCCACAGGCAGCCGCATCCTCAGTGGAAAACGCGTCCAGCTGCAGCGGCTGCACATGCAAATTTGCGTACTTACAGCAGTTTTCTCGCAGGTAGCGCAGCGCACCGTCAAACTTTTCCCCACAGAACACCGTCAAATCCGGTCGCAGGCTTGCAAGCCCCAAGCCAACCGCCCCGCTGCCCGCACACAAATCCAAAACCCGGCCGCCCTGCGGCAGCCGCTGTGCCGCTGTGCGCACCAGCAGTTCCGTTTCTTCACGCGGGCAGAGCACGCCTTCGCCGACCGCAAGTTCCAGTTCCAGAAACGGCCACACACCAAGCAGGTACTGCAGCGGTTCTCCCCCGGCGCGCAGCGCCGCGAGCCGCTGTAGTTCCCGCGCGTCTGCGTCCGGCGCCGCTTCCTGCCCGTGTACCGCCAAGCCGGCGCGGTCCAGCCCGAACACTTTCCTGCACAGACAGACCGCGTCAAAGGCAGGACTTTCCTTGCCTGCCTGCCGCAATGTCTTTTTCGCCTGCAGATACGCCTGCTCTTTTGTCATGCTACGATTCTGTCCTCCCCGTTTTCCGGAATTACCGTCTGCATGGCGGCAATCGCCACTTCCATCATGCTGTCATCTGGCTCCTTGACGGTAAGCCGCTGCATCCACAGCCCGGGCGCGGCGATTACACGCGTCAGCCGGTTTTCGTGCCGCCCGCAGTAGCGAATCAGCTCATACCCCAGCCCCATGACCAGCGGAATGCACAGCAGCTTCACAAATGTGCGCAGAAACGGATTGGAAAACGGAATGAAAATGCCCACGAACACGCCGATTAAAATCATCAGCACCATGAAGCTTGTCCCGCAGCGCGGGTGAAAGCGCCCCTGCTTTTTCACATTTTCCACCGTCAGCGGCAAGCCCGCTTCATAGCAGAAAATTGTCTTATGTTCGGCACCGTGATACTGAAACATCCGCTTCACGTCTGTCTGGTAGCCAATTAAGCCCATGTACAAAATGAAAATTAACAGCCGCAGCACCCCCTCAAAGGGGCTGCGCCACGCCGCCGCAGCCGGGCCAGCTGTCTGTGTGAGCAGATTGTACAGCGCGGTCGGCACAATGAAAAACAACAGCAGCGCCAGCGCCACGCCGAGTACCGAACCAATTGCCATCACGACACCGCCGAGCTTGTCGCCCAGGTGACGGTCAAGCCACTGGTCAAACTTGCTTTCGCTTTCCTCACTATCCAAGTCGGCCATGCCCGACTTTTCGGTTGCCATATTGAGTGCTTTGCTGCTCATCACTAAGCTGTCAATAAAAGAGGAAACCCCGCGCAGCAGCGGCAGGCGCAGAATCTTATAGCGGTTCCACAGGGGAACATACCGCAGCTCCTCCGAATCTATGGAGCCGTCCGGCGTGCGCACCGCAACTTCAATCCGCTTCGGCCCGCGCATCAGGATGCCCTCAATCAGTGCCTGCCCGCCAATCGACGTAATGCACTTTTTAGGTTGCTGAGTCGTCATTCGCTTTCCTTTCTTCCAACTGTTTCTTTTCGTGTTCTTCTTCCAGATGGTCGCGCAGCTTCTGAATGGTGGGGATGGTGATGGTCACCACGGTGCCGACGCCCTCCTGGCTTTCAATATCCAAGCTGCCGGAATGCAGCGTCATAATCTCATCCGCCAGTGCAAGCCCGATGCCGGAACCGCGCACCGTCTGGTTTGCTTTGTAAAATTTCTTTTTCACATTGGGCAGATGTTTTTCGGGAATGCCGCAGCCGTCATCACCGATGGTGACCTGAATGAAGCCCTCCGCCTCGTTTGCCGCCACGTTAATGGTACCGCCGCGGTCGGTATATTTCAAAGCATTGTCCAAAATATTCACAAACACCTGCCGCAGGCGGTTCACGTCGCCCAGCACCGGCGAAAGCATTGCCGGCTCCGCATACAGCAGGAATTTGCCCTCGTTTTTAGCGCGCTCGCTGAACATATACACCGCCTCGCCGAGTTCGGCAAGGATGTCAATGCGGTCCATCGTGAGCGTCATGCGGCCGGACTGCATCCGTGAAAAGTCCAGAAGCTCCTCCACCATGCTAGAAAGCCGCTCGGTTTCGCGGATAATCACATCCATACCCTTATTAAAACTTTCCGGAGAAAGGCCGCCGCCCTGCAGGGTTTCACCCCAGCCCTTAATAGCGGTCAGCGGCGTGCGCAGCTCATGGGAAACCGAGGAAATGAAGTCGTTTTTCATCCGCTCAGCGGTGTCCAGTTCTTTGGCCATGTCATTGATGGTTTCACAGAGTTCGCCGATTTCGTCGTCCTGCCGGATATTTTCAATGCGGGCGTTAAAGTCCCCCTGCGCAATCCGCTTTGCCGTGCTGCCAATCTCCTGAATCGGCAGCAGAATGCTGCGCATGAAATAGCGGCTGGAAAGCAGCACCAGTGCGACCACCACCAGTCCCACCGCGACCATCATCAGCACAAGCAGCAGAATCTGCCAATCCGCCGCAGAGAGGGAAACCACATAGCGGATGCCGCCCACCAGATTGCCGGTGTCGCTGCGCAGCACGCGCGTAACCGCCATAACCCGCTCCCCGCTGGAAAGCTTTCCGGTCCAGGTGCCGTAGCCGTTTTTGCTCTGCAGGGCGGCCTCATAATCCGGCATAACTTCCTTTTCGTCCGGTGCAAAACCCAAGCTGGTGTTCATGACCTTGCCACGGTTGTTAAAAACCATCAGCTCCATGCTCTCCTTATTCGGAAAGTTTTCCACATACTGGCGCGCCGCCTTATTAAACTCCGCGGGGGAGCGGCGGCCGTAATTGGCAAATACATTGGTCAGTTCTTCGCTTCTGGAGTCGATTGCGGTTTGAATACCATTGTACGTATAGCTGCGCACCGTGAGGGACAGAATCACAATCAGCGTAATCAAAATCGCCAGAATCATGCCTAAAGAGTTCAGCAGCCATCGTTTTGAAATTTTCGAAGCATTCATCCGCTGTCCCTCCTTTTGCGCTGATTCCGGCGGCACCAGCCGTCAGGTTTCCCACTTGTAGCCCAGACCCCAGACCGTCACAATATGCTGGGGGTTGCTCGGCTCGTCCTCCACCTTCATGCGCAGGCGGCGGATGTTGACATCCACAATTTTTTCTTCACCGACGTAAGCGTCGCCCCAAACGTGCTTGAGAATGGCGCGGCGGTCCAGTGCGGAACCGGGGTTGCTGAAGAAAAATTCCATAATCTGAAACTCAACCTGTGTCAGTTCAATGTTCTGCGCGCCCTTCATCAGCGTGCGGCTGCGCAGGTTCAGCGCAAACTCGCCAGAGCGGATTTCCTCCGTAAAGTTGTTTTCATCGCGCATCTGCGCCAGCGCCACGCGGCGGTAAACCGCATCCACCCGCGCAACCAGTTCGCTGGGAGAAAAAGGCTTCGTTACATAGTCATCCGCCCCCATCATCAGACCGCTGACCTTATCCATTTCCTGGGTACGCGCCGTCAGCAGGATGATGCCGATGGAGCCGCTTTTTTTGCGCAGTTCCTTGCAGACCGACAGCCCATCGTGCTCGCCGGGCATCATAATATCCAACACCGCCACGTCAAAGCCGCCGCCCTGCTCCTCATAAATCTGCAGAGCCTGGTCGCCGTTTTCCGCTTCGGTGACATCATAGCCGGCGCGGTTCAGATTGATGACGACAAACTCCCGAATGGCCTGTTCGTCTTCCGCTACCAATATCTTTTTCATGCTTACCTCCGTGTTCTGTGACCGCAGCAAATCCAGGCGCAAACGTACTGGATTACGTACCGGTTGTTACGGTTTGAAAGTCCTTTTTCAACTGCTGCGCCGAAATGGCCAGTGCAGCCTTTGGCGTTGGGCAGGATATAGCTGTGACCAAACCGCCGTCTGTCAAAACCTCGGTAAAGCCGGTGTGCGGCTTGCTTTCCCACTCTGTTTTTGAAAAAATCTGCACAACCAGCAGTGGGCTGCCCGCGGCGCCTTTGCTCAGGTCAAATGTATAAACCGTAAGCTTGCGCGCGCTAATGTCCTGCTTGGTTGTAATGGTATCCTTCCATTTGTCCGGCAGAATCAGCCGGTAGCCGTCGCGCGCATTGATGAGCATACTGGAAACCGTGGTATAGCTTCCCTTGGCGGCATCAAAACGGTTCCACTGCACCTCGTTGCCCACATCATCGGAAGCCGCGCCGGTGTAACCCGGCAGCCGCGTAACGATTGGAAACTCCAGAATCGCGTTGTTGTCCACATCGCTGCTGTTCACCGACAGGTCGCGCAGCGTCACATTTTGCTGCGGTGACTGTGCGTTGTACAGCGGCGCCTGCAGCATTTTTTCTTTTTTGTCCCAGTACAGCAGTTCGGTCAGGGACTTCCCGTTTGTCTGCACGCAGTCCAGCATGACGCCCGTCTGTCCTTTACTGATGTCACCGACAGAAATGCCGGAAAACTTGGAGATGCCGGTGTCCAGCCGGATACTGCCCATCAGCTGCAGCGCCGTTCCCTTCAAACGAAAGAGGCTTGCGGTAAACTGCTGCTGGTCGTCTGTGGACAGGTTGGCGGTAAACAGCTCCTTTTTGCCGTCGCCATCAAAGTCCATGAGTGCCATTTCGTTGTAGGTCTGGTCGAGTTTCAACTCGTTCATTTTGCCCTGCGCATACTTGAAAACAGAAATTGTGCTGGCGGAGCCGGCGCTGCTGCCCCAGCCAACGATGACCTCGTCTGTGCCGTCGCCGTCTAGATCGCCGAAACAGACACGATCCACCTGCGCTCCGGGATTGCTAAAGGAGCCGATGTCCTGCCACTTGCCGTTTTCCTCTGCGGTAAAGAGGATGTTGACCGAAGTGTCGTCATCCCCCCGCTGATACAGCGCAATCGCTTCCGGATGCGAGTCGCCGCACAGGTTGTGCTGAATGATGGCAGAGCGGTACTCTCCCGCCGCCGGGTACTTCAGCGTAAAGTTTTTGCCTGCCTTTGACTCCAGCAGTGCATAAATATCCGCTTTTTCCCCTGTCGGGCGCGGTGGATGCATCAGCGCACGTGCATCCAGCCCGGTGACGGAGCAGCCGGAAAGCAGCAGGCTGGCTGCCAGCCCAAGCACCGCTGCCCGAACTGCGGCGTACTTTTTTTTACGTTTCATGCCTCCGCCCCCCTCTACCGCTTCAAGCCTTTTTAGTATAGCATTTTCTGTACAAATTGACCAGTTTCAAATCTGTTACAGCCTTTGAATCCTTCCTATTATACCCGAAGCCTCTGCCGGATGCAACTGCCGGTGCTTGCAGAAGCCGGTAAATTCTGATAAGATAGTCTGCAGACTGTATATGAAGGTGCTTTCATGAACACAAATTTCGAATACTACAGGGTATTTTGTCAGGTGGCAAAGTACCACAGCATGACCCTTGCGGCACAAACGCTGAACATTTCTCAGCCGGCCGTCAGCAAGTCCATTCATCATCTGGAGACTGTACTGGGCTGTATTTTGTTCCAACGAAATAAAAACGGCGTACATCTGACCGCCGAAGGGCAGGAGCTGTACCGCTATGCTGCCCACGCCTATGAGCTGCTTGCCCGTGGAGAAGAGCGGGTGCGCAGTATGCGGGAGCTTTCCAGCGGCAGCCTGTGCATCGGCACTTCCGATATGCTCATGCATTTTTTTCTGCTGCCGTATCTGCGCAAATTTCATAATCTGTACCCAAACATCAAAATTCATCTGGTGACCGGCAACTCTCCGCAGACCACTGCCGCCCTGCGCGAGGGCCGCATTGATGTGGGCATTGTGGCCTCTCCGGTGGAAAAGGACGGGCTGACCGCTGTGCCTATCTGCTGTATCTACGATATTTTTGTTGCAAGTAAAAGCTTTTCGCAGCTTTACGGAAAGAATGTGACGCTGCAGGAGCTTGTGCGTTTTCCGCTCATTTGCTGCTCACCCGGCACCACTTCGCGGCAATTTTTGGACTCCTTTTTCCTGCAGCACAACATTGTGCTGCACCCGGAGTTTGAACTTGCCTCCACCGACATGATTGTGCCCTTTGCGGAAAGCGGCCTGGGCGTGGGCGTCGTATTACGCACGCTGGCCGCAGACAGCCTGCAGCGCGGCACCCTGTTTGAGGTGCAGACGTGCGACCGTATGCCAACGCGAAAAATCTGCGCAATCACCCAACAGGACACCCAGCCGTCCTGCGCAGCGCAGTCCTTTATGGAGGGACTGACCGCCAGTGGTGCGCTTGCGAAGCCGCCGGCGTTTCTCTGAGGCGTTTTTCCGGCAGCGCTCTCTTTTCCGTTTTTCTCTCCTGCAGAAGAAAAGCGGAGAAAGAAGGTACCGTTTTTGAAAAAAAGTATTTTTTATATCGCCCTTTCCGCTATCTTATTCAGCAGTATGGAAGTGGCTTTGAAGGCTGTTTCCGGGCAGTTTAACGCGATTCAGATGACCTGCACCCGCTTCCTGGTGGGCGGAATTGTTTTAATTCCATTTGCGCTGCACGCGCTCCGGCAGCGTGGTCTGCACCTGACCGGCAGCTTTTTAAAGCGCAGCCTGCTGCTTGGGCTGATGAACGTGGTGGTCAGCATGACACTGTACCAGCTGGCAGTGCAGAATGCTAATGCTTCGGTGGTGGCGGTGCTGTTCAGCAGCAACCCGATTTTCGTGACGCTGTTTGCCTTTCTGCTTCTGCATGAAGAAATCCACAAAAACCAAGTTGCCGCCCTGCTGCTGCAGCTGACCGCCATTCTGGTCATCATCAACCCGGCGCATATGCAAGCTGGCCTGCTCGGCATCCTGCTCACACTCGCGGCCGTGGTCACGTTTGCGCTGTACAGCGTCCTGGCTAAACGCGGGTGTGTCGAGTACGGCAGCATCGTGACAACCTGCGGCAGCTTTCTGTGCGGCAGTGCGGAAATGCTCCTGCTCATTCTGCTGAGCTGGGCCGAGCCGGTGGCAAGCCTGCTTGGTCGTGTCGGCTTATCTTCGTTTGCGCGGATTCCCATGCTTTCCGGCTACACCCTGCAGGATTTTCCTGTTTTCCTGTACATCTGTATCGGCGTGACCGGCGCCGGATTTGTCTGCTACTTCAAGGCAATGGAAATTTCCTCCACTGCCATGGCTTCGCTGGTATTTTTCTTTAAGCCGATGCTTGCCCCCATTTTTGCCTTGCTGTTCCTGCGGGAAAGCATCACGCCGGAAATGGCAGCCGGTATCGTGCTGATGCTGGCAGGCTCGCTTGCAGCCTTGGTGCCCGGCTTGCTGCAGACACGCCGGCAGCAGGCGGTTTCCATTGAACCGCCGGAGGCTTCCTGAGAATTTCGAGACAGCTGCAGCCTGCTGCGCTGTAATCGAATCCGGGCAGCAAAAGAATCGGTCGAAACCCTGCGCGGTTCCGACCGATTCTTTTTGATAAATCTCACCTTGCAGTTCAGCCTATCGGCGTGACTATTTTGTCTGATTTGTAGAGGTACTGACAAGTTTGACTTGCTTGGAAGAACCACTCCACACAGACAATTCGTTTGTGTATTGAATCGTTTGAATGCCGGCCGACTCCTGCGGCAGTAAATCCAGATCGGTTGTGCTGCCGTCGTCGTAAAGCAGCATACCCTTTGCCTTGCAGTCTGCGGTTAAGGTAAAGCGTAGCAGAATATGCGAATGCAGCTGAAAAGGGGATTTCCATGCGGCGGTGACTTCCAAATTCTTCGCGGCGACTTTTCCCCAGCGGTAGCCTTTTGTGATTTGCTGCTTTGCAAGTCCTTCGTATGCTTTTTCATTATTTTTGTCTGAATTGTATTGCTCTGCAAATTTAGAAATCTGCGCAATCTGTGTCTTTACCAGTTGGTCGGCAGTCTGCTCTTGTGCATCGGCGCGCATGGTGTTTGCCTGGGCAAAATCTGTAACGTACTGCCTGGCTTTCGAGATATAGGCATCTTTCTGCGCAAAAAAGACGATTTGATCAATACCGACGTATGCAAAAAAAACGACAAGTACACCCAGTAGAATCGCTCTGGCTTTGTGTTCTTTTATCCATTGACTTTTTTTCAATGCAGATGACCGTCCTTCATATGCAGAATGCGGGAGCAGCGGGAGGCTACCGTTTGGTCATGCGTGACGATCAGCATGGTGGTTCCGCCTTGGTTCAGAATTTTCATTTGCTCCATTACCTCATCTGCTGTCGCAGAATCCAGCGCGCCGGTCGGCTCGTCTGCAATCACCAGCTTGGGGTCACAGACGATGGCCCGCGCCAACGCCACCCGCTGCTGCTGCCCGCCGGACATCGTGCCCACTTTCTGCTTTGCGAGAGCTTCAATGCCGACTTTTTTTAATGCCTGCAGTGCCTTTTCTTTCATTTCAGGCAGCCGTGTTTTGTTAAAGTAGAGCGGGATTTCGCAGTTTCCAAGCGCCGTGTCCTCTTGCAGCAGCGCGAAATTCTGCAGCAAGATACCAATGCCCTGATTGCGCACCTTTGCAAGCCGGCTGTCCTTTAACTGACTGACATCTTCTCCGTCAAAATGGTAGCTGCCGGAAGTCGGGCTTTCCAAACACGCTAGAATATGTGCTAAAGTCGACTTTCCCGCACCGGAAGCCCCCATGACCGCAATCATTTCCCCTGCATCAATCTGCAGGTTGATGCCGTCCAATGCTGTCAGCTGGTTTGGCTTTCCGATATTATATTGCTTCGTAATGTTTTCAAGTACAATCATACGCTTATTCCTTTCTCAGCAGTGCCGCCAAGTCATTCTTTTGCAAAATCAGGTACGGTGCCAGCAGGGAGCAGACAATGACAATTGCGCAAATCAGCAGAATCCACAGAACGGACTGCGGCTGCAAAATCAAATATGCCCTTAATACCAAAGTGGTGTGAAGTTCTATATGCTGCAAAGCCGCAAACACAACGGTAAACAGCGCTCCCGCCAAAATAAGATAGAACAGCATATACCAAAGCAGCATCTGCAAAATCTGCTTCCGTGGGCAGCCCGTCAGGTAATAAACCTTAAACAGCCGCAGATTTTTCATAGTGGTCAGCATACTCATGGAAACCAGCCCTAAAAATACAACAAGAAAGAAAGTGATTAAAAAGGGCATCATCGTTTGCAGGGTTTGCAGTTTATCCGCCTGCTCCGCCGTAATCATTTCGGTATCCAGTTCTGTAAAGCCGCGCCCGAATTCCGCGCGCACCTGTTCAATTTGGTCTGTTGTGGCGGAGCGGTCTAAGTACAGGAAGGAGCTTTGACTTTCAATACCGCTGGTGCGCACCCCTTTGTAAAGCTGGCTTGGCGCAATCAAAAACATCGAATAATTGGTCATATCGTCAAAAAACGCAGAAGCACGGTCTGTAACGCTGGAAGAAAAGTTGAGATCCGGCGTTAGCTGCGGAAGGGAAAGTATGCCGGTCACAACAAAGTCCTGTTTCGGAATGGCACGGACTCCTCCGTTGTCGTTGCGTAGGACAGTATATCCCGGCAGGGTATCTCCCACATGAAAGCGTTTGGCATAGATACCGCCAATCACACAAGGAATTTTGCCGTCTACCAATGAAGTTCCCAGCCACTTGCCGCTGGAAAGTGAAAAGTGGAGGGATTCAATGGTCGCATTGTCATACAGTAAAACATGGGAACCGCGCGTTGTGGGAATGCTCTGTGAATTTTGCACGAGATTTGTAATAGATTCCGCGTCAAGTGCCAAATCTGAGGTATTAAACATCGAGTATCCCTTGATGAAAGGGTACTTTTTCTGCAGCTGTTTAATTTTTGCCGTATAAGCATTTCGCGAGTCCATGGTGATTGCATCAGGTTGAGGTGGGACCGTATTCGAGCAAAACAAAACGCGACTGCTGCTGGTTGTAAAAACGTTGATGCAACTTTGGCTGTACTGAAAAATATTTCCAAAAATCACCGTGAGAATGGAAATCGCCGCCAATTCAAGGGCGAGCACGCAGTTGGCAATCGGTCTTTTCCAAAACAAACGAATGCTTAACCAAAAAGTTTTCATCACAGTTCCCCTCCGCTGTTTACAATCTGTTTGCCGTAGTGCCGCAGGTAAGGCAGAATGAGCAGCACCATCAGGCATACGGTCACACAATAGATGACGAGAACATGGGCGGGAACAAACGCGGAATTTGTGAAAACCGTATTGGTACGGAACGCATACCGCAGTCCGGCAAAAATAGCGGTTCCAAGCAGATAACAGCCGGTAAACAGGAGCAGCAGCTCTCCAAACAAAATTTCAAGCATTTTGCCGCGGCTGCAGCCGCATACCTGCAGTACAAAGTAACTTTTCTTGCTGCTTTCCAACATATATTTAAAGATGAACAGCAGGTTTACCAATGCACTGACACCAATCAGCAGTGCCGCGAGGAACGGGAAAAGCAGGCTGACAAAGGTTCTTTCCGTCAAAGACTGCGGTACGGTCAGTTCTGCCCCCGGCAAAAGACCGCGTACATAATCACTAAGCTGTTGCTTTTCATCGTCCGCCGCACTGGCAGGGATAGTCACATCAACCTGTGTCAAAACAAAAGAGCGCAGCCCCACCGTATAGGGAATTTCTCCGCTCATATGATAAGAAAGCGGATTGGTTCCAATGACTTGAAACGGCATCCCGTTCAATTGGACTGTGCTGCCGGTTGCGTAACGCGTTCCTCTGTCTTCAGGAGACAAATCGGGATATCCGCTGATCAACACCTTTGCCCCGGACTGAATCTGCTGCTTGGTGATTTTTCCACCAACAACCTGATAGGCAAATTCATCCGGATTCCAGTAGGCGATGAATTTTTGCGGCGCAGCGCTGTCCTTTTCAGAAGGCAGAATAAAGGAAAAGGTCAGGTTTGTGGGTGTCAAAATGGAATTTTTCATCAGCTTTTCCGGCAGCTGTTCCGGCTTTTGCACTTGCGCGGAAAGCGGCAGCTTTGCTGTGATGGTGCGCATGGAATCATATTGGCGAACATAATTTTGCCTTGCCGTGTAGGTTGTGGTAAAAAAGAAAAGGAACCCAACACTGACGGTCACCTGCACCAACAGGAAAATAAAAAACGCAACGCGGTTGTTGTGATATAGTAAAGTGATTTCTTTTCGGATGAGCCGAAACCGTTTCACAGAAACACCTTCTTTAAAAAATCAGGCGATTCGCTTTACAAAAACCGGCTTGTAAAACCAACCGCCTGATTCGATTTTTGATATTGCTCAGCTTAGCTGATGGTTAAGTATGCGGAGTTCACCAAGGAGGAATTCAAGCTGTTCCCAGAATACACCTTCGAGTAACAATTTCCGGTTGCGGTATCGTGACTGGAATATTCGTAACCGTCAGAGATACTTTGAATTCGCTGCCAATAAGGGAATAAGAATGTTGCTCACTGCTGCGCCCAGCAAAACGGTAACCTATTTGGCGCATACGGATAGGCGCCGCCCCTGCCTCCGTATAAATATAGGCATCGTCAAACGGCTTAGTAGATCCAACATGGTACTCGACTTTCTGAAAATACGTGCTGCCGTCGCCCTGTGTATGTGCGGCACTGAGGTTAGAACTGGTATGGTAACTGCTTGCATTTGCAAAGGTGGTAAATGCAGCAATTGTACCGACTGCGCAAAGAACACTCATGACTTTTTTAAATTTTTCATTGTAATCCTCCATTTTGCAAAACCAGTTGATTTTTTCTTACCAAACTATTGAGAGGTTGGATAAGAAGCCAGCCCAACAGAATCACCTACTTCCGCTTCTATGGATTATTAACTACCAATATATTACTTAATTTGACCTTTATTGTCAATGTAAAATATTCACTACATTTCAATGTGTTATCTGTGCATGATTTAAAAATTTTCATCTACATTCCATCTATTTAAGGGTGCGTTTATAAAAATTTGATACCCGTGCGGTGCAGATGCACCACGCTGTTTCAAAATCGCAAAGCCGCCGTTTTCGTCTATCTCCCCAAGATTATCCGAAACTTTCTTTTAATTTTTATCATACGTTCACATACCGTACATGTTTCTCCTGTATATTTAAAACTGTTCCAAGGGACAGGAAATGACAAAAGCCTAAGCCCATGAAGCTGTACAATGAAGATTGTGCGCTGCATGACCGATATGAATTACTGCCGGGTGAATGAAGATGGACGGAATACCGGCTTCATTACATGGCAGACTAAAAATTCCCCCAGTGGGGTTTACATAAAAGGCCGAGGTGCTGTTCTGTAGGGCGCACCCCGGCCTTTTTTCTGTTTAAACTGGCGGTCCCTCTTTCTTTAAAAGATATTTCAATTCTAAATAATACATAATAATAATGAATATTGACAAAATAATAATAAATGCTATACTGAAGCTGTAAAGAAAAAATCCACTGCCGTTTCGCAGAAAGGTCGGTTTCTATGAAAATCATCAGCGCACCTGATTATCCTGCCATGAGCCGAAAGGCGGCAAATCTTCTGTCCGCACAAATTATCCTCAAGCCGGACTGCGTGCTCGGTCTTGCCACCGGCGGCACACCGGTCGGCGTGTACCAACAGCTGATTGACTGGTATCAGAAGGGAGATCTTGACTTTTCCAAAGCACACACGGTCAACCTGGACGAGTACATCGGTCTGCCGGTACAGAACCCGCAAAGCTATCGTTCCTTTATGAATGAAAACCTGTTTCAGCACGTCAACATTCCGATTGAAAACACCCATGTGCCCAACGGAACCGCGCGCAATATGGAGGCAGAATGCATTCGCTATGAAAAGCTGATTGAAAGCCTTGGCGGTGTGGATATGCAGCTGCTGGGCATTGGCAACACCGGACACATTGGCTTTAACGAACCAAATGACCGTTTCGACACCATGACGCACATTGTCACTTTAAAGGAAACGACCATTAAGGCAAATGCACGCTTTTTTGACAAGGAAGCGGATGTACCGCAGCAGGCCATCACCATGGGAATCCAAACCATTATGAAGGCGCAAAAGATTGTCCTTGTAGCGAACGGAGAAAGCAAGGCGGAGATTTTGGAGAAATCGCTGTTTGGGCCGATTCGCCCGGAAATTCCGGCATCCATTCTGCAGCTGCACAAGGACGTAACCGTCTTTGCAGACGAAGCCGCACTGGCAGTGATTCGCGAAAAGCATATGCAGTCCATCGACTAGCGGGGAAGCCCCCGCCGGCGATGTGCTGAAGCTCCCAGAAACTTTTCTCACTTCTTTTATAATCTGCGTCAAAGCCACGCAAACACTTCAAGGTTCTTTCAGCAAAAGTTCCGCCCGCCCTTTCAAGGACAGTAGGGTTTGGGGCAACGCCCCAAGGACTTAATCTGCAGGAAGAGCATGACCTAACGCAGGCGCAAATTGGCGCGGCGCTCGGTCTGCCGCAGCGTACTTATGCTTCCTATAAATCCGGTCAGCATATCCTGCCGCCGGAAGTGCTTAGTGCGCTCGCCGATTATTACGGCGTCAGCACAGACTATCTGCTGGGCCGCACCAAAAATCCGCTTACCAACCGGTAAGCGGATTTTTTCGGTCTTTGTGGTAAAAAAATTAGGGTAGATTCCGTAAAGATTGTCCCTTTCTTTTTCGTTTCTGGGTTGTTATAATGAAAGCAGTTTCAAAAAATGCAAATGGAGGATCGTATATCATGGAGACCCTGCTGAACAACCAAATGCTGCACGGCGGCGACTACAATCCGGATCAATGGCTTGACCGCCCGGATATCTTGAAAAAAGATATTGAACTCATGAAACAGGCACACATCAACTGCGTTTCTGTGGGGATTTTTGCCTGGTCCAGTTTGGAACCGGAAGAGGGGCACTACACGTTTGAGTGGCTCGAACGTGTCATTGACTCTCTGTATGAAAACGGCATCTATACGGTTCTTGCAACCCCCAGCGGCGCGCGGCCAGTATGGATGGCGCACAAATACCCCGAAGTCCTGCGCGTTGACGAAACCCTGCACCGCAACCGCATGGGCGCGCGGCACAACCACTGCTACACCTCTCCGGTCTACCGGGAAAAAGTGTGGGAAATGAACCGCCGCCTTGCCGAGGCTTTCGGCAGCCATCCGGGCGTGCTGCTCTGGCACATTTCCAACGAATACGGCGGTGCCTGCTACTGCCCGCTGTGCCAGGCGGAATTCCGCAGTTGGCTCAAGCAGAAGTACGGCACACTGGAAGCGCTGAACAAAGCCTGGTGGGCACCATTCTGGAGCCACACCTACACGGACTGGGCGCAGATTGAAGCGCCAGGCCCGCGCGGCGAACAATTGCTGCACGGACTGGTACTGGACTGGCGGCGCTTTGTGACCTCTCGCACCGTGGATTTCTGCGACTGGGAAAAGCAGGCCATCCGTGCGGGCGGCTCCAGCCTGCCGGTTACAACCAACCTGATGGGCTTCTACTACGACCTGGACTACACCAAGTTCCGCGACGTTCTGGACATTGCTTCTTGGGACAACTACCCCGCATGGCGCACAGAGGAAAACGACGTACAGACTGCCATTCACACTGCCATGACGCACGACCTGATGCGCTGCGTTAAATTTGCACCGTTTTTGATGATGGAAAGCACGCCGAGCCAAGTCAACTGGCGCGATGTAAACCGTCTGAAAGCGCCGGGTCTGCATGAGTTGGCATCGCTGCAGGCGGTTGCACACGGCTCCAACTCCGTGCAGTACTTTCAGTGGCGCCAAAGCCGCGGCGCTTCTGAAAAATTCCATGGCGCGGTGGTAGACCACTACGGCGAAAGTGACACCCGTGTGTTCGGAGAAGTTGCGCATCTCGGTGAACGTTTGGAAGGGCTTGCCGCGCTGTGCCACTCCAATGTCAAGCCGGAAGTTGCCATTCTGTTTGACCGAGAAAACGAATGGGCGCTGGACGCCGCCTGCGGTCCGCGCAACGGCGCGATGCACTATGAGCAGACCATCGAATCCCACTACCAGGCATTCTGGCGCATGGGTGTCGGCGTGGACCTTGTCTGCGAAGCGGACGACCTTTCCGGCTACAAACTGGTGATTGCGCCGATGCTGTACCTACACCGCGCCGGAATCGCCGCCAAGCTGCGCAGCTTCACCGCGAACGGCGGCACGCTGATTGGCACTTACTGGAGCGGTCTGGTGGATGAAAACGACCTTTGTTTTGAGGGAGCTACCCCCGGCGAAGGTTTGACTGAAATTTACGGTCTGCGCACAGAGGAGATTGATGGTCTGCGCGACGAAGACTGCAACCACATGATTTGGAACGGCAAAACCTACCAGCTGCGTGAACTGTGTGAGCTGGAACGCCTCTCCGGTGCAGAACAGTTGGCGTGTTACAGCGATGATTTTTACGCGGGCAAGCCGGCGCTGACTGTCAACCACTTTGGCAGCGGCGCAGCTTACTTTCTTGCCGCGCGTGCGGAAGATGCTTTCTATCATGATTTTTACGGTATGCTGGTGCGGCAGATGGGAATCCGCCCGGCGTTGGGCAGCACAGCCCTGCCGGACGGTGTGACCGCAGGGCTGCGTCTGGCGGCAAACGGTACCTCCTATGTCACCGTACAGAACTTTACCGAGCAGCTGGTCTGCTTTCCGCTGGAAGAGCCGATGAAGAATCTGGAAAACGGTTGTATCGGCGACTCGGTCACCCTGCAGCCTTACGGCATTATGTTCCTGACAAAGTAATCAAAAATCAAAAAGGCTCTGTAAACGGCAGACAGGTCGTTTACAGAGCCTTTTTAGCAATTTAATTTACCGGAACAGTCCGTGCTTTCTTCTGCGGTAACCGTAAGCTTTATCCGCCTGCAGCTCCTCTGTGATGTTCCACGCGGCGGGTTTTTCATCCAGATACAAAGCGCCGTCCTTCAGCGCCGTAATCTGCTGCGGCACGTGCTCCGCAGCAGCGGGCAGTCCCTGCCACTGCAGGCTGCCATCATCCTCCACACGCTCCGCCCAAACGGTGAAAACCAGCCCTGCCGCCTCTCCGTAACAGC
This sequence comes from Caproicibacterium argilliputei, assembly GCF_029211325.2. Classification (NCBI taxonomy): domain Bacteria; kingdom Bacillati; phylum Bacillota; class Clostridia; order Eubacteriales; family Oscillospiraceae; genus Caproicibacterium; species Caproicibacterium argilliputei. The sequence continues at coordinate 269,496 of NZ_CP135996.1, read as the reverse complement.
TGCGCTCCAACCGCACCCGACCATCGTAGTACAAAAGCAGGCAATCCCGAAACCGCCAGGGGCCGCGGTTTCGTTCGTAGCGGTTTGCAACCGTTTTGCTGCTAAGCAACGTACCGGTGCGCAGCTGCTGCAGTTCCTCCTGTGTCAGCATTCTGCCGCATCCCCTTCCAGACAATATTTTTTCATGTAGGCATCCATCTTCGGCAGCAGTGCTTCATAGCCGCCGTGTGCGGACAGCCACGCGCGGATGTCGCGCACAGTCACCAACGCGTGCACGCGGATACCAAACGCCTCCTGTACCTCCATCACGGCAGTTTTGCCGGGCGTCTGCCCGACTTCGCAGCGGTTCACGGAAATGAACATCTCCCTGCAGGAAATGTCACCGCAGGCTTTCAGTACCGGCATGGTTTCCCGCACCGCGGTACCTGCGGTAATCACATCTTCAATAATTATGACGCGGTCGCCGTCTTTGGGCTTGTACCCAACTAAAGAACCGCCCTCGCCGTGGTCTTTGGCTTCTTTGCGATTAAAGAAATACGGCTTGTCCTCGCCGTACGCGGTGTAAAGCGCGCCCGCGCAGGCGGTCACCAGTGGAATGCCTTTGTACGCCGGACCGAACAGGGCGTCAAAGGAACAGCCGGTTTCGTGCACCATGTCTGCGTAAAATCTGCCCAGACCGGCAATCTGCGCGCCGGTGCGGTAATTTCCCGTATTGACAAAGTACGGTGTGCTGCGGCCGCTTTTTGTGACAAAGTCCCCGAAGCGGAGCACGTCAGCCTGCATCATAAATTCAATAAACTGCTTTTTCTGCTCTGTCAGCATCGCTTGCCTCCTGCTTTCCCGTGCAACGTATTTTTACCATTATACCAGTGCAGGCGGGCGCAGGCAAGGAAATCCTTCGCGGTTACTTCAAAACCGTCAGTTCCGGCTCCTGAATCATCTTAAACATCTGTACGCGATTGCGGATGCCCAGCTTGCGGTAAATATTGAGCACGTGCTTTTTCAGGGTGTTGACACTGATGACCAATTTGGCGCAGATAGCGGCATTGTCCATTCCTGCCATGAGCATACGCAGGATGGTTTCCTCCCGCTTGGTCAGTTCATACCGTGCCGCCGCCTTTGCAACCGTCAGCTTTTTGCTGCCGGCACGGCGGCGCTCCTGATACAGCCGGTATGCCAGATGATCCTTGAGCATATCCAGCAGAAAAATATCGTCATACCGGAAATTGTCCTTACCGATGGTGCGGTAAAAAGTGACAATGCCCAGAAACTCTTTTTCCCGCGCCAGAATCATACGCAGGGAAAAGTGCCAGTTGTTTGGAACAAAAACATTCCGATAGTATTCGGTCTGCACGCGCTTTTCGTCACTAATCATATCCGTCTCGCGGTAAACCATGCTTTTGCCACCGTCCATCACGCTGCGGCTGTACGCAGGGCCGCCGGTCTGCGAAGAGACACTGTCGCAGTTGTAGGTGACCGGCCGCACAAAGTCGGCGCCGCCGCTGCCCGCAAGGAAGAAGTCCGCGCTGTCGAAATCCAAGACCATTTTCAGCTGCTCCAGCAGCATCCGGCGCATTGCGTCGAAGTCCTCGGTTGTGTAGATTTTGTAGATGATGTTGTTCAGTACGAGCCAATCATTTGTTGCCAACTGCTTCATGTCATGCCCTCTCTTTCCGCCGTGTACCCATCTGCAGTAGTTTCCGCATTGTTTTCCTGCAGTGTGTTACCCCAAAAAATTATCTCATAAGAAAAAACAGCAACATTTGCAGATGCCGCTGACACTTTGTTACTTTAGTATAGCATACTCTAAAAGTATCTGCAAACCCTTTCTCCTGAAATTTCATACGAAAAAATGCCGGATTGGTTTGTAAAGAAAAACCGACAGGCAGACACGCGGCAAACACAGGCGCTTGTCACGGCCTTCTTTGCCCTGTTTAGGCGCAGTTCAAGCGCCCGCTTTTTTGAAATATTTTTTGCCCTCCATTCGTTTTCTGCTTTTGCACATCTGCGCGAAGTCACTATTTTTGCAGAAATGCTGTGCTTTTTATGCTTTTTAAAACTCGTCTCTTTCTTGCACTGCTTTGTTTTGCAGGATTTCTTTTGAAAAGCTGCATAAAATGATTGACAAACATAAAAAAGCACGCTACCATATTTATATGCAATGACAGAGACGTCTGCGTGGTGAAAACCCTCAGTCTGTCTCTATTTTTTCTCACTTTACGCTTTACCAAGTTGCTGTGGTAACACAAAATGTGCATATTTTATGCTAAAAAATGCGTATAACGGAGGGCAAAATTATGAAGAGAACGAAAGCGCCAGACACCAACCGCACAGGCAGACCGATGCTGCATCGTGCAGCCGCCCTGCTGCTTGCTGCTGTGCTCGCCAGTTCTTTCACCGGCTGTGGCAGCAGCACTTCCGGCTCCGGCTCCTCTGTGGGCAGTGCTTCCGCAGCCGTAACCAACACCCTGTATCCCGGCACTTCCGCAGCAGATTCCGTCACCTTGAATCTGCCCAATGAGCCGCCGCAGATGAACAGTATGCTGACCACCGACCAGGTTTCCGGCGATGTGCTGCGCCTGACCGTGGCAGGGCTGACCAAGCAGGACAAAAACAACCAACCGCAGCCGGATCTTGCAACCAGCTGGGACATCAGCTCCGACAAAAAAACTTACACGTTTCACCTGCGCAAGGATGCCAAATGGAGCAACGGCGAACCGGTAACTGCTAAAGACTTCGTGTTTGCTTGGCTAAACGTGATGACTGCCTCCACCGGCTCGCAGTATGCTTACATTTTGACTGACAATATCGCGGGCGGGCAGGACTACTATGACGGAAAAGTTTCGGCAGACAAAGTCGGTGTCAAAGCGCTGGACGATTACACCCTAAAGGTGGAGTTCAGCAACCCGATTCCATACGCCCTGAGTCTGATGGCATTTCCGTCCTATATGCCCGTCAACGAAAAGGGCTACAAGGAAATCACCAACGGAAATCCCGACAAGTACGGAAAAAGCCCGGAAACGCTGCTGACAAACGGTGCTTATAAATTGAAGGAATGGACACACGACGACCACATCACTTTGGTAAAAAATTCTGACTATTGGGATGCCGCCAAAACGCCGGTCACCAATGTCAAGCTGTCTATGCTCAAAGACGAAAACGCCATGTTTAACGCTTTCAAAGCCGGCGACACGGATGAAATCAACGTCAACGGCGACCAGATGGCGTCGCTGAAAGCAGAGGGGCAGAAAGTCGTCACCTACTCGGACGGCGGCCTGCAGTACTTGGAGTTTAACACCAAGCGAACCGATCTCGGCCTGAACAACGCCAAAATTTGTCAGGCGCTGGGTATGGCAGTGGACCGCCAGAGCCTTTGCACCGACGTGCTCAAAGACGGCTCCACCCCCGCCGACGGCATGGTGCCGCCCGCCATCACCGGGGTAAACGGCAGCTATGCGAAAGCGCGCGGCTCTATCCTGCCGGATTACAACAAAGACAAAGCCAAAACGCTGTTTGAAGAGGGGCTGAAAGAAGCTGGTTTGAACAAAAGCAGCCTGAAGCTGACCCTAGTCTGCAGCGATGACAGCAAAACCCAGAAAACCGCCGCTTACCTGCAGCAGCAGTGGAGCGACGCACTGGGCATTTCCGTGGAGCTGAAGCCCATGCCGTCCAAGTCGCGTTTTTCCGCGATGAGTTCCGGTGACTTTGAAATGGTCTATACCAACTGGTTCCCGGACTACAATGACCCCATGACCTATCTGGATACGCTGATGACCGGCGGCGGCAACAACGACGGCAAGTACAGCAACACAAAGTACGATGCCCTGCTGAAGCAGGCAACCGCCGAAACGGACACCACCAAGCGCCAGCAGATTCTCATCCAGGCAGAAAAGCTGATGCTGCAGGACTACCCGATTTTTCCGCTGGTCTTTAAGTCCCAGTGCTACACCACCTCCGGCAAGCTGACCGGACTGACCCGCACCGCTTTCCAAGATTTAGACCTGTGTGACGGCGCAAAAGTCAGCTAAACGCTTAGCAGCCATCCGGTTGCTTTTCCCAAATAATCTGCCGCCGCACCGCTGTGCGCTCCGGCAGATTTTTTTACCCGCAAATTCCGCGTGATGCCTTGCTTTTTCCTTTTTAGGGGACTACAATTAAAATGCGCGGAGTGTGCTTTTACTTTGCTTTTTAAACTTCTAACCGAAAGGTCTGTTCTATATGAAAATTGCTTCTATTCACACCTCCGAGTTCCGTGTCGGGTTGCGCACGCCGTTTAAAACCGCCCTGCGCACCGTCCGGGAAATCCACGACGTACTGGTCACCGTAACCACCACCGACGGTCGCCGTGGCTACGGTGAGGCGCCGCCGACCGCGCCCATCACCGGCGAAACCATCGGTTCTATCCGCTGCGCAGTCGAAGAATTTATCCAGCCGGCTTTAGTCGGGCGCGAAATTGAAGATTTGGAAGACACCATGCACGCCCTGCACACCGCCATCCTGCACAACACCAGTGCCAAAGCCGCCGTGGACATGGCCATTTACGACCTGTACGCCCGCAGTCTGGGGGTACCGCTGTACCGCCTGTTGGGTGGAAACAAGAAGGAACTGGAAACCGACCTGACCGTCAGCGTCAACAGCCCCGAAGAAATGGCTGCAGACAGCCTTGCCGCTGTCCGGCGCGGATTTCGGATTCTGAAAATCAAAGTCGGTCTGCAGCCGGAACTGGACCTCGCGCGCATCCGCGCGGTACGTGAAGCTGTCGGCTCGCAAATCGCCATCCGTGTGGACGCAAACCAAGGTTGGAGCCCCGCACAGGCGGTACGCATCATCCGCGGCATGGAGGATGCCGGACTGAACCTAGACTTCGTGGAACAGCCGGTCAAGGCCGCCGATTTGGACGGTATGGCTTATGTGCGCCAAAATGTATCCACCCCCATCCTTGCGGATGAAAGCGTTTTCTCCGCGGCTGATGCCATGGCTGTGCTGCAGAAAGGCGCTGCGGATCTGCTGAACATCAAGCTGATGAAAACCGGCGGAATCTACGGCGCGCTGCAAATCTGCTCCATCGCGGAAAGCTGCGGGGTTTCGTGCATGATCGGCTGTATGCTGGAAAGCAGCCTTGCGGTCAGCGCGGCCGCGCACCTTGCCGCAGGCAAGCGCGTGATTGCCTGCGCTGATTTGGATGGCCCCGGTCTGTGCAAGGAAAATCCCTACCACGGCGGGCCGCAATTTTTGGAGAACCGCATTGTAATGAATGAAAATCCCGGGCTGGGAATTTCACCAAAGTGGGTAGACGAAACAGAAGAAATGCGGTAAAATAAAGCTGAGGTTATTCATAAACTACAATTTCAGGGAATTTATGATTCCTTTATTTGTTTATTTATAAGCAATGAATCCATGTAGTCTTGTGGGTTTATCCATGTCGTCGTTCATATACACGAAAAGGATGTTGTCCATATGAAATCGGAAGAGCTGCGGAAGCAGACTGACACCCTGGCAAACGCCGCCCACGCACGCGTTTCCTTTCTGGTGCAGGAGCTTTCTCAGGCAGAACCGCTGCTGGCGCGTGATGCCCAGCGGAAGCTGGTTTCTGCCAGCACCATTAAAATACAGATTCTGCTGACCGTTCTGCAGCAGATTCAAAGCGGCCGCTTCTCCCTGCAAACCGCTGTGCCGATTAGCTCCGCGGCAATTTTGCCAGACAGCACCGCCTTTGACCGGCCGGTTCGTGAGGCAACAGTTGCGGAACTGCTGTTCTGGATGATTGCCATCAGTGACAATACCGCAACCAATCTGCTCATCCGTCTGGCGGGGATGGACGCGGTCAATGCATACTGCCGGGAGGTTCTGCACTTAACCGACACAGTTCTGGAACGAGAAATGCTGGACTGGCGCGCTGTGCAGCAGGGCCGCAACAACTACACCACCCCGCGCGATATGCTATGTACATTCCGGCTGCTTACACAGCAACGGATTCTGACCCCGCAGCTGTGTAACTATGCGCTTTCCCTGCTGGCGCGCCAGCAGGACAAAACCGTTGCATTCCGGTACATTTGGGAGCCTCTGCAGACCGCACACAAAACAGGCGGTCTGGATGTGGAACTGGACCATGACACTGGCTTGCTTTTCTGGAAAAACCGTACTTTCTTTTTCGGCTTCTTCACAACCGACGGCACCTCAAACCGTGAAAACCAGCAGCTAATCGGGCGGCTGTTTCGCCTGCTCGTCGACTATCTGAAGGAAGAGGAAAAATGAACACCGTATTTGTCAACAGCATGACCGATCTTTTTGATCAGCCCAACAGCACAGAACGGGTGGATCAGGCTCTTTGCGGAACCACCGCGAATATTTTGGAACAAAGCAGCGGGTGGTACTACCTGGAAACCTGCTATGGCTACCGCGGCTGGGTGCAGAAATCCCGGATGCGCCCCGTTGCCAAACGCAACACCTGGGATTTAGCTCCCAAGCTGATTGTGCTGCAGGCCATGGCTGATGTCTTAATCGAACCGCGCGTGCAAAGCGCCTGCCTGATCACCGCTGTGCGTGGATGTATTTTGGGTCAGTTCGGCGCCGTTTCGCAAAACGGCTGGCAGCATGTCTGCCTGCCGGGCGGAGAGGCAGGGTGGATTCCGGCCGCTTTTCTGTCTAAAATGCCGAAAATTGACGGCGTTTCCGAAAAGGAACTGCGCGAACGTGTGACCCGCTCAGCGCTTTCTTATCTTGGCACCCAGTACCGCTGGGGCGGCAAAAGCCCCGCCGGTATTGACTGCTCTGGTCTGGTACAGATGGCCTACCAACTCAACGGCGTGTCCATATGGCGTGATGCTGAAATCAAGCCTGGCTTTGCCATACACGAAATTGATAAAAGCCAAATGAAGTCCGCTGACTTGCTGTATTTTCCCGGCCATGTGGCGATGTACCTCGGCAACGGAAAATTTGTGCACGCCACTGGCCACATCGGCGACAACTGCGTTACCATTAGCAGTTTAGACCCTTATAATGACATCTATCGCAAGGACCTGGCAGAAAACATCACCGCCGTCGGCAGCGTGTTCCCGCTGACCAAAGCCGCAGCTTTTACCATTGACTGAACCGATTATCTTATAAAAAAGGCTGCCGCGGAAGGCAGTCTTTTTTTATAAGATTTCAACGTTTGCGGCACGCAGGGCATTGACCGTGCCCTCATCCGGCACCGTATCGGTAATAATCGCGTCAATGTCATCAAAATGCGCAAAGCGGAAGGAATCATTGAAGTAAAACTTGTCCCGCTCCATGACAATGTACTTGTGGCGGCTGCTGGACAGCACCGCACGCTTGGTCAGACCGTCCTCCACCCCCAGCGTGGTAATGGAGCCGTCCACCATATCAACGCCGCAACTGCCCAGAAACGCGCGGTCAAAGCTGTACTGCTTGATGACGTCGATGGCCGCCGCACCGAAAAAGCCATTCACCGTGCGCACCATGGTGCCGCCGGTGCCAATTGCCGTAATATACGGGCTGGCGGAAAGCGCCTGCAGAATATCAATCATATTAGAAACAACCACCAGCCGCCTGCCACTGCCTGCCAGCAGCTTTGCCAACAAAATGTTGGATGTAGAAACATCCAAAAAGATGGTCTCATCCTCACGGATGCAGTCGTATGCCTTTTGGGCAATCATGCGCTTCTGGGAAACATTTACGCTGCGCCGATCCACAAAATCCCGGCTCAGGGGAAAATCCTGCGATAAAATGGCGCCGCCGTAAGCCCGGCGCAGCTTCCCCTGATTCTCCAACACTTTCAGGTCCTTCCGTATACAGTCGGCAGAAACCTTGAACTTTGCACTCAAATCCTTTACCTTTACCGTTCCCTGGTCACGCAGGCACTGCATAATTGCATCCAGCCGCTCCTCAGTAAACACGCTCTGTCCCCCTTCTAATCTAAAATTGCATTTTTTTCGCGACAATCATTCACGTTTAATCATATCACATTTTTTTAAGATATACAATTCCTGCAAAAAATTAGGATTTTATAGAGTGGTTTTATTCATGTGTGTCAAATCATCCTTACAAAGTTGTCGACTTTTCCCTATGCCCGGTCAAATACCGCTGCACCTCAGCCCGCGTGGGAATCGCCTGCTGCGCACCCACACGCGCAACCGTAAGAGCTGCGGCCTGCGCCGCAAACACCATCGCCTGCCGCACAGTCCCGCCGCGCAGCAGTTCTGCGGCAAGGGCACCGATAAAGGTATCGCCGGCACCGGTTGTATCAACGGTCTGCGGTGCCGGTACGCACGGCTGAAAAAATGTTCCCTCCGCACCACTGTACAGGCTGCCCTTTTCTCCCAATGTAATGACCACGCTTCGGCAGCCGCTGGCGTGCAGCCGCGCAAACGCGCCTCCACACGCCAGCGGTGTTTCCGGACAGACGCCGGTGTAAAAGGCACACTCCGTTTCATTGACAACCAACAGGTCTGTGCTGTCAAACACATCCTGCGAAAGTTCCCGCGCCGGTGCCGGATTCAATAAGGTGTAAAGTCCCTGCTGCTTTGCCGTACAGAGTGCCGCCTGCACGGCGGCACTGCCACACTCATTCTGCGCAAGGAAAAAGCCGCCGTCCGGCGCGTTTTCCACCACCAGCCTGGCCGCCTGCTGTCCGGTGAGTTCCAGGTTGGCGCCCCCGCTGACAGCAATGCGGTTTTCCGCACCCGTTCGCGTGATGACCGCCACACCGGTCGGCTGCACGCCGCGCACCACCTGCGAGCAGTCCACACCGCTTGCCGTTAAAGTCTGCAGAAGCTCTGCGCCGAACGCATCCTGCCCTACACAGCCGAGCATGACGGTCGGTGCACCCAGACGTGCCGCCGCTGTGGCCTGATTGCCGCCTTTCCCGCCCGGATTGGTAAAAAAGTCATGCCCCTGCACAGTTTCCCCCGCCTGCGGTGCTTCCGCACAGGAAACGCACAAATCCATGTTCATGCTGCCAAATACCAGTACTTTTTTCACAAAAGCGCCCCCATTCCTGCTACAGCCTACCACTTTCCGGCAGCACCGGTCAAGTCTTTTTGCACGCAACCCGATCCGCTGCGCCTGTTTTTGCTATTCTTACACAATACGAATTATTGTTGACTTTTTAAATAATCTTTTTTATAATATGATTATTCAATTTATAAACGCAAGGAGAATATCATGCAGTCTTACGAAGACGCGACATTAACGGAACTTCAAAACGGATATATCCGCGGTACGGACGGTGCGCTAATCTGCTTGTCCTGCGGCCAGCGCTTTGAAACAGGGGAAGTCTACCCCTTTGGCGAACATTTTTACACTGCGGAACGCGCCCTGCAGCAGCACTTACAGGAACAGCACGCCGACCGCCTGGAAGAACTTCTGCGTGGCAGTTCGGAAATTCTTTCGCTGACAGACAAGCAGAAAGAACTGCTGACCTTGTTTTATAAAGGGTTGTCCGACAAAGAAACCGCAGCGCAGCTCAGCATTTCTCCCTCCACCGTTCGGCATCAGCGCTTCATGTTTCGCGAGCGCGCGAAAGCCGCCAAGCTTTATCTGGCTGTATGGAGTCTGGTGGAGGAGAGAAAAAACAAACAGCAGGCGCAAATCCTGCCTGTACACAAGGGGGCCATCATGGTAGACGATCGCTACAATATTACTGAAACAGAATACGAGAAAATTCTCGGCAACGTTTTCGAGAGCTTGAAACCGCTGAAATTGAAAATATTTTCTGCAAAAGAAAAGAAAAAGATTGTGATTCTGCGCAAACTTGCAGAACAGTTTGAAGTGGGACGCAACTACACGGAAAAAGAAGTCAATGATATCCTTGGGAATATCTATGCAGACTACGCAATGCTGCGCCGCTACTTGATTGAATACGGTTACCTGGAACGCACCAGGGACTGCAGCCGTTACTGGCGTAAATAAAGCAAAAAACGCACCGGCGCGGAATTTCCTTGACGAACGCCTATGAAATCGGTATACTAAAGCCAATACAAAAATAAAAGCAAGGAGGCTCTATCATGAAGGAAAAAAGCATCGGTGTTTTCGTCGGAAGTTTAAGAAAGGCATCTTATAACCGCGCGGTCGCAAAGTACCTGGAAACTCTGGCGCCGGAAAATTTTAAAATGCGGGAAATTGACCTTTCCGGGCTGACCATGTTCAACCAGGACTTTGACGACGAGGGCACCACGCCTGCCGCCTGGACAAAGTTCCGTAGCGAAGTAAAAGCACTGGACGGCTGCCTGTTTGTCACGCCGGAGTACAACCGTTCCTTTCCCGCCGTGCTGAAAAACGCACTGGACATTGCCTCCCGCCCCTACGGTCAAAACGTATGGGATGGCAAGCCTGCCGGCATCATCAGCGTATCGCCCGGCGGCATGGGTGGCTTCGGGGCGAACCAGCAGCTGCGCCAGCCCCTTTCCTTCCTGAACCTCCAGCTTTTGCAGCAACCGGAAGTATACCTGGGTCACGCAAACGCTTTTTTGGATGAAAACGGTCAGATTACAAATGATTCTACCAAAGCTTTTTTGCAGCAGTACCTGAATGCTTTTGTTGACTGGGTAACGTTCCTTTCTGAAAAACACTAAGCACACAGAATTTACAAATAAAAAAGGCGCCTGAAACGGGTTTGATAACTCCTGTTTCAGGCGCTTTTTTATCTGTACCGTTCGCTTTGCGCTGCGCCTGCAAACTCAGAAATTTGCCTGCAGCAGCGGAACCGTTTGGCGGCAGCGCTCAACTTCTTCCAAGGTCGGCATTGCCGGAATAGCGCCGCTCTTGACCGTTGCCATAGAACCGGCCGCATTTGCAAATGAAACGATTTCCTCCAACTCTGAAACCGGCAATGCCCGGATTTCCTGCAAGGCTTTGCCCTTCAGGCGGAAAAGCACCGCCCCAAAGAAGGTGTCGCCCGCACCGTTGGTATCCACTGTTTTCACATCGTAAGTCGGCAATGTGCCAAAAGCATCTCCCAGCAAATAAAAGGCGCCCTTCGGCCCCAGTGTGACCAGAACCAGCGTCACGCCCAGCGCCTGAATCCGGCGTGCACCCGTCAAAAGATCCTGCTCGCCGGTCAGCATCTCCATTTCCTCCTCGGAAAGCTTCACTAAATCGGCAAGCGGCAGCGCCGCGCCCATCTGCTCTTTGGCTTCCTGCTCGCTTTTCCAAAGCGGCGCGCGGTAATTCGGATCATAGCTGATGACCGCACCGGCTTCCTTTGCGGTTTTCACCGCATACAGCGTTGCGGAGCGGCTTGGCTCATCGGTTAGCGAAACGGAACCGAAATGCAGCACGCCGGTGTTGCGCAGCAACTCCGGCTTAACTTCTTCCGGTTTCAGAAGAATATCTGCGCCCGGGTTCCGGTAAAACGCGAAGGAACGGTCGCCGTGCGCATCCAGCTGCACAAACGCAAGCGTTGTGTGTACCTGGGAACTGAACACCAGATTCTCGGTACAGATTTGGTTCTGCTCCAGCGTTGCTTTTAAAAATCGGCCGAATCCGTCCGCCCCAACCTTACCGATAAAGGCAGTCCGACAGCCCAAGCGGCCTGCCGCCGCCAGCACATTGGCGGGTGCGCCACCCGGATTTCTCGCAAACAGCGCATTGCCGGCCTCATTGCTGCCTGCCGGTGTAAAATCAATCAGAAGTTCGCCCACTGCTGTGATGTCAAACATTTTCCCACTCCCTGCTGCATTCTATTTTTCATCCGTATCATTTTCTCACTTTGCCACTGTCCCGTCAAATCTTGTGCAGCGGAAGCGGCGCATAGGCATCCGTGCGCACCTCTTTTTTCAGCCAGTCCAAAAAGCGCACGATTTCCATATCCCAAAAACGCCACTCATGCGCATAACCCGGCACCGCGTGCCAAACGTGTGGCACCCCTCGACTGGCAAAGGCTTCTTCCAGTTCCCGATTATCCGCAAACAGCGAATCCTCCGTGCCGCACGCCAGATACGCCTGCGGCATCTTCCCGCCGGCTTTCTGCAGTCCATCCAGCAGGGCAAGCACATCCGGCGCGCCGGAAATCTCCTGTGATGCCGTCACCGTGCGAACTGGCGAAGAAAACGCGCCGAACGCCGCATACTGTGCCGGACAGCTGAGCGCGTGAATCAGTGTGCCGTAGCCGCCCATGGAAAGACCGGCAAGGTAGCGGTCCTCCGGACGATCTGAAATCGGGAAGTTTCCGCTGACAAACTCCGGCAGTTCCTGCTCCAAAAAGTCAAAATAGTTTTCGTGGTTCGGGCAATTGAGGTAAAACCGATTGCCGCAGGAAAAAGTCACAACAGCAATCTGCTGTTCTTCCGCCAGACGGCCGATGCCCGTGTAGCGCAGCCACGACTGATAGTCGTTCCCTTTGCCATGCAGCAGGTACAAAACCGGATACTTTGCGCGCGGCGTGTGACACGGATTGTCCGCAAAGTCACAGGAACTCAGTGTGGGCAGCGTTACGGTGATGTTCACACCGTGTTCCAAAGAATAAGACACAAAATTGCACTCTAATAATGCCATGGTATTCTGCTCCTGTTCCGCCTCGGTTTTGCCGAAGCAATTTCCTTTTTTACAGGCTCAGTTCTTTTTCGGCTCCCCCAGCAGGACTTTCAGCGCACGCTCTATATAGCAATCCCAAAACGCCCAATTGTGTTCGCCGGGTCCTTCCTCATAGGTAAAGTCAAAGCCCAGTGCGCGCAGCCGGTCACGCATCGCGCGATTCGGGCCGAGCAGGTCGTCCTCTGTACCGCAGGCAAGGTAAATGCGGGGGCGAGGTTTGTCGGAACGGGCAAGTCTTTCGGCAAGCGCTTCGGGGTCGCAGTCGCCGCCGCGCAGCTTAGACAAATCGCCAAACACGCTTTCATAGAACGAATAGCCTTCTATATTGTCGTGCTCCCCCGGCTGCAGCATCAGCACGCGATCCAAAATGAAGCCGGAAGAAAGCGCAATGACGGAGCCGAAAACCTCCGGGTGGCGCAGACCGTTGTAAAACGCACCGTAACCGCCCATGGAAAAGCCGCCGAGCATGGTGTCCTCCCGCTTCGCGGAAAGCGGAAACAGCGCGCGGGTAAACGCAGGCAGTTCCTGTGTCAGAAACGTGGCGTACCGTTCCTCTTTCGGGCCGTTGTCCGTGTAAAAGCTGTTGTCACCGGAGGGCATAACCACAGCAATACGGTACCAGTCCGCCAGCTGCTGAATCCGCGTGTTGTACAGCCAGTCGGTGTAGTTGCCTGAATAGCCATGCAGCAGGTACAGCGTGCGGAACGGTTCTGTGCTGCCGTCCTGCCTGCGCTGTTCCATGGGGAGAACCGCGTAAAACGGAACAATTTTCTTTAAGGATTCCGACAAAAAATTCACTTGTGCAACCGCCAATACAGTCAACCAGCTTTCTGTAAAAATCAGGTTTGTGCCGGTGTCACTCCGCCGCGTCTTCCTGCACCACGGAAAAGGACTGCGGCGGCACCAACACGCTGTCCGCCGTCATTTTTACCGGCGTGCCGATGGCGTACAGCAGACTGCCCCGCACCTGTACCGGCGCAGCCGCCACAGCCGCCGACGGGTTCAGCAGAAAGACCAGACTGCCGCGCCGGTAAACCAGCGGACAGCCCCGCTTCTGTACGTACAACACCTCAAACGGCGCATCCGCGCTGAGCTGTGCGTACTGCGCACGCAGGTGCAGCAGGCTGCGCACCGTTTCATAAAGGGACTCTGCCTGCCCCGCCTGTGCTTCCACATTCGGCGCATCCGGCGCGTCATCCACCGGCAGGTACAGCTTTGCGGCAGGCGCTTCTGAAAAACCGGCATTCTGCCCGGCGGTCCACTGCATTGGCGTGCGGGTGCCCGTGCGGCGGTAACCGCCCTCTTTACTGACCATGCCTTTCCGGTAGCGCATCCCGACTTCGTCCCCGTAATACAGGAATGGGACACCCGGCAGGGTAAACAGAAACGCATAGGCCAATTTGATTTCCTGCGGTGTCAGGCTTCCACCCAAACGCTCGGTGTCGTGGTTGCAGGTAATCAACCCAATGTAACCGCGGTCTTTAGTGCTGCGGTACCGCTGCTGAAATTCCTCCAGAAACGGCAGAACATCGCCCCCACCGTCCCTGCAAAAGAAGCTGTTCGGTTTTCCGCCTGCTTCGTCTGTGTCCCGCAGCAGGCGGTAGTATCCGTTGCCCTTTTCATTGAGGAAAAAGTCGCAGTGAAATCCGGCGGGCAGCGCCTGCTCCGGCTGACTCCACTCGGAAACCAGTGCCGCCTGCGGATAGGCAGTGTCCAGCATTTCGCGCACATTCCTCCACAAAGCACCAGTTGCCGACTTCTGCTCATCATCGTTTTTGACCAGAGAGTTTGCCATATCCACACGGAACCCGTCACAGCCGCGATCCAGCCAAAAGCGCATGACGTCTTTCATCGCCTCACGCGTTGCCACGCAGGCCGGGTGCTCCGGCGGCATCTGCCACGCCTCGGTACGCTTGGCAAACCCGTAGTTTAGCGCCGGCTGGGTACTGAAAAAATTCACCAAGTAGTTGCCGTCACGCTGAGAGCGGCCGCTGATAAAATGATAGCCCACCGGGTAATCCCAAACGCCCTCAGTCCAAACATAGCGGTTTGTAAACTCGTTTTCGCGGGCAAGGCTGCTCTGCCGGAACCACGGGTGTTCCTCTGAGGTATGCCCCGGCACCAGGTCGAGCAGCACATGCATCCCCAGCGTGTGCGCGGTTTCAAACAGCCGGATCAGGTCTTCGTTGGTTCCGTAGCGCGGCGCAACCTTTTTGTAGTCCCGCACATCGTAGCCCGCATCCATAAAGGGAGAGTCGAAACAGGGGTTTATCCATACGGCATTGCAGCCCAAATTTCGGATATACGGCAGCTTTTGGGTAATTCCGTTGATATCCCCGATACCGTCCCCGTTGGTGTCCAGAAAAGACTGCGGGTACACCTCATAAAAGATTGCTTTTTTGAGCCACTCCGGCATAGTCATGCCCTCCTGTTAGTCGTTGTCTAAATCGATGGTCGTTTCACAGCCCTGCGCGTCCCGCGTGGTAATGACGAATTTGCGGCTGGGAAGATCCGCGTGCAGAACTGCCTCACAGCCGTGCGCAGTCCTATGAATTTCGATGGTATGGTCATCGGTATCTGCCAGTGTGCACGCGCCGTCAAACGCGGGACAGCTGTTGCGAAAACGCATCAGGCTGCGCAGCCGCCGCACCACCGGGCGCTGCATCGCGGTGTCCACTTCTGCAGTCGTATAGTTATGGCGGTTAATATCGCGCCCCTGCTTGGTCTTTTCCAGAAGCGCAATATCATTTTCACCGGCAAGCATTCCTACATAATACACCTGTGGCACCCCCGGTGCAAAGAACTGCAGGGCGCGCGCCAGCAGGTACGCGTCATCGTTGTTGCCCAAAGCAGAGTAATAGGTGCAGTTGATCTGATAGATGTCCATGTTGTGGTACAATTCGGAATTATAAACGCGTTTCACGTGCGCACCCTGCTCAAACAGGCAATTCTGCGTTTTTTCCACCTGTTCGTCCGTGAGCAGGTCTTTTACGTCCACCACGCCGATACCGTCGTGGGTATCCAGCGTGGTAAACTGCCTGCGCGGGCAAATGGTCAGCCAATGTTTCAGCGGAGCGGCGTCGTGCAAGTACAGGGTGTAAAGCACCAACATGGGCAGTGCGAAGTCGTATACCCAGTAACCCTTTTCGGCAAGCTTGAGCTGAATGGTGTAATGCTCATGCATTTCCGGCAAAATCATGCGCCCGCTGTCGTCCAAATCCTTTTGAACAGAAGAAAGGATTTCCCAGATTTCCGGCTCGACAAAAAAACACTTGGTTCCCCTCTTCTTTGCCGTGTACGCGAAAGCGTCCAAACGGATAATCGCCGCACCGCGCGCCGCCAAAAACCGCAGCGTATCGCGCACATAGCGCCGGGTGACCTCACTCTGAAAGTTCAGGTCAATCTGCTCATCATCAAAGGTGCACCAGACCTTTTCGCTGGTTCCGTCCGCAAAGGGAACCTCCACATACGGTGCGCGCGGCTTGCGTTTGTAGATGCGGTCAATGTCCGTTTGGGTCGGCTCGCCGCCGGGCCAAAATTCCTTGTAGCGAATAAACATATCCCGGTAGGGAGATGCGTCCTTCTTTGCCGCAAAGTCCTGAAAATATTGGGACTGGCGGGAGATGTGGTTAATCATAAAGTCAAACATCAGGTAGTATCGCTCAGACAAGCGCCGAATGTCCTCCCAATCCCCGAAAGCCGGATCGACAATGTCGTACCGAACCGGTGCGAACCCGCGGTCTGCAGAAGAAGGAAAGAATGGAAGGATGTGCACGCCGCCGACCGCCCCTTGATAATGTTTTTGCAGGACGCTGTCCAGTTCCTTGAGGTTTTTTCCCATGCTGTCCGCATAAGTAATCAGCATAATTTGATTGTTAAATTTCATAATGTTTTAGTCCTTGCTATACAATTTCATTCCGTCAGGAATGTCACACACGGTCAGGTCTTCACAGCACCCGCAACGATGCCTTCCACAATATATTTCTGCAGGAAGATGTAAATAATCAGAACCGGCAAAATCGTCATAATCAGCGACGCAATCAGCGGGCCGAAGTTGACCGACATCTGCCCGGAGAACGAGTACGTGGAAAGCGGCAGTGTCAGCTGATTCGGCTGCGTCAAAACCAGCGAGGGCAGCAAGTAGTCGTTCCATACCCACAAAACGTCCAACACCACCAGGGTTGCAAACACCGGTTTGAGCAGCGGAAGCACAATCAGGAAAAACGTCTGGCGCAGGTTCGCGCCGTCAATGCGCGCTGCCTCTTCCAGTGAAATCGGCACGCCGGTCTTGATGAAGCCGTGAAAAATGAATGTTCCCATGCCGCAGCCAAAGCCAATGTACAGGTACACCAGCATCGGGCGGCTGTTCAGAACCCCCATGTGACCGTAAATGGTGACCAGCGGAATCATGATGGCCTGAAACGGCACCATCATGCTGGCAATCAATGCATAAAACAGGATTTTGCCTGCCTTGCTTTTGGAACGAACCACATAGTACGCCGTCATGGCAGAAGCAATGGCGATCAGTGCCACACTGACAATGGTCAGTACCACCGTATTGAACAGCGCGCTCATGTAGTTCATCTGGTTAAACGCATCCACAAAGTTCTGGAATGTGGGCTGCGAGGTCAGCGCCAGCGGGTTGTCCATGATTTCCGCGTTGGTTTTGAAGGCGTCGATGATGACCACCACAAACGGCAACACAAAAATCAGCAGCAGAACCCAAAGCAGCACTGTACTGAAAAACTTGCCCCAGCGAAAGGGCTTTTTTGCTGTTGGTGTCATTGTTCCACCTCCATCTTTTTGCCTGAATAAACCTGTGTCAGGGAAATTGCAGCGATGATCAGGAACAGCAGGAAGGCTTCTGCCTGACCGGTGCCGTAGTTCTGGTTATTAAATGCTTCGCGATAAATATTCAGCGACACCAGCACCGTGCTGCCGAATGGTTCCCCCTTGGTCAACGAAATGTTGACGTCGTAGACCATGAAGCACCTGGACAGCGTCAGAAACAGGCAGATGATAAAGGACGGCACCATCAGCGGTGCTTCCACCTTCACAATCTTCTGCCAGTAGTTGCAGCCGTCGATGTCGGCGGCCTCCAGCACATCTCTGGAAATCCCCATAAAGCCCGCCACATAAATAATCATCATATAGCCGGAAAGCTGCCACACGGTCACGATAATCAGCGTGACCAGCGCCTTGTTCGGATCTGCCAGCCAGGACTGCTCAAAAATCGGAATGTGCAGCGAGGTGCCAACGTAAACCAGCGCATTCTGAAACACAAAGCGCCACACCAACCCCAACACAATGCCGCCCAGCAGGTTCGGCGTAAAAAATGCCGCGCGCAGGAAGTTCTGACCCCGGATGCCCGTTGTCAGCAGGTATGCGATGATGAATGCCAGCAGGTTGGTCAGCACCACGCAGCCCAGTACGTACTTGAGCGTGACCACCATGGAGGTCCAGAAAACTTTGTCCTGAAACACCTTGATGTAGTTCTGCAGACCTACAAACTGGTTGGTGCTGGAGATGCCGTTGGTGTCTGTAAAGGACATGGCAAGCCCGTAAATGAACGGAATCAGCATCACCGTAACGAATATGAACGCGGTCGGCGCCGCAAACGCCAGAAAAAATTTGAAGTCATACCACTTTTTATTTTGTCCCATTTTATACCTCTTTCTGCAGTCCGCGCGGGCAGCGCCCGGCCTTTTGCGATTTTTCACAGGAGATAAAAATCGGCATATCCTGCCGCGCTGTCAAATCTGCGAACAGAGCGCGCCGGAATATGCCGCGTGAAAATCCCGCTCAGGCAATCTGCTTGCTTCGGGGCTTTCGCTGCCCGCCGAAAGGCTGTCGTGCCTGCGGCCGTTATTTTACCCAGGAAGCGGACTGGAAGTAGCTGTCGATTGACTTTGTCAGGGTGGACTTGTCCATGTTGCCTGTCAGATATTGCTGCAGGTATGCGCCGACCTTGGTGTAATAATCGCCGGAAAGGTTCGCGCCAACAAAGGTCTTGCCCGCTTTAATGTAGCTGACCATCGACTTAGAGAGGCTGTCGCTGGGGGTGTACTTGGAGTCTTTGAATGCAGAGATAATGCCCATGTCGACACTCAGTGCTTTCTGCCCCGCGTCATCCGTCGCAAGCCAGTTCAAGAAGGTATTTGCCGCTTTGCGCTGCTCCGGTGTGGACTTGGTATTGTCAATCAAAATGACCTTGCTGCCACCTGCCATAATGTTGCCGTCTGTCTTACCGCCGGCATACAACGGCAGGAAGCCCAGCTCATCCTTGGCATGGTCGCCGGTCAGGAACTGCGAAACGTTCGGCATAACCCACACGCCGTTAAACCAAAACGCGACCTTGCCGGTAGCGATGTTCTTTGGATCGGATGTATTGTAATCAGAGGACATCGGGGAAGCCTTGTAGATGTTGTACTTTTTGTTGAGATCCAGCAGATTCACCAGGCCGTTGTAAACGGTGTTGTTGGCAAGGCTTTCTTTGCCACTCTTTAAGTCCTTATAGTACTGGGTTTCGGAAGTAGAGCTGTCCTGCCCCGTATATGCCAGCGCGAGATAGTGGGAAGCCAACGACCAGTCGTCATGGGAAATTTCCACCGGCGTTACGCCGCCTGCCTGAATCTTCTTATACAGTGCCTCCAGGTCTGCCTGGCTTTTGATGCTGGTCGGGTCAAAGGTACCGCCAATTGCCTTTTCGATGGTGTTCTTGTTATAAATCAGGCCGTCGCCTTCCACCGCAAAGGGAAATGCGTAAATCTTGCCGTCCACTTTCAGGGAATCAACAAAGGAGTCGTTAATCTGGCTTGCCCAGGATTCCGAAGAAAGGTCGGCAGACTTGGAAGCATAGGAGGCAATGTTGACCGGATCCACCATGTTGATGGTGCAGGGATTGCCGGAGGCGTACTTGCTCATCATGGTTTCATCCACCGTAGAGCTGGAGGAAACGGTGGTCATGCTGATGGTGATGCCGTCCTTGTTGGTTTTGTTAAAGGTATCCACCGCCTGCTGCAGCTTCTGTGCAATTTCGCTTTTGCTGTTAAGCATGGTAATGCTGACTTTACCGGTCGAACCGGTGGTAGAGCCGGCTGCGGAGCCGCCTGTTGCAGAGGTGGTTCCGGTCTGCCCGCATCCTGTGAACAGGGTGGAGGCAGTCAGCACGGCGGCGAGGGTCGCTGATACAATACGTGTTTTTTTCATTTTTATCCTTCTTTCTTTCACTGAAGCGATTGACTGCGTGAGAATGTTCGAAACGTTAAATGATTCCCACATTTCTGCGTATTCATGTACAACTTGCCTGCTCAATTCACTTGCATTATAAATCCGGTTTCCGTGTATGTCAATACGTTGATGTATAATCTTTTAATATTTTTTTTAATATATAAAGATATTTATGTATTTATCGACCAACAATATCCTCAGC
The DNA here is from genome assembly GCF_029211325.2 of Caproicibacterium argilliputei. Classification (NCBI taxonomy): domain Bacteria; kingdom Bacillati; phylum Bacillota; class Clostridia; order Eubacteriales; family Oscillospiraceae; genus Caproicibacterium; species Caproicibacterium argilliputei. Next base: position 249,530 of record NZ_CP135996.1, on the reverse strand, counting down.
CATTTTTGAATTTCTCCCGATTTGTGATAGATTTATCATACATAATCTCGTAATTCATGATAACATATTGATAGAAAATCTGGGAAGCCTGATAAAGATTCGCTGTTTTTGCGCAGTTCCTGCCCGCTAAACTCCTCCAATTTTCGTTTTTTTGCCGGAATATCTTGTTTTATCGAAAAAAAAATGATAAGCTTACATAGAATTCCGAAAGGATAAGCAATTCATATATGGTACCACAGGCAGGCGCCCTGCGCCCCTGCCGAAACGTGAGGAAGGATTGTAATTGGCAAATATTAAAGACGTCGCGAAGCTGGCCGGACTTTCCGTTGGCACGGTATCGCGCGTGCTGAACAACCGGGGCTACATCAGCGACGAAACCCGAAAAAAAGTGCACGATGCCATGCGAGAGCTCAATTATGTGCCCAACGAACTGGCCAAGTCCATTTTCCGGCAATACACCCGCACCATCGGCGTGATGGTGCCGTTCGTCACCCACCCTTATTTCGGTATGATTGTACAGTATTTGGAATACTACGCCTCCAAAATGAATTATAAAATCATTCTCTGCAACTCCTACTTTGAGCGGGACAAGGAACTGGAATATTTCCGTATGCTGCAGGGTTACAAAGTGGATGGTATCATTCTTTGCAGCCGCAGCATGGATATCCGCAATGAGATTCAGGAGGGTCCGCCCATTGTTTCCATTGACCGCATCCTCAGCGACCGAATCCCGTATGTTTCTTCGGATAACTACCAAGGCGGCTCCTTAGCTACCGAACATCTGATTCAGAAAGGCTGCCGGAAAGTCGCGCACATCTGCGGCTCTCCTTCCCTGCACATGACTGCCAACCAGCGCAGCAGCGCCTTTGAGGAAACGTGCCGCAAAAACGGCATCGAGTCAATCGTTGTTTCCACTAACGAAGACCAATTCTCCTCCCTGTCCTATTATGACAATATTCAAAAGCTGTTTCAGAAGCATCCGGATGTGGACGGCATCTTTGCCAGCAGCGACATCATCGCGGCGCAGGTCATACAGGTGGCTGCCAAGGCCGGCCGGCACATTCCGGAAGACTTGAAACTGGTCGGGTTTGACGATGTCAACATCGCCGCGCTCACCGCCCCGCCGCTCACCACCGTCCACCAGCCCATTAAGCAGCTGTGCAAATATGCCTTTGAACTGCTGCTCGACGAAATCAAGGGGGAAATTGTGCCGATGTGCACGATTCTGCCCGTCAGCTTCGTGCAGCGGGACTCCACCTGACACCGGCAGTGCCGACCGGAAAAGGAGCTTTAAAAATGGAGATTTCAGAAATTCTGTCCAAACTGACTTTAGAGGAAAAGGCGCGCCTGTGCACCGGTGCGGATGCCTGGCACACCGCCTGCCCGCAATCAATTTCCGTACCACAGGTCACCGTTTCCGACGGGCCGCACGGCCTGCGCCGTGAAACCGGCGTACCCGGCGAGAGCGCATCTGCCACCTGCTTCCCCAGCGGCTCCGCACTCGGCGCTTCCTGGGACCCCAATCTGCTGGAGGAACTTGGGGAAGCTTTGGGCGAGGAATGCCGCGCGCAGGGGGTGGATGTCCTGCTCGGCCCCGCCGTCAACATCAAGCGCTCACCGCTGTGCGGGCGCAACTTTGAGTATTACGCCGAAGATCCCTGTCTGGCAGGCACGCTTGCGGCAGCGTACATCCGCGGTGTGCAGAAGCAGGGTGTGGGTACCTCACTCAAACACTTTGCTGCCAACAACAAGGAGACCGGCCGCCTGACCACCGACACCGCCGTGGACGCGCGCACCCTGCGTGAGCTTTACCTGCCCGCCTTTGAAACAGCGGTAAAAGAAGCGCAGCCGTGGACGGTCATGGCGGCGTACAACCGGCTCAACGGCACCTACTGTGCAGAAAACAAGCGCCTGCTGACCGATCTGCTGCGTGGTGAATGGGGCTTTCAGGGGCTGGTCATGTCAGACTGGGGCGCGGTCAGCGACCGTGACCGCGGCATTGCCGCCGGACTGGACTTGGAAATGCCCGGCGGCTGCGCCATCGGGCCGCAAAAAATCATCCGTGCCGTGCAGAACGGCACCCTTTCCGAAGAAGCACTGGACCGATGCGTCACCAGAGTCTTGGAACTTGCCCAAAAAGCCGCAGCACACAAAAAGCCTGCCCCTGCGAAAACACCGGAAGCACTCTATGCGCAGCACCACGCACTTGCCCGGAAAATTGCGGAACACTGCATGGTGCTGCTCAAAAACGACGGTACTCTGCCCCTGCGGAAAACCGGCAGCCTTGCGGTAATCGGCGAATTTGCCAAAACACCGCGCTGCCAGGGCGGCGGCAGCTCTCATATTCACCCGACCGCACTGGACGTGCCGCTGGAGGAAATTCGCAAAGCGGCGCCGCAGCTCACCGTTTCTTACAGTGAGGGCTATACCCTGACCGATGACCGGCCGGACGAAGTGCGTATTGCTGCAGCTGTCCAGACGGCAGCTGCAGCGGACGCGGCGGTGATTTTTGCCGGTCTGCCGGATGCCTATGAATCCGAAGGGTTCGACCGCAGTCATATGCGGATACCCGAAAGCCACAACGCCCTGATCCAGGCGGTTGCGCACGCGCAGAAAAACACCGTTGTCGTCCTGAGCAATGGCTCTCCGGTGGAAATGCCGTGGACGGAGCAAGTGTCTGCCATTCTGGAAAGCTATTTGTGCGGGCAGGCCACCGGCAGCGCACAGGCCGCCATCCTGTTCGGCAGTGCCAATCCCTGCGGCAAATTGGCAGAAACGTTTCCGCGAAAGCTGCAGGATAACCCCTCATACCTCAACTTCCCTATCACCAGCCCCGACTTTGTAGCATACCGCGAGAGCGTGTTTGTCGGCTATCGTTATTACGACACCAAGCAGGTGCCGGTGTGTTTTCCGTTTGGCCACGGGCTGTCCTACACCACTTTCTCCTACCTGTCCATTGAAACCGACCGCGCAGAACTGACCGATCGCGAAACGCTGACCGTGCGCGTGACCCTAAAAAACACCGGCAGCCGTGCCGGCCGTGAAACCGTGCAACTGTATGTGCACGACATGGAAAGCAGCATTCCGCGTCCGGAAAAGGAACTGCGTGCTTTCCGCAGTGTGGAACTGCAGCCTGGCGAGGAAGCAACCGTTTCATTCCCGCTTTCCAAGCGTGCCTTCGCTTACTACGATGCCGCGGCACAGGACTGGACGGTGGAAGACGGTGTGTTTCAGATTTTAGCGGGTGGCTCCAGTGCAGAAACGCCGCTCTGCGCTTCTGTAACCGTGCATCCCGCCGAACCGAGGCCCCACATCTTTACCCGCCACACCCTGACCGCTGAAGCTTGGGACAAACCCGCCACCTGCGCAGTTTTAAAAGAGTTTCTAACAAAAGCCGGTTGTGACAACTTACACGTGCAGGCAGACTGGATGCGAGATATGCCCCTGCGCAACCTGTTTATGTTCGGCGCAGTCTACACGCAAGAAGAACTGGACCAGCTGGTGGAAACACTAAACCGGACAACCACCTTCTGCTAAAACACCCTTCCACGCAAAAAAGGCACCCGCGGTTTTCCCGCAAGGCGCCTTTGGTCGCTTTTGAAGCAGTCCGTTAATGCGATTGGTCCGTTTTCGGTGCCTGCAAACTGCTGTTGATGTGTGAAATCACGGTATCAAACTTCACTTTTTGTGAAGCTGGATACTGCAGAATATAACCGTCAATGGAACCTTTGCCGACAATCCCGGTTTCATAGCCGATGGTCTTGCCGTCTGTCCACGATACCGCATACCCTTTTGCTGTTTGTGCATGGTAACTCACCCGGCCATGCAGTGTCTGAAGCACCTGCTTTAAATATGCCGCCGATGTCAGCATCTGCGCGTTGTTCTGACCAAAAGCTGTAAATTTCACACTGCCGTCCTGTGATGCGAAAGTCTGTCCTTCCCCATTTGCGGCACTGTCCGTTTTTTTAAGGTCAGCAGGATACTCTACAGAAAATCCAAACCGAGCGTTTTAGTAACGCAAAAAAGAGCTTGCCGCCGATTGTGATGATGGAAACTGCGCCTCAAACGATGCAAAGCTTTTGACTTGCCCAATTGTTTGACTGGTTTTCCCCGTACCTGTCGGAAGTGCTGAGGTTTATCCCCTATTTGGCTGTGACACGGGGAGCCGCGCGGTCTTCCCTGCTGTACCGCAACCTGCGGCGGCCAAAAGCAAAGCGGTAACTGCCGCCACACACAAAACCCGCAAATTTTTTCGTTTCATTATGATACCACCCCTGAAAATTATTTTTACGTCGCCGGAAAACTTTATCCGGTTTTATCTATCAAACAAGTATACAGAAATCTCTTCATTTTTTCAGAGAATGCGGTGGCTGCGCCGATTTTTTGCAGGCACGCAGAGTTGAGGGCTTATGAACAAATTCAGAAAGTATCCTGAGCAGCTGTATTTTCTATACTACACGCTCCTGTACGCCGGCATTGCCGTGTACGGCGGCTACATCAGCATTTACTATATGAAAGCCGGTTTTTCGCTTTCCGAAATCGGGACGCTGACCACAGTCGGGCCGCTGTTTTCGCTGTTTGTACAGCCGGTCTGGGGCATGGTGAGTGACCGCACCGGCAGGCACCGCCTGGTGCTGACGATTTCCCTAATCGGCAGTGTGCTCTCCGTTCTGCTGTATTCCCTGCACACCGGCTATGTCTTTTACCTAATCATCACAATGGTCTTTATGCTGTTTTACACGGCAATTCAGCCACTGAGCGACACCATTTCCGTCGACTACCTGACACGCTCCGGCTACAATTACAGTGCAGTGCGCATGGGCGGCTCCATTGGCTACTCCGTGGTGGTCTTGCTGCTCGGCAACTTTTTTAACGACCACCTCAGCTTGCTGTTTGCGCTGTGCGCCGGTCTGCTGCTGCTTGCCCTGTTTTCCACCGCGCTGCTGCCGAAAGAGCAGCCGAAACCGGATGCCGCTGTGCCGGACAGCGCCCCTGCTGAGAGCAAACCCTTTAACAGGCGGCGGCTGATTCTGTTAATCGGCTTTTCCTGTGTACTTTTCTTTGCGTTGAGCTTTAATATTTCGTTTGTTGGCATTTATGCCAAGGAAATGACTGCTTCCGGCACCCTGCTCGGTGTCGCGCTGTGCGCGTCTTCCATCAGCGAAGTACCGGTGCTGCTGCTCATTACAAAGTATTCGCGCCGGTTTAACCAAATCAATATCTTTACCATTGTCACGTTTACCGGATTCCTGCTGGGCGCGCGGATGCTGCTTTATTTCTTTGCGCAGGGAATCGGCATGGTCATTTTTGCGCAGGCACTGCAGGGCATTACCTCCATGCTGCTGTTTTACAGCATGGTCACATACATCAACCGCGAAGTGCCCACCGCCCACAAAGCCACCGGGCAGAGCGCACTGGTCATTGCGCAGTCCGGCATCAGCAGTATTTTGGGAAACACCGGCGGTGGTTACGTCAGCGAGTGGATTGGCCTGCGGCAGACCTACCTGCTGACCGCGGTCATCGTTCTGGCTGCCACAGCACTGTTCGCCGTCGCTTATCTGCTGCACAGAAAGCACACCACGCAGACACGCCCGACCAGCTGAAAATTGACAGAAGAAAGGATCAGGTGATTTGCAATGTCCAAAAAACTGCACGCACAGAATATACAGAAGGCAACCCTCGCCGTCCGGGAAACGAGCCGCCTTGTCAACCCCCGTTTCCGTCAGAAGTATCACTTCATGGCGCCGGCGGGCTGGCTGAACGACCCCAACGGGCTGATTCAGTTTGGCGGACAGTACCACCTGTTTTATCAGCACAACCCGTACGGTTCCTCCTGGGGGCCGATGCACTGGGGGCACGCGGTGAGCCGGGACCTGGTACACTGGGAGCACCTGCCTGTGGCGCTCGCCCCCAGTGAAGACTACGAAAGCGGACACGGCGGCTGCTTCTCCGGCAGCGCGGTCGAAAAGGATGGGCGGCTGACGCTGCTTTACACCGGCGCTAGCACCGTGGGCGGTGAAGAGCGACAAGTGCAGTGCCTGGCGCAGAGCACCGACGGTGTCGTTTTTGAAAAGTATGCCGGAAATCCGGTTTTAAAGCGTTCCGGCAGCCGCCAGAGCGACTTTCGCGACCCGAAAGTTTGGCGGCACGGTAATTTTTGGTACATGGTCATCGCGTCACAGGAGCAGGAAAGCGGCGCGGCGCTGCTGTACCGCTCCGCCGACCTGCTGCACTGGAGGTTCATTTCCCAACTCGCGGGCGGCAGCCCGCAGCAGGGTCGTATGTGGGAATGCCCAGACTTTTTTGAACTGGGCGGCACCGGCGTACTGCTGTTTTCTCCTGTCGGGTTCGACAATCGGAAGGCCACTTACCTGACCGGCCGATTCGACTACGATACCGGTGCTTTTTCTGCAGAAACGCTGGGCGAAACGGACTGGGGCTTTGACTTTTACGCCGCGCAGTCCTTTCCCGACACACAGGGCCGCCGCATTGTAATTGGTTGGGCAAACGGCTGGGACTGGATGCCGTGGTGGAACGGCTTTGGCCCAACCCAGCAGGACCGGTGGTGCGGGCACATGAGCCTGCCGCGGGAAGTGACCATGTGTGCCGATGGCAGGCTTGCCTTTCACCCGGTTTCAGAGTTGCAAACCCTGCGCACAGACGCTTGGCGCACCGAATCGGTCACACTGCACGACAGTGAACCGCTTGCGCTGCACGCAGGGGACGGCATACACTTTGAGCTGCTGGCAGACTTTGACCTAACTGCCTCCACTTCCACACAGATTCGCCTGCTGATGCGCTGCTCGGAAACAGAGCAGACGGTGCTGACCTGCGATCTGCGGCAGGGAGAACTGATTTTTGACCGCAGTGCTTCCTCCCCGCACGATGCCGGTATCAAGCGCTGCCCGCTGGAATCCGCACAGCAAAAGAAACTGCGCCTGCACGTGTTTGCAGATACCTGTTCCGTGGAGGTCTTTACAGACAGCGGCAGAACCGTGCTGTCCTCCAACCTCTACCCCGCTGCGGAGAGCACCGGCATCTTCCTCTGCGCGGACGGCGGCGACGCGCAGCTTTCCTGTGTGGAAACCTGGGGGCTTGCGTAACGTTATCTGCCCTATCAAAAAAGAGCCATGGCATTGTTTGTAAATGCCGTGACTCTTTTTTTCATCTATTTAGTCCGCTGCAAGCAGTTCCACGCCGGCGTGCAGCACGCGGCTGCCAGTCAGCGCAAAGCTGCGCGCGTCCGGCTGGTGACCGCCGACATACACCGTATACCTCCCCGGCACATATGCCCGGCTGCCATCTTCCGCGACCGTGTAAAACAGCTCCGCGGGTATCTCAAACGAAAGCTGTCGGCTTTCACCTGCCGCAAGGTGCGTGCGACAAAACCCGCACAGCCGAAAAATCGGGTCTGCCGCCCCGACATTCTGTTTTTGCAGATACACCTGCGTTACTTCATCCGCATTGCAGGTGCCACTGTTTGCAACGCAGACTTCCAATTTCAGGCTGCTGCCCGCGCAAAGCCTGTCCGCTGCTATGCGCAGGTCGCTGTACGCAAAGACTGTGTAGGAAAGCCCGTACCCGAAGGGGTATAGCGGGGTGCCGCGGTAGTAGCGGTATGTGCGCCCTGTCATGGTGTAGTCCTCAAAGCCGGGCAGGTCGTTTACATCCTGATAGAACGTGACCGGCAGCCGTCCGGCGGGGGCTGCTGCGCCGAAAAGCAACCGCGCAAGCGCCGCACCGCCATGTGCGCCGCTGTACCAAACCTGCAGCACCGCGCCGCAGTGTTCCTGCGCATAGCGAAGGTCCATCGCACCGCCGCTGTTCATCACCAGAACCACCGGTGTTCCGGTTTCACAAACTGCCTCCAATAGCCGCTGCTGTGGTGCGGGCAGCGACAGGTCGCGCTTATCGCCCGCCGCAAACTCATTGCCGGCGTCGCCCTGCTCACCCTCCAGTGTCGGGTCAAGCCCCAGGCAGAGAACCACCACATCGGAAAGCCGCGCCACCGCGCAGGCTTCGCTCAGGCGGTCATCTTCCTGTGCCAAATCCATCACGCTGGTTTTGTAAAGATGGCAGCCCTGTGCGTAGCGCACCCGCGCCTTATCCCCGACATAATCCTCCACACCGCGCAGGTTCGTTTCCCATCGGGAGGCTTCGCCGCAGTAGTTGCCGCGCAGCACCTCCACGCTGTCTGCATTCGGGCCGATGACACCGATGTTTTTGATGGACGCAAGTTTCAGCGGCAGCAAACCGTCGTTTTTCAGCAGCACCGCGGACTTTTCGCTCATGCGCAGCGCCGCCGCGTTGTTTTCCTCACTGTCCACTTCGGAAAAGGGAGTATCCCGATAGGGGCAATCCGGTGCGAACTCTCCCAGCGCGAAGCGGATGGTAAACAGATGCACCGCCGCCGCGCGGATGTCCGCCTCCGCAATGCGCCCTGCGCGGTAAGCCTCCATGGCGTGCAGGTACGTGTCGCCGCAGTCCAGGTCACAGCCGGCAGGCAGCGACCGCTCCATGGTATCCACCGGCCCCTCCGTCAGTGGATGAAACTGGTACAAATCGTGCAGTGCCCACGCATCGCCGACAAAGTAGCCGTCAAATCCCCAGTCTTGCAGCAGGGCGTTCAGCTTTGCGCTGGCACAGCAGGGCTCGCCGTTTACGCGGTTGTAGGCGCCCATCACACCCGCCACGTGTGCTTCTTTTACCAGTGTTTCAAATGCGGGCAGATAGCTGTCCCACAGGTCGTGCGCGCTCACGTGCGCGTCAAAGCCATGACGGGTGGCTTCGGGGCCGCTGTGCGCTGCGAAATGCTTGGCACAGGCAGCTGCTTTCATATATGGGCCATCTCCCTGCAGGCCATTCACATACGCACAGCCAAGGCGCGCGGTTAAAAACGGGTCCTCGCCGTAGGTCTCCTGTCCGCGCCCCCAGCGCGGGTCACGAAACAGGTTGATGTTGGGTGACCAAAAGGTCAACCCTTTGTACAGGTCGCGGTCGCCTGCAGCCGCCTGCATATGGTACTTCGCACGCGCTTCTTCGGCGATGATGCCGCCCATTGTGAAAACTTCCGTTTCGTCAAACATCGCTGCAAGCGCGATGGCCTGCGGAAAAACCGTTGCCGTACCGGCGCGCGCCACGCCGTGCAGCGCTTCGTTCCACCAATTGTATGCGGGAATGTGCAGCCGCTCAACCGCCGGTGCGGCATAAGTCAGCTGCGAGGCCGCCTCTTCCACGGTCATTTGCGCAACCAAATCGGCTGCCTGCTGCTGAAAGCGTTTCCAATGCTCTTTGTAACTCACGGGTACCTCCTAAAAAACACAAAAGCCGCTTTTGCGGCGGCCTTTGCCTGCTTATTCCGCAAAGCGGATTTTAAAGGTCTTAATTTCATACGGCGCAATCTGGAAGGTAAAGCTGTTTTCGCCGCAGGGCACCGCGCCCTGTTCTTTTTCCACCAGGTTACACTCGGTAACGGACTGAACCGGCTTGCCGCAGGTCACAGTAACCGGCCCGCGCTGGTTCTTGTAGTCAAACACGCGCACCACCGTACCGCTGGCGTCCTCCGCCTGCTTGACGGTTTCCAACAGAACGTGTGCCGCGTCCACAGACAGCAGGGAAAAGGAAAGCCCCGCCTTACCCGGCACTGCGTAAGCAGGCTGGTTCAGCTTTGCAGCTTCCTGCTCGGTGCCGCCCTCCTGCCAAGAGCCTGCGTGCGGATACAGGGAATACGTAAAGAAATGCTCCTCCTGGTCAGTGGTCGGGTTCGGCTCGATGCCAGACTTAATCAGCGTCAGCGCAAGGTCGCCGTCGTGTACAGAATGACCGTACTTGCAGTCATTGAGCAGGGAAACCCCGTATCCCCCCTCGGAAAGGTCGGCCCACTTGTGCCCGCAGGACTCAAACCGCGCCACTTCCCAGCTGGTGTTTTGCGTCACCTTGCGCTTCACGTTGCCAAACTGAATGTCAAACGTCGCCTCGTCCGTGTGAATGGCCAGCGGAAAGTGCACCTTCAGCAGCTGCTGATGTTCGTGCCAGTCCACATAGCTTTCAAAGTCAATGCGGCGCAGGTTCGCGTAAAAATGAATCTTCTGGCGAATCAGCGAATTCTGGTACCGACGCTCAATCTGCAGCGTTGCGCGCACCGGGCCGCGTTCGGTCCACTGCTGGGAGGTGACATCTGTCACATCCCAGTATTTTTCTTTATAGAAAATATCAATATCCCAGTTGTCGTAATACATCGGCTTGTCTTCGTACACGCGCATAAGGTTGGCAGACTTGCCCGCCTGCAGCACTTCGCGCCGGTTTTCCTTGTCCCACACAGAGGCAAGGCAACCATCCGCGCCGAACTGCACGGTGTAAAACGGCGTTTCAATGCCGCGTTCCGTGCAGTGCAGCGGATTTTCGGCGGCAGCCGCTTCGCAGGGCTGCAGGCTGACATAGCCCTTAGCGGGCAGACCGGTCACATACGCGGCCGCGCCGCCGTCCGCGCACTGCTGCACCGGCGCGGCGGTGCCGTCCGGCAGGCGCAAAGCTGCCGCTGTGCAGTCCGGCAGCAGGAGCACATCGTCCCGCACAAAACCGAGGGTGTTGAACACAACCTGTGCATCGCCGGTTCCCGCCAGCAGGCGCAGACGTTCCTGCAGCAGGCTGCCCGCCTGCGCCGCAAGCGCCGCGTACTCCTTTTTGGTCTGCTCATACACCTCGTGAATCGCGCTGCCCGGCAGAATGTCATGGAACTGGTTGAGCAGCACCGTCTTCCACATCTGCTCCAGCTCCTGTGCCGGGTACGCCGCACCGGCACGCTGCGCCAGTACAGAAAGCAGTTCCAAATCCATCAGCAGCAACTCGCTTTTGCGGTTTGCCCGCTTGTTGCGCGCCATAGAGGTGTAGGTGCCGCGGTGATACTCGAAGTAAAACTCGCCCTCCCACACCGGCAGACGCGGATTTTTAGAAACGCGCTCGTCCAGTTCGCGGAAGTACGTGCCGGCAAACGTCTGGCGCACCTTCGGTACGCCGGGCAAACCCTTTTCCAGGCGCTTAGAGGTTTCCAGCATCTGGCGGGTGGGGCCGCCGCCGCCGTCGCCGTAGCCGTAAGCAATCAGCACATCGTTGTTGATTTCTTTGTTCTGGTAGCGCTCCCACGCGCCCATGACCGCATCCGGATGCAGCATGCCGTTGTAAGTGGTAAAAAAGTTACCGGTCGGTTGGCCGATACCCAGCGTCGTGATGAAGTGCGTCAAAATCTCCGTGCCGTCGATGCCGCGCCAACGCAGCGTGTCATACGGAATCTTGTTGAACTGGTTCCACGAAAGCTTCGTGGTCATGAAGTAATCAATGCCGCACTTTTTCGCAATCTGCGGCAGCGCGCCGGAGTAGCCGAACACATCCGGCAACCACAGGATGTGGTTTTCCTTGCCAAACTCCTCGCGGAAAAACCGCTCGCCGTGCAGAAACTGCCGCACCAGCGATTCGCCGGAGGTCAGGTTGCAGTCCGCTTCCAGCCACATCCCGCCTTCCGGCTCCCAGCGACCCTCTTTGACACGCTCTTTGACCTTGGCGTACAGCTCCGGGTAACGCTCCTTGAGAAACTGGTACAGCTGCGGCTGGCTGGACATAAATTTGTAATCCGGATACTCCTCCATCAGTTTAAGCACCGTAGAGAAGCTGCGTACCACCTTTTCACGTGTCTGGTCAACCGTCCACCACCAGGCAACGTCGATGTGCGTATGGCCGATGCAGGTCGCTATCACCTCGTCATGCCCGGCAAGCTCTGTGTAAAGCTTCTGCCCGATATACGCACGCGCCTTTTTCACAGAAGCCGCGAAAGCCTCCGACGGCGCCTGTCGCAGGTCAATCAAATTGACCGTATCGTTTAAAACGGTTTCGATGGCGTGGCAGGACTGGCTGTCCTTCTCCATCCGGCTGAGCGACCACAGCGGCACCTGCAGATCATAGTAAAGCCCCATGGTTTCCGAGTCGATTTCCAGCATCTCGCCCAGCAACTGAAACTCCCTGTGCAGAATACCGGTATACGCCTGCAGGTCAATTTGGTAAGTTTCTCCCGCCTTGGCGCTGCGCGTCACCAGCACCTCACGGTGATTCATATCCAGTCCCTGCACAACACTGCCGTTGAGAAACAGCAAAAACTGCGGATTTTTGCCGTCGTCCCACTCGTCAATCTGCGTGCGGATGCGAAACCAAAGCGGCCGCCCGTCAAAGCTTTTCGGCACGGTCAGCGTGGCGCGGAACCAATCGTGCCGATCCGGCCCATACCAGTGCATGGTGCGGCTGTCGAACGCCGCCCACGCCTGTTCGTCTGTTTCCGCTTCCTCCGGACGCAGAAACAACCCTTCCTTTACCTGCCAATCCGTCAGTTCCTGCTGCTGCAGGCACGCGGCCTTTTTCAGTTGGTCACAGATGACCTGCGCCCGCTCCTTTGCAAATTTCATATTGGCTCCTCCTGAATGCCTCAGTCTGTTAAAATCCGAACAACGACCGGATGGTCATTTTTTGCTTTTTCCATGCGGACGGTCAAAGCCTGCGCGGAACGTTCCCACTGCGGCTTTTCGCTTTCTCCCAGAACGATTACGTCCCGAATCACACCGTGAAAGCAGGGTGTCTTCTGCGCATCGCGGTCTGCCAGGGACTGTATGCGCACCACGCCGTCTTCCGGCGCGCGCAGCACAATGGCGTACACATACGGGCCTTTGGCGGTAAAGCGGATGTCGCTTGCCGTGTAAGCGGTGCCCTTCTCATCGGCAAACTGACCGTTTGCCGCCTTGGTTTCGCCCTCTTGGGAAACACGCCACACATGGGTGTCGTAAATTGCCTCGCCGTTTACACGCAGCCAGCTGCCCACTTCCAGCAGCAGGTTTCGGTCTTCGTCCGGAATGGTGCCGTCCGCGCGCGGGCCAATATTGAGCAGCAGGCAGCCGTTTTTGCTAACCACATCCGCCAGCGTGCAAAGGATCTCGCTGACTGGTTTGTAGTCGTTGTTTTCCGTGTAGCCCCACGAGTTGCGCGCCACAGAGGTGTCTGTCTGCCAGAAGTACGGCTTGGCGTCCGCAAACTGACCGCGCTCCATGTCCAGCACCGCGCTGCCCATGGGAAATGCGTCATACTTATAATTGATAACCGCACCGGTGCCCCACTGCGCAGCACGGTTGTAGTAATACGCCGCAAATTTTTTGAGATACGGTTTGACCGCGCTGTGCTGAATCCACCAGTCAAAGTACAGCACCCGGGGGTGATAGCGATCCACAAGCTCACAGGTGCGCAGCAGCCAATCCTCCAGAAACGCCGCGGTGGGTTTCGGTTCGCTGAAGAGGTCTAAAATCTCGCGCTCCGGCATGGACGGCCAGTACAGGTCGCCCTGCTTGAGCGGCTCATGAATGTCGCTCGGAAACTCCTTGCCATGACCCATAAAGAACCAGTGCTCCACCCGGTGGGACGAAGCGCCGTACACCAGGCCGCGGCTTTCCAGCGCCAGCTTCAGCTCGCCCGCCACATCGCGGTGCGGGCCCATCTCATAAGCGTTAAAGTGTGACAGCTCGCTTTTATACATTTGAAAGCCGTCGTGATGCTCCGCCACCGGCACCACATACCGTGCGCCCGCCTGCCGAAACAGATCCGCCCATGCTTCCGGGTCAAACCGCTCGGCGCGGAACAGCGGGATGAAGTCCTTGTAGCCAAAATCCTTTTGGTTTCCGTACGTTTTGCGGTGGTGCTCAAATTCTTTGGTGCCCTGCAGGTACATATTGCGGGAGTACCACTCGCTGCCGAATGCAGGCACGGAGTAAACGCCCCAGTGAATGAAAATGCCGAACTTGGCATTCACATACCAGTCGGGAACACGGTATTGCGAAAGCGACTCCCAGGTATCCTGAAACCTGCCCTCATGCACCACGCGGTGAATTTCCCGCAGATAGTTTTGTCTGTTCAAAATCTTGTTCTCACCCTTTTCACAGTTTCGAAAATTCGCCCGGCAGCCTTTCTTGCGGGGACTTTTTGATTCTTGCCGGCAGCTGCACCGTCACGGTGGCGCCGCCCTTTTCGTTGCTGGAGTAAGTCAGCCCGTACTGTTCGCCAAACATCATGCGGATGCGGTTGTTGACATTGACTACTCCGATACCGTGCTCTTTGGCGGGCACCAGATCACCGTTTTGCAACCGCTGGTTTATCTGCGCCGCATCGACACCGCAGCCATCATCAAGCACCTGCATTTTCAGCAGACCGTCGGCCACCTCGCCGGTGATTTGGATGTGCCCGTTTCCCTCCTTGCACGCAATGCCGTGTACGATAGCGTTTTCAACCAGCGGCTGCAGGATGATTTTCGGCACCACGCAGTTTTGGCACGCCTCGGAAACCGCACAGCTGTACTGCACCTTTTCGCCGTAATGCAGCTTTTCAATAACCAGAAATTTATCAACGTGCTGCAGCTCGTCTGCGACAGTGGCTTCGCTGCCCTTGCGGCTGATGCTGTACTGCATGATACCCGAAAGCGCAGACACTGCATTGGAGATGTCGTACTCCTTGCGCATGATGATCATCCAGTTGATGGAGTTGAGCGTGTTGTACAGAAAGTGCGGGTTAATCTGCGCCTGCATGGCGTCATACTCCGCCTGCAGCTGGCGGGCGTGGCTTTCGCGAATGTCTGCAATCAGCGTCCGGATGCGCAACGTCATGTCGGTAAAACTGGTATAAAGCTGGCTGACCTCGTCATTCGGCAGCTTTACATTTGGCAAGTGCGGCGCTTCTTCCACATTGAAATGTTCCATGGTCCGCGTCAGCATGATGATCGGTTTGGAAATTTTCCGCGCCACGAAAATCACAAAGAACGCGCCTAGCAGAATGGCGCCGGTCAAAATCAACATGATTAGGTACAGCACTGGCCGCATACCCGAAGTCAGGCTGGAATACGGTACGGCGGAAATCATGTACCACCCCCACTGCAGCTGATTGGAAGTGATGATGTACGGTTCGCCGTCAATACTCACCGTTTTGCAAGCAGAATCAATCTGATTCTGCTGTACAGCCTGCAGGATATCCGCATTGGCAGGCTGCGCGCCGCCGGACGGCGTGCCGCTGTAAATTACGTTTTTGTGGTTGTCTGTCAGCAGAATAGTGGTGGACTTGGTGTACTGCGACATTTGGATCTGCTGTGCAAACGCGTCCGGAGAAACCACAAACAGCGCAACCCCCATGGAGTCTGAAAAAATATAAGGATTGATAATCAGCTTGGAAATATAAATCTGATTCACACCCGAAGCATCCTTCTGTACAGAAAAGCCCAGCTGCCCGTGCGTTTTCACCGCCTGCTGGTACCACGCGGTATTTTCTACCGCGTCGGTGTTGTAAACACCGCTTGCCGTGTGCTTGCCGCCGGTGTTAAAGGAAGGCAGCCACGCCGAAAGCGGTTCGCTAGGATTTAAAAACAAATACGCACAGTACACCGTGTTCAGGTCGGTGGCAGGCAGGTCAACAAAGTTGGTAAACTGCTGCTTGAGCAGCCGAGCATAGTTATATGCCGACACCGTGTCCAGATTCCGGTGGTTTAAAATTTCCGCTGTGTACTGGTCTGCGCTCATGTACACAAACGCATAGTTGATGTTGCTGACCAGCAAGTCGATGTTCTCCTGACTCTGTTTCAGCAGATGCTCGTGGTCCGTCATGACTTGCTGCGTGAGCGTTTTCTGGAAAACCACGTATGTCATGCCGCCGAGAACCGACAGAAAGGCCGTAAACACCAAAATGTACACAACCGCGATTCTTTTCTGGATGCTGCGCACCCGTCTGTGTTCCCTTTTAATTGGCATGAAAAATTCCCCCGCTGACATTGCGGTACTCCGATGGCGTCAGATTGACCACGCGCTTAAATGCCTTGGCAAAGTAGTGCGAGTCTGCGTAGCCGACCAAACTGCCCACGTCGTCGATTTTCAGCGAAAAATCTTTGAGCAGCTCCTGCGCCTTGGCCATGCGTATGTGGGCAAGCGAGGTGCTGAAATTCACGCCAAAGGACTTGCGGAACAGGACACTCAGGCGACTGGGCGTTATACCGAGTTTGTCTGCAACATACTGCAGGGAAAAGCTGCTGTTTGAATACTCGCGCTCCATCATCTGTCTGGCGGCGCTGGCCAGCACGGCTTCGTGGTCGACTTTTTCTTTGGAAACGCACGCAAAAACATCACAGAAGACACGGTAAGTCACACTGCAGATTTCCTGCGCAGAGTGAAGCTCCATAATCCGCTCGATGACCTCTGTCTGCGAGCCGCAGACTGCATCTAGGTTCAGCCCAATACCGCGGTAGTAGCTAAATAGAAACTCCACCAACTTCAGACACAGCCCCTTGAGATCCTCCGCTTGGGCAGACTCCCCAAACGCCTGCTGCTTGAGCAGTGCCTCAATGTCGCCCAGCCGCCCTTCTTTCAAGTCCGTAAAAATCCGCGTCTTCAGGTCGCCGTTGTAAAGGTTGCGCATCACGCTGCTTCTGGCGCACTTCGCATCCCGCAGCTGCTTGAGGCGGCGCACCAGCTGATCAATTTTGTCCAGGTCTATCGGTTTCAAAATGTAGTCGGACACCCCATACTGCATGGCGGAACGCGCATACTGAAAGTCCTCGTAAGCGCTCATGATGATCATGGAAACGCCGTTCATGGTTTGATGAACCTTGCACGCGAGCGCAAGCCCATCCATAATTGGCATACGGATGTCTGTGATAATGATATCGGGATTTTCGGCAA
This sequence comes from Caproicibacterium argilliputei, assembly GCF_029211325.2. Taxonomy (NCBI): domain Bacteria; kingdom Bacillati; phylum Bacillota; class Clostridia; order Eubacteriales; family Oscillospiraceae; genus Caproicibacterium; species Caproicibacterium argilliputei. The sequence goes on along the minus strand of NZ_CP135996.1, from coordinate 232,791 downwards.
CCGCCTTGCGGTACGCTTCTTCCCCATTTTTTGCGCTGATGACTTTGCCGAATCCAAGAGCCTCCCACGGAATCACGGTATGCAGGCCCTGCAGAACAACTTCATCGTCGTCGACCACAATCGCTTTCATCAACTCACTCCTTTGGGCTAAGTGGAAACGGTTTACGCTTCGGAAAGGCTATCGGACATCGCCTGCAGCAACTGGCGAGTGCTGTCCCCACCATGTTCCCAGTAAAACAGCCCTGCCAAGTCACGCTGCCTGACGTATGTGCACTTGCAGCGCACCGACTCCGGGTCGTCATAGGAAAGGAACATACTGCCGTTAAACAGCCACGGCGCCTTTGCCTCGTCGTCCCAGTAGCGGACAAAGCCGTTTTTGTTGATATAGGCTTTTACCAGTTCGTCATAATTCGGCCCGTAGCCGCCGGCGGACTCGGTGAGCTGCAAGAAACCATGGTTACGATCCTGCACGTGCTCCCACATACGGGAATACATCGCCGCGCCGATGACGATTTTCTCTTTCGGCACGCCTGCCTGCTCAAACAGGCGGGCGGCGGCATCCGCACTGGTGCGGTTCAGGTCACCGGTTGCCGTGTACAGGTTCGTGTGGTGACCGGTCAACGTATGAAAGCCGCAGCGCAGGTCGTAAGTCATTACATAGACAAGATCCAGGTACTGCTGCACTTGCTCCATCTGCGTATTTTCGGTGTAGTACCGGTCCGCGCCGGCAGCGATGGTCAGCAGATGGTGCGCCGGAAAGGCAGCGTCCAGCGCGCGGCGGATTTCGCGGCACAGCAGCGTAAAATTCTGCTTGTCTTCAGGGCGTGCTTTGATGAAATTTTCCGGACAGCAGGGATATTCCCAGTCCAGGTCAACACCGTCAAACCCGTACTTGCGAATGACTTCGACGCAGGACTGCGCAATTTTGCGCCTGCCCGCTTCGTCGGCGCTGCCGTCAGAAAAGGCTTCCTCCTCTTTTCCCACCAGAGAAAGGAGGATTTTTAAATCCGGATTCCACCGCCGAATCTGTTCTATCTGATCCAGACCAGTCATGTGGCTGGTCTGGATGTTTCCGTTCCGGTCAATCTGACCGAACGCCAGCATCAGGTGTGTCAGCTTTCGGGCATCCTCCTTGGTGACGCAAAACGGCCTGTCCTGACTCAGTACATAGCCTGCCAAAACACGTTTCACTGCTGTTCCTCCTCTTGATACAGGGATTGATACGCTGCGTGCAGCAGCGTCCGCGTGGTGTCGCAACCATGCTCCCAGTAAAATACGCCTGCGTAACCATGCTGGCGCACATAGGCGCATTTGCACCGAATGGACTGCTCGTCATCATAAGAAATAAAGGTATCGCCGTTAAACAGATACGGCGCTTTGCACACGTCGTCCCAGTAACGGGTGTAGCCATTTTGATTGATGTAGCCGGTCAGCAGTTCATCATAATGCGGGCCGTACTCGCCGCGCGTCTTGGCAATCTGCAGGTAGCCGTTGTACCGGTTGGGAACCCCTTTCCATACGCGTGTGTAAAACGCCATGCCGATGGCAATCTTGCTTTTCGGCACGCCGGCTGCCGCATACGCGCGTGCGGCAGCATCGGCACTGTCAAGGAAGATATCCCCGACCGGCGCGTACAGATTGGTGTGGTGCCCGGTCAGCACCTGAAACGCTCCGCGCAAATCATACGTCATAATATAAACATAGTCAAGGAACTCCTGCGCCTGCTGCATCTGCGTGCTGTCCAAAAAATACTGCCCCGCACCCACAGCACTGGTCAAAAGCAGCCCCTGCCCGGCAGTTTCCAGCTGCGCGCGGATTTCCTGCAGCAGCAGGGTGTAATTTTCGCGGTCGGCAGGGTCTGCTTCCAAACCATTCTCCCCACAGCAGGGGTACTCCCAGTCAATGTCGACCCCATCCAGACCGCAGCGGCGGACAATCGCCGCCAGGTCTCCGGCAATCTGCCGGCGGCCCTCCGCAGTCAGACAGGGCGTGGAAAACTCCCCGCCGAAGCAGACAGAGCATTTCAGTGCGGGATTCCACTGCCGCAGCTGCGGAATACAGGAAACCCCCTCCTCCGAAACCAAAACCGCGCGGCCGTCCTGCACCGTACCGGCGGCAATATTCAAGTGGGTCAACTTCTGCGCATCGTCCGCCGTCATATCCTTGACGTTTTCATTGATGCAGTAGCCTGCCAGAATTTCATTCGGCATTTTTTATTTCCTCCTGATTCTTTAAACACAGGCACAGTCCCGTAGGAATGCACACAGGTCCTGTATGGTAGTGCGGATGCGGTTAAGCTCGCTTTCGCGATTGCGCATCCGCCACAACTCGCCGAAACGGCGCAGCCACAACTCCAGCTCCACGGCAAGGGTACCGCAGTCCAGCGCAAGCGGGGTGTCTTCCACATGGTAGGCGTATTTTTTAAGCGCAAGGCAGGCGGCGTTCATCAAAGCAGCGCCGCGCGCCGCGCAGAGAAACTCCTGCAGATCTGTGCGGCGTGACTCCGGCGCGGTGAAGCCGACCAGTTGCTTTTCCAGCTCCCGCATCTTTTTGTAACCGCTGAGTGCTTTGTCCGCGTCCATATGCAGGATGCGTTCGCAGTCCTGCTGAGCACGCGCAACTGAGAGCAGCTGCGACTCCCGCCAGCACACCACATCCTGCCAGGTACCGACCTGCAGCATTTCCAGTTCGGTGAGCAGTTCCATCAGCTGCTCGGACGCCTCGCCAAACTCCAATCGGGCGTAAGCGCGGCCGATTTCCGGCCAGTCGCGCCGGTCGTCCGGATTCCAGGACAGGGCAGCGCCGGTCGCCATGCCGGGCATGGAGCTGCCGAACAGATTGATGTGTCCGAAATCACCCCAGTCGGTGTTGAGCATTCCCTTTGCACCGTAGCGGGTGCCGTACTTTGCCATCTGCAGGATATTTTCATACGCACCGTCCAGAATATTCATCATCATGTTCCAGCCGCACACGCCGGGGCAGACCATAAAGTCAATGCCGGACTCTGCAATGGTTTTGACTTCCTGTTCGTTGATGTTCCGCCCATAGTTCCAGTACAGGCAGGTGGTGCCTTTGGGCAGCTCGCGCAGGTACTGCGGACTTTTCAGAATGATGTCACTCCAGAAAAAGACCTTTTTGCCCTTACTCTGCACATAGGCGATAATCTCTTTGAGAAAATCCACATAAACGCGGTCTTTGCCGACTTTTTCGGCAAGCGCCGCACTTTTGCCGCAGCCAATGTCAAAGGTTTCGTCGCAGCCGATGTTAAACTGCTTGGATGTAAACAGCGGCAGGTACTGGTCCAGCAGGTCTTTCACAAGCTGCAGGCTTTCCGGATTGGAAGCGTCCAGCGTGTGGTGCGCCATGCGGTCATACCACGCGAACGGTGCTGCGTCATCAATTTCCAGTTCGCAGAAACGGCGGAAGGTCTTGGTTTTGAGAATCTCATAAAGATGGCCGAACGTCGCAATGGACGGCACCAGCTCAATGTGGCGCGCGCGGCAGTATTCGTCCAGCTCCAGAATCTCCTCTGCGGTCAACGGGTCTTTGCCTGTCCATGCTTCGCTGAAGCCGCGCCACGCGAAGGTATGCTCCACGTAAATCTGCAGCTGATTGATTTTATAGAAAGAAAGGCGGTCGGCAAGGTCTTTCAGAGTTTGCAGCGTGGGCACCTGGCCGCGCGTCACGTCATAGAAAAAGCCGCGCGTCTGCAGGCCGGGCGCATCTTCCACCACCAGACCAGGCCACTGCGCGCCGCACTGGCGCACCAGCTGGCGCAGGGTCTGCAGCCCCCAAAAAAGGCCGGCACTGCCGCCGCTAAGCTCTGCCCCCGCCGAAGTGACCGTCAGGCGGTACGCACCCGCTTCCCCGCCCTCGGTCAGGCGGAGAAAAAGCCCCGGGCCGACCGGACGCGCCGCTTTCTCAATGGACACTTCCGTGCAGACAGCGGCGCACAGTTCCGTGCGGAATTGTTTTGCCGCGTGAAATTGCTCACTGCCGCAGGCTTCATCCAGCGTAATGACGAACTGTGGGCCTATGAAAAATGATGCACCGGTTTCCGTTATTTTTTTCGGAAGCGGAAGAAATTTCATGAGAATCCATCTCCGTTCATCTTATTAAATTTGTCAACAGTATACCATACTGTCTGTCCTTTTTCGGCTTTCCCGCAGCGGATGCGGGAAAAACCGTTTTCTGCAAAGAATCAGCCGCCTCCGGCGAAAAATTTGGAATCGAAGTGCTGCGCGGCCGCGTCTTCTACCCTAAGCAGCGCTCTCCCGTCAAGTGCAGCACCGGGTGAGCGCCGCCCTCCAGGTCAAACACCAAAATTTCATTTCGTCCCTTGTGCAGCAGCGGCGCAGGCAGATACAGCGTTTTCTGCGGTCCGATGTTCCAGTACCGGCCAAGGGAAAATCCGTTGACAAATACACAGCCTTTGCTCCAGCCCGCCGCGTCAAAGTACGTATCCGCCGGCTCCTGCGTTTCCAGATAAAAGCGATAAAACGTTGGCTCGTGCTTGGAAGCCTCCCCGCGAAACGGAATTTGTTCGGGATTATCCAAAGCAAGCGGATACATCTGCCAGCCAAAGTGCTTCTGGCAGCCAAGCAGAACACCATCAAGAATCCCTTTCCGCTGTGCCGTGTCCGGGCCGTAGTTGACGCGACCCATATTCTCCACCAGAATGTCGAGCGTATTGCTTTCTTGCGGCAGGGAAAGCACAGCAGACTGCTCTTTCCCCTCGCGGTACAGCGAAGCGGAAAATGCGCCGTTTACAAAAAACATTGCGCGGTCGCGCAGACCGCGAATTTTTAGCTCACAGGAAGCGCGCGGGCCACTCACGCGCGTGCGATACAGCACAAAACCAAAGGACTGCCCCAGTGCCTCCATCGAAAGCGGCACCGCGCTGCTGACCGGCGTGGAAAGTGCGTCCAGACAGTGGAAAAGTCCCTGTGCACCATCCAGCGACAGCGAACCGAACGCCCTTCTCGGCAGCGGCGGCGGCAGCGTCTGCAGGGCCGACGCGCCGTGCTTTGCCAGCACACTCTGAAACGAAAAGTATTTCAGTGTCAAATCACCCTCTTCGCTGACCGGCGCGTCATAGTCGTAACTGGTCACATCCGGTTCATAGGCTTCCTGCTGATTGGCGCCGCTGTAAAAGCCGAAGTTGGTACCGCCGTGGAACATATACAGATTGACAGACGCACCGCTTTCCAAGATAGCGTCCAGTTCCTTTGCCGCATCGTCCGACTCGCGCCGGATGTGCGGTGTGCCCCAGTGGTCAAACCAACCGTTCCAATACTCCATGCAGACCAGGGGTGCATCCGGCTGTACACGCCGAAGTTCGGCAAACGCGCCGCAGCTTCCGGAACCGAAATTGACAGTTTTCAGGACGTCGGGCAGGGTGCCGCCACGCAGAAGCTCTTCTGTCGGGCCGTCTGAGGTAAACAGCAGTGTGTCACCGCAGCGCTTTCGCAGCGCATCGCGCAGCCACACCAAATAGGCTTTGTCATCGCCGTAGCTGCCATATTCGTTTTCAATCTGCAGGGCGATGACCGGCCCGCCCTGCCCACAAAGCAGCGGATGCAGGCGGCGGAACAATTCATCATAATAGCTTTCCACACGCTGCAGGAACGGCTTGTTGCAGCATCGAACCTCCATCCCCTCCACGTTCAGCAGCCACGCGGGCAAACCGCCGAAATCCCACTCCGCACAGATATACGGGCTGGGCCGCAGAATGACCTGCAGACCAAGTGAGCCGGCGGTGCGGATGAACGCCTCCAAATCCGCAACACCCGTAAAGCAAAATTGACCGGGCGCAGGTTCGTGCAGGTTCCACGGCACAACGGTTTCCACCGTATTCAATCCGCAGGCAGCCAGCTTCTGCAGGCGGTCTTTCCAGTAGGCGGGTACCACGCGGAAATAGTGAACCGCACCGGACAGGATCCGAAACGGCTTTCCGTCCAGCAAAAAGTGGCTGCCTTCCACAGCAAATCGGTGCATAAGCGCATCCTTTCCTTACTGATTCTGAAATGCCCAGAACGCAATATTTTTTCGTTGATAGGTGTAAGTAACCAGCAGTTCGTGTCCGTCCCAGCAGATGTCGGGGTAGGAATACTCCCCGGGCGCATCTTCCAAAGTAAACACATTCCGCCAGCTTTCGCCGTTGTCTTGTGAGCAGGCAAGGGTCAGCGGTGTGCGGGGGCCACGGTCTGCTCCCACCGGATTATAAACCAGGTAAAGGCTGCCGTCCGGCACGCGCGTCAAGCAGATACCGCTGTTGTTGTTCGGCAGGTCGGTTGCGTAAGCCGGGCACCAGGTTGTACCTTCGTCCTGAGAATCACTGCGGTAAAGGCACCCCTCCGAGCTGCGCATGAGCATATGCACCTGTCCCGCGCCGGACTCCCACAGTGCAGGCTGAATCACACCGCGTGCCCGTCGCTCCTGCTCTGACATCGTGTCCGGAAAGCCAACCCTGATTTCCGCACTTTTGTGCCACGTGCTGCCCCGGTCATCCGAAATATCCGCAAAGCAGCGCCACTCGCCCTCCTCCAAGGACGCAGGCGCCAGCCACCGCCCGCTGGGAAGCACCAACAGGTGGTTGCGCACAGGGCCTCGCCCGCCGACGTCGCCGGTAACCAGTTCGCGCGGCGCAGACCAGGTCTGCCCGCAGTCTGTGGAAACCGTCAATCGTGTCGACCATGAAGGAATACACTTCCCTACTTTATAAAAGAGCAGCACCGCGCCGTCGTCCCGTACAAAAAGCACCGGATTCCAATGTGGCAACCCCGCCTGTGCAGCAATTTTTCGTGGCGCGGACCAGACACCGTTTTCGCAGAATGTCCCCCAGATAGCTACATCCTCCGCGCCCTCATATGCCCCACCGAACCAAACGCACAGCAGCCGCCCGTCCGGCAGGGCAGCAATGCTGGAAGCGTGACAGCTCGGAAACAGCGCCGAATCCGGCACCAGAAGCTGCCTGCCCATGTAGGAAACGTTCAGCATGTTCCCATCTCCAGCGGATACTGCTTCATGTATGCAAGCAGGGTATCGACTGTGGTAAAGGCAAGTCCTGTCACGGTGTCGGCACAGCCGTAATAAATGGCAATGCGGCCGGTCGCCGGGTCAGAAAGCGCCGCGCAGGGGAACGTGACGTTCGGCACATCGCCCACGCGCTCGTAAAGCTCCTGCGGCCCCAAAATATAAAACCGCGAGCGGTGCTTGACAATCCACGGCTTATCCAAATCCAGCAGCGCGCAGCCCATGCGGTACACAAAGCCGTTGCAGGTATTGATAACCCCGTGGTAAATCAGTAGCCAGCCCTCGTCCGTTTCCAGCGGCGTGGGGCCGGGGCCGATTTTTTTGGACTGCCACGCGGTGCAGTCCTGATTCACTGCGCCCATGACGTAGCGGTGCTTTCCCCAAAACGTCAGGTCCGGGCTGAAGCTGCAGAAAATGTCGCCAAACGGCGTGTGGCCCGTATCGCTCGGCCGACTGAGCATGGCGTAATGCGCGCCGATTTTTCTGGGAAACAGCACACCGTTGCGGTTGTACGGCAAAAAGGCATTTTCCAGCTGGTAAAAGGTCTTGAAGTCAAAGGTATAGCCGATGCCGATTGTTGGACCGTGGTACCCGTTGCACCAGGTAATATAATAGCGATCCTCCAAAAAGCAGACGCGCGGGTCGTAACGGTACTCGCGCGCGGTAACCTCCGGGTCGCCCTCAAAATGAACCGGTTCGGGCGAAATGTTCCAGTGAATGCCGTCTTCGCTGAATCCGGGGTAAATGTCCATGCTGACACCGCGGCTGTCGCAGCGGAACACACCGGCAAAGCCGGAGCCAAACGGCACCACGGCGGAATTAAAGACGCTGTTTGACGTGGGAATCGCGTTGCTTTGAATCACGGGGTTGCCGCTGTAGCGCCAAACCGGTGCGGTGCAGCCGGCAGGCCGGTCCTGCCAGGGGATATTTTTCAACTCTGTGCCTATCAATTTACTCATACAGTCATCTCCAGTTGGTTTCTTCACAGAAATTCAGGATACAAAAAGTGTGCAGAGGGAGTTTCTGCACAGCTTTTCGGTTCAAAGGTTATGAAGTTTTGCCTTACGATTTTTTCAGGAATGCGTTGACCTGCGTCTGCTCTTCTTTCAGCAGCTCGTCCACACCATTCTGTTTCATGCCGTTCAAGAAAGTGTTCAGTGTCGTGTTCGGGTCAACCGCACCCAGCACCAACGGGCCTTGGTACTGCTGAATCACATTGCTCAACGCGGCAATCTGGTTCTTCATCTTGCTGTCGTCAAAGGAGTAGCCGAGCAGCGGGTTGTCGATCGCCTGCGCATTCCAGTCTTTGTAGGACTGCGCAATGTCTTTCGGGTAGGTGTTGACCCAGTCCTGGTTAAATACGTTGCCGAACTGCCAGCCCATGTCGTAGCCGTAGGCTTTGCTGGTCTGCTTGACCTGGCCGTTGTCCAGGGTATAGTGCGTGCCCTCAATGCCGTGACGCAGCAGGTTGCCGACGGTCTTGTCTGTATTGACAAGGTTGAGGAACTTCAGCGCAGCTTCTTTGTGCTGGGAGTTTGCGGAAATGCACTGGAAGTTGGAAGCGCCCTGGAACAACACCGGCGTCAGCGGGACGTAGTCCTCGTTGTGACCGACTGTTTCCGAATATGTCTTTTCGTAATCCGGCGCATAACCGATTACCCAGGAGAAGAGGCGGCCTGCTTTGTCGTCTGCGTTGCGGGTATCGTCAGAATAAGTCTGCGGGTTCTGCGGCAGGTAGCCTGCTTTGTACCAGTTGTGCAGTGTGGTGCAGAAGTCTTTAAATTCTGATGTTTCGTACTGGTTAAAGACGGTGTTTTCCTTCTGGTTTGCAAACACGGTCTGACCGGGAATGTTAACCGCGCCGACGTTCGGGCCGGCTGCCATGGTAAAGTTGGCAACGCCCCACAGGGACGCAGGGTCCAAACCGGTGATGCTCGGCGCTTTCTTGTGCAGCTCGCTTAGAACGCTCTCCAGGTCTTTCCAGCTTTTTACCTTGCTGTAATCGATGCCGTACTTGGTGGCAATGTCTTTGTTGACCATCAAGCCATACTGCATACCGTCTTCCTTATAGTTCGGGATGCCATACAGGGTACCGTTGACCTTTGCGCTGTCCCAAACCTTCTGCGGAATGGCCGCAACGGTTTCGGGTGCGTACTTTTTCAGGGTGGCTTCGTCCAACTTCATGAAAGCGCCCGTGGTGGCAGTCTGGGTGTAATTCGGGGTGCCCCAGGTTGATGAGAAGCAGATGTCGTAATTTTGACCGGAAGAAATGATTACCGGCATTTTGGTGCCGTACTCGCCCGCCTCAAAGAAGTGTGCGTTTACCGTCACGTTGATCTTTTTCTTGAGATACTCGTTCAGTTTGTCAATCACCTTGGACTGGTCCGGCTCAATGGAATCCAAATACATATACCACTCCAGCGTGGTGGTGGCGCCGGTGTCCGACGTTTTCGCACCGGAGGCCGACTTGGTGGAACCGCTGCCGCAGGCGGAGAGGGAGAGAACCATCGCCGCGGAAAGCACTGCACTGACTGTTCTTTTCATTCGTGTTGCTGTTCGCTTCATTACTTTTTTCCTCCTTGTAAATTTCTATATTTTCATGTAAAACATAGACTCCAAAAGCACTCAGCCCTTTACGCTGCCGATGGTAATGCCGCGCACGAAGTATTTCTGGAAGAACGGGTACGCAAACAGAATCGGTGTCATAATGAGCACGGTCAGCGCCATGCGAACACTGTCGGTCGGCATATTCAGCGCCATGCGTATGCCGTCCGCCGAACTGGAAAAGGTGGAGTTTGTCGTCAGGAAGTCCAGGTTTGACTGCATCTTCTGCAGCAGCACCTGCAGCGGTTCTTTTGCCGCCGTATTGATGTAAAGCAGACCGGTGAACCAGTCATTCCACAAGCCGACCAGCGAGAACAGCCCGATGGTGGCGAGCGCCGGCTTGGCAATGGGAATGACAATCTTAAAGAAGATTACCCATTCGTCAGCGCCGTCGATTTTTGCCGCTTCCACCAAAGAGTCCGGAATGGACTGCGTGTAAAACGTACGCAGGATGATGGCATTCCACGCGCCGCACAGAGTGGGTAAAAACAGCACCAGAATGTTATCACCCAAGTGCAGAAGGTTGGTGTTTACAATGTAGGACGGAACCATGCCGCCGGAAAACAACATGGTAAAGAACAGATAAAACGTAAGCTGCTTGCGGTACTTAAAGTCTTTCCGGTAAATCACATAAGCAATCATGCCCGTGACCACCACGGTCAGCACAGTGCCGGCCAGCGTAACAAACAGTGAAACCCCCAGGGAGTTTATCAGCTGCTGTGAGCTGCCGAAAAGGTACTTGTAGCCGTCCAGCGACCACGACTGCGGAATGAAGCTGTAGCCGATTTTCTGAATACTTTCGGTGCTGCTGAACGACACAATATATACCAGCACCACCGGTGCCAAAAAAATGAGGGACAAAACAATCATTACGACATTTAAAATGATATCGTGCAAAAAGACCTTCTGGCCAACTCTGGCCACTTTGGCTCCAAATTCGTCCGAATTTCTATCCATAAATGCTTCCACTCCCTTTCGTCAGAACAAAGCGTTTTCGTTGTCGATCTTCCGGATGGCCGCATTGGCCAGCAGAATCGTCACGAATCCGACTGCAGACTGGAACACGCTGGCAGCAGCGGACATATTGACGTTGCCCATCGACTGCAGGGCATTGTAAACGTAAACATCAATGGTTTCCGTCGCCGGATACAACTGCCCCAGATTTAAAGGCATCTGATAGAAAAGGCCGAAATCCGAGTTGAAAATGTGCCCCAGCGCCATGATGGTGGTAATCACCATCATCGGCTTTAAGGACGGCAGCGTAATGTACCAGATCTGCTGCCACTTGGATGCGCCGTCCAGAATCGCTGCTTCGTAGTATTCTGTGCTGATGCCGCAGATGCACGCCAGATACACCACGCTGCTGTACCCGATACCCTTCCACTGACTAACCAGAATTAAAATGGCCGGCCAGTAGTTCGGGTCGGAGTAGAAGTACACGGACTCCTTGCCGAGCATATGCAGCACCGAGTTGATGAAGCCGTTGTTGTTGAGCAGCGCCAGACCGATGTAGGACATGATTACCCACGACAGAAAGTTCGGCATAATAGAAATTGTCTGGTAAATTTTTGATGCCAGTGGGCGGCGGATCTCATTGAACGCCAGCGCCAGCATGACCGGCAGCACAAGCCCCAAAAGGATAAACAGAAAGTTGTACCCCAGTGTCAGCTTGGTAATCTGCCACGCCGTGTTGGACGCAAACAGAAACTTGAAGTTGTCGAAGCCGCACCACGGGCTGCCCAAAAGGCCCTGCATGTAATTATAGCTCTTAAATGCAATCACGATGCCGAACATCGGCAAATATGCAAAGAAGAAGAGCAGGATGACCCCCGGCGTTGCCAGCAGAAACAGCTGCCAGTGTTTTTTGAACTCTTTTCTGAACCCTTGACCAAAATGCAACATTCTCACTCCTCAGGAAACTTTCAGTACTTTGCATCGCTTTCCATTACGGGATTATTTGGAAATTTAATGTGAAAATTGAACAATTCTTTGTCTGTTTGTTCCTCTTTAATAGCAATTGTATCATCTTTCCGTTGAGAATACACCGGTAAGTTTTTTATAATCCGTGTACTTTTTTTCAAAATCGGGCTTTGCGTGCTTCTTTTCGGCACGTGGGTTTTCTGTTTTTGCAGAATGGAAGGTGCTAACCCGCAAATTTTCAAAATGAATTTTTATATATTGAATTATTCAAATTCATTCATAGATCCGTCATAATGCCCCTGATTAGAAGTAGTGGATGCAGCGCCTTTTGTGAAACGCCTCAAACAAGACCTGCACACGTTGACAACCCTGCAAAATTGTGCTAGGGTAAGCCGCAAAGAATGCAACGAGCTGGGAGGCACTTTTTATGAGCCACATCAAAAACGGCACTTGGGCAACCATGCTGACCCCTTTTACTGACGACAACCGCATTGACTTCTATGGAATGGAAAAGCTGCTGGCGTACTACGCGCATAAAGAGATTGACGGTATTTTTGCGCTGTGCCAATCCAGTGAACTGTTCTTTCTGTCCCCACAGGAGAAAGCGGACATCCTGCAATTTGTTGTGCAGCACACGCCGAAATCCATACAGATTATTGTTTCCGGAAATACGGCTTTTACACTTGCGGAACAGACAGAAGAAGCCAACCGCCTATACAATAGCGACTGCAGCGCCTATGTGGTGCTGCCAAACCGCTTTGCTGCACCGGAAGAATCCGACGATGTGCTGCTGGAGCGACTCTCCCGCTTTGTTGATGCCGTGCCCGATATACCGCTGGGGCTGTATGAGTGCCCATACCCGTACAAACGCCTGGTAAGCCCGAAAATTCTGCGGTACTGCGTGCAGACTGGGCGCTTTGTTTTCATGAAGGACACGTGCTGCGATTTGCAGCGGATACGCGAACGCCTCGATCTCCTCTCCGGCAGCGGTATCAGCCTGTTTAACGCCAACGCCGCCACCCTGTTGGAAAGCCTGCGGATGGGCGCAAGCGGATACTGCGGTGTGATGACCAACCTGCATCCGGAGTTTTACGTTTGGCTCTGCCGGCACTTCCGCGATGAGCCAGAGAAAGCCGAGCAGGTGCAGCAATACATCGGCACCTGCTCGGTCATTGAGTACCCGCAGTATCCGGTAAACGCCAAGTACAGCCTTTCGCTGCAGGGCGTGCCAATCGGTCTGACCAGCCGCACAAAGGATGCCGGCAAGTTTACAGCATCCAATAAGCTGGAAGTTGAACAGTTTACAAAACTGTCTGCGCTGGCGCGTGGATGGCTGCAGATTTAAGCTTTACACGAAGTGCCGGATATCAAAAAGAGCCGTCCCGCAAAGCTGCATGGCAGTTTGAACTGCCCCAGTAAAAACGGACATTGCAAAAAAGCCTCCCATCGTAGGATAATTAAACTACGAAGGGAGGCAATTTTTATGAAAAGAAGTTGGACGAATATAAAAGCATTTGAGCCGAAAATTCTGGCGATGAGGGCAGCAGGAAAAACGAGACAAGAAATTGCAGATGAATTAGGATTAAGGCAACACCGCACAGAAAAAAAGCTGCGGTAAGAAGCGAGATATGATAAAATAGGTATATGGATAAGCAGATGAGTATGTCAGCTCTGTGCGATGAACTGGCACAGGCGCGTACGAAGAAAAAAGAATTTCTCGAGCAGATTGAGCGCATCGTTCCATGGGGGAAATGGGTGGCCATGATCAAGCCGTGCTACTACAAAGGAGAGCACGGAAACAAGCCCTATGATTTGGAACTGATGCTGCGGCTGTATCTGCTGCAAAACCTATATAATCTATCCGACGAAGCAACGGTGGCTGAAACGATCGACAGTCGTGCCTTTTCGGATTTCTGCGGCGTGGAATCAAGCAATCAGGTGCCGGACGGGGATACGCTGGGAAGATTTCGTAATATTCTCATACAAAACGGTTTGCAGGAGCAGTTGTTTGCGCAGGTGGCAAATTTGCTGCAACAAAAGGGACTGCTTCTGAAAAAGGGTACCATTGTGGATTCCACCATCATAGCCGCTCCGTCCTCCACGAAAAATCAGGAGAAGCAGCGAGACCCGGATGCACATCAGGTGAAGAAGGGCAATGCGTGGCACTTTGGCTACAAGGCACATGTTGGGGTGGATAAGGATAGCGGGCTTGTTCACACGGTTGAGGTAACGGCCGCCAATGTCCATGATGTCGCCATGACCTCCAAACTGCTGACCGGAGAGGAAAGCGTTGTATACGGAGACAGCGGATATTTGGGAGCGGAAAAGCGCGAGGATGCCATTATAAAGAACAATGCTGGCAAGCGTATCCGTTACAAGTTCAATCGTCGCCCATCGCAAATCAAAAAGGGTTCCAACAGGTCGCAAGCCCAACTCAAGCGCAGAGAGCACGAAAAGTCATCGGTTCGTGCCAAAGTAGAACATGTTTTTGCCGTTGTGAAAGGTCTGTTACGGTACCGAAAGACGCGATACCGAGGTCTGCAAAAGCAGACCGCCAAACTGAATATGATGTTTGCGTTGGCGAATCTGATTCTGGCTGACAGGCCCTGCCTGTCAGTCTGATTGCGTTTGCCTTCGCAGATATAATTGGGAGAGTTCCTCGCTGTTTGCCGCCTTTGGCAGATGGCGTGGATTTTTTATGCCATTGTGCGGTGTTGCCTTAAACAAAATTCAGATAAAGAACTGGATTAACCGACACAACAAAGAAGCAGATCGTGAAGAAGCAGGACTTTCGCCAAAGAGACGGGGGCGTAAGCCTGCCGTCACATTGCAAGAATACAAATACGAGAACAAACGGTTAAAAATGGAGAATGATTTGCTGCGGGATTTTCTTCACGCTGTTGGAAGGAAGTGAAAGCTGCCATAAAATATGAAGTAATCTATTGTCGCAGTGAGAAATATCCGGTAAGAATCATGTGCAAATTCTTTGGGGTATCGCGCAGCGGCTACTACGACTATGTAAAGCGCCGTGAATTACTGCCACGTAATACAAAACTTGCTGGACTCATAGCGGAGTGTCAGAAAAGCTGTGGTAAAACTTACGGTTACAGACGAGTTCAAATTTGGTTGGAACGTAAGAAATCTTTGCATTTCAACCCTAAAACGGTTCTCCGCATCATGAATAAATATGGTTTGCTCTCTGAAATACGTCGTCGTAAGAAGTACAAGCAAATGGGACAGCAACTTCACAAATATGAAAACGTGTTGAATCGAAACTTTGTTGCCGACAGACCTAATCAGAAATGGGTAACAGACATCTCATACATACACACGGCCCAAGGTGTTCTATATCTGTCTATGATTCGCGATCTCTTTGACAACAGCATTGTCGCCTACAAGACCGGAACCGAACAGACGGTAAATCTTGTTTTGAATACAATCAAACTTGCTGTGGAAAAAGAAGCGGCCGCCGGGGAGTTGCACCTCCACAGCGACCAAGGGTTTCAATACACCTCACAAGCATATTTCAACCTAACCAAAGAGTACGGCATCACACCATCTATGTCAAGACGTGGTAACTGCTATGACAATGCATTGGCTGAAAATTTCTTTTCCATTCTTAAAACTGAATGTATTTACCGCCATAAGCTTTCCTCTTTTGATGAAGCAAGACAACTGATCGATGAATACATAGATTTCTACAACAATGAGCGCATCCAAACAAAAACGCACCTGACACCACTTGAAAAGCGGCATCAGGTTGCGTAATCTTACAATATTCTACGACAGGGCTTTTTATTCTTTGTCCATTAACTCTGGGGCAGTTCAGTTTGGGGACGGCTCTTTTCTGTATTTTTTAGTTCATGGAATCCAAAATCGCCGTGACAAGTGCTTCAAGCTCCGGCTCCTTGTCTGCGCTGAGGGAGGAAGCCATGGTTACGCGCTCGTTAAGCACGGTCATGTTTTTCATCTCTTCGTTCAGGAATTTCTGCATCAGGTCACCGGACTCCGCTGCCCAGGTGCCATTCTCGATGATGGCAACCGTACGGTTCTGCACATTCAGGGCTTTCATATCCATCAGATAATTGTGCATGGCCGGGTAAATGCCAAGGTTATAGGTAACAGACGCCAGCACGATGTGGCTGTACTTAAACGACTCGGAAATCAGCTGGGAAACATCCGTAGAGGACACATCATATACTGCAACGTTGGTCATACCGCGCTCACAAAGCCGCGAGGCAAGCGCCTGCGCCGCGGATTCGGTGTTGCCGTACATGGAGGCATACACAATCAGCACGCCTTTTTCCTCCGGCACATAGCGGCTCCAGGTGTCGTACTTATTGATAAAGTACATCAGGTCCTTGCGCCACACGGGCCCGTGCAGTGGGCAGATGAATTTGATTTGATCCAGAATGCCGCCCGCCTTTTTCAGCGCAAGCTGAATGTGCGGCCCGTACTTACCCACAATGTTGGTCAGGTAACGGCGGGCGTCATCCAGCCAGTCCCGGTCAAAGTTGACTTCATCCGCAAACAGCTTGCCGTCCAAAGCGCCGAACGTCCCGAATGCATCGGCAGAAAAAAGTGCGCCGTTGGTTGTGTCAAACGTCATCATGACTTCCGGCCAATGCACCATGGGGGCAAACACAAATGTGACCGTGTGCTTGCCGAAGGAAAAGGTATCGCCCTCCTCAACCTGCACTAGCTCATGTGAATCAATGTGAAAGCCGAACTGCCGCATGAACATGAACGCTTTTTCGTTACTGATGATGGTTACATTAGGCCAGCGAATCAGAATTTCCTCCAAAGAGGCGGCGTGGTCCGGCTCTAAGTGGTTAACCACCACATAATCCAGCGTGCGGCCGCCCAGCAGGTGCTCCGTGTTCTCCAAAAGCTGGCGGCAGCCGGACCAATCCACAGTATCGAACAGCACGGTTTTTTTGTCCAGCAGCAGATAAGCATTGTAGGAAACGCCGCGCGGAATCGGGTAGGCGTTTTCAAACAGGGCAAGGCGGTGGTCATTGGCACCCACCCAATATAAATCCTCGGTTACATTTCTGACACAGTACATAAATTTTCTTCCTTTCCGTTATGCCTGAATAAACTGGTCTTTCGGCTCCGCGCACGCAGGGCAGACCCAGTCTTCCGGCAATTCCTTAAACAAAGTGTCGGGCTTCACTTCACTGTCCTCGTCACCCAGTTCCGGCACATACTCATAGCCGCAGCCGCTGCATACATAGCGGGGGCCGATTGGTTCCGGCTTTGGCATGACGGGACGCTTCATTTTGACCATCGGCGGGGCGGGCTGCTTGTCGCCGGTGCCCAATGCCTGCGTCAGCAGCGGCAGCACCTCCTGCACATCCCCCACAATGCCGTAGTCACAGTTTTTAAAAATCGGCGCATTGGGGTTCTTGTTGATTGCCACGATGACCGAAGCATCCTTAATCCCCTTGAGGTGCTGGCTTGCACCGGAAATTCCACAGGCAATGTACAGATTACCGGTAAATTTCTGACCGGACATTCCCACATAGCGATTGAGCGGCAGATACTTGAGCGTTTCTGCCACGGGGCGGGATGAGCCGACCGCCGCACCCGCCGCTTTGGCAAGCTGCTCAATCAGTGCCATATTCTTTTTCTCTCCGATGCCCTTGCCTGCAGAAACCACGCGCTCCGCCTTGGCAATGGGGGTGTCCAGCGGAACACCGATGGTAAAGTCGAATCCGTCCTTCTGCAGTGCCTCCGCAAGGGCTGCAGTCTGCTCCTTGGCACTGCCCTCGCGGAAAATGATTTTGCGGCGAATACCGGTAATCGGCGCGGGCTTCTTCACCCGTGCGGCAGCGCCCGCCGCTTTCGGCGGTCTGCCCAGAATATGCGAAGCAATGACCACACGCTGAATCTCGTTGGTTCCCTCGTAAATCGTGGTAATCTTGGCGTCGCGGTACATCCGCTCCACCTCCATACCTTTGAGGTAACCAGTGCCGCCGAAAATCTGCATGGCATCGTTGGTAACCTCCAGCGCAATGTCGGAAGCATACTGTTTCGCCATCGCGGATTCCATACCATAAGGCTCCTGATTCTCTTTCAGCTCTGCCGCAGAATAAACCAGGAAGCGCGCGGCGCGCAGTTTTGTCGCCATGTCCGCCACTTTAAAGGAAAGCGCCTGCTGAAACGCAATCGGCTTGCCAAACTGCACGCGTTCCTTTGCGTAATCGACTGCCAGGTCAAACGCGCCCTGTGCGATGCCGAGCGCCTGCGCCGCAATGCCGATTCGACCGCCGTCCAGCGTTGCCATGGCGATTTTGAAGCCCTGCCCCTCTTTGCCCAGTAGGTTTTCTTTCGGAACCTTGACATTGTTAAAAATCAGTTCCGCCGTAGAGGAAGAACGGATGCCCATTTTGTCATAATGGTCACCGAATTCAAAACCTTTCCACCCTTTTTCCACGATAAAGGCGGAAATGCCGTGTGTTCCGATGTCCGGTGTCGTGACGGCAAACACAACATAGGTGTCCGCTTTAGGGGCGTTGGTAATGAAAATCTTACTGCCGTTAAGCAGGTAGTAGCTGCCCTTGTCCACGGCCGTGGTTTCCGTACCGCTCGCGTCAGAGCCGGCATTGGTTTCCGTCAGGCCAAACGCCGCCAGCTTTTCGCCGCGACACAGCGGCGTTAAGTACTTTTGCTTCTGGGCTTCCGTGCCAAACGCAAAAATCGGCCAGGAACCGAGCGAGGTATGTGCGGAAAGAATGACGCCGGTACCGCCGTCTATCCGTGCCAGTTCCTCCACGGCAATGGCATAGCTAATCATGTCCAGCCCCATGCCGCCGTATTCCTTCGAGTACGGAATACCGAGCAGACCCATTTTACCGAGCTTTTCCACGGCTTCTTTCGGAAAGTCGTTTTCCTTGTCCAGCAGGAATGCGATCGGCTTGACTTCCTCTTCTGCGAATTTCCGAACCTTTTCCCGCAGCGCTTCGTGCTGCTGTGTCGTTTTAAATAACATTACATTTCCTCCCTTGGCATTGATATACTTGATAAATTTTGTCCACTTTCTGCGGTAAAAAAACGCGCTGCCCACCTAAACCACATCAAGCTGCAGAATCGCTCCGCAGCTGAACCGCCGCAGTCCGGCACGAAAAGCGCCTTAGTTGCCAAACAGAATTTCCTCAAGAGAATGGGCATTCAGTTCCTCATTCAAGCGCTGCTGAATACCCGCCAGGTTCTGGTGGGCGCAGCACAGCGCACCCCCGTGGTGTTCCTGCCAAGTACACGCATAGCCGGGCTTCATGCAATCCACCACAGAGAAATCCTCGCCCATAACTTGCATCAGCTGATACAAGGTGACCTTCTTCAGCGACGTTTCCAGCAGAAAGCCGCCGCCGGCGCCGCGTAGAATGCGCACCAAGCCGCCTTTTTGCAGCTTTTTCAGGATTTTGTACGCAAACTGCCGGGGAATCTGCTCACCGGCAGCCAACTGTTCCGCAGTCAGCTGGCTGCCGCCGGCCAGTGCCCGCAGGGTGCGCAGTGCATAATCGGTTTCCTTTGTAATCAGCAAGCCATCCTCCCCCTAACAATTCTATTGTAATAAACTGGATTCTGTTTGTCAAGTATGATTTGTAGAATCTTACGATTTCGGCGGTAGGATTTCCTCCTTTTTAGCGACCCTGCCCGTGTTAGCAGCAGAAAGCATCCCCGCTGTGCAAAAAGGCCGTTGACAAAGAGCCGCGCGTATGCTAGGATAGCATTGTCATATAACACTGTTACACTTGGAGGCACCATTTGCCTATGCATGACTCCCCTACCCTGCAGCGTATTTTGGAGGCCGGTAAGCAGGAATTTCTAAAAAACGGTTTTCGCGCCGCTTCCCTGCGGCAGATTGTAAAAGAAGCCGGTGTAACCACCGGCGCATTTTATGGTTATTTTCCCAGCAAAGAGTCGCTCTTTACGGCGCTGGTCCGCACCCCTGCTCAAACCCTGCTCACCCGCTTCACAGCCGCACAGAAGCAATTCGCGGCTCTGCCCCACGAGGAGCAGCTCGGTCAGATGGGCAAAATCTCCGGCGAATGCATGGACTGGATGGTGCTGTACATTTACGCCCACTTCGATGTGTTTAAACTGATTATCTGCTGCGCTGACGGCACAACTTATGCACACTACTTGGAAACCATGACCGAAATAGAAACAGAAAGCACACACCGGTTTATTCAGGTGCAGCGCAGTCTTGGCAAGCCAGTGAAAGAAATTAACTGTGCGCTGGAGCATATTCTAATCAGCGGGATGTTTTCCGCGCTGTTCGAAATGGTTCGGCACGATATGCCGCAAGCACAGGCAGTGCGCTTTGTAAAGGAACTGAAAGCCTTTTATTCTGCAGGTTGGAAAGAAGTTATGGGGTACTGAACCCCATCTTTTTTGACCATAAGTTAGCTAACGCTAACCAAACTTGAAAAGGAGTGATTCCATGAACCGCAATTCCAAAAAGCCGAGCAGTCTGTCGCGGCTGCTCGGCTACGCGGGCAGCCGGAAAAAGCTCACCCTGCTGGGGTGCGCCCTCTCTGGGATTGCCGCGCTGCTTGCAATGGCCGTGTACATCTGCATCTGGTTCACCGCGCGCGGCGTTTTTGAAGTAATGCCGAATTTCTCAAAGGCTGCCGGTCTGGTACATTTTGGGTGGCTTGCGCTGCTCTTTTCCGCAGTGAGCACATTGCTTTACCTCGTTGCGCTGATGTGCACGCACCTTGCCGCCTTTCGTGCGGCACGCAATATGCGCGCCGCAGCAGCGCGTCATCTGGTTGACCTGCCGCTGGGCTATTTTTCTGCGAACCAGTCCGGTCGCCTGCGCAAGCAAATCGATGACAACGCCGGCATGACCGAGACCCTGCTGGCGCACGAATTGCCCGATCTGGTCGGGGCGGTGGTCACACCGCTGGGAGCAATCGTGCTGCTGTTCGTTTTTGACTGGAAGCTGGGTCTGCTCTGCCTGCTGCCGCTGATTGCCGCTGTCTTTCTGATGAAACAGATGATGGGCGGAAAAAACGCCGGATTTTTCAAGCGGTATCAGCGCGCGATTGAAGACCTAAGCGCAGAGGCCACAGAGTATGTGCGCGGTATCCCCGTGGTGAAAGTGTTTCAGCAGACAGTTTTTTCATTTAAGGCTTTTTACGCCGCCATCATGAACTACCGTGATATGGCGGTGGAGTATACCCTTTCCTGCCGGGTCCCTATGACCGGCTTTACCACCATACTGAACAGCACTTTCCTGCTGCTCATTCCCGCTGGTCTGCTGCTTTGCGCGGCATCAGCTGAACCTTGGATTGCCTTAGCAAACGTTCTGTTTTATATACTTTTTACGCCGTTTTGCGCACTGATGCTGATGCGCATTATGTATGCCAGCGAAGCAGTCATGCAGGCAGACGAGGCCGTCCGAAAGCTCGAAGAAATTCTTGCGCAGCCGCCTTTAGAGGAGGCCGCGCAGCCTGTGACCGCAAAAGACAGTTCTGTGGTATTTCAGGATGTTCTGTTTACATACCCCGGCGCTGCGCAGCCGGCACTTTCGCACCTTTCGTTTTCTGTGTCGCCGGGAGAAACCGTCGCTTTGGTCGGGCCGTCCGGCGGCGGCAAAACAACTGCCGCAAGCCTGATTCCGCGCTTTTGGGATGTACAAAGCGGGCGGGTGCTGGTGGGCGGTGCGGATGTGCGGCAGCTTTCCTCTGCCGCGCTGATGCAGCAAATCTCCTTTGTTTTTCAGGACACCCGCCTGTTTAAAACCACGCTGCTGGAAAACATCCGCGCCGCCCGACCGGAGGCAGAGGAAGCACAGGTGCGAAAAGCCGCCCACGCCGCCCAATGCGATGACATCCTTGCAAAGCTGCCGAATGGCCTGCACACCGTTGTCGGTACCAAAGGCGTTTACCTTTCCGGCGGCGAGCAGCAGCGCATTGCGCTGGCACGGGCCATTTTGAAAGATGCCCCCATCGTCGTGCTGGATGAAGCCACCGCATTTGCTGACCCGGAAAACGAAGCACTGATTCAAAAAGCCTTTGAAACCCTGACAAAAGGCAAAACCGTCCTGATGATTGCACACCGGCTTTCTACGGTGGTAAACGCAGACCGGATTTTTGTATTGGAAAATGGCGTAATTGCGGAACAAGGCACGCACCGGGAGCTGACGGCGCAGGGCGGGCTTTATGCCCGTATGTGGCAGGACTACCAGACCTCGGCGCTCTGGAAAGTCGGAAAGGAGGCACACGCATGATTCGCAAAATACAAAAAACCTTTGCCCTAAGCGAAAAGGGCGCCGGGGATTTGGTGCGCGCTGTACTTTGGACCATTGCGGCCAATCTGAGTCTTATGCTGCCGGTGGCACTGCTCGTCAATGTTTTAATGCACCTGACGGAAGCGATACAAAAAGGTCGAAACCCCGCCGCGGGCATCTGGGGCTACACAGCAATTGGCGTGTTCCTCTCAGCACTCATCTATCTGGTACACCACTTCCAGTACGGCAGCCTGTACGTTGCAACTTACACGGAAAGTGCGCAGCGGCGCGTAACGCTCGGCGAAAAGCTGCGGGAACTGCCGCTGTCTTTCTTCGGTCGCCGCGACCTTTCGGACTTGACCGCCACCCTGATGGCAGACTGCAGTTCTCTGGAGCAAGCGTTTTCCCACTTCATCCCGCAGCTGTTCGGTACGATACTCTCCACTGCGCTGATTGCAGTTGGTCTTTTGTTCTTTGACTGGCGCATGGGTCTTGCCGTTTTGTGGGTATTGCCCTTTTCGGCACTGCTGATCTTCGGCTCGCGCCGGCTGCAGGACCGCTTCGGTACACGCAGCATCCTCACAAAGCGCGCCGCTACCGATGGAATGCAGGAACTTTTGGAAACAGTAAAAGATATCAAAGCGTGCAATCAAAAGGAAACTTACCTGTACGGCCTGCAGAAAAAGCTGCACCGCGCGGAATCCGCCGCGATCCACTCGGAACTCGCTACCGGCATTGTCGTTACATCCGCGCAGGCGTTTCTGCGGCTGGGCATCGCCACAACGGTACTGGTGGGAATCCGCCTGTTGGTTGCCGGGCAGATCAGCCTGACGGTGTTTTTGATTTTTCTGGTGGTTGCGGCGCAAATTTATGACCCGCTGAATATTTGCTTTATGAATCTGGCCGCAACCTTTAACGCCAAGCTGCAAATCGAGCGTATGCGCGCCATAGAGGAAGAACCGGTGCAGACCGGCACAAAGCACTTCGCACCCAAGCGCTATGACATTGTATTTGACCATGTGCGCTTCGCTTACAAAGAGGACGAGGGTGTGCTGAAGGATGTCTCTTTTACCGCAAAGCAGGGCGAAGTGACGGCGCTGGTCGGGCCTTCCGGCGGCGGCAAAAGCACAGCTGCCAAGCTGGCGGCGCGCTTCTGGGATGTAAACGGCGGGCGCGTCACCCTGGGGGGCGTGGATGTTTCTACCGTAGAGCCGGAAACGCTGCTGAAAAACTATGCCATTGTTTTTCAAGATGTTGTACTGTTCCACGATACCGTTCTGGAAAATATCCGTCTGGGTCGCCGAGATGCCACCGATAGCGAAGTGCTTGCGGCAGCAAAGGCTGCGCAGTGCGATGACTTCGTACAAAAAATGTCTGCAGGCTACCAAACCGTGATTGGCGAAAACGGTTCCACGCTTTCAGGCGGCGAGCGGCAGCGTATTTCCATTGCGCGGGCACTTCTGAAAAACGCCCCTGTCATTCTGCTGGACGAAGCCACCGCCAGTCTGGATGTGGAAAGCGAAACCGCTGTGCAGCAAGCACTGTCCGAGTTGATTCAAAACAAGACCGTGCTGATTATCGCCCACCGGATGCGCACTGTACTGGGTGCAGACAAGGTGGTTGTGCTCGCCGACGGAAAGGCAGTGGAAGCCGGCGTACCGGCGGAACTATTGCGGCAAGACGGGACGTTCCGCCGCATGGTCAGTCTGCAAAGCGAAAACCAGAACTGGGCGCTGCAGGGGAAGCGCTGACACGCTTTCCCCTAAAACAGATTGTTTCCGCGGGCGGTCTTTTCCCTGTTTGGTCAAAAATTATAGGTTGCCAATTCCCAGAGAATCACGCCAAGCACCCACAGCACCGCAAGAAACACCGGCGCTTTTTTGTACTGCAGCATGATGGCGATATACTCGCGGATAAAGGCGTTCGGCCAGTAATAAAAGGCTGTCTTGCAGCCAACACCCTCGGCATTCAACCCAATCCGGCGCGCATAAGTGCCCGCCCGAAAAACGTGATAGTCATTGGTGACGAAGATGCAAGAATAGGCAGGTAGAAGGCTGTCCATGATTTTTTTTGAGAACTGCAGATTTTCCAAGGTGTTTTTTGACCGCTCCTCCAAAAGGATGCTTTCCTGCGGAATACCGTGCTGCAGCAGATAGTCCTGCATCGCCTGCGCTTCTGAAACCTGCTCGTCACCGCCCTGCCCGCCGGAAACAATGATTTTTGCCTTGCGGCCGGACAGTTCATACACCTGCATCCCCTTGTCCAATCTACCGGCAAGCAGCGGTGAAACCCGGCGCCCCTCCAAAAGGCCCGCACCATGAATGATAATGAAATCACAGTCGCGCTTTTTGGGCACAATCTGGTAAAAAGTCGAGTAGAGGAGCAGCGCGGCAAAAGTGAAAAACACATATACACCTGCCAACACAACCAGAGCGAAAAGTTCCCGTACCGGATTGTTGATTGCATTTGAAAACAGATACCGCGCTGCCAGCAGGAAGAGCCACACACCCACGCCAAACGCAATGGAAAGGACGTGCGCCACCGCAAAGCCTTCTTTTCTGATAGATGTAACGCCCTCTGCCAAAAAGACAAAGGAAATCGGCACAATGCTCAGCGGCAGCAGCACGAACAGAAAAATCAGAATCAGTGCGCTGACAGCCGAGCCTGTAGTTGCATCGGCGACTGCTGTCAGCAGAAAGAACACCGTCAGCGTCAGATAAACCGCGTTGCGGAACTGCCGACGCTCCTTTAAAAAAGACGCCAGGAACAGACCGCCAAAAAGCAAAAATAGAATCCAGAACAGCATGGCTGCTGCCTCCTTTCTGCAGTCCTCTGCGAAACAGAGAAGCTGTTCTTTTATTGTATGCAATCTGCGCTTGGTTTTCAACCCAAAACCCGCTGCGCACGGAAAATTCTGCCGAATCGATACCAATACAGCAAAGGAACCTCTGCAAAGTCCAATCCTGCAGAGATTCCTTTTGTTACAGTGACACCGTCAAGTCTTCCCCATTAGAAGCAATGACTTGTTTGTACCAGTCAAAACTCTTTTTCTTTCTTCGTTCCAGTGTGCCGCTGCCATTGTCCTGCAGGTCGACATAAATAAAGCCGTACCGCTTTTTCATCTCGCCTGTGCTCGCGCTGACCAAGTCAATCGGTCCCAACGTTGTGTAGCCGCGCAGATCCACCCCGTCTTTAACGGCTTCCCGCATTTGCTCGATATGCTGTTTCAGGTAATCAATCCGGTAGTCGTCGCAAATGCTGCCATCCGGTTCCACGCGGTCTTCCGCGCCAAGCCCGTTTTCCACCACCATAATTGGAATCTGGTAGCGGTCATACACGCGATTTAAAACCCAGCGCAGACCCTGCGGGTCAATCTGCCATCCCCACGCAGAAGTCTGCAGATACGGATTCTTTAAACCGCCCATCACATTGCCGGAGGCGGTTTCGCCGGAATCCGCGCCAATGCAGTTCGACATATAGTAGCTGAATGTGTAATAATCCACGCGGCCCTTTTGCAGCGTTTGCGCGTCCTCTGCCGTCATGCCGACATCAATGTGGTTCTCTTCAAAGAAGCGGTTTGCATACGCGGGGTACGCGCCGCGCACCTGCACATCACCCGCCAGCATATTATGAATTTGGTCGAACTGCTGAGTCAGAAGTTCATCCGCTGGATTGCAGGTGCGCGCATAAACCGCCATGAAACAGATCATACAGCCGATACGGAAGTCCGGGCTGATGCGGTGCCCCACCTGCACCGCCTTGGCGCTTGCCACCATTTGATTGTGCAGCGCGCGAAAGCAGTCCTGCCGCATATCCCGCTCCGGCTGCGGCAGCATTCCACCGCCGATGTACGCACCAAAAGGGTTGGTCAGCATATTGATTTCGTTAAAGGTCAGCCAATACTTGACCTGCTTTTGATAGCGCTGAAAAATGGTTTCTGCATAGCGGACATACAAATCAATCAGTGCACGGTTTTTCCAACCGCCGTACTTTTCCGTCAAAGCATAGGGACTCTCGTAATGTGAGATAGTCACCAGTGGTTCGATATGGTATTTCCGCAGTTCTTCAAAAACACGATCGTAAAACGCCAGCCCGGCTTCGTTAGGGGTTTCGTCGTCGCCATGCGGAAAAATACGCGACCACGCAATCGACATCCGGTAAACTTTAAAACCCATCTCTGCGAAAAGCGCAATATCTTCCCGATACCGGTGATAAAAATCAATACCGCGGTGGTTCGGGTAAACAGCGTCCTGTTCCAGTATCGGTGTTACACGCCGGGGCGCCTGCGCGCTGCCCGCTGTGTAGTGGTCATCCACACTGTCACCTTTGCCGTCCGTATTCCATGCACCCTCAATCTGGTTGGCGGCGGTTGCGCCGCCCCAGAGGAAGTTTTTAGGGAATGTACTGTTTTCCATTCCGCATTACTCCAATTCCGCGATTTTGCTTTGAAACTGCGGCAAATATTCCCGGTTTGCAAGCAGCATCTCGTCCAGC
The DNA here is from genome assembly GCF_029211325.2 of Caproicibacterium argilliputei. NCBI lineage: Bacteria > Bacillati > Bacillota > Clostridia > Eubacteriales > Oscillospiraceae > Caproicibacterium > Caproicibacterium argilliputei. The sequence goes on along the minus strand of NZ_CP135996.1, from coordinate 206,495 downwards.
AGTTGTGCTGCAATTCTGCCGCTTGTAATCAATGGGTTCATAGTAAATGCCTGCAGCGCCTTGCCGTAATCTCCGGTGACCGCTGCTTCAATCGTGCATTCCTCCATTGCCTTCTGCAGCTGCAGCGGCCCGCGCACATTTGGCGCGAAGCTGCCCCAATTCAGCGGCTCCGGCCCGTGGCTGGTAATGAGGCTGGAAACTTCCACAATGCAGTCATAAGGCAGGTCGCTGATGGTACCGTTGTTGCGGGTGCTTACTACCATCAGATTGCGCTTGTCACTATAAATGGATTCAATCAGCTCACAGGCAGCCTCGCTGTAATAGGTACCGCCGCGCTGCGTTAATTGCTCCGGCTTTTTGTCCATCTGTGGATTTTTGTAAAGTTCAAACAGCTCTTTTTCGATTGCCTTGACCTGCTCCCCTCTGGTTTTATGGTCTTTATATTCTTCCAGTTGATCCTCCAGCATATCCGCCGTCAGGTAGTAATAGTGGTGATAGGAACAGGGCAGCAGCCCCAGGTCTTGAATCTGCTCAAAGTTATAGGGAATCTCCTTGATGTTCTTTACAATCTGATACTTGCCGGCATTTTCCGGACTGTAAACCTGATTGATCAGGTCCCTGGTAATTTCTTTGCCCGCTTTGTTCCAAACGCGGTGCCAGTGGAAGTGATCCAAACCGGCAAACTGAAAGAACAACTCCTGCTTTTCCTCATTTAGTCCCAGTATCTCATAGCACTTCTTCTGGGAAATGACCGGTACATTGCACAGCCCCACGGTTTTTTCCCACTGACCATACCGTATGGCTGCTTCCGTAACCATACCGGATGGGTTCGTGAAGTTGACCAACCATGCATCCGGGCAAAGCGCGCGCATATCCTTGATGATGTCCAAAATCACCGGAATGGTGCGGAACGCCTTAAACAGACCGCCTGCGCCATTGGTTTCCTGCCCTATCAACCCGTGGCTCAGGGGAATGCGCTCATCGCGAATGCGTGCGTCCAGCAGCCCCACGCGGAACTGCGTGGTGACAAAGTCCGCCCCGGCAAGCGCCTCCCGGCGGTCAAGCGTCAGGTGCACTTGGCAGTCCAGCTTTGCCGCTTTGACCATGCGTTTTGCAAGCGCACCGACAATTTCGAGTTTTTCCTTGCCTTCCGGAATATCCACCAGCCAGATTTCCCGAACCGGCAGCGTATCTTTGCGCTTGATAAATCCCTCAATCAGTTCCGGCGTGTAACTGCTGCCGCCGCCAATTGTAACAATTTTAACTCCCTGCATCTTTGTTTTTCCTTTCTGCTAAAAAGCGGTTTCAGGCCTCTGCTTCCTGGGCATTCTGCACGTTTTCATCTGCGTGCTCCTGTTCATAGGCTTTTTTATCAATAAACTTAAAGGGAATGTAATAGACCGCCAGAGAAACTGCAACCAAAACGACCTGCAGTACCGCGATGCGCCAGCTGCCCTCAATGATGCCGGAGGCAATAATCGGCGTGGACCACGGAATCTGCACCCCATTGAGCCGCGGTACCAGCCCGATAGCGGTTGCCGCATAAGCAATGGAGCCGGTCATAATCGGCGCCAGCAGATATGGAATCAACATATACGGGTTTAAGACAATCGGCGTTCCAAAAGTAACTGGTTCGTTGATATTAAAAATGCTGGTAGGCAGGGCAAGCCGCCCCAGCGTCCGGTACTGCTTGCTCTTCGCCTTAAACGCCATCAGCAGCACAAGGCCAATGGTCGCGCCGGTTCCTGAGAAAATGACATAGCAGACAAAGAACTGGTACCCAAGGATATTCGGCAACGCCTGCCCTGCCTGGTAGGCATTCAGGTTTTGCATATCCAGCGCCAAATACAGCGGATACATGACACCCAGCAGCACGATATTGGTTCCGTGAATGCCGAAAAACCACAAAATGCCGATAATTAGATTCACTAAGATAAATGCGCCGAACGTACCGGACAGCCCCTGCAGCGGAATTTGGATGCAGGTGTAAATCAGCTGATCCAGGCTGCCGTAAGGTGTGGCTTTGAAAACAGCCGCCACCAGCAGCGCGATAATAGAAACCGCAAAACCGGGAACCAGACCGGCAAAAGAAGTCGATACAGCCGGCGGCACACTGTCTGGCATTTTAATCGTAAAGCCTTTGTCCATAAACCAGACGTACAGCCGTGCAGTCAAAAGCCCGACCAGCATGGCGGCAAACAGTCCCTTCGCGCCAAGCCAGTCAAACGGAATATAATTCACCGTGCCGTCCTTTGTGGTCTGTTCGCCAAGCGGTGTAATGATGAAAAAGCTGATTAAGGCAAGCATACCCGCCATGGTGCCGTCTTTGTCAAACTGCTTCGCCAAAAAGTAGGCGATGAAAAAAACGGCAAGCACTGCCATAATGTTGGTTGTAAACGTCGCCGGCAGATTTAAAATCGGTGTAATGCCGTGTTGACTCAAAAAGTCCGTGTACGCCTGAATGGGCAGGTTCGCGAGCAGTGTAAAAATGGAACCGATGATGATGGGTGTGATGATGAACATCATCGCTCTGGAAATTGCCTGAATGTACTTGTTCCCTGCAAATGCAGCCGCTATGTTTTGAATCTTTTCCTGTGTCTGTTCATTCATTTTCATAATTCATTCACCCTTTCCGGCCGCGCTCCCTACATCTTCAGCGCGGCTTGCAGCACCTTTTCTCCATTCATCATGCCATAGTCCATACTGCTGATAACCGCCATCTTAATGCCCTTTGCGCCGTACTTTGCCTGCATTTTTTTGAGCGTGTAGCCCACCTGCGGGCCCAGCAGCAGAATGTCCGTGTCATCTGCGTACTTGTCAAATTCATTTTCCGCGATGGCACGGATTTTCACATTCGCGCCGGACTTTACCGCTGCCAGATTCATTTTGCTCACCAAAAGGCTGGTGGACATACCCGCGTTGCAAACCAGTGTAATTTTTGTCATAACTCAATCCGCTCCTTTTTTATGAAAAATCATTTCGTAAAGGTCTACAAACTCCCCCGCCATATCTGAAACCGTAATGGCGTTCATCAAATGATCCTGTGAATGTGCTGTAAGCAGCGAAACGCTTTTGATGTTTCCATCCGCCTCCTCCTGAATCAGGTCTGTCTGAAATTGGTGCGCCTGCGTAAGGAACTTTCTACTTTCCTCCAGCTTTTCTCTGGCAGCGCCGATTTCTCCTTTTTTGGCAAGGGCAATCGCCTCCATTGCTCTGCTTCTCGCATCGCCGCTGTTGACAATCAGCTGCATGGTCATTGTTTCGATTTCCATTTTACCCACCTGCATCTTATAAATTTCTTGCTGCACTTTACCCAGCAAGAAGCGTGCCAAAACACATTTTTTTTAAATTTTTCAGCAAAGCGCCCGCTGCTTCTGCAGAAAAACAGCAGGCGCCCATGTGTTTTGAAAAAAGTCCTTTTTCAAACACATTGCCTGTGTATTTAAAACACATTGCCTATAAAAAGTCTTTGTTCGTTGACTTTTTAATGCACAACGTCTATAATACAAAGTGTATATCATTTCAATGGGGGAGGACTGCGCTTTGAAACGAATAGACACCGTGAAACAACGGCTTGCTGAGCTGACCGGGCAGCGCGGCATTTCGGCAGGTGAGTTGGCAGAGGACTTAGGGCTTTCCCGCGCAAACGTCAGCAGTGACCTGAACGCCCTGTGCAAAGCCGGTCTGGCAGAAAAGTACGGTTCCAAACCCATCTATTATAAAATTGCAGAAGCAACCGTGTGCCAAAGCGGCGAGCTGCTTTTGGATGCTTTTGTACAGAGCAACCACAGCCTGTTTCATTGTGTGGAGGAAGCCAAAGCCGCCGTTCTGTATCCGCCGCACGGTATGCATATGCTCTTTTTCGGGGAAACCGGCGTTGGCAAATCCATGTTTGCCGAGTTGATTTATCAATATGCGCACGAGAAAGGCTGTCTGGCTGCAGACGGCCCCTTTGTCGACTTTAACTGCGCAGATTATGCCGACAATCCGCAGCTGCTTCTCAGCCAGCTAATGGGTGCAAAAAAAGGCGCCTACACTGGCGCGGACAGCGACCGACCCGGGCTGATTGAAAAAGCGGACGGTGGCATTTTATTTTTAGATGAAGTGCACCGCCTGCCGCCGCAGGGGCAGGAAATGCTGTTTACCTTTATGGATAAAGGCATTTACCGACGGCTTGGCGAAACTGATGCCCAGCGCAGCGCCACAGTGCTGCTGATTTGTGCGACAACCGAAGACCCCGGTTCTAACCTGCTGAAAACCTTCGTACGCAGAATCCCGATGGTGATTAAAATTCCCAGTCTTTCGGAGCGCAGCACTGACGAGCGGCTGAACCTAATCAGCACGTTTTTTACCGCAGAATCCGCACGCCTTGGCAAACCCATTTCTGTTTCCGTCAACTCGGTACGCTCCCTTTTAAGCTACCCCTGCCCCAACAACATCGGACAGCTGAAAAATGATATTCAGATCCTGTGCGCCCGCGCGTACTCTGACTATGTTTCCGGAAAAAAGGACGAACTGTGTATCGTCAGCCTTGACCTGCCGGACGCCATTCGCAAAGGTCTTTTCAGCGAAACCTCTCACCGTGACATCTGGAAGCGTTATATCGGCATGAACAAACGCTTCTGCGTGTTTGATAGCACCGCCAAAACACCGCTTTTCACCCGCGATGAGAGCAGCGAAACCATTTACGACATGATTGACGAACGTATGCGGGAACTGAAAAACGCCCATGCCAGCGAGCAGGAGATTGAAAAGGAACTGAACAGCGATATTGAACTGTACTTTCAGAAGTACATTTCACAGGAAGCAGGCACGCAGAGTTTTTCAAACCTTAAAAATCTGGTCGGTATGAAGATTATTTATGCCGCCGATGAAATTTTATCGCAGGCTTCTAGAGAACTGACACGAGCCTTTCAGGATGATGTGCGCTATGGGCTGTCCATCCACATCTACAACTCGATTAACCGCGTACAGCGTGGGCGAAAAATTGTAAACCCGCAGCTCAACAATATGCGCAAACGCTATCCAAAGGAGTTTTCGGCAGCGCTGAAAGGACTCGCCATCATCAACGACCAGTTTGACGTGGAAATGCCCATCGACGAAGCCGGGTTTTTGGCCGCTTTTTTTAACATTGACTGCTTGGGGAAGCGAGCAAAGGTGCGCGTCATTGTCATTGCGCACGGATCTTCCACCGCCGCCTCCATGGCGGAAACCGCCAACCGACTGCTTGGATTTCAGGATGCCGCCATTGGCATTAACGCGCTCTTGGACGAAAGTCCGCAGGCGGTTTACCACCACCTAAAGGACTATCTGCACCAGCACCCCGCGGAATCCGGCCTGCTGCTTTTAGTCGACATGGGCTCCCTGCTGAACTTCGCACCCGCCGTTCAAAAGGAACTTGGTACTCCTACAAAAGCCATTCCACTGGTCAGCACCCTGCACGTGGTTGAAGCGGCGCGCAAAGCCTCTCTGGGGTATTCCCTGGAGGAAATTTACCGCGCCGTTATGCGTATTCAGGAGCTTTCTCCGGAAGGCGCGCCGGCGCTGCCATCCAAAGAACGGCTTGCGCGGATTTTCATCATTTCCATCTGCACCACCGGTGAGGGCAGCGCTGCTTTAATTAAAAATATTCTGGACAGCCAGCTTAACTACCACGGCGGAATCTGCGAGACCATTGCGCTCAAGCTGACTGACTTTGAAAACATCCGGGAGCGGCTTGAGACCATCTCAAAAATCGGCAGAATCATCTGCATCATCAGCTCGTTCGATGTCGGTTTTCCGGTCGCTCACTACCGCCTGTCGGAAGTGATTGACGGAAACGCCCTGACAAAAATCCAGAAAACCGTGGATCAGGAATGTACACTAGAAAACATCAGCGGTACTTTCTCCACCATGCTGAAAAACGCGGATGGGCCAAGGCTCTTAGCCGCTGTGCGGAAAGCAGTGGAAGGCATGGAGCAAAAGTCCGGCTGCACCCTCACGCCGGATGTAAAAATCGGTTTGTACTGCCACATGGGCTGTATGGTAGACCGCCTGCTTTCAAACGGTACACTGCGCGCTTTTCCCGGAAAGGAAGCTTACCGGAACCAAAACGAAGCACTTTTGCACCAAATCAAGGAAGCCTGCGTGCCCTTGACCTCCGCCTTTCAAATCTCCATTTCCGAGGATGAGTTTTGCTACCTTTCTAAATTTTTTACAGAACCGAACTGTGTGCATCCTGCCTGAGTTTTTCAGGGCGGCACATTTTGGCACGGAATATGCTTGTTAAAGTTCATCAAACACTTTTCAAGGGGGAAATGAACCATGACATCACAAACCGTCAAAATTATGAATAAGATTGGGATTCACGCGCGGCCGGCTTCCCTGCTGGTAAACACGGCGGGGCAGTTTGCGTCGGACATCCGCATAAAAAAAGGCGACCGCATCGCCGCTGCCAAGTCGATGATCAATCTGCTGGCACTGCGTGCCAAAATGGACGACACCGTGACCGTTGAAGCAGACGGTGAAGACGAAAAAGAAGCGGTGCAGGCTTTGGTTGAGCTGATTTCCACAAAGTTTGGCGGTGAAGAATAACATGAAAACGCAAACCCTGTTTACCGGCATTGGCGTTTCCAAGGGCTATGCCATCGGCACCGCTCTGGTACTGGAAGCGTTTGAGCAGCCATCGGAAATCCACGCGGCACAGGATGCCGACACCGAAACGGCACGCCTGCAGGCAGCAGCTGACCTTGCCAAAGCCCAAATCCTGCGGATTGCAGGAAGCAGCAAAGCAAACGCCGCCATCATAGAAAGCCAAACCGCCTTTTTAAAAGACCCTGCTTTCCTTGGAGAGGCTTTTTCTGCCATCCGCAGCCAGCACCTTTCCGCAGAAACAGCGATTTCTGATATCACGCACACGCTGTACCAGACATTTGCGGAAATGGACGATGCCTATATCCGCGAACGCGCCACCGATATTCAAGATATCGGTGAGCGCATTCTGCGTAATTTATCAAAAAAAGGAAGCGGCCCTGACTTCAAGAATCTTCCGGAAAACACCATCTTGATTGCCGATTCTTTGAAGCCCTCTGACACGGCGCAGCTTGATAAATCCAAAGTTTCCGCCTTTGTAACCGAAATTGGCGGGCAGACCTCCCACACCGCCATTCTGGCAAAGGCACTCGGCATTGCGGCGGTTGTTGGCTGCCGGGATTTTCTGCAGAATGTGCAAAGCGGCGACCAAGTGATTGTCGACGGCGTTTCCGGCGATGTGCTGGTCAATCCCGACCGGCAGACACTTGAAAACTACCGTACACTTGCAGCGGAGTTCATGCGGCATAAAAGCGCAGCCGTACAGACTGCCGGTTCCTGCAGGGAGATTTTCACGGCAGACGGAAAGCGCATCCTCGTTGCCGCAAACATCGGCGGCATAGACGACCTCTCCCTCGCTCTGCAAAACGGTGCGGAAGGTGTCGGTCTGTTCCGCACCGAGTTTCTTTACATGAACCGTGAAAAAATGCCCACCGAAGAGGAGCAGTTCCGCGTCTTTCGGCAAGCCGCGCAAATGCTGAACGGCAAGCCGCTGACCATCCGCACGCTAGACATCGGCGGCGACAAAAGCCTGCCGTACTTTCCGCTGCCAAAAGAAGCCAACCCGTTTCTGGGGCTGCGCGCCATCCGCCTGTGCCTGAAGCATCCGGCATTGTTCAAAGTCCAGCTGCGGGCTATTCTGCGTGCTTCCGCTTTCGGAAACATCCGCATCCTGTTCCCCATGATCAGCAGTTTTGGTGAGCTGAATGCCGCGAAAAAAGTACTGACACACTGCAAGTCCCAGTTGGATGCAGAGGGAAGCCCGTATGACCGCAACATCCAAACCGGTATGATGATTGAAATTCCCTCCGCTGCGGTTTTGGCAGAGGAATTTGCAAAGCAGGTGGACTTTTTCAGCATCGGCACCAACGATCTGACGCAGTACACCCTTGCCGCCGACCGCATGAACGAAGCGGTTTCCGAACTTTACGACCCTATGCACCCGGCAGTGCTGCGTCTGATTTCCGGAACCATCACAGCTGCACACCGAAACGCAATTCCGTGCTGTATGTGCGGCGAGCTGGCTTCTGACGAACGGGCAGCAGCGACCCTGCTGGCAGACGGTCTGGATGAGTTTTCCGTCAGTCCCGGTGCAATTGCCGATACTAGATGCCATCTCATTCAGGCGCTGGGCGAAAAGCGCTGAGCAAGCGCCGCTTACAGGAGGTACCGCAAAATGGAACTTTCCTTGAAAGCCGGGCAGACTTTAAAGCAAGGGCAGCAGCTCCTTTTGTCCGCGCAGCAGCGGGAATCCCTCAAGGTTCTGCAAATGCCGCTGCCGGATCTGCGGGCGCACCTGGCGGCAGCCCTTTGTGACAATCCGGTTTTAGAAGAAGGCGAGCCTGATGCAGCGCCTACTGACGGTGTCCCGGACTTTTTGCAGCAAGCTTTCCAACCGGATTGCCGCAGGGGGCTCCCCAAAGGAGAGGAAGAACGCGATCCATTTTATGCTGCCGCCGCACAGCCGGATTTTCATGATTTTCTGGAACAGCAGTTACTGGAAATTCAGGCTGCACCGACCTTGCTGAAAATCTGTCGCTACATTCTTGGCAATCTGGACGACCGTGGCTACCTGTGCTGCTCTCCGGAACAAATTGCCGCCGACCTGCGGGTCAGCGCCGCCCAAACCCAAAAAGCGCTTGCACTGATACGGCAGTTTGAACCGGCCGGTGTCGGCGCCTATGACTTACGCGACTGCCTGCTGCTGCAGTTGCAGCGGCTGCCTGCCTGCGAACCCTATGTTTTGCAAATTGCAGACAGCTGTTTGGATTTACTGGCTCAAAATCAAATTCGCGCCATTGCAAGCAGGCTGAAAATTTCCGTGCAGCAGGCGCAGGCAGGTTGCCGCACAATCCGCTCCCTGAACCCCATCCCCTCCAGTGGATGCCGCGGCTCCGCGGCAGAAACGGTTTACGTCATTCCCGAAGCACAGATTTTTAAGAAACCAGACGGCAGCTGGGCCGTACAGAGCAACCGTACTTATCTGCCGAAAATCTATATCAATCCGTTCTATTTGCGCCTGTACGAGCACCCGGACACACCGGAAACCAAAGCCTATCTAAAAGAAAAAATACAGGCGGCTTCCCGCTTACTCACTGAACTTTCTGAACGGGAAAGCACCATTTCGGCAGTCCTGCAGGTGATTGTAAAGCTGCAGGAACTTTATTTTTCACAAACCGCAGATGCGTTAAGGCCGATGACCATGCAGGAAATCGCGGAGCAATTGCGCCTCAATGAATCAACCGTATCCCGTGCCGTACAGGGAAAGTACATTTTATGCCGGCACGGTGTTGTCAGCATACGTTCGCTTTTTACCAACGGACTGGGGCATACGAATGTTTCTGTCGCGCAAGTAAAAAACCGGCTTCAGGATATCTTTCACAGGGAGGATCCGTTCCATCCGCTCTCCGACCAAACGGCAGCGGCGCTGCTAAACCGGGAATGCGGTCTTGAAATTTCCAGACGTGCCGTTGCTAAGTATCGACAGAGTCTCGGCATTCCTGCCTCCTCCAAGCGAAAGTGCTTTGTGCAGGCATAGAAAAGCCATTGAGGCTCCGATAAAATGAATGGTGACGGAAACATTCAAAAAGGAGGTAACCCCAATGGCAAAAAAGAATAATACAAATCTCACGGAATTGTTCCTGAAAAGGCTCATACGCAACTGATGGCTATTTTTTATAACTATATTGCTTTTATGCCGAACCATTTGGCTCTATTTGACAGAACCGATCATTCCGGCCACAAACTGCTTCTGCATGAGGAAGAAAATCAGCCCGGTGGGCAGGGTCGCAATTACAATACCAGCCATGATCATACCGTAATCCGGCGTGTAAGAAGAACCCATTGCAGACAAAATCAGCGGTACTGTGCGCATTTTCGGATCCTGCAGCGCAACCAGCGGCCACAGGTAGTTGTTCCAACTGCTCATAAAGGTAATGATGGCGCCGGCCGCATATGAAGACCGCATAACCGGAACATACATATGGAAAAAAATCTGCGGTTCGCTAAGGCCGTCCAGCCGAGCCGCTTCGAGAATATCTTTTGGAAAGCTCTTTGTATTCTGACGGAAGAAAAAAATCAGGAAAGCCGTGCAAATATAAGGTACCACCACGGCAAACAATGTGTTCAGTCCAAAGGTTCCGAAACCCGCCCGGCCAACCGTGCTGAACATACGATACAGTGGAATCATCAGCGCACAGAACGGAACCATCATAGAAACAAGCAGAATATGAAACACCCGGTCGCGAGCCTTGCTCCGGAATATTTCAAACCCATACCCGGCAATCGAAGAGATCAGCAGAGCAAGCACCGTGGTAATAACGGAAATCAGTGCGGAATTCCAAACCGATCTGCCAAAGTTAAGGTCGCTGGTAAACAGGCTGTGCAAATTTTTCAGTAACTGCGTGCCGAATGTCAGTTTCGCGGAACTGACGTCAACAGCGGAGTTGGTCGCGGAAATAATCATCCAGACAAACGGGAAAATGGAAAGCAGCGCAACAATGGACAGAAAAATGTACTTTATTACCGAAAGCGCTCCGTTCTTCTTTTTCAAGAGTCTTCCCCCCCTATCTTCATCTGCGCTATGGAAAGCAGCACAATCAGCACCACAACAATGAAAGCAACCGCACTGGCGTAACCGAAGGTGGGCGTGTATTTAAAGCAGAGATTGTAGATGTACTGCGAAATTGTCACCGTGCCGTTCGCGGGGCCTCCCTGCGTAATGTTTTGCACCTCATCAAAGAGCTGCAGCGTGCCGATTGTCGAAGTGATCGCCGTAAACAGAATAATCGGCTTCAGCAGGGGAACTGTCATGTAAAGGAACTTCTGTACCGCGTTCGCGCCGTCAATATCTGAAGCCTCATAAATACTGGGCTCAATATTTTGTAAGCCGGAAAGGTAAAAGATCATGTTGTAGCCAGTCCAGCGCCAGGTAATGGCAATGATGATAAGAATCTTCGCCCAAAACGCATCCGTTGTCCACTGGATAGGTGCCAATCCGAATTTACCTATCAGTTGATTAAATAGGCCTGAGTTAGAAAAGATACTCTTCATAATCAGGGAATAGGAAACCAAAGAGGTGATGCAGGGCAAAAAAATCGAAATGCGGAAAAATGTACGGAACTTCAGATGCTGGTCGTTCAAAATTACGGAAATAATGAGCGCCAGCACCAACATGACCGGTACCTGAACCACCAGGTAGATCAAAGTGTTTCCCAGCGCCTTTCCCACTGTTTCGTCATGAAACAGCCGCACATAATTCGTTACACCCCCGAAATGCATATTAACGCCTTTGCCCGTCTGGAAAGACATAATCAGAGCGCCAATCATAGGGATGAAAACAAATACGCTGATTAAAATTACACTGAGGGATACGAACCCCCAGCCCCAGCGATTCAGCTTTTTTTCCAGTGAATGCCGAATCGGTTTTCGCGGGGCGCCACCCTGGGTTTTTACCGTCCGAATTCGGTTCTCAGTCACGAAAATACCTCCTTTAAGCAATCGACCGCCGCCGTATCCCGGCAGCGGCCGATTTTTCGCTAACAATTCCGTATGGGAAGTTCCCTTTAACCCGCTGCGGAAATAACGCCTTCCACCTCGGTTTGCGCATTTTTAAGCGCATCGTCGACAGAAGTCCCTTTTAAAACACTCTGTACCGTTTCAGTAATTTTGCTTTCAATGTCATAAGTAGAAGTGCCGTAGTTCACTGCGGGAATCTTGTCGGTCCAGTTTGCAAAATCCTTGTAAATTGTCTGGTTGCTGAAGAACGTGTCCGGTGTGTTTACGTTTTTGTTGGAAACTGTATCCTTATAGGTGCTTACCAGACTGATGTCTTTGCACAGGCTGCCAAGTAAATCCGTATCGGAAGCAAAGGTCTTGCTCAGAAAATCTTTTGCCGTATCCTTACCCGGAACTTTATCAATGACATACCAGCTTGCACCACCGCAGTTAGAAGCATTAACGGAACCAGAAACATCTGCCATGCGCGGAAACTCTGCCACCGCCCATTTTCCGGACTGGTCGGCAGCCTTCTTAATACTGGAAGCATACCAGCATCCATTTACAGCCGCCGCAACTTTGCTCTGATTCATGGCCGCTACCGCGGGGTCCCAGCCGGAAACCGTCAGGGTTAAACCATCATCATGCAGTTCTTTGTAAATAGAAAGCGCTTTTTTCAGTGCTGCGTTGTTTTGAATATCCGCCTTCCCGTTTGCATCCACATACCACTTGCCGGCAGACTGCATCATCATGCGGATCAGACCCAAGTCACTTGGGTCTGTGGTAATCATCGGCTTGCCGGTCTTTGCCTTAACAGCCTTGCCAATCTCTATAAATTTGTCCCAAGTAAGATTCTGCATATCGGAATCATTGTAGCCCGCCTGTTTCAGCAGATCGGTGCGGTAAAATGTGCAGGCAACGCCGCTGTCAAACGGAACACCGTAAACCTTACCGTCTTCCGTCATCGTTTTAAGCTTGTAGGACATGAATTTGTCTGCTTTGGTCACATCGGAAAGATCGCTGAGCACACCGGGATAAGACTTGAGATAGTTCTGAATCCGGTAGTCCTCGATTAAAACGATGTTCGGCATTCCATCCATACTGCCGGATTCAAACGCTGTGTTCAGCTTTGCCACAATGTCGTTCTGCGCCATGCTGACTACGTTTACCGTGACATCCGGATTGTCCTTTTGGTAAACGGCCTTCGCTTCGTTGGCTGCTTTAACATTGAACGTGTCGTCCCACGCCCAAATCGTCAGTGTCTTTTTTTCGGAAGATGACGATGCCGACGCGGCGGTAGTAGATGCCGCGGCACTTGAACCCGACGCCGTGGAAGAAACGGAACCGTTTCCTCCGCCACACGCTGTCAAACTGAACATTGCGGCGGCACTCAAAACGGCTGCCAGAACTCTTTTCCCTTTCATACTGCAACTCCCCTTTACAGATTTCGTGTAACTTTGCACACATTTGTTTTATAGCACAATGCAATTTTAGCATATATTGCATAAACTCTGTAGGATTTTTTTCAGCCTATCTTTTTAATTTCTTCAGGAGTTGCACAGTACATATTGGTATATTTTATTAAATTTTTTTGATGTTTTTAAATTTTTTCAGGTTCCCGCTTCTCGCTGCTCTGCGAAATTACGGGCAGGGTGACCCGCACCAGCGTGCCGTGACCCGGCTCGCTGAAAATTTTTACCCCGTAGGGTTTGCCGTACAGCAGCAAAATACGCGCATTCACATTCCAGATACCGATGGAATGCCCATTTTCGCCCGGTTCGCTGGTCAGCAGCGCATCCGCAGCCGCCTGCGTCATCCCCACGCCATCATCAATAATCTCGCAAATCAAGTGGTCGCCGTGCCGGTCGATAAAAGCGGAAACGACCCCCTCGGTTCTGCCGGTAAAGGCGTGAAAAAACGCATTTTCCAGAAGCGGCTGCAAAAGCACTTTCGGCAGGCAGCACTGTGCAGATGCGGAACTGTAAGAAACGTTGGTCTGTATCTTCTCCCCGAACCGTATTTTCTGCAGAAAAATGTAGTTCTCCAAATTCTGGACTTCCTCCGCCACAGAAATCACCTGGTTGCTGTTGCTCAACACGCCTCGCAGCAGTTGTGTAAACGTGTCGATGCCCTCTACGGCTTTTTGAGGTTCATCCTGCCAAATGAGCCACTTGATCGATATCAATGTATTGTAAATAAAATGCGGATTAATCTGCATCTGCAAAGCATGGATTTCCATACGGCGTTTTTCCTCTTCAAGTCCCAGAAGCCGGTGGACGTATCCGTTCAAATTCCCGACCATCACGTTGAATGCCTTTGAGAGTTGGCGTGTTTCGCGCCCTCCTCCAGTGGTATTCACCTCTTTGGGTAATCCTTGTTTTGCGGTATCCTCCATCGCGGCGGCAAGGCGGCTGATGGGTCTGGTGATTTCGCTGATAAAATAGAAAACGGCAATCAGAACAGCTGCCGTAACCAAAAAACAAACCAAAAAGATATAAATGCCGCTTTCAAATTCGCGGGCGGCCTTGGTGTAGTCAAACAAACTGACCAGGTGAAGGTTCCAGCGCGGAATATTCACCTGCAGAATCAGTGTCCTTTTGCCCAGAACATTTGCGTACAGACTCGCCTTTCCCTGGGACTGCATTTGCCGCAGTGTTACGGCAAGCTGCGAATTATGCCCGCCCGCAGGTATTTTGCCAACCGACGAAACCACATTCCCAGATTGATCCATCAGCAGCAGATTGTTTGTGGTGTTTCCCAGTTTGCCGAAAAACGCCTGCAGATCCCCCTGGCTGAGCACCACACAAGCAAAGCCGAAGGGCTTTTGGGCTCCCTGGTGAGTAAGCGCCTTAATCGCCATAAACGAAGCTGCTGAAGCAGACCCCTTTGTAATTCCATGCGATACAAAACAGTACAGGATGCGGTTCGGCTGCTGCCGAGCCTCTTTCACCGCCGCACTGGATAGGAACCTTTCTGCCGTCAGGGACAAGCTGGAGCCGTTGCTGACAAAAACGCGGCCGTTTTCTCCTACAACGGCAACATCGTAGAATGTCATGGGAAGAACTGTTTTCAGTTCTTTCTGCATGATATAGACCTGATTGTAAGTGTCCGGCAGCTCCCCCTGTGACTGAAAGTACCGAGAAAATGCCTCGCTTCCGTTTACGGTTAACTCCACATTGGTAATCTTGTCATTGACAGATTCCATATTCGTCTTTACAGTGGAAAGAATCTGCTGACTGGAACGGCTCATCGTATCCACATATCCCATACGGGTCGTGTGCAGCGCCACACCAAGGGTGGAAGCTGAAACCAGCAGTACCCCCGGTACAACCACGGCGGCAATTTTCAAAAACAGACCGCCGGAAAAACCATGCCCGCGGCTTTCACTCTTCTTCTTCATTGCGTCCTCCCTGTTTGCAGCGCTTCCGATACTCACCGGGAGGGATTCCTGTCATTTTTTTAAATACGCGGGTAAAATAGCTCTGATCCGCATACCCCACTTCTGTGCAGACGTCTGCAACAGAGAGCTTTCCCTGTCTTAGAAGCTCCGAAGCATGCCGCACGCGCTCCCGATTCAGGTATTCACTGAACCTCTCCTGATAGTGCGTATGAAAATAAGACGACAAATAGGTGTAATTGAAATTAAACCGCTGGGCAAGATCCGCCAGCGTCAGCGGTTCATTATAATGCCCATTTATGTACTGCAGAATCTTTCGGCTGATGCTGTCGCCGGCGTTAATTTCATACCTACCGACAATTGCCTTGAAATCAGACTGCACCACAGCAAACATATCGGTAAAATCCTCACAATACGAGCAGGCATAGATTCGATTTAAGCAGTCCCGTTTCAGATTGGTTAGCGCAGCCGGGTCCAGTCCTTGATCCTCCAGCATGGAAAGGATGGGGTACCATGCATTTTGAACCAGCGCCTTGAGCTCCATTTCCCCCAATGACCGTTCTTTCAGCACCTTGCCCACATAGTCCTCCAGCATCTCAAGAGCTTCTGTTACCTGAAGGCTGCCGAGATACCACATATAACTGTCCATATTGAATTTTTCTGCAGGCGCAGCAAGATAAAAATCCTGAGGCTCCATAAAATGCTGTCCTTTATAATAAAAAAAGCTGTCCGCTTTTTGCTGAAACGACCCTGAAAGCAGCTGCTTTAGTGCAGAAAGTGTAGACACGGTAGAAGTGCAAATGTAAAAAGTCCGGGGCTCCTTTCGGGCAATCTGTTCTGCGCAGCACCGCAGGGACTTGCGGACAAAATCTTCCTGCTCAGCGGAAAAATTTACAATTAAAAGGAGGAGGGATTCCTCCAGAACAAGCTGCACATACGGAATATCCGCAAGAAGCGCGTTCACCTGCAAGGTGAGCAGGCCCGACTGGTACTCCAGCGATTCTGTACCGCGCCCAAACAGCCTTGCACGATCCATTCCCATCATTATGAAGCAGGGGCGGGTAAATACCTTTTCCAGGGTTTCCCTGTTATGCTCATCAGAAAAGCCGGAAAGGTATTTTTCGGCACACACTGCCAGTGAAAGGTCACACGCGCCGTGGTGTGAAATGCCCGAAATACCTGCGGCGGCTTTTTTCATGACCATCAGAAGGTTTTCCGGGTTAAGTGTCGGCTTCAGGATATAATCCACCGCACCGCTTTGGAACGAATCGTGTACATAGTCAAAGTCACTGTAACTGCTCAGAACCACCACGCGAACCTCCGGGTACCTGCGGCAGATCTCCTTTTCCAATTCCCGCCCGTCCATGACGGGCATAATAATATCCGTCAGCACAATATTCGGGTGGCACTTCTCCAATTGTTCCAAAGCCTCCGCCCCATTGGTTGCTTCACCGACAATTTCAAATCCGTTCGATTCCCAATCCACCATATTGCGAATTCCCCGTCTGGTCAGGTATTCATCCTCCACCACCAGAACTTTGCAGCAACCATCCAAAACGATTCCTCCCCATCGATCGTTTTTTGCACGCCCAGTCAGCAGCGCTCCCCGCCGCTCCTAGACACAACCATTATAATCCCGCCCCTTTCAGTTTACAACCCTGTTGAGTTGTGTAAAAAGCGTTTGCAATTTGGGGATTTCAGAAAATGAATGAAGCGGCATTTCGCAGAAGCGTCTGCCTGTCGGACATTGTCTACTGCGACGGCTGCGGGGAATTTTTCCGCCGGATTTACCGGTATACCTAGAGAAAGAAAACCATCATCTGGCGGCTAATTGAAAAGGTCACTGTCTACAGCGGCAAACAAGTTGCCGCGGACAAATTTACCGTGGAGTTTAAGGCCGGCGTGGCAGTCGGGTTGCCGGGATGAGCACTGTTATTTACTGTACAAATAATACAAGCTCGTTGTATATCTCCCCATTGTTTAGCTGTGCCAATTGTTTAAGGCTTTGTTTGCACATAAGGTGCTTAACGAACTCACAACCCAAATAATAACCAACAGCAGAATATCCTTGATAAGCACACCAATCGCCGAAAAAATCTTGAATACGGATTCCGTTTTGAACTCTATACAGATATTCCTGTTGTATTTCTCTTTTATGCAGTTGGCACCATGATAGCCATCCGTCTTTATCTTGGTGGTAAAATTGGTCGTCACCGCATAACATTTGTTCGCAACGCATGGCAATTCCCTCACTGAACAATTGAAATACCGCCTTTTCTTTTTCTGTATTTTGTTTTCCAAAAGCGCCCCCTGCTTCCTCGTGCCAAATATGACCCAGTTCATGAGAAATGAGAGAGAAGAGTGTGGTTTTATCGTACCATTCCAGTTCAATAATTTTTTCAATGCCAATCAGCACAACTCTTTGCGTTCCTAAAGAAGTAGCCCATCCTGCTCCGTTGCATAAGCCCAAGTATAAAATGACATAGGCATCCAATGTTTTCCTAAAACAAGATCTAAATTTGGCATTTAAATTTTGCGTCACAATCTGATAATTCTCGTGGATTGTGTTGATGAGGTCTTTGTTCATCATCGCTTTTTTCACAACCGGCAGCACTTCAACTTCAAAATCGTAATCTTTCACATCACCAACCACTTTGGAATACAAATAAGGCGAGATTCGGTCGGCATACTCTTTCCAAACATCCATATCAAAATGATCCAATGCACAGAGTCTTACTACATCAAGATATGTATCAACGAAACGCATTTTTCAACTCCTGTTCAGTTTATACGACACATGATTTTCGAAAAGCTTTCTAAGTTTCATTCCGTTCACAAAACCCCGCCAAATCTAAAAACATCTATTTCGCCCACTCGCAAAGCCCGAAAGCGCCAGTCTTCCTAAGAAGTATCTGGAGTATTTTCGGGTGCCATATGCGGAATGATAAAGCGAAGTTGACAAGAAAATTATAAATGTTAATATGCGTTGCTTGCCGCAACGGGCAGGTTTTCATATAATTGTGATAACAACTGAAAGGTGGTTATCCCTAATGTTAAACGAAAACATAAAGGCAATTAGAAAATCAAAAGGACTTTCGCAAGAAGAACGTGCTATCAAGCTGAATGTGGTGCGGCAAACAGTTTCCAAATGGGAGCAAGGAGTTTCCCAAAGCTAAGGAAACCAACAAGTACTCACGCTGACCTTGCCTGTGCAGTACAGCCCGAAGGGTTTCTAACAACAAACCGGCGGTATTCAACCCATGAAGGGGCTGAATACCGCCAGTTGTTTCGCGGGGTTTCCAAAGGGGGCACCCCCTTTGGCACACGCACTTTGCGAAGCAAAGTGTAGTGTGTTATACGCTCTGGCAGCGTTTCCGTTTCAAATGCCAATGCCGCCGCGAAGGGCGGGGACGTTTGAAGCAGAAAGGAAGCGGATATGAATTTGCGGCAAGAGCGTATATGAAAAATGTGAATTAGGAAATTTGTCCGGTTGGAGAACAGGTAATAGATACGGAGGGATCAACTGTTGTGATAGGAATAAATCCCAATTTTTTAGACATGGAAGCTGACATGTTTGCGGTTCCGCCACTTTTCCAAGTACGTTCATTTTTATAAGTCCAGCCACTTGCAATCCTATGGCTGGTGCTCATCCGATTTACCCACGCGGAAGATCTGTTGTAACCAAAATTTGCAGTTAGCGTTATTGAGCCGACCCAAGTGCCATCGTGTCTAACGGTACTTGTTGCACTGGCGGTTTTTGTCTGTGTCTAAGTATTAGAATGTATACTTTTGCCAGTTTTCGGGATGGAAATGACTGTTCTCATTGTGAATCCATTGCCCAAATCTTTTTCAGACACGCTGACGATTGTTTTATCGTTCTGTTGTGGAACGGTCTCGGCAGCAAAAGAGGGTACGACAAAACACAGGCATAGGGCACTCACTAACAGAAAACTTAAAATCCGTTTCATTTGAAATCTCACCTTTCCTTGTAAATTTATGGATTTATCTATGAAGGCACTGCCTTAGATGGAACGCTGGGAACAGAAACATCTGACGAGGTATAAACCGTCACCTTAGTTTCTTCGGTGAATCCCGAATGCATGCGGCCTATGTAAATGACTAAAGCGATTAGTAATACAAGTAAAACGGTGCCACTTACAATGCCAATCCATATTTTCCTTTTACGTTTTCGCAAGTAGGTGTTTAGTACATCAGGTGATATTTCTTCTAAATAAGATTTTGCTACTGATTGCGGTGAACCGAGGCAGGTTTCCAAATCACGAAAGGAAGCGCCGGGGTTTTCCTCCAAACATGCGTCTAAATCATTTTTCAAAACCTGTAGATATTTCTGTCGGTATTTCTTAGGATACATCAAATGCTTTTTTACTGCTTTTCTATATTTCTGGGCAATGGTTTCCATTATTCTATGCCCCCGTCCGAATGTAAAATTGCAGAAATCCCCTTGTTTATCTTGTCGTAACTATCCAACAGCTCCGCAAGATAGCTGCGGCCCTTGTCCGTGATCTCATAAAACTGTCGCAAACGGCCATCTTTTGCGATATGTTTATCTTTGAGCTGCACATACCCATGCCGTTCCATTCGATAGATCACGGCATATGGGAATGAAATAGTAAACACCCCGTTGCTGAGACTTTCTAACTCTGTTGCAACCTCATTGACAAACATTTCATGTTTCTCAAAAAGAAATAGAGTTAGCATCTCACAGGTTGCCTTTTTCATCTTTTCTTCCAAACCTTCTACACTACCGCTGATTTGTTCCATATTAAAACCCTTTGAACATATTTTATACTCATATTTTATACTTATATCAAATAAATATCAAGAAAAATAAATTTGCTATTGACAAATTTATTTTATGATATATAATCTTTTATGAAGAAAAATATTATGCGTATGTTTGGACAATTTTGGAAATTAGGATTGAGCCCCATGTTTTATTAAAAAGGGTGAAAAATTCCCAAGTCCATAATGTGGTGTGAAATAGGAGAAGAAACCTAAAATTCACGGCCAGTTTTCCTGTAAAAGGAGGTTGTTCAAATGAAGAGGACAGTTTTATCACTTCTGGCAGTAAGTGCACTTCTCTTTAGTGTAGTTGGCACATCGCTTCCTGCAAAAGCGGCTGAGATTTCTTCTACATCTCAGACCGAAACTACATATTCTTTTGTTGGCGAAGTGAACGATTGGAACGACATTGCAATCATGTCCAAGGCATGGAAAGACTTTGTCTCCAGTTACCCAGAGAGTACGGAAGCTGAGCAAAATAAGTTTTTACTTAACTTTGTTGAAAGCGGACATCTGCGTCAAGCAGAATCTTCTGAGATAACTCAAAATGGAATTAACGCTAACATTCTTGGATATGGATACGGTGGCGACCTAAATGCTGAAGAAAAGAAACTTGCACTTAGGCATCCGGTTCAAGCTGTGAAAGTTTATAACGCTGCCCAAAGAGCAACGGATCTAACTGTTTCAAATTATGGGCATAATGGATATCAAGACAATAGTGATGCATTTAGGCATTGCCTTTGGAGTGCTCTAATGAAACAGTCGATTGGAACGGCGGCAGCTAAAGAATGGGGAACGGCACATGAAGCCGATTCAAGCGGCGTTGATAAACAAATGGATTTATTTAACAACAATGTTGGGAGATCAATAAATGTGTCAGGGAGTGAATCGAGCATTGTTAATTCTGTTAAGTCATTAGTCAAGTCCGGGAAATTAAGACGAATAGTGAAAAATAAATTGGTTCCAACGTACAAGGCTGGATTAAGGTAGTCTATTTTTATAATTTCAGGAGGTCAGTGGATTTATGATCCTCTGACCTCTTTACTATATATTTTTTAAGTAGTAAAATGAAACAAATAAGGAGAGGTCGGTATGATAAAAGTTCAGCATTCAAGGCCGCATTTAATTTTCTTTATACTGTATTCGCTATGCAATTTTGTACTATGGTATTTATCAGATAATGGCGGCCTTTTTATTATGTTAGTTTGGAATGCCTTTTTATCATTTTTACCTGTGCTTTTTTCACAATTTACTGTTTCTTCTTTAAGTAATCATAAGCGTTTTTGGATATTATGGGCATTACTTTGGATTATTTTCTGGCCCAATACGTTTTATATGGCAACTGATATTGTTCATTTTACAGGAGATGCTTTTTTTCAAGTCGTAAAAGGTATTCCCTATGTTGAACAGCCTCAGATCATATATTCAGATAATCTTCTATTATGGTCAAAAGGAGTTATTATCGTTTTAGGGATTTTATATGGAATTATGAATGGAATCAATTCAGAAATGATTTTTGAAAACATCCTCATAGATAAATATGGGAAAGGTAAAAATCTACTATTACGTTTTATATGCTCAATTTTGGGTGGAATAGCAATTTATATAGGACGATTTCTGCGATTCAACTCATGGAATATTTTTAATCCGATCAGAATAGTGACCGGTTTCCAGCTTTCTGGGCATGAGTGGAGATTCGTCTGTGGCTTTGTAGGAATATTTGCTGCATTTATACTGTGCATATTGAGTTTTGCAAAAGCCTTTTACCGGCAAAAATACAAAATTGATACATTAAGTTGAGACATTTTCTCATCAAGTATTTCTTGACTTTGATTTTTCAATCGTCCTGTTTCAGCTCGTCAATAATTCCGCGCTGTTCCAGCAGCCAGCCGATGAAATCCCGTTCCGCCATTTTCCCGGCCTTGACCTCGGCCTTGCGCCGTTTTGCCTCGATGCGAAAGTCCTTCATAGCCTGCTCCGCCGCCGCGATCCGTTTAGGATCGGCGGCATTCTTTTTCATGTGATCCACACCGCGCAGCCAGAACATATACGTGTTTTTGTGCTCCTTCTCATAATCCAGTTCCCGCGCCTGCTCGTCAAACTTCTGCTTGTTCAGCCGTCCCTGTTCCCGCTTGCATTTCTCGCTGCAAAAGGTGGGGATGTTGGCGGTTCTGGCAAGGAACAGTTTGCCGCACAGCTTGCAGTGCTGGAAGTACAGCTTGTTCGCGTAAAGCTAGCTGTTTCAGGCTGTACGTGAGAAGCGGCATCAGCGACACGGTGCAAAAGGCGTATTCGGAGGTTTCCGTGTCCCCCGCCCATAGAAAGCCGCCCGGAAATTCGTAATACTCCCGGTCAAAGAAGTGCATGGGGAATTGCGGGTGGTCGCATTGCCATTTCATAATATCGTTCTTGATGGAGGAACGGAAAGGCAGCGTGGGGAAATCCTCGGTCAGCGCCATGCTGGCGGTCACGATGCGGCGGCTTGGATACAAGGTCGGCGTATTGGACGCAGATGTCACGGGGCCGTCCATTCCCAAAGCCTTTGGCATCCATGGAAAAGCTGAGGGAAGCGATTTAGGGCTATACCCTAAGCAAAGCAAGACCGGTATTGAAATCATGTCTGTCAATCTGCTTTTGGAAAATGACACCGACCCGGTCATCTGGCGCGGCCCGATTCTCGGGAACACCGTCAAGCAATTTTGGACGGATGTAATTTGGGGCGATTTGGACTTTCTGTTCATAGATATGCCCCCCGGAACCGGCGACGTGCCTCTGACCGTTTTCCAGTCCATCCCCGTGGACGGCATTGTGATTGTGACCTCACCGCAGGAACTGGTTTCTATGATTGTTTCCAAGGCGGTAAAGATGGCGGAGATGATGAAAATCCCCGTACTGGGGCTGGTGGAAAATATGTCGTATTTTCGGTGCCCGGACAACGGGAAGGACTACAAAATTTTCGGGGAGAGCCATATTGACGAGATTGCCCCAAAACACGGGCTGCGGGTGTTGGCGAAGCTCCCTATCGACCCCAAGATTTCGGCCGCCTGCGACGCCGGGATGATTGAGCTGTTTGACGGAAGCTGGTTCGACACCATCGGTAAATTGCTGGCAGGACAAATCAATCCATTAAATGAATCGGAGGAAAAAAGTATGTTTAAAATCGCGGTTGCCGCCGAAGGCAAAAAGGTGACGGAGCATTTCGGTCACTGTGTCAATTTCATGCTGTTTGATGTGGAAAACAATCAGATTACGAAAGAGGAATCCGTGGACAATCCCGGCCACAAGCCCGGCTTTCTGCCCAATTTCCTCGCCGATAAGGGCGTAAAGGTTATTATCAGCGGTGGCATGGGTCAGGGCGCTGTGGATATTTTCAATGAGCGAGATGTGGAAGTCGTGACCGGTGCTTCCGGCGATGCGAAAACAGCGGCGGAGCGTTACTTGAAAGGCGAGCTGAAATCCACCGGCAGCGTCTGCCACGAGCACCAGCACCACGACGAGTGCGGGGAATAATATGAACGAAAATAAAATATGGGTTGTGCATAGATGTGTGTGCCCGTATTGAGAAATGATTCACGTTAATCAATCATGAAAAGCCTTGCACATGGGACTTTTCTCTTCGTCATCACAGCCTGCAGGCTTCTCTCCGGAGCGCCTGCGGGCTGTTTTTTGTGTGCCATAACGATGGGGGTTGAATTTTTCGGTAGACAGTGAGGGAGGCAAAACAAGACCGTTCCCTTGGAAGGAGCCAAAAAATGATGACCGAGTATCAGAAAGCACAAATCATAAAACTCCGCGCGACCGGAAACGGATACGAAAAAATTGCCAAATCGCTTGGCATATCGCTGAATACTGTAAAATCCTTCTACCGCAGGAACGATATTGTCAACTTCTCTGACGAACCTGCCATGACATATACAGGCGAAACAACTTACTGTGAAAACTATGGGCAGCCCATCCGGCAGACAGCCAAGCAGAAAAAACGCTTTTGCTGTGACAAATGCCTGTGTGGCGCAGGATCAGGACGAGTATTAGAAACGCTACGACGAGCTGGTTCAGCGATACGAAGCGGCAGAAGCACGGTACGATGAGGTGCTGCCCGCCATTTCCGCAAAGCAGGCGCAGGATGAGCGGCTGTCAGACTTTATCAAAGCCGTCCTCAGCCACGGGAACAACCAGGCGCTCGCCGACATTGAAAGGCGCTTGAAGAAACTGCAGGCGGAGCTTTTGAAGCTGGCCGCGTCCAATGCGGATTATGAGAAGGTGGGCAACGAAATTTACCGCCTGCGGGACGAAAAGCAAAAGGTCCTGATGGAAAGCGCCGGGCGGGACGAGGTCAAGAAGCGTATCGCCGACATGAGTGCTTTCCTGCGGGAGCCGCCCACAGAAATCACGGAATACGATGAATCGCTGGTACGGCGGTTGGTTGAAAAAATCACCATATACGAGCATAAATTCACCGTGGAATTTAAGTCCGGCGTGGCGGTGGATGTGGATGAATAAGGGTAAAAACGAGCAAGGCACCCTACAAGATTACATCGTAGGGTGCCTTGATTGTTGTCTTAAAACGATTTATTTCCTGCACAAGCAAAATGGATGCCCTTCAGGATCAATCATGGTTACAAAATGTTCTCCACCATATTGTGCGGTGGCCTTAACCGCACCGAGCTGAATAGCTTTCTCAACTGCACCCGGCAAATTATCAACTTGAAAATTGAAATGCATTTGTTTTTGCTGTTTCCCGGATTCTTCCGGCCAAATAGGTGGTGTGTAATCAAAATCACAGCCCATGAACAATATCAACAATCCTTTATCATTCACGACAGCAGGGCAACCGTACGCCTCCCGAATTTCCCATCCGGTGAGCGCAGCGTAAAAGTCGCGTGTTTGAACCGGGTTTGCACAATCTATTGAAAGATCGCCGATACTTATCTTTAAGGTTGTAGGTATAAAAATGGACTTAACAACAGTTTGTGTATTACTGAAATACTCTTCAGCAAGAATAGCGTAATAAGCTGCGTCACAAATTCCCTGATTGTTATAATCCGACCTTTTCAAAATACCTTCATATTTCAAACCTGCCTTGAGCATTACCTTGCCGCTGTTTGGGTTACGCGGGTCATGACGGGATTCAATACGATTTACGCCAACTTCCTTAAAGAAAAAACTAACGAGGCGGGTCAAAGCTTCGGATGTATAGCCCTGATGCCACCATCGTGCGCCTATAGCATATCCGATGTGAACCATTTTAACTGCGTCGTCAACTTTCACTGCTGCAATTGAGCCAATTGGCTTCCCCAAATACTTAGGGACAATTGCCCATTGGTAATATCTATTGTTTTTATAATTTTCAACCCATTCATTTGTAATGGTTTTACTTACCTCAATGTCAGCGTGCGTCTGCCACATCAGAAACTTGGTGACTTCTGGGTCACTTGCCCAGTTGCAAAACATGGCTTCTGCATCTTCCAATATGAACCGCCGCAGAATTAACCGCTCTGTTTCCAGTGTAACCGTACCTTTATGAGTCATTGATTTATCCTCCCTATATAAAAAATCTATTCTGTTCACACAACCCCGCCAAAATTCCAAAAACATCTATCTCGTACACACACCAGCCCCGCAAACACCGAAACATCAATCCCGTTCACACGCGAACCGCCAACATCAATATCGTCCACTCGTGCCCGAAATCCGCCCTCTGGACTTGTTCCCTCAAAGCGATATTCCGCCGTTTTCGGCGCACCGGATTTTTGCCCGCAAACCCCGGAAGCACCAGTATTACTGGGCTTTTCGCACACTCACTTTTCAACCCTCGACATCAATACCACGCACTCCACGTGATTTGTGTGCGGAAACATATCTACCGGCTGTATTTTCCGCACCGCGTAGCCGCGGGCGCAGAGGTACGCAAGGTCTCGCGCCTGCGTTTCCGGATTACAAGAAATATACACCACACGCGCCGGGGCAAGCTCCGAAAGGGACAACAGGAAGCGCTCGTTGCTACCTGCGCGCGGCGGATCCATAAACACCACGTCAGCGCGTTCGCCTGCTTCTGCCATTTGGGTAAAGCACTCTGTCGCGTCTGCACACAGAAAGCGGGCATTGGCAATCCCGTTGCGCTTTGCGTTTGCGGCCGCATCATGCACCGCGTCGCGGTTCACTTCCACACCCAGCACCGTACCGGCCTGCCTGGCTGCCACCAGTCCGATGGTGCCGATTCCGCAGTACGCATCCAGCACGGTTTCGGTGCCTGTCAGCTGTGCAAACTCCATCGCCTTGCCATACAGCACCTCGCACTGCACCGGATTGATCTGGTAAAAGCTCTTCGCGGAAATACGGAACCGGCAGCCGCACAGCGTATCCTCAATAAAGCCTGGTCCATACAGCACCTTCTCCCGCTCGCCAAGCACCATGCTGGTACGGCGTTCGTTCAGATTCAGCACAACCGTAGTAATTTCCGGATGTGCCTGCCGCAGTGCGGCAACAAATTTTTTAGCGGGAAAAATCGGATTGGCCGCTACCAGCACCACCATAACCTCGCCGCTTTGAAACCCACGCTTCACCAGCACATGGCGCAAAAAGCCGCGGTCTGCTCGCTCGTCATACGGCTTCAGTTTGAAGCTTTTCATCAGTCCGCGCACGGTCGCCATAATGCGGTCTGCCGTTTCGTCCTCCGTCAGGCAGGACTCCACCGGCACCACATGATGCGTACTGGACTGGTAAACACCGGAAACCACCTTGCCGTGGCGGTCTTGCGTAAACGCCGCCTGCACTTTGTTGCGGTAATGATACGGATGCTCCATGCCCAAAATGGGCAGCACTTCCCCGAAGCTGCCTAGCAGCCTCTGCACACGTTTCTGTTTCCATGCCAGCTGCTGCGGGTAATCCAGATTTTGCAGCTGACAGCCGCCGCACTTTCGGTACAACGGACATTGTTTTGTTTCCATTTTATATCTCCTAAAGTTGAACCCGATTTTTCCTGCAAACGCATTTTCATTTTATTGTAACCCAAAACCGGTTTGGGCACAAGGTTTCCGCACAAAAGCCCGCTTTTTTCGCTGTCTTTTCTCTATGTGGGAAAAAAGCTTGTTTCCTACAGTGTTTTTGCGCTATACTGAAAGTAATTCCATTTTTTGCGGGAGGAACGTCATGGACAACTTTGCATACATCACCAGCCGCCTGCCGTGCGCAGACGAAGAGAAGGAAACCGCCTTTCTGGCGGCGCTGCGCATCTGCGAGTACGCCGCCATGGCACGCGCAGAGGGCCCCCTTTCCCTGGAACCATTTCTGGAAACCGAAGCAGACCCGTTTCTGCGGGACGGTCTGCAGCGCGTTGTTGACGCGGAAAATCCGGAAAGCCTGCGGGAAGCCATGCAGATTCACATTCTTGCCGCGAATGCAAGCGGAAAGCGCTTTTTAGAACTCATGGTGATTGCAGACGGTGTGTACCAGCTGCAAAAGGGAATGCGCCCCCACACACTGCTCTGCCGCCTCGGTGAGTGGTTCGGGGAATCCTTTGCGGCGCGCTTTGCCACGGCACTGCAGAATCTGGACGCAGAGGAGCAGCAGCGCGCCCTGCAGGCACGCGCCAAGCGCGAAGCTGCCGCCACACAGCTGGCGCGCGCAAAGATGGCGGCACAGGAAGAAGTGCTGGTTCAACAGGAAGCGGAGTCGGGAGCTGCGCCCAAACCGGCCGCGCCGCCAGTGAAACCCACGCCGGAAAGCAGCCCCGTCGCCGACGCCCCTGCCGCTGCTAAAGAAACACCGCCGGCTCCACAGCCGCCGCACACCCCCCATGCATCCGTTTTGAACGTGATGGAGTTCCACCAGCTCGGCTCCTGCCGGGTTACAGCGATTGAACGACTGCTGCAGGACGTGGATGATCAAACGCTTGCCACTGCTTTAAAAGGCGTAGACAAACCCCTGTTCTCCCTCTTTTGGTCTGCACTGCCGCGGGAACGCTGTGAGAAGCTGTTGGAGGACATGAGCGCTGCCTACAACATCCACACACAGGATGTGGAAAAGGCACAGACGGCCATTCTGGAAACTGCCAAGGAACTGGAAACACAGCAGGAACTGACGCTGGACCTACCGGACGGAGAACTACGAAAACCGCACTGGGAAGTCATCTTATAAGGAGGAAACCATGCAGATTGCGATTGTAACCGGAGCATCCAGCGGACTGGGCCGTGAATTTGTACGTCAAATCAGTGCGCAGGAGTCGCTGGACGAAATTTGGGTTCTTGCACGGCGCAAAAACCGGCTTGACGAACTGGCGGAAGCCGTCCCTGCCACACACGTGCGGCCTGTTCCGCTGGATCTGACCAAGCAGGACGACATCCGCGCGCTGCGGGAGCTGCTGCAAAAGGAGGCGCCGGATGTGCGGCTGCTGGTCAATGCCGCAGGGTTCGGCAAAATCGGCACCTACGCGGACATCTCCCAAAGGGACTGCGACGATATGATTGACCTGGACTGCCGCGCGGCAGTCGACACCACCATGCTGGCGCTGCCCTATATGCGGCAGGGTGCGCGCATTCTGGAAATCTGCTCCACCGCAGGTTTTCAGCCGCTGCCGGGACTGGGCGTTTATGCCGCCAGCAAAGCCTTTCTGCTGCGGTACAGCCGCGCTCTGCGGTGGGAGTTGTTTCCGCGTGGCATCCATGTGACGGCGGTCTGCCCGTACTGGGTCAAAGACACCGAATTTATTCCGACCGCGAAAGAAACCAAAAACGATGGTGCCGCTGTGCGGCATTTTCCGTTGGCAAGCCGCTCGCACAGCGTTGTCAAGTGGGCGCTTTGGGACAGTCGGGCAAACCTGGCAGTTTCGACCCCCAGCCCGGTCAGCTTTCTCCACCGGGTCACAGCGAAGTTCATTCCGCACTGCGTGATGATTGCGGTTTGGGAGCTGCTGCGCCGAGTTTAAGGTATCTTTATAAAGAGACACAGCAAGACACCCGCAAAGCATTTCTGCTTTGCGGGTGTCTTTTTTTGAATTGATTTTATTTTTTGTTTTCCCCAATGAGCCCATTCGGGAAAATCTTTCACTCATACGGACACGGAGAGAACCTCCGGATTCACGAAGTCATGGGCAACAGTCCTTTCGCCGAAAATATGTTGCTGTGATGGTTCGCTTTCCTGTGCCATTGGACTCACCCTTTCTTTTAGATTCCCCTGTCGGGGCGCGCATCCATCTGCCTTACTCCATTGGACTCGCTCCTATCTTCTTGGGATGTTTGTATTATAGCACCTTCCCTTTTAAAGCGCAAGCCCTTTTTGAAATATTTTTATAGAATCTTGCAAAAAACATATTTATTCATCAAATTATCACGGTTATTTCACATTTTCCGCAAGAACAATTCATGATTCATTCAAGATTTCTCTTTTTGCGCAGCCCCCTCCTGCTTGTAGGCGCGAATGCACGCCAAAAATGCCTCCCCATAGCGCCGCAGCTTCTTTTCGCCGACACCGTTGACTTTGCCGATCATCTCCTGCTCGGACACCGGCATATACGCGGACATGGCACGCAGTGTGGCATCGGTGAAAATAACAAAGGCCGGAACACTCTGCTTTGCCGCAATTTTCTTGCGCAGGGCACGCAGGCGCTCAAACAGTTCCGGATTCACAATTTCCGCACCCGCCTGCTGCCGTTTCTGTGACGGTTTCTTTTCTTCGCGGACTGTGCGCAGCGTCACCTTTTGCCCGTGGAACAGCACTTCCTCCGCCTGCGGGCCAAGCAGCAGCACCGGATACTCGCTGTCACTGCGCTGCAGGCATCCGCTTTCCAACAGCCACTGGATGCGCGTGCGCACCGCATCGACTCGCAGCCCGGCAAGCGCGCCGTAGGTGCTCTGGCGGTTCAGTTCCAACCGTTCAATCCGCTCATTCTGCGCACCCACCAGGATGTCGGTAATCAAAGCCACGCCGAAGCGCTCGCCGGTGCGGCGGACACAGCACAGAATCTTCTGCGCATCCACGGTCACATCCACCTCTTCCGCCGCTGCTGTGCAGTTGCCGCAGGCATTGCAGAACATCGGGCTTGACTCGCCGAAATACTTCAAGATGAAATGCCGCAGACAGTGCTGCGTCGTGCTGTAAAAGGTCATCTGCCGCAGGCGCTCCCGATCTTTTTTGCGCACTTCCTCGCGGGTTTCCTCATCCAGTGCGTCGTCCTGCCCGCCGTGTTCAATTAAAAACTGGTTGGTGCGCACGTCCTGCCCACTGTACAGCAGGATGCACTGCGCCGGCGCGCCGTCACGCCCGGCGCGCCCCGCCTCCTGGTAGTAGCTCTCCAAATCTTTGGGCATATTAAAATGAATCACAAACCGCACATTGGACTTGTCAATGCCCATGCCAAACGCGTTGGTCGCGACCATCACGGAAACACGGTCATACAGAAAATCCTCTTGATTCTTCTGCCGCTCCTGCTGGGAAAGCCCCGCGTGATACCGCGCGGCTGGGTGCCCCTGCTCATTCAAAAACGCACACACATCCTCCACCGCCTTGCGGGTAGAGCAGTACACAATGCCCGCATCTTCTGGAAAGCGGCGCAGCAGCGTCAAAAGCTCCGCTTTTTTGTCACGCGGGCGGCGCACTTCGTAAAAAAGATTTTCCCGGTCAAAGCCGGTGACCACCTGCCGCGCGTCGCGCAGCTGCAGCAGCCGCACGATGTCCTGCTTAACCGCCTGTGTCGCCGTTGCGGTAAAAGCCGCCACCACCGGCCGCTGTGCCAGCCCTGCCACAAAGTCGGTCACCTGCAGGTACCCGGGGCGAAAGTCCTGCCCCCACTGCGAAACACAGTGGGCTTCATCCACCGCCACCAGCGAAACCTGCACTTGGCGCACAAACGCCTGAAAGCGGTCTGTCAGTAGGCGCTCCGGCGCGGCGTAGATAATCTTATACTTGCCTGCGACGGCATTGCGCAGTGCGTGCGCATACTGTGCATCGGTCAGCGCGCTGTTAAGGTACGCCGCCGGCACGCCGGCCTCCACCAGCTCGCGCACCTGGTCCTGCATCAGGGAAATCAGCGGAGAAACCACCAGTGTGATTCCCGGCAGCAGCAGTGCCGGCACCTGAAAGCAAACCGATTTGCCCGCGCCGGTCGGCATGACCGCCAGCACATCCTGCCCTGCCAGCAAGGCATCCACCACTTCCTCCTGCCCGGTGCGGAATTTGTCGTACCCGAAGTATTCTTTTAAAACCTTTGCTTTGTCCACCATCGCCCGTACCTTTCCCTGTGCATTTATAATCACTATACCATCTGCACTGGAAAAAAACAAATGCCACCGACCCGCGCGGTTCCACTTCTGTCCGACTTGGGATTTTACTTCTTTATTTATGCTTATGTTCCCATTTATTTTGCTAATAGAAGCAATTGAAAATAATAGCATTATTCTCTGTGAAGCTCTGCCCATGCCTGTAAACAAAGCTTTTTAGATTCCTTTACTTTTCTGAAAGCGGCATAATAGTCCGGTTTTTCCATGCCTATCTGTTTGCACACCAATGCGCCGGCATTCTCTGCTTTACACAATCTGAACAGAAAATACTTTTTTCATAAGTCAAGAAATCCATGTATAATTTACAGTTTTCTATTGACTTTTGCGGGGAATATGTTAGTATTTAGGTAAAGAGATGCCCTTAGTCTTCCAAAAATGACTGTGTGAATTTTTTTCTACAGGATTTTCATCCGCTTTCCCCATCCTTTCTTCGTTTAGGGAATATCCGCATAGGAAGGTGAGCTTATGAGCGAGGATGCCGCATTGCTGGAAGCGCTTGCGCAGCAGACCAGCGGAATACTGTCCGATTTACGAACCTATCCTTTTTTAAGGGAAACCCTACTGCATATTCCGGATGAGGAATACACCCTGGCGCAGTGGCTGTACGCGCTCTCCTATCTGCAGCAATTGCCGTGCCACTACACATCTGTCAAACAGCTGAAAGCCGACCTGCGCCGCTGACAGTGCCTGTGGCAGCACAGCTTGGTTTCGTCCGAGCAAAAGAAGAAGCGCCGCCGGCTGCTCCTTCTTTTTTTGTATAAATTTTTTGCAGGAAGCCAATCCTTGCAGCGGAACACACACCCGCAAATTGTTCCTTTACATTATCTGCCCGGCAGGGTATAATGCAAAGAGAAGATTTTTTTACAAATACGCAAAATAGGGGCAAGCCTGCCGCTGCGGTTAGGCTTGCCTATTTTGGCCGAAGCCGGCAGCGCCGGCTTTACAGGAGGAGACTGTATGAACTGGATCATTGCATCCGCGGTGATGGCATGGCTGCTTGCCCAGCTGATTAAAGTGCTGCTTTGCCACGTGCACGGCGGAAGGGTCACGCTGCGGGTGGCAGTCGGCACCGGCGGTATGCCCAGCTCTCACACGGCGTTTGTCTGCGCGGCCGCTTTCAGCTGCGGCATGGTACGCGGCTTTTCCTCCGTGGAATTTGCGCTCGGCTTTACCATGGCGGCTGTTGTCATCTATGACGCACTGGGTGTCCGCTGGGAGGCGGGGCGCCACGCCGCAGTCATCAATGCACTGGAAGCTCGCCTGCAGCCGTCAGACACCGCCTTTACGCCGCTGGAAACCAGTCTGGGGCATCGGCCCATCGAAGTGATCTGCGGCGGGCTGCTGGGCATTCTCATGGCGATTCTGGTGCAGGGCATTTTCGTCCATCGCTTTTTGTAAAGGACTCACTGCATATGTACAACGAACCGGCACTGCAGCCTGCGGTGCCGGCTTTTTCAATTTGTGTGCGTTTTTATTTGGCAGATTGCCGTATTGACGCGCCGAAGGGAACGTGCTATAGTTAACATACAAAAAGAAACCGGTTTCATTTTAAAATTTCCCGCACTGACCAGATGCAGAAAGGACGCTTGCTATGACTGCCGCAACGCACACGCTTGCAATAAAAGACCAGTTTTACTTAGACAGCCGACCCTTCCAAATCATTTCCGGCTCTATTCACTACTTCCGCGTCGTTCCGGCTTAC
The DNA here is from genome assembly GCF_029211325.2 of Caproicibacterium argilliputei. Lineage (NCBI taxonomy): Bacteria > Bacillati > Bacillota > Clostridia > Eubacteriales > Oscillospiraceae > Caproicibacterium > Caproicibacterium argilliputei. The sequence goes on along the minus strand of NZ_CP135996.1, from coordinate 173,755 downwards.
TGGCGCGACCGCCTGCGAAAGCTGCGCGCCTTGGGCTGCAACACGGTAGAAACCTATGTGCCATGGAATCTGCATGAGCCGCGCCCCGGTGAGTTTTGCTTCACTGGAATGCTGGATCTTGCAGCCTTTCTGAGAACCGCGCAGGAAGAGGGGCTTTACGCCATTGTGCGCCCCTCCCCCTATATCTGCGGGGAGTGGGAGTTCGGCGGTCTGCCGGGCTGGCTGCTGGCAGAGGATGGCATGAAGCTGCGCTGTTCCTATCCGCCGTTTCTGGAACGGGTGCGCAGTTACTACCAAAAACTTTTTTCCATCTTAACGCCGCTGCAGGCAGACCGCGGCGGTCCGGTCATCCTGATGCAAGTGGAAAATGAATACGGTGCTTACGGAGATGAAACCGGTTACCTAGCTGCACTGCGGGACTGTATGCGTGAAAACGGCGCAACCGTGCCGTTCATCACCTCCGACGGCCCGTGGGGCGATTATCTCAACGGCGGCAGCATTGACGGCGCTTTGCCAACCGCTAATTTTGGCTCTAATGCACCGAAACAGTTTCCGGTGCTGCAGCAGCATATCGGCAGCGGTCCTTTGATGTGTACCGAGTTTTGGGTCGGTTGGTTTGACGCCTGGGGCGACGCGGCACACCACACCACAGACGCCGCGACCTGTGCACAGGAACTGGATGAAATCTTAAAGCGCGGCAGCGTCAACATCTATATGTTCCACGGCGGCACCAACTTTGGCTTTACCAACGGCTCCAACTACTACGACCACCTGCAGCCGGATGTCACCTCTTATGACTATGATGCCCTGCTGACCGAAGACGGACGCCTGACGCCGAAATACCATGCCTTTCAAAAGGTCATTGCCAAGTATGCACCGCTTCCGGAAGTAACGCTTGACCCACCTGCGCCACGCAAGGCATATGGCAGTTTCCCGGTGCAGGACGCGGTATCGCTGTTTTCCGTTTTGGAGGAACTTGCAGACTGCACGGAAAGCCCGTGGCCGCTGTGCATGGAAAAACTCGGTCAGAATTTTGGCTATACCTGTTACGTTTCTGCGCTAAAGCCGAATGTTCCCATCGAAAAGCTGCAGCTCATCGGTGCCAATGACCGCGCGCAGGTGTTCTTTGACCGCGAACTGTACCTGACACTTTATGACCATGACCTGCTGCGGGAGCACCCGGCTGCGCCACTGTCTGGCAGCCGCTCTGAGCTGGAAATCCTGACGGAGAACATGGGGCGCGTCAACTACGGCCCGCGCATGGAACAGCAGCGGAAAGGCATTGACGGTTCTGTACTGCTCAACGGTCACAGCCACGCCGGATGGAAAATGTATCCGCTGCCGATGGACGCGGACATGGCGCGTAAAATAGACTTTAGCAAGCCGTACCGCACCGGCACCCCGTCCTTTTACCGCATTCCCTTTACCGTGGAGCAGCCTGGTGACACGTTCCTAGACTTGACCGGATGGGGAAAGGGCTGCGCCCTGCTCAACGGCTTTCAGCTGGGGCGCTTCTGGGAAATTGGCCCGCAGAAGCACCTGTATATCCCCGCACCGCTGCTGCGGCAGGGAGAAAACGAACTGCTCCTTTTCGAATCAGAGGGCAAAGCCGCCGCGCAGATTACCCTGACGGCAGAACCGAATCTCGGCTGAAAATACAAACAGACCCGCCAGCAAAGGCAGGCCTGTTTTTTTATGCGCGCCGCAGCAAAAAGCGCAGCAGCTCCAAATTGGACTGATTGTTGATTGCCGCTTCCTCCTGATTCAGCAGGAAGCGGGCGTCCGCCTTCCACTCCCCACACACATCCACGCCCAGCACTCTGCAGCGCGACTCAAACAGCCCCAGCAGCTTTTCCAGCACCGGCAGGGAAAGCCCGCCCTGGCTCCAATCTGTGCGCGCAAAGTAGGTGTTCAGCACATCCTTGTCAATCGACACATAAACCGGCAGTCGGCTGCTTTGCAGGCGGTGCAGCTGCACCCAGGTCTGCTGCTCCTGCAGTGCCTGCAGGCTGATGCACTGCAGCCGCCTGCGGTACGGCTGGGCAATGCCGGCAAAGGCGCTTTCATCCGGCCCGACCATCCACACCTGCCGCAGATTCCGGTTTTCGTCCATGGCACGCTGCACCCAGCATCCACAAGAGAGCAGCCCCGGAAACTTCGGTGGCTGCATATCGCTGTGGTAATCAAACAGCAGCAGGTGAAACGGCTCCTCGATTTTTTCCATCCAAAACGCACTGACATAGTGGTAATCACCGGAATCAATAAAGTGAATGCCATATGGGGAATACGGCCGGATTCGCCGCCGAATCTCGTCTGCCGCCTGCGGCGTGCAGTAACAGGAAGTGCCGGCAATATCCGAACAGTCCACCCACACAAAGCGGGTGTTCCGATAAAAATCCTCCTGTTCGTACACATGAGAAAAGTCCATGATAATCGTCTGCGGTTTCATTTCCTGCTCCCCTTTCTGCGTCGCTTTTCTTCCAGTATATCCCTTCTGCTGAAAAAGTCCAGCCCTGCACGCCCCACTAAAAAAAGACGGCGGCCGCCGCAAGGCGTGAACCGTCGTCTTCTATAAACGCTTCTGTGAAATTAAACATACCCCATGGGGTCAACTGCTGTACCATTTTGGCGCACCTCAAAGTGACAGTGCGGCCCTGTGCTGTTTCCGGTACTGCCAACATAGCCAATCAGCTGTCCCTTGGCCACCGTCTGGCCGCTGCTGACCGCCACACTGCTCATGTGCCCATAGTAAGTGGTCAAGCCGTTGCCGTGGTCAATAATCACCAGATTGCCGTACCCCCAGCCGTTGTCGCCTGCCTGCACCACAACGCCGCTGTCTGCCGCCACAATCTGCGCCCCATAGCTGGCGCCGATGTCAATTCCCTTGTGATAGGTACTGCCGATACCGCCGGGGCTGCTCCGGCGCCCAAAGGGAGAAGTGACCGTTGTGCAGCTGGGCACCGGCCACATCAAGGAGCCGCTGCTGCTGCCGCTTGCCTTGCTTTGCTCGGCGGCTTTCTGTTGCGCCGCCACTTTCTTTCTCTGCTGGCTTGCCTCGTATTCCTTATACCACTGGTCAACCGCCTCGCTGGCCTGCGCTTCCTTCTGCGCCAATGAATCACTGACCGACTGCATATCCTTCTCTTGCGAAGCCATGTCGTTGATGACGCTCTGCGCCTCGCTGACCAAGCCGGAAAGCTCTTTCTGCTTCTGTGCAACCGCTGTCTTTGCCGTGGAAACATCCTGCCGATTCTGCTCAATGGTATCCTTCTGCTTTTTCACCGCCGCCATATCCGCTTTCAGCGTGTCAATTAAAGTGGTGTCGTGTTCTGTCACCATCTGCAGGGCGGTCGCCTTATCTGCCAAGTCAATGACGCTGCTGGCAGAAAGCAGAATCTCCAGATTGCTTGCGCCGCCAGACATATACAGCGCGCAAAGGCGCTGTTTGAGCTTCTCTGTGTTGGTGGTAATCGCGCTTTGCTTGCCCGCGATGGCGTGCTCCGCCTTTACAATCTGTGCGTCCAGCTCCTCGACCTGCGCGTTGTATGTATCAATCTGATTTTGCAGGGTGGAAATCTGGCTTTCCAGCGTTTGCTTGTATGCTTCTTTCTGGTTCTTATCCTGACGGAGCTGGCTGAGTTTCGCGTCATTTTCCTTTTTCTGCTGGGCGTACTCTGCCTGCTTCTGCTTCAGCGCCGACACGTCCCCCGCCGCATATACGGCAGAAACGGCCGGCGACAGGGTCAGCGAAGCCGTGAGCAGCAGCGAAACCAGACCGCCGAGGACTTTTTTCGCGTTTTTTGCCTTACCAGCCAACGATAGAACCTCCTTCTTTTTTCAGGTAACGTCCAATGGAAATAATGCCGCCCACTGCGCCGAACAGCGCGCCGATGAGCATAAACAGCGCAACAACCGGCGCCATCATGCTGTTGAGGTTGACCACATTAAACAAGGAACTAATGCCCATGGAACTGACCACGCGGTAATACACCAAATTCAGCAGCGCCGCCGCAACGCCGCCGGCAGCCACGCCAATGACCATACCCTCCACCAAAAACGGCACGCGGATAAACCAGTTGGTGGCGCCGACAGACTTCATAATGCTGATTTCCAAACGGCGCGAATACATGGCTACTCGAATGGTGTTCGCAATGATGAACAGCGAAACCAGACTCAGCGCAGCCACCACAATCAAACCGACATTGGTGACAATGTGGTCAATGCGCGTCAGCTTGTCTGCCAGCTCCTGATAGTCGTAAATTTTGTCCACCCCTTCGATGGAGGTGATTTTCGCGGCAGTTTCCTTGTACTTGGAAAGGTCTTTCATCGAAATGCGGAACGTGTCGGGCAGCCAGTTGTTGTCGCCCTCCAGACCGTCCAGCAGACCGGCGTTCTGCTCGCCGACCATCTGCTTCATTTCTTTCATGCCGTCTTCTTTGGAAACGAAGTCGCAGGTGGCAACGTTGTCCAGCTTTCGAATTTCGTCACCGATTTTCAGCGCTTTCAGCGTCGGCACATCCTGCTTGATGTACACTTTAATGGAGTTGTTGCCCTCCACCATACTCATGGCGGTTTTGATGTTCCAACTGAACAGCACCGCCGCGCCGGTCATCAGCAGACAACTCATCAGCACCGCCACAGATGCCAGTGACATCGTGCGGTTGGTCCAAATATTTTTAATGCCCTCTTTAAGCAGATATCCAAAATTCTTCATCTTGCCGCGGCCTCCAGTTCGTTGGTATCGGCCACAATGCGGCCCCCATGGATTTCGACAATCCGCTTCTGAAAGTGCTTGACCAGACTGTGCTCGTGCGTCACCATCAGAATGGTTGTCCCGCGCAGGTTGATTTCACTAAGCAGGTCCACAATTTCAAAGGACAGCGCCGGGTCAATGTTTCCGGTCGGCTCGTCCGCAATAATCATATCCGGATTGTTGACCAGCGCGCGCGCCAAACCCACGCGCTGCTGCTCACCGCCGGAAAGCTCCGCTGGGTAGCACTTCGCCTTGTTCTGCAAATTGACCAACCCCAGAATGTACGGCACGCGTTTGTGAATTTCGCGGTAATTGGCGCCCACAATGTGCATGGCAAACGCCACGTTTTCAAAAACCGTCATTTTGGAAATCAGGCGGAAATCCTGAAACACCATTCCCATGGTGCGGCGCAAGTACGGCACCTCCCGCCGTTTGATACCCATCAGGTCGTGCCCATTAACCATGAGCTTGCCACTGTCCGCCTTTTCCTCACAGGTAATCAGCTTCAGCATGGTGCTTTTTCCCGCGCCGGAGGAACCCACTATGAACACAAACTCGCCCTTGTCAACGTGCAGGTTCACATCATACAGGGCATGGGTGCCATTCGGGTAGGTCTTGCTAATATGACTCAACTCGATCAAGCAGATCGCTCCATTCCAATTCATTTTCCCTACTGCAGAAACTACCGCAGTATGTGTTAACATAATATCACACAATCTGCAAATATAGTTCTTTATAAGAATGATATTGTAATCATTCTGTAAACTGTGAGCAGACTGTGAACACCTGGTAATCCTTCGTTCCAGGCATTTCCGTCCACACAAATCCAGACAGAAAAAAAGCAACCGCACTGCTTCCCGGCACGGCCGCTTTTCTTCCTTTTAAAACTTCACCGGATTGGCGTTCAGGTACCGTTTCACCATCAGCGCTACCTTAAAGACGATGGCGTCCTCAAACTCGCGCAGGTCCAGGCCGGTAATCTTTTTAATCTTTTCCAAACGGTACACCAGCGTGTTGCGGTGCACAAACAGCTTGCGGCTGGTTTCCGAAACATTCAGGTTGTTTTCAAAGAACCGCTGAATGGTAAACAGCGTTTCATGATCCAGACTCTCAATGCTGCCTTTCTTAAAGACTTCCTTCAGGAACATTTCGCACAGGGTAGTCGGCAGCTGATAAATCAGACGCGCGATGCCGAGGTTGTCATACCGCACGATATTGCGCTCGGTGTCAAAAACCTTGCCAACCTCCAGCGCGACCTGTGCTTCCTTAAAGGAACGGGCAAGGTCTTTCACACCTTCCACCGCGGTGCCGATGCCGACTACACAGTGGGTATAAAATTCACTGGAAAGCGTATCAACAATGGAGCCAGCCAGCTTTTCCAAATCCTTGCTGTCAATGCCCGGCTTAATCTCCTTAACCAGCGCGATGTCCGTTTCGTTGATGTTGATGACAAAGTCCTTGTTCTTGTCCGGGAACAAGTTCTGTACCACGTCGTAAGCCGCCACATCTGTTTTGTTGGTCACCTTAATCAGCATGCACACGCGGCTGACGTCGTTGTTAAAGTGCAGCTCCCGCGCCTTCAGGTAAATATCACCGGGCAGAATGTTATCCATAATCACATTCTTGACAAAGTTGCTGCGGTCGTACTTTTCATCGTAATACTGCTTGATGCTGGCAAGCGACACGGAAAGCAGCGCCGCGTAACGCGCCGCCTCCGGGTCAGTGCCAAGCACAAAGACCGCGTACTCCGGCCGCGGCATACTGCCAAAAGCCTTATAGGTGTAGCCGTTTACCACAAACGTGTCCTGTGACATCATGAGTTCAGCAGTCACGCTCTCGTTCACCTCGCCGATACGGCCCAATTCGCTGCAGGCAATAATCACAGACGTTTCATCAATGACGCCAATGGTCCGGTCAATCGCGTCGCGCATTTGATGAATGACGCCCTGAAATAATCTGTTGGACATTAGGAATCCCTCGCTTTTACAAAGTATTTGAATGCATCCTACTGGCAATATCGTCAGATGGAACAATAAACGTAAAAATTGCAATGTATGATTTGACAAAAAGCGCACCTGAAAAAGTGCAAACCTTTTATATATTTTACACACTTTTGTGCTGCTTTTCAACCGTTTTGCGAAAGAATTCATAATTTTTTCTTGAATTCCGCAGGACACAGAAGCAAAAAGGAGGGAACCACACGCTGTGCAGCCCCTCCCTGGAAACATCATTTGATTTTTAGTTCAGGATTGTAACCTCAGAATCCTTGTCAAACAGATGGCACTTCTCCATATCAAAAGCAATCTTGATATTGTCGTTTGTCTTCGCAACAGAGGTGGGATCCACACGAGCCGTCAAGTTGTTGCCCTCGCAGGTCAGATACAGGTAAGTTTCCGCACCCATCAGCTCAGTAACATCAACATTTGCTTCGGCGATATACTCCGGATGCTCCTCGAGGAACTCCTGCTCGTCATGCACATTTTCCGGACGAATGCCGAACAGAACATCCTTGCCTGCATAGGGATCAAGCGTTTCTGCCTTGGCCTTGTCTGCCGGAATCAGCAGGCTGTACTTACCAAAGTCAACGGTGTAGCCCTTAGCGCCCTTGTTAATCTTGGCGTCGATGAAGTTCATTTGCGGGCTGCCCATGAAGCCTGCGACAAATTCATTGACCGGGAAGTCATACAGGTTCTGCGGGGTATCTACCTGCTGGATGATGCCGTCCTTCATAACCACGATGCGGTCGCCCATGGTCATAGCTTCTGTCTGGTCATGCGTAACGTAAATGAAGGTGGTGCCCAGACGCTTATGCAGCTTGCTGATTTCTGTACGCATCTGTGCGCGCAGCTTTGCATCCAAGTTGGACAGCGGTTCGTCCAGCAGGAAGACCTTCGGGTCACGGACGATTGCACGGCCCAGCGCAACGCGCTGGCGCTGGCCGCCGGACAAAGCCTTCGGCTTGCGGTCCAGCAGATGGGAGATGTCGAGGATGCGGGCGGCTTCCTCAACACGCGCCTTGATTTCGTCTTTCGGGGTCTTGCGCAGTTTCAGACCAAATGCCATGTTGTCAAAAACCGTCATATGCGGATACAATGCATAGTTCTGGAACACCATTGCGATATCACGATCTTTCGGCGCAACGTCGTTAGCCAGCGTATCACCGATGTACAGCTCGCCCTTGGAGATTTCCTCCAAACCTGCAATCATGCGCAGTGTGGTGGACTTGCCGCAGCCGGAAGGGCCGACCAGAATGATGAATTCCTTATCAGCGATCTCGAGGTTAAAGTCACTCACAGCCTGTACGCCGCCGTCATAGATTTTGTAAACATGTTTTAAGGATACGCTTGCCATAACATGTGCCTCCTGTTATTTCATTCTCTGTCATTCACGAAATGTTGATTGCTATTATCATAACAGATGAAACACGGTGTGTACAGCCGTGTTTTATCCAAACTTGCCGCTGCAGGTTTATGAAATTCTCCTAAAAGCCAAAAAGGCAAGTCAAAATTCGTCCATTTTGTCAAACCACGCTGTCAAAACGAAGTCGTGTTTTTTAGGCAAAGTGTCAATTTCGCGTTTCCAGCAGCGCCTGGCGCTCCTCTGGCAGAAGCGGGCGCACCCTGCCGGGCGGCAAATCCGCCGGCAGGCGCAGCGGGCCAAAACCCACCCGCTGCAGCGCCAGCACCTCGCAGCCCTGCGCCAAAAACATCCGCTTGACCTGGTGGTACTTTCCCTCGTGCACGCGCACCTCATACACCGGGCAGCTGCCGTCCTGCACCAGGGTCAGCTTTGCTGGCAGGCAGGTAAAGTCCGGCAGCACCACCCCCGCCGCAAAGCGTTCTTCCGCACCCGGGCACGGCGGCGCGGAAAGCCTGGCAAGGTATGTTTTCCACACATGGTGCTGCGGTGACAGCAGGCGGTGTGCCAGTGCGCCGTCGTCGGTCAGCAGCAGCAGGCCGGTGGTATCCTTATCCAGCCGGCCGACCGGCTGGACTCCGCGCCGATACAGCTCCTGCGGCACAAGCTCCAGCACCGTCGGCTGCTTTTTGTCCCGTGCGGCGGTCAGCACACCCGCCGGCTTGTGCATCAGCAGGTAAACAAATTCTTCGTAACCTAAGTTTTTGCCGTTCAGTGTCACCGCACGCGGGTCTACACGCTGCGCTGGATTCCGCACAGGTTGTCCTTGCAGGCAGGCGGCTCCCTGCCTCACGCACGCGGCAGCCTCCCGCCGGGTCATACCCGTCTGCAATGCCAGCAATTTATCAAGCCGCATCAGCGCCATGTGCCTCACCTCTCTTTTCCCGTATTATACCCGAAAGGCGCAGGAAACACAACTTTATGCGGAACTGCCCGCTTTCATCTCCCGCAGTGGCTTCATAAAGCCGTCCAGCGCCGCTGTGGAAATATCGCCGCCAACGATTTTTCCGTTACAGACCAGCAGCGTCGCGCGGACTTCGTCCTTGCTGGTATAATTTGTTACCCGGTACACATACTGATGACAGGTCTTTCCGGCAATTTTTTTCAAATCAAATCCGGCTTTTTGGTTCAGCGCATTATAATTCTGATACACCTTTGAAAATTCCCGGGGAATCGCGACCTCTCTCGCAGACACCGGCTCTTTTTCCACCTGCCAGCCGCACTGCGCCAAAAACGCCACCCGCTGCTGGTTGGTTTCTCCGGCAATGCCCCCTCCGGTGCCGGCGGCAGACACCAAAAACAGGATAGCCGCTGCCAAAACCGCCGCTGCCGCGGCAAAAAAGAGCTTTTGCTTTTTGCCGTGCAAAGAAATTGTCACAGTTTCACCTCCCATTTTGCTGTTACTGCACTATATGCATTTCTTAAAAAAAACAGTACACGCGCAAGTGAAAGATGCTATAATAAGTCTATCTGGATGAAGGAGTATGATTATGGCAGCATACAGACACAACAAGTCAAAAGTAACCATTCATTATAAGGATTTCTATAGAAGGAGGAAGCGGCGCGGACACATTCTCTTTTTGCTGGCCGCCATCGGCATCAGCTGTGCTGCGGTACTCGGCACGCATATGCTTTTGGAGCCGTTTCAGACTGCCGTACCGGCGGCGGCGTCGGCTGCCACACCCGCTTCCAAAAATTCGGCTGTTTCTTCCTCCACCGTTGACAAAAGTTCCTGGAAGCTGCGGTTGGTGAATGCCTCGCATCCGCTGCCCGAAAACTTCACCGTTGAAACCAGCCCTGTGGGCAATGTGCGTTTTGACATACGTGCGGCGGGCGAGCTGCAAAGCCTGCTTGATGCCTGCAGCAGCAGCGGCAATCGGCTGATTCTCTGCTCCGGCTACCGCAGCATCAGCAAACAGACCACGCTGTACCAAACGGAAATCCGCAAAGTGCAGGCACAGGGTTCCTCCAACGCGGCAGAAGAAGCCGCCACCATTGTAGCCAAGCCCGGCACCAGTGAACACAACCTGGGACTTGCGGTGGATTTCGGCTGTTTGACCGATCAGCGCTGTGACGAAGCGTTCGGCGACACCCCGGAGGGACAGTGGCTGATGAACAATGCCTACCAATACGGTTTCATCCTGCGCTACCCCAAGGGTAAGGAATCCATCACCGGCATTATTTATGAGCCGTGGCACTACCGCTATGTCGGCAAAGAAGCCGCAAAAGAAATTCACGAAAAAGGCATTTGTCTGGAAGAGTACCTCGCTTGAAAACAAAAAGCCGGAGCAGCCGCTCCGGCCTTTCTTACTTTAATTCTGCAATCGTTACGCCGCTTTCGCCCTCGCCGTAGGTACCAAGCCGGTAGGCTTTTACGCTGGAGTGGCGCTTCAGGTGCTCCTGCACCGCCTTGCGCAGCACACCGGTACCCTTTCCGTGAATAATCGTCACCTGCGTCAAATTGCTTCTGACTGCATTGTCCAAAAACAAATCCACATTGGCAAGCGCTTCGTCGGCGGTCTGGCCGCGCAGATCCAGCTCCGCGTGTGCCGGTGCGTTGGCAAACTGCTTCGTCACCGTGCGTGTGCGGCGGCGCTCCTCGCGCCGCTTTTCGGCATTTGTCACCAGCTGCAGATTAGAAACCGCTGCGCGCGTCTTGATAACGCCCGCCTGCACCAGCGCATGCTTGCCGTCTTTGTCCACTTCTAAAACCGTGGCCTGCTTGTCCAGATCCACCAGTTTGACCGTGTCGCCCGCGCGCAGCGGACGCGGCAGGCGGTAGCCGCTGTCCCGCCGGTTCCGGCTGACCGGGTCGGCTGTATTTTCCATCTGGCGCAGACCGGCGTTCAGCTTTGCTTTCTGCTCCGCTGTCAGCTGCCGGTTTTTCTGCTTTTTGAGTTCTTCCAGTTCGTTCAGCAGCGCATCCGCCTGCCCGCGCGTGCGGGAAACCAGCATACTGGCCTGCTCGCGCGCACGTTCCATTTCCTTTTGCGCGTTCCGCCGGATTTCCTCCTGCTTTGCTTGTGCGTCAGCCAGAGCCTTCCGTGCTTCCTCCAAGTCTCTGCGCGCTTCTTCGCGCTCGTCTTCCAAAGCGCGGCGGCTTTCTTCCAGCTGCCCCACCACGCTTTCAAAGCGCGTGCTTTCCGTGGAAACCAGCGACTGTGCGTGCACAACCACCGCTTCTGCCATGCCAAGCCTGCGGGAAATGGCAAATGCATTGCTGCGCCCCGGCACCCCGATGAGCAGCCGGTAAGTCGGCCGCAGGGTTGCCACGTCAAACTCGCAGGAGCCGTTCTGCACGCCGGGTGTGTCCAGCGCATACGCTTTCAACTCCGCATAATGCGTGGTGGCGGCAATGCGCGCGCCCTGCCGCCGCAGTTGCTCCAAAATGGAGGTGGCCAGCGCGGCGCCCTCCACCGGGTCGGTTCCCGCACCCAGTTCATCCAAAAGCACCAGACTCTGACCATCTGCCTGTCCTAAAATTCGAATAATATTGGTCATATGCGCCGAAAAGGTGGACAGGCTCTGCTCAATGGACTGCTCGTCGCCGATATCCGCAAGCACCCACCGAAAAACCGAAATCCGGCTTTCCTCCGACACCGGCAGCAGCAGGCCGCACTCTGCCATCAGCGTCAAAAGACCGATGGTTTTCAGCGTAACGGTTTTGCCGCCGGTGTTGGGGCCGGTAATCACCAAGGTGTCAAAATCTGTGCCCAAGCGGATATCCGTGGGCACTACCTTGTTCCGGTCAATCAGTGGATGGCGGGCGCGCTTCAGGTCAATTTCGCCGCGGTCGTTGACCTGCGGCAGCGTTGCCTTCATTTTATAGCCAAGACTTGCCTTTGCAAAAATCAAGTCAAGCTGTGCCGCAATCGTGCATCCGGTAATAATACTGGAAGCAAAGGAACCTGCCTCGGCGGAAAGCTCCTGCAGAATGCGGTCAATTTCATTTTTTTCGTCGTTCTGCAGCACACGGACTTCGTTGTTTGCTTCAACCACTGCCATCGGTTCAATGAATACCGTGGCGCCGCTGCCGGAGGAATCATGCACCAGCCCCGGCACTTCGCCGCGGCATTCCGCTTTGACAGGCACCACATAGCGCCCGTCGCGTTGGGTGACGATTGCATCCTGCAAAAATTTCTGGTAGTACGGCGAGCGCACCATGGCATCCAGTTTTTCACGCGCACGGGCAGAAGCAGCGCGGATTTTCCGGCGGATGGCCGCAAGAGCGGGGGAGGCATTGTCGTTCATTTCCTCCTCGGAATCAATCGCGCCGTAAATTTTTTCTTCTAAGTACTTATTGGTCACAATCCGGTCAAAGCGGTCGTCCAGTACCGTGCGGATTCCCGCACTTTTGCTTCGCCAGTCACAAACTGCGCGCAGACAGCGCAGAGCGCCCGCCACCCGCAAAAGTTCCGCCATATTTAAAACACCGCCGGACTCCGCACGGCGCAGCGGATTTGTCACATCGTGCAGACCGCCAAAAGACGGCGAGCCGAATTTTGCCATCAGGCTGTAGGCGTCCCACGTTTCTTGCAGCAGATGCTGTACGTCTGCAAATTCTCCGGTCGGCCGCAGTTCCTTTGCCAGCGCAGCCGCCGCGTCACTTGCGGTTTCCTGTGCCAGCATTTCTAAAATTTTATCCAGCTCCAAAGCATGGAGATGGTGTTGTGTTTCTTGATTCATAGCTCCCTCTTACGCGGCAAACGCCGCGCTTCTCCTAATTGTTCGTATGTGCAGAATCGGAAAGCCGCCCCGAAAGGCCGCTGCATTCGGCGGTTTTCCGGAGCGGTTTTGTCTCTGCTTTTATGATGTACGCCGTTCCGCAGGGGCTGTGCAGGCTTTCTCTTTTGGCGAAGCGCTGCCTGTCTCCTGCGGAATAGAATGATAAAAATCCAGTGTATGAAAGCCGCGGTCCAAACGTGCCAGCAGATACCGCTCGCTTGCCCCGGCAAGTTCCTGCAGACCCTGCGTGCCCAGTGCGAATGAAAAAAGCTTCTGCTCCTGCGCATAGATGGTGTGCCGCAGCGCGGTCAGCGCGCCGCGGTGCAGAATCACGCTGCCCTGCCTGCCCGCCTTCTCACAGCAAGCGGAGCAGAGCAGGTCTCCCTCCACCGGAAAGAAACGCATGGTTTCGTCTTCATACCGACGGCACTGCGCGCAGCCAATTAAGTCAGGCTGGTACCCCGCAAGACCCAGCATCCGCATTTCGACCGCCGCCTTAACCAGCGCAAGCGGACGCCCACCCTTGCACAACCGCTGAAACGCCCCAAGAAGCAGCCGCAGAAAGGCCGCTGCCTGCTCTTTGTCCTCCTGCGGTGCCAGCGTGCCCGCCAGTTCACAGAAATACTGTGCAAGCGCCAGCCTGCCAATGTCCTGCCGCAGCTCAAAAAAGACCTCCAGCGGCTGTGCATCGTCAATCATGTACTTGTCCTTCCCGCAGAAGAGCAGAATACGTGCGTAGCAGAACAGCTGTGTGGCAGACACCAGCCGACTGTTGGCGGCACGGCTGCGGCGCGCAAAAGCCCGTACCACGCCGCGGTCGCGCGTTAGAACCGTCACCAGGCGGTCACTCTCCCCGACAGCCGCTACCCGGATCACAACTCCCTCTGTCTGTATCTGCAACCGGCTTCTCCTCCTGATTCGCGGAACCCACTCTGCACTGGGCATAGCGCAGATAATCCTGCACACTGCCCGTACGTGCAAAGCATGACCAAGCTGTTTGTTCATCCATAACGGCTCGCTCCTTCCTATGTGCCTTGCTGCAAAACCCGCTTTTCGGGTTTTGGTTTATTACCAGTATGCACACAAGCGGGAACCGATATGAGTGGCAAATAAAAGAATTTTCGACAAGTTTCAGTGCGTTTTTCGTGGTTTTTGTGGTATGTTCAAAGCTCTGCAGCAACCTTTACTTCAGCAGATCTCTGGTATCAAAGCCAAAGCTGCGCAGGGCGGCTTCTTTGTTGCGCCAGTTCGGCTTTACCAGTACCTGCAGCTGCAGGTTAACCTTGACCCCATAAAAGCTTTCCAGCTCTCTGCGCGCGTCCGTACCGATTTTTTTCAGCATAGCGCCGCCTTTGCCGATAATAATTCCTTTATGGCTGTCCCGTTCACAGTAGATTTCCGCTTCAATGTCGATACAGCTGCCGTCCGCGCGCTCCTGCAGGCGTTTTACCACCACTGCAACGCCGTGCGGCACCTCTTTGTTCAATCGGCGCAGCATTTTTTCTCGTACAAATTCTCCTGCCAAAACCCGCTCCGGCTGGTCGGTCAGGGTATCGTCCGGAAATAAATGCCCGCCGGGCTGGCTGAGCTTTTTCAGTTCTGCCTTGAGGTCGTCGACACCGTCGCCGGTGCGCGCGCTGACCGGTACAACCGCCGTGAAAGGATATTGCTTCTGAAACGCGGCAATCTGCGGCATCAGCAGGGACTTATCTTCCAGCAGGTCAATTTTATTGATGCACAGCACCGCCGGAAGGTGCTGGTTCTGAAAGCGCGCGGTCAGGTCAAGGTCTGCCGGAGAAACCGGCGTGCCCGCCTCTGCCACCAGCACCGCAGCGTCCACCCCCGCCACAGAAGACGCCACGCTCTGCACCATATAGTTGCCCAGCCGATCGCGCGGTTTCAGCAGCCCGGGTGTGTCCAGAAACACAAGCTGCTGCTCCTGTTCGGTCAGCACCCCCATAATCCGCGTCCGGGTCGTCTGCGGTTTGCTGCTGACGATGGCCACTTTCTGGCCGAGCAGCCGGTTCATCAGGGAGCTTTTCCCCACATTCGGCCGGCCGACAATGGCAAGAAATGCGGACTTTTCTTCCGGAATCGTTTTTTGCATGGAGGTACCTCACCTTTTCATTTTAAATCAGCGACTGCGCAAAAGCTGTCTTTTCGCTACGGCAGTAGCCGGATTTTTCGTAGTAATGCATCACACCGGGTTCTTTCGAACCGGCCATCAGCACAATCTGGTAGCAGTTGTTCTGAATGGCAATCCGCTTTGCCTCCCGCAGGCACGCAGAGCCAAAGCCCTGCCTGCGGAACGAAGCGTCTGTCACCATATTTTCAACCAATGCGTATGGCCGCTGGCCGCGCGCTATGTCCGGTACAATGACCATGGAGCAGGCAGAAACAATTCTGCCGTACACCTCATTGACCACCACATGGCAGTCTGGATTTTTCAGAATCTGCTCCCACACGGTTTCGGCGTTTTCCACTGTGCACGGCTGGGCACAGCTGTGCAGCTGCGCGTACAGCAGAAGAATGCCATTTAAGTCAGTGCGCCTTGCTTCTCTTACCATTTTCTTATTCCAACTTCTTTCGGTAAAAATCTGCCGGTGTGACCGGCTTCTACAATTTTCGCGCAAGAACTTCCAAAAGTTTGCTCAGCGGTGCCTGCAAAACAGCGCGTGCAGGCGGTCGCGTATCCCCGGCGGGCCAATGGAAACATACACAGCCGAAAGCACCGCTGACACAGCCAGCAGTGCCAGCAGCCACGGCCTGTCCGTCAACCACCGCCAGCCTGCGGCAATATATGCCGGCTTTGCAAACAGGCACAGCGCCACGCCGACTGCGCAGAACGCACGCACCAGAACACCGCCCGCCGCCAAATCCTTGACGCCGCGGATGCCGCTGCTGAATGTGGTACTGACCAGATCGCACTGCGTTTCCACCACTGTATTAACCATTTCCGCAGACACAACCGAACCAATCGTCAGGAAAAGCACCGCATACCCCAGCCGCCCCAAGTGGAAAAAAGGGGAGAAAAGCAGGGTGTAAAACGCCGCCACCGTGTGAAAGCGCATATTGCGCTCGGTGTTGATACTGTACACAATCCCCCGCAGGGCATATTTCAGGCTTTTGAGGAACCGCATACAGACACCTTCCGCACCATTTCGCGCTTATTCATCGTCATCCAGCACATAGCTGCTACTGCTTGGCAGACCCAGCTCCGCCATAACCTGCTCCTCTTTCTCGCGCATCCGCACACGCTGAATGCCGCCGTCCTCGTGGTCGTATCCCAGCAGGTGCAGCATACTGTGCGCGGTCAGATAGCCGACCTCGCGCTCCAGACTGTGGCCATAGCGCTCTGCCTGCTCCGTGGCTTTCTCCATAGAGATGACAATGTCGCCCAAAATTTTTGCGCCGGTGGTGTGGTCAACGTCATACACGCCGTTTTCGCCCATCGGAAAGCTGAGCACATCCGTCGGCATATCCTTATCACGGTACTGTTTGTTGAGCTGATGAATCTGCTCGTTATCTACAAATGTCACACTGATTTCCGCGGAGCTGTCAAAATGCTCCATGCGCAGAACAGCATTGCAGCAGCGGCGCACCAGCATCCGCAGCCCTGTCGGAATTTTCACTGCTTTTTGCTTATTTTCTATCATGACTCTAATTTTTTCCATAATCAGTGTTTAACCTCCTCGTATTTTTCATAAGCCTTAATAATTTCCTGTACCAGTTTGTGCCGAACCACATCTCTTCCGGTAAACTCCACCTGCGCAATGTCTTCCACCCCGCGCAGGATGCG
The DNA here is from genome assembly GCF_029211325.2 of Caproicibacterium argilliputei. Lineage (NCBI taxonomy): Bacteria > Bacillati > Bacillota > Clostridia > Eubacteriales > Oscillospiraceae > Caproicibacterium > Caproicibacterium argilliputei. The sequence continues at coordinate 157,061 of NZ_CP135996.1, read as the reverse complement.
CATAATCTGCTTTAAGCCGCTGTGCTTGCCGTCCGGCAGATCAATCTGCGTGATGTCGCCCGTAATGACCATGCGGCTGTTAAAGCCCAGCCGTGTCAGGAACATCTTCATCTGTTCCCTGGTTGTATTTTGTGCTTCATCCAGAATGATGAAGCTGTCATCCAAAGTCCGCCCGCGCATATACGCCAGCGGGGCAACCTCAATGCTGCCGCGCTCCACGTACCGCTGGTACGTTTCCGCACCGAGCATATCAAACAATGCATCATAAAGAGGGCGCAGGTAAGGGTCCACTTTTTGCTGCAGGTCGCCGGGCAGAAAGCCCAACTTTTCGCCTGCCTCCACCGCCGGCCGGGTCAGGATGATACGCTCTACCTGATGGGCACGGAATGCGGTGACCGCCATGGCAACTGCCAGATAGGTTTTTCCTGTGCCCGCCGGCCCGACGCCGATGGTCACGGTATTGTCCCGAATGGCGGCACAGTACTTTTTCTGCCCCAGCGTTTTGGGTTTAATCGGTTTGCCTTTGCTGGTAATGCAGATGCAGTCGCCGGCCAGCGCGCTAACTTTGTCTTCCGCGCCCTCGTTGACCAAGCTGATGCAGTACCGTACGTTCTGCTCCGTCAGCGTTTCGCCGCGATTCAAAAGGGTCAGCAGGCTGTTGACGGCGCGCACCGCACGCTCCACATCCTCCGGCTCTCCGGTCACTTTGATCTCACCGTCGCGCGCCACTGCCGCCACCCGGTACTCCTTTTCGATCAGACGGATGTTGCTGTCAAGGCTGCCGAAAAGCGCCGCCGCCTGTTCCGTTCGAGCGATGCTGACTCTTTGTTCAAACAAAAGCTTCACCTTACACTGTTTAAAATTCCCGCGCTTTCTGCCTGCCGGCGCCCGGCCCCGGGCGGTTAGCACGTGATAACAAGTTTGCAGAAAGCGAATCTGTTTGCTTTTTAATCATACCACATACGGCAACCATAGTCACTAGGTTTTGCCCAAGTTTATTGTGTTCATTTTTACAGAAAATTAACGCGCATTTCTGACATTCCGCGTTTTTGGCGAATTTTTCGGCATCTGAGCCCGCTGCGCGTGCAAAAACGGCTGTTTACCGGAAAAGCTTCACTTCCTTGGCGATATTTTCGCGGCAGGTCAGCCGACGGGTCACGGTTACACCGGCCGCATCCGCACGCACCGTATCGCTGCGTGCCGTGACCTGCGCACCGGAAAGCTCCGTTTTTTCCTTGCTGTTCAGCAGTAGCCGCGCCTGCTGCTCCACCTGTGCGCGGCTGCGCCGCTGGGTAACATACCGCACCGGCGTCAGCTGCTCGCGCAGCAGGGAAAGGGGCAGCTCCCTGCCGCAGAACCGCACCGCGGTCTGCTGCCCGGTCCGTTTGAGCATCCCCTGCGGCGGCAGCTGCACGGAAAGGGGAATTTGCACCCCGAACACCAGCAGGGCGCTGCGCTGCGCGGGCTGGCCGCAAACCTGCCACTGCGAAAGCGCAAACGGAACTGTCACCTGCAGCGTGTGCTGCGTTTCGGCGATAACCGTGCCCGCGGCGTGGTACAGCTGCAAAAAATTCTGCTCCTTGTTCTCCACCACCGCAGACACCAGAAGCTGCCCTTTCACAACGCCATCGCCCACCTTCACCACTGGTGTTCCGGCAGAAACGTGCATTTCCACCACTGTGCCGCTTTCGGTGGCGCGCAGGTGGTACCAGCCGCTCTGGTCTGCAACCGGCGGCTGGGCATCCTTTTCCGTAAGCTGCACATCCACATCGGCGCCGTGATTGTTCACGCTGACCCAGCTGATTTGTGGAAACCGTTCCATCAGCTTTGTCTGGATTTCCTTGGCGGAAAAACTGCTTTTCCGCGCGCCCGGCGCAACCCCCTGCTCCGCCAGCACCTGTCGCAGCGCCTGCTCTGAAATCTGCTTGCAGCCGGTCACTTCCACTGTCCAGAAAAACTGTCCGAGCAGCAGCAGAACCGCCCAAAACAGCGCGAAGCCCGCCACCAGGCCGGGGCGGTGCCGCAGGTGCTGCAGACGGAACGGCAGTCCCCGCTTTTTCTGCAGCCGCAGCCGCACGCCCGCCTGCTTTGCCGGACGGCGCAGCGCCGCATACTGCCCTGCCCGCACACAGGCGGTCAAGCCGCCTGCCTCCGGCCGCACACGCCAGAGGTACACGCCGGCTCTGGTGCAGCTGTTCAGAAACTGTTCCTTTCCCTTGGGCGTAACCACGCGAAAGCGCACCCAACCCACCAGCCACCGCGTCAGCCACATTCAGGGTTCCTCCTTTTCCGCCTCACGCACCGGCAGCATTTCCCCGCGCGCCGCGTAATCAATCTCCGTAATGTAGCCGGTCACCACCAGTGTCTTAACCGCAAGGCTGTGCAGCGTCAATCCGCGACCCAAAAAACGCAGCACCCCCCTGCCGTAACGAATCCGCACCGCTTCCTCGGTATATTCCAACACACCGCCGCAGCCGTCCACTGTTGCCTCCCGGTTTCCCGCAAGTTCCAGTTTTTCGCCGCTCTGCGCCAGCAGAACCGGTTTTTCCGGCAGTTTCATCGCGCATCTCTCCTTTTTTCCACAGACTTTCGGAAAGCGGTTGAAAAAAAGCGGCTTTCCAAAAGTTCTCCTTCTGCTGAAAAAATATTCCTCGACCGCTGTGCATATGCATTGTGGACGGGAGGAGGTAACTTTCTATGCTGAAAAAAACGGCGGGCGCGGCGGCGGTGCTGCTGGCTGCCGCCCTGCTTCTCTTTCCCCGACAGGCGGCGGACGGTGCTTCCGCAGGAATTTCCACCTGTCTGGGGGTACTGGTTCCATCGCTGTTTCCGTTTCTGTTTCTCACTGTGTTCCTGATTAAAAGCGGGCTTTCCTCTGCCATCGGGGCGTGCATTGGCAAACCGTTTGCCAAACTTTTTGCGCTGCCGCCCGCTGCGGCGCCTGCCATCCTGATGGGTATGCTCGGCGGCTACCCAACCGGCTCCCGCGGGGCGCAGGCACTTTATGAAAGCGGCGAGCTGACCGCCGAGCAGGCGGAACGGCTGCTGCTTTTTTCGGTAAATGGCGGGCCGGCTTTCATCTGCACCGCCGTAGGACTGGGGTTTCTGGGCAGCGTGCAGACCGGCCGCTTCCTGCTGGCGGTTCACCTGCTGTCCGGTCTGGTGGTCGGCGTGCTGCTGGGGCTGCCGCACCACCGGGACAAAACGCCGCCTCGCAGAACCGCCGCCTGGCCCTCGCTGGGCAGTTCACTGGTGACCGCCGCGCACGATGCCGCTTCCTCCATGCTGCTGATGTGCTGCTTTGTCATCCTTTTCAGCACGTTTCTGTGCATCCTGCAGCAATTCCTTTCTGGAAAGGCGCTCGCCGTTTTTGCCGGTGTGTGTGAAGTCACCCTCGGCTGTCGCTCGCTTGCCAATGTACTTGCACCGCTGTGGTGCGTTTCTCTGGTGCTCGGCTGGGGCGGGCTTTGCGTGCACCTGCAGGTGCTGCAGGGACTGGCCTTCCGAGTGCGCACCGGGCGCTTCTTTCTGTGCCGCGCCGCGCAGGGTGGCATCGCGGCGCTGGCAACCCTGTTGCTGGGCGAGCGCTTCTCGGTAAAGCCCGCCCTGCCGCCGGTGGTGGATGTGTTCGGCAGCCTGGCGCAAAGTCGGCCGGCGCTTTCCGGCAGTATTGCCGCAGGCGTGGCACTGATTATTCTTTGTGCCGCCATGCTGCTGGACAGTAGCGGACAGCAAAATTCTGTGGTATAATAGTTTTTAAAAAGTCCATACTGCAAACTGTATGGCAATCACAGACAGCTGTCCGGCGCATTTTGCTTTTCCGGCAGCCTGCAAGGGGGCATTCCATGAAAATGCAGAACGGCAGTCTCTTTGGCAGCGCCATTGAACCCCGCTGCGATTACTGCGCGCACGCGGTCGGTGCGCAGGGCGGGGGTTCCTGCCTGCTTGGCCGGCAGCCCGCGCAAAACGGCGCCTGCCGAAGCTTCCGGTACGACCCGCTGCGCCGCGTGCCACGGGCGCGTCCGCCGGTTCCCAAACCGGGCGCAGAGGAGTTTAAACTCTGAACAGACAGAAAAGAAGCCGAAAGCAGCCATTTCGCTGTGCTTTCGGCTTCTTGATTTTTATAAAAAGTTTAGCAGGCAGAGCCGTTTCCCTGTCCGCTGATGACATACACCGGATTCTGCGCCTGCATCAGCTTGTGCCCACCGGCAGGGCGGGACTTCGCCACGCTGATCTGCGCAATATCCACATCCGCCAGTGCGAAGCGCTCCATGCACGCAATCGCCTGTGTCACAGTTTCCAGTGAAATGGCGTTCAGCACCAAGCGCACGCGCGGATTTTTGCGCAGCACTTCCTCCAGAATTTCCGGCAGGTTGCCCGTGCTGCCGCCAATGAACACACAGTCCGGCGCCGGCAATCCGCGCAGAACCTCCGGCGCTTCACCCTCAACCGGTTTGACGTTGTAAACGCCGAATTTTTGCCGGTTCTGCGCGGTCAGGTGCAGCGCGGCGCGGTTTTTGTCGATTGCATATACAATGCCCGCCTTTGCCTGCAGCGCGCACTCCACGCTGACAGAGCCGGTGCCACACCCGATGTCGTAAACCACGCTGTCCCGGTGCATCTGCAACTTGCCGACGCTGACAGCGCGCACCTCACACTTGGTCATGGGCACGCCGCTGTGAAAAAACGCCTCATCTGGAATACAGGTGCGCACTTCCTGCCGCACCGGCTCCGGATTTTCAACCAACAGAACGCTCATCTGGCTGAATTTGCGAATTGCCAGTTCCTCTGCACTGCCGCACAGAATGCGCTCATGCGCGGTTCCCAGCAGCTCGCCGACCACTGCCTGCAGACCACCCAAACCGCCGCTGCACAGCAGCGCACAAATATCCTGCACCCGACAGTGTCGGCTCGCCAGAAGCAACGTGCGTTGGTTTGTGCGCACCGCCCCCACGGCCTGTGCGGGAGAAGTTTCAGCAGACAGCAGCTTCGCATCCCCCCAGGTACACCCCACGCGCGCGCAGAAATACGCAATGCAGCTAACGCCCGCAGTGCCCTCTACAGTACAGGTGTCCTTGAGTGCGTCACGCAGCCGCTCAGACTCTCCGTAAAAACCGGGGTCGCCGTAAAATACAACCGCCGCCTCCTGCACCTGTGGATGTGCATCCAGATAGGACTGTATCTTCTCCGGTGCTGTCTGTCCGATTTTCGGGCAGGCAGTCTGCAGGGTTTCCAACAGCTGCCCTTCGCCAAACACACAGCCGCAGCGCGCAAGAACCTCGGCCGCCTCGGCGGTCAGTCCCTGCCTGCCGCCAACACCGGCGCCAACCAGATAAACTTTCCTTTTCATGTTTTAACTCCGTCGTTTTGTTCTCAGATTCGGGGCCTGCCGCAAAACCGCGGCAAATCAACCGTACTGTTTATTTTACTACAAAGTCAAGGAAATAGGAAGTCCAAATGTAGAAATAACAAAATCAGGCTTGCCCGCGCTGCCTGTGTTTGCTATACTAAAAACAAAAGGCGACTTTTCGCAGGAAAGCGGGTTTTCAAATTGACGCCACGGGAACGCAGAAATGCCATTCTGCACAAGCTGGAGCATTCCGGCGCGCCTGTAAGCGCCTCTTCGCTGGCACAAACATTTGGTGTCAGCCGGCAGGTAATTGTAGGGGACATTGCCCTGCTGCGCGCGGAGCAGGCCGCCGTTACGGCAACGCCGCGCGGCTACATTCTGGAGCGCACCGCACCGGCAGGGCTGCTGCGCACCGTTGCCTGCTGCCACACCGGCGCAGAAGCGCTGCGGCAGGAGCTTTATACGGTGACTGACAACGGCTGCGCCGTACTGGACGTGATTGTTTCCCACCGCGTGTATGGTCAGCTCAGCGGAAAGCTGCATATCTTCTCACGATATGATGCGGATGTTTTTCTGAAAGCCGTACAGGAAAGCAACGCGGCTCCGCTGTCTGTGCTGACGGGGGGCGTCCATCTGCACACGCTTCTGTGCCCGGATGAAGCTGCTTTCAAGCGGGTCACCGCCCAGCTGCAGAAGCTTGGCATTCTGTACTGCGGACACACGGAAGAACCGCAGAAAGCCGACATTCCCTGACAAAGGGAAGTCGGCTTTTTAACATCTTATAGGCTTTCGTGAAATGTGCGGGCGACCACCTCTTGCTGCTGCTCACGGGAAAGGCGGTTAAAATTCACCGCATAGCCGGACACACGAATGGTCAGTGTCGGGTACTTTTCCGGATGATCCATCGCGTCCAGCAGCGTTTCGCGGTTGAGCACGTTGACGTTCAGATGATGCGCGCCTTGGCTGAAATAGCCGTCCAGCAAAGCGGTCAGGTTCGCCTCACGCTGCGCTTCGTCCCGACCGAGGGCCGCCGGCACAATGGAAAACGTGTTGGACACCCCGTCCTGGCAAACGCCGCGGTACGGGATTTTCGCCACGCTGTTGAGAGAGGCCAGCGCGCCGGCTTTGTCGCGGCCGTGCATGGGGTTGGCGCCCGGCGCCAGTGGTTCGCCCTGTTTGCGGCCGTCCGGCGTTGTACCGGTTTTTTTGCCGTACATCACATTGCTGGTGATGGTCAGCGCGGAAAGCGTGTGCTTCGCGCCGCGGTACAGCGGGTACTTTTTTAGTTCCCCGATAAAGGATTCCACGATTTCGACTGCCAAATCATCTGCACGGTCATCGTCGTTTCCGTACTGGGGGAAGCTGCCCTCTGTTACAAAATCCACGGCGATTCCCTGCGCGTTGCGCACCGGACGCACGTTCGCGTACTTGACTGCGGAAAGGGAATCTGCCGCCACGGAAAGGCCTGCCACACCGAACGCCATCAGCCGCTCGACGCGCGTGTCATGCAGCGCCATTTGGCTGGCCTCGTAAGCGTACTTGTCATGCATAAAGTGAATGACGCTGTTTGCATCTGTGTAAAGCTGTGCCACATAGGCAAGCACCGCCTTGTAGTTTTCCCAGACAGCTTCATAGTCCAGCACCTCTCCCTGCAGTGGCGGAATCCCGGGCACCACCGTAACGCCCTGCAGCTCATCCACGCCGCCGTTTATGGCAAGCAGCAGGCTTTTTGCCAGATTGCAGCGCGCACCGAAAAACTGCATTTGTTTCCCTACCCGCATGGCGGAAACACAGCAGGCAATCGCGTAATCATCGCCATACACCGGTCGCATCACGTCATCGTTTTCGTACTGAATGGAATCTGTCGCAATGGAAACCCTCGCACAGTAGCGCTTAAACGCTTCCGGCAGGCGCTCACTCCAAAGCACCGTCAGGTTCGGCTCCGGGGCAGTGCCAAGGTTCCTGAGCGTGTGCAGATACCGGAAAGAATTCTTCGTAACCAAGGTTCTGCCGTCAACACCCATGCCGCCGACCGCCTCGGTCACCCAAGTGGGATCTCCGCCAAAGAGTTCGTCGTACTCCGGCGTGCGCAGATGCCGCACCAGCCGCAGCTTGATGATTAACTGGTCCACAAGCTCCTGCGCGCCTGCCTCGGTCAGCGTACCGCTTTCCAAGTCACGCTGGATATAGATATCCAGAAAGGTGGAGGTGCGCCCCAGACTGGTTGCCGCACCGTTATTTTCCTTGACGCCGGCAAGGTAACCCATGTAAACTGCCTGCACCGCCTCGCGGGCGGTCTGCGCGGGTTTTGTAAGGTCGACGCCGTAGGAAGCCGCCATCTCCGTAACCGCTTTTAAAGCGCGAATCTGCTCGCTGACCTCCTCAGACAGGCGGATGCGTTCCTCTGTCATAGGGCCGTCCAGTTCGGCAAAATCCTTCCGTTTCTGCTCAATTAAGAAATCCGTTCCGTACAGCGCCACGCGGCGGTAGTCGCCAATGATACGGCCGCGCCCGTAAGCATCCGGCAGGCCGGTCAGCAGACCAACGTGCCGCGCTGTACGCACACGCTTCGGGTAAGCGTCAAACACCCCTTGATTGTGTGTTTTCCGGTATGCGGAAAAGGACCGCTCAATCTCCGGATTCAGCCGGTAGCCATACTGCTCTAGACTCTGCTGTGCCATGCGCATTCCGCCATACAGGTTCACCATGCGTTTAAGCGGCGCGTCGGTCTGCAGCCCAACAATCACTTCGTTTTTCCGGTCAATGTACCCCGGTGCAAAATTGGTAATGCCGGAAACGCGCTCGGTTTCCACATCCAGCACACCGCCTTTTTTCTGCTCCTGCCGCAACAGAGCACTGCACGTTTTCCAAACCGCCCTTGTCTTTTCCGTCGGGCCCGTCAAAAAGCGGTCGTCTCCCTCATAAGGCGTATAATTTTTCTGAATAAAGCCGCGCACATCCACTTCGCACTGCCAGCGGCCTTCGCAGAAGCCGTCCCATGCCTGATTCATCTGTTGCCCTCCATTCATTTTTTACAACGATTCGATTTGCTTCCATCCAGGCTGTCAAAGTAACGCGCCTGCCACGTTTTCACCTGTTCCGTGTCCATGGCCGGAACGCCTGCCAGCGGGTACATAAGCCCCATGGTCTTGTATTTCTGCACACCCAGCAGGTGGTACGGCAGCAGTTCGACTTTCTGCACATTCGGCACGTGCGCAGACACAAAAGCCCGCAGTGCCGCCATGTGTGCTTCCGAATCCGTCAGCCCCGGCACCACCACGTGCCGCACCCATACCGGCGTACCCGCGCGGCGCACCGCCTGCAAAAATCTGCCGGTTTCCGTCCAGTCGCGTCCGGTCAGTTTCCGGTAGCTTTCCTCGGTAACCTGCTTCACGTCGTACAGCACCAGATCCGTATACCGCAGAATTTCGTCATACATCCCCCGGCCGCAGCCCGCTGTGTCCAAACAGGTATGAATGTCCGCTTCCCGGCACAGCCGGAGCGTTTCCAGCAGGAATTCCGGCTGTAAAAGCGGCTCGCCGCCGGAAAACGTGACACCGCCGCCGCTGCGCACAAAGTATGGCTTACAGCGCACAATGCGGTGCAGTAGCTCTTGCGGCGTCACCTGCTCCCCGCTGTCCGCTTCCCAGGTGTCCGGATTGTGGCAGAACCGGCACCGCAGGGCGCACCCCTGCAGGAACACCACCACGCGGACGCCCGGCCCGTCCACCAATCCCATAGTCTCCAGCGAATGGACGCTTCCCAGTGTCAAATCCGTTCCTCCTTTTCTCCGAACGGCTGTTTTTCCGCGTAAAAACACAAAAAATGCCGACCGTCCGGGTTCTCGCCCAGACGGTCGGCATTTCCTTCGCCATACTCCACGTGGTTGACTCCACTTCCGTCAGTCGTATGGCTGCTATGGCTACAGCATACCGGATTTTCGGCGGATTGTCAAGAGCGGCACTAATGACTTTTTAATCTTGAATTGGCCCCAGTCCAGCAGCTCTCTCAGCTGTCCGCCGTCCATTCATGCATGGTACCCGGTGCGTTTTCGTAACACTGCTTCATCGCAGCGTACCATTTGGTGCAGGAACTGCTTTGCAGCGGATAAAAGCCCTCCGGCCCATTAAAGGTACAGCCTTTTTCTTTGTAAAAACCGCCGCTGCCGCCGTCACTGTACTGATAAGCTCCGCTGCCGTCAGCCGGGTACAATTTCAGGCCATATTCCCACCCAACCATGTGCGGATCTTCTTGTATGTGCCTCAGCTGCACGGTTGAAATTTTCTGCAGCAGTGCGGCAATCTGCTTTTGGTTAGTAATCGTTTTGTCGTACTGCATATGGGAAATTACAATTTTTGAAAATTTGGAAGCATCCGTACCCAGCACGTTGCCCATCCCGACTGTCGGGTTTCCTTTCACCTTGAACAAGAGGGTCTTTTGCCCTTTTTCCGGCTGTATGTACACGCCCGTTTCCCCCGGTGACAAACAGCGAAATGCGTAATAATAGGTCGTGGTGCTGTCCCTGCGGTTGTGCTGCCAAGAGGGTGAATTTTCGTATGTTTGCAGTATCTTCCCATTTCCAACTGAACAATCTGGACGAAGCGGCGTTCCCGTATGGTTTAACTTTGTAATCGGTACATCCGACAGTGTAATCGCAAACGTGTAGGTGTCACCCACCCAGAGTTTCATATCCTGTGTCGTGTCCGACCAGTACCACCCCTGCGATTTTCCCCACGGATTACCGGACACACGCGCGGCGCTCCACCTGCCAATGCCGACTCCCGCAAGCACCAGTGCGCCCGCCAAAAGGATGCCGACACCACCAAACAGGATTTTCTTTCGCATCGTCATACCCTCCTTTAAAACTCTCTGCCAACTTTTAAAAAATTGACGAAGATGCTTCTTATTCCAGAGAATCTTCAACTTTTTTCCTGTACTTTTCCCATATTAAGTATATTCCCCCTCAAATTCATAAGTCAACATATTTTTTTAATACTGGGAAATAAAAATATCTGTTTTTCCCATACGTACCGCAGCCTCACGCAAAGCTTCCTCTTCCTGCACCAATGCCATGCGCACGTGACCCCTGCCGCTTGCGCCAAACGCACTGCCGGGCGTCACCAGTACGCCCGCTTTCTCCAAAAGCTCCTCGGTAAACCGGCGGTCATCCTCACCATACCGCGCGGGAATCTGCGCCCAGACAAACATGGTCGCGGCAGGCTTTGCAAAGTGCCAGCCCAGCTTGTCAAATGCCGCACAGAGGAAGTCCCGGCGCGCTTCATACGCCGCCCGCGTGTGTGCCACGCAGGTCTGGTCGCCAGTAATCGCTTCTGCCGCTGCCTGCTGAATCGGCAGGAACATTCCGTAATCCAGATTGGACTTGAGCTGCTTGAGCTGTGCGATAACCTGCGCATTTCCCACGCAGAAGCCCACGCGCGCACCCGCCATACCGTAGGTCTTGCTCAGGGAGTTAAACTCTACACCGACCTCTGCCGCGCCGGGAAACTGCAGAAAACTTCCACAGGTTTTGCCGTCAAAAACCAGCTCGCTGTAGGCGTTGTCGTGCAGAACAATAATTTCGTACTTTTTCGCAAACGCAATCAGTTTCTCATAAAACCAATCCGGTGCAACCGCGGCGGTGGGGTTATTTGGGTAAGAAACCACCATCAGCTTTGCGGCTTTGGCTTCCTGCTCCGGAATTGCATCAAAGTCAATTAAATACTTGTTTTCGGGCTTGAGCGGCATCCAAACCAAGCGGCCGCCGGCAAGCTCCGGCCCGCAGCGAAACGCCGGATAACACGGGTCCGGCACCAAAACCGCATCGCCGGGGTCGACAATCGACAGCGCAATGTGCGTCAGACCCTCCTGCGAGCCAAGCAGGGAGCAGACCTGCGTCTGCGGATCCAGTGTGACACCGTAGCGGTGGCTGTACCACTGCGCTGCCGCCTGCTGCAGTTCGGGGGTGTCACCGATGGCGTAAACGTACTGGCGCGGGTTTTCTGCCGCCTCTGCCAGGGTGCGGCGGATGCTTTCCACCGGCGGAATGTTTGGGGTACCCACACTCAGGTCGATGACCTGCACGCCCTGCGCTTCTTCCTTCCGTTTCTGTTCCAGCAGTTCCGAAAAAACGCCTTCCTGAAACTGCTCCATCCGTTTTGCAAACCGCATTTTCATTTCCTCTGCTTCTTTCATCCTTTTATGTAGTGCTTCCTTAAAATTGTACGCCCAACGGCTGTTTTCGTCAACTTTTCTGGAACAGAATCCCAAAAAAGCACCGCACACAAACGTATGCGGTGCTTCCGGTACAATTTCACTTTTCTACAGACTGAAAAGAAGCGGAACCATTGACAAAACGCTGACAGCCGCGCTGCAGGCAATGGCTGCTATCCCAAATCTCCGACGCCATGCCGGACGGACACGCTTCCCTAGAAGATACAGCGGAAGCTGTAAAAAATCCACCGCCAGCATTCCCAGCGCAACAGCGGCGGCCAGTGTCATGCGCCAAAGTTCGCTGTCCGTCATATCCGCCATGCCGGGGCCAAGGCCCTGCATACCGCCTACCGCTGTCCATGCGGCGTAATACGCCGCCGCACCCAGTGCGCAGAGAACCAGTGCCACACCGAAAAGGCGTTTCTGCCACGCCTTTTCCCTGAAAAATCGGTGGCACAGCGTAGACGGCAGCATCCCGAATGCCGACCAAAACGGCGCGGCTAAAAGCAATCCCGCAGCCTGTGCATTCATCTGACCGCCCCTTTTCTTCATGAATCTGCGTCATAAAAACGTTATGCGTTCACAATGGCTTTGTATAATTTCGTATTCTGCATCGGGATGTCAAGCTGTTTCAAAGAAACCCGCTGTACAAGCGGAATTTTCAACCAAAAGTTCTTCTGCTCTACTTTTTTGAGAATCTTCCGGTTCAGATTCTCGTCCTCACAGACACCGAAGAAAGAAACCAAGTCCCCATATTGCGCTGTCATTTTCGCGTCGCCCATAAACTGCTCCGCCGGCTCCGGACTGCTTCCGTTTGCCTGGCTGTATTTTTCCCAGTTCTGCTCGCTCAGACTTCCCTCCGGCTCTCCGATTTTTTTCGATAGGAAAGACAAATACGCAGCGTCTCGCTTTTTAACCGCATCAAACGCCGCCGCAGGGTCTGCAAATGTTTCAAACAAGTAATTCTTTTCCCCGTTTACAAGCAATGCGGTTTTGTAAACGATTTTCCCAAGCTTAGGGTCATAGTAATTGCTGGTCGGAACGTTTCCCGCACTTACAACTTGAATTTCATTTTTGGTAGCCGCCGGATTTGGCTGCGCACACACGTAAGAATAAGCGCCGTAGGCACCGACAAGGACGGCAGCGCAGATTCCCTATACAATTTTGTTTCGCTTTTTTGAAAAAAACAAATGCATTAAAAGCTCCTCTCGCAGAAAATCACAAGAAGCAGGGCATCCATAAAACCCTACGTTCTCCCTATAACAAACCACCATTTGTATGATTATGAGGGCAGTGCAGTACAACCGGAGAATCATATGGCATATATTGTACTAACATGGATATTTTAGGATATATTCCTTGCTTGAGTTGCGTATTCATTTTCATTGCCATATTAAGGCACTCATTATTTTTTTCGCTATTTTCACACAAAGATAAAGTACTGTAAATTTTACCAGAAATATTTCGATTACTATCACCACCGAGATCAGAGGGCAGGCTTGCGGCAAGGTAAGGCTGAAGAACTGATTTATAAGATTTGTAATTTTCAAGTGATAACGGATTTAAATGATATTTTTTCGCTAACAAGGTCAAAAACGAATTGTATTTGGCTGATGCAACTTCCAAAGCTTTTTTATTGTCGGGAAAAGAAGGATACAAGTGATTTTTCTGCCCATTGATTAACAACGTTTTAGGATAAGAAACTTTGACGCCGGTTTCCTTTTCCATATATTCTGTAGAACTGCTCGTACTGCTATTGTTTTTAATAATAATTTCTTGAGATAAATATTCGTTGGGATCTAACGAAGTTGGCTGAGCAAAAGCGGTTGACAGGCTCATACACATGACAGAAGCAACGGCCAACGCACCTACAAAAAGTAATTTTTTCTTTTTCATTCAAGTAATCTCCTTTAAGACAAGAGCCAAGTATAGCCACACATCGGTAAATATCCAACTGCTTTAGCACCCTGCAGCCTGCTCTGTATCATCCTAACCGCCACGAGGAGCTTACAATCTTTTAAAAAAACATCACAGTGTGCATCTTTTTTTCTCCCCATCGCGCCCGCAAAATGATTTGCGCCTTTATGATACGCCTTTTTTACAAAAATGTAAACCCTGATTTTCCAGATTTTATCTGGCAGTGTCCACGCTCCGTAAGGCATCCTTCATGGACTTGACATACTCGTAAATGGGCTGGCCGGCGTTTTCACCATACTTCGCCGCAAGCTTGACGATGGCGCTGCCAACAATCACGCCGTCCGCAAGCTTGCCAATCTGCGCAGCCTGCTCCGGCGTGCTGACGCCGAAGCCCACTGCGGCGGGGGTGTCTGTACTTTCGCGTACTACCTGCAGAATTGCACCCAAATCGGTTTCGATTTTGCTGCGCACGCCGGTCACACCCATGGAGGACACCACATACAGAAAGCCCTCCGCTTCCGCCGCAATCTTGCGGATACGCTCGTGCGAAGTCGGGGCAACCATGGAAATGACCTGCACACCGCAGGGCGCGGCGGCCTGCACCACTTCGCCTTTTTCCTCAAACGGAACGTCCGGAATGATAATGCCGTCAATGCCCACCTGCGCGCAGCGTTTAAAGAAGCGCTCGTTTCCGTAGCTGAACACCGGATTATAGTAGGTCATGAACACCAGCGGCGCATCCGTCTTTTTCCGCAGGCGCTCTACCATCTCAAACACGCCGTCTGTGGTGGTGCCGGCGGAAAGGGCGCGCAGGTCTGCCTCCTGAATCACCGTGCCCTCTGCAATCGGGTCGGAAAAGGGAATGCCAATTTCCACTAAGTCACAGCCGCCGCGCAGCATTTCCAAAACAAATTCCTCTGTCTTTTCCAAAGACGGGTCACCTGCGGTGACAAAGCCGATGAACGCCTTGCCGCTTTCAAATGCCTTTGCAATCCTGTTCATTCTGTAAGCTCCTTTCCTCTGTAGCGCGCAATGGCCGCCACATCTTTATCCCCTCTGCCGGAAAGGCAGAGAATCATGCTCTGGTCTTTGCGCATGGTGGGTGCCAGCTTTCGGGCATACGCCACGGCGTGCGCGCTTTCAATGGCGCAAATAATTCCCTCTGTGCGCGCAAGGTACTCAAATGCATCCACGGCTTCGTCGTCTGTCACTGGCACATACTGCGCGCGCCCAATATCGTAAAGGTGTGCGTGCTCCGGCCCAATGCCGGGGTAATCCAGTCCGGCGGAAATCGAATATACCGGCGCAATCTGACCGTACTCGTTTTGGCAGAAGTAGGACTTCATACCGTGAAACACGCCCAGTTTTCCGGTGGCAATCGTTGCGGCGGTCTGCGCGGTGTTCACGCCGCGCCCCGCGGCCTCGCAGCCAATCAGCTTGACGTCTTTGTCCGGAATGAAATTGTAGAACATTCCCATGGCGTTGCTGCCGCCGCCCACACAAGCCAGCACCGCATCCGGCAGCTTGCCCTGCACCTGCAGAATCTGCTCCCGCGCCTCGCGGCTGATGACACTTTGGAAGTCGCGCACCATCATCGGGTACGGGTGCGGCCCCATCACGGAGCCTAAGCAGTAGGCGGTGTCCTCCACACGACTCGCCCACTCGCGCATGGCTTCGTTGACCGCATCCTTGAGCGTACCAGTGCCGGAAGTCACCGGATGAACCTTTGCCCCCAAAAGCTCCATGCGGTACACATTGAGCGCCTGCCGCTCGGTGTCCTTGATTCCCATGAAGATTTCGCACTCCATGCCCAGCAGCGCCGCGCCGGTGGCGGTTGCCACGCCGTGCTGCCCCGCGCCGGTTTCGGCAATCAGGCGGGTTTTACCCATGCGCTTGGCAAGCAGCGCCTGCCCCAGCACATTGTTGATTTTGTGCGAACCGGTGTGGTTCAAATCTTCGCGCTTCAGGTAGATTTTCGCGCCGCCCAATTCCTTTGTCATTTTTTCCGCGTAGTACAGCAGGGACGGCCGCCCGCTGTACTGCTTGTTCAGAGTGTCCAGCTCCGCTGTGAATTCCGGGTCATTTTGATAGTGCGCGTATGCCTTTTCCAGCGCGTCCAGCTCACTCATCAGCGTTTCCGGCACATACTGCCCGCCGTAGATTCCATATCTGCCCTTAGACATTTCGAATCCTCCTTATCAGTTCTGCAATTTTTGCCGCGTCCTTGACACCGTCCGTTTCCACACCACTGGAAACATCCGCCCCCCAGGGCCGCACCTGCCGCACCGCTTCCGCGGCATTTTCGGCGCAGAGTCCGCCCGCCAGAAACCACGGGCGGCGGATGTCGGGTATGAGATTCCAGTCAAATGTGCGTCCGGAGCCGCTGCCGCTGTCCAGCAGCAGCACATCCGCCGTACTGTTCAGCGCCCGCGCCGCATCCGCCGCGCTTTGCACGCGAAACGCGCGAATCACCGGAAAGCCCGCCTGCTGAATCTGCCGCACCATTTCCTCCGGCTCCTGCCCGTGCAGCTGCGCGACAGCAATGGTACCGGCGGAAAGCATGCTTAAAATCTCCTGCACCGGCTGATTGGCAAACACCCCCACCGGCACGATGCCGAAACGCAGTGCCCGCCGCAAAGCCGCCGCCTGCGCCGGCGTCACCCGCCTGCGGCTTTTTTCCGCAAACACGAACCCGGCAAAGTCCGGTCGGGCGGCATTCACCGCCTCGATGTCCTGCGGGCGTGTCAGCCCGCAGATTTTAATTTTCGTCATTCCGCCGCCTCCCGCAAAGCACGCAGCGCCGCACACCGATTCGGCGCACGCATGAGCGCCTCTCCAACCAGCACTGCATCGGCGCCCATCCGCCGCGCGGCGGCAACTTCTTTTGTGCCCTGCACACCGCTTTCGGAAACAAACAGCACACCGGACGGAACCAGCCTGCGCAGGCGCTCCGCCGCGTGCATATCCACGGTAAAATCCTGCAGGTTCCGGTTGTTGACGCCCATGATTTCCGCACCGCTGGCCAAAGCCCTGCGAATCTCCTCCTCGGTATGCGCTTCCACCAAAGCGGAAAGGCCGAGCGATGCCGCCAGTTCACGGTAATCCCGCAGCTCCCGGTCGCTGAGAAGCGCACAGATGAGCAGAACCGCCGAAGCACCCAGCAGCTTCGCCTCACAGATCATGTACGGGTCCACGGTAAAGTCCTTGCGCAGAACCGGCAAGCGGATTTTTCGCGCAATCTCCTGCAGATACCGGTCGCTGCCCAAAAACCACTGCGGCTCCGTGAGCACCGAAACCGCCGCCGCGCCCGCTTTTTCGTAGTCCTCTGCAATCTGTAAGTACGGAAAGTCCGGCGCGATGAGTCCTTTGCTCGGCGAAGCTTTTTTGACTTCGCAGATCAGCGAAAGTCCCGGCCCGCGCAGCGCCTGCGCGAACGGAAAGTCCTGCCCGGCGGGCAGCGCCTTTGCCTGCTCCAGAATCTGCGCATAGGGAACGCACTTTTTCCGCTGTACCACACGCGCCCGTGCGGCGGCGGCAAGCTCCTCCAGAATCATGCGGTTTCTCCGTTGGAAAGCCGGATAAACTGCTCCAACTGTGCCTTGGCGGCGCCGCTGTCGATGGTCTGGGCGGCAAGGCGCACACCGTCCTGCAGGCTGCTCACCTTTCCGGCAATCTTCAGCGCGGCGGCGGTGTTCAGCAGCACCGCGTCCCGCTTGGGGCCTTTTTCACCTGCCAAAATCGCGCGGGTGATGGCGGCGTTTTCCTGCGGCGTGCCGCCCACAAGCTCCTCTTTCCGGCAGCGAGGCAGCCCGACTTCCTCCGGTGTCAGGACATATGAAGTATATCCGCCGTCCTGCAGTTCGCACACCGTGGTGGGTGCGGAAAGGGAGATTTCGTCCAGACGGTCCTGCCCGTAAACCACCATGCCGCGCTTGACGCCGAGGTTGGTCAGCACGCGTGCAAGCGGCTCTACCAACGATTCATCGTAGACGCCCATCAGTTCCATATTGGCGCCCGCAGGGTTTGAAAGCGGCCCCAAAATATTAAACACGGTGCGAATGCCCAGCTCTTTGCGCACCGGTGCCACATACTTCATCGCAATATGATAATTCTGCGCGAACAGAAAGCAGAGGTTGATTTTTTTCAGCAGCTGTGTGCTTTTTTCCGGCGGCAGAACGATATTGACGCCCAGCGCCTCCAGGACGTCTGCCGCGCCGCATTTACTGGAGGCCGCGCGGTTGCCGTGCTTTGCCACCGGCACGCCCGCCGCGGAAATGACCACGGCAGAGGTGGTGGAGATATTAAAGGAATTGGCGTTGTCGCCGCCGGTGCCCACAATCTCCAGAACGTCCATATCGTGCAGCAGCTTGACGCAGTGCGCGCGCATACCCGCCGCAGAGGCGGTGATTTCGTCAATGGTTTCGCCCTTCATACGCAGCGCGGTCAGGTACGCGCCCATCTGCGCCTGCGTGGTTTTTCCGCTCATAATTTCATCCATGACCGTATTGGCGGTGGCGTAATCGAGGTTTTTCCCTTCGGTAAGGGTGGCAATTGCTTCTTTAATCATGACAAATCGCTCCTTTGCAAAAAGTTTTCTAAGATTGTTTTTCCCTGTGGCGTCAGGATGGACTCCGGGTGAAACTGCAGGCCGTACACGGGCAGCGTTTTGTGCTGCACCGCCATGACTTCTCCGTCATCCAAGCTGCGC
Source organism: Caproicibacterium argilliputei (assembly GCF_029211325.2). Taxonomy (NCBI): domain Bacteria; kingdom Bacillati; phylum Bacillota; class Clostridia; order Eubacteriales; family Oscillospiraceae; genus Caproicibacterium; species Caproicibacterium argilliputei. The sequence goes on along the minus strand of NZ_CP135996.1, from coordinate 138,876 downwards.
GCTGTTACCAAAAGCTCCGGCGGCAGGGTGCTTTCGTCCAGCGCAAGCGAATGATACCGCGCCGCGCCGATGGTTTCCGGCAAGCCATCAAACAGCGGGCAGCCCTTGGCAAGGCGCACCGGCGACTGCCGCCCGTGCATCAGCCGTTTGGCGTACCCAATGGTTCCGCCAAACGCTTCACAAATGGCCTGGTGCCCCAGACACACCCCTAAAAGCGGCACCCGCCCGGCAAAGTACCGCACCGCCTCCTCGCAGATGCCCGCCTCTGCGGGGCGGCCCGGCCCAGGACTGAGCACCACCGCCCGCGGGTGCAGCTGCTCAACCTGCGCGACCGTCACTTCGTTGTTGCGCACCACGCGGATTTCCGGGTCAATAGAGCCGAGCAGCTGATACAGGTTATAGGAAAAGCTGTCGTAGTTATCAATCAGTACAAGCACTGTCAATCCCCCCCTGTGCTTCTTCCAGTGCGGTTACAACCGCTTTTGCCTTTTGAATGCATTCCTGATACTCGCGCTCCGGCACGCTGTCTGCCACAATGCCGGCGCCGGAACGAACAAACACCTTGCCGTTTTTCTGAAAAGCGAAACGAATGGCAATACAGGTGTCCAGATTTCCGGTGAAGTCCAGATACCCGACCGCACCGCCGTAAATGCCGCGCTTGTTGTTTTCCAGCTCGTTGATAATCTGGCAGGCACGGAACTTCGGCGCACCGGAAAGCGTTCCGGCGGGCAGCACGGACGCAATGACATCGGCGGCGGTGCAGCCCTCCCGCAGCGCCCCCGCCACGGTGGAGCCAAGGTGCATGATGTGCGAAAAGCGCAGTACCTGCAGGTGCTTTTCCACGTGCACGGTGCCGAATTTACTGATGCGGCCCAAATCATTGCGTCCCAGATCCACCAGCATATTGTGCTCGGAAAGTTCCTTCGGATCGGCAAGCAGCTCCGCCTCCAGCGCCTCATCCTGCGCCGGCGTCTGGCCGCGCGGACGGGAGCCGGCAAGCGGAAAGGTGTGCAGAACACCGTCCTGCAGCTTTACCAAAGTTTCCGGTGAAGCACCGGCAATCTCCATTTCGTCGCTGCAGAAAAAGAACATATACGGCGAGGGGTTCAGCGTGCGCAGCACACGATAGGTATCTAACAGGCTGCCCGTAAAGTCCGCCTCCAGACGGTTGCTGAGAACCACCTGAAAAATATCTCCCTCCCGAATGTACTGCTTCGCGCGTTCCACCATGGTGCAGTACTGCGCTTTGCTGAACAAATGCCGTACCGGAGAAGTCAGCCGCCCCGGGTTTTGCGGTGCCGGTGCCCCGGTACGCACCAGCTCCGCCAATGCTTTCAGCGCCGCCTGCGCCGCCGCATAAGCCGCCTGCACATCGCCGGTCAGCGGCATATTGACTGTCAAAATCAGTTTCTGCCGCAGGTTGTCAAATGCAATCACCTTGTCAAACAGCATGAGGTCAACATCGTTAAAGTGCTCCTGATCCTCTGCGTCCAGCCGCAGGCGCGGCTCACTGTACTTGATGTAATCGTACGAAAAGTAACCGACCAACCCGCCGGTAAAGGGCGGCATTCCCGGCAGGCGCGGGCTTTTGTGCGCGGCCAGGATTTTTTCCAGTTCCGCACCGGGGCTGTCGGTGTGAAAGCTGCGCTGTGTCTTCCCGCGGATGCGCATTTGCCCGTTTGTACAGGTGATTTCCAGTTTCGGGTCAAATCCCAGAAACGTGTAGCGCCCCCACTGCTTGGTGTCCTCCACGCTTTCCAGCAAGAAGCAGTGGATGCTCTTTGCCTGCAGAATCCGCAGAACCTGCAGGGGGGTTGTGCGGTCGGCGTAAAGCTCACAGCTGACCGGAAGCACCCGGTATATGCCCTGCGCGGCAAAGCGCCGGGCTTCCTCTAACGACGGTTTTGTCATGATGCGTCCCTCCCAACGCGTTTTCCCCGGGCGGGCATAAAAAAGACCCGCCCAAGGCAAACAAAAGAATTTGTCTGCCAAGGACGGGCCTGAAACTTCAAGCTCGCGGTGCCACCTTGCTTTGCGGTATAAAAACCGCACCCTTTGCGGGGTACCAACATACCCCCGACCCATTACGCAGGCCTTGCGTCACGGAATACTCGGCAGAAGCTGCCTTTGACCGTGCCCTCAGTGGTCCATTTAACGTTCTGCTCGCGGTCCGTTCTCATCTGCCCGGACTCTCTGTACGCGCTGGAATCGTTTTTATCTCCACTTCATCGGTTTAACAGGAAACATTATGAAATTGTTTCTTCTATTATACGCAGTCCTTCCGCTTTGTCAACCGCTTTTTGAAAATTTCCAATGATTTTAAACGAAAAATCCGCCGCCAGCCCCAAAAGGGCATAAAAAAGCCCCCGTAAAGGGGGCTGCCGAACTTTGCTGAATCAAACTCAGCCCTTGCAAGCCTCGTAAACTGCCACTGCACACGCAACGGTTGCACCGACCATCGGGTTGTTGCCCATGCCGATGAGGCCCATCATCTCCACGTGCGCCGGCACGGAAGAGGAACCTGCGAACTGCGCATCGCTATGCATACGACCCATGGAGTCGGTCAAGCCGTAAGAAGCCGGTCCTGCGCCCATGTTGTCGGGGTGCAGGGTACGACCCGTGCCGCCGCCGGAAGCGACGGAGAAGTAATGGCGGCCGTTCTCGTTGCACCACTTTTTATAGGTGCCTGCAACCAAGTGCTGGAAGCGGGTCGGGTTCGTGGAGTTACCGGTAATGGAAACATCGACGCCCTCCATGCGCATGATGGCGACACCTTCCTGTACGTCGTTCGCGCCGTAGCACTTAATCTGCGCACGCTCGCCGTTGGAGTAAGCGATTTCTTCAACCACATTGACTTTGTCGTTAAAGAAGTCATAGTCGGTCTTTACATAGGTAAAGCCGTTGATACGGGAAATGATATAGGCGGCGTCTTTGCCCAGGCCGTTCAGGATGACACGCAGCGGCTCTTTGCGGGCGCGGTTTGCCGTGCGGGCAATGCCGATAGCGCCCTCAGCGGCTGCGAAGCTCTCGTGGCCTGCGAGGAACGCAAAGCACTTGGTTTCGTCGTGCAGCAGACGTGCGCCGAGGTTGCCGTGACCCAGACCGACGTTGCGGTGCTCTGCAACGGAGCCGGGCACGCAGAATGCCTGCAGACCGACACCGATGAGTTCGCTTGCTTCCGCGGCGGATTTCACGCCTTTTTTCAGGCCCAGTGCAACACCGAGGGTGTAAGCCCAAACCGCGTTGTCAAACGCGATGGGCTGTACGCTCTTTACAATCTTATCAACGTCGATTCCCTTGGAAAGGCACAGGTCGCGTGCTTCTTCCAGGGAGCCGAGGCCGTTTTCTTTCAGGAATGCCTCGATCTTCGGCATTCTTCTCTCTTTACCTTCAAAGCTGACATCGTTTGCCATGGTTTTGAATCCTCCTTTGTTGTTTCTTATTCGTTGCGGGGGTCAATATACTTGACAACGCCGTCTTCTTTGCTGTAACGGCCGTAATGACCGACGTTTGCCTTATAGGCTTCCTCGGGGTTTGTGCCCTTGCGGATAGCGTCCATCATCTTGCCGACGTTTACAAATTCATAGCCGATGACTTCGTCATTTTTGTCCAGAGCCATGTGCAGAACATAGCCCTCGGTCATCTCCATGTAGCGCACGCCCTTGGCTTCTGTGCTGTACATGGTGCCGACCATGCTGCGCAGACCCTTGCCCAGATCGTCCAGACCTGCGCCGATGGGCAGGCCGCCCTCGGAGAAAGCAGTCTGGCTGCGGCCGTAAACGATCTGCTTAAACAGCTCGCGCATAGCGACGTTGATTGCATCACATACGAGGTCGGTGTTCAGGCACTCGAGGATGGTTTTGCCGGGCAGAATCTCAGCTGCCATGGCGGCGGAGTGGGTCATGCCGGAGCAGCCGATTGTTTCGACCAGCGCTTCCTTGACCACGCCTTCTTTGACGTTCAGCGTCAGCTTGCAGGCGCCCTGCTGCGGCGCGCACCAGCCAACACCATGTGTCAGACCAGAAATGTCTTTAATGTCATAAGCCTTTACCCACTTGCCCTCTTCGGGGATCGGGGCGGGGCCGTGCTTGGGGCCTTTTGTGACTGTGCACATGTTTTCCACTTTAGCGGAATAGTTCATAGCGGTACTCCTTTCGATTTCAAGTCCTTGGTTTTTTCCTGAAAAGGGGCCTGCGCACAGCAGGCGCCCCAACCAATGATCGTTTCCTATTATAGGACTTTTCGACACACTTCGCAACTGGATTTGTGAAGATTCAGACAAGGCATATGGCCGCGCGCACTTTCTGCGTTTTCTCACAAAAATGCGGAGGGCTTTAAAGAACTTACTGGAAATTTTTTTCAAAAGTATTGCGATTTTAGTTGTAATTGTTATAATGATATTAGAGTTTTTGTGCATTGGAAGTGGAAAAAGGAAACTTCCTACAGTGCGCACGGTCACAAACTGTCAGAAAGGAGCCTCCTGATGAAAAAATGCAAAAAGAGATTCGTTATTCCTGTTGCGATTGTGGCAGCCGTCCTGATTGCGGGAATGGCGGTGTACTTTCACGGCCCGGGGGTTGACGCGGAAAAAGGGCCCTTTATTACAGAAGCGCAGGCAAAGGAAATTGCTCAGCAGGCAGTTTCCACCTCTGCGGACGGGACGTGGACCAAAAACAGCAAAGTGACCTTTCTTTTGCCGGAACACGACCTTGCCGGAAATATCGTCATGTATAACTGCCGCGTGGAAACAGACGGAAAACCCACCGGCGATATTTCCGTTATGACACAAAACGGCGGTTCACAGGGCAGCAGCAATAACGGCTCCACATTGGCGTACTGCGACCGGAAGCTGCAGACCGCCGCAAAGCGAAATGCACAGGCGGACGACTATCTGGTAAATGGCGCACAGTGCGGGTATGATGTTGCGCTGAAAAATGAAGACGGCAGTTATACCGTTGCAGAAATGAACGGCAAACCGAAAACCATCTCCAGCCGCCGGTTTCTGTGGCACGCTTGGTTTTACAAGCATTGTAGAATTTCTGGCTGGGCGTAAGAAACAGCCTGCGCGTTTCGAAGCGCCGGCGTTTCTCCTAGAAAAAGTTCGCATTTCACACCCGCAGCGGGATTCTATAAAAAACGCAGTCAAAATTATAAAGCAGAGAACAGGCACAGGAAAAAACTGCGCCCGCTCCCTGCTTTTCGCATTTTCATCGGCCAAATTCACAGAAAATCTCTTTCCTTTTGAAACGTGCTATGCTATAATCTAAAAGTATGTAATCATTTTGGAAATCGGTAGCTGGAATTTACCGTTATGAGGTGACACTATGCCAAACAATATCCTGACCAAATTCTTCGGGAACTACAGCAAGCGCGAGCTGAAACGCGTTCAGCCCATCTGCGACGCGGTGCTGGCACTCGAGGACAAGTATAAAGCGCTTTCAGATGAAGAACTGAAAGCGCAGACCCCCATGCTGAAGGAGCGGCTGGAGTCCGGCGAAAGCTTAGACGACATCCTGCCCGACGCGTTTGCTGTCTGCCGCGAGGCCAGCGCCCGCGTGCTGGAAATGCGCCACTTCCCGGTGCAGATTGTCGGCGGTATCGTTCTGCATCAGGGCCGTATTGCCGAGATGAAGACCGGCGAAGGCAAAACGCTGGTCGCCACCCTGCCCGCCTACTTAAACGCGCTGGCAGGCAAGGGCGTGCACATTGTAACCGTCAACGATTACCTCGCCCGCCGCGACAGTGAGTGGATGGGCAAGGTGTATCGCTTCCTCGGTCTTTCCGTCGGTCTGATCACGCATGAAAAGGACAACGCCGCCCGCAAGGAAGCATATGCCGCCGACATCACCTACGGTACCAACAACGAATACGGTTTCGATTATCTGCGCGACAACATGGTCATTTACAAAGAGGACAAGGTACAGCGCGGCCACAGCTTCTCCATCGTGGATGAGGTGGACTCCATCTTAATTGATGAAGCGCGCACCCCGCTGATTATCTCCGGCCCCGGCGACAAATCCACCGAGATGTACACCGTTGCCGACCACTTTGCGCAAACCTTAAAAGTCGTAAAAGTCGCAGAGCTGAACGATAAGGAAGACAACGACGCCATTTACACAGATGCGGACTACATTGTGGATGAAAAAGCAAAAACCGCCACGCTGACACCTTCCGGCGTGAAAAAAGCGGAAGCTTTCTTCCACGTGGACAACCTGACCGATGCGGAAAATATTGGCATTCAGCATTATGTCAACCAAGCCATTAAGGCGCGCGGTGTCATGACCCGCGATGTGGACTATGTGGTCAAAGACGGTGAAGTCATCATCGTTGACGAATTCACCGGCCGCCTGATGTATGGCCGCCGCTATAACGAAGGTCTGCATCAGGCCATCGAAGCGAAGGAGGGTGTGAAAGTTGCCCGCGAAAGCAAGACGCTGGCAACCATCACGTTCCAGAACTACTTCCGTCTGTACGACAAGCTTTCCGGTATGACCGGCACCGCCATGACGGAAGAGGATGAATTCCGCGAAATCTACAAACTGGACGTTGTGGAAATTCCCACAAACAAGCCAATGGTTCGTGAGGATCTGCACGACGTTGTTTACAAAACGGAAAAGGCAAAGTTTAACGCAGTCATCGACGACATTGTGGAGCACCACGAAAAGGGACAGCCGGTTCTGGTCGGCACCATTTCCATTGAAAAGAGCGAGGAACTCTCCAAAATGCTGAAACTGCGCGGCATTCCGCACGTGGTTTTGAACGCAAAGTACCACGAAAAGGAAGCGGAGATTGTTTCGCAGGCGGGCAAAAAGGGCGCCGTCACCATTGCAACGAACATGGCAGGCCGCGGCACCGATATCATGCTGGGCGGCAACAGCGAATATATGGCCAAAAGCGAAATGCGCCGCATGGGCTTCAGCGAGGAAATGATTGCACAAGCAACTGCTTACGGCGAAACCGACAATGTCGATATTCTCAATGCTCGTAAAACATTTAAGGAATTAGAGGATAAGTACAAAGAGGAAATCCGTCCGGAAGCGCAGGCAGTGCGCGATGCAGGCGGCCTTTTCATCATCGGTACCGAGCGCCACGAGTCCCGCCGAATTGATAACCAGCTGCGCGGCCGTGCCGGACGTCAGGGCGACCCCGGTATGTCCCGCTTCTACATTTCTCTGGAAGACAACCTGATGCGTCTGTTCGGCGGCGAACGTGTCGCGGCGATGATGGAAACCCTTAACGTGGACGAAGACACGCCGATTGAAAACAAAATGCTGACCAAAACCATCGAAAACGCCCAGCGTAAAATTGAAGGCCGCAACTTTGGCATTCGTAAAGACGTGCTGAAGTATGACGATGTTAACTCCCGCCAGCGCGAGATTATCTACAAGCAGCGCGACCAGGTGCTCAACGGTGAAAACGTGCATACGCAGGTCATGGAAATGATCAAGCAGGCGATTGAAAACCAGGCCAAGCTTTACCTGCCGATGGATGATGCTAATCTGGAAAATCCACGTCAGAATTGGAACTTTGACGGCCTGCGCGACCACTACATGGGGTGGCTGCTTACCGAGGATGACTTCATTTACACCGAAGAAGAGCGCAAAACGCTCAAGCCGGAAGATGTGTCGGCGGCACTGTATGAAAAGGCTGTGCAAATCTGTGACCAACGCGAGCAGCAGTTCGGCGAGGATATCTGCCGTGAGTTGGAGCGCGTAATTCTGCTGAAAAACGTCGACACCGAGTGGATGGATCACATCGACGCGATGGAAGAACTGCAGCGCGGCATTCGCCTGCGTGCTTACGGGCAGAAAGATCCAGTGGTCGAATACCGGCTGGAAAGCTTCGATATGTTTGACGCGATGATCGACACCATCCGGGAAAACACCGCCCGCATGATGCTGACAGTGCGCCTGCACACGCAGGAGGAACCGCAGCGCGAGCAGGTTCTGGAGCCGACCACAGCCTCCGGCGCACCAGAGGGCGAGGAAGCACCGCAGCCAGAATCGCATGAAGGCCGCAAAATTGGCCGCAATGAACCGTGTCCCTGCGGCAGTGGCTTGAAATGGAAAAAGTGCACCTGCGAAAAATATCACCCGAAAGACGGCAGCCAGCCGTACATTACGGACTAAAATACAGAAGTGCCGCCGGGCCGTGTGCAAAGGCACATGACCGGCGGCACTTTTCTATGCAGGAACCAAAATAAACTTTTTGTATTTTTTTGCAGTTTTATACGAATTGTTGCAGAAACACCGTGGGTGGCAGCCACTGTTTCAACAGAATGAAGGAGCGATGTGGAAAATGATCGGGGTTGTGGATGTGGGCGGCGGTTTGCGCGGTGTTTATGGCGCAGGCGTACTAGACTACTGCCTGGAAAATGGAATCCAGTTTGATTACGGAATCGGCGTTTCTGCGGGCAGCGCCAATATTGGCGCCTACTTTGCAAAGCAACACGGCCGAAACTACCGGTATTACACCAAGTATTCCTTCCGCAAGGAATATATGAGCCTTGGCAACTTTCTGCGCAAAGGCTCCTACATTGATTTGGAGTATGTTTACGGAACATTGGCAAACCAAAGTGGCGAGGATCCGCTGGACTACGCCGCGATTGCGCGGTCAAACGCGGTTCTGCAGGTCGTGGCAACCAACGCGCTGACCGGCAAGCCGGTTTACTTCGGAAAAGAAGACATTGCGCAGGACAACTACCAGATTATGATGGCTTCCTCCTGTATTCCGGTGGTCTGCAAACCGTACGAAATTGGCGGCGTGCCGTACTTTGACGGCGGCCTTTCCGACCCGGTGCCGGTGCAGAAGGCACTGGATGACGGCTGCGAAAAAGTAGTCGTGATTCTCACCAAGCCGGAAGCCACCCTGCGCGAACCCAAGCATGACGCGCTGCCCGCGCGCCTGCTGCGGCGCAAATACCCGCAGGCGGCCGAAGCGCTGCGGCTGCGCTACCAAACCTACAATGACGGCGTCGCCTTGGCGCAGAAATATGCAAAGGACGGTCGGGTACTGCTGGTTGCCCCGGACGACTGCTGCGGAATGCAGACGCTGACAAAAGACCGCAGCTGCATTGACCAAATGTATCGGAAAGCCCTGCAGGACGGCAAAAAGATTCTGCAGTTTCTCGCTTTTTCGCAGACGTAAAAGCGGAATACCGCCATAAGCGTCCAGGGTTCTTTCATTGGTTTGGTGGGTGTGATTGCTGCTGCACTGTAAAAAATTTTGGGTCTGTTGGAAGAGATTCGCTTTGTGAAATTACGTCTCGTATAATTTAAAATGATTTATACAGCTTTCCACACTCTCAACAGAGTTTTCAACCGATGCGTGGAAAAGTGCGGAAAATCGCCTGCAAAAAGCAGCAAAAGCGAAAAACAGCAGCAGAAAACCCCCTCAAAATCAAAAGAAGCAAAAAAACAAGCCCTCGGTGTCAAAACCGAAGGGCTTGTTCTGTTTCTATCAAAAAATCAGGCTTTACCGTCGCAGCCCATGACCTCTGTAATCTTATGGGCAACCATGTCCTTCACTGCCTGACGAGCGGGCGCAAGGTACTGGCGCGGGTCAAAGTGGTCGGGATGCTCGGAGAAGTACTTGCGGATGGAAGCGGTCATGGCAAGGCGGATGTCGGAGTCTACGTTAATCTTGCAGACAGCCATCTTTGCGGCCTTGCGCAGTTCGCTTTCCGGAATGCCGATGGCATTCGGCATATTGCCGCCGTACTGGTTAATAATCTTGACAAATTCCTGCGGAACGCTGGAAGCGCCGTGCAGAACAATTGGGAAACCGGGCAGGCGCTTGGAAACTTCCTCAAGGATGTCCAGGCGCAGCTTCGGATCCTGGCCAGGCTTAAACTTATATGCGCCGTGGCTGGTGCCAATGGCGATTGCGAGGCTGTCAACACCGGTACGATTGACAAACTCCTCCACCTGGTTGGGGTCAGTGTACATAGCCTTGTCGGCTTCAACGGAAACTTCGTCTTCGACGCCGCCCAGCGTGCCCAACTCGGCCTCCACGGTTACATTATATTTATGTGCATATTCCACAACTTTTGCAGCCTCGGCGACGTTCTCATCAAACGGCTTGGAAGAACCGTCGAACATTACAGAGGTAAAGCCGTCGTCGATGCAGGCTTTGCACATTTCAAACGACGGGCCGTGATCCAGGTGCAGGGTAATCGGAATATCCGGATTTTCAGCAACAGCCGCTTCGACCAGCTTCACCAGATAGGTGGGGTTGGCGTAAGCGCGCGCGCCTTTGGAAACCTGCAGAATTACAGGGGCTTTCAGTTCTCCTGCCGCTTCTGTAATGCCCTGAATGATTTCCATGTTGTTTACGTTGAAAGCGCCAATTGCATAGCCGCCCTCGTAAGCCTTTTTAAACATTTCCTTGGTGTTTACTAATGCCATGGTTTTCACACTCCTAATCTTATTTCGCACTTTTATTATACAACAGTTATGCCCAAAAAGGAACACAAACTTGCCGGAACCGCGAATTTGTTAAAAGATTATCGCGCAATGACACAAAAGCAGCATTCTCAGCCTGCCGCGACACCGTTCCGCGCCCAATTAAAAATATACTGCTGGGCAAGCCCCGCCGCCGCACCGAACGCCGCCGGCTCCACGCCCGGAAACCACTGCGCCATGGCACGCTTCATCCAAACATCCACCGGAAACGCCTCCATACGGTGCAGCCCATACAACAGCGTGCAGTCCGCCACCTTCGGCCCCACGCCGACAATCTGCATCAGCGCAGCACGCGCCTCGGCAAGCGGCACCGTACGCAGCTGCTCCAGCGGCACAGTGCCGTCTGCCACTTTTTGCGCCGCATCCAGCAGATAGCGTGCCCGAAACCCGCATCGCAGCGGCGCGAGCTGTGCTTCTGTCAGCCCGGCCAGCGTTTCGGGACGCGGAAACGGATGTGCGGCGGCGCTCTCCTGAAACGCCGCGTGTGGCAGCGGCTCTTCGGTCTCTTGGCAAAGGCGGCTGACAATCCCCTGGATGCGCGGAATATTGTTATTCTGCGACAGAATAAACGAGCAGAGCGCTTCCCATGGGTCCTGCCGCAAGATATGGATGCCCGCGCTCTGCCGGGCTGCCTCGCGCAGATTGGGGTGCAGTTCGGCAAGCTGACCGCGCAGGGTTTCATAATCGGTATCGAAGTCAAAGTAGCGGCGCCAAAACGGATTCTGCTCCAGTTTCGGCAGATCCTGCTGCGTCAGGACCAGACGGCGACCGCCGGCGGTGCCGGCAAACACATCCGGCGCGATTTCGCGCCAACGGAAACACTGCCCGCAAAGCAGGGTTCTGCGAAGATTCAAAGCAACAGACTCCTTTCTTCCTTCCGTACAGCGGAAATTTTTCGCGGAAAAATGTGGGGATTTAAAATATCTGTAAAAAATGTTATAATACAGCGAAACAAAGTGTTTCGCGGCGGAATTTGCTCTCAGTATAGCATGAAAATACGGAAAGTTAAAGGGGCGCGCTGCCCTTTTGTTTACATAATCTGTTTTCCACCGCAGGTGCATATTTATCAAAAGGGCTTGGTTTCGCGAGTTATCCACACTTTCAACAGAGTTATCCACATTCTCCACCTGGTTTTCCACTTGGATTATGTAAACTTGTGCAAATACGTTTTGTATAAACGCCGTTTCCGTGGGAAAAATCCGTATGTATATTCTTTTATAGAATTATATTTCTGCGTGAAAATTCAACCATTCCACCGGGAAAACTTTTTCAGTGGAAAACCCGCGCGCCCCCCACCTCGCTGTGGCGCCTTCCTTCAACATTTTTTCTGAAAGAACGTGCAGGAGCGACAGCCTTGTGGTATAATAAATTATTATGGGAAAAGTATCTGGAGGAGCCAATATGAAACCGAACCGGAATGAGCAAGACGACCGTGTGCGCGGCGATGACATCATCGCTGGCCGCAACGCTGCGGCGGAAGCTTTTAAAAGCGGCCGCACACTGGAAGCACTTTATATCGCACGGGGGCAGCACGGCGGCAGCCTTGGCGCCCTGATTGCCCGTGCCAAGGAGGCGGGCGTGCCGGTGAAGGAAGCAGACCCGCGCAAGCTGGACGCCATGTGCGGCGGCGCAGCCCATCAGGGGGTTGTGGTGGTGGCTTCTGTCAAGGAATATGCATCGCTGGACGATGTCTTCGCACTGGCGCAGCAACGCGGCGAAGCACCGTTTCTGATTGTTGCGGACGGTCTGGAGGATCCGCACAATCTGGGCGCTGTGCTGCGTGTGGCGGAGTGCGCCGGCGCGCACGGTGTCATTGTGCCCAAGCGACGCAGCGTGGGGCTGACCTATGCCGTGGGCAAGGCCAGCGCCGGCGCTGTGGAATACGTGCCGGTGGTGCGGGTCAACAGCCTGCCCGCTGTGCTGGACGAACTGAAAAAAAGGGGTGTGTGGCTTTACGCCGCCGACATGGACGGCGAGCCGTGGTGCAGTGTGGACTACGCCGGCCCCTGTGCGGTGGTCATCGGCAGCGAAGGCTTCGGTGTCAGCCGCCTGGTCAAAGAAAAATGCGATTTTGTCATTTCCCTGCCCATGAAAGGAAAAATCAACTCCCTGAACGCTTCCGTCGCCTGCGGCGTCGTTTGCTATGAGGTGGCGCGCCAGCGTGCAGGAATCCACTCGAAATAGAAAGTGGGGGTAGCAGTATGGACGAACAGAAAGTAAATACGCCGAATCCCGCCGAAAAGCCAGAGGAAGAACCCATGGCGGACGCCATGACTTTTTCCACCAGCGCACAGAAAGTGCGTGAGGAACAGCAGGCCAAAGAGGCGGCGCTGCAGCGTGCGCAGCAGGAGCAGCAGGAACGCGAGCGCGCTGCCAAAGCTGCAGCCGCAGCGCAGGCAGATCGGCTTGCACAGAAGCAGCCGGAAAGCCGCGCAGAAAAAAAGAACCGGAAAAGCAGCCTGAAAAAACAGGATAAAATAAAACGCCGCCGCAGAAAACAGGAATTTTCAGAGGAAAACGACCCCTATTACGGTCTGGAACTGAAACCGCTGGAGGAGTACCAGAAACAGTACGAGGAAACCCTTTCCTTTAAGCCTGTGCAGCCGACCGAACAGCCCAGTGAAATGACAGGCACCTTTACCTACCTGTTTGACGGCAGCACCGAGGAAACAGCGGACGACTCAGCGCTGCAGCAGAAGCTGAAGCAGCTGCATGAGGAGCGCCGCCGCCGCGTCAGCCAGGTGGTCAAGGAAAGCGGCGTTTCCGATGTGGGAAAGGAAGATATCTTTTCCATTACGACAGCCATTAGCTTAGACGAAATTAAAAAGGCAGCCGCCGCGAAAGGCGTGAATTCCGAACGCATCCGCACCGGCGCCGCGCCAAAAGCGGCAGACACCCCGCAGGCTCCGGTGCGGGAGCCGCAGCCGCCGCGGTCAGTTCCGCAGAAAGAAGCGGTGCCCCACCCCATGCAGGAACCCGCAGAGCGCCCGGCGCCTCTGCGCGCGGTTCAGGAACCGCTGACCCCCGAACATTCCGTACAGACCGGCGCGCCGGTCACCTATCGGCCGGTCGGCACACCGGTTCATATTCTGGCTCTGCAGGATTTGACCACCCCGCTTTTTAACGAATCGCGTGAATATCCGCGCCTCGGCCGCCGGGAAGCGCCCATGCCGAGTGGTTCCGCAGTCCCTGTGGCACCGCCGGACGAGGCAGAAAATATCACGCGCCTTCCTGCGGCAGAGGCGGTGCAGCCGGTCAAGCCAAAAGCGGACTCGTCAGTGCCGCCGCAGGAAGCGGAGCCAAAACGGGAAAAAGCACCGGTCGTGCCGTTTACACAGGCGCATCCGGCTGCAAAAGAACCGGAGCAACCGGTACAGGTGCCTGACCGCTTTGCAAACGAAGACGAAACCCAGCCGGCGCCGCGCCCTGCGGCGGAAGTGCCGCTGCCCGGCTCCGCGCCGGTTCCGCCGGCACAAGAGCAGCCCACTTACCGCAAATATGAGGCAGCCGCGCGGGCGATGGTGCAGGAAATCGATCCGAACGCCCCCGCCGAAACCCCACAGCAGCCGAAGCGGAAAATTCTGCGCCGCGCCGCACGGGAGCAGACGGAACAGATGGAACAGCAGGCGCGCGCCAGCCAGCCAGATCCGTCAGACCTCGATGATTTGGAAGCGCTGAACATTCCGCTTCCGATACAGGAAGCTAAGCCCGCGTCAACCGACGAAGTGGAGGATTACAATTCCCGCGAGGACGCGGCCTCTATTTTCCATCAGCTTGGCGGCGATATGCGGGAGCTGATGCTCCGGCTGACCGTCACCGGCATCTGCGCTGTTTTGGAACTGATTTTCGGAATCTTTGGTGAATTTGGTCTGTTCGGTATGCCGCCGCTGAACATCACCGCTTATCTCATCTGCAATCTCATTTTCCTATCCTGTTCCGTCGGTTTCTGCGGCGTCACGATTTTGAACGGACTGAAAGCCCTGTTTAAGCTGCGCGCAAATGCCGACACCGGCGTTGCCGTGGCAAGCATTGCAGGCGTTATGCAGGCGGTTGCCGCTTTGTTTATGCAGAGCCAGATTCTGCACGGGCAGCTGCACCTGTATTCGGTGATTGTCTGCGGCGCTCTGTTCTTTAACACGCTGGGCAAGCTGACACTGGTGCGCCGGGTCAACAAGAATTTCCATTACATTACATCTCCGGATAAAACGTATTCCGTTGAAAAGTTTGACGACCACAATACCGCCCTGCAGATGGCAGAGGGAGTCACACTGGATGCGCCGGAGATTGCCTATCAGCGTGAAACGGACTTCCTTAAAAATTTCCTGCGCCTGTCGTACAGTGACGATCCCAGCGACCGCAGCAGCCAGTTCCTCGCGCCGGTTCTGTTCTGTGCAAGCTTGGTTCTGTTCTTAGTCATGCTGCTGTTTGTGCAGCCGCACAACGTGAACAGCGCCCTGACTGCCTTTGCGGCGGCCACGTGCGTCAGCGTGCCAATTATGAATATGCTGTCGGTCAACCTGCCGCTTTCCCGCATCAGCCGCGTGGCGGCGCAATGCGGCGGCATGGTCATTGGCTTTCCCGCCGTACAGTATTACGCAGACACCAATGCGGTCATGGTAGACGCCAAGGATCTGTTTCCGCGCGGCAGCGTCATTTTAAATGGCATTAAGACGTTCGGCAGCGCGCAGATGGACGATGTCATTGTGGACGCGGCGGCGCTGATGCATAAAGCCGGCGGCCCATTAAGCAGCCTGTTCGAGCAAATCATCCAAAGTCGGATGGACAGCTTGCCAAAGGTAGAAAATATTCAGTATGAAGACGGTATGGGCGTTTCCGGCTGGGTCGGCGGGCGGCGCGTATTTATTGGCAACCGCCGCCTGATGGAGCACCACAGCATCACCCCGCCCAGCGAAGCGCTGGAGGCAAAGTACATCCGCGGCGGCAAGCAGCTGGCGTACCTTTCCGTCGGCGGCGAGCTGGTTGCGATGTTCATTGTCACCTACCGTGCAGACCGGCACCGCACCATGGAGCTGCAGCGCATGGAGGACAACGGCATTTCGCTGATTGTCCGCAGCAACGACCCGAACGTAACGGCGCCGTTTACCGCAACACTTTTTGGTTTGGATGTACATACGGTACGGGTTCTGCCGGAACGCCTCGGACAAGTATATGAATCCCTAGTGAAAGAACCGACAGAGGAATCTCATGCCCTGCTGGCCACCCGTGGAAAGCCCAGCACGATGATGCGGCTGATTACCGCCTGCGTTCGTCAGCGGGCTAATATCTCGATGGCTGTGGCGCTGCAGAATGTCGGCGCGGTGCTCGGCTTTGTTCTGGTAGCGTTTCTGTGCTGTCAGCAGGGAATGCAGCAGGTCAGCACGCTGAGTCTGGTTATTTACGAGGCATTCTGGACGCTGGCCGTCTGGCTGGTTCCCAAACTCCGCAAACCCTAAGCACGCAGTGTGCTGAAGCTCACGGAGGGCGCGCTTTCCGTCGCTTTCTCAGAAAGCGACGGGGGGTGTGGTAGCGAAGCCCGCCACGACCTTTAAAAGTGCGGCAGGTTCGGGCTGCACGTCCGAGTGAGAAGGCAACAGGCATCTGCACCAATAGAAAGACTCTCCAGAGCACCGGAAAATTCCGTTTGGATTTTCCGGTGCTTTTTCTTTTTTCTGTAGCGTTTCGGCAGTTTATTTCGTGTACTTTGGTAAAGGGGATGAAAAAATGAAAAAAGAGCCAATGCGCACGCAAATGTTTATGGAGTGCGCAATCAAGCGGTTCGGTACGCCGGTGTTTCAGCTGGCATTGGTACATACCCAAAACCGCGCAGATGCAGAGGATGTTTTTCAAGAGGCATTTCTGCGGCTGTACTTGGACGGCACCCAATTTGCGGATGACGAGCACCTGAAGGCATGGCTGCTGCAGGTCACCGTGAACGTTTGTCGCGACCTGCACCGCAGCGCGTGGAGCCGCCGTCGAGCAGCCCTTACGGAAAATATCCCCTTTGAAACAGAGGAAGATTCCGACCTTTGGGCAGTCGTCGCGAAGCTGCCGCAGAAGTATCGGGACGTGATTCATCTGTACTACCAGGAGGGCTACTCCGCAGAGGAGATTGGCCATATTCTGGGGCGAAAAACGGCAACCGTACGCACACAGATGTGCCGCGCACGGGAACTGCTGAAAAAAAACTTAGGAGGGATTTCTGATGAAGAACAAGTATCAAGAAATGTGCATCCAAATCAAGCCGGATGAAACATTAACCCAAAAAACGCTGTCGCAGTTCACCGGAAAAGGAACTGTGCGTACGCACAAACACCGCCGTGTGGCAAAACCTGCGGCCATCGCTGCCGGCATTTTAGCCTTTGCCATTGCGTTTCCGTACCTGCAGTCGGCAGGAACACACGTGACGCCGCAAGCCGCCGGAAACCCGTCCAGCACCGCAGCCGCACAAAACACCTTCGGTCTTGCGGCTTACGCAGCGGAAACCAAACAAAGCGGCAACACCGTCGTGCTGCAAATGCAGCAGGACGAACTCTATGAGAGCCTGTCTACCGGAAGTGCTCAGGGCAATTATGTCACCATCACCTATCGGCCAAACCTGCAGTGCAAAGGAACAAATCTAAAATCCGTTCAGTATTCTCTGGACACCTCTGCACTGGACAAAGAGGAACAGGCGTTTTTCTTTCAAAAAACCGGCGAAAACGATGCCCCGGATACCTGGTCAGACACTGACCAGTATGCCCATCCGTTTACCATTGATTATCAAAAGAATGATATCACCGCACAGCTGAATGCTTATGAAATTTGTATTGCAAAGCATCTGACCGACACAGCATGGGAAGCACGGGACAAAGCGTTAAAATCAGCAAAAAATTTCGACGACTTTATAAAAAACCCCGAAACCGCAAAAATCAATGAGGATGATTTCCAGGTACAGGACACCACACAGATGGTACAAATCCTTTCTAAAACACGCATGGTCTTAAAAGCAACCTTTTTAGACGGCAGTGTCCGTACACAAACATACCAGATCACGCCGCGGGATGACTATAAAAAGAATTTAGCGGCGACTCTCACATATGAAAATCAGCTCTGCATTGAATTATATCAAAAGTTTCCCCTTGACCGCGATAATTGCAATACGCTTCAAAAACAGCAAAACGACCCAAAACGAACAGCGTTTGAAAAGGAACTGATACAGCGCGGACTGGCGTTTGAAAAGCAGCATCCGCTGTACAACATTACGCAAATTGAAGCTTCCGCCCCTGAAACCAAAAACAGCTTTACCCTGGCTGCTTACTCTGAAAAAAGTGACACCTACAGTAACGCAAACAGCAACGAAATTGCCTTTGCTTTGGAAACAGAGCGCAGTGGAAGTGATGACGGGGTTAAGAGCGGAGCCAGTTTCCACATAAGCGGAACCAACCTTGCAAATGTGGAAATGCAAATTGACCACGGAAAAATTTATCAAATTAAACGGGTAACCAAGGAACTCACATCTAAAGATGAGCAAGCTGAGGCAGAAGCGTTTATGCGAGCAGAAGATAAAGCACATAAACCGGACAAAACTCTTTCTTTCTTTTCATGGCAGCAATATCTTGACAACGGTAAAAAGTTGAAACCGTCTGAAGCTTTTTATATTGAAGGAACCATGCTTGGAAAGAAAACCTCTGTTTCCTACAATGCACAATACAGCTACGGTCTTTTTGCGCCTGCAGAGGAATTAGCAAAAATCGACCCTCCTTCCGCAGCACAGAAAAAGCAGGGACTTCTTTATGGACAAAATCTGGAGAAGGTAAATGACCTGTTCAACGGCGCGGTTTTAAAAATTACTGCAACTTACAAAGACGGCTCTCGTGAAACGAAAACACTGCACCTGAAAACAGAAAGCAGAAGAATCGGCTATGACCAAAAAAATCAGGTCAATATGATATTGCCAAAGGATACCAAGAATACGCAGGCTCCGCTTGTCAAAGTTCTCTGTGCCGACATCACCTGACATACCAATACCAAATACAACACACTTTTTCAGCGGCTGGCCTGCGCTTTTGCGCGGCGAGCCGCTGCCTTTAGAATTATGACTAAATTTTCATTATCGTATCTATTTAAATGATATCAATTTCCTAAATTCCCTTGCGTGTAGTCGTAATTTACGCTATAATAGCAATATATTTTCATAAAATAACTATTCAAAATGACAACCCACGAAGGGGGCACCAAAATTGAAACCGTATTCTGCGAAAGCTATTCTGAATCTTGCGCTGGCAGGCCACGCCGGCGCCGGAAAGACCAGCATTGCCGAAGCCATGCTAAAGCTTGCCGGCGCAACGGACCGTTTGGGAAAAGTCAGCGACGGCAACACCGTCTGCGACTGTGATCCGGAGGAAATCCGCCGAAAAGCGAGCGTTTCTTCTGCGGTTGCGCCGCTGGAATGGAAAGGTCATAAAATCAACCTGCTCGACGCTCCGGGTCTGTTTGACTTTGCGGGCGGCGCTGCGGAAGCGGTACGCGCTGCAGACAGCGTGCTGATTGCCGTCAGTGGACGCGACGGTGTGGCAGTCGGCACCGAAAAAGCCGTTGCCGCGGCAGACGCACGCGGCTTAGCAAAAGCATTCTTCGTCAACGGTCTGTGCGATGAAAGCGCGCGGTTCTACCGGGTATTTGAGGATTTAAAGGCGTGCTTCGGCCCGGCAGTCTGCCCGGTGGTGGTGCCCTACTTTGAGAATGGAAACGCGAATGTTTACATAAATCTTTTGGAGTACAAAGCCTATGACTACGCAAACGGCGCCCCGGTTGAAGTGGAAATGCCGGACATGGGCGACCACCGCCTGCAGGGATTGCGCACAGCCATCTGCGAGGCTGTGGCGGAAACCAGCGATGCACTTTTTGATAAATATTTTTCCGGTGAATCCTTCACGCCAGAAGAAGTCATCGTTGGTATTTCCAAGGGTGTGAAGGCTGGAACCATTATGCCGGTTTTCTGCGGGGATGCCCTGCTGATGCGCGGCATGGAGCAGTTTTTAAACGGCATTACCTGGCTGCTGCCCTCCGCCGCCGAAAAAGCCGCGGAAATCGGCACGGATGTCAATGGCGAGCCGGTGGAACTCGCGGTCAATGAAAATGCCGCTGCCGCTGCCATCTGCTTTAAAACCATCGCCGACCCGTTTGTCGGCAAAATCAGCTTTCTCAAGTGCGTTTCCGGCAAGGTGGAACCGGACAGCACACTGTTGGATATGCGCACCGGCGCCGCCGAGCACATCGGCAAAGTGGTGCTCATGCGCGGGAAGAAGCAGGAGGAAATGCCGTTTCTGCCGGCAGGGGATATCGGCGCGCTACTGAAGCTTTCCGATGTACTTACCGGCGACACTCTGTGCGCCCCTGCCCGCCGGGTTACACTGGACGGAATCGACTACCCCGCGCCGTCTTTGCGCATGGCTGTCATCCCCAAAAAGAAAGGGGAAGAGGATAAACTGGCGCAGGCCATTTTCCGCCTGATGGAAGAGGATCCGACCATCGGCTATGAAAACAACACGGAAACGCATGAAATGGTCCTCTCCGGCTTGGGTGAGCAGCACTTGGATGTTGTGCTTTCCCGTCTGCAAAGCCGCTACGGTGTGGAGGCCGCTCTGCAAACGCCGCGCGTTCCGTACCGCGAAACCATTCGCAAAGCCGTAAAGGTGCAGGGTCGGCACAAGAAACAGACCGGCGGTCACGGCCAGTTTGGCGACGTTTGGATTGCATTCAGCCCCTGCGACAGCGAGGATCTGGTTTTTGACGAAAAGGTAGTTGGCGGCAGCGTACCAAAAGGCTACTTCCCCGCTGTAGAGAAAGGGCTGCGCGAAAGCGTGGAAAAAGGCCCGCTGGCGGGCTACCCGGTGGTTGGGCTGCACGCAACGCTTTACGACGGTTCCTACCATCCGGTAGACAGCTCGGAAATGGCGTTTAAAACCGCCGCAGCTCTGGCATACAAATCTGGTATGCCGCAAGCAGACCCTGTGCTGCTGGAACCAATCGGCACGCTGCAGGCACAAGTGCCGGACAACAACATGGGCGATGTGATGGGCGAGGTCAACAAACGCCGCGGCCGCGTGCTGGGCATGGAACCGGCACAGAACGGGTACCAGATTGTCACCGCGGAAGTTCCTATGGCGGAAATGAGCGATTTTTCCATTTTCCTGCGTCAGGTCACACAGGGACGCGGGAGTTATACCTTTGCTTTCGCGCGGTATGAGCCGTGCCCGCCACAGGTTGCGGAAAAAATCATCGCCGTCGGCAGAAACTAACCTCATAATCGCCTAAAAAAGAGGGTGCAGCGTAAAACGCTTGCATCCTCTTTTATGGTCTTGTCCGGTGGGGACTGCTTTCTGCTTCCCGCAGCCCCTGCAGCGCCGCTTCCGTTTTCCGCAGGCAAACCTTCGTCCGGTCGGTTTC
Source organism: Caproicibacterium argilliputei (assembly GCF_029211325.2). Lineage (NCBI taxonomy): Bacteria > Bacillati > Bacillota > Clostridia > Eubacteriales > Oscillospiraceae > Caproicibacterium > Caproicibacterium argilliputei. The sequence continues at coordinate 117,985 of NZ_CP135996.1, read as the reverse complement.
CTGCCGGGCGATTCCCAAATACAGTAAGTCGGTTAGAAACAGGGACGCGTTGCGAACCGCAATGGCACCCAGTTGCAAGTCTTCTTCCGCGACCGGAATCGGAAGCAGAATATCCGCCAATTTTGCCAATGGGGTATCCGCGCGCGGCGTAATGGCGATGACCTTTGCCCCCGCTTTTTTGGCAAGGCGCACCGCGGCATTCGTATCCTTTGCCTTGCCGCTGTAGCTGACCGCCAGCACTGCGTCTTCTGGCGCCAGGTGCGCCGCTGTGGCCAGCTGGTCTCGAAAATCTCGCCGGTAAATGCCCACGCGTGCAATCCGCGCAAGCTTTTCCATGAAGTCCAGGCAGACCACACCGGCACCCCCCGCACCAAACAGGCAAAGATTCCGGCAATGCAGCAGGACGTGTACGGCCCGCTCCACCTGCTCCGGATTCAGCTGCCGATATGTTTGGCTCTGCAGGGAACCGTTCAGGTCTTTTACTTTTCGGCTGATCATCTGCATGGAATCCTGCTGAAAAATTCCGTTTTCAAAATTGGAAATTCTTTCTGCACTGTCCCGTGCCAAATCAACCTTTAGCGCGGTAAAGCCTTTGTATCCCAGCTTATGTGAAAACCGCACAACCGCCGCCGGTGAAACACCCGCATTCTGCGCCAGTGTTTGTGCGGAACTCTGCGTTACTTCCTCCGGATTTTTCAAAATGTACACCGCCAGCTTTTTTTCGGTTGCCGTGCAGTTCTCCATACATTCCCGAATTTGATAAATACAGCTCATCTGGTTTCCTCACTGTGTGTTTTCTACTATTATAACACAAATTTCTGTGAAAATCGCTCACGGCATCGTGCACGTATATTCTCTGCAATCTATCAGATACTAAAGGCAAAGCAGAAAGGAAGGGATTGCGCAGTGTCATGGTTATTGTGGATAATCGGCTGGCTCATCATCGGAGCACTGGCAGGCTGGATTGCCAGCAAAATCACCGGAAATGACAGCCGGATGGGGCCAGTGGCCAATATTGTTGTCGGCATCATCGGTGCATTTATCGGCGGAATCATCATGAGTCTTCTGGGCGGTACCGGATTCACCGGGTTTAACCTCTGGAGCCTGATCGTGGCAATCATCGGTGCGGTCGTGCTCCTTTGGATTGTCAATGCGTTCCGTAAAAACAGCTGAATACGCCAAAAAGCGCCTGCTGCGGTCTGTGGCAGGCGCTTTTTCAATCCATTTTACGGCATAAAAACAGGCCGAATGTCTTACGAAGCTGGAGGCCATTCACAACTGGGCACAGTGATACTCTGGATGTTTTTTTCGCAGGAAAAATTGATTTGCCAAAGCCCTCCGGTGCATGAATGCAAGCCGGTTAAAAAGCACATCCGCGAAAGCAGCGGCAACCCGCCCTGCCGAATCAGAAAACTGTGTTTACGGAAGAAGATATTGCGGACAAGAAGGCGGAGGCTGCAACGGGATAAGACTGGCTGTTGGAGCGAAGCTACAAAAGAGGAACCGGTGCAACGTCTGGACGAGTTTGAGGATGCCTATCCGGATAGGCCAAAGGGGAAAGAGTAATGACAATGCAAGAAAAGATTGTTCCATTTATTCCATTTATGTGGTTGACAAATGCCAATTAAGTTATATAATATATGATACATTATTGCTTTTTCAATATGGTTCTGCATCGGGAGCTTAATTATGACACTGCAAAAAGCGAAAAAAATGAAATTTTTCATTATGGTCGGCACTGTAATTATTGTAACTATAATTTTAGCAGTACCTGTGTATCGTCAACTACGCATTATTCATACCACGCAATTTCGAAATATTGATTTTTATAACACCTGCGCCGTTTATAATGGATATCAGACTCCGAAAACCTTGAACGGAAAATTTTATCAATGTTGGGATGGATTTAGGCATAATAAGTCGGAGGAACCCATTTTGAAAACAGCATTGCCCGCATTTAATAGGCAACAAAAAAACGCTCTAACGGAACCTTATTGTACGCTCCTTGTAAATCGTAATTCAAATATCGAAGAAATATTGTATATTCATTTCTATAAGATCGAAAATAAAAATATCTTTTTACCAACTTATAAAAGTGCAATGTTTGATTATAACGGTATTCAGTTGCTGGCTATGATAGATGGAATCGCTTTCAACTGTAATACCAACGTTTTTAAGCGTACACTCAATAAATATGAATATACTTGGAAATAACATATCTTTTTTAAACATGGTGAATCGTATACTTGCATAAACATTAAGATAAGTTCCTTGCTAGCATTTGTATTATCTTTCTCTATTTGTACACCGGCTTTTGCAACAGAAAAATCAGATTCCAACTGTAGTGGAAATACTCGGTTATTGTATTGAAACTGATTTATAAATAATCATTCTTCAAAAATGCAGAAAGCGTGCTACCCGATGATTGCATGGGGAATTATCTTTGCCGTTCTGGGCCTGATTATGGAAATTAAGCCTATTTCCCTTTGGCCCATCTTGGAAAAGTGGAAATCGGAAAACGCCGAAGGACCGTCTAACCTATATGTTTTTTCCATGCGACTGGGCGGTGCTATCCTACTGATTGTTTCCGGGCTGTGTTTGTGGAGCATATTCATGTAATGGTTCCACATCATAAAAAACGGCAAATCTCTTATTTTTCGTAGTCCTGTCCCTCTTTCGGTTCCCTTAATAATCCATTTTAGAAAAATAGAGATAAAAAAAAGTCCACCTTTTCAAGGCGGACTCAAAATTCCTACTTGCATATCCTCTCATAATGTGGTGCCATGGAGTTGTTGTCATAACATTTTGGTGCGCCCGCGGGGATTCGAACCCAGGACCTTTTGATTTGTAGTCAATTTTCCACATAAAATTAGCATTTGTGAGAAATTTTCAACAATTTATAAGATGCTTTTATAACAAAAGTTTACCCACACTTGACGTAACTGTCAAGTGTTTTATTTTACCAATTTATATTTTTATCTGCGACATAATGTTGCACTCATGAAGGAGATGAACCAATGACACTAGATGAAGATTTTGGCGCTCGGTTGACGCAAGAAACGATGGATAAAAAATTGTATGCGGAGGGAAATCTGTAATGATCAAGATTCGCCTAACGGGCTTGCCATCGGAAATTAGGGCCATGCGTGACAAGCTGCGCACCGGCTCCGTAACTATCAGTAAAACAGAAAATGACGCCAATTACCAAGTCAGTAATTGTTCCACCCCGACCCGAAATCGTGGCAGTAAGTACGTCCGTATGTATGCAGACGTGGAAAAGACCGAAAACGGCCGATCTTAATCGACTGGCCGTGCAATGTAAATAAGACAAACAAAATCGTCTGCGGCTGCGCTAAACGCAGCCCCCATTGTAAAGGAGAAAAATCATGAGTAAAATTATCGCAGTAGCAATCGAAAAAGGCGGTGTCGGCAAGACAACAACAGCGTTGAATGTTGGTGCAGGTTTGCGTCTACTCGGCAAGAATGTCCTCCTAGTTGACCTCGATCAGCAGGGACACCTGTCACGTTGGCTCGGCTATCAGCCGGACGGCAAACCCACTGTGTCGGAGCTGATCTACCAGGAGGTATCCGGGATCTGCTCCAATGATGATATGCAGTTTATCCGACACAGCGACCGGGAGCAACTGGACTATATCCCCGCAAATAAGATGCTCGGCGGTATTTACGCTGTTTTGGGCAATGATGGTCAGAGCAACACCGTGCTTGACCGGGTTTTCCATCGTGATTTTTTCGCCCAGTATGACTACATCTTATTTGACTGCCCGACTGCCGTTGATAATCTGTTGGTTTCCAATGCACTGAAATGCAGTGACAAATTGTTGTTGCCGGTTCAAGCTGAAAAATTCGCTTATGACTGCATTCCGCAAATGCTGCAACGATACATGGCAATCAAGCAGACGAAAGATGTTAAACCGTTCCTCGCCGGGATGCTTGTTACCATGTACAGCCGCCAAACAAAAATGAGCAACGAGGTTTTCACAGCTTTAAAAGAAAGCTATGGGAGCCTCGTTTTTGCAGCTCCGGTTCCAATGCTACAAGAAGCGCGCAACAGCACGGATGATGACAACACTTTGTGCGGCAGTCTGGTACACCGTAAAAGTAGCCGCGTTGGGCAGGCTTACCTTGCCGCTGCAAAGAGAATTGCAGGTGATGCGGAATGAAAAAGCAGTCCTTGCCGACACTGGAAGAAGCTTTCACCGGGACACTCTACGGCGTCGCTGTAAACGGCGACCAGATTACCGAAATTGAACCTGCGGAACTGCAAGAAATCACCGACCAACCGTTTCGGGCATACTCACAGGAGCAGTTGCAGCAGCTGGCTGACAGTATCCGGGAAAACGGACAGCAGCAGCCCTGCATTGTTCGCGAGATAGACAATAAGTACATTATCTTGGCAGGTCGTAACCGTAAACGTGCGTGCGAATTGGCCGGGTGCAAGGTGAAATGCATTGTTCGGGAATGCACAGACGCAGAAGCAGACTTAATTCTGACGGAAACTAATCTGTGCCAGCGACATGAGCTGCTTCCGTCAGAGCTGGCGCGCGGTTATGCGATGCAAAAGGCTGCTTATGAAGCGAAAGGTGAACGCAAAAGCACCGCAGCTATCGCGGAGCAAACCGGCGACACCGTAAAAACCATTCAGCGATACATTAAAATATCAACGTTGTGTGATGATTTGCTGGCACTTGTTGATGAAGGACGTGTTCCGGTCACTGCTGCTGTTCTGTTTGCTGATGTACAATTCGCAAATAATCAGCAGCAGTTAGCTGATTACTTGAATAACTATGCCAACACGAAAATTTCTTATAAGCAGGCAGAAGATTTAATGGCGCTGGAAAAGGTGCATAACTGGTACAGCGATATTTTGAACGATTTTTTTGCTGGAAAAATTGATTTGTCAGAATCTGACGAAACACCGGATGAATTGGAAACTCCAGAAGAAGCACCTGCTGCGGAACTGCAGCAGCCTATCGGTAATAGTGAAATTCAGCCCTATGCCGGAACGGAGCAGGACAAGCGTCCTGCTGCCAAACCGCAACCTCCGGTGCATGAATGCAAGCCGGTTGAAAAGCACATCCGTGACAGCAGCGGAAATCTGCCCCTGCCGAATCAGGAAACGGTCTTTACGGAAGAAGATATTGCTGACACTGAACCTGCGGCTTCGGTAAGCTACCAGCGTCTGACGCATGAGCGCGTCAATGGCATTAAGACAGGCTATTGGAGCGATGCCAACAAAGAGGATCTAGTTCAGCGTCTGGCGGAGTTTGAGAATGCCTATCCAGATGGGCCAAAAGGAGTATAATTGTAATGATGAAAAAAGAAGTACAAACCATATCTATTGAATTAGCTATTTAGTTATGATCAGAGTAATTATTGCAAAAGCACATTAAAAGCACACATATTTTCTTGACTTTCTGCATAAAATAACGTATGATATAAAAAACGGAGGTGCTTTATGATGAGCGAGAAAACGAATCTGACGATTAAAATCGACAAGTCCGAACGAGACAGTTTCAGTTCTTTATGTGACGAGTTGGGCATTTCCATGGCATCGGTATTAAATGCTTTCATTAAGCAGACAATCCGGCAGCGGGAAGTCAAGTTTTCTGTAAAGGATGCAAACGGTTTTACGCCAGAGGAATCTGCAGAATTGAAACGCAGGATTGCGGAACTGCACCGAGGAAAAGCCGAAATTCACAGTTTGATTGAGGATTAAAATGCTGCTACTAAAATGGGTTCCCGAAGCGTGGTCTGAATATGTGCTTCTGCAGGATACTGACCGCAAGCTTTTGAAGAAGACCAATAAGCTTATAAATGAACTATTAAGAAATGGTTATCACTGTGAAATCAGCACGTTTGAATTTCTTAAGCATGACTTTTCAGGATACGCCAGTGTCCGCATTGATAGGAAGAATCGGATTGTATTTACTGTTGCGGACAATACTCTGGTGATCATCCAGTGCGGCGGTCATTACCACGATAAATAATGCACACAAACAGAAATTTGAAAAACGGTGAAAATGCTCGAAAATCGAAGAAGACAGAAAAGGAGCCAGAACACAAGATATTGTGGTCTGGCTGTTTTTGTGTCTGCAGATAAAAAACTGCGTAATCTGCGATAACCGCCGAAAATAGAAGTTGACATTTTGAGTGCTGTAGAGCGGTGCCTGATTATACAAAATACTAATTTAGGCTAATTAGATTTGGAGTGATTTTATGACACTGAACGTCATAACAAAAGTTAAAATTAAACGAATTGTAGGTTTGAGTGTTTTGACTTTAGCATGTCTGCTATTTTATTTGTTTGTCTTGAGTAAGAATTGCAAAACCAAAATAGACTGTTTAACATTTCTGGTTGGAGGAGGGATAGCGCTTACTCTGTTCCTAATTTTAAGCATATTCAAAGTTTTATCGGTAAAGTATGGGGTTCAACGAGTAAACTCAGTACGTGTTGATTGCATGATGCTGTATCTCGTATTACTATTTCAAATGATAAACGCACCAATTTTTACAGTAATCATATTCATTGTCACGATGATTACTACAGTGATATGTCAAAAGTAACACTCAGATTATATCGTGTAAGCTCCCCTACTGGGAGCTATTTTTATGCCAATTTTTAAGGAGGTACGGACATGGACTGTATGCGAATTCTCACGAACAGGCAGCTCAACAGCAGCGCAAAACTGGTCTATCTTGCGCTGTGCGAACGTACTCGGCGGGAGGCCAAGCAAGGTGCTGCCGGTGCATTCATTATCTATCCGGAATTGGAGTTGGGACAAGCACTGTCCCTTTCCAGGAATACCGTTGTAAACGCCATGCAGCAGCTGAAAAAGGCCGGGTTTGTGAAACAGGTAAAGGGCTGCGGCACACCTGCCCAGCTGTATTTGAATGATTATATGAATACTTTTGGAGGTTATCAAAATGAGTTTTAATTTTTATTATGGCAACGATGGAGAACAGCACAACTTCCTCTATATCCCCAAAGCACTGTTTGAATACGACACATTCAAACAACTTTCCAGTGAAAGCAAGATCCTCTATAGCCTGATGCTCGACCGCATGCGCTTATCCCGTGAAAATGGTTGGGTTGACGACCAAAACCGCGTGTACGTTGAATACCGTTCAAGCGAAATCCGGAAAGCACTCAACAGCAGCAAAAATACCGTCACAAAGATTTTAAACGAATTAGTCGATTTCGGCTTAATCCAGCGCAGACAGAACGGCTATTATGTGATGAACTTTGCCAGTGGCCTTACAAAATCCGAACTTATGGGGGAAAACGAGAATGAACTTTGAGTTTTATTATGGAAACGATGGAGAACAGTTTCGATTCCTTCGCCTGCCAAAAGCGCTTTTTGAAGATAGTGTCTTCCAGCAACTTACCACGGAGGGCAAAGTTCTCTATAGCCTGATGCTCGACCGCATGAGCCTTTCCCGCAAAAGCGGCTGGATTGACGATCAAAACCGTGTATACATAGAATACCGCGTGGACACAATCATGCTGGCACTCAATAGCAGCAAAAACACTGTCACAAAGGTGCTGAATGAACTAGTTGAATTTGGCTTAATTCAGCGTCAGCGGCGTGGACAGGGCAAGCCGGTCGTTTACTATGTGATGAATTTTGCCAGTGGGTTATCACCGGCTGTATCGGACTCTGGTAACAGCAGACCAAAAGAGAAAAAGAAAAAACCGTCTGCTCTCCCAAAAAAGAAGAACCAAGAAGCACAGAAAACAGACTTCCAAACCAATGCACAAGCCGCTTCCCCGGCAGAATGTGCCAATAAAACGACTGAAACCGGCGTTCCGGAACCTCCGAATGCAGAGAATCCAGAAGCGCAAAATTTGGGAGTCTTGAATCCCAAAGTGAGGGAGTCTAGACTCCCAAAACAGGAGGCTCTAGAGTCCCAAAGTATGGGTGCCATCTCTTCTTATACTATTACCGAGACTGAATATACCGAGACTGAGGGAGTGAGACTGTGCGAAACACCCCCCACACAAACTGCAGAAACTGAATTTTTTGAAGCCATCCGCAATGCCTTTGTAGCAGGCTGTCCTTCCCTGAATGCACCAGTGCCTGTTTGGCAGTGGGGTGTCAACCGCAAGCAGCTAATCTTGGACAAACACCTGTCCGCAGAAACTTTTCAGTCGGTTTGCCGGGATGTGGAAGCCAGCGACTTTTTGACCGGCCGCAAGCCCGGCCGGGACGGTACCCTGTTCCGCGCGTCCTTTGACTGGCTGCTCCAGCATTGGGAACGTGTTGCAGAGGGCAGTTATGCGAATTACCAGAAGCCAGATGTTACGCCTGCTGACTGTCCGTCCTTTGATTTGGAAGCTTATGAGCGTGACAGCCTGTATGATATATTTGTCGATTACGAAAGGAGTGTTCCGGCATGAGCTATCTTGTGAAAAATATTCACATGGACGGTGCAGGACATACCTTACTGCAATTACAAAACCGAAAAACACAGGAGTGTGTTGCTGCCTGCGATACGGAAATCGAAGCCCGTAGAACCGCTGGAAAGATGGAATATATCCTAAAAGCCATCACACTGGAGGATCACCGTGTTTGGCTTTGGCAAACAGACGACTTGTCTGCCGCGTACCGGAGAAAAGACCAACTGGACGCACTCTTGCTTTCCCCTGCCAAATGGATCGATACCAGCTAGGCAGTTTCCTATTCACACAAGCACTGCACTCTGCGGAGCGCAGTTTTTTATTATCAAAAAAGGATTTGAAACAAAATGAAAGGATGAAAAAAACACATGAAGACAGGTTTATTCAGGCGTGCGCTGTCGGGCGCGTTGGCGGCAGCGTTTCTCATAAGCGCTTTTCCGCTTCCCGCTTCGGCAGCTTCCGGCGGTACGACGAACGTCAGCACTTCGGCCGCCAGCTTCACGCCGGGTATCGAAACGGTACCAAGCGACGCAAAGACGATTGTCACATCCGACGCAGAAGTTACCGGCACTGCGGTAAGCAGTTACTGCTCGGTGGACAGCTCAAAAAATATCACAATTATCAAATCAGGGAATTACTTGATTTCCAATTTAGGCACATCAACATACAGCAAAACCATTACGATTTCCAGCAGCATTGCCGCAAAGTTATATTACACTGCGAAAGTGACTATTGGAAATATCGTCGTCAGCGATAATGCAACGCTGGAATTGCACGGTGCCGGAGGAAATTTGACCGCATGCGCCATTCGGACCGGCGGTCAAATTAAAGTAGTTGGCGGCACTGTTGAACTGACTGGGAATATCACTGCTGGCAACGGTGCATCCGGTTCAACTGGTACACGTGGCACTGATGGTGTGAACGGTTCATCCACAGGTGGGCGCGGCGGCAACGGAGAAAGTGGAAGCAGTGGTCAATCCGTTTTTTTGGATGTATCCAACGCAAAATTCACCGCACTGAATATCACCGGCGGTACTGGAGGGAGTGGTGGTACAGGCGGTACAGGCGGTGATGGACGCAATGCGCTTTCTAATGATACCATTCCAAGTGGTGAAGGCGGCCAAGGCGGAAACGGTGGATCTGGCGGATTCGGAGGTCTGATAGTATTGACTTCAAATAACTCCGATTTATCCTTTACTAACATTTCCAGTGGTTCTGGAGGAACAGGTGGCACAGGCGGCCAAGGCGGAAAAGGCGGAAACAGCGGATATTTGAATTCAGGTAATATCGGAGGATATTGTTCTGGCAGTGTCGGTGGCATAGGCGGTCAGGGTGGCACAGGCGGTTCCAGCGGACGTATAGAGATTGATATTACAAATTCAGCCTTGAAAGTACAAAATGTAGGAATCGGAAATAGTGGGAAAGGCGGTCAAGGTGGCCGCGGAGGTACCGGTGGTGGAAACTCAAATATCAGTGTCGATAATCCTGGGACTGGCGGAAAAGGAGGAGTTGGTGGTATAGGTGGCACGTTTGTGGGCTCAATTGTCATAAATGCATCAAAAGCGCAATTGACAATGAACACAATCAGTATGACAGGAGTTTCAGGAAGTTCTGGTTCCGGTGGTTCTGGCGGAGCTGGCGGTTACAATGGTGGTTCAAGTGTCCATGGTTCGACCGGAGATTCGGGCAGCAGCGGAACCAGCGGTGGAAGCACCTCCGGTTCTGTTAGTCTTTCATTTACCGACGACAGCACCGCAACCGTGCAAAGCGATATTGCAGGTTCTTGCAACGGATCGCTGATTGCTGCAAATTCTACGGTCAACATGAAAAACTACACCAGCGCCGGATCAATGTCCGTGACCTGCTCCGGTACAGCAAATGTCGTGACCGGAAGCCTTTCGGGTACATCCAGCCAGAGTAGCATCAACGTAAGCGACTTTGCAAATCTGCGGGCAACTTCTCTATCCAGCACCTGCACATCCTCAAAAATCAACACAGATGGCATTGTGGAGGCTGGCAACTTGCCAAGTAACGTTGTCAAGGCAAAAGGCATTATTTTCATTGGCAGCAGCGGGCAAGTATACGGTTCTCCCACGGTAAATCGTGATCTGGCTTATAGCAAGGATTTGTCGCTGACTGTGCCGAAAGATTCTACGCTAACCGTCAACAAATCCATTAAGGGCCTGAACGGTGCCAAGTTGGTCATTACCAATAACGGTACCATTCAAAACCATGGGCAGATTGATTACAAGACCGGTACAAACAACGGCACTGTAATTTCAGATTATACCCTGCATGATATGGACGATTCCAGCTATGTACTCGACCGTGGCTGGCATTTTACGGCGAACAAAGATACTTACGGCACAATGACAACCAACATTAAAACCATTAACGATCTGACACCCATCCGGATGCGCAAAATGCCGACTGCTTTTTATGTCATGCAGCCGGATGGCAGCACGACCGCATTGGACGAGAAAGCGACGGTTGCAACTTGGAATCCGGTCGAGATTTACGCGGATTGGGCACCAGCAACCGGCATTGTTGTCACCGTTCAGGACCAGGCGCGTCAGCCGGTTGCCGGTGCTACGCTAAATTTCGCGCAGAATGGCAAGACCATTCAGGAAAACGGCAAAGCGAAGGCACGGCAGACGGATGCAAATGGCCAGTATATGCTGCTTTGCAGTGACACAACCGCCAAATATACGGTTTCCGTTGTTGCTGCCGAAGCGGGAATTGATATTACCAAAAACAATGTATCACCCGACCTCACGGTCAAAGACAAGGTACCCACTGACTGCACTGTCACGCTGCAGGCCGACCTTGGCAACTTGCGGATTAAGCGCGTTAGCTACCCGGACAACAAGCCGCTGATTATCAAAGCCTCCGATATTCAATTGAGGCTGAACACTGCCACTGGTGAAACGCGTGCTATTTCTTCTTTTCCAGATTTCACGGAAGAAGCAGACGGCAGTATAATTATCCGCAATCTGCGTACCCATATGGGGACTATTCGCGCAGAGGATTTGATTGCGCCGGATGGCTACCAAAAAGGGACCAGCGGCGACTTCGTATCTTTGAAAAAGGGTACGGAAGTATCTACCACAATTTTTAACTATGGTATGAACGCAACGGTAAGCGGCAGAGCCTTCGCTGGGTCAGATACTACAACTGGATTGAAAGGACTGGCCATTTCCCTGACTTCTGTTTCGAACACAAAATTCAGCCAGGATGCGGAAACCCGCACCGGCGGCAACTATTCTTTCTCGCCAGTTTACGGCGGCACTTACAACTTGGCTGCCTATTTAGACGGGTACTACAAGTACGCTGCGTCCACACCTATCAACATCACAACAGCAAATCAAAAGCTAACCCTGCCGAACGTCAGCATGACGGAGTACAGCAAGGATTTGTATATCGTTAAAAAAGACGTCGTCACCGGCGCGAATTTAACATTAAAGCCGGAAAACGTCAAAGTCACTTACACTTCTGGCGGCGCTACGAAAACGCTTGACTCAAGCCGGATTACAACTGATCCCTCCATCCCGGGCAAATTGATTATTAAAAGTCTGCGCGCCTTGGATGCGGACAACTGCACCTTTACGATCACCGAAGTAGGTGACTCTATTGAGAGCGGTCGCACTCCAGCAAAACTTGTGTATCAGCACATTGACCGCGGAGAAAGCACGACCCCCACAGTGGAACTGTTAGCAGCTCCGCCGTCACGCAATGTTGCGCTGACAGTCACAAATGCCGACACAAAAAAATCCGTAGGAAATGCCAGCATTGTCATTTCTAAAACTTCCGGCGGTGAGATTTATCACGATGCCAAATATGCCGAATATACGACAGACGCTGCCGGGAAAGCAACACTGATGTATGTACCGGAAAATGACAGTGATAGCTACACGGTATCTGTATCCGCAGATGGATATATCAAAGCATCCAGTCCCATCAGCATTACAGCCAAATCGGACACAAATCCCACACTTGATATCGAATTGAAACCAGACACGAAAAAGGTGAATGTACAAGCAATCGGCACCGACGTAAATCAGCCCCTGCCAATCGCCACCAAAAACTATGCGCTGAAATATGCCGCAGGCAGCGACAAAGCAGGCGACATTGTCGGTGCTGCGTCTGCCACAATTTCTGCAGACAAGAAAACCGTCACTTTTGCAAATGTGCGGCCGGATGATGGCCCGTACTATGTCGACGAATTGATTCCGCCGACCGGTTATGCGAAAGCAAAGCCGTATCAAGCGGTACTTTCCGACAGTAAGCTTGAAACCAGCGCCCTTAAAGTGGAATTTTCGCATGATGCGGTACTCGGAAATCTGACGATTACCGCGCAGTATGATGGCAAACCGCTGCCGACCGGTACCGTACTCAACGTAATCCCGACTGACAGCAATTCCTCTACCTCCACAGATACCGGCAGCAGCTCAGCAAGCAGTGCGGTCAGTTCAGAGAGCAGTGTTCCAGCAAGTTCGTCTAGTATTCCTGAAACAGTAACAGGAAAATTGGTGTTGCGAACTGCAGCTGCTCCAACTGGATCTTCCTCCGCATCTTCTTCTGCTTCATCAAAAGGAAGTCAAGGGAAAGTTACCGGTATGCATGAGGCACACTACGCACTTGCTGATACAGATAAAAATGGCCAACATACCTTTCAAAATCTGTATACCGGCAAGTATGTAATCTCTGCAGACGGATATGACGGTTCGACAACTGTCGAGTTGACGAAAGAAGGCACCACAACGCGGTTTACTGCTTTGAAAAAAGCAGCTCCTCCCTCGTCCAGCAGCAGCTCCACGCCGGGCAGTAGTTCTAAGCCGGGCAATAGCTCCACGCCGGGCAATAGTTCTAAACCAGGCAGCAGCTCCACGCCGGACAATAGCTCCACGCCGGGCAGCAGCTCCACGCCGGACAATAGCTCCACGCCGGGCAGTAGTTCTAAGCCGGGCAATAGCTCCACGCCGGGCAGCAGCTCCACGCCGGGCAGTAGTTCTAAGCCGGGCAATAGCTCCACGCCGGGCAGCAGCTCCACGCCGGGCAGCAGCTCCACGCCGGGCAGTAGTTCTAAGCCTGGAGAGAATAAATTGAAAGGTACCGTCACGATTTCTGGCAATTATCTGCTTTTCAAGGACGGTTCCGGCAATCCGATTGCCAATATGAGTGTGACTGTACGCAAAGATGGACCGACAGGCCAGATCGTCCTGCTTGGCAAGACGGACAATCAGGGCCGTTTGTCCGTTGCCAGCCTGCAACCCGGAAAGTATTACTTACAGCTCAATGGTAATACAGAAGGAAATGACATCACGATTCCTGACACAAGCAGCGGTTCCGGCACTGGTACAGGCACCGTGACGCAGAATCTTTCCGGTGGCAGCGGGGATGATGTAACCGGCAGCGTACCGCGCACCGGTGACAATCCGGTTTTGCCGATTATTTTAGCCGTTGTTGGCGCTGGCGCAGCGTCTGCAGTTATTTTCTTGTGTTATCGCCGTATGCGCACCGCTGGATTGCAGGATTTTGAGGACGACGAGCAAAACAAAGACGATGACCAGTAAAGTACAAACCATTTTCATAGTTCTGTGTGCAGGCGTTGTAGTTGCAACGTCTTTATTTTTTGTCAACAAATTTGTGGTGCAGCCTGCGCAGATTGATGCCGATATTCAGCAGGTGCAGGAGCTTTATGCCTCTGCCCCTGCTGAAAAAGCTGCAAAGAAAAGTTCATCAGCACCGGATAAGTTTGCAACACTGAAAAAGATCAACCCGGATATCCGAGGGTGGCTTACCGTCCCCGGCACAAAAATCAACTATCCCGTGCTGCAGTCCGCAAAATCTGACCCGGAGCATTACTTGAAATACGATTTCAAGAATCGAAAGGACGACCACGGTTCAGTGTTTATGCAGGCAGGCTGTCAACCGGCCAGCAGCCGCAACACCGTGTTGTATGGCCACAATATGCTGGACGGTACCATGTTTCGGGACTTGCTTAAATATGACAGCGCGACTTTCTGCAAACAGAATCCGCGCTTTTCTTATGAGGACAGTTCCGGTAAAAAAACGTACCAGATTTTTGCGGTTATTAAGGAGCAGAATGGCTTCACCCGCACAGACTTTCAAAGTGATATTGATTTCGCTATGTTCGTGCAGGAATTGCAGAAAAAATCCATTTACGACACCGGCGTGTCCGCGGATGGCTGGGATCACATCATGCTACTGTGTACCTGCAGCTATGAGACCAAAAACAACCGCACGGTGGTTGCCGGAAAGCTTCTAAGTGCGACATAATGTCGCACTTCTCCAAAATTCAGTCAGAAAGAGGATGGTTCCCATGGACTGATTCAGTCCGAACTCAAAAAAACGAGTGCGACATTATGTCGCACTCAGGAATACAGACAAGTTTGAAAGGAGAATTCTAATGGAGCACGATGATTTACCGTTTGGTCCGCCAACAAAGGTAGCAGAATCAACGCCGAGCCTTGCTTTTGCAGTCGCCTACACGGAAAACGGCGTACAGTTTGAAGATGATACCGGCAATGCGTATTTTTTAGAAGCGGAACAGGATTGCTACCCCATTGGCAGCGCGGAATTGATTGAAAATCTTGAACAGTTAGGGAGTGAAAAGGATGGATAATGAGAAAAGAGCGAAAATTGCAGCGCTGACCGGACAGACAAAAAATCTGCTGTCAGACGCCGCTGCTGTACTGCAGGAGAAACCGGCTGAAATTGCGCAGACATTGGCGTTTGCCTCGCGGTTTCCGACGCAGTCTTTTAACAATGCGGTGCTGCTTCACAGCCAAATGCCCACCGCACAGTACGTTGCCAGCTTTGCGCAGTGGAAACAACTCGGCTATGCCGTAAAACGCGGACAAAAGGGTCTGCACGTTATCCGTCCTCATACGGAACGAGTATTTGTCGTCCAAGAGAACGGCATGGATGTGATTCATTCCGCCGCCGATGCCTCTCCAGAGGAAAAAGCAGCAATGCAGGCTGGCACCCTGCAGACAAAAGTCAGAACCAGCTACGCTGCCGCTACTGTGTTCGATGTGTCACAGACGGTCCGGACCGCAGCTGCTAAGTCCCTGCCTTCCGAAGTGCGTTACAGCCCGGCACAATTGCTTTCTGCCTTTTCCGAATATGCAGAACAACTCGGCTGCTCTATAACGGACATTGCTGAACTTTCGCAGACAGAAAAGCTTGCCACTCTCGCAGATAGGTTGGGAAACGAAATTGCCGGGAATGCACAGTTTCAGTCCGTTTCTGTCCGCGACTTTTCTGCGGATGCTCTTTCTCTTATGTTCCGAACACGGGCAGGACTACCGTTGACAGATACGCGGATGCAGCAGTTTACGCAGTATTACAACGATTGCCAGTCCTCACGCTTTAATCTCAATCATACTTTGCGTGCTGTCAGCGATTTGTATGCCTCTTCCATGGCAGAACTTGCCCTTCTTCTCGAACAAGTGCGGCAATCACCCGAAGCAATTCAGGCGGCAAAACTGGAGGAAGAACGCCGCCGCATCCCGGAGCAGATCAGCGAACAACAGCAGAAAGCAGAAAAAGCAGAAATCAAGCAGGAACGTGCTGCGGCAATTACAGCCACTGCAGAGGCTGCAGCAAGCGAAACCGTCGTCTGCCAGCGCATCTTTGTAAACCTGACCGGTACGCTGTGTCAGTTCCGGCCGAATGCCACCCCACACCAACTGCAGCAACCCGGATTTTTTCGTGGATTATCCCCTTATCCGAATGTAGTAGACGCCGTCCACAAACTTGCGGCAGATCCATCAAAGGAAGTTTTCATTCTTTCCTCCGCGCTGCATCCGGCATCCATTCTGGAAAAGAATCAGTGGCTCAATACCTATCTGCCGCAGATTGATAATACCCACCGTCTTTTCCCCACCCACGGCACCGAACTTTCCACCGCTGTTCCCGGTGGTGTGCAAAACTCGGATGTTCTGTTGGACGATTATACGCGCAACCTCCAGCAGTGGCCTGGCCAGGCGATTAAACTAATCAGCGACATCAATCAGCAGCATGGCAGTTGGACATCCTCCGCAAAGGAATCAGAGGGCGCAGCCGTCCGCTATGACCGCCCCGCAGATGGTCTTGTTCAAGACATTGATTCCTTGATTCAGCAGCGGGAACACCTTCCGGATATGACTTTGGCAGAGCGACAAACTTACTTACACACGGTGAGGGAATCCGTCAAAGAAACAGTTTCTGTCAATTCAAACAGCAGTCCGGCTGCGCGGAAAGCCATGGATACTCTGCTTCGCGGCCGTAACCAGTTCCCCTGCAATCTTACTGATGGTACACTTTCCTATTTCCCATTTGCAAACCAGGAACAGTACGAAACCTTACTAACGCCGACGGAACGCAGCCGTTTTGACGCTCTGATTTACGATTCCGAAGCGCCGCAGCCGCCGGAAAAACAAATTGTGCACTCTCAGGAAGAATTGAACGCCGTTCAACCTGATACGCCTAATCAACTGGTCCTCGGTTTTGGGAACGCTGCCACGCCTGCCGAAATCCGGCAGGCGTTTTTGAACCCAGTCCTGGTTCCGGGCAGTTACAGCGCGAATGTCTATGAGAATGCGCAGGTGGAGGCACACGGTGCGGCGCGGATTCACGCGTTCGGCAACAGCGTTGTTCATGCGTTCGATTCTACATCCGTCGAAGCGAACGAACAAAGTACCGTTATAGCGCGCCAAACATCCAATGTCCGTGCCGGGCAGGAAAGTACCGTTCATGCCCTTGACCGTGCATCGGTACAAGCTTTTGATCACGCAAACGCGATTTTACATGACACCAGCACGGCAGAGCTGCGTGGAGAATCCCACGGCGCGGCCTATGACCGCAGTTCGCTCCGCGCACTGGAACACAGTCACGCAGTCCGTGCGGGAAACAGCCGGGTTGCGATTCAGGATACAGCGACCGTGGAACGGATAGTATCCAATCAGCAGGCGGTGTCCGGGACGCAGTGGATTGTGCGCAGTCAAGCGGAGCTTGATCAGGTGCCGCCGGAGTATCCCGGTGCCGTCCTTGTGAACTTCGGGACACCGGAAACCCCTGCGCAGATTTCGCAGTCTTACATTATGCCGGTTTCTGTAATCGGCAGCCATGTCGCGGAAGCGTTCCACGAAGCGAAAATTGTTGCACGGGATACCGCACAAATTACCGCGCGGGATGCCAGCACCATTTACGCTATGGATCTAAGCCAGGTCAACGCCCTGGACAACAGTCATGTATTTGCAAAAGACGGCAGCAGCGTTTTCCTGCATGATGCCAGTACCGCAGAGCAGGCCGACAGCAGCATTGTGCTGAATCAGCATGGGCACGCGGAAACTGGCAATGAAGTCCGAAAAGTCACCACGCAGGAAGAGCTGAATGCCGTACCGGAGGATTACAATGGTCGTATTGTTGTAAACTTCGGTACGGAGGACGCACCGGCGCAAATTGCACAGAACTACGCACAGCCGGTACTGGTGCCGGATAAATACGTTGCCGCGGCAAGAAATGACAGTCATGTACATGCCGCAGATAACGCCAGCGTGTATGCGTTTGAAAATTCCCGTATTGTTGGGTATGGCAGTAGCTATCTGGAACTCAACGAAAACAGCGTGGCGGAGCTGTACGAACAGGCAGTCGGCAACCTGTACGGCACTGCAACAGCGATTGTGCATGATACCGCATCCCTTGCCGCATATGAAGAATCTACCGTCGAGGCACACGGCAGCAGCACGGTTGATGCCCGTGATCATGCAACGGTAGATGCCTATGAGTTTGCACAAGTCAGCGCGAACAACGCCGCGACCGTACGCACGCACGGTGACGACGTTGTCACAAAGATGCACGGCGGCAGCGTTCTCACCCCGGCAGAATCCGCGTCCACGGTGGTTGCCCATGCAGAGCCAGAAAAAGTCGTGTCTCCGGCAGCATCAATGGCGGTGGAAAAAGAACCGGAAAAGCTGGTGCAGCAGCAAGCCCCGCATGAAACTCCACAACCGCAGAAAAAGACTTATCAAGAGCGCCGGGCTGAATGGGACCGCCAGAAGGCCGAAGAAACCGATTTTATTAAGCACCGCGTGAATATTCTGGACGTTGCGGAGGATCTCGGTTATACCGTGACCCGTCAGGGATTGCACGATTCCCTGCAGGAGCACGATTCCGTTGTGTTTTATCCATCCAACACTTTTTCTCGTTTCTCTCGCACCGGTCCGGACGGCCAGGTAATGGGCGGCAGTACAGTCGATTTCGTGATGCATTTCGATCAGGAGGATGGGCTGGGTCTTGGCATTCACAATGCAGGCGATGCAATTAAGTATTTAAAAGAACGGTACATGGGAATTTCTGCAGAACAAACTTATCATCCACGACAGCAGAAGCCCCGGCAACCAGAGAAAAAGCCGTTCCGTCTGCCAGAAAAAAGCGCAGATATGCGCAAGGCTGTGCAGTACCTGCACCACGACCGCGGCATCAGCAGCAGCGTAATCGAACAATGCACCCAGCGAGGCTTGCTCTATCAGAACAAAGGCATGGCTATTTTTGTCGGCATGAACGCGCAGGGAAAGGCTGTATATGCAGCTCGGCAGGGTACAGAAAAACCGCAGCCTGGCAAGCGGTCGTATAAGTGCGACGTTGCTGGCAGTGATCAGCACGTGGGCTGGTATGTGGATAATCATGCCGACAAGCTGTACGTGACCGAAGCGCCGATTGATGCCATGTCCCTGATGACCTTGCGGGAGCAGGGCGGGCATGATGCAATGAACAGTAATTATCTGGCACTTAACGGCACCAGCAAAGCGTACATCCTTTACGAACGCCTAAAGGCTGATCCATCCATTAAGTCAGTGGTTCTTGCATTGGACAATGACAAGGCCGGGCTAGATGCAGACCAGAAAATACAGGATTATATGCATAAGAATCTGCCCAATGTATCTGTTTCTGCTTGGAAAGTGCCGGAAGGCAAAGATGTAAACGAATATTTGCTTTGTAAGAAAGAGAAAGCCCGGTCTGCCCAGCAGGATCAGCCGACCAGAACAATGCCCCAACCGGCGGCCCCGCAGATGGCGGCAAATATGTAAAAGGAGTGATCCGTTATGGATGAACAGGACAAGCTGGAACAATTGATGCAGCGGTTGGCAGCGGCCCATAAAGCAGCCGGAATCCAGTCGGAAGAAGCAGACCATAAACCCGCAGCCGGAGCAGCCAGAACCGGAACAAGAGGTGCCGAAACCCTCCATCCGCGAACGTCTGGGAAATCTTTGGCAATCGGTGCGTACCCGTGTCCGAAATTTCTTTACCGGCAATCGTCAGACAGCACAGGAGCAGGTTTACCAACCGCCGCTGCAGGCCGTACAAGAAGCTGTTTCTACTGCTGAACCGGAAACTTTAGAGGAACGGCAGCAGGCTGAAACGGTACAGCAAACAGAACGGTCTGCTGAAACGGTTGCGGAAAAAAATTCGGAAGGTCATCAAGAAAAACTCCGGCAGTTGATTCAGGCGGAAGCCGCCGCTTTTCGGGATGCCGGAATTTCCTATGAAGCAAGCCGTCAGATTGTCGAGGATTCTGCAAAGCTTTATATAGAAACCTACGCCATTGCCGATACATTGGCGGACAACCTTCTGAAAGACTCCAAGACTCTCTATCAAGAAGAGATGCAAGGCAAAGAGAACAACGCCGTTTCGGAAGCACAACAGGTCGAGCAGGAAAAAGCTGCCGCAACGCCATTCGCTGCAATCGACCAGCCAGAAGAACAGCCAAAAGAACAACCGGTACAGACAGTCACAGAGAAAGCGATTGATTCCCCTACGCCCTCAAATGACAAAATGGAATCCATGCCCGCCAAGCTAGAACTGCCGCAAAAAACTGCTGAACTGCAGAAACACGTTTTCGCATTTCTGAATATCGAAAATCACATCGACAAAGAGATTATTAAAGATGTGGAAAAACGTGGGCTGCTGTATCAGGACAATGACCGCAACGCTGTTTTTGTCAGCCAGAGTAAGGACGGGAAACCGGTTGCTGCTGTACAGCATACTACCCTGCCGAAGAGCCAGTTTACAGCTGAGGTGTCCGGGAGTAATCCTACTGCAGGATGGCTTGTAAATAACCATGCAAATAAACTTTTCGTCACAGAAACGCCAGTAGACGCTATGGCGCTCATGACACTGCGCAAGGCACGCGGTGAAAATCTCACAGACGCGAATTACCTGGCCGTTGGCAAGGAAGCAGCGGCCTCCATTACCCACTGTCTGAAAGAAAATCCGCAAATTGAAGATGTGGTGCTGGCTTCCGGTAAAACGGAAATTCAGGACCTTACTGCAGAAATCAAAACTGCCGGTCAGGATCTATCCGTCCAGGCGCAGGAACAGACCGGTGGCGCGGTCGGCGTCTTAAAGCGCAAGGTTGCGCAGGCACAGAACCGTTCCGCATCACCGCAAACGCAGCAGAAGACCGTTTCAAAAGCGCACCAGCAAGAACCGGTTGCGCCCAGCCTATAAAAAGGAGAGATGCAAGATGTTACATATTTACGGGACCGGTCGCTTGGTGGCGGCTCCGGAGATGAAACAGATCCCGTCGAAAAAAACAGGAGAAGCGCGGGAATTGTGTTCCGTCCGGATTGCCAGTGATAATGATTATCCATCTGAAAAATCCTCATTCATTCGCCTGAACGCCTGGGGCGCGAAAGCTCGATATCTGTACAAGGCCGGTCACAAAGGCAGTTATGTGGAGTTTGACGGCGAACTGACAATCCCGGAATATGATAAATCCGTGGAAAAGCAGTATGAGCCGGAACTGCAGATAAGTGCGAAAGGGCATCTGCGCGTCCTGGTTCTGCAGAAGCGCACTGCGGCATCAGACGATTATCCGGAAGAATCCACTCCCTATTACGGAGAGGAGGAACCAATGTGATTACGGAGGATCTTCGACCGTTCATTGATGGTCAGGTCGTTAAGCACCCGGCAACGGTCGTCGGTGCCGTTTCCACCGGCGTTGTCGCCCAGGACGATTCGGATACATTTTTCCTTCTTCCGACAGAGGACCCGGAATTGCTTGAAGTCGGAACTATCCTGGACGCCGACACGCTTCTTCCGATTGTTGGTCTGCAAAAGGAACTCGCTCGCCTGATGAAAGGAGTGTAGCGGATGGCGAAAAAGAAAGAATATTCTCCGAAAGAACGCGCCGCATATGAACGGCAGCAGTTCCAGCAGGCGAAAGAACAGATTGACAACGCTCTGGCACAGTACAAAGAACATCCGGAACAAATTGCAGAGCTGCTTGCTTTTAAAAGCCGATTCTACCGGTATTCCATGAACAATTCACTGCTGATTGCTGCGCAAAATCCCTATGCCACGTTTGTTGGCAGCTTTCAGAAGTGGAAGGATCTCGGCTATTCTGTCAAGCGCGGTCAGCACGGACTCAAAGTGCTGGTTCCGGTCGAAATTACGACATTCCAAGTAATTGACAAAAACGGGCAGAAGCAGATTCGCCAGCTGCGCGACGCTTCTCCGGAAGAAAAGGCTGCCATCAAGGCCGGTAAGATAGAGACACACAAGCGGCGCGGCTACCGCATTGGCAATGTTTTTGACATTGCGCAGACGACCTGCCCGCCAGAGGATTACCCGAAGTTCTACCGGCAGGGCTATACTTCTCAGTTTCACGCCGCACTTTATGACGCCATCAAAGAATTTTCGGAAAGTCAGAAGATTCCTGTTTCAGAGGGAGATGTGCATTCCATTTCTCTGCGTGGCTATTTCGACCCTGTCACAAATTCCATTACCATCAGCGACAAGTTGCCCGATACAGAAAAGCTGTCAACGCTGACGCATGAATTAGGTCACGCCCTGATGTACAAAAGAAATGCAAAGGAAGAAAAATTGCCATCGGAAGTCCGGGAACTGGAAGCGGATGCTTTCAGCGTCATGCTGCAATCGCAATTTGGACTGCAGCTGACGCAGGCGCGCATTGACCATTTGAAAACCGAATATGAAGCTTGTGCAAAGATTGCACACTTTTCTTTCGAGGATCTTCTAAAAGAGGTAAACAGCGCTTATTTGGAAGCAAGAACTGCGCTGGAGCCGTTTTTGCAAAAAATTCCTCCGGAACAGGAAATTTCAGAAGCAAAAGAACAGCCGCAGCCGGTTCCCGAAAAAACCGCTGCGGCTGCTTCTATTGTTTCTGATCAGGCTCTTTCCGCGTCCTACACGATTTATCAGCTAAAGGCCGGACCCGAATACCGGGACTACCGATGGCGATCCCTGGACGAGCTGCGTAAGGCCGGGCTGGGCGTTCGTCAAAAAAACTATGATGCTGTTTATTCCGCACCAGCTGGACTGGACGAAACCTTAGACGGCCTTTACGCCAAATTCAACCTGAATCCGCCTGCGGACTTTCACGGTCATTCGCTTTCCATGTCGGATGTAGTGGTTTTGGAGCAAAACGGGCAGCAGACAGCTCACTATATTGACCGCTTCGGCTTTTCGGAAACTCCGGAATTTCTTGCGCAGATCCCACAGAAAAGCTTTGCGGAACAGGTGGACGCTGTATTGCAGGGGGAAACCAAACCCAACACAGACCTGTATGTGTGCGATACCCCAAAATTGTTAACCATGCTTGGGTTAAAACAGCTTCCTATGTTTATGACGCAAAAGCACTTAAAAGATGTTGTCCATCAAAAAGATGGTCAGAACCGCCATTGGCACGGTATCCGTGCGGAGCAGGCAAAAGCACTCCCGCACTTGCTTTCCGAACCGGCCATGGTACTGAAATCACTGACAAAGGCAAATGACATTGTGGTTGTAACAACAGAACATGATTCCAACCGTCTTCCAATCATCGTTCCAGTTCATCCGGATGGAAAAGGACATTATGAAATCAACCGAGTGGATAGCAATTTCATTACGTCCATGTATGGGAAAGAGAAATTCATTGAAACAGACAGTCACGGAAACCTTACTCCCACTTGTCTTTTGGGCAGGGTAGCCCATGCAAATGGGATTCTGTTTTTAGACAAAGAAAAAAGCCAACAACTCGCAGGGGAGGCTGGGCTAAAATTGCCCAGGACCTTTACAAGTGTTGACTTTTCGAGTCAATCATCAGCAGGGGAGGCTGGGCTCGAATTGCCCAGTAGCTTTACTGATGACGACTCAATCGTTACATCTATTATATCCAAAAGCGGTGAAAATGTCAATGAAAATGCGCCAGATTCGGCAGATGCAAAAACTTTTTTACCGCCGCCGTTTGATGGCAGTCCAGATGCCGTAAAAAAATTTCTGCGAACACAATCTGTGAGTTCCGCAGTCATCAGTGCCTGCATCGGCCGCGGCCTGCTTTACCAAGATGGAAAGCAAGCAGCGGTTTTTTCAAGCAGTGATGGCAACAGTGCGATTCAGCAGTCCACCGTTTCCGGTGTCACCGGTATGCGAGATCTCTCGCCTGATCAGAAACCGCACGGCTGGTACATAGATAATCACGCCGAGCGGCTTTATGTGGCACAAACACCTCTTGAAATCCTGTCCGTTATGACGCAAATGGACCGAGCTGACCAGGAAATAACGGACAGCAATTACCTCGCAACCGGAAACGCAGGGACGGCTGCACTTTTAGAAGTAATTCAGCAGCGCCCTGACATTAAGGAGGTGATGCTGAATTCGGATGTTATCGGACAGGATTTGGAAGCCACCTGCCCGAACATCCGCATCCGACGATTGCAGTCGAAAACTCCGTCTACAAATATCGCAGCACCGGCCCAGGCGGAATCCTGCGCCCCTGCTATCTAAAAAAGAAAGAAGAAATGATTTATGGGTAAACGAAGCACGGCACTCATTCCTGCATTCGACCCGCCGCAAGAGCAGCGGGACTTGGTAGATGCCTACTTGAAAAGTCAGGGGTCCTCCCTGGCAGAATGGTGTCAGGAACAGGAAGACCAGCGTAGTGCCGCATTCAACGCATTCTTTGCGGCGATTGTCACGGCAAACGCTTCCTTCCTGATGCAACAGTACAAGAAGCCGAACAATGTCTATAACAGTTCCTCTTCCACAACTTCCACGGAAGAGGAGCTGCTTTAACCGGCCATGCAAAATGCAGGCCTGAATTTTATGTATAAGGAGATATCGTAACATGAAAAAAGAGAACTGCAGGAAACCAGAAGTACGTCTTGACTCGCGGCAGGAGCACCGCCGCAAACGGTCGGCACAGATTCTGTTAATGCTGCTGCTGGCTGCATTGACAGTGTCCGTTGCCGCATTTCCCTGCTTCGCAGCGGACGCAACTTCTCAGGTAACAAAAACCGGCTCAAATTTGGTACTGATTATGCAAGTTATTGGCGGGATCATAGCTGTCATTGAAGGCATCCTTTGCGGAATTAAATTTGCTCACGGCGGCCGTGATGCGCTGATGGAAGGAAAACTTAAAATAGTCGGTCTGGTGGTGGGCATCATTATGATCTTTGGATCATCGGCAATCGTGGATCTGATTAAGCAGCAAAACGCCTTTGGCGGCATCTAACCGTTTCCGCTCTGGATTTAGTCCGGGGGCACAGTTCGAAGTGCGACATTATGTCGCACTTAACAGAGGCTGTGCCTCTCATTAAGTCCAGAGCAGGGTTTACTTATCAACAAGGAGGTCAAAATTGTGTTTAAGCCTGATAATCCGTTAGTTAGGAAAGAAAAAGCGCGGTATAAAATCCAGCGATTCCTTTCCGACAAACGCGTGGTTATTCCTATTTGCGTTCTCTGGTGGGCTTCCTGGTTTTTCGTGTCAAACTTTGGGGCGCAATTTGCGTTTCAAGGAGTTCTGAAACTTCTGAAAGGCCAAACGGGAATTTCTGCGTTATCTCTGCAATCTCCATTTCATCTTATGACGGGCGGCTACTGGCCACTTTATTACCTGGTAATCGGCATCTTTTACCTCATTTCGGCCGTCCGCCTGGGATTCCGGATTATTACATCCTACGAACCCCTTGCAGATGAAGCAACCAAAGGCGACCGCCGCTGGGCGCTGCCTGCAGAACTCAAAAAGCAGTACCCGCGTGTCCCGGCTGTGGAGCCGAATGCACAAAGTACCGGTGATATCGACGGCGTGGGCGGCTTTCCTATTTCCAGAATTACAGAACACGGGAAAGACTATTTTTTGATTGACCGTGACCCAGTCAATAATTTGTGCATTGGAACCACACGATCCGGCAAGGGCGAGCTGTATGTAAAGCCGCTGATCGACCTCTACAGCCGCGCAAAGGCGCTTAGGGACAAAGCCAGCATGATTGTGGCAGACCCAAAAGGCGAGCTTGCGGCAGCAACGCGGGATACCTTAATTCGCCGTGGCTATGATGTCCATATTTTTAATCTGAAGCCGCCGTATGACGGCTTGTCTTACAATCCGCTCGAAGTCGTTAAATATGCGTATATCTCTTTTTTGCATTTGCAAAAAGAAGCGAAAGCGGAAAAGAATCCAGAGACAAAGAATGAGCTAATCGGCAGCGCAGAAGCAGAATCCGCAAAGGCGGAGAGCTATGCAAAATCTTTGGCATATGTCATTAACTTCGATCCGAACGCCAAGGAAAAAGTCTGGCAGGAATGGGGCACCGCGATTACGACCTCTGCAATCCTGGCTGTCGTCTGTGACTGCTGCGAAAAGGCACAGGAGTGCTTGGACGCAGGCAGCCAAAAAGAAGCGGAAGTTTGGTATGACCGGATTACGATGTATTCCGTTGCCCGCTTCATCGTTGACTACTGCCAGCCGGACCCGGAAAATGGTGATATTCCGCCACTGGATTCCTATGTCATGTCGAAAAACTGGGCAGCACGATACCAGTACGCACCCGTAAACGCTGCAGATGGCCGCACCAAAGGCAATATCACATCTGACGCTATGGCGAAGCTTTCCCAGCTCATGCTGACACCGATTGCCAAAATGACCGCAAGAAACGATTTGGACTTGGAATCCATCGGCTTCGGAGATAAACCGGTTGCGTTATTCATCGTGACGCCGGATTACGACCAGTCCAATGATTTTTTGCTGACCATATTTCTCACGCAGATCTATCAGGCACTGGCTTACCGCGCCGATCTGGAGGGCAAAAAGTGCAAACGGCAAGTTATTTATCTTTTAGACGAATTCGGCAATATTCCCCCTATCCCGAACATGGCACATTTTATTACCGTGTGCCTGGGGCGCAATATCCGCTTTAATCTGTTTATTCAAGCATATGCACAGTTGGATGAACTGTACGGCAAGGCGGCCTCTACCATTAAGGGAAACTGCGGCAACCATATCTATGTCCTTTCCAACGATACCGAAACCAACAAAGCGTTTTCAGAGGAAATCGGGTACGAAACAATCACCGTGAATTCCAGATATGGCAATACGTTTCAGCTGGATAAAAGCCTGACCGAGCAGACAGATCGTCACCCTCTGCTGGATGCTAACCAGCTGCCGGACTTGGCAATGGGCGAAACCATTGTTGTTCGTGCTTTACATCGACAGGACGAAAAGCATCGGGATATCCGTAAAAAATACCCAATTTTGAACACCGACGAACTGCAGATGAAGCCCTGCTATGAATATCTGCATTCATTTTCTGATCAGACGTTTACGGAACTCAAACTATCAAAGACCTGTACGCATTTGTCTGTGAATTTGGACGACATTGTTTTTGACCCCATCAGTCAGCAGGGTTGGGAACCGCCAAAACAGGACACAGAACAGAATACGGAGGAAGAAGACGAGTTGGCGGAAAGCACCGGGCCGTCCGGTGAAACATTGCTTTCTGCTTTTGTTACGGAAGAAAAGCTGCAGACAATCAGTAACCGTATACACATGGTTGACGATACCCTGCAGGGGAGTAAACCGCTCGGAGATTTCACCTGGCAGGAATTTGCGCAAATGCTGTTGGCCGACAGCATCCCGGATGCGCTGTACAATGACCTAATTGCACAGGTCGAACAAATTTGGAAGGAGGGCGAAAATGCCGCATGAAGCAGTTTAAACGTATAAAGCCACCACAATACAGCTTGAAAGCACGCCAGGCAACGCAGAAACGCCGCTTTTTTTGCCATCAAGCTGGCAAATTCTGCCTTGCACTGCTCCTGGTCTGCCTTTTGTCCGGTATGTTGGCGGTGGGTGTCCACGCAGGGAATGCGCCCAATATTGACACAAATCAGTATAAAGGGATTTCGGCAGTAACAGATAAGGCGAATGAGGTTATGAACGGTCCTGGAGGCTCTTGGACAAAAGGTGACATGGCTAATTCTGTTATTGCCCTACACCAGCAGTTAGATAGCAGCCTGCCGCAGAACAATATCCTTTCCTATCCCTTTCGCCTGCTGGGCTGGTTGCTTGCCTGCGGCATGGGGATGATTGACGATGCGCTGTCCTTTGTCGTCCTGAGTGTATTTAAGTTTCTAAGCGGAAAATTGACGGGAAGCAGTCAACTGGACAAACAGCTTTCTGACGGACTGTTCCAAGGCAGCGGCTTTTATGCTCAGGGACAGAAGGGCGGCGACCTGCTTCAACGATTTTCTGGAATCGGTATGGCCTTAATGGCTGCTGCCCTCGTTCTCCTGGGCATTCAGGTAGTCGCCAAACCGCAGCATATTAAGGATGCCGCCCGCCATATTTTTGAGGGCGTTTTAATCAGCGTGTCCATTCCGGCGCTTGTTGCGGCCGGACTTGCTGTTACCGTGTCCTTGGTCAGCGTTGCAGGTATTGACCAAAATACGACAATGGGCAGCGCCATTGTCGCGCAAAACATAACCGATGTGTTTTACTATGAACGCGCGGGCATGGCAACCGATAAAAGCAGCGGTGCGCTTATCACAACTAAAAACGGTTCTCAGACAAAGAATCGCAATGATTACCTTGATTCCAACAATACAAAATCTCCGGATAATCAAAACAATCCGAATCTCATGCAGATTTATGGCATCCATCCGACAGAGTTTGTAGACTCCAAAACCGTCTGTGAAGACACCGATCCCAAAACCCTGACACAGCACGTTGTATTTTGGGAAACAAAACTATCATCCCAGCGCAAGGGAAATGCGGTTGTACAATATCTGGACAACCGCTGGGACGGTGCAGTTGCGGGCAACAAAATATCCATTTTATCCGAAGAATATTATCGTTACAAAGTGGATTGGCTCAATATGTATGTTGCCCTCCTGGTAACCGGCTTTGTGCTCCTGATGGCCGGAATCAAGTGGGTGCGCATCATGTTTGAACTCGGCATCAAACAGGGGCTTACCCAACTGCTTGCCGTGACAGATCTGCGTACCATGCAGCGCACGAAGCAGGCGTTGCAGAGCATTCTCGGCAGTCTGGCTGCACTCTTTGGTACAACGTTCATGTTAACCTTTTACATGGCGGCAAACACCTGGATTTCCAATATCACAATTCCGCTGCCCAATGGGTTGCCCGGCATACTAAGCAGCATTTTCGGTATCCTGGCAAAAATCATACTGGAAATTGGGCTTGCGTGGATTACGATCGACGGCCCGGATATCTTTGAAAAGATATTCGGTATTGACGTTGGCGTGAAAGATTCCATGCGCACCCTGTACGGTCTGCAGTCTGTCGGTCGTGCTACGCGCGGTGTCCATAATGGCATTTTCGGCTCCCGTGTGCCGAACGGACAAGGCGGCATGGTTCGTGTTGGGGGGTTGTTTGGGCAGCATGGAGCTGCCAGTCATCTTGCGCAAGCCGGTCGAGGTGCTGTATCTTTTGGTGGAAATGTTGTGTCCGGTGCTGCGTCTGCTGCTTCCGCACTCGGCGGCTGGGGTGCTGGAAAAAGAGCAGCCAGGCAGGCTCTCAGACAAACGAGCGGGAACAAAGCGGCAGGCGGACAAGCCGCCGCCTCGCCAAACCTGCAAGCCAATCATTTGACTGCAGGGCAGTTAAATGTAACCGGCACCGGCAATGCACAGGGCGTATCCCCGAAAAACGCAGACGGACGGCAAAGCGCCGGTCAGAGTCAAACCCAACAGCGGTCCAGTCTGCAGAATGCAGCCGTCAGCCCGCAGCGTGCTTTCGGCGGACACGGCGCACGGACAGCGGCAACCGGACAAACCGCTTCATCCGTCGCATCTATCCTTTCCGGCTCGCCTTCCGGTGGCAATTTTTCTTCCGCTGCATCTCGTTTTGCAAATGTGGCAGCAACTCCAGTAATGAATCCAATCGTTAATGCACCGCTGCCAACGACCAAACCGGCCGGTGCAAACCAATCGAAACCCGCTGCGGCCACCAGAAGATCGTCGTCACCATCTACAGTGACCCGAAACACCGGTCCACTGCAGACCACATCGGCAGGCCGTCCTGCGACTCCGGCCATGCCTGTTAACCGAAACGCAAGGCCGGTACAGCCGCGGATGTCTGCACCCTATGCCAGTACAACTGCAGCTGCAGGTGGAAACAATTCCGGCAGCGGCAGTCTCCCTCCGCTTCGTGGAAACGGACAAACTCTGTCTCAGCATCTGGGTGGACAAGTACAACAAGCAGGCGGCTTTATTCGCCAGCGTACGGCAAGCTTAGTAAAGGATAACCAAGGCAACCTCAAAAAGAACGCCGCCACGCGCCCCTATCGTGCCGCAAAATCAGCGTATGATTACGCCTATAATGGTGCAATCACACGCGCACAAAAGAAAGGAAAATAATTCATGGACGATCTGTATCAGACAATTCCGAAGTCTTTATATGAGGAAATCAAGCTTTTTCAATTTGGCGACTTTGTGTTTTACCTCAAGGACCTGGCTGCAGCTGCTGTTGTAACCGGGCTTTTTATTTGCTTTTCCGCTGCTGTTAACGGCTGGCTTCTGATTCCATATATTTTGTTTGGTGTTCTGACCTTCCTTTATTTAATCGGGAATATTGATGCATCAAACCCAGGCAGGCGGAACTGGCAGGGTCTGCAGTATTATTTGTTCCGCAACCGCGAAACGGTGTACTCCCTCAATGGGAAGCAGGAGGATGGCTATAATGAGTAAATTTCAGCAGATCGCTACAAAGATTTTTATTCCAACAAAAAAGGTACCAAAAGCGAGGAAAAACCAGAAGGCTGCCCCGCAAAAAGAAAAGGCAAAAGCAAAATCACCGGACAAGGAACGGCACAAGGAAGCCGTCCGGCGCGGTAAACAAATTACGCGGACTGTACTGGACATTTATCCTGTGCGGGATTATCTGCGGACTAAAACCGGCGGGTACTTCCTGCTGCAGGATAATACCTGCATGGACATTCTTTGGATTCGTGGTAAGTCCTATTTTAACCGTTCGGAGGATGAAGTCCGCGGCCTAGTTGCAAGCGGTACCCAGTTTGAAAGGAAGTATAAAGAACCTTACAAAATATTATCGCTTAATATGCCCACCAACACAAAGCAGCACCGGGACTATCTTACCTACATGAGCGAGCGCCAAACCTCAAAAAAGCACCGGCAAATGCTGCAGGAACTTGTTTGGCAGTACCAACGGCTTGACGAAACCACCACGGAGCGTCAGTCGTTTTTCTTCGTTTTTGCAGCCAGTGAGGATCAGTTAAGGACTTTAAAAGGACTGCTGTATGAATCGCCAATTTTTATTGAAGAAATCAGCTATGAGATAAAAGCAGATATTTTGTGGCGGCTAAACAACATGAGCAAGTCTATCAAATAGGAGGAATCAAAAATGGCCGAGAAGATAAAAAAGAAAAAAGCCGCAAAAAAGGCGGAGCCGACAAGGCTGCAGCTGATGCCGCAGTTTGTTGATAACGATCCAGTTTTCGCAAAAAAACATGGGTATAATCCGTTCTTGATTTCTAGGACGCAGCCTGGCGGAAACCTTAGCTTTAAGAGCGACAGATACATCGAAACCGGCGACGGATATGTCTGCTGCATACATCTGTACGGCCTGCCAAAAACCGTTCGCACTTTCTGGCTGCAGCAAATTATGGGTATGGAAGGCGTTTTTACAACGCTTGACGTTGCACCCGCTGATTTAAAAGAAATTAAAAAACGTCTTACGCGCAGCATTACCGAAGTTGAATCGCGCGACAACAAAAATGACGAAGAACAGATTGAATCACAGAATCGCTATGAACTGCTGCGCAATATGTTGGAGGGCATCATTACTGAATCGGAAGTTGTAAAAATGGTGCATCTGCGTATCTATGCGTCCAATCGAAATAAAAATGAGCTGGACAAAACCTGCCGCACGATTATTGAAAAGCTGGAATCGGAGGAATATCAGGCCGCGATTTTTCTCGACGAAACAGAACCGGAATATAGGGCACTGTTCCAACCGTATACCACGCAGATAAAGGAAATCAACCACCGCAAGGGCCTCGGCTGCCCGGCCAGCGCGGTCGCGCTCGGGTATCCTTTTAACGTGGAGCGGCTGGATGATCCTTGGGGCATGTACCTCGGATTTACTCGCACGGACGGCAATGTGTTTCTGGATACGTTTCGCAAAACCTCGCAGCGATTGTCGTATGACGGCGTGGTGGCCGGGAAGAAAGGTTCCGGAAAATCCACTTTACTCAAAATGCTGATGAAGATGAATGCAATCATCGGCAACTACATCCGCGTGCTGGACTTAACCGGTGAATTTACAAAACTTGGCGTAACACTCGGCGGAACCGTGGTCTATATGGATGGCTCGCAATATTGTTTGAATCCTTTGGAGATTTTCAAGTCTGCGGAAGACGACTCCGTAAACTTTTCGCGTCACCTCTCCAAACTGAATATGTTGTACAGCTTTTTAGCGCCGGATTCGACGAATGATATTCGCAATGAGTTCGAAGAATACTGCCGCCTGCTGTACGAAAGCACCGGCATCTGGAGTCCGGAAAGCCACGCAGAGGGCAGCCAAATGACTGGCCTGCCGCCGGAAGCGTACCCCACCTTCGGGGATTTACTGCAGCTAATTAGATCTGATTTGTATGAGGATTTCGCATCCAAGCAGGAAAATACAAAGCTTTCCGAGTCTAAAAGGCAGCGCTTAGAGTCCATCGAATTGACCGTGCAAAGCCTGGTTAACGCTTACCCGCAGATGTTTAACAGACACACCTCCATTCCGAATTTGACTAATGAACAGATCGTTGTCTTCAATGTGCAGAACCTGGCCAACATGAAAGAGGGCATTTTTTACGCACAGTTGTTTAACATTCTGTCACTGATGCTGGACGATATGGTGACGATCGGCGGCAACAGCAAAGCTGAATTTGAAGCGCAAGGTTCCGACAAATCGTGCATTAAAGATCTTACCAAGCTGATGCTGATACTTGACGAATCGCATGAGTACATCAATACCAAGAACCCGTTGGTTCTGGATTATATGATTGAAATCCTCCGGCAGGACCGTAAATATTTCACCGGCCTGTGGTTTGCCAGCCAGTCCATCCGTGACTTTGCACCGGAAGAAGCTGGCATTGATAAGCTGAAAACACTGTTTGAATTGGCACAGTATAAATTCATTATGCAGCATGACTCGAATGCATTGCCACTGATAGCAAAGGTGTTTGCCAACGAAATCACGCCGTCACAGGTTGAGCGCATCCCCCAATTTATTCGAGGAGAAGCCATCCTGCTCTACGGTGAAGATTCCCTGAATATGATTACCGATCCGTCTAATGAGGACTTGAAGCTCTTTGAAGGAGGTGCTTGAACATGGCGGAACAAGCAGCGGTCGCAGCGCCTGCCCATGACATTCAGACCAAGAAAAAAATTAAAGAGAAGAAAAAGCTTCGCAACAAAGCAAAGTCCTATAAGCGTTTCTGTATCATTTTTGTTTCCCTGATGCTGTTCTTCTGCTCCAGTAAATTGTGGATGCCTGACACCTCAAAAACATACAGCAGTGCTTACGGTATGCAGCAGGAATGCTCCGATAACATTGTTTTAACGCTCAATAAGTGGGAATACAATCCCAATACCCATTACCTGGAGGCGGTGTTTGGCATCAAACCGGAAGACGAAAACTTTGTCTATGACCAGGACTTACGGTTTACGCCAAAGCTCTATCAGTTCGATGCAAAAGGCGCCGTCATGAACCAACTGACGTGCAAAACCGCTTACGCAGACGACTCTACGCTGGTTATCCAAATGCCGAGTGTCCCGGACGATTGGAACGTTCTCGGCTTGTCCATTTCGGACAATTCGGCTGCACTGCTCTCAATTCAAAACGCCGAAGACCCTGCGGAACAAAAATCAAAATCCTTGTTTGGTATTCTGGATTCCTCTGATACACACGCTGTTTTCTATTGTGATTCCCGCACGGTTAACCTCAACACCACGCTCAAAGCCGGTACCTCAAAGGATTACGCAGTAGACGCAATTGAATCTGAAATTACTGCCATACAGGATAAAATCACTGTCTGCAATACGCAGATTAAACGAAACAACGAAGCGGTCACCTCCTTGCAGCGCGCCATAGATACGCTGAAAAAAAAGCAACCTTACCTGACGGATTCCGACCTGGAGGATGTGCAGTCCCAGATGGATGCAAAGACTTCCCAAATCAAATCCATGCAAGATAACAACACCTCTATAACGAAGCAGATCGACGCTTATCAGGCAAAGCTTTCGAAGCTGAATGTAAAACTTGGCGACGCTTACAACGGTGTAACGCGTACTTATGAGGACACAAAACCAACATCTTCTGACAGCAGTTCGTCCTCTCAAAACGTTCCATCCTCTTCACAAACAGACTCGTCTGCGCCTTCTTCCGGAACATCATCAGTTCCAACCAGCTCCACTTCCGGCACTTCTTCCGGTCCTATCATTTACTTTGATGTACCGAAAAGCGGTACTTAAAGGCTCAAAAACATCATGCAAACCTGCATGAAACGGCACTTTTCGCGAATCACGAAATCGCTAGGCTTTGCCTAGCATTCAGAGAATCTGAATCAGATTTCCCTTATGCTCTTTCTTCCCATTCCCTAGAATTTTTTCTTCCCATTCCATGTTCCATTTTCCGAGTTCAAAACGCAAAAGGAGGTTCCTTATGGACATTTCAATTCACGGATTATCACCGCACACGGTAATGACCATTGACCAAATGAGAAAGGCGAAAAGCCTTTCACGCAGTCAGTTCCTTGTAAACCTCATTGACCAACAAGTTGACAAATTGCAGTTCACTTCCGGAACGTCGTCAGACGAATCCCGGTACACAGAACTGCTCACAAAAGTTTGTCAGATAATCGAAAACAATACGGCAGCGTTGACCCGGCAGGATACCGCATTGGAAAAGCTGCTGTACGAATTGGAGGCGGAAAATGAAAAAGTACTCCCAACAAATCCGGCTGAGTGAAGAAGACCATGCTTACCTGGACGCATATAAAACAGAGCACCAGTTATCCTCTTTCTCCGAGGCAGTTGCGCACATACTGTTGGAGCGTCGTGTACAGGAATCGTTAATCTCTCTGCAACTGAAAGAAATTCTGAATATCCAATCCATAACCAGAGCCGCGGCCAAAAGCGCAGCGGATAGTGCTTGGTTGTGTCTGGCGTTGCTGAATGATCAGATGGCGACTGCAACTGATCCGACGCATTACAAAAATGATTCTCTACAGCTCCGTGCTGCTCGTCAGCAGTTGATGACAGTGCTGAAAGAAAAGCAAGTTCGGTATTACGACAAGCGAAAGGAGGAATAAAGAGTGCGCTATTATTCCGAAAACAATTCCCCTTGGCCTTGTGGGTTTGATGAAAAATTTCCTCGCTCTTGTAGTTCTTATCTTCGCGCGAAGAAACTTGTGGACGAAAATTTCTGTGCAGAACATCCCACATGGTTTCATGTCCCTGTAAACGATGCACGCCTGATGGACTTTACTTTGTCTTTCATTGAACTGTATTGCGCAGACTCCTTCGGTCATGAATTTGTTACGATTCCATGTTATAATAGGAAAAAAGTTTTCGCTTTTGACACGGAGGAATTTATGAAACACGCTATTATTTTTGAAATACCTTATGGACACCGAAGTAAATATTTTGAGATGTTAAATAAAATTAACGCACGACTTCCCATACAGGATTGCATGACATTGTTTGTAAATAACGTTCCATATGATTTGCATTTTTTAGTTTCGATTGAAACTACAGATGAGTCTGTGAGAGATTTCGTTTGTCAACAAATTTCCTCTTTAAAACTTTTCCAAATTCACAGTAAAGGTATGGATGAATTGTTTAGGGAAACAGCTGCTCGGAAATGGAACATTCGGCAGCCTTGGCCGGGACAAGCAGACATTGAATTTCAAGTGGCGGGCTTTTTTAGTTTTCCGGAAGTGGATGAACTCAAACAAAAGGGATATGATCTTTATTTTCAGGCAGACAGGCCACGTCTTTTTATTTCCTATTGCCATACTGACAAAGCGCTTGTGTATGATTTTACAGAGAGAATGGAAAGCTGCGGAATTGACTTTTGGATTGACAAGAAGGATCTTGAAAGCGGGAAGCCTTTGCTACGTTCTATTTTACAAGGAATTTCGGAGTGTGATATTGCAATCAGCTTTGTATCAAAGGCTATGGTTCATTCTAACTTTGCACAGGCAGAATTGGAACATATCTTAGATGCTTTAATAAAGAAAGAAAAGATGTGGTGCTTTGTGCGAGTGGATGATGTGGATGTCAATTCCGTCATGCCTTGTCTTTCTACTTATACCTATATTGATTATGCGGCAGAGCATGATCTTGATGCTGTCGTTAAGGACGTTCTCACAAAACACAAACGAGCACATGAAGCGAAACTTGGCTATTCCGTAGAGTTATAATAATTATCCAATTGTAAAAGGAGTGCTTCCAAAGGGAGGCACTCCTTTTCTGTTACGCTAAACAGGAGGGATTAAAAATGACACATAATCATAGTCCGGGGCCTGTCCCCGGCGTTGTTATGCACACAAAATTCGTCATGTCCGGAGACAAGCGCTTTCGGACTTATGTGGATTATATGGACCGAGACAATGCAATTCGGAATGACAAATATCAACAGTTTTCTGCCTACATGACGGACTACATGGACAACCCCGCAAAACAATCTGACTTCAACCCGGATTCCGAACGCACCAGTGCCTTGTTCACCTCTACAGCCGATGCGCTTTCTGATCAGCAAAAGAGGTTTTACAAAAGTCAATTCACAAAGGCACAGCGAAACGGCAGTCCCATGTGGCAGACCGTCGTTTCTTTTCGCAACGACTGGCTGCAGGAACATGGTCTGTACGACGCTCGCACCGGTCTGCTGGATGAGGCACACCTGCGCACGGCAACGCGCTCAGCTATGACCGCACTGCTCAAAAATGAGGGAATGCAGGATAGC
This sequence comes from Caproicibacterium argilliputei, assembly GCF_029211325.2. Taxonomy (NCBI): domain Bacteria; kingdom Bacillati; phylum Bacillota; class Clostridia; order Eubacteriales; family Oscillospiraceae; genus Caproicibacterium; species Caproicibacterium argilliputei. The sequence continues at coordinate 81,284 of NZ_CP135996.1, read as the reverse complement.
GCTGTGTGGACAGCCGCTATGCATTACAACACGGACAACATTCATATCCACATTGCAGTTGTAGAACCACAGCCCTCCCGAAAAACGGTTTTGGTGAACGGCGAAGAACAGTTTCGTGGCAAGTGGAAACAGTCTTCTTTGGACAAAGTAAAGTCCCAGGTTGCAAACCGATTGGTTGATCGCACGGAAGATCTGCAGCATATTAACAGCTTAATCCGAAACAACATCATTGCCGCCAAATCAAAAAATCTGTTTCAAGAGGACCACCAGTTACGCCAGCAGTTCCTTGCAATTTACCATGCACTGCCTCACGACCGGCGCACTTGGAAATACAATATGGGTGCCATGCAGTCCCTGCGACCACAGATTGACCGGCTGACAAAAGCGTACATTGACCGGTATCACCCGGCGGATTTTGCGCAGTTGACGCAGGCACTAAAAAAAGAAGAACGCTTCCAGCAATCTGTTTACGGAACCAGCAAGCGCGATTTGCACACGCAGTATGGAACAACGAAGCTGCGGGATCTGTATACCCGGATGGGTAACTCCATCCTCACAGAGATGCGGGAGTATGACCGCCTGGCGCGGCAGCGAATAACCGGAGGCCCCCGGCAGGATACGCGTCCTTTGGTACGCCGTGCAGCTGTCAACCACGATCTTGACCGTGCTCTCGGCGCATTGAAAAAAGCACTGCGCAGTGACAACAGTTATCGGAACCAGCGAGATTATGAGACCATGCTGCGCGCATCGGAGTCAGAAACAGAAACGGAATCCCGCGGCGGATTTTAATATAGGAGGGGATGATGAATTGCCAGCACTTGTTATAAAAAAGAAACTTGGTCTTGCAGTCAGCGGCAGCTTTTTGGTTGTCGCTCTTCTTTTTATCCTTTTGGCGGGTGCGCTTGTGAGCGTACTTGGAGGTATTCTTGGCAACACAAATTCCGGGGAAGGCTCCGCGGGCGGCACCGGAAAATACAAAAATCTGTGCCCTGCCGTTTTGGCCTACGAGTCAGAGGTTACCGAAGTAGCGGCACAATACGGAATGTCACAGTATGTTCCGCTGCTGCTTGCACAGATGCAGCAGGAAAGCAGCGGTCAGGGTGGTGACCCCATGCAGGCCAGTGAAGGACCCTACAATAAAAATTATCCGCATGGACCAAATGGAATTACCGACCCGCATTACAGTATAGAGTGTGGCGTTCAGGAGCTGCGGGACTGCCTAAAAGCTGCGGGGGCAACCGGCCCAGCAGATATGCAGGGCATTAAATTGGCACTGCAAGGGTACAACTTCGGAAATGGCTACATAGATTGGGTGAAACAGCGCGGCGGATATTCTGCGGAAAACGCGGTGGAATTTTCAAACATGATGGCGCAGAAATCAGGATGGGCCAGTTACGGTGATATTCATTATGTCGATCACGTTTTACAATATTATTCCGCAGACGGAACGGCCAGCGGCGGTGCAACAGATGCAAACGTGCAGTCCCTCATCAGCGTAACGGATGGTATCAAAGCAACGACTCACTACGTCCTTGGCGGCAATACGCCGGGACAAGCTTTGGATTGCAGCAGTTACGTCTGCTGGGCATTCACACAGGCCGGGATTAAAAATATGCCGCGCGTGACGGCACAGGGCATTTACGACGATTACTGCACACCGATTTCACCCACGCAGGCAAAAGCCGGGGACATTATCTTTTTTCAGGGGACCTATTTCTGTGGCGAAACCATTACACACGTCGGCATTTATCTTGGTAACGGACAGATGATGCACTGCTCCAGCTCTGCGGATGCCATCGTTGTTGGGGATTGCACCTCGTCTTATTGGAAATCTCATTTCTACGCTTACGGACGTGTCAAATAATTTTGGAGGATGTAAATATGAATAAAACACGTATCATCATTGTTGCACTGGCCACAGTTTCCGCCATCTTGGCCGGAACACTGGCCATCACAAAGCAAAATAATCAAACGCTTGCCCAGCAAAACCGGGCGGCAGCGGATACGAACAGCAGCCTGCAATCGGACAACGCCGCACTGCGTACCCGGCTGCAGCGCGCTGCACAGCAGGACGCGGCACAGACTTCTGAAACAGGCAGCTCGGAATCTGGTGTGGATTCCAACACTTCCTCTGCTGCTTCGGAGCCGGTACAGGTCACCGGCCAGGACGCGGAGCAAGTAGCGGCTACCATGGTGGAAAAGTATAATACATACTCCACAAACACCTCGGCGCAGAATCAGATGCAGGCGGTACAGGATCTGATTACCGACAAAGAGAAGAAAGCACTGACCGTGGACACTGACGGTGCACCGTCGAAAAGCGTGTCTTCCGCGACTACAAAAAACCCCACTATGACCTATCAGTCCCAGTGCCAGGCGGTGTATACGTCCTCCCACTATGTAGATACGCAGACGGAATATGTGTACGTCGTTGCGCAGCAGACGTTGAACCACAGTACCGGCAGTGGCAGCACCGACACAGCCAGTACCATGCTAGTATCCGCAAAGGTTGTGCTGCAGAATGGGAAATGGCTGGTGGATGATACCAAAACCACACTGCTGCAGAACGTCAAAGCTGCGGATTTAAAGCTGAACTAAATAAAACCAAGAATCATAAAATAGGTTGAATTTATCCTATGATGTGTGGTATAATAATCACAGGGAGATGATACCTATGAAAATTGACACGAACAATCTCGTTTCCATTACCGATGCAAATCAGAACTTCTCAAGGATTGCCAGAATGGTTGACCAGAACGGCGCAGCTGTCATTCTGAAAAATAATAGACCACGTTACCTGCTGATTGAATTTCAGCAGGCAGAAGGGGAACAATACGCCAGTGATGAAGATATTGCGGCAATTTCCAACCGCTTGATTCAAAAAAACCGCAAAGCGTATGAGGAACTTGCAAAATGTTAATATATTGGAAGAAGCGCGTAGCTAAAAAGCCACGCGCTTCTTTTTTATGATTGGGGATTTGAGTTGAATCTTTCACATTTTACCGTGTTGCAGAATTTTGCTGTTTGGCATAACTTGTAAGTGCCTCTGTTACAACGGAATTCAGCGTCTGGTGACTGGTTTGTGCAATCAGATCCAACTTGCGGTGTAAGTCCGGAGAGACGCGAACATTGAAGGACCCTTTATACGCTTTTTGCGGTTCCTTGTTCAGCTGTTTGCACAAAGCGAGATAATCATCGACTGCATTTTCAAAATCCTGCTTCAAACTTGCCACATCCTGTCCCTCATAGCTGATCAAATCCGCAATCCCGACAATTTGACCGAACAGGCAGTCATCCTCAGCGGAATATTCGACAGTACCATGGTAGTCTTTGTAGACTAAATAGTTTTTCATTGGATCTGACCGTCCTTTCTCAAAATGTCAATTACAACATCCAGCACATACCGTTTTAATGTGGGTTGAGGATGTGGCTTGTGAAACGTAATGACCGACTGATTTTTGGAAACAAATCGTATACGGGAACCATTTGGTGATGTGTCTTCCTTATAGCCGAAGTATCGAAGCAATTTGACCATTTCCACGTATTCAAAATCATTTGGACGCTGCAAAAGTCTTTGCAGTAGTTTTTCCTTTTGACTCATTTTTTATCACCAGTAATAGTATACTACAACGCACTCGAAAATGCAACTAATATTTAGTTGCAAATGAAAAGGTTTGAATACACATCTAGTAAGTGCGACATTATGTCGCACTTAGAAATCCACTTGAACGGGAGTACATAAAAGATGACATTATCCGAAAGTCAAAAATGGGTTTTAGACCATCAAGAAGATATTGCAAAAGCATTCCGTCAAACAATCGAGCCGGATAGACTGTTTTTCGCTGCCTATGACACGTTGGAAGAAATGCGGGAAGATTTCTGTGAATTTGCAGACGCAACGCAACCGTATATTAAAAAAGTGATTGAAAAATGGGTTATCCAATTTGCTTAGGCTCGGTATTCAGATCTGCCCCAACATAGAGCAGGACCATCTATACTGTGTTAAACTGATCATTACAAAATAAAGGAACCTATTTGTTTGGAGGAAAACTAAATTATGAAACTGATTATCGCAGAAAAGCCAGAACTCGGCCGTGCCATCGGCACAGCCCTTAATCTTACCCCAGCAGCAAGTGGAACCATGACCGGCAGCGGATATACCGTGGTCTGGGCCTTTGGTCATCTGATGGAGCTGGAGGAACCGGAAAAGCTGGACTCGAAATATGCAAAGTGGAACCTCGCAGATCTGCCGATGTTTTTTAACCCTTGGCCGTCAGTCGCCATTGACGGTAAAGCGGAACGGCTTGCGCAGATTGGCAAACTCATGCAGCAAGCTGACAGCATTGTTAACGCTGGTGACCCGGACGATGAAGGGCAGTACCTCATTGACGAAATACTTGACCACTTTCACAATACGAAACCGGTAGAACGTGTTTTGATTAACGATAATACCCCCTCTGAAATCCAGAAAGCCTTCCAACAGCTGCAGCCGAACGACAAGTTCCGGTCGATTGGCGAAGCTGCCCATGCCCGCGCACTGTGTGACAAAACTTTCGGCTACAATTATAGCCGCTTTTTTGCATTAAAACTCAATGTCAAAGGAATGTCAGTCGGGCGGGTACAAACGCCCACTCTTGGATTGGTAGTCAATCGCGACAAAGCTATTGAAGGCCATGTGAAGCAGAAATATTTTGAGCTATCTGCGGCTACCATCCTACATAATATCTCAATTGGCCTTGATTTCAAGCCGCTGAAAGAATCGCTGGAAGATGGACACTGCCTTGACTGCGCCTTATTGGAAGATGTGGGTGCCAACCTGCCGCACCCGGCACAGTTTGAAATCACGAAAGTGCAGAAAACAGAGGAACCGCCGCTGCCATTTAATCTGGTGAAACTGCAGGCGCACATGAATGAAAAATACAACATTCCGGTGTCCCGGACGCTTGAAATTACGCAGGAGCTGCGCGACAAGTACAAGGCGATTACATACAACCGTTCCGACTGCCAATATCTGAACGCGGAGCAGCACGAATCCGCTCCGCAGATCCTCCCTGCAGTCATGCAGCGACTGGGCGTGGAAATGCCGCTTAATTACAGCATCACGTCCAAATGCTTTAACGGCGAGAACGTAACTGCGCACCACGCGATCATTCCAACCGGCTCTCATTTTGACTTGAATGCTCTGACGGATGAACAGAAAAACGTGTACACGGAAATCGCACTGCGCTATCTGGTGCAGTTTCTGCCCGGACGCACGACGGAAGTTACCACGGCCGAGGCAGGCATTGACGGGAAAGGCAGCTTTAAGGCAAGTACCAGCCGTGTTTTGAGTGCAGGATTCGCCGATTACTACCCGGCAAAAGCGGTCAACACAACGGCGCTGAGTGATGTTCCTGCCGGACAGTATTCGGCAGAAATCACCGACTGCGAAATTTCCGAGAAATTCACTGCACCGCCGAAACGATACACACAGGCATCCCTGATTACTGACATGACGCAGATTGCAAAGTACGTCACCGATCCGCAGGCGAAAGCTGCCTTGAAAGCAAAGGACAAAGACAAAAAAGGTGAAAACGGCAGCATCGGCACCCCGGCCACGCGTGACAAAATCATTGAAACACTGATCAAGCGCGGTTATCTCCAGGATGACGGCAAACATCTGATATCAACCCCATATGGACGTCAGTTTTACGACTTGCTGCCGGATGACATTAAAAAGCCGGACTTGACGGCTCTCTGGTGGACAATCCAGGAGGATATCAAATCCGGTAATGCAAATATTTCCGATATGACGGATTCCGTACTTGCTTCTATTCGCAGTCACCTGCAGGACGATTATTCCGGAGTCCACGTCAGCCGGGAAACCAACCGGGAAGAAATCGGCAAGTGCCCGCTCTGCGGCAAGCCCGTATACGAAGGAAAACTGTCTTTCCGCTGCTCCGGCTACAGGGACGGCTGTACGTTCGCGCTCTGGAAGGAGAACAACTACTTCAAACACTTTGGTAAGTCGCTTACCAAAGCCGCTGCGAAATCGCTGCTAGGTCCGCACCACCGCTGCCTGACGAAGAATCTGACCAGCGCGAAAACCGGAAAGAAGTATGACGCTTACTTTAAAATGGCGATGCAGGACGGCAGGCCGCAGTTCTCTTTGGAATTTCCAGACAAGAAAGCACCTAAAAAGACAACTGCACGAAGAAAATAATCTCCCTATCCAATTGCTAAGTGCGACATTATGTCGCACTTAGCAAGAAAAAGGTTTAATTTACCTCCCATATATGGTATAATTAAAATATTGGGAGAGTGGTATTATGGCGGGAAAATTTATTTGGAGTGATTTTTCTCAAATTAATTTAAATGATCCATTTTTTTCGTCACTAAAGTCAGATTATTCTGATTTTAGTAGCTGGTTTAATCGAAAAGCAAATGAACATCGGCCGGCATTGGTGTTTTACGATGAAAATGGTATTGGTGCTTTTATAAGTTTGAAACCAGAGACGCAAGAAATTCTTACCACTCAAGGGAAAATACCTTCCAAACCGCGATTGAAAATTTCTACGATTCGTATTGCTGAACGATTCAGAGGTCAGCGATTAGGAGAAGGGGCGTTAGGCGTTTGCCTATGGAAATGGCAGGAATCACAGCTTCCGGAAATTTATGTAACAGTTTTTGAAAAACACAGACTGTTAATTGACTTATTTCAAAAGTTTGGATTTTCTATGGCGGGAAAAAGTCCTATTGGAGAAAATATCTATATAAAGTGTAGATACAGTCTTGACTGCTCTAACCCATACGCTTGTTTCCCCTTTATAAAACCATTTCAAAAAGCAGGGATTATTCCTATCAATGATATTTATCATGATAAACTATTTCCTTACTCGGAACTAAAAGGGAATAACGGACAAATCGAAGAAGAAACTGCTGGGAATGGAGTAACCAAAATTTTTATCGCTGCTCCCTTTGAACCTACGGTTTATACGATTGATGAACCAATTTTTATCTACAGAAAGTTTTCTGGTGAACATAAGCAATACAAATCCGTTGTAACTTCCTTTTGTACAATTACGAAAATTGATATTATCAAATCGTCCAGTAAAACGGTTTCTCTATTTGATTTTTTAGATTTGGCCGGAAATAAGACTGTCTTCTCACATGAGGAACTTACCGCGCTGTACTACAAAAAACAGACGCTTCTCGCCATACAAATGGTCTATAATGGATTCTTCGGAAATGGGCACAATGTAATTCAAAAGAACTTGCATGAACAAGGTCTGTTCAATTGCCATCCTTATCAAATATCCTATTCTCCTCAACAATTTAATCAAATTTTAAGAATGGGTGATGTACATGCAGAAAATGTTATTATCAATTAACCCTGAACATGTCGTGAATATTCTTAACGGCAGCAAAAAGTATGAATTTCGAAAAAGGAAATGTAAACAACCAGTTCGCAAAATCGTTATGTATGAAACTGCACCCACTATGCTAGTAATAGGAGAGGTCGACATTCTAGAAATTATTGAGGATTCACCAGAGAAAGTGTGGAGTGAGACTTCATCATTTTCCGGTGTAAATAAATCCTTTTTCGATCATTATTATCAAGGACATGATATAGCAGTGGCATATAAGCTAGGAAAAATAAAAAAATTTAAACGGCCGCGGAGTTTATCCGATTATGGGCTTCACCAAGCACCGCAATCATTTGCTTACGTTTAATATTCCATTAAAAATCTTTTGTAAGTGCGACATAATGTCGCACTTATATTTTTACGAGGAGGGTTGCCCTCCTCTTTTTTGTACCCGAATTTTATAACATCCAAGAAAGGGATAAAAAAATGACGCATTATAGCGAAATTTTCAAGAACGAAATTCAGTTGGCTAAAGATGAATGCTGTATAGTTTTCGACTTGGGCTGCTATTTCCCGTACAGAAACTCTGATGTATTGACTTTTAATTTTACGTTGGGAATGGAAGAGTTTGACGACTATAAGATAAATCATCGTTATCCTAATAAAAGCTATCAAACCATTTCAAGGAAGTATGGGCGTAAAGTTAGTAAAATGGGTTATCCATATATTATGAAACTAAACGAACAATTGCCCATGCTGCTATGCATAAAAGTAGGCATTAACGATAAATATGTGGCCTTGGTTTTTCCAGTTCAAACAAGCATGACAGCAAGCAAGCCAATTTGTGCCTTGTCGTTGCGCTATATGTTTGATAAAAACGAGTTTTATTTTAAGTCACACGAAAAGGCAGAAGGCGGCGGTTACTATCAACATATTTGGAAGAATTATGAGCTGGAAAAAGAAGTTAATAATGATAATGAGATATTGTTGAACAATCCCTGCAAGATTGATAACAGTAGCAATACGCTTATCTACGACGATATTATAAAACCGTGTTCGTCGTTATTGCAAGACATTCTATTGTAAGTGAGTTGTCTATCACGAAGTCAATTGCTAAGTGCGACAGAATGTCGTACTTACACTTTTAGAGGAGGGTTGCCCTCCTCTTTTTTATGCCTTAATTCAACCAAAAACAAATAATAAAAGAGGGAATTAACATGAACGAAAATGAATTCGGTATGCCTAAAATCCAGATCACAGCAGAAGTAACCGGTGTCGTCCGTCAAATCGACGGCTTCGGCCGGATGTCTATCCCGGTTCAGCTCCGGGAAATTTATCATCTGACTGACTGTGCAGAGCTGATCTGCACCAATCAGGGCATCCTGATGCGTCCAGCCACGCAAAAGGAGTAAGCCTATGCATTATCCTATCCGCCCTCCGTAAGTGCGACATTATGTCGCACTTATTTTTTATAAACAGCAAGAAGACGGGGGCTACCACCTCCGCCTTCTTTTTTGTGCGCATAACGGAATCCTTTTGAGAAATTATACTCCACCTTCATACGCCTTCATTATTATATCGTTTTTCAAAAAAATTGACAGGATATTTCTATATTTTTACTCTTGTGAAGAACAAATATATTCTGGAGGCTTACGAAATGGAAAAAACAACTGTTATGGACTGGTTAAAAAAATGGAACGAAACTTATTCTAAGCCAAACCTCGCTGAAAAAACATACGCTTGCTACAAATGCGCAATAGGCATTCTTAATCGCTATCATCCAGAGCTGCAGGATATGCCGCTGGATGAGCTTACCTCTTTGTATATACAGAGAATTTTGAATGATCTCGCTGGCAAATACGCAAAATCAACCCTCAACTCTATTCGCGTTGTCTTTCACAAAGCATACGAAGCTGCTAGTGAGATTCCGGCATTCGGTGTTTCACAGATAGGCAAGCTTTACATTCCCAAAAGAGCTGCACAGAAAATTGTGCGTGCGCTCACACGCGAAGAGCAGGCAAAAGTTGAAGCAGTGGCGCAGGAGACGCTGCTCGGCTATGTGACTATTTTCTTTTTGCGTACAGGTCTGCGAGCCGAAGAATTGTGCAATCTCAAATGGAGCGACTATGACAAAAAGCAGCAAGTTATCTACATACGCAAGAGCAAAACAAAAGCCGGTGTACGCCCTGTGCCTCTTAACAGGGAAGCTCAACAAATTCTATTATCCCAACCTAAATGCCGTTTTGACAACGCTATTTTCCACTCGTCAAATGGCAATCCAGTGACAATATCATCCCTGCAGAAGCTCTATCTGCGCCTTCGCAGGGAAACCGGTATTCCTTTCATTACCACCCATGTATATCGGCACACATTTGCTACGCGTGCTCTGGAGGACGGTATGAATATTAAGGCACTGTCTCAGATACTTGGGCATACAGACGTTGCCTTTACTATCAAGCAGTACTGTTCTCCGGATTTGGATTTTTTGCGGGAACAGACAGACATGATAGATATGCGTCAGGAAACCACACAGGCAAACACTTCGATTTCTATTTTGGTAACCCAGCAAGCAAAAACGATTTCCGATTTACAGAAGATGATTGAACAACTTCAACACGCATAAAGGCAAGCAAGTGCGACATAATGTCGCACTTGTTATTGCTCCCTTTCTTAAAATGTGATAATATTAGGATATGGCAAAATCTGCCGAAAAGAGAGGGAACATGATGTTCGGACGCAAAAAGCAGCAAAATATTACTCCTGTCAATGTGCAAGCTATCTTTGATAAACAAAACAAACTGATTGAAGATCTGAAAAATAGCCTCAATCAATTGCAAACTGAAAACAGACAGCTTCGCAGTCAGGCAGTTGAAGACAACCCAGATAAAAATTTCTGGCTCAGTGATTCCATAATGACGCCAAATGAAAGCTTTTTTTATTATCACATTGGTGAAGCATTGAAGGGTGAAAAGCTTAAGAACATGAAGCTCTATCTTTTCGCACAAGTTAGCTTGCACTCTTTTGTGAAACTTGAAAAAGGCGTAACAGCGGATCTTGCAAAAACAAAGATACTGTCAAAGAGCGTTGACTTCCTTATCTGCAAGGATGACCCTAACCATACCCATCAGCGCAAGGATGGCCGCATTGTGACATTTCACCGTTATCGACCAGTGCTGGCAATTGAGATTGACGGTTCCTCACATTTACAAGCATATTACTCAGGTGATACAACAAAGGAACAGGCCGACAAAGCCTTTCAGCGTCAGCTGGCAAATGACCGCTTTAAGAATAAACTTTTTGCAGCAATCGGGCTGCCATTGCTGCGCTACCAACTCCCTGCAACTGACACTGTATGCAAAACTGACAGTGATAAGCTACAGCAATTGATTGAAAATACGCTATTAGGAAGTGCGACATAATGTCGCACTTAAAAAGGCGAGGGGAGAAAACTCCCTTCGCCTTTTGTATAGATATTTCTATTTTGAACTTGAAGAAACCTTTCCGGTTCCCTTGGCAATGGAATCTTCGGCTGCACTTTGACTTGTGTATAGAGAATAAGTGCCCTCTTCACCAGCAAATACTGTTCTTCCATCCTTCTCAGATTGCATAAAAACTTGTTTTGTTGGATTAAGCAATAATGTAAGTGTTTTATCCTTGAGCGTGTATGTACCGCTTGCAGTATATGCTGATGCATTAGTGCCGTTTACAACTCTAGCTGTTACAGTAAATTGCTTATTTGTATTAAACGTGTACACATGCTTTTGACTATCATCATCCCACAGTGTACCTTCAATTGTTGTATCCGTAATTTTTACGCTGCCGTCATTCTTTGCGGCGCTGGTGCTGTTCCCGCATCCGCTGAAACTGATTCCGGCAAAAATGATTGCTACCGACATCACCAAAGCTGCAAATCTCTTGTTTTTCATAATCCTATCCCTCTTTTAATTCCCTTAATCATCCATTTAAAGCATAGCACATTTTTCCGTTTTTGAAAAGAGGGGGGAGAGATAAAGCCCGCAAAAACATCTTTAACAAGTGCGACATTATGTCGCACTTGAAAAGTTAAAAAGGCGAGGGGAGAAAACTCCCTTCGCCTTTTGTATAGATATTTCTATTTTGAACTTGAAGAAACCTTTCCGGTTCCCTTGGCAATGGAATCTTCGGCCGCACTTTGATTTGAGTACAGAGAATAAGGGGAGTCGTCCATAGTAAAAACCTTTTTGTCATCTCCACTTGTTTGATGAAAAACTTGTTTCGTTGGATTAAGCAATAATGTAAGTGTTTTATCCTTGAGCGTGTATGTACCGCTTGCAGTATATGCTGACGCATTAGTGCCATTTACAACGCCAGCTGTTACAGTAAACTGCCCATTCGCATTAAACAAATACGCGTACTTTTGGCTATCATCCGCCCACAGCGTACCTTCAATTGTTGTATCCGTAATTTTTACGCTGCCGTCATTCTTTGCGGCGCTGGTGCTGTTCCCGCATCCGCTGAAACTGATTCCGGCAAAAATGATTGCTACCGACATCACCAAAGCGGCAAATCTCTTGTTTTTCATAATCCTATCCCTCTTTTAATTCCCTTAATCATCCATTTAAAGCATAGCACATTTTTCCGTTTTTGAAAAGAGGGGGAGAGATAAAGCCCGCAAAAGCATCTTTAGCAAGTGCGACATAATGTCGCACTTAAAAAGGCGAGGGGAGAAAACTCCCTTCGCCTTTTGTATAGATATTTCTATTTTGAACTTGAAGAAACCTTTCCGGTTCCCTTGGCAATGGAATCTTCGGCCGCACTTTGATTTGAGTACAGAGAATAAGGGGAGTCGTCCATAGTAAAAACCTTTTGGTCATCTCCACTTGTTTGATGAAACACTTGTTTCGTTGGATTAAGCAATAATGTAAGTGTTTTATCCTTGAGCGTGTATGTACCGCTTGCAGTATATGCTGATGCATTAGTGCCGTTTACCACTCCAGCTGTTACAGTAAACTGCCCATTCGCATTAAACAAATATGAATATTTTTGACAATAGTCCATCCATAGCGTACCCTCAATCGTCGTATCCGTAATTTTTACGCTGCCGTCATTCTTTGCGGCGCTGGTGCTGTTCCCGCATCCGCTGAAACTGATTCCGGCAAAAATGATTGCTACTGACATCACCAAAGCTGCAAATCTCTTGTTTTTCATAATCCTATCCCTCTTTTAATTCCCTTAATCATCCATTTAAAGCATAGCACATTTTTCCGTTTTTGAAAAGAGGGGGGGAGAGATAAAGCCCGCAAAAACATCTTTAACAAGTGCGACATTATGTCGCACTTAAAAAATTAAAAAGGCGAGGGGAGAAAACTCCCTTCGCCTTTTGTATGGATATGCAATTTACTACTTTGAACTTGAAGAAACCTTTCCGGTTCCCTTGGCAATGGAATCTTCGGCCGCGCTTTGACTTGTGTATAGCGAATAAGGGCCATCTCCACCAGTAAACATTGTTCTCCCGCCCTTTTCCGATTGCGTAAAAACTTCTTTCATTGGATCAAGCAATAATGTAAGCTTTTTATCATTCAGCGTGTATGTACCGTTTGCAGTATACGCTGACGCATTAGTACCATTTACAACTCCAGCCGTTACAGTAAATTTCCCATTTGCATAAAAAGTGTAGGTATAATGTTCTGATGAATCATTCCACAGTTGCCCGTCAATTGTCGATTCTGTAATTTTTGCGCTGCCGTCATCCTTTGCGGCGCTGGCACTATTTCCGCATCCGCTGAAACTGATTCCGGCAAAAATGATTGCTACCGACATCACCAAAGCGGCAAATCTCTTATTTTTCATAATCCTATCCCTCTTTTAATTCCCTTAATCATCCATTTAAAGCATAGCACATTTTTCCGTTTTTGAAAAGAGGGGAAGACAAAAAAGAAAAAGGCCACCTTTTTTCAAGGTGACCTCAAAATTTCCACTTGCATATCCTGCCATAATGTGGTACAATGGCAAAGTAAGCAATAGAAAATTGAATGCGCATTACAGGCGTTAAATGTTAACCAGACATTCAACAGCCTTGCGCCATAAGGGTTTCAACCAACCATTATGACTTGTAATGTAGTTATACGCTTCATTATAGCGTTTAACTTATACATTTGTCAAGCGGTCTGCAAACTCTAGGTGTGAGGTGCAGGTCGCTTCATTTTTTACTTACTCACAATATCGACTGAACTTTTTGCACACTGAACTGAACTGAACCTTGAAAATTTGCTGTTTACGGAAGAATGCCCAGGGAACGATACCTGCAGGCAAATCAGATGTGCATTTGCAATCCTCTGCTTGCAGAACAACGTGTGGACAAGCGGTACGCCCAAACAGTGGCCGTCCCACAGGAAAGAGCCTTGGAAGTAAACAGTTTTATCAAGTTTGTGATAATCTCTCCGTGGTGCCTCAATCGCCATGGAGTTGTTATCATAAACGAATATGCTTAATTTTTGCACTAAACACATTCGTTTATGATAACAGGGCAAGACAACAACTTGTCTCGCCCTATCATCACAACAATTTGGTGCGCCCGCGGGGATTCGAACCCAGGACCTTTTGATTCGTAGTCAAACACTCTATCCAACTGAGCTACGAGCGCATATCTGCTGTCCTAATCAGGACAGCTTCTTTATTATAGGGATTTCCCCGAAAAAAGTCAAGCCCTTTTTTAGATATTTTTCAAAAAATCTAAAAGTTCGTTCTTAATTTTCGGATTCCGTTCTATATTTTCGATGATTTTATCCTTAATGGACTCCACTGCTTCTTCCGGTGTTTCTGGTTTTCCCAGTGGAAAGGGGCCAGACGGAGAGGGATGCTTCTGCAGCACCAGCGCCGCGCCGCTGCAGGGCGGCAGGGTCAGCCCGCAGTTGCGGTCCGGTGCCTCCCCAAAAACCGGCTGCGCCGTGCGCCATTCGTCCGGCAGATACAACGTGCGCGGGTTTTCTCCAGCATTGAGCGCAACCAGAACAGCATCCACCGAATCCTCCCGCACATACGCGATGGTGTGGTCGTCTGCGTTCAGCGGTGTAAACCTGCCCTCTTTCAGACAGGAAAGCACAGCCCGCAGCTTTCCCAGCTGGCGATACCAGGCGAGCAGCTCAGCATTTTCGCGGCCCCACGGGTACGTACCACGGTTAAAGGGATCTTTATAGCCCTCCATGCCCGCCTCATCCCCATAGTAAATACAGGGAATCCCCGGCAGGGTAAATTGCATCAGCGACGCCAGCTTCAAGCGCTGCACACCAAGCCGGCGCTGCTCCTCGGTCAGCGTTGCTTCCGCCTGCCACGGGCGGTCGTGCTCTTCTGCCGGCTCACCTGCCAGCACCGTCAGCGCCCGCTCGGTGTCATGTGTCCCGATGTGGTTCATCAACAGGCGAATCACCTGCGGCGGATAGTTTTCCAAAAGGTTCAGGATCATCTCCATCATCTGCGCCGGGTCTTCGCCGCGCACAAAACCGAGCACCGCCTCGCGGAACGGATAATTCATCACGCTGTCCAGCTGACCGCCCAGCAAGTATCGGCGCCGCTTTCCGTAAGCGCTTTTTGTGCTAGCGTCCTCCCAGACTTCCCCCAATACCAAGGCATCCGGCTTTTCGGTTTTTACCGCTGTGCGCAGCGCATCCAGAAAGGCATCCGGCAGTTCATCCGCAACATCCAGCCGCCAACCGGACGCACCGGCCTCCAGCCACCGGCGCACAATGCCGCCCTTGCCGTTGATGTATGCATTGTACGCCGGATTGGTTTCGGTCACCTCCGGCAAAGTCTGAAAATTCCACCAGCAGGCATAGTCGTCCGGCCATCTGCGGAACGCATACCACGGATAATACGGTGATTCCTGACTGTTGTATGCACCGGCAGTGTCATAACGACCTTCCCGATTAAAGTAAATGCTGTCGCTGCCGGTATGGCTGAACACCCCGTCCAGCAGCAAGCGAATCCCGCGCTTTTCCGCTTCGCTGCACAACGTGCGAAAGTCTTCTTCCGTACCGAGCAGTGGGTCGATTTTTTCATAATTCGCCGTGTTGTACCGGTGATTGGCGTGTGCCTCAAAAATCGGATTCAGATACAGGCAGGTAACGCCCAGACTCTGCAGGTAGTCCAGCTTTTCCGCAATGCCCGGCAGGTCACCGCCAAAGTAATCGGAATTGGTAACCTCACCTTTTTTATTCGGCTTCCATTCCGGCTGTTCCGTCCAATCCGCGTGCAGGCGGCGGTCCTCCAGCACCTCCTTTTTGGGGCTGCCGGAAGCAAAAAAGCGGTCTGGAAAAATCTGATACATCACGCCGCCGACCGGCCACTCCGGTGTGTGAAAGGAACGGTCATACACGGTCAGCTGCCACTCCTGTGTGTCGCTGCCCATGACAGTGCCCTCGCCGCCAAAGCCCTTGTGCAGGTTCAGCACACCTCGCCAGGTAGTCACCTCAAAGTGGTAGAAGTACAGGTCGGGCGTCTGCGCGGCAAAGTGGCACTCCCACCACTCATGGTTATCGCCGTTCATACCGCACCAGAACATCTCCAGTGTCTGCACCTCGCCGGTACTGTCGCTGCGCACCAAAAGCCGCGCCGCGCTGCAGTGCAGATCTCGCGGCATATCGATTTTAAAGTGAACCGGCAGGCAGTCGGCCACCGCACCCGTGGGATAGCGGCACGCCGGATTTCTCGAATTAAACATACCGATTTTTTCTCCTTTACCGAAAAACCAGCGTTCCGCACCGCGCCCGTTTGCCACCTCTGCGGGCAGGCGCGCAGCGCGAAGCGCACTTTCAGTTTTCCGTTTTTTCCGTCAGCGGCGCGCAGTGCCAGATACGCTCGGCATACTCGCGAATGGCGCGGTCCGCCGCGAAGCGTCCGGCATTGGCGATATTGCATAAACACATCCGCTGCCATGTTTCCGGATTTGCGTAAAGCTGCATGGCCTTCGCCTGTGCACGCTGATAGCTTTCAAAATCCGCCAGCACCATATACGGGTCGTTTCCGGTCAGGGAATTGGCAATGTCGCTGAAATCGACACCGTTAATTCCGCCGCGCAGAAAGTCAATTGCGCCGTGCACCGCCGGATTGTTGTAGTAAATCTGGTCGGGATGGTAGCCGGCGGCACGCAGCGCCTCCACCTCCGGCGTAGTCATGCCGAACAGCAGCATATTGTCGTCCCCGACGGAGTCGTGAATTTCCACATTCGCGCCGTCGAGCGTGCCCAGTGTCACCGCGCCATTAATCATAAACTTCATGTTGCTGGTACCTGAAGCCTCTGTTCCCGCAAGGGAAATCTGCTCGCTGATGTCTGCGGCGGGAATCATCAGTTCCGCAAGTGTGACACGGTAATCTTCGACATACACCACTTTCATGCGGCTGCTGACCGCGGGGTCATGATTGATGACTTCGCCTAATTCGTAAATAAACCGGATCATCTGCTTCGCAAAGTAGTAGCCCGGCGCCGCCTTGGCGCCGAAAATATAGGTGTGCGGCGTAAAGTCCGCGTTCGGATGACTTTTAAGCCAAAGATAAGTAGCAAGAATGTTCAGCGCATTCAGGTGCTGCCGTTTGTACTCGTGCATCCGCTTGACCTGCACGTCAAAAATCGAATTCGGATCCAGCGTCAGGTGGTTCTCACGGGCAATATATGCCGCCAGCCGTTCTTTGTTGCGGCGCTTGATTTTTGCCAGCTCCTGCAGAACGGTCTTATCCTCTTTGTAAGCTTCCAATTTTTTGAGCTGGGAAGCGTCATAAATATATTCCTTGCCGATTTTTTCCGTCAGCAGCGCCGCCAGTTCCGGATTGGACTGGTTGAGCCAGCGCCGGTGCGCAATACCGTTGGTGACATTTGTAAATTTGTCCGGCATTTCGGTGTAAAAATCGTGGAACACGGTTTCCTTGAGGATTTCGCTGTGCAGGGTAGACACACCGTTGACACAGTGACTGCCCACCACCGCCAGGTTCGCCATTTTGACATAGCCGTCATTGAGCGGCGCCATGCGGCCGACTTTGTAGCCGTCCACACCGAGGTCGTGCATTTGCTGACAGAAGCGGCGGTTAATTTCCTCTACGATCTGATAGATGCGCGGCAGCTGCATCCGGAACAAATCCTGATCCCAGCATTCCAGCGCTTCTTTCATCACCGTGTGGTTGGTGTACGCAAGGGTGCGGGTGGTCAGGTCCCACGCGCGGTCCCAGTCGTAACCGCACTCATCCAGCATAATACGCATCAACTCCGGAATAGCAAGCACCGGATGCGTGTCGTTCATATGGATGGCAACCTTTTCGGGCAGATTGTCCAGCGTGGAATACTGGAACAAATGCGTGCGGATAATATCCTGAATGGACGCAGACACCAGAAAATACTGTTGCGTCAAGCGCAGGCTTTTGCCCTCGGAGTGGTTATCGTCCGGATAAAGTACCTTGGTAATGGTTTCTGCCATGGCGTTTTCCTCCATGGCGCGCATATAATTACCGGAATTAAACAGCCCCATATCGAAAGCCTGTCCCTTGCTTTTCCAAAGCCGCAGGCGGGAAATGCCTTTGCCGCCCATGCCGGCGATGAACAGGTCGCAGGGAATTGCCAGAATGGTTGTGTAATCCTTGTGGATGGTTTCATGATAGCTGCTGTCCCAGTGCTCCTCCACATGACCGCGGAAGTGCACCTCGACCGCCTTTTCGGGAATCTCATGCAGCCAGATGCGCCCGCCCGGCAGCCAGAAATCCGGCAGTTCTGTCTGCCAGCCGTCCACCAGTTTCTGCCGAAAAATGCCGTACTCATAGCAAAGACTGTAGCCGGTGGAGGGGTACTGCCCGGTTGCAAGAGCATCCATGAAGCACGCGGCAAGCCTGCCCAGGCCGCCGTTTCCCAGGCCGGCATCCGGCTCGCAGTCATACAGTGTCTCCAGCTTCACGTCCATCTGCTGCAGCGCTTCACGAAAAGCTTCTTCGATACCCAGATTAAACAGCGTATTTTTCAGGCTGCGCCCCAGCAGAAACTCCATGCACAGGTAGTACACCTGCTTTGCCTGTTTCTTTTCCGCCTCTGCCATAAATTCACTGCGGCCCTGCTCCATCATCTCGCGGGCGAGCAGCGCAACGGATTTGTACAGCTGGTCGTTCGTGGCGTTTTCTAAGCCAACGCCAAAGTTATGCTCCAGCTTCGCAAGAATTTTTTTCTTGATCTGCTGTGCCGAATGCCGATACTCCATGATACTTTTCCTCCGTTTCTGGACGGTCTGCAATTTGCTCTGTCCGGGTTTTCCCAAAACAGCCTTTTATATTATATGCCAAAATACACCGCTTTTCAATGACCGTGTGCAAATTTGACCAAATGCACATAAATTCGCGGAATCGCCCTGATTCATGCGGTTTACCGCGATTTTCGCGTGCTTTTCTTCTTCCTGCTGTTAAGCATAATTTTTGCACTTTATTTGTACATTTTGCACAAAACCTATTTTCGGACGGTTTGTCGCGCTCCAGGGAAAAGACGCGAATGTGAAATTTGCCGAAAACGCTTCCTTCCGGCTCTGAAATAGGGTATAATAAAAAAGGAACCCTTTTTAAGAAAGGAGCTTTTGGCAATGAGCAAAAACAGTATCCGGCTGACTATCTGCGGAACCGAGTGTGCGGTCGGTACGGATGACAACGAAGCCTATGTGCGCAGCATCGCAAGCGAAGTGCAAGACTGTATGCAGAACCTCTCCCGCCAGAACGAAACCGCTTCCGGTGCGGTGATTGCCATCGTAGCAGCACTTTCTTTCTGCGATGATTATCATAAAGCCAACCAAACCGCCGAAACGCTGCGGGAACAGATTAAAGGCTACCTGGAGGACAGCTCCCAGGCACGTCTGGAAGCAGAAACCGCCCAAAAAGAAGTGGCGCGGCTCAAACAGGAAGTCGCCTCCCTGCGGGCGCGCCTCGGCGAAGCCGATGCTGATGCATCCGACTCTGTCGCAGACGCACCGGTGCAGCGTACCAGCGGCAGCTTCTCTCGCCCTAAGCGGGAAGACGGCGAGCCGGAGGGCGCATTCCTGCAGCATTTTGAAGAAAAAGAGGAACCGTTGGAAGCTGAGGAAGCCCAGAATGACTAACGGTGAAGTGCTTTCTCCGGCAGGCAGCCCCGAAAGCCTGACTGCCGCGGTACGTGCCGGCGCAGATGCTGTGTATCTGGGTGCCGGTTCTTTTTCCGCCAGGGCAAGTGCCCGCAACTTTACCAAGGAAGAATTGGCGCAGGCAGTTCGCTTTTGCCACGCGCGCGGCGTGCGGGTGCATTTGGCAGTCAACACCCTGCTGCGTGACGAAGAACTGCCCGCCGCGCTGGACCTGATTCAGTACGCGTGCGCGCTGCCGGTTGATGCGGTTCTTGTGCAGGACGTCGGTCTGCTGTACCTGCTGCGCCGGTGCTGCCCGCAGCTTCCCCTGCACGCAAGCACCCAGATGAGTATTCACGCGCCTGCCGGCGTACGCGCCTGCCGGCAGGCGGGTTTTTCCCGCGTGGTGCTTTCGCGCGAGATGAGCCTAAAAGAAATTTCCGCCGTACACGCCGCCTGTCCGGACGTGGAGCTGGAATCTTTCGTACACGGTGCTTTGTGCATGAGCGTTTCTGGGCAGTGCTGGTTCAGCGCGATGCTGGGCGGGCGCAGCGGCAACCGCGGTCAATGCGCACAGACCTGCCGCCTGCCGTTTTCTGTCAAGGGCGGCACCGGCCACGACCTTTCCCTGAAAGACCTGTCGATGATTGACCGTATCGGGGAACTGAAAGAGGCTGGCGTATATTCCTATAAAATTGAAGGTCGCATGAAACGTCCGGAGTACGTTGCCGCAGCAACCCATGCCTGCCGCCTGCGTGCGGACGGCAAACCGGTGCCGCCGGAACTGCTGCGGGATTTGCACGATGTTTTTTCGCGTTCCGGCTTTACCACGGGCTATCCAGACGGCAAGCTGGGGCGGGAAATGTTCGGTGTCCGCAGCAAGGAGGATGTGACGGCATCCGCCGCCGCGTGCCGCAGGCTGAAGGCACTTTACCGCCGCGAGCTTTCGCGTGTGCCGGTTGATTTTACTCTGTCCGTACAAGCTGACAAACCGATACGCCTGACCGCTGCGGACGCACGGGGACACGCTGCCGATGTGCAAAGCGAAACCGCGCCCCAACCGGCACTGAACCGCCCACTGACTGCAGAAGAATGTACCGAGCATTTATCCAAAACCGGCGGCACGCCCTTTGCCCCAAACCACATTCACTACAACATTGGGGAAAACTTGGCTGTTCCCGCCGCGGTGCTAAACCACCTGCGCCGTGACGCACTGGCACATCTGGAGCAGCTGCGCGAGCAGCGACCGCCGGTTCCCTTTACGGCAGTGCCCGCAACGATTTCTGCACACCATCCGGCGGCGTTTGCCTTGCGGGCACGCTTTCCGGATGGAAACGTTCCGGACGAGGCCGCCCGCCTTGCCAGCATCCGTGTGCCATGCAGCCTGCCGGTTTCCGCGCTGAAAAAGCTGCGGGAGCGCGGCATGAACGTCTTTCTGGAAATGCCGCGCGGTATGTTCGGTACGGAAGAAGCGGTGCGTACCCTGCTGCTGCAGGCCGCAGAAGCAGGCTTTCGGGACGTTTGGGCAGGCACACTCAACAGTGCCGGCCTTGCGCGCGAGCTGGGGCTTACACTGCACGGCGGCTTTTCTTTGAATGTGACAAACTCTGCCGCGCTGGATTGGTATACTGAATTTGGTCTTACCGACACAGAGCTGAGTTTCGAGCTGACGCTGCAGCAGGCGAACGCGCTGGGCGGCGCGCTGCCGCGCGGTCTGTTGATTTACGGCCGCCTGCCGCTCATGCTGACGCGCAACTGCCCGATTGCAAACGGTGGCGGCTGTCATGCCTGCGAAACCGCGCAGGATTTAACCGACCGCAAGGGGATTTCCTTTCCGGTGCAGTGTTTCGGCGGGTGCAGCGAGGTACTCAACAGCGTGCCGCTTTCCTTGTTAGGGCGAATGCATGAACTGCACGGGCAGGACTTCGGCACGCTGTTCTTTACCACAGAAACTTACGAGGAGCGCGCCAAGATTCTGCGGCTGGCCTTTGCGGACAAGCCGTTTACCGGAGAGCTGACGCGCGGTCTTTCTTATCGAGGTGTTTTATGAATTTACCTGTAAAAAAGCTGCGGGAAAACGCGGTTTTGCCCACCCGTGCAACCGTCGGTTCTGCCGGATTGGATTTATATGCCTGCCTGGAGCAACCGCTTACCTTGCTGCCGGGGCAGCTGTATCAAGTACCGACCGGCATTGCCGTAGCGCTGCCGGAAGGAACTGTCGGTCTTTTATGCGGGCGCAGCGGACTTGGTGTGAAGCACGGCATTACGCTGAGCAACAGTGTAGGTGTGATTGACAGCGACTATCGTGGCGAACTGGCCGCAGGGTTGTGCAACGTCGGCGACAAAGCATACATTCTGCAGCCCGGCGAACGATTTGCACAGCTTCTGGTCGTTCCGATTCTGTTGCCGGAGCCGGTCGCCGCGAAAGAGCTGCCGCAAACGCAGCGCGGTGAGGGTGGTTTCGGCTCCACCGGGCAGGCAGGCTGAGCCTGCACGCACTTGCTGAAGCTCACGGGGCGCGCTCCCGCTTCTTTTACAGTCTGCGTCAAAATGGACTCAGCGCTTCGAAGCCCTTTCAGCAAAAGTTCCGCCCGCCCTTTCAAGGGCGGTAGGGTTTGGGGCAAAGCCCCAAGGTCTTAGAATGCAAAGCAGGTTCGGGCTGCAAGCCCGAGTGAAAGACTTGCTGCCGTCTGCCTTTCAAATGCTCCGGTGGAGCATTTGAAACAAAGCAGCAGGCTGAGCCTGCACGCGCTTGCTGAAGCTCACGCGGCGCACTCTCGCTTCTTTTACAGTCTGCGTCAAAATGGACTCAGCGCTTCGAAGCCCTTTCAGCAAAAGTTCCGCCCGCCCTTTCAAGGGCGGTAGGGTTTGGGGCAAAGCCCCAAGGTCTTAGAATGCAAAGCAGGTTCGGGCTGCAAGCCCGAGTGAAAGACTTGCTGCCGTCTGCCTTTCAAATGCTCCGGTGGAGCATTTGAAACAAAGCAGCAGGCTGAGCCTGCACGCACTTGCTGAAGCTCACGCGGCGCGCTCCCGCTTCTTTTACAGTCTGCGTCAACATAAACGCAGCACTCCGAGCAGGCTGAGCCTGCACGCACTTGCTGAAGCTCACGGGGTGCGCTCCCGCTTCTTTTACAGTCTGCGTCAACATAAACGCAGCACTTCGAGCAATTACGGCAAAGGGCAGAGCTGCACCCGCCTGTCTTGTACTGTTATTGTATTCGTTGTATAATAAATAGAATCCATCACGCGCCCTGCGCGCCGAAAGGGGTAAAATACAACTATGGCGAAAGAAATCGGCATTGACCTCGGCACTGCCAACACACTGGCTTACATGAAAGGCCGGGGCATTATTATGCGGGAGCCGTCCGTTGTGGCTGTGGATGTGCGCACCGATGCCGTTGTGGAAGTCGGCAGCAAAGCCAAAGACATGATTGGCCGAACCCCCGGCTCGATTGTAGCGGTCAGCCCGCTGAAAGACGGTGTCATCGCCGACTTTGAAATCACCGCTACCATGCTCAAGCATTTTATTCATATGGCCGCGAAGACCGGCCGTTTTTCCAAAGCAAATATTGTGGTCTGCATTCCCTCTGGCGTCACCGAAGTGGAGCGGCAGGCCGTTGACGACGCCATCGACAAAGCCGGCGCCCATGTACTGGAATTCATTCCCGAACCAAAGGCCGCCGCCATGGGCGCGAACCTGCCGGTGGACGAGCCGGTCGGCTCTATGGTACTGGACATCGGCGGCGGCACCAGCGAGGTCGCTGTCATTTCTCTGGGCGACATTGTCGCGTACGAAAGCGTCCGCGTGGCAGGCAATAAGTTTGACGAGGCTATTATTCATTATATAAAGAAGAAGTATGACCTGCTCATCGGCCAGCAGACCGCCGAAGAAATCAAAAACCAGATTGGTTCGGCGTACCCCACCGAAGAAACCGCTAACGCCGCCCTGCAGATTAAAGGCCGCAGTTTGGTTGACGGTCTTGCCAAAAACATCACGATCACCGCCGAGGAAATCCGCGAGGCACTTTCTGACCCGCTGCAGGTAGTCGTGGAAGCTGTTCACACGACTTTGGAAAAGACGCCGCCGGAACTGTGCGCCGATATCATTGACCACGGCATCACCATTACCGGCGGCGGCGCGCTGCTGCACGGCATTGCGCCGTTGCTGCACCAGGAAACCGGCCTGCCGGTGCAGGTGGCAGAAGACCCTCTGGACTGTGTTGTCAACGGTGCCGGAAAATATTTGGAAAAAGGATCGCACAACATTCGAAAACCCGAACCCGCAGAAGAATGAGCACGGTTTCTCTCCGTTTTCGTGTTTTTCTGCTACGTCTGCGCACAAGCAACCGAACCCGCGCATACCGCGGGCAGCCGGATGAAGGAGGCTCCCTGTGAACCGGTTCTTTCAAACAAAAAAATTCAAGGGACTCATCGTGGTTCTGTTTCTTCTTTTCAGTCTGGTGCTGTACACCAGCACTGCCGGCCCGGGCGCGGTCAGCAACCTGATTAACAGTGTTGTCATGCCGATGCAGCGGGTTTTCTCTGCTGTGACGGGAAAAGCGGAAACCGGCGTACAAAATATTACCGAAAGTAAGGAAGAACTGCAGTCGGAAAACCAAAAACTTCGCAAGCAGGTAAATGAGCTCAACCAGAAGCTGACCAATTATTACTCCGCCCTGCAGCAAAACGAGCAGTACAAACAGTTTCTGGGCATTAAAAACGAGCACAAGGATTACCAGCTGCTTTCCGCAACAGTCATTGCACGCGACCCGAACTCGCTGTTCGGCAGCTTCACCATTGACCAAGGCTCTACCTCCGGCATCACCAAGGACTGCCCGGTCATTACCTCGGCAGGGCTGGTCGGCTGGGTCAGCGATGTAAATGTTCTTTCCGCAAAAGTAACCACCATCATGGATGCAAGCGCACAGTTCGGTGTGCGCGACACCTCAAACCGCGACACTGGCGTGCTGAGCTGCGACTTGAAGCTGGCTGACCAGGGATTGGTCAAGATGGGCTACCTGGCAAATGGCACCACCGTCAAAGCAGGTGACCAGATTATCACAAGCGGGCTGGCTGTGGAAAGTGGTCTGGGCGGAAAGTTTCCGCGCGGACTGCCGGTGGGCACGGTTACGGCTGTAAAAAACAGCCCGTACGATGTTTCCCTTTACGCGGAAATCAAACCGTACGTTGATCCCACCAAGGTACGTGATGTCATGGTGATCACCGACTTCGCAGGAAAAACGGAAGCGGTCAAGGAAGCTGCCAGTCAGAGCAGTTCTTCCACAGCAAGCGGGGCATCCAAATGACGAAACACAGTAAATTTCTGCGCTACCTTGCCTACACCGTTGAAATCCTGCTGCTGTTTGTGCTGCAAGAAGCCCCCGGCGTGCTGCCGGAAATCTGCCACGCGCGCCCTGTCCTGTTGATTCCGGTTGCGGTTACCATTGCTTTGTTTGAACCCCAGACAGAATCAACCGCATTCGGCATTTTCTGCGGTCTGCTGATTGATTCCGGCATGGACGGCAGCGTGCTGGGGCTGCACGCTATTATTCTGGCAGTGGTGTGCTTTACGGTCAGTTATCTTGCACGCGACCTGCTGCAAACTAACATCATCACCGCATTTGTCACCTGCAGCATCACCATGGGGCTCGCGGTTCTGCTGCAGTGGCTGATTACGTATGTCGCCATGGGGTACAGCGACCCTGCTTACGCTCTGGTGCAGCACTACCTGCCGCGGTTTATTTACTCTGTACTGCTTGTATTCCCGATTTACGCACTGAACCGTTTATTTGCATTGCGGATTCAACCGGTCGGGTAATCCGCCGCGCCCTGCGGCTGAACAGAACCGCAGGCTCCGCTTTACCTGTCTACTGCCGCGGGATATCAGCTCCCGCTTTAGGAGGTTTTGCCCATGCGCCGCCGTCCGAGAAAGAAAAATACGAATATGGGGCGTTACGTTGTGTGCGCCTCGGTGTCGCTTCTGATGGTTGCCGTCTTTATTGCCCGCCTGTTTCAGTGGCAGATTCTGGAGGGCGCCGCCGCTGTGCAGGAAGCCGACAAAAGCAGCAATACCCTGGTCACCATGCCGACCAACCGCGGCGAAATCGTGGACAAAAACGGCGTGGGGCTGGCCACCAATAAAACCGGCTATTCCCTGCAGTTTGACCACGCCTACATGACCTCGAAAACCGAAAACACCACCATTCTGCGGCTGATTCGCCTAATGGAAAAGCGCGGTGAAAAGTGGCTGGACACCCTGCCGATCATTATGGACAGCAAGGGAAACTATGTTTTTAAGCAAAATGCGGAAGATGACATCAAGTATTTGAAGTCCAAAAGTATGCTGGGCGTCAACGACTACGCAAACGCGCCCACCTGTATGCAGGATCTCATTGATATGTACTTTAAAAAATCTTCCAAAAACGACAACCCCACAGCAGGCTACAGCAAGGCCGATTTGCGCAAGGTGGTGTCTGTGCGTTATGCCATGACCTTGCAGGGATTTGACTATTCCTTGAACACCCCTTACACCTTTGCGGAAAATGTCAGCCGCGAAACCGTTGAAATCGTCAGCGAAAACAGCGACAGCCTGCCCGGCGTGACCGCCAAAGTCACCACCACCCGCGAAAATCCCAACAGCACGCTGATTCCGCAGGTAGTTGGCACCATGGGTGCCATTTCCGAAGAGGAATATAACAAGCTAAAGGGGAAAGGCTACCACCTAAACGACCGCATCGGCAAATCCGGCATTGAAAGCGCGCTGGAAAGCACACTGCGCGGCACGGAAGGCCAGAAAAGCCTGACATTGGACTCTTCCGGCACCGTGACCGACGAAAAGGTGCTGAAAGCGCCGGTAAACGGCAAGACCGTTTACCTGACCATTGACTCGAACCTGCAGAAAGTGGCATCCGAGGCCCTTGCTGAAAACGTAAAAGCGGCGCACGCGGCACAGCCGCTCTGCAACGGCGGCGGCGTTGTCGTGCTGAACGTCAAGGATTTTTCCGTGCTGGCGGCGGCCTCTTACCCGTCGTATGACTTGGCAAAGTATCCTTCTGACACGGCTTACACCAACAAACTGCTCAGTGACTCCACCCATCCGCTGATGGATCGTGCATTCGGCAGCGCCTACACCCCCGGCTCTATTTTTAAGCCGTCGGTGGCGCTTGCCGCCCTGCAGGAAGGTATTATCAACGAAAATACAACCTTTGTCTGCAACCACATTTACCGCCGCTTTGAAAGCAACGGCTACACCCCGAAGTGTGAGGGAAATCACGGTCCGATTTCCCTAACGCGCGCGTTGGAGCAGTCCTGTAACATCTTCTTCTTTGAAACCGGATTTTATACAAAAATTGCCAATATGAACGTTTACGCGAAAAAGCTTGGCCTTGGAGAAAGCACCGGCGTGGAAATCGCGGAAAGCACCGGCACACTGGCAGGCCCGGCAGAACGCAAGGTTTCCGGCGGCGAGTGGACGCCGGAAGACACGATTCAGGCCGCTATCGGGCAGAGTGACAACCAATTTACGCCGGCACAGCTCGCAGCCTATGTGGCAACCATCGCCAACGACGGCACCCGCAAGCAGATGCATTTAGTAGACCATGTCACCGATTACAGCCGCAAAAAGACCATCTCCACCACCAATCCGAAGGTTTATACCGACAACAGCAGCTACAGCTTCCTTTCCAAAAAAAATCTGGATCTTGTCAAAGAAGGGATGCGCGATGTGTGCGCCAGCCCGCATGGCACTGCTTATTCCACGTTCGGGCAGTACCCCATAGCTGTTGCCGCCAAAACCGGTACCGCGGAAACCAGCCAGGCTGACAACACCACGTTCATTACGTTTGCACCGTATGACAATCCGCAAATTGCAATTGCGGTTGTCATTGAGCATGGTCAAAAGGGAAAATACAGCCAAAACGTAGCGAAAGCCATCTATGACGCCTACTTTAAAGTAAATCAGTCTTCCGGAACCAGCTCTACAGCAAAGACCAACTGAGCCGCGCGGCAAATACCCTTTTCTTTTTTGTGGACTTTGCTTCATCAAAATCGACTTTTTGTTTTTGTGCATTTCTGACAAAGAAACAAAAAGGTGCAATAAAATCTTTGACTATTTAGAGCGATTGTGTTAGTATGAACATGAGGTTATAAGCATGGGAGCAGTAACGGTCATCACATCTGGAAAAGGCGGTGTCGGCAAATCCACCACAACCGCCCATACGGGTCTGGCGCTGGCAGCCCGCGGCAGGCGGGTGCTTCTGCTGGACTGCGACGCGGGGCTTGGGTGCCTGGATATGCTGCTGGGGGTTTCTCAGCGCCGTGTCTTTGACCTATCCGATGTCGTTTCCGGCGCTGCCTCACCGGCAAAAGCCATTTACGCAAGTCCGCTGATGGACGGGCTGTTTTTAATGCCGGCACCACTGCATGAAGAGGATCTGGTCAGCACAGGTGTCATGCAGCAGCTGGTACCAGCACTGGCGCGGCATTACGACCATGTTTTGATTGACTGCCCGGCAGGGCTGGGCACCGGTTTCCGCAGCGCGTGCGCGGCAGCAGACCGCGCGGTGGTGGTTTCCACGCCAGACGGTGTCAGCGCGGCAGCTGCGGCTAAAGTGCGCGGGCAGCTGCTGGAAGTCGGCATTACGGAACAACGGCTTGCTATCAACCGATTTTCCGCCGCGTTTTTCCGGCAAGCACATTTTTTCAGCGATTTGGACGCGGTCATTGACGCCACCGGCATTCAGCTGATTGCCGTCATACCGGAAGACAGCGCGTTGCGCGCCGCGGCGGTAACCGGTCTGCCGCCAAAAGACTGCCCCGCGGCGCTGGCGTTTGCGCGGCTTGCCCTGCGGCTGGAGGGGCGCAACGTTCCGCTTCCGCCTTTGCAAAAATTATGATTATCTGATTTACATAGACTTTCTGCTTTTACGCAGAGTTTCCCTTGAAGGAGGATTCCGTTTCATGAACATTGCTCTGATTGCGCACGACGCAAAAAAGGAATTGATGGTGCAGTTCTGCATCGCCTACTGCGGTGTACTCAGCCGGCACGATCTGTGCGCAACCGGCACCACCGGTAAGCTGGTCAGCGAAGCAACCGGCCTGCAGATTCAGAAGTTCCTCAGCGGGAGCCAGGGCGGCGACCAGCAGATTTCGGCACGGATTGCCTGCAATGAAGTGGATTTGCTTCTGTTTTTCCGCGACCCGCTTACTGCAAAGCCCAGCGAGCCGAATGATATGAATATGCTTCGTCTCTGTGATATGCACAACATTCCGGTTGCCACCAACATCGCTACGGCGGAAGTGCTGATTCACGGTCTGGAGCGCGGCGACCTTGACTGGCGCAACATCCTCAACCCCAAGGGCTGAGCGTTCTTTTAAAAAAGTATTTGAGCCGCCTGCAGGCAGTCTTTTCCGGCTGCCTGCAGGCGGCTCGTCTTTTTGCCGAAACCCACCGCGTTCGGCTTTTCTTTGCACAGTAAATATGCTATAATGAGCAGGTTAGAATACAGGAGGGAATGACTATGGAACTGATTACACAGGTGCCCCGCGGCACACAGGACATTTTGCCCGGGCAAAGCGAAAAGTGGCAGGCAATCGAACAGGTTCTGCGCGAGGAGGCCGCCCTGCACGGGTTCGGCGAAGTACGCACGCCGGTTTTCGAGCATACCGAGTTGTTTCAGCGCGGCGTAGGCGACACCACGGACGTTGTGCAAAAAGAAATGTACACGTTCCTGGACAAAGGCAACCGTTCCATTTCCCTACGTCCGGAGGGCACCGCGGGTGCAACCCGCGCCCTGTTGGAGCACGGACTTTATGCTGCTGCACTGCCGCAGAAATTCTGGTATGAAACCAGCTGTTACCGCTATGAAAAGGTGCAGAAGGGCCGCCTGCGCGAGCTGCACCAATTTGGTGTGGAAATGTACGGCTCCGCAGACCCGCTGGCTGACGCAGAAGTGATTTCCGTTGCGGACTCTGTATTCCACCGGCTCGGTGTGAAAAATCTGACACTGGAACTGAACTCCATCGGCTGCCCCACCTGCCGTGCGGCGTACACCAAGGCTCTGCAGGAATACTTTGGGCAGTATAAAGACCAGCTTTGTGAAACCTGCCTTTCCCGGCTGGATCGCAACCCTATGCGGCTGCTGGACTGCAAGGTAGAAACCTGCCACAAAATTGGCGAAAACGCACCGTCCATTCTGGATTATCTCTGCGATGACTGCAAGGCACACTTTGAAAAAGTAAAGGAAGCGCTGAACGCGCTGCAGATTGCTTATCAGGTCAACGACCGCATTGTGCGCGGACTGGATTACTACACGCGCACAGTTTTTGAGTTTACAACCAACGACCTTGGCAGCCAGGGAACTGTCTGTGGCGGCGGACGCTATGATGGTCTTGTGCAGGAACTGGGCGGTCCGGCGATGCCGGCGCTTGGATTCGGCCTTGGGCTGGACCGTCTGCTTCTGTTGATGGAAGCGCAGGGAATTGAATTCCCCGCACCGAAAAAATGTGACCTGTACCTTGCCAGCCTTGGCGATGCCGCGCGGTTAAAGAGCCTGACGCTGGCGAGCGCGCTGCGCACTTGCGGCGTTGCGGCGGCATTTGACGACCTTGGCCGCGGTCTCAAGGCACAGATGAAATATGCGGACAAGATTGGTGCGCGGTTCAGCATGGTTCTCGGCGATAATGAAATTTCGTCCGGGAAAGCGCAGGTCAAAAACATGGAAACCGGTGAAAAGGTAGAAATTTCGTTGGGCGAAACTTTCACAACAGAGTTTGCCGCCCTGGATGCGGCGGGCGGGGAGCCCCCGCTGGCAGTGTGCTGAAGCTCACGCGGGGAGCCCCCGCTGGCGGTGTGCTGAAGCTCACGGAGCGTGCTTTCGCTTCTTTTACAGTCTGCGTCAACGTCAATGCAGCACTCCGAGCAGGTTGCTTTCCGTCGCTTTCTCAGAAAGCGACTGGGGGTGTGGGGGCGAAGCCCGCCACGACCTTTTGTAAGAGAAGCAGGTTCGGGCTGCAAGCCCGAGTGAAAAAGTTTGCTGTCGTCTGCCTCTCAAATGCTCCGGTGGAGCGTTTGAAAGGGAAGCGTAAACAAGCGTATGTGAAAACTGCACACACCGCATGACCATTCCATTATGTTCATTTACATTTCTCATATTTTTATATTTTTCTTTGGAGGCACATTATGGCAGAATTTATGACCGGACTAAAGCGAAGCTGCTACTGCGGCGAGCCGCGTTTGTCCGATGCCGGAAAAACATTGACTCTTTGCGGCTGGGTACAGCATCAGCGTGACCTAGGCCAGCTGATTTTCATAGATCTGCGGGACCGCAGCGGCATTATGCAGCTTGCGTTTGATGAGGATACCGACCGTGAGGTGTTCCAAAAAGCATTTTCCTGCCGCAGCGAGTTCGTTCTGGCGGCAACCGGCACCGTACGCGAGCGTACTAGCAAGAATCCGGATCTGCCGACCGGCGACATTGAATTGGCCGTTACCGAGTTGCGCATCCTGGCAAAGAGCGAAACGCCGCCTTTTGCTATTGAAGAAAACTCAAAAGTTTCCAATGAAACACGCTTAAAGTACCGCTACCTTGACCTGCGCCGTCCGGATATGCAGCGAATCCTCACTGCCCGCCACCGCATTGTGAAAACAGCACATGACTACTTTGACGACAATGGCTTTTTGGAAATTGAAACGCCGGACTTAATCAAATCCACACCGGAGGGCGCACGTGATTACCTGGTGCCAAGTCGGATTTTCGGCGGAAAATTCTTTGCCCTGCCGCAAAGTCCGCAGCTTTACAAACAGCTGCTGATGGTTTCCGGCTTTGACCGCTATATGCAGGTTGCGCGCTGCTTCCGCGACGAGGATTTGCGCGCGGACCGGCAGCCGGAATTTACCCAGATTGACTTTGAAATGAGTTTTGTCGAGCAGGAAGATGTCATGGCCATTGGTGAAGGCTTCATCAAAAAAGCTTACAAAGACCTGCTGAATATGGACATCCCCACACCGCTGCGCCGCATGACCTGGCAGGAAGCCATGAACCGCTTCGGTTCGGACAAGCCCGACCTGCGCTTCGGCATGGAACTGCACGATGTCAGCGACTGCGTTAAAAATACCGAATTTAAGGTATTCCGCGGTGCACTGGCAGAAGGCTCTGTGCGCGGCATTAACCTCAAAGGCAAGGCAAATGACCTTTCCCGCAAGGAAATTGACAAACTGGGTGAATGGGTAAAATCCTACGGTGCAAAAGGCCTTGCGTGGACTCGTCTGGCGGACAAGGAAACCAGCAGCTACGAGAAATTCCTTGCACCGGAGGAAGTACAGGCCATCCGCACCGCGCTGGATGCCCAGCCGGGCGATGTGCTGTTCCTGGTGGCAAGTGATGAAAACAGCGTGGTTTACGCTTCTTTGGGCGCACTGCGTTGCGAGCTGGCGCGCCGCTTTGACCTGATTGACAAATCCAAACCCTGCCTGCTGTGGATTACCGACTTCCCGATGTTTGAGTACAGCAAGGAAGAGGGACGGTGGATGGCAATGCACCACCCCTTTACCATGCCGAATCCGGAAGATTTGGACCGCCTGGAAAGCGACCCCGGTTCAGTACGCTCCATTGCGTACGATATGGTCATCAACGGTTACGAAGCCGGCGGCGGCAGCATTCGTATCCACGACACTGAGCTGCAGGCGCGGATGCTGAAAGCACTCGGCTTTGCGCAGGAAGACGCCGAACGCCGCTTCGGCTTCCTGCTGAACGCCTTGAAGTACGGCGCACCGCCGCACGGCGGCATGGCATGGGGGCTGGAACGTCTGGTCATGGTTCTGCTGGGCATTGACGATATGCGCGACACGGTTGCATTCCCGAAGGTTTCCTCCTCTGCAGACCTGATGTCCAACGCACCGGATGTGGTGGATGAAAAGCAGCTGCGAGATCTCAGCATCGCCGTTGCAAAAGAATAAATTTTAACACCAAAGCCGCGCGTTCGCAAAAACCGCGCGGCTTTTTTCGCGATAAAACCTGACAGGAGGTGAGCCCACATGATGAAAAAAAATTATCAGCTGGAACTGGATAAAGTAGTAACCAACCTGACGGAAAACTGCCACCCGCGTTTGCTGCTGCACGCCTGCTGCGCACCCTGCAGCAGCTATGTGCTGGAATATCTGTCCCGCTTTTTTGATATTACCCTCTTTTACTACAATCCGAATATTACATCCAAAGAAGAATACAGCAAACGTGTGCAGGAGGTACAGCGCCTGCTGCAGGAAATGCCGCTGCCGGCGCCGGTTTCCTTTTTAGCGGGGCGCTACGACCCAGAGCGCTTCTTTGCCATGGCAAAGGGAATGGAAACCCTGCCGGAGGGCGGGCAGCGCTGCTTTGCCTGCTACCGACTGCGCCTAACCGAAGCAGCTGCCGCCGCAAAAACAGGCGGTTTTGACTGGTTTACCACAACCCTTTCCATCAGTCCGCACAAAAACGCGCAGAAGCTCAATGAAATCGGGCTGGAACTTGCGCAGCAGGCTGGCGTGCGGTGGCTGCCGTCAGACTTTAAAAAACGCGGCGGTTACCAGCGCAGCATCGCACTTTCCCGCCAGTACAGCCTGTACCGGCAAAATTACTGCGGGTGCATCTATTCACAGACAGAGGCCGAACAGCGCCGAAAGGGGGATTGCAGCCTTGAAAAAGGATAAAAGCAAAGAAAAGAAAAGCAAAAAACGCCTGCGGGAACAGCCCACCGCCCCCGCGCCGCTCACAGCGCTCCCCGCACAAAAACAGGATGCACTGCTCTGCCGCGCACTGGAGGCGGTTGGCGGCAAGTGGAAGCTGCGGGTTCTCTTCGCCCTGGGAAGCGGAAAGGACTTGCGCTACAGCGAAATCCGCGGCAGTGTCGCGGGCATTACCGACATGATGCTCAGCCAGAGCCTGCGGGAACTCTGTGCCGCCGGTTTGGCCGAGCGCAAGCAGTTTCAGCAGATTCCGCCGCGCGTGGAATATCACATGACAGAAAAAGCCGCCGGCGCACTGGAAGCTGCCGCTTTGCTGTGCACTTGGGCAAAACAGCTGTGAAGCTTTCAAAACACTACCGCTTGTGTTTTTTAAATATTTTTTTTATACGTTTCCGCTACCTGTTGATAACTGGTTGAAAAGTGTGGAAAACCAGAAGAATCGCCGTCATTTCGCGCCCTGCGCGTGTCGGAAACGGTGGATAACTCTGTTGACAGTTAGAAAACCGTCGGATTCTTATACACTATATGTAGTTATGTGAAACCGCATCATGTCTACATGCGGTATTTTTTGTTTGACAATCGATGGGCACGGTGCTACAATAGGCTCAGCGTCAGGGGAAAAGCAAAGCTTACAGCTGCTTTTCCCGGTTCATCCACCGGAATACTTCCCGCAGCCAGTTCTTTTGGCTGCCCGTCAGACAAGGAGAAACCCTCACGATGTATAAACAAATCCGTAAGCGCAGCGGGGAATTGGCTGCATTTGATTCGCAGAAAATTTCTAATGCCGTCGCCAAAGCAAACCAATCCGTCAAGGATGAAAAAATTACCGAAATGGATTTAAAGAAACTGGTTGACACCATCATCGCTGCTCTGCCAAAAGGGAAAGTACCCACCGTTGAGCAGGTGCAGGATGTGGTAGAGGCCAAGCTGATTGCCGCGGACTACGCGAAAACCGCTAAAGCCTACATTTTGTACCGCGCAGAGCACAACAAAATCCGTCAGGCCGAAGGTGACCTGATGAATATTTACAAGGAACTGACCTTTTGCGATGCCAAGGATGTGGATCTGAAGCGTGAAAACGCCAATATCGATGCCGACACTGCCATGGGTACCATGCTGAAGTACGGCAGCGAGGGCAGCAAATACTTCATCAACAACTATGTGCTGCCCAAAGACATTGCCGCCGCCCATCTGAACGGCGACATCCACATTCACGACGAAGATTTTTATATGCTGACAGAAACCTGCTGCCAGATAGACCTGCTCAAGCTGTTCAAAAACGGTTTCTGCACCGGCCACGGCACCCTGCGCGAACCGAACGACATCCGCTCCTACGCGGCGCTTGCCTGCATCGCCATTCAGGCAAACCAAAACGAAATGCACGGCGGACAGGCTGTGCCGAACTTTGACTATTCCATGGAGCCGGGCGTTAAAAAAACCTACCGAAAGATGTACCGACTAGGGCTTTCGCTGTACTTTGAAGCTGCCCTCGGTATGTCGGAAAAAGATGCCGAAGCGCTTGCCGCGTACCTGCACGACGAACTGCAGGCCGCCATTTTCATGGACAACGGCGATGTGCTAGAACAAAAGCTTGTCGCACTGCTGCCGGCACATCAGCGCAAAAATGGCTATCAGGAAATTACAGAAGAGCAGGCGCACGCCGCACACCGCTTTGCGGCACACACTGCCTGGGAAGAAACCGACAAAGCCACCTATCAGGCCATGGAAGCGTTGATTCACAACTTGAACACCATGAATTCCCGCGCCGGCGCACAGGTTCCGTTCTCCAGCATTAACTACGGCACCTGCACCAGCCCCGAGGCACGCATGGTGATGCGCAACCTGCTGAAAGCTACGGATGCAGGTCTGGGCGACGGCGAAACGCCGATTTTTCCCGTTCAGATTTTCAAGGTCAAAGAGGGTGTCAATTACAATCCTGGCGACCCGAATTACGATTTGTTTAAGTTGGCAATGAAAACCAGTGCCAAGCGGCTGTTTCCGAACTTTAGCTTTATTGATGCGCCGTTTAACCTGCAGTATTACGATGGCAGCTACAACAGTGAAGTTGCTTACATGGGCTGCCGTACCCGCGTCATGGGCAACGTACACGACCGCACCAAAGAGGTCACCTGCGGCCGCGGCAATTTGAGTTTTACCAGCATCAATCTGCCGCGCATCGGCATTGAGGCGCATCACGACGTGAAAAAGTTCTATCAGATTCTGGACGAACGCATTGACCTGTGCATCCGGCAGCTGCTGCATCGCTTTAAAATTCAGTGCAGCAAAAGGGTTTACAACTATCCCTTCCTGATGGGGCAGGGTGTTTGGATTGACTCAGAAAAGCTTGGCCCGAATGACAGTGTCGCGGAGGTTTTAAAGCACGGCACCCTTTCCGTTGGCTTTATCGGTCTTGCAGAAACACTGGTTGCACTCGTTGGCAAGCACCACGGGGAAAGCGAAGAAAGCCAAAAACTCGGTTTGGAAATCATCGGTCATATGCGCAAACGTATGGATGACGAAAGCGAAAAAACCGGCCTGAACTTTACCCTGCTTGCCACACCTGCTGAGGGGCTTTCCGGACAGTTCGTGAAAATCGACAAAGTAAAGTACGGCATTCTGCCCGGCATTACCGACCGCGATTACTACACGAACTCTTTCCATG
Source organism: Caproicibacterium argilliputei (assembly GCF_029211325.2). Taxonomy (NCBI): domain Bacteria; kingdom Bacillati; phylum Bacillota; class Clostridia; order Eubacteriales; family Oscillospiraceae; genus Caproicibacterium; species Caproicibacterium argilliputei. The sequence goes on along the minus strand of NZ_CP135996.1, from coordinate 45,467 downwards.
TGCCAGTGTACTACCCCATCAGCGCATTTAAAAAGATCCGCACCGAAGCGCCGTACCATGCAATGACCAATGCCGGACACATCTCCTATGTTGAGTTGGACGGCGACACCTGCAAAAATCTGGACGCTTTTGAAGCGGTGGTGCGCTGCATGAAGGAAGCCGGCATCGGCTACGGCAGTGTGAACCATCCGGTTGACCGCGACCCAATCTGCGGCTACAACGGTGTGATTGACAATGTGTGCCCGCGCTGCGGCCGCCGCGAGGGCGAGCCGGTCAGCATAGAACGGCTCAATGAACTGCGCAAGAAGTACCCGCATATGCCTGCCATTGAGGGCTGCGGCTGCGATGGCCGGTAATCCTGGTCTTCTATACAAAGAAATTTCACAACATAGATAGAATCAATACAAAGGAGAGATTATCATGACAGAGCGTATTATCGAGAAGAACAACATGATTGGCGAGGGCGTCGGTTTTGAGCGTATCCGCCGCATTACCGGTTACTTGGTCGGCACCATGGATCGCTGGAACAACGCGAAGGCAGCCGAGGAAAAGGATCGCGTGAAGCATGGCCTGCACTGAACTGCGTTTAGCCGGCACGGAGCCGGAGTCCATTGTGGACGGCCGCGGTATCCGCTACACCATCTTTGTGCAGGGATGTCCGCATAACTGCCCCAACTGCCAGAATCCGCAGACACACGACTTCCACGGCGGCACGGTCACTTCCTTTGACACTCTGCTCGATAAAATCAAGCAGAACCCGATGCTGCGGGGTGTTACCTTTTCCGGCGGCGAGCCATTCTGCCAAGCGGAAGCATTGGCTGACCTTGCGGTGCGTCTGAAGGCGGAAACCAAGCTGGACTTAACCATCTACTCCGGCTGGACGTACGAGCAGCTGCTGCAAAAGCACGATGCAGAGGTGAATCGCCTGTTAAGCTTAGCGGATTATCTGGTTGACGGGCCGTACATCGAAGCGCAGCGTGACTTAACCCTGCACTTCCGCGGCAGCCGCAACCAACGTGTCATTGACTTGAATGCCACCCGAAAAGTCGGGCACGTTGTTTTGGACGATTTGGACGAAGAATAGAGAAATGGTGTACAGCGAAACCTGCTGTACATCATTTTTTATTGCTCATTTTCTTTAAGCTCCTGATTCGCTTTGAAGTCCCGGTAGCGATCCACCAAAATCGAAACCAACAGCACAATCTGCAGAATGAAAATGACCGCCTGCATCGCATTTGCGTAGGCAAGCATATTCATCGCGGCGTCGACATTACCCGTAAACTGCACCTGCAGTGTACCTCCGCCAAAGCTCACACTTTTGTCACTCACCAGCAGCCACGCAAGCTTCGGCGTGAAAAACTGGACAATAAGTAGAACGACAAATGTGACGTACTTCCAGAAATTATCTTTTTCTTTCATGGCGATTTCCTCCACACGATATGCAAATTCTTCCTGAAGTTAGTGTATAATAACCACCTTGATTTGTCAATACGTGGATTTCATTGCTTTCTTTTTGGGGCGCTGCCTTCGGCTGTCAGTTCCTTATAAATTGCGTTCTTCCGGCAGCCGGTCGCAGCGGCGGCTTCCCGCGCAGCGGAAGACGCAGAGGAACCGCCCGCCACCAAAGACCGCGCCAGTTCCACGGCATCCTCTAAAGGTGTTTCCTGTTCCTCCGGCTTTGGCGCGCCCGCAATCACCAGCACAAATTCGCCGCGCGGCGGATTTTCCGTGTAATACTGCACTGCCTCGGCAAGCGTGGTGCGGCGCACCTCCTCATGGATTTTGGTCAGCTCCCGCACCAGCGAAAGCTGCCGATCACCCCATGCGGCAAGCATATCTGTCAGCGTCGTCAGCAGCTTATGCGGCGCTTCGTAAAAAACCATGGTACGGCGTTCCTGTTTGACCTCTTCCAAGTGTTCGCGGCGGCTTTTTTTGTTGACACTTAAAAAGCCCTCAAAGGTAAAGCGTCCGCTCGGCAGGCCGGATACCGCCAGCGCCGTCACCACCGCACTCGGTCCCGGCACCGCCACCACCGGAATGCCGCGTTCATGCGCCTGCCGCACCAGCAGCTCGCCGGGGTCTGAAATCGCCGGCATACCGGCATCGCTGACCTGCGCGCAGTTTTCGCCCGCCTCCACGCGAGAGAGCACCACCTCGCCGCGTTCCAGTTTGTTGTGCTCAAAATAGCTGATGAGCGGCTTTTTAATACCGAAATGCGTCAGCAATTTCAGCGTGACGCGGGTATCCTCCGCCGCAATAAAATCCACACTGCGCAAAATCTCCACCGCACGGGGGGAAAGATCCCCCAAATTTCCGATGGGTGTCCCTACAATATATAATGTTCCGCTCATTTGTATCCCTCTCCGTATTCGCCGTAAATGGCTTTCATTTCTGCTGTGCAGGCACCGGTTTCCTCTTCCAACAGCAGCACCGGCTCCACCGTCAAGCCGGTTTTTCCGCCCCGCCGCGCTTCCAAGAGAAACAAGGAGGGTGCCTTTTGCACACGGTGCTGCACCAACCGCAGGCGCTTCGGCTCTAACCCCGCAGCGGAAAGCACGCAGCAGGCTTCCGCCAGACGCTCCGGACGCAGACAGCACACAAACCGCCCGCCCCAGCGCAGCACCCGCGCGGCCGCGGCGGCAACCTGCGCAAAGGTACAACCGGTTTCGTGGCGTGCGGCTGCCTTGCTGCCGTGTGGGTTTCGGATACCGGTACCCAGCGGCTTGTACGGCGGATTGCACGCCACCAAGTCCAAATCCAGCGGCAGAGGCAGGGCTTTGGCAGGTTCCTCCGCCAAACGGCGCAGGTCATACTCCAGCACCTGCATCTGCGCAAAACCGTTTTGCTGTGCGCCGCGGCGCGCCTGCCCGCACGCCTGCGGCTGAATTTCCAGTGCGTAAACCGCGCGCGGCGCACTGCGGCAGCACCACAGCAGAGAAATCATGCCGCAGCCGGTGCCGAACTCCGCACAGCGCTCGCCGCGCTTCGGCATGGAATAGTGCGCCAGCAGAATTGTGTCGGTATTAAACGTATGCGCCGGCGAAACAATCACGCTGTGCCCGCCGCCAATCGGCTCCAATCGTTCAGACGGTTCCAACTGAACCACTGTGCGCTCCCTCCTGTCCATCCATTCTTATAACAATACTCTTCTCTAGTTTACAGAACCAGACGGCTTTATGCAATGCTTATTTGAAAAGGATTTCTATACAGGCAGTGTCGCCACAAAAAAAGTCCCTCGGAAAAGCTCCGAAGGACTTCGCTTTCGCGTCAGAAACATATCGGCGCACCGGAACGTGTCCCGAACCGTTGCCTTTTGCCTTGACCTCTGCCTGTACGGAAGAAACCGTACCGTTATCAAATCCTTTTCTGCTCCAAAATTTCTGCTTGCTCACAGCGCCCTTTTACTTTGTAACCGCGTGGGTTTCGCCGGTCGCCTCGTCCGTCCAGGCGGTGACCACCCAAATGCCAGTTTTGTCCTTGCGCACCGGCTGGCGAAGCGTCAGCGTGACCGCCGGCTTGCCGTCTTTGGAAAAGGTCATCTTCAGGGTATCGCCGACGGTTTCTTTTTTTATGGAATCACCGGTACCCGCCAGTTCGTTCTTCTTCAATGTTTCCGTTAAAAACTTATTTGCGACATCCTCTGGGTCAAGCCGCCCCGTGTGGTGCCCCGCATCCGTATCCCCCTGCATTTCTTTGTACTGTTTAATCTACCCAGTCGAAAACACGGTGTTGCTCGCGGAAACCGACGTACTGGCCGCGGTGCTGCCTGTGCCGGAAGAACCTGCCGCCTGTGCGCCGCAGGCAGAAAGCAGCAGCAAACCGGAGCAAATCCCCGCCGCAAGCAGCACAGAGAGCCGAACTTTCTTCCTTTTCATACTTTTACTCATCTCCTTAAAAAATATCCTCAAATTCATGCAAGCGCCATCGCGCTCCCAAAATTGATCTACCTTGATCCTATACTTTTGGATATAAAAGTAAATATTTGCAACAATTCTGTAATCAATTTCTGCGCGGCAAGCAGAAAAAAAGGGGGCGACACGCCAAAACGCGCCGTCCTCTTTTTTGCTTTGTTCCGCAGGCTTTTTAGAATTTAAGCCTCTTTCGGAGCGCCAACGGGGCAGACACCCGCGCAGGAGCCGCAGGAAATGCAAGTATCCTCGTTGATTTCATATTTGCCGTCGCCCTCAGAAATTGCGTTCACCGGGCACTCTGCAGCGCAAGCGCCGCAGGAAATACATTCGCTGCCAATCTGATATGCCATTTTGACACACCTCCAATATTAGTTTTCGTTATTATTCTATCATACTTTCCTTGAAATGCAAGCAGTATTTGCCGAAACACACAGAATTCCAGTTCTTTAGGGATTTCCGCTGTCTGCGGAAGCGTCCGAAGATGCCGCTTCCGGCTCCGGGCGGTCCTTTCGGTACTTTCCCTTTTGCCGCGGGCGGGCTGTGGGGCCGTGCAGGACTTTCACCTGACTGACCCTGCAGCTGATGGGAGCGGCCTCCGGCGAGGAAGTATCCAGATGCACCTGCAGCACACCGGTCAGCAGGCTGACCCCCACCACCGTACCGCGCCCCTCCGGCGTGCTGACATAGGAACCTTGCGGCGGGGTATTCCGCTGCAAATCCTGGTACGCTTCCTGCTCATACTTGAGGCAGCACATCAGCCGCCCGCAGGTGCCGGAAATTTTCACCGGATTCAGCGACAGCCCCTGCTCCTTTGCCATCTTGATGGACACTGGCTGAAAGCCCGCCAAAAACTGGCTGCAGCAGAATGGCCTGCCGCACAGCCCCAACCCGCCGAGCATTTTCGCCTCATCGCGCACGCCAATCTGCCGCAGCTCAATGCGCGTACGGAACACGCTGGCGAGGTCTTTGACCAGCTCGCGAAAATCCACGCGGCCATCCGCCGTGAAATAGAAAAGAATTTTGCTGTTGTCAAAGGTATACTCCACATCCACCAGTTTCATTTCCAGCTTGTGAATTGCGATTTTTTTCTGGCAGATGGCAAATGCGTCAATTTCGCGGCGGCAATTTTCCTCCAGCTTGTCCAGATCCGCCTCTGTTGCAACGCGGATAATCGAGCGCAGCGGCTGCACAATGTGGTCATCCGCAATTTCGCGGTTGGGCATGGCGATTTCGCCGCACTCCACGCCGCGCGCGGTTTCCACAATGACATGGTCGCCGATTTTCAGCTCACGCCCTTCCGGGTCAAAGTAATATACTTTCCCCAGATTTTTAAATCGAACTCCGATAACTTTCGCCATGGTGCCTCCTTTATCATGATTCTTTTCCGATGCTTCCGAACAAAGGGAACGGTCAGCGGCCCGCCTCCTGCCGCAGGCGGGCGCACAGTGCGGTCAGCAGCAGCGCAGTGTTGGCGTTGCGCTCCACATAAGCGTGCATTTCGCGCACGGCCTGTGTCAGCCGGTACAACTGTGTACGCGTCAATACCTGCGAAAGCCGCTGCGCCATTTCGCGGTTTTGCGCGGCGGGCGCCCCACCGCACCGCAGAACCAGTGCGTCGCGAAACAACGCCGCAAGCTGATCCAGTACAGCGCGCAGCCGTAGTTTGTCTTTCAGCAACGGCGCGGTCAGGTATAGCAAGCCGCTCTCCCGCAGGCTGCACACCGCCAGCGCAATCTGCCGCGCAAGGTCATCCTGCGCTTCTTCCTGTACTGCCTGCAGCGTGTAAATCTGTGACCGGCTGCGCACCGTTGCCAGCAGGGAAGCCGCGCGGTCGCAGGTCAGCAGGAACTGCACTGCCGCCGGTGGTTCCTCCAGCACCTTCAGCAGTGCATTCTGCGCCTGCGGCGACAGGTTCTGCGCATTTTCCAAAACAAACACGCGGCACGGCGCTTCGTTTGGCCGCACAAACGTATCGCTGCGCACCGCCAGAATTTCCTCCTTGTGAAAGGAACGCCCGGTTTCTCCGCCACCGGCAAACGTGATGTCCGGGTGGCTGCCTGCCTGTGCCTTCACACAGCCGGAGCAGTGCCCGCAGGGATGTGCTTCCGGCGATGTGCATACTGCCGCCTGTGCAAGGTGCTTTGCCAGCGCAAGCGTCTGCTCCGGTGCGCCCTCCAGAATCAAAGCGTGCGGAATGCGCCCCTGCTCATAAACAGAAAGCAATGCCGCCCGTACGGCGGGCGGACACAGCGTTTCCGGTAAATCCAGTTTCAAAGTTTCTCAAAGCGGTCCACGTCCAGCACAAACACGGTTGCGCCGCCGACCGCAACCTCAATGGGATAAGAAGCGTACATAGCGCCGTCCGTTACCGCTGTGCTGGGCATCATCTGCGTGCGGCGGCTGCACTGCTTGCGCAGCAGTTCCAGAACCGTTTCCACCTTATCGTCTTCCGTACCGATGATAAAGGTAGTGTTGCCGGCTTTCAGAAAGCCGCCGGTTGTGGCAAGCTTGGTTACCTGAAAACCGGCTTTGGTCAGGCTGCTGTTCACCATGGGGGCATCGTCATTTCCTACAATCGCAAATACCAGTTTCATAAGTCCATTCCTCCCGCCTGTTTTATTCAGTCCAATGGAGAAGCGTATGCAAAAATCCGGCCGGCTATGCACATGCCTCGCACGGCCGAAAGAGGTGCTTATTCTTTGTCTGCATTATAACACATCAAAAGAGAAAAAGCCATACCCGGAAAGGAACCGCGCAGCCTGCGGGGTGACTTCTTCGCCGGGCATCACCACCGGAACGCCCGGTGGGCAGGGACAGGCAGCCTGCGCCGCAATACGACCGACTGCCTGCCGCAGCGGCACCGTTTCAGACGGGGCAAAAACCGCCTGCCGCAGTGGCATACGCACCGGCGGCAGCGGCGGCAGCTCCGCCCGCGGCGGCAGCGGCGCGCCGACCGGAAGCGCCAGAATCGCTGCGGAAAGTTTTTGATAGTCCTCTTGAGTATTCCACGGCGTGCAGAGGAACACCACAAATCCGCCGTCCGCCATTTCAGGCTCAACGCCGTTTTTACGGAAAATCTCAGCCGCCGCCGCGCCGGTCAGGCCGATATCTGCGGTGCGCAGCGACAGGCGCGCGGGGTCCGCGCTGACGTTTGCAATCCCACGGCTCTTTGCCAGCGCCGCCAACGTGCGCACCTGTGCCTGCACCTCTACAAAAGCGTGCGGGTGCTCCGCAAGCCATGCGCGCGCCAGGTCAAGGCTCGCCATAATCGGGTAGGAAGGGCTGGTGGAAGCAAACAGACTCATCGCCGCCTTGGCTCCCTGCACATAGCGTTCCTCGCCAATCTGCAGCCATGCGCCGCCGGTCAAAACATTCAGCGTTTTATGCGCGCTGTCTGCCGTCATGGAGGCACCCTGATACAGTGGGTGCAGATCCGGCTCGGTAAAGGCCAGGTGCGTGCCGTGCGCATTGTCCACCAAAAGCGGAATGCCGCGCTTTTTGCAAAGACGCGCCAGCACCGGAATATCCTGCAGGCGCCCATAGTAATCCGGACTGGTTACATAGCAGGCATTTATACTTTCGGTATTATTTATCCCATTCTGTACCGCATTCGGCATCACCCAGATTGGCTCCAAACCCAGCAGTGCCATGGCATTGACCGCCGAGCGGTGCACGTTCCGTGCGCAGAGCACCCGACCGCCCTGGGGGCACGCTAATCGCAGCATGGTCTGGATACACAGGGAACAGCCGCCTGCGGAAAACAGCGTTCTTTTCGCGCCGAACAGCGCCGCAGCCGCCTGCTCCGCCTGCAGGATGGCGCCGTCCGCCTCGAAAAGGCTGTCGGTATCCGGCAGTTCCGTATAGTCTAAAGCCAGCAGATCCTGCGGCAGGGCATCCGGCAGGCACTTGTGCCCCGGTGTGTGAAACGGTGCTCTGTGCAGCGCCTGATGCCTGCGCAAAGCCGTGTAAAGCGGTGTTTGTTCCATATGGCTTCGGTATCCTTTCTGAAAAGAAAAGCCGCCGCAGGAAACGCTCCCGCGGCAGCCCTTGTTGTTTATCCGTTTCCGGTGTCGTCTTCCGTATCTCCGTCCTGGCTGTCAGCCGAAGTGGTTGTGTTCGCTGTTGCCGCCAAACCGATGTTAGAAACATCCGGCTTGTCATTTTCATAAATGAACGTCAGTGCATCGGAAACCACTTTTTTGTTGTCGGTAATCTGGACGATATCTGCCGCCTGACCGCCGATGCTGATGGTCGGCGTGGTGTAGTTGCCCACCGCCGGAATCTGGTTCTGCTTGATGGGATAATTCATAATGGTTAATGCCTGTGTCAAAAATCCGTAAATTTCATCACGGCTGAAATTTGTAATGACCTTTGGCAGGACACCGGAAGCCAGCTTGGAAATGGTGCCCAAGTTGCTGCTCTTGAATTTATTGACCACCGCCGTAACCACCGCGCGCTGGCGCTCCGCACGGCCTTCGTCATTGATATGACCATATACATTTTTGACGCGGTCGTCACGAATCCGGCCGTAATAATGCGCCTGCGCACCATCCAGGTGCTGAATACCGTCTTGTTCCTTCAGCTTATAGCCCGCACCGGAGTAACGGTTGATAAACTCTGCCTCGCGTGCGGTCAGGTTGACATCCACACCGCCAAGGATACCGACAACGCTGTCAAACGCAGAGTCTTTCACCACCACATAGCGGTCAATATCCATGCCGAAGTTCAGCTCGATGGTCTGAATGCACAGCTGTGCGCCGGCATTCACGCTTGTGATGTCGCCCGCCTTGGCTTTGCCGCTTTCCACCATGTCGTAAGCGCCGAAGTGATAGGCAGCGTTCAACTTGTTGGAGCCGTTATTCGGAATCGCCAGATACGTGTCACGCATAAAGGAGGTCAGTTTCAACTTTTTGTGGCGATTATCCAAACTAATCACCATCATGCTGTCAGAACGGCCAATGGGGTCGTCCTTCTGGTAGTCGTCCACACCGATAAGCAGGATATTCGTGACCGCCTCATCCTTAATCAAACCGTTGATCTGGTTTGCACCGGTGGAGTTATACTTGGTGCCGGAGTCAATCGTGCTTGCCGTGATGGGTGTGCTGACAATGGTAGAGTCCTTCACATAATTGCCGCTGCTCATCAAGCCGTCTACATATAAACACCCGGAACCAGCCACTAAAACCACCAGGCTGAGCACCAGGATTAAGACATTTCGAACAATATATTTTTTCGCCAGAGACGGCCGTTTTTGCTTTTTCACAACATCAACCCTTTTTATTTGGTTTCTGACAGCATTCTTCATTCTATTTGTAATAGTATACTAAATGGAGGCTCGAATTATATTCTTCATAAGAAATATCATAACAAATTTATTGCTGCTCGCCCAGTGTAAGTTGATAGCTTGGCATCAATTTCCTTAAAAATACGCACCGCACAGAAGCTCACCGGCATCCTTAACCGGCGCGTGCGCAGGTACGGCGGTTTTTCCGCTGTGCTTACAGCTATTTTCACTGTGGACGCTGCGCATCCATCCCCAGCGCCGGATATCCTGCATTCGGGCAAGCTTTGCAAAAAGAGGATACATTCTAACCCCGCCTCTGTATGCGGGCAGCCGGTGGTTTGGTTCCGTCTTCCTTTAGGATGTGTAGAAATTTCCATTTTATTTTACTCCACCGCAATAATTTTTTCAACATCTTCTGAAATCCGTTGTCGCGCCGGACAGATGTGTTATAATAAATTTACGACCATCCTGTAAAAAGATTCTAGGAGGCGACGACTTGGAACGCTTGCAAATTCCGGACAAGCACCGCTATGCACTGCGTGCACTGCTGCTGGGAATGGGCACCGCAGCCGTGATTTTTGTCCCGTTTATGCTTTATGACAAGGGGTATTTCCTGTTTTATGGGGACTTCAACGTTCAGCAGGTACCGTTTTACCAGATGTGCCATGACACCATCCGCAGCGGCAACTGGCGCTGGAGCTGGACCACCGACCTGGGCGCCAACTTCATCGGGTCCTACTCCTTTTACCTGCTGGGCAGCCCTTTTTTCTGGCTGACCATTCCGTTTCCCAGTGCGGCGGTGCCGTATCTGATGGGGCCGCTGTACATCTTAAAATTCGGCTGCGCCTGCATGACCGGCTGCATCTACCTGCGCCGCTACTGCCAAACCGGAAACCTCGCTGTGCTGGGCGGTATGCTTTACGCCTTTTCCGGTTTTTCCGTTTACAATGTCTTCTTCAACCACTTTCACGAAGCCATCGTATTTTTCCCGCTGCTGCTATGGGCCATGGATGAATATATGTACCACCGGCGCCGCGGTGTCTTCGCGTTCTTCACGTTTGTGTGCTGCTTTGTCAACTACTATTTCTTTGTCGGGCAGGTGGTGTTTCTCGCCCTGTACTGGCTGGTTCGCTTTTTTTCCGGAGAACCGCACTACGCAAAAATCACCAAAAAGGATTTTGCGCTTCTATGGGTGGAGGCCGTGTTGGGCGTGGCGTGTTCCTTTGCGCTTTTGCTGCCGACACTGCTTGCCATCACGCAGAACAACCGCATCAACAACCCCAGCAACGGGTGGAACGCCCTGCTGTACGACAGCAACCAGCGTTATATGCACATTCTAAGCTGCTTTTTCTTTCCGCCGGATCTGCCGGCGCGCGCCAATTTTACCCCCGACAGCAACAGTCAGTGGGCATCACTGGGTGCATGGCTGCCGCTGTTCAGCATGAGCGGCGTCATTGCCGCGCTGCAGGCCAAGACCAAACGCTGGTACAAAACGCTGATTACCGTTCTTTTTGTCATGGCAGCCGTGCCAGTGCTCAACAGCGCATTTCAACTTTTTAACGCCTCCTACTACGCGCGCTGGTTCTATATGCTGACCCTCATAATGAGCCTGTGCACCGTGACCAGCCTGCAGCGGGAAGATGTGGACTGGGGCCGCGCGATTCGCTGGACGCTCGCTATCACGCTGGTAATTGGGCTTTCCATCGGGCTGATGCCCAGCGTCACCACCAACAGCGACGACAACACCAAGGTGACCACCTACGGACTGGAAAAATACCCAACCCGCTTCTGGGCTTACGTTTCCATCGCACTGGTCAGCCTGCTGCTGCTGGTGATTGTGTTTAAATACTACAAACACCACAAGCAGTTTTTCCTGCGCATGGCGACCGGCGGCGTTGCCCTCATTTCCGTCATTTACAGCCTGTTTTATATTACAACCGGCAAAACGCAGAGTGACGACACCCACAACGAAATTATTCCCTATGCGCTCAACGGCGGTGCAGACATCCACCTGCCCAGCGACGGCAAGCAGTTCTGCCGCATTGACGTTTATGACGGCATGGACAACCTGCCCATGTACTGGAAGCGCCCGACCATTCAGGCGTTTCACAGCATTGTGCCCGGTTCCATTATGGATTTTTACCCAACCGTCGGTGTTACCCGTGACGTTGCCAGCCGGCCGGATGTCAGCGTGTATGCCATCCGCAGCCTGCTGAGCTGCCGCTGGCTGTTTGACCCCATTAACCACGGACAGGAGTTCATTGACTCCAGCACCAACCAGCCCCGTATGCCCGGCTGGAGCTACTACACCACGCAGAACGGCAGCAAAATCTATGAGAACCAGTATTTCATTCCCATGGGCTTCAGCTACGACCAGTACATCACCCGCTCAGAGTATGACCTGCTGCCGGAGGCTAACCGCAGCCTGGCGCTTCTGAAGGCTCTGGTTGTGGAGGATACCGATGTGCAAAAAGCTAAAGAGGGCGGTCTGACGCATTTTGACAAAATCGACAGCACCAATTATACGGAAGACCGCTACTTTGCGGACTGCAAAAAGCGCGCGGCAACTGCCTGCTCCTCCTTCACTACAGACAACCTCGGTTTTACCGCGAAGGCAACCTCCGCAAAAGAGCGCCTGATTTTCTTCAGCGTACCGTGGGAAAGCGGCTGGAGCGCTGAGGTAAACGGTTCTCCCGCAGAGATTGTCAAGGTGAACGTGGGCTTTATGGCCGTGAAAGTTCCGGCGGGGGAGTCTACCATCCGCTTTACGTACAGCACCCCCGGCTTAAAGCCCGGCGTTGCCGTTACAGCGGTCAGCTTCGTGCTGCTGGGCGGTTACCTTTACGCGACGGATACCACCGGTCGTTGGCGCAGAAAGAAGCTGCCGGCGCCCCCAAAAACCAGCAATTAACCCCTACCGGACAGCAAAAATCTCCCGCAGCATGACAAGTGCTGCGGGAGATTTTTATTGATTGAACGGACACGCCGTCTGCGCTTACTTCTGAAGCGTTTTGGCGTACTGCCCGATTTTCTTGTCCATCGTAGAAATGTGCTGTGTGAGCCAGTCCAGCACAACCTTGTTGGCATTGAGAATCACCGTCAGGTTGCCGCCGGATGTGTTGTAATCGCTGCGCAGCTTGGCAAGCCTGCCAATAAACATGGTGTGCGCCTGCTTCTGTGCGGCATACTCCGGATAATGAATGCTGAGCATATACTTTTCCTCATCCGCGAAATGCTTCTTTGTATAATCCTCCAGAAAACTGAGCAGCTCTCCGATATACTCCGCGGCCTGGTTTTTCTTTCCGGCGTCAAACAGTTTTTCTGCTTTCTCGAACCACATTTTATGCTGGTCGTCAATCATTTTTACGCCGACTGACAAATTGGGAGTCCATGGCATAAGATTTGCCTCCTTTTCTCTGCTTGTTCTTGCCTCGTGCTGCTTATCAGTTTACAGGTAAAGCAAGTGAGAATCAAGAGGATAACCGCACAAAGATGTGAATTTTAAGAGCCAAAAAGCGGTTAGTTCCAACAAATTTATTTGCAATCAAATTAGAACGTGTAGTATAACGGCTTCTAAGCAACACTATATATTGTGTTTTTAGGCGTAGCGTTACATCTTCACACTCAATCCACCGATTTTAAACTTTCCACCATGTTGATTTTCCGGAACTTCGGGTACATTAGCAGGTCTACCGCCAACGTAAAACCCAGCGTCAGCAGAATGCTCCAAAGGTAAGAGGTCGGCGAAATGTTTCTGCCAAACATACAGACATCCACTTCCACGGTGGTAATCACCGCGCGGTGCATGAAGATGCCCAGCACCAGACCGCACACACAGCCCAGCAAGGTTAAAACCGTGGTTTCACGGTAGATATATCCCGCGGTTTCGCGCTCGTAAAAACCCAGTACCCGCAGCGTTGCCATCTCACGCATACGCTCGGTGATGTTAATATTGGTTAGGTTGTACAGCACCACAAAGGAAAGCATTCCCGCACACAGAATCAGCACCAGTGTAATCATATTGAGTGCCTGAATCATGCTGTCAAAATTTGCAGCCACTTCGTCAATATAAATGGCTGTTGTTACACCCTTGGCATTCAGCAGGTCGCGGCTGAGCTGCGCGCGCCCGCTTTTCGCCACTGCCTCAGACGCCCAGACGCCGGTGTAGGACGGTGTCTGTCCGGTCACCTTTTCGTACAGCTCCGGTGCGATATAGACATAGTGATAGATATAGTTTTCCGTAATGCCCGTAACCGTAAACGCATACTTTTTCCCGTCAGCGTCCGGTACAATCACCTGACTGCCAACCTTTAAGCCGAGTCGGTTTGCAAGCTTTTCCGTAACGACCACACTGCTGCTGGTAAAGGCAACCGGCGTTTTAGTGCGGCGGTCACGCAGGCGGATGAAGTGCGGCAGGTCTGCGGTGTGCTGCGGAACCAGCAGATTTGCGGACATGATTTTTCCGCTTTTGTTTTCCATATCCGCAGACCGCACGGCGTATGACATCCAGCTGCTGATACGCTTCTTATCATTCAAAACACTTTTTGCACTGTCCGAAAGTCCAGTCTTCGCCTGCAGGGAAATATCCATATTATACTGACACAAATCGTCATACTGGTTCGTGACGATATGTGTCACGCTGTCTTTAATGCCAAAGCCGGTCAGGATGAGCGCTGTACAGCCTGCGATACCGACAATGGTCATGATTAGCCGCCTTTTGTAACGGAACAGATTCCGTGCGGTTACTTTCGCGGTGAAATTCAGATGCCGCCAAACCGGTGTAAAACGCTCCAGAAGAATCCGCCGGCCCGGCTTCGGCGCCTGAGGCTGCAGCAGGGAAGTGGGGCGCTCCAAAAGAACCGCCCTGCACGCAGCCCACGTTGCCAAAAGCGTAACAGCGGCCGCAGTCAGGCAGCCCATACCGGCATAGAAGGAATCAATATGCGGTACCAGTGCCGGAGCGCTGTACATCAGACGGTATGCGTTCCAGCAAATAGACGGCAGTGTCAAACAACCGATGATAATGCCGGTCACACTGCCGCTCAGGCTGACAATCAGCGCGTACAGTAAATACTTACGCGCAATTGCCTTACCGGGAAAGCCAAGCGCCTTATAGGTACCGATTTGCAGACGCTCCTCATCGACCATGCGCGTCATGCTCGTCAGCACAACCAGTGCCGCCACCAAAAAGAAAAACACCGGGAACATATGCGAGATGGACTCCATACGGTCAGCGTCCCCTGTAAAGCTGTTGTAACCCAGGTTTTTATCGCGGTCCAGCACATACCACGAGGGCTTTTCTACCGCCTTTAGAGCCGCTTCGCCATCCGCAAGCTGCTTCTGCGCTTTTTGCAGCTGCGCGTCTGTTTCTTCTTTGGAGGTTTGATACGCTGTCTGGTTCTTCTGCAGGGTTTGCCGCGCCGTCTGCAGTGCTGCTTTTCCGGCGAAAAGCTGCGTTTTTGCCTGCTCAAGTTCCTTCGTTTCCTGAGAAATCTGCGATGCGGCTGTGTCCAGCTTTTGTTTGGCAGCGGCAAGCTGCTCCTGTGCCACCTGCCGCTGGGTGCGGTACGCGGCTTCGCCATCCGCGAGCTTTTGCTGCTGTTTGGAAAGCTGATTCTGCGCATCGGCAATTTTCTGCTGCGCCTGCTGCAGGCGCGGTTTTGCCGCAGTGGCCTGCTGCTGATACGCCTGCTGTGCCTGCTGCAGCTTTTCACGGTTCTGCGCAAGCTCGGTTTTTGCAGACTGCAGCTCGGCTGTCTGCTGGTCATAAGCAGCAATCTGGCTGCGAAGCGCTGCGGCATCCTGCGTTGCGCCCTGCCCGGCGGCTTCCAGCTGACTGAGCGACGCGCGTGCCTGCGCAATCGCGTCTGCCGCGTCCGCAAGCTTCTGCTGTGACTGCTCCCACTGTACCTGTGCCGCATCCAGCTGCTTTTCCTGGCTATCCAGCTGCGCTTTGGCGTCCGTAAGCTTTTTTGTCTGGGCGTCCAGCTGTGCCTGTCCGTCGGCAATGCGCTGCTGCGCACTGGTGATAGCTTCCCGGCCTGCCCGCAGCTGCGCGGAAGCGTCTGCCAACTTGCTTTCCGCCTGCTGTTTCTGCGCGGTGTACTGCTGCAGGCCTGTTTCGTAAGCAGTTTTTGCCTCTGTCAGTTTGGCGGAGCCTTCGGTAATTTGCCGCTGTGCCGTATCCAGCTTTTCGGCATTCTGCGCAATTTGCGCCTGCGCGTTTTGCAGCTGGGTTTTTGCCTGAGCAAATTTTTTGTCTGCTTCGGCTTTGCTGCTTTCGTATGTTTTCCGGCTGTCCTCCAGCTTTTCGCGGGAATCCGCGACCACTTCCTCCCGCCGCAAGGGGGCGCGGGTCTTGCCGACCGCCGTCAGCGTGTCACAAACTGCCTGTACCTTGTCCCGATACGCCTGTGAAAAAGAGTTCAGCCCCGCCGCGTCTTTGACCGTGACAAAGAGCTGGGTATACGCGGCGCTGGAAAACACCTGCGGCTGCACATACAGGTACCGGCTGATCTGCCCGCTGCCGATGTTGGTATTTCCCAGTGTAAAGCTGAGGTACATGGGGGACTTCACAAATCCGACAACCCGAAAGGTCTTTTGCCGCAGGCTGCTCTGCCCGTTCGGCTCCTGCACCGTGATGCGGTCGCCGACTTTCAAGCCCCCGCTGACCAGCGATTTTTTCTGGTCCAGCACGCATTCCTGCGCGGACTGCGGCCAGCGTCCGGAAACCAGCACCGGACGGTTCATCGAGGCCGCTCCGGTATCCTCTGCGCCTTGCTCCGGCAGAGCATGGACACGCAGCACCACATCTTCACTGTTAATCCGGCTTGTTACATCCTCATACCAAGTCGGCATGACCGCCCGCACCCCCGCGGCGCTGCTGACTGCCTGTACATCCTGCTTGGAAAAGCCCAAAGTGGAAAGCAGCTCGACATCCATAAAATTCTGCTGATCCAGATACTGGTCCACAGTCTGCCGCATATCCGGCGCGGCACTGGAGATGCCCGCAAAAAAGCCAGCCCCCAGTGCAACAATGGCGAAAATCGCGAAGAACCGGGACTTACTGTGCAGAACTGACCGTAAAATCGCCTTACCGTATGCCTTCACGTTACCACTCAATCCTTTCCGCAGAAACCGGGTTCGGGTTGCAGACCATTTTCTGGACTTTTCCTGAGTGAATCGCAATCACCCGATCCGCCATGGCTGCAAACGCCTGGTTATGCGTAACCACCACCACCGTGCGGTGAAACTCCCGGCAGGTCTGCTGCAGAAGCTCCAGCACCTGTTTGCCCGTGCGGTAATCGAGCGCGCCGGTCGGCTCGTCGCACAGCAGCAGCTTCGGGTTCTTTGCCAGCGCACGCGCAATCGCCACCCGCTGCTGCTCGCCGCCGGAAAGCTGCGCCGGGAAGTTGTTTATCCGCTCCTGCAGCCCCACCTCCCGCAGCACCTTGCGCGGGGAAAGCGGCTCTTTGCAGATTTGTGACGCCAACTCCACATTTTCAAGTGCGGTCAGATTCTGCACCAGATTATAAAACTGAAACACAAACCCAACGTCATACCGGCGGTACTCCGTCAGCTGGCGGTCGGTGCAGGCGCTGACCTCGCGCCCGTCCACGGCAATTTTTCCAGATGTGCAGCTATCCATACCGCCCAGCAGATTCAGCACCGTGGTTTTGCCCGCGCCGCTGGGGCCGACCACCACCACGAACTCGCCCTGTTCAATCTGAAACTCCACACCATCCGCCGCATGAATCACACTGTCACCCATGCGGTACTCTTTGTGCACGTTTTGAAATTCAACGAATGCCATGTTTCCCTCCTGCTTTTTGCGTATCGTTCAAAATCAGCCGGGTTTCGCCGGGATTCAGCGTTACCAGCTTGGACGCGATGCGCGGGTGCTTCAGCTTTTTGCGCACCATGTCGCGCAGCACCGTGCCACCGTGACAGCCGTGAATCACGCGCACCTCCCGCACCTCTGCAGGCGCGCGGGACAACCAGCGCGTCAGCTGCCGCATGGCGCTTTCCTCTGTTTCTCCATGAATATCAAGTTCCACTGCAGCGCCGCTGCGGTTTTCCGTCATGTTTCAACGCTTCCTTCCGCGGGGGCCGCGCGGCCCCAAACACACAGTTTGTTCCGAATGCTTTTATTATACACAAATTTCCGCCGGAAAGAAACACCAGCAGCTGCCTGCACGGTGCAAAATCGGCGGATGTGTGCTATAATGAGCAGTACGGAATTTTTTCGACGGGTTTCACGGGCAGCAGGCCCGCGTCCCTGCCGATTTTCTTTCTCACAGAACAAGCAGAAGAAGGTGGAACCGTGAAAATCGTGGACCTGCGCAGCACACTTGTCACCTGCAATGACAAACTGATTGACATCAGCGGAGAGAACATTTACTACGCGGAAGAAAAAAATGTGGAGGGGCACCAAAATCTGTTTTTGCTTGCCTACAACCGCGAAACCCGCCGCGAGCGCGTGCTGGCAGATTACCGGGTAACCAAGCCGGACTATGTGATGCATTACTTCCCATTTGACAGCCACATCCTCATTGTCATGGAAGACGGCGGCAGTGAAGCGTGGCTGCTCAAACTCGACAAGCACACCGGCAGGGAGGAACAGCTGGTGCAGGCACGCTTTGCCGGCAACTTCATTGACTGCTGCGCGCTGGATGCCGACCACGTGGTTCTGTACTCGCAGGCCAGCCGCCGGGATGCTTCGCTGTTCCGCGAGTACCGCCGGCACACCGGGTTTTCGCAAGCCGCCTATCTGTACGACCTGCAAAAGGACTGCTGCTGGTCTGTGCAGGATCCCCGTATCTGTGCGGGTGCCCGCATTCTGCCCTTTTTCGGCGGCGGTGAACATAAGCTGCTGGTCATGCAGCCCTACGGCACCGAGGAGGAAAAGCGAAAGGCTTACCGCGACCGGCGGTGGGTGGGCGACCACATTGAAGACCGGATATGGCTGTGCACAGCAGAGGACTTTACAGACGCTGTTGAAAACGAGCGCCCCGCCGCGCCGATGGTGCGGATTTTGCAGGCGGGCACCAGCGGCATGGTTCGCTTCGCCGGAGAAGATGCGGACAGCCTGTACTTCCGCGCCCTCTTTTTCCCCACGGACGACCAGCACATCCTTTCCGTCAGCAAGCACACCGGCGCCAAGCAGGACGCCGCCCAACTGAACCTTGCGCCGGAAGAACGGGACGCGCGCTTTCTTTCCGACAGCGGCCGGTTTTACAAGCTAACCGTACCGGAAGAGGGGCAGATTCGCGTGCAGGGCATCCTGAACAGCACGATTGATGCGGTTTATAACGAAAAACTGGGCGAACTGGTCTCCTGTGTGGACGACCGCTTCCTGGTTCTGCGAAACCAGATGAGCGATGACACCGACAGCCTTCTGTTTTACACAGTGTACGACGCAAAAGATGGAAAAATCAAAGAATTTGAGGGAAACTGCACTGTCTGCGGCAGCATTCTGGTGCTGTTCTGAAGCAGAGTAGATTCCCACTGAACCATAAAAAAAGGCTGTTCCGAAAAATCGGAACAGCCTTTTGCTGTTATGGGATTACTTTTTAGCCGCCGCACTGCTCGCCGTGGAGGATGCCGCCGCACTGCTCGCCGTGGAGGATGCTGCCACACTGCTCGCCGCGGAGGATGCCGCCGCACTGCTCGCTGCGGAAGATGTCGCCGCACTGCTTGTGGTATCTACCGCAGCAGAGGCCACTGCAGAACTGGACGGTGCCGTATAGAACAGTTCCGCTGTGTATTTCTTCAGCAGTTCTTCATTCCAGGTCACGCCTTTGTAGGACTTGGCTTCCGTTTCCAGTTCCTTCATAAACGCATCGCCCTTCTGTGCATACAGAAGCTTGAAGCGGTTGTCGCTGTCTTTCAGGTAAGAGCTTGTCTTTTTGGTGATGTCGTTTTTGGTCACCAAAACGTAATAATAAGAGGAAACCTCCAGCAGGCGGGTTTCACCGTTCTTCATCGCCTGAACCGCCTCAATCATGTCAGATGGCAGGGAAGAGGTGGCTGTGGAAGAGCTCAAGTTCTCTGTGACATTCTGGTAATTGTCCGTTGTGCTGTGAATTTTCGCATAAGCCGCGCTGGCTTCCTTGACCGTCAGCTTGCCGGACTGAACCTGTGTGAGATAAGTGTCCAGTTCCTTTTTCACTGCAGCCTTTTCTTTATCCGTCATTGCAGTGGACTCACTGGAAGTTCCGCTGGAAGAGCTGCTGCTGGAAGTCGACTGTTTTTCCAGCGGCACATAGGTGTAGTCGATATCCGAATAATTCTTCTCAAAGTACGACTTCAGTTCGCTTTCCGGAACCGCCTTGCTGCCGTTGGTATCGTAAATGCTCTGAAATACCTTGCGCAGCTTGTAGGTGTTCTCGGCATACGCAATCTGGAAGGAAGACTCCGCGACATTTTTGTCTGCCAGCACACTGGAATACTGCTGTGTCCATGCGTTATCAGCAGTCTGTTTGGCCTCGGTCTTTTCTTTGGAAGTCAGTGACAGCTTGGAAGCGCTCATTTTGTCGTCCAGCAGAAAAACTTCATTAGTCAGCTGTTTCGCGCGGTCGGCAATCCACGTCATGGCGTCTTTGTTGTCAATTTTTGCTTTTTTCATATCCGATTCGGTAGTTTTGGTTTGCGCCTCGCTGTAGGCATTGTACAACTCATAAATATAAACACCGGCAGGCAGGGTTGTGCTGCTGGTTTTTGCGCACCAGGATTCGTCATTTCCGGCGATGCAGCCGGCGGCTCCGCCAACGAACAGCGCGCAGGCAAGAACCCCGGCTGTGAACTTTTTCAGTTTCATTTTCGTTTACACACTCCGATTTTTTGTTTTCAGTCAGGCAAAAACTGCCGTAAAGTACAAAAGAACGCTTATAAAAGGAATTATACTACACGGGAAAAGATTTGTCCATTTTTTTCACGGCGCAGGCAGGCTCAGCCTGCCTTTTGCGGGTTGGGCCGCAAAAGGTCTTTGAGCAGGGATAAAACATCCTCGTCCGGCTGCAAGCGCAGGCTGATATACGGGCGGGCACCCGCGTTTACCAGCACACGCTGCGGATACCGCGCGGAAATCCCGGAAATCCACTTCATATCCAACTTTTTCTGATACAGCAGCAGCTGCCCCTGCTGCTGCTTAACCTCATTTAAGCCGCACAGCCCCGCCAGATTGCGCAGCAGAGAAATCTGAATTAGGCCGGCAACGCTCTTGGGCGGGTCGCCGTAGCGGTCAATCAGTTCGTCGGTCACATCCAGCGCATCCTCGTCGCTGCGGATGTCCGCAATGCGGCGGTACATTTCAATTCTGCCATTGCTGTCGCCAATATAGGATTCGGGGATGTGCGCCTGCAGCTGCAAATCCATCAGGCACTCCTCGCCCTGCGGGGGCGCGACGCCTTTTTCTGCGGCAATGGCGTCACCCAGCAGCTTGAGGTACATTTCGTAGCCGACCGCCTCCATGTGGCCGTGCTGCTCGCCGCCGAGGAGGTTCCCCGCACCGCGGATTTCCAAGTCGCGCATGGCGATTTTGAAGCCGGAACCGAATTCCGTAAACTCCCGAATGGCAGCAAGCCGCTTCTGGGCAATTTCCGAAAGCACCTTGTTTGGCGTAAATGTAAAGTATGCATACGCACGGCGAGTGCTGCGGCCCACACGCCCACGAATCTGGTGCAGCTGAGAAAGTCCCAGCCGGTCGGCGTTGTCGATAATCAGCGTATTGGCGTTGGGCACATCCACACCCGTTTCAATGATGGTCGTACAGACCAACACGTCAATCTCATGGTCAATCAGCTGCCGCCAAACCTCAGAAAGTTCCTGCTCCGTCATTTTTCCGTGCCCGATACCGACACGCGCTTCGGGCACGCGCGCTTTCAGGCGTGCCCCCACCTGCGTGATGGATGCCACGTCGTTGTGCAGCCAATAAATCTGACCGCCGCGGCGCAGTTCACGCCGAACCGCATCCGCCAGGATTCCCTCATCGTGCTCAATGACATAAGTTTGCACCGGATGGCGGTCGTGAGGCGCCTCTTCCAGCACGCTCATATCGCGGATGCCGGACATCGCCATGTTCAGGGTGCGGGGAATCGGCGTTGCGGAAAGCGTCAGCACATCCACATTGGTACACAAATTTTTAAGCTTTTCCTTCTGCGCCACGCCAAAGCGCTGTTCCTCATCGATAATCACCAGCCCAAGGTCGCGAAACTGAACGTCCTTGCTAACCAGACGGTGCGTTCCGATGACGAGATCCACCTCACCGCGCCTGAGCTGTTTGATAATCTGCTCCTGCTGTTTGGGCGTGCGGAAGCGGGACAGCAGCTCTACCCGAATGGGAAAGCCCTCCATGCGCTGCAGGGCAGTCTGGTAATGCTGCCACGCAAGAATGGTGGTCGGCACCAGCAATGCGCACTGCCGGCTGTCGCAGATACACTTGAATGCGGCACGCAGGGCAACTTCGGTTTTGCCGAACCCTACGTCGCCGCACAGCAGGCGGTCCATCGGCGCTTCGCGCTCCATGTCACCTTTGATTTCCTCCACGCAGCGCAGCTGGTCATCGGTTTCGTCAAACGCAAAGCGGCTTTCAAAGTCGCGCTGCATTTCCGTATCCGCCGAAAAAGCGTGTCCCTTGGCGTGCATCCGCGCGGCGTACAGCTTAATCAGTTCCTTCGCCATGTCGCGCACAGCGCGCTTGACATGGCTCTTCGTCTTCTGCCACTCTGCCCCGCCCAGCTTATGCAGGCGGATGCCGGCGTCCTCCCGCGGGCCGATGTAGCGACTGACGAAGTCCAGCTGGGTGACCGGTACATACAGCGTATCGCCCTTGGCGTACTGGATTTTAATGTAATCCTTAATAACGCCATGTGTGTCGATTTTATGGATTCCCTCATAAATACCGATGCCGTGACTTTCATGCACCACATAATCGCCGGGCTCCAGCTCTGCCAGCGAGTTGAGCGGACGGCTGTTTTTTCCGCGCTTAGACTTTTTTCGCTTGCCGCTCTGCAGCAGCCTGCCGTGCGTGACAAACCCGAAAAAGGAGCCGGGCCACTCCGCACCGGCGGAAAGAGAGCCGGGCAGCACCGCCACCGCGCCGCGGGCGATTTCTTCCGCGTCCTCGGCGTAAAACGCGTCGATACCTGCCGCACGCAGGTCGGCCGCCGTTGTGCGCGCGCTGCGCGCATTGCCGGCAAGCACCGCACACGCCCATTTATTGTGCAGCATAACGGACAAATCTTCCGCCAGCAGCTGTGTGGAACCGCCCCACACCGAAAGCTGCCGGGCAGAAAAGTTCAGCAACAGCTTCGTAGGCAGCGCATAGCTGCCCCGCGCAAAGGTGTCCAGCAGGACAGCACCGTGTTTTTCCACAAAAGACAGCGCATCCGGCCAGGCAAAGCTGTATGTGTCAAGGTGCTTGCACAGGGTGCCATCCGCCAAGTACTCCTTGATGTCCTCATTCCAGTGAAACTGCGCCGTGCGCATTTTCTCCTTGACGTTTACCGTTTCGCTGACAAACAGCAGGTCGGTTTCGGCACAGTAGTCCAGCAGGCAGGCGGGCTTTTCATACAGAATTGGCAGGAATTTGTCCATGCAGGCCAGATGCACATTTTCTGCAAGCAAATCCGCCTGTTCCTGCAGAGTCGGGCGTGCCGACGGCGCGTTTTTTCCGCGCAGGGAGGAGGCGATTTTGCGAATGCGCTCGGCAAGTTCCGCCGGGTCGTCTGTAAGCGCCTCTGCCGCAGGCGAAATGCACACCCGCTCGCAGGGGTCTGTGCGCCGCTGTGTCTGCGGGTCAAAGTAGGAGAGGGTATCCACCTCATCTCCCCAGAATTCCAACCGCACTGGCACGTGGCTTTCCGGTGGAAACAAGTCTAAAATTCCGCCGCGGCGCGCAAACTGGCCGGGACCCTCCACCTGCACAGCGTGTTCATAGCCGCAGCGAAGCAAAAGGCTTTGCGCTTCTTCCGGCGGCAGTGTATCGCCGGAAGAAACCTGCCGGGTGCGTGCGTACATGGCCTGCGGCGGCAGGGTGTACTGCAGCGCACCGTCAATGCAGCAGACCACAGCGTCACATTCGCCGGCCTGCAGGCGTGCCAGCACCTGCAGGCGCTGCCGCTCATAATCGTGAGAGGACGCCGCTTCGCCTTTGCGCAGCGTCAGGTCACGCATGGGGTAGTACAGCGCCCGCATTCCTTGGGCGCAAAGGTCCCCGACCATTCGGTTTGCTTCGGACTCTTCTCCGGCAATCACAAAGGCACGCCGGCCGGTATGCACCCACAGTGCGTAAATCACATTTGCCTTGTGTATGCCGGAAAGGCCCGTGACCGCTGCGGGCAGCTGATTCTGTTGTACCGCGCCGAGCAGAGACTGGTATTCCCGCAGGCGTGAAAGTGCAGTTGCGATAAATTTCATGAGGATCTCCTAAAAAGTTGAACCATGGTTGCGTAAAGGGTTGAATAAAATATGAAAAAAATTTTGATTTAGCACTGCAGTGTGCTATAATAAGTTTTTGATATTATCCAAAAAAGAGGGTCGACTATGAAAGAAAAAGAAACTGGAAGAGGTTCGTTTACCAATCAGATTGGATTTGTCATGGCTGCCGCAGGCTCAGCTGTGGGGCTGGGAAATCTTTGGCGTTTTCCATACCTGGCGGCAAAGTACGGCGGGGGCATTTTTCTGCTCATTTACATTATCCTCGCGGTGACGTTCGGTTTCAGTCTGATGGTGACCGAAACGGCAATCGGCAGAAAGACCGGTCTTTCCGCCATTGAAGCCTACGGAAAGTTGAGCAAAAAATTTACGTTTCTGGGGTACATTACTTCTATTGTACCGGTCATCATCCTGCCATATTACTCCGTAATCGGCGGCTGGGTATTCAAATATCTGTTTGCGTTTGTTTCCGGCGGCTCTTCCGCTTCGGCAAAGGACGGCTATTTTTCCGCATACATTGGGCAGAGCGGGGAGCCCATTTTTTGGTTCCTGCTGTTTCTGGGCGTGACCGGCGTGATCGTGCTGCTGGGCGTGGAAAAGGGGATTGAAAAAGTCAGCCGGATCCTGATGCCGGTTCTGGTTGTCCTGACCGTTGGCATGGCGATTTATTCGCTGACGCTGCCGCACGCGATGGAAGGCGTGAAATATTACCTGATTCCCGATTTTTCCCGTTTTTCCATCAACACCGTGCTGGCTGCGCTGGGGCAGCTGTTCTACTCCATGAGTCTTTCCATGGGCATCACCATTACCTATGGTTCCTACATGAGCAAGCAGGACGATATCGCCAAAGCCTCCACACAGGTGGATGTTTTTGATACCGGAATTGCGCTGTTTGCCGGCTTAATGATTATTCCGGCGGTATTTTCCTTCTCCGGCGGAAGCACCACCCAGCTGCAGCAGGGACCCGGCCTGATGTTCGTCATGCTGCCGAAGGTGTTCAACCATATGGGTGTCGGCGGCGTGGTCGCAGGTGCCGTTTTCTTCCTGTTGGTTTTGTTTGCGGCGCTGACCTCCTCGATTGCCCTGATGGAAACCGTCGTTTCCATTCTCAAGGACAAGCTGCACATCAGCAGAACGGCAGCGTGCCTTATAACGCTGGGCGTTTCCGCAGTGCTGGGGGTTTTGTCTTCTCTGGGCTTTGGTGCGCTCTCCGGCATAAAACTTCTTGGCTTTGACATTCTGGACTTCTTTGATTTCATCAGCAACAGTGTGCTGATGCCGATTGTGGCGCTGCTGACCTGCCTGTGTGTCGGTTGGTTTGTGGGCATGAAGGTCATCGATGACGAAGTGCTAAGCAGCTCGCCGTTCCGCCGGCGGAAACTGGTAGATGTCATGATCCGCTGGATTGCGCCAATCTTCATTCTCGCCATTTTGATTTCCAGTGTATTAAACGCGCTGGGAATCATCAGTATCTAACCCTTTGGATTCCAGACGGTCCGCCTGCAAAGGCGGGCCGTTTTTATTTGGTATTGTACTGATTCATGGCTTGATCTGTCTGGTCGTTTACCATCAGCTCCGCTGCTTCTGCCGCGTGCTCGGTGCTTTCGCGCATCAGCGCGGCGTCCGCTTCAGAAAAGCGGCTGAGCACCCAATCGGCAAGGTCCCATTCCGGTGTCGGTTTGGCGCCAATGCCGATTTTGACGCGCGGGAACTGGTCGCTGCCGGTCAGATAAATGATGTTTTTCATGCCGTTGTGTCCGCCGTCGCTGCCTTTGCGGCGAATCCGCAGCCGCCCGCAGGGGAGTGAAATATCATCAAAAAACACAATAACGCGCTGCGGCGGAATTTTATAGAACTGCATGGCCTCCGTCACGCTCTGACCGGACAGATTCATAAACGTGGCGGGCTTGAGAAGCAGCACTTTTTTTCCGCCGACTTGCGCCGTTGCGCACTGCCCTTTGAACTTAAGCCGATCAATTTTCACGCCGGCTTTCTGCGCGATACAATCCAGCGCCATGAAACCGGTATTATGCCGCGTGCCGTCATACTGCGTACCTGGATTGCCAAGACCGACCAGGAGCCACTCCACGGAACCGGCGGAAAATTTGTCTGAAAAAAGCATAAGCATACCTCAACACAAAAGGGGCTGCCGCGACAAACCGCGTCCGTTTCGACGCTTTGCGGCAACCCTGGATTATTTGATTGTAAAAATTTCAAGAAGCGCTAACCGGATTTTAACACAATCTGCAAAGAAATTGGAACTTCAGCACACTGCCTGCGGGGGCTCCCCCGCGCCTGCTAGTTGAACATGGGAGAGACAGGTTTGTCTTCGTAGATGCGTTCAATCGCTTCCGCAAATGTCGGCGCAATCGGCAGAACCGTGATTTTGTCGAGTTTCTTCTCCTGCGGCAGCGGAATGGTGTCCAGCAGAACCACTTCGTCCAAAACAGAATCTTTAATCCGCTCAATCGCCGGGCCGGACAGCACGCCGTGCGTCGCGCACGCGGTAACCGAAACCGCGCCATGCTCCATCAGCGCAGTTGCCGCATTGCACAGAGTGCCTGCGGTGTCGATCATGTCGTCTACCAAAATGACCTTCTTGCCCTCAACAGAACCAATGATGTTCATGACCTCGCAGACATTTGCACGCGGACGACGCTTATCAACGATTGCCATGGGGGTGCCAATGCGCTCTGCAAAGTCACGGGCACGGGTCACCGAGCCCAAATCCGGGGAAACGACAATATACTGGTCCACTTTTTCTCCGACACGCTCCTTCATGAAAGAAGCCAGCAGCGGTGCGCCGCGCAGATGGTCAACCGGAATGTTAAAGAACCCCTGAATCTGCGCCGCATGCAGATCCATGGTCAGAACACGGTCAGCGCCAGCCGTTGTAATCAGATCCGCGCAGAGCTTTGCACTGATCGGGTCGCGCGCCTTTGCCTTGCGGTCCTGGCGGGCATAGCCGAAGTGCGGGATTACCGCTGTGATGCGCGCCGCAGACGCACGCTTCATCGCATCCATCATAATCAGCAGTTCCATCAGGTTGTCATTGACCGGCGAGCAGGTGGACTGCACGATAAAACAGTCAGAGCCGCGCACAGATTCCTGAAGCGAAACGGAAATTTCGCCGTTGCTGAAGGTTGTAACGTTGCTTTTGCCCATCGGCAGGCCAAGACATTCGCTGATTTGCTTGGCAACGTCCGGGTTTGCGTTCGCAGCAAAAATTTTGATGTCCTTGCCGTGAAAATTCATTTCTTTTCCCCCTGTTTGGTTACAATCATTTGTCGTTTCCTCCTGGCGCTGTTCCGAAGCAAAAGCCAAACACACCGCATAAAAGCCGCCGCGGTGCCTTTTGCCTTTGCTTCCAAGCGCCGGCTGTCTTGAATATCATGCAGGAACAGGGAAGTGCCCCTGCACACAAGCAGGGTGCCCCAAACAATGAGGCACCCTGTAGCTGGCTGCTATTGGTAGATATGATAGGATTCCACTGAATCTGTGTTTGCAATTTTTTGGTTGTAAACTTGCACGAAGCATAGGGATACGCCGTCTGCAATCCGAGCATTTCGCAATACAACTTCAGGGCCAACCGTGCAGGCAGCTCCAACGGAAGTGGTGCCCTGCAGGATTGACCCCGGCAAAATGCAGGAATAGGAACCGATGGTCACATCCGGACCAATGATAACGCCATCGGTGCAGGGAATGGAAACTCCCGCTTCCATATGCTTTTGCAGAATTTTCCGGCGTGCAATCGTGTTAAGTTCTGCCAGCTGTACGCAGTCATTCGCGCCCAGCACTGCGTCCGCATCCGCCGAAACATAAGCACCGGCGCGCTGACCGTGTGCAAGTAAAAGCTTGACGGCATCTGTCAGGTAGTATTCCCCCTGGGCGTTGTCACTGGTAATCTCCGAAAGAATCTCCAGCAGGCTGTCAACGCAGAACCAGTAGGAGCCGGAATTAATCTCCCGAATGCGCTGCACACTGCTGTCCGCATCCTTCTGCTCCACGATTCCCTGCAGCAGGCCGGTCTGTTCGTCACGCAAAATACGCCCGTAGCCGAAAGGATTTTCCACTTCAGCGGAAATCACCGTCACCGCTTCCACATTGGCGCGGTGCTGCTGCAGCGCCGCATCGATGGTTTCCGCAGAAAGAAACGGCGCGTCGCCATTAAGCACCAGCACATGACCACCGCGGTGCGCCTCCAGAAAGGTGCGCGCCATCATGACGGCATGGCCGGTGCCGCGGCGCTCCTGCTGCAGCACACACGAAACCGGGTGCCCGGAAAAAGCGCCTGCGTTCAGCTGCTGCAAATAAGCTTCCACCTGCTCGTGCCGAAAGCCCGCCACACAGCAGATGTCCGCCGCTGCAGAAGCCCGCACGGCATCCAGCACCCAGCGAAGCATCGGCTTAAACAGCACTTCGCAGAGCACTTTCGGTTGGTTGGACTTCATGCGCTTTCCTTCCCCTGCGGCAAGTACAACGGCACAGTATGTTTCCGGCATTTTATTGGCCTCCCAGATGTGGCGGTAATCAACTGTACGGATTTGCAGAATCCGTGACAGTATTAGTATAAGGATTTTTCCGCAAGAATGCAAGACCTCTTGTTAAGAAAAACACAACTGCACACACAGCACAGCGCTTTTTCAAAAAAAATTTACGGCAGAATCGGGCAAAGTACAATTTTATCTGGAATTCCGCACTTGTATTTGTTATAATATTTGAGGAACAGCTCCCGCGGGGGGCTTTTTCGCCGTATCATTTTGTTTTCTTTTTATTTTCCATCCCGAAGTACAAAACTTGGGAATCAGAAAAATTTATCTAGGAGGATCAACCAATGAGCCGTAAGTACCTTTACTACTTCACCGAGGGCAGCGAAGCTTTCCATGGCGACATGACTGCGATGAAGAACACACTGGGCGGCAAGGGCGCAGGTCTGGCAGAAATGACCGCTGCCGGCATGCCGGTTCCGCAGGGCTTCACCATCACCACAGACGCCTGCACCCAGTACTACACAGATGGCCGTCAGATCAACGAAGCTATCCAGAAGGATATCTTCGAGCACATGAAGGGTCTGGAAAAAATCACCGGCAAAACCTTCGGCGACATCAACAATCCGCTGCTGGTTTCTGTGCGTTCCGGCGCACGCCAGTCCATGCCGGGCATGATGGACACCATCCTGAACCTTGGCCTGAACGATGAATCCGTTGAAGGCCTTGCGAAAAAGACCAACAATCCGCGCTTTGCATACGACAGCTACCGCCGCTTTGTGCAGATGTTTGCAGACGTGGTCATGGGTGTCTCCAAGAGCCTCTTCGAGGATGAAATCGACAAGATGAAGGCGGAAAAGGGCGTAAAGAACGACATTGACCTTTCCGCAGAAGACCTCAAGAAACTGGTCGTCATCTTCAAGAAAATCTACGAAGACAACGAAAAGAAACCTTTCCCGCAGGACCCGAAAGAGCAGCTCATCGAAGCGGTCAAGGCTGTGTTCCGCAGCTGGGACAACCCGCGTGCAAACGTTTACCGCAAGATGAACGAAATCCCCTACGAGTGGGGCACTGCTGTTAATGTACAGCAGATGGCGTTCGGCAACTCCGGCGACAACTCCGGCACGGGCGTTGCGTTTACCCGCAACCCGGCCACCGGCGAAAAGAAGCTGTTCGGCGAGTACCTCATCAACGCACAGGGCGAAGATGTTGTTTCCGGCGTGCGCACGCCGTCCCCGATCAGCCACCTGCAGGACCAGATGCCCGCAGTGTACAAAGAATTCACCGAAATTGCAACCAAGCTGGAAAACCACTTCAAGGATATGCAGGACATGGAGTTCACCATTGAGGATGGACACCTGTTCATGCTGCAGACCCGTAACGGCAAGCGTACCGCAAATGCCGCTCTGAAAGTTGCCTGCGATCTGGTTGACGAAGGCATGATTGACGAAGAAGAAGCCGTTCTGCGCGTTGAGCCGCATCAGCTCGATGCCCTGCTGCACCCACAGTTTGACCCCGAAGCCCTGAAAAAGGCTGAAGTGGTCGGCAAGGGTCTGGCAGCTTCTCCGGGCGCTGCCTGCGGCAAGGTCGTCTTCTCTGCAGAGGACGCAAAGGCTTGGGCCGGCCGCGGCGAAAAAGTTGTCCTGGTTCGTCTGGAAACCTCTCCGGAAGACATCGAGGGTATGCAGTCCGCAGAAGGCATCCTGACCGTCCGCGGCGGCATGACCAGCCACGCAGCAGTTGTTGCGCGCGGCATGGGTACCTGCTGCGTTTCCGGCTGCGGCGACATCACCGTGAACTACGACAAGAAAGAGTTTACCCTTGCAGGCAAAACCTACAAAGAGGGCGACTATATCTCCATCGACGGCAGCACCGGCAACATCTATGGCGAGGCCATTCCGACGGTCCCGGCTTCCATCTCCGGCGATTTCGGCCGCTACATGGGCTGGGCTGACAAGGTTCGCCGCCTGAAGGTTTACACCAACGCTGACACACCGCGCGATGCAAAGCAGGCAAGCGACTTCGGCGCAGAGGGCATTGGCCTTTGCCGTACAGAGCATATGTTCTTTGAGGGCTCCCGTATCAAGGCTATGCGTGAAATGATTGTCGCAGAAACCGTGGAAGACCGCAAGAAGGCTCTGGCAAAGATTCTGCCGTACCAGCAGGGCGACTTTGAGGGTCTGTTTGAAACCATGGGTGAGCGCCCGGTCACCATTCGTTTCCTCGACCCGCCGCTGCATGAGTTCCTGCCGACCAAAGAAGCCGACATCAAGGATCTGGCAGATGACCTGAACATCACCGTCCAGAAGCTCAAGGAAGTCATCGCTTCCCTGCATGAGTTCAACCCGATGATGGGTCACCGCGGCTGCCGTCTGACTGTCACGTATCCGGAAATTGCCGAGATGCAGACCACTGCTGTCATCAACGCAGCCATCAACGTGACCAAGAAAACCGGCAAAAAGATTGTTCCGCAGATCATGATTCCGCTGGTTGGCGAAGTCAAGGAACTGAAATATGTGAAAGACTTCGTTGTGAAGACTGCTGACGAGCTCATCAAAAAGGCCGGCATCGACATGAAGTACGAAGTCGGCACCATGATCGAGATTCCGCGTGCAGCGCTGACTGCCGGCAAGATTGCAAAAGAAGCAGACTTCTTCTGCTACGGCACCAACGACCTGACACAGATGACCTTCGGCTTCAGCCGTGACGACGCCGGTAAGTTCCTGGATTCCTACTACGAAACCAAGATTTACGAATCCGACCCGTTTGTGCATCTGGATCCGGATGGTGTTGGCCGTCTGGTCAAGCTGAGCGCAACCGAAGGCAAAGCCGCCAATCCGGCTCTGCACCTCGGTATTTGCGGCGAGCACGGCGGCGATCCGTCGTCCGTTGAGTTCTGCCACAATGTTGGTCTGGACTATGTATCCTGCTCTCCGTTCCGCGTGCCGATTGCACGTCTGGCTGCTGCGCAGGCTGCTGTTAAGGAAAAGCGCGCGAAGGCAAAAAAGTAAGTTTTTTATAAAGCTGCGGGAAGCCGCCGGTGTGAAAACCGGCGGCTTCTTTTTTGCGCCTTCCGCCTTTGCAAAGCTGTACTTTTTTCAGAATTTTTGTTATAATACAAACAGAAACAATGTGCCGCTTTTCGGCTATTTTCTGAAAGGAGCCTGCCGCATGGCTGATGCTTGGTACGACATTCGCAAACTGAAGGTCACGCAACGAGCAGCGCTTGGTCTGCAAATCGTTTTGCTTGTTTTTCTCTTTTTGCCTGTGGCGAGAGTAACAGACAGCAGTCAGCTTATGAATTCTGTGGAATTAGGTGTTTTTTATCTGCACCATGGTGGAATTTTGTCGCATATAGGCGGTGTCGTATACTGCGCTTTTTCGTTTGCACTTCCTGTTTCCATCTGGCTGGTGACGCTGCTGCTGCGCAGCAAAAACCGCCTGAACTATGCCGTCAGCGTGGCGCTGTGCGCATTGGAGTCCATTTCGTCCGCCTGCTTTTACACCATGGTACAGCACCGCATGAACGCAACGGTTGCGCTGAATCCGTTAAGTCAAATCATTTTGATTTTGGAAATTGTAAATATGTTTGTTTACATTCACGCTTACCTGCAGTCGTGGCAAGGGACGAATTGACAATTCACTTTGTTATGCGGTATAATAACGACTGCCCTATAAAATGTCTTCGTAGCTCAGCTGGATAGAGCGACCGCCTCCTAAGCGGTAGGCCGGCGGTTCGAATCCGCCCGAGGGCACCAAAAACCTTCCTATTTCGGACTTTTGCCCTTAATAGGAAGGTCTTTTTTAATGATTTTACGAGGAGAAAGCAAATGGAAATTGAAATACGCAAACTGTCACCCGAACTTGCGGAAGACTACGTTCGTTTTTTTGACATTACTCCGCACGATGATAACGTGGAAGAACACAAATGCTACTGTGTATGCTGGAGCAGTAAAGATTATAAAGGCAAAGATTTCTCTACAGCAGCAGAAAGAAGGAAATACGCCTACCGCTATATCCGCAGCAATAATCTGCAGGGCTACCTTGCCTACAGTGAAGGTTCCGTTGTCGGATGGTGTAATGCCAACACAAAAGCCGACTGCTTAAAGTGCGCAAGCTGGCGGCGGTTTATGGATTACGTCCCTTTGGAGGGGCGCACCGCAGACAGCAAGGTAAAGTCCCTGTTCTGTTTTATGATTGCACCGGATATGAAGCGAAAAGGCATTGCCACCATGCTGTTGGAACGTGTATGTCAAGACGCCGCCCGGGATGATTTTGACTTTGTAGAGGTGTACCCCTACAAGGAATCCAGCTATCAATCTTCTGACTTCGGAGGCCATTTTGAGATGTATCGAAAGAATGGGTTTTACATCTCTTCTGAAAGCGAAAAAGGGCTTGTTATGCGGAAACAACTAAAGCCAACTGGTTCCGAATGAACAGCCCTTCAATAGAAGGCAAAAAGCAAATAGAGTGCTCTTTAGAGGGTTGTTGCAAAGAACCTTGTCTCATTATTATACACAAAAATGCGTCTTGGATTGACCTGTAAAAGTCATTTCAAGGCGCATTTTCTTGTTTTTAAGATGATTTCTCTGTGCAATGTGCTATTGCAAATTCATTTTGCTATAACCCTTTTTCATTTACAGTTTTCCGGCCTGCACCATTTGCGCCGCACGCAGAATCAGCACCTGCGTTTTTGCGTCGTAAATCTCGCCGCGCTCCACCTGCTTCAGCGCTTCACGCAGTGGCACGCGATCAACCTCCAGAAACTCCCCATCATCCAAATGCTGACCGCCCTGCTCAGAAATCCGGCAAGCGTACAGATACAGCTTCTCATTGGTATAACCGGGAGAAGGGTACATCACTGACAGCGGAATGAACGAATCTGAAACTGCGCCGGTTTCCTCTCTGAGTTCCCGCTTGCAGGCGGAAAGCGGGTCTTCGCCGGCTTCCAGCTTGCCCGCAGGGGTTTCCAGCACAACCTCGCCATACGGATACCGGAACTGCCGCACCAACAGAATCTCGTTGTGCGGTGTAAGCGCCGCCACACTCACGCCACCCGGATGATCCACGCACTCCCGTGTGGAAACTCTGCCGTCCTCCAGCTGTACATGATCCACATGCATCTGCAGAACACGGCCTTTATAAATCACATTCTTCTCCAGTGTTTTTTCGGTCAGTTCCATGCCATCAGTCCTTTTTTATCCGTTATGCATTGGTAAATGAAAAATTCGGGTCATATTTGTAAAGCTCAAAGTACAGTTGCTGCGCGCGTGCGCGGTAAAACTGCATTACCTTGCTGCCCACACCGACTGCGGCGCCGGTGCCTTCTGACGCAACCGATGCCTTAATTTTCTGCAGCTGCGCTTCCTTGCCGTTTACCCATGCGGTCTGCTCGCTTTTCAGCGCCGCATCGTTTCCGCTGACAGTCATCAGTCGGTCATACGTAACAGCAATCTCGTTCTGCCATTTCTGTGCATATTGTGTATAAGTTTCCACAATTTTTCGATTAGTGTCTGCCGTATCCATTGCCTTTTGCATGGCTGCATCAATGGGATTTGCCGCCCATTTTTTATTGAAACGGTCATCCTTGGTGGGGACAGAAGAAGTATTGCTTTCCGGTGCGGCCTCAATGCCATTGGTCTGCGACACAGCCGTGTCCGCATTTGAAGCCGCGGAATCTGCAGCTGAAGAAGCCTGAGAGGAAACCGCAGACACTGCATGGCTGCTGCTTGCCGTATTTTCAGAAGAAACCGGAATCGCTTGTGCGGAAGAAACTTCTGAGGCAGCACTGCTGCTGCCTGACTTGCTGCCACAGCCTGCCGCAGCAGCGGCAATGCAAAGGCTGAATGCCAGCAGAAGCGCGGTAAATCTGGTGCGGGGCTTACGCATGATAGTTATCCCTCCGTTGTTTCTGTCGAATCCTCAGCGCCCTCCTCAGGGTCACCGTCGTTTTCTGGCAGCTCATCCGTTGTTTCGTCCTCTTCATGTTCCGTGCGTGCTAGCGTAACGACTTTATCGGCACCAGTCAGCCGCATTACTTTGACGCCCTTGCTTGGACGCGCGCAGATGCGGATAGAATCCGCTGGAATCCGAATCAGAATGCCGGCTTCGGAAATCAAGATAATATCATCCGTCAGATCCACTACTTTGATGGCAGCCACACAGCCGTACTTATCCACGTGGTAATTCAGCAGGCCCTTGCCGCCGCGGTTCTGTATGCGGTAATCCTCAATGGGAGAAAGCCGCCCGTAGCCGGTTTCACTGACAGTCAGCACACGGCCGCCCTCACGCAGAACGCTCATGCCAACCACATAGTCACTTTCCTTCAGTGTGATGGCCTTGACACCGCGTGCCACACGGCCCATCGGGCGCACATCGTTTTCATTGAAACGAATAGCCATGCCGAGGTGAGTTGCCACCAGCAGTTCATCATCTCCGCCGGTCAGGCGCACCCACGAAAGTTCATCGCCCTCATCCAAATCCAGTGCAATGACGCCGCCCTTGCGCGCGGTATTATACGCGGAAAGCACAGTACGCTTGATGATGCCGTTGCGCGTCACCATGCACAGGTAACTTTCCTCGTCAAACTCCGGCACACGAATCATGGAAGTGACCTTTTCATTCTGGGAAATTGGCAGCAGGTTAGCAATGTTAATGCCCTTGCTGGTGCGGCTGCCTTCCGGCACCTCATAGCACTTCAGGCGGTACACCCGGCCAAAGTTTGTAAAGAACAGCACATAATCGTGGCTGCCGCAGATGAACATTTCGCTGGTGCAGTCCTCTTCGCGGCGTGTCATGGCACTGATTCCGCGTCCGCCGCGGTTCTGGGTGTGATAGGTGTCTGCTGCCAAACGCTTGACATAGCCGAAATTGGTCAGCGTCAGGACGCACTCTTCCCTGGGAATCAAATCTTCAATATCGACCTCACCGGAAACCGCTGCGATTTCTGTGCGGCGCTCGTCATTGAATTTCTTTTTCACGTTCTGCGCGTCATCCTTAATGATGGTAAGCACACGGGATTCATTCGCCAAAATATCGCGCAAATCCGCCACCTTGGCCTCGATGGCAGCCAGCTCGTCCTCCAGTTTCTTTCTTTCCAAACCGGTCAGGGCGCCCAGCGGCATCTGCACAATCGCCTGCGTCTGAATGTCGTCCAGCCCAAAGCGTTCTGTCATGCGGGCACGGGCAGAAGCGCGGTCCTTACTGGAGCGAATAATCGAGATAATCTCATCGATATTATCGACTGCAATTTTTAAGCCTTCCAGAATATGTGCGCGCGCCAGTGCTTTTTCTAAATCGTACTTCGTTCGGCGTATAATGACATCCTTTTGAAAGCTGACATACTCCTCCAGAATCTGCTTGAGCGTCAGCAGCCTCGGTTCGCCGCTGTAGTTATCGTGCGCACCAACAATCGCCAGCAGGTTCACGCTGAACGTGGTCTGCAGCTGCGTGTAGCTGTAAAGCTGATTGAGCACAATCTGCGGAGAAGCATCGCGCTTTACGGAAATCAGGATATGCATTCCGTTTCGGTCGGAGTGATCTTCGATATTGGAAATTCCCTCAATGCGCTTGTCCTTTACTAAATCCGCGATGTTTTCAATTAGGCGCGCTTTGTTGACCTGATAGGGAAGTTCGGTAACGACAATGCTGAACCGGCCATTTTTTTCTTCTACAATTTCGGCGCGGGCGCGCACGGTGATGCGGCCCTTGCCGGTTGCATAGGCGGCGCGGATGCCCGCACGACCCATGATGATACCCGCTGTGGGAAAATCCGGCCCTTTGATGTACTGCATCAGACCATCCATGTCGATATCCGGATTGTCAATCAGCGCACAGACACCGTCCACCACCTCGCCTAGATTGTGCGGGGGAATATTCGTTGCCATGCCGACCGCGATGCCGGTGGAGCCATTAACCAGCAGATTGGGGAAGTGGCTGGGCAGCACCTTTGGCTCCTTGCGGCTGTCATCAAAGTTCGGGCCGAAATCGACGGTGTCCTTATCGATATCCTGCAGCATTTCCACTGCAATCTTGCTCATGCGCGACTCGGTGTAACGATAAGCAGCCGGCGGGTCACCGTCTACAGAACCGAAGTTTCCGTGGCCGTCCACCAGCATATACCGCATGGAAAAATCCTGTGCCAAACGCACCAGCGCATCATAAACGGAAGCATCGCCGTGCGGATGGTACCGGCCCAGCACGTCGCCGACCGTGGTGGCGCACTTTTTGTAAGGTTTGTCCGGCGTGATGCCGTCCTCATACATGGCGTACAGAATACGCCGATGCACCGGTTTTAAGCCGTCCCGCACATCTGGCAGGGCGCGCTGCACGATAACCGACATGGAATATGCCATGAAAGATTTTTGGACTTCTTCTTCCAGATCCACGTCGATAATTCTTTCCTTGTTTTCATTCTGAATTTCATCCATAAAAGGATATTCCTCCTGTTGTAACTGCGTGCATCAGCCCAAAACTGCAAGACTGTATGTACTGGCAACCCGGCGCGGAAAGGTGCCGCCGACCTGCGGGAAGTTCGCTATCTGCGCGCGACATGGGTACCGGAGCGGAGGATTGCCTCCACATCCGCCAGAACACTCGGTTCCACACTGCGCAGCGGAAGAATCAGCAGAGAGCCGCCTATGTATTCCCGGTCAAACTGCAGCAGCACCAGCCCCTTGTAAAATTCACAGACGCTGGTTCCGTCCAGCGGAATTTCCAGCATATTGCCGGAATGCTCCGCCTCAATCAGATCCGGGTACAGCTTCACGGTATACTCTCCGTGATCATTGGACTCACGGGCGTGCCTGCGCACAGACAGCCACGGCAGCACCAGCACCGCGGCGCCCGCCGCGGCAAATAAAACACCGAAAACCAGGGAATCAGAAGGCGCCTGCAGCCCGTAATACACAAAGCTGACCACAGAAAGCACAAAAGCCAGCGCCGCAAGTCCACCCAAAAACAGCCGGCGCTTCCGGTTCAGGCTCGTGTGCAAAAACGCACGACAGACCTCCTCATCGGTCAGCTGATAGCTGATTTTTACTGCTGTTTTGGTTTCCTCATACGCTTCGGCGTCCTCGTCCGCTACCATTTCCGCTTCACTGCCGTCCCATCGGATGGTATCGTCATCGTCCTCTGGAGCCTCCGGTTCAGGAGGCTGCACCGTTTCTTCCTCTGTACGCTTGTCGCTCATTCTTTTGTAAACTCCTTTTTTGATTCTTTCCTGCGAAAGCAACCGCATTTCTCGTTCTGTTGTATTTATCTTCTATTATACCAGATTCCAAAGAAAATGAAAACACCCGCACGGCGGGTGAAAAAAGGAGAGGGGTTCAGACATCCAGGTTTTCGGTATACTTGGCGTTCTGCTCAATGTAAGCCCTGCGCGGCTCTACTTTGTCGCCCATGAGCACTGTAAACGCCGCGTCTGCCGCCGCAGCATCCTCCACGGTCACGCGGCGCATGATGCGGGTTTCGGGATTCATCGTGGTTTCCCAAAGCTGCTCCGGGTCCATTTCGCCCAAACCTTTGTAGCGCTGCATATCCGTCTGGCCCAATTCCTCCATCAGTTTTTCGCGCTCCTCATCCGAGTAAGCGTAGTAATGCTGCTGGCTTTTCGTCAGGCGGTACAGCGGGGGCTGTGCCAGATAAATATGCCCTTCCTCAACCAACTGCTGCATGAAGCGATAAAAGAATGTCAGCAGCAGAATACGGATATGGGAACCATCAACATCCGCATCCGCCATGATGATAATGCGCCCGTAACGCAGTTTGGAAATATCAAATTCCTCGCCGATTCCAGTGCCGAGCGCTGTGACAATTGGCATCAGCTTTTCGTTGCCATACACTTTGTCCAGACGCGCTTTTTCCACGTTGAGCATCTTGCCCCACAGGGGCAGGATTGCCTGAAACTTGCGGTCACGACCCATCTTGGCGGAGCCTCCTGCGGAGTCGCCCTCCACGATGTAAATTTCGGTTTCACTCGCATCACGGCTCTGGCAGTCTGCCAGCTTTCCCGGCAGGCTCGCGTTTTCCAAAACAGATTTACGGCGAACCAGATCGCGGGCTTTGCGCGCGGCGGCACGAGCGCGGGAAGCAGCCAGTGCCTTTTCGAAGATGGCTTTTGCCACCGCCGGGTGCTCCTCAAGATACGTGGACAGCTTGTCGCCGACCACAGCATTGACCAACGTGCCGATTTCCGTATTGCCCAGCTTGGCTTTGGTCTGGCTTTCAAACTGCGCGTCTTTGATTTTGACGCTGATGATGACGGTTAAGCCCTCGCGCACATCCTCGCCAGAGAGGTTTTCGTCGCTGTCTTTTAAAATATTGTGCTGGTGGGCATAGCTGTTCATCACACGGGTCAGTGCACGCTTGAAGCCCTCTACGTGCGTACCACCATCCGTGGTATGTACGTCGTTGGCAAAGGAAAGCAGCATTTCATTGAAAGAATCCGTGTACTGCATGGCAATTTCCGCGTTGGCGTTGCCGTCCGGCGCCATGGCGGAAAAATGGATGATATCCGGATGCACGGGTTCTTTGTCCTTATTGATGAACTCCACAAAGCTGGAAATGCCGCCCTCATAGCAGTAACGGTTAGAGATGACCGCATCCGAGTCGCGCTCATCCGTTAAAACAATATTGATGCCGGCGTTTAAAAATGCCTGTTCGCGCAGCCGCTTCTGCAGAATGTCGTACTTGTACACGGTAGTATCGCGGAAAATCTCCGGATCTGCCTGAAAGCGGACATTGGTGCCGCTTTCGCCAGGCTGTGCGTTGCCGATGATTTTCAGCTCGTTGACCACCTTGCCGCGCTCAAACCGCTGGAAATAAATTTTTCCATCATGAATCACCTTGACTTCCAGCCAAGAGGAAAGCGCATTGACCACCGAAGCGCCCACGCCGTGCAGACCACTGGAAACCTTGTAACCGCCGCCGCCGAACTTGCCGCCAGCGTGCAGCACGGTGTAAACAACCGTAATCGCCGGCAGGCCGGTCTTGTGCTCTTTACCGACCGGAATGCCGCGGCCGTTGTCCGTAACATTGATGATATTGCCCGGTTCGATTTTCACATCAATGCGGTCGCAGTAGCCTGCCAGCGCCTCATCCACGGCATTGTCGACGATTTCATACACCAGATGGTGCAGTCCGCGCTCGCCGGTGGAACCGATGTACATACCGGGGCGTTTGCGCACCGCCTCCAGTCCTTCAAGAACCTGAATTTGGTCTGCATCATACTCTTCATTTGCCTGTGTGACTTGATTGATATCCAAAACTGAAACCTCCTGCGGGAATCTTCGGCAGGCAGCAGTACGCCGTCCTGCAGCTGTTCCCGGTCTTCTCTTCCGTAAAACCTTCTCTTATCTTTTCCTTCCCGTACCGCACGGGGCTTAAGCATCCGTTATCTTTCGGAAAACAACCGTATGCCCGCGAAAGCACCACAGACACGCAGTACAACCGGCAGTCAGCAGAAAAACCGGCAACAAGGGCACCCCCAGTACCAGAAATAGAAAATCCAGCAGGCACAGCACCGCAGCCAGCAGGAGCCACACGCCGATGCGCTTTTTGCTGCGCACCGCACGGGACGGTCGGCCGCAAACCGGGCAGATGTGCCGCTCCGCCTGCAGCGCCGCACGGCCTGTCTGCTCGGAACAGTGCGCACCGCACCACGGACAGGCGGTTGTTTCCTTATGCATGGCCATCCTCCTGTCTGTCATCCAGAGGCGGGCGGTAGGCACGGAAACCACCGCGCTGCGGACTGCCGCCTTTGGGGCGAGTGTAAAAGACCGGCTCTGCATTTTCGCCCAGATTCTCCTCAAACTGCTTCACGGATTTGCGAAGCCCAAACCGCCCGACTTCCGCAGAAAAATCATCCTCCTGCGGAAACGGCGGGCGCGGTCTGCCCCCAACGAAAGAGGAAACGGGAATCGTGGGCTCCTCCACTGCGGGGTCCTCGTCCGCCTGTGGCTGAATGATGGAATGCCCAAATGTGGAGGGCACGTACACCGTTGGGTCATCCGCGCGGCGACCGGGAGTGCCGTAAGGCCCTTCATACAGACCGCCGGTCGTGCTGTTGGGCACGCGCCGTTCCATCCGCCGACGCTTAATCACTGGGCGCTTCAGTTCCAGAAACAGCGGAGAAAGCACATAAAAAATCAAAAACGGCAGCAGTACTAAAAGTGCCGAGTACCACAGAAAGCGGCGCACTAACAGTTCCTCCACCAGAAAAACCGCCGCAGCTGCCAGCACCATGCTGACCGCCAATTTGTAGACCGCCCCGTCCAGTGCGATGTTAGAAATGCCGCTGCATTTGGTACAGCGGTACTCGCCCTGATTTTTCAGGGTAAAGGCAAGCAGGGGATTCACTTTTTTTCCGCAGTACG
Source organism: Caproicibacterium argilliputei (assembly GCF_029211325.2). NCBI lineage: Bacteria > Bacillati > Bacillota > Clostridia > Eubacteriales > Oscillospiraceae > Caproicibacterium > Caproicibacterium argilliputei. The sequence goes on along the minus strand of NZ_CP135996.1, from coordinate 4,975 downwards.
GGCACTGCGGATATTGCAGTTTCTTCATCTTATCGGCTCCTGTTATTCCATGTTGACATTCCGCAGTTCTTCCATAAATCCGGTTCGTTTCAGCAGGGTGGTTGAACTGATCTGCGTAATATACACTGTTTCGCCACCCTGCGGCGCACTGCACAGAACGAAGCTTTTGGGCATTTCCAGGGAAACGTTGACCACGCGGCCTTCTTTTTCGCTTTTGGCAAGGTATCTGCGTGTGGAAGTGGAGAGGGTAGAGGTTTCCATATCAAAAATCCCCAGAATATTCTCGCTTCGTATGACCGTATCCTGCCCTAAATGCAGATACATGGCTTTCTCCTTTCTGCGTTAAGCCGTTTGCGGCCGTTCCGGACGCACGCAGCCGTTTTTTACCTGATACAGACCGCCGCCATGCAGACCGCACGCCTGCTGCGGCACGCAGCAGGTGATAAACACCTGACAGTCCGACAGGTGATTGAGCAGATAATCTTGGCGGCCGCCATCCAGTTCGCTGAGTACATCGTCCAGAAGAACCACCGGTTTTTCTCCGGTGATTTCCTCCAGCACTTGAGCCTCTGCCAGTTTGAGGGCAAGCACAATGCTGCGCTTCTGTCCCTGCGAACCATAAGTGCGCGCGGCGGCGCTGTCCAAAAGAATCTCCATGTCGTCGCGGTGCGGGCCGGCGCTGGTAAACCCCTGGCGAATATCACGCTCGCGGTTTTCCAGCAGAGCCGCCGCCAAGTCCTCCGCCGAACACTGGTAGTCCAAAGAAAGCTGTTCCTTACCGTGGCTCAGGCCGCTGTAAATCCGCGCGGCAGCTGTGGTCAGCCGCTCGAGGTATGCCTGCCGCTGCGAAACGATTTGCAGGCCATCCTGTACCAGACGGACATCCCAGACCGGCAGGGTTTCGGTCAACTCCGGGTGGCGGGGAATATCTTTCAGCAAAGCATTTCTCTGTGCCAGAAGACGCTGATAGCGGTTCAGCAGGCGAACATAGCCGGGTTTCAGCTGACACAAGGCAGCATCCAGAAAATTGCGTCGATTGGCGGGGCCTTCACGCACTAACGCGATGTGCTCCGGTGAAAAGATAACCGCGCAGAAATGCCCCACCAGTCCGTTTGAGGAACGCAAGGGCACTTCATTTAAAAATGCATGGCGCCGCCCGCCCTCAATCTGCAGGGCAGCTGTCTGCTCGCGCTCTTCGCTGAAAAAGGCAAGTTCCAGCCGTGTGCCGGAAGCGCCGTGCAGCACCAACTCGCTGTCTTTTGCGCCGCGAAAGCTGTGTCCGCCGGTAAACAGCCACAAGGCCTCCAGCAGGTTGGTTTTGCCCTGTGCGTTTTCGCCCCAGAGCACATTCACACCCGATTCCGGCTGCAGGCAAGCCTTTTGCAGATTCCGATAATTCTGGCAGGTAAGTGACAGGACTTTCACCCGGCCACCTCAAAGGCGCGGCCGGCATAATCCACCGTATCCCCGGAGTGCAGCTTTTTGCCGCGCATGGTACAGACTTCTCCATTGACCAAAACTTCGCCGCCCTGCACAACATATTTTGCGCGTCCGCCGGTATCCACCGCACCGGCCAATTTTAGCAAAGCATCCAAGCGGATAAACGCTGTGTCTATGGTTATAGTTTCCCTATTCATACCAATTTAATCCTTTTATTTAGAATTTTTTGTAATTATAACTGCTGTATCGAACAAAATTTGAAAGCAAACTTCATGTTGACGCAGACTGTAAAAGAAGCGCAGACAGTTAACGTGAGCTTCAGCAACTGCGTGCAGGCTCAGCCTGCGCAGCCCGAACCTGCTTCTCTTATCAAAGGTCGTGGAGGGCTTCGCCCCCACACCCCCAGTCGCTTTCTGAGAAAGCGACAGAAAGCAACTGTCTCAAAGTGCGAACTTCACGTTGACGCAGACTGTAAAAGAAGCGAGAGCGCGCCCCGTGAGCTTCAGCAAGTGCGTGCAGGCTCAGCCTGCGCAGCCCGAACCTGCTTCTCTTACAAAGGTCGTGGAGGGCTTCGCCCCCACGCCCCCAGTCGCTTTCTGAGAAAGCGACAGAAAGCAACTGTCTCAAAGTGCGAACTTCACGGACGCAGACTGTAAAAGAAGAACAGGCAGTTAATGTGAGCTTCAGCAAGCGCGTGCAGGCTTAGCCTGCTCGAAGCGCTGACTTCACGTTGACGCAGACTGTAAAAGAAGCGAGAGCGCGCCCCGTGAGCTTCAGCAAGTGCGTGCAGGCTCAGCCTGCTCAGCCTGCCTCTGACTTGAGGCGAACAGGAAGAACCAGAAACAGGAAGCTGTTTCCCTCCATGGGCAGAACTTTCATAGGAGACAACGACCCGTTCAGTTCCAATTTTATCTGGTCGCCTTCTGCATTGCGCAGAGCATCTAAAAGATAATGATTGTTAAACCCCATTTCTACCGGATTTCCAACCAGTTTAGCAGGAAATTGGTCACTTGCCCGCCCAATCGGCGTGTAGCTGGAAAGCCGCACCGTGTCTTCATCAAAAATGCAGCGAATTGGGCTTTTCAAACGGTCGGTAATCAGCAGGGAAACACGCTCCACACTGCTGATAAATTCACTGGTCTTGAGAATCACAGTGCTGCTGCTTTTCTGTGGAATCGCGGAACGATAGTCCAGAAACTCGCCCTCTAACAGCCGTGCAATAACAGTATAGCGCCCAACTATGAATAAAATATGCCGGCTGCCAATCTGCAGCTCGCAATTTTCATCGTTTTCCGGCAAAAGCTTGCTGACTTCCTGCAGTGCCTTTCCCGGCACCACAAAGGAAAGACCCTGCTCATCACTGTTGACCATCTCTTCCCGCATTGCCAGTCGGTACCCATCTACACTAACCAGACGAATCTTTCCGCTGCCGATTTCAAACAGAGTACCGGTATGAATGGGTTTTGCGTCACTTTCCGCAACTGCAAAGATTGTCTGATGAATCATGTTCTTTAAAACAAGGTTGGAAATCCGAATACCACGTTCTCCGGAAACCGTTGGCAGTTCCGGATACTCTTCCGCAGGAATGCCGACAATCGAAAAGTTGCTTTGCCCGCTGCGGATAGTCGTCATGTTTTTGTCGTCGGTTTCCATGTGCACACGCTCGTCCGGTAAACGGCGTACAATATCGCCAAACAGTTTCGCAGATAAGACAATCGTTCCGGTTTGCGTCACTTCAGCCTCAATCTCGGTTGTCATACCCAGCATTTCCGCGTCGTACCCACACAGAAAGATGCTATTTTGCTTTGCCTTTAATAGAATTCCCTGCAAGGCAGGAATCGAACTTTTTGAAGATACAGCTCGCTGTACATTTAATACAGCTTCCAGAAGCTGCTCACGAGAACAGGTGATAATCATGAAAAGGAAGCCTCCGTTTACAAAGAGTATAATTGAGAAGGAATAGATTTAGAACTAGTAGTAAGGGGCACGGAAAAGTGGAAAGAAAGAAAAAAGCCAGAAAAGCACCGTTTTGCGCAGCCTTTTTTCTTGCACAGACAGCAGTGGACAAATGGTGGAGAAAAAAGAGAAGGATTCGTTTTTCAACGTTGTGTTGAAAACTCGGTGGGGAAAGTTGAAAACAAGTTGAAGAATAAATACAAGTTTATGCAGAAGATTCATGAATGAATATGCAAAAAAAATGCATATTGAAAGGCATAAAAAATCACCGGTCGCGGATGTTTTTGATAATATCCTCAACAGTTGCACGCATTTTTGGATTTTTCTTGATGTTCTTTTCGACCTGCTGAATCGCATACACAACGGTGGAGTGGTCACGCCCGCCAAATTCCGAGCCAATTCCGGTCATGGGCATCTGGGTGATTTCCCGCACGACGTACATCGCTACCTGGCGGGCATTGCTGATATTGGCGCTGCGCTTGGAGGAGCGGATGTCTTCCGGTGTGGTGCCGTAGGTGCGGCTGACTTCTTCAATGATTTTTTCGATGGTCACCGGTACCGGCTGGTCATTATTGATGATGTCGCTGATGGCTGCCTGTGCGGTGTTGATGTTGAGCGGGTAACCGTTGAGCAGATGGTAGGCTTTCATCTTTTTAACGGCGCCCTCCAGCTGACGGATGTTGTTTTTCAGGCGGTTCGCCATGTATTCCGTCACATTTTCGTCCAGCTGGATGCCTAACAGTTCCGCTTTCCTTTTAATAATTGCAATGCGGGTTTCAAAGTCCGGCGGCTGAACATCTGCGGTCAGCCCCCATTCAAAGCGCGTTAGCAGACGTTCTTCCAGGGTGGCAATATCTTTGGGCGGCCGGTCACTGGTCAGTACGATCTGTTTTTTGGCTTCGTAAAGGGTGTTAAATGTGTGGAAGAATTCCTCCTGGGTTGAGTCCTTGCCGGCGATGAACTGAATATCATCTACCAGCAGCACATCCGCGTTGCGGTAGCGGTTGTGAAACTCGGTGGTGGTGCCTTTCTGAATGGCATCAATCAGTTCGTTTGTAAATTCGTCTCCTTTAATATAGACAATATCCATATCGGGCGAATTCTTCTTAATCTCATTGCAGATTGCGTAAAGAAGATGGGTCTTGCCGAGGCCGGAGTTGCCGTAGATAAAAAGGGGGTTGTAAAGTTCCGCGGGCTTTGTGGCGACCGCCATGCTGGCCGCGTGTGCAAACTTGTTGCTGGGACCGACAATGAAGGTGTCAAAGGTATACTCGTAATCTTCTGCGCTAGGCTTGTCCTCAACCGGTTTCTGCGGCGCCATTTCATCGTCGGTGCGCAGGTCGATTTTGATGTCTGATGTACCGAAGATTTGCAGGAATGCTTCCTGAATGGTGTCCAGATAATAGTGCAGGATGGTCTTGCGGTGAAAGTCATTTGGGACTTTCAGCACGGCGGTCCCGCTGTTGAAATCTAAACTGACCGGCTCAATGCGGGAAATCCAGGTCGTGTAGGCGACCTCTGTGATTTTACTTTTGCAGTACTCGCAGACCAGCCCCCAGGCCTCTGTGAAGGAATCCAT